>CAWJDF010000011.1:0-408613 GCA_963841535.1 uncultured Solirubrobacterales bacterium | reverse complement strand
TTTCAGATCGAGCGACTTCAGATCCCAACTGTTCACGATCAACTCCTTGTGCTCGGTGGCGGATTCAGTCTCCTCGGCAGGCTAACTCCACGCTGCGCACCGGGCTTGGCTGCGCTACCCAAAAACTGGGGCGCGGGTCATTCGTGGCTGAGCGGCTCCTCGCCGTCGCCGGCAGCCCGGCGGGCCAGCACGTAGGCGAGGTCCGATGCCCGGTTGACGTACGCGATCAGCGTTCCGCTCACCGTCATCCCGCCCTCACGCCCGGCGATCAGCCCCCGCTCCGCGCGCCGCAGGAACGTCCGGGCGAGATCCAGCGCGGCCGAGGCTGGCATGGCGCCGGGGACGACGAACGCGGGGCGAAGCGGATGATCGGCGAGCAGCGCGTCGATCGTCTGCTCGAGCGAGGCCGTCATCTCTGCGGTCACCGATGAGATGCCCGGGACCAGCCGCTCGCGCGCTCGCGGGTTGGCGGCGATCTCCGCGCCGGCGGCGAACAGGCCACGCTGGAGTTCGAGGACGATCTGCTGAAGGCGCTCGTCCTCGAGGGTCGCGCGCCCCAGGCCCAGCGCGGCGACCGCCTCGTCCAGGGTCCCGCATGCCTCGATTACCGGATCGGCCTTGGACACGCGCCCGCCGAACAACCGGCCGGTCGTGCCGTCGTCACCGGTCTTGGTGTAGATCGGCGGTGTTCCGCCGGTCGCCGTTCCCCTCACCTTCTCTCCCGGTGGGCTGGTGCGAGCGACCACGGAGTTCGAACATGCGTAGGCGTGCCGCTTCGCGCAGCATTCCCTCTGCTCTTGGCGGCCTGGGCTCGCGCAGCCTCGGGGACCGTCTGACCCCACTCGGGCCGGGACGGGCCCGAATCGGGTCGTTCTTGGCGAGGCTCAGTGGGCAATGAGGGCTTCGGCACGCTGCGCCTGTGGGGTGTTGCTCTCGGCCCCCTGCAGCACGACCTTCAACGCGTTGGTGTTGGCTGCGTCGGCGAACGTGTCGTAGGCGGCCATCGTGTCATCGAGGGCGAAGCGGTGCGTCGCGAACAGCGACGGGTCCAGCCGGCCGCTGGCGATCAGCCGCAACAGCTGCGGGATGCTGAACGTATCGACCAGCCCAGTCGTGATCGTGACGTCGCGAATCCACAACTTCTCCAGGTGCAGCGACGCGGGTTTGCCGTGGACGCCGATGTTGGCCACACGGCCGCCGGGGCGGACCAGCTCGGTCGCCAGCTCGAAGGTCTGCGGCACGCCGACCGCCTCGAACGCCACGTCCGCGCCGAGACCCTCGGTGAGCTCCATCACCCGCGCGACCGCGTCCTCGCGGCCGTTGTTGATCGTGATGTCGGCACCGAACCGCTGCGCGCCCGCAAGACGGCTGTCGGCGAGGTCGATCGCGACGATCTGTCCGGGGGTGTAGACCCGCGCGGTGAGGATCGCCGCCAGGCCGATCGGCCCGGCACCGACGATCGCGACCACGTCGCCCGGCGAGACCATGCCGTTGAGCACGCCGACCTCGAATGCAGTGGGAAGGATGTCCGCGAGGAACAGCACCTGCTCGTCGGTGAGCTGTTCGGGGAACTTGTAGACGGAGTTATCAGCAAACGGCACACGTGCGTACTCAGCCTGCAGGCCGTTGATCAAGTGCCCGAAGATCCAGCCACCGCCACCGAGACACTGACCGTACCGGCCTTCCTTGCAGTAGCGGCAGCGACCGCAGGAGCTCACGCACGACAGCAGCACCCGGTCGCCTCGCGCAACGGTACTGACGCCGGCGCCGACCTCGAGCACAGTTCCGACGGCTTCGTGGCCGAGAATCGTCCCGGCAGTCGTCTCGGGCACGTCGCCCTTGAGGATGTGCAGGTCAGTGCCGCAGATCGTCGAGGTGTCGATCGTCGAGGTGTCGATGCGGACGACCGCATCAGTCGCCTCGATGATCGTCGGTCATCCACCGTGTCCCAGCCGCGGTCGCCTGGGCCGTGGTAAACGAGGGCCTTCATCTCGGCCTCCTATCTAGGGTGTTTCGCGTGGGACCACGAGCGGTTTGAGTAGTACCCCACGCCTGTTCCCCTAGCGTCCCGCAGCGATCCGTGTCTTACCCCGCGTCACCGAGGTCCCCTTCCGCAACCTTCGCGCGCCCGGTCCCACCCGGTTAGATCTGAGGCTTGCTCGGACACGAACAAGGCTCAACGGACTGCAACATGTCCCACCTCTGCCTACTTCGCCCCGGAACCGGCACACCGTCGCGGCTCTCGGTGTGCGCCAACCAGGCCGGCACAGCCGACGTCGGAAGCGTACGAGCCCATCGGGCGCGCCTACCCTTTCTCCGCCGCTGTCGGCGGTGCACCTGACCACGGCAGCGGTTCGGCGAAGAACACTTCTGTGTACACGCGTTCGCGCCGCGCGCCGAGCGCGTCGGCAGCGGCCGCACAGGCCAGAACGAAGCCGGGCGCGCCCGCGACGAACACATCGTGATCCGACAGGTCTGCGTAGAGCTGCGGCAGCACCGCCGGGATCCGTCCGCGGGGGGGCGGCCCCGCACCACGGGTTACTGTGCGGATGAACCGGAACCGCTTTTGCTGCGCCTGCCACTGCTCGAACCGCTCGCGGTCGAACACGTCGTCCTCGGTGCGTGCCGAGAAGATCAGCGTCAGCTCGCGCCGGATGCGGCTCGCCAGTGCTGCCTCGAGCAGCGCCCGGATCGGCGCGAGCCCCGAGCCGGCGGCCAGGAACAGGGCAGCCGCCTTCGACGTCGGGTCATCGACGAACGTCCCGTATGGACCGGAGACGCTGACGTCCTCGCCGACGCGCAACCGCTCGTGGACCCAGGTGCTTGTCTCCCCATCGGGGACGCCGGTGACCAGCAGCGAGATCAGCCCGTCCGGGCGCGGGGCGTTGGCGATCGAGAACGACCGCGGCGGAACCGTGCGCTCGCGATCTTCGAGCAGCACGTACTCTCCGGGCAGGTACTCGAGCGCGTCGCCACGCGGCCGGAGCCACAGCTCGGCGATCGTCGCCGTGCGGCGCTCGATGCCGATCACCTCGTAGGGCTCCTCGAGGCTCATCGGCGCCGGGATCGCCGCACCCAGCCGGTCGGCCCATCCCTCAGCCATCACGCACCAGCTCGACGAGCACGACGGCGTTGTTGTGCTCCTCGTCCCGCGCGGCGTACACGATCGTCAGCCGGCCCTGCCTCGCGCGGTCACGCAGCTTGTCGATCAGCTCGGCATGACCTGAGAGCTCGCGCCGGTAGCGATGGCGAAACTCGTCGAAGTGCTCGGGAACATGGTCAAACCATTTGCGCAGCTCGTCGCTGGGCGCCAGCTCCCGCGCCCACTCATCCAGCCGAGCGCGGTCCTTGGAGACGCCGCGGGGCCACACATGGTCGATCAGCACGCGATACCCATCGGCGGGATCGGCCGGCTCGTAGACCCGCTTGGTCTGAACGTCGAGCGCCATCGTCAGGCACCCGGGAAGGTCACGACCCGGCCCCACAGGCTCTTGGTGCCCCAGATCCCGCGGCGCAGGCACTCCAGCTGGACGATCTGCGAGTGGTCGACGAACAGGTTGACCTCCGGGCCGTAGTTCTTGACATATTACCCCGGCCTGCAAATGGGTTACGCGGCGTAAGCCGTGGCGGGGTGAGTGAAGAACCGCTTGATGATGTGTGGCTGTTGCTGGCGACCGTGTAGGTAGGAACGCACCTCATCGATCAGCTCGCCCAGGTTCCGCGGCCGGCGGCGGCCGACCGCGTTGGCCTTCACGTCATGGTTGAGCAACTCCACCGGGTTGAGGTCGGGGCTATACCCCGGGAGGAAGTACAGCTCGATCCGCTCACCGTGTTCGGCCACCCACGCCTTGACCAGCTTCGAGCGATGCGAGGGATGCCCATCCACGATCAGGTGCACCTTCCGATCCGGGTGATGGTCGATCAGCCGCTTGAGGAAGTCGATGAACACGAACTGGTTGAACTTGCCCTCAAACAGCGAGAAGCGCAAGGACCCGTCGTTGCCGATCGCGGAGATCATGTTCACCCCGAACCGCTGGCCGGTGGCCTCCTTGATCGGCGTCTGCCCTTTCGGGCTCCAGGAGCGCCCGTGTGAGCACTGCGAGCGAAACCCGGTCTCGTCCTGCCAGAGCAGGATCCCCCCGTCGCGCCTGGCCATCGCGCGGATCGTCGGGTAGCGCTCCTTCAGCCACTGCTCGACCGCCTCGGGATCGCGCTCCAGCGCTCTGTGCGCCGGCACCTGCGGCGTGAACCCCCACGCGCGCAGATAGCGCCCCACGGTCCTCACCGCGAGGCGGACCCCGAACCGCTGATCGATCAACTCCATGACCGCGTCCCGCGTCCACAGGAACCCCGGCAGCTTCAGCTGATCGGGGTTGCGCTCCTTGACCAAGGTCACGATCACCCCCTGCTGCCAGGGCTCAAGCGCCGCCTGCTCACCCGGCCGCCGGCCCCGCCGGCGCTCCTGCAACCCCTCCCAGCCGCCGTCACGCCAGCGGCGCATCCACTTCGACACTACCGCCCGCTCAACCCCGAACACCCGTGCGGCCTCACGGTGACTCATCCCACCGATCACCGCCCGCACCGCACGCTCGCGAATCGCCGCCTGTGCCTCACCTGACAGGGACCGAAGATCCGAGCGAGTTGACACTCTCACATACTATCAAAACGGTAACCCATTTACTGGCCGCGGTAATACCACCCGAACACCTCTGGGTCGGCGGCCTCGAACATCACCTTCTGAAGGCCGAGCTCGCGGGCGATCCTCGCGACCACGTCCGTCCGCCAGGTGGTCACCTCCTCGGTGATCCCCTCGGACTCGATCATGATCATGTACGCGCCCGCGTCCAGGCAGCGTTGGGCGAGGTCGATCGCGTAGCCGACGTCGCGCGTGCCCTCCTGCTCGAGCTCCTCCGGAGTGGTGGCGCCGCCGGCGCCGAACTGGATCCCCACCTCCGGCTTGGCCTTCAGGCCGGAACGCTGGACACGCTCGACGAGGCGCAGGATGTCGTCGGTCGGGATGCTGATGAATCCGGATGAGATCTCGAGGATGTCGAAGCCGAGGCGCGCGACCTCGTCGATGTAGCGGTCAACCGCCTGGGGGCCTTGGGTGAGGACGTGCTCGATGAACCCGCCGGTCGAGACGAGCACGTCGTGCTCGTGCGCGGTGTCGAGGATCTCACGCAGGGCTCGCTCGGGCATTAGCGTGAACGATCCGCCGGCGAACTTCAGCGCGTCGACGTGCGCGCCCATCGTCTCCAGCACGTCCTTCAGGTACCGGGGCCCCATTACCGTGTAATAGGGCCCGCGGATCTCGGTGATCCCGCGCGTGCGGGGCTTGGACGGCCGGTGGCTGGAGCGCAGGAAGGAGAACGCCAGCTCGTCGGTGGAAGTCGATGTGTCGGTCGTCACGTTCATGTCGGTCTCCTTGTTTCAATAGAAGTCCAGGTCGGATTCGACGCCGCGCAGATAGGCGATCACCGCGGGGTCCTCGGACTCCAAACGCTCGATCGGCTCGCCGGTGCATTGCTGCAGCTCGACGACCGCGCGGCGCTCTCCGTGGTGGACCACGCGCCAGTGGGCGCCCGCGCGGGCCCAGTCCTCGAGCCCCTTGATCGTCAACGCCACTTCTGTCATGGAGACCGGCTCTCGACCGGGGATGTAACGGCCGCGAGTGCGCTCGTCAGCTCGTCGATCCCGATCGTGTCGAGCCGGGCGACCGCGTCTTTGATCCGCGTTCGCTGCCGATCGTCGACATGAAGGCTCGCGAGGCGGTCGAACTTGGCCTCGACCGCGTCCCAGCTCATCGGCCGGGTGTGGAACCCCTGGTAGTCGTGCTGCTCGCGCTCGAGCACGCGCCCGTCGCGCATGTGAACCCTGATCCGGGCGCTGTGCTCGTCGGGGAAGCGCTTTGACAGCTCGTCGTCCGGGTGCACCTCGACTCGGAGGAGCAGCTCCTGCACGTCTGGGGCGGCGATCCGCTCCGGCCGGTACTGCTCGGGCAGCACCTGGCCGTCGAGCAGCGCGACCGCGAGCAGGAAGGGCAGCGAGTGGTCGGCCTCCTCCTTGGTCGCGATCTCGTACTTGGAGCCCTCCTCGCCGCCGCCGATGATGTCGAACGCGACCTGGAAGGTCTCAAGCTCGACCCGCTCGACCTCGGCAGCCTCGATGTCATGCGCGGCGCGCAGCTCGAGCAGCGCCTCGATCGCCGACTGCGAGTGGATCTCGGCGTTGAACCGCTTGAGGATCGTGCGTCTGACCGATTCAAGGTCCTCGTGCTGCCAGTCGATCTCAAACGGGCCGGCGATCGCGTCGATGAAGCCCTTGTTGCCCTCGAACACCTCGCGCGGGCCCGTGATCCCCCGCATCGCCAGGAACGCCGCATGGGTGGCCGCGAACCCCATGGCGGGGTAGGCCAGGCCCTTCCAGTGCGAGAGCTCGCCGGTGCGGGTCACGCGCAGCGCGTTCAGTGAGGTGCCGGCGATCGCGATCGCGTTCGCGGTCCGTTGCGGGTCAAGGCCGAGTGCCCGGGAGACGCCGGCGGCGACCGCGTAGGCACCCTGCGTGGTGTGGTCAAACCCCTTGGCGCGCACCGGCGCGACCTCGGAGAGACGGTTCTGCACCTGGTAGGCGACCGCGAGCGCGGTCAGCAGCGTGCGGCCGTCTGCGTGCGCGTACTCGGCGGCGGCGAGCACCGGCGCGAGGTTGTCGCTCGGATGGCACGTCTCCCCCGGGGCCAGGTACGAGTCGTTGAAGTCCAGGTAGCGCACCAGCACGCCGTTGTAGAGCGCCGTGCGATCCGGAGCGCTCTTGCCCGCGCCGATCAGCGTCGCCAGTGGCGCGCCTCCAAACTCCCGCACCTGCGCTGCGACGATTCGCACCGGCTCGCCGTCGAGCGCCCCCAGCGCGCATCCGAGCGAGTCCAGTACCCGCAGCTTGAGCTGCTCGCGTGCCGGCTCTGAGATGTCCTCGAACTGCGCTCCGCAGACGAACTGCGCGAGCTGGTCGACCTGCGTGTCGTGGGGGATGGGGCGGGCGTGCCGCCCGCCGCCGCCGGCCGCGTCGCTCGGGGTGGCAGATGGCGAGCTCGCCATCACCCTGCTCTCCTGGCCCGTCCGTTGTCAATGACCTGCGCTGAGCTGAAGTGGTGAAGATCGAACTCAAGATCTCGCATCTGACCACCAGTGCCTTTCCAGTCGGGGCGCTGAGGACGCTCCCGACGCACGCTTTCTGTACCCCTCCAGCGCTCGCCTCGGTGCGGGTTCTTACGCCCCGGCCGCCGTGACCGACCCAAAGCCCCACCCCTTGCTCGATGAGCAGGACGTTCGCGGCTGGCGAGCACGCACTGGTTGCGCCTTTCTCAGCCGTGCCGGGTGGCGCGCTGGGAAAGCATGTTCGCGGCGCGATCGATGAACGTTGACCACGGCTCCCCAATTGAGCGGGCTTTGACCGGCGTCGACACCGCCGATGCCCGTCCGAGCGCGTCGCGCGTGGCCGGAACGCGGCGGGAGCGGAGATCGTGCTCGCACAGCGCCCGGCGCGCCGCGGCCGACTGGGGTGACGGCGGCCGGTCGCGGCCAACGAGTAGACGGGCCTCGGGAGTCCATACCTCCCGGCGTCGGTTTCGTCCTCATCCTTACCTCGCCCCGTCCGCTTGCCATCGAGGTAAGACGTCCCAGAAGATTCGACGCGGGGGAAACATGCACCAGACAGCGCCCGGACATCGCCGAACGCCCGGTCTTGCCGGCCTGAATGCGCGTCGCCATTCGAGGCGGGCGTGAGCTCGCGCCCGGCCCTGGCTCGTCCGCTGTCGGCACCGGCGCGCCGCGGCGGCTCGCAGGCGCCTGAGCGGTACTACGTGGGGCGGCGTCCAGCGCGGACCGAGGTGTTCGTCGTGGACCAGTCCGAGCTGGCGCCGCTGGCGCACCGCGGCTACCGCAGCGACGCGGCGTTCGACTGGGGCGGCTTGACGGACGGCGCGCTCGAGCTCGCGTTCGCGATGCTCACACACGCGACGCAGAGCCGACCGACGGACCTCGTCTGCCAGGCGTTCTGCGCCGGGGTCGTCACCCGGTTGGACTCGGCCGGCTTCGTGCTCAGCCACGGGGAGATCGCGCTGTGGCTGCTGACCGCCTTTGGCGATGCATCCTCCGGTGAACCGGGGCCCGAACACGGGATCGGGCCCGGTGCCCGCCTGGCCCACTGGATCCGGACGTGGATGAGGCGCGGCTGAGCCCGATCGACTCCGGAGCGCATCGATCCCGGTGCCTGCGCGTGTTGCCGCGGCCCGCGCGGGAGCTGGATCGTGGCGACCGAGCGAGCGGTCCTGTCCGAGCACGCGACCGCAACCGAGGCGGAGAACGCGGCCCTGGCGCGGCTTGCGCGACGGCGACGAGCTACTCATCGTCGACCGCTACCTCCGCTGCCATCGGAGCGCTCGGCTCGAGCCCGCCCGCTCATCGCCTCGCCCACAGATCAACCGCCAGGGCTAAACCGGACAGAAGCGCACGATGGTCGGGGCAGCGCTCCGCAAGCTCGTCGCGGCGGCGCGAACGCGCTTGTCTTCTCGCCCGAGCGGTGGTAGATTATTCACAATAGAACTGTGAAAAAGGACTCCCGCTGATGAGCGCAATCGCCCCACCAACACCCAGACGCTCCCGCAGCGACCACGCGCCGACGCCGCGCCCCCGCCCGGCCCGCGACGCGGGCGCTGCCCCGGCGGCCCTCCCGGACATCAATCCTCACGGCCGCGGAGGAGTGGTGATGTTCCAGGTTCCGTTCAGGAGCGCGATGAGCGACGCCGACCTGGCCGTGCTCGCGCACGTGCTGGATCTCTCCACGCACATGTATCCAAAGATGCGCCCGGACCCCAACAGCCCGGGTGTCGCTCGGCTTGACCACTTCTCCGGACTATTCCTCGAGCGCGGTGCCGACGAGGGCGAGTGGAGGCTGGAGGGCCGCACCTGGGGCAAGCCGGCACCGCAGACCGTTCGCGAGTGGCACCTACTCGCCGCTCAGGCGGCGCGCCAACTCGACCCGAGCGTGACGCTGCCCGCGCCGATGCCCGACACGCACCCGACCACGGCGGACCGCCCGCTTGGGCAGGCGGCAAATAAGCGCCTCGCGCACCTTCGCCGCCGCCTGGTTGGGCTGCCATGACCGCGCTCGCGGCACACCCGGTGCGGACACTCGATCCCGCCTCGCGCGCGTGGCTGTCGCATCTGCGACGCGAAGGTCCGGTACGCGAGGCCGCTGTCGGCAGGCTGCACGCGCTCCTGCTCAAGGAAGCTCGCTACGAGGTCCGTCGTCGCACCGCCCGGCTCGCCCACCCGTCAGGACGCGATCTCGATGACCTCGCCACGCAAGCCGCCGACGACGCGCTGGTGACAATCCTCGCCAAGCTCGACCAGTTCCACGGCGACGCGCTGTTCACCACCTGGGCACGACGGTTCGCCACCGTCGAGGTGCCGGGCGAGATCCGCCGTCGGCTCGGTCACACCCGCGAGGCCCCCACGGACTCAGAGCAGTGGCTGTCTGACCGGGTCGGCGGCGAGGACCCCGAGCAACTCGTCGAGGCACGTGAGCTGGCCCGCTCGGTCGGGCGCCTGATCGCGACCGACCTGACGCCCCACCAGCGCGAGGTCCTGCTCGCCTTGACGATCGAGGAAACCTCCGCCAAGGCCCTCGCAGCCCGCCTGGATTCGACGCCCGGCGCGCTCTACAAGACACTCCACGACGCCCGCCGAAAGCTGCGAGTGGGGCTGTCGCCCCGACCAGCGGAGGGGCACAAGGCTCTTCACCGGGCCGCGGTGGAGAGAATGTCCGAGCCCGCTCCAGGAGGTGCTCCGCTTCGATGAACGTCGACAGCCTCATAGATCCAGGCTCCTTGCTTGGTGAACTGGTCGCTGAGCGCCCCGCTCGCACGCAGCTGTTCGAGCAGCTGCGTCTCGATTATTGCTGCGGCGGGCACCAGACCCTGGCCGCGGCCTGCGCAAACGCGGACTCGAGCTCGGCGAGGTCCTCGCCGCCCTCGTAGCGCTCGACGAGCGTGGCCTGGAGAGCGCCAGTGTCGAGAACCGCGACTGGCGTAAGGTCGAAACGGCGGAGCTGTGCGCCCATATCGTCACGGTGCACCACGACGGCCTGCGTGAGGCCTTCCCCAGGATCGAGCGCCTGCTTGCCACCGTCGTCCGGGTTCACGGCGACAGCGAGCCGCGGCTCCGCGACGCTCAGCGTTGCTTCAGCGAGATCCGCAGCGAGTTGGAGCCGCACCTGGCCAGCGAGGAGAACGTGCTGTTCCCGGCTTGCATCGCCTCCGACCAGACGGGTAGCCCCGTCGAAGAGCTTATGCTCGAGGAGCACGAATCTGAGCACGCGGCGCTTGGGCGCGCGCTCGGTGCCCTGCGGATCCTGTGCGGCGACTACGATCGCCAGGCCGCGCTCTGCAACACCCACCGAGCGCTCCTCGACGCGCTGGAGGCCTTCGAGCAGGATCTCCACCGCCACGTTCACGAGGAGAACAACATTCTGCTGGCGCGAGCGCGACAGGCGCGCCCGACACCGAAGGTTGAGGCTCGCTCCCCGGCTCCGATTGACCGACCCGCCTCGCCATCGGAGGCTCTCCCGCCGTGCTGTGAGGGGTGGATCGCGGAGCAGACACACAGCTGGGCGGCGCGGCAGCGCGGGCGCTGACCGCGCTTCGGTGGGCCAGAGCGCCACCGGTCTAAACGACCGAGCTCGGCTACGTCGCCGGGATCAAGCCGAAGCCCAATCGGCGCAAGGCGAAGATCAGCGAACGGCGCTGCCGTAGATGCGCACCGCGCCCGCGTCCGGCGCGGCGACTTCCCAGGACTTGCCGACTTGGATGAACCGTCGAGGCGATCCGATGACGCTTGGGCGGGGGTTCGCGCCGCGGCGCGCGCCGGCCCGGGCGACTGGTCCGTTGCCCGGATGGTGGGGGGAGCGCTGGGCGCGGGCGCGCAGTCCGATCGCGCACAAGCGTCTGCAGACGGCGCCGTCTGAGCGTCCGAGCAGCTCGGCGAGGCGGCCCGGGTTGAGCGCGTGGTGCAGGCGCAGCAGCTCGTCCTCCTCCCGGGTCCATCGTCGAGCGTGGCGGAGCGCCGACGCCGGTGCAGGTGGCTCGATCGCGAGCCGCGATGCGCGCCTGCGGATCGCCTCCGGGGTCCGACCGAGGCGCTGAGCCGCCTCCTCGAGCGTGGTCCCGCGGGCTGTCAGCCGCATCAGGCGCTGGTCGTCGCCTGTGCTCCAGCGCCGCGCGTAGCTGATCAGTCCGAGCTTGCGCACCCGTGCCGCGACGCTTGTCGTGGTGCGCTGCGGTAGCTGGCGGGCGATCTCGGCACAGGGCAAGGCGCTGGTGTAGCCGTCGCGAAGCACCGCGTCCTCCCACTCGGCCCAGCGGCGCCGCGGCTGCGGGTGATGCAGGCCGAGATGCCGGGCGTGCAGGCGCAGCGCATCGGGCGAGCGGCCCAGGCGGTGCGCCAGCGCGACGAGGTCGCCACCGTGGCCCAGGCACACGCGAATCGCCTCGTCCTCGTCGGGGAGGTACGGGAGCCCGGCCGGTTTTCGCCCCAGCAGCGCGCCGCGCCGCGCACGAACCTGCCCGGCTGAGCGGCGGAGGCGCTGGCCGAGCACCGCAGCCGACAGACCGGCGGCGGCTCCGGCCATGAGCAGCGCATCCTCCGCGCGCGACCAACCTGCGGCACGGCGCGAGGGGATGTGCAGACTTCGGCGGCGAGCGACGACGGCGTCGGGCGATCGCTCGAGCCGGCGGGAGATGTCCGCAATGGGCAGCTGGTCAGCGTAGAGCTGGCGGAGCAGCTGGTCCTCGGCCTTGCTCCAGCGCCGGGCCAGCGCTCACCTCCAGCAGAATGAAGAGCTCAGCCCTTGGCTCATTCTCACGTCGCCTGGTTGCGGTAGTGGACGGCGTTCAGCGCGATGTAGCGCTGCCATTCCTCTGGCACCTGGTCCTCGGCGAAGATCGCGTCGACGGGGCACGCCTCGACGCAGGCGTCGCAGTCGATGCACTCCGCGGGGTCGATGTAGAGCATCTCGGCCTGGTCGTAGCCTGGCTCGTCGGGCGTGGGGTGGATGCAGTCCACCGGGCAGACCTCTACGCAGGAGTTGTCCTTGGTCCCGATGCACGGTTCGGCGATCACGTATGTCACGGCGCGAGCGTCCTCTGAGGAGTTTTACGATCCGGACTAGGAAAATTACCACGAGTTTGACGAGTCCCACTATGAGAAACTCTCGCTCGTGGTTTCTGGTGGGTCAGACGGGCCGGGTGATGTGCTGGCCCAGCCGTCGCGCGCGCGACTGTTTGCTCACTTGGCGGGCCTCGGCCGCCCGGCAGGGACCAACGAGCTCGCAGCGGAGTTGGGGCTTCATCCCAGCGGCGTGCGCGTTCATCTCGAGCGGTTGCGCGCCGGTGGGCTGGTCGCGCGCGAGCGCGTGCCGCAGAAGATCGGGCGGCCTCGGGATAGCTGGTCGATCGCCCCCGACGCGCTTCCCTCCGGCGAGCCACGCGATGCCTACCCTCGTCTCGCGCGCTGGTTGGCGCGTAGCATTCCGGCACGCCCGGGACGGCTTCGCGAGGTGGAGCGTGCCGGACGGGAGCTCGGGCGCGAGCTCCAGCCGGCCGGGCGGCGTGGCCGAGGAGTCGATGGGCCGGGCGCTCACCGCCCTGGGCTTCGCTCCACAGCGTCAGCCGGCAAAGGCGGGACGAGTCCTCTTCAGGCTCGGCAACTGCCCCTATCGCGAGGCGGTCCGTGAGAACCAGCCCGTCGTCTGTGCTCTGCACCGGGGGCTGACGCGCGGCCTGCTGGACCAGCTCGACCCGGCGGCGCGGCTGACGGACTTCGTTCCCAAGGACCCGGATCGGGCGGGATGCCTGATCGAGGTCGAGGGCTTCGAACCGGTGTGACGAATGGACGCCGAAAGCGATGATCCTACTTTTGCGAGGCGATCTGTGAAAAGCTGTCGGTGATGGGCCGCGAGCAGCCACCAGCCGGGCGCGAACCGTGAGGAGCTGGGACCTGAGGGCGCTCGAGCTGCGCCCCCACTCGCCGGAGATCCTCTCCAGTAGGGACGAGGCTCGCGCGGTCGTGCTCGAGATCCCGGCGGGCGAGAGCCTGCAGGATCACCAGGTGCACGAGCGGGCGTGGGTTACCGTGATCGGCGGGGAGGTGGAGATCACGACCAGCGATGGAGAGACCGTGGCGGGGGGAAGCGGCCTGATGGTCGAGTTCGCGCCGGGTGAGCGCCACGCCGTCCGCGCTCTGACAACGGCCCGGCTGTTGCTGCTGCTGACCCCGTGGCCGGGCGACGGCCATCCCGGGACGATGCCGCTCAGCGACAAGGCGACGGTCAGACAGCGCGCTGCCGAGCACCGAGCGAGCCAGTGACCACGCTCGCCGGGACAGGCTCGGCGGACGGGCAGCGTGGTCGCGCCACGCCGCCCGCGCGGGCAAATACGACCGAACGGCGGGCTTAGGAGCGTGGAGATCCATGGGCGTCGGTAAGCGAACCTCGCAGGAGCGGTCCGTGAGCTCGGATCAGCGCGCCCGGAGTCCGCTGTTGGAGGCGCATCGGTTCCTGCGTCGTGGGCCGGTGAACGCGGAGGGGTGGAGTCAGCTGGTGGCCAAGGACCGCGAGTGGGAGCGCTCCTACCGCGGTCGCTGGGCGCATGACAAGGTGGTGCGCTCGACCCACGGGGTGAACTGCACGGGGTCGTGCTCGTGGAACGTGTATGTCAAGGACGGGTTGATCACGTGGGAGTCCCAGGCGGTCGACTATCCGTCGACGGGCGCGGAGATGCCGGAGTACGAGCCTCGCGGATGCCCGCGCGGGGCGTCGTTCTCGTGGTACACGTACTCGCCGCTGCGGCTGAAGTACCCGTACGTGCGCGGGAGCTTGCTGGCGATGTTCCGCGAGGCCCGGGCGAGGCTGGGAGATCCGGTGGAGGCATGGGCGGAGATCGTCGACGATCCCGAGAAGGTGCGGCTGTACCGCCGCCAGCGCGGTAAGGGCGGGTTCGCGCGCTCCTCGTGGGATGAGGCGGTGGAGATGATCGCCGCCGCGCACGTGCACACGATCAAGCGCTACGGCCCTGATCGGGTGGTGGGCTTCTCGCCGATCCCGGCGATGTCGCAGGCGTCCTATGCCGCCGGGACGCGGTTTCTGTCGTTGATCGGCGGGACGATCCTGTCGTTTTATGACTGGTATGCGGATCTGCCGCCGGCCTCGCCGCAGGCGTTCGGCGATCAGACCGACGTGCCGGAGTCCGGGGACTGGTTTAACGCCGGCTACCTGCTGATCTGGGGGACGAACCTGCCGACGACCAGGACGCCGGACGCGCACTTCATGGTCGAGGCGCGCTACCGCGGCCAGAAGGTGGTGGTCGTATCCCCGGATTACGCCGAGCACACCAAGTTCGCCGATCACTGGCTCGCGGCGGAGCCCGGCTCGGACGGGGCGCTGGCGATGGCGATGGGCCACGTGATCCTGAAGGAGTTCTACGTCGAGCGTGCAGGTGCCGTACTTCCAGGATTACGCGCGGCGGTTCACCGACCTGCCGCTGCTGGTGACCTTGCGCGAACGCGACGACGGCGGGTATGTCCCCGATCGGCTGCTGCGCGCCTCAGACCTCGACGGTGCCGGGGGCGAGACCGAGCACGCGGAGTGGAAGCCGGTGGTGCTGGACGAGCGCACCGGCGAGCCGGCGGTTCCGAACGGATCGGTCGGGCACCGCTACGGCGAGCCGGGGCGCTGGAACCTGCGCTTGGAAGGGATCGCGCCGGCACTGACGGTGATCGATCACGCGAGCGAGCGGGTGGCGATCGATCTGCCGCGCTTTGACGTCGGCGAGGGCGAGGGTGGATCCTCGGTGCGCCGGGGCGTGCCGGCGGTCCGGGTCGGCGGGCGGTTGGTGTGCACCGTGCTGGATCTGACGCTGGCGCACTACGGGGTTGCCCGGGAGGGCCTGCCGGGTGAGTGGCCCGCGGGCTATGAGGATCCGGGGCCGTGCACGCCGGCGTGGCAGGAGCCGATCACCGGCGTGGAGGGCCAGCTGGTCGCGCGGGTGGCGCGGGAGTTCGCCCGCAACGCCGAGGTGACGCGGGGGCGGTCGATGATCGCGATGGGCGCCGGGACAAATCACTGGTTTCACTCCGATCAGGTGTACCGGACGTTTTTGGCGTTGGTGATGCTGTGCGGCTGCGAGGGGGTCAACGGGGGCGGCTGGGCGCATTACGTGGGCCAGGAGAAGGTCCGGCCGCTGGCGGGCTGGCAGACGATCGCGTTCGCGCTCGATTGGGTGCGCCCGCCGCGTCATCAGTCGGGCACCCCGTTCTTCTACCTGGCGACCGACCAGTGGCGCTACGAGCGCTACCAGCCCGCCGATCTCGCCTCCCCGCTGGGGCGCGGGCTGCTGGACGGGCGTCACATCGCCGACGTCAATGCGCTGGGCGCGCGTCTGGGGTGGCTGCCGTCCTATCCGAGCTTTGACCGCTCCACGCTGGACCTGGTCGACGAGGCCGACCGCGCGGGCGTCGATCCGGCCGACCACGTGGTATCGGAGCTCAAGTCGGGCCGGCTGCGCTTCGCCTGCGAGGACCCCGACGCCCCAGGCAATCACCCGAAGGTGATGACGGTGTGGCGCTCGAACCTGCTGGGCTCCTCGGGCAAGGGCCACGAGTACTTCCTCAAGCACCTGCTGGGCACCACGGAGAACGCCGTGCGCGCCGAGGAGTCCCCGCCCGAGCTGCGTCCCCGGGAGGTGGACTGGCATGAGCAGGCGCCGGAGGGCAAGCTCGATCTGATGACCACGATCGACTTTCGCATGACCTCCAACGCCCTGTTCTCCGATGTTGTGCTGCCGGCCGCGACGTGGTATGAGAAGTACGACCTGTCCTCGACGGATCTGCACCCGTTCGTGCACACGTTCAACCAGGCGGTCCCGCCGCCGTGGGAGTCAAAGAGCGACTGGGACGCGTTTGGGCGGATCGCGCAGCGCTTCTCAGAGCTCGCTGAGCGTCATCTCGGCGCGCGGCGTGACGTGGTGGTCGCGCCGCTGTTGCACGACACGCCAGATGAGATTGCCCAGCCGCTGGGCGAGGTGCGCGACTGGCGCGCGGGCGAGTGCGAGCCGATCCCGGGCGTCACGATGCCCAAGCTGATCGTGGTCGATCGGGATTACCCGCACGTCGGCGAGCAGTGGCGCGCGCTCGGACCGCTGGTGGAGGGGCTGGGAACGGCGGTCAAGGGCGCCAGCTGGGTCGCCGACGAGGAGGTCGCCGAGCTGCGCGCGGCCAACGGCGCCGTGCGCGGCGGAGTGGCTGACGGGCGCCCGTCACTGGAGCGCGTCGAGCATGCGTGTGAGGCGATCCTGATGCTGTCGGGGACCTGCAACGGGCGGCTGGCCGTGGAGGGGTTTCGTTCGCTGGAGCGCACGACCGGCGTGCCGCTGGCCGACCTGGCCGGCCCCCGCGCGGGCGACCGGATCACGTTTCAGGATGCGCAGGTGCAGCCGCGGACGGTGATCACCTCGCCGGAGTGGTCGGGGATCGAGGCCCACGGCCGGCGCTATTCGCCGTTCACCACCAACGTCGAGCGCGACAAGCCGTGGCACACGCTGTCGGGCCGCCAGCACTTCTACCTGGACCATGCGTGGATGCTGGAGCTCGGGGAGGGCCTGCCGGTGTTTCGCCCGCCGCTGCACCACCGCGCGATCTTCGGCGACCAGGGCGCCAAGGACGGGTCGGGACGGCGCGAGCTGACGCTCAAGTACCTGACGCCGCATTCGAAGTGGTCGATCCACTCCGAGTACCAGGACAACCTGCACATGCTGACGCTGTTTCGCGGCGGCGGGATGCTCTGGATCAGCCGGGAGGACGCGCAGGAGCTGGACATCAACGACAACGACTGGGTCGAGGCCTATAACCGCAACGGCGTCGTGGCCTGCCGCGCGACGGTGTCGCACCGCATCCCGCAGGGAACGTGCCTGATGTATCACGCCAAGGACCGTCACCTCAACGTGCCCTTGACCGAGCTTCAGGGCAAGCGAGGGGGGACCGACAACTCGCTGACGCGGATCGTGATGAAGCCGACGCACTTCATCGGCGCGTACGCCCAGTTGAGCTTTGGCTTTAACTACTACGGGCCGACGGGCTCCCAGCGCGACGAGGTGACCGTGCTGCGCAAGCGCGAGGCGGAGGTGGTGTTCGAGTGAAGATTCGTGCGCAGGTCGGGGATGGTCATGAACCTCGACAAGTGCATCGGCTGTCACACGTGCTCGGTGACGTGCAAGCAGGTGTGGACCAACCGCCCGGGCGCGGAGTACATGTGGTTCAACGATGTGGAGACCAAGCCCGGCCTGGGCTACCCCAAGCGCTGGGAGGACCAGGAGCAGTGGAACGGCGGCTGGGAGCTGGATCGCAAGGGACGGCTGCGCCTGAAGGCCGGCGGGCGGATCAAGAAGCTCTTGAACATCTTCTCCAACCCTGACCTGCCCCAGATCGACGACTACTACGAGCCCTGGACCTATGACTACGAGAAGCTGATCACCGCGCCGCTGTCCAAGCACGACCCCGTCGCGCGCGTCCAATCCCAGCTCACCGGCAAGCCGATGACCGAGATCCGATGGGGCCCCAACTGGGACGACAACCTCGCCGGCGCGCCTGAGCGCATCCATCAGGATCCGCTGACGACCGGGATCGAGGAGCAGGTCAAGGCGACCTACGAGCAGGCGTTCATGTTCTACCTGCCCCGGATCTGCGAGCACTGCCTGAACCCGTCGTGCGTTGCCTCGTGCCCGTCGGGGGCGATGTATAAGCGCGAGGAGGACGGGATCGTGCTGGTTGACCAGGCCAAGTGTCGCGGCTGGCGGTTCTGCGTGTCGGGCTGCCCGTATAAGAAGGTGTATTTCAATCACAAGACCGGAAAGGCCGAGAAGTGCACGCTGTGCTACCCGCGGATCGAGGTCGGGTTGCCGACGATCTGCTCAGAGACCTGTGTGGGGCGCATCCGCTATCTCGGACTGGTGCTGTATGACTCCGATCGCGTGGAGGCGGCCGCGTCGGTCCCCGACGAGCACGACCTGCTCGACGCCCAGCGCGACGTGTTCCTGGACCCTGAGGACCCGGCGGTCCGCGAGCAGGCCGCCCGCGACGGGATCCCTGATGACTGGATCACTGCGGCACGCCGCTCACCGGTTTATGCGCTGGCGCACCGCTACCGGGTGGCGCTGCCGCTGCACCCCGAGTTCCGCACGCTGCCGATGGTGTGGTACGTGCCGCCACTCTCGCCGATCGTCAACAGCCTGGAGACCGACGGCTATGAGGCCGACCCCGACCAGGTGTTCCCCGCGATCGACGCGATGCGGATCCCGGTCGACTACCTCGCCAACCTGCTGACCGCCGGTGACGGCGACGTGATCCGCGACGTGCTCAGACGCCTGGCCGCGATGCGCGGCCATATGCGCAAGCGCGAGGTCCTCGGCGAGCACGACACCGCGATGGCCGCCGCGGTCGGGATGACCGTTCAGGACGTCGAGGACATGTACCGGCTGCTGGCGATCGCCAAGTACGACGACCGCTACGTCATCCCCCAGGCCCACGCCGAACTCGCCGGCCGGCTGATGGAGCAGCAGGGCACCTGCGGCCTTGACTTCGAGGGTGGCCCGGGCAACTGCGGCGCGATCCCCAACGATTCCACCGCTGAGAACGAGGCGTTCATGCTCACCGACGAGCACCCAGTCCAGCTGGACATCGTGCAGATGCTCGCCGACCAGCGCGCGCACGACGAGGCGCAGAGCTGATGGCACTCGGGGCGCGGCGGCGGGCCACTGCGGCACGCACCTACAAGCTGTGCTCGCTGCTGTTGCAGTACCCCGATGACGAACAGCTGCGCGCCGGGCAGACCGAGATCGTCGACGCGATCGCGGCACTCCCGCGCTCGCCGGCCGCCACGGCCCTGACGAGCTTTTGTGAATGGTGGACGCAGACCGACCGGCTCACGGCGGCCCAGCACTACGTGCACACGCTCGATCTGGACAAGCGCTCCGGCCTGTACCTGACCTTCTACGGCGCGGGAGACAAGCGCGAGCGCGGATCGGCGCTGCTGCGCCTCAAACGCATGTACCGCTCCGCCGGCCTGCCGCTGGAGGGCACCGAGCTGCCCGACTACCTGCCGGTGATGCTCGAGTTCGCGGCCGCTGCCCCGGCCGGCTACGGCGAGCTGGTGCTGCGCGAGCACCACGCCGCGCTGGAGCTCGTGCGCCTCAGCCTCCACGAGCGCCACAGCCCCTACGCGCACCTGATCGACGCCGTGTGCCTCACCCTCGGAGCGCCATCGGCAGCCGACCGTGCCCGCGTCATGAGACTCGCTGCCGACGGCCCGCCGCAAGAACTCGTCGGGCTGGAGCCGTTCGCCCCACCCGAGGTGATGCCCGGCGCGGAGGCGCGGCGATGAGCACCGGGGAGGTCCTGTTGTGGATCATCTTCCCCTACGCTGCGGCGCCCACGTTCTTGGTCGGTCACTACTGGCGCTACCGCACCGACCAGTTCGCGTGGACCAGCCGCTCCACCCAGCTGCTTGACCGCCGCGTGCTGGGCTGGGCCAGCCCGATGTTTCACTACGGCGCCCTGGCGGCGGTCGGCGGGCACGTGATCGGACTGTGCATCCCACCGTCGGTGACCGCGACGATCGGGATCACGGAGGGTTTCTACCGCTGGTTCGCCGGGGTCGCCGGCGGCATCGCTGGGCTGGTGACGCTGATCGGCTTCCTCGGCCTCGTGTTCCGGCGCACCACCTCAGACCGGGTCAGGCGCACCACCACGCGCATGGACATGCTCACCTACCTGCTGCTCACGCTGCTGATCTGCCTGGGATGCTGGATGACCTTCAGCCACACCCTGATCACCGACCACCCCTACAACTACCGTCCCACGATCGGGGCGTGGTGGCGCTCGCTGTTCTACCTGCACCCCAACGTCTCCGCCGCGACCGGCGCGCCGCTGGTCTACCAGCTGCACGCCATCATCGCCTGGGGATTCTGGGCCATGTTCCCGTTCAGCCGCCTCGTGCACGCCTGGAGCATCGCCATCCAGTACATAGGACGGCCCTACATCCTCTACCGCCGCCGCTACCAGACCATCCGCTGATGCAGCATCGGCGGGACCGGCCGGCAGCCCTCCGGACCCGGATCCTCGATTCGGTCCCCCCAGCCTCCGGGGCGGTGGTCATGGGCACGGGGATCGTCTCGATCGCGCTGCTGCTCGATCGCCGCAGCACCCTCTCGGACATTCTCTTGGTGCTCGATGCCGTGATCTGGGTTGCGCTCGCGGGTCTTCTGCCCGCCCGCGCCCTCACCGACCGCGCCCGGTTCCGCGCCGACATCCGTCATCCCACCGCGCTGACCTCGATCGCCGGCACCGGAGTGCTCGGCACCCGGCTGACGCTGCTCGGCTGGGACTGGGCAGGCGCCGTTCTGCTCATCATCGCGCTGGTGATATGGCTCGGCCTGGTGCCCCAGGTGCTCGGTCACTGGCAGGTGCCGACGATCGGCGCCTCGTTCATCCTCACCGTCGCCACCGAATCGCTCGCGCTGCTGGGGGCCTCACTGGCCTTCGGCGAGCGCGCCGGCTGGCTTCTGTACGCCTCCCTGGTGCCCTTCTGCCTCGGCATCGGCTTCTACGCGTTCGTGCTCAGCCGCTTTCAATTCCGCCAGCTCAGCGTTGGGATGGGCGACCACTGGGTCACCGGCGGCGCACTGGCCATCTCCACCGTCACCGCCGGGCGGATCACCCTGGCCGCGCAACGCACCGGCGCCCTGTCCGGAGCGCTGGGCGCGCTGAAGACCATCTCGCTGGTGCTGTGGTGCCTCACCATGGTGTGGCTGCCGGCGCTGGTGATCTACGAGGCGCTGCGCCCCCGGCCGCGATACAACGTGCGCCGCTGGTCGACCGTGTTCCCGGTCGGCATGTACGCCGCCTGCAGCTTCATCGTCGGCGCAGTCGGACACACGGCCGCCATCACCGGCTTCGCCCGCGTGTGGGTATGGGTCGCACTCGCGGTATGGCTGGTCGTGTTCGCCGCGATGCTCCGCCGCGCGCCGAGCCTCGCCCAAGGCGAGCCGTAGACAGTTTGAGGATTGAACCGTTCCTCGTTTTTTACAAATCCGAGTGGGTAAACTCCAATCGCGATGGATGCTCCGTTCGCCATCGACCCGAACGACGTGCTCGCCCAACCCACCAGGGCACGGCTGTTCGCGCTGCTCGGAGAGCTCAAACGGCCGACCGGGACGGTCGAGCTCGCGGAGCGCTTAGGGCTGCATCCCAACGGCGTGCGCATTCACCTCGAACGGATGGAACAGGCAGGCCTCGTGGAGCGCGCCCGGGTCCGCGACAGGCGCGGGCGGCCACCGGACGCATGGGCGATCTCCGCCGACGCCCGTCCCGGCGGGAGTGACCCGCGGGCGTATCGGGATCTAGGCCGGTGGCTGGCCCGAGCCCTGCAAGCGCGCCCGCGCGGACTGCGGGGCATCGAGGAGACCGGGCGCCAGATCGGTCGCGAGCTAGCTCCCGACGGCGCGGCCGCGGACGCTGACGCGTTCGAGACCTCGCTGACCGCACTCGGGTTCCAGCCCGTCGCCCAGCCGCGCGAAGACGGCGTCGCCTACTGCCTGCGCAACTGCCCCTACCGCGACGCGGTGCACGAGAACCAGCCAGCGATCTGTGCCCTCCACAAGGGGATCACGCGCGGACTGCTCGACGTGCTCGAACCCGGTGCCAAGCTCACCGCGTTCGTGCCCCACGACCCGGATCGGGCCGGCTGCGTGATCGAGGTGCGCCGCATCGGCGATTCCGCCGCCGCGAAATGAGCGTCCACCCGGCACCGCCAGGCCCCGTCGCGAACGGCCGGCGACGCTGCCGGCAGCGCCCGATCGCCGCCGGCTCGCCGCGGCCGAGCGAGCTGCTGCGCCTGTTCTTCCTGACGGGCCTGCTGTTCATCGCCGCCTCGGCCCTAGCCGGCATCGCCGATGCGGCCGCCGGCACCGACTGGCTGCACTGGCTCGCCCTGCACCTCCTGTTGCTGGGCGGGATCTCGCAGCTGGTGCTCGGCGCCGGACAGTTCTTCGTGTGCGCGTTCCTGGCGACCGATCCGCCGCCGCGACAGCTGATCGCCGCCCAGCTCGCCACTTGGAATGTCGGCACGGTGCTGGTCGCGGTCGGCGTCCCCACGGGCGTCTCGGTGCTGGTCGAGGCCGGTGGCGGGCTGATCGCGGCCGGGCTGGTCCTGTTCGCCGTCGCGCTTCGCTGGATGGAGCGTCACTCGCTGCAGCACGCCCCGTGGGCGCTGCGCTGGTACCAGGCGTCCGCCGCCTGCCTCGGTCTCGGCGCGCTGATCGGGGTGCTGATGGCACGCGGCACATCCTGGTCGCACGGCGATCTGCTCGGCGCGCACCTCGCGCTCAACCTCGCCGGCTGGCTGGGCACGGCGATCATCGGCACCCTGCACACCTTCTTCCCCTCGCTCACCCAGACCCAGCTGCGCTTCGCCCGTCTGCAGCGACCGACCTACATCCTGTGGCTGCTCGGGGTGATCGAGCTCGCGATCGGGGCCGCGTTCACCAGCCGCGCCGTGCTCGCCGCCGGCTGGACCGCCCTGCTCGTTGCGACCGGCGCTGCTGTGCGCCAACCTGCTGGCCTCGCTCCGAATCGCGCCCCGCTCGCTGGTGCTACCCGCAAGGCTGCTCGCACTCGCTCAGACGTTCCTGCTCGCGGGCCTCGCGATCGCGCTGGCCGCGACCATGCGGGCGGGCGTGAACGGACCCTTCACCGGAACCTGGCGGCAGGTGCTTGCGGTGCTGCTGCTCGCCGGCTGGATCGGGCTGACCGTCACCGGCGCGCTGCTGCACCTGCTCACGATCCTCGCGCGGATCCGCCGCTTCACGCTCGCGCTGCCCCGGCCACAGCCCACGCTCGACCGTCTCATAACGACAGGCGCGGCGAGCGCGGTCATCCTGCTCGCACTGTCCAAGACGGCCGCGATGACGCTGCTGCGGCTCCCCTCCTCCGTGCTGACGCTCACCGTCGTGGCGCTGCTGTCGATGAGGCTGATCGGGCTCGCCGCGCGAGCGCTCGGACCGCAGCGGACAGCAGGTCGCTGATGCGCGTGCCGGACCGAGTGACCGTGCCGACATGCATCGGCTGCGGCGCGATGAGCCGTCCCGGAACGTGCGAGACCGGCTGCGCCGAGCGCAAGCTCGTGCTCATCCGCGCCGCCGCGCTCGACGCGCTCACCAACGCCGAGAGGCAGATCCTCGCGAACACGACCGCGCTGGCCAGCCCAGCAGAACAGCTGCTCGACGGCCGCGCGGCGACCGAGGAGTGGCCGGGCGCGTTCGCATCGGTTCAGGAGCAGGCGCGCACCGCGCTCCGGCGCGCTCCGGACGACCCGGCGGTCGCCGCCGAGCTCGACACGCCCGCCGAGCCGGCGGTCACCTGGTGGTGTGACCGATGCGGGGGCATCGACGCCCCACAGCCATGTCTTGGGATCTGCGTCTGGCGAACCGTCGAATGGGCTCGCGACTCCATCTACGAGGACGCCCGGGAACGCGTCCTCGCCGAGCGTCAGACCGAGCAGCGCCTGCGCGCGCTCCTGCGCCGCCTGGCCGGCACGACACCGCACCACGGCCAGCACGAACGCAGCTGGCGCGCGTTCGCCGCTGGCGCCGCCGCAGCGCTCGATCGACCCAACCCACCCTGAGCCGCGCGCAGTCGATCGCTGAAGTGCCACCCAGCGCTCGCCGGCTCTCCCGCGAGCGCCATCACGCCCTGGTGCTCGCCCAGAAGCTCCGCCGCGCAACCGAGGAAACCGAACACGTCGCCACGCGAGGCTTCCTGTCGCACTGGGAAGGCGAAGAAAGGCTCCACTTTTCGGATCGAGGAGGAGAAAGATCCTGCTCCTCCTCTATGCCGAACACGGCGCTCCCCACCATCCTGCGAGCATCTGGATGCTCGAGGGCCACATCCGCATCCGCCGCGACGCCGACATCCTCGCTCGCCAACCCTCCCTGTCCCTCGTGCATCAGCTCGGAACCCATCTCGCCGAACACGTCCAGCTCGAAGAGCAGCAGGTCTTACCGCTGATCGAGCAGACGATCCCCGCCCACGACCTCGCGACCCTCAGCCAGCGCCTCAAAACCCCGAGGCCACGCTGACCCAGCACGACCAAGCGGCGATTCACTTGTGGAGCAGCAGGAGTGAGCGGCTGGCCGAGACCGTGGCATTCCGGCACCGGGGGGCCCTTTCCGCGCGGGTAGGAGGACCGGCCGCCGCGTCCGGATTTGCGTGCTGGCCTCGACGGAAACGCCAATTGAGCGAGGTAGCGTGACGCCGTGTGACGGGCAAGGCGTCAACCGCGGAAACGGGTCGGGTTCTCGAGCGTCGCCAGGCGGTCGCCCTGGCGCGTCATTACCGCGAGTTCGAGGGCCTCTCGATCAGGCAGATCGCCGACCGGCTCGGTCGCTCGCCGGCAACGGTCAAGGCGTACTTCTGCGACTCATCTGAGCGTAACAAAAGACCCAGGTGCTCATTGGTCATCCTTGTCTTGGCGCGGCCGGTTGGTCGTGTCGGCCTCGACCGCCGCCGGGAGAGGGCCTTTGGTGCTTGCCCCTTGGAGGGCCATCATGAGACCAGCCCCTCCCGGCGGGGTGAGGTGCCGCAAGCGGCAACAGGACGTAGCCCCGGTTGAGGGCCAGTCAATGAGCGCCCGCAACGGTACCTCGTGGTCGGGGCGCTGTGAAGTCCTGACCGATGAGGAGTACCGATGGGAAGTAACTACGCGGGCGTCGACTGGGCGTCTGAGAAGCACGATGTGCTGGTCTGCGACGCGGCGGGCGAGGAGTTGCTGGCAGCCACGTTCGCGCACGACGAGACGGGGCTGCGGTCGTTGTGCCGCGCACTGGTGCGCCACGGCGTGGATCTTGTAGCGATCGAGCGCCCGGACGGGGTGCTGGTCGAGCGGCTGCTGGATGCGGGGCTGAGGGTGATCGCGCTGCACCCCAACCAGGTCGCCGCTGCCCGACCGCGGTTCAGGGTCTCGGGCGGCAAGTCCGACCGGTTCGACGCGTTCGTGCTGTGCGAGCTCGCCAGAACCGACAGCCACCGCTTCCGGGTGCTTGAGCCCGACAGCGACCAGACCAAGGCGCTCAGGGCGCTGACCCGCGGGCGCGAGGATCTCGTGCAGACCCGAGTGGCGCTCTGCAACCAGCTGCGCGCCGAGCTGGAGCGGTTCTGGCCCGGCGCGACCAAGATCTTCGCCAAGCTCGAGAGCCCGATCGCGCTGGCGTTCCTGCAGCGCTACCCCAGCCCGGCAGACGCCACATTCCTTGGCGTCAAGCGCATGCAGGCGTTCCTCGTCCGCGAGCACTACTCTGGCGGCAAGACCGCCGAGCAGCTGCTCACCAACCTCAGAAGCGCCCCCGAGGGCCGCGCCGGCGAAGCCGAGGTCCAGATGCGCCGGCAGCTCGTGCTCGCCTTGGTCGCCGCGCTGAGTCCGCTCGTCGCGCAGATCAAGGCACTCGACCGGCAGATCGCCACCGCCGTGCGCGAGCATCCCGACGGCGAGATCTTCCTCTCGCTGTTCCGCGATCCCAAGTCGGTCGTGTGCGCCGCGACGCTGCTGGCGGAGATCGGCGACTGCCGCGCCCGCTACCCGACCCGCGACACGCTCGCCGGGGACGCCGGCCAAGCGCCCGTCGCGGTCGAATCGGGCAAGCGCAAGGTCGCCTGCTTCCGCTGGGCGTGCAACAAGCGCCTCAGAGACGCGTTCTGCACACTCGCGGACTCCACCCGCCACTGGCACCCGTGGGCCGCCGACCACTACGCACGCGCGAGCGCCGACGGACACGACCACCCCCGCGCGACCCGCACCCTCGGCCGCGCCTGGTGCCGGATCGTATGGCGCTGCTGGCAAGACCGCACGCCCCACGATCCCGCCCGCCACCGCGCCCTGCAACGGCGCTGCACGGTCACGATCCCAAGCTCGTCGGGGCCCCGCCCCGACCTCGCCGCCACCCAGCGGATGCTCGGCGCCGCCGTCACCCACCGGGCGGCCCGCAGGGCCGAGCGCGCAGCGCTTGACGGCAAGCCGACATCCGCTAACACGCTCGGGGGTTGATGTCATGAAGGGCCGGGCGGGCTCCGGCGGTCCGGGGCGGCGTGCGCCGTCCGGGCGGCAGGAAGTCGGCCCTCCGCCCCGAACTGCAAGCTTTGAGACCGTGCGGATGATCGCCGCGCGGCCGGACAATTCGAGACGGAGGTACCGACCGTGAGTAACCCTACGCGTTGGGTCGGCGTCGACCTGCACCGCCGGCGCTCGCAGATCGCGATCATTGACGAGCACGGAGAGCTTGCGCTCTCGCGCCGGATCGTCAACGACCGCGGCACGTTCCGGGAGTTGCTCGGCGACCCGGACGGGACGCACGTGGCGCTCGAGGCGACCTACGGCTGGGAGTGGCTGGCCGACCTGCTCGAGGAGGCAGGCTATGACGTACATCTGGCCCACCCGTTGCGGACGCGGGCGATCGCCGCGGCGCGCGTGAAGACCGACGCGGTCGACGCGAAGACCCTCGCGCACCTGCTGCGGACCGGGCTCCTGCCCGAGGCGTACATCGCCCCGCCCGAGCTGCGTGACCTGCGCGAGTTGCTGCGCCACCGCGCCGTGCTGACCAGGATGCGCACCGCGGTCAAGAACCGCGTGCACGCCCTGCTGGCCCGCCAAGGTATCCGCCAAGAGCACGCCGACCTGTTCGGCAAGGCAGGCCGCGAGTTCCTCGCCAGCCTCGAGCTGCCCGAGGGCTCCCGCCGGCGGCTGGACAGCCTGATGGCGCTGATCGGTGACTTCGACCGTGAGATCACCGCCACCACCCGCGAGATCGACGCGCGCGCCAAGACCGACGAGCGCGTCACGGTCCTTTGCCAGCTCCCCGGCGTCGGGCGCTACACCGCGATGCTGATCATCGCCGAGGTCGGCGACGTGTCGCGCTTCCCCACCGCCCGACACCTGTGCGCCTGGGCGGGGCTCGCGCCGACCGTCCGCAGCTCCGACGGCAAGGCGCGCCTGGGGCACATCTCCCGCCAAGGCTCCCCGGCGCTGCGCTGGGCGCTGACCGAGGCCGCGCAGAAGATCCCCACCGGCGGCGGTCCGCTGCGGGCGAGTTCGAGCGGATCGCCAAGCGCCGCGGGCGCAAGATCGCCAAGGTCGCGGTCGCCCGCCAGATCCTCACCCTCTGCTACTACGGGCTGCGCGACGGCGAGATCCGCTGCCTCAAGAACCAGCCTGACACCGACGACCACCACGACGAGCTGGCCCAGGCCGCATGACCAACGCCAGCTCACACCAGACTTGCGCTCACGAGGGCGCGAGGTGCATGCTCGGGCGAGCTCGCTCCTGTGTCTGGCCTCCTTCTCGACATCGATAAGGACGGCCGTGAGGTTGATTGAGCCCCCGAGCACCGCACGACACTCTGGTCCGCCCCGCGCGACCGAATGGATGACTGGAGCCTCCTCCCAAGCCGCAACGCAGTCAGCGAACCGGCGCCCGACCTCCAGAGCCCCATGACCACCACCACGCTCCCTGCCAGACTCACCCGCCCGCGTCAAGCGCCCACAGCCGGCGCCGATCACCCACGCCCGCACGTACCGCGCTTGACCCGGACGAGCTCGCCTGGGCAACTGGGCAACCAATCCGGGGCAAAGCCCCAAAACCCCAATCAACCAAGGCGATCCATGCCTCACCGCAACCAACCTGCCACTCCGAAAGTCAAAGACATCAAATCGCCGCTTGACAACACCCGGCCCTTCATGGATGACACAGGACGTCTCATGACAGACCGCGTTAGCGAGCGACGCCGCGCCGCGCAGCTCGCGCGCCACTACCGCGACCAGGAGGGCCTAACGATCGCCGAGATCGCTCGCCGGCTGGGGCGCGCAGAGGGCACCGTGAAGGCCTATCTCTACGATCCGATCGGCGAAAAGGCGCGCGAGGTCAAGGCGCGCTACCGGGGCGTCTGCCGGGGCTGCGGCGCGCCGACCAGCGCGCGCAACGGCAAGGGCGACGCGTACGCGTACTGCAAGAAATGCCATCCCGGCGCGATCGATCGCGCGGGATGGACACGCGAACGGGTGCGCGAAGCGATGCGCGCCTGGCATGCCCGCTACGGCAGCCCGCCGACCTCCTACGACTGGTCAAGCACCCACGCACGCCGGCGTGGCGGCGAAGCGCTCAAACGACTGCAGGCCGGAGAATGGCCCGCACACCGTCCACTGTGATCGATCTGTACATGAGCTGGGCGGCGGCCGTCGCCGACGCCTTCGGCGGCGCCTGAACGCCTGGGCATCAATGCCGTTGACATACGGACGCGCGCTTGCGGTTATCCGTCTGTGAACAGGACTGCTGAAGGTCGCCGGGAATGCTGCTGCGCATTCCACAGCACCAGCGGGGTCCAGCCGATCGCCGGCCAGCGTGGTTGCCGCCGACTTGTACGAACGTGAGTATCAATTCCGATCACCGGCGCTGGTCACCGCGCCAGGTGTGGCTATCGGTGCGGCGATGAAGCAGCCACGCGCGACAGCGAGAACGCACGGCCCCGTTACGCCTGAAGCGAGCGTCCGTGTCGGGTGGCTGCTTCCACAGACAACGAGAAGCGCGAGCGCCCAGTGTCGCGCGGGTGCCGGGGGCGGGAGGAGCCGTGCGACGTAACGTCTGGCGACTGATGCTCAGCGGCGCCGGCGCGCGGGCCGGCGCTTACTCGGCCCCGTTGTGTGAATCTGAGCAAGCACCTCGCGCATTTGGATGGCGCTGCCGCTTCGCCTCGCCGAGCGGCGCCACGGCCCACGCGATGCCGACGTCGAGCTGCACCGAGTTGCGGATCGCCGGGTCGATGCACCAGTCTGGCGCCAGAGCTGGGACGACTCGTCGTCGTCCAAGGCGGAAACCAGCCCCCAACGCGACAGACGTCGCTGCTCTGCGTATGGACGCGAGAGTGGCTGCTGTGAGCGTCGGCCGCTTATTGGGCGCCGACGGCGATGACGGCCTATCGATCGACGCCGCAGCTAGTCTTGAGCGAACGCCTTATTCGTTGAGACGGATCCTGCTATTTGTCCTAGGCTAAGAACGCGATGTGATGTGCTGCAGGGTCGCATGTCGCGGCTGCAGGGTTGAGCAGGGATCCGTCGCCGTTCGCCGGTCACGCCAACCGCCGAGATGCACCCGACGGACGTGGCCAGGTCCGCGGTGATTGTGTCGTTGTCTTCGGACTCAGCCGAGGCTTGAAGCATGGCGAAGTGGCGGGCCGCCGGACGCCGCGGCCATGGTCTGCGGGTCGACCTTTATTCCGAAGCCGTCGGCCAGCCGCGTCAGGTAATTGAAGATCCCGACGATATGCGCGAATTCCAGACAGCCCTCGTCGTCGAGTCCGACGGATCGCAGCGAATCCCAGTCAGCAGGTCCGACCGTGGTTGGATCGAAACTCAGCTTCTCGGCGACGACGCCCAGCGCCCGCATCCGATCTGACAGATCGGCGTCACTCCAGTGACCGCGCTCGATGGCACGCGCCATCTTGTCATCGCCGCCCTCGGCACGCAGAAACTCTGCGTGAGACGTTGTTCAGTAGAAGCAGTTCTGGACGGATGCGGTGACGGCCGCCACGAACTCGCGCTCCTGGCGGCTGAGTGAGCCGGGCTCGAACATGATTTCCGAAAACAGCCCAAGAAACGCCGGCCCAATTCGCGTGTGTGCCATCAATAGGCGGCTCATGCCGGTCGGCGAGCCAAAGTTGTAGGGGTGGTCCGCGGGGCGGTTGGCCGCAATCAGTGCCGGATCCGGTAATTGGACGTAGGCGTCATCGTTGTAGTCATGCATCGACTCTTCCTCCAGGGGCTTGTTGCCCGCGTCTCGATGTGCCCGTCTGGCACCTCATCATCTCATGCCCAATCGTTAGGAAGTGGGCCGGCGGCCTGCCTGCCGGGATCCCCTGGCCGCACGCCGCCCGAGGAGCCGGAGGCCTGGCCGCGGCGGCCTTCGGGCAGCAGGCAGATTCAGCTTCCGACGGACCCCGCTGGCGCGTGCTTTCCGGCTTCCCAGCCAACGTCCTCGAGCATGTCACTCGCGAGCGCGAGCGGGTGCTCCTCGAGTTCGGTGGCCATCGTGTCGTTCCAGCGGTTGAGGAAGCCGAACAGGGCGATCATCGCGACGATCTCGACGATCTCGACGTCGTCGAAGTGACGGCGAAGCTCCGCGAAGTCGGCATCGGTGGCCTGGTTGGGGACGAGCGCCGCATGGTGCGCGAGTCGGAGCGCGGCTCGCTCGGCGTCGGTGAACAGCTCGCTGGTCTCGTATTCCCACACCTGCGCGATCTTCGCCGCCTGGCTCCCGACTCTCGCCGCGTTCGACACGGTATGCGCCTGGCAGTAGCGGCACCCGGCTGCGGTGCTGGCCACAAGCGCGACCATCTCCTTGAGCTGTGGATCTACCGTGCCGGTCCGGGCGGCCTGCGCTAGGGCCCCGAACGCGCGCATGATCTCGGGCCGGCGCGCCATTGTCAGCATGCTGTTGGGAACGAAACCCATCCGACCCTCGACCTGGGCAAACGCCGCCTCGAGCTCGGGTACCTCCTCGCGGTGAACCGGCGCCACACGTGCCATCGATCGGTCTCCTTTCTCGAGCCTCAGTTTCGCTCGGTGCAACAGTATTGGTAGGGGTTCGCCGGCATCGGGTGGTGGAGAACCACGGATGCCAGGCGTCCGTGCGCAGTTGACGATTACCGCGATGCCAGGCGACCGCGTGTACTGCCCCGTGTGCAGCGAGGTGATCGGCGTCTACGAGCCGGCGGTCGTGGTCGACGAAGCGCGGACACGCGAGACGTCGCTCGCACGCGAGCCATCGCTGCGCACCGGCGAGCAGCTCGTTCTGCACCGCGAGTGCGCGGTGATGAGCGAAGCGCCACGCCCAAGCTAGACCCGCCCATCTCCGGGTCCGGTGGTCATCGCGAGGCGAGGTGGATGTAGCTTCGTTGATCGAGTGATCGTCTGACCTATCGGCAGCTAGGACTCGTGCGACCGACGCCAGCGAGCCAGAGCGTCCGGCAGCTCGAGGAAGTCTCGGCACGTGAGGTCGGGTTCTTGGAATGAGCCGGGGTACGGACCGGCGGTGCGGTTGATCCAGCACGTGAGCAGCCCGGCGCGCTTCGCGCCGTCCACGTCCCATGGATGCACGGCAACCAGCATCACCTCGCCGGGTTCGACTCCGCAACTCCGGGCGGCGTAGTGATACGGGTCGGGTGCCGGCTTCCAGCGGCGCACCTCCTCGACCGAGAGAAGCCGCTCGACGAGCCCCAGCACGCCGCCGCGCTCGAGCAGCGAGCCGGTGTTGGCCACAGAGCCGTTGGTGAGCGTGACGAGTCTGATGCCGGCCGATTGGAGGCGTTCCAAGCCGGGGCGAACGTCGGGATGCAGGGGCAGCTCGCCCATCCCCGAGAGCACGAACTCCGTCGCCTCGTCCGGCTCGCGCGTCAGACCGTCGACCGCGGCCAGGGTCGTCCGCAATGCGTCACCTGCCACCACGGCGAAGTCCGCGTATGCGCTCGCCGCGGTGAGCGCGAACCCGTCGCGGAGCGTGCTGGCAAACCACGTAGCCAGAAGATGGTCGGGCGCGCCGACCTGCGCGAGCCGCGCGGCGAGCGGACTCATGTCCGAGAGCGTCTCGTTTACATCGAGGGCGATGACGGCTGGAGGCGCGGGCATCGCTCTACTCACATTCCGAACGGATCGCGATACCAGTTTGCTGACCCAGCCGCCGCGCCGGTGTGCGGGGAGCTCGCCTCCACGTCGTCGAATCAGACACGGGAGTCGACCAGGGCATATCCGCCGCCCAGCCCGGCGCCGTAGGCGAGGTGGTAGGAGACATCCATCGCCAGCTCCTTCGGGGCGTATTTCCACGGCGGTTGGTAGAACCCCATCGGCACGAGGATCACGTAGGACATCGCCCAGACGCCGGCTCCGAACAGAAGCCCGTTGCGTAAGGCCGGGCCGCCGGCGGTTTCCTGGATCAGCCCGTAGAGCGCGCCCCAGCTGATCCCGTACCCCCAGTGCATCGTGTTTGTGAGCAGGCCGATTCTTTCCGGCGGGACCTCGGCGTCGAACACGCCCTCGAGGATCTTGCGCCCGACCTGGCCGGGGGCGGAGGCATGCTCCCAGGGGTCCGGTCGCTGCCCGGTCGGCGGTGCGGCCTGGCCTCCCTGTTCACTAGCTTCGGCGGAGCTCTGAAGCGTCGTCGACAGCTCCTGCCAAGCGGTCATCGCTGCAGTTCCGATCGCTCCAGCGGCGAGGCCCTGAGCGAGGGCGCGCAGTGGAGTCACCCGTGCCATGTCATCGGTTCGGTGTCGTGGTCATCAGACGTCAGCACCTGGTAACCCTCTGCGAGGTACGTGTGCAGGCTGGGGTGATCGCGGTACTCGCTCAGCAGCTTCACGGGGCTCGACGCGATCTCGTCCTTGACGCCGAACGCCTTCGCGCAGTAGGCGCAGGCGCCGACGACGTGGTCTTGAAGCTCGGTAAAGACGCGGTGGTAGCGATGATTCTCCGACGCGAGCTCGGGCACCCACTTGGTGCCGGCGCCGTCAAAGACCACGACCGCCCCGGCGCCCTCCTCAACGAACTCCCTGGCGCTGGTCAGCGCGTTGGCCATGCGACCCATCGCCTCATGGGTGTTGCTGTCAGCCAGAGGTACGACACATGCCTTCGCCATCGTGTTCCTCCTCCTCAACGTCCAGTTCTGGCGCTTGATCGGTGGCGACCTGGCGCCCGGCTCGATCGATCCTCACCCGGATCCGTCTGACCGCCGCGACGTCATCCCGGCCGCGTACCCGCGCGGCGGCCCATCGAACAAGCGACCGCGGGGAGACTCGTCGGATCTCGCGGACGATCGGAAACGGATCGCCCGCCGCAATCGCGGCCAGGACACCGAGGCGATCGAGCGCCGCGAGCTCATCGGCGCCGCCGATCGGCTCGCCGTCGATCACGATCTGGGGCACCGTGTAGCCGCCGGTGAGTGTTGCCAGGTCGGTGCGGAAATCCGCGACTCCGCTTCCATCAACCTCGTGGAAGGGCGGGCCCCGGCGTCTCAGCAAGGACTTCGCGCGCCCGCAATGCACGCACCACGGCAGCGTATAGACAGTGATCTCGGCTGGCGCATCTACCGGGGTCATCTCTAAGTTGGACACCGGGGGTCGGTCAAAGGATTCTGCTCGCGTGCCCTGAGTCGGATACGCCCGCAGAGCGCGGCGGAGGGCGGCGCCGGAAAGCCCTGCGCGGTGCCGAACGGCAGCGCGCTCCCGGCGCTCCGAACTTGGCCCGTCGCGTCAACGCAACGAGCTCAGGCCGCGGGCTAGCCAAGCTAGTCCGCCGCGAAGAACGCGTCGAGCTCGCGCCGCAGCGCCATCCGGCCACGATGCAGGCGGCTCTTCAGCGCCCGCTCGCCGACGCCGAGGATCTCCGCGGTCTCCGAGGTGCTGAGGCCCTCGATGTCGCGTAGAACGACCGCCTCGCGATATTCGAGCGGGAGTCGCCCGAGCGCGGCGTCGGTCGCGGCGAGGAACTCACGCGACTCGAACAGCTCGTCCGGCCGGTTGCCCCACCCCGGGATCCGCTCGCCGACCGCGTCGTCGAGCGGGAGCGCACGCGCGGCGTCCTCGCGGCGCATCGTGCGGTAGGTCTCGTTGATCGCGATGCGGGTCATCCAGGTGAAGAAGCTCGAGCGGGACTGGAAGCGATCGATGTTCTGCCAGGCGCGCAGCAGCGCATCCTGGAGCGCGTCGTGAGCGGTCTCGGGGTCGCGGGTGATGCGAAACAGCACCCCCGCGCAGTCGCGGCGAGTAGCGCCGGACCAGCTCTTCGAAGGCAGCCTGGTCGCCCGACTGCGCCGACGCGACGAGCGTCTCCTCGCCGCGCGCGACTCTATCGAGGGGATCCGGTTCGGTCGCCGGCGCCGCACGGCTATCGGGACGTGGTCCGCGGCGGCCCGGTAGGCCGAGGCGACGATGCCGTGGTTCGGTCATCTCCGCCATGCACTATGGCTCATGCGCGGCGAGGACACCGTCTGCCGATACCCGGATACGGGTTTGCCCGCGACCGTGGGGGGCGAGGAACCGCTATCCCGCCGAGCTGGCGGCGAGGGCCTCGACGGCGGCCGCGATCTTCTCGGGCTGCTCGATCTGCGGGTAATGGCCGACCCGGGGCAGTTCGGTCACCGGCGCCGCCGGGCGCAGCTCCCGCAGCCCGGCGAGCACATGGGGTGTGGCAACGGGATCGCGCATGCCCCACATCAGCCGCAGGTCGCCGTTCCAGTCGCGGACAGCGCCGTGCCAGCGGGAGGCATAGGTCCGGCGCTCGTCGGCGTAGTGAATGAGGCGATGCGCCAGCCGCGCCCCGCCCGCACGCTGCCACAGCACCCACTGGTCCTCCGCCTCGGCGTCACTGAGCGGATGTTCTTCCGAGAACAGGCGGGCGAATTGGCGTACGAAGATCGGTCGGTTTGACAGCCGGGCCAGCAACGCCCCGGCTGGGGAGCCCAGCGCCTTCTGCGCCCAGGTCAGCGACGCGCGCTCGATGATCACGCTGCCGTTGAACAGAAGGGCGCGGGCGAGGTTGAAGCTGAGCCGTCGTTCCAGATCCCGCGCCAGTAGCTCGGTCGCGACCGACGTTCCCATGTCGTGTGCGACGAGCACCACCGGCCGCGGCTCGCCCGCGAGGAGTCGCTCGACGATGTCCGCCTGCTTGAACAGGCTGTAGGTGACGTGGCGGGGCTTGTCGGAGAGGCCGAAGCCGAGGAAGTCGAGCGCCAACGTCGGTACGTGATCGAGCGACGAGAGCGTGCCACGCCAGTCGTAGGAGCTCGACGGAAACCCGTGCAGGAACAGGCGCAGCGGGCCGGGTGCGTTTTCGTCGGCGCACGAAGATGCGGTCGCCACGGACCTCCACGTATTCACCCTCATCGCGCCATGACTTGACGCGCGGGGTGAGTGAGCTGGTCATATCCAGCTCGCGCCGGCGATCAAGAGCAGCTCCTCACGGACAACAGACTAGTCGCGAATCCCCGGGCGCTTCCTGAGCACTCTCCCCGCTCTCGAGGCGTGCCGGCTCAGCAAGCCGGCGCGGCCACCGCGCGCCGCGTCCGGCTTGCCTTGCGTTGCGTTGACGCCTACACCGCCAGTCTCGGACGGCTCAGGGCAGCGCCAGGGCACCAACCCGATGATCGCTGAGGACGCCCTCTCGGCGGGCGACGAGCGCGATCCCGGCGCCGACGATGAGTCCGAAGAGCAGATGGGCGACGAAGAACGCGGTCTCGGGGACCAGTCTCATCATGGGGTCGATCGCCGGCAGGATCACCCAGCGATTGATGACATACACCAGTGCACCGCCGACGATGCTGGCGGCGATGATTCCCACCGGCGTGCGTAGCACAGGGATTGACAGCGTCCGAATTCCCACGCCGATGATCAGCAGCGCGAAGGTGAGACCCAAAATTGCCGAGAGCGCGAAGTGTGTGATCGCTCCGATCGTCACGTGCCCGCCGCTCACCGGCATCGCGCTCATGACCGCGGCGCGCGCGGACGGGCTCATTGAGCCCAGCAGGTTCGCCATCGTAGTGTTGCTGGCGTGCCCGCTCATCATCGCACCCATCATCTGCACCTTCGCTTCGGGCACGTGCATCGCCAACAGCATCCCGCCCAGCTGATGTGCCATCGCGGGCGAGATGTGGCCGCTGGCGATGGCCGGTCCGAGCTGTGACATCACCGCCGGTGGCAGATGGATCCCCATCAGCCCCATCAGCGTGGTCAGCATCCGCGGCGGCGGTGTGATCGTGTTCACGAAAGCGGGGATGCCGAGATTCAGCGGGCTGGCGTAGCCGCTGCCGCTGCCACCCATCACGAGGATCATCAGACCGATCATCGCGGCTCCGCCGATCAGCCCGGCGATCACTCCGCCCAATCCGACCCGTTTGACCATCGCCATCATGTCCGCGGATCCACCGCGCTCAGCGCGTCGAGTAGTGGCCGTCATCAGACTCCTTTCGTTTGCCGTCTATTTGCGATGACGTCTGGCTTGGACCCGCGAGCGTGACCTGAGGATTCAGCTCACACTCCTTGTTACGACGAGTGGCATCCCGGACGGGTTTGTCACCACATGCCGCCGACGCTCACACTCTGCCGTCAGACCCGCGGCGCAGTAACCGGCGAAGTCAACAGCGGCTGCGTGCCGGGAACAGCAGCAGCAACAGAGCTAGGTTGAGCGCGAGGAAAGGCCCAGGAAGTCGATCGTGCAGCTCATGCAGAGACCGAAGCCGATCCTGCGGTGCATGAACATCCCACGCACATTGACCATGCGCAGCACCCCAGCAATCAGCGCGATTCGGGTCCGCGAGACCGACTGCACGCTCCGCGTCGAGCGAGCGCAGCACGCCGACGGTTGTCTCGCGCGAGGCTAGGACTTGCCGGCCATGCCTGCGATCGTCCCGACCTTCATGTCCGTGAGCGGCTCGACGCGTCTCGCTGCCGAGCTAGCTCGGCAGCCGAAGCCGGCGGGCCGCGTGAGCCTCGATGACAGAACACCTCCTGTCGTTCGCTTGCAGAAGCCCCTTTGACCCGGAGAGGTAAGAGGAAGATTCGCTCAGCGGCGCGCGCTGAGCAATCCGGCGTTCGAGACTAGGAACGGGACGATGAAGTTCAGGATGCAGCGCACCCATGTGACGGCGGTCGCGTGGCCCGCCGCGATCACCGACCCCTGATTGATCAGGGTGAGGATGATCCCGACCACGATCGCGATCCGGATCGTCCGGCGCAGGTTGCGCCGCTGGGCGCAGAACGCGAGCGCCTCCAACACGACTGCGCCGCGCCGTCGGGCGCTCGCTTGGTCCGGCGAGTCTGACGCGGCATCAGACGGACTCGAAGAGGTGGTGTTCACGCGAACAGCTTGACACGCAGCGACGCTGTACCGAGCTCGCTCATCGCTCGACCTTCATGCCTCGCCTCGGCGGACTTTTCCCGGTGGCGGTCATGCGGAGAGTTTGGACCGCAACGAGCTCGATGGCGATCGCCCAGCTCGACGTCGCAATCGTGGTCCCGACAACAGCGAGCGGCAGCCTGGTCGCGATCGGGTGCTGGGGTGAGGCGACGCGCTACGCTCGATCGAGGAACCAAGGAGGCTCTCGCTGGTGCGCACGTTGAATCCGGTCACGCGACATCGCGAACATTGTCGGGAGGTGCGCGCGCATATGTGTGACTACCTGGACGGCGAGCTTGAGCCGCGGGCCGCCGCGGGGGTGTCGCGTCACGTCCGCTGGTGTCCCAACTGCCGGCGGATGCTCGAGAACCTGCGCCGCACGGTGGCGGGCCTGGGAGCGCTGCGCGACTTCCCGACCCCGGCCGACGAACCGAGAGGCTGATCTCTCTCTAGATACTCCCACCGGGGGCGGCGTGTTCCGCGATACTGCGGCCGTGCTCGCCCTGCGGAGCTCGGTCTGCATCGACGCACCGCTCAAGAAGGTGTGGGCTCGGCTGGCCAGGCTCGAAGACATCCGGCTGTGGTCGGAGGCGATCGCCGAGGCTCGCTGCGCCGAGGGCCGCCGTCACGGCGTGGGTGCCGAGCGGACGTGCCGGCTGCGCGGGGACATCGTGATCCGGGAGCGCTGGGTGGCCTGGGACGAAGGGCGCTCGTTCACCTACGACGGGGTCGGCGTCCCACTCGTCGCGCGCGCCCGCAATACGTGGTCCGTTCATGCCGAGGGCGACCGGACGCTCCTGGTCAGCGAGGCGCAGGTCGTTCTCAAGGGCGGCCCGGTCGGCAGGCTCCTTGAGCCGCTCCTCTCCTGTCAGATCAGGGGCATGGGGCGCAGAAGCCTGGCCGCGTTCAAGTACCTGGTCGAGACGGGCTAGGCCGCGTCGGTTCCGCACGCCCGGCTCGCCGCCGTCCCGACCGCCTGCTGAATTTCTCTTCGCGCCGCAGCCGTCAGCAGGGTCGCGAGTCGACGATGCCGCAGGCGGCAACGTGCTCGGCGTTGTCGGCGAGCAGCGACTGCGCGAGCGAGAGGATCTGCTCGACGCGCTCGTCGGCGAGCCGGTAATAGATCGTCCGGTGCTCGCGGCGGGTCGTGACGAGGCCGCACCAGCGCAGGCACGCGAGCTGATTTGAGACGTAGGGCTGGCTGGTCTCAAGCTGCTCGACCAGTTCGCCGACGGGGCGCTCGCCCTCGCGGAGCAGCTCGAGGATCCGCAGCCGCGTGGGGTTGCCGAGGGTGCGGAAGTACTTGGCCAGGAGGTCGCGCTCGGTCAGCTCGTCGGGGAGGCGGAACGGCGCGGCAAGGGTCATATAAGGAAATATAGTGATATGGTCGCCGGCGGTGAAGGTCGAGCTCCTGTACTTCGACGGTTGCCCGTGCCACGAGCGGTTGCTGCCCCGCGTGCGCGAGCTGGTCCACGACGCGGTGATCGCCGACGAGGTTGCGGTGCGGCGCATCGAGTCGCCCGAAGCCGCGGCCGCCGAGCGGTTCCTCGGTTCGCCGACGGTTCGCGTCGACTGCGTCGACGTCGAACCCGGCGCCGATCGGCGCGGCGACTTTGGGCTCAAGTGCCGCCTGTACAGCACGCCCGATGGGCTGCAGGGGACTCCCCCGGCCGAATGGGTCGTCCAAGCGCTCAGAACAACGAGCGGAAACGGCGATGGCGACCTCGGCTAAGCTGGGTGAGCTGCACGGGCTGATCGGGCGAGGCGCGCAGCTGGTCGAGGTGCTCCCCGAGGCCGAATATGCCGAGGCTCACCTGCCCGGCGCGGTCAACATTCCGCTCAAGCAGCTGGACGCACGCGCCGCTGGGGTGCTCGATCGCGACCGTCCCGTGGTGGTCTACTGCTGGGATTCGCTCTGAGACATGAGCCCGCGAGCCGCGTGCCGGCTCGAAACGCTCGGGTTCACCGACGTGTACGACTACGCTGCGGGGAAGGTCGACTGGCTAGCGCACAACCTGCCAGTCGAAGGCGATCACGCGGAGCCGCCGACCGCCGGGCGGGTGGCCCGAGACGATGTGGTCCGCTGTGCCCTGGCGGACCGCGTCGGCGAGGTGCGCGAACGGATCGCAGCCTCGCCGTACGGGTTCGCTGTGGTGCTCGCGCCGGGCGACGTGCTCCTCGGCCGATTGCGGGGTAGCGCGCTCGATTGCGATCCCGCACTGCCGGCCGAGGAGGTGATGGAGGCCGGACCCTCGACCGTTCGTCCGCATACCTCGGCCGCCGACTTGGCCAAGCGACTGGCGGAGCGAAACCTGCGCTGGGCGATCGTCACCGACCCCGAGGGCCGCCTGATCGGCATCGCCGGCCGCGCAGACCTCGAGCGGGCGTGAGGAGCCGTACGCCGCGGGCGAGACGGGCGATGTGCTCGGCAACCGCGGGGGCCTGGTCCTCCTGGAGAAAGTGCTTGGCCGGGACGGTGTGGATCTCATCCAGTCCGGCGGCGCGGCGGTCCGGTCGCCGTGCACGGCCAGCCGCCGGATCGTCCGCTCCCCACACGATCTGCACCGGGTAGCGCCCATCACCCAGGACGCGGTGATAGAGCGCCTGCTTCTCTGGCGTGCGCGCGGACCCGCGCATGATCCGCAGGCCCGCGCGACCGCATCACTGAGCGCAGCAGCTCGAGGTAGTCAGGCCTGGGCTGTCTAGCTGGTGCGCGTCGACGGTCCGGCGATGCTGAAGGGTCCGCACCAGGTCTCCCATGGCTGAATCCTTTTTGCCGCCGGCGGTGTCAGATGGGTGCAGATGAGCCCACCGGCGCTCAGGAGCCGGACACGCAGGGGCGCGCTGCGCGAGCACAGGTTTAGAACCACCAGCGGGGACGCCATGACGATGACGCTGAATCCGATCAAGAGGCATCGCGATCGCTGCCGCGAGGCGCGCGCTCACATGTCCGAGTATCTGGACGGGGACCTCGACGAGCGGACGGAGGCCCGCGTGGCGCGCCACATCCGCTGGTGCCCTAGCTGCGGCCGGATGCTCGCGAACCTCTCGCGCACGATCGCCGCGTTACGCGCGCTGCGGGAGCTGCCCACGCCATCCGACGAACGGAATCGGTAACGCTCATGACCGACGGGACCGAGCAGGGACGACCCATGCGCTGCGGCGCAGGCGCGGACAGCTACCCGCCGATCGAGTCTTATGCGTTCCTGGCGGACGGGCAGAGCGCGACGCTGATCGGGCCGGACGGCGCGGCCGAGTGGCTGTGTGCGCCGCGGTTCGACGGCGCGAGCGTGTTCGCGCGCCTGCTTGACCGCGAGCGCGGCGGCGCGTTCGAGCTGACGGTCGAGGGCGCGCCGGTTCCCGAACGACGCTACGTCGACGGCACGCTCGTGCTGGAGTCCCGGTTCGAGTCAGACATCGCAAGCATCGTCGTGCTCGACTTCCTGGCGCTCGAGGCCGAGGGCCGGCACGGCCGCGGCCAGGTGGACCCGTTCTGCGCGCTGGTGCGCCTGGTGCGGTGCGAGCGCGGCGAGGCACAGGTCAGCGCGCGGATCGAGGCCAGACCGGACTACGGCCGCGAAGCGGCGGCCTGGAGCGAGCAAGACGGCTTCGTCACAGCCGAGGTTCCGGGGTCGCGGCTGTGGCTCTCCAGCGATCGGGAGCTGACAGTGGCGGAGGACGGCGTGGAGGCGTCGTTCACGCTGCGCGCAGGCGGCGCGGCAGCATTCGCGCTGCGCTACGCAGGCGACCCGACGTCACCCATCTCGGTGGCGCGGGCCGAGGAGCTGTTGGAGGTCACCCTCAGCTCCTGGCGGGCGTGGTCCATCCGCTGCCAGTACGAGGGGGTGGCGCGCGAGCTGGTCGTGCGCAGCGCGCTGGTCCTCAAGGGCCTCGTCTACCACGCCTCCGGCGCGCTCCTGGCGGCGCCGACGACCTCGCTGCCCGAGGAGCTCCGCGGCGAGCGCAACTGGGACTACCGGTTCACCTGGCTGCGCGACGCCGCGCTGACGCTGCTGGCGCTGCTGCAGCTGGGCTACGAGCACGAGGCCGCCGACTACATCGACTTCCTGCTGCAGGAGTGCGACCGCTGCGGCGATACGCCGCATGTGATGCTCGGGATCAACGGCGAGCACGAACTGGAAGAGCGCAGCCTCGAGCACCTGGAGGGCTATGCCTGCTCGGCTCCGGTCCGAATCGGCAACGGCGCCCACGAGCAGTTCCAGCTCGGCACGTACGGGAGCCTGCTAGGCGCGGCGCTGATCTACCAGCAGCGCACGGGTGCGCTGACCCCGCATCACTGGCAGCTGTTGCGCAGGCTGGTGGAGTTCACCGCGGCTCATTGGCGCGAGCCCGACAACGGGATCTGGGAGGTCCGCTCCGAGCGCCGGCACCTCACGCATTCCAAGGTGATGGCCTGGGTGTGCATCGACTCCGGCATCCAGCTCGCCGAGCTGATGGGGATCCCGGCTGCGCCACTCGATGGTTGGCGCGAAGCGCGGGAAGCGATCCGCGCCGGAGTGCTGGAGCACGGCTACAACACCCAGCGCGGCGCGTTCGTGCAGTCCTACGGCGACTCCGTCCTCGACGCCTCCGCGCTGCGGTTCCCGCTGGTCGGGTTCATCGCCGGCGATGACCCGCGGATGGTCTCTACGATCGACCGGATCATCGACGAGCTCGAAAGCTCGGAGGGACTCGTCCGGCGCTACGACCAGGAGCTCGTCGATGACGGGCTGTCGGGCGGGGAGGGTGCGTTTGCGATGTGCTCGTTCTGGCTCGTCTCGGCGCTCGCGCGCGCCGGCCGCCAGGACAAGGCCGAGCGTCGCTTCGCCGCGCTGTGCGCCCGGGCGAGCGAACTCGGACTGTATGCGGAGGAGCTCTCGCGCGAAGGGATGCTCGGCAACTTCCCGCAGGCCTTCACGCATCTCGCGCTGATCCAAGCGGCGGCCGACGTACAGGCAGGTCGGGAGGCCAGTCTGCCGAACGGAAAGGCCGTAGACAATGACTCGTCACGCGCATCCGTGGTCACCAACGCGCTCGCGCGGCGACGAGGGCGTCGACGACGTTCGCGGCCCGCCGACACCCATGACGACTGCCTACCGACATCTTCTCGTCGGATACGAGAGATCCCCCCAGGGAGATGAGGCTGTCGTTGCCGCCGACCTGCTGGCGCAGCGAGACCACGCGCGCCTGACGATCGTGGTCGTCGTCGAGCTGGAGCCGCGAACCCTCGTGGTCACACGGGTACCACGCGGAACAGGAGTTTGGAATGACGTCGTCCTGGACGAAGCCCGAGCTGACCTTCAACGTGCAGCGCGCCTCGCCGAGACACCGGCGGAACTCACCGTGCTCCTGGGTCCTGCGCGCCGCGCACTCCCCGAGGCGGCGGACGAGTTCAGCTGCGACGCCATCATGCTGCCGGCACGTCCCAGGGGTCGCCTCAGAAGGCTCATCTCGCGCGATCGGGCGGCGGCGATACGACGGCAAGCGTCCTGCGAAGTTCTGCAGCCTCGCTGACGCGTATTCCAGTCGCCCAGCTCAAGCGCGGTCTCCACGGTCGCCTCACGGGCGGCGGTGAACGCTCCGCTCGGCGCACCGGCCCAGGTGCAACGATCAGATCAGGCAGGATCGCTCGCTCGGACCCCGGAGCGCTGCAACCTTGGTCGCCCCGAAGCTGGCTCCGCCAGCAAGAACGAACGCGGAGTCATGGCGCTGATTCGACACCGGATCGCAGCGCCGGGATTCCCGACGGCAGGTTATGACTCTGCGCACTCGTGCTATTGCGGTCCTTCTCGTGGGTAGCCGAAGCACCAGCGATGCCGCCAGCCTGGCTGACCATCCTCGCGTGGACCTCCCTCGCCGCAGGCTTCGCAACGGCGGGCGCGGTCGTCTATGACATCTACGGCCGCGGGTTGCGCCAGCCGATGCGCGTGATCGAGGCGGTATGGCCGATCACCGCGCCCTATCTCGGCCCGCTGGGATGGTCGGCGTACGGGCGGCTCGGTCGCCCGCGGCTGCGGCCCGGCGCTGAGCCAGGCGAGGAGGAGGTCGGAGAGCGGCAGGGAGTGGCGGTGTCAGCCAGCCACTCCGGTGCCGGCTGCGCACTGGGCGACATCGCCGGGGAATGGATCGTGTTCGCCGGGGAACTGAGCATCGCGTGGCCCGAGTACATCATCGACTTCGCGATCGCGTACGCGCTAGGGCTCGGGTTTCAGTGCTTCTCGATCAAGCCGATGAGCGACCTGACCCGGCGGGCTGCGCTCGCCCGCGCCGTCCAGGCAGACACGCTGTCGATCGTTGCCTTCGAGGTAGGCATGTTCGCGTGGATGGCGCTCGTCTACTTCGTGCTCTTCACCCATCCGCATCTGCGGCCCGACCACGCCGCGTTCTGGTTGATGATGCAGATCGTCATGGCGATCGGACTGTCGACCACCTACCCGATGAACCGCCGGCTCGTCCGCCGTGGCGTCAAGCACGCGATGCGCCGCCCCACGCTCCCCGCGCCCGTCCCCGGCCCGGCGTAGGCCGCCCCGGCATGTGTGATCCCCCCGCCGTGCGGGATCGGATCCGCGTCACTGAATCCTTTGCCCGGTCGACGGAGTCAAACATCAGAGAGCGCTCCACGCGAGCGCCATCGACCTGGACACCCGAAAGTTTGGAGCGGACCGAAATGGAGCGAGAATTCGACGTGGTGGTGATCGGCGCCGGCCCGGCCGGCGAGATCGCGGCCGACAGGCTGTCTGAGCGCGGCGGCAAGAACGTGGCGATCGTCGAGAGTCACCTGGTGGGCGGAGAGTGCTCGTTCTACGCGTGCATGCCCTCCAAGGCACTGCTGCGCCCGGCCGAAGCGCTCCGCGAAGTCGCGCGCATCCCGGGGGCCGCCGAGGCGGTGACCGGAGAGCTGGATGTGCAGGCGGTGCTGGCCCGCCGCGACGAGATCGTCAACAACCTGAACGACGAGAACCAGGTGCCGTGGCTGACCTCACGCGGCATCGAGCTCGTGCGCGGCGAGGGGCGGCTCGAGGGTGAGCGCCGCGTGCGCGTCGGCGACGACGTGCTGATCGCGCGCGACGCCGTGGTGATCGCGGTCGGCAGCGGAGCGCTGATCCCCCCGATCCCGGGGCTGGCCGAAGCAGGTGCCTGGTCCAACCGGGAGATCACCACCTCGCGGGAGGTTCCCCGACGATTGATCGTGCTCGGCGGCGGGGTGGTCGGCGTCGAGATGGCACAGGCGTGGGCGTCACTCGGCTCGCAGGTCACCGTGATCGAGGCGCTCGAGCGGCTGGTGGCGCGCGAGGAGCCATTCGCCGGCGAGCAATTGCGCGAGTCGCTCGAGCGGCTCGGCGTCGAAGTGCACACCGGCCTGCGGGCCAACGCCGTCAGCCGTGAGGGTGAACAGATCACCGTGAGCCTGGAGACCGGCGAGACGATCGCTGGCGACCGGCTGCTCGTGGCAATCGGGCGCAGGCCGCTGACCAATGACCTCGGGCTCGAGACCGTCGGCCTGCACGCGGGCGGCTATCTCGAGGTCGACGACCACATGCAGCTGGTCGGAGCACCCGGGCTGTACGCGGTCGGCGACGTCAACGGTCGCTCGCTGCTGACCCACTCGGGCAAGTATCAGGCGCGGATCGCCGCCGATCACATCCTCGGCGAGCACGCCGTGGCCACGGGCGATGGTGCGATTGCGCCGCGCGTGGTGTTCACCGATCCCCAGATCGCCGCGGTCGGTCTGACGCTGGCGGGCGCGCTCAACGCCGGCATCTCCGCGGAGCCGATCGACCTGCCGACCGGCGGGAGCGCCGGCGCGAGCTTCTACGGACGCGGCGCGCCCGGCACCACCCGGTTCGTCGTCGACGTCGAGCACGAGCGGTTGGTGGGCGTCACCTTCGTCGGAGCCGAGGTCGCCGACTTCCTGCAGGCCGCGACGATCGCGATCGTGGGCGAGGTACCACTGCCCAAGCTGGCGCACGCGATCGCGCCGTTCCCCACCCGCTCGGAGCTGTGGCTGAAGTTCATCGAGGCCTACGAGAAGGAGCACATGCTGACACTGCACGCCGAGAGTGTCACGGTCGGGGTCAGGGCATGAGAGCGGTCTACAACGGCGTCACGATCGCCCGGAGCGATGACACGATCGTGGTCGAGGGCAACCACTACTTCCCGCTGAAGAGCGTGGATCCGAGCACGCTCAGGCGCAGCCGGATGAAGTCGCTGTGCCCGTGGAAGGGGCTGGCCAGCTACTACCACGTCGAGGTGCGCGGTGACCGCAGCCCCAACGCCGCCTGGACATACCGCCACCCCTACCCGTGGATCCGCAAGATCAAGAACCACATCGCGTTCTGGAACGGCGTCGCAGTCCGGCCCGACTGAGAGACGCGGTCGCGTTCCAGCGACGACCGCTCGAGACGCTCGAGCGACGTCACCGAAGCCGCGGCGAGCTGTTCACGCTGACCAGCCTCGTCGCGGGCCGGATGCTCGTGGTCGCGACGCCCGCGCTCGCGGACGAGGTCCTGCGCGCGCCGACCGGCACGTATCTGTGCGGCGCCGCCAACGTCCGGATCCTTCCGGTGCTGCCCGAGGACACGGTGCTCACGCTCGACGGCGAACGCCACCGGGAGCGCCGTCGGCGGCTCGCGCCGATGTTCCACGGCGACGCGCTCGAGGCGATAGCTCCGGTGATCCGGGAGCTCGCCGCGCGGGAGATTGAGCGCTGGCCGCGGGGAAGGCCGTTCGCCGTGCTGCCACGCACGCGGTTCCTCGCGCTGAGCATCGCGGCGCGTCTGATCCTGGGAATCGAGGACGAGGCGCGTGTAGAGCAACTGGAGCGCGAACTCCGGGAGGCGCTTCATCCGTACACGATGCTGTCCGGGATCGAATCGCTGGCGCGCCTGGGTCCGATCAGCCCTCAGGCGACGGCCGAGCGACGCCGGGAAGGTTTCGCGCACGGGCTCGCGGAGGTACTTCGCGAGCGGCCGGACCAGCGCGCCGCGCACGCCATGTCCGTCCCGGTGCACCTGAGCACAAACGAGGTGTTCGCGCTGTTGCTCGCTGCCCACGAGACGACGGCCACCGCGCTCGCCTAGACGATCGAGCTGCTCGCGCACGCGCCAGCGACCGCGGACATCGTGGCCGGCGAGTGCTCGGCGTCGGAGCGGCCGCGGCTCGACGCCGTCATCTGGGAGGCGCTTCGCCTTCGTCCGCCGCTCGTCGACATCGTCAGGCAGCCGGCGGAGCCGGTCCGTCTCGCGGGACGGACGGTCCCACCAGGAACGTTGCTGCTGATCCCGCCTTCGCTGATCCACCGCCACACCGGTGTGCTGGATTCGGAGCGGTTCCAGCCCGAACGCTTCCGGGGCCGCAGGCCCGACCAGGGTGAGTGGCTGTCTTTCGGCGGCGGCGAGCGGCGCTGCCTCGGTGCGTCGCTGGCGATGCTCGAGCTGCGCGAGATCCTGCCGTTGATCGTCGAGCGCTTCGCGTTGGCGCCCGCGCATCGTGCTCCGGAGCGTCCGAGGCTGTATGGGACGGCACTCGTTCCGGCGCGAGGGGCTCGCGTCATGCTGTACGAGCGCAACGAGCGGCCGGTGCTCAGCGCTTTCGGTCGGCACGAGCTCGCAGGCCGCTCAGCTCCCGGTGGATTTCCGCGACGGTTGGCCGGTCCTCCGGTCCGCGGCTGCGGTAGGTCCAGGCGATCCGCCCGTCCGCGTCGATCAGCGCGTCACCGCCGAGCTGGAGAGTGTCCTCGCGTGGGACCATGGACCCACCCACCCGACGACCGCGCAGCATGAGCTCGAGGTAGCGGACCCAGACCCGAGGGTCGAGCCAGACCCGCCGCAGGCTCCCGCGACCGAGACCGAACGCGTCGTACGCCTGCCGGTCGGGATCCGAGAGGACGAGCAGGTGGTCGAGTCTCTGGCGGTGCTGATACCCAACGAGTGACTCGGCTGGCGCGAACGCAATCACGACCACGCGAACCCCGAGCTCGTCGATGTGGTGAAGCACCTGGACCAGGTGCTCGCGGCACGGCAGTCAGGCCAGGTGGCGCAGGAAGATAATCAGCGTCTCCTCACCGGCCAGCGACGACAGCCGGACCGTGCGGCCCTGGGTGTCGGTGAGCGCCAGATCGGGGAGGCGGTCACCCGTCGCGAGCGTCATCGGGCCAGCGAGGTGAGCGCTCGGGCCAGCGCTTCGAGGCTCATGCCGCGCGCTTCGATCCCGCGCAGCCACCAGATACCCGCGGCCAGCACCCCGATCGACCACAGTCCGGCCAGCGTGGCGAACGCGCTCCAGATCCCGAAGATCGAGGCGGTCTGAGCGAGCACCACCGCGCCGACGATCGCGCCCAAGCGTCCGACGGCGACGCTGGCGCCGACCCCCGTGGCCCGGAGGTGGGTGGGGAACAGCTCGGTGAAAGTGGGATAGGCGGAGACCCAGGCGGTGGTGGCGAAGAACACGGCGACCGTGAACGTGATCAGCGTGAGCGCGGGCGAGCCGGTCGCCGCCGCGGCGGCCACAGTGATGGCCGAGGCGGCGGCCATCGTGTAGCCCCAGAACACGGTCGGCTTGCGCCCCACGCGGTCAAGGGCCCAGCTGACCAGGAGCCCGCCGGCCAGCGCGCCGAGGTTGGCGATCACGTAGTAGTAGGGGACGGTGCCGGCGCCGACGTCGACCACGCCCTTGGTGAGCACGAACACGGGGATGAACGAGAACAGGCCGTAGTAGCCGGCGGCCTCGGAGAAGTCGAGCGTCATCCCGAACACGAGGCGCCAGCGGTGCAAGCGCCACAGCTCGGCCAGCTGCGCGCGCACGCCGGTGTTCAGCTCCTCGGGCAGGAACTCGGCGCGCTCGCGGTGGATGCCGGTGACCTGCTCGATAACCGCATTGGCTTCCTCAAGCCGCCCCTCGGAGGCCAGCCAGCGCGGCGATTCGGGGACAAGCCGGCGGGCGTAGAGGCCGTAGCCGGCGCTGAGCGCGCCGAACAGGAGCGCGAACCGCCAGCCGTGGGTGCCCAGCAGCGCGGAGACGAACAGGATCGACACCAGCCCGGCGACGATCCCGCCGAGCGACCAGAAGTTCATCACCAGCGCGTTGGTGCGTCCGCGGGCGCGAGCGGGCATGAATTCGGCGATTGCAGAGGCGACCGCCGAGTACTCGCCGCCGACGCCGAGCCCGGTGAGGAAGCGGAACACCATGAACCACAGGTAGTTCGGCGAGGCGGCCGTCGCGATCGCGGCGAGCGAGTACAGCACGAGCGTGGCGACGAACAGCCGCCGGCGGCCCAGCCGGTCGGCCAGGTAGCCGAACACGGCGGCGCCGATCCCCAGACCGATGAACCAGATCACGAACACGGCGATCTGCTGTCCTTTGCCGAGGTGGAAGTCCGAGGCGATCGACGGGATCACGCTGCCGATGATCTGCACCTCGAACGCGTCCAGCGCCCAGCCGATGCCGAGCGCCCCGGCGATCCGGACGTGGATGGGCCTCCAGGGGGATCGATCGAGTCGGTCTGACATACGGCTCCTCGGATTCAGGATCAGCGGACGTGTGGGTACAGGCGGGCGAGGCGGGCCGGCCCGACCCCCGCGATGAACAGCCACCGGATCAGCACCCATGTGGCGATCGTGCGCGGCAGCCCCAGGCGCTGCCACCGCCGGGCGGAGGTGACGGCCGGACCGGGCAGGCAGGCCGTGCGACCGCTGCGCTCCAGGCGGCGTACGAGGTCGTAGTCCTCCATGATCGCCAGCGGCCGGAAGCCGCCGAGCCGGGCGAACGTGTCGCGCCGGAGCCAGATGGCCGAGTCGCCGTAATAGATCCCGGCGTGCCGTTGCAGCGCATACCACGCTCCCAACACGCGCGAAAAACGGTCGGCTCCGTCGAACCGCAACGCGAAGTTACCGCCGAGCACGCCTGGGTCCGCGAGCGCTGCCGCCAGCGTCCGATGCATGTCGCGCGGCAGCCGGGTGTCGGCGTGGAGGAACAGGAGCACCGAGCCCTTCGCGGCGACGGCTCCCGCGTTGCACTGGCTCGCGCGTCCACGCGGCGCGTCGATGAGGAGCGGCCGCAGAGGGTGCAGGCGGGCCGCCTCGCGGGTCCCGTCGCTGGAGCCGCCGTCGACGATGATCACCTCGAAGCTGCCGGGCAGCGAGGCGACGTGATTGAGGAGCCCCCGAATCGTCCGCTCCTCGTCAAGCGCCGGCACCACAATCGACACGAGCGGCTGATGGCTCATGCGGCGCAGCGAGACGCGAGGACATCGCGGATCGCGGTCGGGCAGCGAGGGTTGGCGGCCAGGTGCGTGGCGTCATCGGGGGTGTCGAGGTCGCGCACGGGCTCGAGCACGGCGCAGGAACAGCCGGCTTCCTCGAGCATCGTGATCGTCAGGTCGAGCACCGTCGACCCGCCCCACGCCGCCGGCGGTAGCTCGAACGCAGGTGGAATCGCGCGCGCGAGCGCGAGCAGCGCGTAGCCACCGTCCAGCGCCGGAATTAGGCACGCGTCGTAACCGCTCGCGAGTTCACGCTCGGCGAAACGCAGATGCACCGGGCCGAGCTCGGGGGCATCGGCACCGATCACCGCCAGGCCTCCGCCGTGGCTGCCGAAGACGTGCCCGGTCGCGTGACCAAGGCGCTCGCCGAGATCCCGGCCCTCCTGAACGAACAGGCCGACGTTCGCCGGGGCCAGGCGGGCGACCGCGTCGCGAGCGTCGGCCGGCGAGTACGCGAGCCAGCACTTCTGCGCGCAGCCCGCCGCCCATCGGCTGGTGTGCCGGATCAGCTCGGCCTGGAGCCGCGCGCAGCCGTCGGGCCCGAGCCGCGGCTCGAGCCGCGTCTTGACCTCGCCGGGTCGCGGCGCGCGCGCCATGATCAGGATCCCGAGGCTCATACCGCGCAGCGGAACGCCGCCGGCAGCGTCCCATCGCCCTGCCGAAGGAGAAGGAACCGCTCGATGATCAGCTGCTTGGCCTCGGCCAGCCCGATCTGGCCCTCGGCGACGAGCAGATCCGGGCTCGAGCCGGCATCGCCGCCGATCGGGTGCCAGTGCACGCCGTCGGCGGTCACGGTCAGCTCGGGGGCCAGGACGGCATCCTTCACTTCGACCGCGCTCGTCTCGTCGGTCGCGAACCCGCGACGCACGAGCGGACGCACGGCGAAGTCCGCACCGGTAATCCCCAGCCCCGCGAGCAGGTCGCGCAGCTCGGCGACCTCGCCGCGGTTCTCGGGGGTCTCGGTCATCGCTACCCGAAGCGGCAAGCCGAGCTCCTGGGCGTAAGCGATCCCGTCCATCGCCCGCTCGAATGACCCCGCGCCCCTCCACGCGTCATGGGTGCCAGCCGTCGCACCATCCAGCGAGGTCTGGATCACCAGGCGCTGACGGCCCGCGAGGCGCGCGAGTTCGCGCCGCCGCCGGCCCGTGAACAGCATCGCGTTGGTCAGCACCACCGTCGGTAGGCGCTCCGACGCGTAGTCGAGCATCGCGACGATGTCCGGCTCGAGGAACGGCTCCCCGCCGGTGAGGTAGACCTCGCGGAACCCCTCGACCAGCGCGTCGTCGACCAGCGCCCGGAACGGCGCCAGGCCCAGGGAACGGCGCCGCGCATGAGGCGTGGAGGCGACCACGCAGTACTCGCAGGACAGGTTGCAGTGGAAGTTGGTGTACACCCACAGCCGGGACGGGAACGCGGCGGTGCCGAACAGCTCGACCACCGGCCGCTCGCCATCGGTCGGGTGCGTTTCGTCAGCCCAGCCGAGGCCCTCGCCACGCCAGGCGTCGGTGAGCGCCGCTCGGTAGACGTGGAAGCGTCCGCGCGAGCGCTCCCGCGGCGGCACGACCTCCAGGCAGGTGGTCCACCAGCCGGTTTCGATCGACTCGACGAACGCCTCGGGCAACCCGGCAGCGCGCATCGATGCCGCCTGCGCCTGCCACGCGTAGGCGACGGGCACCAGTGCCGCTCGCGCCTGGCCGTCGTCGAGATCGATGATCGCATACCACGTTTCCCGCCGGCCGTCGTTGGCTGGGCGTCCCACCACGCCCACGTTGACCACCAGCGTGCCATCGATCCGGCGCTGCCACGGAATGCCCGTGTGCGTGCACAGGAGCACGTCCGCGCTGCTGCCGTCAAGCCGTGCCCGCAGCTCATCGTCGTCGAGCGACTCCCACAGGAAGTCGTTGATCGCCACCGGGGACCCGTGGACGATGTGCACGTCGACACCGGCGATCGTCTCCCGGCGCTCGAGCGGAAGCTCGGTCATCCACGCGGCGAACTCGCGGCTCGTGTGCGCGAGCGTGTAGTCGTAGATCAGCTGAGCGTAATAGTTGTCGCGCTCATCGGAGTAGCCGCACCCGCAGTCGGGATCGCCGCGGCCGATCGCGACGTCGTAGTTGCCGGCGATGCATTCCACGTCTGCCTCGCGCAGCAGCGGCCAGAGGTCGTCGCATTCGGCGCCGAAGCCGCCAAGATCACCGAGGCAGAAGATCCGCTCGCAGCGTCGACGACGGGCATCGGCCAGCATCGCCCGGAGGGCATACGGGTTTGCGTAGGGACCACCGAAGGCCGCGATCCGGGTCATCTGAATCCTTCGACACCGATTCCCGGTCGAAGGATTCAGTACTCGTGCCCCGGTGTAGGAGGGTAATCCTTCCGACCCGGGCTGGTCATTGCGACAGAACCCAACCAAACTGGAGATGAGATGAGCACGATCACCGAGAAGCTCCGCAGCCTCGTCGGCGCAAACGGGCAAACCGGAGGTCCCGTGCAGGCGGTCTGGAACGGGACGGTCATTGCCGAGAGCGACCGCACCGTCGTGGTCGAGGGGAACCATTACTTCCCACCCGAGGACGTGGAGTCCCGGTACCTCGAGCCCTCGACCCATCAGACCGTGTGCCCGTGGAAGGGGACGGCGAGCTACTACGACGTGGTCGTCGACGGCGAGCGCAACCAGGCGGCCGCCTGGTATTACCCGAGTCCGAAGAGCGCGGCCGCGCAGATCAAGGACCACGTCGCGTTCTGGCACGGGGTCAAGGTCAGGCCGGCGTCCGCGCCGTGAGCGTCCGCTCCGCCATCCGGTCGCTGATCGCCGCATCACGCCCGGTGCACCCGGACACCGGAGCAGCACTGAGGCGTCGCTGGGGTGAGCTTCCGGAACGGCCGCGGACGCCGGCTCAGCTGTTGGGTCGCCGCACCGCGGGCTGCGAGGGCACCCACGGCGTGTTCCCGCGCTGCAACCTCGCGTGCACACCGTGCTACCACGCCCGTAGCGCCAATCGCGTGCGAACCGACGGGGCACACACCCTGGCCGAGATCGACCGCCAAATGGCGTACCTGCGCGGCGTTCGCGGGACGGGTCAGCACGCGCAGCTGATCGGCGGCGAGGTCACGCTGCTCTCACCCGACGATCACGCCAAGGCGCTCGAGGTCATGCGCGACCATGGCCGCAAGCCGATGAGCATGACCCACGGCGACTTCGACTACGAATACCTCGAGCGGCTCGCGATCCGGCCCGATGGCAGCCGAAGATTCGAGTTCCTGAGCTTCGCGGGGCACTTCGACTCGCTGATGCTCGGTCGTCGCGGGGTCCGACGGCCGCGCTCAGAGGCGGAGCTGCATCCCTACCGCCGCCGGTTCGTCGAGCAGTTCGAGCGCCTGCGGCGCGAGCACGGCGTCCGCTACGACCTCGCGCACAACATGACCGTCACCCCCCGCAACCTGGGCGAGGTGGCCGAGGTGGTGCGGGAATGCCTGCGGATGGGCTACGGGATGCTCTCATTTCAGCCCGCCGCCTACGTGGGCAATCCGAAGCGCTGGCGCGAGGACTTCCATCAGGTCTCGATCGACGCGGTGTGGCGGGAAATCGAGCGGGGCGCAGGCACCCGGCTGCCCTGGCAGCACCTGCAGATGGGCGATCCCCGTTGCAACCGGTCCGCCTACGGCGTGCTTGCCGGCGGCCGGTGGACGCCCGTCCTGGACGACCGCGACCCACGCGACCTCCGGGCCCGCGACGCGTTCCTGGAATGCTTCGGCGCGATGGACTTCGAGCGGCCGAAGGTCGCGCTCGCGGTCGCGCTCGCTCGCGTGCTTGCCGGCCACCCGCGGATCCTCCCGCTCGGGCTGGGCTGGGCGGGCAGATTCGTCCGGCGGGTCGGCCCGATCCGGCTCCTGAGAGGACGTCCGCGCGGACTGACGTTCGTCGTGCACGCCTTCATGGACGCCGATGTCGTGCGCCCGGCCTGGGAGGCGCTGCTGCGAGGCGAGGTCGCGAGCGATCCGACGGTCCGGGCCGCGCAGGAGCGACTCGAGACCTGCTCCTACGCGATGGCGCACCCGGACGAAGACCGCCTGGTTCCCGCCTGCGTGCAGCACTCGATGCTTGACCCGCAGGAGAACATGCAGCTGGAGCGATTGTTGCCGCTACACCCGGCCTCGGTGTGAGCGACGTTTACGACCTCGTCGTGCTCGGCGGCGGGACCGGCGGGTTGGTCTCGGCGCTGATCGCCGCCGGCGTCGGCGCCCGCGTGGCGCTGATCGAGCGAGACCGAACCGGCGGCGACTGCCTGTGGACCGGGTGCGTCCCGAGCAAGAGCCTGATCGCCGCAACCTCCTTGGCTCACCGCATGCGTCACGCCGATGCCGTCGGGCTCGCGCCCGTGGACCCTGTCATCGACTTCGCCCGGGTGATGGGGCATGTGCACGGGGCGATCAAGGCGATCGAGCCCCAGGACTCGCCCGAACGGCTGCGGAAGGAGGGAGTCGAGGTCGTGCAGTCGAGCGGCAGATTCACCGGCCCCGGCAGGCTCGTGGCCGAGGGACGGGAGCTTCGCTGGCGAAGCGCGATCATCGCCACCGGCTCGAGCCCTCTCATTCCTCCGATTCCCGGCCTCCACGACGCTCGCCCGCTTACGACGGAGACCCTCTGGGACCTCCGCGAGCTGCCCCGGCGCCTCGTCGTTTTGGGCGGTGGGCCGGTCGGCTGCGAACTCGCCCAGGCGTTCGCGCGGCTCGGATCGTGCGTGACCGTCGTCGAGATGGCCGAGCGGCTGCTCCTCAAGGAGGAGCCACGAGCCAGCGAACTGATCGCATCGCACCTCCGTGACGACGCGATCGACGTCCTGGTTGGCAAGCGCGCCAGCGCGGTGCGGCAGGCGGGCGGCGATCACGAGCTCGCCATTGAGGGCTCCGATGAAGGCATCGCGTTTGACGCGATCATCATCGCTGCCGGGCGCGCGCCCCGCAGCGATGGCCTCGGGCTCGACACCGTCGGGGTCGAGGTCGACGGTAACGGCGCGATTACGGTAGACCGCCACCTGCGCACGAGCGCCCGCGGCATCTTCGCCGTCGGCGACGTCACCGGCCTGCTGCCCTTCACGCACGTCGCCGCCCACCACGCTCGCGTCGCCACCCCGAACGCGCTGTTCAAAGCCCGAGGCAAAGTCTCCGGGACCATCCCGTGGGTGACCTTCACCGACCCCGAAGTCGGCCGCGTTGGCCTAACCGAGGCTCAGGCCCAAGAGCGCTGGGGCGAGCGGGTCAAGCTGGCCGAGTTCGACTACGCGGAAGCTCGACCGGGCGATCACCGCCGGCGAGCCGGACGGCTTCGCGAAGCTCATCGGCGACCCGCATGGCCGGCTGGTCGGCGCCACCGTCGCCGCGCCCGGCGGCGGAGAGGCGATCGCCGAGCTGACCGCCCGGGTTGCCGGCGGCGAGAAGATCGACGCGGTGTACCGGACCGTACATGCCTACCCGACCCTGGCCGAGGGACCCGCGCGCGCCGCCGACCAGTACCTCGAAGCCCGATACGCGAGCCCGCGGGTTCGCGCGCTCACGCGCCCGGCCCTGGCGGCGCTGCGGCTGCTCGAGCGCCTGCGATGACCGACGGCGAGCAGTGGGCGGCCGAGCAGCTCGACGCGCTGCGGTCCGACCGATTCGTCCCCATGGCGTGGGCTCGCTTCCTCGGCGCTTCCTTCCGGCGCGCCGCGGAGAATCGACGAGCGCGACCGCAGCTCGCCCGCCAAGCTCGCACATGGTCGGTCGTCGGCGTCTCGGCCGACCTAGCGATCCGGACCTGCGCGCGCAAGGCCCGAGTCCCAGCGCCTCGGCACCGGAGCTTCCTGCTCTGGTGGCTGTCGGTCTGCGCGATGCTCGACTGGCACCTCGGCATGGTCGAGGGCTCGGACGGCGAGCGACGCGAGCGGCTGAGCGCCGCCGATGCGCTGACGCTGCTGCGTTTGTGGTTGGTTCCGCTCCTGGCCTCGCAGGGCAACCGCGAGCGACGATCCGGTCCGGCCTTCGCCGTGCTGATCGCCTCCGCCGCGGGGACCGATGCGCTCGACGGGACGCTCGCGCGGCGGGCCGGCACGACCCGGTTTGGACGCGATCTCGACACCCTCGCCGACGCGCTCGTAACCGCCGCGGCGGCACGCGGCGCGGCGCGGGCGGGCTGGCTACCACGCGGCGTCGCGCGGCTGGCCGTTATCAGAAGCGCCGCTCCGGCCGCCTACGCCACCGGGATCTACTTCCGGACCGGGCGGCGATCGGTGGTCGACTCGCTCGGAAGCAGCCGCCAGCTCGCGCCCGCGCTGCTCGGCGGCCTCGCCGCCGCGCCGTTCTCCCGGCGCGCCGGAGCCGCGCTAACGACTGGGGCATCAGCGATGTCGCTCGGCCTCGTGGTGGTGCGCCCGACGGTCGCATACCTCGCCCGGAGACAGTCACGAGAATCGATCCGAGCCGAGTCCGGCTCAAGATCCCGCCACAGGTCCCCAGCAACCGGCAGACCCCCAATGGAGGAGAGATGTCACTTCCCACCGAGCCGATCGGCAGCATCCCGCGACCGCGCGAGCTGATCGACGCCGTACGCGCGGGCGGCACGCCGGACGAGCTCGACCGTCTCTACGAGCAGGCGCTGCGAGACACGATCGAGCAACTCGAGGCGACCGGCTCGCCGGTGATCACGGACGGCGAACAGACCAAGCCGAGCTTCGCCACCTACCCTCTCGTCGGGCTCGAGAACCTGGCCCCCGACGGTGCCGTGATCCCGTTCGAGGACGGCCACACCCGCCAGCTCCCGCGGCTCACCGCCGGCCCGTTCCGCTACGCCACCCACGCCGACACCTACCTCCAGCGCGCGCTGGTGATCGCCCACGTGCCGGTCAAGCAGGCGGTGATCGCCCCCTCCGCGCTCAGCCTCATCTATCCCCAAGACGGCATCGACGGCTACCCGCGCGAGCAGTTCATCGAGGACCTCGTGAACGAGGCCGACGCCGACATCCGCGGCTGCCTCGACCGCGGCGCCTACAAGGTGCAGCTCGACTTCACCGAGGGACGCCTGTCGGTCAAGCTCGACCCGAGCAAGCAGCTGCTTCAGCAGTTCATCGACCTGAACAACCGCGTGCTCGAGCGCTTCAGCGAATCAGAGCGCGAGCGCATCGGCATCCACACCTGCCCAGGCGGCGATCAGGACTCGACCCACAGCGCCGACGTCCCCTACCGCGAACTGCTGCCCAGCCTCCTGCAATTGAAGGCGAGCACCTTTTACATCCAGCTCGCCAGCGAGCAGGACCCGCGCAGCGTGCTCGAAGTGATCCGCGACCACGCCCAAACCGAGCAGCGGATCTTCATCGGCGTCATCGACCCGATCAACCCGCTGGTCGAAACCGCCGAGGAGGTTCGAGACAGCGTGTTGCAGGCCGCGGAATACATCCCCGTCGACCGGCTGGGGTCGACCGATGACTGTGGCTTCGCGCCGTTCGGCGACGACACCTCGACGCCACGCGAGACCGCGGTCGCAAAGATCCGGGCTCGGGTCGAGGGCACCACGATGGCCGCCGAGGAGCTTGGCGTGTAGCGGGTTGTCGGTCACCGGCTCGCGGCTTTTGCTTCCTCGGATCAGGCGGGTGTGAAGGACCGCGCCATCGCCATCCGAGGCCATCCATTTCCGAACCCGCCTCGACGGTCAGTCGCTGACTGCCACCAGGCCTGCCGCTTCGATCGCATCGATCGCCGCTGCCTCGTCGTTATCTGAGGTGTCGCCGGTGATGCCGATTGCGCCGAGCACCTCACCGTCGGCCGACTGTACGAGGACACCGCCTGGGACAGGCACCAACGCACCGCCGATGGCGCCCGCTACGGCGTCGACGAAGTACGGCTGCTGTTCGGCTCGCGCCATCAGTCCGCGCGAGCCCATTCCGAGCGCGAGCGCGCCGTTGGCTTTGCCGAAGGCGATCTCGAAGCGGGCGTTGGAGGCGCCGTCCTCGCGCTCGAAGGCTCGGACCTGCCCCCCGGCGTCGAGCACGACGATCGACAGCGGCTTCAGGGCTCGTCTTGCTCCGGAGGCGCGTGCGTCGGTGATCAGTTGGCGTGCCAGTTCAAGCTGCATAGCGCCGCTCCCGTCAATGCCGTGTGGCGGGCATGGTAGCCGTGCAGGGGTGTTAGCCGGAGGGTTGGTCAGCCCATCGAACATCAGCGCCCGAGCTCGTGCGCTTGGGCGTGCTTGAGCCCGCCTGTTACCGACAGACGGCGAGGTCTGGGTGTCGCATCTGGTCGTCACCGGGCATCTTCAACCAGATGACCGTCGAATCCATCTCCGACCTCGACCTCTCCTACACCCCCCCTCGGGTCACCGTGGGACGCACTCCAAACTGGCGCCCAAACGTGGCAACGTCAGGCCGCCGCGCGGCCGTTCACAGCCGCGTAGCCGGCCGATGGCGCGAACGGAGAACCCGCGAAGCCAACGCCCACCAAGCGCCCTCCTCACCACTGGCAGGCTCTGCGCCTGGTCTGCCTCCGTGAAGCAAGTAGCCAGAGTCAACACCGATCTCGTGCCTGCTCTGGCGCCGACAGCCGGAAGCGCTCAATCGTGAATCGAGACGCAACGCGACTTCCGGATCCGCGGAAAGCGACCATGCTCCGCCTTGGATCTAACCGCGGTGGCCGAGCATCGTCTCGGAGTACCACCGGTGACTATCCAGCACGTTCGGTAGCAGTCGACTGCAACCGCTATCGTCGCCGGCGATGCCCGCGGGTGATCGTGTGCGTGAACGGCACAAGGCTGCTGCGCTCGCGCGCCACTACCGCGACGAGGAGGGGCTCTCGATCGCCGAGATCGCGCGCCGGCTCGGACGGGCCGAAGCCACCGTCAAGGCGTACCTCTACGACCCGACCGGCGAGAAGGCGCGTGCGGTCAAGGCCCGCTACCAGGGCGTCTGCCGCGGCTGCGGCGCGCCGACCGCGGCCCGAGGCGGTAAGGGCGACGCGTACCAGTACTGCAAACGCTGCCATCCCGGCGCGATCGCGCCAACCCGGACCCGCGAGTGGGTGCGCGACGCGATGCGCACCTGGCAAGCGCTGTACGGGAGTCCGCCGTCGTCGACGGACTGGTCTCGCACTCACGCGCGACGGCGCGGTGGCGAGGCGTCCAAACGCTGGCGGGACCGAGATTGGCCGGCGCCCTCCACGGTCATCGACCTGTACGGCACCTGGGCGGCGGCGCGATCCGACGCCTTCCCTGACGACTGAACCGAAACGAGAGGGGGGCCTGCGCGGCCCGGCCCGGTACCTGGCCGGCAAGGATGGCCGAGCACCTCGCCAACCACGACGAACCACCCGAACGCGATGACGGCTGGCAGGACCTCGCAGTAGCAAACCCCACCTTCCTGCTCGAACGCCTAGGCAGCGAATGCGGCGATCTCCAGTTCCTGCGTGAGCTCACCGTCAACGGGCTCGACGCAATCGCCGCGCAGCCCCGTCCCGCCAGCGGCCGCGTGGCCTGGGACCTGGACTGGCAGCGCCTAGAGGCCTCCGCCGGCAAGGTGCGCAAGCTGACGGTGACAGACACCGGCACCGGCATGCGCCCCGACCAGCTTGGGCGCTACATCAACCAGCTCGCCGCCAGCAGCCGCGAGCAATCCCACACCGCCAACTTCGGGGTCGGCGCGAAGGTCGCCGCGGGCTCCCGGAACCCGCACGGACTCGAATACCGCTCCTGGCACCAGGGGCAGGGCTCGCTGGTGTGCTTCAAGCGACACCCCGACGGCCGTTGGGGACTCGAACCCCAGCGCTGGGAGAACGGCCACACCGACTTCTGGCGACCACTCGACGAGCAGGACAAGCCCTGGCTGCTGCGCGGCCAGGATCACGGCACCCAGGTGGTGCTGCTCGGCCAGCACGAGCGCCACGACACCACCCAGGCGCCGGCCAGCGTCACCGACACCCGCCGGCACTGGATCACCCGCTACCTCAACGCCCGCTTCCTGCGCCTCCCCACCGAGGTCGAGGTGCTCGTCCGCGAGCAACGCGACCGCGACGAGCCCGGACAGCTGCAGCACGTCCACGGCGAGCAACACCACCTCGAGCGACACTCGATCGCCGCAGGTGCCGTAGAGCTGGGCGACGCGCTCGCTTACTGGTGGGTGCTCGATGATGATCATCGAGCCCGCCGCCGGGAAGCGACGATCTGGGGCTCGACCGGTCACGTCGCCGCGGTGCACGGCGACGAGCTGTACGACATCCTGCCGCAGACCCGGGGTGGGTACGGGCGCCTTCAGGACTTCGGCATCCGCTTCGGCTACGAGCGCGTCGTGCTCCACCTTCAGCCCCAGGTCGAGGTCGTCAGGCGTCTGCAATGCAACACCACCCGCACCCTGCTGCTCCTGGACCACGAGCCACTCCCGTGGGCCCGCTGGGGCGAGGAGTTCACCGCCTCCATGCCTGCCGAGATCCGCCAGCTCCAGGAACGCGCCGCCAGCACCGACATGGTGCCCCGCCGAGAAGCGATCCGCAATCGCGTCAACGCGATCCTGCCGCTATACCAACTGAGCAGCTACCGCCCGACACCACCACCGAGACAGACGGCCACGCACTCGACGAAGGCCGCGGGCGACGACCCGACCGACACGCCCGCGCGGCCTCGACCGCCTACCGGACAGCCGTGCCCGGACGGAGCAGGCGGACCACCCGGCCGTGAGCACGCGCACGAGGAGCCCCCTCCCAACCGGCCGATCGAGGACGCTCACGATGAGGCGTCCCCGCATCGGATCGTCAGCCTGCCCGACGTCGCCTGGATCTCCGCACGCGATGGCTCCAGGGCTCCACGGGACCTCGAGGACGAGGCCGCCCGCTATCACCCCGGCCGGCACGAGCTCACGATCAACGCGGACTTCAGGGCGATCACCGACCTGATCACCCGCTGGCAGGATCGCTATAGGGGCATACCCGGCGCCCGCGGCGTCATTGAAGCCCAGGTGCGTGAATGGTGCGAGCAGATCCTCGTCGAGGTTGTGCTTGCCGCCCGGAGCTCGACCTGGAGCGACGAGCAACTCCACGCGTTGCTATCACCGACCTCGTTCACCGCCGCGCTGCTGCCAAGGCACCTGCTGCACTCGATGCTCCAGAAGCGACTCGCCCAGAAGCTCGGGACGTCGCGACACGAGTCCGACCGGTCGACGGCGGTGATCGGATCGTCAGCAACGCCCGTCGAGACGTGTTGACGGCACAGGAGGTCGCGAAACGCTCCGGCTTCTCGTTCAACGCGATCCTTCGCGCGATCCGCGGCGGTGAATTGCACGCGGTTGAGCCGGTGTGCGACCTCGACCAGCTCGCAGACCCCTACTCCCACTGCCTCGGAACGCGGGTCCCGCCCGGCTGGGCGGCCACCGCGAGATGTGCCCTTCCAGCGGACGCGACGTCTGACTTGAGGGGTTCCGGACGGCAGCGCACGCGAAGGTCGCCGTGAGCGAGCGCTCGCAAGCCCCCAGCCCGCCCGCGGCCCGGCATGCTCGCCCTCTGCGCCGGAGACGAGCTGCCCGACCCGAAGGGAGCCGACTGCCATGAGCGGCCTAGTTCGGGCACTCGTCGCAGAGTTCGCGTCCGATCCGGTGGCGGTAGAGCAGCTACGGAAGTTGCTCGAGATCGACTCCAATCAGCAGCGCGCCGCGCCCGCGCCGGCGTTCACCGTCCGGTCGCTCGCCGAGGAGATCGGCCGATCGGAGCGATCCGTGCGCGACGCGATCACGCGCGGGGAGCTGAAGGCCGTCAAGCGCGGCCGCGGCTATCTGATCACCGCCGCCGCGGTGGAAGCCTGGGCAACGCCCACACAGGTCCCTACGCCGCGGTCCACGCGCCCGTCTGTCCACCGGGATCGCCGGCGCGCACGCGGTCCGATGCGCCGGGCCCTGAGCGGCTCATGACGTCCGGGTAGAGTCATGCGTGGAACGAAACGCGGCCGAGCGGCGCCAGCGACGCGCTCGGACCACGGCCCACAGGAGGCTCCGCTCCAAAATGAGCGACCGTGACGCTACACAAGCGGTGCCGCGATGAGCGTCCACCGAAACCGTGTCGGTGGGTACGACGTGCGCTGGCGTGAAGCCGGCCATATGCGCTCGAGGTCGTTCCGCCGCAAACGGGACGCGGAGCGGTTCGACCTCCAGGTCAAGGACGCCAAGCAGACCGGGATGCTCGAGCGCCTCGACGGCGGCGTCGAGACGCTCGATGAGTACGTCGAGCACACCTGGGCGCCGATCTACGCCGCCGCGCTCGAGCCCAAGACGCGAGAGCTCTACGCCGGCCTCTATGACAACCACGTCTCGCCCTGGCTCGGCCGCTACCAGCTGCGCCAGCTCACGCCTGAGGTCATCGGCCGCTGGCAGGCCGACCGGCTCGCCGCCGGCGCGCCCGTGGAGTCGACGCGCAAGGCCCTCACCCTGCTCGGCGGCATCCTGCAACGCGCGCTCGAGGCCGGGCGCATCCTCGACCAACCCGCAGCGGCTCGTGCGCAAGGCCGCGCCCGCGCGGACCGAGGAGGTCCGACCGCTCGCGCCGGTCACGGTCGAGGCGATCTGCTCCGTCCTGCGCGCGCGCGACGCGATGGTGGTGCATCTACTGGCCTACGCCGGGCTGCGCCCGCAGGAGCTCCGGGTGCTGCGCTGGGCCCACGTCGGCGAGCGGACGCTCACAGTGCACGCGCCCAAGACGCGCCGCCACCGGGCCCAGCCGCGCTCGGTGCGGCTGCTGGCGCCGCTGGCTCACGATCTCCGCGAGTGGCGACTACTGTCCGGGCGACCGGACGACGACGCGCCGGTTATCCGTGCCGAGAAGGTGGCGAAGGGCGGGAGCGGCGAGTGGACCGAGCCCGGCTACGAGCAGTGGATCAACCATGTCTGGATGCCGGCGCTCGAGCGCGTGGGACTCGCGTATCAGCGCCCGTACGACCTGCGGCACTCGTTCGCCTCGCTGCTGTTTCACGAGGGGCGGTCGGTGATCTACGTCAGCCGTCAGCTCGGGCACTCGGCCGCTGTGTGTATGCGCACCTACGGCCACGTGATCGAGGAGCTCGACGAGGCACCGCGGATCAGCGCCGAGGACGCGATCGCGGCGGCGCGCCGTGGCGACGATGTTCGGAGATTGTTCGGACGGTCCGAGTGACGGGTGAGGTCGGCCGCATCCTTTTCCCTGCAAATCGCTAATACCCCCAGCCGGATTCGAACCGGCGATCTCCTGCGTGAAAGGCAGGCGTCCTAACCGCTAGACCATGGGGGCGGGTGGCGAGGTCATTGTATGAGCCTCGGCCGGAGCGTCTCGGCGGTGAAGGGAGACGAGAGGGGGCACGGCGCGGCTGTCGCGCAACCGGACGGTTGCGCTGAGTCGGTCCCGCGTGAAGCGGGTAGGGACTCAGGAAACAAGGCTCGCAAGGTGATGGACCTCGTCGGACGGCGCCACCGCGCCGGCGGGGATGAAAGGAAGAGATGCACCCACTTCTATTCGTGAACTGGTCGTCGGTCAGCTCGATGTTCAGGGGGCTGATGTGGATCATGGCGATCGCACTTGCCGCTGTGATCATCGTTCATCTGGTGCCGGCTACGGCTACGCCGTCGGCGCACCACGCGGTACGGCTGATGCGCTGAGTCGGCGCGGCCGTGGCTACTCAGGGCGGACGCTGAGCGCCTCGCGCCAGCTGAGCCGGGGGCCGCTGCGGACCAGCGTCGCCTTGTAGACACGAGTGGCGAGCCTGACCATGCCGTAGATCGCCGCCAGCATGATCAGCACGGCGAGGATCACCTCCCACCAGGGGGCGGTGCCGACGGCGATCCGGGCGGGCATCAGAGACGGCGTGAGCGGCGGGATGAACGACAGGACGCGGATCGCGGGCGAGTGCGGGTCGCCGGCGAGGACGGACGCGAGCAGGTAGCCCGCGAGGAGCGGAATCGACAGCGGGACGGTGGCTATCTGAACCTCCTCCTGGCGGGCCACCGTGGCGCCGGCGGCCGCGAAGGCAAACGCATAGAACGCGAAGCCGAGTGCGAAGAAGAGCAGGCTGGCAGGGAGCAGGAACCAGACGTCGGACGGGATCTTGGCGCTCTGTTGGATCGCGTTGGCGATCAGCGCGGCGATCACCGGAATGGCGAGCTGGCCGAGTCCCACCGCGCCGATCCCGGTCACCTTGCCGACGAGCAACTGCTCCGGGCGCACGGTCGAGATGAGCACCTCAGCCGTGCGAGAGGTCTTCTCCTGCGCGACGCCGGTGGCGACGGCGTTCCCGTAGATGACGAGCACCAGATAGAGAAACAAGGCCGCCGCGATTGCGGCGACCGAACGGGCCGCCTGGTGGGAGGGCGGCGGCGCGATGGCAACCGTGCCGAGCGGCACCGGAGCGAGCGCCGCATGGATGGTGGCGGGCGACAAGCCGGCCGCCGCTAGCACCGCCCGCTGGTGCGCCACGGTCAGCGTCGCGGACAGCAGCACGCGAGTCTCCGGGGAAAGCGCGTGGGGCACGACCGCGGTCGCGCCGCGCGAGCTGACGATCAGCGCCACGTCGAGCCTCCCTCGCTTGACCTCGGCGCGCGCCGACGCCTCGTCGCGGACAGCCTCGATCCTGACCTTGACCCTCACGGCTCGCGCCGTCTCGGTGAGCGAGGGACCGAGCGCCTGGGCCGACGCGCCGACCAGGCCCACACGGGTCCGCTTGGAGGAGCTGTGGATTAGTCCGGGCACGACCACGGCGGCCACCACGGCAACGGTCATGATCACTGTGGTGATCCAAACCACGCGGCTCTGCAGGCGCTCGGCGATCTCCCGGCCGGCCACCAGGCGGATGACATCCCGGCGGCTCATGGCGAGAGCAGATGCCGGTAGAGGTCGATCAATCCACTCGACTCGAAGCCGAAATGCTCGACCGGTCCCGCGGCTACGGCCGCCCTGAGAATCGCCTGGGTGTCGGCGCCCGGCTTGATGGCCACCAGCACGCCGAGCTCGTCCTCGCGCACCACTTCGACGCCCGCCAGTCGGTGGATCCAATCGGGCGGACCGGCGACCTTCACCCGTAGCTGAGCGGGAAGGCGCCGGCGCAGCTCGGCCAGGCTGCCGGCGGCGAGTACGTGTCCTCGCTCCAGGACCACGATCCGGTGGCACACGCGCTCGACCAGCTCGAGCTGGTGGCTCGAGAACAGGACCGCCTTGCCCTTCTCGGCCTGGGCGAGCAGGGTCTCGGACAGCGACTCGACCGCCTCGGGGTCCAGACCGGCGAACGGCTCGTCGAGGATCAGCAGACCGGGGTCGTGCACGAGGGCCACCGCCAGCTGCACGCGCTGCTGGTTGCCGTGCGAGAGGGCGATCAGCTTCTCGTCGAGTCGCTCACCCAGGCCCAGAGCGTCGAGCCAGAATCGCGCCGCGCGGTCCGCCGCCGGCGCATCGAGTCCGTGCAGGCGGGCGAAGTAGTCGACCTGGGCGAGCAGGCGCATCTGGGCGTAGAGCCCGCGCTCCTCGGGCATGTAGCCGAAGCCCAGACGATCGGCACCACCGATCGGATGGCCGTTCCAGGTGATCGTGCCGCGGTCCGGGTCGATGATGCCCATGACCGACCGCATCAGGGTCGTCTTGCCGGCGCCGTTGCGCCCCACCAGCCCGACGATCTCTCCCGCCTCGACCACGAGGCTGGCGTCCTCGAGCGCGACCAGATCACCAAACTCCCGGTGGAGGTCCGAGATCTCGAGCACGTCGACCGGGTCAGTCCTCGACGACCAGGATTCCGGCCAGCCGGTCGGGGAGATTCTGATGAAGCGGCGGCCAGAGGGCGGAGCCCTGCAGCACGGCCAGGACGAGCACAGCACGCCCGTAGGTCTGCGCCCCGGTCCCGTCGGTGCCCCGGGGCTGCAATCGGCTGGTCAAACCTCGTAGCCCGACGACGCCCCGCGAGTTGCGCCACCGCACGGCGGCCGCATTTCCCACGAGCGAGCACAGGACCTGCCAGCGGCGAGATGGACCAGGTAGGCGTGGCGGGCCGGCCTCCGTGTCCCGCCGGCTCGTATAGGCGACATAGAGCGCGACGTACCCAGCAACCATCGGCGCCCACACGACGAAGTCGATCGACTTGGCCGCAGTGCGCCGCCGAAGAGATGCCACCCGCAGACCGCTGACACCCATCACCCGGAAGACTTGCACAGGTCAGCCCACAGAGATCAGCGCGATCCCCGCCACCACCGCCACCGCGCCCACAAAACGGCTCGGCCCGAGCTCCTCGCGCCCGCTGATGGCCAAGGCAGCCGCGGCCATCACGACGCTCGACTCCCGTACGGCCGCCACCGAGGCGGCCGGCGCCAGCCGCAGCGCGGCCAGCGTGAGCGCGTACGCACCGAAGAAGCCGACGCCCGCGAGCACGGTCTTCCAGGTGACCGCGGCGCGCAGGGCGGGGCCGCCGCGGACTCGCAACACCGCCAGCACGTACACGATCGCGGTCAGGCCGAACACCACCTCCAGGTACGCGATCGGGCCGGCATGAACGATCCCGTGCTTGTCGACGAGCGTGTAGCCCGCGATGCACACACCGACCGAGAGCGCGAGCGCGAGGTCGCGGGGGCGCCCCGAGCGGCCCAAGCCCCGGACCAGCAGGATGCCCGCCGCCACCAGAAGGACCCCTAATCCCGCCAGCAGCGAGACCCGGGTGCCGGACACGACCGCACCGGCGGCCAGCACGAGCACGGGCGCGGATCCCCGCGCGATCGGATAGACGAACCCCATGGCGGCCACCGAATACGCCGTCGCGAGCAGGACCAGGTAGATGAGCTCGAGCGCACTCGATGCGGCAACGTAGGGCACCGCCCCCGAATCGAACCGCCAGCTGATCAGCGCCACCGGCAGGAAGACCAGCGTTCCCACCACGAGAGCCACCGCGCTGGCGCTGTGAGTGTCCTCGGTGCCGGACAGCAGCAGGTTCCAGGTGGCGTGGACGACGGCCGCCGCGAGGGCGAGCAGGAGGGCGGAGATCGGCATCGGTGCCTCGTTTATAGAGTTGCCGGGGGATGGTCGCCGAGGATCCCCTGGCAAGGCTCACAGCCGATGAGCGCGAGCTGGTCAAGCCGGCGCCGCCACCGCGCACCGCCGGCGCGATGAAAGCGGTGCTGACCGATGAGCGATTCTCCGACCCGAACTGGGTCTACGAACGCAAGCTCGATGGGATCCGCTGCATCGCGATCCGATCGGGCAAGGACCTGAACCTACTATCGCGCAACGACCTGCCGCAGAACGAACGCTATCCCGAGCTGGTCGAGGCCCTGTCGGCCGAACGATGCGAGCGGTTCGCGATCGACGGGGAGGTGGTGGCGTTCGAGGGGTCGCAGACAAGCTTTGCGCGGTTGGCCCAGCGCCACCAGCACTACGTGCCGGTGTTCATGTACGTGTTCGACGTGCTGTGGCTGGAAGGTCACGACGTCCGTCCGCTTCCGTTGCGCAGTCGCAAGCGGCTGCTCAAGAGCGCGCTCCAGTTCCACGGACCCGTGCGCTGGACCCAATACCGCAACGGCGAAGGGGAGGCGCTGTTCAAAGAGGCTTGCCGCAAGGGCTGGGAGGGGCTGATCGCCAAGCGCGCGGAAAGCCCATACGTCACGACGCGATCAAAGGACTGGCTCAAGTTCAAGTGCGAGCACGGGCAGGAGCTCGTGATCGGCGGCTACACCGAACCGCGGGGCTCGCGCGTGGAGTTCGGCGCGCTGCTCCTCGGCTACTACCGTGACGGCCGGCTCGAGTACGCGGGAAAGGTCGGTACCGGGTTCGACACCGAGACGCTCCACGAACTGGGTGGGCAGTTGCGCTCCGGCAAGCGCGATACACCGCCCTTCACGGACGCCCATACGATCAAGGAACGCGGGGTCACCTGGGTCGAGCCTCAGCTCGTGGCTCAAATCGGCTTCACCGAGTGGACCCGCGACGGGCGCCTTCGCCACCCCCGATTCCTCGGCCTGAGAGACGACAAGGCGGCCGCCGCGGTGGTCCGCGAGGGATGACTGAAGAGCTTACGATCGGACGCCGGCAGGTCCGCATCACGCACGCCGACCGCCTCGTGTTCCCGGAGGCGAAGCTGACCAAGCTCGACCTGGCCCGCCACTACGAGAGCGTGGCGCCGCTCATGCTCCCCTACGTGCGCGACCGCCCGTTGGCGCTCCAGGCCTACCCGGAGGGAATCGAGGCCGACGGGTTCTTCATGAAGTCGGTGCCGCGTTACTTCCCGGAGTGGGTAAAGCGCGTCACCGTGCCCAAGAAGGGCGGGACGATCACCCACGTGCTCGCCCAGGACGCCGCCACGCTCGTGTACCTGGCCGGACAGAACGTGGTCACCGTGCACACCTGGCTATCCCGCGCCGACAAGCCCCACCAACCCGATCGCCTCACGCTCGACTTCGATCCGTCCGGCGGCGGCTTCTCCGAGGTGCGCGCGGCCGCCCGCGCCGCCGGCGACCGGCTGCGCGACTTCGGCCTGACCCCGTATGCCATGACCACCGGCTCGCGGGGCATCCACGTGGTGTGTCCGCTACGGCGCGGGCCGGGGTTCCCCGACGTGCACGGCTTCGCCCGCGCGCTGGCCGAGGCGATGGTGGCCGACGATCCGCGCCACCTCACGCTCGAGTGGCGCAAGGCCGACCGGGGCAAGCGGATCTACGTCGACGTCAACCGGATCGCGTACGCCCAGCACGCGGTCGGGCCCTACGCGGTGCGGCCCCGGCCCGAGGCGCCGGTGGCCGTGCCGCTGCATTGGGAGGAGCTGTCCGAGCGCTCCCTCAAACCCGACCGCTGGACGATCAAGAACGTGCAGGCACGGCTGAGCGACGGGGATCCCTGGTCCGGGATGACCCGCCACGCGCGGGCGCTGCCGAAGCGGACGGCAGCGACCGGCTGAAGGACTCCGCTCCGGGCGGCCTCCGTCCAGTAGCCGAGAGATGGGTGGCTACGGACGACCGCGCCGGAGGTTCCGCCGCCCCCGCTTCCCGGCCACCTGCCATGGACCGGGCGTGAAGTCGAGCGCCAGGTTGACCAGCCACACGATCAGCGTCGCCGCCACCAGGGTCCAGAAGCCGTGAATCTGAAAGCCGCCCACGATCGCATCGGTGATGTCCAACATCAGCATCGAGACGAAGAACCAGGCGATGCCGAGGGTGAGGAGGGCCAGCGGCAGGGTGACGAAGCGCAGGAGCGGCTTGAGCAAGGTGTTGAGCACGCCGAACACGGCCGCGGCGGCGAGCAGCGAGCCGAAGTTCTTGACCGTCACGCCCGAGAGCAGCCCGGCCACGATCGCCAGCACGAGGGCGTTGGTGAGCCACGAGACGGCCAGCCGCACGGCCAGCGGTGGCGCGGCTGGCCCGGCTCGATCCTCGACGACCTCGTAGTAGCGCGCGGGACTCACGAGATCAGCGTACCTCCTCAGTAGCTGAAAACGGTGGCGTGCTCGTCGATCCACTCCCACAGCGGCGTGGCGCCGCCGATCTGGGCGCACTCGATCAGGCTGTCCTGGCTCAGCTTGCGGGCGTTGAAGCAGATCGGGCAGACGAGCATGCGGCCGCCCGCCGCCGCGTACTGCTCGAGCAGGGTCTCCACCGACGGGCACCCGTCGCAGGCGACTCCGTGAGCGAATTCCGCCATGGCGAGGCGCACTGCCTCCTTGGTCAGGAACATCGTGACCGGCCGGCCCGACTGGGCGGCCGCGCCGCCGACCAGGAACGCGACCGTGACCCGCTCGGGGTCCTCGAGTCCGGTGGCCAGGTTGATCACGACCTTTCCGTCTGCCATCGACTGCTCCTCTCGTCTCGAAGAACTCATGACGACAACGATGAGCCTAAACGGCCCCGCGCACATGGGGCGAATCACCCATGTTTGGAGGGCTACCGGTAGTGGGCCAGCCCAAGGCGCACGGCAGCCGCCCCCGCCTCTGCCCGGGTGCGGGCGCCCAGCTTGGCCAGGATGGCCGAGACGTGATGCTCGACAGTGCGCGATGAGACCACCAGGCGCTCGGCGATATCGGCGTTGCGCAGGCCCTCGGCCAGCAAGGCCAGCACCTCGAGCTTCTCGGTCGGTGAGCGAGGCCGGGTTGGACGCGGTGGCGCGGTTGTGGCCGCGCGGGATGTCGAGCGCGCCCATCGACCGCAGGCGACGCGCAACGATCCGGGCGGCGGGCTCGGCGCCCAGCCGGCGCAGTTCCTCCAGCGCACGGCGCAGCTCGGGCTCGCGATCGGACTGCGCCAGCGCCAGCGCCGCGTCATAGGGACAGCCCAGGTCGGTCCACAGCATGGCCGCTCGCGTGCAGTCGCCCGCCAGTTCGGCCTCGAACGGCGCGACCACGGGGCCGGCGGGTGACTCAAGACCGGCGCGACGGCGCCACAGCGTCAGCTCACCCAGCGTCCAGGGGTCGCCACGCTCGGCGGCAAGCGCCACGGCGTCCGCGCTCGCCCCGTCGACTTCGGACAGCGAGCGCTGAAGCCATGCCCCTTCGGCACGCGCCGCGGCAACCGGGCCGAGGCGCTGGAGCTCGCGGGTGGACCGCGCCAGCCCGAAGGCCTCGTCGAGGAGCCGGCGGGCGCGGCCGTGCTCGCCCCGGCGATGGGCCAGCAGCCCCTGGGCCGTGAGGACGACGATCCGGGTGGGCGGCGAGGCCTCGGGCTGGCCGAGCACCTCGTCGATCGCCTCGGCCGCGGCGATCCAGCGCCCACTGTCGAGCTGCTGACGAGCGCGCCATGCACGCAGATAGGTCCCGTAGGAGGGCAGATCGTGCTCGTCGCAGTACGCGATCCCCTCGGCCAGGTACCGGTCGGCCAGGGCGAGCTGACGGCGCCAGGTCGGCGTGGAAGCGAGGTTTGCGTACGCACGGCCGACGTCGTCGTCGAGCCCCGCCGCCCGCGCCCGGCGCAGGCTGTCCTCGAGCTTGGCCCGGCCCACCCGCTCCCGCCCGGCCAGCACCTCGGCCGAGCCGATGTTGCTGAGGGCATGCACGGCGACGTCGGGCACCCCGACCTTCTCGGCGAGCAGGAGAGCTCGCTCGCCCCAAACGAGCGCCGCAGGCGAGTCGCCCGCCAGCATGCGCAGCTGTGAGATCGTGCTGTAGGCCCGGGCCAGCTCGGGGCCTTCGACCGGACACGCTTCGAGGACCACGACGGCTGCCTGCGCGACCGCCGCCGACTCGTCGCCATGGCCGCCGAACCACAGGTAGCGCGAGAGCAGGCGCATCGCATCGCCCTCCTTGACTCGATCCTCGCCGTCCCGCAGGAGCGCCAGTGACTGGCGTTGGAGGTCGATCGCCTCTCCGAGGCGGTCGGTCAGGTACAGCTCGAAGGCGCCTCGCCCGAGGAGCTCGGCCTGCGCGACCGGGGGGCGGCCGCCCGCCACCGCGATGGCCCGCGTGTAGTGCGCCGCCGCCTCGCGATGGGCTCCGAGCGCGGCCGAGCGCTCGGCGGCGGCCACCGCGTGTCGCAGCAGCGCCTGCTCGTCTCCGGCGCGCTCGGCATGGTGGACCAGGCGGGCCGGTTCGGCGCCCGCCTCCTCCAGTGCACGCAGTACCCGGCGGTGCAGCTCGAGTGCGTCGGCGACGCCGAGCTCCCGCTCGAGCGCGAGCCGCGCGAGCTCGTGGCGGAAGCGAACCGCCTGTCCGTGCGGCTCGATCATCCCCGCCGCCAGGCATTGCCCGAGCCCCGCCAGACCGCCGTTCGACACGCGCTCGAGCAGCCACAGCTCGGTCTCGGACGGCACGACGGCAGTCACGTCGAGGAGCGCTCGCGCCTGCCCGTCGAGCGGCGAGGCTCGCAGGAGCACCGCATCGCGCACGGTCGCGGGAACGTCTCCGCTCGGCCCGGCCAGCAACTCGGTGACGAAGAACGGGTTGCCGCCCGTGGTGGAAAACAGGGCGTCGGTGTCCTGTTCGCGCGTACGGGCCAGCGCACGTACCGCGTCTCGAGACAGCCGGTCGAGCTGCATGCGCTCGACCCGGGGCGCCCCGGCCAGCAACCCGAGCGTTGCCCGCAGCGGGTGTGCGGCATCGAGCTCGTCGTCGCGAAAGGTGCCGATGACCAGCGCCGGCGCCTGAGCGATGCGTCGCGCCAGGTAGCCGAGCGCGTCGAGCGTCCCTTCGTCGGCCCAGTGCAGGTCCTCCAGGACGACGATGGCCGGCCGGTCGAGCGCGAGATCCTCGAGCAGTGCCCGCGCCACCTCGTACGGACGGGCGCCCGAGGCGAGCATCGCCTGGGCACGGCCCCCGAGCGCGCCCGCGATCTCCACCACTGGGCCGAGCGGCGCCGGCGTGGCCAGCGGGTCGCACCACCCCCATCGCGCCCGGACGGGGACCGCGGCGTCGCAGAACGCCTGCACCACCGCGGTCTTGCCGATTCCGGCCTCGCCGGCCACGAATGCGACGCGGCCCGCGCGCGACGCGCTCACATCGTGGAGCCAACCCTCGAGCGCCCCGAGCGCCTCTTCACGCTCGAGCAGGTCGCGCTCGTCTGCCCCGGGCCCACCAGCCATCTTGGCAAGGCTCCCACGCCTGGCGGGCCCGGCGCAACCTGTCCCCGCCGGTCTACCCGAGCGTCAGCGCCCCGTGCGCGTAGTCGATGCTGATCGTGCCGAACTTGGAAAGCACGTCGGATCCGAGCAGCCCGAACGCCTTGCCGTTGGCGCCGGCGATTACCGAACTCGTGGCCACGATGTTCGGCAGGCGCTGTCCGCCGATGCTCCAGCGTGACAGCCGCACCTTGCGCGCGCTCTCGGAGCAGCCCACGCCGGTGACCTTGATCGGGCGCCCGACCGTCTTCAGGTGCAGCTTCTTCGCCAGCGCGTCGTCGACCAGGGTCTTCGACGAGCCGGTGTCGATCAGGAACGGAAACGCGCGCCCGTGGATGATCACCCGAGCCAGGGCCAGCCGCTCGCCGTCCTTCGCCTTGAGGATGACCAGGGGCACGGTCGAAGCGGCGTGCGCGCCGCCGGTCGACGCATCTCCCCACCCCGTGTAGCCCACAAGGACAAAGCAACCGACCAGCCCTGCGACAGCGATGAGACGACGCATCCTTCCTCCCTTCGAGGTGGCAACCGTGGAATCGAGCCTAGTCTTTCGGAGCCGCCCGCGCGGCGATGCCCGGCCCGTAGTGGACAGCCGGCGGCGCCACCCGTACATGCGTCGAGGCCGGACCGTCGGCTCAAGTTTTCTCGTGTACGGTCGAAGTCTGATCAGCTATTGCGAGCCATGTCGAGCTATGGACGGCTGACGTGTTGATTGACGGATCACCGGTGCGCGCGCCCGAGCGCGCGGCCGGACCCCAAGAGAATCGGGACGCGTCGGCGAGCGTCGTGCACGAGTACATCGCGCCTGCCCCGGGCCGGCACGTCGTGCCCATGCTGCTCGCGACGACGATTGTGGCGGTCTTTCCGCTGGCCGTCTCGCTGGCTCTGCGCGCCACCGGCGCGGTCTCCGGGTGGGTGTCGGTCGGGCTGGCCGTGGCGATGTCGCTGGTGTCCTCGACCGCGGGGAGCACGTACTGGCGAAAGCGCGGCGGGCACAGCGAGGTGCTGTTCGGCGAGCTGCTGCTGTGGGGATGGATCCGGAGCTGGCGCCAGGAGCGCGAGCTCGCCAACGCCACCCGGCTGCTCGGGCTGGTCAACCGCCCGGCGCACGGCGATGAGCGGGATGAACTGAGCGTCGAGGAACGCGAGCACCTCCTGCGGCAGCTGGCCGGCGCCCTCGAGGGTCAGGACGTCTACCTGAACGGTCACTCGCGGCGGGTGGCCCGCCACGCCACGATGATCGCGCGCGGGATGGGGCTCTCGAGCCAGGAGGTGGCCCGGATCCGTGCCGCCGCCGCGGTTCACGACGTGGGCAAGCTCCTCACCCCGAAGGCGATCCTCAACAAGCCGGGGCGGCTCACCGATGCCGAGTTCGAGGTCATCAAGCTCCACCCGGTCGATGGGGCCGAGATGGTCGCCGCGCTCGGCGACCCAGAGCTGACCCGGATCGTGCGCCACCACCACGAGCGGCTCGACGGCGCCGGCTACCCCGACCGCCTCGAGGGTGAGGCAATCCCGGTCGGAGCGAGGATCATCGCCGTCGCCGACACCTTCGACGCGATCACCTCGGCCCGCCCCTACCGCGATGCGGCTCCCCACCAGAAGGCGATCGACATCCTGCGCAAGGAGGCCGGGACCCAGCTCGACCCCGAGGCGGTGCGCGCCTTCCTCGCCTACTACTCGAGCAGCCGTCCCACGGTCGTATGGGCCCTCATCACCTCCTCGGTGCGCCGGCTCGTATCCTGGCTGACCGGCGACCCGGCCGCGGCGGCGACGATCTCGGCCAGCAAGGTGGCCGCCGCCACCGCAGCCACCGCGGCGATCGGAGCCGCGGCCGCGTCCGCCCCGGTCCCGGTCCCGGTCGTGCACCACCACGCGGCGCGGTCCGCGGTCGTCCGGAGCGTCCCGGTCCGAGCGCACGGCGCGGCAGCCGGCCTGCGCCGGCACGGCGTCTCGGTGGTCGTGCCCGCGGTCTCGCCCGCGCCGGCGAGCCACGCCCACGTCCGCCGCGCCGCCAAGGCCCTCCCGGCCAAGACGCGTCGAGGCCATGCCGCCCAGGGGACCGCGCCGAATCGACATCACGCCAAGCCGAGCGCCGGCACGCAGGCACACAGCCGCGCGACCGGCGCCGGCACGAGCTCACCGTCAGGGACTCGCGGCGTGACAGGCGCTGCGTCGGGCACGCCGGCAAGCCCGACCAGCGTCGCGGCAGGCGGGCAGAGCTCCGGCAACTCCGGGGCGAGCGACGCCTCCCCGCCGTCGTCCAATCCTGCACCCGCCAGCCACTCCCAGGGATCGAACGCGAACGGGAACGCCTACGGCCACACGAAGGTATTAGGCAACGGGCACGGCAACGGGCTGGCCAAGGGTCATGACAACTCGAGTCCCGCTCAGAGCTCGCCCAGCCCCGCCGTCCCGTCCACGCCCGTCCCCGTCCCGGCGCCCGCGCCGAGCAGCACCGGCAGCCAGAACGCGAGCGCCGGTGGCCACGGCAACGGCAACGGCAACTCGAAGGGCGAGGGCAACGGCAACGGTCACAGCAACGTCAACGGCCAGGGTGGCGGCACAGCCGTCGTCACCCCCAGCCCGACCCCCGCCCCGAGCGTGAGCGCCGGGAGCGACGGCAACGGTCAGGGGAACGGCAACGGCCAGGGCCACGGCAGCGACGGCTAGGTCGTCGCGGTGCTGAGCGTGGTCGACAGCGCCGGCCCGGCGGCCAGCGTCTGGAGCACGACGCAGTAGCGCTCGGTCAGCTTCTGCAGAGTCGCCAACTGGTCCTCGTCGGCGTCGGTCTCGAGGTCGAACGACAGCCGGATGTCGGAGAAGCCGACCGGCGCGGCGCGGTCCACGCCGAGCGTGCCGCGGAAGTCCAGATCGCCCTCGGCCCGTACTCGCCCGGAGCGCACCTCGATGCCCAGCGAGGTCGACACGGCGCGCAGGGTGACGCCGGCGCAGGCGACCAGCGCCTCGAGCAGCATGTCGCCGGAGCAAAGCAGCGACCCGTCGCCCCCGGTGGCGGGGTGAAGCCCGGCCTCGGCCAGCGCACGGCCGGTCTGCACCGAGCAGGCCACGCCCTCGCCGAGCTCGCCGGTGGCCGACAGGGTGACCAGGGCGGCCTCGGGCTCGGTCTTGTAGCGCTCCTTGAGCGGCGCCTGGAGAGTGCGAAGCTGATCGCGGTCCACGCCGGGATGGTAGGTCAGATCGTTGGCGCCGGGGCGGGCGAGGGCGACGGCGAAGGGGAGGGGGCGGGCGAGGGCGTCCGGGGCGCGCCGTTGTCGCCGGGATCGTCGGGCGCCCGGATCCACTCCACGATCTGCCCCTGACTGATCACGAAGTTGGTGCGCGCGGTCGACCCGACGCCCGCGCCGCAATCGGTCCCGCCCGGCCCCGGCCGGCCCGTGAGGCGGAACAGCGCGTTGACGAAGCGGCCGCGCTGGTCGGTCGAGATGAGCCGCGCGCCACAGGGGAGCGTGCCATTGGCCGCTCGTGCCTGCGCGCGCGTGTCCATCGTGATCAGGAGCGCCTGGCCGGCGGTGTCGGTTCCGTTGATCATCACGCTGGGCAGCGCGAAGTAGCGGGCGGCGGTCCGCACGTCGCCGTGGCGCAGGGCGTCCGCCCAGCCCCTGATCACGCTCACGGCACTCGCCGCGGCCGGCAGGCCGGTGGGGCCCGGCGTCGGCACGGCGCGCTGGCTCGGGGCGGGCGGAGCCGGGGTGGCCGGGACCGTCGGAGCCGGAGTGGCCGGCGCCGACGGCACCGTACGGCGGGCCGCCCGCGTGGAGGTGTGGCTGCTCGAGTGAACCTTGCCGGCGCCACACCCAACCGCCAGCGACGCCATCGTCAAGACCGCGACGTACGAAGCCCGGTGAAGGCGGGCGGTCACACCACAAATCGTAGGACGCGGCGGTAGCGGCTACTCGTCGGACGGCCCGTCGAGGTCCGAGTCGCCGTCGCGCTCGTCCGCATAGGGCGTGTGGACCACACCGTAGGTCTGCTCGATCGCCCGGGTCAGACGATCGATCGCATCGGTCACGTCCTCGCGGTCGGCCTTGTGCTCCAGCGTGAGCCTGACTCCCGCGATCTCGCGAGCCAGGTACTCGGTATCGGCCAGCGCCCGTGAGTTCATCTCGCGGTCGCGCTCGACCTCGGCCCGATCGCGGTCGGTCTGGCGGTTCTGGGCGAGCAGGATCAGCGGCGCGGCGTAGGCGGCCTGCGTCGAGAACGCCAGGTTCAACAGGATGAACGGGTATTTGTCCCAGCGCAGCGACCACGCCACGGCGTTGAGAGCAATCCAGATCACCACGAGGATCGTCTGCGCGGCCAGGTAGCGGCCTGTGCCGAGGAACCGGGCGAGACGCTCGGCGAAACGGGCGAACGCATCCGGGTCATACGACGGGCCGCCCGGGGTGCCCCGGGGGGTGCCGAGATCGTCGCGCCTGGCCATCAGCGGCTCACGCGCGCCACGCGCCAGTTCGCAGGGAGCATGTGGTCGAGCACGTCATCGATCGTAACCGCCCCGACCAGACGGTTCGTCGGGTCGGTCACGGGCAGGGTGACCACGTCATAAGCCGCGAGGCGCTCGGCCACCTCGCGGTCGCTGGCGTCGGCCGAGATCGGCTCCCACTCCTCGTCCAGGCAGCGCCCGAGCGGCTTGCTCGGCGCCTCGCGCAGGAGGCGCTGAACGCCGACCACCCCAAGGTAGCGACCGGTCGGGGTCTCGAGCGGCGGCCGGCACACGAAGACCTGCGCGGCCAGTGCCACCGGCAGGTCGGGATCGCGGATGCGGGCCAGCGCCTGGGCCACCGTGGCATCCGGCGCCAGGATCACCGGCTCGGGGGTCATCAGCCCGCCCGCCGTGTCGGGTTGGTAGACGAGCAGGCGCCGGACCGGCTCGGCCTCCTCGGGGTCCATCGCACCGAGCAGCTCGGCCTGGCGGGTGGCGGAGAACTCCGCCAGTAGGTCGGCGGCGTCGTCGGCCTCCATCTCGTCGAGCACCCGCGCCAGGCGCTCCTGGTCGAGCCCCTCCACCAGGCGCACCTGCTCGTCCTCGGAGAGCTCCTCGAGCAGGTCGGCCAGCCGGTCGTCCTCGAGCGCCGAGGCCAGCACGCGCCGGCGGCTGAGCGGCAGGCTACGAATCGCCGCCGACATCTCGGCCGGGTGCAGGCCACCGAGGGCGGCCGCCTGGCGGTCGATCGAGCGCTCGTCGGCGAACAGCTCGCCGGCCTCGCTCCAGTCGATCACCTCGGGCGAGCGCCGGCGGCTGGTGAGGCCGCGGCTGCCCAGCGCGATCGTGGCCACCTCCCAGGCGAACGGCTCGGGCGCCGGCGCGAGGCCGACGTCGACCACGCGCTCGCCGCGGACGCGACGGCCGAACAGCTCCCCGATCACCAGCCGCTCACCCGGCCGAAGCTCGAACTGACGCAGGTTGATCGAGCCACGTCGCAGCCGCACGCCCTCGCTCTCGATCTCACCCACCCGCCCGGCGCCGACGAACACGCGCCGGCGCCCGACCGCGACCACGAACCCGTTCACGCGTGGCGGCCGGCCACCCAGATCGAGCACCACGTCCACCACGTGGCCGACGTCGGCGCCGTCGGCGCCGACGAGCGGCACCCGCGTCAGGCGGCTCACATAGACGATGCGGTCAGACACAGGGACAGGGTAGACCGCGCGGGCGCTCGCGGCGCCCGCACGTCCGCGGTTCTGCGCGTCAGCGGAACGTTCTGAGGAACCGCAGGATCGCCGGCCGGCCGCCCGCGGTGAGCTGCCTGTTGGCGATCCCGATCTCCAGGATCACCCCGTGGCGCACCTTGAGCACGCCGCGGCTGGCCCCGTTGCCGACCAGGTACCAGGTGTTCAAGCCGATCTTGAAGGAGCGACCCACGTGCGAGTGCCGAGCGACCCGGCGCAGGCGCGCGCCCTGGTGGACTCCGTGCAGCGCGTAGTGCCGATTGGCCGTGAGCAGGAGCACCGCGCGTCCTTGCACCGCGCGCCGCTCTTGCTTGGACAAGCTCCGCAGAAGCTGGGCCGACGGATAGCCGGCTCGGATCCCCTTCGGGCAGACGAAATAGAAGTCCATGTCGTCGCGGCGGCTCCGGGCCGACCAGTGCACGAACAGCTTCCGCGCGCGCGCGCGCTTCATGCCCAGCTTGAGCTGACCGAGCGCGCGCCCGGCCAGCCGGCCCGTCGCCTTCTGGCAGACGCCCGCCCCACCGCGACCGCCCGCGCCGGACGTGCTCCCGACCGTCCCCGGCGCCCCGACCACGAGCTCGAACGTCGGCGTCGCGTCGATCAGGTTGAACAGGGTGGTGGCCGACTGCGGCGAGGTCGAGGTGGCGCTGAACGCAGCGATGCTGTACAGCGCGGTCCCGTTGCTCGGGTTGCCCACGTCGGAGCGCGGGATGGTCAGGGTGATCGTGCCGGTGCCCGGATCATACGACGCCTGCGAGGCGTTCAGGGCGTGCGTCTCCGGATAGGACAGGTACTTGGTGTGCTCGGCGCCGTTCGCGGGCGGGATGCCGGCGGTATCGCCCGCGAAGAAGGTCGGCTTGCCGGAACCGCCGGCGCCCGCACCTGAGTCCATGCCCGCGTAGTAGATGTCGCCGTTGCCGGTCGAGCCCTGCTTGACCACGGTCCAGCGCATCAGCCAACTCGCGTCCGGTCCACCCACCGAGGATGGGGCCGCGAGACTCCCCAGGCTCCGCACGTTGATCGTCGCGACAAGCGTGTTGTTGGTGCCGTTGCCCAGCGACGCCCCCGTCAGATCGAGATTGCTGGGCGCGGCCGTGCGGGTGCCGTTGGCCGGGTAGAACGCGTCGCCGGTCGGATCTGACACGAACCCCATGTCCTGCCCGGGTCCGCCGTTCTGGCTGACCGACCCGACAGAGGCGAGCAGGCTCGGCCCGCTGAGCTGCCGGCTGATCACCTCGGGTCCCGCGTCCTCGCCGGCCGACGTGTCCGCCGAGGTGTCGAACACGTAGGAGACCACCGCGGCGCCCTGGCCATCGATCGTCACCTGGAGGAAGTCGCCCAGGCTGCGGTCGCCCCCGGTGGCGCAGCCGATCCCGTTGGTGCAGATCTGTCCGTGCTTGACGAACGTCTCACTGACGTCCGCGGTCGTGTAGGCGGGGGATGCGCTGTTGGCGCCCAGGCTCTGACCCATCTGCACCGACCACTCGGCGTGCTGGAAGCTGCCCGCGCCGTACAAGGTGCAGGTACCCGAGCCGCTCGCGCATGTGCCCTGCTCGCTGATCGTGTCGGTGTGGTACCAGGCGACGTCGACCCGCCCCTCGCTCCCGGCCACGACCCACGGGAACGTGTTGGTGCCGGCATCGGTGATCTGCGTGGGAGCCGACCAGGTGAGCGCCGAGGGATCGGCGCCGGCCGGCTGGAGCGAATGCACCACGTAGATCTGCTCTGGGGCGCTGAGCGCGCCGAAGCTGGGATCCGCGCTGTTGGCGTGGTCGAGCGGCCCGGCGGTGAAGGCCACGTACAGAAAGCCGGCCGAGTCCCGGGCGATGCTCGCGAAGTTCTCGCCGGCGATCTCCTCGGGGTTGCCGCCTGAGTCCACGCAGCTCTGGTCCGGACACAGCGCGGCGTCGAGGTTCGGGCTCTCGGTCCATGTCGCGGTGGTCGGGGTTCCCGGGGTGATCTTGCCCTCCGACACCGCAACGCCCGGAGTACCGCTACTGCCGTTGGTCGTCGTGTGGGCGATGTACAGATTGCCTGTCGCGGGGTCCACGACCTGGTTGCCCGAGATCCCCTCGTTGCCCGTGACGCAGTCGTGTAGCGCGACGCCTGCACAGTCGGTGCCGGGGTTGGTGTTGACCACCGGGGCGAACGTCGTGCCGTCGTGGGAGATCGTCTCCACCAACTGGTTGCCGGCGGGGCTGGCCACCACGTCGTAGTCCTGGTACAGGTTCAGATTCCCGCCGGCCAGCGAGCCGGTTCCGGTGAACCACATGCGGTCATCGGGCGTGTTCGGCGCGCCCGCGCAGTTGGTCGACCACGTCGCACCCCCGTCCGTGCTCACGCTGTTGGAGATGTTCGTCAGCCCCTGGAGGTCGGAGAAGTAGAGCGCGTTGCCCGGGTCGAGGTACAGGTCGGTGTCGCCGCCTCCCACGCAGGTCGCGGGCTTGCCGGGGCCGACGATCCCGGGCACGAACTGGTAGGTGTTGCCCCGGTCGTGCGAGGCCCAGATGAAGCTCTGGGTGGTCGAGAAGCCGAACGGGATGCTCGAGTAGATCGTGCCGTTGCCGTCGACCTTGACGTCGGGCTCGAACCCGGGCCGCTGCTCGTCGACGACCACCGCGTGCGAGAACTCGATCGACCCCGACTGGGCGGCGCGGGCGGTCCGATGCGCGGCACCCGAGCGCCCCGCCGCCCCGCCCGAGAACAGAATCAGCGCCCCCGCCGTCAAGGCCACCAGTCGCGTACCCGAATCCTTCATCGCAGCCTCCCCACCGCTCTTTGAAGTGGAGCGTACTACCGTGGCGGGCTGATGGGATCGCGTAAGCGGGCGGCTGTTAGCTTGTGTGGGGAGCGCTCGCTCGTGGACGGCAAGGGAATGTTTCATCGCTGTAGCCAGGCCTCCCCGATCGCGCTCGCCGTGCTCGCGGTCGGCGTGGCCCTGGCATTCGGCGGGTGCGGGTCGGCGACGACCCTCACCGAGACCACGACGACGGACGGCACGATCCCCAAGGCCCGCCCCCAGGCGATCGAGCCGACGGCGGGGGCGCAGGCCGTGCAGGTGACGCCCCAGGACCCGGTGGGCGACCCGAACGCCCACGCCACGCCGCTGTCGGTGGTCAAGCACGAGTTGCGCCTCGAGCACGTCGCGGTCAGCGCGAACAATGCCACATACATCGACCCGCTCCAGTACGTCAACCGCTGGGAGCGCACCGACCAGGGCGTGGACGCCACGATGCCGGTGGGCGCGCCAATCCTGGCCCCCTGCCCGGTGAAGATCCTGGCCATCATCCCCGACTGGTACGCCGGTCAGCCGCTGGTCTACTTCGAGCTGCTCGACGGTCCGGACGCCGGTCGCGTGCAGTACGTGGCCGAGCAGATCACCAACATCGCGGCGCCCGGTTCGATTCTTCAACGGGGACAGGTGATCGCGCGGTATTCCTCTTCGGGGACCGCCATCGAGTACGGCTGGTCGACCCTCAACGGCATCACGCTCGCGCGGGCCACGACCGGCTACGAGGAGGGCCAGGTCACCCCGGCCGGCGTGAACATGCGCAACTGGCTGAACGCGCTCGGCGCCAATGCCGGCCCAAGCTGACCGGGCCAGGGCGACGACGACCCGTCTGAGCGCTTACCGACGTTCGTCCAGGGTGCTTGTCGGCGGGCTTGACCGTCGCGATACTGCGTGACGATGGCCGACTCGCGTGAGATCGCGCTGTCCGAGTTGATTGGGGCTCTCTCTCGGGCGTTGGACGTGGCCGAAGGCGAGCCTCCGGGGCACGCCGTGCGAACGTGCCTGATCGGGATGCGGCTCGCCGAGGCGATCGTGCTCGAGCCAAGCGCCCGTTCGGACCTGTTCTACGCGCTGCTGCTCAAGGACGCCGGCTGCTCGGCCAACGCGGCCCACATGGCGGCGCTGTTCGGAGCCGACGACCAGGTGGCCAAGCGGACCTCGAAGCTGGTCAATTGGGCACGGCCGCTGGACGCGCTGGTGTGGTCGCTGCGCACCGTCGCGCCCGAGGGATCCGTGGCCGAGCGGACCGGACGGTTGCGCGCGATCCGCAACGAGGGACAGGTGACGCGCTCGCTCATGCGGGCCCGCTGCTACCGGGGGGCGGAGATCGCGCTGAAGCTCGGCTTCTCCGAAGCCACGGCGGAGGCGATCCGCGCCCTCGACGAGCACTGGGACGGGCACGGCCAGCCGCACGGGCTGCGTCGAGCCGACATCCCGCTCGACGCGCGGATCCTCTGCCTGGCGCAGACCGTCGAGGTGTTCCACGCGTCTGGAGGGCAGCGCGCCGCTTATCGGGTGGCGCACAAGCGGCGCGGGGAGTGGTTCGATCCAAGCCTGGTCGACGCGATGGACTCGTTCCGCGCCGATGGGCGCTTCTGGGCATCGCTGGACGAGCCCGACGTGTCCGCCGTCGAGCCCCCCGATCAGGTGCTCACCGCCGACGAGACCCGCCTGGACCGGATCGCCGAGGGGTTCGCCGGGGTGATCGACGCCAAGTCGCCGTGGACGCATGAGCACTGCGACCGGGTGTCCGCGATCGCCACCGGAATCGCCAAACGAATGGGCTTCGACGAGCCGGCGCTTCGCCATCTTCGGCGCGCCGCGCTGCTGCACGACCTCGGCAAGCTGTCGATCTCCAATCGCATCCTGGACAAGCCGGGGCCGCTCAGCGACGCGGAGCGCCGGCGCTTCAAGGACCACCCGCTGCTGGCCGAGCAGATCCTGGGGCGAGTCTCGATCTTCGGAGACCTCGCCGTGGTGGCCAGCGCCCACCACGAGCGACTCGACGGGAGCGGCTACCCCCGCGGGCTGGCCGGCGACGCCCTCACCAAGCCGATGCGCGTGCTGGCCGTCGCCGATGTGTACGAGGCGCTGGTTTCCGATCGGCCCTACCGGCCCGCGTACTCGCCCCGTGACGCGCTCGACCTCATGCACGATGATGTGCCACGGCGCCTGGACGCGGAGGCGTTCGCGGCGCTCGAGGCGATGCTCCACGCGGCGGCGCTGGCGGGCACCGGCGAGCTCACCGGGGCACGGCCCTTGCTGCGCCGCATCAAGTAGTCGGGGCCAGTCGGGTCAGCGCCGCCCTGGCCATGAGCTCGGCGGTCACGCCGATCGCGCGTTCGTCGATGTCGAAGTCGGGCGCGTGATGCCCGCCGCATCCCTCGCCACCGGCTCCGACGGCGATGAAGGCGGCCGGGACGCGCTCGGCCAGCTGGGCGAAATCCTCGCTGACCGGGATGATGCCGGGATCGATCACCGTGCTGCCGGCGGCCGCGGCGGCGTCCGCGAGCAGGGCGCTCGAAGCCTCGCTGTTGCGGAGCACCGGCAGCGTCACCGGCGTGCGCAGCTCAGCGGCCACCCGCAGCGCCCCGCACACGCCCTCGGCGATCTGACCCATGCGCTCGAGGGCCCGCCCGCGTACTCCGCGGTCGAGCCATCGCAGAGTGCCGCGCAGCGTCACGGTGCCGGCCACCACGTTGGCCGCCGTCCCGCCGTCGATCGAGGCGATAGTGAGGATCAACGTGTCCGCCGGCGCGGTCTCTCGAGTGGGGATCGACTGAAGCGCGTTGACGACCTGCGCGGCGGCGAACACCGCGTCCCGGGCTTCGTGGGCCATGCCCGAATGACCGCCGCCGCCCGACACCACGAGCTCGAACATGTCGAGGCCGACGAGCATCTCGCCCGCGCGAATGCCCGCCACGCCGAACGGCATCGGACTGAAGACGTGCGCGCCGAGGGCCTCATCGACGCCGTCGAGGGCGCCGTCGGCGATCATCGCCGCCGCGCCGGCGCCGATCTCCTCGGCGGGCTGGAACAGCAGCCGTACGCGCCCCGCGATGTTGTCGGTGCGAGGCGCGAGCAGCGCCGCCGCGCCGAGCAGCGCGCTCGTGTGCGCATCGTGCCCGCACGCGTGCATCCGCCCGGGGATCTCGGAGCCGTACGGGCGTCCCGGGACCTCCTGCAGCGGCAATGCGTCCATGTCGGCGCGCAGGAGGAGCGTCGGGCCGGGCTGCGCGCCGTCCAGATCGGCGATCACCCCGGTGCCGCCGACGCCGGTGCGCGGCTCGAGTCCGAGCGCCCGCAGGCGCTGGGCCACGAGCTCGGCCGTGCGATGCTCGGCGAACGCGAGCTCGGGTTGGCGGTGCAGCGCCCGGCGGGTCTCGATCAGCTCCGGCTCGAGTGCGGCACGCTCGCTGGCCAGCTGCTCCGGCACGCGCCGGAGGATATTCCGTAGGTCCGCATCGGCCGCACGAAGAGGAAGAACGCCACCGGCACGACGAGCCACAGCACGTGGCCGTGGCTGAGCGCCAGGGCCACGATCAGGATCGGCAACAGCGGCAGCAGCGCGATTCGGGGGACGGGTCGGCGGCGGGGCCGCTCGCTCACGCGCTCGCGCGGATCGTCGCCCGGGAGGTCGGCGAGCAGGGCGTCCAGCTCGGCGTAGGTCTTGGCGGCGTAGCAGCGGTCGATGCGCTCCTGGAGCTCGTCGGTGTCGATCCGGCCGGCCAGGTGCTGCTCGCGCAGGGTCTCGGCCACCCGGTCGCGGTCGGCGTCGCCCGCGCGCAGGGTACGGTCTTGGGGTCCAAGGTCCGGCATGTTCATGCCTCCATCGAGAGGTCGGTCCGAGGCCGATATTTTACTTGTGATCTCTAGATAGTCAAGTGTACTTGCATGTTTCCTGACGAGGAGCGGTGCCCATGAAGGCGATCCAGTACAGCCGGTTCGGTGGCCCCGACGTGCTCGAGTTGGTCCAGCTGCCCGACCCCCATCCGGGCCCCGGCCAGGTGCGCGTCGCGGTGCGAGCGGCCGCCGTCAACCCGATCGACTGGAAGGTGCGCAGCGGCATGATGGGCGGCGAGCTGCCCCAGCGGACCGGACGCGAAGTGGCCGGCATCGTCGACGAGGTCGGTGATGGGGTGAGCGATGTGGCCGCGGGCGATGCCGTGTTCGGCTTCGCCGCCGACGGTGGCGGCGCGGCGGAGCTGGTCATCGTCGCCGACTACGCGCCGATTCCGTCGTCGCTCGACTTCGCCCAGGCTGCGGGGCTGCCGGTAGCGGTGGAGACCGCGGTCCGCACGCTCGACCTGCTGGGCGTCGCCGCCGACACGACGCTGCTCGTCAACGGCGCCGCGGGCGCGGTGGGTAGCTCCGCGGTGCAGATCGCACGGGCGCGCGACGCGCGGGTGATCGGAACGGCCAGCCTGGGCAACCACGATTATCTGCGCTCGCTGGGCGCCGAGCCGACCACGTACGGCGAGGGCCTGGTGCAGCGCGTCCGCCGGCTCGCCCCCGACGGCACGGACGCGGCCCTCGACGCGGCCGGTGGCGGCGCCCTGCCCGCACTGGTCGAGCTGGCAGGCGGCCCCGAGCACGTCGTCACGATCGCCGACTATGCCGGAGCCGAGCAGACCGGGGTGCGCTTCAGCGGCGGCATGGGTACCGAACGCGCGGTGCACGCTCTACGCGAGATCGGCACGCTGATCGAGTCCGGGCGGTTCTCGCTGCCGGTGGCGCAGACGTTCCCGCTCGCGCAGATCGCCGAGGCACACCGGCTGAGCGAGACGGGTCACGTCCGCGGGAAGCTGGTGTTGCTCGTCGGGTGATCTCGGGGCCCGGCGTGCCTGAGGCGCGCGGCGCGGGTCATCAGGTACTGCTGCTCGGGCACGTTCGCGGTACGCCGCGCGGCGGCCTCGTAGTCCTCGATCGCATCCTCGATCCGCCCGTCCATCTCGAGCAGGTGGGCGCGGACGGCGTGCAGCCGCTGATGCCCGGCCAGCCGCTCCTCCAGCGGCTTCAGGTACGCCAGCCCGGAGCCCGGCCCGTCCGCCATGGCCGCCGCGATCGCGCGGCTGAGCGACACCATGGGGTTGTCGGTCATCCGCTCCAGCAGCCCGTAGAGCGCGAGGATCTCGCGCCAGTCGGTGTCGGAGGCCTCGGCGGCCTGATCGTGCAGCGCGGCGATCGCCGCCTGCACCTGGTACGGGCCGACCGCCGCCTGTCGCCACGCTTCGCTGATCAGCGCGTCGCCTTCGGCGATGAGCTCCCGGTTCCACAACGTTCTGTCCTGCTCGGCCAGGGGGATCAGCTCGCCGGTGGCGCCGGCTCGGGCCGGCCGGCGTGCCTCGGTGAGCAGCATCAGCGCGAGCAGGCCGGCGACCTCGGGGTCGTCGGGCAGGGCGAGCCGGACGATCCGGGTCAACCGGATCGCCTCGCCCGAGAGGTCGGTCCGCGCCAGCTCGTCGCCGCTTCCGGCCAGGTACCCCTCGTTGAAGATCAGATACAGAACGTGCAGAACCGAGGCCAGCCGGGGCGCCAACTCCGGTCCGGTCGGCATCGCGAACGGGGCGGCCGACTGCTTGATGCTCTGCTTGGCCCGGCTGATGCGCTGGGCCATGGTCGCCTCGGGAACCAGGAACGCCCGGGCGATCTCGGCCGTGGTCAGGCCGCCCACCGCCCGCAGCGTGAGCGCGATGGCCGAGCTCGTGGTGAGCGCCGGGTGAGCGCACATGAACATGAGCGTCACCGTGTCGTCGTAGCCTGGGCCGGAGGGCTCGGTGCCCGAGCGCTCATATGCGGTCTCTCGGTCCTGGCGTGAGGTGTCGCTGCGGAGCTGGTCGATCAGGCGTCGCGAGGCCACCTGAACCAGCCATCCCACCGGGTTCTCGGGGGTGCCCTGGGACGGCCACTGGGTCGCCGCCGCCAGCAGCGCCTCCTGCACGGCATCCTCGGCGTCGGCGAAGTTGCCGTAGCGGCGCACGAGCGCGCCGAGGACCCGCGGAGCGGCGTCGCGCAGCGGGTCCTCGATGGGCTGTGGCGCTCTCACGCCGCCGATCTCACGACGCGGATCTCACGCCGCGGGACCGAGCGGGGCCATGACCTCGCGCAGCTCGATCGGCTGCTTGAGGGGGGCGCCGTTCGGACCCGGCGCGGACGACACCTCAGCCGCGACCTCTATCGCCCGCTCGAGCGATTCGACGTCGATGATCCGGTAGCCGGCGAGCAGCTCCTTGTACTCGGCGAAGGGACCGTCGGTCACGACCGGGTCGCCGGTACCGCCGTAGGTCACGAGCTTCGCCGCCTCGGGCCCGGTCAGCGCCTGGGCGTCGACCAGCTCGCCGCGCTCGGTCAGCTCGGCGTTGATGCGTCGCTGGAACGCGATGTGCGCCTGGATCCCCTCCGGCGCCCACTCGCTCATCGGCCCGACGCCTTCGATCCGACCGTAGTTCTGCAGCAACATGAACCTCATCGTGAGTCTCCTCGGTGGTTGGTGGGTGGGTTCACCCCTGTGTCGGAGCCACGTCTTCGTTCTCTACATCACTCCGGCTCGCGCCAGAATCGCCGCCAGCGGCCGCGTGTTGAGCACCGGCGCCGGGGTGGCCCAGCCGCGGCGGGCGGTGGCGACCGAGAAGTCCATGTTGGCGAGCCCGCGGACGGAGTGAGCGTCGGTCGAGCAGACGATCTCGACGCCGGCCTTCAGCGCCTCGCGAACGTGCTCGCCGCTCAGGTCGAGGCGATCGGGCAGGCCGTTGACCTCGAGTGCGACGCCTTGCTCGAGAGCGATCTCGAACACCCGGTCGAGGTCGAGCGCGTTCTCGGGCCGGCGGTTGATGTAGCGCCCCTTGGGGTGGCTCAGGCAGCGCACGTACGGGTTGCGCAGCGCCGCCTCGACCCGCGCGGTCATCTCCCGGCGCGGCATCCGCTGGCCGCCATGCACGCTCGCCTGCACCCAGTCGAGCTCGGCGAGGACGTCGTCGGGCAGGTCGAGCCGGCCGTCGGGCAGGATGTCGCACTCGATCCCGCGGAGAATGCGGAAAGGCTTGAGCGCCTCGTTGGCCGCGGCGATCTCCTCGGCCTGGCGGCGAACGTCGTCGGGGGTGAGGCCCGTGACCGCGCCGACCGCCGGCGTGTGATCGCAGATCGCCAGGTACTCGTAGCCGCGCTCGATCGCCGCCCGGCCCATCTCCTCGACGCTCGCCCGTCCGTCCGACCACGTCGTGTGACAGTGCAGGTCGCCGCGGATGTCGGCGAGTTCGAGCAGCTTCGGGGGGTCGCCGTGGAACGGGTCTTCGCGCAGCTCGGGCGGACACCAGGATGTGCGGAGCGTGGCGTACACCGCAGGCTCGTCGGGGGCGTCGGGAAGCGGCCCGAGGGCGTCGACGTACGCCGGCGACCCGGTCGCTTCCAACAGCGCGGTCCCGAACCGCCCCGGCGCCGCGATCGTCAGCTCGATCGGCAGGCCGTCCACGGTCACGCCCACCGCGCGCTGCTCGTGTCTTTCGATCAGGCTGACGATCTGGGGAAGGCTCGCGAAACGTTCGATGGCGTCGCCGGCGTGGGTCGCAGCACATACCACCGCGAGCTGCTCGCACGAGTCGCGCCACCGTCGCACGTCGCCAGCCACCTCGCCACCGAGCGCGGCGGCCACGCCCCCGACCAGCTCGCGCGCGCGATGTAGAAGCAGGCCCTGCCGCGGGCGCGGCCGGTGCTCGCCGGCCAGCGCCTCGAGCAGCCTCGCCTCGGTCTTCGGCCCGATCCCCGGCACCGCTCCCAATCGTCCGGCGGCCGCCGCCGCGCGGAACTCCTCGGCGGTGCGGACGTCGAGCGCGCGCGCCAGCTCGATCGAGCGCTTGGCGCTCAGGCCGAGGTAGCGGCCCAGGCCGACCATGTCGGGCGCGAGGTCGCGCTCGAGCTCGGCCAGCTCGGCGATCTCTCCGGTCTCGACCAGCTCGCGCAGCCGTGCCTCGATTCCGGGTCCGATCCCGCGCAGCTGACGAACCCGGCCGGTTCGGACCAGGTCGGCCACCGGTACCGCCGCGGCACGGATCGTCTCGGCCGCGCGGCGGTACGCCCGCACCGTGTACGGGTTGGCCTCGGCCAGCTCTAGCAGCGCCGCGAACGAGTCGAGACGGTCGGCGATGTGGCGATTGTCCACCCGTCAAGTGTCGCGAGCTTCCGCGTGGCCTGCCCCGCGGACGCGCCCCGCCCCCGCGAACCCGCCCCGCCCCGCCCGCCAAAGTCGAAATTTCCGCCATTAGCGACACGACAGCGCGTTAGCGACCGGATTTCTCCCGTCACACGGGAGAAATCCGTCATTAGCTGCAGGCGCGTGCGCCAATGGCGGAATTTTCCCGTTGCGGGGGCGGGGCGGTGGGCGGGGCGTGGTCGTGGGCGTGGGCGGGGCGTGGGCGGGGCGTGGGCGTGGGCGTGAGCGCGGGCGGGGCCGGGCGTGGGCGGGTGAGGGCGGAGCGGCGGGACCCGGGGGTCAGGCCCAGCGCAGCGGCGAGCGGTCGCCGACCGACCACTTGTGCCCGAACGGATCGTGGAAGCCGCCCTGGCGGTGCGTCCCCCAGGGCGTCTCGTGACCGACGACCGCCGACCCGGGCGTGGCGCCGGCGGCGACGGCTCGCGCCACGAACTCGTCGGGATCGTCCACGAACAGCTCGACCCGGACGCTGGTGACGCCGGCGCGATCGGGACTGGTCTCGGCCGAGTTGTCCGGGTTGACCTCGTGCAGAAAGAACGGCGCGCCGGCGATGTGCAGTCCCGCCACGCCGCCCAAGTTCCAGAGCCCGCGCGCCCCGAGTGCCTCCTTGTACCAGGCGATGGCCGCCTCGGCGTCGGGCACGATCAGCATCACGGAGATCGCGGTGGCGGTCACGGGCGGCTCCGCCGTCATGCCCCGGCCCCCGCCGCCCGCCGCCGTGCGCAGCCCCGGACCGCTCGTGCCGCCCCACTCCTCCGGCGCCACGTCGGCGATCGACTCCGAGAACGTCCAGTGGTGTCCGCCCAGATCTTCGGCGGTGTACTGGCGCTCGCCGTAGGGGAAGTCCTGTGGCTCCACGACGATCCGCGCTCTCCGCTCCCGGGCACGCTCGCAATGCGCCGCCGCATCCGGCACGCGGACCACCAACGAGACGTGGCCGGGCAGCGCCCTGGAGGTCCGCGGCTCGGTGATCGCCACCGTGCAGCCGCCGATCGACAGCTGGGCGCGATGGTCGCCGGCGCGCCACCGCTCCACCAGGCCAAACGTGTCACACAGCCAGTCGATCGCCGCGATCACGTCGTCGTAGACCAGTTCAGGGATGACGGAGCACGCCGGCATCGTCCGGTTGTCGACGCGCGTCGGCGGCTCGGGGCGCGGTGGCGCGTGCGGGCCATGCTGGACGATCCCGACCAGGTTGCCGGCCGGGTCGGCGAACGACCCGAGCAGGCGCGGGCCGTCCGGCACCGGACCCTCGCGTACGGCCCCGCCGGCGCCGGCAGCCTCCTCGAGCGTGCGCCGGACGTCGAGAACGTGGATCCAGCCGACCGGACCGGCATCGGGCGCCGGCGGACGGTCGGTGATCCACTGCCCGATCATCCCGGGGGCCTCGAAGCCCGCCTCGGGTGGATCGACTCGCCAGCCGAAGACCCGCTCGTAGAACCGCGCCGACACGACGATGTCAACCGCCGGGATCTGCAGGTAGGAGAGCTGCCCGGGCACCAGGCCGGGAATCGAGGTGGCTTGCTCCTGGGGTTCGTTCATGCTCCGCTCCCGGAGGTTGGTCGGCGTCGTGGCCCCGATCTAAGCTTTACAGTCTTGTCAAGTTTCTCTCAGGGCGGCTCGGCCCGTGCCGATGCCCGCCGGAACGCCGAGCGCATCCTCGATGCGACCGCCGAACTGCTGGCCATCGACCCCGGGGTGAGCCTGGAGCACGTGGCGGCTCACGCGGGCGTCTCGCGCGCCACCCTCTACCACCACTTCTCCGGCCGCGACGCGCTGCTCGACGCGCTGACCGAGCGCTCGATCACCGAGGTCGCGGCAGCGATCATGAGCGCCGAGCCCGAGAACGGCCCGGCCGCGGAGGCCATGGAGCGCGTGCTGCGCGCCGCGTGGCAGGTGATCGGCCGCTACCGCGGGCTGGTCATCGTCAACCCCCGGCGCCTCGCCCGCGCGGAACTGAGGACCCGGCTCGAGCCGGCGCTGGCGCCGGTGCGCACGCTGATCCGCCGCGGCCGACGCAGCGGCGAATTCGACCCCGAGCTACCCGTGGAGTGGGTGATCGGCGTGATCACCGACCTGATCCACGCCGCGAGCCGGCAGGTGAGCGTCGGCGCAATGCGCCCGCCGGCCGCCGAGCGGGTGCTGCTGCGCACCGCGCGCGGAGCGCTCGCGTCGCGCCGCGAATGACGGCTTATGCCAGTCGTCCGCGGTCCGGGCGACCTTGCCGCGCGTGGAGCACGGTCGCGATCGCGAAGAACAGACCGATCAGCAGCACGAATGCGCCGAAACCGAGCGCCAGGCCGAGGACGGCCGGGTGGGGAGCCACCGCAAACGCCAAGGGCGCCGCCGCGAAGCCGGCGATCAGGAGCGGCTTGGGACGCAGCAGCGAGAACCCGAGGGCCACCGCGAACACGACGATCAGCCCGCCGCGGTGATGGATCAACGATGTATAGCCCTCCCCCTTCACCGCGGCGGCGACGAACGCGACGATCACCCACGGCCAACGGCGGGCGCCGCGCGCCCGCGTGATCTGCGAGGACGAATCGGTCCGCGCTAACGACCGGTCAGCGCGCGTGCGCACGATGCCGAGATCGGGGCCGCAGTGGACAGCTTGAAGAAGTCGATCGAGGGCTTGCCGGGGTTCATCTTCCAACTGATCCCCAATCCGGCGATCTCGCTCTGGAGCTGAGGGATGCAGTCCGCGTACGCCGCGAATTCGTTTCGCACCCCGACCACCTGGGCCTCGCTGGGGACGCTCTGGAGCGCCCAGTTGAAGCGCGTCACCGCGCGGCGGGCGCTGCCGGCCTGGGCCGCGACCTTGGCAACGCGCTTGCGCACGCTGGCCGCGCCGTGCTCGTCGGCGTCCACGCGCCGCTGCAGACCGGCCAGGTCGGCCTGGAGCGAGGCGATCCGCGCCTGATCATGGCCGGCGCGAACGTATGCCTCCACACCGAACGCGGCCGTAGCCAGCGCGACGATCATGGCGACGCCGGCGACGAACCGCGCCGCGCCGCGCGTATAGCCGTAGCGCGCGGGTCCGATCCGGCGGGATCCGCGCCCGCGCCGTGCCGCACGCGTTCCAGAGCGCGGCGGAGCACCCCGACGGCGTCGCTCGGCAATTCCCACGTCAGCCCCGACACGGCTGGTCGGCATATCTCTCATCCTTCACCTTCCTTGGCAGGCCCCGCTAATAACGTACCGACTGCCACAAATCCGGTCAACCTTGCGAAATCGGCGGTGGAGGCCTAGCTTGTACCGGCGTGGGCGACATGGGGGGTTTGCTGGACGAGCTCAGGCGGGCGGGAGATCCGAGCGCGGATGCGGTCATCGACGACCTCGCGCGCACGCAGCAGATCCGCGCGGTCAGCCGGATCCTCCGCCATCTGGTCGACAACGATCAGCCGGTTCCGGAGGAGCTGCCGCCGTCGATCACGCGGTGGCTACACGAGACCGCGGAGCTACCGGGCTGGGTCGACTGCGACCGGTTCGAGCGCGGCTGCCGGCTGGTCGTCGAGCACGGGCCGCAGGTGTGTGTGGTGCTGGCCACCGCCTCGCTCGTGTACTGCTACGCCGGCTATCCCGGCGTAAAGGTGCTGACGTTCAGCCGCCGCCTCGATCACGACGCCGTGCGCCGCGTGGGAGAGACCGCGCGGTTCGTCCTGTCGGTGATGGCGCCCGGATCGCTCCACTCAGGCGGGCGCGGCATCCGAAAGATCCAGAAGGTCCGGTTGCTGCACGGCGCGATCCGTCACCTGGTCACGGCAAGCCGGCGCTGGGACCTGGCGGGCGACGGCGTCCCGATCTGCCAGGAGGACCTGGCGGGGACGCTCATGTCGTTCTCCGCGATCGTCGTTGACTCGTTACGCAAGCTCGGCGTGCGCGTCGACGATGACGAGGCCGAGGACTATTACTACCGCTGGCGGGTGGTTGGACAGATGCTGGGCATCGACCCGGCGACGATCCCGTCTGATCTGGAGTCGGCTCGCACCCTGACCGACCTGATCGCCCGGCGCAACCACCGTCGCTCGGAGGAGGGAATCGAGATGACGCGCGCGTTGTTCGAGCTGCACGCGAGCTCGCTGCCGCCGGGCTTCGCCGGCGCGGCGCCGGCCCTCACCCGCTATTTGGTGGGCCAGGAGATGTGCGGGCTGGTCGACGTGCCGCGCACGCGCTGGGACCGCAACATCCGCTGGCACACGGGCGTCGGACGCGCGCTCGACCGCGCCCAATCGGCTCGCGGACCGATCGGGTCGCTGACCAAGCTGGTGGGCGCGGGGATGCTCAACCAGCGCGTCGCGGAGATGGCCGGCGGCCGGAGCGCGAGCTTCTCGATCCCCGTACCGCACGAGCTCGAGCGAAGCTGGACGGCCAGTGGCGTGTTCCCGGCGATCGACAACGAGCTCATCCAGATGGCCCAGGCTCAACCAGCGTGACTACCGCGGGACCCACGGAGGTCGATCCCACCGCAGTGCGCGCCGCGCTCGGCCGTGCGCGCGAGGTTCTATGGCGCACCCAGCGACCCGACGGCTCGTGGGAGTCGCCCTGCGACATGGGTGTCGCGCCGACCGCCCAGGTGCTCGTCGTGCTGCACCACGCCGGAGCGCTGGCGCCGCAAGACGCGGCCGACGCCGCCCGGTGGCTGCGAGGCCGCCAAGAGCCCGACGGCTCGTACCGCTCGCACCCCACCGCGGCGGACGGCGACCTCGGGACGACCGCCTCGGTCTGGGCGGCGCTCCACGTCTGCGCACCGGACGACAGCGCCGACGCGGTCGCGGCGGCCCGCGCCTACGTCGACCGCCAGGGCGGGACCGCGGCCGTCGCGAAAGCCTTCGCGCGCGGGGACCCGTCGGTCGTCTTCCTGGCGCTGGCCGGGCTGGTCGAGGCCTCGGCGCTGCCCTGTCCGCCGATGTTGCCTGCGCTGATCCCGCCGGTGGTCGCCTTCATGGAGCGCCGCTTTCACTCGGGGATCCTGATGGTGAGCGGCGCGCTCACGCTGGTCGCGCACCGGCTGCGCGGGGACTGGGGCCCGGACGGCCGGCCGCCCGGCCCCCTTGCCCGCCGGTTTGCCACGCGCACGCTGACCCTGATGGCCACCTTCCAGAACCGCGACGGCAGCTGGAACGCCAACACCGTCCAGACCGCGCTGATGCTGCCGGCCCTGCGCGCCGCGGGCCTGCCAAACGACCACCCGATGGTGGCGCGAACGGTGGCCTGGCTCGAGTCCCAGTGCGTGCGCGACGCCGACGGCCTGCACCTGGATGCGTTCGGGAGCCCCGTGTGGTGCACCGCGGCCAACGTGCGCGCTCTGATCGCCGCCGGCGAGTCTCCCTCCGACGCGCGGATCGTCCGCGCGCTCGGCTGGCTGATCGCGTGTCAGTCGCGGCTCGAGCAGCCCGAGGTCGACAACCGCAACCCGGGGGCGCCGCGCATCGGGGGGTGGGCCTTTCAGCCCGGCAACGAGACGATGGTCGACAACGACGACACCGGAACGGTGCTGACCGCGTTTGGCGAGGTCCTGGCCGACGCGGGGCTCGACCCGCTCCTCGCCCGGCGCCTGACCACCTCCCGCGACCTCGGCCGCGACTGGCTGCTCGGCATGCAGAACCCGGACGGCGGCTGGTCGGCGTTCGTCTACGGCCTGCCGGCCAAGCGACCCGGACCCCTGTTCACCGGCCCCGTGGAGGTCTCGCTCGAGGACCCGGTGGCGGCGCTGCGCACGCTGATCGACCCTCCGCGCGAACTCGGCGACCCGTCCACGGAGGACCTGACCGGACGGGTGCTCGACGGCCTGGGCCGCATCGGGCTGACCACCGCGTCGCCGGCCGTATGCCGCGCGATCGAATTCCTCCGCGCCCAGCAGTTCGACCACGGGGGGTTCTGGGGCCGCTGGACGGTCAACTACCTGGCCTCCACGGCCTGCGTGCTCCAGGGTCTCGCGCGCGTGGGCGCCGACCTGTCCCAGCCATGGGTGCGACGGGCGGTCGGCTTCCTCACCGAGCGCCAGAACGCCGACGGGGGCTGGGGCGAGCTGCCCGACTCCTACCGCGACCCTGCGCTGGCCGGCCGTGGCCCCAGCATGCCGCCGCTCACCGGGCTGGTGCTCACCGGGCTGATCGACGCCGGCGAGGGGGCGTCGGACGCGGTGGCGCGCGGAATCGCCTACCTGCTCGCCCGGCAGCGGGATGACGGCAGCTGGCCGCACGCCGACTGGCTTCAGGCGATCGTTCCGCCCGACACCTTCTACATCCTGGCCGAGGCCGCCAAGCACTACCCGGTCGAGGCGCTCGCTCACTTCCTGGCCGCCGAGGGATAGGGCGAGGATCAGACGCCGGAGGAGGCGACTTCCTGCAGATCGCCCGCCTCGTGCGGCGCAAACGCGTCGGCCGGACGTCGCGGTGGGATCGCGAGCCCGACCACGACGCCGAGCCCGAGCGCGACCGCGCACGCGGCAAACGCCACGGTGAACCCGTGGGCGGTCGGATATCCGGTGGCTCCCACGGTGCCGGCCAGGATCGAAGCGGTCGCGGCGCCGCCGAACGCCCCGCCCACCGTGCGCGTTACGGTGTTCATGCCGGTCGCGATGCCGGTCTCGGTCGGTCCGACGTTCTCGATGATCAGGTTGACCATCGCGGCGAACGCGAGGCCGATCCCCGCCCCGAGCAGCAGCGCCGCGACGTAGATCTCCCACCGATCGGTCCTCCCGACGGCCAGCACAGCGTATGCCGCGGTGGTGAGCGCCGCGCCCGCGAGCAAGGGCGGCTTTGACCCGAAGCGCTTCTCGAGCCTTCCGGTCTGGGCGCCGGCGATCAGCATGGCCACCGTGGAGGGCACGAGGAACAGCCCGGCTCCCGACACCGAGGAGCCGAAGCCGTAGCCGATCCGCACCGGGGTCTCCACGAACTCGGGCAGGAGGATGAACGACGCGTACATCCCAAAGCCGAGCAGCGCGGCGACCGCGTTCGTCGTCCATACACCGCGGATCCGCATCATCCGCATGTCGACGAGCGGGTGATCGCTGCGCGCCTCGCTGCGGACCCACACCACGAGCAGCACCACCCCGGCGGCCAGGAGGATCAGCGTCTTGGCCGACAGCCAGTGCCACACGGGCGCCTCACTGACCGCCAGCAGGACCGCGGCCAGGCCGGAGGACATCAGGGCCGCGGCGGTCCAGTTCACGCGGCCCGGAACCCGCACGGGCGACTCCGGGACGAAGCGATGGATCGCGATGGTGGCCGGCACCAGTGCCACCAGCGGCGCCCAGAACAGCCAATGGATCGAGAGGTTCTGGACGATCGGCCCCGCGAGCACGACCCCGGCCCCGCCGCCCACGCCGGCCAGCGCGGACATCACGCCCACCGCGCCGGCCACCCGGTCGCGGGGGAACTCGTCGCGGATGATCCCGAAGGCGAGCGGGAAAATGCCGCCGGCCGCACCCTGAACCACGCGCCCGACCAGCATCACCGCCAGCGAGGTGGCGAGCGCCGACACCGTGGTCGCGACGCACAGAAGCACGAGCACGGCGACGAGCAGGCGTTCCTTGCCGTACATGTCGCCGAGGCGACCAATGAGCGGCGTGGCCACCGACGCGCTCAGCAGGTAGGCGGTCAGCACCCAACTGGCCGAGTTGACCGAGGTGTGGAGCGAGTGCTGGATGTCCGGGAGCGCCGGCGCGACCAGCGACTGGAGCAACGCGTAGGACACCGCGGCCAGCGCGAGCAGCGCGAAGGTCACCTTGTAGTGCCGGCGTGCCTGGTCCAGCCGTTCGCCGCGGTCACCGTTGCGATTCATGGGGGTGCGAGGATAAGGGGCGGGCGCCTCCGGCGGAGCCTCAGCGTTCGGTATCGTCTGGGTGGCGTGCAGGACGCATCCGGTCCGCGGAAAGGGCCTCAGGCCCACTTGTGACTCCTGACTCGGTGTGACCGGTGTCGGACGTGACTTTCGGCCCGGCGTGCGGACCCGTCGGAGGCCGAAAGGAGCTGACATGTCCGAGCCGCGTTCCCTTCCGTCCCGTCCGGACCTGCGCCATCTGCGCGACGAGGCCAAGCGCCGTCGCAAGGCGGGCGAGTTCCCGTCGATCGCGCTCGCCCAGTTGGCCATCGCCCGGGAGTACGGCTTCCGTTCCTGGCCGCGCCTGAAGTTCCACGTCGAGGCAATGACGCTCGACGCCTCCGAGCGCGCAGGTGCGTTGATCGCGTCGGCCACCTCGGCCGACCTGCGGCGGGCGCGCGCGCTGCTCGACGCCGACCCGGAACTCGCTCGTCACGACGTGGCCTGCGCATGCGCAACCGGCGAGGCGGACGAGGTCTCCCGGCGGCTGGTCGCACGACCGGCCGCGGTGAGCGAGCCCACCGGCCCGAATGGCTGGCAGCCGATCCTGTATGCCTGCTTCTCGCGGCTGTTGCGGGGCGATCCGGAGCGGGCGCCCGGGATCCGCGAGGTAGTGCGACGCCTGCTCGCCGCTGGGGCTGATCCGAACGCCTGGTTCACCAACGACGACCGGTGGCTCCAGGTCGCGCTGTACGGTGCGGCGGGGATCGCGGGCGATCCCGAGCTGACCCGGATGCTGCTCGAGGCGGGCGCGGACCCGACGGACGACCGGGACGGCTACCACGGCAACGAGATCCTCTACCACGCGTGCGAGTTCCCGGACCCGACGTGTGCGCGGCTCGTGATCGAGGCCGGCTCTCGCCAGGACCTCGTGGACTACGACCTCGGACGGGCGCTGAACTTCCCCAACCCCGAGATGGTCGAGATGTTCTGTGCGCACGGCGCGCGCGCCGACGCCGGCCATCTCCACCAAGCGGTGTGGCGCCGCCGCCGCCCGCGGACGGTGGCCGCGCTGCTCGACGCCGGGGCGCCGATCGACGCCCCCGACGAACGCGGACTCACCGCCCTGCGGGTCGCGGTTCGCTGGGGCGAGGGCGGCGTGGCCGAGGTGCTGCGCGAGCGCGGCGCCGACGCGGGATTGGTCGCCGAGGAGGACCGGGCCATCGGCACCTACCTGTCGGGCAACGGTGGCGGCCCACCCCGGGGCCTCCCCTCCTCCGCGCTCCACGAGATGCTGATGGCCGCGATCGAGGGCGGTTACGTGGAGGCGATGGTCCGCATGCTCGATGCCGGCGCCGGGGTCGACGGCGACCCTGACAGCGAGGAGATCCCCCTCGGCCACACGTGCTGGCGCGGCCGCGTGCAGATGACCCGCGAGCTCCTCGATCGCAGCGCCGCGCTGACGTTCCGCGACGGGGGCAGCGCGATGAGCGCCGCGCTGCACGGCTCGCGCCACTGCCACCACCCGGAGGGAGGTCCGTCGATGCGGATCGTCGAGGAGATCCCCAAGGAGCCCTACGCCGAGATCGTGCGGATGCTCCTCGCGGCCGGCGCGACGGTCCCGGAGCGCCTCGGAGAGGGCGGCGAACGGGGCGCCATGCTCATCGCCGAGCTGGGAGTCGACCCACCCGCCTGAACGGCCGCTCACGCGAACGGGCTGCTGGGCAGAAACGGCGTCAAAACACCCGGCGTGCCGCGGACGCACAGGGCGCCGTAGGCCGCCATCCGCAGCCCGGCTCGAGCCACCACGTCGATCGCCCATTGCTGGGCACCGGTGATCCAGCGCACCCGGGCGGGACGGTCGGCGACCGCGAGCGCGCTCCACAACAGCGCGCTCGCGGCTTCCTCGTCGCGCGCGACGAGCACCCATAGCTGGCCCTCCGCGCTCACGACGGCAAAGCCACGGTCGGTCGCCCGCAGCAGCCGCCCGCCCTGCCCGAGCGCGTAGCGGAGCTCGCCTGTGTAGGGCGCGCCCCGGATCGCCCGCGTGAGCGCGGCTAGGGCCTCGAGATCGGTGCCGCCGTCGTCGCGGATCGCGCCGTTCTGTCTCGGAAGGCGGCGGCGGTGAACGATTCCCTCGGCCTCGAACGTCGGATGCAACGCGAACCCGGAGTCCGCGTAGAGCCGGAGCGCTCGCGGGTCGTTCGAGCTGACGAGCAACCCAGCCTCGGTGGCGCGCCCGTAGGCGAGCGCGCGCTCGAGCAGCGTGCGGCCGGCGCCCCCGCTCTGGATTCCCGGCTCCACCGCCAGCATCGACAGGCACCACAGCCGCTCGCGCACGATCGCCTCGGCGACGCCGATCACGCGCCCGTCGAACTCGGCGACGAAGGCACCGTCGGGATCCGTCCGGCACGGATAGGCGATGCGCTCGCGCCAGCGGCGGGCGGCGACGACGTCGCCGAGGTCCCGTCCGAATGCCGCGGCCGTCACCTCCACCGCCCGTTCGACATCGGCGGCCCGCATCGGACGAACCGTGGGTGCGTCAGCGCGCTGCATGCAACGCCCTCTAGCGCTGAACCGTCCCGTACTCGTCGTGGCGGCGCAGCCACAGCGGCTCGGCGGCATCTTCGGCACGCCCGTTCGGCGTCCGGTCGAGCAGGCCGTAGTAGGCCATCGTGAACTCGAGCCCGCGAGCGGTCGACACGTAGGTCCGATAGACGGTCCCCTCCGACAGCGCGTACACACTGAGGCCGGGACCCTCCGTGACGTAGCCCCCGGCGTCGGTCCCGCACATCCGCGCGTTCTGCTCGACGGTGGCGGGGATGTCTCCCTCCAGGAACGGCCTCAGCTCCTCCTCGGTGTATTGGAATCCGATGTCGCGGTTGAAGTCGCTGCCGCCGCTCGAGACCCAGGGGATCCCCCACCCCATCCGCTCCCGGTAGGCGAGGAGCTTCTGAAGCGGCGCGCGGGAGGCGAGCAACAGCGTGGTATCCCGTGCTTTCAGATGCACGACCTGGGGAGCGAGCGTGTCAGCGATCGAGGAGCAGACCGGACAGCCGCCGGTCCAGGACGGCCCGAACATGAAGTGGTAGACGAGCAGCTGCGAGCGCCCGGCGAACAGCCCGGCGAGCGACTGCGTCCCCTCCTCGGTCTCGAACCGGTAATCCTTCTCGACCGGCACCCACGGGAGCTCGCGCCGCTTGCGGGCCAGCTCGTCGCCTCGCCGGGTCAGCTGCTTCTCCTCCTCGAGCAGCGCGTCGCGCTCGGCCTGCCACTCCTCCTGCGTGCCGATCCTGTGTTCGGTCATCTACGTTCCTCCTACTACTCCGGGTGTCCGCGCATGGGCCATACAGGATGACGGACGCCGAGCAGTTTTCGAGAAGCGCTTCTCGCCGGCCGTACCTAGCATCACCGTCATGGATATCACCGGGTCGATGTGACCCACGACTTCAGGAGTGACCATGACCAGTTCTTCCACCGAGGGTGCCAAGACTCTCCTGCATCCCGTGACCGACCTGGAGGCCGCCAAGGCGGTGTACACCGCGCTGCTCGGCACACCGCCGCAGCACGACTCGTCCTACTATGTGGGCTACGAGGTCGCGGGACAGCACATCGGACTGGTGCCCGGCGGGGGACCGCAGAACATGACCTCGCCGGTGGCCTACTGGCACGTGCCCGACATCGAGGCGAGGCTGGCTGAGGTGACCGCCGCCGGCGGCACGGTGAAGGACGCCGCGCGCGACGTTGGTAACGGCCGCCTGGTGGCCACCGTGACCGACGCCGATGGCAATGTCCTCGGTCTGCTCCAGGATCAATGAGCCTCGCCACGAGCAGGGACGGGCGGTCGGCGGCGCTGCACGCCGCCGACCGCCACGACCTGATCCGCGTGCACGGCGCGCGCGTGAACAACCTCAAGGAAGTCAGCGTCGAGATTCCGAAGCGCCGGTTGACCGTGTTCACCGGCGTCTCGGGCTCGGGCAAGAGCTCGCTGGTGTTCGGCACGATTGCCGCGGAGTCGCAGCGGCTGATCAACGAGACGTACAGCACCTTCGTGCAGGGCTTCATGCCGACGCTGGCGCGGCCCGAGGTCGACGTGCTCGACGGGCTGACGACGGCGATCATCGTCGACCAGGAGCGGATGGGATCCAATCCGCGCTCGACGGTTGGCACCGTCACCGACGCCGACGCGATGCTGCGCATCCTGTTCAGCCGGCTCGCTGAGCCGCACATCGGCTCGCCCGGCGCCTACTCGTTCAACGTCGCCTCCGCGCACGGGAGCGGCGGGATCACGGTCGAGCGCGGGGACAAGACCATCACCCAGAGCGCCAGCTTCAGCCGGACCGGCGGCATGTGCCCGCGCTGCCAGGGCCGCGGCTCGGTGAGCGACTTCGACCTTTCCGCGCTCTACGACGACAGCAAGTCGCTCAACGAGGGCGCGCTCACGATCCCCGGCTACAGCATGGACGGCTGGTACGGCCGGATCTTCCGAGGCAGCGGCTTCTTCGACCCGGACAAACCGATCAAGAAGTTCAACAAGCGGGAGCTGCACGACCTGCTCTACAAGGAGTCGACGAGGATCAAGGTCGAGGGCATCAACCTGACCTACGACGGTCTGATCCCGAAGATCCAGAAGTCGATGCTGTCCAAGGACGTCGACGCGATGCAGCCGCACGTCCGCGCCTTCGTGGAGCGGGCGGTGGTGTTCACAACGTGCCCGGAGTGCGACGGCACCAGGCTCAGCGAGGCGGCGCGATCGTCGAAGATCGCCGGCGCCAGCATCGCCGACCTCTCCGCCATGCAGATCTCGGACCTCGCCGAGTGGGTCCGCGACCTCGACGAGCCGTCGGTGGCGCCGCTGCTCGATGCGCTGAGGGACACCCTCGACTCGTTCGTGGACATCGGCCTGGGCTACCTCTCGCTGGGCCGGCCGTCGGGCACGCTGTCGGGCGGCGAGGCGCAGCGGACCAAGATGATCCGGCACCTCGGCTCTTCGCTCACCGACGTCACCTACGTCTTCGACGAGCCCAGCATCGGCATGCACCCGCACGACATCCAGCGGATGAACGACCTGCTGCTGGAGTTGCGCGACAAGGGCAACACGGTGCTCGTGGTGGAGCACAAGCCGGAGATGATTCAGGTCGCGGACCACGTCGTGGACCTCGGCCCGGGCGCCGGCGCGGCCGGCGGCGAGGTGGTGTTCGAGGGCACCGTCGGGGAACTCCGCGACAGCGCCACGATCACCGGGCGCCACCTGGACGACCGCGCGTCTTTGAAGCCGTCGCCGCGGAAGCCTTCGGGAGCGCTGGAGGTGCGCGGCGCAAGCACCAACAACCTGCAGGACGTCGACGTCGACATCCCGCTAGGCCTGCTGGTCGTGGTGACCGGCGTGGCGGGGTCGGGCAAGAGCTCGCTGATCGAGGGCTCGGTCGCCGGCCGGGAAGGCCTGGTCACGATCGACCAGGGCGCGATCCACGGCTCGCGACGGAGCTCTCCGGCGACCTACTCTGGCCTGCTCGACCCGATCCGCAAGGCGTTCGCCAAGGCCAACGGGGTGAAGCCCGCGCTGTTCAGCGCGAACTCCGAGGGCGCGTGCCCCAACTGCAACGGCGCCGGCGTCATCTACACCGAGCTGACGATCATGGCCAGCGTCGCCTCCACGTGCGAGGAGTGCGAAGGCAAGCGCTTCGACGCCTCCGTGCTCGAGTACAAGTTCGGCGGCCGCGACATCAGCGAGGTCCTGGCGATGTCGGTCGCGGAGGCCACGGAGTTCTTCGGCGCCGGCGAGGCGCAGGTCCCGGCCGCGCACAAGATCCTCGAGCGGCTCGCGGACGTTGGTCTCGGCTACCTCAGCCTCGGCCAGCCCCTCACCACGCTGTCCGGCGGCGAACGGCAGCGGCTCAAGCTGGCGGCCCAGATGGCGGAGAAGGCACGCGTCTACGTCCTCGACGAGCCGACCACCGGCCTGCACCTCGCCGACGTCGACCAGCTTCTCGGCCTGCTCGACCGGCTCGTCGACTCCGGCAAGTCGGTGATCGTGATCGAGCACCACCAAGCCGTCATGGCGCACGCCGACTGGATCATCGACCTCGGCCCAGGCGCCGGCCACGACGGCGGCCGAGTCGTGTTCGAGGGCACCCCCGCCGACCTCGTCGCGGACCGCTCCACCCTCACCGGTGAGCACCTCGCGGCCTACGTCGGCGCCTGACCGCGGCCCCTGCGGACGCCCCGATACGGGTTCTCTCATGTGCATCCGGCTCGTACGCTCCTACACTGGCATCGTGACGCCGGAGGAGCTCGCCAACCTCGCGCATCTGCGCCGTGCCCGCGACCTGATGGACCGCGAGTACATGCGTCCGCTCGACGTCGCCGCGCTCGCCCGGGCCGCGTTGATGTCGACCGCACACTTCTCGCGGCAGTTCCGCGCCGCTTACGGTGAGACGCCGTATGCCTATCTGATGACGCGGAGGATCGAGCGGGCGAAGGCGCTGCTGCGCCGGGGCGATATGTCGGTCACCGAGGTCTGCTTCGAGGTCGGCTGTTCCTCGCTCGGCTCGTTCAGCGCCCGGTTCACCGAGCTGGTGGGAGAGACTCCCACGGCGTACCGAGCCCGTGACCACGGTGCGATCGCGAGCGTGCCGCGCTGCGTCGCCAAGGACCTGACCCGCCCGAGCCGCAAGTCGAGCCGGACTCGGAAAGCGCGCGCGGAACTCGCTGCCTAGTGTTGCAGGCATGAACCTCTCGCTTGCCCGTTGCTTCGTCCAAGTCCATGACCCCGACCTGGCGCTGACCTTCTACCGCGACGCGCTCGGCCTCGAGGTGCGCAACGACGTCGCCCAGGAAGGCTTCCGCTGGATCACGGTCGGCGCCGCCGCCCAGCCCGGCGTCGAGATCGTCCTCACCAACTACGTCCAGGGCAGTCCCACGGACGGCGACACGGTCGCCGCCCTGCTCGCCAAGGGCGCGCTCAACGGCGTCCACTTCCACACCGACGACCTCGACGGTACGTTCGAGAAGCTGCGCGCCGCGGGCGCCGAGATCGTGCAGGAGCCGGCCGAGAACTTCTGGGCGCGGGACTTCGCCGTGCGCGACCCGTCCGGCAATCTGGTGCGGGTCGACCAGCCGCCGGCCGCGTAGAGTCCACGGCATGGCCACCTTCGTCCTGCGGCTCATCGCTCCGCGCCCCAACTTCGCCCAGACCATCACCGACGCCGAGCGGGAGATCATGAACAGCCACGCCGCCCACTGGCGTCCGTACCTCGAGCGTGGCGACATGGTCGTGTTCGGACCCGTCCTCACCGACGATGACTCATTCGGCCTCGCCGTCGTCGAGACGGACGACGAGCAGGCGCTGCGCGAGTTCGCCGCGCAGGACCCGGTCTTGACTACGGGAACCGCGAGATTCGAGTTCGGGCGGCTGGCCGCGGGGACGGTGCGCGAGCGCTGACTATCGGATGAGTGACGGACTCAGCTGGCTGCGGGCACCGGGAACGCCACCGGGCTACGGAATCCCTCGTCGTTGATCGCGCGGACGCCGAAGTACACGTTGTCCTTCGAAAGCGCCTTGAGGGTGTACGTCGTGACGTTGCCAACCGGCACCACATGGGTCCAGTCCGAGTCGGTGGTGTTCCGCCAGACGATCTCGTAGCCCTTGAGGTCTGGCCCGGGGTTCGCTGACCACGCGAGCGTTGTGTCATTGGTCAGGTTGGCCGTGATGATCCGCACATCCTTCGGTGTGGTCGGAGCGTCGGCCAGATTCGCGAGCGTCAGCGCGTTGACCCGAGCTACGCGATTGTTGAACGCGAAGTCCATGAACTGCGGCAGGTCGCCGAACTGGACCCCGTTCTCGACGCGGACGTCCTGGTGCTCGTGATCGAAGTTCTCGATGGGCTCGGTGAAGCGCACGGCAGGATAGCCCCGCTCCAGGAACGAGATCTGATCGCCGCCGCGCAGGTATCGGTCGCGCCGGAACACCTGCTCGATCTGCATGTCGGTGGCGCTCTGTTTTGAGCCACTTCCTGCACGTAACGAGCTAGCTCGCGCGCGGGGGAGTCACTCTCGCCTCCGACGTTCTCGAGGTTGGCCGCCTGCGCCGGCGTCTCGGCCGTCGGGACGCCCTCGGAGAACAGCCGGATCGTGAACGGCATCTTCTGGCCCAGATCACCCGTGTCCGATCCGATGATGTCGTTGTTCAGCATGCCTTCGATGTCCATGCCCTGTGCCTTGGCGTTCTTGGCGAAGAAGGCCGAGCCGTACAGACCCTCCTCCTCGCCCGCCACCGCCATGAACTTGATCGTCGCTGCGAATTGATGGGTCGCCATCACGCGCGCCATCTCCATCATCGCCGCCACGCCGGAGCCGTCGTCGTCCGGCCCCGGGAGCGTCGCACGTCGCGTCGATCGCGCCCGTGCAGCGCGAGTCGTAGTGGCCGCTGACCACGTACACCCGGTTGGCCGATGCCGGCTGCGTGCCCTTCAGGGTCGCGATCACGTTGGTGATCTCCGTATCACGAGGGATCCGGTCATTCGGGTCCGAAGACGCCGGCCGGACGAACGTCTGCTTCTCCACGGTCATCCGCCCGCCCGAGGCCTGGGCATATTGCTGCAGCGTGTTGAAGATGTAATCGCGCGCGGCGCCGATCCCCCGGTTCGGGTCGGTCGTCGAGGACAGCGTCTGGCGGGTGCCAAAGCTCACCAGCTTGTTCACCGTGGCCTCGATGTTGCTGGCCTTCATATGGCCCAGCATCGCCCGGAACTCGCGCGGCACCGGCTGATGAAACGCCGTGCCGTCGCCGTCGTGATGGGCGTCATGCCCGCGCGCCTGATGAGCCGGCGCCGAGCCAGGCGCCATCGCCACCGCACCACCGACCGCTCCCGCGATGAACCCCACACTCACCGCGAGGACCGTGAAGGCCGAAGCCCACGCATAGCTACCTCCCTCTCTTATGGAACTCCGCGGCCAGGCATACCCATGGATCACGCGAGGTAAGCGCGTTCTTACGGCCCCTCTGGGGGTCCACGCAATGCCGGGAAGAACTCCCGGCGCTCGCGCGTCTGTAACGCCGGAATGGCGGCGACGCCAGCGCTCGTGGACTCGCTCGCCGTCATCGAGCCCGAGGCATACGGGCTGCTGCGCACGCAGGACGCTGAGGCCTACGCCCAGATCTGTGGCCTACGCGACCGGTGGCGCGCGCACGTTCGCGCGGGCCGGTGGGATAACGCCTTCGAGGAGTTCATCGACTTCTACAACGGACCCGGCTCATTCGCGCAGTGGCCGCGACCGCGCCGGGAGGCGTTTCTCGCCGTCCAGCAGACTCGCGGAGATCTATGGGACGTTCTCTTCGACGGCCCGCTCACACTTGACGCGCTCGCCGGCGTGACCGCGCCGGTCCACGTCATCGAGGGATCGCGGTCGTCCGCCGTCGACCGCGCGATCTGCAACGTCGTCCGTAGTCACGTGCCCCACGCGCAGCACACGCTGATCGAGGGCGCCGGTCACATGATGCCGCTCACCCACCCCGAGCCACTCACGCGCGCGCTTCTTTCGGAGATCGAGCGCTGAGCCGGCCCAGGCCTAGGCCGTGGCTGCCGCCACCTGCTCGGCGGTGGGTCGTAGCCGTGGGGCAAGGAACACCAGCACTGCTGTCAGCACCGCCAGCGCTGTCGCTATGGCAAGGCCGTAGTGGTAGCCGCTCACCAGCGCTGAGGCCCGGCTCGCGCCCGCGTGTATCCGGTGGGTGACGTGGCTCGCGGAGATCGTGCTCGCGATGGCCAGTCCAAGCGACCCCCCGACCTGCCACGCGGTATTGACCACGCCGGACGCGATGCCGGCGTCGTCTCGGCGCACCTCACTGACCGCCGCCACCTGGGTTGGGACGCCGACGCTGATCACGCCGGCGCCGAACAAGAGCAGCCCGGGCAGCAGTTGGACGGCGTAAGCGCCCTCCGGGCGGCTGCGGGCGAGAAGGATGAGGCCGGTGGCGGCCACCGCGGCACCGCCAAGCTGAACCGGGCGGGTGCCCACGCGGGTGACGAGCCGAGCGACGAAGACGGCCGCGAGGATCGCGGCGACCCCCATCGGCAGGAAGTCAAGGCCCGCGTGGAGCGCCGATAGGTGCAATCGGCCCTGGAGGTAGACGCCGGTGAGGAAGAACATGGCGAGAAAGGCGCCGGCGTTGACGGCCAACATCGCGCTGTTCACGGTCAGACTGCGATTCCGCAGCAGCGAGAGGGGAAGCAGCGGCGCCTCGCTGCGACGCTCGACCACCACAAACGCCGAGAGCAGGAGAATGCTGATCGCCGCGAGCACCAGCACCTCGAGCGAGCCAAAGCCGAGCGGCTCGGCCCGGACCACCGCCAGCACGAGGGCGAGCAGCCCGCCGGTGCCCAGCAGCGCCCCGAGCACGTCCGGGCGGTGGTGGGCGGTGTCACGGTCGGCGCGACTCTCTTCCAGGACAACCGGGGCGAGGAGGAGAAGCGCGATCACGATGGGCACGTTGACCAGGAAGATCGCGCGCCACGACAGCGAATCGATGAGCAGCCCGCCGATGACCACGCCGAACGTGCCGCCAAGCCCGGCCAGGCTGCCCCAGATTCCGAGAGCGACGTTGCGATCGCGGCCGGACGGGAAGGTGACGGTGAGCAGCGAGAGCGCGGCCGGGGCGATCATCGCCCCACCGAGCCCCTGCACTGCGCGGATCCCGACCAGCGCCGCGGCGTCGGGGGCAAGGCCGGCGGCCAGCGACGCCGAGCCGAACAAGGCCAGGCCGGTGAGGAACATCCGCCTGCGGCCGAACAGATCCGCCAGACGACCACCGAGAAGAAGGAACCCCCCGTAGAGCAGCGTGTAGGCCGTGATCACCCACTGAACACTCGCCGCGCCGAAATGCAGGTCACGGCTGATGTGGGGCAGCGCAACGTTGACGATCGTCACGTCGAGGATGTCGATGAACTGCGCGGTCCCGAGTACCGCGAGCACGATCCACGGACTGCGTGCGCGCCGGAGCGCGTGGAGCGGTTGCCGCATGGTTCCTCCTGTACGTCGCAGATGTACGCAACCGAACCGGCCAAACCGCGCGGGATTCAGCAGACGTCTGATGACTTAGTCCAGACGCTGCGCGGGCGAGAATTCTTCCCCTCGCCGGTCCTTTGGAGATCGGCCCGCTACGCGAGGCCGACGCCGGCGTGCATCAGCAGCTCATGACCACATCGCCCGGGGCGCTGCCGGACACCGTTGTGCCGGAGCCAGGCGAGGATCTGATCCTCAGCTCACCGCCAATCGCCTCGAGGCGATCGCGCATCCCCGTGACCCCGCGACCGTCGGTGCTCAAAGCCGGATCGAAGCCAGGGCCACGATCCGCGACGACGAACCGGACGCCGTCCCTACGCTCGGATACCCGAAGACTGACCCCCGTCCCCGCTCCACAGTGCTTGGCCACGTTCTGGAGCGCCTCGACACAGGAGAAGTAGACCGCGGTCTCGACCTCCGGCGCAAAGCGGCGGCGAGTGTCGGCGTGAATTGACACTTCGAGCGGCATGTCGCGTGCGATCGCGGCGAGCGCGTCCACGAGTCCAAAGTCGCGCAGGAGCCCGGGATAGATCCCCCGAGCCAGGTCGCGGACTTGCGAGATCGCCGAGTCCACCCGCCGGCCCGCGTCGACAAGCCCCGACACGACCGAGCTGCCCTCTTCGCGCGCGGCGGCCTCGAGCAGGCTGAGCTTGATGCCCAGGCCGATCAGGTCCTGCTGGGCGCCGTCGTGGAGATCCTGCTCGATGCGCCGGCGCTCCGCATCCGCCGCCTGCGCCAACCGCCGGCGTGACATCTCGAGCTGCTCGACCGAGCTCGAGAGCTCGCGCTCCAGGCCTGCGTTCATCAGAGCAAAATCGAGCGCCCTCCCGGCGGTCTCGAGCAAGTCGCGATGGATCTCCAACACCGCATCGTGCATCACGGCGGCGACCTTCTCATCAGTGCGCGTGAACTCGGTGAGAGTCCTGCCCGGCGGGATCGTTTCGAGGCCGACCACGTCGCCATCCACGCCCGCATACGCCTGCACACTGGGCCGCCAGAACAGCAGCCGCAGCGTGGGGTCGCCAAACGCGCGCGCCATTGTCCTCTGCATCGCGATCAGAGTCGGATGCGCCCCCAGAGCGGCGATCATCTCCTCCAGCGCGCGCATGGCGAAGAGGCGCCCACGCGCGATCCCGAGCGCGATCGCGAACGGCAGCGCCGCGATGATCGCCCCCACGACCACCGCCCCCGGGTCAAGCACAGCTTGGTGCTCATCCACCGCGCGCAATCCGACGAAGGAACCGTAGGCAAGCGCGGTCACGATCGTCCAGGCAAACAGCGGCGCCAGACTGCGGCGCTGCAGACGCGTCGCCCGCGCCGCCCGCCGCCCAGTCAACACGGCGGCCGCGAACACGGCCAGAGTAGTCGCGAGGCCGAGCGAGGTCGAAAGAGCTCGGCTCGCGCCCACCCCCAGGCTGACCACATTGAACGGATTTTCCGGGCACGCCGCTCCGGTACACCGGACGAGCGGACCCCCGACCGGCGGGATATTCGAAAGCAATACGTTCGCGGCGTCGAGGACGACCACCACTGTCGCCGTAGCCGCGAACGTCACGGATGCGGCCCGGTCCTCGATTCGACCGGACGGGTAGGCCAGGCAGAAATAAACGGTCAGCAGGATCCCGACTGGGACCGCCAACCGCCCGACCGCGAACGGGATCGGGGAATCCGCCGCGGTCAGGCCGGCGATGGCCAGCGCGTATCCGATCGCGATCAGCAGAGCGGCGAGCCGGCGAGCCATGCCGCGGCTCAACAGCACCAGCCCGATCGCGACCACCCCCACGCAAAACACCGTGCGCAGGGCCACGAATGTCGCCGGCCGATCCACGATCGGGCTCTCCAGCCCGATCACCGCCATCAACGCCGTCAACGCGACGATCCCGACCAGCGCGCCTCCACGCAACAACCCCGGTACAGACCGCGGGCCCGTGCCGTCGCGTGGCCAAGAACGCGGTCTCGCCGCCGAGACGCCGCCATTCCAGGCAACGGCCGACTCCGATGCCGCCGACACCACACCCTGATCTGTGCCGTCCCCGTACGTCAGGACCCGTGGCTCCGTCCGTGCACTCTGTCGGTCCAACGCGCCCTCCTCCGGTCACCACCGGCACCGCCCCCGCATAGGACTCTACCGGCTCGCCTGAGCCGACTCGACTCGTCCACAGACCGGCCTGCGATCGCGGCTTTGACGTAACGTTCCGCCGCAGCGTCGAGAGCGCCCGGTGCACACGCACGCGGGCGGCCTGCGGGATCGTGCCCAAAGCGGCGCCGACCTTGTCTATAGGCCAGGTCCTCCTCGACCCGCAGGCGCAGCGCCTCCCGCTAATGCGATGAACCCAAAGCTCGCTGCGATCGGCGACGCCCTGGAGCGGGCGGTGTCAGCCGATGTGACGCGGCTGCGCCGCCGGTGGCTTTCACCACGGTCCGGCGTTGCCGTGATCGCCGCCGCGATCGCGGTCCCGGCCGTGGCCTATGCCGCTTCGAACCTGTTCAGTGCCAGCCAGGTGGCGGCCAGCCTCCCGCAGGGGACACGCGCGCTGATCGGCACCCACCCGACCTGCAGCGTCGTCGTGGAGAACGTCGAGTACCGATGCGTGCTCGCATCGCCGCCGTCGGACTCCGCCGCGCCGAGCGCAGCTGGATCGGCTACATCGTCGGGTACGGGCGCCACGCTCAAGCACCCGGTCATGGCCGAGGTCACCAAGGCCAACGGTCGTACCGTATTCGTGGTTGCCGGCTCCCTCCGAGAACTGAAAAAGTTGGCATCGATGCCGGGGGTACGTCGCTGGAAGCTCATCGGAGCTGACACGACGTCCACCGCAACCAACTGGAGGGGGACGGTGGAGCCGACGGTTGACGCGACCAAGCACGTCGACGGCGGCTGCCGCGCACTCAACGCGCCCGGCACGATCTGGGAGTGCTACATCGGCGAGGCGGCGGTGAAGCAGAGCATCATCAGCCAGGGGTTCCTCGGCGCGTACGCGCCCGCGCCCGGCGTCGGCTAAGGCAGGGCGTGCGAAAAACCGAAGGGGCCGAGGTCGAGTTCGGTCCGGCCTTGCGTCACCCACTGGGCAACAGCCTCGCCGATCGCTGGCGAGTGCTTGAACCCGTGCCCCGAGCAAGGGGACACGATCAGGACCGCGTGGTGGTCGGGATGACGGTCGATGACGAACCGGCTCCCGCGCGTGCACGTGTACAGGCAAGACACGGTCCGCACGGGGTCCGGGCCGAGCCAAGGGAGCCGGGCTTCGATGCAGTGGCGATACATGGCGGCGATCTCCGCCGGCGTCGGAGGGTGCTGGCGTCCGTCGGGCTCGGTCGTCGTCTCGTAGGTCTCGGTGGCGACCTTGAGCCCGCCGGCCGGACCGTCCACGGCCGGAAAGCCGTAGAAGCCGTCGAAGTGGACGAAGCCGCCCCGCTCGCCGCCGAAGTCCCACACGAACACCGGCATGTCCCGGAGCTGCTCATAGCCCTGGCGGATCGGGAACCAGTACTGGACCTGGCGGTGCACGGCGATTAGGTCCCGGCCCTCGGGGAACAGCCCCGGTAGCCACGGACCGGCACACAGGATCAGCTGCTCGGAGGCGTATGTGCCGCGGTCCGTGACCACGCTTACGCCGCGCCCGGATGCCGACCAGTCGAGGACGCGCTCCCCGGGCCGAAGCTCCGCACCGCCGCGCCGCGCCAGCTCGAGCTGGGCCCGCACCGCGTCCTCGGGCCGCGCGAACCCGGCCTCGGGCTCGTAGTAGCCCTCCGTCTCCGCATCGACGGCGAACATCGGGAAGCGTTCGCGCAACTGCGCCGGCGAGAGCTCCTCGTGCTCGATCTCGAGCCGACGGGCAAGCCCGCGCGTCGCTTCGAAGAACCAGCTCCCCGGGCGCGACATGATCAGCCCACCCGGCTGGGTGAGCAGTCGCGTGCCTGTCTGAGCCTCGATCTCGCGCCAGAGCTCGTGTGAGCGCCGGACCAGCGGCACGTACTCGGGTCCTTCCCCGACCGCCAACCGAGTCATCCTGGTCTCACCGTGTGTCGACCCGTACGGGTGCGGGGGGCCGTACTGGTCGATGCCGATGACCGACGTGCCGCGCGTCGCCAGCTGAGCGCACACGGCACTTCCCATCGCGCCCAGCCCGACCACCACCACGTCCGCCCGCTCAGAGACCGTCATCCGCGTGGACGCTACCGACCGGCGCCGTGAGAGAGCGGTCAGGAGCGTCCGATGACGGTGTTCTCGAGCGAAGTCAGTCGGCTGGGCGGGATGTTGAGCGGTTGCTGCCAGTGAGCGAACGTCAGCAGTCGCAGCTCCTGACCGGTATGTGCATTCCACACGCGGACGGTGTCGTCCAGCCCCGAGGTGGCGACCAGCGACCCGTCAGGGCTGAGGGCCATGGTGGCAATGCCGCTCGTGTGGCCGACGAGTTGCACGACCGGGCGACCGGTGGCGACGCTCCAGACCGTCGCGCGCGAGTCCCAAGAGGACACGAGCAGCCGGGAGCCGTCTGAGTTGAGGGCGACCCCCGAGGTCTCGCCACCTTGCTTGATCTCCCGGATCAGCTTTCCGGTCCGCGCGTTCCACACCTCGGCGAGGCCGCAGAAGGCGGCCGCCGCGACGAACCCGCGGTTCGGGCTGAACGCATACTGCGCCTGGTTCAACACGCACACCGGCGGATCCTGAAGCCGGACCGTGCGCCCGGTGGTCGTGTTCTCCACGACCAGGTATCCGGGCGAGGAGGACAGGTCGGAGCGCTCCTGGAGCAGAACCCGGGAGCCATCGGCACTGAACGTCGAGTAGGTGACGACTGCTCGCCCGAGGACATGCAGGACCTTCCCCCGCGCCACGCTCCACAGTCGGACGGGCGCGAGCTGCGGGTGGCCGGTGTGTTGGTGCCGGTGGTGACCAGAAAGCGACCGTCGGGGCTGAGCGAGTCACTGGTGTTGTTCCCCGGTCCGACGTCTCGGGTCAGGTGCGGCGTTCCGCCGGGTAGCGCGAACGTACTCAGATACATGCGCCCGCGGTTGACCTGCAGCATCGCCAAGCTCGCTGCGCCGAGCGCGAGCGAGTCGACGTTCCCGGGCACGGACGCGAACGTCTGGTAGGTGCCGGTCGCCCGCCAGACGCGACCGATGCCGATCGCGCGTGATGAGCGACCACACCCCTGCTGTTCCGTCCTCGAGGCCACCGCCAGGCGGGTCCCGTCCGGACTGAAGGCGATCGACGACACCTCGCCGGTGTCAGTCTGCATCACTGTGAATTCACGGCGCCAGGTGTGGGTGTTGTACAGCGTGACGTAACCGTAGTTGTAATTCAATGTTGGATATCCAACCGCGAGCCGAGCGCCGTCTGGACTGAGCGCGACCACCTCGGGCCACGATCCGTTGCTCTGTTGCGGCGCGACGATCTTGTGTATCTCGACCCGGTCGTCGACCGGCTCGACTTCACCGGATCGCACGTGAGCCGCACGGCCAGGATCGAGCCGATCACACCCCCCGGGGAGGTCTACGTCTCCGAGCCGTTTGCGGCCGACCTCGTGCTCGCGGACCGCCGCGACCTCACCTGTGACTACGTCGGTCACATGCCGATGGCGAAGGGCTACGGGCGCCTGCGGATGTACCGGCTTCGGCGAGTCGGATCCCGCATGGGCGCGGTCTGAGCCGAAGTACGGACCCTCATGTCGACCGCTCTGTTCTCTCCGTGAGCGAAGACATGCAGCTTCCTCCGGGTGTCGTCGAGCGTGACGGCAGGGTCCATCATCTCCCGGTCACACGCGACAGACAAGGCATCAGAGGCGATCTCGTCGAACGGCACCAGCATAAGTTCCTCATCGTTGTCACAGCGTCCGGGTCTCGCGGGTCATACCGGATAGACCCCCTAACCCCAACCTATGTGACAGGAGGTGCCCGATGGCACGTACCCAGGGAGTATCGAAGCGCAATGCCGGGCCGATGGTCAGGCTCGTCTACAGGCTCGGACCGAGGATGATGCGGAAGCTGACCGGCCGCGAGCCGCAGACCGGCAGCGGGATCGAGCCGATGGAGATCTGGGCCCACCAGCCGAAGATGATGATCGGGATGGGCAAGTTCAACCAGGCGGTCCGCAAGGGGAAGTCCGTCGATGAGCGGCTCAAGAACCTGGTCGAGCTCAAGGGCGCGCAGATGATCGGATGCGAGTTCTGCGTCGACCTCGGCTCGCAGATCTGCCGCAACTCCGGCTTCTCCGATGAGGAGCTGCTGGCGCTCCCGCGCTACCGAGAGAGTGACCTGTTCACCGACCGCGAGAAGCTGGCGCTCGACTACACGGTCGCCGTGATGCGGACCCCGGTCGAGGTCACCGACGAGCTATTCGCCCGGATGAAGGAGCACTTCAGCGACAAGCAGCTCGTCGAGATCACCGCACTGCTGACCCTCGTCAACATCGACCGGTTCAACGCCGCCTTTGGGATCGGCTCGGCCGGGTTCAGCGAAGGAATGGTCTGCGTGGCACCGGACCGCCCCGCGGCCGACCCCGCGCTCGCGAGGATCGCGTAGAGACCCTCTCAAAGCACGCATGGGCGCCCGGCGCGCAGCCGGCACACCGGGTCTTGAGAAGGCGTCCAGCAAGCCCCATGAGGGTCGGCCTTCCCCTTGCCCGGCGGTATCACCCGCTCAAATACGATCCGAGCCCCATCGGTGTCGGCGGGACCGTCGCCAAATGCCGGCAGGAGATGCGCTCTCAATCCCGAGCGGTAGTCGTTGAGCGTAGAGGGCTTGCGCTCGCGGTCTTCCTCGATGAAGCGCAGCCACTCCGACGCGGCGTCGGCGAACGTCGCGGCCGTCCGGACCATCCCGGGCAGCCTGTCCCGCCGCGCGTGGTCGAGGACGTCATGCAGCCATGCCTCGGCGGTGCGCATGGTGAACCATCCGAACGGCGGACGGCCGCGCGCGCTCCACGCTGGACCGATCTTCTTCTGGACCTGGCGGCCGTCAGGCAGGCGGTCCTTCGCGTAACAGACCGGCCCGCTCGAGCGCCCAACCCGGAAGACATGCCCGGTCGCGCAGATCGTGCGCCAATCCCGGACCTATTGGAACGCCAAACGATTCCGCAGAATCGGCAACCATCCGGTTGCGCGATGCACCGGGGCATGCCGCCGGCAGGATTCGAACCTGCGACCCTCGGATTAAAAGTCCGCTGCTCTGCCAACTGAGCTACGGCGGCGGGGACGCTCATCATGGCGCACGCCCTCGGACTTTGGCGCTGGAGCTGCCGTATACGCAGCTAGATCGCCAAAGTCCGCCCGGGGGCCCGCCGGGACCGCGCCGGACCCGCGAACCTCAGTGACGGAAGTGCCGGCGGGAGGTGAAGACCATGGCCGCGCCGGCGGCGTCGACCGCCTCCACCACCTCGTGGTCGCGGATGGAGCCGCCGGGCTGGATGATCGCGATCGCGCCCGCGTCCAACGCGAACTGGGGACCGTCGGCGAAGGGGAAGTAGGCGTCGGAGGCGAGGACCGCGCCCTGCAGGGAGGAGTGGGCCTTCTCGATCGCCAGGCGCACGGAGTCCACGCGGCTCATCTGGCCGGCGCCGATGCCCACGGTGGCGAGATCGCGGCAGAGGATCACGGCGTTGGAGCGGACGTGCTTGCACACCTTCCAGGCGAAGGAGAGCTCGCCCCACTCGGCTTCGGTCGGCACGCGCTGGGAGACGACCTGCATCTCGGAGCGCTCCTCGAGGTCGTAGTCGCGGTCCTGGACGAGCATGCCGCCGACGACCTGGCGCAATGCGGGGTCGATCATGTCGGGGTTGCGGCGCTCGCGGTCGTCGAGGATGCGCATGTTCGGCTTGGTCTCGAGCACCTCGAGCGCGTCCTCGTCGTAACCGCGGGCGAAGACGACCTCGGCGAACTGGTCCACGATGGCCTCGGCGAGGACGCGATCGACCCGACGGTTGAGGCAGACGATGCCGCCGTAGGCGGACATGGGGTCGCAGGCGAACGCCTTCTGGTAGGCCTCGAGGCCGGTCTTGCCCACGGCCACGCCGCAGGGGTTGTTGTGCTTGATGATCGCGCAGGCGGGGATCTGGAACTCGCTGATCGTGAGGCGGCCCGCGTCTAGATCCAGGAGGTTGTTGTAGGACAGCTCCTTGCCGCCTAGCTGGGAGATCATCGAGAGGACGTGGGTGCGGGCGCCGACCTGGGAGTAGTAGGCAGCTCGCTGATGGGGGTTCTCGCCGTAGGGCAGCTCGAGCACCTTCTCGAACGCGCGCACCATCAGCGCGGGGAAGTCCGCGCCCTTCTCCTGGAACCAGCGGGCGATCGCGGTGTCGTACCGGGCCGTGTAGGCAAAGGCCTCGGCGGCGAGGGACTCCCGCGTGGTCGAGGACAGGCGGCGGTTGAACTCACGCAGCTCGGCGAGGACGGCGTCGTAGCTCTCGGGACTGACGACGGACGCGACGAATTGGAAGTTCTTGGCCGCCGCGCGGATCATCGACGGACCGCCGATGTCGATGTTCTCGATCACCTCGGCATCACTCACCCCTCGGCGAGCCGCGGTGCGCTCGAAGGGATACAGGTTCACGCACACCAGATCGACGAACTCGACCTCGTTCTCCTCCGCCTGGCGCATGTGGGCGTGGTCGTCGCGCAGCGCCAGAAGCCCGCCGTAGAGCTTCGGGTGAAGCGTCTTGACCCGCCCGTCCATGATCTCGGGAAAGCCGGTCAGCTCGGAGACCTGACGGACCTGCAGGCCGGCGCTGGTCAGCTCCCGCGCGGTGCCCCCGGTCGAGACGATCTCGATCCCCAGCTCGGCCAGGCCCCGAGCGAACTCGACCAGGCCGGTCTTGTCGGACACGGAGAGCAGCGCGCGGGCGACCTGGACCTCGCCGGCGGCAACGGGCGCAAACCGGCTGAGATGCTCGGTACCCCGCTCCATGACGCCCTCGGACTCTACCGCTCGATCACGACACGGCGCCGGTTGGCCGGATCGAACCTGACCGCCCCCCGGGCGATCAGCCGCACCGCCTCGGGGAGCAACTCGTGCTCGATCGGGTGCAGGCGCTTGAGCACCGAGTCCGGATCGCGCGCGTCGGGCAGCGAAACCGCCTGCTGCAGGATCACCGGACCGGAATCGACGCCGCCGTCGACGAAATGGACCGTGACCCCGAACACCTTGACCCCGTAGGCCAGCGCATCCTGCACCGGCCGCACACCCGGGAACGCCGGCAACAGCGCCGGATGCACGTTGATCACCCGGTCGGGGAACCGCTCCAGAAACTCGGAGGAGAGCAGCTGCATGTAGCCCGCCAGCACCACGAGTTCGACCGCCCGGGAGACGAGCCAGTCGGCCATGGCGATATCACGGGAGGAGCGGTCGGGAAAGCTCCCCGCCGGGAAAGAGCTTGTCGGAACCCCGGCGCGGCGCGCCCGCCCGAGCGCCGGCGCGTCCGGCTTGTCGGAGGCCACGGCCACGATCTCGATCCCCTCGCGGCCGTGCACCTGGTCGAGCAGCGCCTGGAGGTTCGTCCCCGTGCCCGACGCCAGGACCGCGACGTTCATGCCTCGCGGAGCTTGGGAAACCGGCCGCCCGTGGAGCGGAGCCGGCCCTCCTGGAGCAGGCCGTCGATCCGCCCGAGCACCTCGCTCGAGTGCAGGTGGGCAAACGACCCATACGCCGCCAGCCGATCGTAGGCGTGCTGGACGATGACCTTCGAGCGGCCGCCCCGGAGGATCTCGACCGCGCGCGTCCGGCCGACCGGCGGGGCCGCCGAGGCGACCACCCCGAGGATCGCCGCGTCTAAGTCTCGCGCGTCGCTGGGACCCGACCCGGACGCTGCAGACCCGGCGGATGGGGCAACCGCAGGGGAGCACACGTCGCAGCACCCCACCGACGGCGTCGAGCGCGACCGGTCGCCGAAGTGCTGGAGCAGCGCCGCCCGCCGGCAACCCGACCCCTCCACGTAGCCCCACACCGCGCGGTACTGGCTCCAGCGCGCGCGCTCGGCGTCACGGGCGGACCCAATGCAGCGCGCAAGGGTTCGGCCGTCCCACTCGCCCACGACAAGCCCAGCGGCGCGGCCCGCCGGGGCGGGCTGGGGGGCCAGCAGGCCGGCCCGGGTCAGGTGGCCGATGACCGCCCGGACGTTCTCCTCGCCGCCCTCCGGCCCCACGTCGGCCGCCAGCTCGCCCACGGAAACGTCGTAGCGCCCGTCCAGCCCGGCCCAGCGCAGCCGTTCGGCGACCCGCTCGAACACGCCCGCGTCCAAGCGCGAGCGCTGGATGAAGAACACGTGCAGGCCCTTGTCACGCTGCTCGGCGAACAGCAGGCAGCGGGCCGGTTCGCCGTCGCGGCCGGCGCGGCCGGCCTCCTGGTAGTACGCCTCGAGCGAGCCGGGCACGGTGGCGTGACACACGGTCCGCACGTCGGCCTTGTCGATGCCCATCCCAAAGGCGTTGGTCGCGACGATCACCCGCGCCTCGCCGCCCATGAAGCGCTCCTGCACCGCGGCCCGCACGCCGCGGTCCAGCCCCGCGTGGTAGGCCAAGACGTCCTCGCCCAGCGCGCCGCCCAGGAACCGCGCCACCTCCTCGCTCGCGCCACGCGTCCCGGCGTACACGATCGCGGGGAGCGCGTCCGGCTCGGCCAATGCCGCCGCGAGTCGCCGGCGCTTGTCGGCCGCGGTGGCGCACCGGACCACGGCAAAGCTGAGGTTCGGTCGGTCGAACCCGGTTGTCACCCGCACCGGGTCGCGCAGGGCCAGCCGGCGCGCGATGTCGTCGGCCACCGCAGGCGTCGCGGTCGCGGTGAGCCCAATCGTCGCGCGGGCCCCCACGCGGCGGGCGGCATCGGCCAGGAAGAAGTAGTCGGGCCGGAAGTCGTGGCCCCACTGCGAGATGCAGTGCGCTTCGTCGACCACGAACAGACCCACGCGCGTGCGCGCGAGCGCCTCGGCGAAGCGGGGCGAGGCGAATCGCTCGGGCGCCACGTACAGCAGCCGCACATCGCCCGCGGCGACTCGCGACAAGGCCTCGGTGTTCGCCGCGCCGCCCCGTTGAGCGTTGACGAGCTCCACCCTCCCGGGGGCGACCGACTGAACCGCCCCCACCTGGTCCTGCATGAGCGAGACGAGCGGCGAGACGACCAGGGTCAGGTCGTCCCGCATCAGCGCCGGCAGCTGGTAGCAGAGCGACTTGCCCGACCCGGTGGGCATGACCACGAGCGCGTCGCGGTCGGCCAGCGCGGCGTGCACCGCCTCAGCCTGGCCGGGACGGAAATGCTCAAAGCCGAACAGCCGCCGGAGCGCTTCACCGGGATCCATGGGGCGCCCGACTGTAGCGGCGGCCCCGGCGGTCCCCGGACGCCTGCCCTACGCGCGCACCGACGCCCGCCCTACGCGCGGACGAGCGGCAGCTCGAGCGCGTACTTGCCGCGGGCTCCCTCGGTGCCGGGGAGCGGGTAGTCGCCGCTGAAGCACGCGTCGCAGTGCGCGTCACGCGACACCCCGACCGCCTCGTACACGCCTGAAAGCGACAGGTAGTGCAGGGAGTCCGCGCCGAGCTCGTCGGCGACCTCCTCCACGGTGCGCCCGTGGGCGATCATCTCCTCGCGGCTGGACATGTCGATCCCGTAGTGGCAGGGGTGCTTGATCGGAGGCGCCGAGATGCGCAGGTGGATCTCTGCCGCACCGGCGTCGCGCAGCATGTGCACGATCTGGCGGGTGGTGTTGCCGCGCACGATCGAGTCGTCGACCACGATCAGCCGCTTGCCGGCGACCACCTCCGGCAAAGGATTGAACTTCAACCTCAAACCATGGCGGCGGAGCTCCTGGCCGGGCTGGATGAAGGTGCGGGCCACGTAGCGGTTCTTGATGAAGCCGTCGTCCTGGGGGAGGCCGGCGGCCCGAGCCAGACCCCGCGCCGCGGGGTTGCCCGAGTCGGGCACCGGAATGACCAGGTCGGCCTCCACCGGCGCCTCGCGCCACAGGATCTCGCCCATCCGCCCCCTGGCGACCTGGAGAACGGTGCCCGCCATCTTGGAGTCCGGTCGCGCGAAGTAGATGTACTCGAACACGCAGAAGGCGCGGCGCTCAGCCCCGCCCACCATCCGGGTCTCGACGCCGCCCTCGGTGAGGGTGATCACCTCGCCCGGCAGCACCTCGCGCAGGTACTTGGCCCCGATCAGGTCAAACGCGCATGACTCGCTGGCCACGCAGTAGGACACCTGGCCGGTGCGCTCGTCCTCGATCATCCCCAGGACCAGTGGCCGCAGCCCGTACGGATCGCGGAAGGCGACCACCGATTCCTCGGTCATCACGACGGTTGAGAACGCACCCCGAAGCCGGCCCAGCACGTCGGCGATCGCGTCCTCGATCCGGTCGGCCGGGTGCGTCGCGAGGAGCGCGGCAATGATCTCCGAGTCCGAGGTCGAGCTGAACGAAAATCCGCGTTCCTGCAGCTCCCCGTACAGCTCGACCGCGTTGATCAGGTTGCCGTTGTGGGCGAGCGCCAGCGTGCGGCGATCGTTGCGGACGATCGGCTGGGTGTTCTCCCACGCCGAGGCGCCGGTGGTCGAGTAGCGGACGTGGCCGATGGCCAGGTCGCCGACCAGCGAGCGGAGCTTGTGCTCGTCGAACACCTGGGCCACAAGGCCCTGGTCGCGGATCGCCATGATCTCGCGCCCGCGCGGCGCCGAGGCGATCCCGGCCGACTCCTGGCCGCGGTGCTGCAACGCGAACAGGGCAAAGTATGCGACGCGGGCGACGTCATGTCCCGGCGCATAAATGCCGAAAACACCACACTCGTCGCGAGGCCCGTCTCGATGCTCGGTCACGAGATGCGCCATGCCCAGCCTGCCGTCAAGGCTAGCAGCGGACCTAGACCCATTCGGTCAGCCCGCCGTCCCGGGCCGCCCGAAGCTCGGAAACCCCAACCTCGAGCAGGCCCTCGATGGCCAGCGCGTCGCCGCCGACCTCGCCGATCACGACAAACCCAGCCATAGCCTCGCGCGGGCCGGACACGATGAATCCCCGCCCCGGTGCCTCCCCGAACGGATCGAGCCCGGGCGGCAACCGCACCGACGCGCCCAGACCGCCGGCGATGCAGCATTCGGCCAGCGCGCAGGCGACCCCGCCCTCGGCGACGTCGTGGGCGCTCCGGAACGCCCCGGAGCGCACGCGCGCCCGGATCGCTTCGTGGGCGACGCGGATCGACCGACCGTCGAGCGCCGGAAGCTCGCCCACCGGCGGTTCCCCGCGCAGCTTCGAGAGCTCGGACCCGACCTGCGAGGGCTCCAGCGGCCCGAGCAGTGCGATCGCGTCACCCTCGGCCACGAAACCCAGCCGCCCGGCCGTCGACGCACGCGGCAGCTTGCCGACCATCCCCACGACCGGAGTGGGGAAGATCGGTCCGGTCGGCGCCTCGTTGTACAGCGACACGTTGCCGCCCACGACCGGGATCCCGAGCGCCTCGCAGGCTTCGGACAGACCCTCCACCGCCTCGACCAGCTGCCAGGCCACGTGCGGCTTCTCGGGGTTGCCGAAGTTCAGGCAGTTGGTCAGGCCGAGCGGCTCGGCCCCCACACAGGCCAGATTCGCCGAGCACTCGTAGACGGCCTCGGCGGCGCCACGGCGCGGATCGGCCGCCACGCGCCGGCCGTTTCCGTCGATCGCCACCGCGATGGCGGACCGGTCGGGCAGCATCAGCACGGCGGCGTCGGCCTCGTCGGGCCGGCGCACGGTGCGGGACTGGACGATCGGGTCGTACTGCTCGAACACTGGGCGGCGCGAGGCCAGGTTCGGCGAGCGGAGCAGCGCGAGCAAAACGTCCCCGGGCGACTCGTCCCCCTTCAGCACGGCTGCCGGAGCGCCGTACAGATCACCCGGGGGCGGAACCGGGTCGAGGTCATACAAGGGGCAGTCATCGACAAGAACGCTGACCGGCACCTCGGCCACGGCGCTGCCCCGGTGAAGCACGCGCAACGCGTCGCCTTCGGTCACGCAGCCGATCGTGGTGGCCAGGACCTCCCAGCGCTCGCACACGGCGAGCAGCTGGCCGACGGACTCGGGCCGGGCGACGCACAGCATCCGCTCCTGGGACTCGGAGACCATGATCTCGAACGGCTCCATGTCGGCCTCGCGCAGCGGGATCTGGCACAGGTCGAGGGTTATGCCGACGCCCCCGCTCGCCGCCATCTCCGAGGCGGCCGAGGTCAATCCCGCCGCGCCGAGGTCCTGCAGCGAGACCAGCAGCTCGCGGTCGAGCAGCTCCAGGCAGCACTCGAGCAGCTTCTTCTCGGTGAACGGGTCGCCGATCTGGACCGAGGGGCGCTTGGCCTCGTCGCCCTCGCCCAGCTCCGCGCTGGCCAGCACCGAGGCGCCCCCGATCCCGTCCCGGCCCGTCAAAGCACCGAGCAGCACGACCACGTTGCCCGGCCCCGCCGCCGCGCTGCGGATCAGCCGGTCGTGGGGCGCCAGGCCGAGGCACATCGCGTTGACCAGGCAATTGGCCTCGTAGCTCGACTCGAAGTAGATCTCCCCGCCCACCGTTGGGACGCCGATCGAGTTGCCGTAGTGGCCGATCCCGGCCACGGCCTGCTCCAGCAGATACCGCGAGCGCGCGGACAGCGCAGGCTCCCCGAAGCGCAGCGAGTCGAGCACCGCGATCGGCCGGGCGCCCACCGCGAACACGTCGCGGAGGATCCCGCCCACCCCGGTGGCCGCGCCCTGGAAGGGCTCGACCGCGCTCGGGTGGTTGTGGGACTCGACCTTGAACGCCACGGCCAGCCCACCGCCGACGTCAACCGCGCCGGCGTTCTCGCCCGGCCCGAGCAGGAGATGCGGCCCCTCGGACGGGAGCCGGCGGAGCAGCCGCTTCGAGTGCTTGTAGCCGCAGTGCTCTGACCACATCAGCGACAGCATGGCCAGCTCGACGTCGCCCGGCACCCGCCCCAGCCGGTCGAGGATGCGTGCGTACTCGTCGTCCGTCAGCCCGAGCTGACGATGGCGGGCCTCAAGCGAGGATGCGCTGCTCGACATGCGCTCGCATCGACTCGAAGATCGTCAGCCCGTCGACCGACCCGCCCAGGGGATCGACCGCGTGCTCGGGATGGGGCATCAGCCCGAACACGTTGCGGGCCTCGTTGCACACGCCGGCGATGTCGCGCAGCGACCCGTTGGGATTCTGCCCCGGGGCGTAGCGCAGCAGCACCTGGCCCGCATCCGAGAGCCGGTCCAGCTCGGGGTCCGGCGCGTAGAACCGGCCGGTCGTGTGCTTGACCGGGATCGACAGGCGCTGGCCGGCTTCGCACACGCCGGTGAAGGGGCCCTCCCCGCGGACCACCTCCAGCTCGACCTGACGGAACACGAACTTCAAAGACACGTTGGGCAGTAGCGCACCGGGGAGCAGGTGCGCCTCGCACAGCACCTGGAAGCCGTTGCAGATCCCGAGCACGAGCCCGCCCTCGCGCGCGAACGCCTCCACCTCCGCCATCACCGGGGCGAACCGCGCGATCGCGCCTGCCCGCAGGTAGTCGCCGTAGGAGAAGCCACCCGGGACGATCACCGCGTCGACGCCCTGGAGGTCGTGGTCGGCGTGCCACAGGGGGACCGCGTCGGCGACGCGGGTGGCGGCCTGGAGAGCGTCGATGTCGTCGCAGGAACCGGGGAAGCGGACGATCCCGAACCTCATCGGTGCTGCTCGATTCCCCCCTCCTCAATCTCCCAATCCTCGATCAAGGGGTTCGTCAGCAACCGCTCGCACATCTCCGGCAGCCGCGCCGGGTCCTCCACGTCGAGCTCGATCATCCGTCCCACGTGCACGTTGCGCACGCCCTGGAAGCCGAGCGCGGGCAGCGCGCGTTCGACCGCCTGGCCCTGCGGATCGAGGATTCCCGCCTTGGGCCTGACGAGGACCCGTGCCCTCATCGGGTTCGGCTCAGCCAGGCGTCGAACGGTGCGCCGGTGACTCGCTCGTACGCCTCGATGTACTTCTCGCGGGTGCGCGCAACCACGTCGTCGGGGATGGCCGGCGCCGGCGGGTTGCGATCCCAGCCGGTCGACGATGCCCAGTCGCGCACGAACTGCTTGTCGAAGCTCGGCTGCGTGCGTCCGGGCTCGTACTGGTCGGCGGGCCAGAAGCGCGAGGAGTCCGGCGTGCACACCTCGTCTCCGAGCGTCAGCTGACCCTCGGAGTCCAGGCCGAACTCGAACTTCGTGTCGGCCAGGATGATCCCGCGCTCGCGCGCATGGTCCGCGGCGTGCTGGTAGACGGCGATCGACACGTCACGCAGTTGCTCAGCCAGATCGCGGTCGCCCACCAGCGACACCGTTCCTTCGAAGTCGATCGCCTCGTCGTGGCCGACCTCGGCCTTGGTCGATGGGGTGTAGATCGGCTCGGGAAGCTGGTCGGACTCGCGCAGGCCCGCCGGAAGCTCAATGCCCGAAACCGTGCCGGTCCGCTGGTAGTCCTTCCAGCCGGAGCCGGTGATGTAGCCGCGCACGACGCACTCGACCGGCAGCATGTCGAGCTTGCGGACGAGCATGCCCCGGGCGCGGGCCTCCTCCGGGACGCCGTCGGTGACCGACAGCATGTGGTTGGGGACGATCGAGGTCGTGCGCTCGAACCAGAACGTGGAAAGTCCGGTGAGCACCGAGCCCTTGTCGGGGATCGGGGTCGGGTGTACGACGTCGTAGGTGGAGATCCGGTCCGAGGCGACGATCACGAGCGTCCGATCGCGCCCCTCGTAGATCTCGCGTACCTTGCCCGAAGCGATCAGGGGCAGGTCGGCGAGGGCGCTCACTGGGCCGATGCTAGCAACGGCTTCGGCGGCCCCTCGGGCGCGAAATCAGCTCTTTGCGGCCAATATGCTCGCCGCGCACGGGGTGGTCGTGCCCGGCATGAAGATCGAGTCGATCAGGTACCCCTCGTAGACGTCCGGGGGCGCCACGAAGTCCTCGAGGCTGCCGCCGGCATTGTCGGAGAACCCGCTGTCGGGACCCGCGTCGTCGATCTCCATCGGCGTCCCCGCGGTGAGCTGCGAACCGAACACCTCGCTGTTCGATGTGCTCGAGGTGACGTCGATCTCGGCGTCGAACGTGCCGCCGCCGTCGTCGTTGCACGTGAGGCTCACGGTGAACGGCCCGAAGGCGGCCAGCTTCACCGTCTGGCCGCCGCTCGCGGTGACGAGACCGCTCTGAGCGACACTCGACGAGCCGAGCGCGTAATCGCTCGCGGGATTACCGCCCAACTCCTGCGCATTGACGGCGGTCTTGGCGCTCGGTACCTGACCGAGCGAGCTCAGCTTGATCTGGCGGCCGGTGACGCTGCCGTTGCGCAGGCGATTGCCCGATAGCGAGTCCTTCCTGATCAGCGAGTCGCCGCCGATCAGTCTCCTCGCCGCCACCGCCGTACCGGACGCCCCGACGACCAGCGCCAGGATCGCGACCACCATCGCGGCCGACGGCCTCCGTCGCCCGAGCTGCCGCATCGTCCGCCTCCCTCCATCGCCGGATCTCCTCATGAGACCCATGGGGGCGGACGCTACCGCAGGCAGGCAGCATCCGCCCGTTAAGAAACCGTGCGTCTACGCGGCCGTGGCCTAGCCATTCAGAACGCCGGCAGCACCGGGCTCTCAACCGCCGTCGCCATCCCCCGCCGGTCGGCCAGCACGGCCAACATAAGCGCGGTGTCGGCAACGGCCACCCCGGTGAGGTGCTCGCTGCGTTCCTCGAAGTCGCGCACGATCGCCGACAGCGCCGCCGCGTACTCGCCACCGTCGTGGGCGGCAAGCGCGGCAATGGCCCGCGCCGTCCGCGCGAACGCCTCGCCGCCCGCACCCATCCGGCTCGCCCAGTCCTCGGCCTCGCGGTCCTCGCCCAGGATCAGCGCCGCCATTGCACGCGCGTAGGCGGCGGTGACCGATGTCGGGTCGGCCTCCGCCAGCGCGTCTCGTGCGTAGCCGGCGTCGGCCGCGCCGCCCCCCGCCAGCACCGCGGACTTGAGCATTCCGACCAGCCGGCCGTAGGCGCTCGGGGGCGCCTCCTCCCACGACTGGCGATACAGCTCGGCGGCCTCAGCGAACGCGGTCCGGGCGTCGCGGGCGCGACCGTCGAGCAGCGCCTGCTGCGCCGCTCCGTCTCGCTCCACCGCCGCCGTCATCAGCTCCTGGTGCTTGCGCGGGGGCACGGCGGCGCAAATCGTAAACGGACTAGGTATCCATTGACGGCATGGCGCCGGGGAGTCCGTTCCGAAACAGGGTCGCGCTGGTCACCGGCGCCAGCGGGGGGATCGGGCGCCCGCAGACCCTGGAGGAGGTCTCGATCGAGGACTTTGACGAGATGGTCGCGGTCAACCTCCGCGCTCCCTTCCTGCTCGCCCAGCGCATCCTGCCCGGGATGCGCGCCCGGGGGTTCGGTCGGGTCCTGTTCGTCTCCTCGGTCGCCGGGTTCACCGGCGGCGTCGTGGGCCCCCACTACGCGGCGTCCAAGGCCGGGCTGCACGGCCTCACGCACTTCCTGGCCGCCCGCGTGGCCGGCGAGGGCGTCACGGTCAATGCGATCGCGCCGGCGCTCATCACCGACACCGGGATGCTGCCGGGCGAGCCCGAGGAGCTGCGCGCCCGCGTGCCCGTCGGTCGCCTCGGCCGGCCCGACGAGGTCGCGGACCTCGCCCTGGCCATGCTGCGCAACCCGTACATGACCAACCAGGTGGTGTCGGTGGACGGCGGGATCCACCCGCGCTAGCGGCCTACACCTGGGCGGGCACGGCCGGATTCGCCGCGGCGATCTGGTTCAGCCGGCCGACGATCTCGTCGGCGTAGCGCACAAACGGGGCGTAGTCGAAGATCGCGTCGAGGTCGAGACCGTCGCCGGCCGGGTCCGTCGCGAGCAGCTCGCGCATGTGCACGCGCGAGTCGAGTGCCTGTTGGGCCAGACGCTGCACGACGCGGTAGGCGTCGTCGCGGACCATTCCCGACTCCACCAGCGCCAGCAGCACCCGCTGGGAGAACAGGGCCCCATGGGTCAGCTCGAGGTTCTCGCGCATCCGGTCGGCATCGACCACCATCCCCTCCACCAGGGCAAGAACCCGGCGCTGGAGGTGGTCGAGGAGAATCGTCGAGTCGGGGAGGATGACCCGCTCGACCGAGGAGTGGGAGATGTCGCGCTCGTGCCAGAGCGCCACGTCCTCGAGCGCGGCGACGGCGTTACCACGCAGAATCCGCGCCAATCCGACCACCTGCTCGGACTTGATCGGGTTGCGCTTGTGGGGCATCGCGCTCGAGCCCTTCTGACCGCGGCCGAACGGCTCGCGTACCTCGCCCACCTCGGTCCGCGCCAGGTGGCGCAGCTCGGTGGCGAACCGCTCCATCCCCGCGCCGGCCAGCGCGATCGCCTGGAGCAGCTCGGCGTGGCGGTCGCGGGGAACGACCTGGGTCGAGACCGGCTCGCGCGCCAGCCCCAGCCGCGTGAGCACCCGCTCCTCGAACTCGGGCGAGGTCGCGGAATATGTGCCGACCGCTCCCGAGATCGCCCCGACGCAAACCTGGGCGAACGCGCGCTCCAACCGATGCGCGCTGCGGTCGGCCTCGAACGCGAACCCCGCCAGCTTGATCCCGAACGTGGTCGGCTCGGCGTGGATACCGTGCGTGCGCCCGGCGCACAGGGTATGGACGTGCTCCCGCGCCGCTGACGTGAATACCTCGACCAACCGCCAGGCATCCGGCAGCACGATCTCACCGACGCGGCGCATCTGGAGGGCCAGCCCCGTGTCGAGCACGTCGCTCGAGGTCAGGCCATGGTGGATCCAGCGCCCGGCCGACCCGGCCGAGGCGGCCAGCACGTCGACGAACGCGGCGGTGTCGTGGTCGGTGACCCGCTCGCGCTCGGCGATGGCCTCGACCGTGAACGTGGCGGCACGGATCGCCTGGAGCTCGGCCTCGGTGGGACCGTCCATCTCCTCGCAGGCGGCCACCTCGACCTCGCGCATCGCCTCGAAGTGGGCATGGTCCGACCAAGCCTCGGCAAGCTCGGGACGCGTGTAGCGCGCGATCATTAGCTTCGAGATTACGCGAGACTGCAGCCAGACCGATGACCACGAATACCAACCACGCGGGCGACTGGCGAGCGGCAATCCGCGAGCTTGCCGCGATCGATCGGCCGTCCGCCTCCGACGGCGAGCGCCAGGGCGCCGAGCTGATCGCCGGGAGGCTGCGCGCGCTCGGATGCCGGGTCGAGATCGAGGAGGAGCGTGCCCACGGCGGCTACTGGTGGCCGATCGGCCTTGTCAATACGGTTGCCGCCGGCGCCGGCCTGCTCGCCCTGCGCCGCCGCCGGGCCAGCGTCCGGGTGCTGGCCGCCGGTCTTGCCGGCCTCGGGGCGGCCGCACTGTGGGACGACCTGGGGCACGGCCGGCGCTGGTTCCGCCGCGCGCTGCTGCCACACCGCTCCACGTGGAACGTGGTGGCCGAGGCGGGCGATGGCGCCGCTGAGCGTACGGTCGTGTTGATCGCCCACCACGACGCCGCCCACTCCGGGCTGATCTTCCATCCCGTGCTGCCTCGAATCCCGTTGAGGGTGATGCCGCGCTGGCACGCCAAGGCGGGGCGGAGCTTCCCGTTGCTGTACGCCGTGTGGCTGGGACCGGTGCTGGTCTGCGCGGGCTCGGTGACCGGCATCCGCCGGCTGCTCCGCGCCGGCACCGCACTGGCCGCCGGCGCAACGGTCGCGATGGCCGATATCGGGCTACGCGCGGTCGTACCCGGGGCCAACGACAACCTGAGCTCGGTCGGCGTGCTGGTGGCCGTGGCCGCGGCACTCGAGGAGCAGCCGCTCGAGGGGCTCCGCGTGCTGCTCGTCTCGACCGGCTCGGAGGAGTCCTTCAGCGAGGGGATGCAGGGCTTCGGCCACCGCCACTTCGCCCGGCTCGACCCGGAGCGGACCGAGATGGTCTGCCTGGAGTGCCTGGGCGGACCGACGCTGATCGTGGTCGAGGGAGAGGGCATGTTGCGCATGCGCGACTATCCGGCTTCGATGCGCGACGCGCTCGAGCAGGCTGCCGCCGGCGCCGGCCTTCCCATCATGCGTGGCCTGCGCACCACGGCCGCAACCGACGCGATCATCCCGCTCCGCGCCGGCTACCGGGTGGCCACACTCGCCTCGGTCGACGAGACCAAGCTGCCGATGAACTACCACTGGCCGTCGGACCGGCCGGAGGCGCTGCACTGGGGGACGATCGAGCAGGCGATCGCGGTGTGCGGTGAGTTCCTGCGCACGCGCGCGCGGGCGTCCGAGGGCGACTAGGCCGGCCCCGACGTCGTCTTCTCGACGAGGCTCGCCCGGGGTCATAACTCGGCACTCGGCATCGCGCCAGGCTCGAGATCACGGTTATGACCCATATACGGCGCTGAATCGGCGCTCGCCTCGCGCCCGGTGGCGAGTGCGGGGTTATGACCCCGGGTAGGGCCGCCCGGTGGCGAGCGCGGGGTTATGACCCCGGGGAGGGCGAATCGCGAGCGGTCAGGCGAATCGCGGCGGCTCAGGCGGCCAGCCGCGCGATGAGCCCGTCGCAGTCGGTGCCGGGCGTGGCGAGCACGCGATCGAAGCCGGGACCGTGATCACAACGGCGACCCGACTTGTGCGACGGCCACCCCGGCCGATCAGCACTCGAGGATGCGCGCCGCGAGCACCGCGGCGTTGCGCGCGTTGTCCACGCCCACGCACGCCACCGGCACGCCGGGCGGCATCTGTGCGATCGACAGCAGTGCGTCAAGCCCGCCCGCCACCGAGGTCCGGCTGGTCAGCGGCACCCCGATCACCGGCAGATCGGAGTGCGCGGCGACCACGCCGGGCAGGGCCGCCGAGAGTCCGGCGCCGGCGATGATCACGCGCAGGCCCCGCATACGCGCGTTGCGCGCGTAGTCCGCGACCTTGTCCGGCTCGCGATGGGCCGACATGACCCGCACCTCACAGCGGATCCCGCGCTCGATCAGCTCCTTCTCGGCCGCCTCCATCCGCTCGAGGTCGCTCTTTGAGCCCATCACGATCCCGACCAGCGGCGCGTCGACCTCGATCTCCTCGAGCTCGGTCATCGGCTCGGCGAAGGTCTCCGGCGCTGGGCGGGGGAAATCGGTCACGACGGGTCGCCGACGCCGAGCGGGTGGGCGACCCGCAGCGCGATGTCCCGCCGCATCTGCTTGCCGTCGAACTCGATCATGTCGGCGGCAGCATAGGCGGCCTCGCGGGCGGACACGGCGTCCGCGCCCAACCCCGTGACCCCCAGCACCCGCCCGCCGGCGGTCGCCACGCGGCCCTCGGAATCGAGCGCCGTGCCTGCGTGCGTGACCTGGACGCCGTCGGGCACGTGATCGAGTCCGCTGATCACGTCCCCGTGCGAGGAGGAGGCCGGATAGCCGGCGCTGGCCAGCACCACGGTCACCGCCATCTCCGCTGACCACTCGAGCTCGATGTCGGCCAGGCCACCCGGCACGGTTGCCCCCTCCAACGCGCTCAGCAGGTCCGATTGCAGGCGTGGCAACAGGGCCTGGGTCTCGGGATCCCCGAAGCGGACGTTGAACTCCAGGACGCGCGGGCCGTCGGCGGTCATCATCAGACCGGCGTAGAGCATCCCCTGAAACGGGATCCCCCGCCGGGCCAGCTCGTCCAGCACCGGCTGGTGGACTGCGGAGCAGATCTCGCGCGCGCGGGCGTCGTCCACGGCCGGCACCGGCGAGTAGGAGCCCATGCCCCCGGTGTTCGGCCCCTGGTCGTCGTCGAAGATCCGCTTGTAGTCCTGCGCCGAGGCCAGCGGCACCGCCCGCTGCGCGTCGCACAGCGCGAGCAGGGAGAGTTCCTCGCCCTCGAGGTGCTCCTCAACCACGACCTGCCGCGTATCGAAGCGCCGCTCGACCAGCAGTGCGTGCAGCGCCTCACGGGCCTGTGCCTCGTCGGCGGCGATGATCACGCCCTTGCCGGCGGCCAGCCCGTCGGCCTTGATCACGGCCGGATAGCGATCGATCGCGGCCAAGCCGGCCTCGGGGTCGGTGACCACCGTGTAGGCCGCGGTCGGGACCCCGGCCGCGACCATCACCTCCTTGCAGAACGCCTTGGACCCCTCGAGCCGGGCGGCCGCCGCGATCGGACCGAAGGCACGGATCCCCGCCGCGGTCAGGGCGTCGACCACCCCGGCCACCAGCGGCGCCTCGGGTCCGACCACGACCAGGTCCACGCCCTCGCGGGCCGCGGCCGCAACGATCCCGTCGACATCCTCGGCGCCGACCGGTAGCACCCGGGCCTCGCGCGCGATACCCGCGTTGCCGGGCGCACACAGAATCTCGGGCCGGCGCGGCGAGCGGGCCAGCGCGTGAATCAGCGCGTGCTCGCGACCGCCGCCGCCGACGACGAGAACGCGCGGGACCGATGCTTCAGATGGCGCCAATGAAGTCGTCGATCGGGATCGCGACCAGCGTCTCGTACTTGGCCGTCCCGCGCGAGCCGAGCTCGAGCGAGATCCGCGCCATCGTCTTCTCGTCCGGCGCCTCGACCACGTTGACGAAGTCGAACTGCCCGAGCGTGGCCCACTGCGCCTTGACGGTGGCGCCGAGCTGCTCGACCTCCCGGTTGACCTCCTTGATCCGGGACGGGTTGTTCTTGATCGTCTGGACCCCTTCGGGGCTGAGCGTCGAAAGCATGATGTAGGTCGGCACGTCGCCTCCTTATATCGCCTGGGGTGGACTTGTATCCGATGCGAGGCCGGGATGCTGCCCGCGGGCGCTCAGGCGGCCCGCCAGTCGGCGGTCGATGCGAGAAAAGCCTCGGCGATCAGCCGCTGACCGTACGCGTTGAGATGCGGGTCGCCGCCGTAGACGTGCCAGGACCGCGACTGCCGGTATGGCACCGCGGAGAAGTCGGGGTCCCGGCCACGGTCGATCCGCCCGGCGAGGAAGCCGGCCAGGTCGACGAACACGACGGAGTATCGAGCGGCCACGTCCGCGAGGAACCGGTTGACCTCAGCCACGGCCGGCTCCCATGGCGGAGTCTCCCGCCAGTTCAGCTGTATGGCCCCGATCAACGCGATCCGGCCGACGCCGCGCTCACGCAGCCAGTCGATCGTGAAGGCGGCGGACGGATCGGTGTGACTGTCGCCGATCGCCACGAGCAGCGGGCCACTTCGTGAACTCGCCCAGCGACCCGGGCGAGCCGGTCAGGCGGCGGCCGCGACCGCCTCGGCCCGCTCCAGCACGAGCTCGCCCTCGGCCGCGTCCACCTTGACCGTGTCGCCAGCGACGAACCGACCCTCGAGGATGGCCAGCGCCAGCTGGTCGACCAGACGCTTCTGGATCACGCGCTTGAGCGGCCGCGCGCCGTACGTCGGGTCGTAGCCCAGGTTCCCGAGCAGCGTCCGCGCCGTGTCGGTCAGCTCGACCTCGATCCCGCGCTCGCGCACCCGCGCGATCAGCCGGGCCACCTGCAGGTCGACGATCTCGCCGATCTGCTCCCGCGTAAGCGAGTGGAACTCGACGATGTCGTCCAGGCGGTTGATGAACTCGGGCCGGAAGTGCAACTCGACCCCGGCGCGACCGCCCGGGATGTTCGAGGTCATGATCAGAACCGTGTTCTTGAAGCTGACGGTCCGGCCCTGGCCGTCGGTCAGGCGGCCATCGTCCATCACCTGGAGCAGCGTGTTGAACACGTCCGGGTGCGCCTTCTCGATCTCGTCGAGCAGCACGACGCTGTAGGGCCGACGGCGGACCGCCTCGGTCAGCTGACCGCCCTCGTCGTAGCCCACGTACCCGGGCGGCGCGCCGACCAGCCGCGAGACCGAGTGCTTCTCCATGTACTCCGACATGTCGATGCGGACCATCGCGTCCTGGCTGTCGAACATGAACTCGGCCAGCGCGCGGGCCAGTTCGGTCTTGCCGACCCCGGTCGGGCCGATGAACAGGAACGTGCCGATCGGCCGGTCGGGGTCCTGCAGCCCGGCACGCGAACGCCGGAGCGCATTGGACACCGCCTCGACCGGCTCGGCCTGGCCGATCACCCGCTGGTGCAGGCGCTCCTCCATGTGCACGAGCTTCTCGATCTCGCCCTCCATCAGGCGGCTGACCGGGATGCCGGTCCACTTGGCCACGACCTCGGCCACGTCCTCGGCGTCGACCACGTCCTTGAGGAATTTGGGAGCGTTGTTGCCCGCGGCGTCCTGCTCGGCCTCGGCCTCCGCCGCTGCCGAGAGCTGCTTTTCGAGCTCGGGGATCGTCCCGTACTGGAGCTCGGCAGCCCGGCCCAGGTCGGCCTCGCGCTGAGCCTTTTCCAGCTCGATCTTGGCCTGCTCGATCTGCTCCTGAAGCTCAGCCACCGCGCCCACGGACTCCTTCTCGCGCTGCCACTCGGCGTGCATCGCGTCGGAGCGCTCGCGCTCCTCGGCCAGGGCTCGCTCGAGCTGCTCGCGCCGCGCCACCGTGCCCGGATCGTCGTCGTCTGAGCCCAGCGACTGGAGCTCGATCTCGAGCTGCATGATGTGCCGGTCGACCTCGTCGATCTCGGTCGGCTTGGAGTCGATCTCCATCCTGATCCGCGAGGCGGCCTCGTCGACCAGGTCGATCGCCTTGTCGGGCAGGAAGCGGTCGGCGATGTAGCGCTGGCTGAGCGTCGCCGCGGCCACCAGCGCCGAGTCCTGGATGCGGACCTTGTGGTGGACCTGGTAGCGCTCCTTGAGCCCGCGCAGGATCGCGATCGTGTCCCCGACGGTCGGCTCGCCCACCAGCACGGGCTGGAAGCGGCGCTCGAGCGCCGGGTCCTTCTCGATGTGCTTGCGGTACTCGTCGAGCGTGGTGGCGCCGACCGCGCGCAGCTCGCCGCGGGCGAGCATCGGCTTGAGCATGTTGCCGGCGTCCATCGCGCCCTCGGCCGCGCCCGCGCCGACGATCGTGTGCAGCTCGTCGATGAAAACGATGATCTGACCCTCGGCGTCGGCGATCTCCTTGAGCACGGCCTTCAGTCGATCCTCGAACTCGCCGCGGTACTTGGATCCCGCCACCATCGCGCTCAGGTCGAGCGCGACCAGCCGGCGGTCCTTGAGGCTCTCGGGCACGTCGCCGGAGACGATCCGCTGGGCCAGGCCCTCGACGATCGCGGTCTTGCCCACGCCGGGCTCGCCGATCAGCACCGGGTTGTTCTTGGTGCGCCGGCTGAGGACCTGGATCACGCGACGGATCTCGTCGTCGCGCCCGATCACCGGGTCGAGCTTGCCCTGCGCGGCGGCGTCGGTCAGGTCGCGGCCGAAGCGCTGGAGCGCCATGTACTTGTCCTCGGGGTTCTCGTCGGTGACCCGATGGCTGCCGCGGACCTCGTTCAGCGCCTTGAGCAGCTGCTCGCGCGTCGCGCCGACGCTGCGCATCACGCGCCCCGCGTTGCCGGGATGGTCGGCGATGGCCAGCAGCAGGTGCTCGGTCGAGACGTACTCGTCCTTCAGCTCGCGCATCTCCTTCTCGGCGTCGCGCAGGATCTGGACGAGCTCGCTCGAGCCGCCGGCCGGCTCGGGGGACGCCCCGCCTTGGAGCTTGGGCAGGGTGTCGAGGGCCTCATTGAGGGTCTGGCGCACGGCGGTGACGTCGGAGCCGAGCTTGCGCAGCACCGGTACGACGATCCCGCCCTCCTGCTCGAGCAGCACGGCGAGCAGGTGCTCGGGCATCGTCTGGGGGTTCCGGCGCTCGTCGGCCAGGCGCTGCGCGGCTTGAAGGGCCTCCTGGCTCTTGATCGTGAATCTGTCTGGTTGCATAGGCGTTCTCGTTCTCGGGCGGGTCGAAATCTAAGTCTCTGCGACTTAGATTATGACATATTTTCAGGGGGTTGCCAGGCAGACGGGCACGCCATCGAGCCACTCGACCGCCGGCCGCCGGTCATTTCTTCTTGTCCTTCTTGGCCTTCCCGGGCGGGGCTCCGCCCTGACCCGGTGGGGCCGGGGGTCCGCCGGCAGGGCCGGGAGTCGTGGTGGCGGTCGTAGTCACGGTGGTAGTGCTGGTGCTCGGGGTGCTGGTCGACGTCGACGACGACGTGGACGAAGTGCTCGTGCTGCTGCTGCTGGTGGTGGCGCGCGGCGTGGTCGCGCTGGGCGAACTCGGCGCGCTGGACGAGCGGGTCGCCGGCGCCGACCGATGCGATGCCGACGAGCTCGACTGGCTCGTGCGGGCGCCGGCCAGCGCATAGGCCACCGCGGCGCCGAGCAGGAGCAGGGCGATGACCGCGAGGACGGCCCACGGGGCGCGGCGCCGCGGACGACGGGGCGGCAGCGCACGCGTAGGGGCGGTCGGGTCCGGGGGAGGAGGTGGCGGCGGCGTCGCGGCCTGGGGAACCGTGGCCATCTGCGGGACCTCCGCGGCCGCGGCCGCCACCGCGGTCAGCGCCTCGGCCGCCGGCAGCGGCCTGGTCGGTTCGGTTTGGGCGTCTTCGTAGCCGGCCAGCCGGTCGCGGACCTCGCCCGGGGTCTGAGGACGATCGGCCGGGTCCTTGGCCAGCATCTGGAGGACGAGCGCGTCGAGCGCCGGCGGGATCGAGGGATTCAGCTCGCGGGGCGGCTTGGGCGCGACCCGCACGTGCTGGTGGAGCACGGCGGCGGCCACCTCCCCCATGAACGGCGGCTTGCCGGTGAGCATCTCGTACAGCACGCAGCCGAGCGCGTAGATGTCCGAGCGCGCATCGGCGGGATGCCCCATCGCCTGTTCCGGCGCCATGTACGGCGCGGTCCCAAGCACGGACGCCGTCTGGGTGAGGGTCACGGCGTCGGCCGTGTGGGCGATCCCGAAATCGAGCACCTTCACGCGGTCGCCCGCGGAGACCATGATGTTGCCGGGCTTGATGTCCCGGTGGACGATCCCCGCGCCGTGGGCAGCGGCCAGCGTGTCGGCGACCTGCTCGGCGATGTTCGCCGCCCGTGCGGGCTCGAGCGGGCCTTCGTCGCGCAGGATCTGGGACAGGTCGCGCCCCTCGACGTACTCCATGACGATGTAGCGGGTCGGCCCGTCGGCGCCCGCGTCGAACACGGTGACCGCGCCGGCGTGACTCAGCGCCGCGGCCGCGCGGGCCTCGCGCTTGAAGCGGGCCGCGTACACCGGATCGCGCTCGAGCAGCGGGTCCATCGCGACCTTGACGGCGACCACGCGATCGAGTGACAGGTCGGTGGCGCGATAAACCGTGCTCATCCCGCCCCGGCCGATCACCTCATCCAGCCGGTAGCGACCGGCCAGCGTGCGCCGATGTCCGCCCGAGCTCACGCGCCGGGACGGTGAGCCCCGTCGTTGGGTCGCTGCACCCTGACCGTGAACCTCTTCAGGTCCGCGTTCCGCACGATCGCGCCGCCCTTGACGTAGGGCACGATCTCGGCCCGGAGCTCACGGCGAACCTGCTCCAGGCGCTCCACTTCGGACTTCAGCTCGGCCGCGCGCTTCTCGAGCGCCCTGAGCTTGCGCTCCATCGCCACGAGTTGCTCTTCGAGCTCGAACACGCGCTCGACGCCGGCCAGGTTCATGCCGAGCTCCGCGGTCATCTCCTGGATGCGGCGCAGTCGCTCGACGTCCTTGTGCGAGTAAAGCCGCGTTCCCTTGGGCGAGCGCTTGGGCTCGATCAGGCCGCGGGACTCGTACATGCGCAGGGTCTGCGGGTGCATGTCCGCCAGCTCGGCCGCCACGGAGATCATGAACACGCCCCGGTCGGAGGACACCTCGACCCGGGTGGTGCTCCGCACACGACGGGTGGCCATTAGTTGTCCCTCGCTTTCGTGCCGCCTGGTGGGCGGGAATCCCCATCAGAGAACAGCCCGGCCCTTGGGTTGCCGTTCATGACTTTGGAAAGCTGGTCGATCGCCGCCTGCTGCTCGGGGGAGAGCTTGTCGGGGACGTCGATCACGAATCGATAGTGAATGTCGCCGCGGCCCTTGCCGCCGACCTTTGGTGGGCCCTCGCCGCGTAGCCGCTGCACGGTTCCGTGCTTGGTTCCGGCCGGGACGCGCAGGCGCTTGGTTCCGTTGAGCGTCGGCACCTCGACGATCGCGCCCTGGACGGCCTCGGGGATGGTCAGCGGCACCTCGACCTCCAGGTTCTCGCCGACCGTCTTGAACACCGGCGAGTCCTGCACGCGGGTGATCACGTAGAGGTCGCCCGGCTCGCCGCCGCGCAGGCCGGCTTCGCCCTTGCCGGTCAGCCGGATGCGGCTGCCGTCGTGCACGCCGGCCGGGATGTTCACACGCAGCTTGCGGATGCTCCGCTGCGCGCCCGTGCCGCCGCACGTGGTGCATGGATCCTCGATCACCGTGCCCGACCCGCTGCAGTTGGAGCACGGCTGGGAGATCGAGAAGATCCCCTGGCTCTGGGACTCGATGCCGCGCCCGTTGCACACCGGGCACACCTTCGGGGTCGTTCCGGGCTTGGCCCCAGTGCCGTGACACGTCGGACACGGCTGGGCGGTCGGCACCGACAACGGCACCTGGGCGCCGTGGACCGCCTGGTCGAAGCTCAGCAAGACCTCGGTCTCCAGATCGCGGCCCTGCGTCTGCGCGGCCCGCCCGGTGCGGCCAGCCCCTGTGGTTCCGGTCCGGCCGCGCGTGCCGCCGGGACGGCCCGCCGTACCGGTGGCGCCGCCGCCGAACAGGTTCGAGAGGATGTCGCTGAAGCCGCCGGCCATGGCGCCGGGGTCAAACCCACCGCCCGCGAATCCGCCGAGCGGACCCTGGCCACGGTCATACACCTTGCGCTTCTCCGGATCGGAGAGCACGTCGTGGGCCTGGGAGATCTCCTTGAAGCGCTCCTCGGCCTGCTTGTTGCCCGGATTGCGGTCCGGGTGATACTGCCGCGCGAGCTTGCGGTAGGCCTTCTTGATCTCGTCGTCGGTGGCGCTCTTGCCTACGCCGAGAGTCTTGTAGTAGTCCGGTCTGCCGGCCACGGCTCGTCCTTTCCGCTCATGCCGCGACGACGACGCGGGCCGGCCGGATCACGACCTCGCCGAGCCGATAGCCGCGCTGGTACACCTCGACCACCGTGCCGGACTCCGCGCCTTCGGCCGGGATCTGCGCCACCGCCTCGTGCACCTGCGGATCGAACGGCTCGCCCTCGGGCGAGAATCCCTCGATGCCGGCGCGGGCCAAGGCCGCGATCACGTCGTCGTGGACGAGCTTGATGCCCGACACGAGCGTGGCCGTGCCGTTGTCCTCTGCGGCGCCGTCGGTGGATGTCGCGGACTGAGCCGCCTGGAGCGCCCGGTCGAGGTTGTCGACCGCCGGCAACAGCTCCTTGGCCAGCTTGGTGATGCCGCGCTCCTGAGCCGCCGCCGCCTCGCGCGCGGCGCGCTTGCGGTAGTTCTCGAAGTCCGCGCGCGTGCGCTGCGCGAGCTCGAGGTACTCGTCGGCCTTCTCGGCCTTGGCGGTCAGCTCCTCGAGGTCGTGCTCGAGCTGGCGCTCGTGGTCGGTCTCGCCTTCGTACTCGCCCGAGCCGGTCGGGCCGACGGGCGCCTCGGGCTCGCCGGCCGGGAACGAGGGTTCGGGGGCGCCTGTGTCAGGCGCCCCCTCGTCGCGAACGGCCTCGACAGCCTCCTGGGTGTCAGGCTTGCCGGTCATCACTTCTCGTCCACGACCTCGGCGTCGACGACGTCCTCCTCGGACTCGGTGGCCGCGCCGTTGGTCGACGCGGCGCCGTCACCGTCGGCCGACGCGGTCGTCGCCTGCTCCTGCGCGCGCTGGTACATCGCCTCGGACACCTTGTGGAACGCGGTGTGCAGCGCCTCTGTCTTGGCATTGATCTCCTCGGCGTCGTCGCTGGTCAGCGACTCGCGCACCTCCTTGATCGCCGCCTCGATCTCCTCCTTGGAGCTCGAGTCCACCGCTTCGCCCAGGTCCTTGAGCTGGCGGTCGGCCTGGTAGGCCGCGTTCTCGCCGTTGTTGCGGGCCTCGGCCAGCTCGCGCTGCCGGCGATCGTCCTCGGCGTGGGACTCGGCGTCCTGGACCATGCGCTTGATCTCGTCGTCGGACAGGCCCGAGCCGGAGCGGATCTCGATCTTCTGCTCCTTGCCGGTGCCCAGGTCCTTGGCCGAGACGTTCAGGATGCCGTTGGCGTCGATGTCGAACGCCACCTCGATCTGCGGGATGCCGCGCGGCGCCGGCGGGATTCCGGTCAGCTGGAACTTGCCGAGCGACTTGTTGTAGGTCGCCATCTCGCGCTCGCCCTGCAGGACGTGGATCTCGACCGACGGCTGGTTGTCCTCGGCGGTCGAGAACACCTCGCCCTTGCGGGTCGGGATCGTGGTGTTGCGCTCGATCAGCTTGGTCATCACGCCGCCCTTGGTCTCGATCCCCAGCGTCAGCGGGGTCACGTCGAGCAGCAGGACGTCCTTGACGTCACCGGCGAGCACGCCGGCCTGGATCGCGGCGCCGACGGCGACGACCTCATCGGGGTTCACGCCACGATGGGGCTCCTTGCCGGTCAGCTCCTTGACCTTCTCCTGCACGGCGGGCATGCGGGTCATGCCGCCGACCAGCACGACGTGGTCGACCTTGTCGACGCCCTTGTCCTTGGCGTCGTCGAGGGCCTGGCGCACCGGCGCGATCGTGCGGTCGAGCAGCGTTGCCGTGCAGCTCGTTGAGCTTGGCCCGCGTCAGCCGCATGTCGAGGTGCTTGGGGCCGCTCGCGTCGGCGGTGATGAACGGCAGGTTGATCTGCGTCTCCTGGGTGGTGGACAGCTCGATCTTGGCCTTCTCGGCGGCCTCGTAGAGCCGCTGCAGCGCCATCGGATCGGCGGCCAGGTCGATGCCCTGAGAGCGCTTGAACTCGGCCACCAGCCAGTCGACCAGCGCCTTGTCGAAGTTGTCGCCACCGAGGTGGTTGTCACCGGCGGTCGCCTTGACCTCGAACACGCCGTCGCCGATCTCGAGCACCGACACGTCGAACGTGCCACCACCGAGGTCGAAGATGAGGATCGTCTGGTCGGACTCCTTGTCCAGGCCATAGGCCAGCGACGCAGCGGTCGGCTCGTTGATGATCCGCTTGACGTCGAGTCCAGCGACCCGGCCGGCGTCCTTGGTCGCCTGGCGCTGGTCGTCGTTGAAGTACGCGGGGACGGTGATCACGGCGCTGTCGACAGGCTCGCCGAGATACGCCTCGGCGTCGGCCTTGAGCTTGCCGAGGATCATGGCCGAGATCTCCGGCGGGGAGGACTGCTTGCCGCCGGCCTCGACGCGCGCGTCGCCGTTGGGGCCCGAGACCACCTTGTACGGCACGATCGACTCCTCCTCGCGCACCTCGGCCTCCTTGCGGCCCATGAAGCGCTTGATCGAGAAGACCGTGTTCTGGGGGTTGGTGACCGCCTGGCGCTTGGCTACCGTGCCCACCAGACGCTCACCGGATTGCGTGAACGCAACGACGGACGGGGTGGTCCTGCCGCCCTCGGCGTTCTCGATGACCGTCGGCTCGCCACCCTCGAGCACAGCCATGCACGAGTTGGTGGTTCCGAGGTCGATTCCGATCGTCTTTCCCATGTGGGTTCTACTCCTCGTTGGTCACAAAAATCTCAGCGAGAGCGTAGCAGATTTAGGTCGGAGGCAAGCGGCTCTGGCCGCCCGATGGGTCGCGGGTCGTGCGGTCCGCGGCAGCACTGCGCCCGAGGGCGGCCAGAACCGCTCCGCCTCCCACCCAGACAGCGCGAAACGGCGCCACCCGTCCTCCCGAACGCCTCCAACAGCCCTCCCGAGCGCGAGTTTTCTTGCCACTCGGCACCTCCCCCCGACGTGAATGGAGGTTCGCTCGCGCGCTGGCTTCAGCCGACCTTGAAGGCGCTTGGGCACATGCGCTGGAGGGCGCAGTCGCGGCAGGCGGGGCGACGGGCGTAGCAGGTGCGCCGGCCGTGGCGCAGGAGGTTCAGATGCAGCTCGAGCTCCTCGCCGGGTGGGGTGATCTCGAGCATCGTGTCGTGCATCTCCTCGAACGGCGCCCCGGGGCGGAACAGGGCCAGGCGAGTGCCGACCCGGGAGACATGGGTGTCGACCGGCACGTCGCGCATGCCGAGGGCGAACAGCAGGACGCACGCCGCCGTCTTGCGCCCCACGCCGGGCAGCGAGGTGAGATATCGCTGCGCCTCGGGCACGCTGAGCTCGGGGAGCCAGTCGAGCGACAGGGGCTCGCCGCCCAGGTCGGCGTGCTGCGACGCCGTCTCGGTGATCGCCTGCAGGATCGACTTGATCCGGGCCGACTTCACCTTGGAGATCCCGCCCGGCCGGATCGCCTCCTCGATCTCGTCCACGGGCGCGTCGCGGACGTCCTCCCAGGTCGGGAAGCGCTCGCGCAGCGCCAGGTAGGCGACGTCCCGGTTGCGATCGTTGGTGGACTGCGACAACACGGTGAGGATGAGCTCGGCGATGGGGTGGCCGTGGGGTTCGGCCAGGGGCACGCCGTAGACCAGGCGCAGCCGGTCGCGGATCGCCCGGACCCGCCGGCGCGACGGTCGCTTCCAGCTACTCAAGCGCGCCCCATCGCTCGCACGTCAGCGAGGACTGCGCCACCGCCTCGGGCAGCGAAGCCGCCACCGCGGAGGGGTAGTAGCCGGACGTGGCCAGGCGGGCCAGCAGGATGCCCGTCAGGACGTCGCCGGCGCCGATCGTGCTCAGCACATTCGCCGGCCGGCCGGGGACATCGAGCCGCAGTTCGCCCCGCAGGATCGCGCCGTCGCCGCCGAGCGTGATCACCACCATCTGCGCGCCGGCCTTGAGGAGCGCGAGCGCCGCCCGCTCGGGATCGTCCTCGCCGGTCATCAGCGCGGCCTCGGCGGCGTTGGAGCGCACCAGCAGGGCGCCGGGGACGCAGGCGTTGACGGTGGCGGCCGCCTCGGCCCGCGAGCGCCAGCGCTCCAGGCGCAGGTTCGGGTCGAACACGACCGGCCGCCCCAAGCCGAGCGCGACCTCCCGCGCACGCATCGTGACCTCTCGCTCCTCGGACCCCACCAGGGTGTTCGAGCTGAAGAACAGGCCGGCCGCCGCGCCGATCGCCTCCTCGACGGACCCGGCGAACGCATGCACCACCGCTGCGATGGCGTCACCGTAGATCTGGTAGGTCGGCTCGCCCCCCGGCCGAACGGCGACGATCGCCACCGGGGTGGGAGCGCCCGGCACCAGCTCGAACAGCGACAGCTCGATCTTTTCGCGGCGCAGGCGCTCGCGCAGCCAGCGCCCCCACGGATCATCGCCCGCTCCGCTGGCCAGCGCGACGTGGGCGCCGTGCCGGGCGGCGACGACGGCGATGTTGCCCACCGAGCCACCGAAGTGAGGCACGAACGCCTGACCGTCGGCCACGTCCTCGAGCGGGCGCTCGCAGATGAAGTCGACGAGCACCTCGCCCAGGCACACGGTCGGCGCCCCGGGTGGCGGCCCGGACGGCGTGTCCGGTGGGGTGTCCGGACGCGTACCGGACCGCTCATCGGGGCTTGCGCCGCTCATGCGCGCGGACGTTATCCTCGCCGGCGAGTGCGCGTCGACGAGCACACGATCTCCCTCGATGACTCGCCCGTCTACTACCGCAGCGCCAACCGCTCCGGCATGACCACGCTGTACCTACACGGGATCCCCACGAGCAGCGACGATTGGGTCGAGTTCCTCGCCCGCACCGGCGGGGTCGCGCCCGATCTGATCGGATTCGGACGCTCGGGGAAGGGCGGACATCTCGACTATTCGCTGACCGGGCTGGCGCGGTTCGTCGAGCGCTTCCTCGGCCATCTCGCGATCAACGACGTCCAGGTCGTCGGCCACGACTGGGGGGCCGCCGTCGCCCTCACATTCGGCGACCGCAACCCCGGACGCGTGCGCCGTCTCGTGCTCTGCAACCCCCCGCCGCCCGCTCACGACGACTGGCCGCGAATCCTGCGGGTGTGCCGAGCGCGTGGGCTGGGGGAGATCGCGATGGGCGCGATCAGCAAGGGACTGTTCGCGCGCCTGCTGCGGCGCGGGTCCGCCCGCGCCGACGCGTGGTCCGACGCACAGATCGCCGCGGTGTGGGAGCAGTTCGACCAGGGCACCCAACGGGCGATCCTCCGACTCGTCCGGTCCGCGACGGATGATGTGATTGGTGGTAGTGGGCCGCGCCTCTCCCTTGGACCTGGGTTACCGACGACGGTGGTGTGGGGCGAGGAGGACCCGTGGTATCCGCCGGCGGTGGCCGACCAGTACGGCGCTCGCCTGACCGGAGCGAGCGTGGAGCGGATTGCCGGCGCCGGACATTGGCCGTGGCTGGACCGGCCCGAGGTGGTGGACAGTGTCGCGTCGCTCCTCTAGGGATAGGGATAGCCGGCCCTGGCCGCCCTGGCGACGCCTCCTCCCGACGCTGACCGGGGCGGTGATCGCCGCCGCCTATGTGGTCATCGCGCCGCGCAGCCAGGACCTGGCCGCACACCTGCTGCGGACCAAGCTGTTCGCCACCGAGGGCTTCGGGCTGTGGGACAACTGGTGGTACGGCGGCCACAACGTGCTCGGCTACAGCGTGCTGTTCCCGCCGCTGGCTGCGCTGGTCACCCCGCAACTGGTGGCCGCGATCAGCGTGCCGATCAGCGCAGCGCTGTTCGAGTCGCTGGTTCACCGGCGCTTCGGCGAGGACGCGTGGCTGGGCGCCCTGTGGTTTGGAATCGCCGCCGGCACCAACCTCTTCACCGGGCGTCTCACGTTCGCTCTCGGCGTCGTGTTCGCGACAGGCGTGGCGCTGGCCCTCCAGCGCGACCGACCGGGGATCGCCGCGGGGCTCGCGGTCCTGACCGCGCTGGCCAGTCCGGTCGGCGCGCTGTTTGCCGCGCTCGCCGGCGCCGCGCACGCGATAGGTGCCTACCTAAGCGAACGCTGCGTGCGCCCCGCACTGCCCGGCGTCGGGGTCATCGTGGCCGCCCTCGCGCCCGTGCTGGCGCTGGCGATCGCCTTCCCCGAAGGCGGGAGCGAGCCGTTCGCGTTCTCCTCGCTGTGGCCGATCGTGCTCATCTCGCTCCTGGCCATCCCCGCGATCCCGCGGCGTGACGTGGCTCTTCGCGCGGGCGCCACCCTTTACGCCCTCGGCTGCCTCGCCGCCTACGCATTACCAACCCCGGTGGGCAGCAACGCAGCTCGTCTGGGCCCGCTGATCGCCGGGCCGCTCGTCGCGCTCATCTGGTGGCGTCGCCGCATGATCGCTCTGCTTGCCGCTTCGCTTCCGCTTCTCTACATCCAGTGGCAGGCGCCGGTGCACGATGTTCGCACCGCTGACGACAACCGCGCCGCGACGTTCGCGTACTTCCAGCCGATGATGAGCTACCTGAGCCGCCAACCCGGGCAGCCGTTTCGCATCGAGATCCCGTTCACGCTGGCTCACTTCGAGGCGTACGCGGTCGCACCGGAGTTCCCGCTTGCGCGGGGTTGGGAGCGTCAGCTCGACACTGAGTACGACGCGCCGTTCTACAACCACACGTTGACCGCCGCTCGCTATGACAAGTGGCTGCACCAGCTCGCCGTGCGCTACGTGGCCGTGCCTGACGCGCCGCTCGATCCCTCGTCCAAGCAGGAGGTCGCACTGATCGATAGTGGCCTGCCGTTCCTGCGCCTGGTCGATCGCACCCTCCACTGGCGCATCTACGCCGTTCACGATCCGACCCAGCTCGCCCAGGGCTCGGCGACGTTCGCGGGGCTCGGCCCAAACTGGGTCGAGCTGAACGCGCGTCACGCAGGGACGACGCTGATCCGGGTGCGCTGGAGCCCGTATTGGGCGGTCACGCAGGGGTCTGGCTGCGTCGCTCCCTACGGCGACTTCATCCGGCTCACGACGCGGCGGCCGGGACCCGTCCGCATCGCGATGAGTTTCGCGCTCACCAGGATCGCCGCCACCTCACGCCGCTGTAGCGCACAACAACCGGACCTCGCGGCCCGCTAGCATCCATAGCTGACATGGGGCGCGTTCTTCGGCTCATCGAGACGCGGCTCTTGCCGCGTGGATGGATGGATCTGTTTAGGCAGCTCCTGCTGTTTGTCGGTGCCCTGGTGTCGTACGACCTCGTCCGCGGCCTCGTCGCAGGTGACAATCCGTACAAGCCGTTCGGCGACGCGATGCGGATCATCGACCTCGAGCGAACGCTGCACGTGTTCGTCGAGCCGAGCGTCCAAGCGTGGGCGCTCCACAAGCACTGGCTGATCGACGTCACCGACTGGATCTACCTGAACGGGCACTTCGGGATCACGCTCGGCGTGCTCGCGTTCGTCTACGCGCGGCGTAACCAGTCTTTCTACTTCGTGCGCAACATGTTCATGATCGCGATGGCATTGGCCCTGATCGGGTATTGGCTATACCCGACGGCGCCTCCGCGGCTGATGCCCGAATGGGGCTTCACCGATGCGATCTCCAACTTTGTGACCGGCGGCACCGGTTTCGTCGACGACGGACCAACCAAGGCATTCATGAACTTCTACGCCGCCGTTCCCTCGATGCACGTGTGCTTCGCGGTGATGATCGGCGGCTCGATGTTCCGGCTTGTGTCATGGCGCCCCGGCAAGGTGGCGTGGGCGCTCTATCCGCTACTGGTCACGTTCGTGGTGGTGGCCACCGCCAACCACTACCTCACCGACGTGTTCCTCGGGGCCCTCACCGCCGGCGTATCCGCGCTGCTGGCGCAGAGGCTGCTGGCGCGGGCCCGGCCGGACGTGTGGGCGTTCGTCCGCGCCACCGCGTGACCATGGCCGCCCCGACGCGCGCGACCGCGTGAGCACGCCCGGGCAGACCCGGCCTCCGCGCGCGCCCAGAGACGGCGCGCCCCGCCGCGCGCGGGCGCCCCGTACCGGTCCCACGACGCAGGAGATGATGCGCAACCGGCTGATCGAGTCGCGCCTGACCCCCAACGCGATCTCGCTCACCGGCTTCGCGCTCAACCTGGCCGCCGCCGGGCTGATCGTCGGCCGCATGTTCTTCCTGGCCGGCATCGCCTTCATCGTCGGATCGATCATGGACACGCTGGACGGGCGCTATTCGCGCATGTCGGGCAAGGGCACCGCGTTCGGCGCGTTCCTCGACTCGACGCTCGACCGTCTCGAGGAGGGGATCGTGCTGATCGCCGTCGGGGCCTACTTCGCCTCCCGCCACAACCAGGTGGCGGCCGCGGCAACGGTGGCGGCCGTGCTCGGCTCGCTGATGGTTTCCTACACCCGCGCCCGCGCCGAGGCGCTCGGGGTCGAGTGCAAGGTCGGCCTGGCCACGCGCCCGGTCCGGGTCGTCATCCTCTCGATCGGCCTCGTGTTCGCCAAGGGCGCCGGAATCGCTCACTTCGAGCTGCTGGCACCGGCCGTGTACGTGCTGGCCGGACTCACCGTGCTCACCACGCTTCAGCGCATCTTCCACGTGCGCCGACAACTGAAGACCATCGCGCAGCAGCCGGTGTAACGAACCCGTTCCCGCGGAATACCTGTAAGTGCCCCCGCGGGCTTCCATCATAGAAAGGCAACTGGAGACAGTGACGACCACCACCGGTTCCACCAACGGCGCCGCGCGCTACCAGGACGGCAAGGTCCGGGTGGCGATCGTCGGCGTCGGCAATTGCGCCAGCTCGTTCGTGCAGGGCATCCACTACTACCGCGACGCCGACCCGCGCGAGTCGGTGCCCGGGCTCATGCACGTCGACCTCGGCGGCTACCACGTGCGCGACATCGAGTTCAGCGCCGCCTTCGACATCGACGCCGACAAGGTCGGCAAGGACCTCTCCGAGGCGATCTTCGCCGGGCAGAACAACACGCTGAAATTCGCCGACAAGGTCCCGAGTCTCGGCGTCCCGGTGAACCGCGGGATGACCCACGACGGCCTCGGCAAGTACCTCAAGGAGAAGATCACCAAGGCGCCGGGCCCGACGGCCGACATCGTCGACATCCTCAAGGACACCCGCACCGACGTCGTGGTCTCCTACCTGCCGGTGGGCTCCGAGCAGGCCACCAAGTGGTACGTCGAGCAGGTGCTCGAGGCCGGCTGCGCGTTCGTGAACTGCATCCCGGTGTTCATCGCCCGCGAGGACTACTGGAACAAGCGCTTCAAGAAGGCCGGGCTGCCGATCATCGGCGACGACATCAAGTCGCAGGTCGGCGCCACCATCGTCCACCGCGCGCTGGCTCGTCTGTTCCACGAACGCGGGGTGCACCTCCAGCACACCTCGCAGCTGAACGTCGGCGGCAACATGGACTTCTACAACATGCTCGAGCGCGAGCGCCTGGAGTCCAAGAAGACCTCCAAGACCAACGCGGTGACCTCGATCATGGGCCACACGCTGCCCGCCGACGACGTCCATGTCGGCCCCTCGGACTACGTGCCCTGGCTCACCGACCGCAAGTGGGCGCACATCCGCCTCGAGGGCCAGGCCTTCGGCGACGTGCCGCTGAACGTCGAGCTCAAGCTCGAGGTGTGGGACTCGCCCAATTCAGCCGGGATCGTGATCGACGCGGTGCGCTGCTGCAAGCTGGGCCTCGACAACGGCCTGTCTGGCCAGCTCGACGGCCCCAGCTCGTACCTGATGAAGTCGCCGATGAACCAGCGCCCGGACGATGAGGCACGTGACGCGACCGAGAAGTTCATCGCCAAGTACGCCCGCAAGGCGACGGCGACCAAGACCGCGAAGTCGAAGGCCAGCTCGAGCTGAATAAACTGCCGCTCGTGCCCAGCGAGCGGCTCGCGATCGCGCAGGTGACGCCGTTCGCCTGGGAGGTAGCGCACGAAGTCAACGACTACGTGGCGCGGGTCTCGGACGAGCTGGCCCGCCGTGGGCACCGCGTGCTGATCGTGGCGCCGTCGCAGAACGGCGCGCTCGTGCGCGACAGCCGAAGGGCGATTCGGGGAGACAACGGGTCGCTGCTCGAACGGGCCGACGGCGAGCCGCTGGTGCTCGGAGTGGGCGAGGTCCTGCCGTTCTCGCCCACGCGCCGGCGCGCCGCCTCGCTGCCGCTCGACGTGGCCAGGACGATCGAGGAGGCGCTGGTCAACCTGCAGCTGGACATCGTCCACCTCCACGAGCCATTCGCGCCCAGCGCCTCGAGCGTCGCCCTGCGCCACTCGCGAGGGCTGAACGTGGGGAGCTTCCACGCCCCCACTGAGAGGATCCTCTCCACTCAGCTCACGCGCCCACTCTCGCGTTTGCTGTTCGGGCGGCTCGATGCCCGCACGGCCAGCTACCGGGCGACTCGCGAGCTGATCCAGCGCTACTTCCCGGGCGACTACCGGGTGATCCTCCCGGGCGCCGAGGTCGAGAGCCCGGTGACCGCGCCGCAAGAGACCGTGCGGATCATGTTCAGCGCCGGAGAGGAGCGCGCCGCTCTGCGGCTGTTCCTGCGGGCCCTGCGCACGCTTCCGGCCGAGCCGGCGTGGAGCGCCACCGTGTGGTCGCCGCGGCCGCTCACCCCACCGGCCACCCTCAGCCGTGCGCTACGCGAGCGGCTCGAGTTCGTCGACGCCGACCAGATGCCCGAGGCCCAGGCGCTGTCCCGCGCTGACGTGGTCGTGCTGGCCTCCGAGGGGCTGCGACCCGTGCCGGGCATGCTCGTGCGCGCGCTGGCGGCCGGCGTCCTGCCGATCGCATCGCGGCTGGGCGCCTACGAGGAGTTGCTCGGCCAAGGCGAGTACGGGTTCGAGTTCGAGCCCGGGGACGCGCAGACGCTTGCCGCCCACCTGACCCGAGCGATCGAAGAGCCGGCGACGCGCGAACAAGCGCGCGCCCGGCGAGAGGAACTCAGCGCCCGGTTCTCGTGGACTCGCGTGGCGGACGAGCTAGAGGACGTGTACGACGGCCTGGTGGCGCGCCGGCACGACACCCGGGGCAACGGGACCATCCGGACCCGCCTGCGCGAGCGCCGCATGATCGACGTCGATCTGCACATGCACACCGACCACTCCTACGACTGCGCCACCCCGGTCGAGGTGCTGCTCGCCGAGGCCAGATCCCGCGGCCTGGGGGCGATCGCGATCACCGACCACAACGAGATCTCGGGCGCGCACGCCGCACGAGCCAAAGCGGACGGGATCGCGGTGATCGTCGGCGAGGAGGTCAAGACGGCCGACCAGGGCGAGGTGATCGGGCTGTTCATCGAGGAGAAGATCCCCCGCGGGATGACGCTCCAGGAGACGATCGCCGAGATCAAGCGACAGGGCGGACTGGTGTACGTGCCCCATCCGTTCGACCGCCTGCACTCGGTCCCCGACTACGAGCACCTGCTCAACGTGCTCGACGACGTCGACGCGATCGAGGTGTTCAACCCGCGGGTGGCGATCACCGAGTTCAACGACGAGGCAGCCCGCTTCGCGGCCAAGTACCGCATCCCGGCGGGGGCCGGCTCGGACGCCCACGTGCCGCAGGGCCTGGGGTCGGTGCGGATCCGGATGCGCGAGTTCAACGGGCCGCAGGAGTTCCTCGAGTCCCTGCGAGATGCCGACATCATCCGCAACCCGGCCAGCCTGCTCTACGTCCAGGCGCTCAAGTTCCTGCAGACCAAGGCGCTGCCCGAGGCGGCCCGGCGCGCTTCGCGGGAGCGCCGGGTGAGGCGCGCGATGGGGGGCGATCGGCGCCGGGCGACGCCGCCCAGTAGCCGCAACTCCTGATGCACTCGCAAGGACAAGCTCGCGAGCCGTCCAATCGGACAGCGATGCCGGCAACCGACGACGAGATCCGGGAGAAGTACCTCGAGCGGGCGATCCGCGAACTGAACGCGTTCTCGCGCGAGGTCCAGTCCTGCACCCACTGTCCCCGCGGGTCCCTGATGCCGGTGCTCGGCTCGGGGCACCCCCAGGCCGACATCTTCCTGATCAAGCACTCGCCCCGACCCTCCGAGGTCGAGGAGGGCGTGGCCTTCTACGGCCGTGCCGGGAACGCGTTGATGAAGTCGCTGAAACGGCTCTCGATCGATCCCCTGGCGGTGTACGGCACCCTGTGCATCAAGTGCCCGGTGCCCGATCCCGCCATGGCCGATCCGGGGTGCGTGGCTCGCCTGGTCGAGGAGATCGCGATCGTCTCGCCCAAGATCGTCGTGGTCATGGGGCCCGAGGCGCTGGCCGTGGTCAATGAACTGGACGTTCCGCTGCGCCGTGACCTGCATGCGAGCCCCGGCGAACTGCAGCGTCTCACGCCGAGCATCGAGGCCCTGTACGTGCCGAACATCGACGACTCGCTCGACGAGGAGGTCGCCAAGCGAGAGTTCTGGGCGGCATTCCGGGTGCTTGGCCAGTGGTGGGCGGACCTACCGCCGTACTGAGCCGCTCCAGGTCTACGATCCTGGCATGGCTGATCCGCATCCGGAGCTGCGAGCGTCCGATGCGGACCGAGAGCGTGCCGTGGAGGTGCTCAGACACGCGGGCTCGGATGGTCAGCTCAGCGTCGACGAGCTCGAGGAGCGCGTGAGTGCCGCATACGCCGCGCGGACCAGGCGTGAGCTCGAGCAGTTGACAGCCGACGTGACCCCCGCGCCGGGGTATGCCGAGCAGCGCAGCGATCTCGCCGTCACGGAGGGGCCTGGGGGCGACCGCTGGATCGTCTCGATCATGAGCGGGCACGACCGAGGCGGCCGCTGGCGAATCGCACCGCGCTGCACGGTGCTCAACATCATGGGCGGCAGCGACATCGACCTGAACGACGCCGAGCTGTCCGACCGCATCACGCAGGTGAACGTGTACTCGATCATGGGCGGCGCGGACATCAACGTCCCGCACGGGGTGGACGTCCGGGTCTCAAACTTCGCATTCATGGGCGGCAACGACGTGCGACTGGGCGATGAGCGGCCGCCGCCCGGAGGGCCGGTCATCCACATCCGCCTGATCTCGGTCATGGGCGGCACCAGCGTGCGTCGGGGGCGCAAGCTGAGCCGTCGCGAGCGCAAGGAACTTCGCGAGGCCGAGCGGCGCGAACTCGAACGCCAGAGCCGCGGCGGTTAGACTCGCCGACATGGACCTTGAGGAGAAGTCCCTCGACGAGATCTCCGACCGCTGCGAGGAGTGCGGGGCCAAGCTGACCAGGGCGGAGATGGAGGCAGCGCTCGAGTCCGGCGGCCCGGCCCTATGCACGGTCCACGCAGATGAGGTCGTTCCGGTCGCCGAAGAGGACGACGCGTTCGCCGACGAGTAAGTGCCCCGAGTCAGAAATTGGACGGCATTCGAGCGGCCCCGCCGAATTTCTGCCTCGCGACACTAAGCCGACCTCAGCCGGCCATCTCCAGCAGGATCTTTCCGAGCTTTCCGCCCTCGGCAAACCGGTCGTAGGCCGCCGGCGCGTCCTCGAGCGGGTAGGTGGCGGCAATCGGCACGTGGACGGCGCCTGAGGCGAGCAGCGGCAGGACCGATCGCTCCATCGCCCGGGCGGTCAGCGCCTTCTCCTCGAGCGGGCGGGCGCGCAGCGTGGAGTTGTAGATCCGGGCGCGTTTCTGCATGGCCAGGCCGAGGTTGAGCTCGGCCTTCGCGCCGGCGCCGATTCCGATCACCATGATCCGGCCCCAGAACGCGAGCGCCTGGAGGTTCGCCGGAAAGTTCGGCGCCCCGACCAGCTCGAGTATCACATCGAACGGTCCGTGCTCCTCGAAGCCCTCGGGGGCGATCACCGACGCCCCGAGCTCCGCCACCGCGTCGCGGTGATCGCGGTTGCGGACGGTGGCGGTCACGCGCGCTCCGGCGGCCCGGCCGAGCTGGATCGCCGCGGTGCCGACGCCCCCCGCTCCGCCATGGACGAGGAGTCGCTCACCGGCCTTCAGCCCGGCCTGGGTGAACACGCCGTCGTGGGCGGTGGTGAACACCTCGGACACGCCGCCCGCCTCCGTCCAGCTCAAGTTCTCCGGAACCGGCATGAGGATCCGCTCGTGCACGACCGCCAGCTCGGCCTGGCCGCCGCCGGCCACGATTCCCATCACGCGGTCGCCGACCTCGAACCGGTTGGCCCCGTCGCCCCGCTCGATCACCTCGCCGGCCAGCTCCAACCCAGGGATGTCCTGGGGCGCGCCCGGGGGCGCCGGGTAGTGGCCGCGGCGCTGCATCATGTCGGCGCCGTTCAGACCGGCCGCCCTCACCCGCACCAGGCACTCGCCGGCGCCAGGCGTCGGGTCCGCGTGGTCCTCGACGCTCAGGTTCCCGTCTTTGATCGTGACCGCGCGCATCTCGTATCCCGGCGGCGAACCCTACCGGCGCTCGAGCAACGCCACGCACTCGATGTGCGGCGTCTGCGGGAACATGTCGACGGGGCGGACGCGCCGCAGGACGTATCCCGCCTCGACCAGCTGGGCGGCGTTCGGGGCGAGCGTGGTGGGATTGCACGACACGTAGACGATCCGCCGCGGTGCCGCCTCGATGATCCTCCGCACCACCTTCTGGGAAAGCCCCGAGCGCGGCGGATCGACGATCAGCGTGTCCGGCCGGCCAGCGCGCTCCACGAGCTCCCGCATGGCGAGTCGCACGTCGCCGGCGAAGAACTGGGCGTTGTCGATCTCGTTCAGCCGCGCATTGGCTATCGCGTCGGCGATCGCCTCCTCGACCAGCTCGAGGCCCCAGACCTCGGCCGCCCGGGGCGCTATCAGCAGCCCGATGGTCCCGATCCCGCAGTACAGGTCGTACACACGGTCGGTGCCGGTCGGCGCGGCGTAATCGATGGCCAGGCCGTATAGCCGCTCGGCCATCTCCGTGTTGGTTTGAAAGAAGGCGCTCGGGGAGATGCGCACGCGCAGGCCGCCGATCTCCTCCTCCAGGCGATCGCCGCCGACCAGCAGCTCGGTCTCGCCCTCCTGAGTCGTCTCGGCCACGCGCTCGGTGAGCGTCCAAAGCAGCCCCCCGACCGGCTGGGCGGCGTCGAGGAGGCCACGGGAGTCGAGCTGGCCGGGCGCGGTGACCAGGCGGATCTGCAGCTCGCCGGTGTGCCGGCTCTCCCGCACCACCAGGTTGCGCAGGAACCCGTCCCGGGTGCGCCTGTCGAACGCCTTCAGGCCCTGATCCCGGCACCACTGCACTACCCGCTCGCGGGCCGCGTTGGCCGGCTCGGAGGCGAGCAGACAGTCGGTCAGCTCGACGATCTCCTCCCAGCTGCCGGGGGCGTGAAAGCCGCACACAAGTCGCCCGCCTGCGTCGGTTCCGAACGAGTACTCGAGCTTGTTGCGGTAGCGCCACGGCTCGACCGCCGGCACGATCGGCTCCAGCTCGAACTCCTCCAGGCGCCCGATGCGGCGCAGCGCGTCGTCGACCTGGGCCTGCTTGACCGCGAGCTGGCGCTCGTAGGGAAGAACCTGCCAGGGCGCCCCTGGATGGGCGGCGCGCGGTTCGATCCGATCCGGGCCCGGCTCGAGGATCTCGATCGCGCGCGCCTCGGCGTAGGCGCGCTTGGCTTTTTGCACCTCGGCCCGGACCCGATCCCCGGGGATCCCCTCGGCCACGAACACCACGTACCCGTCCAGCCGTGCCACCCCGGCGCCGCCGAAGGCCAGCGAGTCGACGGTGAGCTCGAGAAGATCGCCGCGGGCAGGGCGAGCTCCGGCTGGGCGGGTGGCGCCTTCCATCTCTCTTAGAGTAGGCCGCCCGGCCTAATCTCGGGCGAGCGCCGAGCGGATGTCGTCGGGGTCGGCGTCGAGCTCGAGCAGGATCCGCGCCGCGGCACCGGAGCGCTTGTGGACGAGCGCCAGCAGGATGTGCTCGGTGCCGACCCGCCGCTCGTCGCGGATCGAAGCCTCCGCACGGGCGCGGTCGAGCACGTCCTGCGCCGGTCCCGTGAGACCCAGATCGCCCTCAGGCTGCTCGATCCCGAGCCCCATCATCCGGACCACCGCGGCGCGGACCTGGGCGTGGCTTACGCCGAACGAGGCGAGCAGCTGAGCCGCCGTCCCCTCGGGCTCGAGGAACAGGGCGAGCAGGAGGTGCTCGGTGCCGACGAAGCTGTGGCGAAGCTCGCGCGCCTGCTCACCGGCCAGGCGCACGACCTCTCGTGCAGCATCTGTCAGGTGCTCAGTCAGTCGGCGCTGAGGTGCTTGTCGATGGCCGCCAGAACGGACTTCCGGTTGGCATGGCGCCGCTCGTAGTCGCGCACCCTGCGCAGCTCGGCAGGCGACAGTCCGTCCAGCCGCCCCTGGACCTGGGCGGCGGTCAACTCGTCGTAGCCGAGGACCGGAAGCGACTCGCCCGTCCCGACCGTCCGCCGCGCCCGGTCGGCGCTGCGCAGGAGCAGGTCGAGGGATTCGTTGCGCCGGGCGCGCGCGGTGGCCGCGCCGATATGCTGGCGGCCACGTCCGAACACGCGCTCGGCGTCCGAGAGCAGCTGATCGGTCTGCTGGCGGCCGCGGTCGACGAGTTCGCTGACCAGGTCGTTGGCGTCCGAGCGCGTGACCCGGCCGCGCTCGGCGGCGTCGTCGAGGACCTCCTGGATCCGGTCGCGGGTGAGCACCACGAGGCCGAGTGGCCTGATGATCCGGCTGACCAACTGCTCGGTCAGGCCGGCCAGCCCGTCGCCGCCGTCATCGGTCCCGGAGCGCTGCGCCGCGGAGGACCGCCGCGCAGCGTCGGGTTTTGTCGAGGACCGCGCTCTGCGGCCCCCGCGGGAGCCCCCCGACGGGGACTTGGGTGAGGGCATGGTCTGCATCGCTCCTTCCCGAAAGCTCGTCCGGAGCGTACCCAAACGCTCGCCAGTGGTAGCTGGTCAGGCTCGCCAGTGGTAGCTGGTCAAGCGCCGACGAGCAGCTCGAGCAGGGCCTTTTGCGCGTGGCGGCGGTTCTCGGCTTGATCCCAGATCCGCTGGCGTTGCCCGTACAGGACCGCTTCGGTGATCTCCTCGCCGGGGTGGGCCGGCAGGCAGTGCAGCGCGATGGCGCCGGGCGCGGCGAGGTCGAGCAACTGGTCGTCGAGGCGGTAGGGCGCGAGGCTGCGCCGGCGCTTCTCCGCGGACTCGGGCGCGTCGCTCATGCTCACCCACACGTCGGTGTAAACGGCGTCGGCGCCGCGCACCGCCTCGGCCGGGTCGGCGGTCAGCAGGCCGTGCGGTCCGGGCTCGAGCTGGTAGCCGTCGGGGGAGGCGACGCGGACGTTCACGCCGGCCAACGCCCCCACCTCGATCAGCGAGCGCGCGACGTTGTTGCCGTCGCCGACATAGCCGAGCGTGAGCCCCTCGAGCCGCCCGAACGTCTCGCGAAGGGTGAGCAGGTCGGCGAGGGCCTGGCAGGGGTGGTGGCTGGGGGTGAGCATGTTGATCACCGGGACGGTGGCGTGCTCGGACAATTCGGTGACCATCGCATCGTCGGCCGTACGTATGCCGATCGCAGCCGCGTGGCGCGAGAGCACGTAGGCGGTGTCGCGGACCGACTCCCCGCGCGAGAGCTGGAGCTCGTCGGTACGCAAAACCATCGGGTGGCCGCCCAGCTCGGCGATGCCGGCCTCGAACGACACCCGCGTGCGAGTCGAGGGCTTTTGGAAGATCAGCGCCACCGTGCGCCTGCGCAGCGCGTCCGAGCTGTAGGGCGCCGCCTTGAACTCGACCGCACGCTCGATCAGCCCGTGCAGCTCCTCGGCGCTCAGCTCGGTCCCGGTGATGAAGTGGCGCGGCAAGCGGCGAGTGTACGTTGCGCCGATGGCGCTGCGTGTGCTGACGTGGAACCTGCTGCACGGACGGTCGGTACCGGGCGCCGGGCGCGAGCTCTTCGACGAGTTCTCCACGGCGCTCGGTGCGTGGGAATGGGACGTGGCGCTGCTCCAGGAGGTGCCGCCCTGGTGGCCGGAGCGGTTGGGCGACCGGTTGCGCGCCGATCAGCGGTCCGTGCTCACCTCGCGCAATGCGCTGCTGCCGCTGCGACGCGCGATCGCGGTGCGCCGGCCGGACCTCATCAAGTCAAACGGCGGTGGCGCCAACGCGATCCTCGTCCGGGGGGACGCGGTCACCGAGCACCGCCGGCGACGGCTGTGCGTGTGGCCCGAGCGCCGCTGGGTCCATGCCGCACGGCTGGAGCGCGCCGGCGTGTGGGTGGCAAACCTGCACGGCGGCGGGCCGATGCGCGACGTGGTCCGCGCCACCGAGAGCGCGTTGCGATGGGCGGCGGGCACGCCGCTCGTGCTCGGCGGCGACTTCAACGTCCGCGGACTGGTGCTCGAGGGCTTCGACCACGCCGGCGGTCACGAGGTCGACCACGTGTTCGTGCGCGGCCTCCGGCCGGTCGCGGCGGAGGTCCTGGAGCGCGGCCGACTGTCCGATCACGCCCCGGTGCGCGTCACGATCGATTCCGGGCCAGCTCGATGATCTCCGAGGAGGCCTTCGACGTCGACCCGCTGTCGAAAGGCGGCTCGGGGTCGTACTCGATGGCCAGCTGGATCGCGCGCGCCGCGTCCTCGCCCGCGATGCGCGCAGCCAGCGTGAGCGCCATGTCGATGCCGGAGGAGACCCCGGCGGCGGTGATCACCTTGCCCTGCTCAACCACGCGCCGGCTGACCGGCCGCGCGCCCAGCTCACCGAGCTTGTCCAGCAGCAGCCAATGGGTGGTCGCCTCGAGGCCGTCGAGGATGCCGGCGGCGCCCAGGATCAGCGCGCCGGTGCACACCGAGGTCGTCCACTGCGAGGACTCGTGGGCGGCGCGCACCCAGGCCAGCATCGCCTCATCCTTCATCAGCGCGCGGGTGCCGTATCCGCCGGGAACAACGATCACATCGGGATGCGGCACGTCGGTGAGGGCTTGATCCGCGGTGAGCGCCAGCATGCCGTTGTCGGTCCGCTTGGGCCCGGGCTCGCCGATCCCCAGGAAGTGCACACGCGCGTCGGGCAGGCGCGAGAGGACCTCGTAGGGCCCGATCGCGTCGAGGGCGGTGATCCCGTCGAAGATCGGGATCGCGACGTCCATGGTCACGAGCTCCGCCCGGCGCGCAGGCCGAATCCGCGCAGCATGAGCAGCGCCTTCTCGCTCATCGTCCCCCGGGCCGGGAGGATCCCGAGCTGGGTGGCGGCGTCGTACAGGTCATAGAACGCGCGCACGCGCAGCAGGCGGTTGCGACGGACCTCGCAGTAGTAGACGCAGTGGACGACCACGAACCGGTTGGTGGCGGGCAGGCCGTCGAGCGCGGCGCGGTGGGTGGCCAGGAGCTTGCACGGCGCGGCCACGAAACGGTCGTTGGTCAGCCGCTCGCCGGTCTGCTCGAGCCGGGCATCGGGGAACGCCGCCCACAGCCGCGTGGGATGGCTCAGGAACTGGTCGAGGCCCTCGAGCGGCTCACTCGTGAGCGGGTCCTCGTAATGGATCTTGCTCGAGCAGACCGCGGCGAAGGCCGCCTCGTCCTTGCCCGACCAGGCAGCTTCCCAGTGGTCGATCAGCTCGTCTACGGATCGATCGGGTGTCACTGCGAGGCAGTATCGAACACCGGGAGCCCCTCGTCGGGTGTCGAGGCCTCGGCGTAGCGGCGGCGGGGGATCCGGCCGGCGCCACGGGCGAGCCATCCCGCCTCGACGCCCAGCCGGATGGCCCGGGCCATCGCCGTCGGGTCATGAGCGCGCGAGATCGCGCTGGCGCACAGGACCGCATCGCACCCGAGCTCGACGGCCAGCGCGGCGTCCGAGGCGGTGCCGACCCCCGCGTCGAGGATCACCGGAACCCCTGCCCGCTCGACCATGATCGAGATGTTGTAAGGGTTGCGGATGCCCATGCCGCTGCCGATCGGCGAGCCGAGCGGCATCACCGCGGCGCAGCCGACGTCCTCCAGGCGCCTGGCCAGGACCGGGTCATCGGTGGTGTAGGGCAAGACCACGAAGCCGTCGTCGACCAGGGCCTCGGCGGCGGCGACCAGCTCGACCGCGTCGGGTAGGAGCGTGCGGTCGTCGCCGATCACCTCGAGCTTTATCCAGTCGGTCGAGAAGGCCTCGCGCGCGAGCTGGGCGGTGATGATCGCGTCGCGGGCCGTGTAGCAGCCGGCCGTGTTCGGCAGCACCTGGACGCCGGCGGCGTCGAGCACGTCGAGGATCGAGCCGCGCGCCGCCGGATCCAGCCGGCGCAGCGCCACCGTGCACATCTGCGTGCCGGACGCCTTAAGGGCGGAGGCGAGGACCTCGTGGTTGGTGAAGCCGCCGGTGCCGAGGATCAGGCGTGACTGAAACTCGCGGCCGGCGATCGTGAGCGAATCGGTCATGTTGCTGGTCAACCTCCCTGCACGGCGACGACAACCTCAACCGTGGCACCCTCGCGCAGCGTCGTATTCGACCACTGGGCGCGCGGAACGACCTCGCCCTCAACGGCGACCGCGACCCCGCGGCCCTCGGGGGCATTGTGAAGCGAGGCGATCACGCTGGCCACGGTCGCGCCGGCCGGGAGCTCGCGGTCCTCGCCGTTGATCGTGACCGACAGCGTCATGCGGCCACCGCCACGCCGGCGAACCGGGTGGGCGCGAACGGCTCGAGCTCCGTGATCCCCGGGTCCTCGCCGGCGACCCCGGCGGCCACGATCTGCGCGGTGATCGGCGCGAGCAGGACGCCGTGGCGGAAGTGTCCGGTCGCCCAGTGCAGCCCGGCAAGCGCGCCCGGACCGATGGCCGGGGCGTTGTCGGGCGTGGCCGGGCGAAGTCCGGCCGAGAGCTCGTCGATGACCAGTTCGGTGACCGAGGGCAGCAGCTCGAACCCGTCGCGCAGCAGCTCGAACACCGCGCCGGCGGTCACCGTCGTGTCGAAGCCGCGCTCCTCCATGGTCGCGCCGAGAACGTACCGGCCGTCGCCGCGCGGAACCAGGTAGCCGCCGGTGAAGCGGACCACGCGGGTGAGCAGGCCGGGACCGCTCGGGTCGTGCAGGCGGAGGATCTGGCCCTTGACCGGGTGGATCGGGACTCGGGCTTCCTCGGGGATCCCGTCGATCTCTCCCGACCACACGCCGGCCGCGATCACCACGTGCTCGGCGGCGATGCGGCCGCCGTCGTCGGCCAGCCGCAGGCCGGTGACGCGGTCGCCGGCGACGGTCAGCCCGGCCACCGCCGCGCTGGTGCGCAGCTCGCCGCCCGCGCTCGTAAGCGCGCGAGCCAGCGCGGCGGTCAGCTTGCGCGGGTCGATCGCGTGGTCGCCGGGGACGTCGAGGGCAAGGCGCAGCGTGGGCGCGAGCGCCGGCTCGAGCCGCCGGGCCTCGCTGGCCCGCAGGCGGTGGGCGGCGAGACCGAGCGACTGCCTGAGCGAGAGCTCGCGCGCGAGCGCCTCCGCCTCGTCGGCGTCCCGCGCCGCGAGGAGCGTGCCACAGCGCAGATAGCCGGTGTCCATCCCGGTGGCGTCATGCAGCTCGCCGACGAAGTCCGGGTAGGCGTTCACGCTGGCCAACCCGAGGCGCATCAGCGGCAGCTCGGTCGCCAGCGTCTCGCTGATCGGCGCGAGCATGCCGGCCGCCACCGCTGAGGTCTGCCCGGCCGGCTCCGCCGCGCGTTCGAGCACGACCACGCTGCGGCCGCGTTGGGCCAGGCGCCATCCGACGGCGAGGCCGATGACGCCGGCACCTACGACGGCGACATCAAATGAGCTTGGTCGATTCGGCAAGATGCGCGACTCCCTGCGCCGGCATTATCCGGTTCAGGTTCAGACGGTCGGCGGGTCCGAACCCGCCCTCTCAGCCCGTTGGCAGGGCTCCCGTTGCGTCAATCCTAGCGCGGGGATGGCGGCCGGCAGGCGTGCTCCTGCCACACTTCTGGCCGTGTCTGACCGCCGCGAACGCTTGACCGCCGCCCGCCTGTACCTCGTGTGCGACGAGCAGCCCGACGAGTTCCTCGCCACCGTGCTGGGCGCCGGCGTGGACATCGTCCAGCTGCGGATGAAGGACGCCGGCGACGAAGAGATCGTGGCGACCGGCCGGCGGTTCGCCCAGGCGGCCGCGGAGCACGGCGCGCTGTTCATCCTCAACGACCGCCCGGACCTGGTCGCCGCGACCGGCGCCGACGGCGTGCACGTCGGCCAGGACGACGTGGCGGTGGCCGACGCCCGGGGGATCGTGGGCCCAAACCGCGTGATCGGGCTCTCGACCCACTGCCTGGCGCAGGTCGACGCCGCCGCCCGCGCCGACGTCGACTACATCGGCGTCGGGCCGGTGCACGCCACGCCGACCAAGCCCGGCCGCCCGGCCGTGGGTCTCGAGCTCGTGCGCTACGCCGTGTTGCACGCCACCGTTCCGTTCTTCGCGATCGGCGGCATCTCCCCGGCGAATGTCGACGCGGTTCACGAGGCGGGGGCGGACCGGATCGCCGTGGTCAGGGCGATTACCGAAGCGGCAGATCCGGCGCGGTCCGCGCGACGCCTGCGCCAGGGAATCGGCGCCCGCGGCGGGGTGCGAGTTGGCGCAGCGTAGTCGCAAGCGCGGCCGTCGCCGGCATCCGAGCGCCGCCGCCCGGCCGCGCCCGACCACGCCGACCGCGACCCCGCCCGCGCAGCCGAAAGCCACCGCGGCGCCTCGGCCGCCCAGCCGGTCCGAGGAGCGCAACGCCGCGGTGCGCGTCACGCTCACGCCGCTCGCCCCCGGCGAGCGGCCCTGGTCGCTCAAGATCGCCGCGCTGATCGCGCTCCTGATCGGCGGCGGGGATCTGGTCGCGGTGATCATCAACGGCAAGTTCAGCGTGGGAAGCGCCCACGCCGGACCGGGCGGGGTGATCCTGTTCTCGGTCCTGATGCTCGTCTGCGCCGTCGGCATGTGGCAGCTGCGCTACTGGGCCGTGCTCGGCTTCCAGGCGATCCTCGCCTTCGTGATCCTGTTCTTCTCGCTGCTCCTGCTCCGCGCCAACAACGTGCTGGCCGTGGTGGCCTCGGTGGTGGTCATCGGCGGTGGCGGCTACCTGTTCTACAAGCTCGTCCGCGTGCTCAGCCGCCTCAACATGCCCCGGCCGCCCGGCCGCCCCTGAGCCCGAACGGGCAATTTCCGCCATTACGGGGTCGCCCCGCGCGCTGGTGACGGATTTTCACCGTCACCCAGGCATTTTCCGTCAATGGAGGGCCGGCGATACCTGGAATGACGGAAATTGCCCGTTTGGGGCGGGCTGGGGGCGTCGCGGTCGGCGGTCGCGGGGTGGGGGGCGTCGGGGCGATCGCGGGGCGGGGCGATCGCGGGGCGATCGCGGGGCGGTCGCGGGGCGGGGCGATCGCGGGGCGGTCGCGGGGCGGGGCGGTCGTCCCGACGGCAGGCGCCGCGGCCGCGCATGGTCGATACAGATCGCCCGCTCAGACGCCCTTCTATAGTCTCCGGCCGCATGCCTGACAGCTCGTATGACTGCGTCGTGATCGGCTCCGGCCCGGGTGGCTACGTGGCCGCGATCCGCGCCGCGCAACTCGGGATGAAGACCGCGGTGGTCGAAAAGGACCAGGTCGGGGGCCGGTGCCTGAACTACGCCTGCATCCCGGCCAAGGCGGTGCTGCGCGTGGCCGACGTGCTCGCCGAGGTCAAGGAGGCGGGCGACTTCGGGATCAAGGTCGGCGAGCCCGAGGTCGACTGGAGCGGCGTAATGGCCCGTCGGGAGAAGGTCATCAAGACCCTGACCGGTGGCGTGGCCGGGCTGTTCAAGAAGAACGGCATCGAGCTGATCGAGGGCGAGGGAGCGCTCGCCGGCTCCGGAAACGTGACCGTCGGCGGCAACCAGATCGCCGCCAAGACGATCGTGCTCGCCACCGGATCGGTGGCGCGTTCGATCCCGGGCACCGAGTTCGGGGGACGGGTGATCGGCACCGAGGACGCGTGGGCCCTCCCGGAGAGACCAGCCAGCCTGGCCGTGGTGGGCGCGGGCGCTTCGGGCGCCGAGATCGCCTCGGCGTACGCCCGGCTCGGCACGACCGTCACGCTGTTCGAGGCGCTCGAGCGCGTCCTGCCCGCCGAGGACGCCGACATCTCCAAGCTGGTCGACCGGGGCCTGAAGCGCCAGGGCATCACGATCCACACGAATACGTTCGTCGAGAACATCGAGTCGACCGAGTCGATGTGCCGCTACACGCACGGCGACACGCAAGGCGAGGCGGACTGGCTGGTCATCGCGACCGGCCGCGGCCCGGACGTCGAGGCGCTCGGGCTCGACAACGCCGGCGTCGCCGGAGACACCGCCGGCCTGATCGAGGTCGACGGGCGGCTGCGCACGAGCGCCGAGGGCGTGTACGCGATCGGCGACCTCGTCCTCGGGCCGGCGCTGGCCCACAAAGCCTCCGACGAGGGGATCATCGCGGTCGAGGACGCCGCCGGCCTCGAGACCCACCCGATCGAGTACCCCGACGTCCCCCGCGCCACGTTCTGCACGCCGAACGTGGGCAGCTTCGGCCTGACCGAGGCGCAGGCCCGCGACGCCGGGCACGACGTCGTGGTCGGCAAGGTCCTGTACGGCGCGGTTGGCGCCGGCACCGTGTACGGCGACCGCACCGGCCTGGTCAAGATCGTGGGCGAGAAGCAGTACGGCGAGCTGCTCGGCGGGCACATCGTCGGCACGCGCGCGACCGAGCTGATCCAGGAGCTGGTCAACGTGCGTGTGCTCGAGGGCGGCTACCCGGAGGTGGCGCGGATCATCCACGGGCATCCGACGCTCTCCGAAGCCGTGATGGAAGCGGCCCGCGCCGCGGATGGCTGGCTCATCCACGGCTAAACCCGATCAGCCGGTCTTCTACTACGACCTCGGCAACCCGCGGTGCTACACAGTCGCCGAGGCGATCATGACGACGCTCCCCGTGGTGCCCGAGTGGGAGCCGGTCCTCGGCTCGCAGATCGCGCCGGTGGGCGTGGAGGTCGACCGCGCCGAGATCGAAGAACAGGCGGCCGCGCTCGGGTTGCAGCCTCTCCGGTGGCCGCCGACCGTCCCACCTGACACCCGGGCAGCCATGCTGGCCGCGACGTACGCCAAGCAGATCGGGCGTGCGGTGGCGTTCTCGCTGGCCGCTTTCCGCCAGTCGTTCGCGGGTGGCCGTGACCTGGGCGACGAGGACACGATCCTGATCGCCGGCGCCGCCTGCGAGATGCATCCGACCGCGCTGCGCAAGGGGATCGAGCTGCGCTCCACCCGCGACGCGCTCGCGCGGGCCACGCTCCGCGCGCAAGACGCCGGGGTCACCGATCTGCCGGCGATCCAGATCGGCGAGCGCGTCTACCCCACGGTCCACGAGGCCACGAACGCCCTGAGCGGAGCCGTGCGATGAGAGCCAACCGCGCCTACGAGCTGATCGTCTCGCGGGGCGGGCGCGAGCCCGCGTTTCTGTCCGACCCCAGGCGCACCGACCGAATCGAGGTGGTGTCGGTGGACAGCGGCGAGGTGATCCTGTACTGGAACGTAAATGTCAAGGATGCGGGCAAGCTGCTGAAGCTGCTCCGGGCCGACCTGGTCAACCTCGAGGCCGAGGAGTTCTTCGACAAGTGGCTCGACGCCGACGCGGAGGATTTCTAAGAGGCCGCGCGATGTCGCCGCACCAGGCCCTCGAGCTCGCGCGCACGCTGCGCCCGGCCATCGACGACGAGCGCGTGCTCGCGGCGATCGCCAGCATCCCCCGAGAGCGGTTCGTCCCGGAGTCCCAGCACGACCGCGCCTACGCCAACGTGGCACTCCCGATCGGCAGCGGCCAGACCATCTCGCAGCCGCTGGTGGTGGCGCGGATGCTCGAGGTCCTCGCGCTGAGACCGACGGATCGCGTACTGGACATTGGCACCGGGTCGGGCTACCACGCGGCGCTGCTCTCCCTGCTGGTCGAGCACGTGTACACGGTCGAGCGCCACCCCGAGCTGACCGAGACCGCCCGTGCGGTCCTCACCGGCCTTGGGATCGAGAACGTCAGCTTCAGGGTCGGCGACGGATGGGAGGGCTGGCCCGAGGAGGCTCCGTTCAACGCGATCAACGTGGCGGCGGCGATGGGCGATGAGCCCCCGCAAGCGCTCGAGGACCAGCTCGCCGACCACGGACGCATGGTGGCGCCGGTCGGGCGCAAGGAGCAGCATCTCGTGATGACCGAGCGCGCCGGCGAGCGCGTCAGGCGCCACCGGCTAGAGGCCGTGCAGTTCGTGCCGCTGGTGCGGGGCACGGAGGGGTAGCCAGCCGCGAGCGCATGATCTCGATCGCCACCGGGTTGCGATCGACGAGCACGAACCGGCGGCCCAGCCCCCGGCACACCGCCCCGAGCGTGCCCGAGCCGGCGAACGGATCAAGGCACCAGCCGCCCGGCCGCGAGGACGCCGCGACCATGCGCCGGAGCACCCCCTCGGGCTTCTGCGTCGGGTAGCCGGTCTTCTCGCGCCCGTTGGTGGGCACGATCGTGTGAAACCACACGTCGGTCGGGCGCTTGCCTCGCGCCGCCTTCTCCGCGCTGACCAGGCCGGGCGCCATGTACGGCTCGCGCTCGACGGCGTCGGCGTCGAACCAGTGACCGCCCGGCGTCCGCACGTACACCAGGATCGTGTCGTGCTTGGCCGGCCAGCGCCGGCGCGGCTTGGCCCCGTAGTCGTAGCTCCAGATCAGCTCGTTGAGGAATGCCTCGCGGCCGAACACCTCGTCCAGCAGCAGCTTGCAGTAGTGCGCCTCGCGGTAGTCGATGTGGAAGTAGAGCGTCCCGTGCGGGGCCAGCAGCTCACGAGCGCGATCCAAGCGCGGGGCCAAGAACCGCAGGTAGTCATCGAACGTGTCGTCGTAGCTGAGCGTCTGCAGCAACCGCGACCGGTAGCGCCGCCCGCCGAAGCCGACCCGGTCTCCATCGGAGGACGCCACGACTGACAGAGACCGCCGCGCCTGGGCCCGGCCCGTGTTGAACGGAGGGTCCATGTAGATCAGGTCGAAGAACCCCTCGGGCAACGCGGCCAGCACCGCGGCGTTGTCCCCGGCGATGACCAGGTCGTCGTCGAGCACGATCGATTCGGTCGCCGTTTGGATCCGCACGCTGCCGAAGGACCGTACCGACGCGTCCGGCGACACCCCCCATCTGGCCCCCGGTAACGCCGACTAGACGCTCAAAACGCTACGATCGCTGTTCGGTGATCACCAACCGTTACCACGCGATGCGCAATTCTGCGCTCGGCGTGCGCCTGGCGAACTCCCGGCTCGGAGCTCGCATCCTCCAATCGCCGCTCAGCGCGCGCATCACCCGCTACACGCTCGGCTCGGTCGTGGCCGCGGCGACAAGCGCGATCGTGTTCGCGATCCTCTACGTGATGGGCTTCGGCACCACCACGTGCTCGATCGTCGCCTTCATCGCCGGCGCGATCCCCAACTGGATCCTCAACCGCCGGTGGGCGTGGAAGGTGCAAGGCCGGATCGCGTTCGGTCGCGAGATCGTCGCCTACGTGGTCGTGTCCGCGCTGACGCTGTTCATCACCGCGGAGACCACGGCCTGGACCCAGCGCCACGTGCAGAGCATCCCGGCCCACCACGGCATCCGGGTGCTGCTGGTCACCGGCTCCTACCTGGCCGTGTTCGCGGTCCTGTTCGGGGCCCGCTTCGCGGTCTACGAGGTGTGGATCTTCTCGGGCCGCAGCCGCATCCGCGCCGGCTTGCGGTCGCGCCTCCAGGTACGCAACGCCGCGCGGGCGAACCGCACCCCGTAGCCGAAGTTCCCGCCCTTCTTGGTGCCGGTGGCGTGAACGCCCCGGTCGCGCATCGTGGTCGGGACCTCGCCCAGCCGGAACCCGTGCAACGCGGCTGAGATCATCAGCTCCGAGGCCTGGTACTGGGGCTGCTCGAGCTTGACCGCCGCGGTGACCTCGGAGCGCATCGCGCGGATCCCGCAGGCCGGGTCGGTGATCCGGTGGCGCACCAGCACGCTGAACAGCGCGCCGAACACGAGCACGCCGAGGTGGCGCACCTTGTCGGAGGTCAACTCGGCGCCCAGGCGGCGCGAGCCCGACACGAAGTCTGCCTTGCCGTCGAGGATCGGCTGGACCACGCGGGCGATCTCCTCGGGCTCGTACTGACCGTCGGCGTCGATCGTGGCGATGACCTGCGCGCCGCGCGCCCGGGCCAGCCAATAGCCGAGCCGCAGGGCCGCGCCCTGGCCGCGGTTCACCTGGACGTCGCACACGAGCGCGCCTGCGCCGGCCGCCTTGGACGCCGTGGCATCGCGCGCGCCGTCCACGACCACGATCACCTCGGTCTTCAGCCCGGCCGCCGACCGCGGGATCTCACCGACCACGTCGGCCACCGTGGGCTCCTCGTTGTAGGCCGGGATCACGATCGCCAGAGGGGCGCCGAGACCCGGCGGATGGGTGGCCAGGAATGCCGTCGCCGCGCTCCGCTCCTCGGGCGCGAGCCGGTCGAGTTCGGCTTCGAGGTCGAAGCCGGCCTGCGTCGACGCCGCAGCCTGTCCGGACACCGTGGTCACGACGCGCTCACCGGCGCCACCGGCATCCCGGCCGCGATCGTGTCGAGGTCGGCCGCCGACCATTCGTCCCACACACCCTGAACGCCCGCGGCGAAATCGAACCGCGGCGACCATCCCGCGGCCAGCGCCCGGCTCGGATCGACGATCACCGCCGGCATCTCGCCGGGCCGGGCCGGCCCGTGCCGGACGGCGAGCGAGGCGCCGGTGACCGAGCGCACCGTGTCGAGGACCTCGAGCACCGACAGGGACTTGCCCGAGCCGATCACCACCGGCCCGTGCCAGTCCTCGTTGACGAGCGAAATCTTCATCGCGTCGATCACGTCGGAGACGTGCACGTAGTCGCGCACCTGACGGCCGTCGCCGTAGATCTCGAACTCGTGCTCGAGCCGGATCGCGCGCATCAGCCGGGCCACGATCGAGTCCTTGGCCTGCATGCCCGGGCCATACACATTGGTCAGGCGAAGACAAACGCACCGGACGCCGTAGGAGGCGGTGTAGGCGGACATCAGCATCTCGCCCGCCGCCTTGGTCGCGCCGTACGGCGTCAAGGGCTTCAACGTAGCCGTCTCGACGATCGCCGGCGCCTCCATCGGGCCGGTCACCGCGTTGGTCGAGGCGAACGCCAAGGACGTTACCCCGGCCGCGCGCGCCGCCTCGAGCACCGCTTGCGTGCCGGCCACGTTCGTGTCGAACGTCCCGACCGGATTCTCGACCGAGCGCAGCACCGAGGTCACCGCAGCCAGGTGCACGACGGAGTCCATGCCGCCGGCGAACGCCGCCTCGAGCACGTCGGGATCGGAGAGGTCACCGACCACAACGTCCACGGAAGGATCGGGATGGGGGCCCAAGTCGAGCACGCGCACGGTCGCGCCGGCGCGCATCATCCCGGCCACCGCGTGGCGCCCGATGAACCCGGAGCCGCCGGTCACGAGGACCCGGCGCCCCTGCAGGCCCGGCGACTCGCTCACGTCTGGGCCAGCGCCCCGGTCGAGGTCTGAGGCAGCACGCTGGTCGTCTCGCGCCAGCTCACGGTCGGCATGATCGCCGCCAGGTCGACCCGATCCCTGTGGCGCTCGACCACGTCGAACAGGTGGTCGATCAGCGCCATCGAGAGCAGCGTCGGCTTGAGCCCAAGGTCGACCAGCGCCGTGTGCTTGGCGTTGTAGTAGTGGTCCTCGGCCTCGACGCGCGGGTTCTCGACCGTCTCGACCGTCGCCTCGCCGGGATACTCCTCGGCGATCGTCTCGGCGATCTGGCGCACCGACAGGTGCTCGGTGAACTGGTTGAACACGCGGAACTCGCCCCGGTCGGCCGGGTTCTCCGAGGCCAGCCTGATGCATTCGACCGTGTCGACGATGTTGATCAGGCCGCGGGTCTGTGACCCGTTGCCGTACACGGTGAGCGGGTGTCCGAGCACCGCCTGGATCGTCATGCGGTTGAGCACCGTGCCGAACACGCCGTCGTAGTCGAAGCGGGTGGCCAGCCGCGGGTCGAGCTTGGTCTGCTCGGTGTCGGCGCCGTACACGACGCCCTGGTTGAGGTCGGTGGCGCGCAGACCCCAGATCCGGCAGCCGAACTCGATGTTGTGGCTGTCGTGCACCTTGGAGAGGTGGTAGAAGGAGCCCGGCCGCTTGGGGTACAGCACCCGGTCGCGCCGGCCGTTGTGCTCGACCTCGAGCCAGCCCTCCTCGATGTCGATGTTCGGCGTGCCGTACTCGCCCATCGTCCCCAGCTTGACCAGGTGGATGTCGCGGTCGATGTCGGCGATCGCGTACATCACGTTGAGCGTGCCGACGATGTTGTTGGTCTGCGTGTAGACGCAGTGCGCCTGGTCGATCATCGAGTACGGAGCGGCGCGCTGCTCGCCGAAGTGGACGATCGTCTCGGGCCGGAAGTCGCCCACCATCTCGTGCACGAAGGCGGCGTCGCACAGGTCACCGACGTAGGTCTTGATGGTCTTGCCGGTGATCTCGGCCCAGGCCGCAACGCGCTCCTCGAGCGAGAAGATCGGCACCAGGCTCTCGACGCCCATCTCTTCGTCGTAGCGGCGACGGGCGAAGTTGTCGTTGACCGCTACCTCGTGCCCGAGGGCACTGAGATGCAGAGCGGTGGGCCAACCGAGGTATCCGTCACCGCCTAGAACCAAGATTTGCATATAGGCGCTCCAATGCCTGACGTTCGACTACGGGATCTTCAGCGCTCTCGGCCGATGAGGCGGCGCGTCGGTGGGCCAAGTTCCAGGCGATTCCTGGCCCGCGAGCGGACGAGGATAGCCGACGAACCGTACGCGAGACGTAAGACGCCCCGTCGCGCGGCAGCTCGCCTGACCCGGCAGAGATTAGAGGAGGCTCACTCGTTATGGAGCCAGCAAGACCGGGCACTCCTGCTGCTACCGTCCCCGCGGCCCCGTGTCTGAGCAGACCCTAGACGCACCCCGGATCGAAGAAGCCCCGTCCGGTCCGCCTCGCGGAGAGCGACGGAGGGCCGACCGCGCCGAGCTCAAGGAGCTCGCGTACCGCTACCGCTGGCTGCTCACCGCGGCCGGCCTCTTGATCGTGTCGCTGGCCGTCCTGCTCTACGCGCGCACACGCCCGGGCTACGACCCGTACGGCTGGCTGGTGTGGGGCAAGCTGACCGTCCACCTCAACCTCGACACCAACGGCGCGCCCTCCTGGAAGCCGATGCCGTTCCTGTTCACCGCGCCCTACGCCGTGTTCGGCCACTACGCGCTGTGGCTCTGGATGGTCACCTCGGTGGCGATCTCGCTGAGCGGCGTGATCTTCGCCTGGCGGATCGCCTTCCGCCTGACCTACTCCCGTCCCGAGCGCCGCTACGCGTCCTACGTGGCCGGCCTCGCCGCGGGGGTGTTCCTGTTCGCGATGCAGGACCCCGTGGGGAACTTCAACTACACGCACTATCTGCTGAGCTCCGAGTCCGACACGATGATCGTGTCGCTGTGCCTGCTCGCGGTCGACCTGCATCTGGGCGGACACCACAAGGCCGCCTTCTGGATCTGGTGGCTGGGCGCGCTGGGCCGGCCGGAGGTGTGGCCGTTCTACGGCCTGGCCGGCCTGTGGCTGTGGCGCTACGTGCCGACCTACCGGCGCTGGCTTTACGCCTCGGTCGTGCTCATGGCGTTCCTGTGGTTCGGGATCCCCGGCCTGTCCTCCAAGAGCTTCCTCACCGCCGGCAACATCGCCGAGAACTCGCCCCGGGCGATCCACGGCAACAAGATCACCGGCACGATCGATCGCTTCCACGAACTGCTCCCGAACACGGTGTGGCTCGCGGCGGTGCTGGCCGTCGCGTGGGCGGCCTGGCGCCGCCGGATCGCGATCCTGGTCCTCGCCGCCGGAGCGGTGCTGTGGGTGCTGATCGAGATCGCGTTCGCCCTGCACGGCTTCCCGGCCGTGCCGCGCTACATGTTCGAGGCCGGCGCGGTGGTCGGAATCCTCGCCGCCGTGTTCATCGGGCGGATCGTCCACGACCTGCCGGCGCTCCTCGCGGGATGGACGCGCCGGGTGGACGGCGGCCGGCTCGGCGCACGAGTGGCCACGCACGTGGGCACGTGGGGCACGGTCCTGGTACTCCTCGTGATCGCGGGCTCGATGCTCCCCGCCGCCCACCGGCAGGAGCGGCTCGAGCGCTCAGACCTGCGCGAGCAGCGGGATCGGACGGTGCTGATCGGCCACCTGTCGGGGGTGGTCAAGACCCTCGGCACCTCGAACATGTTCGCCTGCGGGCAGCCCAACATCCCGATCGGGTATCAGAGCGTGTTCGCCTGGTACGCGGGGGTTAAGACCGGCGTGCTGTACGTGAGCCGCCCCTACCTGGCCGCGCACCCCCACCCGCTGGTCAACATCTACCCGATCGCGGGCAACGGCTGGAAGGTGTTCCCGAGCAACGTGGACCCGACGCACGCCGCGGCCTGCAGCAAGATGCACCTCATCTACCACGGCTCATGAGGCCGTGCGTTCCCGGCGCAGGCGCAGGGCGACGGGTCGCAGGAGGCTGGCGGTCGCCGGTGGCGCGCTTGCCCTTCTGATCGTCGTCCTGATCGTCGTCCTGGGCTCGTCGGGCGGGAGGTCGGGGCCGCCTCCGTTGCCGCTTCCGGGGATCGGGAAGCCGGCCAAGCCGGGCGATCCGTTCGCGTACGTGTCGAGCCGCGAATCGGACTTCGTGGGCCGGGCGATCGCCGGCTCGGAGCATGTCCTGTACGCCAAGAGCCCCGGCGGGGTGCTCGCCACGGCGGCCCGGGTCGCGCGATGGCGCCCGATGATCGACCGCGCCGTCGCGGGCACCGGGCTCGACCCGAGCCTAGTCGAAGCGCTCGTGTTCGTCGAGAGCGCGGGGCGGCCCGACGTGATCGTGGGGGGCGACCCGACCAACGCCTCGGGGCTGACCCAGATCCTGGCCCAGACCGGGTCCTCGCTGCTCGGCATGCACATCGACCTGGCCCGCAGCCGCAAGCTGACAGGCCGGGTCTTCCTGGCCTCCGCGCGCGGCCAGGGGGGCACGGTGACGCGTTTGGAGCGTGCCCGGGCCAAGATCGACGACCGCTTCGACCCGGCCAAGGCGCTGGCCGGCACGGTGCGCTACCTGGAGACCGCGCGGCAGCACTTCGGACGGTGGGACCTCGCGTTCGAGTCCTACCACATGGGGATCGGCAACCTTCAGCGCGTCCTCGACCTCTACGACGGCGGCCACGCGGTGCCCTATCCGCAGCTCTATTTCGACACCGCGCCCGACCACAACCCGGACGCCTATTCGCTGATCTCGAGCTTCGGCGACGACTCCTCGCTGTACTACTGGCGGCTACTCGGCGCCCAGCGGATCATGCGGCTGTACCGGACCGATCGGAGCACTCTGGGGCGCTTGATCGCGCTGGAGACCGCGGCCGACTCGAATGCCTTCGTCCTGCATCCCCCGGACCGCGGCGGGGCGTTCGCCACCCCGGACGCGCTGGATCGGGCCTACGCGGCCCGGCAGATCCTGCCGCTCCCGTCCAATCCCGCCCGGCTGGGCCTGCGCTACGACTTGGGGATCGGATCGCTCGCGTCGCGGCTCGGGTTCACGCCGGCGCTCTACCGCGGCCTGCGCCCGGCCGCGCTCGACCTGCTGATCGAGTTGGCCGCCCGGGTGCGCGCGCTGTCGAAGCTTCCGGCCTCGACCCTGACCGTGACCAGCGCAGCGAGCGACGCGCGCTACCAGCGGCTCCTCGGGGTGAGCGATCCATCGGCCGGCGCCGGCTGGTCGTTCACGATCGCCCGCACCTACGCGAGCCGTGCCCAGGCGGTCGCGTTCCAGGCCATGCTCGACCGCCTCCAGGCGCTGAACCTGATCGCCTGGGAGCGCTTCCCGTCGGAGATCGAGGTGACGGTGGCATCCGACGCCTCGCAAGCCCTCGTGCACGGGCCCTGAATCGCCGCCCGGCGCTTTCCCGGGAGGTAGCTTCATGCTCCGTGCCCGGCATCGTCCGCACCCCCGACAACGCCCTCGCCCGCGTCCCGGACTTCCCATTCAAGCCAAGGTATCGCAGCTTCCAGGGGCTGCGCCTGGCCCATGTCGACGAGGGCAAGGGCCCACCGGTCGTGTTCCTTCATGGCGAGCCGACCTGGTCGTTTTTGTGGCGCAAGGTGATCCCGGTCGTGCGCGACGCCGGGTACCGGTGCATCGCGCCCGACCTGCCCGGCTTCGGACGCTCGGACAAGCCGATCGACGTCGAGTGGTACACGTACGACCGCCACACCGACAGCGTAGCCGCGCTGTTCGCCGAGCTCAAGCTGCGCGACGCCACGATCGTCGTGCACGACTGGGGCGGCCCGATCGGGCTGCGGGTCGCGGTCGAGCATCCCGACTGGATCGGGCGCATGGTGGTGCTCGACACGGGGCTGTTCACCGGCCATCAGAAGATGACCGACGCCTGGCTGGCCTTCCGTGAGCTGGCACAGCGCAGCGAGGATCTGCCGGTGTCGTTCCTGATCCGCGCCGGGTGCAAGAGCGTGCTGGCGGCGAGCGTCCTCGCGGCCTACGAGGCGCCGTTCCCGAGCCCCGCCGCCAAGGCCGGGGCGCGCGCCTTTCCGCTGATCCTGCCCACCTCCCCGCAGATGGACGGCGCCGTGGCCGGCCAGCGCGTGCTCTCAGCGCTGGGTTCCGACCCCCGGGCCCAAGCTGATCATCTGGGGCGAGGGCGATTCAATCCTGCCCGTAGAGGCCGGGTGGCGGTTCGCTCGGGCCATCGGGGCCGAGGTCGACCACGTGATCAAGGGTGTCGGCCACTATCTGCAGGAGGACGCCGGCCAGCAGCTTGGGCGCATGATCACGCGCTGGCTGAAATCGTATGTTCCCCCCGGCAAGCGATGACCGACGCGATCCGCACCCCCGACGAGCTCCTGACCGGTCTGCCCGACTTCCCGTTCGAGTCTTCGTATCGGGAGTTCGACGGGATTCGCCTCGCCCATCTGGACGTCGGCGAGGGCCCGTCGGTGCTGTTCGTGCACGGCGAGCCGACCTGGTCGTTCCTGTGGCGTCACGTGCTCGGACCGGTGCGGGACGCAGGCTATCGGTGCATCGCCCCTGATCTGCCGGGCTTCGGGCGCTCGGACAAGCCGATCGACCTCGGCTGGTACACCTACGATCGCCACACCGCGAGCGCCCTCGCGCTGGTGGACGACCTCGACCTGCGCGAGGCCACCGTCGTCGTACACGACTGGGGTGGTCCGATCGGGTTGCGGGTGGCGGTCGAGCGCCCCGATCGGATCGCTCGCGTGGTGGTCCTCGACACCGGCCTGTTCACCGGCCGCCAGCCGATGAACGACGCGTGGATGACGTTCCGGGCGTTCGTCGAGCGAACCGAGGACCTTCCGGTGGGGTTGCTGGTGCGGCGAGCTTGCTTACAGGATCCCGGCGACGAGGTGATCGCGGCGTATGACGCGCCGTTCCCGACCGCGGCGGCCAAGGCGGGTGCGCGTGCGTTTCCGCTGATCCTCCCGTTGACGCCCGACGCGCCGGGTGCGAGCGCCGGCCAGCGCGTGCTCGACGCCCTGCGTGGCGACACCCGACCCAAGCTGTTCCTGTGGGCCGACTCCGATCCGGTGCTGCCGCTCGAGACCGGCCGGCGGTTCGCGGCCGCCCTCGGTGGCGAGATCGACCACGTGATCGCCGGCGCCTCCCACTTTCTGCAGGAGGATGCCGGCGGGCATATCGGCCGGTTGATCGCCGACTGGCTGAGCTCGGGTTGAGCCGTCGTCAGGCGGCCGTTCGCTCGTGTTCCTGCTCGGGCGCCGGCGCGGGAGCAGAACCGGTGATGCGGGCCTCGTAGGCGGCGCGCATTGCCGGATCGGCCGCCAGCAGGACCTGGTCGCCCTTGGTGAAGCGGACGATCGACTCGGCCATGCGGCGGGGCATCAGCGCCTGCATGCGCGTGATGGCACCCACCTTCCTCGGCACGAAGAGCTCGAACTTGCCCGTCTGGAGCAGCTCGACGATCGTGTTGGCCACTTCCTCGGGCTGCGCGGTCGGGAAGCCCCTGGCGGCTGACACGCCCGAGTAGAGCTCGGTGTTCACACCGATCGGCAGCACCTGGTGCATCTCGATGCCGGTGCCGCGCAGCTCGGAACGCAGGGCCTCGGTCAACCCCACCACGGCGTGCTTGGTGGCGCAGTAGGTGACCCCGCCCGGATAGCCGCCCTTGCCGGCGATCGAGGCGAGCTGGACGATGTGGCCCCGTCGGCGCGGAATGAAGCGCTCGATGGCGAGCTTGGAGCCGAGGATCACCCCGTGGATGTTGATGTCGACGAGCCGGCGCGCGCAGTCGTCGGTCTCTTTCTCGAACGGTCCGACCGGCATGATCCCGGCGTTGTTGACGAGCACGTCGAGCGGGCCGAGCTGCCGCTCCACCTCGTCCAGAAACGCGGCGAAGCTGTCGCGGTCGGTCACGTCGAGCGGGAGCCCGATCGTGCCGGAGCCGAGCTCCGATGCGGTCTTCTCGGCCAGCGGCGCGTCGATGTCGCCGATCGCCACCCTCGCGCCCTGGGCGATCAGCGCGGTCGCGGTGGCGCGGCCGATTCCGCGCGCCCCGCCGGTGATCGCGACCACCTCTCCGTTCAGTGATCGCAAAGCCTTAGCCATGACAGTGTCCTCCTAGTGAAGTAGCCCCTGCCACGGTACCGGTCAAGGGCCTGGCTGACTAGCCAGTCGACCTCTAAGGGGTAACCTCTACGGATAGCGTTCTTCGACTACGAGGGGCACCGGCTCGCCTACACGATTCACGGCACCGGACGCCAGACCACGATCCTGATGCCGGGATTGCTGCTCTCCCAGAAGATGCAGACCCCGCTCGCCGAGGATCTGGCCGGTCACGGCAACCGGGTGGTCACGTTCGACTTCCTCGGACACGGCGCGTCGGACCGTCCCGAGGAGATGGGCCGCTACTCGATGCCCGAGTTCGCCCGCCAGACCGTGGCCCTGCTCGACCACCTACAGCTCGAGCAGGCCGTGGTGGGCGGCACCTCGCTGGGCGCCAACGTGACGCTCGAGGTGGCCGCGCTGGCCCCTGAGCGCGTGCGCGGGATGATCGTCGAGATGCCGGTGCTGGACAAGGCGATCCCGGCCTGCGGCGCCGCGTTCACCCCGCTGCTGTTCGCGCTGACCTACGGCGAGCCGGTGATGAAGGCGCTGGCGCTGGCCGCCCGGCGTGTGCCGCGGCAAGTCGTTCCGTTCATGGCCGAGCTCGCGCTCGACTGGGTCGCCCAGGACCCCGCGCCGAGCGGCGCCGTGCTCCAGGGGATCCTGTTCGGCCGCACCGCGCCCGAGCGGGCCGTGCGCCAGACCTTCGAGGCGCCGGCGCTGGTCATCGGGCACCCCCGCGATCCCCTGCACCCGTTCTCGGACGCCGACATGCTGGCCGCCGAGCTCCCGAACGGCCGTCTCATCGACGCCAACTCGATCATCGAGTTGCGCGTCAGCCCGGAGCGCCTGACGCGCAAGATCGCCGCGTTCGTGGAGGAGTGCTGGGGCGAGGCTGGGGCCGGCGCCGGCGGGCGTCGCGCCGGGGCCGCCCGCGCCTGACCGCCCGACCGCGACGGCTACCGGGGCGCCGGCGGGCCCGGCGGGTCGATGATGTCCCGTCCCGTGGGCTGGAGGGTCTCGTCGAGCTCGAGCTGCCAGTAGTAGCGGGTGAACGTGAGGCCGGCGCGGAACTGGCCGACGTGGGGCTCGATCTCCTCGCCCCGGGCCATCCGGACGATCAGCTCGGGGTAGGTGTGTCCGGGCAGTGCGGCGTACATGGGCGCGGGGAAGGCGCCGCCGAAGCGCGTGTTGACGTCGGTGATCCCGAGGCCGATCTGCTTGTCGCGGAAGACCTGGATGGTGGACGGGCCGCGGAAGCGCAGCATCTCGGAGACGCGCCGGCCAAGGTCGATCAACTCGGAGTCGGCGATCACCTTGCCCTTGATCGACTCCCCGCCGCGGGACTCGATCATCGTGCGCGGGATCGAGTTCAGGCAGCGCCCGCGCAGGTCGCACAGGACGTCGATCGAGAACTCCGGGCCGTCCATGAAGCGCTGCACCATGGTGGGCTCGCGGATGTACTCCACGAAGAAGTCGGCGGCGCGCGCGTCGTCGGCGCGGTGGATCGACCGGGCCCCGGAGCCCCAGCGCGGCTTGACCATCACCGGGAAGGCGTCCACCGGATCGCCGGGCAGCACGGTGGGCGGGGAGGGCAGGCCGAGGCGCTCGAGCAGCCGGTGGGTCTCGTACTTGTCGAACGTGGCGTGGGCGATCTCGGGGTCCGGCACGAACGCCGGCAGCAGGCCGTCGGCGCGGGCCTGGCCCAGGACCTCGAGGTCCAGATCGGTCAGCGGAACGACCGCGCCGACGCCGAACTCGTCGCACAGCGCCCGCAGGGCCGGCACGTACTCGGGGTCCTCGATGCGCGGCACCGCGTGGCGGTGGTGGGCGGCGTATTGGGCCGGAGCCAGCGGGTTGGGATCGGCGGCGACCACGGTGGCGTGCTGGGCGAAGGCCGACACGATGTCGTAGCGCTTGCCCACGCCGGTGAGTAGAACCGCTGCGTCGGGGGTTGACGGCGGGGTCATTCGCGCGTCTCGGTCGGCGGGACCCAGCCGCCCCGCTCGCCCTTGTAGATCCCCTCGCCCCGGAAGACCATCCGGAGCGTCCGGGCCAGGATCCGCAGGTCGAGCCACAGGGAGCGGTGCTCGACGTACCAGAGATCTAGCTCGATCCGCTCGGGCCACGGGAGCGAGGCCCGGCCGTTGACCTGGGCCCAACCGGTGATGCCCGGCCTGACCGCGAGACGGCCCCGCTGGCGCTCGGTGTACTGCTCGACCTGCACGGCCAGCGTGGGACGCGGCCCGACGATCGACATCTCCCCCCGCAGCACGTTCCACAGGTTGGGAAGCTCGTCCAGCGAGTACCGGCGCAGGAACGCCCCGGTCCGGGTGATCCGGTCGTCGCCCTCCTGGATGGCCAGCCCCGCTCCGGTGAACTCGGCGCCCCGGACCATCGTGCGCAGCTTGTAGATCGGGAACAGCTCGCCGTCCTTGCCCACGCGGGTCTGGGTATAGATCGGGTGGCCAGAGGACTCGAGCCGGATGAGCAGGGCCAGCACGGCGATCACAGGCGCGGTGAGGAGCGCCACCGGGACCCCGATCGCCAGGTCGAGCACGCGTTGGTGGGTCACCGGGTCCCCTCCGCCGTCACCGGTCCCCTCCGCCGTCACCGGGTCCCCTCCGCGGGCTCCCAGCCCGCCGAGGTGCCGTGCACGAGCCAGTCCCACAGCCCGGCGGCCAGCGAGGCCGTGGTGAGCACGTAATAGCGGGTCAGGAGCATCGGCCGGGACGGGACCGCGCCGGCCAGCCCGGCGGCCAGCAGAACCGCCACCTGGACCGCCACCGCGGCCACGTACACCCACCCCTGGCCGAGCAGGGCGACGCTCGTGACCAACGCGATCACGTGCAGGAACGGGGTCAGATAGCGCAGGATGCGGTGCGAGACGATCATCAGCGCGTACAGAGGGTCGTAGCCGCGAGGCGAGAGCATCCCGCCGCGCACGACGATCGGCCATGTGTGGCTCATCATCCGCCGCTTGCGGGCAAACTCTCCCTCGATCGTGGGGACCATCTTCTCGCTGGCCTGGGCCTCGCGCACGGCCAGCGCGAGCCATCCCCGCTTGACCATGTTGAACGGGAACGACAGGTCGTGGCCCATGATCGGGTCGACGACCAGATACGCCTCGCGCCGGGTGGCGTAGATCGCGCCGTTGCCGCCGGTGACCGAGCGCACGCGCGACTCGAGCGCGCGCAACGCGAGCTCGTAGCGCCAGTACAGGCCCTCCTGGTTCGATCCGGTGGCCGCGTCGACCAGCTGAACCTCGCCGCACACGTAGCCGACCCGGGCGTCAGCAAAAGGCGCCACGAGCCGCCTCAAAGCATCGGGCTGCCAGGTCACGTTGGCGTCCGAGAAGGCCACGATCTCACCCCCGGCCCGTTCCACGGAGGCGTCCTGGGCGCGGATCTTGCCGCCCCGAGGCAGCTCCAGCACGAGGTCGGCCCCCGCCTCGCGGGCACGCTCGGCGGTGGCGTCGGGCGAGCCGTCGCAGGCCACGATCAGCTCGACGAGCTGGCGCGGGTAGTCGAGCGCGCGGATGTTCGCCACCCGCTCTGCGATCACGTCCTGCTCGGCGTAGGCGGCCACGATCACCGACACGCTGGGCAGCTCGTCGTCCGGCGCCATGCGCGGGCGCGAACGACGGCGCGAGCGCGGTGTCAGCTCCCGCAGCCACGCGAGCAGCCCGAGCAGCACGGGATAGCCGACGTGGGCGTACAGGATCAGGCCAACCGAGACCCAGAACAGGATGGCGAGGAAGGTCACGGCGGGCTATGGAACCAGGTCGCGATACAGGGCCAGCGTCTCGTGCGCCGCCGCCTCCCACGAGTAGGCGCCCTTGGCGGCGCCCGTCGCGCCCCAGGCGAGGCCCTCGCGCTCCTGCGGATCGTTCACGAGGCTCTCGATCGCGGCCCGCAGCGCGCCCGGGTCCTCGGGCGCCACCAGGCGGGCGGCGCCGGCCGCGGCCACCTCGCCGAAGCCGCCCACGTCGCTGACCACGGTCGGCTTGCCGAAGGCCAGGGCGGTGGCCAGCACGCCCGACCAGTCCAGGCGCTCGGTCCGCGAGTACGGCAGCACCACGACGTCGGCCCGCCGGAAGAACGCGGGTAGCTCGGCGTCCGAGACGAAGCGGGGGACCAAGCGGACGTTCCGGGTCCGAGCGACCGTCGCCCGCAACGGCTCGAGCGGCATGCGCGGCCGACCCACCACCCACAGCTCGGCACCGTCCACGCCCGGCCAGGCCTCGAGCAGCGTGTCGAGCCCCTTATAGGGGCGCAGCAGGCCGAAGAACAGAACGACCGGCGCCTCGACGGCTCGCAGCTCGGCGGGCAGCGGAGCCTCGTGCGTCTGGGCGGTCAGGTGCTTGAACGCGCCGTGGTGGATGACCCGGACCTTGGCCGGGTCGACCCCGAGGCGCTCGACGAGCAGGTCGCGGCCGTAGCCCGAGTGCACGACGATCGCGTCGACCGCGTCATAGAGGCGGCGCTGGGCGCGCACCTGCCCGGGGCGCGGCTCGCGCGGGAGGAGGTCGTGGGCGGTGAGGACGGTCGGCCGGTCGGGCAGCAGATAGCGGTCAACGGCCTGGATGGCCAGCCACTGGAAGTGGACCACGTCGGCCGCGCGGGCCACCGTCCGGTAGCGGACCATGTCCGGCACGTGCTCGAGCAGCTTGCCGGCCAGGCGCGCGGGCGAGCCCGGCGCACCGACCGCGTGGCGGTAGAACAGTTCGCGCACCGCATAGCCGTCGGGCTCGGGGACGGTGCCGTAGCCGAACCGGCTGGTGATCAGCTCGACCTGGGCGCCCGCCCCGGCCAGCGCGGCGGACAGCGCGTGGTCGTAAGGGGGCGTGAACGCAGAGGGGTCGACGATGTGGGCTCGCATCAGCGGCGGGGCTCATCGAGCGGTCGCCCGGCCAGCCGGGCAAGCCGCCGGGCGGTGGCGCGCACCTCGTCGCTGCCCAGCGCGTGCACGCGCGCGTGCCGATCGCGCTGCAGGCGCAGCACCGCCGGGGCGAGCGCCGACAGGCCAGGCTCGCCGGGACGGCGGGCCAGCAGATCCCCCACCGCACACATCGGATGGCGCACAAGCAGCGCGAGCAGCGCCGCGGCGCGGGCGGCGATCCCGTCGTCCTCGCGATAGTCGACCTGGAGCTCGCGGGACAGGTTGGCGTCGGGCAGCGCGGGACGGGCCGCCGCATCGACCCGGACGCGCTCGAGCGCGCGCACGAACTCGACCAGCGGGTCTCCCCGCACCGGGAAGCGGTCGGCCACCATCACCACGTCCGCGACCGCGCGCCGGCGGCCAGAGGGACGGTTGGAGAGGGCCAGTCCCGCGAGCTCCTCGGCCGACAGGAGCGCGTCCAGGGCGAGGTACTGGCCCCGCTCGAGCCGGCCGGCCTCGACCGCGGGCGCCGCGCGCCGCGCGCCCGGTGATCCGGCAACCGAGGCGCCCGGCCCGATCGCGGCGCGGGTGCGGCGGCGCAGGCGCCCCACCGCCCGGGCCACCGCCGGCTCGGGCGCGAATCCCTCGTAGCGGCGGGCCAGCCAGGCGCGGCCCGCCGCGTAGCCACGCCACTGGCGGCGAAGCTCGCCCACCGTCCCGCGGTAGCGGTGCTCGACCTGGGCGCGGCGGCGCAGCTCGAGCCGCCAGCCGGCCTCCTGCAGGCGCCAGCTGAAGTCAGTGTCCTCGGCCGCGCGCACTCCCTCGTAGAAGCCGCCGATCTGCTCGAACGCGGTCCGCCGGGCGAGCAGGTTGGCCGCCACCGCCCGGGGTCGGTAGGGGTGGCTGAGGTGGGTCTGCTGGGAGAGGAAGCTCCGGGCCGATCCATAGCGCGAGGCCAGCGTGTCGCCGCCGGGCAGCGGCACCACCTCGCCGGCCAGTGCTCCCACCTCGTCGGCCACCGGCGCCGCGAAGAAGGCGTCGAGCAGCCCGCTGGGGGCACGGCAGTCGGCGTCCAGGAACAGGATCCACTCCCCGTGGGCATGCGCCGCCCCCACGTTGCGGGCGTGGGCGGGCGATCGCTCGCCGGTCGCCCTGATCACCGCGACCCCGCCCCGGGCCACGGCGGTGCCCGAGTTGTCGGCCAGGATCAGCTCGTCGCCGACCCGCAGATCAAGCGCCATCAGGGCGTCCACCGCGGCTTGCGCGGCGCGCTCGTCGCCGGCGAACGGCATCACGACACTGATCCGGGGGCGGGCCGCCGGATCACCCGAACGCGTCGCTCGATCGCCCTCCTCAGGCGGGTTCACGCGCCCTCCTCAGCGCCGCCGCCCTCAACAGCATCCGCGCCTGCTCGATCTCCTGCCGGTGCGCGAACCCCGTGCCGAGCAGCACCACCGGCATCGCCGCCAGCACCGCGGCGCGGGTGAGCAAACCAACCGCCCCGTGGGTGGGCAGCAGCAGATCGCCGGCGGCCGCCATTCCGCCCAGCGCCACGGCAAGCTGGACCAGCCGGCGCCATTCGAACGACGCGGCGAACGCCCGCCGGGTCAGCAGGTGCATGACCCCGATCATCACCACGTACGCCCCGCACAACGCGATGCCGGCGCCGGCGATCCCCAGTCCCGGCACCAGGACGAGCAGCAGGATCACGTTGACCACCAGGCCGGCCAGCGCGGCGGGGAAGTTGCGCGTGGTCACGTTAGCCCGGCCGGCGATGACCAGGAACACCACCCACAGCCCGTACAGCGCCCAGCCGAGCGCCACCCAGGGCAGGGCCCGATAGGCCCCGTAGAAGGAGGGCGCGACCAGCAGGCGCAGGATCCAGCGGCCGAGCAGGGCGAGGCCGGCCACGACCAGGCCGCTCACCAGCAGGTAGTAGGTGGTCACCAGTCCATACAGTCGGGCAGCCTCGGCATCATCGCGAACCGAGTAAGCCAGGGGCGGCCACGCGTACTGGAAGGCACGCACGATGAAGGCCACCGCGCCGGCCAGCTTGACCGCGATCGAGTAGAGCCCGGCCAAGCCCGGCGAGCGGTGGTGAAAGATGTAGTAGCGGTCGATGATGCTGAGCGCGTACACCGACACCTCGGCCGGGACGGTGGGCAGCCCGAAGCGCAGCAGCACGCCGTGGCCCTCGGCGCTGCGGTGGCGGGGCAGCAGCCGGCCCCGCATGGTCCACCACAGCGCGAGCAGGACCAGCGTCGAGGCGCCGTAGTTGCCGAGCAGGAGCCCGCGGGCGCCCTTGCCCAGCGCGACCACCAGCACGAGCGAGGAGGCGACCGTGAGCGCCACGTTGGTCAGCGAGGCGATGGCGTAGGTCCGCAGGCGCTCCTCGACCCGCAACATCGCATAGGCCAGCTCGAGGTTGGTGAACGACCACAGGCCGAGCACGGCGATCCGGAAGGTGGTCGGGTCGTCGTAGCCGAGCACCACCTTCGAGAGCGGCGCAGCGGCGGCGGCCAGCGCCACCGCGGCGATCGTGGTGGTGAGCAGCAGGAAGCCCACCGCCCGGCGGGCCAGGGCGTCGCGCCGGCGCTGGTCCTCGTCCGAGAAGTAGAAGCGCAGGAACGACTCGATCATCCCGAACCGGACCAGGATGCTGATCAGGATCACCCCGTTGGCGAGCAACTCGACGACGCCGTAGCCGGCCGGCGTGATGTAGCGCGTATACACCGGCAGCAGCAGGACCGCGATGAACTTCGACACGACGTCGGCGACCTGGTAGGCCGCCAGCGAGCTCACCAGGCGCTTCAGGTAACCCGTCACACCGGCAAACGGTACGGGTCGGACCGGTCTCCGACGGCGTCAGCCGCTACCTGACGGTGACGACGCTATTCGCCGCGGTGCCCGCCGGCGGCGGGATCCGGGCCGGGTAACGGCCGGTGTTGCACGCTGCGTCGCTGACCTCGAGCGCGAGCAGGTAGGAGCCGGGCGGCGCCGGGCGCTGCTGGCTGACCGTGCCGTCCCACACCGCGGTCTGCCCCTTCCACGGCGTGAGGAAGGTCTTGATCAGCCGCGGGTGCCCGGCGGCGTCCAACCGGTAGAGCAGGATCGTGCCGCCGCGGTTCTCGTTGCCCGAGTAGTGGATCGTTACATGAGTCCCCGGCGAGGTGATCACCGTCGGCTTGACGCTCGTGATCACGGGGTGGGGCGGAAGCGTCTTGACCTTGACCGGCACATCGGTCAGGTCGATCCCACGGTCCTGGTGCAACAGCGCGACCCGGAAGTGATAGGTCCCGTCGGGGGCGACCCGCCCGTTCGACTCGCGCCCGTCCCAGTGGAACACGCCGTCGGGAGTGCGCACGCCCTTGCGCATGCGGCGATCGGTGGCCACGGTGCGCACTACCTCGCCCTCGGAATCGACCACGTATACGTCGACCACGTCGGTGCGATGCTGGAGGTAGAACGAGATCAGTGTCGAGCCGCTGTTGAATTGGCCGCAGGCCACGCCGTGCAGTGGATCGATCACCCCAGGCACCGGGCGGGGAAAGCCCTGGATCAGCGGCGTGGTGACCTTCAGGTGCTGGGTGACGAAGAAGGCCGCGATGCTCGCCGCGACCAGCGCCGCGAACGCAACGATCGAGAGCCTAGTCGTCACCATCGGGGGTAAGGCTGGGCATTACAGCGCCACGACGGCCACGTTCGGAACCTCGAACGTATGAAAGGCGTCGAGACCCCGCGGATCGCGGCTGCACAGCACGACGCGGATCGCGCCGCCGTGGCAGACGGCCAGGGCGGGTAGCTCGCCGCCGGCCTCGATGTCGGCGAGCGCGTCCATAACCCGGTCCTGCTGCTCCTGCAGCGACTCGCCGCCGGGGAACCGCCAGGAGGCGCCGCCTCGCATCCAGGCGGCGAACTCCTCCGGTTCGGACCGCTTTATCTCCTCGAACGTGTAGCCCTCCCAGCGCCCCCGGTTGGCCTCGCGCAGGCGGGAGTCGAGGCGCGGCTCGAGGCCGATGCGCGCCCCCACGATCTCCGCGGTCTCGCGCGCCCGGCTCAGGTCAGAGGCCCAGAGCGCCCCGACCGGCTCCGCCTGGGCCGCCACGCGATCGGCCAACTCGCGCGCCTGCGCCCGCCCGGTGTCGTTGAGCGGGGTGTCGCGAAAGCCCTGGAAGCGGATCGGCTCGAGATTGTCATCGGTTTGCCCGTGACGAGCCAGCAGCACGCCGCGCAACCCACCCTGAGCGCTCCCGCTCACCGGTCACCGATGCCCAGGGTGTCCGAGCGCAGTCCGAGCCGCAGCGTCTCCAGGGCCAGGACCTCCCCCACAGGGACGTTGCTCAGGTTGACCTCCGGCCCGAACCGGCGCACGAACCACACCTGCTGGTCCTTGCGCGGCGCGTCGAACATGATCCGGTCGGGCGCGATCTCGTGCACGATCTCGCCGATCAGGCCCTCGCGGACCTCGCCGCTCGGCCGGAAGATGCCCGCCGTACCCGCCTCGCGCCCCTCGGCGATCACCTTCCAGGCGCCGGCGGCCAGCTCCGCTCGCATCTGCTCGACCCACACGTAGGGCGGCGTGATCGCGCCAGTGTCGTCCTTGGAGCCGACCTCCGACAGGACCGTGAACTCCTGGGCCAGGCGCTCGATCAAGTCCACCTTGTGCTCGTGCTCGAGGGAGATCGTCCCATCGGAGATCTCGAAATACGACAGCCCGAGCTCGTGCACCCAGGCGAGCAGCTCCTCGAGGCGGCCGCGGCTGATGGCCAGCTCGGTCAAGGTGCCGCCCAGCACGACCGGGATGTCATGCGACCGGTAGCACTCGAGCTTGCGGTCCAGGTTGCGGGTGGCCAGCGCGGTCCCCCACCCGAGCTTGACGATGTCGACGAACTCGCCGGCCACCTCGATCATCCCCTCGATCTCGGCGATCGACAACCCACGGTCGATCACGTGGGTGACGCCACGGTCCCGCGGCTTGGCGCTCCGCTCCGGGAGGTCGAGCAGCTCTCTCACGCTTGGTGCACTACTGGGCGGCGAGATCCGTGCCGACGGTCACGACGACCGCGGTCGTACAGGCCTGGGCGGGCGGACAGGCGATCGCCTTGGTGGCCGGGTCGACCAGCTGTACCGCGCTAGGCCTCAGCTTGAGCGAGTTGGCGACCACCACGGCGTCGCGACGGTCGGCGGGCGTCATGTAAGCCACGATCGTGGACGTGTGCGTCTGATCCGCGGCGTTTGTCGGTTTCGATCCCTGTCGGTAGCCGTCAGCTGCTACCCGATCGGCGACCTTCCCGGCCAGACCCTGCATGTCGGTTCCGTTGAGCACCGAGACGGTCACCGTCGAGGGTTGCACCGCGGCCACGCGGCTGGTCCGGTGGCTGGCCAGTGCGTCGCTGGCCGAGGACTTGCTCGCGCTCGAAGCGCCCTTGCCGCCCGAGAGCACGATCACGCCGACGACGACCGCGGCGGCCACGGCGAGTGCCGCGATGATCCCGCCGAGGATCAGACGGCCCCGGGAGCGTCGCGCGGGCGGGCGCTGCGGCGGGCCGGATGGGCGCGCGGGGCTGCCCGGCCGCGGCTGACCGGTGCCGGGCGGACGGCCCTGTCCCTGGCCGGCGCCGGGCCCACGTCCGGGACGGCCGCCCGGTCCCGGACCGACCCGGGGCGGGGCGGCGACTGGACTAGGCCCTCCTGTCGGCGGCGCCTGAACCGCGCGCTGCATGGTCGCGGCGGAGGCGGCCACCACCGGTAGCGAGGCTCCGCCGTTGCCGTTGCCCGTGTTGGGGGCCGGTTCGTACTCGGGGAGAGGGTTCACGGGATCGGGGATGAGCCGGGTGGCGGCGGCCAGCGCCGGGGCGGCCACGCCGGCCGGCGCCGCCGGCGGCAGCGCCGTGGCCCCGCCCGCACCCGCCGCGACGGGGACACCGGACCGTGCCGCGCCGAAGGCGACGGCCCCGCGCGGACTGGCCGCGCGGACCGAGATCTCGGCCGGGAGCGCCGACACCTGCTCGGTCAGGTCGGCCATCTCGGCCTCGAGCTCCTGGATCCGTAGCCCGGCCTCGTCGGCCCGGGACCGCAGCGTGGCGGTCTCCCTGGCCTGGGAGAAGAACAACAGCACCAGGAGAGCCAGGCCGATCAGCGAGGCGAAGCCGACGTCGGCTCCGACCGTGGAGATGAAGTGGTGAACCGAGAGCGCGAACGGGATGGCAGCCATTTGCGTGCGGGGCCAGTCTACGTGGGAAGGCGGGGGATATTGGATTCGCGCCCGGAGGGGTGAGGCTCGGGTTTCCGGGGCAGGCGGGCGCTGGAAAGCTTGGCCACGTGCTGGGCCAGCGCGGCGGCGTCGCCCTCCAGCACCAGCAGGTTGATCTCACCGAAAATCCTCTCCACCGACTGCGGCTCGAGTGGCTCCCGGGCCGCCCGCAGGATCTTCTGGGCCGGCGTGGGCTGCAGGCGCTCGTACGGGTTGAAAAGATCCTCGTGCAGCTTCTCGCCGGGACGGGCGCCGACGATCTCAATCGCGATGTCGCGCTCGGGCTCGAGGCCGGACAGCCGGATCATCGTCGTGGCCAGCTCGATGATCGCCACAGGCTCGCCCATCTCGAGCACGAACACCTCGCCGCTCGCCTCGCTCAGTGAGCCCGCGCGGATGATCAGCTGGACCGCCTCCGGGATCGTCATGAAGTAGCGCTTCATGCGGGAGTCGGTGACCGTCACCGGTCCGCCGGCGGCGATTTGGCGACGGAAGATCGGCACCACGGACCCGGAGGAGCCGAGCACGTTCCCGAACCGCACGGTGGCGTAGCGGGTGCCGGGATAGCGCAGCGCGGCGGCCTCGACCGCCCATTCCGCAAGCGCCTTGGATGCGCCCATCACGGTGGCCGGCTTGACCGCCTTGTCGGTCGAGACCAGCACGAACGTCCCGACTCCGGTCTCGGCTGCGATCCGAGCCATCACGCGTGTGGCCAGCGCGTTGTTGCGAATCGCCTCGACGGGATTGACTTCCATCATCGTCACGTGCTTGTAGGCGGCCGCATGGAACACGATGCTCGGCCGGTGCTCGGTGAGGACTTCGCGCATGCGCTCCTCTTCCCTGCAATCGGCGAGCACGGGAACCGCCATTCGGAAGTGCCGCTCCTCCTCGAGCTCGCGGCGAACCTCGAACAGGTTGTCCTCGGCGTGGTCCACCAGGACCAGCGCCCGAGGGGCCACCCGGGCGATCTGGCGGCACAGCTCGGAGCCGATCGAACCGCCCGCCCCGGTGACCATCACGACCTGGCCCGAGAGGTAGGCGCCGACCCGCTCGATCTCCATCCGCACGGGCTCGCGGCCCAGGATGTCCTCGACGCGCACCTCGCGAAGCTGGCGGGCGACGTTCAAATGGCCGGTGCTGTCCCGGAGCAGCTCGAACACCGTGGGGGTGGTGCGCACCTGGATGCCGCGCGCGCGGCAGGCGGCCACCACGCGGGCGCGCAGCTCGCCAGGGGCGGAGGGGATTGCGATCACCACCTCATCGGGCTCGACCTCGTCGAGCACGCGGGCCAGCTCGTCCGATTCGGTCGTGCCCAGCACCTTCAGCCCGTGCTCGTCCTTCATCCCCAGCTTGCGAGGGTCGTCGTCCACGAACCCGACCGGGCGCAGGCGCAGCTGCGGGTTGCGGACCAGCTCACGGACGACCAGGCGACCGCCGTCGCCTCCGCCCACGACGAGGATGTCACGCGCCCCCTTGGCGGACCGGATGCTCCGAACGCGCCCCTCGACCACCAGATGGACGAGGAAGCGGGCGCCGATCAACAGCGCCACCGCGAGCAGGAAGAACAGCGCGATCACGCTGCCCGGTAGGTTGACCGGGGTGGTCTGGAACTCGAACGTGGTCGTGACCGGATGCAGGAACGCGATCGCGCCGACGATCACCAGCGTCGTCACGACCAGGCCCTTGACCACCGCCTCGTAGTCGCGCTGGCCTACGAACGTCCACAACCGCTGGTACTGGCCGAACAGGGCCAGGGTCACCAGGGCGACCGGGACGACCCAGTAGATCGTGTTGGTGAGCAGGTCCCCGTAGCGCTCGTTGAAGCCCCCCAAACCGTCCGTGAACCTCAGCCGGAAGGCAAGGTAGTAAGCGAGCGCGACCAGAATCCCGTCCACGAGCAGCTGGGGCACCGAGTGGCGATGGACGGGGAAGGCCGCGGATCTGATCCGCCGGCGCATGCGGCGGAGATTGTAGTAACGATGTGCGTAAGGCCCCCGCTAAGACCGGGTTAGTCGGGTCAGGACACGTGTTCGATTGCTGACCGCGCGAGCGGTCTTCCCTTGGCGTCGAGCGCCTGGACGGCGACGTAGGGCCACGCCTTGGCGTTGATCGCGGTTTCGAACCCGCGCTTGGGCGCCGTCGCCACGGCGGGCATCTTGCTCGGCCGGCTGCCCCCGAACACTCGCCAGGCGGCCACGCCCGTGGCGCCGTTCCAGCTCGCGTAGACGGTCATCTTGCCGCCGTGTCGGGAGACGGCGAGCGCCGGGGGCCTGGCCGGGGTGCCGTTCCAGACGAAGCGGTACGCGCGATAGCTGAAGTTGGAGCCGACGAAACGCGCGTCGAACACCAGCTTGCCGGCCTTGTTGAACTGGCTGAAGTAGGGCTGCTGGCCCCAGCCGACGAAGTCCTCGGAGTCGGGGAGTTGCTGGTCATCGCCCTCGAAGGCGGCGAGCAGCGGCGGGGAGTGCTCGCGCTGGGTGATCACGGTCGCGGTCTTCTGCTTGAGGTTCAGACGCAGCACGAGCGCGCGCGACTGCGAGTGCACGTACGGCGGCCCGGCGCCGTCGTCGAACATCGTGAGAATTTGGTCACCCGCGGCCCGCACCCGCACATCGTGCTGGAAGGCGAACAAGGCGCCGAGCCCCAGCCTGAAGTTCGAATGCTTGCCACCGAGGGTCCAGATGACTCCGCCGGTGTGGTAGCTGACCTTGTACACCGCCCAGGTGTTGCGCGACGAGATGAGCACGTTGCCATCGCGGTCGGGCGCGATCGAGTTGATGTGGAAGTAGTCATAGGGGTTGCCCGACCCGTTCGCGATGTGGCCGCCGGGCAGCTTGGTGTAGCCGGCGTTGAGCCGCACGTGGTCGAGGCTGTCCCACTGGAACAGGACCAGCCCGGTGGGGATGTCTATCTCCTGTGCCACCGAGTCGAGCACGACCTCCCGGGTCGACCCGTGGACCGAAGATGCATTCACGAACACCGGATACTCGGCGGTGATCAGCGCGGTCCCTCGCGGCGTGAGCTGGAACTCGTGCAGGTCGGCGGATAGCCCGTTTCCCGCCGAGACGGTCCTCACCATCTGATAGGCGCTGTTCATGATGATGTCCTGGCCGTTGCCGACGCCGGCGCTCTCGTTGCCCTGCCACCAGGTGAGCACCGGGCGCCCCTGATAGGTCTGGACCCGGAAGTCGGTGGCGGCGTAGTCCCTGGGGACCGGGTCGAACCAGATCAGGCCGCCGTTCGGCCCGATGATCTCGGGTCCCTGCTGGAGCGGGCCGACCTGGGGCGCGACGAAGATGTCGCCCGCGAGGTTCGGGTCCCGCTTGGTGACGGTCACCGCGGCGGGGTCGAGGTCCGGGCGCGAGCGGAAGAACCACACGTCCCCCTTGACCCGCGGTGCGGCCGGGCGATGCTCGAACGGGACCGGCGCGGCCGGGTTGGCGACCTGGAACTGATAGGTGCCGTTGTGCGAGCCCTCGAGGTTGAGCGAGGTGCTCACGGTGACGCTCTCGCCGGCGTTGAACGGCGTGGAGGGGATGAAGCTCCCGCCGTCGCCGTCGGAGTCGGCCATGACGGTGCCGGTGTGCGCGCCGCTCGCTGACCCCGTGACCGTGATCGTGCCGAGTCGCCCGGCGGACAGGCCCCGGAAGGCGATCTGGGTGGCCGGCGAGGCGAAGTGGCTACCCGGGACCGGGTACACGTAGACCGGCGGTGGGCCTGCCGGCTTCTTGGCCGGCGGGGGGTGCTTGGTCTTGGTCTTGGCGCCCGCCGAGGTGGCGGCCAGGAGGCACGCCAGGAGCGCCAGCGCGACCGCCGATGCCGCGTTTCTAGTACCCCTGCGGCAACCCCGAGTTCGACGAGTTCTTGGTCGGGAACGACTTGGACGTGGCGAGCACGTGTTGGTGGGCGTCGAGCGCCTGCACCTCGTAGACCTTGAAGGAGCTCGTAAGCGGGATCGTCGTCTCAAAGCCGGTCTTCGTCTTGCTTGCCACGGCCTTCAGGCTCTTGGTACTCGAACCGGCCAGGACCTTCCAGCTCACCACCTGGGTATCGCCGTCCCAGCTCGCATACACGGTGGCTTTGCCCTGATTGTTGCGAACCGCGCCGGTCGGCGGGAAGAACGGGATCCCGGTCCACTTCTGGACATAGGTGCGGTAGTTGACGTCGGGGTCCGGCCACTGCGCGTCGAACAGCACCTTCCCCTTGCTCGAGACCTCCGAGAAGAACGGCCGGTTGCCCCAGCTGAGCGCGACGTTGCCGCCTGGCAGCAGCTGCGTGTTCCCCAGGAAGGCGGCGACGAAGCCCTTCTCACGGGGGTACTGGGCAACCAGGCTGCCGGCGTGCTTGGTGAGATCGAGCTTCAGCACGAGACCGCGCGACGGCCCGTTGGGCGTGACGAGTTCCACCTTCCCGCCCTTGATCGACTTGACGCCGCAGCAGTGGTCGTCGAACACGCTGACCACGTTGCCGTTGTGGAGTTCCACGTCGTGCTGCCATTGGAACTGGGCATTGCTCGGCAGCGCGAACGTGCTGAGCTTCGGATCGCCGCTCAGCGTCCAGTTGACGGCGCCGGTCAGGCGGTTGACCAGGTACGCCGACCAGGTGTTGCGCATCGAGACGAGGAAGGTCTCGTTGCCGGTCAGCTGGATCGAGTTGATGTGGTATGCGTCCCACGGGATCCCGTGGAATGCTTTGTACTTGGACTGCCTAAGCGGGATGTTCGGGGTGCCGCCCGGGTTGAGCGCGTCCCACGTATAGAGCAGCTCGCCGGTCTTCAGGTCGTACTCCTGAACCGCTGAGTCGAGCACGCTGCCGTTGGCATCGCCGCCGAACCGGGACAGGTCCATCGGAACCGTCTTGTAGGCCGTGACCCATACATTGGGGCCGCTGATGATCATCTCGTGCTCGCTGATGACCCAGCCGCCGGTGCCCTTCAGGGTCGCCACGTGCCGGTAATGCTGGTCGACGACTTCGTCTGCGCCGCTGGTGGTCACCCCTGTGCTGCTCACCGTTCCCTGCCACCAGCTGAGAACGGGCTTGCCGTTATAGGTCTGCACCCGTAGGTTCGCCGCCAGCGCGTTCACCCCGATCGGGTTGAACCACACCGGCTGGAGGTTGCGATCGAGCATCAGCGGGCCGCTTTGACCGGTCATCGGCTTGTTGATGGCCAGGTTCTTGAACACGCCGGTCATGAAGTACCCCGGAGCGAGCCCCCGCTGGGTCTTCACCGTGGTGGTGAGCTTCGGCGGGTGCAGCCTGGGAGCGGACACGAAGGTCCAGGCACCCTTGGTGGTGTACGCGCCGATCGGGGCAGCCTGGGCGGCGGCCGGCGCCAGCACCGCGATGCACGCCAGGGCGGCAACGATGGCGGGCAGGCGGAGCTTGGGCAACGATCGAGACACGGGCTACCTCCTCGGGCGGGTTGCGGACCCTAACACGCCCCGGCGGCTCAAGGTTGCGCCCCGAGCAGCAGGTCGGCGAGCACTCCGGGGTCGCGCCGGACGCGCTGATCTCTGCCGCCGATGTCCGTGCGCCTCGCGATCTCGAGCTCGTCCGGACTGGTCAGCCGCCGGAGCCGACCATCGGCGATCAGGCGCTCGTCGACCGCGCCGAGGCGACCCTCGAACACCGTGTAGACCGGCGTCCCCAGCGCCACCGCCTCGCGGTTCATGGTCCCGCCGGCCGACACCACGACGTCGGCGTAGGCGATCAGCGACTGGGCGTCGATCGCGCGCTCGGGGACGATGAAGCCCCCGTGTCGCTCGAGTTCGCCACGTTGCTCGGGCGTGCGGGGGAGCACGACCGTCTGCACGCCGGCCAGCCGCTCCAAGACCCCGGCGAACACGTCGTTCTCGAAGCGGTGATAGAGCGAGACCGCCGGCGGGGTGCGGACCACGGCGGTCGGCGCATCCGGGTCGAGGGCGAGGGCGGCGAAGATCCCAGCGTCGGGTTCGAAGTCGGCGAGGTAGTACTCCTCTTTGAGCCCGGGGTACGCGCGGATCTTGCCGCGGGCGCCGTAGCGATAGAGGCGCTCGGGCGGGATCGCATCCGGGACCATCACGATCTGGGCCAGACGACAGTTGACGTTGTGCTGGACGGTGGCCCACTCGTAGTCGAACGTGGTGGCGGACGGGATCCGCAGGAGCGCGGCAGCGATCGTGATGTCGTTGGAGCCGTGGCCGAGCGCACGGTCGAAGCGCCGGCCGCGCGCCCAGCGGGCCAGGGCCAGCGAGCGCTCGGCGAGGCCTCGGGCCTTGGCGCCCACCCGCCCGCCCCGGTGGCGGCCGATCGCGGTGTGGGCGATCCCGAAGCGCTCGCACAGATCGAGGGTCTGGGCGAAGTCGCGCGCGGTGACCTCGATATCGTGGCCGCGCTCGCGCAGCTTGTCGATCACCGGGCGCATCACCAGGACGTGCGGCGAGTTCGTCAGGTCGATCCAGATCCTCATCGGGCCCGTGAGTAAACGCTCATCGGCGCCGGATCGCCGATTTCGCCCCGGTCGCTACGCTTGCCCGCGGTGTTGATCGCCCTGGCCTCGGTCACCGATTCGCTAGTCACGCTGGCGACGCACATCATCCGCGATGTCGGGCTCGTCGGGGTGGCCATCATGACCTTGACCTCGGGTGTGGTCGGCGTGCCGGGGTCGGAGCCGACGATGCTGTTCGCCGGCTTCGACGTCTACCAGGGGAACCTGTCGCTGCTCGGGATCATCGTGTTCGGCGTGCTCGGCGACATGGTCGGCGCGTCGATTGCCTACGGGATCGGCTACTGGGGTCGCGAAGAGCTGGTCGAGCGACACGGCAACAAGCTGCACATATCGAAGAGCCGGCTGGACCGCGCCCACCGGTGGTTCGAGCGCTGGGGCGCGCCCATGATCGTCGTGTCTCGGTGCATCCCGTTCGCCCGCGCGGCCTTCCCGTACGCGGCCGGGGTCGCGCGGATGGGATACGTCCGCTTCCTGGCCTTCGCCACGCTCGGCTCGATCGTCTGGATCGGCGCCCTGGGTGTGCTCGGCAATGCGGTCGGGAGCAGCTGGCAGAGCTGGCGGCACAACCTCGAGTACGTCGACTACGTCGCCGCCGCTCTGTTGCTGATCGCGGTCGCCTACATGATCGTCCGCATCGCGCGCAACCGGCGCGGCGACCCGACGGCCGTGGCTTAGAGCGTGCTGCGCGCGGTCGGCTCCGTCGAGGATCTCCCAGCGCGCTCCCCTTCGCCTTCCGCCGGCGATCAACCGGCCGAGTTCCCGATCTGGCAGGCGGTCGCGCTGGGCGCGCTGCACGGGCCGGCCGAGCTGCTGCCGATCTCGTCCTCGGGCCACATCGCGGTCGTGCCGTGGCTGGCCGGCTGGAGCTACCGTCGCCTCGACGACGAACTGCGCAAGTCGTTCGAGGTCGCGCTCCACACCGGCACGGCCGCCGCGCTGCTGATCGGCCTGCGGCGGGAGGTGGCCGACGCGGTGCGCGGACTGAGCCCGCGCCGGGCGTGGCAGATCGGGCTGTCGTTCGCGCCGCCCGCCTTCTTCGGCTACCGGTTCGAGCGGCCGATCGAGCGGCATTTCGGCACGCCTCCGACCGTGGCCGTGGGCCTCGTCGCCGGGGCGCTGGCCATGGCGTTGGCCGACCGCTCTCCGCAGGAGCGACTCGCCGAGGATGCGGACACGGTGGACGCGCTGTGTCTGGGCGCGGCCCAGGCCTGCTCGCTGATCCCCGGCGTGTCGCGCAACGGGGCGACGCTGGCCGCGGCGCGGTGGCGGCGCTTCACACGGGTCGACGCCAACCGGCTCTCGAGGCACGCCGCGCTGCCGATCATCGCCGGCGCCACCGCGCTGAAGGGGGCCCGGCTCCACGCGCGGGGGTTGCCCGCGGGCGCGGCGGTGCCGTTCGCGGCCGGCGCGCTGGCCGCGTTCGTCTCCACGCTCGGCTCGACCCGCCTGATCCGGGCTCTGGAGCGCGACAGCTCGCTGCTGCCCTACGCGCTCTACCGGATCGGGCTGGCGGGCCTGATCGTCCGCCGCCTGGTCCGCGATCCCCACTAGGCGAGCGACCAGAGGTGGCCGGTCCCGAGGCGCTCGGCCTTCACGCGCCACTCGAGTGCCAGGCGCCACAGCTCGGCCGGCCCACGGGGGCCGGGCAGGTCGCACAACGCGGCGACCTCGGAGGTGGCCATCGTTCCGAACCGCCTGAGCGCATCCTCGACCTGGAGCGGTCCGGGCGCCCCGCCGGCCGGGGGCCCGCCAGCCGGGGTCGCCCCGGCCGCCACCGCCGCGGCCCGGAGCTTCCCATAGTCGGCCGGCCCGTAGACCCCGTGCACCGCTCCGTCGGCACCGACGAACTCCAACGAGGGCAGCTTGACCCGGTCGCTTCCCTCCGAGTGGTGCTCGGGCGACACGGCGCCGCAGCGGTCGAGATCCGCGGCGAACGCCTCCAACACCCCGTGTGAGGCGAGGCCCAGCCGGAACCTGTCGACATCCAGCCCGGGCACCCCACGGGCCTCTTGGATCAGCGCGTCGGCCGTGTCGAGCTTGCGCCGCCGGCACTGCAGGCCCTCGCGCAGCCGGCGTAGATACGGCGCCGGATCGCCCTGCTCGGCGGCCGCCTTGACCGCCAGGCAGGCCGGGTGGGAGCTCCTCGGAGGGTCGACCAGCCACAGCCGGGGGTCGACCGGCATGCCGCTCTCAGCCGAGGCCTCGAGCATCTCGGCTACGACGTGCGTGGTGTCGCCGACCTCCCGCGCCATCCCGCACATGACGTACGTCATCGACAGGCTGTCGCCGAACTCGAGCCCCAGCTTGCGCAGCGCCGGCTCGAGCGCCCAGGACCACGGACACATCGGATCGGTGTAGTAGTAGGTGTGCACCACGCGGATCTGGCGCAAAATAGAGGGCGACTGATGAGCACGCTGCGCGGCACCACGCTGAACGGTCGATACCGGCTCGAGGATCGGATCGGCGCGGGCGGGATGTCGACCGTCTACAGCGCCACCGACCAAACCCTCCAGCGCCGGGTGGCGATCAAGCTGATGCACCGTGAGATCGCCACCGATTCCGACCAGCTCGAGCGCTTCCGCCGCGAGGCCCGGGCGGTGGCCCAGCTCTCCCACCCGCACATCGTCGGCGTGATCGACTACGGCGAGGACGACGGCCGACCCTACATCGTGTTCGAGTACGTCGAGGGCGAGACGCTCAAGGAGCGCATCCGGCGCAACGGGCGGCTACCGATCACCGAGGCGGTGGCCTACGCGATCGAGATCGCCCGGGCGCTCGGCACCGCTCACGCCCGCCACATCGTCCACCGCGACGTCAAGCCCCAGAACGTGCTGATCGACGAGGAGGGGTCGGCCAAGGTCACCGACTTCGGGATCGCCCGCACGCTGGACGAGGAGGGGCTGACCGCCGACGGGCGGGTGCTCGGCACAACCGACTACGTCTCGCCCGAGCAGGCCCTGGGCCGGCCGGTGACCGGCCAGTCGGACCTGTACTCGCTGGGCGTCGTGCTCTACGAGATGCTGACCGGGGAGGTCCCGTTCAAGGGCGAGAACCAGGTCGCGGTGGCCATGAAGCACGTGCGCGAGGAGCTTCCCGACGTGCAGTACAAGCGCCCCGAGATATCGGCGGCCCTAGCCTCGGTGGTCGACGCCGCGACGGCCAAGCGGGTCGAGGATCGCTACGCCGACGACGCCGAGCTGATCGCCGACCTCGAGGACGTGCTGGCGATCGAGACCGCCCGCGCGGGCAGCGCCACCGGCGAGGTCACGAGCGTGCTGCGGACGCTGCCCTCCCAGACTCAGAGCCGGGTGCCATTCCGGATCCGCCACCGCGCGTGGGCGGTGATCCTGATGCTTGTCCCGCTGGCCATCGCGGGCGGCGTGGTCGCCTGGATCCTCTCCACCCGCACCCACCCCGAGGCCCCCAAGCTCAACCAGCCGGCGCCGGCGCCGCACCTGGCACAGATCCGGCCCTGCTCGACCTGCGCGCACGACTACAACCCCGACGCGATCAGCGGCCCCAAGAACCAGAACCCCAATCTGGTCGGCCTCGCGATCGACGGCAACGTGAACACGCCGTGGCTGACCGAGCATTACTACAACGGGTCGCTGCAGAAGGCCGGCGTCGGCTTGTACGTCGACATGAGCCGATCGGTGGCGGCCCGCGAACTCGTGCTCTACACCCAGACCCCCGGGTACCACGCCCAGATCTACGGCTCGAACTCGCCGCCCGATCCCGCCGTGTTCGACACCGGTCCCGGCGGCTGGAGCCAGATGGCCGTGGTCCCATCGGTGCAGCACCGCCAGCCGATCAGGCTGACGCCCACGAAGACCGGCTACCGCTACTACCTGGTGTGGATCACCTCGCTGCCGCCGGGCAAGATGCTCGCGGCGGTCAACGAAGTGGCGCTCTACAGGCTCACTCGCTAGCCGTACTCGTGGACCGCTCAATGGCGGTGGCGCTGAGCCGCCGCGTGGCGCTCGAACGCGAGCTGAACGAGGCGGTCGAGCAGTTCGGCGTACGGCACGCCGCTGGCCTCGAACAGCGACGCGAACACGCTGGTGGCGGTGAAACCGGGCATCGTGTTGAGCTCGTTGAGCAACACGTGCTCGCCCTCGATGAAGAAGTCGACCCGGGCCAGCCCGCTGCACCCGCTGGTCTGGAACGCCTGGATCGCCATCTCCTGGATGTTCTCCCGCACCCAGGGCGCCACCCGCGCCGGCACCTCCAGCTGCATCCCGCCCGGCGTGTACTTGGCCTCGTAGTCGTACCAGCCCGCCTCGCCGGCGGCCAGGACGATCTCGCCCGGCTCCGACGCGACCGGCTCGCCGTTGCCGATCACCGAGCACTCGACCTCGAGGCCGCGGGCGGCCGCCTCGACGATCGCCAGCGCGTCATGCTCGAACGCGGTCTGCAAGGCCGCCGGCAGCTCCTCGAAAGCCGCCACCCGGACGATCCCGACCGAGGAGCCCAGCCGCGCCGGCTTGACGAACATCGGCAGGCCCAACGACTCCAGGCGGGCCAGCACGGTCGCCCGGTCGGTCGCGAACTCGAGCGCCCGGACCGCGCGGTAGTCGACCTGAGCCAGGCCGGCGTGCGCCATCAGCTCCTTGAACATCACCTTGTCCATGCATAGCGCCGAGGCGAGCACACCCGCCCCCACGTAGGGGACGTCGAGGCACTCGAGCAGTCCCTGCACGGTGCCGTCCTCGCCGAATGGGCCGTGCAGCACCGGGAACACGACGTCAACGCCGTCGAGCCCCCGCCCGGGCGTGACCGCCACCGTGGTGCCATCCCGGCGCCACACCCCGTCGCGCCCGATCTCGACCGCCACGGGCTCATGACCGGCGGCGCGGAGTCCCTCCTGGACCGACGCCGCCGAGGCCAGCGACACCTCGTGCTCGGACGAGCGGCCCCCGCCGAGCACCGCAACACGAGCGGACCTCACTTCTTCTTCTTCGGCGTCGATGTCGTGCCGGTCGGCGTGGTCGGCGTGGTGGTACTCGTGGTCGTGGTCGGCGTCGGCGCGACGTACTTGCCGACCACGATCGTCACGTTCGTCTGCTTCTTGGCCTGGGTCGACGCGGCCGGCGTCTGGCTGAGCACGACGTTGTTCTGGGCCTGGTTGGTGACCGTCTGCTGTTGCACGGTGGCCGGGAAGCCGGCGGCGCCGAGCGACGCCTCGGCCGCCCCCCTGGTCTTGCCGACCACGTTCGGGACGGCCACGGTGGGCGGGGCCGTGGCCACGACGAGGGTCACGGTCGAGCCGCTGGCGGCGGACTTGCCGCCGGCCGGGTTCTGGCTGATGACGGTCCCCGGCGCGGCCGTGGTCGAGACCTGGCTGGTCGTGGCCACGTTGAAGCCGCGGCTCTGGAGAGTGGACTTGGCCTGCCCCGCATCCTCGGTCGTGACGTCGGGCACCTGGACCGACGGCGGGCCGCTGGAGACGAAGATCGTCACCTTGGTACCGACCGGCGGGGTGGCGCCGGCCGCCGGGCTGGTGTCGATCACCTGCCCTTTGGCGTACTGCGTGCTCGACTCGTGGACGACCTTGCCCACCTTCAGGTTCGCGATCTGGATCGAGGACTTGGCCTGCTGGAGCGTCTCGCCGACCACGGTCGGCACCGTGGTGTTGCCGGGGCCTGAGGAGACCGTGAGCGATACATTCGAGCCCTGCTTGGCCTTCACGCCGGCGAGCGGGTTCTGGCCGATCACCGTGCCGGCGGCCTTGGCATTGGTGACCTGCAGCTGACTCACCGTGAAGCCGTCGTTCTCGAGCTGGGTCTGAGCGGTCGTGAACGGCTCCCCGACGACCCCGGGAACCACCTGCTTGACGGGCCGCAGGAGCAGGTAGGCGGCGACGCCCCCCCCGGCCACGAGGAGCACCAGCAACGCCACGATCCAGGGCCACAGGACGCGCCGACGGGGCGGCTCCTCCCCGGGCGGCTCGTACCCGGTGTCGATGACGTCGAACGATCCCGTGCCCGGTGGCGGCGGGGCGGTCGGTGGCGCGCTGACCGCTGCGGCGGCGGCGTACCGGCCGGCGGCCACGCCGGCCAACGCGGGTATGCTCGCGGTGCGCTGACCGCGGTCCCCTGACTGCAGCGCGGCCCGGGCCTGCTCGAGCGCGGTGATGAACTGGTCGGCGTTCGCCGGCCGGTCGACCGGGTTCTTGTTGAGCGCCCACATCACGACCTGCTCGAGCTCCGCCGGGACGTCCGGGTTGATCACGGTCATCGGGGGTGGCGCCTCGGAGACGTGCTTGAGCGCGATCGTCACCGCCGATTCGGCATCGAACGGGACCCGGCCGGTGAGCATCTCGTAGAGGACCACGCCGATCGAGTAGAGGTCCGATCCGGCGCTGACCGCGTGGCCCTGGGCCTGCTCGGGGGAGAGGTACTGGGCGGTGCCCATGATCGAGCCGGTCTCGGTCATGTCCGAGGCGCCGGCCCGGGCGATGCCGAAGTCGGTCACCTTGGCGTTGTCGGAATCGTCGACGATGACGTTGTGGGGCTTGAGATCGCGGTGGATGACGCCCCGGCGATGGGCGAACCGGGCCGCTTTCAGGATCTGCAGCGTGATGTCGATCGCGCGGATCGGGTCGAGTGGCGCCTCTGCGCGGATCAGCTGCTTGAGCGAGCGGCCGGGGAGGTACTCCATCGCGATGTAGTAGGTCCCGTCGTAGGCGCCGCGGTCGTACACGCTGACCACGTTGGGGTGCTGCAGTCCGGCGGCCGCCTGGGCCTCGCGGCGGAAGCGCTCGACGAAGCCGGGATCCTCGGCGAAGCGCTGGTAGAGCAGCTTCAGCGCGACCTTGCGGCCGAGTTGCTCGTCCTCGGCCAGGAACACGTCGGCCATGCCGCCGGCCCCAAGCCGCGAGAGGACCTTGTAGCGGCCGTCGACGATGGTGTCACGACCGAGGCCGGCCATCACTTGCCCTCGTCCAGCAGTGTCTGGATCACATCCTTGGCGATCGGCGCCGCGACCGTCGCGCCGAATCCCCCCTGGGTCCTCGCGACAGTCACCGCAACTGCCACCTTCGGGTCCTCAGCCGGGGCGAACCCGATGAACCACGGCTCGGTGAGACCGGAGCCGGTGGCGCCGATCGAGGCTGTACCGGTCTTGCCGGCCACCGAGATGCCGCCCAATTGGGCGGGCTGTCCGGTTCCCTCTTCGACCACACGACGCATCATCTGCGACAGGGCCTGCGCTGTGGAAGGTTTCATGACCTGCTGATAGACCGTGGGGTCGATTGTCTTGACGGTACGCCCGTCCTGATCGACGACCTTGTCGGTGAAATGAGGCTTCATCAGCGTGCCGCCGTTGGCCACCGCGGCCGCGACCATGGCCATCTGGAGCGGAGTCACGAGCAGGCCCCCCTGGCCGATCCCGATCCGGCCGATGTCCTCATCCGAACTCGCCGGGACGAACGGATTTCCGTGGAAATCGATCGGCACGCTGGCCCGGATCTGATTTGCCGGATAGTCGAGCGGAGGCTTGGAGTAGAACCCGAACCGCTTCATGTACTCGGTCATCGTCTTGCGGCCGACGCGCTCGGCCACCTGAGCGAAGACCGTGTTGACGCTGAACGTCAGCGCCTCGGTCAGGGAGATGTCACCGAAGCTCTGGTTGTTGTCGTTCTGGAGCGGAACCCCGGAGACCGTCCTGGGCGACTTGCCGTTGATCGTCGAGTTCGGCGTGTACAGGCCGCTGTCGATCGCCGCCGTCGCGGTGACGACCTTGAAGGTCGAGCCGGGCGGCCACGCGGCTTGGGTGGAGTTGTTGAACTCCGACTCGCCCGGCCCGAGCTTGGCGGCGTGGTTGGAGTCGTAGGTCGGATTGGCGTACATGGCCAGGACCGCCCCCGTCCTCGGATCGAGCGCCACCACCGAGCCGGCCCGCCCGGCCAGCCCCTGAACGGCCACCCGCTGGGCCTTGGGATCGAGCGTGGTGTAGACGTCGTCGCCGACCGGGCGCGGGCTGAGCTGCCCGAAGATCGAGCTGAGCCCGGTCTGCACCCCGCGCAGTTCCGGCCCGCGGGACTCCTCGAGTCCGGCCTGCCGGCCCTGCGCGGCGATCGAATAGCCGACCGCTTGGGAGAACAGGTCGCGGGTCGGATAGAAGCGGCTCCAGGTGTGCTGAGAGGCCGGTACCGAACGGGCCAGCACGGTCTTGCCGTCGTCGGCCAGGATGCGCCCGCGCTTGATCTGCAGCTCGTCGAGCAGCGTGCGGACGTTCAGCGGGCTGCTGGTCAAAGACGAAGCCTGGAACACCGTCCAGCGCGAGGTGAACACCACGAGCACAGCGAACAGCGCGACCACGAACGCGAACAGGCGAACGATCGGGCTGCTCACTCCGGCCTCCGCGCGCGGTCTGAGACGAGCAGCAGCAGCGCCACCAGCACCAGGTTGGCCACGATCGAGGAGCCGCCGTAGGAGATGAACGGCAGCGTCACGCCGGTCAGCGGGATCACGCGCGTGACGCCGCCCACGATCACGAACACCTGGAGGGCGAACATCGCGCTGAGTCCGACCGCCAGGAGGGTCGAGAACGAGTCGCGGGCCAGCAGCGCGGTCTTGAACCCGCGGGCCACGAACAGCAGGTAAGTGATGAGCACGGCGACCGCCCCGAACAGCCCGAGCTCGGCGGTGATGACCGCATAGATCATGTCGGTCTGGGGCGCGGGTAGCAGCAGCCCGCCGCCCGGCAGCGTCAACGCCGCGCGCCCGAAGCCCTGTCCGAACAGCCCGCCGGCGGCCTGGGCGAACATCGAGTTGGCCACCTGGTAGCTGCCCAGCGGCGCGTGGTAAAGCCGCGGGTTGAGGGGGTGCAGCCACGTCTCCACGCGGGCGTGGATGTGGGGAATGTGCGCGCCCAGGTACCAGAAGCCGATGGCCGCGGCGATCAGGCCGATGACCACGAACGACACCCGGTTGGTCGCGACGTAGAGCATCGCGAGCAGGCCGCCGTAGAACATGATCGAGGAGCCGGTGTCGCTCAGCACGACCAGGATGGCCATGGCCAGGCCCCAGATCACTACCACCGGACCGAACTGCTTGAGCGGCGGCAGCGTGACCCCGAGGAAGCGGCGCCCGCCCTGGACCAGCACCTGCCGCGTGTCGCGCAGGTAGCTGGCCAGGAAGATGACCAGTCCGATCTTCGAGATCTCGGACGGCTGGAACACGAACACGCCCGGTATCCGCACGCCGAGGTACGCTCCGTTGGCGGCGTACCCGATCCCGGGCAGCCGCGGGAGCACGAGCAGCCCAATCGAGATGAGCACGATTATGTAGCGATAGCGCTCGAGCTTGCGGTAGTCGCGCAGCAGGAGGATCGTGCCGGCGAACAGCACCAGGCCGAGCACGAACCACTGCGCCTGCTGGCGCGCCAGCGTGGGGTCGATCCGGTAGATCATCACCAGCCCGAAGCTGGCCAGCACGGCCACCAGGGGGAACATGTAGGGGTCGGCCCGCGGGAGCGTGATTCGGATGAACACGTGCGCCGCGATGCACAGACCGAGGAACAGGGCCCCGTAGGTCAGCGACACGTTCGAGAGCGCGTTCGAGCGCTGGATGAATACGCCCGCGAAGCCCGCGGTGACGAGCAGCGAAGCGGGGATGAGCCCGAGGAGCTCGCGATTTCGCGCGCTCACCGTCTGCCCCCTGTCAGTCGCCTCACCGCGGGCTCCGGGTGGGCGGGATCCGCATCACAGCGCTCATGGTGAGATCTTCCCCTGCTCGAGGTCCATCACGAGCGAGGTTGCGTCTGACTGCGAGCGCAGGTTGTTGTTGAGTAGCTGAGACCGCCTCGGCGCCGGGATGGTCGAGGCGGGCACGCCCGAGACGTAGAAGGTCTCATACAGGGGCACGCCGAATGGCAGGTCGTAGGGGAACCCGCGGTAGACCGTGACGATGCCCTGGGCGTTGGTACCGACGAAGTACAGCTGGCGGCTGGCCAGGTAGCCGGCGCTGCCGATCAGCACCAGCACGATCAGAGTGGCCAGGAGCGCCGCGAGCGGTTTGCCGAACCGCCGTTCGCGGCGGTGGGCAACCGGCGGAATCGGCTCGAGCCGACGAGTGCTAGGCGGGGGTGGCGATCGCTGGAGAGCCGGCCGCGCCGGCGGTGGAGCCACTGCGACCGCCGTGAAGCCGCGGGATTCGGCTGTGGTCTGCGCGGCTGTGGCTTCGCCGCTGCCGCCGTTGGTCTCTCGATCGGGGAGCGCGTCGCGGGGGACCGCAACACCGACCATCGTCTCCTCGCCCGAGCTGTCGTCGTCCCCCAACTCCTCCAGGCGGAACAAGACGACGGTGATGTTGTCCCGGCCGCCCGCTTCGTTGGCCTGGTGGATCAGCGCGTCGGCGGCCGCCTCGAGGTTGTCGTGGGCGGCCAGGACCTCGCGCACCCGGTCCTCGGAGATCATCGAGGTGAGGCCGTCGCTGCACAGCAGGACGACGTCCCCGGGCCGGGCCGGGTAGGTCCAGGTGTCGACCTCAACGTCGGGCTCCGGGCCGAGCGCGCGGGTGATGATCGAGCGCTGGGGATGCTCGGCCGCCTGCTCCTCGGTCAGCTTGCCGCGACGCACGAGCTCGTCGACCAGGGAGTGGTCCTGGGTCAGGCGCTGGAGCGTGCCGTCGCGGAACAGGTAGGCGCGGCTGTCGCCGACGTGCGCGATCGCCACGTGGGCGTCGTCGACGTAGGCAGCGGTGAGCGTGGTGCCCATTCCCGCGCGGCCCCGGTCGGCCCGCGAGCGCTCGTAGATCTGGTGGTTGGCCTCGCGCACCCGGCTGGCCAGGCGCTCCTCCGCACTGCCGTCGTCGGGTAGGCCGTGCTCGAACGCCTCGATGGCCAGGCGCGAGGCGACCTCGCCGGCCTGCGCGCCTCCCATGCCGTCCGCCACGACGAACACGGGCGGGCGGGCGAACGCGCTGTCCTCGTTGTCGCGCCGCTGCCGACCGGTGTCGGTCTTGCACGTCGCGTCTGCAGCGCGCAGCATCATCGAAGGGCTTCCTGGTCGGGTACGTTGATGGTCATTGCTCGAAGTCGAACTCGCAATCGCCGATCCGAATCCGGTCGCCGGGGTGCAGCGGCTGGGGGCCGCTCAGGGGCTCTTCGTTCAGGTAAGTGCCATTGGTGGATCCGAGGTCCTCGATCACGACGACGTGGCCCTCCCGTGAGATGCGGGCATGATGCGCCGATGCGAACGGATCATCGAGCCTGATCTCGACGTCTCCGCGGCCGAGAGTAGCGCCCTGGCTGGGAATTTCATACGCGCTCCCGGTCTCGTGCCCCGCCGCGCGTGCGACGAGGAGCCGTGGCTCGAGCCCATCCTCGTCAAGCTCGGCCATGCTGCTCGCCGCGTCGTACATGGCGGTGGCGTCATACCGAGCGGCCGAGTCGGCCCGCACCACACCGCCGCGACCCCGGCGCAGGTCGCGCAACGCGCTCCAGGCGACCCAGACCAGGAACAGGTACAGGACGATCAGGAACCCGAACTTGAGAGCAACCGAGACGGGGGCAAGCATCTGCCGGCGACCTATTCGACCGTGAACGTCATCGTCGAGGCGCCGAGCTCGATCTCGTCGCCGGAGCGCAGCACCTCCGAGCTCTCGAGCCGCCGGCCGTTGAGCTGCGAGCCATTGGTCGAGCCGAGGTCGGTGATGATCCAGGAGCCGCCGCGGGGGCGGATCTCGGCGTGCTGGCGCGAGACGTTGGGATCGTTGAGCACGATGTCCGAGGCGCGGCCCCGCCCGATCGTGGCGCCGCCGGCGCTGATCACCACCCGCTTGCCTTCGATCAAGAGCAGCGGCGTCTGCGCCCGCGCGCGTCCCCGCTCCTCGAGCGGCTCGGCCACGCGCTCGGCCGTGCTGTAGACCATGGTCCGCCCGGACTGGGCCTCGGGGGGCACGCTCACCGGCTCGTCCTCGGGCTGGGCCACGCGGGTCTGGATGCCGAACTCGCCCAGTCCGAGGCGATCGTCGGTCTCGAACTCGATCACCGGCCTCGACAGCAGCGTCAGCCGCTCCCGGCGTGCGTGCTCGAGCAGGTAGCCGGCCAGCTCGGCGGTCAGCGCCGCCTCGTAGCCGGCGAAGCGCTCCCGATCGCGCGGAGACAGGAACACGCGGTACTCGTTGGGCGCGTACGTGCGCGAGACCGAGAACGATTTGTGCTCGTCCATCTCGCGCGCGAGCTTGCGCGCGATCTCCACCGGCCGGACCTCTGAGCGAAAGGCGCGACTGAACGTCCCTTCGACCAGGCCGGCGATCTTGTTTTCCAGGTTCTTCAGAACGCTCATGGCTGGACCGCGACATCCCGTCGCGGACGCGTTTCATGCTACGCGAGTGGTGGCTGATCGTTCCCCGATCTGGCTCCGCCCAGACCGGCACCTGACCTCCTGGTGACAAGCGCCACAAGGGCCCCGACGGCCGCGCCGAGGAACACCGTCCGGGTGTGGACCGCGCCGGCTGCGTGCTCGGCCGCCAGCGTGGCCAGTGCGAGGGCGATTGCCCACAGTCCGAGGCGCAGGCACTCGAGCGCCGGCCACCGCCGGCTGCGCGTCAAGGGCAGGGTTAGCGCGGCGGCGGCCCAGATCCCGGCCGTCGCGAGCGTGCCGACCGTCGCGAGCGGGGCGAGCACGTGGTGGACGCCGTCGGGAAGGGTCTTGGTGCTCGCGATTCCGGCGGTCACGACCGCGGTCCAGAGGTAGCCGGTGGCACCCAGCGCTGCCCGGCGATGGGCTTTCTTGCTGAGCCCGGCGAGCGCGGGCCACGCGGCGGCCAGCCCGAGGGTGCCCAGGGCGGGGGCGGCGACGGCCAGAGGCCACGCCGGGCCGTCGAGTGGGTTCGTGACCACGGGCACGACCGCGCCGGCGAGGAGCGCGAGCGCCGCGCCGGGGCGCGAGGCGACGATCAGGGAAGCGGCGGCGGCCGTGGCCACGATCACCCAGCCGGCGCGGGGGAGGACGGCGACGAGCAGGGCAGCGATGCCGACGGCGAGGGCGGTGGGCAGGACCGGGGCCCCAGGCGCGAGGTGCGCCACCCAGGCGGCGAGCGCTGCCGCCGCGAGGGCGGCCAGGGCGCGACGGGGCCAGCGGACGGGGAGCGGCGAGGCCTCGCGCGCGGACGACGTCGGGCGCCGGGCCGAGGTCGGGTGCCGGGCCGAGGTCCGATGCCGGGGCGAGGTCGGGCCAGGGTCCGCCGCGGCCGCGGACCTGCGGCCCGGACGCGGTACGTCGGCGCGACCACGGCCCTCGGGCTCCTCGAAGGGCGCCGCGTCATCCCTTCCGCCGCCCGTTCGGACGCGGGTCCGGGTGGGCCAGGGGTCGGCCACCACTCCGGGCTCGTCGGCCACCCGCGTAACGCTGGCCACCAGCGCGGCACGCAATCCCTCCAGGCTTCCCCGTTCGCCCGGCCGCGGGCGGAGGGCCAGGTCGATCGCCTGCCCCAGCTCGCGCGGGAGCTCGCGCCGCTGGCGGCGCAGGGGCGGCAGATGGGCGCCGCGGCGGCGCGTGCCCGCGACGCTCAACGGGTTGGCGCCGCTCAGGGCCTCGTACAGGACCAGCGCGAGCGAGAACAGGTCCGCGGCGGCGCCGGCGGGCAGCCCCTGCGCCTGCTCGGGCGCCATGTAGGCCTCGGTGCCGATCACGTCGCCGGTCCGGGTGAGCGTGTCTCCACCTACCACCCGCGCCACCCCGAAGTCGGTCAACCGGGCCAGCTGCGCGGGCGTCGTGGGGTGCTCGGGGATCAGCACGTTCGACGGCTTGACGTCCCGGTGGATGATGCCGTGCGAATGGGCGTGGGCGAGCGCGTCGCACAGGGCGATCCCGATGCGCACCACGTCGCGATCAGACAGCCGGCCGGCGGCGAGCAGCTTGTCGAGCGTCGCGCCGCGGACCAGCTCGGAGACCAGGTAGGCGCCCTCGTCGTCGACCGCCGCCTCGTACAGGGTCACGATCCCGGGATGGGCGAGCCGGGCGGCCGCCCGCGCCTCGCGCTCGAACCGTCCGCCACCGTCAGCGCGCCCGCCCATCACACGCGCCCGGGGCAGGATCTTCACCGCGACCCGGCGGTCCAGACGCTCGTCGTGGGCCAGCCACACGGTGGCGAAACCGCCAGTGCCGAGTCGGCGATGCAGGCGATAGCGGCCGAGGACGAGTGGGGCGTCGGACGGGGGACGCAGATCGCGGGCGCGGACCTGTTCGTACTCGCCCTCGGCCGGCGGCCGGGGCGCGGTCCTGGCCGCCGGATCGGGGCGCGGCCGGGGTGAACTCGACCTCGGAGCCTGCGAGCGGGACAAGATTCGCGTGCGCACGGCCACTTTTTCGAGGAGACGGGGCGCTTCCCCTGCGGCCCGGGCCGTTCAGGATCGTCTTACCGCCGTCCGGGCGGTCATACTGACGGCTCCGAATTCCGCCAAGGAGCGAGCAAGCGTGTCGTTCTTCGACGAGCCGGAGGAGACTCGTACAGCGTCACGGACGGCCCCGCGCAGACGCCGATCGACCGGGGGCGGCCGACGCCCCGGTCCCACGACGCAGCAGGCGATCCTCGTCCGCCGCCTCGTCCTGGCTGGCGTGGTGGTCATCGCGATCATCCTGATTGCGGTTCTGGTCAACAGCTGCGAGGTCAGCGCCCGCAACAGCGCGCTCAAGGACTACAACAACAGCGTCGCCTCGCTGAACGCCCAGTCGGTCAACACGGGCCGCCGCTTCTTCAGCAGCTTGTCCGGCCCCACCAGCGATCCGACCTCGCTCCAGACGAGCCTCGCCCAGTCGCTGTCCGACGCCACCAGGCAGCTGAGCAAGGCCAAGGACCTGAGCGTTCCCGACGAGGTCAAGGGGGCCCAGCAGAACTTCGTCTCGGCGCTGCAGGAGCGTGCCGATGGGATCCGCAACATCGCCAATGAGGTGCCGCCCGCGCTGCAAACGCAGACCGCGCAGGAGGCGGTCAACTCGATCGCCGCAGACATGGCCCGCTTCTACTCGTCCGACGTCCTCTACAAGGACTACACGGTGCCGGAGGTCATCGGCGCGCTCCGGGCGGCGGGTATCACCGTGGGCGGCCTGGGCGGGCAGCAGATCAACTCGGATCAGTTCCTGCCCTCGATCTCATGGCTGGATCCCCAGACCGTCGCCAACCAGCTCCACGTCACCCTGCCCAACACCGCGCAGAACAAGCCCGTCGCACCTGGCTTGCACGGCCATCAGCTCAACTCGGTGACCGTGGGCGGAACCCAGCTGCAGACCGGCTCCACCAACGCGATCCCGGCCAGCCCCGCCCCGACATTCACGCTGAGCTTCGCCAATACCGGCACGAACACCGAGACCAACGTCAAATGCCGGGTGGCGATCGCCGGCTCCAAGATCAGCGGCCAGACCAACGTGCCCCAGACCACGCAGGGCGCGACGACCAGTTGCCAGGTCACGCTGAGCGGAATCCCGCCCAAGGGCTCCCAGCAGGTGACCGCGACGGTCGTCCCGGTCCCCGGCGAGACGCGCAAGGCGAACAACTCGCTGACGTTCCCGGTCGACTTCCAGTGACGGTGGCGCCCGGGCGCCACCACCAGGCGGTCGGCCCGCGTCACGTCCCGCGGTGAGGGTGACCGACCGGGGCGCGTCCCTGGTCGGCCGCACCCCGGTCAGGTCCCGGTGAGTCCCGGCGTGACCGTATGCTGTCGCCAGTGCACAACCTGACCAGCACGGCGGGAATCGTCGCGATGGCCGCCGGCGCCGTCGCACTCCTGGCCCTCCTGCTCACCGGGGTCCTGGCCCTCAAGCTGCGCCGGCTCCGCGCGGCCCAGCGCATGATCCTGGGCGACCAGGAGCGAGATCTGGTCGGGCACGCCGCCTCGCTCCAGGAGCAGTTCGAGGCGCTGTACGGGTACGTCCAGGACGCCGCCGAGCGGCTCGACCGGCGGATGGAGACGGCCGAGCGGCGGATCGACCGATCGATGGCCTACCGGGCGTTGATCCGCTACGACGCCTACGGCGAGATGTCGGGCCGCCAGTCGACCTCGATCGCGCTGCTCGACGCCACCCGCTCGGGGGTGGTGCTGTCCTCGATCCACCACCGCGACCAGGCCCGGATGTACGCCAAGGAGGTCCGCGAGGGCAAGCCGGAGCTCGAGCTCTCGCCCGAGGAGGACGAAGCGATCCAGCGGGCGCTCGGGGCCGAGGGGCAGCAGTCCGGCTAGCCGGGGTCGGTCTTCAGGGGGATGCGCGTCGCCTACTTTGGGCCGGAGGGCACGTTCACCCAGGAGGCGCTGATCAGCGCCACCGCTGGGCAGGACGGCCTGGATCTGGTCCCCCAGCCCACGATCTACGACACGGTGATGGCGGTCCACTTCGGCTCCGCCCAGCGCGCGCTGGTCCCGATCGAGAACTCGCTCGAAGGCTCGGTCAACGCCACGCTCGACGCGCTGGCCATGGAGACCGAGGACGTGGCGATCCTCGGCGAGGTCGTCCACCCGATCCGCCACTGCCTGATCGCGCGCACCTCGCTCGAGCTCTCGGAGATCGAGACCGTGGTCTCTCACCCGCAGGCCACCGCCCAGTGCGCCCGCTTCATCCGCTCCCGGCTGCCCCACGCCACCGTGCTGGCCGGGGCCTCGACGGCCGAGGCGGTGCGCACGGTCGCCGAGCACGAGGGGCCGTGGGCGGCGCTCGGCAACCGCCTGGCCGCCGAGCGCTACCGGTGCCACGTGCTGCGCGCCGGCGTGGAGGACGTGCCCGGCAACGAGACCCGGTTCGTGTGGCTCGGGCCGGTTGGGGCGACGCCGGGGGTGCCGGGCACAACCGAGCCGCCGCTCGGTCCGTGGAAGACCGCGGTGGTGTTCTGGGGAGTGGGGTCGGAGGCGCCTGGCTGGCTGGTCCACTGCCTGTCGGAGTTCGCCAGCCGCGAGGTCAACCTGACCCGGATCGAGTCGCGCCCGCGCAAGCAGGGACTCGGGCGCTACATGTTCTTCCTCGACCTCGAGGGGCGCGACATCGAGCCGCACGTGGCCGACGCGCTGGCCGGGCTGCGCGCCCACGTCGAGGTGCTCCGGGTGCTCGGTTCGTTCCCGGCCGCGATCGTCTGATCGCCCCGGTGCCGTTCGCCGCGTGAGCATCACGTGAAGACAGCGCGAACGCCCTGTGAACCGCGATCGGTCCGCGAGACGCACCGGTAAACTGACGGCCAGCCATGGCCACTTCAGTACCAGCGCCAGCGTGGTCCGCGTCGCCTCCTCAGCACCAGCGACGCGGACGTGAGGTTGGCCGGGTGCTCGTATTGAACGCGACGTACGAACCGATCAACGTCTGCACGGTCCGGCGCGCCGTCGTCCTGCTGCTCAAGGAGAAGGCGGAGGTCATCGAGCGCTCCGACTGGGAGCTGCACTCGGCGACCCGGACCATGACCCGCCCGGTGGTGATCCGCCTGGTCACCTACGTCCGCATCCCGCGCGACACCCACCGGCGCAAGATCACCCGCCGGGCCGTCTTCGCCCGCGACAACTGGACCTGCCAGTACTGTGGCGCGCGCTCGAACCTCACCGTCGACCACGTGATCCCGCGCTCCAAGGGCGGCGGGTCGAGCTGGGACAACATCGTCGCCTCCTGCGCCCCGTGCAACCGCCGCAAGGGCGACGCGCTCCCGCGGCAGGTCGGCATGCGCCTGCGCAAGCAGCCCCGCACGCCCAGCGCCACCGTGTTCATCCACGTGGCCAGCCCCACGATCCCGGTCGCCTGGCAGCAGTACCTGGCCGCATAGCACGGGTTGGCGGGCCGCGGGTCCGCGGGTTGGTCGGACCCGGCGGGGTAACGGCAAGCGGGTCGCGGACCCGTGCATAACCTGCCAATCGAGGGCCTTCCGGGCGACCCTGGCATGTTGTGCATCACATATGTGCACGACATGCCACGGTCCGGCACCGGCGCGTCGAGTGGCAAGTTATGCACGTCCCACCTCCCGACCAGCTGAGGCGAGACGCGCAGCGGCGTGCGACGGCGCCGTTCACGCGGCCGGGCTCCGGGGGGACGGCGGCAGCGTGTGTCCAGCGTCCCTCGGGTTCGACGCTGGACACTCGTGCCGCCGGCCCACAAACATGCCCCCAAAAAGAGGAAGGGCGCCGTCGACACGGCGCCCTTCACAACTGGCTGGCTTGACCGGAGCGAGCTGGTGCGCGTCGGAGGGACGAGTCCCGACGCTCGCGCCGGCGGTGTCGCGGGGGGACTCCGCTAAGCGGGGTCAGCCTCCGACCTAGCGGCCGGACACCTCCAGGGTCCCGCAAGGACTTTCAGACAGTCGGACCACCTCCTTTCTCTGGTATCGAGCAGATTAGCGGATGGCGCACCTGTCATCGAGGCGCGCGGACGTGTGTCCGATGCGAACGTCCCCGCCCGCGCCACCGGGGCCCCGGCGCGCGCGTCAGACCCGCTCGGGCAGATCGGTCACGGCGGCCATGACTGTCGAGACCCGGGCGGTGTCGCGACCGGCCGCCTTGCCCCCGTACAGGGCGCGATCGGCGCGACTGATCAGCTCGTGCATCTCCTCCTGCTGCCACTCGGCCACCCCAATCGTGACCGTTACGGACAGGCCGTGCGCGCGGGCCTCCTGCGGCTGGTCCGCCGCCAACGCGACGCGCATGCGCTCGGTGGCGCTGACCGCGCCCTCCTCGTCGGTGCCGGGCAGGACGACCAGGAACTCCTCGCCGCCCCAGCGGCCGATGGCGTCCTCGGCGCGCAGCGCGCCGTCCATGACCTGTGCAGCGTGGGCGAGCACGGCGTCCCCGCTGCGGTGGCCCAGTTGGTCGTTGAAGTTCTTGAAGTGATCGACGTCGATCACGAGCACGGACAGGGGGAGGTCGTGCCGTCGGGCGGCGCTCAGCGCGTCGTGCAGGTACTCCTCGATCGCGCGCCGGTTGCGCAGGCCGGTGAGCGGATCGACCGCCGCCAGGCGGGCCAGTTCGTCGCCCTGCTCGATCAGCCGCGCGCGCTGGCGGGCGAGGCCGGCGATCAGCACGATGATGGCCAGACCGGCCACCGCGAGGCCGGCCAGCGCCACCCAGGCCAACCAGCGGCCGGGGCCGTTGAGGAAGCCGTACAGCTGGCTCTGAGGGTCGTTGACCACGATGCGCCACGGCGTTCCCGCCACCGGGGCTCGGAACGACACCGCGTCCGCCGGCCGCGGGCCGGGCCTACCGGCGGCGAGCCGGCCGCCCGTCGAGTCGACGATGAAGGCCTGCCAACCGTGCGTCGAGAGCACGTGATCCAACGCGGTCGGGAGGACGGTGTTGACGACCGGATAGGCGCCGGCCAGCACCCGAGGGCCGGCCGCGCTCGGATACCGAACCGCGAAGGTGATCAGGGGGGAGTGCGCGACCTCGATCAGCGAGATGCGCGAAGCCCCGGATGCGCCGGCCGCCGCGAAACTCGTGTAGCGCCCGGTCAGCAGCGCGTCCATCGACTGGGGGTCGGGGGACGAGGTGGCGATCGGACGGCCGTGGACGTCCAGCAGGACGGCGCCGCTCATGCCCAGGGCGGATGAGGCCCGCTCGAGCGTGTCGTGATCGACGGTCCGCGAGGCGAGCCAGCTATGGGCGACCGAGCGCTCGCGGCCAAGCAGGTCGTGGGCGTAGATCGAGATGAACGTGGCCGCGTACTTCGTCCGCGCTTCTAGGCGACTCGCCATCCCCCGGCGACTGCTCGCCTGGGAGCTGGCCAAGAGCCAGGCGCCGGCCGTCATCAGGGCCAGCCATGCCAGAACGACCAGGACGCCCAATCGACCCAGGCGCAGGCGCCGAGGCAGGGGCCCTCCGTTTGGGGCGGGGCCTCCATCGGCATGCGGCCGCGGGAGAGCCAGCCCCCGTGCTGGCCGTTCAGGTCCCATTTCTCCGCTTATCGGTCCTGCGGAACAGCCGCTTGAGCTATTTCGGCCCACCCAGCCGAGGCGGCTTCAGGACGGTCCCCCCGGGCGGGGGCTGAGCGAGGTCTAGTCCTCGGCTACGGCCGCGGCGGTCGAGGCCTCGGATTCGACCACCAGCGCCACCGCGCTGACCTGGTCGTCGTCGCGGATGTTCATCACCCGAACGCCCTGCGAAGCTCGTCCGTAGCGATTGATCCCGCGCACCGAGGTCCGCTGGACCATGCCGTTCTGAGAGATGAAGACCAGCTCCTGGTGCTCGCGCACGACGAGCGCGCCGGCCAGGGCTCCCTTGTTCTCGGTCAGCTGGATCGTCTTGACGCCCATCGTGCCGCGGCCCTTGACCGGGTAGTCCGAGATCGGCGTGCGCTTGCCGTAGCCGTTCTCGGTCACCACGAGCAGCTCCTGGTCGTCGCGGGCCACGTCCATGGCCAGCACCGCGTTGCCCTTCTGCGAGACGTTCATGCCCCGCACTCCACTGGTGTCACGGCCCATCGACCGCACCTGCTGCTCGCTGAACCGCGAGGCCTGGCCCGAGCGCGAGACCATCATGATGTCGTCCTGCCCGCTCGTGCGGCGCACGGCGATGAGCTCGTCGTCGTCGCGGATGTTGATCGCGATGATGCCGTCGGCCTTGATCGGCGTGTTGTAGGCGCCGAACTCGGTCTTCTTGACCATCCCGTTGCGGGTGGCGAACACCAGGTACTTGCCCTCGCCGAAGTCGCGGGTCGCCAGCACCGACTGGACACGCTCGCCCTCGCGCAGCGGCAGCAGGTTGACCAGCGCCCGGCCGCGCGCGGTGCGCGAGGCCTCAGGCAGCTCGTAGACCTTGAGCCGGTAGACCTTCCCGCGGTTGGTGAAGAACAGCAGGTAGTCGTGCGTCGAGGAGACGAAGAGATGCTCGATGTAGTCGTCGTCCTTCATCTCCATCCCGGTCACGCCGACGCCTCCGCGACGCTGCTGGCGGTAGGTCGAGAGGGGCAGCGACTTGATGTAGCCCGAGTGGGTGATCGAGATCACCATCTGCTGGTCGGCGATCAGGTCCTCGATGTCGATCTCGCCCTCGGCGTGGACGATCTCGGTGCGCCGGTCGTCCCCGTAGGTCTCGGCGATCTCCGAGAGCTCCTCCTTGATCAGGGCGTTGACCCTGCTTTCGTCGCCCAGGATCTCGCGCAGCTCCTTGATCCGCTCGACAAGATCCTTGTGCTCCTGCTTGATCTTGTCGGCCTCGAGCGCGGTCAGACGGCTCAGGGTGAGCTGGAGGATCGCCTGGGCCTGAACCACGGTCAGCTCGAAACGCTCGACCAGCCCGTGGCGCGCGACCTCCGGCGTCTGCGAGGAGCGGATCAGCGCGATCACTTCATCCAGATTCGAGAGCGCGATCAGCAGGCCCTCGAGCACGTGCGCGCGCTCCTCGGCGCGGCGCAGCTCGTACTTGGTCCGCCGGATGATGACCTCGCGCTGGTGGTCGACGTAGTGCCCGATCACCTCGCGCAACGACAGCGTGCGCGGCACGTTGTCGACCAGCGCGACCATGTTCACGCCAAACGTCTGCTGCATCGACGTGTGCTTGAACAGCTTGTTGAGCACGACCTTGGGGATCGCGTCGCGCTTGAGCTCGATCACGATCCGCATCCCGTTGCGGTCCGACTCGTCGCGGATGTCGGTGATCTCGGAGAGCTTCTTCTCGTGGACGAGCGTGGCGATCTTCTCGATCAGCCCGCCCTCGCCGCCCTTGCGGACCTGGAAGGGCAGCTCGGAGACGATGATCGCCTCCTTGCCCTGGCCGATCGGTTCGATGTGCGCCTTGGCCTGCACCCGGACTCGGCCGCGACCGGTGGCGTAGGCGTCGCGGATGCCCTCCCGGCCAAGGATCGTCCCGGCGGTCGGGAAGTCCGGGCCCTTGATGTGCTTCATCAGGCCCTCGACCTGGATGTCCGGATCTTCGATGTAGGCGAGCGTCGCGGCCACGACCTCGCGCAGGTTGTGCGGCGGGATGTTCGTCGCCATGCCCACCGCGATTCCGGAGCCGCCGTTGACCAGCAGGTTCGGGAAGCGGGCGGGCAGCACCACCGGCTCATGCTTGGAGCCGTCGAAGTTGGGCACGAAGTCGACCGTCTCCTGGTCGATGTCGCGCAGCATCTCGGTGGCCAGCGGGTCGAGGCGCGCCTCGGTGTAGCGCATCGCCGCGGCGCCCCAGCCGTCGATGTTGCCGAAGTTCCCGTGCCCGTCGACGAGCGGATAGCGCATCGAGAAGTCCTGCGCCATCCGCGCCAGCGTGTCGTAGATGGCCGAGTCCCCGTGCGGGTGGTACTTGCCCATGACCTCGCCGACGATCGTGGCGCACTTGACGTGCCTGCGCGGCGGGCGCAGGCCCAGCTCGTTCATCGCGTAGAGGATCCGTCGGTGGACCGGCTTCAGACCGTCGCGCACGTCGGGCAGGGCGCGCCCGACGATCACCGACATCGCGTAGTCGAGATACGCCGAGCGCATCTCCTCCTCGAGCCCGCGTGGCTCGATGTTGCCGCCGCCGATGGTGTCGATCGATGCCATGACGCCGAGTCCTTAGATGTCGAGGGTGGCGGCCAGCGCGTTGTCCTCGATGAACGCGCGCCGCGGCTCGACCTGGTCGCCCATCAGCATCGAGAACACGACGTCGGCCGACGCTGCATCCTCCATCGCGACCTGGACCAGGGTCCGGCTGGCGGGATCCATCGTGGTCTCACGTAGCTCGTGCGCGTCCATCTCGCCGAGGCCCTTGAAGCGGTAGTACTCGATGCCGCGCTGGGCAACGGCCAGGACCGCCTCGCGCAGCTCGTCGAACGTCGCCGCGTCCTTCGAGTTCTCACCCAGCTGGACGTGGAACGGCGGCGTGCCGACCAGTCCGACGAGCTCCGAATGCACCTCGGCCAGCTTGCGGTACTCCTCGGCCTCGAGCGTGGCGCGAGGAATGTGATGCGTGGCGGCAAGGCCGGTCTTGGCCTCGACCGTGCGGATCACGACCTCGTGCTCGTCCTCGGAAATGCAGCTCGGTCGCATGGGACTCGCCGTTCAGGCCGTCCTTCGCGATGTGGCGCATGAGCGACTCGACGTCGGTGATCTGCTCCTCGAGCAGCCGCGCCTCCTGGAGGAAGTTGATCACGCCGTGACCGTGCGCCGCACGCAGCGCAGAAGCCCACCCGTCGTACTGCTTGAGCAGGCGGTTGAAGCGCTTCCAGCGGGTATCGGTCAGCTTGAGCTGCTTGTTGTAGCGATCGAACACGTCGATCTTCTCGAACTTGTCGCCAAGCAGGATGTCCTCGAGCTCTGACTCGCGCTCGATGTAGCGATGCTTCTGGCCTTTGGTCAGGCGGTACAGCGGCGGCTTGGCGATGTAAACGTAGCCGGCCTCGATCAGCGGCTGCATCTCGCGGAACAGCAGCGTCAGGGCCAGCGTGCGGATGTGCGCGCCGTCGACGTCGGCGTCGGTCAGCAGCACGATCTTGTGGTAGCGCGCCTTCGCGATGTCGAACTCGTCGCGCACCCCGGTGCCGATCGCGGTGATCAGCGCCTGGACCTCCTGGTTCTGGAGGACCTTGTCGATCCGGCTCTTCTCTACGTTGAGGATCTTGCCGCGCAGGGGGAGGATGGCCTGGGTACTCCGGTCGCGCGCGCTCACCGCCGAGCCGCCGGCCGAGTCGCCCTCGACGATGAACAGCTCGGCCAGCGCCGGGTCCTTGACCGAGCAGTCGGCCAGCTTGCCGGGCAGCGCGGAGTTCTCCAGGGCGGACTTGCGCCGAGTGAGGTCGCGCGCCTTGCGCGCGGCGGCCCGGGCCCGGGCCGCGTCAACACTCTTGCGGATCACGCGGCGGGCGTCCTGCGGATTCTCCTCGAGGAACTCCGACAGCCGGGCGTAGACAACCGACTGCACGAAGCTCTGCATGCCCGGGTTGCCCAGCTTGGTCTTGGTCTGGCCCTCGAACTGGGGATCGGTCAGCTTGGCCGAGATCACCGCGGTGAGGCCCTCGCGGACGTCCTCGCCGGTCAGGTTCTCGTCCTTCTCCTTGAGCTCGCCCTTGTCGCGCGCGTACTTGTTGAGCGCGCTGGTCAGGGCCGAACGGAAGCCGGACAGGTGCGAGCCACCCTCGATCGTGTTGATGTTGTTTGCGAACGAGAACACGGACTCCTGGTAGGAGGAGTTCCACTGCATCGCAACCTCGACCGCGCCCTCGTCGCTCTCGCCCTCGAACGAGATGACCTTGCTGCTGATCGGGTCCTTGTTGCGGTTCAGGTACTTGACGAAGTCGACGATCCCGCCCTCGTAGTGGAACTCCGCCCGGTGACCCTCGCCGCGCTTGTCGACAAGCGTGATCCGCAGGCCGGCCGTGAGGAACGCCGTGTCCCGCATGCGCTCCTCGAGCGTCGTGAAGTCGTAGTCGAGCGACTCGAAGATGTCGGCGTCGGGCAGGAACGTGATCGTGGTGCCGGTCTCCGTGGCTGGCTCGCCCTTCTTCAGTTCGCCGAGCGGATGACCGCGCTCGTAGGACTGGGTCCACACGAAGCCGTCCCGGCGGATCTCCACATCCAGGCGCTCGGACAGCGCGTTGACGACCGACACGCCGACGCCGTGCAGTCCGCCCGACACCTTGTAGCCGCCTCCCTCGCCGAACTTACCGCCGGCGTGCAGGACGGTGAGCACGACCTCGACCGCGGGCTTCTGCTCCTTCTCCATGGTCGCCACCGGGATCCCGCGCCCGTCGTCGACCACAGTGACGGAGTTATCGGGGTGGATCGTCACATGGACGTCGTCGCAGTATCCGGCGAGCGCCTCGTCGACCGAGTTGTCCACGACCTCGTAGACGAGGTGGTGCAGCCCGCGCAGGCCAGTCGACCCGATGTACATGCCCGGCCGCCGGCGTACCGCTTCGAGTCCCTCCAGGACCGTGATGTCCTGGGCGTCATAACTACCTTGATTGTTGGGGCGCGCGGTGGCGCCATCGTCTGTTGCCACGATCCTCCGATGACATCGAGACGCCCCGGTTCCGCGCAACCTGGGCGCGCGCCCCGGGGCGTCAAAGACTGTGCACATAAGGATAGCACAGGGGCCGGTCGAAACGCCGGTTCAAGGCTGCGCATTTTGCCTGCAAACCTCGCAAAACGGGAAGGAGTTGCAGTGCTGTCACAAACCGGTTTCGGGGGTGGCGCAGGACCTCATGGCCGGGTCGCCCTCGCGCACTCGCGCCCGCGCGTGATTGAGGCACCGGCCGGCCTACTCCTGGGGTCCCGCTAACGGCCGACGGGGCCCCCCGAGCTGGGCGCGAGCAGCGGCATCGGCCGCCTCGCGCGCACTCAACTTTTCTGCGCTAAAGCCGATGCTTACGCGAAGGGCTCGCCGGCGAGAGGACCGCCGGCGCACGACGGATGACCGCACAGACCGCCACCGAACCCCAGCCCAAGACGTCTGCTCGCCTGGTGCGTGCGCTCCGGCATGCCCGCGGGATCCATCCTGTCTGGGGACTCAATCTGGTCCTGATCGCTACCGCCGGCGTGCTCTACACGGGACCGGTGCGGGGCCTCGAGCCGCTGGCCCATCCGCACCTGCCGTGGTGGGCGATCGCGGTCGCCTTCGCCATCGCCGAGCGCTGTGTGGTCCACCTGCACTTCCGTCGCGGAGCCCACTCCTTTTCGCTCGGCGACATCCCGCTGGTGTTCGGGGTGATCTTCTGCAGCGCCCAGTCGTTCGTGCTCGGGTGCCTGCTCGGGTGCGGTCTGGTTCTGCTGTTCGACCGGCGGCTGCCGCCGGTGAAGTTCGTGTTCAACATCGGCCAGCTCGCGGTCCACGCGTGCATCGCGATCCTCATCGTGCACCTGCTGGCCCTCGACACCGGGCAGGTCGATACGCGCACGTGGGTCTCGGCGCTGATCGCCCTGCAGGCCTCCTCGATCGTGGCCTCGTCGCTGATCGCGGCCGCGATCTCGTTGTCTGAGGGCCTGGTCCGGCTGCCCACGCTGATGCGCATGCTCGGGATGGACCTGGTCGTGACCACGAGCAACGCCAGCCTCGGGCTGTGCGGTGCGGTGATCACCGCCGCGGACGCCCACGCGCTGCCGTTGCTGCTGATCCCGTCGGTGACCCTGTTCGCGGCCTACCGCGCGTATCTGTCCGAGCGCGAGCGCCATCAGCGCCTGGAGTTCCTCTACGAGGCCAACCGCACGCTGGCTCGCTCGCGCGAGATCGCCCATGCCCTGGAGGGCCTGCTGGTTCGCTCGCTGGAGGCGTTCCGCGCCGAGCTGGCCGAGATCATCCTGTTCGGCTCCGAGGAAAATCCCTCGCTGCGGACCCTGCTCGGGCCCGGCAGCTACCGCGAGCTGATGGAGCCGGTCGACTCCGATGTGGCCGACGAGATGCGCGACCTGCTCGAGCGCAGCGGCGGCGCGATCACCCTGGACACCCCGTTCGGCGGAGGGCGCCTGCAGCGCTACCTCGAGGCCCGCGGCGTGACCCACGCGATGGTGGCCCCGCTGCCCGGCGAGGACCGCGTGATCGGAGCGATCATGCTCGCCAACCGCTTCGGCGTGGTCCGCTCGTTCGATCGCGAGGACCTGCGTCTGCTCGACACGCTGGCCGGCAATGCCAGCGTCGCCCTCCAGTACGACCGCCTCGAGCAGGCGGTCACCCAGCTCAGCGTGCTCCAGGAGCAGCTGCACCACCAGGCTTACCACGACCCGCTCACCAGCCTGGCCAACCGATCGCTGTTCACCGACAAGGTCAGGGAGGCGATCGCCGAGCGCCGTGGCGAGCTGGCCGTCCTGTTCATCGACCTCGACGACTTCAAGACGATCAACGACAGCCTCGGCCACTCCGCCGGCGACGAACTGCTTGTCGCGGTCGCCGCACGCCTGCGCGCCTGCCTGCGCCCGGAGGACCTGGTGGCGCGGCTGGGCGGCGACGAGTTCGCGGTCATGGTCGAGGATTCCCACGACGCCGAGGCGGCCGCCGTCAAGGTGTCGCGGCGGATCATGGAGGCGTTCGCCCTCCCGGTCGGGGTCGGCTCCGAGAGCGTGGCCGTGTACGTCAGCGTCGGCATCGCCACCAGCCACGGCGGCGGCTTCTCGGCCGAGGAGCTGATCCGCGACGCCGACGTGGCCATGTACAAGGCCAAGACGTCCGGCAAGGGCCACTTCCAGGTCTTCCACCCAAGCATGGGCGCGGCCGTGCTCGAACGCCACGGGCTCAAGGAGGAGCTGCGACTGGCCATCGAACGCCAGGAGCTCACGCTGTACTTCCAGCCGATCGTCGACCTCGACACCGGCCGATTGGTCGCCGAGGAGGCGCTGGTGCGCTGGGAGCATCCGCGCCGCGGCCTGGTCGGCCCGTCGGAGTTCGTGCCGTTGGCCGAGGAGACCGGGCTGATCCTCTCGCTCGGCCAATATGTCCTCGAGGAGGCCTGCCGGCAGGCCTGCCGCTGGGAGGCACGACGGGCGGCCGACCCCACGGGCGCCGCCGAGGTCGCCGTGCACGTCAACCTATCCGCCGTCGAGCTGCGCGACCCCGAGCTAGTGCGCCGCGTCCAGCGCACCCTCGCCGAGGCCGAGGTCGACCCTCGCAGCCTCGTGTTCGAGATCACCGAGACCGTCCTGCTCGACGACTCCGAGCGCGTGTCGGCCGCCATCGGCGAGCTACGCGCGCTCGGCGTGCGCTTCGCCCTGGACGACTTCGGCACCGGCTACTCCTCGCTCAGCTACCTGCACACGCTGCCGTTCGACATGCTCAAGATCGCCAAGTCGTTTGTCGACGGCTTGGCCCGTGGCGGCCGCGAGGCCTCGTTCGTGCGCATGATCATCGAACTGGCCCGGACGCTCGGCGTCAGCGTGATCGCCGAGGGGATCGAGACCCAGGAGCAGGTCGACGCGCTGGTCATCCTCGACTGTGACCTCGGCCAGGGCTTCCACCTGGGCCGGCCCGAGCCCGTCCGGCCCGAGTTCGCATTGCGCCCGGCGGCCTGAGGCCGTTCATACATACGTCCAGTCACCCTCAGGTCTGGGTGGGGGGCGGCCGATGAAAGCTGCAACAAGGACTGACTCAGGGCAAACCCGTCGCGAGGCGGGGGCGCAAAGCCAGGGGTCTCACCTCACAGTGAGATAGCCCAGCCGCCAGTTCGATTCACTAAGACTGACTCAGGGCAAACCCGTCGCGAGGCGGGGGCGCAAAGCCAGGGGTCTCACCTCACAGTGAGATAGCCCAGCCGCCAGTTCGATTCACTGGTAATTGGTTTTGCAACACGGAGGTTGCCCTGAAATGACCCGTTCTGTCCAAATCGTCGAGCGCATGCGGTGGATGTCCGCGCTCGCCGGCGCTGCCATTGTGGCGCTCGCCGTCGGGATCGTGCTCGCGATTGCCGGCGGACAGCTGGGCTCCTCCACCGCGGCGGCCCCGGCGGCCGGTGGCTCCTCGGCGCCGCTCGATCCGCGCATCGCGTCGCTCGCGCAGCACCGCCCCGCCGCGGCGCTGCAGGCGATCGTCCAGTTCAACGCGCCGGTCAGCGAGGCCACGGCGCAGGCCGACGCCAAGGCTCACGGCCGCATCATCGGCAAGCTGCCGATCATCCACGGGCTCGCGCTCCAGACCACCGCTGGGCAGGCTCGCGCGCTGGCGACCAATCCCGACGTGCACGCAGTGTCACTGAACAGCACGGTGACTACTCAGAGCCTCCCCGCCGGCATGCACATCCCGATGATGCCCAGGAGCCAGAGTGTCTCAGGCGATCAGCTGCAGACCACCTATAACCAGACGCTGGGTGTCACTCCGCTGTGGAAGTTCGGCGTCACAGGTACCGGCGTGGGCGTCGCGGTGATCGACACCGGCATCGACGGCGCTCTCTCTGACTTCTCCTCGGCTGGTGGCAGTCACTCGCGCGTCATCGCTAGCGCGGTCGACAATGCGAACGCTACGAGCGCGAACGACGGCTATGGCCACGGCACCGACGTCGCTGGCATCATCGCCGGCAACGGGAGCAACCGGGCCGTGACCGATGCGCTGCACGGTCAGTACGCCGGCGTGGCGCCGAACGCCAACCTGATCTCGATCAAGGTCGCGGACGAGACCGGTGCGACCACCGTGCTCGACGTGATCTACGGGCTGCAGTTCGCGGTCGAGCACCAGGCGGACTACAACATCCGCGTTCTCAACCTTTCGCTGGACTCCTCCACCCCGCAGTCCTACAAGACCGATCCGCTCGACGCCGCGGTCGAGGCGACCTGGCTCCACGGCATCGTGGTCGTGGTCGCCGCCGGCAACCGCGGCAGCGCCGCCGACGCGGTTCAGTACTCGCCCGCCAACGACCCGTACGTGATCACGGTCGGCGGAGTGGATGAGAACGGCACCGCTAACCCCGCCGACGACACCGTCGCGACGTGGTCGAGCCATGGCACCACGCAGGACGGCCTGCAGAAGCCTGACCTGTACGCGCCCGGCGCGCACATCGTGTCGGTCCTCGCGCCCAGCAGCGGCTTTGCCAACAGCAACTGCGGCTGCCTGGTGGGCAACGGACAGTACATCCAGACCAGCGGTACCTCGATGGCCGCGCCGATGATCGCCGGGCTCGCGGCCGACCTCCTCCAGGTCCACCCGCACTGGACGCCCGGCCAGGTCAAGGGCGACCTGACCGCCGCTGCGGTCAGCGGCAACGCTTCGCTGCAGGAGCCGAACGCGGTCAAGGCGGTGCTCAACTGGAACCCGCCGGTGGCCGACCAGGGGCTCACCCCGAGCAGCCTGCTCACGGGCGGCCACGGCGGCGTGAACCTGACGCTCGGCACCTGGAGCCTCGCCACGTGGAGCCGCGCCAACGGCGCCCTGCGCGCCAGCTACGCCGGCCAGAGCTACACCTGCAAGTCCTGCGCGGCCAAGAGCAACGGCACGGCGAACTCGAGCCTGGGCACCTGGGGCCTGGGCACCTGGGGCACCGCGGCCCTGAACTAGCCGGCCACTTCTGAACAAGCTTCGGTTGGGGGATCGAACGAACAAGGGCCGGCGGCGGGGCTGCATCCCTGCCGCCGGCCCGATGTTTTCTGCGGGCGTCACATGCGCGCGGGCACCGCGACGCAGCGCAGCCGCGAGACGCGGCCCGAGCCAAGCCGCTGGTTGAGGCGCTCGAGGATGGCCGGCGCCATCAGGTCGAGCTCCTGGGCCCAGACCGATGCCGAGCACGACACGGTCACCACGCCGCCGCGCTCGGCGGTCGGCTGAGCCTCCAGCGCGATCGCGGCGCCGACGGCATCGCGCCAGGCCCGCTGCACGTCGGCCAGCAGGCTCTGCGGGGCGAGCTCGTCGCGGACTTGGTCGAGGGCCAGCGCCATGCGGCGCGGGCTGCGCCGGTAGGGAGCCATCGCCTTCGCCTCAATCCCCGACCATCGCCAGCAGCCGGCCAGCCGCCACGGCCAGGTGGGTCACGTCGGGATCGCTCCCGCCGGGCACGTGCTCGAGGTCAGTGGTGGTGATCACCGACTGCCCCGGGCTCGCGCGCAGCAGCTCGACCAGGGCCTGCCGGCGGTCGCGGTCGAGCTCTGACATCACGTCATCGAGCAGCATCATCGGCGGGAATGGGCGATGGTCGGCGATCGCCTCGCGCTCGGCCAGCAGCAGCGCCAACAGCGCAAGCCGCTGCTGGCCCTGGGAGCCATAGGCGCGCAGGTCGTGCCCGTCGTGCTCGGTGGCGAGGTCGTCGCGGTGGGGCCCGTGTCCGGTGAAGCCACGCTCGAGATCGAGATCGAGGCGCTCGGCGAGCTCGGCGGCCAGCTGGTCCGCGTCGGTGGCTTTGGACCGTGGCCGGTAGGACACGCGCGGTCGTCCGGCCAGTCCGAGCTCCTGTCCCAGCCGCTCGAACGGCCCGGCGATCAGCTCGAGGGCGCTACGGCGGTCGCGCATCAACGCGAGGCCGTGGCCAGCCAGCTGGGCGTCCCAGCTCCCCAGTGAGCCGCGGTCGGCGCGGCCGGAGCGGATCCGAGCGATCAGCGCGTTTCGCTGTGCCAGGGCCTGGCCGTACAGGCGCCGGGTGCCCGACCGAGCCGGCCACAACGCGGCGACGAACTGGTCGAGGTGGGCGCGGCGGAGCGCCGGGGGCCCCTTGATCAGCTCGAGCCGATCGGGCAGAAACACGCTTACGAGGGGACGGCTGCTCAGGTCGACCAGGCGCTCGACGCTCGCGCCGTCGGCGCGCATCACCTTGGGCTGCCCGACGGCAAAGCCCACCGAGAGCTCATGCAGCCCGTCCTCGCCCTGGCACTGGAGCACGGCGCGCGCGGTGCCGGCGCCGAAGCGGATCACCTCGCGCTCGTTGTTGGTGCGGCACGAGCGCCCGGTGCAGCCGAAGTAGATGCCTTCCAGCAGATTGGTCTTGCCGGCGCCGTTCGGGCCGGTCACGACCGTGAGGCTCTCGCCGAGTTCAACCCGGGCTTCCTCGTAGCCGCGGAAGTCGCGCAGGCTCAGGCTGAGGACCTGCATTTGGACCCCGCCCTCCCCGGCCTACACGTTCAGCCGAATCGGCATGATCAGATAGCGGAAGCGGCTCTCGTCGCCGGACTCGATCAGCCCGGGGCGCAGCGGGCTGATCAGCTTGACCACGACGTCGCCTTCCTCGATCGCCTCGAGGCCGGCGCGCAAGAACTCGGGGTTGAAGCCGATCTCCAGCGGCTCGCCCTGGAAGGAGACGGGCAGCGACTCGAGCGCCTCGCCGATATCCGGCGTCTGGGCCGAGATGGTCAGTTCGCCGGGCTGGAACGACAGACGCAGCGGCGCGTTCTTCTGGGCGAGCAGGCTGATTCGGCGCACGACCTCGGTCAGCTCCGCGCTGGCCAGCCGTAGCTCGTGCTCGAACGTCTCGGGCAACAGCTGGCGATAGTTGGGGAACTGGCCGTCGATCAGCCGCGAGGAAAGGACGACCCCGTCGAGCTCGAACAGGATCTGGTTCTGGCGCACGCTGATCCTCAGCTGCTCGTCCTCGGCGTGCCCGGCCACCCGGGCCAGCTCCTGAAGGGCGCGGGCCGGGACGTTCACCTCGAAGCCGGAGGGCAACGACGCCTCGAGTACGGTCTCCTTGACGCTCAGGCGATAGGAGTCGGTGGCAACCATGCGTAGCTCCTTGTCCGACGCCGAGACAAGGATGCCGGTGAGGACGGGCCGCGTCTCGTCGCGCGAGGCGGAGCTTGCCACCTTGAGCGCAGTCGACACGAATGCCTCGACTGGCAGCGACACCGCCGAGTCGGGTTCCGGCTCCGGAAAGGGTGGAAAGTCCTCGGCGCGGAGCGTGCGGATGTGGAACGTGGCGTTGCCGGACACGAGCTCGACGTCCTGCTCTTGCGGACGTAGCTCGAGGGAGATCTGGGCAGCGGGGAGAAGCCGGACGACGTCGAGCAGGAGGCGTGCGGGGAGGACGACTACGCCTTCGCGAACCACCTCGGCCTCAACCGGAACCCGCAGTCCCACGTCCATGTCGGTGGCCAAGAGCTCGCAACCGCTTGAGGACGCGGCGAGCTGGACTCCCGAGAGCGCCTGGATCGCACTGCGCGTGGAGGCCACTCGGCTCACGGTCTGAAGTTGGCGGAGCAGGGCCTCGCGCTCCAGGGAGATCTTCACGATGAACACCTCAGGTTGGATGTAGAAGTCATAGGGTCGTCAATGGATGTTGAAAACCGCTCGATTGGCCGCATCGAGCGGGATTACTGGCGCACGCGGGGAACAGACAAGTCTGTCAACAGCGGCGGTCGTCACGATGTGCGGGAGAGGGTTGCGGTCAGCTCGTGGAGTTCTTGGGCGGCGTGTTGATCGTTGTTCACACGCTCCTCCACTCGCTTGCAGGCGTGGAGCACGGTGGCGTGATTACGGCCCCCGAAGGCCTCGCCGATCGCTTGCAGAGCGGAACCCGTCAGGTCGCGAGCCAGATGGATCGCCAGCTGCCGGGGCCAGCTCACGCGAGCAGCCCGGCTCGGTGAGGTGAGCTCGGCCACGGTCACGCCGTAGTGAAGGGCGACGGCGGTCTGGATGTCCGCCACCGAGACGGCGTCGTGTCGTGGCCGGGGGTGGATCTCCTCTAGGACGGTCTCGGCCAGGCGGACGTCGATCGGCAGCTGCGTCAGCGAGTGGTAAGCGACGACCCGGATCAGCGCGCCTTCGAGTTGGCGGACGTTGTCGGTGATCCGGTCGGCGATCAGCTCAAGGACGGATTGGTCCTCGATGTACACGTGATCGATCGCGGCCCGTTTGCGCAGGATGGCCACTCGGGTGGCGAAGTCGGGCGGGCGCATCGTCGCCACCAGCCCGGACTCGAAGCGCTCTCTGAGACGCTCCTCGACCGAGACGAGCTGGCGCGGAAGGCGGTCGCAGGTGAGCACAAGCTGCCGCCCGGTCTCGTACACGGCGTTGAACGTGTGGAAGAACTCCTCCTCGGTCTTGGCCTTGCTGGCCAGGAACTGGACGTCGTCGATCAGGAGCACGTCGGCGTCGCGGTAGGCCTGCTTGAAGCGATCCAGCGAGCGGGACCCCAGGGCGCGGATGAACTGGTTGGTGAACGCCTCGACCGTCGTGTAGCGGACCCGGGCACCGCCGCCGAATGCCTTGACGTAGTTCCCGATGGCATGTAGCAGGTGCGTTTTGCCGAGGCCGGGCGGGGCGTGGAGGAACAGCGGGTTGTACGCCTGGCCGGGAAGCTCGGCAACGGCCAGCGCGGCGGCGTGGGCCAGGCGGTTGCCGTCCCCGATGATGAACTGGTTGAAGCTGTAGCGGGGGTTCAGGGCGCCGGCGTCGAGGGACAAGGACTCGGACTCGGCGGGACGGGTCGTGGCCCCGTCTGGCCTGTCGACCCCGTGGTTTCCGAGGTCGAGCTCGATGTCCGGACCGAACGCGTTGTGGGCGCAAGTCTCGAGGAGGCGCCCGAAGCGCTCGGCGAGCCACCCCCGGGTGGCTCGGGGCGCGTCGATGAACAGCTTGCCGTCGCGGAGCGCCACCAACTCGAGCGGCTCGAGCCAGATCTCGAACGTCGACTCGCCTACTGCTCGCCGGAGCTCCGCACGGAGCTCGCGCCAGGCAGCGGTGGGCTCAACATGCGCGGACAGCGACAAGCAACCCCTTGCGGGACTAAGGCGAGGTGATGGGCGAGGGAGGGCGAGAACGACGCGCCCAGGGCTGGCGAATATACCAGCGGCGCCCGGCAGGGATCGGCGCTTCGGTGGGCCTTGACGCAAAGCGCGGGAAAAAGCGCGGCGCCGTCAATTTCCCTCTGCTGGACGGGTTTTTGGGGTGCGCCCAGGGCCGCTCGTCGGGCGATTGGGAGGTGGCCGAATCGGCGCTGCGTATACTGGCTGAAGTCCCGCTCTCCGGGCCCGTGAGCCATGAAACGCACCTACCAGCCGAAGAAGCGCAAGCGCGCCCGTACGCACGGCTTTCGTGCCCGCATGCGAACTCGCGCCGGTCGCATCACGCTGAAGCGCCGCCGCGCCAAGGGTCGCAAGCGCCTGACGGTGTGATGGTGGGCGTCCCGGGGGCTCGTCCGCGGGCCGGGCGGGTGAGACTGTCGCGCAGCGCTGATTTCGACCGGGTGTTCCGCAACGGGCGGTCGCATGCCGGGCGCGAGCTCGTCCTCTACGTGTTCCCGCGCGGCGAGGGAGCCGATGCCGGCCCGCCTCGGCTGGGGTTGTCGGTGTCTCGGAAGGTCGGTGGCGCCGTACAGCGCAACCGCGTGAAGCGACTGCTGCGCGAGGCGTTCGATTTCGAAGGTGAGCGATTGCCCGCAGGCACCGACGCGGTCGTGGTCGCGCGGCACGAAGCAAACGCTCTAGCTGAGCGTGAGGGTCTGGCCGGGATCCGGCGCGCGCTGGGCGAACTGGTCGGCCGGGTAGCCGAGTCCGAGGGCTCGCGATGAGCCTGCTCCGGTGGCTGGCGATCCTGCCGATCCGTCTCTATCAGCGGGTCGTCTCGCCGCTGGTCGGGCAGCGCTGCAAGTACTACCCCTCGTGCTCGGAATATGCCGCGCAGGCGATCAGAAGATTCGGCATACTCCGAGGGCTTGTCCTGGCCGGCTGGCGGCTGCTCAGATGCAACCCCTGGAGTCACGGGGGATTTGATCCCGTCGAGGACCAGCGGCTGTTCAAGCCCCGCGCCGCCGCTCCCAGCGCCTGATCATGTTCGTCTCAGCCAACATCTTCCAGCCGCTGATCGATGTCTTCGAGGCGGTCCTCAAGTTCTTCCACAACAGCGTGGGGATCTCCTGGGGTTTCTCGATCGTTCTGCTCACCGTCGTCATGCGCGCGATCCTCGTGCCGCTGACCGTCAAGCAGTTCCACTCGATGCAGAAGATGCAGCGGATGCAGCCGCAGATGAAGGAGATCCAGAGGAAGTACAAGGACGACAAGCAGCGCCAGCAGCAGGAGATGATGAAGTTCTACAAGGAGAACGAGATCAATCCGCTCGGGTCCTGCCTGCCGCTCGTGGCCCAGCTGCCGGTCTTCATCTCGCTCTTCTACATGCTGCGCCAGGACCTGCGCAAGAACATCTGCCCAGACACGCAGGCGGCCTACCAGGCGAAGTACGCGGCGGCGCACCACATCTCGCTGCAGGCGGCGAGCGCGCATACGACGCCCTGCGGCCCCAACAACGGCGCGGGCTTCCTGTTCATCCCGGACCTGACCGACAAGGCGACCGGCGTCGTCCTGGTCGTCTTGCTCCTGCTCTACGTCGGGTCTCAGCTCGCCTCGAGCCTGATGATGTCGAGCCCGATGATGGACAAGACCCAGCGGCAGTTGATGCTGCTGCTGCCCCTGTTCTTCGTGGTCATCGTCATCAACTTCCCGGCCGGTCTGCTCGTCTACTGGATCACCACCAACCTGTGGACGATGGGTCAGCAATACACCGTCAGGAGGATGATCGGGCCTCCCACGCCGCCCGTCACCGGTCCAGGGGACGGCGGTGACGGAGGGGGCGGCCCTCCCTCCGGTGGAGGGGGGCGCGGCGGTTCGGACGGTGGCGGAGGCGGACCGCCCGACAACGGCGGGCCGAACGGCTCGGGCGGCGGTGGCCTGGGTGGGCTCTTGCGCGGCCGGCTGAAGCCCGAGCCCGAGCCGGCCGCGGTCGGCGCCGGCAGCCGACCCCGTAAGCCGGGCGCGGCGCCTCCACCCCCGCCCCGCAAGAAGAAGAAACGATCAGGGCGCAGGAGGTAGGCGGTGAGCACCGAGATCACCATGGCCGGCTCACGCGTGCAGGAGCTGCTCGAGCAGATCGTGAACGCCATCGGCATCGATGCGAGCATCCACGTCGAGGAGGACGCCGAGGAGGTGCGCGCGCAGTTGGAGGGCGAAGACCTCGGGCTGCTCATCGGCCGGCACGGCCAGATGATCGACGCGATCCAACACATCGCCTATCGCGTGGCCTGCCGCGGCGCCACCACCCGCAAACGCGTGGTCGTCGACGCCGCCGGCTATCGCGAGCGCCGCGAGGTGGCGCTCCGCGCCGCGGCCGACCAGGCCGCCGAAGCCGCCGTCCACGACCGCCGGCCGGTCACGCTGGAGGCCATGACCGCGCTCGAGCGCAAGGTCGTCCACGAGCACCTGAAGACCCGCCACGACGTCGAGACGTACAGCGAGGGCGAGGAGCCCGATCGGCGGCTCGTGGTGGCGCCGCTCGTGCACTGACGGGTCGCGCCCCGACGGTTTCACGATGTTTTGCGCGGTGAAACAACCGCCCGCGCGTGTAGAACATACGGCGTGACGCAGCTCTCCGAGTTCGAGCACGGCCTGCTCGTCGGGCTGATGATCGGCGAGGCCTCGTTCGGCGGCGACGGCAAGCAACCGCAGGTCACGGTCCGCATGCACGTGCGCCACGAGGCCCTGTTCACCTGGTTGATGGAGCGGTTTCCAGAGACCCGGCTCTACGGGCCGTATCACCACGGCGGACGCTCCTACTACCAGTGGATGGCCCGCGGGACCGCGCTCGTGTGCGATGTCCTCCCGCTGCTCGAGGGCAGGATCGACGCCGCGGTCGACGGCTATGCCGCCGAGCGGTTCGAGGCGATGTGCACTCGATATGCGGCCTATATCGCCCGCGAGCGCGATCGGCTGGAAAGCGTCGGCTGACCCGATGGTGCTGGCGCGACGGCGCGGGTCCGGCGACCTCGAGGCCTCTTTCGACGCCCTGGCGAAGCGGTTTGAGTTGCCCGAGGGTGCGATCGCGCAGCTGCGCACGCTTCACCGCCTGCTCGTGGAGGACCCGTTGGCCCCGACCGCGGTGCGAGATCCCCGCAAGGTGCTCGACGATCACCTTGCCGACTCGCTCGTTGCCCTCGAGCTCGATGCGGTCCGTGCCGCCGGAACCCTGGCGGATCTCGGCAGCGGCGCCGGCGTTCCCGGCCTCCCGCTGGCGATCGCGCGTGCCGAGGTCAGCGTGGCCCTGGTGGAGAGCGCCGGCCGCAAGTGCGCGTTCCTGGAGCGCGCGATCGTGGCGTGCGCTGCCGCGAATGCGCGCGTGGTCCACGCTCGTGCCGAGTCGTGGCCAGAGGGACTCGAGTCGTGTGACGTCGTGACGGCGCGTGCGCTCGGGCCGCTCGAGGTGGTCGTGGAGTACGCCGGCCCGCTGCTTGTGGTGGGCGGAGTGCTCGTCGTGTGGCGGGGCCGGCGCGATGCAGCCGCCGAGGCCGCGGGCGCTCGGGCCGCTGCCGAGCTTGGGCTAGAGCCTCTAGAAATCCGGCCCGTGCAGCCCTATTCGAGCGCCCAAAGCCGGCATCTACACCTCATGTCGAAGGTTACGCAGACACCTTCAGGGTTTCCGCGCCGGCCCGGCGTGGCTCTGAAGCGGCCGCTCGGGGGGCGCTGACCCGGCCGCAAGCCGTCGATCTGACCGCGCGCGGCGCTAGCGTCCGACCGACATGGGGACCGTGTACGCAATCGCCAATCAGAAGGGCGGAGTGGGCAAGACGACCACGGCGGTCAACTTGGCCGCGTGCGTGGCCGAGGCCGGGTACGAGGCACTGCTCGTCGACATCGATCCGCAGGCCAACGCGACGATCGGACTCGGCCTGAGCAAGGACGATCCGGAGACGATCTACGACGTGCTGGTCGGCTCGGCCAGGGTCGAGGACGTGGTCCGCCCCACCGGCATCGAGCGCCTCTCGGTCGTCCCCGCCGGTCCTGACCTGGCGGGGGCCAACGTGGAGTTGCCGCGGATCGCCGGCTCGGAGACCCGCCTGCGCGAGGCGCTCGCCGGCGTGCGGGAGCGCTACGCGTTCGTCCTGCTCGACTGCCCGCCGTCGCTCGGTCCGTTGACCGTGAACGCGCTGGTCGCCGCCGATCGGGTGATCGTCCCCGTCCAGGCCGAGTACTTCGCGCTCGAAGGGCTCGCCGGCCTGCTCGACACCCTGTCGCTCGTACAGCGCGAGCTCAATCCATGGCTTACTGTGGCCGGGATGCTGCTGACCATGCACGACGGCCGCACCCGCCTGGCCCAGGACGTCGAGCGCGAGGTCCGCGAGCACTTCCCCGAACTGGTGTTCGATACCGTGATCCCGCGCAACGTCCGGATCGGCGAAGCTCCCAGCTTCGGCAAGCCGGTCATTCACCACGATCCCCATTGCGCCGGCGCCGACGCGTACTTCGAGCTGGCCAAGGAGGTGGCCGCCCGTGGCTGACCGACCTAAGGGGATGGGCCGTGGCCTCGCCGCGATCCTGTCCGTGGCGCCCCGGGACGAGCTCCAGGAGCTGCGCCCGATACCGGTCGACATGATCGACCCAAGTCCCAACCAGCCGCGGCGCTCGTTCGACGAGGAGTCGCTGGTGGCCCTCGCCGGCTCGATCCGCGCCCAGGGTGTGCTGCAGCCGGTACTGGTGCGGCCGCAGGCCAACGGCCGCTATGAGCTGGTCGCGGGCGAGCGCCGCTGGCGCGCCTCCCGCCTGGCCGAGCTCGAGTCGATCCCGGCCATCGTCCGCCGGCACGACAACGCGGCTTCGCTCGAGGTGGCGCTGGTCGAGAACATGGCCCGCGAGGACCTCAATCCGGTCGAGGAGGCCCGCGCCTGTGCCGCGCTCGTCGAGGAGCTCGGGCTCACCCGCGAGGACGTCGGCCTCCGCGTGGGCCGCAGCCGCGCCGCCGTCTCCAACCTGATCCGCCTCCTCGACCTGCCCGACGAGGCGCTCGCGCTGATCGAGCGCGGCCACCTCACCGAGGGCCACGGCCGCGCCCTGTTGCTCGCCGACGACCACGGGATCCGGCGCTCGCTCGCTCGCGACGCGGCCCGCCACCGCTGGTCGGTCCGCGAACTCGAGTCGCGCGCCCGCGCCGCCGCCTCGCCTGCGGGCCGCCGTCGCCGGCCTCGACCCCGGCCGGCCCTTCATCCCGACCAGGTCGCCGCGATCGAGCTGATCGCTGACGCCCTGACCGCTGCCCTCGGCCGCGAGGTCGACGTCGCGCCCACCAAGGCCGCCGGCTATCGCGTGCAGATCAGCTTCGAGTCGCTCGACGACGCGCTCGACGTCGCCCGCCGGCTCCGCGTCCGCGCCGTGGCGGGCTGACCCTCGCGCACCGGAACCCGATTCCGCGGGATCCGCAACTTCGAGAATGGGTTATCTACTTGGTTCAGGTTGTTGCGCATGGCGCCACGGACGGTGGACTGCCGAGGGCCGGCCTGGCGGGCCGGGGCCGCTTGGCAGCTGGTGTCGGCGGCCGGTCGGGCGCGGGTTGACGATGAGGCTGCGGTAGGTGATGGGGTCGGTCAGGAGCGCCTGCTGCTCAGCCGCCACCCCGACCGGCTCACACACCGCGGGCAGCGGAACCCGTCCGGCCAGCGCAGCCACTCCAGGTAGTCCAAGCACGCCTCATCGTCGGGAAACCACGCCAACAGCTCCCCGTACGAGCCCGGATAGTCGCGGCCGGCTACAGGCACCCACCGAGCCTACCTGACTCAAATGGATAACCCGTCTTCGAGATTGCACCTGACACTCGGACTCTCGTCCTCGAGGCCGGGTTAGAATCTGGCCACTCGGGCGATTAGCTCAGTCGGTTAGAGCGCTTCTCTGATAAGGAAGAGGTCCCAGGTTCGAGTCCTGGATCGCCCACTCGCGAAGAAGCCCTGCATATCGGGCACTTTTTGCGACATCCGGCAGGCCAAGCGGGACCGTGTTGGAGGGCCCTTAGGGGGCACCTGGGGGGCACGAGAGTCAGAAGGGTCCCTCAGGCCGTCCGTGAAGCGCGGTGCGCGCGGCGTCGTGGGAGGTCCCGATGAGTGACCGGGCGGCGTGGCTCGAGGAGTGGTGCCCCCACTGTTACGCGGCGCCAGGGGCACGCTGTCGCCTATTTAGGTACCCGAGGCGTCGACGAGATCTGTCGGCGCATCTGCACTACGCGCGCGGATGGCGTGAGCGGCCGTGTCCGAAGTGCAACGCTGAGCCTGGCGAGACGTGCCTCACCCCATCCGGCCGCGTCGCCACGACCGCGCACACCGCGAGGCTGCTCCCAGCTCGATACGAGCTGGCAGGCCCGGACGCGGTGTGGGCTGAACTGGAGCGCCGTGGCGCAACGATCGCCGTTGTCCCGTTCCATGGCAGGGCCGGAGCAGGTGGCGAGGTCGGGAGGATCACGCTGTCCCGGCTGACGGGCGACGAACTCGTAGATGTCGAACGGTGGACCGGACGTGCCGAGCTCACGTACGCGCTCGAGGCGCCGATGTGGGGGCGCTACGGAAGGTTTGCGGGCCAGCCAGCGATCGAGGGCACCGTCATCTGGACAACCGAGGATCGTCGCGTCGTCATCTCGGGCACGCGGGCCACGCAGCCATTCGACGAGGTAGTGCCATGAGGACGCCACAATCCAGGAGCCGACGCCATGCGCCGGTCACCGATTCGGTGGGGTGTGCCACGTGGCACACCGCAGAGCGGATCCGACCGGCGGCCCGAGGTCCTCCGCCGGCCCACCCAGCAAAGAGAAAGACCGGGCCCGCCGCCCGGTCTTCCGGAGACATAGGCGCCTTCCAGCGCCGCGTAGAACGAAGGGGCGGGAGTCTAACCCGGGGCCCAACCGCACGCGACCCGGGGGCTGGCCCGGATGCATCCCACGCGAGAGTCATCGCGAGCTCCAGTCAGCGGAGCTGGCGATGGCTTTCGAACAACGGAATCAACTGGTCGGTACGTCCTCGCGACCACGCCATCCATCCCGCGCGCGCTCCGCGCGAATCGTGCTGCCGATGAGCGAGAAGGAGTCGGTGTGACCATTACGGTCGTTGCCAACCAAAAAGGCGGGGTCGGCAAGACCACGACCGCGATCAACGTCGGCATCCTGCTCGCGCGTGACAGACGACGGGTGCTCGCAGTCGACACCGACCCCCAGTTCGCCCTCACCCGCCAACTCGGGATCGAGGCCAACTCACTCGGCGTGAACCTCGTCGACGTCCTAGCCGGCCGAGCCGATGTGCGGGACTCCATCGTCGCCGGCGTGTACGGAGTGGACGTCGTACCGGGCGCGCCACAACTCGCGGGCGTGGAGATGGCGCTGGTAGGCGAGATCGGCCGCGAGCGATTCCTCCTTGGCGCACTCGAATCCGTTCGCGACAGCTACGACGCGATCGTGATCGACACCCCACCGAACCTCGGCCTACTGACAGTCAACGCGCTCGCCTGCGCTCAGCAGGTGCTTGCGCCTGTCAGCGCCGAAGACGAGGCGTCGCTTCATGGCGTAACCCAGCTCCGGGAAACGATCAGACGACTATCCGAGCGGTTCGCGACGGCAGCGCCGGATCTGATGGTGGTACTCACACGGTGGCAGCCCGGCAGGATCAGCAGCAAGGCGATCGAGCAGGGGCTGATCGATTCGGAGCTCGTACCGATCGCCCGAGTGAGGGCACGTTCGGCGGCGATCGCGCGGGCGGCGGTAACTCGCGTTCCGCTCGTCGTCGGCGACCCGGACAGTTCAGCTTCGATCGGCTACGCGCAGCTCGTCGAGCAGCTCGCGACCGGAGTGCGGACATGAGAGTGGGCGCGCGCCGTGAGCTGAGCATCGACGACCCGATCGCCGGACCGGGCGTGGCCGAGGCCCAGGCGACCAACAACCGACTCCAGGAGATCCCACTGGAACACATCCGGCCGAATCCTGAGCAGCCTCGCAAGCGCTTGGACCAGGACTCGCTCTGCTCGCTCGCTGAATCAATCAGCGAGCGTGGAGTGCTGCAGCCCGTGATTGTCCGGCGACGCGACGATGGAGGCTACGAGCTTATTGCGGGCGAGCGTCGGTGGCGTGCCGCCGGGATCGCGGGCCGCGCGACGATTCCCGCGCTGATCGAGGACGGAGTTGACGGATGTCAGGCGCTCGAGCTCGCCCTGATCGAAAACGTCGTCCGCCAGGACCTCACGCCGATCGAAGAGGCGCGTACGATCGCGACGCTCCTCGAGGACCTCAAGGTCACCGCGGGGGTGCTCGCGAAGCGACTCGGACGAAGTCGCACCGATCTCGTCCATTCGGTTCGGCTGCTCGAGCTTCCCGATGAAGCCGTGGGGCTGATTGACCGGCGAACGCTTACGAAGGGTCACGGGAAGGTCCTGTTATCCGAGCCCGACCACCAGCGCCGGCGTGCGCTGGCTCGGCAAGCCGCCAAGGACGGCTGGTCAGTCCGGCGCCTCGAAGCGGAGATCGCGACGACCGCCCCTAGGCGAAAGGGGGGCGAGGAGCCACACCCGGACCACAGCGCGGCGGCGGTCGAGCTCCAGGACGCGATTACCAGAGCGACGGGATCGGAGGCAAGCGCCAGCCCCTACCGTGGCGGATACCGGATCACTATCGATCTGCCTGGCGCGGAGAGACTCATGCGCCTGCTCGACGGTCCAGGTGGCCAACAATGATTCGAGGTGTGCCACGTGGCACACCCGGAGCCGGGGTGACGCCCAGATGACTGGCACGGCCGCGGGGAGCACCGCGATCATCCGCACGGCAGCGTCGCAGTCGAGCCCATCGGTGACGATCCAGGACCGTCGGACACTGCCGTTCTTTCAGGTGCGCCTGCACGCGGTGCACGCAATCCGCGGCGGTACGAGCGGACCGAGGCGACTGCGAGCGATCGGCTTCTACGCGCTGTTGTGCCAGCTCGCCAACGAGCAGCGCCACATGGGTGAACACCGCGTCGTGCGCATCACCTACGAGACGCTCGCCGAACGCGGCCAGATGAGCAAGCGCAGCGTCAAGCTGCTGCTGGACGCGCTCGAATCCGCCGACGTGATCCGCTACGAGCGGCGTAACGATCGCGCGACAGGCGCGGTGATCAGTCTTCTTCATCTGCTCATTCAGGACGAGCCGTGGATCGCGCTGACCGTGGCAATGGCTGAACAGCTCGCGACGCCACGTCGCGGCGGGCACCTACTTCGCGACCTCGGCCTGGTCGTGGTGCTGCTCGAGTTCTGCACCGAACAGCGAATGGAGCACGGCGGCCTCGCCGCCGAGGTGATGCGGGCGGACATCGCGACGCGCTCCGGGGTGACCGTGGACCGCGTCGATGACTGCAACCACGTGCTCGAGCGGGCCGGCCTACTCGAGATCACGCGCCGGCGTGCAGCAAACGGCGGACGGCACCTGGCTAGCGTGTACACGATTCGCGAGGCGCCGAGCGCCGCAGATCAGGGCGGCGGTTCGACACCGGGGACCCGGCGAAACGGTACTGCCAGCCCGGCGCAGGAGTACGAGCAGGGCGGCGCTGTGGTACCGGCAGCGGCATGGAACGGTACCGGCAGCCCGGAGCATGGAAACTGGGCCGGCGGAAAAACCGCCACCGGCATTACCGCTGCGCCGCCCTCTATCGCGCGGGCGGGAGAAGGCGGAGTAGAAGAAGGGCTAGAAAGAATTCCTCCCTCTCGTAGTGCGCTGCGCGTAGAACACGGCGGGGGGCCGGAGCTATCTGATTCGCCGGAGGAGCTCTGCGAGCTGCTTCTGTCGGCGTGGGAGCCGATCCTCGGTGACAGCCCCCGCCACGACTTCGCCGCGCACCGCGGCCAGTGGCTCACGGCCGGCACGCGCCTGCTCAGCCGTCACCCGCGCGAGCGGCTCGAGACGGCGCTTGCGTACATGGTCAGCGACGAGATCCTCGGCTCCCAGGCGCTCAGCATGCCCGGCTTCGCCAAGGTGGCAGACCAACTGATCGCCCGCGCCTACGCCCGCCGGTTGCGCCACGGGGCGCCCAGGATCTCGTCTCTCCCCGGACGTCCGCCGGCGCCAGCGTGGGTCGAGGCCCGACAGGCACTGCAGCGCGCGATCCAGCGCCACGGTCGAGACGGCCGCGACCTGGCTCTTGGCGAGCTCGCCGAGCACAGCCCGCTGCTCGTCCGCTTCGTCGAGCGGATCAAGTGGAGCTCGCTGTGCGAGCAGCCCTTCGAGTACGTCGACCGCCGCTACGCCGAGCTGTGGAAGGAGCTGGTCGCGCAAGCGCACGAGCACGCAAAGGAGCCCGCCGCATGAGCGCCCGATCCCCCAACGGCCACCAGGCCGCACCCCTCGCGGTCCCGCCGCATAACCTCGAGGCCGAGAAATCGGTGCTCGGCGCCGTCCTGCTCGACGAGCGGCACCTGTACGGACTCCTGGCCGACGAGCACCTCCGCCCGGAGCACTTCTACCGCGAGCAACACGGCGCCGTGTTCGCGGCGATGCTCCGGCTCCATGATCTCGGCCGACAGATCGACCACCTCACGATCGCCGAGACGCTCCGCGAGAATGGCCAGCTCGAGCAGATCGGCGGGCCCGCGACTATCGACGAGCTCGCCGGGTGGGTCCCGGCGGCGCGGCACGCCCGCGAGTACGGGCGCATCGTCCGCGACAACGCGCTGCTGCGGGCGCTGCTGCGCACCACGTACGAGATCCAGGCGCAGGTGGCAGAGCGTCGGCTGGGCGGAGACGAACTGATCGAGGAGGCCGAGCGGCTGATCTTCGCGCTGCGCGGACACGACGTGCTCGCGCGACAGCGGCTGCTCGAGCAGGCCGTCGCCGACGAGGTCGACCGCCTGGAGGCCGCTGCCCAACTCCGCCGCGATATTCCCGGCCTAGCCACCGGGCTGCGCGAACTCGACGAGCTGCTTGGCGGCCTGCAAGACGGGCGGCTCTACGTGCTCGCCGCGCGGCCGGCGATGGGCAAGAGTCTGCTCGCGCTACAGCTCGCCCGCCACGTCGCGACCCGGGAGCACCAGCGGGTCCTGTTCGCGTCGCTGGAGATGAGCGAATCCGAGACCGCCCAACGCCACCTGGCCGCCGAGTCGGGCGTCGATCCCGAGCGGCTTCACCTCGGTCGGGTCAGGCCCGATGACTGGCCGGCCCTGCTGAAAGGCGCCGCCGACACCGCCGGCGTCCCGTTTCACCTCCTCGATGACGGCGACCTCTCGCTGTTCCAGCTCCGCGCACAGGCCCGGCAGATGGCCGTGCGCTACGACAGTCCCCGCCTGATCGTCGTCGACTACCTGCAGCTGATGCGGGCCGAGCACCCGTCCGGCAACCGAGTAGAAGACGTTTCCGAGTTCAGCCGCGGACTCAAGCGTCTGGCCCGCGAGATGAAATGCCCGGTGATCGCCGTGGCCCAGCTCTCGCGCGCGGTCGAGCAGCGCCCTGACAAACGCCCGCTGCTCTCCGACCTGCGCGAGTCCGGGCAGATCGAGGCCGACGCCGACTGCGTGCTGATGCTCTACCGCGACGACTACTACGACCACGACTCCGAGCGGCCCGGAGAGATGGACATCATCGTGCGTAAGAACCGCCAGGGACGGCTCGGACAGATCACCACGCGAATCGACGGTCGCCTTCGGTATCTGCCGTTCGCGAGCGACGAATCGTTTTGAACGCCGTGCGTCATGACGGCTCTCACCACCCCTGGCGACAAGCCGGCCGCGGCGCTCCACAGCTACAGGCCGAGCTACAGGCAAAGCTCCAGGGAATCGGTATGTCGCCGCCGCCCCGTCCTGCCTGGGATCCGGCTTACCCCTGGACGCAGACTACCCGCCCACTACGTGTTCGGATAGTCTGCGTCCAGGGGAGGGACTCTAAGGGGAACACGGGGGCGGCGGCGAGTAGCGAGCAGTTGCTCAGGAGGTCGTGTCGGTAGAAGTGGTGTAACGGACGTCGTGTAGGTCGAGGCCCGCGAGGGTCGGCCATCGCGGCGCCGAACTCGTCGGCTGTTACCGCAGTCGACGTGAAGGAGACACCACGATGGCCGATGGTCAGAGCATGACGACGGTTGCCGATGTCGTCGCGCAGGTCCGCGACGGGCGGCTTGAGGATTTCGTGAGGGAGGCGGTCGCGATCGTCGCCCGCGAGCTGATGGAAGCCGAGATCAGCGCGGAGGTTGGTGCTGGGCTTGGCGAGGTCGTGCCGGAGACCCGGCTGACACAGGCGGTCTCAAGCTGTCGCCGCACCACCCGACAGAGTCAGCGATTTCGCTGACCAACGAGGTGAGGTGTGGAGATGCCGAGGGGTCACTATCTGGCCGAGGCTGCGAAGGACGCGATCTGGGTGTTGCGAGCGGAGGGGGTGAGCGAGGCCGAGATCGGTCGGCGGCTCGGGGTGCCGAAGCGGACGGTGAGTAAGTACCTGCAGAGGGTGGGAGGGATCCGGCCGCGGCCCCGTCGTCGGGCTGAGCGGTGCCTGACGCTGGCTGAGCGTGAGGAGATCTCGCGCGGGATAGCTCGGGGAGAATCGGCCCGCGCGATCGGTCGTTCCCTGGGCCGTCCCCACACCACGGTCTCCCGCGAGATCGATCGTTGCGGTGGTCGTGGGCGCTATCGCGCGCACGCGGCCGAGCGGGTCGCGTGGGATCGGGCGCGCCGCCCGCGAGCGACGAAGCTCGAGCTGTGTGGCGAGCTGCGTGAGCTTGTGATCGAGCGGCTGGGGCAGGATCACTCTCCGCAGCAGATCTCGGGCTGGCTGCGGCTCTCTTACCCCGACAATGAGGAGATGCAGGTCTCGCACGAGACGATCTACCGCGCGCTCTACGTCCAGGCGCGTGGATCGCTGCGGCTCGAGCTCACCCGGCATCTCAGGACCAGGCGTCAGAAGCGCTTCGCGCGGGCGCACTCGAACCGCGGGCAGGGTCCCGGCTGCATCGCCGGGATGGTGAGGATCTCCGAGCGTCCGCCGGAGGTTTCCGACCGAGCCGTTCCCGGGCACTGGGAGGGTGACTTGCTGATGGGCAATCGTGACTCGGCGATCGCGACCCTGGTCGAGCGCCTGACCCGCTATTGCCAGCTCGTCGCGCTGCCCGATGGAACCAACGCCGAGCCGGTCTGCGAAGCACTCAAGGCGAGCATCCTCACGCTGCCCGTCCAGCTTCGCCGCTCGCTCACCTGGGACCAGGGCAAGGAAATGGCAGAGCACCGGCGGTTCAGCGTCCAGACCGGCGTCGAGGTCTACTTCTGCGATCCCCGGAGTCCCTGGCAGCGAGGGTCCAACGAGAACACGAACGGCCTCCTTCGCCAGTACTTCCCGAAAGGCAGGAGCCTCGCCGGGGTGACCCAAGCAGAACTCGACGACGTCGCCCGCAAGCTCAACGGCCGACCCCGCCAGACGCTCGGCTTCCGGACCCCCGCCGAGAAACTCACCGAGCTGATCGACCCCCTCCACACGGGCGCGTCCGAGCGCTGATCTCGCTTCGGCCTACGGCCTTCGCTCGACAGCGCCCGGGGATGAGACGATGTGCGGAACGTCAGGGGTGGTGCACTGACCGGTTGAGGCCAAGACATCGAAACGGGTATCGGCCGCGGGCGTGGGAGACCAGGGTCGGGGAGATCGAGTTGCTGATCCCGAAGAAACGCTCGGGCAGCTCGTACTTCCCGAGCTTCCTGGAGCCGCGCCGGCGCTCGGAGCAGGCGATCATCGCGGTCGTGTTGGAGGCGTACGTGAACGGCGTCTCGACCCGGAAGGTCGACCGCCTCGTTGAGCAGCTGGGGATCGACGGGATGACCAAGGACCGGGTCTCGGCGCTCTGCCGGGCGTTGGACGAGCAGGTCGAGCTGTTCCGCCAGCGACCGCTTGAGGGCGCCTACCCCTACCTGTGGTTAGACGCCAAACAGGTCAAGGTCAGAGATCACGGCCGCGTCGTGTCCAAGGCAGTCGTCGTCGCCTACGCGGTGCACGAGTCCGGCGTGCGCGAAGTGATCGGCCTGGATGTCGGCGAGGTCGAGTCGGGCGCGTTCTGGACAGAGTTCTTGCGCTCGCTTAAGCAGCGCGGGCTCGACGGTGTGCGGCTGGCTGTGTCCGATCAGCACGAGGGGCTCAAGGGCGCGATCGCCCGCGTGCTCGGCTGCCCATGGCAACGCTGCACGGTCCACTTCACGCGCGACATGGTCATGCACTGCCGCCGCGATCAGCGCGGGCTCGTCGCCGCAGCGCTCAGGGAGATCTTCAACGCCGAGGGATACGAGCAGGCCAAGGACAGGGTCACGCACGTACTCGAACGGCTCAAGGACGTGGCGCCGAAGGTGTGCGCGCTGCTCGAGGCGGCCGAGGAGGACCTGCTCGCCTTCTACCGGCTGCCGCCCGAGCACTGGACCAAGCTGCGGTCCACGAATCCGTTGGAGCGGGTCAACAAGGAGATCGGACGCCGGACCGACGTCGTCGGGATCTTCCCCAACGACGCCGCCGTGATCCGCTTGGTCGGTGCGCTGCTCTCAGAACAGAACGACGAGTGGCTGGTGCAGCGCCGCTACCTGTCGGTCGAGTCGATGGCGCTGATCCTGGCCGAGCCCACCCAGCCCGAGCGGGCCCAGGTCGAGCAGGAGGTACCCGGTCTCACCGCCGCCTGAACCGCGATCGGGCCATCTGGCCCCGATCCAGGACCGCAGCCGCGAACCGCGGCGCGTCCCGAGCCGTTCTGCGGCCCTCGGACAGACGCACGCGACCGATAGCACCCCCCAAATCCAGGCGCGCACGCGCGTGTCGGCGCTCGCCCTCGCCCTCAGGGCTCGCCCAGGGGCTCGCCCCTCGGTCTCGGTCTCACGCCAACACACGCGTATTCCCTCCCCGCACCAGGCAACGAGGAGGTGAGCACCCTCATCCCGGTCTGAGCCGCCACACTCGCCGACGAGCTCTACCCGTCACACCACAACATCCGACTTGACTGCTCAGGAGCAGCTGCGACAGGACGGCAGGGGCAGTGACAGCTGGGTCGTGGGGAGGGAATTTCCAAGACTCGAGACTGGTAAGTCGTGGAGGATTAAGCGGTGATCGTGCGGATGAGGCGGCACTGGCGAAATGAGCCGGGCGGTGCGGCCAGGACCAGCAAGCCTGGCCGGCCTGGTGTGGCTGGGACGAGTCGGTCCGACTCCGCTCGAGGCGTGGCGCATAGCAATGGGTTGGTCAGAACCGACGGCCGAGGATCATGCGCGCCGGCTCGAGCGTTCTGGCTGGCTGGCGCGCCAGCGCACTAGCTACGGCGAGGGTTCGTTGCTCATGGCGACCCGCGAAGGCATCGAGCGGGCGGCGGTACCGGTGGCGCCGGCGCGCGCGCCGGCGCCGACATGGTGGGCACACGTTCGCGCCTGCGGATGGACCGCCGCCTGGCTAACCCGTCGCGGGCAGCTCGCTCTGGGCTGCCGCGAGCTCGCCGGCGAGGAGGCCTGGCGCGGGGAGCTTCGCTGGCGGGACCGAAGTGGATGGCGAACCTCCGGCCACCACCCCGACCTGCTCCGGTCGATCGGCGGGACGCCGGTGGCGGTGGAGGTCGAGCTCGCGCGTAAGTCGAGCGCGCGGCTGGCGGCGATCCTCGAACTGCACGCGTTGTGGCGCTCTCAAGGCAAGACCGGTGGCGTGCTCTACGTGTGCGGCAGCGCGCTGGTGTGCGACCGCGTGCAGCGGGTCGCGGAGCGGCACGGCCTGACACGCGGGACTGGCGGGCTGGGGCTCAGAACGCTTGCGGAGGCGCAGGCGGAGGCGCGGGAGCTGGCGACGGGCGCTCACGGCGCGGCCGCGTAGCTGCCCTGACGAGCGTCGCATGGCGGGTTCGCGGGGCCTACGAGTAGCGAGCACGAGGCGCGCGTTCCGCGCGCAATGCAAGGCTGGCGGCAGTGGGAACAAGATGCCCGCGCGGCAACGGATGCAGGGCAGCGCTGAGCTGCGCGTGCTGCTGCTTGACGGGTATACGGGTCACGCATACGCCGCGGCTGCTTTCACGCGAAACCAGCACTGGGCGCCATCACGTAAGCGGCACCGAGGCGGATCGCGGTACAGGCTCTGATGGGTGGACCTAGACCTTCCTCAACCGCAGCGTCTTTGGCGGTGCCGTTGACCGCAGTCGCCGTCGGCTTAAGGTCGCGGTTCGATTCGTCGATGACGCTGCTGATGGATCACAAGGAAGTGGCATCTCAGGCGCTGACGAAGGCGCTGACCTTCCAGTCCCCTTTGGCGCGCAGTAATCTCGAGCGGCTCCGCAGAGTGCATCCGGATGAAACGCCCGCGGAGCTCGCAAAGCGGGTCACGCGGTACTACCTGTCCACGGTCACGACTTCGGGTGGCGCAATGGGCGCAGCCGGGGCGATCCCCGGTGGAGGTCTCCCATCTGCGGCCTTCGATGTCGTCGCTTTCACGGAGGCGTCCGTTCTTTACGCACTGACTCTCGCCGAGATCCACGGCATTCATCCTGAGGACATCGAACGTCGACGCCTCCTGGTGCAGACCGTCCTCATCGGAGAGTCCGCCATCACGGCACTGAACAAGGGTGCGGGTAGGACCGTCCCGTACTGGGGAAAGCAGATCGTCAATGTGATCCCTATGTCGGCGGTCTACAAGGCGAACAAGGTGCTCGGTCCTCGCTTCATCACGAAGTACGGCACGAAACAAGGGGTTCTCGTGTTGAGCAAGCAGATCCCACTTGGCCTCGGCATCGGGGTTGGCGCGTTTGCGAACCACATGATCGGCCGGGCAATCGTTGGAACAGCGAGGAAGGTCTTCGGGCCCGCGCCGGAGTTCTTTGAGCCTCAGCCGGACTCCGTCGTGGCTGGCGCCGAGTGGATCCAGGCCGCCGGCGCGGAGAGGTTCGAGATCGGCGGGAACCAGTCGCGTTAGACAATTGGCGCCCTACAGATGACCCTTGGGCCCCACGCGTGATCGCCTAAAGCGATGGCCCGCGCGCCCTGCTCAGCGCTCCCGTCCGAGATTGGTCACCGAGACGCTGCTCACGACCCCGTCACGCGAGTTCGTTCTCTCAGGCGCCCCCCGTCGGGGGCGGTCGTCCTGTGAGTGCGACCAGCGACGCATCACGGACGCCCGGGAGCGGCCACTGGGGCCGCAGGCCAAGCATCCCGCCCAAGCCGATGATCTCCTCGGCATCCATGCCGTGCTGGAAGGTGCCGCGGCCTTCGTGGGAGACGAACCCATCCCCCCAAGCTCGCCAGCCGCGGCGGGCGGCCTCATTTCGGACGGCGGCCGAGGATCGTGTGGCCACGATTAGCACGCCGTCCGGCGCGAGACGTCCAGCAGCCCGACGGAGCACCTCCAGCCGAGCATCCACGGTGGGCAGCACATTGAGCACGAAGATGAGGGTGACGACCATGAGCAGGCCGCTCGGCGACGCAGCGAAGCCGAACGGCACGTGCGGGTCATAGCCATCCGTGTCGATTCCGAGACTGCGGAAGTAGTCGACATCCGTGCCCCGACCGCACCCGTAGTCAAGGATGCCACGCATGGATGGGTCTGAGGGGCTTTCGGCGAGGACGCGCTCAATGAATGGCCTGAGCGCGGTTGCCGGGGCGGACGGTCCGCGGCGCGCGATCGCGGTCTTGAACGACGCAGCTGCCATCGGATCCGCGCGCACGCCGCCGGTGGGCGCCGATCGCTGAAGGTCTTGGTTGGCCTGTCCGACCGCGGGGCCTTTCGGTCCATCGGCTATCGGCCCGACACGTACGATGATGCCCGAATGATCGGTGAACGCGTCCGATCCGGTGCGCGTCTCGTGGGCTGCCATCACGCTGGTGGTTGTCCATGCTGCCGGCAGGAGCGCGAGGTCGCACCGAAACGACGACTCTGATCCGCGGATCCGTCTGCTCAGCGTGAACTCGGGCGGGTCGCAAGCCGTCGCGTCGGCCAGCTCTCGCGCCGCGAGCAGCTCGGCGAACGCTCGGCGCTCCGCAGCCGACGTGAACCGGCTCGGCGAGGTCCTGTAGATGCCGTCGACCAAGCGTGGGGCGAGATTGAAGTCGCCGACAACGATGTTGTCGCAGGTCGGTAAGCGCACGGCGAGGACCTGGAGCTGCTCAATCCGCCTCGCAGCGCTGTAAGGATCGAGGTGGACAGAATGGATGGCGAGGGTACCTACGAAAACGGTCTGCCACCACTCCTCGGGGCGGTCGACGCGCGGCCGACCGATTCCGTCACGGATCCACGCCGCGAGTTCAGGATCTCCCTCCAGGAATTGCATGCCAGGTGGCGGGGGCGGCGCCCGCCCTCCCACCCGCCACGCCTCCTGCACCACGACCAGCGTCACCTCCTGACGCTCGAGCCACAATCCAAAACGTTCGCGGGCACCCACCGCGCCCAGGCGCTTCTTCGCATTGACCGAGGCGACCACCATTGGCACTGCGCCAGGTTCGGAGCCGCGCTGGACTTTCGCCGTTCTTCGCCCCGCGGCTATGTGGCCCCGTGGGCCTCGGCTTCGAGCCATTCAAGCACTCGCTTGAGCTGCTCGGGTGAGGCGTTGTTCGCCGCTAGCGGAGCGAGCTGGATTGGGGTTGTTTTGTCGATTGCGTCCGAGGCAAGTGCGACGGCGGGGATTTCGTTGAGACGGCGCAGGAGTTCGACTCTGACGCCGTCGTTGTCAAACGGTGCCCGCGCCTTGAGGTACTTGAAGTTCAGCTCGAGCCGACCGTTGGTGTAGAGCGCGAGCGGGGTGTGCTGACGGCCGTTCGCGGTGAGCACGGGGGTCCACGATCCGTCATGTTTGCCGGCGCCGAATCTCGCTGCCCAGCCGCGCGCGAGCGTCCAGTCGTAAAGGTCGCGTGCGACGCGTGCTTCCTCCGGTCCGCGCTTATGCTGAAGCTCGGTGAATACGCTGTTCTCGTCCCACGCTCGTCCCTGCCGGTCTACGCGGCGACCTTTGCGCACTTCAACTTCCGCGGTTTGCCCAATCACGCGCGGTACTAGCGTCTTGGTGCCGTCGGCGGCGAGGTATTGCTTGACCTCGATCGCGATGACTTCGGCGGGGTTCATTTGTCCGTTGAGGAACTCGACGACGCGAGTCAGTTCGCGAGGGATTTCGTCGGAGACGAACACCATGCGGAGCTTCCCGGCGCGGAGGTTCTCACCGGCGCGGGCCCAGAACTCCTCCACTTCGGTCTCGTCGCCCGCTACGTCGGCGACGGCAGCGTCCGGGTCGCGGGTATCGCGCTCGCACTGGCGGAGGAAGATCTCGCGTAGTTGTTCGAGCGGCCAGTAGACGACGCCGTTGGCTGCGTAGTCGAGCATCTGACCGACGACCTCCCTGCGGATCCGCGTGTCAGAGCTGCGCTTGACCTCGACGATCGTCGGGACCGCGTCCTGGTCCAGGAACAAGTGATCGACTGACCAGCGTCCCGCGGCGTCCTGGTCGTCCGGAAGTGCGGCCTCACGACCGATCAACAGCCACCGGCGCGGCTCGCCTGCCGTGTATTGGTCGCCGGCGAGCAGGCTCGGGAACCTCGCGATCAGTGCCTGCAGGACCTCCTCGGCCTCGTAAGGGGTCTCGCGCATCTCGACCAGCTCATCCTCACCGCGCAAGAGAAAGATGCCGCCGTTCATCGATCCTGCGGCCACTCAGAGTGTTGCCGGGAGGGTCACGATCCCGTACCACTCGGCCGCGTCGGGCAGGCCGAGCGCGACGAAGCCAGCGCGCGCCTGCGCGAGCAGGTCGCTCCGCTGCGTGGGGATGTGCGAGCGATCGTCATGGAACAGCACGTACGCGAACACCGCGGCGATCCCGGCTTCCCGGAGCCAGCGAGTCCACGCAATACGGTTGGCGAGCTGATAGTGCGCGCCCGTCCACGCATCCAGCGGCTCCGAAGCGCGCAGGGCAGTACGGGCGCCGTCGAGCGCAGCATGAATCATCGTTACCGACGCCTCGGCCTTGGCCGCGAGCGGACCGGCGGTGAATTCCGCCACGTTCGCCTTCGCCTCGACCAGCACGACGATCGCCGGCCCGAATTCGTCCCGCGCGAGCGCGATCGCATCCCAGGATGGACCGCGCCGCGGCCACCATCCTGTCGCGGCAGCGCGAAGGTGGGGCCGGTCGATCGCTGACCAGAACCCCTCGCCGGTCGGCTCCGCGTAACGCTCCGCCGCGAGCGGTGAGCGCCACTCGAGCTCAGTGCCGGCTAACACGGGCAGCGCCAGCTTGATCTCGCGGTCGAGAACCTCGACGAGCGGTGGGGTGTTGGTGTACGCCTGGATCTGCCGCTGGCTGCCGGCCCACGCCCACCCCGTCAACTCGTTCGTGCGCCGAACCCGGCGAGCGCGCTCTCGCGGCAGCGCCACCCCTGCGATGGTCTGTTCAGCTTGCGTCACCGACGCCTCCTCCGCCCGATCGTAACGCACCGTTCCCGGGCACACGCCGGCAGCGGCCCGCCAATCAACGGGCCGCGATGGACCGGATCCATGGCCGGCTACCCCGCGTCGCGGGAGCCTTGTGTTACTGGTTTAGCCTCGCTCGGAACCGGGTGTACGCGCGGTTCCCGTCGCATTCGGGGGCGGGGACTCGGATTACGGGTGGGTAGCGCAAGGCGGGGGCGGCGAGGTCACGAAGGGCGTCGAAGTATGCGCGCTGCGCTCGCCGGCCGCCGGGGTGTGGGAAGTCCTTGGTTGGCTTGGCGGTTCGGTAGCGATCTGCCGTTGGCTTCCACGTCTCGCAAAGTGAGATGTACTCGGAGAGGCCGAATCCGAGCTCGATGTCCCCGGGATACAGGCGCAGGGTGGTGAGGCGATCTGTGGTGAAGTGCTGGATCTCATCGACTTCGATGATTTGGCGGCAGTTGAGCAGGAAGTCTGGCGTGGGATCGCTGCCGCGCCGTTTGGCTGCGAGTGCTTTCTCGTTGCCGCCCAGTTGGATGTAGATGTCGCGCAGGCAATTGATGAGCGCCTCCGGCGCGCCCAGCTCCTCGAGGGCGAGATGACCACGATTGGACAGCCAGGGAAGCCGGTGCCCGCGTTGCAGCCCGTCCGCGGCTGCGAGCGTCTCGAATAGGGTTTCGGTCTGGCCCACGCTAGCGTCTCCGGCGGCGTGCGCGCCTCGCGGCGTTTGCGGTGTTGCGTCGGTGCCGAGCGGCGTCGCTGAGGCTCCCGCGCGCCACGCACGTCTTCGCGATCCACGTTCGCGGCTCGCGACTGTAGACCAGCGGGAACACGATGTCGCTTCCGATCAGAAGGTAGAGCGCGGATTCCTCTCGTGCTCGTGAGGCGAGCCACGGTGGCAGATCGGGTGTGAGCTCCGAGCACTCTGCGAGCGCCAAAAGTCGCGCCCGAACGCTCTCCAGGTCCAGGGCGATTCCGACCCGCTCGCGGTACCGCTCGAGCGCGTGGGTGGAGAAGTCAATCCGTGTTTGTACCGCGACGGTCATCATCTCGCTCGCCCCCGCGGCGTCGGCGAGATCTGGTCCGCCTCGGAGGCGGCTCGGAACTCGAGATCGGCTAGATGCCTCAACGCCCGCCCATACTCCAGGAGCTGCTGTCGGCGATCACCGATGTAGCGCCAGATGCCCATGAGTTCGCGAAGCTCAGCAGCGTGCTCACCACGAGACATTGCAAAGGTATGACTGTCGTCCCACAGCGTCTCGTCCGTCTCCTGGACGCGAAAGACGTCGGCGGCGATTGCGTGCAGGAACTCGATCGCTGGCGGATCTGGCTCTGTCAGTAGCCGGCGCACCGTCTCAAGGTCATATCGAGTCCAGTCACCCCATTCCTCGGGTAGCTCGGCACCGTTGCGGAACAGTGGGGCAAGCGCGGATTGAGCCTCGGTGGCCTCGAGGTGCCCGGCGAGGATGATCAGCGGTAGCGGGTTGCGGTTCAGCGCCCGCGCAAGGGCGACGAGGATTTCTCGGCTCGGCCGCCGGACCAGGCCGCTCTCGATGCGGCTGACCTGAGCAGCCGAAACACCAGCCCGTCTGGCCAACTCTCGAACGGAGAGGTCAGCGGGCACGTCCACCCCTCCCGCGCTACGCGCGTCTGCCAGCACGCGACCCAACGTTGCAGATGATGCGTTCGATGCTTCCATGCGAACAGCGTAGTCCGCCGCGTTGCAGATGTCAAGACGAGCGCATCTTCTGCAACGACGTTGTTGCTCCGCGCTGACCTGTGGATAAACGCTCCGGTGACGCGCGCAGGGCGGCCCAAGCGGCGACAGAGGGAAGGTGGCGCCGGCTCCCGGCTTTTCGGTAGCGGGATGTGACCCATGAGCGTCAAGGCGCGGATCACTTGCTAAATTCACTTATAAGCGCTACACGCGTATAGAGTGATACCGTGCACGAATGCGGGTGGGTCTCCTCGGGCTATATGAGCTCGCGGCGATCGCGTTCGGCGGCCTCGCCGGCGTGATCCTCGCTTGGTTCGTCCGTCGCCGGAGCACGCTCTCGATCCGAAACCTCTACCTCCCGGCGATCATTGGCCTGGGCGCCACCGGGGGGGCGCTGGCGTCAGGACGGATCGCGCTTGCGGCGATCCTCGCGCCGCTATCCGCACCCGCCGTCGCCGGCTCGCTCGCCGGACGCCGCTGGCGGCTACACGATCTCGGCGCCGGCGAGGAGCTCCGCCAGCACGAGCTCACCAGGCGCTGGCTGTGGCAACCCCCGCCGGCACGCCAGCCAGGCGAACGGGTGTACATCGCATCGCAAGGCGAGCTTGTCCACCGCCGCCCCTGGGCGGCGAGGATTCCCCGGATCGCGATGGGCACGGACGACGACGAGCGCTTCAGCCTGCCGCTTGGGCAAGGCCAGCACGTGTTTCTCGCCGGCGCCACCGGCTCGGGAAAGACCACCACCGCACGTCGCCTACTGGCGGCGCGCACGCTGGAGGAGCACGCCGCGCTGTTCGTCCTTGATCAGAAGGGCGACGAGCACGACGTCGAGCAGCTGCGCCGGCTCGCGGCCGCGGCCGGCGCCCCGTTCGTACTGATCGACCCGCTCGACCCCGAGTCGGACCGCTACCAGCCGCTTTGGGGCGCGCCACCGCAGGTCGCCGCGCGGGCCGTCGAGCCGATCAAGGCATCGGAGCCCTACTACTACGACATGCTGCGCCTGCACCTCGACGTGGTTTGCCGGCTGCTCGAAGCCGGCGACCTGTGGCCGCCGAGCGTGCCGCTGCTCGTCGAGGCCGCCCACCCTGCGCAGTACCCGGCGCTCATGCAGATCGCCGAGCATCTCGACGGGCGCCACGCGACCCTGAAGCGCCGCGCCCGCCAGCACGCTGGCTGGGTCAGCTCGGCCAAGGGCCGCGAGGCGCTCGACGGAGGCGCCGGGCGGCTCGAGGTAGCGCTCGCGCTCGCGACTCGCGAGATCGTCACCCCCCGAATCGCGGCCGACGGGGAAGCCGTCGCGGTCGGGCTGACCGAGGCACTGGCGCAACGCGCAGTCGTGATGTGGCGACTCCACGCTGATGTGATGCCCGATGAGGCGGCGGCCATGAGCGTGCTTGTGCTGGCCGATCTACATGATGCCGCCGGCCGGGCCGGCGTGCCCTGGACGCTGCTCCTGGACGAGTTCGGCGCGGTGATCCAGATCGCCGCGATGCGCGCCACCGCCATCCTGCAGCGCGGCCGCACCCACGGCGGCCAGGTCGTCGTCGCCACCCAGTCGGTGATGGACGCCGAGGCGCTCACCCAACAGGCCGGACTGCGGGCCAGCCTGACCGACAACTTCTCCGGAGTCGTAGCCCACCGCCAGATCGCGCCAGAGTCACGCGACTGGCTGGCCAAATTGATGGGCACCCGCGCACTGTGGCAATCCACCAACCAGACCAGCGGCCACGGCGCTCAGCACTCCGGCCAAGGATCGAGCCGCCGCGTGCGCGAGTTCCGCATCGGCTCGGACGTCTTCGCCGAGCTCGAGCAGGGCGAGGCGGTGATCTACACGACGCACGGGCCGGACCCGAAGCGGGACCGGATCGCGTCCAGCGAGCTTCCGCGTGCCGAGCCCGAGCGGATCGGAGCCGGCCGACACGCGTGCGAGCTACTGGTCCATCCCGCCGACACGCTCGAAGGCAGACCGGCGGTCCGCCAGGGACCGATCGTCGGGCGGATCGACCCCGACAGCTAGTGCATCGCCAGCCACGGGCGGTTGATCGGGGACGTCCCGGCCTGGCCGGACCGCCTAGTCGCTCTGCGGCTCGTCGGCTGGCGCGCGGTCGCGCAGGATCACCAGCGTCGAGTACTCGAAGTCGAGCTCGGTCCACTGCTCGGGCGCGCGGAGCAGCCGGAGCTTGGTCTTGTCCTGCCACCCCTTCTGCATCCCGTGGTAGGAGATGTGGAGATCATCGGAGTCCTGGAGGTGCTCTCCGAGCACGGTGGCCAGGCGGTCGACCATCTCCTGGAGGGTGGCAGCGGTGATCCACCACACCCGCACGCCGAGGTGCTGCGAGGTGAGGATCCCCTCGGGCTCGGCGTCGAGCTCGCTCATCGGCCGAAGTGCGTCTCAAGCGCGCGCGTTAGAGCCTGGCGCGCGTGGCCGAGATCTACTCGCACCGAGTGCTGCAGTTGGCTGGCATTACCCGGAAGCCGGTGGTGGGGAGCGAGAAGTACCAGCATGACGCAGGCGAGCAGGGCCAGCGGAATCAGCCGGCGCGCCACCCGCCAGAGCAGGTAGGCGCCGACCAGAGTCATTGCGCCGCTCTCAACGAGCCGGCGCCCGGCTGTCGGCCGTAGCCGGCCTCTTCGAGCTCGTCGGCGATCTGGTGAGCGATCTTTGCGAGAGCGCCGAACGAGCGGGCGATCTCAGCCAAGGAGATTCCCTCGTAGGCATCGCCGAGAGCGCGGACCGCGCCGTCAAAGCGCTCCCACAGCTCCGGCGACCCCGGGCGTGACGTCGCGCCCGGGCGAAGCTCGTAGGAGAGCTCCATCGCTTGCGCGCCCGGGCGTGACTTCCAGCCCAGCCGTGCGGCCGCGAGCAGCTCGAAGGCAGCGGATTGCTGATTGGCGGCGGTTCCGATCTCGCGCACGCGCGCGGGAAACCCGGCATCCGGCGGCGCCTCGACCGAGGTCAGGAGCGCCTCGCGCCAGCGGTTGGCGGCGCGCCGGTACTGCTCGCGGGCGGTCTCAGAGTCCATGACGTGCGCCCGCGATTACGCCGGCTCCACCAGGTCGGCGTCGCTGGTCAGAGCCAGCGGGTCGAGCGAACCGATATCCCGGACTGGCGTGGGTCCCGCCTCGACGGCCGCGGGAGGATTGGCGGTGAACTCCTGCAGAGCGGAGCGGCGAAAGCGGAACTGGCGGCGGCCGATGCGCGTGCCTCGCAGGACCTCCTCGTTGGCCCACCTACGCACGGTCGACGGATGGACGCCGAGTTCAGCCGCAACGTCCGCGACGGTAAGCCACTCGTCCTGGCCTTGTCGAATCGCCTCGGGCACTCTACTTTCCTGAAAAGGCGTTAGCGAGGAGAAGAATAACGCGCATAGCAGAACACAGCGCTAATATAGCGCGGTGCGCTTTCGTGAGGGGAATTGCGGCGTAGGTGGCTCTAAGGACGGTCGGCGGTGGCGGTGAAGCCGACCTCGATATGAGGGCGATCACGGACGAGCAGGACATCGTCGAACTCCAGGCGCCAGACCCGACCCCCGAGAATGGCGCATCGGACCAATCCGGCACCTTGCTTGAAAGCGAGCGCCGGGACGCGCCGAACGGTCCGCGCTCATCACCTGCGGCGCCTGGGCGCACTGTGGGGCAGGAAGGCCACGGGAATGCAGGGCTCGCCGCGCAAAGCGACGAGGAGTTCGATCGCTGGGCGAGCCATAGCGCGCGCCGCCTGCGCGTCGGCGTGCCGAGACACGACTCGCCCGTGGGGACAGCCCATCTACCCGAGGAGCCGCAGTCGCAACGCCGCAAGTCGCGACAGCCGGCACCAGTGGCTGGCGGAGGTTCGCCGTGGTGGCGTCGCGCCGCGAACTCGCACGCCGCTGAGACGCCGTGGCGCTCGCTGCAGCTCGACAGGGCCCGCCGTGCAGTCGTTGTTGTGTTGCTTCCGCTGGTTGCGGTGATCGCCGGCGCGATCATCCTCGACGGCGGCGGCCGCAGGTCCGGGCACCCGAAGCAACCGGTGATTGCCCACAGCGGAGTTGACACCTCGGCGTCAGCGCTCGAACTGTGGACACCGAAACGGCTCATATCAGAAGCAATGGCTCGCGCGCGCGTCCGATAAGCAGGCACGGCACCCTAACCGGCGGGCCGGCGTTCGTCGGAGGCAGGCTCACAGCGCGACCGTCAGCGTCAGCCGCTCGACGGTGTCCAACGGCTCCGCTGGATCGTCTCCACACGCACCCCCAGTTCAGACTCCCACGCCGACGTCGGAGCCAATCACCTCCTCTACTGCCCGAGGTTCGACCTCATCAGGTGGCAGCGCTGCACACCACGCGTCGGGCTCACAGCCAGCGTTTGGCAGCAGCGGCACGTTGGGTCCGGGAAGCTCACCGCAGTCCTAAGGGCGGTGCATGCAGTGCGCAGCGAGCATGTGAGCAGGGCTGGTATGCGGATGGGGATCTCGTCGAGGGCGTGCTGCTCGGCGATGGCGTTGATCGGCGGTATGTTCGCAGTGCTGCTGGCGTTCGCAGCCGCCGCGCGGGCGGATTACGCGGTCAACGCGTGCGGCTCATACCCGAACGATGTGTTCACCATGTTTCGGCCCGCCGACGGCTCAGTCACTACAACCAACTTTAACTGCCCGGCCGGTGGGTTCCTCCCCGAGGTGAACTCGAACGAGGCGATCGCCGGGGCCGCCGGCGACCGCGGGGGCTGGCAGGCGAGCGCGCCCGCGGGGCTCGAGATCGTCGCCGCCTCGGTGCCGAATGGGTCCTTGTCCGCAATTATCGATGGGGGCTGGAGCGGTGGTCCGTACTGGAGGGGCGGTAGTGCCAACGTGACCACTAACACTCAGGGCGGCACGTGGTCGGGCTTTGCCTCGTCATTCTTCGGGTTTGAGCTTGCGTGCGCCAGCTCGTGCCCGGCGCCCGGGAATGCCGTCGTTGACGTCATGGCGGTGTCGCTGAACGTGCGTGAGACGGTCGCTCCGTCGTTCACCGCGCCCGGTGGCTTGTGGCAGGCGAACGGGTGGGTGCGTGGCGCGTGGCCGTTGGACTTTTCGGGCGACTCGCCGTCCGGGGTGTGTGCGCTTAGCGGCAGGCAGGTGGATTCTGGCGGTGGTCGCAACGGTAGGTAGATTATGCATCGACCGGGTGTCACTCTTTGTGCCCCCATGACGTCCCCATTGGTGGACTTTACCATGACACAGGTGAACAGGTGACAGGTGACGTTTCCGTCCGTGCCCATTCCGCTGGGCCATCCATGGCCATCGGGCGACCCCCCCCTCACGCAGGCAGCCTCCAACTCCGGAAGCGGGGAACGGGTGGTGCTCACCACGCGCTGCCGCCACGCAGCCCGCACAGCTCGGCGATGCGTTCGCTGGGCTTGTAGAACCCCAGCCGCTTGCGCGGCCGGTCGTTGAGCTCGTCAGCGACGCGATCCAGATCGGCATCGGTCAGCGTGCTCAGATCGGTGCCCTTGGGGAAGTACTGGCGCAGCAGGCCGTTGGTGTTCTCGTTGGTCCCGCGTTGCCAGGGCGAGTGGGGGTCGCAGAAGTACACCTCGATGCCGGCGTCGACGCGGATCTGCTTCCAGTCGCGCATCTCGGGGCCCTGGTCCCAGGTCAGCGAGCGGCGCAGGCTGTCGGGCAGCGTCTGGATCTTGGCCGCCAGCGCGGGCGCGACCTGCTCAGGCTTGTAGCCGTCAGGCAGTGCGACCAGCAGTGCATACCCGGTGGTTCGCTCCACCAGCGTCGCGATCGCTGACCGGTTGGCCTTACCGATCAGCAGATCGCCCTCCCAATGGCCGGGAACGGCGCGATCATCGGCCTCCTGAGGCCGCTTGGCGATATTGATCATGTCCGGCGCCCGGTTGCGCGCCGCCGCCCGCGGGCCCGGCTTACGCAACGAGCGGCCGGTCCGCAGACACGCGGCCAGCTCCCGGCGCAAGGCTCCTCGAGAGGTCACATACAACGACTGATAGATCGTCTCGGCAGACACCCGCATCTCCGGATCATCGGGAAACGCCAGCCGCAGCCGGCCCGCGATCTGCTCCGGAGAGTACTTGCGCTCCAGATCTCGCTGCACGATCTCGCGCAACCGCCTGTTGACGTGAAGCTTGGCCGGCTTGGGACGACACGCCCGCTCCCAGGCCTGCGCGTGTGCCGTGGTCGCCCGATACTCCCCGCGGCGATCGGCATTGCGCGCCAGCTCTCGCGACACGGTCGACGGCGAGCGCCCCAGCCGCCGAGCGATGCACCGCACCGACTCTCCCGCCGCCCGGGCCACAGCGATCTCTTCGCGCTCTGAGAACGACAAATACCGGCCCTTCAGATCACGACCCCGGCGAGGACGCACCCCGCCCGCCGCGACGATCCACCGCCTGCCCTGAACTCGATAGGACCCGACCGACTCCGCGGCACCAGTGATGAACTCGCCGCGCTGCAAAGCAGCCCAAAACGGCTGCACAATTTCAGAAACCATGCGACTACTGAATAGCATCGACAACGCTCCAATCAGGGGAAGTGTTGCGACGACCGCATGAACCTGAGGCACCCTCAACGGGATTGCGTTTAATGGGACCAGCGTGACGCCGGCGACCACCGCGACTTGGCATCAGTGCTCGGCGCCGGCGGTGAGCACGACGATCAACACGGCCTCGTACGGGCAGGGCCCAGTGCCGCTGGTTCTTATCGGCCGCGACGCCGCCGGCAATGTCGGCAGTGTGAGCAAGACGGTGAATGTCGACAACAGCGTGCCGTCGCTGTCGCTGTCGGGGCCGGCCGAGCGCGCCGAGCACCGCCGGGACGCAGTTCGTGACCGCGACCGCGGGTGGAAGCCCATCGGGGATCGATCAGATCGTCTGCTCGGTCGATGGCGGCCCGGCGCGGCCGTATCCGGGCGCGGTCGCTCACGTGCCGGTCAGCGGGCTGGGCGAACACCAGGTCAGCTGCACCGCGTACAACAACGCCGTGGACCCCAACGGTGTTCGCGGCGTCTCCCAGACACAGGCTGGGTCGATCAAGATCGGGACGCCCACCGCGCTGGACGTCACATTCGCTCGCCTCGCCGGGCTGCGGTGCAAACTCAAGAAGCGTCATCACAAGGCGATCGGCGTCACCACGTGCCATTTGGAGCGCCGCAAGCGTGTCCGCCACAAGAGCGTCGCGCCGCACCTGAACGCCAAGGCGAAGAGGCGCGTCAGGTATGGGCGCGCGGCGGCGGTGAGCGGCTGGCTGGGACTGACCGACGGGTCGCCCCTGGGCGGAAGGACGGTCGAAGTGCTCACGGCACCTGACGACGACACGGGGCGGTTCACGCCGGCAGCCGAGGTGATCACCGCCGCGAACGGTACGTGGACCGTAACGCTCCCGGCCGGCCCCTCACGACTCATCAAGGCAACCTACGCAGGCGGCTCAACCACACTGCAATCGACGTCCGGACAGGTCAATCTCCTGGTCCCAGCCAAGGTCGAGCTGATATCTGTGACTCCAGGTCGGGTCGCCTGGGGCGAGGCGGTCGCGATCAAAGGCCAGCTGCTCGGCGGCTACCTGCCCACCGGCCGGGATCAACGTCCGTCTGCGAATCGGGATCGCCAACGCCAAAACCACCTTCGGCGTGAGAGAACACGTCTCAGGCACCGGCAACTTCACCGCCACCTTCACGATTCGGCCCCGACAGCCCGCAGGTCCACCGCACCTACTGGTTCCAAATCGCCAGCCTGCCGGCAGGGAACTACCCCTACACCCCAGCGGCGTCCAACCGCATCTACATCCAGGTCGGCGGGCACCCGTGAAGGTCATCGGCCACCTGACGCGAAGTTCGCTCGCAACGGCGACGTCAATCGGCGGTGCGTTTGCGGTGCTGCTGGCCTTCGTGGCAGTCGCGCACGCCGATTACACAGTCAATGCCTGCGGCCCGAACGTGAACAAGGTGTTCACGGCTACTCTGCCCTCCAATCAATCCATCGAGGCAGCAGACCTCGGCGGCCCCGCCACTTGCTCGGCTCTGGGCGAACATCTTGGCCTGATGTCCAACAGTGCGGCTTCGACGAGCCAGGGGACCCGTGGAGCCTGGCAGGCGAACGCGCCCGCGGGACTCGAGATCGTGGGCGCCTCGGCGACTGTTTCCCTTCAGACGACGAATGGAGACGGACACTTCGCGACCAGCGTGTATTGGCAGGGCGGTAGCGCCGCGCTGCCCGACCCGTACATCAACAACAACGGGATCACCGACCCGGGCGTCACGATAAACGGCGCGTGGACTGGATTTGCCTCGCCGTTCTTCGGCTTTCAGATGGTATGTGGCGCTAACCCATGCCCGGGGCAAAGCCCCTACGGCCCGGGCATTCCGGTGACTAACTCGCTGGACGCCTCGCCGGTGACGTTGACGGTGCATGAGACGGTCGGCCCGTCGCTGAGCGCACCTAGTGGCTTGTGGCAGGCGAGCGGGTGGGTGCGTGGCCAGTGGCCGCTGAACTTCTCCGGCGACTCGCCCTCGGGCGTGTGCGCCCTCACCGGAACGCTGAACAAGATCCAGCTCCCGGGAATGAGCTCACAGCGGGACGTCGCGACGTGGCATCAGTGCGCGGCGCCAGCGGTCAGCACCACGATCAACACGGCTCTTTACGGGCAGGGACCGATGCCGTTGGTGATCTCCGGCTCAGACGCGGCAGGCAACGGCGTCAGCAACACCAAGACGGTCGATGTGGACAACAGCGACCCGACGTTGACGCTTTCGGGTCGGCGTGACGCGTCGATTAAGGCCGGAACGCAGTTCGTGGCCGCGACCGCGGGCGGCAGCCCGTCGGGGATCGATCAGATTGTCTGCTCAGTCGATGACGGGCACGTGGTCGCGACGTACGCGGGCGCGAGCGCGCGGGTGCCGGTCAGCGGGCTCGGCGTCCACCAGGTCAGCTGCACCGCGTACAACAACGCGGTGGACCCCAACGGCGTTCACGGCGCCTCCCAGACACAGACCATGTCGATCAAGATCGGAACGCCGACAGTCCTGACGGCCACGGTTTCGAGGCTCGCGCGCCTGCGCTGCAGCAACGGCCCGGCCGGCCAGATCAGGTGCGATCTGAAACGCAGGCGGCTCCGCGTGCTCGTGCAGGTGCCGCTCAAGCGCCACGGCAGGGTCGTCAAACGCCACGGCAAGGTCGTGTATCGCACACGGGTCGAACACCGCAACGTTGTCGTGCCGCCGGGCAAGATCGAGAAGCGGGTCGGGCACGGACACACAACGACGGTGAGCGGATGGCTTGGACTGGCCGACGGGACCGCGCTGGCCGGACAGACCGTCGAAGTGCTCACCGCTCCCGACAACGGCCTCGGGCAGTTCACGCCGTCCGCCGAGGGGGTCACCGCCGACAACGGCACCTGGACCGCATCGCTCTCGGCCGGCCCCTCGCGGCTCATCAAGGCGAAATACGCAGGCAGCGCAACCACGGAGCGATCCCAGTCCGGAAAGGTCCAGCTAAGCCTCCTGGTCCCTGCCAAGGTCGAGCTCGAGTCCGTCACCCCACGACGGGTCGCCTGGGGCCAGACGGTCACGATCAAAGGCCGGCTGCTCGGCGGCTACCTGCCCAACGCCGGGATCAACGTCCGCCTACGGATCGGGATCGCCAACGCCAAAACCACGTTCGGCGTAAAAGAACATGTGTCAGGCAACGGCGACTTCAGCGCCACCTACACGTTCGGCCCCGGCAACCCGAGCATCCACCGCACCTACTGGTTCCAAATCGCCAGCCTCCCGGCAGGCGACTATCCATACACCCCGTCTGCATCCAACCGCGTATACGTCCAAGTCGGCGGACACCCACACGGCTGTCGCCGCTCAACGAAGTTGTGTATGTGAGACGTAGTTGAACCCCGTAGTTGTGTTGGCGAAACGCAGTTGACCCCGTTGCCGCCGCGAGGCCGGTCTACCGACGGATGGGCAGTTTCAGTCGCAGATTCCAACCGACGCCGATATTTCTAAACGACGTCTGGCGTGTCGACGGGTTCGCCACACGATGGTCATCGTCCCCGTAGTCGTCGGCCAGGGCATGCGGCTATTCCCCGACACCGGCCCGGGGAAGCGGAACTTGGGTGTGCTCGGCGGGTGCCGGGCCGATCAAGCGAGCGGACCGGACGGCTGCGCCGCCTGGACCTTGAACCTACGGGGGGCTCATGGTCAATGGTGCCGCTGCAACCTTCGTGGGGTCGAATTCATCGTGTGGGCAGGATTACGACTGAAGCGGGATGTCGAGCTAGTGGTCTGTCCGGATTGGTGGTGCGGGCCTGTCCGGATGTGTAGGCTGCGCGTAGGCATTAGCCTCAGAGGTGTTTGAGTAGGTCCGAGCGGCCGTGGACTCGGCTCACGCTGGTGAAAGGAACAGTCGTGGTGTCGCTCGTTGGTGTGTTGCGGAGCCGGGGGTGGCCGGGTGCTGCTCGCCGGTCGGTCGTGTGGTTGGTTGCCGTATTGGTGGTGGGCGTGTGGTTGTCGGCGGGCGCTGGGGCGGCGTTGGCGCAGTCGCCGGCGTTCAGCCAGGTGGCGGGTTCCCCGTTCGCGACCACCGGTCCGGGCTCGGTGGCGTTCAGCCCGACTGGGGGGCTGCTCGCGGTCGCTAACGACGCCGACAACACGGTGTCGATGTTCTCGGTCAGTTCGGGCGGCGCGCTGACCGCGGTGCCCGGCTCCCCTTTCACGACCGGAGGGTACCCGGAGCAGGCGGCGTTCAGCCCGACTGGGGGGCTGCTCGCGGTCGCCGACGAGAGCGACAACACGGTGTCGGTGTTCTCGGTCGGCTCGAACGGGGCGCTGACCCCGGTGCCCGGCTCCCCGTTCGCGAGCGGCAGCGCTCCCTCGTCGCTTGCGTTCAGCCCGACTGGGGGCCTGCTCGCCGTCGTGCTCGACGGTCAGAACACGGTGTCGGTGTTCTCGGTCGGCTCGGGCGGCGCGCTGACCGGGGTATCCACCGCCGGGACCGGCAGGTCCCCGGTCTCGGTGGCGTTTAGCCCCACTGGGGGGCTGCTCGCGGTCACCAACTACGACGACAACACGGTGTCGGTGTTCTCGGTCGGCTCGGGCGGCGCGCTGACTCTGGTGCCCGGCTCCCCGTTCGCGACCGGCAATTCACCACTGTCGGTGGCGTTCAGCCCCACTGGGGGGCTGCTCGCGATCGCCAACGCCGCCCCCCGCTCAAATTCGGTGTCGGTGTTCTCTGTCGGCTCGAACGGCGCGCTGACCCCGGTGCCCGGCTCCCCATTCACGACCGGCGCGGAACCAATTTCGGTGGCTTTCAGCCCAACTGGGGGACTCCTCGCGACCGCTAATGACAGCGCCAACACAGTGTCGGTGTTCTCGGTCGACTCGGGCGGCGCCCTGACTCCGGTGCCCGGCTCCCCGTTCGCGACCGACAGCGGCCCGGACTCAGTCGCGTTCAGCCCAATTGGTGGACTGTTGGCTGCCGCGAACTTCCGCGCCAGCACGGTGTCGGTGTTTGAGGCTGCCCCGCCGACCGCGATGATCAGCTCGCCGGCGGGGGGGCAGACGTACGCCATCGGGCAGGAGGTGGCGACGTCGTTTTCATGTGCGGACGTGTACGGGCCGGGGATCAGCTTGTGCGCTGACTCCAACGGGTCAGACTCGCCGGGGACGCTTGACACCAGCCGGGCCGGGGCGTTCACCTACACGGTGACCGCGACCTCAAGGGATGGACAGACTGGCACGGGCAGCATCAGCTACACGGTCGCGGGAGCGCCGACCGCGATGATCAGCTCGCCGGCGGATGGGCAGACGTACGTGATCGGCCAGCATGTGGTGACGACCTTCGCCTGCACCGAAGGCGCCTCCGGCCCCGGGCTCTCATCGTGCGCTGACTCCAACGGGTCAGACTCGCCGGGGACGCTTGACACCAGCCGGGCCGGCGCTTTCACCTACACGGTGACCGCGACCTCAAGGGATGGACAGACTGGCACGGACAGCATCAGCTACACGGTCGCGGGAGCGCCGACCGCGATGATCAGCTCGCCGGCGGGGGGGCAGACGTACGCCATCGGGCAGGAGGTGGCGACGTCGTTTTCATGTGCGGACGTGTACGGGCCGGGGATCAGCTTGTGCGCTGACTCCAACGGGTCAGACTCGCCGGGGACGCTTGACACCAGCCGGGCCGGCGCTTTCACCTACACGGTGACCGCGACCTCAAGGGATGGACAGACTGGCACGGACAGCATCAGCTACACGGTCGCGGGAGCGCCGACCGCGATGATCAGCTCGCCGGCGGATGGGCAGACGTACGCCATCGGGCAGCATGTGGTGACGACCTTCGCCTGCACCGAAGGCGCCTCCGGCCCCGGGCTCTCATCGTGCGCTGACTCCAACGGGTCAGACTCGCCGGGGACGCTTGACACCAGCCGGGCCGGCGCTTTCACCTACACGGTGACCGCGACCTCAAGGGATGGACAGACTGGCACGGACAGCATCAGCTACACGGTCGCGGGAGCGCCGACCGCGATGATCAGCTTGCCGGCGGGGGGCAGACGTACGCCATCGGGCAGGAGGTGGCGACGTCGTTTTCATGTGCGGACGTGTACGGGCCGGGGATCAGCTTGTGCGCTGACTCCAACGGGTCAGACTCGCCGGGGACGCTTGACACCAGCCGGGCCGGCGCTTTCACCTACACGGTGACCGCGACCTCAAAGGACGGACATATGGGTACCGCCGCCATTTCCTACAGGGTCGTGGTGCCGCGGCCAGTAGTCGGCCAACTGTCGCTTTCACCGAACGCGTTCAAGGCGGCGGCCAGCGGCCCTAGCACCCAATCGGCGAGCCGTCGCAGCAAACGCGGGACGGTAGTCAGCTACACTCTCGATCAGTCTGCGACAGTGCGCTTCACGATTGAGGGGCAGTTACCGGGACGCAAGGCCGGCAGGGGTAAGCACCTCCGATGCATCGCTCCGACCAAGGACAACCAGAACGCGCCGCGGTGCACCCGGACCGTGACACTGCACGCCAGCTTCACGGTCATTGGCAAGGCCGGCGCGAACACATTCAGGTTCACCGGACGGCTCGCCGGACGCACACTCCTCCTGGGCGGCTATACGCTGATCGCCACCCCAACCGCAGCTGGCCTGTCCGGCAATCCGGCGGCAGTCGCATTCCGCATCGTCAAATGACCGTACCCAGAAATACCAACAATGGGCTATCCACTCTGGTACCCCGATTTGCGGGAAATGCTGGCTAAGCGGCTTCTGACGCCCGGAGCTCCTTGTACGGGTGAGGATCCGCCGCGAGCGCACCCTCGATGAGTCGGTAGAACAGCAGCCCGCGGTGCCGTGCGCGGCGGCGGTTGAAGCGGAAGGTGAACTCGTCGAGGTAGTAGTCGAGCTGTTCGTGGCTGACCGCGCCTTGGTGGGTGCCCAGCAGCCATCGCTTGAGCAGGCTGGCGATGCGGTGCACCTCGGGCATCGCGACGTGGGCGGGATCGCCGGACTCGGCCAGGTTCGTGATCACATGGCTGAAGCGGTAGCGGCCGATGTGGTTGTAGCCGTTCCAGGCGTCGGTGCGGACCTCGCTGCCACGCGCGACGTTGTCGAACACGAAGTCGGTAAGCACCTCGGCCGAGGCGTTCGGGATCCGGCGCATCCGGGTGCGGCCCGGCCCACCGTCCTCGCACTCGACCGCGATCGCGACCAGCGCCTTGCCGTCCGCCCGCCGTCCCCGACTGCCTGGTTTCAGCCCACCGATATGCGTTTCGTCAACCTCGACCGCGCCGGTCAGCAACTCGCGGCCGGGCAGCACCATCGCCCGCCTGAGCTTGTGCAGCCAGGCCCACGCGGTCTGGTAGCTACCGAACCCGAGCACACGTTGCAGCCCGAGCGCGCTGACGCCGTTCTTCTGATTGACCACGTACCAGATGGCCGCGAACCAGCTCACCAGCGGCAGCCGGGACTTGTGGAAATCGTGCCCGCGGTCACCGACGTCTCACGCCTGCACACCGCACACCGGCGCAACCCGTCACCCATCCGCCAGAAGTCTCGGCCAGCCGCCCCGCAGAACCGGCACGCGAAGCCATCGCCCCACCGCAGTCGCTCCAGATAGTGCAGGCACGCCACACCATCCGGAAACCACGTCACCAACTCGTGGTAGTTGCGGGGGTAGTCGACCCCGGCCACCGGACGCAGCGCACCTTCCATCGCACGCAGACCCTACGACCCGAGGGGGACGTAAGTGGATAGCCCATTACCAACATTATCCATGAAGAGCATGGGCATCGGGAGTGACGAGCGCTGCCGGATCACGTGTCGACCGTCTGGGCCGTGACGGGTCACCTCGACGGACCGGCTGTCTCGCACGAGCAGCAGTCCTGGAGTCTGGTGAACGTCCGCTCCCGGAAAGGACGACGAGGGACAGCGGGAGGCTGGGCTGTCGGGCCCTGGAAATACGGAAGCGCCTCCGCTGGGCCGGCGCGCCCCGGCAGAACTCCCGCACGGCAAAGAGGTCGCGCCGGCGCTGCGATCGCTACTGAGGCGTAATCCGGCGACGCACCGCCCGGTCGTCCGACGCCCGCTGTGGCTTCGTCACGAGTATCTCGGTCGCGACGCCGACTTCCCTGCTGTGCGCGGTGGCTGTCGGATAAACCCCCGGCCACTGGATCGGAGCACAACCGCCGATTTGACCGACCTCGTGGAAGCCCGTCTCCCGCCAATCGAGGACATTGCGCGACCGATTCGACCTCGTGGGAAATCGCGACGTTGTTAACGGGGCACAAGAAAGTGGCCCCCTCCCGGGGTTTCCCGACAGCCACCGCGGTTCGCAGGGCGCGCCCGTGGACTCCTGAATTGCCGGGCGGATCTAGCGGTCTCACGCGCGTTGACGCCCATGCTGCTAGCGCTAGCCCGATGCAGCGGTCTCGGTGCGTATCCGAAAACACTGCTGGTTTTGGGACCTGTAGGCGCTCGGCCTCGGCTGCTCCGCTGGCCAGTACTGGCGGTGATCGCCGCCGAGGCAGGCCAGCGCTTTGACGTCTATCGACGCCCGATGACAAGGCGGTCCTCTAGGCCTCGCGTTTCCTTTTCGCGTCGGCGCGGCGGCAGACCTTGCACCAGCTACCCCAAGTGTTTCCGGATTTCACAACGTGAGTTCGGGTTCAGGGACGCGCCGCGTGGCGGATTGGTGAACACTCCTGGTAGATCTGTCGGAAGACCCCAGGACTTCACCTGACGATGGACGATCACAATCGGCTCACCGTCTCTGACCCTCGGTAGAACTTTCTCGTGGACGAATCGTCGCGCAAGCTCGAACGACGGCAGCTTCGCAAGCCAAGGCTTAGCGGCATCCTGATCCGCGCTGTGATACGGGAACACCTCCACGACCGCAAGAGCGCGTGCTAGCCGCCTCCGAGCTTCAGCGAAGTTGACGCCCCAATCGCGCGCGAGATCGGCGATCACAGTGCGAAGACCAACCTGGCGGTGCCAATAATCAAATCCTGCGTGCCATGCGAACCTCGGATCAAGACCGAGGAACGGGCATTGGCCGTCACCAAAGTCTTGTCGCAGGTTCGCAAAACGAGCGTCGCGAAACTCGCCGACGTTCCATTCACCGTAGTAATCAGTGGGCACGACGCCGGGGTTCAAGGTCAAAAGGTAAACCGTCGCTCGCCGCAGATCCCCCGAAAAGGGAAAGGGAAGAAGTCCAAGGTGGAGGCTTTTGTCGCCTAGGGCCTCAAACTCAAGATCGGTATGCGCAGCCTCCCAGCTGGGCCAGATGGTGGTCCGTGGCGCGGACGCCAGCTGCCCCCGGTCTTGGTCGAGCACGAATGGCGGTTCTCGTGGCTGCGGCCGCGCCCATGCTGCCCACGCTTCGAGTAGATCCATTGGCCTGCGCGAGAGCCTAAAGCACACGAGCGCCGACGACCAGCGACCGCTCGGCCGCGATGGTGAGGCGATCGCAACGATCGAGACGCAGCGGTACCGCTTTACCGCCCCTCTCCCTGGAAGCAGCAGCGCCGCGGGCCGGACGGCGTTGGCGAGACCCGCTTCTCTCGCTCCGCGGTATTTGGCCGGCAGTCCCTGGGGACGCTCGCGTTGCGCGGAAGCCGCGCTCCTTCCAACCAGGGGTTCAACTTGTTTTCACATACACAACTTCGCTGAGCGGCAACAACGGCGGCGGTGTTGCCGCCCAGGCCAGTTTCCAACGCGAGGGACAGTTTCCAGGCGTACTTTCCAATCGGCGGTCGAATTTCCAGCGAGCTCGCTACCGTCTCGAAGGGGGCGACGCGCAGGGCAGAGACGGCTTCAGGATCCGGGACCGCTTTCCTTGTTCTGCGGGTTCGCGGCCTCGGTGACCGCCACGCGCGGTCTGCAGCGGTGACGGGAGGCCGACCTTCATCACGCGTGCTTTCCGACCTGCCATCAGCGGCGGGCGGCGCCGGCAAAAGCCGGTGGGGCTCGGCCAAGAACGAGGAGCGACGGAGAGCACGGACGCGTCCGTGGCTTGCCCAGGTAGTCGTCTCGGGGCCGACCTCCTCTGCCGTGGCGCGGCGCCGCCAAAGACGCTCCGGCGCCACGCGTCAGATGAGCCGCTCCAGGTCGATGCCGGCTTGCTCAAGGTCGGCGAGTTCGCCAGCTCGCTTCCGATCGCGGATCCAGCCGCGGAGCATGCCCAGATAGGGTGCGTCCTCGGTCAGCAAGCCCTTGATGACGCCCTTGAGCGTCCGGATCTCGTCCCGCTTTCGGTCAGCTGACGCGGGGAGCCCGGCCCCCATGAAGTCGGCCAAATCCTGAATGCTCCGGCGGAGCTGCTCCACCTGGAAGATGAGGCTGTTCAGGACCCGGAGCCGTTCCTCGACGAGGTCCTTGCGCTGGAGTGCGTACGCGGTGATCGAGGCGACGCCCTTTGCGCTGGGTACGCCGGCGGCATCGCTTCGCGGATAGATCAGGCCCTGATCGTCGAACATGATGTGCCGATCGGGCTGGTCCTTGCAGGGATCGATCAGCAGTCGGATAGCGTCCTCGCTCGAAATGGCCGAACCGGCGTTCCGGATACGTCCGGCTTCGTTCCTCAGGGGGAATTGCGTCGACTTGCCGAGGCGGACAAGGGTGGCCTGACCCGGGACTTTGAACTTGCGCCCGCGGTTGCAGTCGGGGCACGACACAAGCAGGTTCTGCCATTCGCCGGCGAGCCAGTAGTAGCCTGGCCTGAGCTTCCCCGTGCCCGTGTCGATCTCCGACTTTGGGCGGAAGTGCTCGATATCCTTGGGCGTGACGTGGGCGAACCTGCTCTCGCAGTAGGCACATTTCTTGACAAAGACCTGCTCGAGCGCTGCCGTCAGCTCCGGATGCTTGTAGATCCGGAACGTGAAGGACCTTTTTGTCAACTTCTGCTCATTGGCGAAGTTGGTCGGGTCCGTGAAGAACAGCGTCGCGAGCTCCGCCTCTCGCTGAGCGGGTGTGACGGTCGAGCCCTTTGCTCCGGCGACAGACGCGAGATACACGCTCACGCCGGGGGGCGCTGGTCCCCGCTTTATGCGGATCATGGTGGAGGCAGCGGAGGCACGTCTTCCGCCCAGAGGCGCGCGACCTCGTCGGCGGCTTCCTGCCTCAACTCGGGGAGTGTCCGGTCAGGGCTGAGCCTGTGGCGCGCCACGAGACGATCGACTGCCTCGTACATGAGGTTCTCCCGCAACGTTGTGCCGAGGTAGCGTCGATCCTTTAGCTCGGCGCGGAGCACGGACAGTCGCTCTGTCTGTGCGTGGTTCGGATCGGGCAGCGCCAGCAGCGCGTAATACTCGTCGAACAAGGCCTCGGTCTCGGGATCGACGGTCGAGCTAAGCCCGAAGAAGTCCGACGTCAGGAGCTGGTCGATCCGGAAGTCCCCTGGCGAGGGCAAGCCGACGAGCTCGCGTACGCGATCGTTCTCGTCGCGCTGCATCACGACGACCTCGCCGGCGCCCAGACCCCGCAGGCAGAGCGGATCGTGGGTCGATGTCAGGAACTGGATCCCCGGTAGAGCCCTTCGGACCGAGGTCACGATCCGCATCTTCCAGGTGGGGTGGAGGTGTGCCCCGATCTCGTCGAGCAACACGATGCCCTCGGCATCTACGACGTTGGGCCAGAGCCGCATGACGACTTCGAAGATGTCGATCGCGGTGGCTACCACGCTCTGATAGCCGTCGCTGACCTGCCGGAGCGACACCTGGTCGCCGTGATCGGCGACCAGCACATGGCCGTCCTCAACGACAAATGACGCGTCCGCGCCGAGCCGGAGCAGGTCCTTGAGCACGACCGCAGCGCTATCGAACCGGACGGGCTCCAAGCTCGCCAGCCAGGCCTCGGCGTCGAAGAGGGGGACGAACGGATCGAACAGGTTGTCGACACGCGAGTATTGGTCGCCCGGCGGGGTCGACCTGATCTCCGAGTCCGCGCGCGGCAGCAGCCTGGTGGCCCCGTAGCCAAGGAGGACGGTCTGGGGCTCCCAGCCCGAGCCCTCCACGACGGGCGGGCTCGAGGCGAACGAGACGATGGTCCGCTCGCCGGTCGGGCTCCTGAACTCGACGCGGTCACGGCGGAACGTCAGCCGGTGTGGGCCCACGAAGCCGCTGAGCTTGAGGCTGACCCTGCCGCTCTGGCATCGGTAGCGGACGAAGTCGCTCGGATCGAACTTACGATCCGCCCCGAGTCGCGCGAGCGCGGATGCACCAGCGAGGGTGAGCGCGATGGCCTGGAGAATCGTGCTCTTTCCGGTCCCGTTCTCCCCCAGCAGCATGAGCCAGGGTGTCCGGCCCTCGCCAAGATTCGTCAGGTCAAGGTCGAGGTCGCGTATCGCCTTGACGTTGTGGATCACGATCCGCTCGATCAAGCGGCGCTCCGAGCGGTACCTGTCCCGGCCCTCCTCATCGGTCAGTGAGAAGCTCGATTGGGCGTGCTGATACGCCATGAACGCGGCCTTGGTCGCCATCTTCTGTGCCTTGGTGATCCTTGGGGTCGAGGCGATCGCCTCCGGGGATTCCACGGCAACCCCCTGACGCATCAGCCGATCGAGCACGGGGCGTATGAGCTGACGTTTGAGTGCCGCGAACTCCTCGCTCGGCTCGGTCGACTCACGGAGGCCGGAGAGCTCCGTCTGAAGCATCTCTGCCAGATCGGGGCTGTCCGGCCGTCTCCGGATGAGCGTCTCTACGCGAGCGATTGACGCCTGGACCAGGAGGGCGGCGTGCTTGCGTGCTTCGACCAGGCCGCTGCGGTTGAGGCCAAGCACGCTGATCGTTGCCTGACCGCGGGCCGTGGCGCTGACCACCATGCCGCTCTCGTCGAAGACGAGATGGCTCTCCGGGTCATCGCGACACGGATCGAGAAGCAGCGGCTGTTCCCGAGTCTCTTCGCCCGGATTGAACGCCCGTTGTGTCTCATCCACGAGAGGGAACCGGTTTGCCTTGCCCGACCGCTCGCCCGCATGGACCCGGGAGCGGTTACAGTCGATGCACGCGACCAGTAGGTTGTCCCAATCGCTCGCCAGCCACCAGTAGCCGGGATGCTCGGGCCTCTCGGCGACGCTCGCCTTCGGTCGGTACATCTCGACATCGAGCGGCGTCGCCGCGATGATCCGGACCTCGCAATACGCGCACTTGCCGTAAAACAGCTCGTTCAGGGCGTCACGGATCTGCGGGTCCCGGTAGATCCGGAAGGGGAACGGTTGCTGGCGGCCGCGCTTGGAGTTTGTGAAGAACCCCGTGGCCGCGTGGCGCTCGCTCTCGGCGCGTGACGAGGCGAGGATGCTCGGCCGCGGCACGCGAGTACGTTCGACTCTGATCATCGCCCTGATCCCGGCGTGCCCACCATGATGGCACCTCTGGCGTTGGCAGCAGCCTACCGGGGGTCGTAAGCCGATCTGTCCCCGCTTCGACTGTGCGTCGCCAAGATTCCACGCGATGCGAGCGCCGGTCCCGCGCCGGCTTGCGTCGCGCCCGCAAGAAGGCGGGACTCATTAGGCCCCGCCTGTGAGCCCGACGACGCTGTGGGCTCCGGAACGGTTGTGACCCTCACAAACCTAACGGTCGCGGGGCCGGAGCGCTCGACCGCCGCTCGGCCATGACGTTGCACAAGCCCGGGGCCGGCGGACGCCGCACCGCTGGTCAGGACGGCCAGAGCGAACGGCGGACCGTTGGCTGATGCCAGGCGTGTGCCTATGCACCGGGATCGTGGGCGACGACGCTCGTAACGGCGGCCGGATGCTCCTCGACCGCCCATCAGCAGTCCCCCCTGAGCGTCGCTGCGGACGACCGCTTATCTGAGCTGGGTTGTGGTGTCAAGGCCTCCGGTTGTGTGTGCTTGTGGTGGTGGAGTGTGTTTGCGTGAGGGGTCGCCCGCCGGTCATGGATGATCCGGCGGAATGTGGCCGGATGGGGTTCTGCTCCGTGGACGCCCTTTGCTTATCTGGGCCCGCGGCCGCGAGTGGTGGCGGCCGGTGACTTGATGGTTGATCGGTCGTTCCGGTGGAGCGACCCGGGACGTGGCAGTCACGCGAGCGGCGCCGACGTCCCCATCGGACCGCCGAGCACGGTCCAGTCGGTGCCGCGGAAGAGCTCTCGTGCGATGGGCTGTGTCACCCACGCACTTACCCAGTCGGCGCCTCGGCGCGAGCTGAGAACCGTCAGCCACACCGAAAGGAATCCTGCGTCCCGGATGATGTGCAGCGCCTGCACGGCCCAAGGCTCGAACGGGCTATCGAACGAATCGGCGGCACGGGCGGCGGTTGCCCATGCGCGCGTCCGCAGCCACAGCCTGAGGTCGCGAACCTCTGGATCAACGGCAATCCTGCCGTCGGCGCGGTTGGAGTTGAGGCCGAAGCGTTCGATGGTGGCCTGTCCGCGCGGATCGTCGGACAGCACCCATACGAGCGGCCACGCGCTGGGTGTCGGTAGCGAGTCCACCTTTATCGACGATCAGGACCTCGGTCTCAACCGGCGCGTAGCGGAACAGCTGATCGCCTAGCGAGAAGGTCGGATCCGCAATTGGCACCGCCTGTTCCTGCCAGCGGCTTCCGACGGCGAGCGCCTGCGCGTCCTGACAGTTGCGGCACAGAACGAGTAGATCCGCGCACTGCTCGAGCACTTCGGCCGACTGTGGAACGGTTGCACGGGCCGCGATATCCCACGCCCACGCATCATCCAGAATCGCTCGCTCGCAGATGGAGCACCAGGAGCCATACGTATCCAGGAGCCGGGCCTCGACGGCGGCCCGACGCTCGAGTAGCCACGCACGCTCGACCAGCTCGTTGTTCGGACGCAGCGGCCGCATCGCTTAAGGCAGGTGTTTCGTCTCGGTGCCGGGGAACACCGGCTGCATTTCCGTGACGAACAGCGTCGCCAGCCCCCGATCGATCGTCCCGCCGACCGTCAGCCAGATTGAGTAGAAGCCGGAGGCCGCCGCGGCGGCGGTGAACATCTCTGAGAGCGCCGATGGCGGCTGCGTGGGGTCGGGAACCTCCTGGTTCCAACTAGCCACTGCCCTAAACCACACTCTCGCTCTATGCATCGACCGACGATCGCCGAGCTTCCCCGGGCGGGCATAGCGGTCGAGTCCGCACAGCTGAAGGGTCCTACTCGCGCGTATGTCTGACGGGTCGGGCACAAGCTTTACCCGCACCGGAACGCGCGTCAGGCGAAGCGCCGGCAGGTCCGCGTACACCTCCGCCAGCTCGGCGGATTCGTCTATGAACCGGGTCCCCGGCGCGACGGCGTCCGCGTTCGTCACGGGCCTCCACCGCCCGGCTAGATCCAGGTACTCAACCTCGTAATTGATGAGGTGATACGTGTCATCGAGGTCAGGCCAGCAGTAACGGTTGTAGCGAATCTCATTTTCATAATCCGTAGGCGTTGGCGAAGATGTTGGCAGCGAGGGGTCGAGGTCCGATCGACTGGGGCTGGCGCGCTTACGGCTGTTACATGCTGTGCAGGCCGCCAGGAAGTTGGTCCAGCTCAGCGCGAGCGTTGGGTACTCGCTCTTCGGAACGGCATGCTCGACGTCAACCTGAGTTAGCAGCGGCACCTCGCAATAAGCGCAATAAGCGCCGAACGCATTGGCGAGTGAGCTTGCCGCCCGCTTGTAATACTGGTTGACTCGTTGCTCGATCGCCGCGAGGGCATCCGCCTCGTCCTGGCTTAAGCTGCGGGCACCCGAAACTTCGTCGTCCCACAGTTCGAGACAATCGTCGGTTGCCGGGGACGTGGTGTTGAAGACGCGCAGCACCTCTTGCGCGTGTCGATGGGCGGCGAACGTCAGCTGTGTGGGCTCAACGTACGCAGTTCTCGTCACGTCTGGCCTTACGATCGGTCGCAAGCGGTGGTGACGTCCCACGTTCCGGGTAGTTCGGTCCGGGCGTAGCTCCGCGGTGAGATGATGTTAGGCGGCGGCCACCTCCTCGGTCGGCCTGTTCTCGATGTCGTCGTTTGCCGTCGCGCGGCGTCGGATTCGTTCGATCTCGGCGACGGTCTTGGGTGTCATCTCGACGCCGCGCCAGCCACGGCTTGTGAGTTCGAGCACGGCCCAGATCAGCGACAGTGCTGAGGTCTCGCCGGGGAACCGGCCGATCACCTTCGTGCGGCGGCGGACCTCGACGAATGTGCGCTCGAGCAGGTTCGTGCTCCGGGTCCGCTTGCGGTGAACGAGCGGGAACCGCAGGTGCGCGACGAGCTGGTCGACGTTGTCGCTGAGCACACGGGCCGCGGACGGGAAGGCGCGCTCGTAGTCAGCGGCGAGCGCGAGCAGACCGGCCTTCGCCTCGCCGGGCGATGCGGCGTCATCGAGGATCTGCCAGTAGCGGGCCTTGACCTCGGCATGGTGACGCTCGGGCAGCTTCGAGGTCAGGTTGCGGAGCGCGTGGACGGTGCAGCGCTGTCGCTCTGCCTTGGGCCACAGCTCCCGCACGGCCTTCCAGATCCCGGGCGCGCCGTCGGCAACCAGCAGCGCCGGCGTGCGCATCCCGCGGGCGATCAGGTCGCGGCCGAACGCGAGCCAGTCCTCGTAGCTCTCCCTCGACCCCAGGGCGAGGCCGAGCAGCACCTTGCGGCCCTCCAGCGTGATCCCCCACGCGCATAGCACGCCCTCGGCAGGCTCATCGTCCGGGCGCAGCTTCAGGTAGATCGCGTCCCAGTACAGGTAGACGAGGTCGTGCTCGTCCAGGCGCCGGCGGCACCACACGCGGTAGCGCTCGCGGGTGTCCTCCAGCACCCGGGAGACTGTCGACTTCGAGATCACCGGCTCATCGAACGTCTCCGCGAGCGCGGCCTCGACGTCACGGACCGACAGGCCCCTGAGGAACGAGCAGATCACCAGCGTCTCCAGCGCGTAGGTGCGCGCGACGCCCTTGCCGACGATCTTCGACTCGAACCCCAGCTTCGACGCCTCCCTGATCCGCGGACGCTCGATCTCCAACAGACCCGAGGTCGTCGCGATCTTCTGCGGCCGCTCGTACCCGTTGCGATGCGCGATCGGCTCACCGGACCGCTCGTAACGAGCCCGACCAAGGAACTCCGTCAACTCGTCCTCGAGCGCCTGCTGGATGATCAGCCGAGCACCCAGCCGACCGATCTCCTCGATCGGATCCGCCAGCTCACCGGCGTTCCTAGTCAGCGCGTCGAGCTCGTAGCGCAGCCGCTCGCTCGGGACTACTCTCATACCCATCTGGGCGTACCTCCTGCTTCGTCTTGGTGGACAAAGCGGAGGCTACGCCCGGATCAGCTTTTCCCCGGCGGCTGGGACGTCACCCAAGCGGTCGCCCCTTCGCGTCGAGACCACACTACCGCACGGGAATCTGCGGCTGGGAGCTATGTGGGGGCCTTGTGCAGCCAGTCGTAGCTCGCGTAGGATCGCCAAGCATGGCGACCCGTGATGACGCGATCGGCCAGCTGCAGCAGTACGCCGGGCTAACCGACGCTGAGGCGGCGCAGGTCGTCGACGCGGTCGTCGCCGCGGCACAGGAGGAGGCGATCGATCAGATCGCCGATGACGCATTGGTTCCCGCGTCGGTCGCGGATGCACGCGTCGCTCGCATTGCCCGGATCTGCGCCCACCTGGGACGACTGGTGTCGGCTACGGAGGTGGAGGTGGTCCTCAGGGTGCCGCCCCAGACGGCACAGTCGACGCTGAATCGCTTGCGTGCCGGCTACCGCGGCGAAGTGAGCCGCTGGATGAAGCAGATCGTCCGTGACGCGAAGGCGGACATCAGTGACGTCTCGACGCCTGCCTCAGGCGATCTCTGGCGAATCGCGTTCAACGATCCCGCCGCGATCAACTACGCGATCGAGCTCCTACGTCAGCAAGGGATGACCCGCGCAATCGTCCCGGATAAAGCACAACAAACACTGACCGTGCCGGACCTGATGCGGGACCGTCAGGGCAATATGCGCAAATCGCTCGAGGTGCTCGGATTGTCATGAGCCATCCAACACGGCTGACGGATGCCGCGAGTGGCCTTGACCATCACATCACCGACCTCGGGGGCTTGATATCGCTCGCGCTCGCGCTGGTCACGGTGTTCACGACCGTGCGCGCGCAGCGCTCGATCGATCGGGATTCGCAGACCGGCTTGACGCGTGACTCAATGATCATCGAGGTGGCGCTCGACATCGGTCTCGTCGTGCTTACCATCGGTGTGATCCTGGCGGCCGCGCCGCTGTTCGTCGGCGCCGTCCAGAGTCTTTCGATCGGACATCAGCGAGGGGCGCTCCGGATCACCTTCGCGGTGGTGTGGGTGCTTCTGATCGCACTCGCGGTGTGGCAGCTGAAGATCCTGACTAGGACCATCACGACAACACGGGCGGTGTGGTCCAAGCGGGCCCCGCGGCAGAAGAAGAACCCCTAAGCGGCCTCGATGGGCCATTTTGCCGGCGCGAGCCTCGGTCTAGCGGCCGCAAGGGACGACGAGGCACAACGCTGGCCCGCACTGTCAAATCCTCGCAGTGCGGCAGTACGCCCGCTGGCCTGGGCAGCTTACGGATCCTGGCACAGCCGCACTGCCCGGTCGCCGAGCTAAGGGGCCAGCGCGCGCCGCGACCACTATAGGCACTAAGGAGCCGCGCTCGGTCCAGCTCGCGTGGGCTGAGGCAGACCTGCCTTCACCTTCGGACGGGCATCTCGCACGGGACGCCACGCGCCACGCTTTGCGCGCAAAACGCGTCCCGTCCGATCAGGGGGTTCAACTTGCTTGCCGACAGCGGCGCTGCCGTCCGCCGACGACCTTTGCCCTGGGAAGTTCGCACCAGGTGGTCGCTGGCCATCCTGTCCCGAAAGTAGCGCCGTTCCGAACTCCGTAACGGAATCGCGAGAGTGGTGGTGGTTCGTGCAACCGCAGTCACCTCGTAGATGCCGGACGGTGCTTCCTGGCGCGTGTGTGTGACCCGCCGGCGCGTCAGGGGACGATCTTGAACGTGATGTGCTGTGGGCCGCCGCCGGCTGGCGTGGCGGTGAGCGTGTAGATGCCGGGAGCGAGTTTGCGGGCGAGCAGCAGGGTGTTGGCGCCGGCCTTGCCCGCCTGGGTGGTTGCCCCGCGGAGTGTGAGCTGGCGGGTGCACTTCTTGTGGTGGCGGTTCGCTGTGGTCTGCGCGACGCACCGGCCCGCGAGCCTGCGCCCTCGGAGGCGCCTGGCGATCGTGAACGTAACAGTCGCCGCGGTGCTGAGCGCGTAGTGGACGGTGAGTGTGACCTTTCGAATGCATGCCGGGCGGTGCTTGTTCTTCTCGGTCAGCTTGACGCAGCGGCGGCCTACCTTTCGTCCGGCGAGCGAGAAGCTTCGCTGCGAGACCTTCAGCCCGGTCAGCAGCGGCACCGGCGCGGTCGGTCCCGATGCCGGCGGGGGAAGTGGCGGTGACGCGGGCGGCGAAGGTGGCGCGCACCTTGGGTCGGTCGCGGGGTTGCCATCAGATTCGATTCGGTACACGTCGCCGTTGGCGATGTCCGCGGCATAGAGATGGCCGCTCGCGTCAAGGCCGAAGCTCGACAGGCTGCTGATCTGGGGCCCGAGCGCGATCGAAGCCGATGCCGACGGTTGGTCGAGGTGCACAGCGCGCAACCCGGGAACGCCGAGGTCGCCATACACGTAACAGCCATCGAGCGACGGCAGCGTCGAGTCGTGGATCACGTAGCCGCCGATGATTCCGTCGCCGCAGAACGGAGCACCGTTGCAGTTCGCCGGGTGCGGATAGGTCAACACCGGGAACACGACCGGCGAGGGAAGCGGAGAGCACTCTGACGCCGGCGCCGACGAGTCAAGCTCCGAGCCCTCGTAGCATGGCCAGCCGTAGTTGGCGCCCACGTTTTGGCCAGGATGAGCGAAGTCGATCTCTTCCTCGGCGTCCTGGCCGACGTCTCCGATCACCATGTCGCCGGCCGCGGTGTCAAACGAGAAGCGCCATGGGTTGCGCAGACCGTAGGCCCAGATTTCCGGACAGTCCGGTCCCCCAGGCCTCGGTCCGGTGGAGCATTCCGCCCCACCCGCAAACGGGTTCCCGGCCGGGATCGAATACGTTCCGTTGGCGTTTGGCGAGATCCGCAGGATCTTCCCGAGCAGCGTCGTCAGACGCTGGGCGTTCATCTCGGTGTCGTTCCCGCCGCCTCCATCGCCCAGCGAGATGTACAGATCGCCGTCCGGGCCGAACTGGAGCTGGCCACCGTTGTGATTGCTCTGAGACGGGTGCGGGATCGTGATCAGCACGCGCTCGGAGGCCGCGCTTGCCGTGTCGCCGCTGGAGTCGGCGGTGAACTCGCTGACGTGCTCGTCACACCCTGGCGATTGGGGGCAGTTCTTGGTCGTGTAATACACGTAGAACCTGTGGCTCGTGGCGTAATCGGGCGAGAACGCCATCGACAGCAGCCCCTGCTCCCCGCCGACGTCCGTCACCTCGCTCGAGATGTCGAGGAACGGCGTGGCCTGCTTCTGGCCGTCCTTGATCAGCTCGATCTGCCCCGACTGCTGGACCACGAACAGCCGATGCGTGTCCCCGGGCGGGGCCGCGATGTAGGTTGGGGAGGAGAACGTGCCCACCACTGTCGCCGTGATGACCGCAGACGCGGACGCGGGGACAAGCAGCCCCATTAGGATTGCCAGACGGAGGGCGCGGCCCCGCACACCGCGAAACCTATCCATCGAGGAGACCCCGCGTACGTCGACGGTCATCTCGCCGCTGGACCTCTGTCCGGTTCAGCTCGCTTTGATCAACTCTTAGACGGTTCAGCCGAGATCGGGCGCGGCCACCGGCCACGGAAGGTCCCACGTGATCACTTCGCGCGCCAACGTGCGGCGGCAGTCGGCGGTGACCCATTCCAGTATCGGGGGCGCAAACTGCGGCGCGGAATGATCCGGAGTCTCTTCGAGCAGCATGGTCACGAGGTCCATCCCCATAAGGTCCGGCGTCAGTTTTTCCAACATCCTCACCGAGGTTGTGAGCGCCGAGATCGGGGAGGCCAGCAGCGTCTCACGGCGCGTCCGAGTCGCAGTCGGCGCGCCTTTGAGCCTTCGGTCCGCCATCGAGGTCGTGCCCGACGGCACTGCCAGCAGGATCAGCCCCCACCCCCCTTCTGGGATCTGGGCCGGCCACGCATGGAGGGTCCTCTCGGGCCGCTGACCGGGCGCTTTCATCTGACGCAGTCGCCGGTCCAAGCACGATCGCCAGTCCACGTAGGAGCCGTGGGTGTTGCGGTGTGCCAGGAGGATTAGACCGACCTCGAGCTCGGCCAGTTCAGCGGTCTCGTGGCGGGCGGCCAGGATCGCCAGTTGTCGCCGAAGGTCACGCTCGACGGCGCGCCTGTTCCGCTTTTTGAGGCTTTTCGATTCGACGTCCGGGGAGTCCGTGCCGCGGCGCAGCGGCGTATGCGCGTTGACGGTTTCGGGTTGGCGCCGACGCAGGAGCATCAGTCGGAAGCGTCGCAGATTTCCTCTTCGTCGTCACGGCCGGACCTTCGGGCCGGGGCAGTGACGGTCTTCGTGGTGGTCCGGCGCGGCGCCGGGACCCCTCCAAGGGTGGCAGCCCTGGCGGGCTGCAAGGAGGAGGGGATCCCGGCCCCGCACCCGGCGGGGCCTCCCCATCCGAGGAGGGCCTGATGGCCACCACCGCTGACGTTCCCGCCGGCGTGCAGATGATCGCGCTGGAGGAGATCCGCACAGACCGGAACGTCCGCCAGCAGCTCGTCGCCGAGGAGGTCGACGCGCTGGCGCAGTCGATCAAGCTGCTTGGCCAGCTGACCCCGGTGAGCGTCCGCCCCGCCAAGGGCGGTGGCTACGTGCTAATTGCCGGCCACAAACGCTGCGCGGCACTGACGTCGCTCGGCGAGACCCGGGTACGCGCCGAGGTGCGCGCCGACGACAGCCAGGAGGAGTCAGAACGCGCGGCCGAGAACATCGTGCGCTCCGCCCTGAATCCCTACGAACCGGGCGCTATCGCGCCGGATGCAACATTGAGCGCGTCCGCCGGGTGCGATGGGCGCTGAGTGCGGCGTGATCAGTGTCATCGGTGTGGTTCGAATGCGCGGCAGGTTTCTCCTGCTTGGAGGTGGTTTCGGTGGACGTGTCCGGAGCAGATGCAACATTGTTGCGGTGAGTTCGGACATTGGTTTGGTCTGTGGGTAGTCGCGTGGATGCCGTCGGAGCCGCGCATCTGGTCCTCGCTCAGGGGGTCGCGCAGCTGGATCCGCCGCGGGCGGTGTTTGACGGGATGCTGGCCGGCTGGTCCGCGCAGCAGCGCAGCCGGATGCTGAACGAGGTGACGATCGGCGGGCGCGAGCGGCTGGTGCGCCGGTTCGGTGAGTTCACGAACGAGTATCCGTGGTCGTGGCGGGCGCAGGATGTCGAGGGGTTCACGACGTTGTTGCGCTCGTCCGGGTTGGCGCATTCGACGATCCGCGGTTACCACCACGTGCTGGGGCTGTTCGGCGAGTTCGTCTGCGATCCGCGGTATGGGTGGGTGGAGGAGTGCGAGCAGCGGTTCGGGCGGGCGCCGGGTTTGATCTGCCACGAGTGGAACACGGCGGTGCATGTGAGCGAGTTCGAGGGCCGCCCCGGGCGGCGCGCGCTGACCCGCGATGAGCTGCAGCGGTTCTTCGACTATGCCGACGATCGGGTCGACCACGTCGCTGAGAGCGGCAAGAAGGGGACGCTGGCAGCGTTCCGCGATGCGACGCTGTTCAAGGTGGTGTACGCGTGGGGGCTACGCCGCCGGGAGGCGGTGATGCTCGATCTCGCGGACTTGCATCGCAACGCGCGGGCGCCGGAGTTCGGCACCTACGGGGCGCTGCATGTTCGTTGGGGAAAGGCGTCGCGCGGGAGCCCGCCGAAGCGCCGGACGGTGCTCTCCGTGCATGATTGGGCGGTGGCGGCGCTGCGCCAGTACGTCGAGGAGGTTCGTGGCGGGTTCGATCCGGGGCGCCATCCGGCGGTGTGGGTGACCGAGCGACGTGCACGGATGTCCGCGCGGCAGGTCAACGCCCGGTTCGCGAGCTATCGCGAGGGCGCCGGGTTGCCGGAGGAGTTGGATTTGCACTCGTTGCGCCATTCGTATGTGACGCATCTGATTGAGGCTGGGTTTCCGGAGCGGTTCGTGACCGACCAGGTCGGTCACGCGTATGCGGCGACGACGGCGATCTACACGGGCGTGTCTGACGATTACAAGAACCGCGTGCTGGCCGAGGCGCTGCGCGGAGCGTTCGGGGTGGGGTCGTGACCCGCAAGATGGGGGTGCGCTGGCATCTGCGGGAGGTGATGGCGATGCGCGGCATGTTCTCGACAACGGATCTGATCGTGCCGCTGGCCGAGCGCGGCGTCGAGCTCTCCCGCGAGCAGGTCTATCGGCTGGTGACGCAGCAGCCCGAGCGGCTGAACGTCTACACGTTGGCGGCGTTGTGCGATGTGCTCGATTGCGGGGTTGGCGATCTGCTCGAGCCGGTCGTCGAGCGCCGCCAGCAGCGCAAGGCGGCGGGCTCGCCGGAGGAGAAGGCGTCGCGGAAGGTGCGGGAGGGGTTGCGCCCGGTCCGCGCCCGGATCGTGGATCCGGACAAAAGCGCGGGCGCGTGAGGCGCGCCGGCGAGGCGTCCTCGGCGGCGCCTCGAGGCCGGGAGGGCAGCGGCGAGCGAGCAATCCTGCGCGCGGTCGACGCGGTCGTGGCCGCGGTGCCGCACGTCGACGCGGCGGTGGCGCACGGAGCGATCCTGCGGGTGACGTCGAGAACCCGGTCGAGGAGCATGATCACGGAGTATCTGGTCGAGCATCCGACGGCGCTCGTGGATGGTGACTCAAACGCGCCGGCGCCGCTCGCCCGATTGATCAGTGAGCTGATCGCCGCGGGTGTCGAAAAGCTTTCGTTGCCTCGCTGTCTTGACTGCGGTCAGGAGAAGCCACTGGCTCGAGGGGTGCCAGGCGGCAAGGTCTGCAACGGCTGCCTGAAGCGACGCCGGCCGGCGGAGGTGTGCTCGCGCTGCGGCAAGCTCGAGCACCGGGCGACGCGCGATCAGAACGGTCAGCCGGTGTGCCCCGCGTGCCACCGCCTCACCTACGTTAGGCCGGTCGAGCGGTGCGCGGTGTGCGGCGTGAACCGCAGCTACCGGACCCAGAAGCGGATCTGCTCGGAGTGCCGCGAGCGACCGCACACCAGGTGCGCGACCTGTGGCCAGCCGGCCGCGATCCCGGCTGCGGGCGAGCAGGCGCAGTGCTCGCACTGCGGGCGAGGCTCGCCTGAGCCGTGCGAAGTTTGCGGCGATTTGACGATCCGCCGGACCCGCCGAGGACGACCGCGGTGCCAGCGCTGCTACCAGCGGCCGGTCGGGACCTGCGGTCGGTGCGGGCGGGTGCGCGCGATCGTCCGCCTCGCTGTCGACGGCGACCCGGACCTGTGCGCGATCTGCTGGACCGGGCCGACCGTCAGGTGCGAGAAGTGCGGGAAGGTGCGCCCGTGCCGCGGGGAGCGACGTGGGCGGATGCTGTGCAGCGCGTGCGCGCCGGTGAGACCGCAGGAATGCGCGCACTGCGGCCGCGCGCGACGGCCGGCGGCGCACTGGCCGGAGGGGCCGGTCTGCGGCACCTGCTACGCCCGCGCCCTGGCGGCCAAAGGATGCTGCCCCGAGTGCGGCGAGACCCGGCGGCTGATGCGCTACCCCGGCTACGAGGAGCCGGTCTGCCGTGAGTGCGCCGGCGTGCCCGCTCACAACGTCTGCGGACGGTGTGGTCAGGAGGCCGCGCCTTACGCACGCGGCCTGTGTGGACGTTGCGTGCTTCACGACCGCCTCACAGAGCTGCTCGGAGCGCAACCGCAACGTGCTGCCGTCGGGCTCGACGGCCTATTTGACGAGCTCAGCGCCGCCCGCTCACCGAAGGACATGATGAAGTGGCTTGGCCACACCAGCGCGATCCCGCTACTCGGTCAGATCCCTCGCGGCGAGCTCCCGTGCACCCACGAGATGCTCGATCGCCACGCGTCGAACCCGCGGTCCGGCGCTTGGAGCATCTCCTCGTCGCGACTGGCGCACTACCCACGCGGGATCCTGCGCTGGCTCGGCTCGAGCGGTGGACAGAGGAGCTCCTGGCCGCGCAGGGCGATGAGGCGCCGCCGCTGCGGACTTTCGCGCACTGGGTCGTGCTGCGCCGCTACCGGCGCAAGAGCCAGCGGGCGCTGCTCAACGACGGCGTGCTGAGCCGGGCAAAGGTGGAGATGCGAAGCGCCGCCGCGTTCCTGCAGTGGCTGGTCGACCGGGGTCGGCGGCTTGAGGAATGCGGCCAGTCGGATGTCGACGCTTGGCTGGCTGGCGACCGCGCCGACCGTTACATCGCGAGGTCCTTCGCGCGCTGGGCGATGGCGCAGAAGCTGATGCCGAAGCTCGACTTCCCCGCCGGGTGGCGCGGCGGCCCCTCGCCACCGATCATCGCCGAGGAACTGGCCGAGCTTGCTCAGCGGCTGCTCCACGACCCTGAGCTATCGCCTCGCGACCGCGTCGCGAGCGTCCTGGTCGCCGTGTTCGCGCAGCCGGTCAGCCGCGTTGCGCGCCTCACCGCCGCCGACGTCGCGCTCGACGGAGAGGCCGTCGCGATCCGGTTCGGTGACACCGCGGTGAGCATGCCCGAGCCGGTCGCCAACGATTTCCGCAAGCTGATCGCCGACATCGCGGAGCAGCCACCGCCAACGATTCGGCGGCCACGGTGGGTATTCCCGGGCGGCGCGCCGGGCCGACCGATCGGTGAGCAGGTGCTCAGTCGCCGCATGAAGCGCATTGGCGTTGACTGCAGCGACGCCCGGCACGTAGCGCTGCTGCAGCTCGCTGGGCGACTCCCGGCCGCGATCGTGGCCGACCTGCTTGGCGTCCATGTGAACACGGCCACGCAATGGGCGCAGATCGCAGGCCGGCCGTGGGGCGACTACCCGGCAATGCGTGCTGACACCCCTCTCCTTGGGTAGCTGTCCTCAGCCGCAAGGTACGCTCGCTTCCGCTCCACGATCTGCGAGCGACAGTCGGGGCGACCGAGCAGGCCATGCTTCCCCCGTTGCTCAAGACCATCGGCCACACGGGTCAAGCCGTTGCTTGCGCGACGCCTGGCTGAGCAGCAGCGCCCGCGTGGACACCCGGAGCGCTGCACATCATCCGTGGCGGCCGCCTATCGTGGACGACCCGACGCTCGCAACGACATTGAACGCGCGCAGCGGCCACCCGTCGAAGTCCTACGATGTCCGGCCCTTTCATTGGCGTCCGAGTCCTGGTTCGACCAACCCAGCTCAGCTTGGAGAATGGATAGAGGGCGATCCCATAGTCTGATCATGTGCTCGAGGTCAACGGCACCGAGCTTTATCACGAGGTCCGAGGCGCTGGGCCCCCGGTGCTGCTGATCATGGGCGCAACCGGCGACGCCGGGCACTTCGAGCGGCTCGCCAAACTGCTGGCTGACGAGTTCACGGTCGTCACCTATGACCGGCGAGGCAACGGGCGGAGTCCCCGACCCTCGGGCTGGGCTGCGACTTCGGCCGAGGAGCAGGCGGACGACGCCGCGGCGCTGCTCGAGGCGCTCGGCTTGTCGCCTGCGGTGGTCTTTGGCACCTCGCTCGCGGGGGTGATTGCGCTTTGCCTTGTGCTCCGCCATCCGCGAGTGGTGAGCGGCGCGATCCTCCATGAGCCGGCATTCTGGTCGCTCTTTGACAACCCTGACGAGGTCAAGCGGACAGTCGGCGCAGCAGTCGCCGACGGCATGCGCTCCGGCGGCCCGCGGGAGGCGATTGAGCGCTTCTACCGCTTTGTTGCCGGCGACGCGAACTGGGAAGGCCTCGATCCCGAGCTGCGCGAGCGGGTGCTCGCCGGCGCCGACACCTATCTCGAGGTCGAGCGGGGTGCCTTCGCGACCTACCTCCCTGACGAGGCGACTTTGGCGAGGATCGCGACGCCGATCCAGCTGCTCCTCGGCGACCAGAGCTTGCCGTACTTTGCACAGGCGGCCAGCGGGCTCGCCAGGCGCCTGGGAATCGAGATCACGACCACATTTGGCACCCATTTCGCCTACCTGGATCATCCGGTCGAGTTGGCCGAGACCATGAGGCCGTTCCTGCGCGCGGTCAGCGGCGTGACGTAGCCCGTCGCGCAGGAGCCGTGCAAATCTCATATGTCGCTTCCGGAGGATGCGGGTGCTTTCGCTATGGCCTACAGACGCACGCTCCGGAGGACGTGTGGAGCGGTCCGGGTTCGTCCGCCCCCCCGGCTCTGCCGCTCAGCCAGGCGTTGCGCTAGTCCCGCAGAAGCATGCGACAACTGCTGCAAAGGAACGGCGGCAGCAGTAGTCACATCGAGCCTTCTTGCTTCCGCATCGCGCATGCAAGGCGGTGGCCACACTGGTTGTGGGAATCGCCGGAGACGCCGGTTCTGATCGACGTCGAGTGAGCCGATGTCGGCGGGGTCTCCACCTGAGAATTGCCGGGCCCCTGAGCTGAGCGCGCACGCGATCGAACTCCTCGGGTAGCCGGGGCGGTTGCCCACCCCGGCTCCCACAGAACCGTACGTACGCTTGTCGTATACGGCTCCTCGGGACAGCGGGTTGCTAACCCCGCTGCCGGCCGGTTTGCGACCTCGAAGTCATCCCCATAACGCCAGCTGTGGCGAGACGGGGGCGGCGATGTGCTCGTGCGCCCGACGGTGCAGGCCGACCACCGACAGCAGCCCGCGCTTGGCGAAGTACGTGTTGCGCAGGCCCTGGTCGACCGCGTGCGCGTGGCTCAGCGCCCACCAAGACCGGCGGCCCTGATAGACCTGATGCCACACCGCCCGCGGGTTGACACCGAGCGCGACGAGACGCTTAGCGATCGTGCGTTTGCGTTTCCAGTGGCGCAGAATGATCGCGCGCAACCGCCGCCGAATGTGGGCGTCGATCTTGCGCATCACCTGCATCTCCGTGACGGAGGCGATCCCGAAGAAACCGTGCCACCCGCACAGCCACGCGTTGATCCGGAGGATGCAGTCTCCAAGACTGTTCCCCCAGTTGCGCGGCGTGAGCTGGCGGATGCGCTCCATCGCGTTGCGCTTGGTGCGCTCCGAGAGCAGCACCTCCACAACCCCGGTCTGCGGATCTAATCGCAGCCGAAAGCCGAGGAAGTGGCGATCCTCGGGTCGGGCGACAGCCGACTTTGACTGGTTCACCTTCAGGCGCAGGCGCCCTTCGATGAACTCGGTCAGGCTGGCCATCACCCGCTGCCCCGCCCGCTCGCTGCGCACGTACACCTTGGCATCGTCTGCATAACGAGCGAACCGGTGGCCACGCCGAGCGAGCTCCTGATCGAGCTCGTCCAGCACGATATTCGACAAAAGCGGCGAGAGCGGACCGCCTTGCGGAACGCCCTGCTCGCTTGCGATCAGAACACCGTCCGGCAGCACCACCTTGGCCTTCAGCATCCGACCGATCAGCCTGAGCAGCCGCCGATCGCTCACGCGCTCGGCGAGCTTGGCGGCAAGCCGCTGGTGGCAGACGAGATCGAAGAACTTCTCCAAATCAAGATCTACACACCACTCATAGCCATCCTCGAGGTGCCGCTTGGCCTCGGCGATCGCCGTGTGACAACTACGTCCGGGTCGAAACCCGTGACTGGACGGGTGGAACGTCGGCTCCCACAGCGGTTCGAGCACCTGCCGCACGGCCTCTTGGACCACCCTGTCGATCACGTCGGGAATCCCCAATCCGCGCTGCCCACCCCCCGCCTTCGGGATGAACGCCCGGCGAATCACGCCAGGCTGATACGTGCCCTCAAGCAGGTCGGCCTGCAGCCTGGGCAACACGCTCGGCCACTGCTCGCACAGCGCCTCGATCGTCTGCCCATCCGGACCAGGAGCGCCCTTGTTCGACGCCACCTTCAACAACGCACTGGTCAATCGCCTGGCGACCTCCTCCATCGTCGCAGGCGCTGCTATCTCAGCGTTGACGATCGCCTTCGGCGCTCCCGCCCGGATGGCCCCAAGCCGGTCCCAGGTCCTCCTGCGGGTGGCCCCTTTCGGGTTTTCTGCTGTCGCGATCGGCAGGCGCAGCTGCACCGCCGTTTCTTCGACCGGGATCGCCTTCCCTTGCCCGCCAGGACCCGACCCGGCGCGCTCAGCGGCCATTACAGCCGCCTTCCGGTACTACACGATCCTCGGACTTCTGCTGGGCCATCAGCCGTCGTCCTCTTCGTCCTCCGGCCTACCGGCCAACCCGGCCGGAACCCAGCAGATCTCCCTGGGTGAAACGCTGAGATTTCGTCGTGACCGCGTCGCCACTACGCCCCCGGATCCAGCAATAGGAATCGGGCATCGCCGCTAGAGGCCGGCTCGCCCCTCCGAGGAACGCCTTACGGCGCTTCACTTTCGTTCGCCACCACAACGCATCTATGGCCTCCTTCAGACCCGCCCTCACGGAAGCCCCGCAGCGCAACCAGCCGCACTGGGACCGCCCGGTCAATTCCGGGCCGCGCCCTTGCCTCGTCGATGTTGGATTCCCCCTATCAGGGCTCCAGGACAGGACTCACACCTCCGATCTCAACGTCCGTGCCAGGCACACCTCGTCTTAGCCTTCGCCCTACGGGCTCGGCTGCGACTCGCAGTCCGGTCGCGTCTGCTCGCAACTCATCGCAGGTCGCTTTCGCCCCTTCCCAGCGGCGATCGCGAATCACCGATCCGCCGAATACCGCACGGTTCGAATAACGCCCTTGCGCCAGTTAAGAGGCCGTCGCCGTCCGGGCGATGCTCGACCGCGGACTCAGCGTCGACGGCGCCGCCCAGGCGCTCGGCTGGAACCGCGCCCGGGTGACTGCCCGGGTCAAGCTGCTCGAGCTCCCCGAGCTCGCGCAGCAGATGTTCGGTGACGGTCGCCTGCCGCTGTCGAGCGTCGAGCAACTGCGCGCGATCGGCGCCGTCTCGCCGGTGCTGCTTGAAGCGCTCATCGACTACCTGGCCGACGGAAACGAGTGGGCGGCCGAGCGGCTGACCCGCGAGCCGGGCTGGGTGCTCGACAGCGCGCTGCGCAGCAGCAACACCAAGGTGTTCGCCGCGCACCTGGGCGGTCGCGTCGACAGCCACGACATCGCGTCGCTCAAGCTCGGCAAGAAGGCCGAGGCGGCGTACGAGCGCGCCGGCGAGCTGACCCGCGTCCTCGATCGCTACGCCTACTCCGTCGACGTGCGGTTCGATGAGAGCGACGTGGACCAGGCCCGTGCCGCCGGCGTGGTGATCGAATTCGAGCGCGCGGCGCCGATCATCGTCGACCGCTCGCTATACCGCGAGCTGGTCAAGGCGGCGATCACCCGCACCGTGACCGAGCTCGAGGCCAAGGTCGCCGCGCGCCAGGAGGAGCGCAAGGCTGCTCGCCAGAGCCAGACGACCGGCGGCGCGGCGGCCGACGCGGCCGCGGAGGTCGAGCGTGAGCACCGCGGGCGGATGCGAGAGCTCTCCGATCAGGCGCACGGCGTGAACCTCGACGTCGGCGCCGAGCTGCTCAACGGCCTCTCGACCGTGGACCCCACAGACGTCAACGTCGCCAAGTTCTTCGTGTACAGCCTCCTGGGCGGCGACTATGACGACTCGCCGTACACCCAGCAGGGCGAGCGGGTCGCGCGGCTGGCCGTCTCTGGGATCCGGCTCGTGATCGAGCAGTTCCGCGCCGATGTGACCAAGATCCGCAAGGACGGGTCCAAGGGCGCATTGCGGATCGACTACGGCAACGGCCGAGAGCCCGAGGAGCCGCTGCGCTGGCTGTGGAAGTACATCGACGGCGCCAAGACCGCCGGCGAGATCTACGGCCGCGCGCTCGTGGTGATCGCCGCCGAGCAGTACGCCTCGCGGCTCGTCGTGCCACAGAGCCAGCGCGCGCATCCCACCCGCTGGTCCTCGCACAAGGACCTTGCCGCCAAAGCGCTGGCCAAGCTTACGACTCCGCATCTACCGTCATCGCTGCGCCAGCTCGAGGCGGCGGTCAAGCGCGCGCACGAAGAGCACGACAGCGCCTCCCAGCGCGCGCGAGCGGCGGGACGGCAAGCCAGCCGCACCAACACAGCCGACGAGACGTCGCCGCCCGCGGCGCAGGACGAGGCCAGGGACGTCGAGGAGGACGACGAGGCCGAGCAGTAGACCGAGCCGCTTGCGGCCGCGGACGGTGGCCCCCCCGACCCTCAGGCGCGCGGACGGACTCGCAGATGCCGGCCAAATGGCGCTGACGGCGGGCCGCAGGTGTGGTCCGCCGTCTAGGGACCCGGCGGCCGGGTTGCTCGCTGGCCCTGCGGAGGATGGCACGCCGTGCCGGGCGTGCCGCAGGGCAGCGGCCGAGCAGCCCGGCCCTCGCGCCGAGGCGCCACCACAACCACAGGAGGTCCGTGATGACCAAGACGCCGCGTCCCCTCACCGACGATGAGCGGGAAGCCCGCCGCGCCGCCCAGCGCGAGCTGGTCCGCGCCTCTATCGAGCAGCTGCGTACCAGCGACGGCTGGCAGGCCTACCTCAAGGCCCGCCGCCGCTTCCCGAGCTACAGCTGGCGCAACATCCTCTTGATCCTGCACCAACGGCCCACCGCCACCCGCGTCGCGGGGTTCCGGACGTGGCTGGATCTCGGTTACAGCGTCCGCAAGCGCCCGGACGATGTCCCCGAGGGCGCATGGGCGATCCGGATCTGGGCGCGCTGCGAACCGAGCCGCCGGCGGATCCAGGCGTGGCAAAAGGCCGGCGCCGACCCCGACGAGCGGCCCCGCGCCACCTACAAGCTCGTCTCGGTTTTCGCGCAGGACCAGGTCCAGGAGCTGCCCCCGCCGGCCACGCCGGCGCCGCTGAGCGCCCCGATCGCCGAGATCCGTGGCGACAGCCACCACGAGCTGCTGCCGCGCCTCGCCAAGCTGAGCGCTGAGCTCGGCTACACGTTCACCATCGCCGACGCCGGCCAGGCCGACGGGCGATGCAACACGAAGACCAAGGCGATCGTTGTCGCCGAGCGCCTGGACGCCAACGGCCGCGTGCTGGCCGGAATCCACGAGATCGCGCACGCGCTCGTGGCCGAGGACGACGACGCGCCGAAGCTCACCTACGCCCAAGGCGAGCTGATCGCCGAGTCGGTCGCGTGGTGCAGCTGCCAGACGGTCGGGCTGGACTCCAGCGCCAACAGCATCCCGTATCTGACGAGCTGGGCGGAGCAAGCCGACGTCGAGGTGCTCGAGCAGACCGCCGCGCTCACCAGCCGGCTCGCCGACCGCATCGAAACAGCCCTCCTGCCGACCGCGCAGCCCGCGGCCGCCGCCGCGTAGGACGCAGTGAGCCGATCCGCAACTACGAGTTCAGCGGGCGCGCAGCCAGTCGCCGACGAGGTCGTCGACACGGCGCAGCCCGTAACGCTCTGAGAGCTCGATCAGGGCCTCCGCGCCGGCGCGGGCGCCGGGCCCAGGCAGAGTGCCAAGCGCGGCTAGCGCGAGCTGAGCATCCACCAGCGACAGGCGCCGCTCCAGCATGAGTCGGCCACCCCACCGGACGGCGGCGCGCGGGAACGTCTCGGGCTCGCGGTCGAGCAGCGCCAGCAGGATCGCCAAAGCGTCCTCGAGGCAGACCGGCCCGGGGAGCTCGGCGACGATCATGCGGATCTGTGTAACGGACGCCCGCGGGTTGCCGATCGCGCGGTGCAGGCGGCTGATCGCACTCCCGTCAGAGGTCATGGCGAGCGCATGTTCGCATGAGGGGGGCGGGAGAGGAAGCGGCAAGGAAGGAGGGAACCTGGCGCGGGAGTGGCGGGACAGCCCCTCAACCCTGGCCCGCCGGCTTTGGCTGTCAAGCGATTGGAGGCCCGCTCGCCCAGGGCTCGCGTACGGCGAGTGTCATTACCAATCGCTTGACAGCGCGGCGCCTCGGGGCGGGCCGGGGGGGTCTGGGCATGCCCACCACCCCCACCACCCACAGGAGGCACTCCGTGGCGACCAAGCCCACACCCCGGCAGCTGCGTTACCTAAAGGACCTCGCCGAGCGCACCGGCCAGACGTTCACCTACCCGCGCACCTTCGCGGGGGCCAGCCGGGAGATCGACCGGCTCAAGGCCATCCGGCCCGAAAGTCGGGCGGAACGGCGCATCGAGCGCAAGGAGATCGCCGACCAGCTCGCCACGGGCCCCGAGGACAGCGCCCGGGTCCGCGACGACGAGATATGCGGCCACGGCAGCTCGGCCGCCTGGGCGCACAACCGCCACGAGGAGCCTGAGCCGACCTCGGAGCGGTCGGCGGCCGAGCGCACGACCCCAGTCGTCGGCAAGCGAACTGAGCTGGCGCGCTACACCGTCGCCGAGGGGGAGCGGATCGTCTACGGCCAGCGGATCGACGGCGTGGTCCGCGTGACCGATCGCCCCGCGAGCCCAGGCCGCCGCTGCTACCTCGTCGAGCGCGGTCTTAAGTCCAAGAACGAGCTCGATGCCCTGGTTGCCGACTACGTCGCGCAGGCCCGGCGAATGGACGCGCCGCCGCTGGACACCTCCCCGTTGGATCGCTATCTCGACGCCGTCACGTAGGCCCGCAATCTCCTCGCCGTGACTGTCGATCCGCCGGCGGGATTCCGTCTGCGCGGCCGCGGCGATCGCGTCCGGAGATCCTAGTTGCTGACGCGTAACGCGTATAACGCTTATAGCGGCATCTTCTGATATGCTACGCGCGCTTACGTCCTTTCCGCTCACAGGAGTATCCGATGCGAAGGAACCAGATTGCGCAAGGCTCGGCGGTTGCGGTGGCGGGCGTCCTTGCAGCGGGGCAGGTCCAGCTCGCAGCCCTGCACGCGGCCGGCCTGACCGGTACCGCGCCGGCGAATGGGCAGGCGATCCAGGCGCTGATCAACACGCTGACCCAGAACTGGATCTGGCTGGTCAGCCTAGGGCTCGGTCTGATCGTCGTCGTCCTGGCTGGCCTACTGATCGCCGGCAGCCGGACCGCACCGGACTGGCTCTTCAAGGTGATCGGCGGGATCCTGATCATCCTGGTCGGAGCGCCCGCGCTGCTGGCGTAGCTCGACGTCGATGGGACGAATGCCGTCAGCCATGCGGCGCGTCTCCCTGGGCGTCGGTGGCCTCGGGATGGGATTCGCCGGGCTGCTCGTCGTAGCCGCGCCCGCGTACGCCGCCTCGCCGCACGCCCCACTGATCACGGCGGGGATCCTCAACAGCATCTTTGGCGGGATCGGGCATGCCGTACTCGGCGCGATCTCCTGGACCTTCGGCCTGGCCTCGAAGTTCTTCCTGATCACCCTTGGCGCGCTGGTGAAGCTGCTCATTCCGCGTTCCTGGGCGCAGCAGGGCGTGCAGCTCATGGACTGGATCGTCCAGGTCCCGAACTACGCAGGAAAGATCGCGACCCCTCAGGGCGACGTGTACGGCTTTCGCGGGATCAACGAGCTCCGCGGCCTCTTCACGTGGCTGGGCGTGGCGATCGGGCCGCTCACCCTGGCGGTCGCGACCAGCCGGGCGATGGCGTCCGAGCGCGAGCACCCGGCGGCGCCGATCACCCGCATGGCCGCCCTCGCCGCGGTGCTCATCTCCTACCCGTACTGGTGGGGACAAGGCAGCGCGCTCATCGACCAGGTGACGCACACCATCCTGTCGCTGCCGGCGGTGACCGACGGGATCCACAAGCTGATGGTCTATGCCGTGGACGGCGTGGCGCTCGGCGGCTGGCAGCTCGTCGACCTCGGCTTGATGCTCGCGATCGGCATCGAGTTGCTGATGCTCATGTTCCTCAAGGTGGCGATCATCCTGGTCGGCGCATTGCTGTACGCAACGGGACCGCTGATGCTCGGCCTCGTCCCGCTCGAGTCCGGCGCCGCCGTCTCGCGCGCCTGGCTGGCCGCCGCCGCCACCGTGGTCGTGCTCCCGGTCCTATGGGCCACGCTGTTCGCGGTCGGCGGACTGCTCATCGATGACGCCGGCACCGCCGGCCCGCTCATCGCCGGGAACACGGCGGTCGGAAACCTGGTCGGCGGACTGCTCCTGGCCGTGGCCGGTCTCGCCACGCTGTGGGCGTGTCTGCGCGCCGGCCGCGAAGTGGCCGGACTGCTCCGCATCCAGCTCGGCGCCATGCTGGCCGGCGCCCACGCTCTGCGCGGCGGCCCGGCCGGCGGGCGGGCGACCGCGAGTACCGGCCAACGCGGGGCACAGTCGGTGCGCGAGTTCGGCCAGCGAGTATCCCGCGCCACCGGAGCCGCCGGCCAGGCGGTTGCCCAGAGCGGCCCGCGCGGCGCGCGCATCGCCCGCGCCGGCGGGCTAGCCATGACCGCCGGGCGCCGCGGGCTGCTCGGCTCCGCAGGATTGGCGGCCGCGGCCACGGGCCGGCAGCTCGTCGGGTATCCCGGACACGCCCGCGCTGGCGTGGTCGCCATGCAGATGGCCCGCGCTGGGTGCAGCTACAAGGGCTCCACCAGCGCAGCCGCGGCCGGGCGTCCCACCCCGGTCCGGCAGCCGCCGCGAGCCGGGAGCGGTCCCGGCGGGGGAACTGGCAGCGGGCCTAGCCCGGCAGCCGCCACTGGCTCGAGGACATCGGCGGTGCGCCCCGCGGACAGCCCGGGCGCTCGTAGCTCCGCGAGCAGAGGGCCCTCCCGTGTTCCTCCCGCGAGCGCCCGAACCGCACCCGGCGCCGCACCCGGGCGATCCCCAGGCACCGGCACGCGCAGCGTCACCTATGGCCGCAGCGCGAACGTCACTCCGCGACCGAGCCGACCGACGCCCCCCGACGGCGGCGCCGACACGACGAGGGGCAAGCGATGACCCCGACACTCCGGCGCCTGAGCCAAAGCGAGCGATGGCTTTGGTTCACCTGGCGGGGCTGGCTCGCCGTGCTCCTCGCGGTGGGCATCGTGTACTGCGCGGTCAAGGTCTCCCCGCTCGGCTTCCGCGCGACCGTCACGATCACGCTGCTCATCGTCACCACGGGCGGCATGGTGCTGTGGGGGCTATCCGGGCAGGCGTTCGCGCCTGAGCGCTACCTCGTCGCGGTCATCCGCTACAAGCGCTCGCCCAAGACCTACGCCCCGCCGGCGCGCCCCGATCGCCGAGGGCTCGTGCTCGACGCGATGCCATACCCGGGAGACGACGGCGAGCCAATGGTGGCAGCCGAGCCAGAGGAGGCGAGCGCCGCGTGAGCCGGCACCGGCAACCGGCGTCGCTCGGGGAGCTGATCCCGCTCGCCGCCGTGGAACCCGACGGACTGCTCGTCACGACCACCGGCCGCTGGGTTCGGCTACTCGAGGCGCAGCGCGTCCCCAACACGATCACCGCCGACGAGTCGCGGCTGGGACGGATCGAGAAGGCATCGCCGACGCATGCCGCGCCATCCCCGACCACGGCTCGCTGTCGATCTACGCGCAAACCGATCCCGTGCCGGTCGAGGAAGCCCTCGCGCCCGATCGCGAGCGCGTCGAGCAGGCCGCCCGCGGCGACCAGGCGGCCGGCAACCCTGAGCTCGCCTCCGCCCGCCGACGGTTCTTCGCCGGGCTCAGACAGACAGTGATCGCCGCCGCGGGGGCCGAGCAGCCTGCCGTAGCCACGCGCTGGTGGATCGCCGTGCCCTACCAGACGCGGGTGGCAACCGCGCGCGAGCGAGCCGGTGCGGTCATCGCCCAGGCCCGCGGACGGACGACATGGATCGAGCACCACACGGCCGCGGTCGAGAGCCTCACCCTCGCCTCGACGATCCAGACCGCGCTCGCCGGCGCGGGCATCGAGACCGCGCTGCTCGACGGAGTGCAGGCGCTCGCCGTCCTGTGGGAGCGCCTTCACCCCCAAGCCAAGCGGCTACCCGACTTCGGAGCGCTCGAGGACGCCTGTGCGATCGCCGGCGCCACCACGCTCGAAGCCGCCGCCGCCAAGCGCCACCAGGTGATCAACGCCGTGTGCGAGGACGCCAGCCTCGACGCCGGCGAGAGCCCCGCCTACCTGCGCCACGGCGACGGCACGCTCGAGGAGGTCATCCACCTCGGCACGCCCCCGCAGTACACCAACCTTTGGTGGCTGCAGATGCTGCTGGCCTGCCCGCGACCGATCACCGTCGCGGTGCACATCTCGGTCGGCGATCGCCGCCAGGAGAAGGCCCGACAGCGGCGGCGCTGGAAGCGACACCGCTCCGCCGTGCTCTACAAGGAACGGCGCAATCAGACCGTCGGCGCCGAGGAGGAAGAGGCGGTCGAGGAAGCCGCGGTGCTCGACCAAGAGCTCGCCTCCACCCCCGGCGCCACCGTCTACAAGGTCGGCATCTACGCCGCGATCCGCGACCCCGCCGGCGAGCCCAAGGCGTTCGCCCGCACGGTCGAGCGGGTCTCCCGCGAGTTTCAGACGCACACCGAAGCACGCGTCAACCGCGGCCGGTGGCTCGCCGCCCCGGGGCTCACCGCCACCCTCCCGCTCGGCGTCGACCCGGTCCGCGCGACCTGCGCGTACGCGCAGCGCAACATCCCGCACACCCTCGCGCTCACATGGTCAGGCTGCGGCAGCCCCGACGGCCCGGTGGCCGGACTCGCCCACCCGGGCGGGACGCTCGAGCGCATCAACGCGTTTGATCCGCTCTACCCGCGCCGGGTCACCTCGCTGATCGGCCCCTCGGGGGGCGGCAAGACCGTGCTGATGAACATGCTCGCCACCCGCCTAGTCAGCCAAGGCATGCGCGGGTTCCTGGTCGACCGCTCCTCCACCCCAGACGAGCAGCGCGCTACCGCCGGCAGCGGCCACTACGACACGCTGATGTCGCTGGTCCCCGGCAGCCGCCGCGTCCAGCTCGGCCACGCCCAGGGCGCGGTCATCTGCCCGTGGGACGTCCCCGACCTAGCCAAGGTCCCCTCCGAGCACCACGACTTCCTGCTCGCATTCCACGAGGCGCTGATCGGGCACGCCAGCGCCGCCGAACGCCGCATCCGGCACCTGACCGCCGACGAGGAATCGCTGCTCCTCAGTGCCATCCAGGACACCTACCGGCGCTGCATCGAGAACTCGCGCCTGGAGCCGCGCGAGAGTCTGCTGCTCGAGCAACTGCGCCAACGCGCCACCAACGGGCGACTCAGAGGCGCCGTCGCCGATGCGCTGGCCTCGCTGATCGTCCGGCTCGAGCCGTACTGCGAGCGCGGCCCGTTCGCCCACCTGGCCGACCGCCCGACCACGATCCGCGGCGAGAGCCCGCTCACCCTGTTCGATGTCACCGCCCTGTCGGAGCGGCTGTCGGCACCGATGATGCTGCTGCTCGTCAACCACGTCGAGCAGAGCATCACGCGCGCGCGACGAGCCCGCGTCGCCGGGCTGCTCGACCACGAGGGCGCGTGGGCCGGCCGCTACTTCCTGACCATCGAGGAGGGCTGGGCGCTCACCGCCAGCCCCGCCTCGGGCCGATGGCTGAACGAATACGCGCGCCGGTCACGCCACTACGCGCTCTGGCTGTTCTTCATCAGCCAGCACTTCAAGGACCTCGATACCGAGCAGGGGCGAGCCATGCTCTCCAACAGCGTCCTCACCCTGTGCCTGCAGAACGACGCCAAGGACCTCGAGTACGCGCGCAGCACGCTCGGGCTGAGCGACACCGACCTCGACGAGATCACCAGTCTGGCCGTTCAACCCGGCGCCTACAGCACCGTGTACGCGGTCTCGCGCCGCGGCCGCGGCTCGATCCGGATCGAACTCGGCGACATCGAGTACTGGATCTGCAGCTCCGACCCCGAGCACGACCAGCCCCGCCGCGCCGCCGCCCTAGCCGAGACCGGCGGCGATGCCTGGGCCGCTCTGAAGCTGCTGTGCACGCCCGAATGGCACGACGCCTACGACCGCAGGCAGGCGGCATGAGACGCTCGGCGGCGATCGGGGTGGCCATCGACAAGCGCCGGCGGGTCGGCAAGTGGATCGGCGCCGGGGCGGCAAGCAGCATGCTCGTCTTCCTGCTCCCGGTTGTGCTGCTCGCCGGTGCCGGCAACCCACCCTGCCAAGCAACACCCGCCAGCGGACCGCCGGACGGCGGGTCGGGCAGCTTCCTCGAGACCGCCTACGGGCCGCCCTGGGGCGGGATCAACGGCAACGGCACCACCGCCTACGGCATCGACCTGACTGGCGGGCAGCCCATGCTCGAGATCGCGATCGACCCGACCCTGCTGCAGCCGCTCTCCTTTTACCACGTGTGGCCGAACCCGTTCGCGACCCACAAGGCGTTTATCGCCGGCGACACGGGCGGCGCGATCATCGGCAAGCACATCGACACCTACGACTGGCTCGGCCGCGCCAGCCAAGACGCCTGGGGTGTGCGGGCTGGCGTCAGCGTCACCAAAGCCGCCAACCCCGGCGCGGGCTGGGCGCTGGGCCAGGCCCAGGCGCCGGTCGTCACCGCGGCGGTCGGCGAGCAGAGCTGCATCGGGCCAGGCGGCTACGCGAACCCGTTCGTCCACTCCACGAGCATCACCCCGCTCCGGATCGACATGGGCGTCGACTACACCGGCACCGGGCCGATCGGCGCGCTCGGCGACGCCACGATCACGCTCAGCACGCCCTACGACTCGGGATGGGCCAACATCGACGGCAGCGCCTTCGCCTGCGCCGGAGGCCACGCCGGCGCCGTCGTCTACCGCCTGATCGACGGCCCCCAGACCGGCCGCTACGTGTATGTCACCGAGGGGATCGCCCCCACTGCCCAAGTCGGGCAACACGTGAGCGCCGGCCAGACCGTCGCCACGTTCACCGGGTGCATCGAGACCGGCTGGGCCAGCGGCCCTGGCGACACTCCGATGGCCGCCGCGCTCGGCCAGCAATGCGCCAGCGGCGACCCCGGCTGCCACTCCACCTACTGCGGCCAGACCATGTCCGACCTCATCCACGCCGCCGGCGGACCGGCGGGCATCCTCGTCCCGCCGCTCACCGGGAGCAGCTGCTAAATGCGCCGCCCCGGCCAACTCACGCTCGCGCTCGCCAGCGCAGGACTGATCGCCGGCTGCGGAGTCAGCGACCCCTACAGCCATGCCCAGCCCCGCGCCCGCTCGACGTCGAGCAGCACAACCCAGGCCGCATCCCAAACCACCCAGGCTCCTGACCACGACGGGCCAGCCTCGCTCCCCACAGGGCGAGCAAGACCCAGCGCCTACAGCCCGACGCCGGCCGCCGCGCTCGGCCGCTACGCCCGCCTCTACCTGAACTGGAGTTGGACGACGGTCGCCCGCGCCGAGCGACAGCTCGCCGCGCTCAGCCAAGGCCAAGCCCACGCCCAGGCGCTTGCCAGTGCACAACAGCCATCCGCGCAGCTCGCGCGCTACCAGGTGCAGAACGCTGGCCAGCTCGCAGCGATCGCCCGGGGCCGTGGACCGGAGAGCGGCAAATGGGCCGTGGTGGCCGACGAGCGCACCACCGGAAACGGCCCGTACGAAGGCCTCCCGGCGATCTCCGAGGTCATCTGGGCCACCGTCGCCCGCGCGCGCCGGGGCTGGATCGTCACCGGGTGGTACCCGGCCGGAGCCACCCCATGAGCGCACAAGCCATGCGGTTGCCCGCGATCACCCAACGCGCCGCCCGACGCGCGACCCTGCGGCTCTACGCCGGCCTATGGCTGCTGACCGCGCTGGCCGTGCTCGCCGCGATCGCGGACAGCACGCTCGGGTCGAGCAAACGGCCACAGCCGACGCTCCACCCGACGATCACCATGGTCATCAGTCTCGCGCTGAGCAACGCTCGCGTCCTCACCCCACCGTTCCTCTTCAGCCTGTTCCGATTCGGCAGCTCACGCGTCACGCGCGCGCTCGCCGACCTGGTCGTAGCCACCCCGCTCGTGCTGGTCGCCGTCACGGTTGGGGCGGCGCTCGGGCGATGGGGCGGACGGCTGATCCCCTACGTCCCGCAGCTGCCGGTCGAGTACCTGGCCGCGGCCGCCGCGGCGGGCGTCTGGGTGACTTACGGACGAGCCGGGTGGCGGAACCTGCGGGAGCTCGCGCGCCAAGCCGCCTTCGTGCTCGCCCTGATCCTGATCGCGGCCGCGATCGAAGTGCTCGCCACCCCACACGCTCGCTGATGCGCCCGCGCCGCCACTCCCTGCTCTACACCTTCTACCTTCGCTCGCCCCTCTGGCGGCTACGACGTCGGCTGTGGATCCTCCACGCCCGCGGTCGCTGCCAGCAATGCGGTCGCCGCCGGCGGCTGACCATCCACCACCGCAGTTACCGCCAGCTCGGCCACGAGCGCCGCCGCGACATCGAAGTCCTGTGCTGGCCGTGCCACCAGGCCCGCCACCGCCGGGCTGCTCGGCGGCGTCCCGTCCCGGTGGCCCGGGCGCTCCGATCCCTCGCCGCGCTCGCACTCGCGCTGGCCGGCCTCCACACGCTGCTCATCGCCGCCCATGCCCTGTAGGCCAGCGGACAAGCCGCGCTGTTCCTGCCGCCACCTGGTGGATGGCCAGGTGGCTAGCACTCGACACATCATGCGCCGGGCGGCGGCCCGCTCGCTTCAAGGTCGCACGCTCCCTTCCCTCGCCCGAGGGCTCGGTTCCGCTCGGCCGCCCCACCGGCGCTCCCGCGCCTCGTTCAACCACCCGACCCCCACAAGGAGGCAAGAATGAACCGCATGTCTGTTATTTGGAATTCACTCCAGATAGCGGACTCGGCGGGCTGCTCGCCCTCGGTCTCCCGCGCTGGAGCAGGTAGATGCCGCTGCTGATAACGGCATCTACGTGTGAGGTCGAGATGGGCTTGGATCCGGAAGTCCGCGCCAGCGCGCGGAGCGACGAGCCGGAGGCGAGGAGTGACGCGCGTTGGCGCGGACGCCCCGCTGTCGCGTGGGGCGGGCTAGGCGCAGCAGCCGTCGACGGTGCAGCAACTCCCGCCGCGCCAGCTCTCGCGTCCCTCGCGAGCGGCGACGGCGGCGATGACAAGGGCTGTGACCGGGTCGGCCCACCACCAGCCCAAGGCGGCGTTGAGAGTCAGTCCGATGAGGAGTGCGGCGGAGAGGTAGGCGCAGAGCAGGTTTTGGCGGCTTTCGCTGTGCGCGGCACTGGAGCCGAGCTCGTGGGCGACGTCGGCTTTGGCGCGGGCGAGGAGCGGCATCGCGATCAGGGTGACGATCGACAGGCCGATCCCGACCGGGCTGCTGCTCGCGTGATCGCCGGTGGCGAGGGTGACGGTCGCCTCGACGGTGACATAGGTCGCGAGCAGCCAGAAGGTAATCGCGATCAGTTGCTGGGCGCGGCGCTCGGCGTGTTCGGAGTCGGCACGGGTGGCGTTGCAGCGCCAGAGGACGATGATCCCCGCGAGCGCTTCGATCAGCGAGTCGGCGCCGAACGCGATCAACGCGATCGAGCCGGCGACGGCGCCCGCGGCGATCGCGACCGCGGCCTCGACACCGTGCCAGACCAGGCCGGCGCGGGCGAGCAGCCTCGCTCGGGTTTGGAGCCGCTCGCGTTCGGGGTCGGGCGGCTTGGGAGCGGGGGTGGATTGGATGACGGGCAGCTGGACGGCCATCAGGACCAGTATGCCGAGGGGCTGGCGGAGCACTGGCCGGTGCTCGCGGGCTGCCCGCTGGGGTTGCGGTGGCTGGTGTTGCTGGCGAACGCGGGGCGGTCACCGCGGACGGTGAATTCCTACGCCCGATCGTTGGTTGACTTTCTCGGTTTCTGCGATCGCGTCGGTGTTGACGTGGTGAGCGCGGGCCGGGCGGAGATCGCGAGGTATGTGCGTGATTTGCGCGAGCGACCGGGCCGTCATGGCGCGAACGTGGTCGCGCTGGGTTCGGGCGCGGGGTTGTCGGTCGCAACGTTGCAGTTGCGGGTCACGGTCGTGCGCTTGTTCTACGACTTCCTGGTCGAGGAGGGCATCCGCGATCGCAGTCCGGTGGGGCGCGGGTACCGGTCAGCGGACGGGCGCGCAGGGCGGCGTGGGCTGGTCGGGCGGACGAATCGGTTGCCGTGGATCCCGACCGACGCGCAGTGGCGCGCAGTGCTCGAGGTCGCCGCGGGCGAGCCGCTGCGGAACCGGTTGATGTTGGCGTTGGCGTATGACGCGGCGCTTCGACGGGAGGAGCTGTGCCTACTAGCGAGTGACGATCTGGATCCCGCGCACCGCACGCTACGGGTGCGGGCCGAGACCACCAAGACGCGGCGTGGCCGGGTCGTGCCGTATTCGGCGGTCGCCGGTGAGTTGTTGGCGCGCTATCTGCGGCATCGGCGGGGGATCACCACGGCGCGGGGGGCGTTGTTCGTGTCGGAGTCACCGAGGAACCGGGCGCAGCCGATCACTGCGTGGACGTGGTCGAAGGTGGTCCGCTCGATCGCGGTGCGCGCGGGCGTCCCGGCATTCAGCACGCACACACTCAGACATCTGTGCTTGACGGATCTCGCGCGGTCGGGCTGGGAGATCCATCAGATCGCGTCGTTCGCCGGGCATCGCTCGACGGACACGACCCAGCGGTACATCCACCTGTCCGGCCGCGATCTCGCCGCCCGGCTCGAGAGCGGGATGACGCAGATCCACGCGGAACGGATCGCGCAGATCGCCGGGGCGCTGGCATGACCGCGCTGGCGGCAGAACGCTTCCAGGGTGCGCCGCGCCCGGTGTGGGTGCTGGCGCTGAGCGACCACCGGTATGACCACCGACCGGGGTTGACCGAGGCCGAGCAGGCCGCGGTCAGCGAGCTGGCCGGGCAGCGAACGCGCTGGCCGGAGGCGCTGAGCAGAGCGGTCGCACGGCTGACTGACCCGATCGACGACGTTCTCGGGGTGGTGACGCCTCAGGCAGTTTGGTGGGGTCGCGGCCCAGTCCGCCGGGCGCTGGTTGCCGCGATGGCCACCGAGGCCAGCGCGTTTTGGGGGTGGGATCGCGACCGGTGGCTGGCGGTGCTCACCGGCAGCGATCCGCAGATCCGCCAGCTCGTGCTCGCGGTCGCCTACCTGGTGTGCGGGCAGCGGGATCTCCATCTTGACCTGCGCGGGTTCAAGGCCCGCAAGTTCGCAGGCCGTGTGCTTGACCAGGCGAGGGTGGATGCCGCGATCGGCAGGGTGCAGGCGCACATGGACGGGCTGGGTCATCCCACGGCGTTGGGGCGCCCGATGCTCACTCACGCGCTGATGGACGTGATGCTGCTGGCCGGCAGCCCACTGCTCGAGGACCTGGGCGCCCGGGCTGATTTGTTCGTCGCATTGCGCTCGAGGGAGCTGAATAACGCGCGCCGGCACGGCGTAGAGCAGCTCGCGCGAGCGCTGGTCGAGATGGGTGTGCTCAGCGCGCCGCCGTTTCGGACGCAACCGTCGCGGGAGGAGTGGCTTGCCCGCAGCCAGGCCGGCGAGGTTGACGTGCCCAAGGTGTGGCTGGAGTGGACGCGCCGGTGGTTTGAGACCTCGACCCTGAGTCGCTCGGGCCGGACGCACACCTACTACGCGCTGATCAAGGCCGGCCGATGGCTGTATCGCGAGCATCCCGACCGGACCGACCCGGCCTCGTGGGATCGGCAGCTGGTCGCCGGGTGGATCGCCGCGGTCGATGGGCTGAAGGTGGGCGAGCTATCGAAGTCGCTGAACGCGAACTACATGCGCGCCCGGCACGGCGGGCCTCTATCGCCGCGCTCCAAGGCACACCTGATCTGGTCGCTGCGGACCTTCTTTCGCGACATCCAGGAATGGGAGTGGATCGAGCGGCGGTTCGACCCGCGCCGCGCGTTCGCGCTGCCGCGCTCGATCAGCGCGCTGATCGGCCCTGACCCGCGCGTGATCTCAGACGAGGTGTGGGCGAAGCTGATGTGGGCCGGCCTGAACCTCACCACAGCGGATCTCCCGCGGCACGGGCACCCGCGGGGGAACGGGAAGCCGTGGTATCCGCTCGAGCTCGTCCGCGCGGTCGCGCTGCTCTGGCTGTTCGCCGGGCTGCGTGTCGATGAGATCCTCAGGCTGCCCGTCGGCGCGGTCCGCTGGCAACACCAACACGACCGCGAGGACGGTGACCAGCGCGTATGTCTGCTGGACGTGCCGACGAACAAGACCGGCACCGCGTTCACCAAACCGGTCGACCGCACCGTCGGCGACGCCATCCAGGGGTGGGAAGCGGTCCGGCCGCCACAGCCTCGGTTCGAGGATCGCAAGACGGGCGAGCTCGTCGACGTGCTGCTGGCGTACCGCGGCGCGCGGATCGGTGAGAAGTACGTCAACCAGGTCCTGATCCCGCTGCTGTGCCGAAAGGCCGGCGTTCCTCGCCAGGACGTCCGCGGTCAGATCACCGGGCATCGGGCGCGGGCGACGATCGCCAGCCAGCTCTACAACGCCAAGGACCCGATGTCGCTGTTCGAGCTCCAAGCGTGGCTCGGACACAGCTCCCCTCATTCCACCCAGCACTACGCGCGGATCACCCCGGTTACCCTGACCAAGGCCTACCAGGACGCCGGCTACTTCGCGCGGAACGTCCGCGCGATCGAGGTCCTGCTCGACCGCGACGCGATCACCAACGGCGCTGTGGGCGCCGGCGGGCCGTTCGAGTTCTACGACCTCGGGCACGGCTACTGCTCCTACACCTTCTTCGAGCAATGCCCGCACCGGATGGCATGCGCCCGCTGCGACTTCTACCTCCCCAAGGAGTCCTCGCAGGCGCAGCTACTCGAGGCGAAGGACGGGCTGCAGCGGATGCTCGTGCAGATCCCGCTCACCGACACCGAGCGCGCTGCGGTCGAGGGAGATACCACCGCGATCGACCGGCTCCTCGCCAGCCTGGCGGACACACCTACTCCGACTGGCGACGGGCCATCGTCGGCTGCGATCCGTTCATCCGAGCCCTCCGAAGAGGACGAGCGATGATCGCTTCCGCGTCACGTGCCGCCCTCCGCCACCTCACCGGCAACGGGCGGGTCCTCTCCGAACTGCTTGCGCAGCAGTTCAACATCCACCCCGAGGTCGCCGAGCACGCGCGAAAGCCCAGGGTCACGCGCAAGCGCCCGGAGCAGATCGCTCACGCCGAAGCTCACCCGTCCCTCGGTCAGCGCCAAGCCGGCGCTCACCATCAACACGCGCTCCAACGCCGGATCAGCTGCCGGCCTGAACTCGATGGCCGCACCCAGCGCCTGCTCCGGTTGGGGTCGCCTTCGCGGAGGCAGCCTCGAGACGTTCACGGGCCGACCGGGGACCGGAGCCGGGACCCGTTTCTGGACCGCCAGGCGAACGCTCTCGGCGTCAGCTCCGAGCTCCTGCAAGATCTCGCAGGCGCCACAGTCGGTGCGGACAATCCCGAGCAGCAGGTCCTCGTCACCGATGTGCTCGCTCCCCCGCGACAGCGCCTCGCGCTGCGCCACCTCGAGCACCTTCTTCGCCAGCGCGGAGAACGCCAGCTGCCCCTGGATCGGCTGTTCAGAACCCGGTCCCAGTCGTTCCACAACCAACGCGCGCACCGGATCGATCGTGATCCCAAGCTCGCCGAACACCTCGGCGGCGATCCCGTCCCGCAGGCGGAGCAGCGCAAGCAGCTGGTGCTCGGTCTCAACCGCCCCGCTCGCGGACCGGTGCGCCTCCTGCTGGGACCAGGTCATGACCCGGGCCGCTTGGTCTGTGACGCGCTCAAACACACCAGAAGCATCCCACTCGACCTACGCCCGGGCAAGCGCCTAACGCCTTCCCAGACCGAAACGACCGACGCCGCTGCAGGGATCGAGGCTCAACTAGTCCTCCCATCGTCCTTGCCGAGATCCGGTGGATGCCTTCGCCCAGTTTCGCCGACCTGCCGGCCATGTCGCTTCAAGGTCGCGAGCTCCCTTCCCCCTCACCAACAGCTCGGTTCCGCTCGCCGGCCAGGTCGGCGTGCCGGGCTACGTCAACCACCGGATCCCCACAAGGAGGGAACCAAAGATGAGCGCCTCAGCACCCGCAGTCAACTCGGTCACCCTGGTCGGAAACCTCACCGCCGACCCCGTCCTCAAGCAGCTCGACGACGACCGCAAGGTCTGCAACCTCCGGGTCGCCGTCAACGACCAGAAGAACCAGCCGCCGATGTTCATCGACGTCGCCACCTTCGGCGCCCAGGCCGACGCCTGCGCGAAGTACCTGAGCAAGGGCCGCGCCGTCGCGGTCACCGGCCGGCTCGTCTACCGCGAATGGGACGACAACGGCACCCGCCGCAGCCGCCACCACATCGTCGGACGCGTCCAGTTCGGCGGACGACCCGACAACGGAGACCAGCCCACCGACACCACCGAGAACAGCGAGGAGACCGCCGACTTCTGACCCACAACCGACGCCGGCGGTGGGCTGCCGCCGGCGTCGCCACCACCTCCAACCAGTGAGAACAGACCGCCATGACCACCCCCGAGCAGACCTACACCGACCACGCCGCCACAGCCATCGTTGACGCCGTCCGCGAAGAGCACGACTTCGGCGGCTGGCTCGCCCGGGTGCTCGCGACCGCAGCAGCCGAGCTCGGCTCAACCGCCGCGCTGACCGCCGGACGCCCCGGAAGCTGGGAAGCCGACCTCATCCAACAGCTGGTCCGCGGGACCGTCGGATGGGACGACGACTACCTCACCGACTACGCCAAGGAGCCCCGCCATGCACCGCGATGACCCCCCCAACGCTCAATTCCAAGTAATCAACATCACCGGCCGGCTGACCCGGGACCCGGAGCTCGTCTCACTCCCGGACAGCGAGACCGTCGTCTGCCGGATGCGCCTCGCCGTCGACGGCATGGCACCCAGCCGTGACACCGGCTACATCGACGTGTCCACCTTCGGCAAGCCCGGCGAAGCCGCCGCAAGCGTCCTCAGCAAGGGCTGGCTGGTAGCCGTCGACGGCCGGCTCGAGTACCGCACCTGGGATGACAACGGGAGCACCCGCCACGCCTACCAGGTGATCGGCAACGTCGAGTTCCTCGCTGCACCCCGCAGCGCCAGCACCAACAGCGCCGAACGGCCGGTCGAACCCGCAGCCGCCTGACCAGGAGCCGGTGGGACGCCCCTGGGGCGTCCCACCGGCGGTCTCGTGAACGGACAGCCCGATGACGCACGAGCGACCTCGGCGACCGCGCCCGGCGCACACCGACCGCGACCGAGAACCGGAAGCGCGGCAATGAGTTCCGACCCGTCCGCATCGCCGTACACGTTCCGCCGCGAGAACGCCCACGTCGCTGCGGATATCACCCCTCCCCACCTTGCGATGGGCCGGGCATTCTCGCCGGCGCCTGTGGCTCGGACCACGCCGAGGAATCGCTACCGCGTCCTGGTCACCGAACGACTGAGCAGCGAGCTCGTCGAGTCGACCCACGGGCCGTACCTCAGCCCGCCGCAGACCGAGCAGCAGGCTCGGAGTCTGATCCGACTGCTCGTCGGCTCACCCGCACTCGAGGGCGGCGGCCCGTGGCGCCAGGTGGTCGCCGGTGGCCAGCGCATCATTGAGCTGTGCCCAGAGTCATGACAGCAGTCGACCGAACCAGCTCAGCGTGCGAAGAGCTCTACCGCTACCTGCGGCTGATCACCAGCGGCCAAGCCGGCGGCCGGTTCATCGAGATCCGCGAGGCTACGAGATCCGGCGGGATGACTCAGCACTTCGTCCCCGTCCGCCAAATCGGTCGCGCGCACCAACTGATCCGGAGCCTCGCGCCCACCACCGACGTCTATGCCGGGGTGCTTCTGCGCGATCGCCGCGCCGGTGGTCGCGACGCCGTGAGCACCGCGCACCTGGTGTTTGTCGAGATCGACGCCCCCGACGCCGAGCGCAAGCTCGCAGCATTCCACCGGCCGACGGTGGTGATCGGATCGGGAACGCCCGGGCACTTGCACGCCTACTGGCACCTACGACAGCCCGTAGCAGCGGTCGAGCTCGAGCGCGCCAATCGCCGGCTCGCTCACCGCCTCGGCGGCGACAGCGCATCGGTCGACGCGGCGAGAATCCTCCGCCCACCCGCCACCCTCAACCACAAACACCGGCCGCCCGGGGCCGTGCGCGTACTCGACACACACGCCGCCTACCGCTACGAGCTCGGCGAGCTCATCGACGGCCTACCTGACCCGGAAGGGAGCCCCAACCTCGGCCTCGCGAGCCACACGCGCCAACGACGCCATCCGCTCGACCAGCGGCTCCTGGCCATCGCCGCCGCCGAGTACGTCGGTGCTCTCACCGGTCAGCAGCCAACACGAGGTGGCAAGATCCGCTGCCCCTTCCATGACGACGAGATACCGAGCCTTCAGCTCTACGAGGACCGGAGCTGGTACTGCCTCGGCTGTCGTATCGGCGGCACCATCTACGACTTCGCCGCCCAGCTCTGGAGCATGGACACCAAGGGCGGCGCGTTCCTGCGGCTACGCGCGCGGCTCGCAACCCAACTCGGCGTCCGCTGAGCGGCCGCCACCGGGTTGCAATCAACGGCGATGCCAACGTCCGATAGCTCCACGGCCACGCTCAACGCGATTCGCGCACGAGCAAAACCAGCCCTGACCCGGACCGGGTCGGGAGAGGCAGGCCCACAAGTCTCTGCCTAGCCTCGGCTATCAGCGACGGCCGGGCCCGTCCACACCCGGGCGGCGTCCTCTAGCGAGCGCTCGGAGATCTCGATGCCGATCGGCTCGTCCAGGAGCTCCTCGAGCACCGTGCGCAGCTCCGCGGAGTGATCGAGCACACACGCGCGCGGGTACTGCTCACGTCACCCGCTCCGCGTCGCCAGTTGCGGTCTTTGCGTTCCAGTCGACATCGATGCACGCGACCTGATCGCACCGAGCTCCGTTGATTGCGCCGATACGCGCCTGCTCATGACCGACCACTTCCCGGTCGTAGCCCTCGCTCACCGGCGCGCGGGCGCCGCCGCAGCGTCCTCGCCGCGCGTCGGTCTCGCCGAGGTTGCCGGTCCGCATCATCGCGGTGGCTCCGGGATCGGCGGCTCATCACCACCAGCTTCCCCGGCATCCGCGCGGGGCGTTGTCGGGAGTGCTTCGCACAGCGTCACTTGCGCGTCATCCAACAGCGCCGTCAGCTCCTGAAGCAGCTCCTGCTCGCGCCGCCAGCCGGCACGTACCTCGGCGTGCAGCTGCTGCGGGCCGTTCGCCCGCTCACGCTCGCCGTGCATGTCCAACAGTCGCTGCACCAGCGCCTGCGTCTCCTCGGCCGAGAGGTCCGCGGTCAGCGCCGCAAGTTCCGACGGCTGAGTGGCCAGCAGCTGCTCGACATCGCGCGCGAGCCCAACATCCAGCGTGCCCAGGCAGCGGTCGACGAGCAGCCAATGCTCACCCTCATCGTCTGCGTCGCCCAGCCGGTAGGGCTCCAAGAACAGGCCCACCAGCGGGTGCCCACAGAAACACAGCCACCCGCGCCAGCGCCCGGTCCGAGTCAGCGTCCCGTCCGAGATCATCAGCTCATCGCCAAACGGCGACCACCACAGCGCGACCAGCCGCCCCCCGCCGGTGTACCCGGAAAGCTCAATCAGCTGCGGCGGACACGGAAGCGGCAGCCGCACCAGCTCCCCCGGCGCCGGCAGCTCCGGCCACACCCTCACCGCAGCACCGTCCCGGCTCGCAGCCCGCGTCGCGAGGATGCCCGTCGCCACCGCGCCGAGTAGAACCGCGCCTGCCGCGTGTCGACGGGTTCTTCACCGAGCCAGGTCCGGACCCGACCCCAGGTTATGGCGCGCGAGGCCTCCAGCGGCCTCTCGCCCGTCGGCGCCCGCTCACGACTGGTCACTTGTGAACCCCCGGGAGCGAGAGCTGCTCGCGCGCGACCGGCACGACCTCCTCACCGTCTACCTCGACGTGGCTGCGATGGCGGCCGCTCTTGCGCCAATGCGAGACGATCTCTCGCGCGCTCGCGCGATGCCAGCCGGCAGCAGGGCACAGCGGCCGGAACCTCACCCGGCCGTCGACCACCTCCAGGACCTCGCCGTACACCGACCGGCCCTTGATTCTGCACAGCACCAGATCGCCGACAGCTATGCGATCAAGCCTCATGACCGACCATCGGTGACCGTAAGCGCGGGCGGGGTGCGCTGGCGCAGACGGCGCGCCGTGACCCAGCGGCGCTGGCTCTCGGGCGCGATCATCGGCCCAATCGAGCGCTCGTGCATGACCCGGCCGCCGAGCTCGCCGCACACGCCGTCGTTGCCGGTGAGCAGGTACACGGCCGACTGCCACTCGCTCATGTCCAGCGGGTACAGCGCCGAGGCCCCGCGAAACGCCGGATGGCCGCCGCGCACGTGCTCAAGCCAGACGCCATACCCCTCTGCCCGGTCGCGAGCGCGCGAGAGAGCGTCCTCCAGCACGTCGCCGTCTGAATCAACCATGCTGGCTCCTTGCCCTTGCCCTTGCCGTTGATGGCCGCCGAGCGGGCGGCGTGTCGCCCGGGCCCGGCGTCCTCACAGGGCTGCGGCGCAGCCTGACCGCGTGCCGCGAGGACGCCTGCCGACAGCGCTTTGAGCAGAACCGGGCCCCCGCCCGCAGACCGCCGGGCATCGGGTCGCCGCACCACGAGCACGTCTCAGGCGGGCTGGGCGGCGGGGAGGGAGGGCGGTCCTTCAGCCGCGCGCGCGAGGCGGCCTGCCGGCATCGCTTGGAGCAGTAGCGCGCCTCGGGGCGAAGCCCAGGCGGGAGCGGCTCGCCGCAGCGCGCGCACGGGCGCGAAGCGGCGCCAGCGCCAGCCGCGGGCGACGTGTCACGCCGCGCCCGGGCAGCGGATCCCCGCGACGTGTCGCCCGTGGCGACGGCAACGGGTGTGACAGCGGGGCGGTAGAGCGTCCTCGAAGCGAACAGCAGCTCCTCGAACTTCCGACCGCCGCGCTCTCCCGCGACTATGACCTGCCGCTTCTCAACGTCCCACATGAGCAGGCCCGTCGTACGAGGATGGCCGCGGAACAGCGCGTAGCGGCCCCAGATCGGGGCGGCGAGCGCCTCGAGCAGCTCCCCCTCGCCGCTGCTCCAGCGGGCAAGCTCGCGCTTCTCCGCGTCCTCAAGCGTCACCGCGGCGATGCTGCCCTGGTTGCCGCCGCCCCCCGAAAACCGCACCAGCGCCGCAGCTGCCCTCCACCGCTCGAGCTCCTCCCACACCTGATCGTCGGCAAACAGCTCGCGGCGCCCAGGCGCCAGCCGCGCGGTGTGCGGCTGACTGGCTCGCCTGCCGGTGGGCGTCTTGCACAGCTCCCCGGGCTGCGCCTTGCAGGCCGGGCACGATCGCTGCGGCCAGCCGCGCGCCGCGTGCAAAAACCGAGTGGGCTTGCCCCGATACCGGGACGTCTGGCAGCGCAACCCACTCCGCGCCCGACACGTCGGGCACGGCTCCGCCAGCCACAAGCGGCGGTCGCTCACCCCGCCGCGGCCTCGGGTAGCGGCGGCGAGCGGTGTCCAAGCCGCCGGTCGCCGAGATCGATGTGCTTGCCCGCGTGGCTGCCCGCCTCATACGCACCGCGAGCGACCGACACCCGATATCCCGAACTCTCGAGCTTCCGGGTGGCGCCGCTCGATCTCGTGGTCAACCGCCGTCTTGACCAACACCAGCGCCCGGCTGTTCTCGGCCGCCTCAGCCGTTTCGGCGTGGCGCGCGCCGAGTCGTTGCCCGATGCGGGCCACCGCGCCGAGCAGGAACGAGTTGCGCCACGTGCGGCCGTGCACGCGCCGCTCCCGTCGCGAAGCGGTCGCGGCCGCGGAGATCACGACCAGCTGCGCCTCGAGGTAGCGGTACAGCTCGACCATCCCGCCGACCGCCCCTGCGGGCCCGTAGAAGAAGATGTTGCCCTGGCTGCGGCCGTTGCCGCCCGGTGCCCACACCACCCGTCCGCCGGCGGCGCACGCGACCGCCGCGGCGAGCATCCGCCGCCACGGATCGACCTTCCCGTCAAGGACGTGCTCGTCGACCGCCAGGCGCTCGCCGCCCGCGGCCGCGACCGTGGCCATCTCGATCCCATAGCGCAACATCAGCGCCTGCGCCTTCTCGGCCGCGGCGGCCGCCTCGATCGCGCTCATCGCCCAGCATGAAGGTCGCGGTACAGCGGGAAGCTGTGCAGCTCCGCGCCGCACGCGGGGCAGGTTGCGCGGTGCCGCTCACCATGCGGCCGCTCATGGCCGCACACAACACAGACCGACAGAACCCAATGGGTCCGCACCAGCCCGGCAACGGGCACTGCGTCGGGCGGCGGGGAAGGGGAGGGTTGGTTACGGTGAAGGAGCATCGAGGGGTCCTCCTCGGTGTCTGCCCCCGGCCGGTGGCTGCCGGCGCGGGGCGCTCGCTGCAGGAACGCGCCGCTCTGGGCCTCCCGCGACACGTCGTCGCTCGGTCAGGGTGTTGAGCGACACGTCGCAAGTATCCCACCGGCGTCGGACGGACCGGCGTCCGGAAACTGAGGGGTTATGAGACGCCGCGTTGCGTCCTCGGCCCAGAACGATCGCCCACCAGATGGAAGCTCTACAACGTCAGCCTTGGCGAGCTGACCGTCGAAGCCGCGGCGCTTCCGTTGTTTCCCGCGTTGGAAGCACCGAGGACTACGGATGCGGGCGCCGACGCCGACTGGGAAGATCGAACAAGACGGAAGGTCGTCAGAAGAGTCTCTGCAAAGAGAACCTGCTAGACGGCCTTTCGCCGTGTCTGGGCCCAGTCCGTGGCGCCGCCAAAGACGCCGCTCTTGGCTCGGTGACGAAGCTGGGGCTCGCGGGCGACGCGATCACGGGCGGCCTCACGTCGTGGCGAACGTTCTGACGGCCGCGTGCGACACAATTCCCGGCATGTCGCGGCGATCGGATGCTCGTGGTGAGGACGATCGACGGCGCTTCGTCGCCGATCCGGATGTGCTTGGCGCCCTCGATTTGACGTTCGGGCAGCTCTCCGATCCGGACGTGCGCTCGGTCGTGATCCGTCACGAGCATCCCGAGTTCGAGCAAGCGCTGAAAGAAGACCGCCGCCAAATCGAGGGCGCCGATGGGCCGATGAACCCCCGCCTGCACCTCAAGCTGCACGAGATCGTCGCCACCCAGCTGTGGGACGACTCGCCGCCCGAAGTATGGGACACCGCAGTGCGGCTACTGGACGCCGGCTACGAGCGACACGAAATCCTGCACATGCTCGCTCGTCCGGTCAGCGACCAGATCTGGGAAGCGCTGCACGACGAGCGTCCTTACGATCACGAGCGTCACGCGGCCGCGCTAAACGCGCTACCCGGCTCCTGGGAGCGAGAGCGCACGACCACGACGACGACAACGCGCCACGACGACGCCCGCAAACAGGCTCGCCGGGCAGCGCGAGCGGCAAGGCAGCGCAATCGACGACGGCCCAGCTAGCGCCGGACAACCCGGGCCGACTCGCTCCGCAGCAAGTAGGAGAAACCAGCGGCTACGGTGGAGGCGCAGCTCCACCGCTCTCGCTGCTCGCGTAGAGCCCGATGGCCTCGGACGATCGAGGCGAACGTGCTGGCGGCAGGCCTGTGGTCGGCCTCGATCCCGATTGCTTGCTCTCGCGCCTCGGCAGCCGCGGCTACCCCGTGCGCTCGCGACGGTCCGAGACCAAGATCGCCGTCGACAAAGGCGCGGCGTTCTCGCGCGCCTGCGCCTCGGTGACAGGCCCTCCCTCGTGACGGCGGCCAACCACCCATACCAGACGTCCCAGGACCGCCACGAGCATCACGATCAATCCAGCCACGAGCAGCTCCACCGCCACCATCGGCCACATCTTCCCCTACCAATCAAGGGGTGCTGCGTCGGCGAGCTCGCGACTGAATGGCGGAACGTCCTCGCGTGCAGGCATAGGATCATCGCCGTGGGACTCGTGGAGGAGGTCAGGAAGGTTCTCGCCGCCGCCGGGAAGCTGAAAGGCCCGGCGGGCAATGAAGCCAATACCAAGGCTCTCTTGATCGAGCCGCTGCTCGCCGCGCTCGGCTGGGACGTGACCGACGTCGACCACGTAGTGCGCGAGTGGCGAGTGTTCGACAACACCGCGCTCGACTACGCACTGAAGATCGACGATGCCCCGGCGCTATACGTCGAAGCGAAGGGGCTCAACAAGAACCTTGAGGACAAGCAGTTCATCGCTCAGACGGTCAATTACGCAAACAACGACGGCGTCGTCTGGTGCGTGCTGACCAACGGCCTCACCTACCGCGTGTACAAGACCAACGAGCCCGTCGCGATGGACCAGAAGCTGCTGTTCGAAGTCGACCTCGCCGAGGTCGCCGACGGCGGCGCGGCCGCGGCCAAGCCGCTACAGCTGCTCAGCCGCGCCTCGCTAGTAACCGGCGAGTTGGATCTCTGGGGCCAGCGCGTGTTCACCGATACGCGCGTGCGCAAGGCGCTCTCGCAGCTGGCCGCTGATCCGCCGCGAGGGTTCCTCAACGCGATCGAGCAGGCCGTGGGGACGCCCGCAGTACCGCGCGACCGGCTCAAGGAGAGCCTCGCGCGCGTCTTTGACAGCCAGATCGGCGCGGCCCGCGAATCGCCTGCGACGGCCGAAACTCCCAAGCCCAAGCCGCCAAGCGCCAGTCCAGCGCCGGGACGACAAGAGTATTCGGTCGATCACCACCTCGACGGAAAGTCCGCAGCGATCATTGACCTCTTTGAGCAGATCGACGAGTACGGCCGCAGCCTCGGCGCCGACGTGAGCCGGCGGATCCGCAAACAGTACTTCGGCTACTTCCGCGGCAAGCGCTCGTTCTTCACCATCGAGGTCCAACGCCAACGCCTACTGCTCTACCTGAGCCTCGATCCCGCCACCGCCAGGCCCTGGAACGACGAAGCCATGCGCGACGTCCGCGAGATCGGGCACTTCGGCATGGGCGACGTCGAATACTCACTACGTAGAGCCGAGAATGTCGATGACGCCCGCCAGCTAATCAAGCTGGCCTACGACGGAGCCGCGGCTCGATAGACGGTCGTTCCGAGGGACTTGGAAGAAGCGAAAACCGACGGTCATGCCGATGCCCGCTCTCGACATCGCGGCCGTGCGCGCCTACTGCGAGCAGCGCGTGCCGCCGCACGCCCTGCATCAGGTCCGCGTCGAGGCTGTCGTCGGGGATCGTGCGGTGACGATCGTCGAGCGCCGTGCGCCCTGGCGAGCCGACTATGGGCCGGAGTGGACGACCGGTCCGATCGCTCGCCTGCGTTACACGAAGGCGCGTGGCCAGTGGACGCTCTACTGGCGCGACCGCAACCAGCGCTGGCACCGGTATCCCGACGTCGCTCCCACGGCCGACGTGACCGAGCTACTCGAGGAGATCGACCGCGACCCGACCGGCATCTTCTGGGGCTGAGGCGTCCTCGCCAGCGATGCTCCGCCAATCAGCCCGGCCGAACCGACCGCTTTGCCGAAGGATTTCCCGCTGTGATCGGCCTCGCCTACCGGGCCGCGGTGGTGGTAATCGGGTAGGAAAACGGAGTTCCCCGACCGATTCCATCCGGGCAGCTCGATCAGTCGGCCGCAACTTCCCATATCGATAACAAATAGGGGGGTTGCCAAGGGTTGCGCGATTAGAGTCAGGGCAAATCTCCGACCACCCACAGGAGGAGCGCCACATGTACGCCCGAGTAGCCCGTTGGGAGGGCCTGGATCAGGAAGCGATCCGCCAGTTCGCCCAGATGATCAACTCGTCGGAGGGACCGCCGGAAGGCGTGCCGTCTTCCGGAATCCTCGTGCTCAGCGACACCGACAACGGGCGCAGCCTTGTGATCGGCCTCTTCAATACAGAGGACGACCTGCGCACGGGGGACGCAGCGCTCAAGGCAATGGACCGTCCGGCTGACGCAAAGGGCGACATCCCCTCGATCGAGTTCTACGAGGTGACAGCCGACCGGCGCGTCGAGCAGTAGGGCAGCTCGGCGACCAACGGCGAACTGGGCGGTTGCCCCGGCGCTACCAGGTGGCACCCAGCTGCATTGGCCCGACCCGGCATTCCGGGAATCTCGCATCCATTAATCAGTATCCATCCGTCCGTTGATTGATCGATCGATCGGCACGGTGCCGTACGAACCCACGGACGCGCCCAAGATCCGGCAGCGGTCATGGCAATCCTGTCCACCGGCGCCGCCTAAGGTGCTTGGCCAGATCCCGCGCGTCGGCGAGCGGGCAGCGACCCTGCGGAAGCCGAGTCGCGACCTGATCGGCAGGGCGACCGGGCACAAGGGAGGTATAAACAGCCCGTATGTCCGAAACCCTTGCCCCGGGGTCGACCTTCGCGGGGTGTCGTCTTGAGGCCGTCGCGGGGCGCGGCGGGATGGGTGTCGTCCTAAGAGCGACGCAGCTCGCGCTACAGCGGCCCGTTGCCTTGAAGGTGATTTCCCCTGAGCTTGCCGCGGACGAGGGCTACCGCGAGCGGTTCCAGCGCGAGTCGCACCTGGCGGCGTCAGTCGAGCATCCGAACGTGATTCCGGTGTACGAGGCCGGTGAGTTGGACGGAAGGCTGTATCTGATCATGCGCTGGGTCGAGGGGACCGACCTGCGGACGCTGCTCTCCAATTCTGGCCCGGTCTCGCCCGGCGAGGCGATCAGGCTGCTGCGGCCCGTCGCCTCGGCGCTCGCGGCCGCCCACAGGCACGGCTTGGTCCACCGCGACATCAAGCCAGCCAACGTGCTGGTCGCGCGCAGCGACGAGGAGTCAGAGGAGCACATCTACCTGACCGACTTCGGGATTGCGCGCCGAACCGACGGTGAGCCGATGACGCGGACGGGCATGCTCGTCGGCACGATCGACTACATGGCGCCCGAGCGCATCGAGGGTGGCAAGGGAGAGGCCACGTCTGACATCTACTCATTCGGCTGCATGCTGTTCGAGGCGCTGACCGGACACGTGCCGTACCAACGGCCAAACGAGATCGCGAAGATCTTCGCCCATGTCAACGACCCGGTCCCGTCCGCCAGCGACGAGGTCGACGGCGTTCCCGAGCAGCTCGACGCGATCATCGCCAAGGCGCTGGCCAAGCGACCGGAGGATCGTTTCGCGTCGGCGGGCGAGCTCGTGATCGCGCTCGGGCAGGCTCTCCAGGAGCTGGACACGACCGAACGGGCGGCCGCGATGCCCAAGGCTCGTCCGGACGTGGCCGAGCTCCCCGACCCCGACCGCAACCGAGCCGGCTGCCGCCGTGACGGAGCCGACCGCGGTGACTGAGACAGCCGCCGGTGCTACGGAGCCGACCGCTGTGAGTGACCCAGTCGCCGCAGCGACCGAGCCGAACGCAACCCTGGCCGAGTCGCCGCGGACGGCGAGCAGCCCGAGCGTGCCGATCGCTCCTGCGCCGACGCGCCGCATCGGGGACCAGCGTGCATCTCGGGCGGCACGGGGGCGGACTTGGCGGTGGGTGGTGCCGATCGCCCTGCTCGCCGCGGGGGGGATTCTCGTTGCCGTGCTCACCAGCGGTTCGGGGCATCCGAGCAGCAGCGGCAGAGCGCCGAGCCCCACGGCCGGCACGGCGAGCGCCGAGATCAAGATCCACGGCACCGGCCTGAGGGCAGGGCGGACGATCGCGCTTCCCAGCGCGCCGGGTTCAATCTCCGTCGGGTCGCGAAACGTCTGGATCTCGCTGCCGGGGAAAGGTGAGCTCCTCCGCTTCAACCCGCTCACAGGACACCGGCGGGTATTCCCAGCATCCGGCAGACCGACAGCGATCACGGCCGGCTTCAGCGCGCTGTGGGTGGCGGACACACACGCGCGGTCGCTCGCGCAGTTCAACGGCGACAGCGGCGTTCGGGTAGGGTCGAGCAGCCTCGCGGGAGACTCCCACCGCAGTAGCCGTCGATCAAAAGGACAGCTCCGCCTGGGTGGCGGATTCCAGCGGCACGATCAGCCACGTCGCGCTCGGGGGCGCGACGATCGGGACCCCGGCCCACATCACTCCCGCCGCAACCAGCCTCGCCTGGGGCGAGGGATGGCTGTGGGCCACAAATCGGGGCGACAATGGTCTTATCCGAGTCGGCCTCGGCACGACCGGATCAAGCACCGCATACGCCACCGGCCCGCTCCCCATCGCGGTAGCGCTCAACCAAGGCGTGTGGACTGCGCACACCGACGGGCACGTGACCCGCTTCGACCCGCGATTCGACCAGCTCCGCGTGAACGCCAACATCAGGATCGCACCCGAGCTGGACGCAATCGCCGCCACCGAGCAAAGCCCGTTCGTCTGGGCGATCAGCAGAAGGTCGATGACGCTCTACCGGATCACGAACACCACCAACCCCGCCGTGACCGGAACAGTCGCATTCACCAGCCCGCCCATCGCGCTTGCCGCGGCCCCCCACTCGGTCTGGGTAGCAACACAAGACAACAAGGTCATCCAGATCCGATTCTGACCAAACATCCGGCGATGAGCAGCCACTGCGTGAGCGGTCTAATGTCATCGCCGTCGACGCTCCGGGTCGTGCTCGACGGTCAGCCGCGCGACAGCGGCGGGGACCGGGACGCACGTAGCAGTGCAGCGAGCGCAGCGAGGTGTGCCAACTCTTGGCCATCAGCACCGCGAGCCCCGACATCACCCTCGCGAGACGCGCGATCGCGAAGTGCCGCAACTGGTGTAGCGTCCACTCGCCCGAGGCGGCTGCAAACAGCTCCTCGGCATGCTGTAGGACAGCCTGGCCGTCCCGTGTACGGGCATAGGTCCGCCGCAGCCGGCGTCCGAGCTGAGGCGGAGCGGCGGTCGACGAGGAACAGCGGTCCGCCCGGGCGGCCGGCGATCAGCCTGGGCGGCAGCCGCGCCGATCCGGATAGAAGGTGCAGCCATTCGATGTCGCCGCCCTTGGAGCGGCACTCGAGCGCGCTTGTTCGCGAGATCGAGGTAAGCGTCCACCGCGTCGGTCAAGGCCGGGACGCGATCGCGGATCGGCCGCAGGCGCTGGACGAGCCGGCTTCCAGACGGTCAGCGCGGGATACGTTGGATTGGCCCGCCGGCGGCGCCGAGGCGAACGCCGATGACCGCTGACGTCGCGCGGGATCTGACGTCCGGGGAATGATCCACTCCCGGCGACACCGTACGGCCCGCGCCGGACACATCCCGCCCCACCCCAGCCGCCTCAACGAAGCATCGATCCGGACTTCCGGAAGCAGGTCAAGCAGCAGTCCGACGAGCGCCTGTCAACGCTGCTGCCATTGCTCAGCAGCAGCGGCGTCGAGACTGCTGGAACTCGATCGAACCGGCAGTCTGAGGCTGGCTGCCGGATTGGCGACGATGCAGAAGCCACGCAACTCGGCCACGGCGAGCTCCTAGTACTGGAATCGACGGGATCGACGAAGGCGATTGGCGCGGGCCAGATCGCGGTCGTGTCGGTAGAAGTGGTGTGACGAGCGCCTGGTAGGTCGAGGCCCGCGAGGGTCGGCCATCGCGGCGCCGAACTCGTCGGCTGTTACCGCAGTCGACGTGAATGGAGACACCACGATGGCCGATGGTCAGAGCATGACGACGGTTGCCGATGTCGTCGCGCAGGTCCGCGACGGGCGGCTTGAGGATTTCGTGAGGGAGGCGGTCGCGATCGTCGCCCGCGAGCTGATGGAAGCCGAGATCAGCGCGGAGGTTGGTGCTGGGCTTGGCGAGGTCGTGCCGGAGACCCGGCTGACACATCGAAACGGGTATCGGCCGCGGGCGTGGGAGACCAGGGTCGGGGAGATCGAGTTGCTGATCCCGAAGAAACGCTCGGGCAGCTCGTACTTCCCGAGCTTCCTGGAGCCGCGCCGGCGCTCGGAGCAGGCGATCATCGCGGTCGTTTTGGAGGCGTACGTGAACGGCGTCTCGACCCGGAAGGTCGACCGCCTCGTTGAGCAGCTGGGGATCGACGGGATGACCAAGGACCGGGTCTCGGCGCTCTGCCGGGCGTTGGACGAGCAGGTCGAGCTGTTCCGCCAGCGACCGCTTGAGGGCGCCTACCCCTACCTGTGGTTAGACGCCAAACAGGTCAAGGTCAGAGATCACGGCCGCGTCGTGTCCAAGGCAGTCGTCGTCGCCTACGCGGTGCACGAGTCCGGCGTGCGCGAAGTGATCGGCCTGGATGTCGGCGAGGTCGAGTCGGGCGCGTTCTGGACAGAGTTCTTGCGCTCGCTTAAGCAGCGCGGGCTCGACGGTGTGCGGCTGGCTGTGTCCGATCAGCACGAGGGGCTCAAGGGCGCGATCGCCCGCGTGCTCGGCTGCCCATGGCAACGCTGCACGGTCCACTTCACGCGCGACATGGTCATGCACTGCCGCCGCGATCAGCGCGGGCTCGTCGCCGCAGCACTCAGGGAGATCTTCAACGCCGAGGGATACGAGCAGGCCAAGGACAGGGTCACGCACGTACTCGAACGGCTCAAGGACGTGGCGCCAAAGGTGTGCGCGCTGCTCGAGGCGGCCGAGGAGGACCTGCTCGCCTTCTACCGGCTGCCGCCCGAGCACTGGACCAAGCTGCGGTCCACGAATCCGTTGGAGCGGGTCAACAAGGAGATCGGACGCCGGACCGACGTCGTCGGGATCTTCCCCAACGACGCCGCCGTGATCCGCTTGGTCGGTGCGCTGCTCTCAGAACAGAACGACGAGTGGCTGGTGCAGCGCCGCTACCTGTCGGTCGAGTCGATGGCGCTGATCCTGGCCGAGCCCACCCAGCCCGAGCGGGCCCAGGTCGAGCAGGAGGTACCCGGTCTCACCGCCGCCTGAACCGCGATCGGGCCATCTGGCCCCGATCCAGGACCGCAGCCGCGAACCGCGGCGCGTCCCGAGCCGTTCTGCGGCCCTCGGACAGACGCACGCGACCGATAGCACCCCCCAAATCCAGGCGCGCACGCGCGTGTCGGCGCTCGCCCTCGCCCTCAGGGCTCGCCCAGGGGCTCGCCCCTCGGTCTCGGTCTCACACCAACACACGCGTATTCCCTCCCCGCACCAGGCAACGAGGAGGTGAGCACCCTCATCCCGGTCTGAGCCGCCACACTCGCCGACGAGCTCTACCCGTCACACCACAACATCCGACTTGACTCCAGATCGATCCTTTGCCTAGGCAAGTGTGTGCAGCGGAGGCTCGCGTTCACAGCCGAGCTTTCCGCGCATCTCAGGGCAGTTGTCAGGGCGACGAGATGCTCGTGCCGTCGCGAAAGCAAGCCTCCACGACAACACGCGCCAGGGCCAACAGCCGGTGCTGCTGCTCGCCTCCGGAGCGGCAGCGGGCGCGAGACGCTGGGACGCGCCTCCTGTTGCTCAGGAGCGACAGCGACGGCCAAGAGAGCAACCCTTCTGCGGTGGGATCCAGAAGTGGACCGTGGCCCGGTGCGCCTGCTTGTTGCTCCACCGAATTGCGCAAGTCTCGTGCCGGGCAAAACCGTCTCCGCAGAGCGCCGGATTGGAACGATCTCGATCGTGTCGACGCCGGTCACGCCCGCTCGCCATCCAGACCGCCCAGATCGTTCCGATGCAGGCGTGAGCGATGATCATCGCGGCGCTCGTGCTCGACTTCGTGAAGCAGTAACGACGCGATCGCGGAGCCGTCGCCTGCGGTCAGAGCGGCGGAGCTTCAGCGTGTAGGCAGGCATCAGTACGTCCTTTCCTCCGGCTGCCAGCGAGTGATCGTGACGGGGGAGTAGCTGACCCTCGGCGCTTCGGCGCCGTTGACGCTGATGTCGATGTGCTTGAGCCACTCCGCGTCGTTGCGCTGCGGGAAGTCGGTGCGGAACTGCGCGCCGCGCGACTCCTTGCGCTCCTGCGCGGCGACCACGATCGCTTCCGCCACGTCGAGCAGGTACCCGAGCTCGATTGCGGCGATCACATCCTGGTTGAACACCGACCCGCGGTCGTCGATCGCCGCCTTCGGCGCCTGTACCTTGAGCCGACGCACGACCTCGTGCGCCTTCGCCAGGCCCTCGCCATCGCGGAACACCGCGACGTGCTGGTTCATGGTCGCGCCCAGCTCCCGCTTGATCGCGCCGAGGCGACGGCCGCCGGGCTCGCGGCCGATGATCGCGGCGATGCTGCGCTCCACGTCGGCTACGCGCGACGTCGGCGTCGAGGGCATCGTCGTTTCCCCCGCGCGGCTCGCAGCGTGCTCGCCGGCGCGGCGGCCGAAGATCAGCGTGTCTAGCAGCGAGTTGGCGCCCAGGCGGTTCCCGCCGTGGACCGACACGCACGCCACCTCGCCGGCCGCGTACAGCCCGGGAACCGTGGTCTGTCCATCCGAGTCGGTCTTGACGCCGCCCATCATGTAGTGGTTGCCGGGCCGGATGTGGATCGGCTCGCGGGTGATGTCGGTGCCGGCGAAGTCGCGGCCGATGTTGACGATCTCCCTGAGCGCCTCAAGCGTGCGGCGGCGCGGGACCTTCGTGACGTCGAGCGCGACCGTACCGTCGGGGAAGCCGCGGCCCTCGTTGATCTCGGTCTGCTCGGCGCGCGAGACCACGTCGCGCGAGGCGAGCTCGAGCTTGTTGGGCGCGTAGCGCTCCATGAACCGCTCGCCCTTGGCGTTCAGCAACCACGCGCCCTCGCCGCGCGCGCCCTCGGTGATCAGGATCCCGTTGCCGGCAAGGCACGTCGGGTGATATTGGACCATCTCCATGTCCATCAGCTTCGCGCCGATCCGGAACGCTTGCGCCATCCCGTCGCCGGTCACGATCAGCCCGTTCGTGGTCGGCTCGTACGCCTGGCCGGCACCACCAGAGGCGAGGATCGTCGACTTCGCGTTGAACACCTCGATGCGGCCGTCGCGGAGGTTGCGACAGATCGCGCCGAAGCAGCGGCCATCGTCGTCCTGAAGCAGATCGGTGGTGAACCACTCCTCGTAGGGATCGACCGTCGCGTGGTGCTTCATCAGCTGCTCGTAGAGCACGTGCAGCAGCGCGTGCCCGGTGATGTCCGCGACGTAGTACGTCCGCGCCGCCGACGCGCCACCAAACGCGCGGGTGCCGAGATGCCCGGTCTCGTCGCGGTGAAACGTCACGCCGGCGTGCTCGAGCCACAGGAGCTCGTCCGGCGCCTCCCGGCACATGATCTCGATCGCGTCCTGGTCACCCAGGTAGTCCGACCCCTTGACCGTGTCGAACGCATGCGACTCCCAGCTGTCCTCGGGATTCAGCGCCGCGTTGATCCCCCCGGCGGCGGCGACCGAATGGGAGCGAACCGGGTGGACCTTCGAGACGATCGAAACCGATGCTCCTGCCTGCGCCGCCGCAAGCGCGGCTCGCTGGCCGGCAAGACCGGCACCGATGATCAGAACGTCGTGAGACGGCATGGCGGCCCTCCTGAACGGATTACGGCGACGCGCGAGTCTGACGAGCGGAGCGTCGGGCCGCAGCACAGGCACCGGCTCCGCTCGACCTGCGGCCGGTCCGGAACTACGGTTGCGCTGCGGATCACCACGTCGCTCCTCAGTCCGCGCCGTCGGCCTGTTCGTCTTGGACGGTGATGGCCAGCGCGTGGGCGACGCGCATTTCGCCGTCGTGCTCGTATCGCACGTCGACGGTGTCGTCTTGGCGGTAGGTGCCGACGCCCCAGGCCCCGAGCAGCCATCGCCAGCCGGAGACGCGGTCCTTGCGCAGCCGGCGCTCGAAGAGCAGCGCGTGGCGATCGACGTAGAAGTCGAGGTCGGGCTGCTGGAGAACGCCGTTGAGGTAGACCTCGAACTCCTCGCCGACGTCGCGGGGGAGCTTGACGATCGAGCGGGTCATCGGGCGAGGCGTTGGGCAGTGTCGTGAGTTAGTCGAGTGGTGTGAGTTGCAGTGGTCAGTAGGCGTGCAGGCGCTCGTCCAGCTGTGCGAGCTGCGCGTGCAGTGTGGCCGGGAGGTTCTCGCCGAACTCCGCGTAGTGCTCGTGCATCTGCGGCAGCTGGTGCTTCCAGCCGTCGATGTCGACCTGTAGCAGCTCGGTCATTGCCCTGTCGCTGATGTCCAACCCGTCGATGTCGATGCCGTCCTCTCCGAGGGGCGGCACGAGCCCGATCGGCGTCTCGACAGCCGCCGCCGTGCCGTCGCAGCGGCGAACAATCCACGCCAGCACACGCGAGTTGTCCCCGTAGCCGGGCCAGAGGAACTTGCCGTCCTCATCCTTGCGGAACCAGTTGACGTAGAAGATCCGCGGCAGCTTCGCGCCGTCGCGCTGGCCGATGTTCAGCCAGTGGCGGAAGTAGTCGGCCATGTGGTAGCCGCAGAACGGCAGCATCGCCATCGGGTCCCAGCGCAGCCGGCCGACCTTGCCGGCCGCGGCGGCGGTCGTCTCGGAGGACATCGTCGAGCCGAGGAACACTCCGTGCTCCCAGTCGCGCGCCTCGGTCACGAGCGGCACGACGCTGGAGCGCCGTCCGCCGAACAGCATCGCGTCGATCGGAACGCCCTTGGGGTCCTCCCACTCGGGGGCGATCGACGGGCACTGTGCCGCGGGTGCGGTGAAGCGGGCGTTCGGGTGCGCTGCCGGGGTCTCGGATTCGGGCGTCCAGTCGTTGCCGCGCCAGTCGATCGCGTGCGCGGGCGGCTGCGCGGTCAGCGCTTCCCACCAGACGTCGCCGTCGTCGGTCTTCGCGCAGTTCGTGAAGACCGAGTTTGAGCCGATCGTGTCGATCGCGTTGGGGTTGGTGATCACGCCGGTCCCGGGGGCGACGCCGAAGAAGCCCGCTTCAGGGTTGACCGCGTACAGCCGACCGTCGTCGCCGAATTTCATCCACGCGATGTCATCGCCGATCGTCTGCACCTTCCAGCCCGGAAGCGTCGGGATCAGCATCGCGAGGTTGGTCTTCCCGCACGCGCTCGGGAACGCTCCGGTCACGTACTTGACCTCGCCTTCGGGCGAGGTCACTTTCAGGATCAGCATGTGCTCGGCGAGCCAGCCTTCGTCGCGCGCCATGACCGAGGCGATCCGCAGCGCGAAGCACTTCTTGCCCAGCAGCGCGTTGCCGCCGTACCCCGAGCCGTAGGACCAGATCTCGCGCGTCTCGGGGAAGTGCACGATCCACTTGTTCTCAGCGTCGCACGGCCACGGGACGTCCTCGCGGCCGTACAGGAGCGGGTAGCCGACCGAGTGCAGACACGGCACGAACTCGCCGTCCTCCCCCAGCGCGTCCAGCGCCGGCTGGCCCATGCGCGTCATGATCCGCATCGAGCAGGCGACGTACGCCGAGTCGGTCAGCTGCACCCCGATGTAGGAGATCGGCGAGCCGAGCGGGCCCATCGAGAACGGCACCACGTACAGCGTGCGGCCCAGCATCGACCCGTCGAACAGCTCCCGTAGCGCTGTCCGCATCTCCACCGGCTCGCGCCAGTTGTTCGTGGGGCCGACATCGGATTCGTGCTCTGAGCAGATGAACGTTCGATCCTCGACCCGCGCGACATCCTCGGGGTCTGACAGCGCTAGGTAGGAATTTCGTCGCTTGGCGTCTGAGAGGCGCTGGAACGTGCCCGCGTCCACGAGCGTCTGCGCAAGCTGGTCGTACTCCTCCGCGGAGCCGTCGCACCAGTGGATGTCGTTGGGGTGGGTCAGCGCGGCGACCTCCTCCACCCACGCGATGAGCCGCTTGTGCGTGGTGGGCGCTGCGACGGAACCGGCGGTGGCGGGCTGGCTCATGACTTCTCCCGAGGCTCGATTGACCGGCATCGGACCTTATCTTACGAGATCATAAGTGAATAAGAATCTGCGAGAGACTACCGAGCGAGGACCGTAGTCTCCCGGTTGTGCTGGCGCGGAGGCGGCCGGATGATGTCGACGTGGATCGCCTGCGCTGCGCGCACTGCGGCGACATCATCGGCGTGTATGAGCCCATGCGGCTGCTGGCGCCCGACGGTACCGATCGCCGCGGCTCACGGTTGACGCTCGGCGACCAGCTCGATGTGCCCGGCAGCACGGCGCTGCACGAGCGCTGCCACGAGCTCTTTGAGCCGGGGCGTACGGAGGGCCGCGGCAGGGCGGGCTGATAGGCACTCCTCGCGCCCACCGGCGCGGACTGCGCGCCTCGTGTCGTCGGCCTACCGGCCGGTGTGGGCGGGCGGCTCCTCGGCTAGGTCGATCAGCAGCGTGTGCGAGTCAGACAGCGCGGAGGTCAGGATCTGCTTGGCGACCGCGAGTAGCTGCGAGACGCGCGGATCTCTGATCCGGTAGTAGACGCTGGTGCCGGCCGGCCTGCTCTCCAACACGCCCTGCTGGCGCAGCGCGGCGAGATGTTGAGAGGTGCCGCTCGAGTCGAGGCTCAGCGCGGCTTGCAGGTCCCCGACGGTGCGCTCGCCGTCGGTCAGGAGCTCGAGGATCCGGATCCGGACGGGATGGCCAAGCACCCGGAACAGCTGCGCCTTGAGCACGTACACGGGGTCTGAGCGCACGTGCGTCGCGCTGCCGTCGAGCGGCGTCGCGGGTGGTTCGGATCGCTGGCGGCGCGGTGCCATCTCGGTCTGAGCGTAGACGTCCTCGCGGGCGTGCAGCAAGAGTCTACTTACGTCATTGCTTATAAGACGCTAAGATTCGTGGAGCGCCGCGGTTGACGCCCGCTGGCGGTCGCCAAACCGAACGGAGGATCGATGTCGAACACTGCATCCGGCCTGCCACCGCGTCGGGACCGCGAGCGACGCGTCGCAGCCCGCGATCGCCACGCTAGGCATTTGGAGCTGGTGAGCGAGAGTTGGATCGCTGAGCTCGCCGATCTGGCCGTGATGCGCCAGCGCGCCAGCCGCCGGGCTGACGGACCGTCCGCGTCGGTCGTGCGAATCGTCGATCGTGGCCCGCGGCGGGCTCTGCCATCGAGCGTGCCTGAACGGGGGGTCGTGCATCGCCTCGACGTGGCGCCTAGGCCGAACCGGTAGGGCTCGAATGGGTGATCGCGGTCGGCCAGCTGATCGCCTTGCACTTCCCGGGGCGCAGTCCGCTTCGGCGATCGCCCACGCTCAATACTGGCGAGCGCTGGCGCGTGCTACGACCGGCGAGCCGGCCGACCGCGCTGGCGCGTTCGCAGAGGCGCGGCGACTCCTCGCAATCGCCGTCGCGCTCCGGCGCCGAGAGACCTCGCCGGACGTCACGCGCGGTCGCAACCAGGTGCCGGCCCCGAGAGCGGACCTGGTGTCAACCGCAAGGCCGCGCGGATCTTATGAGCACATAAGCGTCTGAGATCGTGCTAGCGCCTGCGGCGACATCGAGCGAGCAGTCCCGGCTCCGGCTGTCGCAGTCACCGCTCTGGACCGACCTCCTCGATCGCGTCGACGCGCAGGTCGCGGGCCGGCGGCAGATCAGAGGCTCGGGGCCTGCGTCGCTTGACGGGATTGGGAGCGCGCTGGCTCGGGCTCACTCTCGGCTTCTGGTCGCGCTCGAGAGCGGTTCTGGCAGCGGCGAGGATGCGGTTTCGCAGCTGGCGGCTGAGGCGGTCGAGTTGATTCTCGCCGTGGCGAGGTTTTGGGCGACCTTCGGGACACGCGTGCAGGACGGTCGCAGCGCAATGGTGGATCTGCTGCGGCGGCGGCTCGGCGTCCGCGAGGATGCCGTGCTCGCGGGTGAGGTCACCTACTGCGTGTGGAGCGAGCAGGCCGAAGAGCCGGCCGTGCGGATGCGCCAGGCGATCGCCCGGCTTTCGCGCAACGCCACCACCTCCGAGGGTGACTTGCTAGCGCTCAGGATCGCCAGCGTGGACTTCGCCTCGCTGCTTATACAGCTGGCAGCAAACGCGGCCGCCAGTGGGCAAGCCGGCGGGGCGCCCGAGGAGCCGTCGGCCGAGCTCGCCGCGAAGGTCAGCTCGGTCATCGGCGAGCTGCCTTCCCGCGCACAGGAGGTCGAGCGGCCGGTGAGTGACCGCGCGGACGTCGTCGCGCACCACCTCGCCGCTGGGCTGCGGGCTCGCGTTCCGCAGGAGACCCTGCGAAGATGGGCCGCAACCTCGCTGAGTAGAGGTGATGACCCAACCGTTCTGGATGGTTTACGGGATGCCTGGGTGCGCCTCGCGACGAACGAGTACGTGGCCGTCGCGGCGCTCGACGCTCAGCTCTACAACCCGACGTACAACAAACAGCTTGAACACCTTGACGGGGCGATCGCCGAGAGCGCCGCGAACGTGATCTGCGGCGCCCGCCTGGTCGGTCGGCCGGGCGCCTTTCGACACCGCCGGGCGTGGCGCCTCCAGGTAGTTGCATTGACCTACGCGCTCGAGGCGTACGCCGCGGGACTCCGGGGCGACGCCCCGAGCCTCGCTCGGGCCCAGCGGATCACGCTCACGCGACTCGTGCGCGCGACGGTCGCTATCGCGCTGATCGACCTCGGTCGCGATCACGTCGGCGCTGATCGGTAGCCGCCGCGCAGACGATCGCCCCACGACTGCCTTGTGCCTATGACTGGCTGAGCGCGTCGTTGAGCGCCGATGGGTCGACTCCGTCAACCCGGATCAGCTTGTCACGCGCACGCTCGCCGGTCACGATTGTCACCATCGACGGGGAGACGCCCGCCTGGCGAGCGATCAGGCGACGCAACGCGCGATTCGCGCGGCCGTCGACCGGTGGTGCGGACACTCGTGCGAGCAGCACGCCGTCGCGGACACCGATGAGCTCGTCTTTGCGTGCACGAGCTTGCAGACGAACCTTGATCCGCGCCTCGTCCACTGCGTCGGATGATGACGCACGGGCTCATCTTGCTCCACTGCCTCAACCCCGACTCGTCCCAGCACTCTGCAATTGTGCTCTCCGCTGCAACATCATCGGAGGCCGCGCCACACACGCCGGCGGCCTCAAGACCGTGCTACCAGCACACATCTAGATCCCCGGCTGTCACCAACACCCGGCGCATCGCCAAACACGTCCTCGCCGGCGGCCCAGCAACAGGCTGAACCACGAGGCAACCAGCCGCGCGCATGCGCATCGGGGCTTCGCTCGGCTGCTCTTGCCGCAACCGAGCGACCCGCTCGACACGACCAAGACTGCTAGCTCAGCGAGCCGATCGTAGGTCTGCCAGCAAACACTTTGACTACCGGTCGCGCGCACGAGCAGGCGTCCACCTCGAGGCAGGGAATGCCGTGAAGTTTGAGCAGTTCCGGCCGCGCTCGAGCCCAACGGCGTCACTGCTGGTCTCACGAAGCACCGGCAGCGTCGACCTGTCCCGAACCATCGATTGAAACTGCCGGATCGGGCTAGAAGCAGCACTGCGTCCGCTGACCACGACTGGAGGTCCCGGGATCCGCGCCACCAGCGTTTCCCGACGATCCGGCCATCCTCTGCCGCCCCTCTGGTTGTCCGCCCTCGAGCGTTGAATCTGCGCGGTGATCGTTGAGTCTGGATTCGAGGAGGTGTTGCCGTGGCGCTGACCCAACCGCAGCTGCTTGCCGCCGTTGCCGACCGAGCAGAGCTGCCCAAGGCTGAGGCCAAGCGCGTGTTGGACGCGCTCGAGGAGGTCGTGCAGGACGAGCTTGGCAGCGCGCAGAAGGTCCGGATCGGCGGGCTCGTGCAGCTGACCGTTCGCGTCAAGCCGGCGCAGAAGAAGCGCCAGGGTCGCAACCCCGCGACCGGCGAGGAGATCACGATCGCCGCCAAGCCGGCCAGTGTCGATGTGCGCGCCCGGCCGCTCGCCAAGGCGAAAGCGGCACTGCCGTCGGTCCAGAAGGCTCGCCGCCGGCTCGCCGCCTCAGCTCGAGACGGGCGAGCCGTGAAGCTCAGTGTCCAAAGGCGCGGCGGTCGGCCGCTACACCGGGCGGAGCGGTACCGAGATCGGGCCGGTCACCCGGCGCGCCACCCGACGAAAGCTGGCTAGCCCGAACCCGCCTGACCCGCACTGGCTCTCCGCGTCCCGACGCGTTCAAATAGCAGCTGCGTACGCCGCTTCAGAGAGGAAGCGATCGCTGGCTCGCCGAGGCTCGTTCGGTGTGGCTTCTCGGTGCACGCGTGGTCTCGACGACCAACACAGCCGAGGAGTCTCGAAACCCATGGCCCGCCGTAAGCGTGCGACGTTGATTTCGGGCACGGGTTTCGAACACGGAAAACCCGTGCACGCGAGTCGGGCAGTGGGCGCGTCTCATATAGGGCCCGTTTCGAGACGCCGTATCTCAGCATGCGCACGGCCACTGCGAGCAACCGAAGCTGTCGGCCAAGCAGGAAGCTCACCTCGTGGCGCTGCACGATGCCGGCGAGCACACGATCGGCGAGGTTGGAGGGCTGTTCACGATCACGCGCTCGGCGATCTACCTGACGTCGCCTGCGGCCGCGCCCCGCGGTGCCCTGACAGCGCGTCGACGCTGGCGGCCGCGAGCTCGTCAGCCACCAACCCGCCGGGTGACCGGGTCCGTGGACGCCCGTGGCAGTCCATAGCGTTGGCTTTCTCTGACGTCGGCGAAGTGGAGCAGCGGAGGTCGAGGTGATCACCGTTTCAGATCGCCTGAGTTCTTAACATGTCGGCACCCAAACGCCGCGCGATAGGAGTAGCCTCGAACAGCAGCTCCCCGCGGCCTGGATTCTCAGGTAGGCCCGTGTGCCATCGGCGGCGCGATCTGCGCCACGGGGGAAAGGCACCAGGGCCACTCATTTGGTTGCCGGGCTTGTTCTGTGCCTCTACTGACGTGGCCCAGCGGCCCGATGAGCGCGCCCTGATCTGAGTGACCCCGGCTACGTGTACTGACGCGACCGCACGACTAGCAGCATTCGCCGTGCCGCATTTCCGAAGGGAAAACGACATGCCCAAAAACGACATGCCCAAGATCATCGTCCAGGCCGACGAGTCCGCCGGCGCGCCCGCCCCGGTCACACTCGGCGAGCGCGTAGTCGCGGCCGACCGCCGAGGCGACCACTACGTCACGCAGCTGCGGCTGCTGTACCGGATCGATGTCGAGCACGACTCGCAGCGCGCCAGCGAGGTGCGGAACGTCGATCGGACCTACCGCGAGACACGCGCGGCGATCCAGGCCGCGATGGACCGCCTGGCCTCGCGCCAGCGGTTTGCGATCTTCAGCCGAGGAGCACAGCCATGCAGAGCATGAGCACGCTGGACTCGCTGTTCTTGCACGTCGAGAACGAGGTCAGCCAGATGCATCTCGGCGCGGTGGCGCTGTTCGACGGGCCAGCGCCAAGCGAGGGCGAGCTCGCCGCGCTGGTCGCGGGCAGGCTCGCGCTGCTGGCGCGCTACCGCCAGCGCGTGCGGTTGGCGCCCGGGGGGCTGGGCCGACCGGTGTGGGTGGAGGATCCTCATTTCCAGCTGGGGTACCATCTGCGTCACACGGCGCTGCCCAGCCCCGGCGGCACGGCGCAACTGCGCCGACTCGTCGGACGTGTCATGGCCCAGCCGCTTGACCTCCGCCGCCCGCTGTGGGAGATGTGGCTGTTCGAGGGGGCCGATGCAGACCGCTGGGGACTGATCTGCAAGCTTCACCATTGTATGGTCGACGGGATCGCCGCGGGTGATCTGCTCGGCGTGCTTTTGAGTCCTGAGCCGGGCACGGCGCCCTCGGTGCCCGACGATTGGCAGCCGCGGCCCGAGCCCTCGAGCGCCAGCGTGCTCGCGCACGCGCTCGGCAAATACGCGTCTGGCGCCTCACAGCATGTGCGAACCGCCCGCGCGCTGCTGGGCGCGCCCGGTCACACGGCACGGCGGGCCGCCACTCTGACCGGTGGTCTGATCTCGCTGCGCGGGCCGGCAGGCGCGCCCACCGCGCGTTCGCTCAACGGGCCGCTACGCGCAGAGCGCCAGTGGGTCCAGGCGCGCGCCCGGCTAGCGGACGTCAAGACGATCCGCCGGGCGTTGGGGGGCACCGTCAACGACGTCCTGCTCGCCGCTGTCAGCGGCGGCTTTCGCGCGCTGCTACAGCAGCGCGGCGAATCCCTGCCGCACGAGCTGATCATGCGCACGCTCGTGCCGCTCTCGCTGCGCACACCCGACGCCCGCGGCATTCCCGACAACCGCGTATCGGCGCTGATCGCCGAGCTGCCCATCGGCTTGAAGGACCCCGTCGAGCGCCTGCAAGCGCTCACCGTCCAGCTGGACGCGCTCAAGCGCTCGCCACACGCCGCCAGCACGCTCACCGCGCTGTCGGGCTTGGCCCCGCCGCCGCTGCTCGCGCTCGGCGCGCGCGCCCTCGCGCGCGCGCCCCAACGTCGCCTCCAGACCGTCACTACCAACGTCCCCGGCCCCCAGCAGCCCCTGTATCTGTGCGGCCGGCGGATGCTTGAGATCTTCCCCTATGTCCCGCTCGCCCTGGACGTGCGCATCGGCGTGGCGATCTGCTCCTACGACGGCACGCTCGGCTTCGGCGTCACCGGCGACGGCCAGCACGCAACCGACATCCCCATCCTCGCAGGCGGAATCGAACACGAGCTCGCGCAGCTGCTTGATCGCGCCACGCCGACCGCGCCCCCGAGCACACCAAGCGCGAAGCCACACGCATCCTCAAACGCCATCGCAGCGACGCTACCCAACGTTGGCGCGTCGCCAGCGCCCACCCATCCCGAAACTCGGCAACCAGCCGTTCGATCAGCTGCGCATAGCCGACCTGCTGGCGCTCGGCGTCCCGGCCGACCTCCCCGGAGTACGCCGGGTCGGCGAACCCGAACCCCATCGCCCGCGAGGAATCCCGGCTCACCGCTGGCGCACGACGCGTCGCCCGAGACCTCGACGCCTAGCGACATCGCCGGGGCGGATCGCGGGCCCGAGTTCAGTCGCGATCGCGTGGGCCCCCAGCTGTCGCAGGCTGTGGACGCCCGACGGCGCCTGACCGCTCAACGACGGAGTCCCACCAGCACCAGCGCGAGCCGGTTCGGTCCAAGCGACCCCCGCTACGACTACCTCTCGCGATCCTACGACTAGCAACAGCGGGAGCCAGATCGGAGCGCGGTCGTGAAGACTACGCGACACGACCCGATCACCGCTCCCACGCCCCGGCCTAGACACCGCACTGCCGCCGCGTGCCCGCCGACGCTGCCCGAGAGCGATCCGCTGCGCCTTGGCGAATAAGTTGCGCGCCGCGAGCGACGACGGCTCGAAGGGCGGCGGGGAGGGGGAGACGGAGAGGGAAGCCGGCAGTCCCGCCAGCGCATCGACCAAGCGTCGCGTCGACGACATCGAGCTCGAGCTCCTCACCGGCCTCGGCGGCCGGGGAGCGAGAGCTGCAGCTCGCTCATCGCGAACGCCCATTCCCGAAACAGCTCATCTCGGGTCACGTTAAACCGCCGCTCGCACGCCTCCATGCCCCACAACGGCAGGATAGGAAGCCTCCTCGTCACGTAATCAAAACGGAGCTATGTCGAGCTGGAAACGACTGTCAGTGATGTCAGCGCTTGATGCTGGGATGCCGTCCGAGGACACCGTTAAGTTGATCGTGTCTTTTATGTCAGCGATGTCCTCGAACTACCGAGCGCGTAGAGTCCGCTTGCCGTCATCTGGGGTGGAGTCCTGGACGGTGATCGGCACGGACCTTCGCCCGGTTGCGCCGGTTGACGAGTACCTGGGATGGCTGACCGGTGTCGAGCGGTCGCCGAACACGGTCGAGGCGTACGCGCGCGATTTGGCGTTGTTCTTCACCTTCTTGGGGCTCGTAGAAAAACAACTCAGCAGGTTTTGTGGTGTCTATGTAGAACTTGGGAGGCGTGATCGATGAAGCCGCGATCGGTGAACGGTTCAGGTCGATGGCGCCGGAGTTGAACGAGCGACAGCGCCGGTTGTGGGCTGCGAGTGAGGCGCGTGCAGCGGGCTGGGGTGGGGTCACCGCGACGGCGCGCGCGACGGGGATGGCGATCGACACGATCCGTAAGGGGATCGCCGAGCTGGAGTCGGGTGAGAGGCTTGACCCGGGACGGGTGCGTCGTCCTGGTGGCGGCCGTCGGTCGTTGCTTGAGAGCGACCCGGCGATCCTCGATGACATCGAGCGCCTGGTCGATGAGGACTCGCGGGGCGATCCCGAGTCGCTTCTTCGGTGGACGGCGAAGAGCGTGCGGCAGATCGCCGGCGGGCTCGGCGAGATGGGCCACGAAGTGCACTTCACGTCGGTCGCGACGTTCATGCGGCTGCTCGGCTATTCGCTGCAGGCCAACGTGAAGACCAAGGAAGGGGCGTCTCATCCCGACCGCGACGCTCAGTTTGCGCACATCAATAAGACCGCCAAGGCGGCGGTCGCGACGGGCTGGCCGGTGATCAGCGTGGATACCAAGAAGAAGGAGCTCGTCGGCGATTTCAAGAACGCAGGGCGCGAATGGCGCCCGAAGGGCGAGCCCGAGCGGGTCCGCGTCCACGACTTCAAGGACAAGCAGCTCGGCAAAGCGATCCCCTACGGCGTCTACGACATGCGCTTGGATGAGGGCTACGTCAGCGTCGGCATCGATCACGACACCGCCCAGTTCGCGGTCAACTCGATCCGCAGTTGGTGGCAGTACCTCGGCTCTGAGCGCTACCCGCACGCCCCGCGGCTGACGATCACCGCCGACTGCGGCGGCTCCAACGGCAACCGCCCGAGGCTGTGGAAAGTCGAGCTGCAGAAACTCGCCGACGAGACCGAGCTCGAAATCGAGGTCTGCCACTTCCCGCCTGGTACCTCGAAGTGGAACAAAATCGAGCACCGCCTGTTCTCGTTCATAACGATGAACTGGCGCGGCAAGCCGCTCGTCTCGCTGGAAACGATCATCAACCTCATCGCCGGGACCACGACCAGCACCGGCCTTGAGGTCTACGCTCGGCTCGACGACGGCGCCTACCCCGACAAGATCAAGATCACAGACGCCGAGTTCAAGACCGTGAACATCCACGGTCACGAGTTCCATCCCGAGTGGAACTACATCATCAGGCCACACGGTCAATGAGCGTTCCACATACCCACCCCAATTTACCGAGTTGTTTTTCTACGACTCCTTGGGTGAGCGAGGATCCGACTGGCAGGCGGATGTCGACGTTTGGGTGCTGGGCGAGTTCGCGGCGTGGGCGAGGCGGCCCGCTGCGAACGTGGTGGTGTTGAGCGAGCAGGCGGCTCGTCGTTCCGCGAGCACCGTGAACCGGATGCTCACGAGCGTGGTCGGCTTCTACGAGTTCCACGGTCGCCGGGGCAATCGACTGGCGGCGGAGTTGGTCGTGCGCACGCGTTGTGGGCGCGGTGGCTACAAGGCGTTCTTGGCCGGGCTCGCACCGACACGGCGGCGAGGCCGGGCCGGAAGGCTTCCGCAGGAGCAGAAGCTGCCCAGGACGTTGACGCTGGAGCAGGTGGCGGCGGTGATCGACGCGCAGACGCGGTTGCGCGACCGGTTCTTGTTCGCGCTGTTGGCGAGTACCGGGATGCGGATCGGGCAGGCGCTTGCGCTGCGCCACGAGGACGTGGTCTCGTGGGAGCGGCGGATCGTGATCGAGCCACGAGCCGGCGCGCCGGCACGCGCGCGCTCGAAGCTCGGGGGACGCGCGTCGGTTCCGGTGCCAGGCGAGCTGATGCTGCTGTGGTCGGATTACATGCACGAGGAGTACGGGGACCTCCTTGCCGAGCATGTGTTCGTGAACCTGTGGGAGGGGCGGATCGGGCGGCCGATGAGTTACGCGACGGTCGAGAAGCTCGTCGCGCGGACTCGCAAGCGGGTGGATTTTCACTTCACCGCGCATCAGTTCCGTCATACCTACGCGACGATCGCGTACCGCGATGGTGTGCAGCTTGAGGTCATCGGCGCGGTGCTGACCCACCGCTCGCCGACCTCGACCGGGATCTACACGCATCTCACTGCGGAGGATCTCCGGCGGGCGCTGCAGGAGCGGCGTGCTTGACCGCGTTGGGGACTTGGTCGCGTGAGCGCGGCGAGGATCCATGCCCTGGACGCCGGCGCTGCTCCGCGCGGCTGGGAGCGGCTGTGGGACCGCGATCGATGGCCGCACGACCTGTTGCCCAGCGACGATCCCGACAGCGAGCAGCGGGGCACCCTGCGGTTTGACGGGATTGAGCAGCCGTGGCTGAAGGAAGCGGCGAAACGGTGGACGCGCACACGGCTTTTGTCGGGCACAACGTTCGGGTCGATCCGGGTCTATGTCCGCGATCTGGCCATCTTCGCCGGCTGGCTGGCGACTCACGCGCCGGAGGTGAGCGGCCCATCGGCGATCACGCGCGTGCTGCTGGAGGACTACCTGCTGTGGGTTCGCCGTGGCCTGAAGTCAAGCGCCACCCGCCGGCGCCACGTGTCCGCGGTCCGGCAGTTTTGCTCCGAGCAGGCGGAGGACGGATTGGCGGGCCTGCCGCGCGGCGCGGTCATCCACGTCGGGGAGATTCCATCGGTGACGGCCCGCCCGCCGCGCGGGATCGAGAAGGCGGTGTTCGATCAGCTCATCGACCCTGCCAACCTTGCGCTGTTACCCAGCGAGAAGCAGCGCACGATCGTGCTGCTGCTCGCTCACACCGGCCTGCGGGTCAGCAGCCTCGTGACCCTGGCCCGAGATGCGTTGGAGGTCGGCTCTGACGGTCATCCGTACTTGCGCTATCGCAACCTGAAGTTCAAGCGCGAGACGATCATCCCGATCGCGCCGCAGCTGGCCGATCAGATCCGCCGACAGCAGGCATACCTCGACGAGGCCTACGGCCGGGACGGAACCCGGTTCCTGCTCCCCAACCCGCCCCAGGGAGAACGAGGCCATCAGCGTGGGCACGGAGGCCGCCGGCATATCGCAACCACTAGCGTCGGCCGGCTGCTCCGGGCCTACGTCCGCAAGGCGGACATTCGCGGCAGTGACGGGAAGCTGGCCGTCGGACTGCACCCTCACCTGTTTCGCCATCACCTGGCCACCAGTCTGGTCAACGATCGAGTGCCGCTCCCGGTGATCCAGCGAATCCTCGATCACGCCTCGATCCAGATGACCTCGGTCTACGCGCAGGTCAGCGACGAGACCGTCAAGCGCGAGCTCACGGGCTGGCAGCAGCGAGTCAACATCCGCGGCGAGCGGATCGCCCTGGCGGCCGACAGCCCGCTCGCGCAGGCCGCATGGATGAAGGATCACATCGCTCGTGCCAAGCAGGCGCTTCCCAACGGCTACTGCGGGCTGCCGCTGGTGCAGACCTGCCCTCACCCCAACGCCTGCCTCAGCTGCGAGAACTTCCTCACCGATGCCTCCTACAGATCAATCCACGAGCACCAGCTCGCGGCAACGCAACGGCTAAAGGCCGATGCCGAGCGCAACGGTCAGGCGCGCCTCGTTGAGCTGCTGCAGCGCGACCAGGACGCGCTCTCGCGCATCCTCACAGGCCTCGAGGAGCTCGAGGCCTCCGCCGCGCTGTCTCGTCCTGACGAAGAAAGGGTCGACCTGGTCGATCTGGCGAGGCCAGCGACGTGAGGGACCGGCAGACCGCCACGGTCCGGGATGCGGCCACCAAACGCACTGCCGACGCTGAAGCCCGCGTCCGCAAGGCACTGAGCGCGATCGCGAGATCCGGCGCGGAGGTCAACTTCGTCGCCGTCGCGACCGCCGCGCGCGTGAGCCGCCAGTTCCTCTACAGCCACCCCGACCTGCGAGCCGAAATCGAGCAGCTACGCACACAGACCCTGACGGTGACGCGCCTCCCGGCCCGCGCGAGCGCTGGCGACGATTCGGCGCGCCACCGCCTGCGCGCCGCCCTCGACGACAACCAGCGCCTCCGCGACGAGAACCGACTGCTCAAAGAAGAACTCGCCATCGCCCACGGAGAGTTACGGGAACTCCGCCACAGCCGTGCGCGGGCCACCGCCCCGCAGCCGTGACCCGTCAACCGCCCGACCGTCCGCCTTCGTTTCGTTCCGGACCAACAAGTATCGGACAGCCGATCAGCGGATCGGCCGGGGTCGCGAGTGGTGCTTTTTGCCCAAACCAGCAGGCGTCGCCGCTAGGACGGCATCCTCGGCTTGAGCGAGAACCTGGACCGGCGCGGGCTGGTCGTCCGCGCGTGGAGCGGACGTCGATCCGCGGGGTCAAGGCGTCATGGCCCGCGCCCTTCGAACGCGAGCTTGTACGCGAGAAGCAGCTCGTACCGGTAGTTCTGACTGAGGTCGACCCTCCTCAGGCCGCGGAGGGTCGCGTCTCGAATCTCGGCAGGGATCGGCGCGAGGATCTGCTCCGCCGTCTGCAAGATGTCATCGAGCGTGACCGTTGCCCGGAGTTCGGCGAGCTCGTCCGGGTGCCGCTCGCCATACAGCTTCCGGCCCCGTTGCGCCGTCACGGAGTAGTGAATGAGGCACTCGTCCGCGGGGCGTCCGTGCTTCCTCAGGAAGCGTTCGACCTTGCCGCCGAGCGCGTAGACCCGCGCGTCCGGGCCCACGACTTCGAGTTCGATGCGAAGCATCGGGAACCACCGCTCCCATCGCGCCTCCCTTTCCGCGTCGCTGTCCTTGACGAACATCGCGCCCTTGGACAGGTCAGTGATGAGGTACCGGTCGGTGGCGAGGTAGCGCCGGATCGCGTGATGCAGCAGGACCACGTCACCGTGCTCGTCGGCGACGAAGTTCCGGAACCCCTCCGCGACCCGCCGCCGCCCCTCGTCCTTGGTCCCGGCCCACCGGCCGAACGACGGCTCTTGGGCGATGAACACATAGGGCACTGGCCCGTCCGGCTCGACGTTCGGCAGATAGGGATCCCCGTCCCTCTCGGCCTCGGCACGGAAGCGATCCTCAAGCGCGCGGTAGTCGTCTCGGAAGGACGAGCGCCGGGGCGAGATCACAGACGATGGAACGCTCATCGGTGAGATGAATTATCCCGCGGACGATCAAAGACGACATCCGCACTCGGCCCGTTGTTCGCATCCGTAGTCGTCCCCGGCCGTCACCGGCGCGGTTGTTGCTGTGATCGAGAAGGAGCAGTCGGGTCGACGCTTCCTCCCGAACAGCGGCACCATCGCACTATCTATCGGCAAGACCCGCGGTTCCGAGCCGCCTGCGTGCTCGTCGTCGGCGGCTCGGCGTGTGGACGCCGGCCCAGCATCCGCGTGGCGCGACACGCGCACCCGCTGCCACACGCTGTCGACCACCGACAGGCCGATGTCGCCGGACATAGCCGATGACATGTCAGCCACGTGAATCCCGCCCCTCTCTGGGGCTTTACGGCGTAGGCGCTCGACATAAACGGAGTTTTCGAACCCGAGACGGGGGATTGAGCACAACCCGCGCGACGGCGATGGGATCATTGGAGGCATGAGTGCGCGAGACGCCATCTTCCCAGGGCCCGCCGCAAGCAGCAGAAGCGAAGGACGTAGCTGGCCGGGCAGAAGGTTGGTGACACGGACCCGAGCACTGGGCCCGGAAGGCGCGATCGCCGCGGGCGCGCCGTTGCTACTGGGGCCCCATCCGCCGGAACCACTCTTCGTGCTCAGGACGCACCCGGCGCGCTCCAACCCCCGATCGGCGCGCGATTTACGGCTCCTGCAGTTGTGACGGAAGCAACCATGTCCGAGTGGTCGCGCCCGCTGAGTACGAGCGCATCCGAACAGATAATCGTCCGCGGATGTAGCCCGGTAGCCTGGCTTTATGGCCGACGATCTTTGGCCCAAGAGCCGTAGCGGCTCGCATGCCGGCCGAGGCTTTCATTATCAGGACGCCGTCGCTGGCGGTCGTGTCGGTAGAAGTGGTGTAACGGACGTCGTGTAGGTCGACCGCTGCGAGGGTCGGCCATCGCGGCGCCGAACTCGTCGGCTGTTACCGCAGTCGACGTGAATGGAGACACCACGATGGCCGATGGTCAGAGCATGACGACGGTTGCCGATGTCGTCGCGCAGGTCCGCGACGGGCGGCTTGAGGATTTCGTGAGGGAGGCGGTCGCGATCGTCGCCCGCGAGCTGATGGAAGCCGAGATCAGCGCGGAGGTTGGTGCTGGGCTTGGCGAGGTCGTGCCGGAGACCCGGCTGACACATCGAAACGGGTATCGGCCGCGGGCGTGGGAGACCAGGGTCGGGGAGATCGAGTTGCTGATCCCGAAGAAACGCTCGGGCAGCTCGTACTTCCCGAGCTTCCTGGAGCCGCGCCGGCGCTCGGAGCAGGCGATCATCGCGGTCGTTTTGGAGGCGTACGTGAACGGCGTCTCGACCCGGAAGGTCGACCGCCTCGTTGAGCAGCTGGGGATCGACGGGATGACCAAGGACCGGGTCTCGGCGCTCTGCCGGGCGTTGGACGAGCAGGTCGAGCTGTTCCGCCAGCGACCGCTTGAGGGCGCCTACCCCTACCTGTGGTTAGACGCCAAACAGGTCAAGGTCAGAGATCACGGCCGCGTCGTGTCCAAGGCAGTCGTCGTCGCCTACGCGGTGCACGAGTCCGGCGTGCGCGAAGTGATCGGCCTGGATGTCGGCGAGGTCGAGTCGGGCGCGTTCTGGACAGAGTTCTTGCGCTCGCTTAAGCAGCGCGGGCTCGACGGTGTGCGGCTGGCTGTGTCCGATCAGCACGAGGGGCTCAAGGGCGCGATCGCCCGCGTGCTCGGCTGCCCATGGCAACGCTGCACGGTCCACTTCACGCGCGACATGGTCATGCACTGCCGCCGCGATCAGCGCGGGCTCGTCGCCGCAGCACTCAGGGAGATCTTCAACGCCGAGGGATACGAGCAGGCCAAGGACAGGGTCACGCACGTACTCGAACGGCTCAAGGACGTGGCGCCGAAGGTGTGCGCGCTGCTCGAGGCGGCCGAGGAGGACCTGCTCGCCTTCTACCGGCTGCCGCCCGAGCACTGGACCAAGCTGCGGTCCACGAATCCGTTGGAGCGGGTCAACAAGGAGATCGGACGCCGGACCGACGTCGTCGGGATCTTCCCCAACGACGCCGCCGTGATCCGCTTGGTCGGTGCGCTGCTCTCAGAACAGAACGACGAGTGGCTGGTGCAGCGCCGCTACCTGTCGGTCGAGTCGATGGCGCTGATCCTGGCCGAGCCCACCCAGCCCGAGCGGGCCCAGGTCGAGCAGGAGGTACCCGGTCTCACCGCCGCCTGAACCGCGATCGGGCCATCTGGCCCCGATCCAGGACCGCAGCCGCGAACCGCGGCGCGTCCCGAGCCGTTCTGCGGCCCTCGGACAGACGCACGCGACCGATAGCACCCCCCAAATCCAGGCGCGCACGCGCGTGTCGGCGCTCGCCCTCGCCCTCAGGGCTCGCCCAGGGGCTCGCCCCTCGGTCTCGGTCTCACACCAACACACGCGTATTCCCTCCCCGCACCAGGCAACGAGGAGGTGAGCACCCTCATCCCGGTCTGAGCCGCCACACTCGCCGACGAGCTCTACCCGTCACACCACAACATCCGACTTGACTGCTACCGAACTGGCTGTGCGTGGCTGGTGCGGCGAGTTACCCCTCAGGCGGCTGGTCCCTGAGGGCCTGGATGATGTCTCGCTCGAACTTGATAATCATTGGCTGCACTTGCAAGCGAAGTCGCGCCGCGAGCACCGAGGGCCGTTCACGCTAGCCGAGCTCAAGCCAGCGTGGCGGAACCTGGCCGAGCGGTTAGCTCTCGATAACGCAGCGCGCGCGGGACTCGTGGTTGAGGCCCGCCTTCCGGGTGTCGAGACTGGCCTCGAGCGCACGCTTGCGGACGCGAGCTCGTCCGAGATGAAGGAGTCCGTTGCGGGCGCAGTTGTCGGTCTGATCGATGTCGAGGACTTCCTCGCGCGTACCCATCTGGTGGTCATGCCGGCGCCGGAGGAGGTCGCTGTGAACTTGCTTGCCGATCGGCTTGGGCTTCCGGCAGCGAGCTGTGTCGCGCACCAGGCGATCCTCTGCGGCAAGCTGGCACGCCTTGCCGACGAGAACGGCGTTCGTACCGCCGACGCCCCGGCCGAGCTCTCAGCCAGTGACATCGCGCTCCTGCTCGATGACGTCAACGAGGCGATCGACCCGTCGGCGCTCGAGGCGGCGGTGCGTGAGGGTGTTGCCGAGTTGGTCGACTTCGCGACGCCAATCGACGAGGCGCGGTTCTTTAGCGGCGTTGATGTTGTCGTCGGCCACGTCGTTGCTGGACTTCCGGTCGAGCGGCCGGAGGTCGACAGGCTGCTCGACGGACTGGCGGCTCGGCGACTTGCGCTCGCGATCGGGCCGTCGGGCGCTGGCAAGTCGGCACTCATCTGGCTGACGGCATACGCGAGCCGTCACAGTGTCCGCTGGTATCGGGTTCGGCGGTTGCACGCGGATGACGTGCCTGCGCTCGTCCGGTTGGTGAAGGGGCTAAGCCCGACTGGCGCGAACGTCGGATTCGTCGTCGATGACCTCGGTCGCGACGACCGGGCCGGCATTGACCATCTCGTAGAAGAGATGCGGAATCAGCCGATGGTAAATCTCCTTGGTGCCTGTCGTGAGGAGGATCTATTTGTCGTTCGTACCGCTCATGAGGCAGTACAGGTCCGGCCGAGGCTAACGCCAGAGCTGGCCGAGCGGATCTGGCGTGAGCTGCGCTACCGTGGAGAGACCTCGTTGCCTGAATGGCGCGAGTCGTTTGAGCGCAGCGAGGGCCTGCTGCTCGAGTACAGCCACCTCTTGACCGAAGGCACGCGCCTCGCGGAAACGATCGCTGCGCAGGTCGACCGTAGGGTGCGCGAACAGCGCGCGCTCGAGCTTGATGCGCTGTGCGTTGTGGCGACCGCCGACGCGTACGGAGCCGAGATCGCTGTGACCCGGTTGACGGCAAAGCTAGCGGTCGATGCGACTCAAATGAAACTCGCGCTTGCGCGACTGGTCGACGAGCACTTGATCCGCGAGCACGACGGGCGGCTTGCCGGCCTGCACGAACTCCGCTCGCGATACGTCATGGAGGAGGTCCATCGCCTGCCACCTCCGATCCTGGCTGACAGCCTGCGGCGTGTGATCGACCTACTGACGGGGCCGGCGCTACAGCCGTTTCTTATCCGAGTGTTGCTGGAGGGTCCGGTGGTCGACGAAGTTGTGATCGAGGCTCTCGCTGCCCGCCTCAAGCGCGAGCCCGATCCGAGGGCGCTTGCGGCGGTACTGCACGCGCTTCGCCTGGTCGGATTTCGGCGCATGGCCGCTGAGCTACGCGAGATCCTCGTCGCAGAAGGCGTAGGACCGGCCCACGTCGGCATGGTCGCGACGTTCGCTATCGGAAGCAGCGAGCACGAGATCCTCCCCGCTCCAATCCAGCGAGCCATCAAGCGCTTCCGCGAGCTGACACCTGGCGATCTGCGTGACAACCTCCTCACTCGAATCGCGCCCAAAATCGTATTCGCGCTCAGCGCCTCAGCGGACATCCGAACGGCCGCGATGGTGCTCGCTGCGCTTGGAGAAGCCGAGGTGTCGGTGCCTATCGAGGCGACCGCGCTCGCCCGTATCGCTGATGGCGCCTCTCTTAGCGATACCCGCTTGCTGCTCGAGGCTGCCCACGCCGGTCCGGCCGGGTTGGCGGTCGCAGTCGCGAGCCAACTCGGTGGCTCGACGGCTCTGCTCGCACGGCTCGAACGCGAGCAACCGTGGGTGCGCGATGCCCGCGTGGGGCTGAGTGACGACGGCCGCGTGAAGGCTCAAGCCGAGTACGCCTATGTCGCCGAGTCGGCGCAGCCAGATGCGCACGGAGCTGTCGTCGAGCTCGCCCGCTACCTCGCGGCGCTTGCGCCGGAGGCCGATACTGCCGTGTGCCGTGCGATCGACGCCACAGGCGAGACCGCCGGCTTTGGAGTGCCGTTGGCGGACAAGGCAATCGATCGGGACAACCTGCCAAGCCAGATCGCGATTGCCTGGAACCGTGCGCGTATTCGCGCAGCGACGGCGGCCGTTGCCCTCTCAACAGAAACGGCGTATCTGCTCGCTGCTCGTGATGTCGTGATCCGTTCGACACGGCTCGTACGTCGCGCGGGGGACGCCTGGGCGCGCGGCAAGTCGCCCACACGGCAGCTCATCGAGGACGCTACCTCGTTGGCCGCGGCCGCCAACATGCTCGCGCCGGCGCCAATCGCGATCGAGACCGTCGAACCGCTCGACGAAGGCGAGGTACCGCCGCTGAGCGACGCTGCCAGCGTCATCGGCACGATGATCGCCACCAACCTGTTCCCGAATCTCTTCAACGGAGCGTCCGTTGCACCACTGATCCCACAGATCGTCGAACAGACTGACAAGCTGGCGGAGCCCGAGTACTGGCACTTGCTCGACGAATCACCCTTGGCCGAGCTGTCTACGCTTCGCCAAACGCTACTCGACCTGCGGGCCGTCGTTGCTGAACAAACCCGCAGCGTCGCGCTCAGGGCGAGCGGAGGAAACCGACTCGTGATGGCGGCCAACGTCGCGCGCGACCGTGCCAGCCGACGGATGCAAGCGATCGGCGAGCAACTCGAGCGGATGCTTGGCGACGCGAGCCTCAGCGCGCGCGTCTTGCACTGCGAAAGAGCGACCGACCTTTCCCGCTGGCCCAGCGAGGATTTTGTCGTGCTCGTCGAGCTACCGACCATCTACGACTGGCATCCGAACCTAGAGTCGATAGTCAACATCTGCAAGCCACCATTAGCGGGAGGGGGCAGGCCCCCTCCCGGCCTCCCCCGTTGAGGGAACAACCGCGTCGCGTCATTCTGCGTGGATGGCGAGCGTGGCGAATATCAACGACGTGCTCGAGGGTCACGTGGCGCTCGAGATCGAGTGTGTCGACAGGCTGATCTTCAACGCGTATGTGCCGCGGCTGCAGGTGGCCGGTCAGGTCGTGCGGTTCTTGTGTGGTCATCTCGGGCATCCGATCCCGTCGCCGGCGCTGCTGGGCAAGATCGGGGATCGGTTCCGCGCCGAGACGCGCCGGTTCGTCCGCGACCGCGGGATCCCGGTCCTGCGCTTGGCCTCGCCGGATCGCTCGCGGTGGGATGACCGCAAGCTCGATCACGTCCGCTCGTACCTGGACGCAGCAGAGCAGGAGGGCCGCTACGGCGTTGTCGCACTCGTTGTCGCCGAGGAGTTCCAGCGGGTCTGGAGCGCCCGGAACCGATCCGAGAAGCCCGGGGTCGCGAGCCTGGAGTTCTTCTGGCAGAAGCGGCGGGTCGGCGCCTACTACTTCTACATCCACGACCCGGAGTTCGGGCCGGCGTTCATCAAGATCTGCACCTACGGTCCGTGGTTCGCACGGGTCTGGGTCAACGGTCACGAGTGGGCCAAACGCCAAGCCTCGAAGGCGGGTATCCGGTTCACTGCGCTGTCCAACGGGTTCGCTTCTTGCGAGGAGCCGGAGCGGTTGCAGGCGATCTGCAACACGTTCGGGCCCGAGGACGTGCAGGCGTTCTTCGATCGTTGGATCGCGCAGATCCCAACGCCGCTGACCCAGGAGGATCGCCACGCCGGGTACTGGTGGGAGCTCTCGATGCGCCAAGTCGAGACGTCCCGCACCGTGGTGTTCGACGACCCGCGGCGCGCCCGCAGCTTCTTCGAAGCGTTGGTGCAGGACAACATCGGGATCGGCCGTCCCGAAGAAGTCTCGCTCGTGTTCGCCAGACGGTTGCGCCGCCCCACCCAGCATCGCTACCAGACCCGGGTCTTCACCACCGGCACCGAGATCCGGATCGACTTCCGCTACAAGCACTCCCGCGTCAAGCAATACCTCAAAGACGGCCGCGCGCTACGGATGGAAACGGTCATCAACCGCCCCGACGATCTCGATGTCAAACGTCGCCTGCAGCATCTCCCCGAACTGATCGACAAAGCCCGCGCCGTCAACCAGCGGCTGCTTATGATCGAGCAGGCCGGCCAGAGCTGCGCCATCGGCTCTGCGCTATTCGAGCGCATCCACCAGCCCTATCACCAGGAGGGCCAAAGAACCGGAGCCCTGCGCTTCGGGGACGAACGAGCGACAGCCCTGGCCGGCGCACTATGCACCGTCCTGGGCGCCGTGACCGGCTTTCAGAACAAGACCCTGCGCCCGCTCGTCGCCGCGCATCTCGACCAGCCCTACACCCAAAACCAGATGAGCTACGACCTCCGACGGCTACGACTCCACGGGCTGATCAAACGCATCCCGCGCAAGAACACCTACACCCTCACCCCCGAGGGAATCCGCGTCGCCGTGTTCTACACCAAACTCCGCAACCGGCTCCTGCACCCCCTGCTCGACGCCGACAAACCACCCGCGAAGATCGAGATCCGCCAGGCGCTCAGAACGCTCGAGACCGCCGTCGCCGACTACATCCAAGCCGCACGCCTCGCCCCGGCAAAATAGGACCCGTGACAACGTCACGACTTCCGGCCTCCAAGTCGAACTAGACGACCGGATCGGCTTCCTGATAGCACCGATCCGTAACGGCCGCATTGTCGCCTCGTTCGGCTCAAGGGTGATCCAAGACATCTTTCCCGACGAATCAGTCCGCGACTGGCTCGACCTGCCGCTACCGCTTCTCAACGAGCAACTCGGCGACACGCTCCGCGGTGGGCTCTGTGGCTTGCATGAGGCATCGGGAATCATCACCTCGCAGCGCCGTGACGAGATGCACGCCGAGGAGGCGGCTGCGCTCGAGGCAGCAATCAAACGTGCGCAGGAAGCGATGCGGCAGGTAAGTGATCTTGCGGCCAAGCACAACGACCAGTTGCTCTTCCAGATCCGTGACACGCTGCTCGAGCTGGGTCAACGTGTGGAGCGCGAAGCTGCCGCGTTGGGCCACGGCCCACCTGCCGACCGCAGCGTCGCGGCCTCAATGCTGTTCGGCTTGAGAGGCGACGCCGACGACGTGTGGTTTGTCCACGTGGGCCTGGCCGCCGCCTGCGTGGAGTGGGATGTAGAACCCGACGGTGCTTGGGCGCGTGTTTGCGCGGGTGTGGACACCGCGTGACTAGGGATCCGTGTCCCTCGGGCAACCTACACATGTCTCACGCGCTCGGTCCGCGTCACTGCACACCAAGGTGACTAAAACGCTCGCGCCACGGCTGCGGAAACCCTGCTATCCCCGGGTTTTTGCGCTGCCGATAGCCATAATAATGGTTATCGAGCGTCGCAATAGCGACGTGTTGGCGTCGGAAAATTGACGGACGATGGTATCCTCCTGCCATGTCTCCGCTTGCCGCTGAGGCCCGCCGCGTGCATGACGAGGCGCAGCTCAGTGACCGACAGATCGCCGCCGCCACGGGCGCGCGGCCGAGCACCGTGCGCGACTGGCTTAGCGGTCGTAGTGCGCCCAGCGGCGCCCGCGCCGACCGGCTGGTCGAGCTCGGCGCGATGGTCGATCGCCTCGCGCGCGTCATGCAAGCCGACTTCATCCCGATCTGGCTCACGCGACCGATCGAAGCGCTCGACGATGAAAAGCCCGTCGAGGTCCTTGCCCGCGGCGATTATCGCCGTGTCGCCAAGCTGATCGGCGAGCTGGAATACCCCGGCGTTTCCTGACCAGCACATGGACGTCGATACCGTCGCCGTGGACGGCGAGTGGATCCGCCACGCGCCGCACCGCTCCTCGTTGCTCGGACGCGCCAGCGAGGCGACGGATGGTCGTTGGCAGCACGGCGAGGTTGTCCGCGCGCTGTATCTCGCCGAGGAGCCGGCCACCGCGATCGCCGAGTGGTATCGCCTGCTGGCCGAACGCGGACTACCGCCGGGCCGCGCCATCCCTCACGACCACCACGTATGGCAGCTCGACCTCCAACTCGCCGACCTCAGCACGCCGGAGCGGCTGGCCCGCGTAAGGCTCACTCCGCCCACGCCGGGACGACGAACCTGGCCACCGTTTCAGGCCGTGGGCGAGCAGCTGTTCCGTACGGGTCTCGCCGGCGTCCTCGCGCCCAGCGCTGCTCGCCCACGAGGACTTGTCAGCTGCATCTTCGACCGCGGCGCCTGGCCTCCCGCCGGCTGCTGGCCCCTGAGAGCCATCCAGATCCACGAGGTGCCGCCGCCGCCCACCGGAATGACGACCTAATCGGCGCGAGGTCAAGCCGGGCGGTCAGCGCAGCACCGCGGTCTGGACGCCGGTCCAGGTCGGGATGTACCTCCAGCTCGTCACCGCGTGGGTCGCCGACGACGCGGCGTGGGCGTCCAAGGTCCTCACCGAAATGGCAGAGCAACGCCGCGAGCTCGGGCTCACAACAGGACCGGTGCCCGAGCTCTCTGACCCGCCCGAGGTTGTCCCGGTGGTCGCCTTCGGCACGCCTATCGAGCGCCCAGACGATGCCGGACGCCGCTTCTCGGCCGTCCGAGACGCCGTCACGAAGGCCGGCGTCCGCCTCGACGAGCTCGAGCTCTGGGCGATCGACGGCGAGACCGCAGCAGTGACGCGGACCGACGCCACGACGCTCGACGCGCGCTTCGCGTAGCGGACGGCCTGACCGGACGCCACCGCAAACCGCCCGGCCGCTGATCGCCGCTGGCCGATCGAGAAATGCATCGCCGCGCTCCAGGTCACACCTCGCTCAGCAAGTCGCGTTACGCGGCGTCCTCGAACTGCTGTCGCTCGCGGACGAGGTCGAGGTGGCTCGTAGCCTCACGAGTTTCCTGCAGAGAGACAGTCTCACCAGGCTCAGGTCCGAAAACTCCGTTATTGGATCCTGAGGAGCGGCCGGTTCCAGCGGTTCTTGCCGTCCGGGGCGCGGTTTAACGTGACCCGAGATGAGCGGTTTGAGGAATAGGCGTTCGCCTTGAGCGGAGCGCAGCTCGCGCTCGCCGCTGTCGAGGCCGGCGAGGAGGTCGAGCTCGTCGACGCCGAGCTGGTCTCGAGCGTCGGTGCGGTCGCGTCGGCGTGCACCCTCTCCCCCTCCCCGCGGCCTGTTCCCGCTGCGCTCGCCGAGTGCAACCTGTTCGGCGAGGCCGAGCGGATCGCCAGCCGGGCTGCGACGCCCACAACGCGGCGGCAGTACGGCGCGATCTTTCGTGCCTTCGGGGACTGGCTCGCCGGCGAGCTCGGCCGCCCTCCGGTGGTCGGCGACCTCGACGCCGATGTGATCGCTGCCTACGGCCGGCACCTCGCTGCGCGGGGTGGCCGCGGCGGCGGTCAAGCGGCGCCGGCGACCGTGCGGGTCTACCTGTCGATGATTCGAGCCCTCGCGCGCGACCTCGGTCTCGAGGAGATAGCCGGGGATGTGCGCGTGCCGCGCCACGAGCCCGGGCCGCCGGAGACGCTGACCGACACCGACTACGCCAACCTCCTGCGCGTGCCCGACCGGCGCACGATCGCCGGCAAACGTGACTACGCGTTACTGCGCGTTCTGGGCGATTGCGGGCTGCGCTCGGCCGAGCTGCGTGGTCTGCGAGCCCGCAATCTGCGCCGTCCGCGCGCCAACGCCCGCCACCACCGCCTCTACGTGCAAGGCAAAGGCGGCCGCGAACGAGAAGTCCCCGTCCCCCAGGCGGTCCAGGAGGCGCTTGAGGTCTGGCTCAAGGTCCATCCGCTTGCGCGGGGCGTCGGGCTGCTCGACGAGCAGCCGTTGTTCGTGCGCCTGGGCCGCCACGGCGACCAAGACTCTCTCCCCCTCTCTGCTGTGGCCGTGCACCGGCTCGTGCGCCGGCACTGCCAGGCCGCCGGCGTGCCCGAGCGGCTGGCGCACCCGCACGCGCTCAGGGCATACTGGGCGACCCATCTGCTTGAGGCCGGTGTCCCCGTGCACGAGGTCTCGGCGCGGCTGGGGCATGTCGACCTCAGGACCACCGCGCGCTACGCGGCGCCGCGGCCCGAGCGGGTGGATGAGGTCGCCGAGGTGCTCGACCGCCGCCACCACGCGGCTCGGCGGGCGGGTTGGGGGGCGTAGGAGCGGTGTCGAGCGGCCACCGGCCACTGTCGGCCACCGTCACCGCACGTGTTCGATCGCGCTGGGGAGTCGGAAGGTGTGGGCGCGACGACGCGACGCGCCTCCGAACGAGCGTGTCGCGGGCAGCGATGGGGCTTTCACTGCGCTGCCTAACCAACGTTGATCTCGTTAGGAAGTAGGGCGAAGTCGATCCCGATGGTGTCGCAGGCCTGTTGCCAGGTGACGTTGCCGAGGTAAGCGTGCTGCAGCTCGGCCTTCTCGGCCTCAGAGAGATGAGGGGCGGCGTCGCCGAGGCTGCGCGCGACCGCCTCCGGCGTCCCGTCGGCGATCGGTTCCTCGGTCATCAGCAGGGTGCCCCACCGGCGTCCGTTGGCCAGTTGATTGGCTGCCTCCAGGTTGCGGACGAGCTGCGTTCGCTTCGGGTACCAGTCGGTCGCTGGGGACAGGACGTCGGTGCGTTTGCCCTCGATGGTGAGCACGAGCCGATCGGTAGCAATGACGCAGTCGATGCTCGACTCGCCCTCGAATCGCCACCACCCGTTCTTGCTGGGCCCGTGTGTGGTGAGCTGGTTGTGCGCCTCCGTCTGCGCCTGCTCGCGTCCCGGAGGCTCGTCGCAGAGCAACGCGCGTCGCCATTTCTGCGTGTCTGCGCTGAAGCTGGCGCTGGCCGGCCATGTCAGCTCATCGGGATGATCGATGCACCAGCGCAGAAATCGCTCCGGGGGGGCAACTCCGTATTCGAAGCATGCCCTGGGCGCCTTGCCGTGCGGATGCGGCTGCAGAAGCGCGCTCGACAGCTCGCCGGGCTCGTCAACCAGCTGTCCGATAGCGGCATTTCCGAACGGTGCCATATGCAGCAGGGGCGACAGCCATCCGGCGCCGGTGGAGTCGAGGGCGAATGCCCTCTCGAAGAACGGATGCACCCTCGTCAGCGAGCTGTTGCGCTTTCCCGGCGGCACGACGCAGGAGCCTATCGGCGCCGAGGGTGCATCCGGGCCACGGAACGGCCCTCTGAGCAATCGAGCAGTGCCTCGGGACACCGGAGAACGGATCGGCACCCTCTGGTCTAGGAAGAGCCTCCGCGCCGCCGGAGTCGACGGTGAATCGAGCGGCACACGCGGGGACCGGGGACTCGATAGAACAAGCCCTGTGGCACGGCCCTACGAGCGCACAGTCGCTGAGCTTATGACGGAGGCCGCGGCTCAGCTGGAGTACCCAACGAGCCGTGGGGAGATCGTCCAGTGGTTCGCAGACCACTATCCGCAGGTGAAGGAGACGACCGTGCGCGCGCATATCGTCGGGCTGACTGGCAACGACCGGAACCGCCATCACTACGCATGGCTCGCCCGCCGAGAGCCGCTGTTCTCGCGAAACCCGGATGGCTCTCTGACCGTGTTCGCGGGCGAGGAAGACGAGCCCGGCGCTGACGACGAGATCATGGCGGAACCTCTGTCCTTCGAGTTCGCGCTCGAGGCGTTCCTAGAGCAGTTCTTGTTGACGAACTGGGAGGCGATCGATTGGGGGCGCCCGCTCGCGCTGTGGCAATCAGAGACGGGCGAGATCGGCCATCAACTCGTCACGCCGGTGGGGCGACTTGGCTTCCTGTGCCGGGATACCGCCACGAACGCGCTCGTGGTGGTGGAACTGAAGCGCGGGCGTCCTTCGGACAGGGTCGTGGGTCAGGCCGCGCGGTACATCGGCTGGGTACGCGCGCAGCTCGCCAACGAGGGCCAGGCCGTCGAGGGCATCATCGTCGCCCACCAGCAGGACCTTCAGTTGCGTATGCCGTAGCCGCGGTGCCTGCTCTCTCGATCCTGACCTACAGCGTCGACTTCGCCCTCTCGCCTGCGAGCCCACCCGCCGAATTAGCTTGATGGCCGAGGGACGTTGCTGGCGATGCGCTTTCTTCGATCAGGTCGGATCGCCGGACGCGAGAAGTGCTTCGCCGAGAACCTCCAAAGCGTCGTTGATCCTGAGGCGCACCTCGTCACCTAGCCGCTGCTGATCGTCGAGCTTCGCAGCCTCGGCGAGCTTCCAGTCAAAGGTGATGAGAACACCGGGGCGTGGGTGCACCCGCAGCCTGTTCTCCGTCTGCTGAGCGAACTGATCCACATACTCCTTCGAGACAACGCCCGCATCCGCGAGCTGCCGCAGTACAGGAGGCCATTGGTCTCGCTCGAGTTCGTGTGCCGAACCGATGTGCTTTAGCCAATAGGCAAGGTAGTCCTCGATCCCGCAGACACTCTCCGCCCGTGCGAAGCCGCGTTGGCGGTATCCGAGGTGGAAGTTCGGTTTCACCTCCCAGCCGTCGCTGCCAAGTTCGAGGAGTGCCTTTGCGTGATCGGGCTTCTTCAGGAAGAGCTGTCGAGCCTGCGCGAGCGTGTCAGCTGGATACATCGAGATCCGCACCCGGAGCTCGCCGTCAACTTCGCGTACACCGAGCCACACGATCTGAACCGTCGTTCCGCCGGGGATATCCGCGCCCGACCGATCCCGGTCGCGACGTGACCGCTTCACGGATTGCTGGGTGATGTCCTCGAGGACGTTCGCCAGGCGTCGGGCGATTCGGTAGCGGTTGCTCCCGCAGAGGCGCAGCCGAGCGAACGGCCCAAGGTGCCCGTGGTGCCGCTCGACATACTCGAGGAAGTCTCTGAGGATCTGCTGCTCGGCACCGCTGACGTGGCACTCGTCGTCCAGCGTCGCCCACGCGTCTAGGAGCTCCCGCCAATCCACGGTCCGCGCGTGCTCGTCAAGCTCTACACGAGCGTCGCCGACATTGATCTGCAGCACCTCGTGCAGCGAGGGTGGCGGCACGAACTTGACTTCTAAGACGATCGCCAACTGGTCGCCGTAGACGATCACGCCATCGAAGATCCCTTGTCGCTCGCTCTTCCCCACAACCGCGTCCACCGGCGCGGGATCAGCCGACTGGAGCACGGAGATACCGCGCATTGGTTGCCCCTCCGCCTCGCCCGCGGCAGGCGAGCGCGTGATCGTCGCTCTCTGGGTGTGCAGTTCGGGTGAAGGCAAGCGCGCGAGGTCCAGCGCGGGGTCGTCCGGCGCGACCAAGTGAAGCCACACCTGATGAGCCAGCGGACACATCCGCAACACCACCAGGAAGGCGCGCGTCAGCTGGTTCTCATGATGCGGGCCGAGGTCAGGCCAGGGCTCAAAGAAGGAGAGTCTGTCCACCTCCATACCGCAGATCATCGCCGACCGTGAGGGACCGGGGCAATAGTGCAACTCGCGAACAGATGCGAGAGCGCCGGGAGCCGCGAGACACAGTTGCTCCGCCGCCGGCAGACGACGGAGCAACTCGTCGCACACCCGGAAGTGGAAGCTCTCCGATCGGAGAATGTCGCCAGCGGCCGAACCTAGAGCCGCCACGTCTCGAATAGGGCCCCGATATGAGACGCGCCCACTGGTCGGCTCGCGTGCAGGGGTTTTCCGTGTTCGAAACTCTCGTGCCCGAAATCAACGTCGCACTCTTACGCCGGTCCATGGGTTTCGAGACTCCTCGGCCGTGCTTCGTCGTCGAGACCACGCGCGCGCCGAGAGCCACACCGAACGAGAATCGGCGAGCCAGCGATCGGCTGAAGCGGCGTGCGCAGCCGCTATTTGAACGCGTCAAGACGCGGACAGCCGGGGCGGGGTCAGTTGGCTCCGGGCCAGCCAGCTCGCGTCGGGTGACCCGCCGGGTGAGCGGCACGATCTCCGTACCGCTCCGTCCGCTGGAGCGACGACCACCGAGCCTTTGGGCACTGAGTTCACTGCTCGGCCGGCTCCTGCTGAGGCCGGGTTGTGCGGGTTGCTCAGGCGGCGAGCCGCCGGCGAGCCTTCGGGACCGAGGGCAGTGCCGCTTTCGCCTTGGCGAGCGGCCGGGCGCGCACATCGACGCTGGCCGGCTTGGCGGCGACCGTGATCTCCTCGCCGGTCGCGGGGTTGCGACCCTGGCGCTTCTTCTGCGCCGGCTTGACGCGAACGGTCAGCTGCACGAGCCCGCCGATCCGGACCTTCTGCGCGTTGCCAAGCTCGTCCTGCACGACCTCCTCGAGCGCGTCCAACACGCGCTTGGCCTCGGCCTTGGGCAGCTCTGCTCGGTCGGCGACGGCGGCAAGCAACTGCGGCTGGGTCAACGCCACGGCAACCCCTCCTCGAATCCAGAGTCAACGATCGTCCCGCGTATTCAACTCTTGACGGCGGACGACCAGGACTGGCAGAGGATGGCCGGATCGTCGGGAAACTTTGGTCGCGCGGATCCCGAGACCTCCCGTCGCGGTCAGCGAGCCCCAGTGCTGCTTCTAGCCCAAAGGGGAAGCGAGCATGCGCTCGTGCTTGTTGCGAGGAGCAGATGCCGTGCGGGCAGCGAGGACTGACCTGCATTGGTTCTGGTGCGCGGCTGTCGCCGGGTCCCATGCGCGTCGCTCCGTTCGTTGCGTGCGTGAGCAGCGCCGCCGGACCCGCGCCGGGTTTCGGGTCCGGAGGCGGCGGCGCACGTCCTGCTGTTCGTCCGAAGCCAGTTCGGCTGCTGCGAGCGATTGCCGGTCGTGCCTCAAGAGAGCTATCTGAGGCGTGCGTCGGGTAGCCTGCTGAGATGGCGTCTGAGATGGCGTTCGCTGATGATCTCTCGTCCGAGGAGCAGGCGACGCTGGAAATCGCGAGGCAACTCGTGGCTTCGGGGAACCTTCATTCGCTGATCGCGCGGCTGAGGGACGGGGAGATCGGACCAGAAAGCGCGCGCGACGCATTGCGGGTCCTCGCCGAGCTCGACACCGATCTGCTGGTGCAAATCACGCTCGACAGCTTGGTCACGACGTACCTTGATGACCCGGGGCTTGCGCATCAACCACGACGCGTAGTCCGCGGGGAAGGATCGGTCCCAGATTGAACCGGACGCCTCCGCGCCAAGGAGCACGCGGGCATGAGGACGGGCGTCGCGTGGCCGATGCGCCGCTGAGCGGGGTGAGCCTGTTACGTGTGTGGCCCGACATTGCCGGGAGGCTTGCTCCCGAGGAGCGCGGCGTTGCCGAGCGCGCGGTCGTGGCTCCGCTCGTGAGGGCGCGCGATGAGGACCTGGCCGCGGCGCTCGCGGGGGAGCCGGGTGACGCGTTCGATTTCGTGCTGGTCGAGGGGACGGTGCTCAAAGAGACGACACTGGCGAGCAGTTCGGCGCTTGAACTGTTCGGCCCCGGCGACGTCCTCGCGCTGCCTCTGAGCGCCACCCGCCAACTTGACTTTCCCTCCGCGAGCCGCTACTTGGCGCTCGGCGATGTGTCGATCGCGACACTGGGAGCGGGGTTTAAGCGTGCCGCGGTGCGCTGGCCGCAGATCGCCGACTTTCTTCACGGCCAGATCGCCGAGCAGGCACACCGTGCGTCGAGGCACCTCGCGATGCTGCACCTGCGGCGGGCGGAAGACCGGATACTCGCCCTGTTTGCCGAGCTTGGCGAACGCTTCGGCCGCGTCACCCCCGACGGCATCGTGATCGACGTACCGCTTAACCATGAGCTCATCGGCCGGTTGACCGCCAGCCGCCGACCGACCGCGACACTGGCGCTGCAACAGCTCTACCACCAAGGTCTCCTGACCAGGCTCGCCGCCAACTCGTGGAAGCTCGCCTTCAGCGGCACCTCCCGCTGACATGCGCGGAAAGCAGAGCGGCCCGGCCGCATCAGAGAGTGCCGCTCTGATCGACAAGCAGCGGTCTCACAATGACCAGCGCCGAGTGCGGTCAGGCGAAGTCGGTTCGCCGCTGCTTGTAGCCCGACTCGACAGTCTGATCCGGGCCTTGCAGCGCGTGCTTCTACGCGCCATGATGTAGTCGTGTTCTTGGGGCGCTTCTTTCGGCGCGTGGGGCTGTTCTTCAAGCGCATGGGGCGCTTCTTCAAGGGCATGGGGCGGTTCCTCACGCGGCCCTTTCGGCGCGACGGCTGACGTCTTCCAGCAACCTCCATTCATGAGTTCGAGGGACTGCGGAAGCGTTGGGCAGCGTGGGCAACGAGTTCTAGTCACGTCCCCGGTTAGCGCTGTTCACCGCAAGCGCTTGCGCTTCGATCGATACGCGAGAGCACCGCTGAGAGTAGATCCGACGGCGTCTGTTTAGAGTCCTGCCTTGAACGACAGCGCCTAGCCCACGAAAGGAGCTGGTGTATGCACGCCTCGATACGCAGATACCGGGCCGTGGACGCGGAGCCTCTCATAAAGAAGATCCAGGACGAGTTCGTCGAGCGCGTGAAGTCCATCGAGGGCTTCGTTGCCTATTACGTCGTTGACGGCGGTGACGGCACCGTCACGTCGGTCACGGTCGGTGAGACCGAGGAGGCGGTCGAAGCCTCGGTTGTGCTGGCGAAGGCGTGGGTTGCCGAACAGGCCGCCCACCTCGTCGAGCGCGCTCTCGAACTCACCAGAGGCGCGGTACGCATCCGCGAGGAGCGTTGATCAGAGCTATTCCGCAACCACACAGCGGCGCTCGCCGCTAAGGGTTGTTCTGCGTCCCATTCGCCCGCTGGGTTTTGGCTCCCCCTTTGATCGAGAAGGAGCAGCGGGCCGCAGTTGCTCACGCCAAGAGCGGCGTTCTCACAAAGGAAGGCGGATTCACGGGATCGGTGCACCACCTGAACGTCCGGGCGGTTTGCTTGGCTGCTCGGCGAGTTGAAGGTGGTCGTCACGATGAGACGGTTTGGGCTCTCCGAGCGCGAGCAGGAGCAGGTGTGGGAGCTGTGGGGGGATGGCACATCGTTGCGGGCGGTGGCGCGGCAGCTCGGCGCGCGGCCGGAGTACGTGCGACGCTATGTCACATCGACGGGCGGCGTGAAGCCGGCGCCGAGGAGGCGCTCGGAGCGCTGCCTGTCGAAGGGTGAGCGCGAGGAGATCTCGCGTGGGCTTGCTCGTGGGGACAGCTGTCGGGTGATTGCTGCCGGGATCGGTCGCAGTCACACGACGGTGTCGCGGGAGGTCGGTCGTAACGGTGGGCGTGAGCGCTACCGTGCGCACGATGCCGATGAGGGGGCGTGGGGCCGGGCGCGGCGGCCGAAGGACGCCAAGCTTGTGGTCAACGCGCGGTTGCGTGAGGTGGTCGAGGAGAGGCTCGAGCTGGAGTGGTCTCCTGCACAGATCTCAGGTTGGCTTGGCGAGGCTTATCCTGATGATCTCGCGATGCGGGTCTCGCACGAGACGATCTATCTATCGCTGTTCGTTCAGTCGCGCGGCGCGCTGCGCCACGAGCTGTGCGATCACCTGCGACGTCGTCGTCGCACGCGTCGGCCGCGCGGGCGGCCGGCGCCGCAGGGACGCGGGCAGATCCGCGAGATGGTGATGATCAGCGAGCGTCCGGCCGAGGTCGAGGATCGTGCGGTGCCCGGCCACTGGGAAGGGGATCTCCTGCTCGGCAGCCGCGTGAGCGGGATCGCGACGCTTGTCGAGCGCACGAGCCGCTACACGCAGCTGGTGGCGCTGCCCGACGGCTATCGGGCCGAGCCCGTGTGTGGCGCGCTAGTGGCGAGCATCAGCTCGCTGCCGGCGCAGCTGCGCCGTTCGCTGACCTGGGATCAGGGCAAGGAGATGGCCGAGCACGCCCGCTTCAGTGTCGACAGCGGCGTGAAAGTGTACTTCTGCGATCCACACAGCCCCTGGCAGCGTGGGACCAACGAGAACACCAACGGTCTGTTGCGCCAGTACTTCCCCAAGCGCACAGACCTCGCCGGGATCTCCCAAGACCAGCTTGACGCGGTTGCCGCGCGGCTCAATGGCAGGCCGCGCATGACGCTCGGGTGGATGACGCCAGCGGAGCGGTTCGCTGAGCTTGTGGCGTCCGGTCTTGGCTAGAACGCGGCGATCTTCCCACTAAGCAGCCGCACACGCACGAGTTGACACTGACACAACAGTAGTAGTGTGTCACGAAGAGTGACACGCACGCGATAGTGCTACCGCAGTGACAACACACGTCATCAACCGGGGGTGCCACATAGTCACGACGCAACCGCGTTACTCCTCGGCTCCTCGGGTACGGCCCTAGCTTGACTGAGCGAGCACGTCCCCGATCGCAAGCGTTGGTTTGGTCCGTCTGACATGATTCAGCCGTCGGGGTGGTGCACTGACCCCTTGAGCCTAAGAAGGTTTATGAGACGCGATCTGAGCTCACTCATGAGTAGTTGATGCTTCGCGGCAGGTGATCAAGGTCAGCGCGGAAGGGACGGTAGTCCCGCGACCTCGAGAACCGCGATGACGGCAGCGATGGTGATCGCCAGCCGCAGCAGCCAGGTCTCGATCCTCGCGCCAGTGCGGATCCTGAGCGCAGCGGGTACGAGCGCGACGCGCCGAGCTGCGAACGGCCAGGCCCAGGGAATCGGACCGGTGAGCGAGTCGAGCACCAGATGCGAGAAATATCCAAGGGCCATGGTCACGACAGCGTACGGGTACACGACGTCCAGGTACCTGAGCAGCCACGGCACCGGCGCCGGCGTGTGCATGGGCGCGCTCGTGTGAGCGATCGCGGCCAAATTCCCGACCGCCCAGGCCAGCGCGAGCACCATGACGCTGCCGCAGGCCATGTATAACGGCGCGGCGATCGCCGCCCACAGCGCCAGACAGGTGAGCGAGTGGGTCGGCCCGCGGTGCTTGACCCGCAGCCCGCGCACGAACAGGCCGACGATCCGCACAGGAACCCCCAGCAGCGCCCCGGCGACGCCCAACGACACCCCGGCCCGGGACACGCGCGCCCGACGATGATCGATATCAGGCAGCTCTCCAGCAAGCGCTCCCCACGCAATCCCGATCGCCAGCGCCCAGCCCGGCGCGTGCATCCAACCGGCAGCGCTCGCGGCTCCCAAGCCTGCCGCCGTGAACAGCGCGCCACCCGCGAGGTGCGTCTGACTCATCACGCCGTTCTCCCCCCTCTCCCCGAGATGAACCGCGAGCGTGATCGGCCTCGTGGCCGTCTAGCTCACACGGATCCGTCGGCCGCGGCCGCTCAGCCGCCAGCGCTGTTCGCCGTCAGTGTCCTCGCTGGCCTGGTGTTCAACCCAGCCGCGGTCCAGCAGCCGCCGCAGACCCTGATTCACACTGTCGGTCGGAAGCTCCCGCCCACCGGCGAGCGTGAGCGCGCGTCCGATCACCGCTTCTGGGATCCAGCCGAAGTGGCTGATCCGCCACAGCTCCTCGAGCAGCGTCCGTTCCTCTAGCAGCCTCGCGGTCGTGCCTCCTCGCGCCACGAGCGGCTCGCCGCCGCGTGCAACCGGCCGAACCGCGACCAGATAGTCCTCCTCGCTGAGCTGGATCGTCGAGCTCTCGGCTGACTTGCCCAAGCGCATCGCACGTGGTTCGCCGCCCACGACGCTACTCCTGTCCGCGGGCGCGCGCGCCAACCCGGGTACGCGAGACCCGGGCAGCACGCGCCAACGCTCCGATCCAGTCCGACCCGGCTGGCGAATCTGCGCTATGCCATGTCCCCGCGATCGCCATCGCCAGCCCGGCGGCCTTCTTCTCAGCAGTCAGCTTCAGCGGCCTGCCGCCCGCAACGGCCCGCGGGACCATGCAGACGTCGCGCCATCATCCGATCCTTATCGATAACCCCGGACACCATCACCCTCCGGCGCACACAGGTTCCCGACGGGGTTTCCCACCGCTCCACGGGGATCGGCGGCGGCTTTTGGTCACGACGATGGAGTGTTCGGTTGTTCCTCAGTTTCCGGACCGACTTCAACTCCCGGCGACGTGTCGCGCGAGGACCTTGAGTGACGCGTACCGGAAAGATCTCTGCTATCCGCTGGGTTCTTGCGATTTGCCGACGTCGAAGGTTGCACATCCGCCGGCCATCCATGGCCGTCGGACGACGACCTCTCGCAGCCACCCCGCTCCACCACAAGCACGGGGGAGACTGCGGCACGCGAGGACGACTGGAAACCCGTTGTTCGGGCGGACAAACCGGGGAGGGCGTACCCACGCGCGGCAATCGGGCCCGCTCGCCGGCTGTCCTGGTCGATGCCGCGCACTGGCGACGACGGCCAGCCTCTGGGGCGACGGTCCACCCATCCAGGGGCCTAATTCACCCCCAGATGACGAGTAGTGCGGCATTTCGCCAATAGCGCAGCTGCTGGCCGGGGGGCTACTTCTTCGTGACCACCTCGCCCGATGGTGAGATCACGTACCACAAGCCACCGTTGAGGTTGAGCGCCTGCCCGGCGTGGGCGCCGGGAGTCGTATCGGCGACGTACAGATACAACGGCCAGCCGGCATAAGTGATCACCTTGCCGCCGCTCGGATCGGGATCACTGCCGAGCAGCGAGGCCTTCACCCCACCCGAGCCGACCGTCTTGGCTCCAGCGGCGAGCATCACCGGCGGCCACACCGACGCGCAGCCGCCTACGCAGGTGACCTTTTTGGCCTTGTCGGGGGCGAACGTGTAGAGCGTGCGTCCAGCGGGGTTGACGAGCACCAGGCCCAGACCGGGGATCGTCTTGGCGGAAATGTTCACCGTTGCTGGTGCGGCCGGCGACGTCGAGCTCGCCGGCGCGGCGGCGCTGCTCGTGCTCGAGCTGCTCGATTTGGAACTGCCACACGCGGCGAGGGCCAGCGCGATCGCGGGCAGGGCCAGAAATGCGAACGATTTACGCATCGAGCCTCCTTTTGATTTGATCATAGGTCCGCCAGGACTGTGCTCGGCAAAGCCCTAACGAGGAGCAAACGGACTCCTCCTGAACCGGAGCGAGCACCGGACGAGGCCCGCGGCAGAGGTTTCGGTAGCAAACGCTCCCTTGCTACCGCAACGTCTCTCGCGCCTGCGGCCGGCACAAGCAGCGCCCGGCTTCATGCTGGTCTGGAACGCGCGCGAGTCCGCCGGCCACCAGCGAGCGCCTTCCCTTTTGTCGCCCGGCGCTCTGCAGCCGCTTCTGGCTGGATCCGGGAGGAGAGCCTTGCCGTGCCGAACAGGGCGCTGCGGATCAAGCGAGCTGTTCGCTGAGCGTTCCCGACTGAGCTGAGGGGTCGGCGGCACGAGGCCGACCACACCAAGGGGAGGTGTGCCCTCAGCGGGTAACGCAGCACGGCGAGCACGTCGCCGCAAGCTCGTCGATTCCCTCAGTCCCGACAATCCAGGCTGGTTACCGCCGGACTCCGCGATCAATGGCGGTGAGCTTGAACTCCGCGATCATCGCCTGGCCGGTCCGGCGGTCCGAGCCCGGCACCCGCGGCGGCTCAGCGAATCGCTCGAAGCCGGCGGCTAGCCAGATTCTGGAGCACGACCAGAGCCGCGCGCGGAGGGCCGCAGCCCGCGATCCGGCCTCGCATCCGCAGCCCGAAAGTGCCCGCGGGACGCACCAACACGCCGACCGGCGCGCCCGAGTCGGCATTGGCGTGCATGATCGCGTCGGCGAGCGCCCCGGACGGCTGGGCTTCGGCGTCGGCGCACACGAGTAGCTCGCCGACCGGGCGCTGCACCGCCGCCTCCTCGCGCACTCCGAGCAGCGTCTCGGCGCGGCGGGAAAGTGCCTGCACCCGCAGCGACTGGTCAACCACCAGGAACGCGTCCCGCTCGCCGGGAGCCGCGTCTTCGCGCGCGTGCAACAGCAGCCCCAGCCCGCAAGACCGGCACACGCGCGCGACCGGCCGAGGGGGCTCGCTGTTGTGCCATCGCGCCGCGCAATAGCCGCAAAACCACAGCCACCGCGCTGGTTCTTCGATCCGCCCGTGGACGAGTCTCAGCGCCGGGCGAGATTCACCAGCCATACCCCTCCATACCCTCTCGGCGCCGATCCTACCGCCGGAAGTGAGTTGTGTGAGACGGCAGAGGGGCGCGCGGCAGCGTAAGCGCCAACGCCAGGGCCGGCTCGCCGCAAACAAGCGCGCCGCACGTGGCAATAGGAAGCGGCCCTGTTCCTGAAATGGCTGAATTTCCGGGAGGTCGATCCGGACGAACCGCAAGGTGCCCGCGGACCGGCACGTCCGGCTGGCACCGTTCTGTCCTGCGCGGGTACAGCGCGACGCTTACGTCGACCTGTCCCGCTCGCCGACCACGTCCGCGGTGCTGGCCGCTGCAAGGGCGGCCTGGCGGGTGCGATGAATGGGCATCCGGGTCTGGAGTCCTGACAGGTCCAAGAGCACGGCCGCTGCCGTCCCTGCGGGTACGACCACGGCAAGCCGCCGGTCATCCCGTCGGAGGCGGTTGTGGAGATCGACGAGGGCGCCGAGCCCACTGGAGTCAATAAAGCTGACCCTACTGAGGTCGACTACGATCCCGCCAGTCTTGCCGCGGGCCCGCGCCAGCTCGGCGCGAAACTCGCCGGCTCGCTCGATATCGATCTCTCCTTCAGGAGCGACAACGATAGGTTGACACACCGCGGGCCTCGCTTCGCAATCACCACCGGCGGCGGTTACTCTGCCGTTCCGCGACGAATCCGCCCAGGGGCAGAAGAAAGAGGAGTGGGAGGAAGAGGACGTGCCCGCCGCTGGCGATGAACACGACAGCGGCGAGCACCAGTCCCCACAGCGCAAAGCGCATAAGGCCTTTAGCGCTCCTCGGTGTATGGCTCGCGAGTGCCGGACTTGGCCAGGCCGCGACTGATCATGTAGCCGACAGTCACGATCGCCGCGTACAGCCACACCTGGTTGGCGCGGAACACGTCGTTGGCGTTTGAACCGGCCTTGGTGACCGCGCCGGCGATGAAGATCCCGGCGAGCACCGCCAGGAATGCCATGAACTCGGTGGTCTTGAATGACGCCTTGGTTTCGGTCGAGCGCCGCACATGGACGTTTCGATTCTCATAGGGACGGTCCGCGCGCTGACCGCGGACCTCGGGGGTCGTAGCAGACATGTTTGTTCCTATATCGCCGTGAGGTATGGCCCCGGGGGCAAGCGACGACACAGGCGCCCCAGGCAGAATCGCGGATGAGAAATGCGCTCCCAGACCGCCTCTACCCGATGCGAAAGCGATCAAAAGCCGCAGTTCTCAACCGACGTTCATCACACACTGCTCCGCGGGCGCCTCGGCAACGAGAGCGGTCGGTGCGGGCCGACAGGGGGTTCGCAGTTCTGAGCGTCGGCGCCGAACCGGCACGCGGGGCATTCGTTTGATCTTCGTTAGGACTGCCGCAACCGGCGAAGCGGCTGGCCGACCGCGTTCGCGGGCCACACGCGGGGTAAGGATCGAGCCGAGGCCCTGGCGCGGGCGTGAATTCTCCAAGGAGGCAGTAATGGCTGAGCAGGAACGTGACGTGATCGAGGTTCTCGAGCATGACCATCGAGAGGTTGAGCACATGTTCGCGAAGCTCGAGTCGCTGCATGGAGCATCCACCGAAGAGTCGAAGTCGCGCCGCAAGGCGTTGACCGAGCAGGTGACAATTGAACTCGTCCGTCACTCCGTAGCCGAGGAGGTCCTCGTTTACCCCCAGGTGGAGGACAAGGTCAGCGCCGAGGAGGCCGAGCATGCACGCAAGGAGCATGCGGAAGCCGAGGAAACGCTGCACCGGCTGGAGAAGCTCGACGCCGATGATCCCGCGTTCGACGAGCAGCTCGCGACGCTGATGGCGGAGATCCGCCATCACATAGCGGATGAAGAGGGTCAGATGTTTGCGCACATGCGCCAGGCGATCGACCCGGACGAGCTGCGCAAGCTCGGTGCCCGGGTCGAAGCCTTCAAGAAGGTCGCGCCAACCCGGCCGCACCCGAACGTGCCGAACGAGCCCCTCCCGCGGATGGCGGCGGGTCCCGCAGCGTCGTTGTTCGACCGTCTGCGCGACCTTGCCACCGACCGCGGCACCGATCGCTGAGTGGCCATCGATACTGCGTCTCGCCGCGCTCGATCGCTCGAGCCGGTCAGCGATCATGGAAGCGTCCATGCACGACGCGGCGCGTGCGAGCCGGTGCACAGACGAATGCCGGGGCGTGCGATTCTCCCGCTCGGGGGTGGGTAGCTCGACTGTGATGCGGCTGACACTCTTGTTGGCAATTGCCGGGCTGATCGCAGTAGCCGCGGTGTCGGCCGCGCCCGGGTCAGCGCAGGGCGCCGGACTGCAAGATCCAGGCGGCGGTTCGTGCGTTGCGATCGACGCCAGTGAACGTCGATCCCAGCGACGAGCGAGCGATCTCGCCACTCGAGGCAAGTCGCTTGCGCGAGCAGATCCAGCGAGACGGCGCCGGTCCGACATACATCCCGAACTGCCGCCCATTCGTAAGCCAGTTCGTCGCCCAAGGGTTGACGACTCCGACAAGAGTGCGACGCCAGCTGCGACATAGGGAGCCGCCGTTGTTGCGTTCATGCAGCGGCCACGGTAAGAGCCGTCTCGGACGAGAGCGGGGAGGGGAGGATCAATGGAGCGCGACGATGCGCGGACGGGTCGCCGCTCGCGCGGCGAAGAAGAGGGCATCGTGGATCGCGATCACCTCGCCGCAGGATGCTCGAGCGCGCCGCGAGCCCCGCAGGCGAGCCTAAGCCGGCCAGCCGCTCCAGACAGGCATCCGAAACGGCTCCCGGTCCTGAGGTGGGTTAACTGCGCGCGCCGACCTATCGGCAATCGTGCAAGTGAGGCTGCGTTCGGCTGATCGCGCTGTCCAGCGAGCGGCGCGGCTATCCCCACACGAACGGTGGATAGCGGTCGGTCGTGAAGTACGCGTAGGCGTTGCCGCGGAGGTTCCAACGCAGGCCGGGCACCATCAGCTCGAACACTCCCCGAGGGATCTGCTTGGTGAAGAGCACGGTGAAGAAGGCGACCACCGTGAGGATGCCGGTCAGCCCGTAGAGCACGCCGGCGACCCACAGGTACGGGATGGCGAGCAGCCACTGTACGAGCGGCCGCCAGTTGTCGATGTGCTCGGGGTAGTCGATGTGGAGCCGCAGGGGTAGCCGGGGTCGTCGGCCAGTGCGAACGGTGGGTAGGCGTCGGTCATCAGGTGGACGTAGGCGATCACTCGGTAGAACCACCGGGCCGTTCCGACCAGGTAGTCGAAGGCGCCTGGCGGCCACCGGCCGGTGAACAGCACGGCGAAGAACCCGTACACCAAGACGAAGAACGCGCCGATGGCCACGAAGAAGAGGGCGATGTAGTGCGGGATGGCGAGCAGCCACTTGACCAGCGGCAGCCAGCGGTTCAGCTCGGATGGGTAGGTGATCTCGAGGCTGGCCGGGTAGAGCGGCGCCGGTGGACCGGAGGGATTCGGTACCGCGACCGCCGGGACCGCCGTCAACGCCGTGGTCGGGGGCGGGGTGGCCGGCGGCTGCGAGGCTGTGGCCGCTTCAGGCGGCGGACGTTCCGGCGGCTCGCCGGAAGGGCGTTCAGGCGTGTCCACGAGGTCCAGACTAGCCCCCGGTGGGTGGACGCGTCAGTGAGTGTTCTGCGCTGAGCCACCAGAGTAGGTCAAGGGGCTGGTTCCGGTCGGTCACCGGGGATGTCGGTCTCGGCATGTGGCTGGCGTTCTGTCTGCGCGGCGAGGTTGACTCCACCTCGTGACCCGGAGGCTCTACTCGTGGAGGCAGGTCCGTGAGGGTGGACGCCGAGTCGGGTGGCGAGCGGCGCGATGCGATTGCGCGCACCTGCATTGGCGGCACCGTCCAGACCGAAGTGCGCGGAGCGGCAAGGTGAGCGGCACGCTGCCTTGTGGCGATGTGCACGGTTTCTACTCCGCCCTCGGCCTTGAGTTGCCGGCGTGGGCGGAGCGTGATGCGTCGGTGCGGTGTTTTGCCAATCCGGACGCGCACGCGCATGAGGATCGTCATCCCTCGTGTTCGGTGAGTCTTGTCAGTGGCGCCTGGCGGTGCTGGGCCTGCGGCGCGCGCGGCGGGGCGTATGACGCGGCCATCGCGCGCGGGCTGACACCACGTGAGGCGATGGATGTGCTCATCGCGCACGGCCTGGCGGAGCGCCGTGGCGGTCCCGCTGGTCGTTTCCGCGCAGGTGGGCGATCCCCCTCCCCCCGCCGCCGGTGGGCAGCAACCGCGCACCGGCGGGGAGCCCGGCGCTGGCGATGAGCGAGGCGGCTTTCGCACAGGCGCACGAGGGGCTGGCCGCGCAAGCATGGCCGCTGTCGGCACTGCGGCCGCAGCAGCGGGCGTTGTGGTCGCGCGCAGTCGTGGTCGACGAGCTTGCGTGCGGGTGGGAGCAGGGCCGGCTGTTGATCCCCATTCGCGATTGCGCGCCTGACCTACGCGGCGTGCTGCGCTACGCGCCCCGGCACGATCGCGCGCCGAAGATGTTGGCGCCGCCGCCGCGTGCGGGGTGGCGGAGAGCACGATGTGGCGGTGGATCGCCACTGGGGGCCCGCCGTCGCGGCCCCACCGCGGGGTCGTCCCGAGCGAGCGGGCGGTCGAGCTTCTGCTGGCGTGGCGCGGGAACGTCGCAGCGGTGCATCGACAGCTCGTGGAGGAGGGCGAGGACGTCCCGTCGGTGCGGACGCTGGCGCGCGCGTTCGACCGTGGGCTGAGCCCGGCGCAGCGCGATCTAGCTTGCCGTGGCGACGTCGCGCTGCGTGACCGCGCCGTCTACCTGCGCTATGAGGCGAGGTTCCGGGGCGAGTGCTACGAGGGCGACCACAAGCAGCTCTCGATCGAGGTTCTCGCGCCGCGGGCGCAGCGTCCGCAGCGGCCGTGGGTGACGTTGTTCGTCGATCAGTTCTCGAGGTTGATCATGGGGTGGGCGATGTCGCTGCGCCCGACGCAGGCAGAGGTGCTCGCTGCGCTGCGGATGGCGGTGACGGTCGACCCGGAACGGGGTCCGTTCGGCGGGGTGCCGATCATGCTCAGGTGGGATCGCAGGCTCGAGTTCGCCGCTAACTCGATCGCGCAGGCGACGCTCGCGCTCGGCTGCGTCTCGCAGCGAACGGACGCGTATTGCCCGTGGCAGAAGGGCAAGATCGAGCGGCTGAACCGGACAATCGAGCAGGAGCTGCTACAAGGGCTGCCCGGCTGGACCGGCGGGCCGCGCGACGTTCGCGGCCGCCTCGTCGACCAGACGCCGTGGACGCTGGCCAGGTTCGTCGCGGGGTTCGCCGACTGGATCAACGCCTACAACACAACCCGCCCGCACACCGCGCTGGTGGGCCGCACACCGCTCGAGGCGTGGCGGTCTGACCCGACGCCGGTCCGGGCGCTCGAACACCAGGACGCACGCTGGATGCTCCTCGCCCGCCAGACGCACGTGGTGCAGGGGGACGGGATCCACCACAACCGCGACATCTACTTCGCCGATGAGCTGTCGGGGATGCGCGGCGAGGAGGTCGAGGTCGCGTACATGCCGCATGACCGGCGGTGGATCGAGGTGTTCCACGAGGACAAGTGGCTGGCGACCGCTCGCCCGTCGGTCGAGTTCGATGCACAAACGCGTGCCCGCGTGCTTCAGCGGCGTCGCGACGACGAGAAGGAGCTGAAGGCGTGGGCCAGGCGCGCCCGCCGGCGCGCGCGCGTGCGGGTCGCGCCGATCACTGGCCCGGGAAGGATCGAGCCGCTCGACCCGCCCGCGCCGCCCACCGACAGCGAACCACGGACGGGCCGCGAGACGCTCCGGCTGCTCGGCTGGGAGGGCCAGCTCAATCAGCCGCTCGACGAGACCAACGACGTCGACCAGCACCGCGACCACGGACGATGACACCCACACACCATCTCGGTCTCGTCGGCGCGCGAGTCGTGCAGACCGCGGAGCTGCTGTTGAGCCAGCGCGCGATCCGCGACCTGTTGTCGGCCCGCGCGCTGGGGGTGATGCACGGGCCGGCGGGGTCGGGCAAGACGTTCGCCGCGGAGCTCACGGTTGCCGAGTTCAAGGTTGAGCGGGGGTGGGTGCAGTTCCCGAGCCGCCCGACGATGCTGCACGTCGCCCGTCGCTTGTATCGGGAGCTGACGGGCGCCGACCCGGGTCGCGCGAATCGGTTCGAGCTCTCCGAGGAGCTGATCGACCTGCTCGCCGGCCGCGAGTGGCTGCTGGTCGTCGACGAGGCGCAGTGGCTGAACCGCGAGTGCATCGAATACCTGCGCCACCTCCACGACCATCCGCGGACGAAGTTCTCGCTGCTGCTGGTCGGTGGCGATGGGTGCTGGCGGGTGCTCTCCCGCGAGCCGATGCTCCGCTCACGACGCCCAGGCTGAGGGATCCGTCTCATCCACACGCCTTCAGGGTCGCCTACCGCCGTTACCCCGACGACCGAAATACGGCTTACCGGCGTGGATTCTGGAAGCCGGGACCGGGGGGAGGAACCCGGGAGAGGGCCTACTCCATTCCACGCCAACCCGGTCAGTCGCTGCCGTTGGGGTTATCGATCACGAACAGCCAGCTGCCGTCTGGCTGACGGCGAACGACATCCGCGTAGCGACCGGCGATGTCGATCTCGTGTCCGTTCGGGTCGCGGCCCGTCAGCGTCCAATTGCCGATGACCAGCGCCGTGTCGCCGGCGAGGACCGTCCTCTCAGTGTTGACCGTGAGCTTCGGGCTGATGTCCAGGAACTGGCTGACTGCTTCACGAAGACCGGCTAGGCCGGTCACCGACCCCTCCCCCAGCGCCCGTGGCATTACAAACGTCGCTTGTGGCTCGTACAGCGACAGGGCAGCCTCCAGGTCACCGGAGCTGATCGAGTCTCCAATTAACTGGCTGATCTCCTCCGGTGTGGTCGCCTTCGGCATGCGGGCCTCCTCGATCGTGAACATCGGACCCTATCTGTGAGCCCAGAGCAATGCGCCGAGGCGGGAAACTGACTCCTGCAAGCGGCGCAGCAGCACCAGACCCGATGCCCTGGTACGCGGTCCCTGTGCCCCTGGTCGCTGACTGACGAGCGCTTGGTGGTGTCAGCGGCGGTGTAGCGCATTTCGGCGGTTGTCCGGGCGATCGGTTAGTCGCGCCCGAAGGCGCGCCGGTGGTATGCCCGGCGGGCATTGGAATCCGCGTCTCCGGCGATCCGGGTCACGCCGAGCGCTCGCAGGAGCATCTCTCGGGCGGCGCGAGGCAGAAGTGCCGCTAGCTTGGCCGAGGCGGCCTGCGATCGCGGCACCCAGACCTCGAAGCGCTTGCGTCGGACGGCGTCAAGGACCGCGGCGGCAACGTCGTCGGGGGTCACCACAGGCAGCGCCCGCGGGCGCGCCAGGCCGTCGATCATCGCTGTCTCAACTTCCGCGGGCTGCACCACGGTGAACGCCACGCCGCTCCCGCGGTACTCCATCCGCAGCGATTCGGTCAGGCCGACCACGCCGTGCTTGGTCGCCGCGTATGTCGCGCTGCCGGGAAGCGGCACACGCCCAACGCCTGAGGCGATGTTGACCAGATGTCCGCCATGGCGCGGAAGCATCCGCTGGAGCGCCAGCTTGGATCCAAGGGTCGTGCCATACAGGTTGACATCGATCTCGCGTCGCGTGACCTCGTCGGGTTCCTCGTGAAGAGGGCCGACCCAGTCCACGCCCGCGTTGTTGACCATCACGCGCAGCGGGCCGTGACGCTGCTCGGCCGAGTCGAGGAACGCCGCGAACTGGTGAGGGTCGGCAATATCGAGCGCAACCGCGAAGGCGTCGGCGCCGGCCTCCGCGGCGACCGCCTCGGCCGCGGCCATGTCCACGTCGCCGACGGCCACGCGCGCCCTGGCTCGCGCCAGATGAAGGGCGATCGCTCGGCCGATCCCGCTCCCGCCACCCGTGACCGCCGCACAAGCACCAGCGAGAAACCGCTCGTCCGACCACCTGGCGGAACCCATACGTTCAGATCATCCTCCGAGCCCCCACCCGCATGCAATCGCACGTCCCCTCGCTCACCATGCGTGGGCTACGACGGGCCCCGGCCGATCGGGGAACGCCGCGGGCGATAGCACGATGGCCCCGGCTGCTCGGCTACGGCACCGGGGCACCACTCGCACGCGCCCCGGACGCGCCCCCATTTGCCAACGATCTTGAGAGTCCTTGCTAGCAATGCGAGCGTCTCGCCTCACCTCACCGTGGGACTACGCCGTGGCCTGAAGCTGCGCCTCCAGCCGCTGCAGCGCCGCGATCCGCGCTTCGAGCGGCGGGTGCGTGGAGAACAGGTTGGCGACCGTCTGCTTGGTCTTCGGCGGGAAGATGTAGAAGGCCGCGAGCTCGCCGGACGCGGCGCGCAGGTCCCGTTGCGGGATCTGCTGCATGTTGCCGCTGATCTTCATTAGCGCCGAGACCAGCGCGCTGGGGCGCCCGGTGATGATCGCCGAGCCGCGGTCGGCTGCGAACTCGCGGTAGCGCGAGAGCGCCTGGATCAGCACGAACGAGATCACGTAGACGGCCGCCGAGACGAGGATCACGACGAAGAAGCCGGGCCCGTTGTCGTCGTCGTCGCCGCCGAGTCCACCGCCGAACCAGAAGCCGATCTGCACGATGAACGAGGCGATCGATGCGAAGAAGCTGGCGATCGTTATCACCATCACGTCGCGGTTCGCCACGTGGGTCAGCTCGTGGCCGATCACGCCCTCGAGCTCGGAAGGAGAGAGGAGCTCCAACAGGCCGGTCGTCGCGCACACGGTGGCCGTCCGCGGCGAGCGGCCGACCGCGAACGCGTTCGGCATTGCCGTCTGCGCGATCGCGACCCGAGGCTTGGGGAGGTTCGCCTGGATGCAGAGCCGCTCGATCAGGCCGTGCAGCTCGGGCGCCTGCTGTGGGCTCACCTCGTGCGCGCCCATCGAGGCCAGCGCGATCTTGTCCGAGGTGAAGAACTGGATCCCGAACAGCACCGCCGCGATCACCGCGATCGTGACCGCGCCGGCTCCCGCGGCGAACAGCACGCCGATCAGGACGGCGTAAACCAGCCCGAGCAGGAACAGCGTCAGCAGCATCCGGGCCTGGAGCCCGGTGTCGCGGCCGAATGATCTCGAACGTGCCATGGTCTGGGAGAAGACTAGGGACTGGAAGTCCAGTCAGAAATATGTTGGCATCGACACCTAAACGCTCGACCCGGCGGCCGTGGTGCACACGACCGTCTCGCTGGCGGACCGCCTGGGCCGACGCGCCGTGTCGGCGCCAACGCTGCGATCCTCGCGCACGGTCGCTGGCCGCCGGAGGTTCCAGTACCAACGGCGCGGCGGCTGCTCAGGCTCCTGCTTGCGGCGATTTCCAGGACCGGCCCGCGCGTTGGTCGAGAGCTGCTTCGGTGTGAGCGCGCTAGTTCACACCGCGGAGAGGCCCCTCACTGTTTGGTCGAGCCGCTTTCGGTGACCTCGGCGCGCCCTGGCGGGGCGGTGCAGCGCGAATTGGGATCTCGGCCGCCAGCTCAACAAAGCAAGATGGACCTGGCGGTCAACACCGGCCGCTCCGCCAGCCGGCGACATCCCGCCCAGCGCCAGCGCCGCAGACGACGGCGAACCGCGTCTAACGCAAAACGTACAAAATTGCGCCGTTGCTACGGAAGGGCCGAGCGCCGACCGCGGGCGATGAGTTTGCGCCGCCCGAACGGTCCAAAGGCCAAGAGCATCGATCTGTTCGACACGGTCGTATAGCCGAGGAAGCGCCAGTTCACAACGCGCCGCTAGCCGGTCAGCTCGCACTCCGGGCGGCCAAGAACCGACCCAGTTAGCGAAGGAGGACTCAGTTATGTCACTCGCCCGCGTCCACAACTTCTCGATCTCGCTCGACGGCTTCGCCACCGGCGAAGGTCAGACGCGCGACGCACCGTTCGGCCACGCCGGCGAACGGCTGCACCAATGGATGTTCGCCACCCAGTGGTGGCACGAGATGGTCGGCCAGCCCGGCGGCAGCGGCGGCATCGACGACGCCTTCTCGCAGCGGTTCGCTCCAGGGATCGGCGCCGAGATCATGGGTGCGAACAAGTTCGGCCATCCCGGATGGCACGAGGACCCGGAGTGGAAGGGCGCGTGGGGTCCCAACCCGCCGTTCCACACACCGACCTTCATCCTCACCCACCAGCCGCGCCCGTCGATCGAGATGGAGGGCGGCACGACGTTCCACTTCATCGACGCTTCGCCCGCCGAGGCGCTCGAGACTGCCCGCGAAGCCGCCGACGGCCAGGACGTACGCATCGGCGGCGGCCCCACCATGATCCGCGACTTCCTTGCCGCCGGGCTCATCGACCACATGCACATCGTGGTCGTGCCGATCCTGCTCGGCCGAGGCGTTCGCCTCTGGGACGGACTGGAGGGCCTCGAGAAGTACTACGAGATCGAGGCCACCTCCTCGCCAACCGGAGTCACGCATGTGACATTCACCCGTGCGGGTGTCTAAACACGACAGCTACCGAACTATCGACGGCTCAGTTCTTGGCTGCCCGATCGACCTCGTCCCCGATTTCCTGCCCGTGATCGGGCTACGCCGACGACGCGATCATGCTCAGCATCGTCCCTGCGACACGTCATCCGCGCGCCGGCCCGACGCGATCCACCGCCACTGGCGCGGCAGCGACGACGGCCTACGCGATCGGCCATTGCTAACCGAGTCTAAATGAGCCCGCGCGATTCAAACGGACACGCCCGCCGGCGAGTCCCGTACCGGCCCGACGCATCGTCCGTCGTCAGCCGGTGACTGCGGGACCGCCCGGAACTGGCGCCTCAGGCCCGCTCGGGGTGCGGGCGCGCCAGAGCGCGACGGTCAGCGCTCCCAGTCCGACCACCGTCGCCACCAGCCCCACGAGCCCGCCGGCGATCGGAATGAGGGCCAGCAGCCGCAGGATCCCCCAGCCGGCCAGCAGCGCCGCCCATGCCGACCGGTCGCCCACCACCCGGCGTCCCACCACCCAGGCGCTCGTCGTGTAGGCAACCAGCAACACGGGGATCGCGGCCAACAGCAGCCCGATGCCGAACGGGATGCCCACCAGCGTGACGAGCGCCAGGATGGCGAGCAGCGGCGCGCCGATCGCGATCGCGACGCCCCAGCCGACGGTCGCGCCGAGGCGCTGGCCCACCGCCCGCGCGGCCGCGTACAGCGCACCCGGCGCCAGCCAGACGAGCAGGACGCCGACGATCACCGTCGAGACAGACACCGCGAGCCACCACGCGAACGCGCTCACCCACCCCCACCCACTCCCAATGTCGGCCCAGTCCTCGTTGCTGACCTTGCCGACCACCCGCGCGCCGGGCGGCAGCACCGGCCGCTCGTCGCCGTAGCGCAGGTCGCCACCCACCCGCGCCGTGGGGCCGAGCGACGCCCGGTCCGACACGGCGATCAGGTCGCCATCAACCCGGCCGGTAACCCGGATCGGGCCGCTCACCGACACGACGTCACCCGTCACATGCCCGGCGATCGTCACCGGCCCGTCGATCACGATCACGTCACCGGCGCTTTGCCCGGGCGCCACGACCGCGCCGCCCGTGATGACCACGTGATCGGTCGCGGCGGACGCGGTGCCGGCCCCGAGCAAGAGCATCAACAGCGCGGCGATCACTGAGAGAAAGGCGCGGGACGTGAACATCTCAACGCTCCTCGGCGTGGGGGTTGACCCAGCCTCTCACCGTCTGCTGACCCGTGTCAAGGACCCACGTCACCGCTCCGACGCGCCCGAACGGAGCGGCCCGGGCGCTGATGCCCATCTGGAGTCGCCGGGTCTCAAGCGCGAGACGGAGAGCGTCCCACGGTTTCGGGTACCGCCATCATCCGCGCGAAATCCAACGCTTAATGTTTGTCGCCACTGACCCCGAGCGGTGGTGTCAGGACGGCTGGGTCGCTTTCGTCAATGACGTGACGTAGCGGTCGCAGGTGTCCTTGGAGCGGCGGCTGGCGGTGCAGGTCGTAGCGTCCGAGCGAGTTGACGTGCGCGTGCGCGACCGGAGCCACGCGCGCGACGGCGGTCTCGTCGGCGACGACGTCGGGCTTGGTGGTGTGGAGGTGGTCGAACGAGGCGGTCATGTAGCGGGCGTTCCAGACCTCGACGGCGTTGACGAGGATCTGGAGGCAGAGGGCGTGGCGGTGGTGGTCGTCTTCGTCGGCGGGGATCTGGGCGCGTGAGCCGATCACGAGGTGGCGGCGTAGCGCGTGCAGCGTCTCGCCCTTGTTGAGCTGGCCGGCGATGCGGGCGCGCTCCGCGGGGTCGGCGCAGTAGACGAGCAAGAAGTTGGTGCGCACGATCCGCCCGTACTCGCCGAGGGCAGCGGCAAGCGGGGCTCTGCGGCGTGGCGTTCTTCATCCGTGTGATCAGCAAGCTCGCGGGGACCCAGCCACGCTTGAGCGACGCAGCGGTTCGGAGCAGGTCGTCGTAGTGCTCGCGGATTCGCTCCGGGCGGGCGCGGGAGCGGAGCACGGCGTCGACGGGCAGCCGAGTGGGCGGGCCGAAGCAGAAGCAGCATAGATCGTCTACCAACGACGATTAGTAGACGCTTTCCATCTCGCGCTCCTAGCTCATATCGACCCAGGCCACCAGACTGCGCACTCGCTCATCTTCGTCGCACTCATCTTCGTCCCACATCGCGGCACTCCTCCCCCCGGTCAGCGACGCGAGGCGTGCCGCGCGGTCGTGCCAGATCGGTCTGACCGGCGACCAAATATGGATTATCGAGCGGAAAGTTCCGCGTTTCCTACGCGCGGGCGGGCGAGGCGGAGCGGGAGCGCGATCTCGCCCGCGAGCAGCCCGTTCCGGTAGTAATGGAGCAGGAACGTACGCTAAGCCGCTCTGGCCGAGCTCAGCGCGGTTCCGGTAGCAACCGGCATGGGCTCCCTTCGGGACGGCAGCCCTGCTTGTGGCGACAGGGCAGGTGCACGGTCGATCGCGGGACCTGTCCCGCTTTGGCCTCGCCGCAGGTACGCAGGGTCCGCCGACCTACGTCGTCTGGCGCGCTCGGAGTGCACGAGATGCGACAGTGGTGAGTACGACGCGGGCATGGCCGCGATGCCCGCGAAGCAGCAGCGCGAGCCCCCGCGGGGTGCATTTCAGTACCGCCCGGCTTGGCTGGCGGAAGGCCCTTGGCGCCCGCGCAGTGCGGGGCCCTTCGAACCGTCCGGTAGCCCCATTTCGCATCACCCAGCGCCTCCCTTTGGGTCCCGTCGCCTCCTTTGACGTCGTCGGTCAAATTAAGAGGAACCTGACCTTGGCCGGCGAACAAAGGGCTCTGGTTATGGACGTCCTCGTACTCATCGACACGTTGGACGATCTGGTCCACAACGCCAAGCCGATCCCGCTGACCGATCAGGTCCGCATGGACAAGGAGGGGATCTACGACATCCTCGACCAGATACGCGCCACGATTCCCGACGAGATCAAGCAGGCGCGCTGGATCGTCAAGGAGCGACAGGAGATGCAGGCGGAGGCCACGCGCGAGGCCGAGCGGATCGTCAAGGAGGCGAGCGAGCGCGAGGAGCACCTGATCTCCGACGACGAGGTCACCAAGCAGGCCGAACGTGCCGCCGCGGACATCATCGAGGACGCCCGCGGGCGCGAGCGCGAGATCCTGCTCGGCGCCGAGGACTACGCCGACGAGATCCTCAACACGCTCGAGGTCAACCTCTCGAGGTTCAACGCCGCCGTTCAGCGCTGCCGCGACCGCCTCGAGAGGAAGGACGCGTCGGCCGAGATTGGATAAGAGCTTGCCCGATAGGCGACGGGCCGGGTTCCGACCACAAGTCTGCGAAATCCAACGCTAAGCGTTAGTTAGTCGCCGTTGGGGCGGAGGTCGGAACCCCGGGAAGGCCTTCGGGATCACCTCGGCGAGCTTCTAGGCGTGACTCCAGAGATTTGCGGAGCGCGGCGCGGGAGGTGGTCTGGAGTGTCGTGCAGCTTTCGGGCTTCGCGGAGGTGGTGAAGCTTCTTGAGCGACTGATTCTCGATTTGCCGAATCCGCTCGCGCGTGACGTTGAACATCCGCCCGATCTCATCGAGCGTCCGGGGATGCTCGCCGCCGAGCCCGTAGCGCAGCTCGAGCACGCGACGCTCGCGATAGCTGAGCTTCTCCAGCGCGTCTCGCAACGCTTCGTTGGTGAGGATCTCGGCGGCCCTCTCGTAGGGCGACTCGGCGCGCTCGTCGGCGATGAACTGGCCAACCTCGGACTCCTCCTCGTCGCCGACCGGCTGCTCGAGCGACACCGGAGCCTGAGCGGAGCGCTTGATCGACCCCACCTCCTCAGGCTCGATGCCGGCCACCTCGGCGATCTCCTCTGCGGTTGGCTCGCGCCCCAGCTCGGTCAGGAGCCTGCGCTCGGCGCGCCCGATCTTGTTGAGCTTCTCCACCACGTGCGCCGGGATACGGATCGCCCGCGCCTTGTCCGCCAGTGCACGCGCGATCGCCTGGCGGATCCACCACGTCGCGTACGTCGAGAACTTGAAGCCCCTGCGGTAATCGAACTTCTCCGCTGCGCGCACCAGTCCGAGCGTCCCCTCCTGAATCAGATCCAGGAACGGCAGGCCCTGATTTCGATAGTTCTTGGCGATCGAGACGACCAGGCGCAGGTTGGACTCGACCATCTTCTCCTTGGCGTCGAGATCGCCGCGCTCGATCCGCTTGGCCAGACCGACCTCCTCCTGAGCCGTCAGCAGACGCACCTTGCCGATGTCCTTCAGGAACAGCTGAAGGGAATCGGTGGTCATGTCCGGCTTCAGATCGAGCGCGGTCTTCGGCTTGCGCCGCCCACGCTTCTCCGGCGCCCGCTCGAGCTCCACCGCCGCGGCCAGCGCCGGATCGACCTCCTCGACCAGCTCGATCGCCGCCCGCTCCAGGAAGCCCTGCAACTCTTCGACGTCTGCCTCGTCCAGATCGAGCTCCGAGACCGCCCCGGCAACCTGGGCGAAAGTCAGGACCCCGAGCTGCTGCCCGCGATCCACCAACGCCTTGATCTCATCAAGCTCCTGAAGATCCGCTAGTGACATCCGATCGCTCGCCGCGTTCACGCCGGCACCCAGCCACCCAGCAAACGAGCCGAGGCCGGGGCGTGGCTTACCGAGAAACACGTCAACCGGTGATCCACGGGCGCCACTCTCGCAGATGTCCTCACACATCGGGTCGATCCCCGTCCATAGCGCCAACCAGCGCGACGGCGAACCGCGAAACCCCGCGCTGAACCTCTCTCTAAGCCAACCTACCCATTTACGCGGCAGCTATATGTCGGCCCTCTCCTTGGGTAGCTGGCCCCAAGATGGCAGTGGTTCGTCCTGGTTGTTGTCAGCGGCGTCGTGGCGCGGAATGGCTCGTGGCGTAAGGACGGAAGAGGCGCTCCCAGTCTCGAGAATGCGACCCGGCCGCGCAATCATTCGACCGACGTTCTACACGAGCTCGCGCACCTGCTCGACGTGCGTCTCGGCGTAATCCACCCGCATCGCGAACCAGCAGCGCATCGCGGTCATGCTCGTTCAGGCTCGGGGCAGATCGACCGGCCACCGCGCGAGATCGCTCTCAGATGAGCTCTGACGTGCGGAGATGCGCGGCGTGCCGCGCGCCGCCTCCCGTATCGTCTCCGATTCGCGGCTCCTAGGCCTGGCGGACCTCGATCGCGTGAGCGATAACGTCGGCCTCGCGCTGCGTCACGTTCGGCGGCGGGTTCGGCGCACCTGCTGTGCTTGCCCGGTTCGCGCCGTCAACCGCTCGCTCGAGGACGCCACCGAGCACCGGCGCCTCCCTTGCCTCAACGCCTTCGAGCACGATCTGGTCGGCTTGGACGAGGTCGTTGACGTTGAGCCGCAAGTGCCCTACAGCAGCGTGGCCAACCAGCTCGCCGCTCAGCCGAGCGGCGAGGTCCCGCGACCACCGGCGGCTTGGACAACCCGAGAGCTGAACACGGACGCGCACGCCGGCGCAGCCCTGGGATAGTGGCTCGCCTCGGGCATGACTGACGATCCGATGATCCTCGGACATCGCCTCTCCTCTCGGATGGCTCTCATCTCCGTCTGTCTTGAGAGGGTGTCCGGCACCCCCGCGGCCGAAACAGCCTTTCAGCCGTCGGGCCCCTCCTCAACGCGCCATCCCCGGTCGACGTGTCCTTCCACGTCCCGCACCAGACTCGCGCCGCAGTTCGGGCATTCGATCCGCGCGGCGGCTAACTGATCACCGGGTTCCGCCGTGGTAAGGGTGGTCGAGACCGGCTGCGCGCAGCGCGGGCAAGGCGGTTCATCGACGGCGGCAGACACCGCTACGCACCCTTTACTGCTCCTGGGCAGAGCCCGTTTCGTTCTCCGCGCTCGCGGCCGCCAACGGCTGTTGCTCGCTCGACACAGCGGTCGGCTCGGCCCGTTCCTCGGTCGCCTTGGCAGCCGCCGTCCGCTTCTGCGCCGTCGTCGCCTTAGGCGCGGCGGGCCTCTTGGCGGCCGCGGTCCGCTTTCGCGCGGTGCTTGCCTGGGTGGCGGTGGTCGCCTTCCGTGGCCTTGCCGCCGGAGCGGCGCTCGTGCGCGCCCGCGCCGCTCGCGTCGGAGTTGGTTTGCCCGTGGTCAGCGCCTGTTGGACCTTCTCGAGGTCCTTGGTGACGGTCTTGCTCGCGCTGCGCAGATTCTTACGCGCATCCCTGAGCGTGGTGTCGAGATCCTTGAGGACGTCGCGCGTCCCCTTGCTCACCTCCTTGCGCAGGTCCCTTAGCGCATCGTGGGCCGCCTCCACGGACAGCGTGAGCCGGTCGAGTGCGACCTGCCCGGCTCCCTTCGCGCGGGAAGCACCGCCGCGCGCGCGGCTGGTTACGGTCGCTCTCTCAGGCATCCGGGATCAGCGTCTGTGCCTCGCGGGTTGACGTTACCTCCGAAGTGTGATCCGGAGCTTGGCATTGCGCAACCTCAGGACCGCTGCGACGGGGCCCTTGTCGCGCCCTTCCGCTGGTCGCGGTGCCAACGTCAGATGTCGCCCAAGCCGGCACGTCGCTCGCTCACCGTTATGGCGTATTAGCCATAAAGCTATGGCATAATCGCCACATGATGCGGCTGCCGAGTCGGACGCTATTCCCGACGGACGAACCGCTGCCGTCCGCGCGGATGATCGGTCGCGCCCAGGACGTCGAGGAACTCGTCGCTCAGCTCCGTGGCGGGGTCCATCGGATTCTCGCCGCTCCACGGCGGACCGGCAAGAGCACCGTCTGCAACGCCGTGATCGCGCGACTCGCCGACGATGGCATCTACACGGTCCCGCTCAGCCTGTTCGAGCTCACCAGCACCGCCTCGCTGGCCGAACGCATGGCGCAGCGAGCGCTCTCCAACCGCGGTCCGCTGGCTCGGCTGATCGAGCGCGTCCGCGCCGGCGGCGAGACGGTGCTCAAGGGCGCCGCGCTCACGCTGTCCGTCAAGGCCAAGACCGAGCTCGGGGACGGCGTCGAGCTCGCACTGCGCCCCGGCCTCGCCGCCCGCGATCCCCACGGAGCGCTGCTCCAGGCGCTCCGCATGCTCCAAACGATCGCCGACCGCGACGACCGCCCGCTCGTGCTGTTCATCGACGAACTCCAGGAAATCGCGAACGGCGACTACGGTGCCGGATCCCAGCTCACCAAAGAGCTGCGAGAGATTCTCGCCGGCTCGCCGCGCGTCACGTGTCTGTTCGCCGGCAGCGTCGAGCATCTCATGCGCGACCTGTTCACCAACCGCCAACGCGCGCTCTACGGATTTGGCGGCTTTCACGACCTCACCCCGATCACCGCCCAGGAGTGGTGCGACGGGCTCGTCGCCCGCTTTGCCGAGGACGACGTCCGCACTGACGCCGACGCGCTCGAGCGGATCGCGAACGCCGGCCGCGGCCACCCGCGCTGCACGATGCTGATCGCCCAGCAGGCCCACGTGGCGATCGTCGAGCAGGACTCGCACCAGGTGGATCTCGTGGCGGCCGAGCGCGGTTACCAAGGCGCCATGGCAGCAGAGCGGGCGCGGCACGCGGACGGGCTGCTGGACGTGCGGCGGCTTGGACCCGGCGCGCTGCGCGTGCTCACCAACCTCGCACATGCGACCCCGACTTACCGCAAGCTAGAGCCCAAGACGGCCCGCCGCGCGCTCGACGCGCTCGCCACCGCCGGCGTCGTCAACCGCGGAACCCGACGCGGCGAATGGACGATCACCGACCCACTATTCGCGGACTACCTAAACAACACCCTCCCACGCCCGTAATGCGCATTAGGGCGCGCCGTTTGCATTCCTGCCCTTGGCGGGTTGGCCCAGGCGTGGAAGTACGGCTCAATCAGCTCAGAGCGGGTGCCGTTCCAGTCGCGAGCGAGCGCCTGGCATGCAACCCGACGATCCGGCGGGGTAGGGTCTGACGTCGTGTTGGTCGACGAGTTCTTGCCGGAGTTCGATGTCTCCGATGAGATCGAGACGGTCGTCGCCGCGGACGTCGCGACCACGTGGCGCACGCTGATCGAGGCGGACCTGATCGACGTCGGAAAGCGACGCCCGCTGGTGTCGGTGCTCGGGGCGGTGCGGATCCTGCCCGAGATCGTCTGGCAGCTGCTGCACGGGGAGCGTCCGAGCGGGGCACCGGACCGGCTGACGCTGCTGGATACGACGAAGCTCCCGATGAGCGGCGGCGGATGGGTGCTGCTCGGCGAGCGCCCCGAGGAGGAGATCGCGCTCGGCTTGGTGGGGAAGTTCTGGCGTCCGGCGATTGAGTACGCGCAAGTGGATCCCGCGACGTTCACGGACTTTGCGGAGCCGGGGTTCGCCAAGACCGTCTACGCGCTCGGGACGCGCCCGATTGAGGACGGCAAGACGCTCCTGTGGGCGATCATGCGCACTGCGACCACCGACGAGCCCGCCCGCACCTGGTTTCGCCGCTACTGGATCTTCGGGGTCGGCTACGGCGCACACGTGCTCGTTCACGGGCTGCTCGACGTCGTCCGCGAGGACGCAGAGCGTCGGCAGGGAACCTGACCGGCGCCCAGTAGCCCCCGCGATGCCCAGATCGCGGTGCAAGCGTACGAGCTCTATGAGCAAGGCACCGCGGGCGATGCGGACACGCTGGTTAGCCGCCGAATGGGGGCTGACGCGGCCGTCCCAGGCGCTTACTGTAGCTCCAGCGCGGACGCACCCGGCGAGCGGCGCGCGCGCAGCGGATTCCGCGACGTCGTGGCGCAACTGCTCGACCAGAGCGCGTCTGACCGAAGACCAGCCGCGTTGGCCGCGCTCCGCGGCCGACCGCATCGTATCGGCGCTGCTGGGACCGCCGCGGGAGATCGATCTTGGCAGGAGCCGCCGGAGACGATGGGGGCACCGCCCTCGCTGCCGAGCGTGCAGCCGAGCGCCGCGAAGGCTTCAGCGATGGTGTCGACTGCGCGCCCATCAGCGTCGGGATCCCCGAAGCGACCGTCCAAGCCGATCGCGCCTCCGTCGAAGTGGAACACCGGGCCGGGCTGGATGCCGTGCTCGAAGTCAGGAGGCGCCCGCCTGATAGATGAGTCCGCCGAGCCGCGCGCACGCGTCGACGGTCGGGCCGTCGAGCGTGGTGGTGCCCGCTGAGGGGTCCCGGTCGCGGCCGGCGGCGAACGTCCTGTAGCCGCGAGCACCACCCTCAGGACCTCTTCGGCCCCCGGAACGCCGACGATCGCCTTGTTGTCTGCGAGCTGCGTGAGAAGCGGGTGCGTCGGGGCGGCGCGGGCGCGTACCTCGGGCGGCCGTTGGTGGCCGGCTTGCCGTCCGGCCCGATCGTCTCCGCACGTTGCGGCGACGATCGATCTCAGGCCGGGTCGCCTGAAGTGGATGCCTGCGCCGGGCCGCGAGCCAGTCGAGGAAGATCGCAAGGTCAGACGCGTAGCCCGCGCGGCATGCCCGGCGAGCGCTGTGCGGCCAGCAAGTCGTCGACGACCTCGCGCATCTGGGCGTCCGGCGACACCGCGATGGGGTCAAGGGCCACAGACCCCGGTCCCAAGATGCCACTGCAGTCCTCCTCAATTCTTTGCGGAACCCTGATTCTGTCCAGTAGGAGGCGGGCCACGCTCGCGGAAAATCTCGATCCCGGTCGCACACGGCGCCTCAGCCGCGTTCCTGGATGGACCTGGGATGCGCGAAGGTCCGCCGTGCAGACCCGGGGATAATTGCGCTTGCGACCCAGCGCGTCGTCAGTCGCAGGTTCGGTCAATTCGCTGCCTCGATCGATCGAACCGCACTGGCAACTACGCGCGCCGTCGGTGTCTCTTTCAGGACGAATCCGCGTTCTCCCTCTGTGATAGCAGGACGTGGCCTGACCGGCGTCGAACCAGGCACCGCGCATCCTTCGCGATCCATCCTCCAGCTACGCCAACATCGCCGGCGTGAGTGGATTGCAGCGGGGCGATAGGGAGGAGGGGGACGTGAACAGAGCGTGACCAGTCAGACGCATGTTGCCGGTGGTGCTTTGTTCACGGCGGCAGGGTTAGGAGCGGCAAACGCCGCCGGTTGGATGCACACGCCGGTGTGGGCGCTGGCGGTCGTTATCGCGTGGGGAGCGATCGCGGGAGAGCTTCCCGACATCGACCATCCGAAGGCGCGGGTTTCCCGGATCGGGGTGGCGTTCGGTGTTGCTGGCAGGGTGCTCGGGCTCCCTGCCCGGGTCGTCGGCGTGTTCGTCCGCGGGTTGCGTGTGACGCACCGCGGGCCCACGCATTCGCTCGCCTTCCTGGCGCTGTGGGCGGCGATTGCCGCTCCGTTGTACGTGGCGTCTGGCGGCGGTGTATTGGTCGCACTGGCGTGGGTGGTGGGGAAGCTGGCCGCGGTTTCGCACGCGGGTGTGCATCTGAACGCGCGGTCGGCGGTGCGGTTTCTGCTCGCGCACCTGGCGGTCGTGTACCCGTACGCTGTGGCGGCGACTGCGCTTGGCTATGTCTCGCACCTGGTGCTCGACTCGCTCACTGGTCCGATCCCTTGGGGGTGGCCGTTCGCTCATCGGCGCGTCGCGCTTGTGCCAGCTGCGCTCAGGATCCGCACCGGCTCCTCGATCGAGACTTGGCTGGTCAGGCCGGCGATCACGATCGCTGCGATCCTCATGTTTTTCGAGGTCGTTGGAATCCCTTCGCATCCGCGCTGAGGCGATTGGCTCGCTGCGCGTCCATGCGTTTCGCCGTGTGACGCCGATCAGCGGTCCAGTCGCACGGCGAGCTCCTAGCGCTGGCGCTCGCCGAGCCCTCCGACGTCTTGCTGGGCGAGACTCGGCAGCTGTTGAGAATCTTGGTTGCCTTTATACGCCCGTGGCCGGGGAGGGCGAGCAGCATGTCTGACACTTTTGCGGTCTCCAAGTACGGGGGCGGATCGACCATCAACGCGGCGGGCGGCACGCGGCCGGACTTGAGGTCGCGCTTGAGCTGCGCGCGCGCCGCGCGCGGACCTCGTTGGCCTTGCTCAGCGCGTCCATACGCTGATCCAGCGTGCGCTCGGGTGCTCGGTGGTCGTCGAGCGGCTCCTGCTCCCGGGACTCTGCCGTCATCCGCCTCGGCAGCTTAGCCCCGTCCCTGGCGGTAATCCGTCCTCAAAGCACGCGCCGAGAGAAGAGATGCTGTTGGCCAATCGCTGCGGCTCAAGCGCAAGGGCCTCGCGCGCGCCACCGCCAGCACGGGGGCCGGGATCCACGCCCACGTGGTCGGGCCGAGAGATCTCCGCGTAAGAGCGCGTCGCCGGACGGAACCGTCGCTGCAAGTGTTGGGGTCACGGGATCGCGGCGGCGGGGCGAGCTACGATGCTGGTGGGCGCGAGCGACTGACCTAAGCGAAGTGCAGGCGTCAGGGGCTCACGGTCTGCCGCGCGGCTTTTGTCCCTCGAGGGCCTTATTGTTGCGCGCTCCGTTGTCGCGCTCGCGCCCGCTTTCCTCGCTGAGCCTCGGAGCTTATTGACAGCTGGAATCGGTCAGCCGTCCGTGGCCCCAGATAAGGCGAGAGGACGTCGAGCTGCGGAGTGTGGGTCATTTGTTTCTCTTGTTGGTGGTGAGCGTGTCGGGGAGCAGCGCGACGCGCTTGAGCTCGAGGTCGCGGGTGCCGGTGAGACGGTGGCGCAGGCCGGGCGGCAGGGCGGGCAGCGCGAGCGCGGAAAGGTTGCCGTGGTGGATGTCGGTTTCGACGGCGAAGAAGGTGTGGTCGCGGGCGGGGTGGTACCAGTGCTCGGGTCCGGTGCCCATGACGCCGATCCGGCCGGTGAGCGCTTCGTCGGCTTCTTGGGCGAGCGCGAGCGCGGCGTGCGGGTCAGGGCTGACGAACACGGCGACTGGGCGGGTGGTGTGGGTTTGGTAGCGGGGGTGCGCGAGGCTCCAGCCGCACAGGAACGCGTCGTAGCCCAGCAGCTTGTCGTGGTTGTAGGAGGGGCGGCTGGTGAGGTCAAGCTCGACCAGGAGGTCGAAGGTGAGTTTGATCGACGGGATGCGCAGCTCGAGCGAGATGTCGGGCTGCACCTCGGTGAACGGGTTGAGCGCCACGTCGATGATCGCCTGCTTGTCCGGTAGCGCGATCTCGTTGACGGTGATCGGGTGCCGGGCGCGGCTGCTGCCGGTTTGGGGGACGGGGATGCGGCCGGTGGCGTAGCGGGGGGTGCGCCAGTGGTCGGTCGCGAGGTTCCCGACGAGGCGGTGAAGCTCGATCGCCCAGGCGAGCGCGTGTAGGTCGTGGGCGAGCCGCAGTCCGCGCCCCGGTTCGATCGCTCGCCACTGGCGCCGTTGGGAGATCGCCGGCGGCTCGCGGGTTTGCGCGACTTCCAGTCCGCGGCGGGTGATGGAGTACAGCAGCGGTGGTTTGCCGTCGCTGCGGGTGTGCTCGCGGATCCCGACGGGGTGCTGGGCGATCAGCCCGTGGCGGTAGAGCTTGGTCAGCCGGTCGCTGACCGCATTGGCGCCGCGTCCGGGCAGCGCTGAGCGTCCGATCATCGTGCGCGGCACCAGGCCGGCGCGGTCCAGCAGCGCGAGGATCGCGTAGTCGGCGTCGTAGAGGCGCGGCAGCTTGGCGGCACCGTCGAGCTCGTCGGCCGGACCGATCTCGTTGATGCGGTCCAGGTACGCGAGCTCGCGCAGGCTGGCGGGTGCGGGAGTGTCGTGCTCGCCGGGGGGTGGTCCGGGTACCCGGCGTCCCACGATCCGTCGGACGGGGCTGTCGGCGAGGTTCGGTAGCGGCGGCGGGGGCTCGTAGTCCACTCGCACCTCTCGCTTGCGCGCCTCCTGGCCCCGGGTGTCCTCGCCGCGCGCGGGCGCGTCCTGCCCGTCGTGGTCGGCGTCCGCGGGTGTCAGCTGGGTCCCGTTCGGGGTCGATGTCGTCGACGTGCGTGCTTCGGGGTCCCGGTGAGCCGGCTGGCTGCCGTTGCCGGGCGGGTTGGCTGTGGCCGAGTGAGTGTCGAGGGTTGCCGGCTTGTGGTGTTCGGGGTAGGGGCCGACGCGTTGGGCCTGTCGGGTGAGGTGGTGTTCGGCCCAGTCGGGGTTGGGGTCGGGGAGGGGGTAGGTTTGGCCGGTGAAGCTGGGGGCGCGGGTGCCGTTGGCGATCCAGGAGGCGAGGCAGTGGTGGTTGGGGAAGTTCAGGAGTTGTTCGGGGGTGACGCGCATGCGGGCGCGGGAGTCGGGGTCGTCGCGGATCATGGTGGCGTAGACGGCCATCGCGATCCGGGTGGCTTGTTGGGCGTCGTCGGCGTCGCCCATGCGGAACAGGAGCCGGCTTTGGAGGAGGTTGAGGATGCCTTTGCGGATCTTTTCGGCGTGGCGGGATCCGGAGCCGAGCTGCGCGAAGTATTGGATGCCGCACGCCATTTCCAGGCCGGCGCGGCGGTGGGTGGCGATCTGGTCGACGAAGTTTTCGGTGTCGGCGACGTAGTGGGCTTCGTCGATGATCACCGGCACCCTGGGTCGCTGGTCTTCGGGGAGGGTGACTTGGCGTTGCATTTGGCGGTGCAGCATGCGCAGCATGAACAGCAGCATGGGTTTGACGTTGTCGTCGCCGACCTGTCCTTGGGCGCAGTCGATGATGAGGATGTCGCGGGCTTGGATGATTTGGCGGATGGAGACGTTGGTGGGGTGGTGCAGGAACCGGCGGATCGGCGCCGCCTGCAGAAGGGTGGAGATCTTGTTGCGTGGCGCGTCCATCCGCACGGTGGTCTGCGAGGTCGCGAGGCGTAGTTCGTTGGGGAGCTCGACGCGCAGGAAGTGAGCGCTGATGTCGAGGTTGGGGATGTCGGCGCACGCCTGGCCGGCGCGGTTTCGCAGGTCTTGGTTGGCGGGCTCGAGGAGGGAGTGCATGTCCTCGAACGTCGGCCGGCGGTGCTCTGTTTCGGCGAGCGCGAGTGCGCCGATGACGGCGTGGGCGAGGTAGCGGCGCGAGGACGCGAAGATCTGGTCCTCGTTGACGTCCAGGAGTGCGGCGACGACGTTCTCGGCGATCTCGGCGGCCTCGAGCGCCAACGCCCGCTCCCCGGCGCGCAGGAGCGGGTTCATCCCGAACGCGGGATGCCCGAGGTCCAGGTACCAAACCTGCTTGCTGCAATCCGGCGGGGTGTGCGCCAAGCACAGGGGCGCGATCTCGCTCTTGGGATCCGCCACGATCGGGGCGGCGTTGCGGTCGGCGAGGTCGGATCGGTACAGGGCGAGCAGCGTGGCGGTCTTCCCGGCGCCCTGGCCACCCGCGGCCAGCACGCCGTATTTGCGGTCGATCGCGCGGATCGCGACCTGCGCGTTCTCGGCGCGCAGCATGGGCCACAGCCCTCGCGACTCGCTGGTAGCGGTGATGCGTTCGAGCTCGGGCGGGGCGGGGATCCGCGGCAGCATTAGCCGGCGGACCGGCACGCCCTTCATCCGCGCGGTCGGCAGCTCGAGCAGGTGCGCGACCTCCGCCGCGGACACCAGGCACCGCGTCGAGGGGATCAGCGGCCTTGAGGCTTTCGGGAACCGGCGGCGATACAGGCGCTGGCGGGCGATCATCCAGCGGCGGTGCAGGCGGTTCTCCCCGCGGCGCGACTGCACCGCGGCGGCGAGTGTCTTGCACGCTGGGAGGCTGTCGGCGGCGATCACGGTCTCCAGCCAGAACAGGCTGCGGTTCTGGGTGCGTTGCGCGTTGCCCATCTCGGTGCGGTCAAGCGTCGACCGTAAGCCGGTGAGCATCGGTCCTCCAGGCTCGTGGCGCGAGAGGTGCTGCTCGTGGTGCTTGTATCGGCGGCGGGCGTAGCGCTCGAAGAACAGGGCGGTGGGGGTCAGCTGGAAGCGGACGATCGACGGCTCGCCCAATGCGATCTGCGCGCGGGCGATCTGCTCCACCGGCGGTGAGGCGAGCTGCTCACCGGCCGCGACCAACGGATAGACGAAGCTTCGCTGCTTACGAAACCGCATCACATGCCCGGGCTCGCGCAGCGCCCCGGCGCGCGGCCGGGGGGCGTCGGCGTGCCGGCGGCCGACCCTGACGTCGGGGTAGGTGGCGCTGATCGCGGCGTCCAGCGCGACCACGACCCGCGGCTCGCAACGCACGTTGACCGACCACTCCATCCCGCCATGCCCCTCGTTGCACACAAGCTCCAGCGCCACGTACGGCTGGCCGTCGCGGATCCGGTCAGCCGGGAACGCCCGCACGATGTTGGCGATCGACTCGACCATGTCCTCCAGATCCTGGGGCTTGGCCTGATCATGCGCAGAGAGATGCAGCTCATACAGCGCGTACTCGCGCCGCGAACGAGGACCGATGCGCCGCAGCACCAGCACCACCAGCAGCAGGGCGATCAGCCCGACGCCGATGGCGATCTCCAACCCGGCCTTGATCAACGCGTGCAGGGTCGCGGCGGGCAGCAGCCCGCCTGGCTGCGCCCGATGCCTTGTTGGGGGGCGAGCATGCGATCCGGGGCGGGGTGCGGGATCGCGTGGCGACTGCCCGCGAGACGGTGAGTGCTGAGCGTGCGCGCTGCTCCGGCGGCCGTTGGCGTCGGGGTGTGGGCTGCCCGGGGCGGGTGCCGGGGTTGGCGGCTGTAGGAGTCCGGTGACGGGGGTGGTGTGCGGCGTCGGTGTGGCCGGTTGGATCAGGCCGCCTTTGGTGGCGTTGGCGTGAGACCATCCCTGGGCGCCGAGCTTGTGCAGGCTGTTTGAGAGCAGCGGAACGCCGATGGCGAGCCCCGCGGCGAGCGCTGCCAGCGCCAGCAGTGTCCGTCCCGGGCTCATACGCTCACCCAGGTTTCGAGCACCGCGGCGATCGCCAGCAGCGCCACGCACGCCGCCCCACCCTTGGCCACGTAGGCGGCGGGGAGGTTGCGGCGGCGGTCTTGGAGGTAGAGCGCGATGGCGAGTGAGTAGGCGGCCAGCTCGACGGGCCCGTGCGGCATGAGCGCCAGCAGCATCCGCTGCCGGTAGGCGCCGAGCGCCGCGGCGACCACGACGACGTTGGCGGTGATCGCGCCGGCGAGGATCAGCTCGCCGAGCCTGACCCCCAGCCGCGCCGATCGCTTGTCGGGGGCGCGGGGCGCGAGTCGGGCGAAGATGAGCAGCACGAATACGCCTGAGAGGGAGCGGAGGTTGTGGGCGAAGATCCCGACCGCGACCGCGGGCCGCGCCGCGAGCCTGGGAAACGTGAAGCCAAGCCAGCCGCGCGCCTGCACCGGCGCCGCCATAGCAACCACGCCCGCGATGACGACGCACGCGGCGATCGCCACCACGCCGGTGAGGATCGCGAGACGAGCCAGCGCGAGCGAGCGCACCGCCGCGGGCGCTGCGGTGACGGTTTGTGCGGTCGCGGCGGTCGGCGATGCCGCCGGCAGGGGACGGGTGCCGGTCGCGTTCATCGCGCCAGCGCGCCGAGGATCGCCTGCAGCGGCACCTGCGCGGTCTCCACCGCCGCCCGCGTGTTGCCTGTTGCCAGCTCGGGCAGGCTGGGCAACAGGATCAGCGGGGCGCGGCGCTCGCGCGCGAGGTCTCGCAGCTCCCGCAGAGTCCTTCGCCGGTCGGATGGCATGTGGCGCGCGAGGAGCATCTCTCGGCCCGACGGGTGCGGTGCGACGGCGTCGAGCGTCTTACGGCCGCGCTCCACGCCGCTGCCGGTGGCGGGCAGCACCCACGCGACGTGCGACGCTGTGCTGAGCGCGATCTGGTCTGCTCGGCGGGCGAGGGTGCCGCAGTCGATGACGGTCAGCGTGTAGCGCCGGCGGGCGTGGTCGAGCAGCCGCTCGATGCCGTCTCCCGCGCAGTCGGCTCCGAGCCGCGGGCCGGTCGCGAGCACCCGCAACCCGTCGCTGGTGGTGGCGAGCAGCTGCCCGACCGGCAGGCCGGCGTCCAGGAGCTCGGAGACCTCGCTCAGCGACCGTGGCGTCTCGACGCCGGCGTAGTGGGCGATCCCGCCGCCGGGCCCGCCGGTGTCGGATAGGAGGACGTTGCCTCGTTCGCGGCGTGTTTCGGCGAGCGCGGTCAGGTAGGCGAGGGTGCTGGCGCCCGCACCGCCGCACAGTCCGCACACGGCCAGCAGCGGCCCGCGGCGCCCGCCGGCGCCGGTCACTGGGACGAGCTGGTTGTTGGACGCCTGGGTGAGAGCGCCAGGGCGCTCCTCATTCAGGATCGTGAGCCGTGAGGAGCGGTCACGCGGCGGGTCGGGTTGGCGTACGTGTGTGGGTTCGCTGACGCTCATCGGGCGGGCGTGGGGTCGGGTTGGTGGTCGCGGTGGGCGCGGGTCCCTTGCTTGGCGAGCGTGGTGATTGCGGCCCACACGTTGCCGTCCTGCCGGGTGATCTCCGTCTCGCGGATCGCTTGCTCGGTGGGGTCTGAGGTGTAGGCCCAGTACTCGGTCGGGCCGACCCGTAGGGCGACCTTGCCGTGGCCGCGGGTGCCGTTGAGCCAGAGCATCTGCGCGTGGCGGCCCTTGACCGTCTTGAGCCGTTGCAGCTCGGCGGCTTCGCGTTCTGAGAGCTGCACGGTGTCGGCGATGAAGGGGATCTCCTTCGGGTTCTGCGCCAGGAGCAGTTGCTGGCTCGAGTTGCCAAGCAGCGCGACGCCGTGCTCGGTGTCGAAGTCGGAGAGCTGCTGGCTCATGACGATCAGGACGAGGCCGAGGTGGCGGGCGCGGCGGGCGAGGTTGTTCGCGTAGGCGCCGGTCTCCGGCCGGCTGATCAGATGCCACGCTTCGTCGATCAGCATCATCGAGCGCCCCAGGAACAGCGGCGCCCCGGGCTTGCTTGCGTCCGCCCGGTGCGCGTGCCAGTGCCGCTCGACCGTGCCGGTGATGTACTCCATCAGCGCGAACATCACGAGCCGCAGCTCGGATTCCGGGCAGCGGCGCGTGTCGAACACCACCAGCGGCGCATCCTCCGGGACGGTGGTGGCACGATCGAGGAGGTGGGCGTAGGTGCCCTCCCCGCAGTACTCGGCTAGGCGGTCGGCGAGGTTTCTGAGCGTTGCGGCGACGTCGACCGCATCGGCGTCCTGTGCTTCCTTTGCTTGGGCGCGGAGCTCGTCCTGGAGCATGGACTCCCGCGGCGTCTGGCCCGGGAGTGCGGCGGCCTTGGCGTAGACGGCGCGGACAGCGGCGCCGAGCAGTCCCTGCTGGCGCGCGTCCAGGCCGCCCATCATCACCTGGTGCAGCGCGAGCAGGAACGCGATCTTCTCCCTTGAGACCTTCGCCGGATCCGGCACGTCCCACGGGTTCAGCGCGTAGGGGGAGTCGTCTGAGCCGATCTCGATCTGCTGCGCCCCGTCGAGCAGGCGGGTGAGGGTTTCGTAGTGGCCGGCGCGGTCGATCACGAACGCGCGCGCCCCCAACGCCAGACACCGCGACAAAAGCACGCTGGCGGTCATCGTCTTCCCACTCCCGCTCCGGCCGCTGATCACGATTGTGTGGTTTGCGTGCTCCTCGTCGTAGGGGTTCATCAGCTCGACGGTGCGGCCGGGGTCCGCGAACGCGAACGGGACCCCGGTCGGCGATCCGCACCTGGTGCCGATCAGCGGCACCATGTCGCCGGCGTTGGCGGTGGGGTACTTGCGCGCCCTGCCGTACACATCCCGCCCGAGCGGGAGGCTCGAGCGCCACAGCTCGTGCTGGCGGAACTCGCCGCGGCCGACCTTGCAGTCCCCCGCGGACTCGATCGACTCCGCGCAGAAGTCGACGGCCTCGGAGAGTGCGGCCAGGTCGGGGTCCGGCCCGCGCGCGCGGAGGGTCTGGTAGACCGAGACGCGGAACAGGTTCGAGGTCTCGCCGGTGGCCATGTCGCCCAGCAGCTCGCGGTACTCGCGCTCCTGCACGTAGCGGTCGAAGTCCGGGACGCGGCCGCGCTGCTCAGCGCCGCGATTGATCGTGTGAAGGCGCCGGTAGGCGAGCTTCAATCTTTGGCGCTCGCGGCGGCGCTCCAGCCCGTGCACGAACACCGACAGCGTGAACGGCTGGCGGGTCAGCATCGCCCCGTGCAGCCAGCCCATGTGCGTACGGCCCGCGGTGTTCGCGATCAGGATCGTCTGCTCGACGTCGCGATCGACGACCACATGCTGATGCGAGGACTTGAAGTCAAGGCTCGAGGTCGCGATCTGCTCGCGCAATCTGACTGCCGCCTGGCGGGCGAGGTCGCGGTCGCCGGCCGCGTCGAGCTCCCCCAGTACCTCGACATTGCACGTGGCGGCGCGGCGCGGGTCGTCGGAGCGGGTCGGGTTGAACCTCGCCCACAGCAACCGCAGCACCTGCTCGCCGTCGAGCAGCTCGGTCGCCATGCCCTCGGCCTCGAGCTCTGCGCGCAGCGCGTCGACATGGGCGAGCTGCTCGCGCACCGCCCGCCGGTGCGCGGTCACTGGTCGCTCCAGCGAGGCGATCGGCAGCCGGGTTCGCCTCGCCCACGCCAGTGCGGCTCTAGCGATGCTCTGGCGCGGCACCAGCGGCGCGACCACGTAGCAGGAGACCTGCACGGCCGCCTGGGCGTCGGCGTGCAGCCGCAGCGACTCCTCCATCCCCGCGTACAGCCGCCACCGCGCCAACCCCAGGCGATCGCCATCCCCCGCGGCAGACACCGGTCCGGCGCTGGCCTGCACCTCCCGCCGGCAGTCCGCCAGCAGCTCGGCGAGGTTCACCGGCCGCGCGTCAATGTAGACCTGCACGGTCTCCTCGGCGCCAAGCTGCGAGACCAGCCGCGCAAACGCCCCGGCGGTCTTCTCCCGCTCGCTCGCGGACATCAGCAGCGGGTTCGGCGGCGTGACCCGGAAGACCCGCACCAGCGCGCCCTCGCTGGTGACGATCAACCCAGTCCGGTCGATCGCCTCGACCGCCAACAGCTCCCCCGCCTGCGGCAGACCGCGGCCGCGACCCATCAGGGCGTCGCTGTCGAACATCACGTCCCCTTTCCGTTGTTCATCCACGCCAGGCTGGCCCCGTCCTCAGGCGCCGGTGCGCTGTCTCGGTCCTGGTCCCACAAGAACCGCAGCTCGAGCTCGGGGCCCTCGCCGCCGGCCGGGTCGGTGCCAGCGTGCTCGGCCAGCAGCAGATAGCCGCTGGCGCTCTCACCCGCGCCCGGGAGGTAGCGGCCCTCCAACCGCCGCCAGCGGACCGCGCCCACGACCAGGCCGCAGAGATCGAACTCGGTCTGGCTGGCGACGAACACCGGGATCACCGGCAGCGCGGCGATGTACGCGCCGCTCATCGCCCCCCACATGCCGTGCAAGGGCGAGAGGAACTTCGCCCACACGACGCCGAGCATGATCCCCGCGAACGCCGCGGCGATCTGACCGACGCTGAAATCCCAGAAGCGAAGCTTTGACTCCAGATGGGTGGGAGCGGAACGCACGATCAGGGTCTCCTTATCCGTTCGGGAACAGCTCATCGGGACTGGGTCCGCGCGGCTCGCGCGTCGGTGGACGGCTCGCCGGTGTCACAGAGTCCGGCCTCGCCCAAGCGGTCGGCCCGCTCAGGTCGCCGCTGTCCCCTGTCGCCGCCGGGGGCGGCGAAGCCTGGGACGGCGAACTGTCCGCGGTGCCGTACACCGGGCCCCTGGGCCCCGCATCGACTGGCGTCTCGCCGACCGGGCCGCCGCCGTCCGCCTGGCGGTGACCCGCGTCGTCGACGGCTTGTGCCCGGATCTCGGGGCGGGCGGCGGCGAGCGTGCGCAACGCCTCGCGCCCCTCGGGCGACCATTCCCCGAGCGCCTGGTATGCGAGGTGCTCGCGCGCGCCAGCGCCGTGCTCTGAGACAAGCTGCCCGACCCCGCGCTGGGTGTCTTGGGGCAGCCTCGCGAGCGCGGCCATGGCCTGCTCGGCGCTAACGGGACTGGTCCGCTCGCGGTACTGCGCCTCGAAGGTCTCGTTCGCGAAGTCCTGCTCGCGCCCGGCGAAGCTCGGCGTCTGCAACCCGCTCTGCAACGGCTGGCCGGCTGTGTTGGCTTGGGCGGTCGGCGGCGGCGTGTACCCGCGTCCGTTCGCGCCACCGGAACTGCCTGGAGTCGCACCGGCGCCCGACGCTGCGGTCGTCCCGCCCGCCGCGGGCGATGCCGTGCCGGCGCCGGCTGTCGCGCCGGCCGTCGCGCCGGCGGTGGCTGTGGCGCCGGCGAGCGTTGCGGCTTGGCGCAATCTCGTGCCGGTCCGGCTCTCGGCCTGCCCGGTTTGGCTCTCGGTCTGGCCGCCTTGGCCGCCGGCCCAGGCGGGGAGGTGTTGGCGGGCGGTGTCTCGTAGCTGGGAGCCGGCGGCGTAGCTGACCGCGCGTGACGCCATCCCGCCGCCCAAGGGTGCGGCGCCGAGCATCGCGACCTTCGAGAGATGGATCGGCAGGCGGAGCATCACCCACAACAGGACGATCGCGACCAGCGGCTCAAGCAGCGCGTTCATCACGCTTGAGGCGTTGAAGCTGATCGCGTTCAGGCTCACCGCGGCCGAGGCGGCGAAGCACAGCGCCCATAGGACCGGGACGAGCAGACAGACCGCGAACGCGCGCATCGCCGCCCGCGCGATCCACGGCACCACCGGCCACGCCACGACCGCCAAAGGCATACCGACGAACACCAGAACGGTGGAGATGCTGACCACGATCTTCACCAGCAAGAGACCCAGGAACAGCAGGCTCGCCGCGACGGCGATCGCGATGTTCAAGAACAGTCCGATCGGCGTGAAGTTGAGCGCGAGGCCCGCGCCCAGCCCCGCGGCGAGGAGGTGCGAGACGCTGTGGACGACCGCGCCTGAGCCGAGCAGCGAGCTGGTGAATAGGTTCGTCAGGCTGACCGCGGTGTCGAACAGCCACGGCCAGACAGCGAGGAACAAGGCGGCGCCGACGGTCCGGGTGAGGCCTTCGAGGGCGGCGAACCCGGAGTCGCCGCCGCCGGCGAACCCGGCTGCCCAGTAGCGGATCGTGGAGATCGTCGCGACCGCGCCGAGCAGCCCGCCGCCCATCGCCTCAACCGTCAGCTCCAGGTGCGCCACGTTGCCCTGGGTGAGGTTCGGGACCGTGACCAGCCAGCCGATCAGTTCGGTGGTGATGAACTTGGCGATCGGCGCGAACAGCGCCTTGATGATCGCGTCGAACCCGCCGACCGCGAGCTTGGCGATACCGCCACCCAGCCCGCCCACCAACGAGCTGATCCCGCCGCTCCCGCCCGGGCCGATCGGGCTCGGGATCGGGCTGAGGGGGTTCGGGATCGAGATCCCCGTCCCCAGAATCCCCTTTGCCTGCGTAGCCCCCGGGGCCGCGGCCAGCAGCAGCAGCGCCACCAGCACAAACACGCCCGCCACGACAGGCCGACGACCATGGCCGGTGCAGCGCTGGCGGTTGCCCGCACGACATTCCAGGCGAGAACCGGAGCGTCGCTCTACATGGACCGGTCGCATCAGACCCGCCGGTCAGTTGATCAGCGCGGTGACGCTGCCGAGAACCAGCAGCACGCCAAGGCTGGTGCCGATTATCTGCATCCCGCGCCGGCCGCCGAACAAAAGCACCAGCCCGCCGGCGATCAGCGCCAAGGGGGCGACCGCGGCCACCATCACCAGCGCCGGGTCCACCAGCGCCCGGGCGCCGTTGACGAACCCGCCGACCCCCTGCGCGTTGCTCGGGATCCCGGCCGCCTTCGCGACGATCTCCACACCGACGGCGAACCGCAGCTCCACAAGCGGCGCGAGCACGGCGACAACGGTGCCCGCGGCGGCCCGCAGCGGGCGGTGGATCGAAAGTTTGGGAAACACGTGGCACCTCCTGGGCTCAGACGGACGCTTGTCGACCGAAGGCCGCAAACGGGCCTCTCGGTCGGGTAGGTACCGGACACATCCGTCAAGCCCCCCTCGCGTCGAGGTTTTTTTCGCGCGGTGCGTTCAGCGAGCTCGTCACGTATCCGCGCGGCCAGACAGCGGCGGGGGCGCGGCCGACGCTATTCAGGGCAACACGCGCCTCCGCGCAGGACCTGCGGAGGGCGCGCGCGAAGGGTTCAGCAACCGTCGAGTTCGTGCGGGGCGCGACCGAGCGCGATCATCAGCTGGCTGGCGGCGGCGACTCCGATGCGGTGCTGGAAGCTGCCGTTCGTGCGCGGTTCGTATCCGAGCTGCCGTTCGAGGTCGATCTGCCGCATCCCGAGGAACTCCGCGAGCTTGGCGTGGGTCAGCTCCGGATCGCGCTGCAGCTCGCGCTCGACGAACGCGCGCGCGTTCTCGGTCGCGATGAAGTTGAGTTTGAATCGCTTGAGGTCGCGATGGTCGCGTTCCTGGGCGACGAGCAGCCGCACTCGCTCGGGCGTCAACCCCATCCGCTTCGCCGCGTTCCGGTAGCTCAACCCCTCCACCGCGACCAATCGCCACGCGCGCTTGCGTCGCTGCCCGCACGACCGGCACGTCCCCCCGCGCTCGCAGCGGGAGCACGTCCCGGAGCGCTCATCGTTACCGGGCGAGGCCAGCGGCGCTTCGGCGGCGAGCGCGCTTCCACGAACAACGGACGGGCTTCGCATCGATCCTCCTAACAAGCTAAGCAACGAGAACCAAGCGCAGAATAGCAAAACGACATACTATGCGCGTTATTCGTGCAAGTTTTCGTAAATCGTGATTCAGCCGGGGACTTCCCATGGTTACGCGGCGCTCTGGAGGTGCCGGACGCCGCCCACAACGACAGGCTCGAGAAGGCCAATCCCTAACCTCTCCGGCTATCGCCCGCCGGCCGGCTGAGCGTCCTTCCGCGCGCAGGCGCGGCCGCTCCGATCGCGCGGTTCTCTAGCGGGCCGGGGTGCCGGCGATGAAGTCGATCTGACGCCAGCCGCCGGCCCGTCGCGCGAGAACGATCGTCCAGTCCGCGCGGCTGTCGGTGCCCAGTTCGATCACGGCCGTCGACCCGTCCTGGAGGATGTGCCTGAGCTTGAGGGGCGTCACGCGGGACTGGCCGAGGTAGTGACCGCAGCTCGTTCCCGTGTCTTGCCGGTAGACGGCGGCGAACGAGGGTGAGAACAGCCGGCTGCAGATCAGCGCCGGCCGACTCGACGAATACGCGCTGAAGTCGTGAAGCCACTGGCGCGGCGTGGCTGGTAGCAGCGTGGGGCGCAGGGGAGGCCGCGGCGTGGCGCTCGGCTGCCGCACAAGCTCCGCGCCGGCGATACCGAGCGCGATCAGCCCGGCCGCGGCTAGGCCCGACAGAACCTGCCTTGCGCGACGGCGCTCGCCGCGTCTTGACTCTCGCGGCCGGTCTCGCTCATTGCCGGTCCGCGGTGGTGATGACCCATCGTCACCCGGATGGGCGGTGGGTGCCGGATCGGCTGTCGATTGGACGGCATGCCTGGACCGCAGTGGCGTCCAGGAACGCCGAGTGTCGTGCTCGCCGCGGTGCCTCGCGATCATCGCCGCCGCCGGTGGTGGTGTCTGCGATCGTGGTGATGCAGCCCCCCGCCTCGCACGGTCGCCCGCTTCGCGAGCGACCCGTGGGCACGGCGAGTCTTCTTCTCCTTCGCTGTGGGGACACCGACCGTCACGATCCACCGCTTGGAGTGCGCGGGCGAGAACGGAAAATCAGCCTCGCGCAGGCTTGAGACCTGAAGCCAGAAGCGGACCACGCCCTGGTAGCGGCCGAACTTGTACGTTGTGGTGAATGTCCCGTCCGGGGAGACGTTCGGGATGCCCTGGATCTTGCTCAAGCCGGGGATGCCCACGATCCCGAGGTCGAGTCGTAGCAGCTTGCTGGTCGCCGGGATGTATCCGCCCAGCACTCGCCCGGTGATTCTGACGGTGCTGCCCCACGGGGTGCGATCCGGCGTAACGCGGGTGATCTCGATCTTCGCCGGGGTGATCACGGTCGCGGACCCCGTGGCGGGCAGGATCGTTGGTGAGCCCGCGTAGGCAGCCTGGATGATCCGCGACGGGCCGGGCGGCAGCGTCGCCGTCCAGCTGCCGTCCGGTCCCGTGGTCACCGCTGCGGCCTGTGCGAACGCGTTCGAGCCGTTGTCCGGAGCGGTCAGGATCGCTACCGGCTGTCCAGCGATTGGCATGCCGGCGCTGCTCATCAGCAGCCCGCGCAGTCTCACCGGCTGGCCAAAGGCCACCCTCGCACGGGTCGTGAGCCCCGCCGCGAACGTACCGCAGCTCCTGTGTGGCTTCTCCTGCTGCGCCATGGCTGCCCTCGCGATCGACGGTCGCTGGGCGGGGTGAGACAGCGACAGCCCGACGCTCCCCGAAGAGCCGCCGGTGAGAACCCCTCCCGGGGCGAGCGGCGCCGGGTCAGCCGGCGCGTGAGGCCGAAGAAATCCGCCGCCGGCTGCCAGTCTGAGAGCAGACGCGCCGGCGAGTCGAGTTTCGCTCACCTGCTGGTGGCGGCTTCGCGCCGGCGGTGCAGCAGCATCGTGCTGGGGCCGTGCACTGCCGCATCGCGTAGTGGGGAGTTGCTCGAGGCTCACCTCCGAGACCGCCTGAGTCCGGAGCGGCAGCATCACGGTCCGAGCGGTTGAGGAACAGTTTCCGACGCTGTCGCAGGATCGAGCGCTGAACGTGTACTGACCGCGCATCCCGGCGTCGTTGAAATGGGCTACCAGTTGGCTCCCGGTGAACGTTGTGGGCAGAGCCGTCCAGCTGCCGGTTCCCCCTGGGGCCATCTCGATAGTCCCTGCAGCGACACCGGACTCGCTGTCACTCACCTCGGCGACCACCCCGGTCGGATCGTTCGGGTTCACGGGCTCCAGGCGCAACGCGGGTGGGGCCTCGTCGATGTGAACCGTCACCGAACTGGTCCCGGAGTTATGGCTGCCTTGCGGGTCGACAGCGTTGTTCCAGGCGGTGCAGGAGACAGTTCTCACCCCGTCGCCGTTGACCGTCAACCCACCGGCGGGATAGCTTTGCGCCGCGCCACCATCAGCGCAGGTCATCCGGCCAAGACCGGACGGGCCGGTGCTGGGCGTGGCGTCGACCGTGACCGCGTGATTAACCCAAACGGTCGGGTTCGGATCGTCAGGCGTGCTGAGCGACACGCTCACCGGGTCGTTGTCCACATTCAAGGTCTCTGACATCGGCCCATTCGACAGTCCGGCGGCGTTCGTTGCCTGGAGCCTGACAGGTAGTTGCCCGGCACCGCTGACGTAGTCGCGCGTGTCGACGGCCGGGGTCCAACTCGCTGGCTGGCACTCCTGCCAGCTGGAATTACTCGGCGGCGGCAGCGAGGGATCAGCGATCGGCGTGCTAGTCCCGACCCCGAGGCTTAGACTGCAAACGCCCGCCGAATCCGCTCCCGTCACGGGGAGGGACCAGGCATTACCTGGCGCGTTCCAGATCCAGTGCCCGGTCTGGGCCCACAGGCTCCCGGGGTCAGCAACAGGTGTGATGCTCGGCCCCTGCGCCTCGCTCGCGTCCACCGTTATTTGATCGAGTTGGATCAGCCCCGGCCATGGGCACACAGACTGGACACATCGCAGCTCAATCCCCCAGTAGGGGGTGTCCAAGTTACTGTCCAGCGAAGGCCCGGAGGCGGATGCGTCGACCGCAGTCCCGTTCGTATGCACGGGCGCTGTGCCGCCGTTCCAGTACGTGAACCCGATCCACCCGCGCCCGTTGGCGATGTTCTGCAATTGGCTGTCGTCGTAGGCGACCTGGTTGATCGTGATCCCCGGTGGCGCGCTGATCTGGTAACCCATCCTTGCTCCGTTCGGGACCCCGGTGAGGAGCCAAGCCTGCGACAGAGCGCTGCCGGCCGACTCAACACCGTGCGACGGCGGGGGCGCCGCCGGCGGGGGTGTGTTCCCCTGGTTGAACGCCAACGTGAACGTCCCCGTTCCACAAGACGGGGCGGGCCCCGACCAGGCCGGGAGACCCGTCCCAGCCGTATACGCCGTCAACAGGCCACAGCCGCTCGACGGCGTAATCACGATCTGGCTCAATGGTGCTGCGACACCAGCGGTCGCGGACCACAGCGCAGCCGCACACGCAGCGAGCACCGAGACCATGGCCCGAGTTGCGGCCCCGCTCATCGCCTTCTCGCACATCGCCTGCTCCCCTCTGGCCTTTACGCGCACGAGTCGGTGAAGTTGAAGGACTCGTCCTTCGGCTGGAACCCGCCGCTCACTACGACGCCTGTGTAGATCGTGAACGCCTCAATCCCAGTGCTGACCGGCCCCGCCCAGGCGACGGGAAAACTAGTGGTTGCCTGCCCCCCCGGCGGCTCGCTGTCGCTGACGCTGACCACCGGTGCGTTATTGCCGGCATCGCGGCAGCTGGCGGCGGTAACGGTGATGTTGTACACGCCAACGCCGGCATGACTGGTCGACACGCCCGCGCCGGTCACGACGTGCCCGTTAGAGACGACTTCCGCCCAGGCGTTCACGGGTGCCCGGTCGAGCGCCGAGCTGAGCCCGATGCGGGTCTGGTGACGCCCGCAGCGCGGGTGCTTGGCGAGGTGCATAACACCGCTGCCTTTGTCGGCGCAGACGGCGATCGTGCCGTTGCTTGTTGTTGCCGCGAGCGCGTAGCTGCCGCCGCTGCCGACCGCGACCGCCAAAGCGAGGTACGCCACGACGTTCGAGCGGAGGTGTCGGCCGGCGCCGTGCAGGTGCCGCAGCGCGGTCGTTCGGCTGGGTGCCTTCGTGTCGGGGGTTTTCACGGTGTCTCCTACCTTCCTGAGGGCGCTGGATGTGGTGGCGTTAGCGGCAGCTGCATGTACCGGCTCCTGTGACGAGCGACTTCAGCGCGGCTTTTGACGGCTGGGTCGAGCTGCTGCTTGTGCTCGATGACTGTTGGTGGGTGGGTGCGGGGGTGCCGCTGCTTGTTGGCGGGCGCTCGCTGGGCGTGGTTTGCGGGTGGACGGCGCTGGCCGCCGTGTAGCTTGAGGCCTGCGAGTGGTATCCGCCGGACTGTTGGGTTGCGGCGACCGTCGCCGGCGCGGAGGCGGCGACCGAACGGTGATGTCGCCTGACGTGAGACTGCCGCCGGTTGATCGTCCGCTTGGGCCGGGCGGGTTGACGGGGGGCGTGGATAGCGACGTGCTGGGTGGTCGATGGGATTGGCGCTGAGTTCGTGGTGCCGGCGGATGCCGTCGTTCGGGGATTGTGCGCGCGATGGTCGCGCCCGCCTGCGGCCAGCGCGATGGCGGTCGCGGCGGTGAGCGCGAGCATGAGGATGGCTGCGCCGGTGGCCGATCGCGGCCGCTTGCGGAGCGTCGTTCGCGGTGACGGGAGCAGTTTGCAGCGGTCGCGGCGCGATCGTGACGCATGAGCTGGGGAGCTCGAGGTTGCTTCGCTCGCGGGTAGGGGGCGCGTGGGGCGCGTGCCGGGTAGCGGCGCGGCTGGGGGCAGCGTGGGGTGGTCGGGCGCGGCGGTGATCGAGCGATTCGAGCGGGCGTCCTCGTTGCCGGTCTCGTCGCTGAGCACGACGATGCGTCTTGGGGGCTTGGCTTCGCCGGTTGAGGTCGTCGGCGTCGCGCCCGTCGTCGCTCTTGGTGGTTTGGCCGGCTCGGCGGGCGTGTGGTCGCAGTGGTGCGGTGCTGCGGGGGGTTCGGTGTGCTGCGAGTGGAGTTGGTCGAGCTCGACGATGTCGTCCTCGCCGGTGATCGCCCTCTTGTCGAGGTCGACCTCGCCGCCGCCGTCCACGCTTCGCAACACGTTTTTCCTACCTTGCCTGCTTCCCCTGACGGCAGCGCATCGCGATAACATTAGCGCTTCGCGACGCTATTCGCGACCGTTTCGCGTGTTTCGTTCATCTTCAAGGACGCGAGTTGACAGAGCAGAGCCAGCCCGGCCGGGATGAGTGGCTGAGCGTCGCCGAGGTCGCGGCGGAGCTCGGGATGCACCCGTCGACGGTGCGCAAGTGGGCCAATGACGGTCTGCTGCCGGGGACGCGGATCGGGCGGCGGCAGTGGCGCTTTCGCCGCTCGGCGCTGCGGTTGCTCGAACGGGAGCGTCGCTCGGGCGGGGATCTCGCCGGGGGGGCGTCGCGTGAGGGTTTGCTTGACCCGCTTGCGCTGACCAGTGATGCGGATTTGGTGGAGCCGGATGAGCGCTGATGCGCGCGAGGAGTATCGGCGTGCTTCGCGGCGTTGGCGTGAGGCGCTTTTGGCGTCGGTCGAGGCGCCCCCGGATGCGGGGTTTCCGGGTCGGGTGCGCGAGATCGGGACGGCGGCCAATCAGCAGGCGGCGGCGTTTGAGTTGCTCGCCGCCGCGCGGTTGGGGTGGAAGCCGAGGGCGGGGGCGGAGGCGATGGAGCTCTCCTACGAGCTTCGACCCGGCGCGCCGTCGCGCCCGGGCCCGCCCGAGCTGTGGGAGCGCTTCGACGATGCTGTCAGGGCGCTCGGCGATGCGTATGAGGGGATCTCGCTGGCGGAGATCGCGCGCGCGTTCGGGGCGCTGGCGAGGATCGCGCATGAGATCGCAGACGTGCTCGAGGGTTCCGGCTACGGCCGCGATCGGGCGCCCGTCTCGTCCCGGGCGAGGCCCTGACCCAGGGCGGTCGGGTCGAGCCGGCCGTATGAACCGGGGCATAGGCCTGGCGCCGCGGCTGGTCACGACCACGACTCGCTCCGACCCGGCGCTCCGCTGATCGGTGCGGTTCGTGGGCCAGCGAGCCGGCGTCGCGCCTGATGCTTCGAGCCCGAGGACGAGGCGGGTGTCGGTCCGGGCGGGCTGGTCAGTCGATGTCGGGGACGACGTCGGCAACGCGTGGGGGTGCTCCGTCGCGTCGCGGATCGGCAAGCTCGTCAAGCCGGTGGATGTCGCCGGCGGCGAATGCGTGCTCGGAGCCGAAGTGCTCGATCCAGCGGATCAGCCACTCCCGTCCCATCACCCACGCCCCTGGCTCGCCTGGGCGACACCACCAGCGCGGAGCGATCCCGGCGGTCTGCCCGAGCGCGCGGCACAGGCCGACCTGCACCGGGCCGGTGTATCCCGGCAGCTGCGCTTTGACGCGATCGGCCATCTCGCTGGGGAACGGAAGCTCGTCCCAGATCGGCGGCCCGCCCAGCGCCCATACCGCGAACGCGCCGGTCTCTCCGAGGAGCACGAATGGGATTCGATGACCGTCCATCAGCACGTACCGCTCGACGTACCAGCGGTCGGACGGCAGCGCCGCGAGCGTCTCGGCCACGCGCGCCTCGGCAATCACGAGCCGCTGAGCGCTCTTCAGAAATCCGGCCAGCGGCTCGAGCGTCTCGGGCGAGTACCGCGCCCGCGGAATAGTCGACGCCGACGTGTCGGGGTTCCGCGTCCGGCTGGCGGACGCGCCGATGGCGTCGGCCACTGCGGGTGGAGATTGGTGTGCGTCGGGCTGCGGCGCGGGCGTCGGGCTGGAGGTTTCGAGAGTGGTGAGGGGGACCGGATGGGTACGGTCGCGAAGGCGGCTCAGGACGCCGCGGTGGCGAGCGCCCAGGGCGCGCCTGGTCTGGCGCGCGAGCCGGGTGGTCGCGGAGAGCACGGTGCCGGCGCCGGCGAGCGCCAGCAGCAGCAGCACGATGCCGAGCAGCACGTGGAGTGTCGAGTGCCCGCCGTTGGGTAGGGCGGCGATCGGTACCACCGTCTCAGTGGCAGGCTGGGCGTTGGGCGCGCTTGCGGGCGGGGAGCGAGGCCTTGCGAGCCGACTTGGCGCTGCGCCTGGTTGGTGTCAGCGTCCGTTGCGTGACGCAGGTGGTCGCGACCCATCCCGCTGCCTGTGGCGCGAGTGGCAGCACGATCGCATCACCGAGCAGCAGGTAGTACGGCGCTGGTCTTGCGGCGTTGACCCAATCCGGCGGCTCGGTTGAGATCTCGCCGAGGGGCCGTAGCCGCTCGAGCTCGCCGCGGGCGGGATCGAGGTCCAGGCCTGGCTTGACCCGCTGCTGGTACTGCTCGACGGCGTGGGCGCTGAGGGCAACGATGCCGGGGGTTGGGGGCTGACTGCTCATCCTGGACACCGTAGCTCGGCGCACGGCCGGCGGGTGACCCTCACCGCCACTCGCGGACGGTATTTCCGCGCGCCGCCGGTCCGCATCGCAGCGCGCCGGCCCGGACACTCTTGCTCGCAGGCCCCTGCTCGGCCCTCGGGTGGGCTTGTGGCTCAGCCAGCGATACGGGGACTGTCGGCATCGTGGTGGGCGGTCAGTGGGCGATCTGAAGGCGCCGCCAGTCCACAGCGAGCAGTGCGGCGAGTTCGCGGACCGGCGTGTGCCAGCCGGCTGGGGCGTGGTTCCAGGAGAAGCGGCTGCCGTGCAGCCGGGCGGCGGCGTGGTCGTGGCGGGGGACGACGGCGAGGCCGTGCGCGTAGGCGGTGGCGCGCTCGAGTGCCGCGATGTCGATCCGTGAGGAGCGCCGCAGGTTGTTGACGACCATGACGAGGGACTTGGGCTGGTGGTTGACGGGTTCGACGATTTGTCGTAGCCATTCGGCGGCCTCCGCGACGATGCTCGCGGTGTCGGGCTCGTCGTCGCACACGAGCACGAGCTGCTCGGCGCAGGCGAGCGCCGCGCGGGCGGGCGGGTCGTCAAGGCCGGTGCCGCAGTCCAGGACCAGTGTTCCGACCAGCTCGCTCAGGCGGGCGAACAGGGTCAGGTAGGCGTCCTCGTCGAGGTTCTTGGCGCGTTCGGGGTCGGTCGGGGCGGGGGCGACCATCAGCCCGTCCGGGCCACGGGCCAGCTGTGCGTCCAGTTGCGTGGGCGAGAGCCGCCTGTCGATGAGCGGCCCGGAGAGCAGGTCGTCGATGAACACCGGGTGATCGGGCACCAGGCGCCGGCCGAGCGACCCCCAATCCGGGTTGGTCTCCACCGCCACGACCCGGTCGCGGCGAAGGAACGCCAACAGCGACCCCAGCAGCGCGGCAGTCGTGGTCTTGCCGACGCCTCCCTTCGGTGAGATGACAGCGATCGTGGCGCTGCGCCGCAGCCGCGGGCCGAGGATCAGCTCATCGAGGCGATGCTGATAGTCGGCGCTCCGCCATGCCTCGCGCACCCGCGCCACGGGGGAGACGCGCGCGGGGCGGGTGAACGTCCCCGGGCCGCGAACGCTCGAGAGAGCGGGCTTCAGAGCGTCGTCGCGCGCCAGACCGGCCGCGACCGCTTCGAGAGCGAGGCGGCAGCGCGCCGGGCCAGAGACCTTCGCAGGCAGTGCGCGGGCGGTCCGCTCGCGCAGGGGACGTTCCTCACCGCGCGACCGTGGTCCCGAGGGCGGCGGTGGCGGGGGCGAAGACATCGCGTCCGCGCCAGCCGTCGCCAGCCCGTCGGAGCACCGACAAAGGACGAGCACACCGCCGTCGAGGACACCGAGCTCGGCGAGTGTGCGCTCGCGCGCGTACGCGTGCCCGCCGTCGGCGCGCAGCACCCAGCCATCGCCGTCGGATTGTTCGGCGACGTCGAGAAGGTCGGGCATCAGCTCGCCGAGCGGCACATCGGCCGGGGCGACCAGCCGCACGCTGCCGCCGGGATGGCGAAACGTCACAGTGACCATCCCGGGCGCTCTGTCGATGCTCATCGTGCGGCTTGGCTTCGATCACGAGGCGACGGGGGAGGCACCCGGCGGGCGCGAGCGAGCCTGCGTTCGGCGACCCGGGCGCGCAGCTGCCAGGACGCGACGGCGGTCGCGCTCGCCTGCTCACGCCGCAGCGCCATCACCGAAGCTTGCTCGAGCTGGGCGCCCAAACCGCCGGTACGCGTCTGGTCGCTCTTGAGTGCCGCGAGTGCCGCGATCCTCTCTTGCTCGGCCGCGCCGCGAGCAGCGGACGCGTCGCGCACGGCGAGCCCCAACCAGCCCAGCGAGATCAGCATCGCGGCGAGTAGCGCGGTCGCCACCAGCGCCCCGTACGTGCGTTCCGCCAGCCGACGAAGCCGCGTGGCCGCGCAAGCGTCCGCACGGCGAAGCCTCGCCCGCGCCGCCGTTGCCAGCCCGCCAGCCCCGCGGTGTGCCCGGGTGAACGCGGCGGCATCCCGACGGGCCGCGTGCGGGGTCGAGGACGACCCGACGGGCACCAGGAGCCCGCGCCTCGGTCGCCGCCCACGGCCGGACCGACCGCCTCTCGCCCGATGCTGCTGGGATCGTTCGCGCGATAGCGCGCCTTCGTCCGGATCGGCGTCCAGGAACAGGTTCGTGGCGCTCGCGGCGCTTCGCGATGAGGCTGACTGGCGGGGTGTGAGCATGCAGATCTCCTCGTAGGACTCGGGTCACCGGTCAGGTACCGAGTCGAGCGACGAAGGCCCCCATCCCGAGATGGGGAATCGATCAACCGGCCGAGCTGGGCGAGATGACCATGCGGATTTCTCCGGCCATCCAAGCCCGTCATCGCAACGCTCTACCGACGTCCGGCGTGGGTCGCAAGCCGGCGAGCGGCGCCCCCGAAGGGGAGCTTTTCGGAAAACCCTAGTGTCGTGCTCATCGTGCGCGGGCATGAGCAAATCTCAGTGCCGAGGTCGTGCGGCCTCGCTTCACCAATCCGCGCTGCTTCATGCCGCCAAACGCGGAGACCAGCGCGCTCAGGAGGAGCTCTTGCGCCGCTACGAACCGCTGATCCGCTCGGTCGTCGCCACGCTGCGGCTGCCGTGCTGCTGTGAGCGCGGCGACATTGCCCAGGAGGCCCGGATCGGGCTCGTGCGCGCGATCTGGGCGTGGCGGCCGGAGCGCGGGCCGTTCGGCGCGTTCGCGTCAAGCTGCGCGCGCGACGAGGCGATCAAGGCGATCGACACCGCCGGGTCCGGCAAGCATCAGGTGCTCAGCCGCGCCGTCTCATTGCACTCGGTTAGCGCAGTGCCGACACCAGCAGGCACAAGGGGCACGGCGTGTCCGAGCGCGCTCGATGAGCGGCTCGCCGAGACCAGACCGCTCGCCGACCCCGTCCGTACCGTGCTCGCACGCGAGCAGCTCGACGAGATCCGCGCCGCGCTGGCGACGCTGACGGCAAAGGAGCGCGCCGCGGTAACCGGGGACCTCAACGGCATCTCGCAGCAGCAGCTCGCCAGCGAGCACGGATGGACCGAGAAGGCGGTCCACAGATCGTTGCGCCGGGCCCGCGACAAGCTCGGCCCGCGCGAGGAGCGGCTCGCGGCGTAACCCGGCGCGCCGCCGCAGGGTTACGAGGTGGCGCGCGGCCCGCCAGCGAGAACGGTCCGGGTTGCGCCGATCGGCGCAACCCGTGAACCAGGCGACGGCCGTCACGGGTAGTGGCCTTCGATCGGTTGGCTGCGGCAGGCGCCGTAGGGGCCTCCAAGCGAGTGGATGAGGTCGCTCATGTTGTCGCCGGCGGCCGTGCGCGAGGCGGCGCAGCCGCCGCCGTCCTGGAAGCCGCCGTCCTGGAGCGCGATCGGCGAGGGGGAGCCCGGGCCGGACGCCCAGCCGATCTCGATGCACCCGGTTCCGCCTGGTGGCGCGAAGGTCGCGATCTGCTGTCCGGCGCGCACGGTGTCGCCGGCCTTGACGGTTGGGATGACGTCTTCGGCGAGGTAGACCCATTTGCTCTGGTCGGGTCCGTCATTGAGCTGGTAGACGATGCCGCCGTTGGTGGGGGTGGAGCAGGTCCAGCCGCCGCCGATGCCGGTGCCGGCGAAGGTGATGTGCGCGTCGCCGATCGCGTCGATCTCGCCCTGCCCGTCGTAGTCGACGCCCATGTCGATCCGTTGCCGGGTGAGGTTGCGGGTATGGGCGAACGGGTTGGCGTACTGGCCGGGCGCGACCGGCGCGCTCGAGCACGCCTGCCCACCGCCGGGCCCGTTCACGGGCCCGTCAAGCCGGGTGACCTGCACGAGCGCCGACCCGGAGAGCCCGAGCCGCTGCTCGGCCCACGCGGTCAGGTCGAGCCGGTAGTGATAGCCGTCCAGCGTGCTGGAGAGCGGCTCGCCGGCGCCGATGTCCCGCTTGTACAGAATGACGCTGCGGCCGTCGTGCGGGTTAGTGACCTCAAGCGGCGTGAGGTAGGCGAGCCCGCCGAGCATCGTCGCGTTCTGCTTGGTGACCCGGGAGCTGGGGGTGCCGGGGGAGAAGCTCGGCGTAGCTGTCGGTGCTCACGGTCAGGTCATCGCCCCACGCTCCGGTCCGGTCGGTGAAGACGGTCCCGGCGACGATCGTCGGTTGCCCCTGCGCGAGCGTGATCGGGCCGGCCGGATCACCGCTGGCCGGCGCCACCGCAAACGGACGCCCGGCTGTCAGGCCGCCTGGGCTGGGTGCTGTCGTCGGGCCGGCGGACCCAGACGCCGTCAGGCCCTGGGTGTAGTAGCCGGCGGCCAGGGAGAGGATCTGCTGGACGTAGGCGCTTGCGTGGTTGTAGGTGAAGATCGCGCCCGGCCAGTCGCCGGGCGCGCCCGAGCGATGGAGGTAGTTGGCGGCGCTGTAGACGGCGTCGGCCTCCTCATAGACGTTCGGCGGCTGCCCGGGCGGATCGCCCGGCGCGTTGACCTTGACCTGGTCCCAGGTGTCGCCGGCCACTCCGCCGACGCCGATCTGCATCGGGCCCGCGGCCCCGGCGCCGTTGGTGCCCGAGAGCACACCCGGGAGGGTGGAGGTCCCGAATGTCGACTCGACGTAGTTGATCGCGGCAAGAATCGACGGGCCGCGATCCGCGAGCCCGTACTGCGCGGCCGCCTCGTGGAAGATGGCAACGTCCGCCTCCGGAACCCCGCCCACCTGACCGCCGCCGGCAACCAGACCGCTTGCGCACTGCGCCTGCGAGGCGCTTACGGCGCTCAGCGCGAGCGCCACCGCGAGCAGCGGGAGCAGGATCGTGACTGCGAGCGCGAACAAGCAGAGCCTTCGCACGGCGGCTCACGTCTCCAGCCCGTCGACCAGCCATCGGCCGTAGCGCCGGGTGAGGGTCAGCAGGAACGCGCCGGTATCCGCCCGATCCTGCTCAGAGACGTAGCTGACCGACACCCGGTTGGTGCCCGTGGCGAGGTTGACGCTCACGACCCGATAGCTCTCGGCGTCGTTCGGGTGCGCTCTGAGCAGCGGCGATTGCTCCGCCGGCCGCGAGAGTAGGTAGTCCGCGAACTCGCGGCTGCACGTGCGCTTCATCGCCGCGCGGACCCAACCAGGCAAGCGGCCGACCTGATAGGGCATGTACGCGACCGCGAACGCCCGCGCGACCGCGAGCATCTCGCCCGAAGAACTGTGCGGCGACGGCGGCCGCTCTGGATCGCCGACACGCTCACCAGCGCGTCCGCTGCGCGCGCTGATGGGGCGTTCGGGACCCGCCGTCACGCTGTGCGCGGTGGTCTGCTCGGTCGGCGGGGCTGGCACCGGCGGGCGACGGGCGGGCGCCCGGGCCGGAGGCAGCAGGCCGACGCTCGCGGCGGGGCGGCCGGCGGGGCGGCCGGCTGGGGTGGGGGCGAGCGCGAACCCCGCGACCAGCACCCCCACCAGGAGGAGCGGGACGGCGAGCATCAGCCCGCACTTGGCAAGGATCGGAGCGCGCTCAAGCGCCCCGCGCGCTGCCGCGGTCATGCGATCGTGCGGGCGATCAGATACACGACGAGCAGGTCAGAGAGCCCGTGCGCGAGCTCCTCGGGCACTTGCATCCGGTCATCCGCGGTCGCCGCGGTCGCGGTGGTGAGCGCGACCGCCGCGCCCCTCGCATGCTCGAGCAGCACCGGTGCCTGCGCGTCGGCCTGGCGCCACAGCGACGCGCGCGCGCAGTCGAGTACCCGCTCAAGCCACACCCCGGTCCCGTACCCCACGTTGCGCGCGTGCGTCTCCAGCGCGCGATGCGTGAGCCGCAGCGCCCCCGCGGCCGTCGCGCCCACCTCCCGGACGAACACGGCACGGACGCGATCGAGCTCGTCGTCCTCATCGATCACGTCCAGCAGGTACGCGTACACGGCGAGGTCGGGCAGGTGCAGCATCGCCAAGGTGAGCAGCCGCAACGGGCTGTAGGTGCGCTCCTCCTCGTCCCGGCACCCGGTGCTCGCAGCCCCATGCGCGACGCCCGCGGCATATGCTCGACGCAGCCGCGCCGCATCCGCTGCCGCGGCCCTCGCCACCGCCTCAGTCATGTCCATCTCAACGCGCCTTTCCTCATCGCTCACCGTGCAGGTACCGGACGCGCCCGCGAAACCCCCGCTCAACACCGCACACCCCTCATCCCGGCGCGGCACCCTCGCCAACCGTCCGACCCGCCCGACCGCCCCGGGAAGCGCGCCAGCGGACCCGCCCGCCGGCTCGTGAGAACGCCGCAGGCCATCTACCGCGCCCTCGCTCGCCCCTGGCCCGCGGACCAGCTCGCCGAGCGCTACCAGGCCGCGTACGATCGCGGCGCCGCGGACATGCCCTCGGGCGAGACGCCGCCCGACCGGCCGATCACACTGCTCGCGACCGCGATCCCCAGGCTGATCAGCCTCGCCGTCGCCGCCAACATCCTGCACGTCCTCCCGGCCGCCGTCCTGGACGCCGCGATCGGCAACGATGTCCTCGGCACGCTCGACCTCACCGCCGCCGGTAGCCTGCACCGCTGCCACCTCGCGCTCGAGGCCCACACGCGCGCACAGGGCTACGACGCCGACGACTGGCTACCACTCGCCTACGAGCAGGCCGCCGACTGGCTCGAACACGCGCCAGCCACGGCCGATCCGCCAGCGCTCATCGACCACGCCCAACAGGCCGGCCGCTACGCGGCGGTCGCGATCGGCTCACTCGACCGCGACGCGCCGAACGCGGCCGAGGCGATCACAGACACCCTCGCCCACCTCCTCACCGTCTGCGTGTTCGCCGACACCGCCCCCACCAACCGGTAGGGCAAGTAACGCGGTTTCCCTCGGCCGTCCGCCGCGCAAAGACAGATCTCGGCTCACGCATGGACTCCGCGAAATCGATCGCGGGCTCACGACCACCGAGCTCCGATCGCCGCGAGCGGATCGTCTCGTTTTCCGATCGTTCGATCCTCCGTCGGGCCGGCGATTGCTTGCCGCGGCCGACGGGTCACGTGCTCGCCGAGAGCCGCCGTCTCAAAAGCGATAGTGCCGGAGCGGCCCCAGGCCGGCATTTCCTCGCCGCTCCTTTCCGCGCGAAGCTATAGCGCGGTCGGCCGAGGCGGGACGATCGCTCCTGGCTGAGGGGTCGGCCGATGCCATCCGGAAAGCGACAGCGCGGCGGATGCCGCCGGCCTCCAGCTGCATGACTACCGCTCAGCCGGCGCGAATCAGTAGTCCGCCGCGCCCGGCGAGACGGCTGCTGGCGTGGCAAAGGGCAAGTTGGCGCCGGCGCCCTCGGAGTGCTGGATCGTCGCCGAAGCGCAAGCGAGCTACGCATCGGCAAAAACGTGAATGCGATAGTGCGGGCGATGGGAGCCAGCCGCTCCCGACTGGCCGAAAGAGGGCCCTCGGCCACCATCCAGTCGACGACGCACCCGGGTGAAGAACGGTCGCGCGGGATCGACGATGCGTACCGCTGGATCACGCCTGAAGCAGTCAGGCCGGCCTGACTACCGCTCCGTGCGGGGAGGGGCAGTCTGAGTGATACTGCCGGGTGGGCGACTAGGTCGTTGATCGCTACCTGAAGAGGCTACGGCGGGCTCGCGCGGATGGTTTCTGGCCGGGCGTCGCGGCGCTTGCGGCCTGTCCGTAGCGCGAGTCTCACCCTTCATGACAGATCCCTCACGAACACCTGTGTTTGGGGCGCCGGCACCTCCTTATCATCGTTGAGGATGTGGACCCGACGTTACGGGACCATTGAGCCTCGTCACGGCGCCGTGGTCGCGGCGGCCGTCGGCTTCGTCTGTGCCCTCGCGGGATGCGGGTCCAGCTCGGCGGGCATGCACGCAACGGCGCACGCCCGCGTCGCGACGGGCGGGCGAAAGCAACAGGATCCCCGGGCTGCGTTGCCGTCCTTGGGGCCGGTCCGCCATTACGAGTACGTGTTCCCGGATGGGGCGATGTATGTGTACGACATCGACCACGGCTTTCGGCTCGTGCGGCGGGTTCCGCTGCCAGGGGTCAGTGGCGTTCGAGGGGTCGTGACGAGCCCCCGCACGCGGATGCTGTACGTCAGCTATGGCGCGTTTGGCGGGCCGGGGACGATTGGACGGTTGCTTGCCTACAACCTCCTCACCGGCTCGGTGGTGTACAACCGGTCCTATGACTTCGGCGTTGACAACATGGCAATAGATTCAGCCGGGCGCCGGATATACATGCCCGATGGTGAGTTGTCACACGACGGTGTCTGGAACGTGATTGCTGCGCGGTCAGGGAACGTGATCGGCAAGATCAATGGAGGCCTGGGCCCTCATGAGACGATCGTCTCGTTGAATGGTAAGCACGTCTACCTCTCGGGTGTGGGCTGGCCGTGGCTTGAGGTGGCGAGCACCGCGACCGATCGTGTGATCAAGCGTGTCGGGCCGCTCAGGGCGGGCGTCAGGCCAACGACGATCAACGGGCGGGAAACGATCGCATACACGACGGCAAGCGGGTATCTCGGCTTCGAGGTGAGTAGCATCACTACCGGCCGTGTCCTGTTCACCGTCGGGTTCGGTCCCCGGTTCCCGGCGATCGTTCAGACCTTGACACCGAGTCACGGTATCTCGCTCACGCCGACCGAGCGGCAACTGTGGGTGATGGACTCTCCGAACGGCTACGTGCACGTCTTCGACGTAAGCGGTGTGCCGCAGCGCAGGCCGAGGCGAATTGCGGACATCAGGCTTGTCCATCCGTTGACTGGTGGGTCTGGCTGGATTCAGATGGGCCGCGACGGATGCTTTGTGTACGTCGGGGATTCGGGCGAGGTGATCAGCACGACGAGCTTCAGGCCGGTCGCTTTCCTGCCTGCGCTCAAGAGCACCAAGGAGTCGCTCGAGATCGACTGGGGCAATGGCCTGCCGGTGGCGACGAGCACGCGTACCGGGCTTGGATACGTGACGCGAGGGCCTGACCCGTCTCCTCCGAAGTGCAGGTGACCGCGCGATAGCGAAGGCGCTATTCCAGGACCACCGGCCGACCAGTCGCGGGGGGCATGGGGCGCCGACCAGGGAGGCCATGCCGACGGCGGGGAACAAAGCGACGAGGATGAGCACCTGCGCCCATACAAATGTTGAGGCGACGGCACCCGCTCGTCGCCTGGCGATTCGGATTCGCGCAACGGGAGGCGTCGCAGATGGAGGTCTGTGACAGCCAACCCGAGTACCGCGCCGTACCGAACGCAGACCGCCGTTCTCACGAACGCCGAGCAGTCCGCGGCGCTGCTCTGACCCAAGCTTCGGCTTCTGCTTGAGGCCGATCTGGAGCCGAGCCAGAAGTGCTGCGCCGGTGGCTCGGCCCGCAGCCAGTTGGCGACATCGTCTCCTCCTCCCTCTTGGAGCGAGATGAAGTAGGCACGCTCAGAGATCTCGTCGTAACTGGGCGAGCGCGTGTTCGCGCGCGGCGCGCTCGGGCTCGCTGGCCGAGCGGCGCTTGGCCCGGGCGACCGCCGGGGCGGCGGTCGCGCGCTTTTCTCGCGTGGCGGGCTAGGTCGGGTGGGCGGCGGTCGCGCGCTTTTCTCGCGTGGCGGGCTAGGTCGGGTGGGCGGCGGTCGCGCGCTTTTCTCGTGTGGGGGGCTTGGTCGGGTGGGCGGCGGTCGCGCGCTTTTCTCGCGTGGCGGGCTTGGCGGGCTTGAGTTGGCGGAGCGTCTCGACCTCGCGCTCGTAGTCGGCGATGATCGTTTCGGGGTCGGGGATGAGCCCGGCGTCGACCTGCAGGCTGACGGTCACAGCGCCGTTGTAGCTCATCATGTCGATGCCCATGCCGATCGTTCCCGCGGCCGGGACCCACGGGACCACGCCGGCGATCTTGCTGCCCGCGAAATAGACCGGCTCGCGCAGGCCCAGGGTGTTGGACAACACCGCGCTGGTCTTCTGCGTGAACACGTCGAGCAGGCTTTGTTCGATCTGGTGCGGGGTCAGGCCGACCGCTTCGAGGATCGCGTACGAGAGGCCGCCTTCACGTGAGTGCTTGATCGCGTCCATCCGGCGATGCACCTCGGCGAGGCGCTCGGCTGGGTCGGCGATCCCCACGGGCAGCGTGAGGTACACGAGGCCGAAGCGGTTACCCAGCTCGCGCGGGAGCGGCTCGTCGAGCGGTCGCAGGTTATAGGGAACCATCGTGCGGATCTCATCGACGAGGCTGTCGCGGCCAAGCAGGTAGCGGCGCAACGCGCCGGTCATCGCCGTGGTCAGGACGTCGTTGACGGTCGTGCCGGTCGCGTGGCCGATCGCCTTGAGGTCATCAAGCGGGATCCGTTCAGACCACGTCACGCGGCGCGCGACCCTGGGCTTGGCGCTCAGCACGGTCTTCGCGTCAGACCCGGTCAAAAGCAGCTTCGCCAGCGTCATCGCGTCGGCCGTCCCACGCGACGCCAGCGCCGGCAGCTCGGCGCTCGGATGGGTGAGGATCTCGATGCCCTCGTGGACACCCGCCTGGGCAAGCCGCGCGCCCGCCTTGACCGGCGCGGCGATCGACCCGAGCCGACCCCGCCCGGCGCCATCGCGCGCAGGCGCGATCCCGGCGTCGGCGTGCGTATCGGTCAGCGACAGCAGCACGCGCGAGAGCGCGATCCCATCGGCGATGCAGTGGTGGATACGCACGACCATCGCCATCCCGGCGCCGAAGCCGTCAACGAGGTACCAATCCCACAGCGGCTTGCCGCGATCCAGCGGACTCGAGATCAGGTCGCTGATCAGCGCCTCGAGCGCGCGCTTATCACCCGGCGCCGGAACCGCGAGGTGGTGGACATGAAGATCGAGGTCAAAGTTCGGATCATCCTCCCACGACGGGACCCCGACCCCCAAACGCGGCTCTATGACCAGCTGGCGAAACCGCGGGAACGGCTCGACAAAGCGCGATCGCAAGATCTCTCTAACGCGGTCGGCATCGACGGGCTCATCGAACAAGAGCAGCGCATTGACGACCATCAGGTTCGTCGGCCGGTCCATATGCAACCAGGCCGCGTCGGCATTGCCCATACGCTGTGCACTCATCACGGCACCTTTCTCTCTAACCTGGGGCACTTCCACGCTACGGTGCCCGCCTCCCACGCGCATCGGGGATCTCCCCCGCGTCACGGTCCGTAGAAGGAGGCAGGTGTGGGCCCACCCCGGCGTGCAGCGGTGCTGCGAGGCGCTCTCGACCGGATCGCCCCCGCTTTCCCGAGAGCGCGATCTCCGCGGCAAGCGCGTCAGCTTCAGCTCGGCACTTGTGGCACCGCGGTACACGGTAGCCGCCGGGTAGCGTCTGGCCGCTGCGATGGGCTGACAAGAAAAGTTCGCTAGAAGGCCCCTGAAGAACTGACGCCCGGGCCAATGACCCGAAATCGAGTGAGAGCGAATCTGCTTATTCCGCCGTTCGGGGAATTTCTGGTCATTTGGGAGTCCAGGACTTTTTCAAGGTTCT
>CAWJDF010000010.1:0-67280 GCA_963841535.1 uncultured Solirubrobacterales bacterium | reverse complement strand
CGGATCGATGCCGAGCTTGCGCTCGGGCAGCATGCGGCGTTGGTTGGCGAGCTTGACGCGCTCGTGCGCGAGCAGCCGTTCCGTGAGCACCTGCTTGCCCAGCTGATGCTCGCGCTGTACCGCTCAGGCAGGCAAGCGGAAGCGTTGGACGCCTATCACCGCGCACACGCACACCTCACTCGCGAGCTCGGCCTCGAGCCTGGATCTGAACTGAAAACCCTTCAAACAGCCGTCCTCAACCAGGATCAATCGTTAGCGGCTCCATCGCGGGCGGGTGACGGTGCTCCCGCTTGGCCCAGTCCTGGCTGCAGCGCTTCGGTCGCAGTCCCTGGTCTCGCTGAGATCCGGCCGCCTGGCGAGAACGGGATCGTGGGCGATCGCGAGCTGCCGTTGACGGAACTCGCTGCCACCCGCCAGGTCCGCAAGGTTGTGACGGTGTTGTTCAGCGACGTGACTGGTTCGACCGCGGTCGGCGATGATCTGGATCCTGAGGTGTTCCGTGGCGTGATGGACCGTTACGTCGCGGAGATCCGAGCGACGATAGAACGACACGGCGGGACGGTCGAGAAATTCATCGGCGATGCGGTGATGGCGGTGTTCGGGATCCCGCGCGTGCATGAGGACGACGCGTTGCGTGCCGTGCGTGCAGCCGCGGAGATCCGCGAGCGGTGGCCGGCGATCGCGGAAGAGGTTTGCGTGGCACTGCGATTCCGCACCGGCGTGAATACGGGACTCGTGCTGGCGGGCGGCGGCGAGAATCTGGCGATCGGGGATGCGGTGAACATCGCCGCACGGTTGGAGCAAGCGGCGCAGCCCGGGGAGATCCTCCTCGGGCGGGAGACCCTGCATCTCGTGCGCGATGCGGTAGAAGTCGAGCCGCTGAAGCCACTCGCCCTGAAGGGCAAGTCGCAGCCGGTGCCTGCTTTCCGGCTATTGGATGTCGATCTGCATGCGCCTGGTGTCGCTCGTCGCTTCGATGTTCCGCTTGTGGGGCGAGAGCGAGAGCTGCGTCTGTTGCGCGAGGCGTGGGATCGGGCGGTCGCAGAGGCAGGCTGTCACCTATTCACCCTCTTGGGCGCGGCGGGTGTGGGCAAGTCGCGGCTGATAGCAGAGCTGTTTTCCGGCGTCAGCGACGGGGCGTGGGTGCTGAGCGGTCGCTGTCTTCACTATGGCGAGGGGATCACGTTCTGGCCGCTGGTCGAGGCGCTGACACCCGCCGGAGAGCCCGCTCAGCCGGTGCTGACGCGGCTCAGGAGTGGCGGTGCTGCGATGCGCGAGGAGCTGTTCTTGGAGGTCAGGCGCTTGCTCGAGTCCCTCGCCACGGAGCGGCCGACGATCCTGCATATCGATGACCTGCAGTGGGGGGAGCCGATGCTGCTCGATCTTCTCGATCACATCGTTGAGCTCTCGCGCGGCACGCCGATCTTGCTGTTGTGCGCGGCGCGTCCGGAGCTGCTCGAGGACCGTCCCGGCTGGGGCGGCGGCAAGCTTAACGCCACGACTGTGCTGCTCGAGCCCCTCGCGACCGGGGATTGTGAGTCGTTGCTCGACTTGCTCGGCGACGGCCTCGATCCGGAGCCGCGCTCGCAGGTTGTCGTCGCGAGCGAGGGCAACCCGCTGTTCTTGGAGGAGATGGCGGCGCTCGCGCGCGAGACCGGCACATCAGCGGTGCCTCCGACGATCCAGGCGCTGCTGGCCGCGCGGCTGGAGCGACTCGCTGTGGAGGAGCGCGAGGTCTTGGAGCTCGGCGCGGTCGAGGGCGAGGTCTTTCACCGCTTGGCGGTGCGCGCGCTTGCGAGCGATGAGCGGCTCAAGACAGAGCTCGACTCGCGGCTCGCGGGGCTGGTGCGCAAGGAGCTCATCCGCCCGCACCCCCCGACGATTGGGGGCGACGACGGCTTCCGCTTCCGCCACATGCTGATCCGCGACGCCGCCTACGATGGTCTGCCGAAGGCGACACGTGGCCGTCTGCATGAGCGCTTCGCGCGCTGGCTCGAGGAGAATGTCCGCGAACTGGTCGAGCTCGACGCGATCGCCGGCTGGCATCTCGAGCAGACGGTGCGCTACCGCCAAGACCTCGGTCAGCCGGGAGAGCAAGCCCTTGCACGCGCTGCCGCCGATCATCTGCACGCGGCTGGTCAGCGCGCGCGCGAGCGAAGCGATGCGCCTGCCGCCAAGAATCTCCTACAACGTGCGCTAGCGCTCGCGCCACCGGATGACGCGCGCTACGACCAGATCGCGATGGATCTGGTCGAGCAGCTGATCCAAGTAGGAGAGCTCGCGCGCGCGGACGAGCTCTTATCGGCGACTGAGGACCATTCCGACGCAGGCGCGCTCGCCAAGCTCGCGCGGCTCGAATGGATGCTGCGCATACGACCGCCGAGCGCGACAGCCACGATCGAGGCTGAACTTCCCGGGATCCTGGAGTATTTCGGCCGCGCAGGCGACGAACGCTCCCTCGCAAGAGCACACGTCGTGGCGTTTCATCGGTATTGGTATCAGGGGCTAGCTTCACTCGCCCGCGCGCAGGCACGCCTCGCGGCTCAACACGCGCGCAATGCAAACGACGAGGGATTACGGGAACGGGCAATTGAGTGGTACCTCTGGGCGCTGACGTACGGGCGCGAGACAGCCTCGGCGATCGCCGAACAGCTTGAGGCAATCGCGCATGAGCAGCCTGGCCCTTATCTCGCCGCGAGCATTGATCAGGGACGCAGCGAGGTCGCGCGGCTCGATGGGCGCTTCAGCGACGCCCGTCAGCTGTCGCAGCGCGCGATCGAAGCGTTCCGCGCGCTCGGACTACCCGAGGAGGCGGCCTGCCTCGAACAGGCCCGAGGCATGATCGAGCTATCAGCGGGCGATCCGGCCGCCGCTCTCACAGCCCTCCAAAGAAGCGACACGATCTTCGCGCAGCACGGCGACCGTGCCTTCCGCTCAACCACGCAGGCGTTGCTCGCGAAAGCCCATGTGCTGCTGGGGCACCACGACTCCGCCCGGACCGCAATCGAACTCGCGGAAGAGCTTGGCGACGAGGACGACATCGTCAACTTCGTCCTAACGCACGGAGTTCGTGCCGCGCTCGCGCTCTCCCATGGAGACGGCGAGGCGGCTGAGCGCTGGGCGCGGCGCGCCATGGACTGCGCGTCCCGGACCGACGACGTCGTCGACCAAGCTAATACGAAGCTCGACCTCGCTCGGGTCCTATCAGGACTCGAACGATCCAAAGAGGCGACCTCAGAGGCAAACGCAGCGCTCGACCTGTTCACCGCCAAGGGCGATCGTCCGGGCGCGGACCACGCGCACGCGCTGCTCGACCAGCTGCGGGATACTCACAAGCCGTAGTCCAAGCTCCGCCGGACAACCCCGTGACGAGGCTGGCGCAATGTCCGGACGACGCGGCGCTCATTTTAATGTGGCTGCCATCAAGCGTCACCGATGGCCCCCGACGAAGCGGGTGTCCCTCATGTCCCCGTTTTGGCTCCGGCGCAGTACCAGGCCCGGTCGTGTCTCGCTGAGCGCCGCATCCAATGCCGGCGGGAGTGCAAGCCAAGGCGCACGAGGCGGCAAGCACGTCTCAGAGGTCGCCGCTGGGGAGACGGCCGCGCCGGACGACTCGTCTCTCGTTAAAGCGGCCATGATCTTGACGCCGATGCTGCCGTGGAGCGCGGCCGCTCCCGGACAGGCTCAGCCACGCGCCGTCAGTGGCCGGCGTGACTGTTCTCAGCTCATAGGAGCCGTCTGGCTCGGAGGCGCGGGTGTCCGAATCGTCCCTCGGGCGTCCGGGCTAGACGACCCGGACTATCGCTTTGGCCTCGGAGACGGCGAGTAGCGCGTCATCGCAATGGCGACCGAACGTCATTGCCGGGCCCGCCCGATTGTTGCCGCCGACGAGCAAGCACCCTCCGGTCCCACGAGTTGCGTCTGGTCGCCGAAGCAGTCGCAGGCCAAAGGCCGGAGCCGCGGTGAAAGCGATCGCAGGCCCTGACGACGTCCGTGCTTGGAGAGGGAGACGTCAAGCGGTTCGAGCCGTCTCGCGCGGGCTGCTCCCGTCCACTGAGAGTCAGCGGCCCGTGCGCTTGCGACGGTCCGGATGCCAAGATCGCCGTTGTCAGGGGTGTGGCGTTCTCGCGGGCCCGCGCCTCGGTGGTGGAGCGTCGCGGCTCGCTCCGGCGGCTATGCAGCCATGTCAAACGCAGCTCAGCAGCACCGTGACGAGGACGATTATCAATCCGGCCAGCAGCAGGGCGACCGCCACCATCGGCCCTTGTGTTCCCCTGCCTATCCGGAGATCCGGATTCCTGTTGATACTGCTCCGCCAGACCGAGCCGTTGGCCGCCTCCCGACAAGGGTAGGCGTCCGCGGTGAGCCCTCGAGTGCTGAGCGTGTATTGACTTCAGAATAGGTCTTTCGCTGCTGAGGCTAGGAGACACTCACTCGAGCGCTCAGGCGAGTCCGGTCGACGCGCTGCCGGCCGCGTTGCCAACGGCCGATTGGCATTCGGTCACTGGACGCGGGGGCGAGCTCGACGCAGACCACGAGGCTCGGAGCTACACGATCGGGATCACGGTATGCAGCCCAGTGGTGGCCGCGGCACGGTCCCGGCGTTCGGAGGGGTGGATGCTCCGCGCTAGGCGGATCCGTCGGTGAGTGCGAGGCCGCGGCGTGTCAGGACGTCCCTGAGAAGGCGAAGGCGATCGGTCATGATGCCGTCTACCTCAAGATCGAGGAGTTGGTTGATCGTCGTCTCCTCGTTGATCGTCCATACGTGCACCGGCAGGCCCGCTCGGTGCGCGGCCGCGATGAACCGCTGTGTCACGATTGGAATCGGCCCTCGGCTGATAGGCACCTGGATGCAGTCGGCGCCAACCCGACGCATCAGGCCGCTCGCTGCGGTCAGGCGGGCCAATGCAACCGCTCGAGGCCCCATCGAGGTGCACGCCCGCCCGCGGCCGAGTGCGCGAATCCGAGCCAGGCGGCGGTCGGAGAAGGATCCAATGCACACGCGCTCCCAGGCGCCGACTCGGTCTAGAAGCACCGCAAGGGGCCCCACGCATGCATCCGACTTGGGGTCGATGTTGACGCGGGCGTCGGCCCAGCGCGCAAGGATCGCTTCGAGCCGCGGAACGCGAATCCCGCACGCGCGGAACGGGAACGTCCGCCCACGATCGGGAGAGAACGTGTGACCGGCGTCGGCGGCTTCCACCTCGGCGATGCCGAGTTCGGCGATCGCGCCGGTGCGATCCGTGACCCTGTCGAGGCGCTCGTCATGAAACGCGACCAGGATGCCGTCGCGCGTGAGATGAACATCGGTCTCGAGGTACCTGTATCCAAGAGCTACTGCGATCTCGAACGCCGCTAGGGTGTTCTCGGGCGCCTCACCGGCACCACCTCGGTGGGCGAACGCGATCGGTCCAGGCTCGACGAGGAACGGGTGCACGTCTCTCGCATAAGGATCCCAGCTTCACTCACAACCGTGACCGCGCTGGTCTCGCCTAGGAGAAGCAGCCCCGGCGTGGCGTGACCGACGGGTCAGCGAGGTCTGCAATCAAACCGCTGGCAGCAGTAGCGTTGACGGCGACCTCGCTGCTGCTTCACCAGGACTAAGCGACATTTCCGGGCGCGTCCTGCCGTCTGCTATCGCGCCGACCGAATCGACGGGCCAACTCCGATCCGACGCCGTCGGCGGGCCGCGCAACCGCCTCCGGGCGGGGACGTCGAGCTAGCCTCGAAGCGCCGTTATCGGCGCGGAGGTGACCGTCGCGGGGTCGTTTGGGTGTGACAGGTCGTGGTGGCGGGCCGTTGGTCGGCGCTCGCGAGTGGGTAGCGAGCCGCGGCTGGTTGCGAGGATGATGTGGGGTCGTTTCCGGGCAGGCCGACGCTGGGGGGGCTGCTCGGAGTCGTCGTCGGGCCCGTTGCTTGCGCCGCTGGCGCTCAGCAGAGCTGAGGGGTCGCGCGCAGTCGGTGAAACGCGGCCGCGAGCGCCTGGGACCAGGGCCAGTCGCGGTCGAGCTTGAGCTGTGTGCGGCGGCTGTGACGGACGACTTTCCCGGCGGTGTGCAGCAGGCAGTGCCGCAGCCGCTTCGGCTCCGCGCGAGCGAGGTCGCCGGTCAGGCACACCAGCCGTGTCCAGCAGAGGAGGTCTTGGGCGATCAGCGAGAGTTCCAGCCAGGTCTGGTTGTGCTCGAAGGCGTAGTGCGGGAGGTTGCGCATGCCGGTGTCGTTGCTGGCGCGAATGCTGTCCTCGACGCGGGCGCGGCCGCGGTGACGGACCTCCAGGGCAGCGATGTTCTCGCCGTGCTGGTCGGTCAGGAAGCACGTATGCCGGTAGCCGTGCTCATCGAAGATCTGAAATTGCGCGCCCGGGTGCGGCCGCTCGCGCCGGCAGATCAACCGCGAGCCCTCCGGCCAGGCGGAGAGGTCCACACGGTCGGTTAACTCTGCGACCCAGGCGCCGTCGCGCTCGGCGCCGTCGGCGTCGATCGCCTGCACCCACTGGGCCTCGGGCATGTCGAGGATCGCCGTGCGGACCGTGTCGGTCAGTTCGTAGCCGACCGAGAAGCGGATCCCGGCCTCTCGGCAGTCGGCGGTGAACGCGTGTGTGCACCCGCCGATATCGGTCCGGACCAGCATCTCCCGCTCCAGATCCTGGGCAGGGATCTGCGCGAGCGCGAGGCCGAGCACGGTGAAGTGATCCTCGGCCGTGTTGGAGCCCGCGTTCCCGGGCCTGAGGATCGCCGCCAGCGGCTCGCCGGTCTCATCCAGCCAGCAGCCGATCGGATGAAACCCGTACCCATGCTTGTAGTTCCCCGCCGCCCGCTCCTTCTCGGAATGCGCGGTCAGCAAGGTCGCGTCGATGTTGAACGTGATCGTCCCCGGACGCGCGCCCGCGTCCCACACACGCGCGCGTGCCCGCGCCCGAGCAGCGCGGACCGTGGCGAGCAACGGCTCGTCGATCGACTTCAGCACCCGATGCGTCGTGGTCTCCGACGCTCTGGCCCCGAACAGCCGCTCCTGCCCCCGATACGCATCAAGGTCGGTGACGCAGTCGCCGCCATCAGCGAGCATCACCACCACCTCGACGAGCACCCGGCCGGGCTCATGCGCCGAGCGCCGCTCCCGCGTGACAGCGAGCGCATCAGACAACGCGCCGGTCAACCCGGACCGATCGGCCAACTCGGACAGCAGCGCGATCCCCGCGTGCGAAACCAAACCCTCGCCGTCCGCCGAGACTTCTACCGTTTCCAACCGAGCCTTTGGCTTCACCAACTGGGTGTCCTCCTGGATCGTGATTTCGAGACCTCGGAAATCCCGATTCTCACGGCCCGGGAGGACGTTCCCAGGCGCCGCGGCTACACCCTTACCGGCGGATCGAGGCTAGGGGGAGCCGCCGCGTAGTAGCTCGCGCCAGCGCCCGGCATCAACTCGCGCCGGGGGTTGGTCTCGACGAAATCGATCATCACGCGGATGAATCGAAGCGGATCGTCGAGGTGCGGGAAGTGTCCCGCGCCGGGAAACACCTCCAGCCGGCTGCCGGGGACGAGCTCGTGGGCCGCGCGCCAATGCGCGACCGGGATGATCGGGTCGCGTTCCCCCCACACGATCATGAACGGGATTGACTGGGCGAGGTACATGCGATCGATCGCGTCGACCCGCTGGCCGCGGACGTCGACGATCGGCCTCAACGTTTGCAGGAACGCCGCGCGCGCGTCACCATCCGACAACGACGCATGACCGCGCATTACCTCCCCGAGGTCCGCGTGGACACGCAGCCCGACGCGGCCGAGCAGACCACCGACGCGCCGGCCGACCCCGAGGACCCGCTCGTTGACCATGGCTCGAAGCCGATGACTGGCGCCCTTACGAGCCTGAGATTCGGGTGCGCCGAACTCGAATCACGACGCCGGCGACGGCGCGATTTCTTGCAGCCTGCCCCCAAATCTGCCCCCGGACCCCGGTTTTGCTGACCCGAACATCGCGGTTTGCAGGCAAAACAGCAGTACCGCTACCGGGATTCGAACCCGGGTTTCCGCCGTGAGAGGGCGGCGTCCTAGTCCCCTAGACGATAGCGGCGAGTGGGACGTCGACAGGCGACTGACTGAGCGTAGCGGGCAAGGCTATCGCGTGTGTGACGTGGTTCGTGCCGCGCACGCACTAGCGCGCGGCGGCCGCCACGGGGTGCGAGATCTCCCGTGCATCGTCGCCCGCGAGCGGTGACGCGGCGGAGCTTCGGCAGCGCCAGACCAGCGGGGCGTTCGCCGGGCGGGCCGGCCACTGGCGTTCGACGAAACGCAGCGTTTCCAGGCTTTTCCGTCCGGTGGTGCTCATAGTATACGAACATGTGTTCGATCTACTCTGTCCCACTCCGCCGGCTCAGCCCTGCTAAGTTCTTCCCTCCCGCGGCTGTGGCGGAATTGGTAGACGCGCAGGCTTCAGGTGCCTGTGTTCTTCGGGACGTGGAGGTTCGAGTCCTCTCAGCCGCATCGGCGTGCTGGGCTCACGTCACTTGCACAGTCGCGGTGGCTTCGCGAGCCGGCCGGCGGCCTAGAGCCAACCCTTCTCCTCAGCGATACGCACGGCCTCCGCCCGGTTGCGGGCGTCGAGCTTCTGCATCGCCGAGGAGAGGTGGTTGCGGACGGTGCCCGGGGAGAGGTATAGGACCTTGGCGAGGTCGGCGACGGTGGCGTGCTCACGGGACGCGAGCAGGACCTCGTGCTCCCGTGGTGTGAGCGGACTGTCGCCCTCGCTGAGCGCCGCTGCCGCGAGCCCTGGGTCGACGACGCGCTCGCCGGCGACCGCTCGGCGGATCGCGGACGCGAGTTCGCTGGCGGGAGCGTCCTTGAGGAGGAATCCGGCCGCTCCCCCCTCCATCGCACGGCGCAGGTAGCCCGGACGCCCGAACGTGGTCAAGATCAATATCCGGCAGTCGGGCAGCGCTCGCGACAGCTCGTCGGCGGCGTCCAGACCGGTCCGGCCGGGCATCTCGATGTCGAGCAGGGCGACGTCGGGGATCGAGGCGGCCGCCATCGCGAGGACCTCGTCGCCCCGCGAGACCTGGGCCACCACCTCGATGTCCGGCTCGAGGTTGAGCAGGCTGGCCAAGGCTCCGCGGACCATGGTCTGGTCCTCGGCTAGGAGCACGCGGATCACGCGTGCGAGACCGGGATGGTGACCGCCAACCGGTAGCCGCCGCCGGCGAGGGCGCCGGCCTCGATCGTTCCGTTCACGAGGCGGGCCCGCTCGGCCAGGCCGGCGATGCCGTGGCCGCCCCCGCCGCCTCGGTTTGCGAGGCCGGCGCGGTACGGCGCGCCGTTGGCGCTACGGGTTCCTGCGCTGCCCGCCCGCGCTATGTCCGCCGGGATGCCGCCCGCCAGCGCCACGTCCGACGAAGCGCTCACCGCCGGGGCCGTGTCCGCCTGCGCCCGGTCCGTCCGCAAGACGTCGCCGTCGCCACCGCCGCCGTCACCGCCGTTCACGCGCGCCTCCCCCACCCCGTCGTCGATCACCTCGATGCCGGCGTCGGTCAGGCTCGCGGTGATCCGTAGCGTGCAGTGCCGCGCGCCGCTGTGGCGGATGACGTTGGTGGCGCCTTCACGGACCGTCCAGGCCAGGACCGCCTCGACGGCGGGGTCGAGCGCCACGTGCGTCTGCTGGACGTCGGCCTCGATCCCGGCGGCGGACAGGGCCATGCGGGCGCCGGCGAGCTCGCCCTCGAGGGTGGGCTGGCGGTAGCCGCTGACCGCGTCGCGGACCTCGCCGAGGGCCGTGCGTGCTACCTGCTCCAGTTCGGCGACCTCGCGCGCCGCGTCGTCGGGGCGGTCGGCGAGCATGCGTCCGGCGAGCTCGGCCTTGAGGGCGATCACCGAGAGGGAGTGGCCGAGCAGGTCGTGCAGGTCACGGGCGAAGCGCTCGCGCTCCTGGGCGACGGCCATCTCGGCGAGCTCGGCGCGGGCCTTGCTCAGCTGCTGGTTTCGCAGGCGCAGGTCGCGCATCACGAGCATCAACAAGCCGATCCCAGCCGAGCTGGCCATGTAGCTGACGACGGTCCCGCCGCCGGCGCCGGCGATGGCTGAGGTGACACCGGCGAGTACGGAGCACAGCGCGACGGCGTAGAAGCCGACGCCCTCGGGCGCGACGAGCGCGGCGCAGGCGGCGCAGTAGGTGAACAGGAAGCCCCACGAGGACGACTGGGCCAGGGTGAGCACGCAGGCCACGGCCAGGAGCACGCCGAACAGCGCCACGGGAAGGCGGCGGGACCGCGCGGCGCGCCAGGTCATGACCATGCTCACGTAGGCGGCCACGAACAGGGCGGCGCCGCCGATGACCAGCCCGTGCCGCACCACGGGCTCGTGCTTGCCGATCGCGTCGACCAGCGGGAACACGATGAAGGCCAGCCAGATCAACGCGGCGCCCGTGCGGACTCCGCCCGGCGAGCGGCGGAAGAAAAGGCTGCTGGTCAGGAACGGACCCCAACGGCGACCGGCCGGACTCTCGTCCGGCCGGTCACATTCGTCCGAGGAGGCGAGGCTCATACGACCTCGCCCTGCGGCCGGCGCAGGAACCGGATCATGAGGAAGATCCCGACCACCGTCCAGATCGCCAGCGTCCGGAGATCCTGTGCGTTGAAGCCCGCGCCCCGCGTGAACGGGTTGAACGCGTACTCCAGGCCGTCGGCCAGCGGCCGGATCGGGAAGAACTTCGCGATGTCGATCAGCGCCGTGGGCATCCCGGTGGCCGGGAACCAGATGCTCGAGATGAACGTCAAGGGCAGGATCGTGAGGTTGATCACTACCGGAGCCGCCTCGGCGTTCGGGATGAACCGCGTGATCCCGATCCCGAGCGTCGTGAACGCCGCGGTGCCCAGCACCAAGGTGAGAATCAGTCCGGGCAGCGTCGATGGCCGGATGTGGACGCCGTAGGCGATCGCGCCGAGCGCCAGCGTGAGCGCGGTCATGGCCAGCACGATCACCACGGTCGAGCCGATTCGCGCCGCGATGTACGCCCAGCGCGGTAGCGGCGTGCCCTGCATCCTCTTCAGCACCCCCTGGTCGCGGAGGATCGCGGTACTGATCGCCATGTTCACGTACGTGGTGGCGATCAGGCCGTAGGCCAGGATGCCCGGGACGAAGAAGTCGTCGTAGGGGATCCCACCGAGGCTGCTGATGTGTGCCCCCTTGTTGAGCGAGGCGAAGATCACCAGGAACATCAACGGGAACGCGAACGTGAAGATCCCGCGGCCCCGATTGCGCCAGTAGGCGCGCTGCTCATAGCGGATCTGCCAGGCGACCAAGCCGATGTCGCGCTTCAGCGAAGATGTGGCAACCGCGCTCATCGAACTACCTCCTCGGCTTTGTCATTCTCCTCCACGGAGCGGGTGAGCTCGAGGTAGATGTCCTCGAGCGTCGGCTGGCTGACCGAGAAGTGGCCGAGGTCGACATCGTGGTCGAGAGCCCACGTGGTGATCCGCTGTGCGGCCACCACCGGCTCCTTGGTCAGCACGAGCACCCGATCGCCTTCGAGACTGCGCGTCTCGCACGGGACGTCGGGCAGATCGCCCAGGGACCAGGCGTCGGGGAGCGAGAAGCGGATCTCGGCCGGCCGCAGGTCGCGGCCCCCGATGTCCTCCGGCCGCCCCATCGCGATGATCTGCCCGGCGTTGATCACGGCGACGCGATCGGCCAGGTGCTGGGCCTCGTCCATGTAGTGAGTGGTCAGGAAGACCGTCTTGCCGAGATCGCACAGCGAGCGGATCGTCGACCAGGCGTGACGTCGCGCCCCAGGATCGAACCCGGTGGTGGGCTCGTCGAGGAACAGCAGGTCGGGATCGCCGACCAGCCCGAGCGCGAGATCGAGCCGGCGCCGCTGGCCGCCGGACAGGCTCCGCGCGCGCACATCCCGCTTCTCCCCCAGCTCGACCAGCTCGATCAGCTCGTCGACCGGGCGGCGGCGAGAGTAGTAGCGCCCGTACATCTCGATCAACTCGGCCACGGTCAGGTCGGTCTGCACGCCTGACTCCTGGAGCACGATCCCGACGCGCTCGCGCAGCTCGCGCTGGCCGTGCGCCGGATCCATGCCCAGCACCCGGGCCTCTCCCGCTGTGCGCTCGCGGTAGCCCTCGAGGATCTCGACGGTGGTGGTCTTGCCGGCGCCGTTGGGCCCGAGCAGACAGAACACCTCGCCCCGCGCCACCTCGAAGCTCACCCCGCCCACAGCCTCGACCTCGCCGTAGGACCTGCGCAGATCGCGCACCTCGATGGCGAGTCCATCTGTCTGTGTGTTGCTCGTTTTCATGCCAATCAGACTAGGCGGACCCCGCGTCTCGCGTAAGTGGCGCGCGGCCGAAATCGAGGGTGACAAACGTCACGGCCTGCGACCCCGCGGCGAGGAGAGGGGCGGGTATCCCCCGCGGCGAGGAGGGGGGCGGGTATCCCCCGGCCGAGGAGAGGGGCGGGTATCCCCCGCGGCGAGGAGGGCGGGGCGGGTATCCCCGGCACGAGGAGGGGGCGGGTATCCCCGGCCGGACAGGAGGCAGGCCGGTATTCCGCGCCGGGCCCCGAACGACCCGGACTCAGAGCCCGACCGCTACCGCGGCGTCTCGTTCCACAGCGCGATCACCTGCGTATCGCGCTCGAACCCAAGCTCGCACACCGCGCCGGCCTTCAACGCGAGCCGCGCGCCACCGGGCGCCGGCAGCTCGATCCAGCGCGCCGCCACCACCCGGAAGATGTGACCGTGGGCGAAGGCCAGCGCGTCGCCGTCGGCCGAGCGCAACCGGTCCAGGGCCTGGTCGGCGCGCGCCCCCACCTCGTCAGGCTGCTCGCCGTTCGGGCAGCCGTCCCGCCACAGGAACCACCCCGGCCGCTCCTCGCGGATCTCTGGCGTAGTCAGACCCTCGTAGTCGCCGTAGTCCCATTCGCGCAGGTCCTCGCAGATCTCAGCCCGGTCGGCGAACCCGGCCAGCTCACAGGTTTCGCGCGCGCGGCGCAGCGGACTGGTCAGGACCAGCGAGAAATTCCAACGCGCCAGGATCGGCCCGAGAGCCTCCGCGCGCGCCCGGCCCTCCTCGAGCAGGGGGAGATCGGTGCGACTGGTGTGCTGGCCGCTCCGACTCCACTCGGTCTCACCGTGCCGGACGAGGACGATCGCCATGCCCTGACCCTGATCCCAGAACCGCCCGCGCGACCCGCCGGCGCGTCAGGCGTCCCCGGCGTCGTAGGCCTCTTGCGTGATCATCTCCCGCGCCTGGGCCTCGTCCAGTGCGGCGTCCGGATGCTCGGCCTCGAGGTGCCGTTGCACCTGCCGGAGCAGTTCCTCGTCGGTCGCCGCCGACAGCGGCTCGCCGCAGATGTTGCACTCGATGACTCGCTTGGTCATGACCCGCTCGCTTCCTCGTGGGCTGTCAAAGGCTCTGTGGTCGCTGACCCGGAGTTCGACCGGACCGCGGCCGTCGATCCGTGTTCGCCGGCATCCGCGACATGCTCGGAGCCGGCATCCGCGACATGTCCCGAGCCGGCATCGGCGTTGCGGCCGGCGCCCGCTTCGACCTCCTGGGCCGCCAGCAGCGCGGCGCCCAGGACGCCGGCGCGTACGCCGTGCCAGGCCAGACGGATGTTGGTCCCCGGACCGAGCCCGGGCACCACGTATCCGAGCGCCACGCGGCGCGCCGGCTCGAGCAGCAACTCCCCGGCGCGTGCCGCTCCGCCGCCGATCACCACCTCCTCGGGATCGAAGGTGTTGATCGCGTTGGCGATCCCGATGCCGACCCGCTCGGCCCAGATCTCCACGATCCGTGCCGCCACCTCGTCGCCGGCTTGGGCGGCCTCGACCGCCTCGGCCCCCAGCACCGGCTTATCCTCGCCGCGCAACTTCCCCAGCGCCGAGTCCGGATGCTCGTCGGCGGCCTGCGCGACCAGGCGGTCGAGCGCGTGGCCGGCCGCCGCGTACTCGAGCGATCCAATCTGGGGAAAGTGGGGGCCAGGCGACGGCACGCGCGCAGACCCGTCCACCCCGAGGCCGACGATCGTGTGGCCGAACTCGCCGGCGCCCCCCGTGGCGCCGCGGTAGATCCGTCCGCCGAGGACGATCCCGCCGCCCACGCCGGTTCCGACCGTGAGCATCACCAGGTTGCGCGCGACCAGCCGGAGGTCGGAGTCGTGGGCCTCGGCCAAGGCAGCCACGGTGGCGTCGTTGTCGACGAACACGGGCACGCCGAGGCGCTCGCCGAGCACCTTGCGCAGCGGCACATCGACGAGCGGGATGTTGACCGACGACACCACGCGACCGGTCGCGAACTCGACCACCGAAGGGACGCCGATGCCGACCGCGTCGAGGTCATCGGGCCGGATCCGGCCGACCATCGCCACGAGCTGGTCGATCAGCGCTCCGCTGGCGGACCGGTCGGTCGCCTCGAGCAGCGACTCGCCGATCTTGCGCCCGCGCATGCAGGCCACGACCACCTTGGTCCCGCCGAGGTCGACGCCGATGACCGAGCTCATGCGCGCTGCGCCACCGACGTCACGAGGCGACCGGCGTCCCGGTCGAGAAGCACCTTGACCTCTTTGGCCAGCGGCGGCAGCAGCGAGGAGGGAATGTGCGGGTCGGGCTTGGCCTCCGGACCGAACGCCGCCGCGACCGCCTCGGCCTTGGACTCGCCGGTGGCCAGGAACACGACCTGGCGCGCATTAACGAGCGCGGGGAAGGTCAGGGTCACGCGCGACACGAACGGCTCGAGCCCGGCCTCGGGCACGCCCACGACCAGCCGTGACCGCTCGGACAGCGACCCCTGGTCGGGGAACATCGAGGCGAGATGACCGTCGGGCCCGATGCCCACCAGCACCAGGTCAAAGCGGGGCGGTCCGGCCGCGCGGAGCTTCCCGCTCGTACTCGGAGGCCGCGTCATCCGGTCCCAGCTCGCCGCGCATGCGGTGCACGGTCGGCAGCCCACCAAAATCACCCAGCGGCTCGAGCAGCGACTCGCGAACCATGCGGTAGTTCGAGCGCTCGTCCTCGGGCGGCACGCACCGCTCGTCGCTGAGCCACATCACGCACCCGGACACGTCGATGCCCACGGTCTGAACCGCCTCGACGAACTCACCGTACGCGGCCCGGGGCGTCGATCCGCCGGTGAGCACGATGTGTCCTCTCCCGGCGGCGATGCCGACGAGCATCGCGGCACACGCGCGCGCGGGATCGTCGAGGATCTCGATCTCAACTGCCATGCAGGTCAATCCTCGGCCGGGCAGAAGTGCCTGGCCGCGCTGAGCGCGGGGGCGTAGGTGGGATCACGCAGGTGCGCCTGCCTGATTCCCTCACCCAGGATGCCGCCCTCCCCACGCGAGCCGCCCAGCACCAGCCAGCTCTGTTGGCCCCGGTCCGGCGAGTATTCACACGCGCGCAGCCCGCCCTGGGACCGGTCCAGCGACAGTGTGGATCCGGCCCGCCAGGCGACCGTGACGCCCGCCAGGCCCGGCACGTCCTGCTCGAATGGTTGCAGGCGAATGTCGACGTACCGCGGGCTGCCCGTGTAGGCGCGGCCGCGCAGACCCGACCCGTTGACCGACTCGAGCGGACGGATGTCCCAGTGCAGGCGCGACGAGATCCATCCCGCCAAGAGCAGCGCGCTCGCCGTCGAGTTCGCGTGGTGGCGGACGGTGAACCCGTCCACGGCCGCGAGCATGGCACGTCGCCCCGGGGTATCGAAGCTGGCCGCCAGGCGCTCGCGCCACGGCGTCGTGCGCAGCCAGGCCAGGTCGACGACGTACGCCGAACCCAGTTCCTGCTCGGCGTGCTCGAGCCCAGCGGCAGGCTCGGGCGCATCGTCTGAGTCGACGAGGATCACGTCGGTCATCCCGGCCAATGCCTCAACCGCTTCGTCGTGGCCATGGGGAGACCAGAGGACAGTGGGAATCTCGGCAATCACGATCGGATCGACGATCGTCGCGAGCGCGGTGAGATGCTCGGGCCCCATGTCGACCTCGACCTGCTCGCGCATAACGCCGATCCCCGCGCGCTCGTCGTAACTCATCATCGCGTACGCATCGAGCGTCTCGCGCCCGTCCTCGACCGCACACAGGATCGTGCGCGAGGCGTGGTAGCGCCCGACGCGCTCCAGCCGGTTGGCGATCTCGCCTTTCCAGGAGCGATCCACGACGACGATCAGGTTGAGCACCCGCGCCGGCGCGAGCCCCTGGTTGGCGGCGTGGCGCTCACGCAGCAACTCGCGCAACGCCGCCTCGATCGCGTCTGGGTTCGTGTCCTGCGCCGACCAGACGTCTTCGCTCACAGCCGCCGCCACCTGCGGTTGCCGTCGAGCAGGGCATCGGCTTCGGCCGGTCCCGCGGACCCTGCCGGATACTGCGGGATCGGCGACTCCGTGTCCGCGTGCCATCCCTGGAGGATCGGATCGATGATCCCCCACAGCGCGATGATCTCGTCGCCGCGGGTGAACAACGTTGCGTCGCCGCGCATCGCGTCGAGGATCAACCGCTCGTACGCTTCGGGGGACTCCGACATGAACGAGGTTCCATAGCGGAACTCCATGTTCACCGGACGGATCCGCATCGTGGCGCCGGGGATCTTCGCCCCCAGCGAGACCGACACGCCCTCGTCGGGCTGCACGGTCAGGATGATCTGGTTGGGCTGCACACCCACCGACCCGATGTTCTTGAAGGCCAGGTGGGGCACCGGCTTGAGTGTGACCACGATCTCCGTGACCTTGCGCGCCAGCTGCTTGCCGGTGCGCAGGTAAATCGGTACGCCGGCCCAGCGCCAGTTGGACACGGTCAGGCGCAGCGCCGCATAGGTCTCGGTCCGCGAATGAGGATCGACTCCCTCCTCCTCGAGGTAGCCGGACACGCGCTTGCCCCCCACCGTTCCCGCGCCATATTGCGCTCTGACCGTTATCGACGGCACATCGCCCGGAGAGGGCGGCACCATCGCTTCCAGCACCTTGAGCTTCTCGTCGCGCACGCGGTCGGCGTCGAACGCGCTGGGCGGCTCCATGGTCAGCAGCGCGAGGAGCTGCATCATGTGGTTCTGGACCAGGTCGCGCAACGCGCCCGCACCCTCGTAATAGCCGGCGCGTCCGCCGATGCCGATGTCCTCAGCCGCGGTGATCTGGACGTGGTCGATGAAGTTGCGATTCCAGACCGGCTCGAAGAGCGCGTTGGCAAACCGCAGCGCCATCAGGTTCTGGACCGTCTCCTTACCGAGGTAGTGGTCGATCCGGAACACCTGGGATTCGTCGAACACCTCGAGCACCTCGGTGTTCAGCTGTTGCGCCGACGCGAGGTCGTAACCGAACGGCTTCTCGATCACGATCCGCGTCTGGGCGCGCTCGCACTGCGATAGCCCAGCCGCGCCGAGCTTGCCGGCAATCACCGGGAAGAACTGCGGGGCAGTCGATAGGTAGAAGACGCGGTTGAGCGGGTCGCCGGCGCGCTCGTCGAACTCACGCAGCACGTCGCCGAGCTGGCCATAGACCCCGTCGTCGGCAAAGGCCCCCGGCACGTAGCGCATTTCCCCCAGCAATCCGTTCAGCACATTCGCATCGGGTCGCCGCCGAGAGAACCGCTCGATCGATTCACGCGCCATGTCGCGGAACTCGTCGTCGGTCATTTCGCTGCGCGACACCCCGATCAGCTCGAAGCGCTCGGGCAGCGCTCCCTCGTGGGCCAGGTTGTACAGCGCCGGGAGCAGCTTGCGGTGGGCGAGATCGCCCGTCGCCCCGAAGATCACCAGCGAGGTGGGCCGGACCGGGAGGCGCTCGAGGCCCTCGATCAGCGGGTTGTCCTGCTCGACCTCGGTGGCTACGGCTGCGCTCTGCATCGATTCAGCTCTCCTGAAGGATCGCGGTAATCCGCTCGGTCAGGGCTCGGATGCCCTCAGCGGCGTCTCCCTCCACCTCTACCCGCTCGGCCGGCAGCCCGTGCGAGCGCAGCGTCTCCAGATCGCCGGCCGCCTGGGCGCCGATCAGCGTCCCGAACGAATACCCCGCACCTGGAATCTCGGCATCTCGCTGGGCCGCGCTGACGATCTGCAGGAAGCGTCCCGTCGAAGGGCCGCCCTTGTGCAGCTGCCCGGTGGAGTGCAGGTAGCGCGGCCCGTAGCCGAACGTCGTGGCCGCGCCGGTGGCGGAGCGGATCGCCGCACGCAGCTCGCCCACCGCCTCGTCCACCGCAGAAGACGGCGCGACGTACCCGAGGATCGCCACATACCCCGGCGGGCGCAGGTCGCCCATCAGCGCCCGCAGAGCATCGTCGCCGGCAGACCCGGAACGGCCACCAGAAGCCGCCGCACCGCCGGACTCCAGGACGCGCGCCGTGTTGTCCTTGGCCTCCTGCACGTTGGGCTGGTCGAACGGATTGATCTCGAGCACCCACCCGGCCACCGCGACCGCGAACTCGGTCAGGAAGAAGATGCGCCCGAGGTCCGCCGGACCGTGCGCCGGCAGCGTGATCGTGGGATGGCCGGCTGCGGCGAGCTGCTCGACCATGGCGTCGAGGCGCTCCTCGGGCTGCTGCGGGTTGCGCCGGTAGACGAACACTCGATCGTCGCCGTACACGTCGACCGAATCGCTCAGCGGCTCGTCGACCACGGGCAGGATCCCGCGTCCCTGCTTGCCGGTCGACTCGGCCACGAGCTGCTCGGCCCACAACCCGAAGCTCTCGATCGGCGAGGAGATCACGAACGTCAGCTTGTCGCGGCCCTGGCGCGCCAGCTCACCGATCGTGGCGCCGAACCACAAACCCGAGTTGGACTCGCTCGAGTCGTAGTGGGCGCACATCTGTTCGGCCACCTGGCAGCGGTGAAGCAGCGCCTCGATGTTCACGCCCATGATCGCGGCGGGCAGGAGCCCGAAGTACGACAGCACCGAGTACCGCCCGCCGATGTCGGGCGGGTTCAGGAAGCACCGGCGCAGCCCGTCGTCAGAGGCCAGCCGCTCCAGCGGAGTGCCCGGGTCGGTCACCACCACGAACTGGTCGGGTCGACAAAGCGCCTTGAAGTAGCGGTAATGCGAGAGCGTCTCGACCGTCGAGCCCGACTTGGACGACACCACGAACAGCGTCCGCTCGAGATCGACGGACTCCTGCACGCGCAGCACCTCATCCGGATGGGTCGAGTCGAGGACCTGCAGTCGCAGTGCATCCGGTATCGACCCGAACGACCGCCGGATGACCTCGGGCCCAAGCGACGACCCGCCCATCCCGAGCAGCACGGCGTCGGTGAACCCGGCGGCACGGCACTCCTCGGCGAACCCAACCAGGTCGGCGGCGTGCTCGAGCATCGGCTCGGATACGGTCAGCCAACCCAGCCGGTCCTCGATCTCAGGCGTGCCCGGCTCGCCCCACAACGCCACATCCCGGCGCCACACCCGCTGGGCCACGTTGTCGGCCACGGCGCGCCGCACGCGATCGCCGACCGGCGCGGTCAACAGCAGCGGGAGCCGGGCCTGGATCCGGCTCGGCTGGCCGGTGACCACCGCCGCCCGCTGTTCCTCGACGCCCGCCAGCAGCCGGGTCATCGCCTCCTCGAACTGCTTCACCCCGTCGGCCAGCAACTCGTCGGTGACCTGCTCCAAGTCGATGCCGGCCTCGGCCAGCGCCGCCAGATCGTCGGAAGGATCATGCTCCGCCGTCGGACCACTCACGATGCCGTGGTCGGCGACCGCGAGCAGCGTCGGCAGCGGCATCGTGTTGACCGTGTGCGCACCGACCAGCCCGTCGACGTACATCGTGTCGGGGTAGTGCGGGTTCTTGGTCCCGGTCGAGGCCCACAGCGGCCGTTGTGGGACCGCGCCGGCCTGCACAAGCCCCTCCCAACGACCGCCGGAGAAGAGCTCCAGAAAGCGCCGGTAGGCCGCACGCGCGTTGGCCAGCGCCGCCTTCCCGGCCAGGTCGGCGCGCCCGAGCTGCTCCAAGCGACGGTCGATCAGCGTGTCCACGCGGGAGACGAAGAAGCTCGCCACCGAGTTGACGTTCAACGACAGGCCCTCGCCCAGCCGCCGCTCCAGCGCGCTGATGTATGCCTCGGCCACGCTCTCGTACGCGGCCACCGAGAACAGCAGGGTGACGTTGACGTTGATCCCCTCGTACAGCGCCTGCTCGATCGCCGGGACTCCCTCTGGAGTCCCCGGGATCTTGATCATCACGTTGGCTCGGTCAACCCGCTGCCAGAACGCACGCACCTGCTCGATCGTCCCCTCGGTGTCGTGCGCCAGTTCGGGCGCCACTTCCAAGGACACGAAGCCGTCTCGCCCCCCGGAGCTGCGATGCACCTCGGCGAGCACGTCGGCCGCGAGTTGCACGTCGCGGATCGCGATCCGCTCGTAGATGGCCTGCGAGTCGAGGTTCTCGCGGGCCAGCGTCCGGAGGTCCTCGTCGTAGTCGTTCGAGCCCAGGATCGCCTTCTCGAAGATCGCCGGATTGGAGGTCACGCCGCGCAGCGACTCGACCGCGACCATACGGGCGAGCTCACCGCCCTCGACCATCGAGCGACGAATCTGATCGAGCCACGCGCTCACGCCCGCCTCCGTCAGCGCCAGCAGGCGCGGATTCAGCTCGGTGATCGTGCTCATCTAAAGACCCCCTTCTGCGCTAGCTGGAACGCACGCGCCCCACAACCTCCCGGCTCACGTCCGCCACCCGATCGGGGGTGAACCCGAAGTGCTTGTAGAGCGCGCCGGCGGGAGCGGACGCTCCGAACGTCTCCATCCCGATGATCGCGCCCAGATCGCCCACCCATTCGCGCCAGCCGAACGGACTGGCGGCCTCGACGGCCACCCGGGCGCGGCACGCCGCCGGCAGCACGCGCTCACGGTACTCGGCGTCCTGGGCGGCGAAGTTCTCCATGCAGGGCATCGACACCAGCCGCGTGGCGATCCCCTCCGCCTCGAGCACATCGGCCGCGTTCGCGCAGATGTGGACCTCGGTTCCGGTCGCGATCAGGATCAGGTCGGCATCCGGCTCGTTGTACGAGTAACGCAGCACGTAGGCGCCGCGGTCGATGGCGTCGTCGGGAACCGCGGCCGGGTTCCAGGTCGGGATGCCCTGGCGCGAGAGCACCAGCCCGGTCGGGTGGTCCGTGGCCTTGATCGCGTAGTGCCAGGCCAGCGCGGTCTCGTTGGCCCCGGCCGGCCTGACCACCCTTAGCCCGGGCATCGCCCGCAGGCCCGCCAGATGCTCGATCGGCTGGTGCGTGGGACCGTCCTCGCCCAGACCGATCGAGTCGTGCGTCCACACGAAGATCGAGGGGAGCTTCATCAGCGCCGCCAGACGGATCGAACCGCGCATGTAGTCGGTGAAGGTGAAGAACGTCGAGCCATAGGCGCGCAGGTAGTGGAGCGTCATTCCGTTGACGATCGCGCCCATGGCGTGCTCGCGGATGCCGAAGTGCAGGTTGCGCCCGTCATACGCGCCCGCGTCCACGTTGCCCGCGCCGTCGATCAGCGTGAGCGTCGAGGGCGCCAGGTCGGCCGAGCCGCCGACCAGTTCGGGCACCTGGGCGGCCGCCCACTGGAGCACGGTCTGGGACGACTTACGGGTGGCGGTCATCGTGCCCGAGGCGTGGAAGCGCGGCACGTCGGCGTCCCAGCCCTCGGGCAGCCGGCCGGCCACGAGCCGCTCGAACTCGCCGGCAAGCTCCGGATGCTCCTGGGCATAGGCGTCGAACCGCGTTCGCCACTCCGACTCCTGCTCCTCGCCACGCTCGATGCAGCGCCGGAAGTGCGACAGCGCCTCCTCGGGCACGTAGAACGGCTCGAGAGACGGCCAGCCGATGTTCTGCTTGGTCAGCTTGACCTCTTCCTCGCCCAGCGGCGAGCCGTGGGCCCCGGCGGTGTCGTGCTTGTTCGGGCTGCCCTGCGCGATGTGGGTGCGCACGATGATCAGCGAGGGCTTGTCCTGCACCGCGATCGCGCCCTGGAGCGCGCCCTGCAGCGAATCCAGCTCCACGTCCTCCCCGAGGTTCTCGACATGCCAGCCGTAGGCCTCGTAGCGCTTGCCCACGTCCTCGGTGAAGGCGATCTTGGTGTCGCCCTCGATCGAGATGTGGTTCTCGTCGTAGAACGAGATCAGCCGGCCCAGGCCGAGATGCCCCGCGATCGAGCACGCCTCGCCTGAGATCCCCTCCTCGAGGTCCCCGTCGGAGGCGATCACGAACGTGCGGTGGTCGACGATCTCGTGGCCGGGGCGGTTGAAGCGCGCGGCCAGCATCCGCTCGGCCAGCGCCATCCCGACCGCATGCGAGATGCCCTGCCCGAGTGGCCCAGTCGTCGCCTCGATGCCCGGCAGGTCGTGGTACTCGGGGTGCCCTGCGGCCCGTGATCCGAGCTGGCGGAACTGCATGATGTCGTTCTCAAGGCTGACGTCGTAGCCGGCCAGGTATAGCGTCGAATACAGGAGCATCGAGGCGTGGCCGCACGAGAGCACGAAGCGGTCACGGTCGGGCCACTTGGGGTTGCGTGGGCTGTGGCGCATGACTCGCGAGTACAGGACGTAGGCCACGGGAGCCAGCGCCATGGGCGTTCCCGGGTGGCCGGAGTTGGCCTTCTGCACGCCGTCCATCGACAGCGTGCGAATCGTGTCCACGCACAGCTTGTCCAGAGCCGTCGTGGTTTCGGTGGCGGTCACGGGCGCAGCATAACCCGATCACGCGCCCGGAAAGAAACGGGGCGTGAATTCGAGACCCACTAGCCGAAAAGCACGCCGAACTGCTCGTAGTGCTCGACCGGCACCCGGCGCACCTCGGCCACCGCGTCGGCGAGCGCGATCAGCTCGACCTCGTTTGAGTGCAGCGCCGCCATCATCCCCCACTGGCCCTCGTGCGCGGCGTCGATCGCGCACAGGCCCAGACGCGTGGCCAGTACCCGGTCGAACGCGGTCGGGGTACCGCCGCGCTGGACGTGCCCGAGCACGGTGGCACGCGTCTCGAACCCCGTCCGAGCCTCGATCTCGCGTTCGAGCGCATACCCGATCCCGCCCAGGCGCACGTGCCCGAACTCATCGGTGGTGCCGGTCTGGCCGACGTCCATCGAGCCGTCCTTGGGCGTGGCGCCCTCGGCGGCGACCACGATCGAGAAATAGCGCCCGCGCTCGTGGCGGCGGCGGATCAGCCGGCACACCTCGTCGATGTCGAACGGGATTTCGGGGACCAGGATCACGTCAGCGCCGCCGGCCACCCCGGAGTGCAGCGCGATCCAGCCGGCGGTCCGTCCCATCACCTCGACGACCAGGATCCGGTTGTGGCTCTCGGCCGTGGTGTGCAGCCGATCGATGGCCTCGGTCGCGATGTGCAGCGCGGTGTCGAACCCGAACGTCACGTCGGTCCCGCCGAGGTCGTTGTCGATCGTCTTGGGAACGCCGATCACGTGCACGCCGTCGCCGTTCAGCCGGTTGGCCACGCCCAGCGTGTCCTCGCCGCCGATCGCGATGATCCCGTCCACGTTGAAATCGCTGAGCGTCTGGCGGACGCGATCCGCGCCGTCATCCCGCTTGTACGGGTTCGTGCGCGAGCTGCCGAGGATCGTCCCTCCGCGCGGAAGGATCCCCCGCGTCGACTCGATCGTCAGGTCGATGAACGATCCCTCAAGCACGCCCCGCCAGCCGTCGCGGAAGCCGATCAGCTGGTCGCCGTAGGCGTCGATCCCCTTGCGCACCACCGCGCGGATGACCGCGTTGAGACCTGGGCAGTCTCCTCCACCGGTGAGCAGGCCGAGTCGCATCGCCCGTACATCCTAACGATGGGCCGGGCTTCGCCCGGCGTCCCTGGGGCCAGGTTCCCCGTCCGGACAGGGGTAGGCTGCCGATGACGTGAGGTTGTCCGCATTGACCGGCAGGGACCCCGACCGCTGGCTGTGGGCTGCGGCCGGGACCGCCGCCGCGCTGGCCGCCGGCGTCGCCTTGGAGGCCGCGCACATGCGCCGGATCGCCCGGGATCCCGAGAAAAATGCGCTCGACGAGACCCCGAAGGGTCGCGCGCGGACCGTCCCGTCGGCCGACGGCACCGCCCTTCACGTCGAGGTCTTCGGCCCGGAGGACGGCGAGACTGTGGTGCTGGCCCACGGCTGGACCGAGGCGATCCAGTACTGGACCTACGTCATCCGGGGGCTGGCGGACAAGGGACTCCGGGTTGTGGCCTACGACCTGCGCGGGCATGGGGACAGCGGGCCGGCCAAGGGCGGGGACTACGAGATTCCCCGCTTCGGCGAGGACCTCGAGGCGGTGCTGGCGGCCTGCGTTCCCGAGGGCCGGCGCGCGGTGGTGGCCGGTCACTCGCTGGGGGCCATGTCGATCGCCGCCTGGGCCGAGGAGCACGAGGTCGAGCGGCGCGTCAAGGCGGCCGCGCTGCTCAACACCGGGGTCGGCAACCTGGTAGCCGAGCACCTGATCCTCCCGCTGCCCGGAATCGCCCAGGCGATCAATCGCGTGATCGCCCGCCGCGGCTTCCTCGGCAGCAGGGCGCCGCTGCCGCGCTTCTCGACGCCGCTCAGCTACGCGGCGCTCCGCTACATCGCGTTCGGGCCCGACGCCTCACCGGCCCAGGTGGCGTTCTTCGAACGAATGCTGGTCACCTGCCCGCCCCAGGTGCGCGCGGACGTCGGGATCGCCATGTCGGAGATGGACCTGCACGACGCGCTGCACCGCCTGACCGTGCCCACGATCGTGATCGCGGGCGCCGCCGACAGGCTGACGCCGCCCTCTCACGCTCGGCGCATCGCCGAGATGCTGCCCGAGCCTCCGGCGGCTCACCGTGCTCGAGGACACCGGTCACATGGCCCCGCTGGAGCGACCCAAGGTGGTCATCGACGCTCTGGCCGAGCTCGCCACGCTCACGGCCGAGCGCGTTCCTGCCTGAGGCTCTGGCAGAGTGTGGGATGGGATGAGCGTTGTGTCGTGGTCCTCGTCGGTGTGTCATGTGCTTAGGGAGGACCCGGAGCTCGCGGATGTGATCCCGCCCGAGCGCCGCGAGCAGGCGATCGAGCAGTGCACGGCGCCCGAGCTCTCTCTTGCGCCCGGCCGCTGGCGAGGGCGCGGATCGCTCGGCTTTCGCGGCGGCATCGGAGTGCTCGTGCTCGAGGGCGTGATGATTCGCCGGGTGGGGATCGAGGGGCGCTTCGGCGCCGAGCTGATCGGCGAGGGGGACCTGCTCCGCCCCAACGAGGAGAGCATCTCGCCGCTGCTGCCGTTGACCACCGACTGGTCGATCGTGCTGCCGACCCGGGTCGCCGCGCTCGATCTCGAATTCGAGCAGCACCTGGCCCAATATCCCGAGCTCGGGCGGTGCCTGATCGCCCGCGCGCTGCAGCGCTCCAAGAACCTGTCGGTCAACATGGCGATCGTCCACCAGGCCCGGGTAGACGTGCGCCTGCACATGCTGCTGTGGCATCTGGCCGCGCGCTGGGGCCGCGTGCGCAGCGACGGGACCGTGCTGCGGCTGCGGCTCACGCACGCCGTGCTGGCCGATCTGGTGGCGGCGCGCCGGCCGACCGTGACCACCGCTCTGTCCGAGCTGGCCAGGCGCGGATTGATCAAGACCGACGGCGAGAACTGGGTCCTTTCCGGCGACGCGCCGGGGGAGCTGCTTGCCTTTGCGCAGGAAAGCGCCGGAACGGCGGGCAACACCGCGAGCCCGCGTCGCGCAGGCGGCTAGTGCACATCGATCCCTACATAGTTCTCGGGAGCGCCATCATCGGGCTGCTCGTCGGAATGACGGGCGCCGGCGGGGGCGCGCTGATGACGCCGATGCTGATCCTGCTCTTCGGGGTCACGCCGGCCGCGGCCATCTCGAGCGACCTGGTCGCCGCGGTCGTGATGCGCCCGTTCGGGGCCGGGGTGCATCTGCGCGCCGGCACCGTGAACCTCCGCCTGGTCCGCTGGATGGTGATCGGCTCGGTGCCGGCGGCGTTGGCCGGCGCCTACATCCTGCATCTGCTCGGGAATTCCAAGTCCGCGCAGCAGAACGTCGAGACCGTGCTCGGAGTGGCGCTGCTCGTGGGAGCGAGCGCCATGGCGTTGCGCTTCGTGCTCGACCGCCGGGCCGGCAAGGACCGGCTTGGACTCGTGCACGAACTCGAGCCGCGGCCACTGCGGACCGTCGCCATCGGCGTCATCGGCGGCCTGATCGTCGGCATGACCTCGGTCGGCTCCGGCTCGTTGATGATCGTGCTGCTCCTGTTCGTCTACCCGACGATCGGGGCCAACCAGCTCGTCGGCACCGACCTCACCCAGGCCGTCCCTCTGACCCTGGCAGCGGCGCTCGGGGCGCTGGTCTTCGGGCATGTGGTGGTCGACGTCACCGCCTCGCTGATCATCGGCGGCGTACCGGCTGTGCTGGTCGGCTCGATGCTCTCCTCGACTGTCCCGGACCGCTACGTCCGGCCCGCAATCGCGTTCGTGATCTTCGCATCGGGACTGAAGTACGTCGGCCTCCAGACGACCGCGCTCGGTTGGGTGCTGTGCGCCACGCTGCTCGCAGGCGCGGTGTCGTGGCTCGTGTTCGCGCGGCCCTGGCACGCGTGGACGGCTCCCGCGGACGCGAGCGAGCTGATCGGCGATCAGGAGCCCCCGGAGCTTGTCGGCGATCACAAGGTTTGACATCCCGGTTGCCGGCGGGGCGCTCGCACTGTTCCGGCTCGGGAACGGGCCGGGCACGGCCGAGCCGGTGGTCGCGGTGCACGGCATCACCGCCAGCAGCCACGCCTGGATCGCGGTCGACCGCGCGCTGGAGGGGCGGGCGGCGCTGCTCGCGCTCGACCTGCGCGGCCGCGGCGCGAGCAGCGCGCTGCCGCCGCCCTACGGCATGGAGGCCTACGCCCGCGACCTGCTCGCCGCGCTCGACGCCTGCGGCCTGGAGCGCGCGGTGCTCGTCGGCCATTCGCTCGGCGCCTACGCGGTGGCGCGGTTCGCCGCCGACCACCCCGATCGCGTGCGCGCCGCGGTGCTGGTCGACGGCGGCCTCACGCCGCCCGAGATCGAGGGCGTCGATCCCGAGGCGGTCCTGAGCGCGTTCCTCGGCCCGGCCCTGGCGCGACTCGAGCTGACCTTCGAGAGCCGCGAGGCGTATCACGACTGGTGGCGCGCCCATCCGGCCTTCGCCGGCGCGGACGTGGCCGATTCCGACCTTGTGACGTACGCGAACCACGACCTCGGGGAGCTCCTGGGCAGCTGCGCTCGACCGTCGCCAAGGCGGCCGTGCGCGCCGACGCCCACGAGCTGTTCGAGATCGGCAAGCCCGCCCACCGGCTGGCCGTCCCGGTCGAGATGCTGCGCGCGCCGCGCGGCCTGCAGAACGATCCCAACCCGGTGATCCCGGCCGCGCTGGCGGCGGACTGGGCGGACTCTGAGCCCGGTCAGCGGCGGGTGATCGAGGTGCCCGACGTCAACCACTACACGCTCGTGATGGGCCGGTCCGGAGCCCGCGCTGTGGCTCAAGCGATCGTGCGCGCGCTGCAAACTCCGGCAGACGATCCTGCCCTACGATCCGCCCGATGAGCAGTGCTGGGACGGTCGGGGCCAGGCTCGAGCCTCCAGAGCCAGGGCTGACCCGTGAGGAGATGATCGCCCGGGCGGTCGAGCTCCGCCCCCGCCTGATCGCCGACCAAGAAGCCACCGAGCAGCGCACGTACTACTCCCAGGAGATGCACGAGGCGTTCCTGGCCGCGGGCTTCTACCACCTGTACGTGCCCCGGCGCTATGGCGGCTACGAGTTCGACGTTCCGACCTACGTGCGGGTCGTGCAGGAGATCGCGCGCGGGTGCGTGTCCACCGCCTGGTGCGTGGGGCTGGCCATGAACCATGCGCTGATGGTCGGCTCGTGGTGGCCGCAGGCGGCGCAGGACGAGATCTTCGCCGGCGGCGACTTCCGGTGCTCTTCGGTGGCCGCCCCGGTCGGCCGCGCCGCGCGGACAGACCAGGGGTGGGAGATCAACGGCCAGGTCGCGTTCGCCTCGGGAACGCCGTACTCGACGTTCTACATGGGGCAGGCGATCCTTCCCTCGCCCGCGGATGCGTCTCCCGAGGATCTCCCGCCGCAGTTGTTGTTCGTGGCGCCCCGGAGCGAGTGGGAGATGCTCGACGACTGGGGCGACATGCTCGGGCTGAAGGGCTCCGGCTCGCAGAGCATCCGGTTCGACGGGACCCGGATTCCGTCGAGTTGGGGGTTCGAGGGCAGCATGCTCGACGTCGAGGTGGGCGCCGGCACGCCCGGGTCGCGCCTGCACGGCAACCCCATGTACTCGGGCCGGGCGGTGTCGATCTTCACGATCTCGCTCGCCGCCGTGACCATCGGGGCCGCCTACAACGCGCTGGATGAGTACGAGCGACTGATGCGCGAGCGCAAGACGCCGCTGCCGCCGTTCATCCCGCGGATCAAGGATCCCGACTACCAGCGGTGGTACGGCCGGGCGCTCACCCACATCGCCACCGCTGAGGCCGCGACGCTGCACGCGGCCGAACGGCACATGGAGCTGTGCAGGCTGAACGTCGAGGAAGGGATCCCCTACACGTTCGGGGACGACATGCTGCTCGCCGGCATCGCCCGCGAGGCGATGCTGATGTGCTGGCGGGTGATCGACGACGACCTGTGGCAGACCGTGGGCGCGAGCGTCGCCCGGGACGGCGAGCGCATGACCCGCGTGTTCCGTGACATGGCGGTGGCCGCCGCGCACCGCAACCTGCAGCTGCGCGACATGTTCTACGGCGACATCGGCCGCGCCGCGCTCGGCGAGCCCCAGCGCATTCCGGGTCGCTAGCCCGCGCCCCGTCCCCCCCGCCCACCGCCCATCGCCCATCGCCCATCGCCCGTGCCCATCGCCCGCGCCCCCGCCAACGGGAAATTTCCGCCATTAGCGGCATCTCCCCGCCGCTAATTCCGGATGATTCCCGTCCTACGGGCATTTCCCGTCAATAGCGAGAGCGGCAGTCGCGCATGACGGAATTTTCGCGTTGCGGGAGGGCTGGGGCTGGTGCGATGTGGTGACCGGACCGCGCCGGACCCGGCGGCTCATGCCGGCGCACTCGTCCGCTCGCTCGCCCTCCGCGCGCCCTCGCACAGCACGGTCAGCTTGGCCCAGCAGATGTCGGGGTCGACCGAGCCGAACCCCGACCACGTGCCGAAGCCGCAGTCGGTTCCGGCCATCACCCGGTCGGGCCCCACGATGTCGGCGTAGGTCTGCAACCGCTGCGCCACCAGGTCGGGATGCTCGATGTAGTTGCAGGTGGAGTCGATCACCCCCGGGGCGAGGACCTTCTCGGCCGGGATGTCCGCCTCGCGCCAGGCGGCCCACTCGTGCTCGTGGCGTGGGTTGGCCGCCTCGAACAGGATCGTGGCCGGCTTGGCCCCCAGCACGACGTCGGCGATCTTGCCCGCGTCGATGTCGAGGTGGTGCGGGCCCTCGTAGTTGCCCCAGCACAGATGAAGGCGCGCGCGGTCGGCCGGGACGTCGCGCAGGGCGCGATTGATCGCCTCGACGTGCCGGGCCGCGGCGGCCACGAACTCCTCGTCCGAGCGATCCTTGTACATGATGTGGCGCCCCATGGCCAGGTCGGGCGAGTCGATCTGCACCTGGAACCCGGCGGCCACGATCGCCTCGTACTCGACCTTCATCGCTTCGCCGATCGCGTCCAGGTACTCGTCCAGGCTCGGGTAGTACTCGTTGGGCTGGAACAGCGCGATGATCCCCGGCGATGGCGCGTTCATGAACGCCCCCTGCACCGGCTGGCCCTCGATCGCGCGCGCCAGCCGCTCCAGGTCGCGCTCGACCGGCTCGGAATGCTCGTACTCGATGGGTCCGCGGCAGATCGGCCGCAGGTACCGGGCGCTTCCACCCTCGTCCGCAAGCCGTTTCATGTAGCGCGGATACGCCTCGAGATCGGCCGGCGTGGCCCGCGGCACGTCGCCCACCTCGAACCCGCTGAGCCGGTGGCGGATGTACGTGGCGTAGCCGATCTTGCTCATCTCGCCGTCTGAGACGAAGTCGATCCCGGCCTCGACCTGGTGGCGCACCCGGTCGCGGACCGCCTCGTCCAGCAGGCGCTCGTACTCAGAGCGGTCGACGGTCTCGCCCCGGTCCTCGGCCCACACGAGCTCGACCAGCTCCGCCGGCCGGGGCAGGCTGCCCACGTGGGTGGTTGGAATCCGGGTCACCGGCGCGATCAAATCACAGACGAGCCCGCGGGCCACCAGCCACTCGGGAAGAAAGGGGCAACTATTCCCCGTTTCTTCCCAAGTTCCCCTGTGTCTGCGCCTGTAGCCGCCGCATCCCGGCCAGCCACCGCTCGTAGTCCATCCCCTTGCGCTGGAAGAACGTGAGCACCTCCGGGTGGGGCAGAATCAGGAACTGCTCGCGCTCGATCGCGGCCACGACCATGTCGGCCACCTCCTCGGGCTCGAGCACCGCGCCGGCCCCCCGAACCACCCGATGGCTGAGCTCCTCGCCGGCGAGCATCGCCGTCCGGACGCCCATCGGGCACAGGCAGCTGACCCGGAGGCCCCGATCCCCGTAGGTCACCGACAGCCACTCGGCGAACGCGACCGCGGCGTGCTTCGTCACCGCGTAGGGCGCCGATCCGATCTGGGTCAAGAGGCCCGCCGCCGAGGCGGTGGCCACGAAGTACCCCTCCCCCCGCTCGAGCCAGCCCGGCAACAGCCGCCGCGCGGCCAGCACGTGCGCCCGGACGTTGACCGCGAACGCCTGGTCCCACACCTCGTCGGGCGTCCCCACGGGGTCCTCCCCGATCGCCACGCCGGCGTTGGCGAAGAACACGTCGACCGGCCCGAGCTCCGACTCCACGCGCCCGATCAACTCGCCGAGCGCGGCCTCGTCGGTCACGTCGCAGGCCACCGCGAGATGTCCCGGGCCTAGCTCTCCGGGCACCCCTTCCAGCGGCTTGACGTCGGTCGCCGCCACCCGCGCGCCCTCGGCGGCGCACCGCAGCGCCAGCGCGCGCCCGATCCCCCCAGCCGCGCCGGTGACGATCACGGTCCGCCCGGCCAGCCTCACGCGATCACCCCAAACCGCGGCCCCAATTTGTCAAATGAATTGATGATGCGCCTCCTTCGCCCGAATTGATTATGCGGTTTCTGCCTCTGGAGCCGCGGGTACGAACCGGGACAGAGGCGAGGAAAAGCGAGGGTTTGCGATGAGTTCTACATCCATCCGGGCTCGCCGGCAGACGCAGGCACCGCCCGCTGGCACTCACACTCCACGATCGGTTCTGGCCCGGCTCGACCGGATCAGCGTCTGGTCGATGCCGTTCATGTTCATCGGGATCATCGGCACCGGCTTCCTGTTCGCGTTCTACGACGTGTTCGACATCAACGTGTCGTTCATCCAGAGCTGCGTGGCGCTGAAGCCAGGCTGCACGCCGGCCAACGCCGTGGCCACGCTGCGAATCCCGGTAGTGCTCAACCTGGCCGGCTACGTGATCGGAGCGCTCCTCCTGGCTCCGCTCTCCGACCGCTTCGGCCGCCGGAACATGCTGTTGTTCACGATGCTCCTCACCGGCCTCGGCTCTCTCTACAACGCGATCGCGCCCGACTACACGCAGTTCGTGATCGCACGCGTGATCACCGGCATCGGCGTCGGCGCCGACCTTGCCATCGTCAACACCTACGTGGGCGAGGTCGCGCCGCGGCGCAACCGGGCTCGGTGGATCTCGGTGATCTTCATCATGTCTTCGCTGGGGGCGCTGCTGGGCATCTGGCTCGGCCTGTTCCTGACCACACCATCCGCCCCCTGGCCGCACGGGCTGCCGTTCGCCCAGGCCGGGGTGGGTGGGCACGGATTCGAGAACGGCTGGCGCTGGATGTACGCCGTCGGCGCTGTGCTGGCCGCGATCGGCATCTTGCTCCGCCTGGAGCTCCCGGAATCGGCCCGCTGGCTCGTGGGGCAAGGGCGGATCGACGAGGCCGACAAGGTGGTGAGCGACATGGAGGTCGTCGCCGCCAAGCACGGCCCGCTGCCTGCGCCGCGGGACGACGTCCCGGTGGATCAGACCACCCCTGAGAGCAGCACCGCGTTCCGGGCCATCTTCGGACACCGGGTTTACGCCCGGCGCGTGATCCAGCTGCTGGCGGTGTGGTTCCTGGCCTACGTCACGGTGTTCGCGTTCTCGGCCGGCTTCACCTCGATGCTGAGCTCGCTCAAGTACGAGCCGTCGGAGGCCGGCCTGATCACCGCGGTGGGCGCATTCGGATTCCTGGCCTGTGCGCTGTTCGCCGCCGGGTTCGCCGACCGGCTCGAGCGCAAGTACTGGCTACCGATCGGAGCCACGATCACCGTGATCGGCGGCGTGATCGTGGCCAAAGCGGGGACGACCTCGCTGGGCATCGCGTTCATCGGTGCCGCGATCGTCTTCTTCGGTTTCAACATCTGGGTCCCGATGACCTACACGCTGTCGACCGAGAGCTTCCCCACGCGTGCCCGCTCGACCGGCTTCGGCCTGGTCGACGGCGTGGGCCACCTGGGCGGCGGGATCGGAGTTCTGTTGATCGCGCCCCAGATCCCGCACATGAGCGTCCTCGGCGCGATGCTTGTTGTCAGCGGGTTCCTGGTGGCAGCCGCCATCGTCGCCCAGTTCAGCCCGAACACGCGCGGCCGGCACTACGAAGAGATCTCGCCGTAGCCGCAGGGGCCGGTCGTCAGCCCGGCGGGCCGTCGACCGAGCGCAGAAGCTCGGACATGTACTCGATGTGCTGGCGCATGGCCCGCTCGGCGCCCGCGCGGTGGTGGCGGCGGATCCCACGCATGATCGCGTGGTGCTGGCCGATGATCAGCTCTCCGTCGATCGCGGAGCCCAAGTGCTCGATCAGCGAGGGCTGGAGCACATCGAGGATCCACCGGGTGAATGTGAGCAGCAGGTCGTTGCCCGCCATGACCGCGATCGTCTGGTGAAAGCGGGCATCGGCCAGTCGAAACTCGTCGCCCGCCGGATCGCGACCGCGCGCGTCGTCGATCGCCTCGATCAACGCGCCGATCGACACCTCGTCGGCGCGCTCGGCCGCCAGCCCGGCCAGCGGCACCTCGAGGAGCATCCGCGCCTCGACCAGCTCGCACAAAGTCACGCTCTCGCACTCCAGCATGGCCGCGATCGACTCGCTCACGTGACGGCCGATCCCGACGTTGGGGGTGTTGTCCACGAACACGCCGCCGGCCCTGCCCTTCTGCACGCGGATCAGATGTGAGCCGGCCAGCCGGCGCAGTCCCTCGCGCAGCGTGGGCCGGCTCACCCCAAACTCCCGCGAGAGCTCGTGCTCCGTTCCGATCCGGTCGCCCGGACGCAGTCCCTCCCGCTCGATGTACATCCGGATCTCGCGGGCGATCTGCTCGCTCGCGTCCGCATGGACCGTCTCGAACCGGCCCGGTCCGCGTGCGTCAGCAGCCGTCGTCATGCGCCGAGTGTATGCCCGCAGGCGGGGCCTGTCCGCCGATCTTTCGGGAGATCCGCTAAGCAAATGCGGGCTGCTACCGATAAGACCGGGCATGCGGAGGACCCACGCGCTCGCGCATCATGCGTCGTCCCCCGGCTCGGCCGAATGGCCGGGCGGCTGCGCCGATCCCGCGACCGCCCCCACATCGCCCGCCGCAGAGGCCAACGAGCGCTTCCGCTTGCTGTTCGACCGCGCGTCGGTCGGGATCATCAGCGTCGACCGGGACGGACGCGCCGTCGAGGCCAACCCCGCCGTGGAGCGGATGCTCGGCTACGAGCCGGGCGAGATCATCGGGGTGAGCTTCACGACGTTCACGCACCCGGACGACGTGGAGGTCTCCAAGGAGCACTACCGCGAGATGGTCGAAAACGGACGCCCGTCCTACGAGTACGAGAAGCGCTACGTCCGCCGGGACGGCGAGATCATCTGGTGCCGGGTGAGCGTGTGGACCGATGCCGGCGCCCCCGATTCCGACCAGGTCGCGATCGCGATGATCGAGGACGTCACCCAGGCGAAGCTCGCCGAAATGGCCCTGCAGGAGAAGGCCACCCGCCTCGAGCGAATCATCGCCACCCAGCGCGACATCGCCGCCGCGGCCTCCGGGGACCTCGAGCACGTGATGCAGGTGATCGTCGAGCGCGCGCAGGCGCTCACCAGGGCCGAGGGAGCCATGATCCACCTGATCGAGGGCGAGGACGTGGTCACCCGCGCGGCGTCCGGGATCGCCACCCGCTTCTTGCACAACCGCCGGCCCCTGAACCAGAGCATCTCGCGGTTCGCCATCGCGGCGCGCGAGCCGGTGCTCATCGAGTACGCCGAGAACGACCCGCGCCTGAACGCCAAGATGCAGAAGATGGTCGGCGACCGCTCCCACATCTGCGTGCCGCTGTTTGCCGGCGACCGCCCGGTCGGCGCGGTCAGCGTGATGAGCACCTCGGAGGAGGTGCGCCTGAACGAGGAGGACCGCCAGACGCTCGAGCTGCTGGCCGGCGTGCTGTCGGAGGGCGTGAGCCGCGCCGCCGAGTCCGAGGCCAAGCGCAAGCAACTGGACGCGCTGGCCCGCTTCGAGGCGATCTACGAGGGCGCGCTCAGCGGCGTGCTGCTGATCAGCGCCGACGGCCAGGTTATCGATGCCAACCCGGCGATGGTGCAGCTGCTCGGCGTCCAGTCGGCCGGCGAGATCGAGCGAGTGTTCGCCCATTACATCCACCCCGAGGACCGCGACAGCGTCCTGACCGCGGTCCGCGAGCTGCTCGCGAGCGACTCGAACTCGCTGCACCAACAGCACCGGCTGGTCCGTGCGGATGAGCGGGTGATCTGGGTCTCGGCGTCGCTGTCGATCGTCCGCGACCTCGAGGGGCAGCCCAGCTTCGGAATCCTCATGGTCCAGGACGAGACCGAGCGCAAGGCGGCCGAGGAGGCCCTGCTGCGCCAGTCCGAGCTCAACGAGCATCAGGCTCTGCACGACAGCCTGACCGACCTGCCCAACCGCACCCTGTTCCGCGACCGGATCGAGCAGGCCATCGCGATCGCCAAGCGCGAGGGCGGCCAGCTGGCCGTGGCCATGATGGACCTCGACCGCTTCAAGGACGTCAATGACTCGCTCGGCCATCACGCCGGTGACGCCCTGCTGGTGGAGATCGGCCGGCGACTGCGGAGCACGCTGCGCTGCTCGGACACCGTGGCCCGCCTCGGCGGCGACGAGTTCGGCGTGCTGATCTCCAAGCCGCGCGGCAAGCGCGACGCGGTCGTCGTGATCGAGAAGATCCGGGCCGCGCTCGAGCAGCCGGTCATCGTGGACGGCCTAGGCCTGCCGGCCGAGGGCTCGATCGGCATCGCCATGTATCCCCAGCACGGCGAGGACGTGGAGACGCTGCTGCGCCACGCGGACGTCGCCATGTACTCCGCCAAGGAGGAGAAGGCCGGCTACGTGTTCTACGACGGCTCCCGCAGCGAGTCCGACCCGGCCCGGCTGACCCTGGTCAGCGAGCTGCGCCGCGCGATCGAGCAGCACGAGCTGGTCCTGTACTACCAGCCCAAGGCGGCCCTCGCGAGCGGCGCCGTGGAGTCGGTCGAGGCGCTGCTGCGCTGGAATCACCCGACGCGCGGCCTGGTCGGACCGGACGAGTTCATTCCGCTGGCCCAGCAGACCGGGCTGATCAAGCCGCTCACGCTGTACGTGCTCGACGAAGCGCTCAGCCAGTGCCGTGCCTGGCAGCGGGCGGGGCTCACGCTCGGCGTGGCCGTGAACCTCTCGGTCCGCAACCTGCTCGACGCCGAGTTCCCCGACCAGGTCTGCCGCCTGCTCGAGAAGTGGCGCGTCGATCCCAGCCGGCTCGAGCTGGAGATCACCGAATCGACCGTGCTGTCTGACCCGGTACGGACCAAGCGCGTGCTCGACAAGCTGTCGGCGATGGGCGTCGCGCTGTCGATCGACGATTTCGGCACCGGCTACTCGTCGCTGTCCTACCTCAGCCAGCTGCCGGTCAACGAGATCAAGATCGATCGCTCGTTCGTGATGAACATGGCCGAGTGCTCGGGCGACGCGGTGATCGTCCGCTCGACCATCGACCTGGCCCGCAACCTGGGCCTCCAGGTCGTGGCCGAGGGCGTCGAGACCGAGCAGGCCTGGGACGAGCTCTCGAGAGCTCGGCTGCACCCTCGCGCAGGGCTACTACCTGAGCCGCCCGGTGCCGGCCGCCGAGCTCACCGAGTGGCTGCGCAGCCGCTCGCAGGTCGGCGCGCCCGCCCCGATCAGGCGCGTCGCGTAGCGGGCGTCGCCCGCCGCGGTCAGCTCGTAACGCCCGCTGCGGACTCCTTGACCTCCTCGGGGATCATCGGTCCCTCGCCGGAGGGATCGACGATTCCCTCCTCGAGCCATCGGTAGCGGCCGTCGAGCACCTTGGCCGCGGCCTCCCGGTTCGCGTCGTCGTCGTTGCTCCAGAGCGCGTCGAAAAGCGTCTCGGCACGCCGCTTGGCCTGACGGCAGAACAGCTCGGCGAGCTCCCGGGCCTCTTCCCGGCGCTCGGGCTGCTCGCGGCCCAGCGTGTCCGCGTAGGCCACCGCGGCCGCCATCGCGAACAGCTCGCATCCGATGTCGACCAGCCGCCCGAGAAACGCCTGGCGGTATTCCAGCTTGGCCTGCCAGCGGGTCATGCCGTAGAAGATCGAGCGGGCCAGCTTGCGCGAGGAGCGCTCCACGTAGCGCACGTACGGCGCGAGCGGACCCAGCTCGTCGTAGGAGCGGGGCACCTGGCCCTTGCCGACGGCCAGCTGCGGCAGCCAGGTGGAGTAGAACCGCCCGGCGCGTCCCGCGGCGGCGAGCTTGGCCTTGATGTCGCCGCCCGGCTCGAGCAAGTCGCCCGCCACCTGGAGATGCTGGTCGACCGCCTCGCGGGCGATCAGCAGGTGCATGATCTCGCTCGAGCCCTCGAAGATCCGGTTGATCCGCATGTCGCGGAGCGCCTGCTCGGCGGGCACGGGCTTCTCGCCCCGCGCCTTGAGCGACGCCGCGGTCTCGTAGCCGCGTCCGCCCCGCACCTGAATCAGCTCGTCGAGCACCGTCCACCCCATCTCCGATCCGTACAACTTGGCCAGGGCGGCCTCGATGCGGATGTCGTTCGACTTGTCGTCGGCCAGCCGGCTGGCGACGTCGAGCATGGCCTCGAGCCCGAACGCGCTCGCCGCGATGAACGCGAGCTTCTGGGCGACCGCGTCGTGCTTGCCGATCGGCCGCCCCCACTGCACCCGCTCGTTCGACCATTCCCGCGCGATCTTGGTCGCCCACTTCGCCTGCCCGACGCAGATCGCTGGGAGCGCCAGACGGCCGGTGTTGAGCGTGGTCAGGGCGATCTTCAAGCCCTGTCCTTCCTTACCGATCCGGTTCTCCTCGGGCACGAACACGCCGTCGAGCCGGGTCACCGAGTTCTCGATCCCGCGCAGGCCCATGAACGCGTTGCGATGCTCGACCGAGACCCCATCCGAGTCGTAGGGGAGCACGAACGCGCTGATCCCGCCGCGATGGCCCTCGCCCTTGGGGACCTGAGCCATCACCACCACGATGTCTGCGATCGCGCCGTTGGTTGCCCAGAGCTTGCGCCCGTCGAGCACGTAGCCCCCGTCGACCGGCGTGGCGGTTGCCGCCAGGCGCGCCGGATCGGAGCCGACATCGGGCTCGGTGAGCAGGAACGCGCTGATCTTGTCCCTCGCCACCAGCGGCAGCCACTTGCGCTTCTGCTCCTCGGTGCCGAACAGGCGCAGCGGCTCGGCCACGCCGATGGACTGGTGCGCGCTCAGTAGCGTCGAGAGCGACGCGTGCCACGTTCCCGCGAGGGCCAGCGCGCGGTTGTAATACACCTGGGAGAGCCCCAGCCCGCCGTATTCCTCGGCCACCTTCATGCCGAGCGCTCCGATCCGCTTGAGGCCGTCGATCACGGGCTCGGGGATCCTGGCCTCGCGCTCGATCTCGAGCGGATCCACCTCGGTCTCGAGGAACTCGCGCAGGGTGGACAGAAACCGCTCACCCCTCTCCACCGCCTCTGGATCGAGCCGTGGCTGCGGGTGGATCAGGTCCAGGCGGAAGTTGCCCAGGAACAGTTCCTTGCCGAAGCTCGGCAGCTTCCACTCCGATTCGCGCGCGGCCTCCGCGACCTCGCGGGCTTGCCTCTCTGACACGGTGCTGGACACGGACGTTTCTCCTCTGCGACGGTTCCGGGGTCTGTACTAGGAAGCTACCCCGTTCAGGAGGTCTTACATGAAGCTCAGCGCGCGCAATCAGCTGTCGGGAACGGTGACGAGCATCAACCAGGGCGAGGCGATCGCCAATGTCGTGCTCGATGTGGCGGGCCAGCGGCTGGTCGCCTCGATCACGGTTGAGGCCGTCCGTGAGCTCGGCCTGAGCGAAGGCAGCCAGGTCACCGCGATTATCAAGGCCTCCGATGTGATCGTCGCCACCGACTGAGCGCCGGCGCCGGCCGCCGCGCCACCCCGCGCCCGCCTGCCGGTCTAAGGGACTCTTTCTACAGATCGCCCGCCGCCCCGCCGATAAGAGGGGGAAACTGGAGTGTTGGAGGGCGAGGAATGAGCCAAGTTCAGGCAACGCGCGCTGGGGCGCGCACGGACGCGACCGGTAGCGGCCACAAGGCCGTGTACTGGCTGCTCGGGGTGATCCTGTTCGGCTACGCGGTCTCGCTGGTCGTGCGCGCCAACGGCGCCGATACAACGATCATCGACGGCTGGGGCACGGCGACGTACGAGCTCGTGGCAAGCTGCCTGGTGCTGCTGCGCGCCGCGGTGAGCCCCCGTGACCGGCGCTTCTGCCTGGCCCTCGGGATCGGCATGGCGCTGTGGGCGATCGGCGACTTCGCCGAGACCTACGCGGGCCTGCACAACCCCGACCTGCCCACCCCGGTCCTGGCCAACTATCTGTGGGTCGGCTTCTTTCCTCTGGCCTACGTCGGCGTCATGCTGCTGATGCGCCAGGAGCTCCGGAGGTTCACCGCGGCCAACTACCTCGACGGCGTGGTGGCCACCCTGACCTGTGCCGCCGCGTTCGCCGCGTTCGCCTTTGCGGGGATCCAAAAGGCGGTCGGCGACGACGCGGTCACCGTGGCCTGGAACCTGATCTACCCCGTGGGCGACATCCTGCTTCTGATCCTCACACTGGCAGCGGCAGCGATGGCGCCTCCCGGCCGGCGGGCCCGCTGGTACCTGATGGCCGCGGCGAGCCTGGCCAACATGATCGGGGACGTGTGCGCGCTGTTCGACAACAGCCTCGACGCCACGCAATTCGGCTACTTCTGGGACTCGCTGGCGTGGCCGCTGTCGCTGTTGCTGTTCTCGCTGTCGGTCTGGGTGCCGTCCCACCGCCCGGCCGAGTCCGAGCTCAAGGAGACCAGCTCGGGCTTCGTCATCCCCGGCGTGGCGGCCGGCCTGTCGCTGCTGATCCTGTTCGTCGGCTCGCTGAACCACATCAACCAGATCGCGCTTGGCCTGGCCACGGCCACGCTGGTGGCGGCCGGCGCCCGGTTCGGCCTGGCACTGCGGCGCCTGAACGCGCTCACCGAGGAGCGCCACCGGCAGCTGGCCGATTCGGCCCAGCTCGAGCGCGACTCTCGCGAGGCCCTCCAGGCGGCCGTGCGCAGCTACTCCGAGTTCGCCTCCCGGGTGGCCGACGGCGACCTGCGCGCGAGCGTCAACGCGGAGGGCAGCGAGGACCTGCGCGGCCTGTCGGAGAGCCTGAACAGCATGGTCGAGGGGCTGGCTCAGATCTCGAGCCACATCCAGGCCGGCGCTCAGGACATCGGCGTCTCCACGGCAGAGATCCTCGCCTCGGTCAACCGCCACTCGGAGAGCGCGAGCCTCCAATCGGCCGCGATCACGCAGACGTCCTCGACCGTCAACGAGCTGCGCCTGGCCGCCGAGGACACGGCCCAGATGGCCAGCGAGGTGGCCGATCGCGCCAGCGAGTCCCTCCAGGTGTCGGGCGAGGCGACCTCCGCGGTCGCCGCGATCGCCACCGCGATGGAGGAGATCCGCGAGCGCGTCGACGCGATCGCCCGCGACATCGTCACGCTGTCCGATCGCACCCAGCAGATCGGCGAGATCACCGCCACGGTCAACGGGCTGGCCGACAAGTCCAAGCTGCTCGCGCTGAACGCAAGCATCGAGGCGGCCCGCGCCGGCGAGCACGGCAAGGGCTTCGCCGTGGTGGCGGAGGAGGTCACGAAGCTGGCCGAGCAGTCCAAGGCCGCCACCGCCCAGGTCGAGGCGATCCTCGGCGACGTGCAGGCCGCCACTTCGGCGGCGGTGCTGGCCAGCCAGGAGGGAACCACCGTCGTCGAGCGGGGGCTGGAGCTCACCGAGCGTGCCGGCGAGGGCATCCGCAGCCTGTCGGAGACCATCCAGGAGTCGTTCGGCGCGGCACAGCAGATCGCCGCCTCGGCCCACCAGCAGAGCGTCGGGATCGAGCAGATCGCGCAGGCCATGAACCACGTCGACGAGGGCACCTCGCAGTTCCTGGAGGGCGCGCACCAGTCGCAGATGGCCGCCGAGAAGCTCGACGAGCTCTCCTCGCAACTGGCCGCGGTCACCGAGCGCTACCGGGTCTGAGACCTCGCCGGCCGGCTGCCGCGCCGGTACCCTTTCCGGAGCGATGAGCGTGCTGAGCGCCGAGCCGGATCGCCGCGAGCTCCCCCCGTGCGGGCCCGCGGACCCTGGATCGCCTGGGGCTTTGCCCTGCAGGTGATCGGAGTCGGCATTCCGGTTCTCACCGCCGTGCGCCGAGCTCATGAGGCGGGCCTCGGCGGGGCCGTGGCGGTGCCGCTGGCCGCGGTGGCCGGCCTGGCCGTTTTCGGCGTCGTGGCCCTGGTGTTTGCCGCAATCGTCGCCGCCACGGCGTCCACGGGCTCGGCCGACTGGGGCCACACGCTGTCGAGCTTCGACCTCGGCGACTGGCCGCGCCGGCGCCGGCGCAAGTGACGCAGGAAGTCCGCCTCGAGTCCACCGAGGACGGCCTCGTGCCCGTGGGCGACGACGGGTGGTTCGTCTTGAACGCCCGGGACGGCCGCTGGCGGCTCTGGGAGGGCGTGGGCGCGCGCTTGACGTTCGAGGGCGAGATGGATTTCGCCCAGCTCGGGATCAACCTGCTCGTGCTGGCCCCGGGCGAGCCGATCGGCATGTATCACCTCGAGGTCGACCAGGAGGACTTCCTGGTCGTGGCCGGAGAGGCGGTCTTGATCGTCGAGGGCATCGAGCGACCGCTGCGGGCCTGGGACTTCGTGCACTGCCCGCCCGGGACCGCGCACATCATCGTCGGCGCCGGCGACGGTCCTTGCGTGGTGATCGCGGTCGGCGCCCGCGAGCACCGGGACGACCCCGACGCGATCCACTACCCGGTCGACGAGGCCGCGCTGCGCCACCGGGCCGGTGTGCGCGAGGCGACCGGCGACCCGCGCGCCGCGTACGCGCACCTCCCCCCGCGGCAGTGGTCGCCCTACCGCGAGGGCTGGCTCCCCGGCGAGTAGCCGGGCACGCGCGCAACACGGGTAGTTCACCAGTCACGGCGCGGACTTTGGCGCTGGACTCCCGTATATGAGTCATGTAAATCGCCAAAGTCCGTGCCGCCGAACCGTCTAGCGGGTGGTGCCGAGCTCGGTCAGGCGCAGGCGCACCAGGCTGAAGCTGCACCAGGGCTGCGGGCAGGCCGCGAACGCCGCGCCGGGTGGCAGCGTCCCGCCGGCTGCAGCGCGCGCCTGGACGTCGACCGCGGTGGCCGCGCCCGCGGTCCCCTGATCCGGATAGTGGCGGGCGGTGTCCTCGGTCGCCTCCGCCGCGACGACCCGGTTACAGGCCGGGTCGGCCAGCGCCCGGGCGACGCTCTCACCGCTCAACACGCAGTAGCTGGCCCGCTCGTAGCGGTCGCCAGGGGCCACGAGGCCGGAGTCCCAGGTGGTCGGGTGCCCGGCCAGGCTGTCGAACTGATGCCAGTACACGCGGGTGATCTGCCCCGGGAACGCCGAGCCCGAGCGGGCCAGATCGAGGAAGTCGCTCGCGGCGTAGGCCTGGCCCTTGGGGCTGCCATCCAGGCAGCCGCCCATGCCATATGGCGACTCCTCGGCGGCCCCGAGGTCGTCGCAGCCCTCCGGCGCCCCGAGGTAGGTCGGCACCGGATCGGTGAGCTGCGCCGCCGTCTCGGTCAGCCAGACGGTGGCCTGCGGGTGCCCGACCGGGTACAGCGAGGCGATGTAGGCGCTCAACAGAGCGGTGTCGCCGTGGGCGAGTTGCCCGTCAGCCAGATACGCGGTGGCGCTCAGATCCTCGTAGGGATGAAACGACCAGACGGCCGGAAAGAGGCCGATCGTCTGGGTCAGATAGCTCGCGTAGGCCTTGACCGCGACCAAATGCGGGTCGTTGGCGCTGTCGCCGTCGGCCGACAGCGCCACGAGCGTGAGCGCGCTGCCGAAGCGTGCCCGGTTGGCGGCGTCGGCCTCGTAGTAGTACCAGGCGGCGCACTGGTCGGCGTGGTGCGGCGGCAGGTCTCCGTCCGGCGTCGGGTTGCAGCTGTTGTTCACCTGCGCGCCGTCGGGCTCGTCGTAGACCTCGTACTCGGTCGGCGCCGCGATCCCCTGCCGCGCCGCGAACTCGTCGAGCGCCGAGACGAGGCCCTCGAAGCTGCACCGGTATTGGTTGGCGCTCGGGTTGGCCGGGTCATCCGGGTTGCCGTTGCCGGGGTAGCGCGCCGCGCTGTTGGTGGTGATCGTGATCAACGGGTCAAGGCCGGCGAGGCGCGCGGCCAGCACGTAGTTCTCGGCCAGGGTGATCCACGGCGACCCGTAGTAGGCCGGTGGCTGGCTCTCGCGCCGGCAGGGAGCGCCGATCGCCGCCCCGCCGGTGCTCACGGCATCCCACGGAATCCCCGCCCGCACGTACTTGAACGCGTTGGCGCCGCCTGTCTGGTCGCCGGCCAGCGCCTGATAGCGGTCGAACAGCGCGTGGCTGAGGTCCGCCACCGGACAGCCGGGCAATGGGTACAGCGTGCAGGGCAGGCCGGCCGCGCCGTCGCTCAGGCCGATGCCCGCGCTCGCATGCTGAGCGCGCGCGCCGGCCGGCGCGACGGCCAGGCCAAGCGCCGCCACCACCGCGACTATCCCCCATGACAAGCGCCCCACTGGCCGAGACGCTAACTGGCTCCCGAGCCGGGGTCAACGGCGGGGACCCTCGCGGTGTATCTCAGCTGACCGCCGAGCGGGAGAACACGCGGATCGAGATCGCGATGAGTGCCACCGCCCACAGCCCGATGACCGCCAGACTGAGCCAAGCCTCGCCGGTGACGCTGTGCATGCCCCAGATGTCGTGCAGGCCCTTTCCGGTCGGGTCGATGAACCCGTAGCGCATCAGCGCCAGAGCGTGCGTGAGCGGGAACACCTTGGCGATCGCTGTGAGCACGCCGGGCATCGCGCCGATCGGGAACAGCGCACCGGCGAAGAAGAACGGCAGGATCGCCACCGCGGGCGTCGCCGCCACGTAATCCTCCTGCTTGGTGACGCGGCTGGCCAGCGTCTCGGCGACGCTGTACATGAACACGGTGAACAGCAATCCGGCCGCCACGAACCAGGCCGCTCCAGCCGCCGTGACATGGAACGCCCCGCCTCGCAGGGCCGACAGCCCGATCAGAACGGCGACCTGGAGAGTGGCCAGCCCGAGCGCCACGATCAGGTTTCCAAGCACCAGGTAGGCGCGCGGGACGGGCGCGGCCAGGAGTTCGCGCTGTGCCCCCGAGTGCCGGTCGACGAGCACGCTGAGGCCCGCGAAGATGCAGCTGAGCGGAATCACCAGGCCGACGGCTCCGACGCCGACGAACGAGGTGTAGTCGATGTGGGAGTGCAGACCCCCGGTGGCCACCTTGAGCGCCGGCGCCACCACCAGGGCCAGGAGGGCTGGTCCGAGCAGCGGCACCGCGATCTGGCGCGGGGTCTTGGAAGTGAGGGAGGCCCGCCGCCTGGCGAGCGTGAGCAGCGCGCCGGCGGCGCGGGCGCGGCCGGGTGCGGGTAGGGCGACCGATGGTGCCTGCGCGATCGCGGACATGTGAGATCTCCTTGGTTCGAACGTGGGGTGGTCGTCGGGTCAGGCGGCGCTCGCGATGCGCTCGCCGGTCAGGTGCAGGTAGACGTCGTCCAGCGTCGGGACGCGCGTCGCGATTTCCGAGACGCGCAGGTGGTCGCCGTCGATCACGGTCAGCGCATCGGTGGGCACGTGCCCGTGCAGGGGAACCGTGACCCTCGCCCCGACGGCGAACGCGTCGGTCCCGGCCACGCCCCGGTCGCGCAGGGCCGCCAGCGCCGCCTCCGGGCTGCCGCTCACGCGGAACTCGAGGATCTCGCGTCCGAGCCCGGCCAGCAGCGCGGACGGGCTGTCGAGCGCGACGATCGTGCCCTGGTGGATGATCGCCACTCGGTCACACAGCCGCTGCGCTTCGTCCAGGTAGTGGGTGGTCAGCACGATCGTCATCTCCTCGCGCGAGCGAAGTCCGGCGATCACGTCGAGCAACTCGTGCCGGATGCGAGGATCGAGCCCGACCGTGGGCTCGTCGAGGAAGAGGACGCGCGGCCTCGACACAAGCGCCCGGGCGATCTCGAGCCGGCGCCGCTGGCCGCCGCTGTAGCTCGAGACCGGCCGGTCGATGAGCTCGGCGAGACCGACGATCTCGATCAGCTCGTCGATCCGGCCGGCGGCGTGCGTCGCCGGAACCCCCCACAGGCGAGCGTGCAGCTCGAGGTTGGCGTGGCCGCTCAGCGGCCCGTCGAGAACCGTGTCCTGGAACACCACGCTGCTGACGCCGCGAGCCGCCAGCGGCTGGGTGGCCACGTCGTAGCCGGCCAGCCGCGCACTGCCCGAGGTGGGCACCACGGTGGTGGTCAGCATTCCGATCGTCGTCGACTTTCCCGCCCCGTTAGGCCCCAGGAGACCAAACACTTCGCCCGGGGCGACCTCGAAGTCGATCCCCTTGACCGCCTTCACCCCGCCCGGATACGTCTTGACCAGCCGTGTCACCTGCACCGCGGCCGCCGTCGAACTCTCTCCGAGTCCGTCGATGCTGTGCAACGCGGCACGGCGCTGCGCGGACCCGGGCTCAGGCATGTCTTTGCGCTTCAACTTGTTCATCTGCCACCTCTCGGTTCGGCGTGAGTCCACTGGTTGCATGACGATACAGTAATGTAACGCTACAAGCAAGTGACGTATTATGAATGATCCCTCACGAGTCCGTCCCGGGTGGCCCCCGGCGCCCCTCGCCCCCGGGCCCGTGGCATCTGCGAGACTTGCCGCGATGCCCGCACGCGCGCGATCGGAGGCCGAGCCGATCGATCCCGTCCGGGCCCGGGGGGCCGGCCGGCCGCTCGACGAGAACGTCGATGCCGCCATCCTCGAGACCGCGTGGCGGCTACTGCTCGAGGAGGGCTACGCCCGCATGTCGATCGCCCGGGTGGCGGAGGAGGCCCGGGTCGGGCGCCCCGCCATCTACCGGCGCTACCGCGACAAGTCAGAGCTGGTCGCCGCGGTCCTGGCCGATAAGCAATCCCGCACTCAACCGATAGACACCGGCAGTACGCGGGGCGACCTGATCGCTCATCTCGAGTTCGCGCGGCGCCGGTTCGCGGTCGAGCTGGCCGGAACCATGATCGTCGAGGGACGCAAGCATCCCGAGCTCCTCGAGGGCTTCCGGCGCGGAATGCTCCAACCGCGCATGGCCGACATCGTCGCCGCGTTCGAGCGTGGCAAGGAGCGCGGCGAGGTCCGCGCCGATCTCGACTGCGAGGTCGCCGTGCATGCCCTGATGGGCGCGTTCATGTACCACCGCATCGCCGAGGGCCAGCCCAAGAAGGGCTGGGCTGAGCACGTCGTCGACCAGCTCTGGCCGGCCTTCGCCGCCTGAGGACCAGCCCGCGCCTGGGCCCCCTGGCCCTCGGACTTGGGCCCTTCCCGCGCCGCGAATTGAGTTCTACGGCTCTTGGCGACCCGGGCACGAAGCGGTCGAATACGGCTCGATGCGCCGAAGGCTGTCATCCGATTCCGGGCAGGCCACGCTGGAGTGGACCGGCGTGCTGATCGTCGTCGCGCTGCTGATCGCACTGATTCTCGCCTCGGGCATCCTCGCTTCAGTCGCTCGGGGGGTCGAGTGCAACGTGACGAAGGTCCTCGGCGGTGGCTCCAGCGGCTGCACTGCGCGGCCCGGTCAGGGGACGGCGGGTCCGACCGCGCCCTGGAGCTCATCGGATCCGGTCACGCGGGCGACGTGGGGAACCTACGTTTCGCTCGGCGACTCGTACTCGGCCGGCGAAGGCCTCGGTGACTACCAGCCCGGTAGCCATGTCGACCAGAGCCAGTGCCGGTTCTCCGTGCTGGGTAACTGCGTGTACCACAAGGATCCGAAGGTGATCGACGGCTGCGACCGCTCGAGTTCGGCGTACAACTCGACCGTCTCCGGTGCCTACGGCTTCAACGGCGGCAAGCAGACATGGGCCTGCAGCGGCTCGATCACGCGCGACATCTACGACGGCCCGAACGACCCCAACTGCAGTCAGGGTCACGCCTCGGGTTCCTACGGCGAGGGCTGCCAGGTGGACCGGGTCAACGCCAACACCAGCCTCGTGACGATGACCATCGGCGGCAACGATGCCGGGTTCGCCAACGATCTGAAGAACTGCTACATGGCCGAGCGGCCGGGTGGCCAGCACGAGGCCGGATGCGTCGGCCAGCAGTCCACGATCGACGGAGAGATCGCTCAGTTGCAGCCTCGGTTGGTCGCCGACCTGCAGGCGATCCGGGCCCGCGCCCCGCACGCCCGGATCATCATCGTCACCTATCCGCATCCGTTCCCCCAGAACCCCACCCAGACTGGTGCGTGCCTCACGCTCGGCGCGTCGATCGCGAGCTATCACCTGTGCCTGTCACCGGGCGACCAGCGCTTCCTCAACGATGAGGCGGCCAAGCTGGACACGGCGGTGTGCTCGGCGGTGCAGGCGGCGGGCGTCGGCGCCGAATGCGTGAATGCCTATGACGCCTTCTCGGGCTGCGAGATGGGCGACGCCCACTCCTGCCTGCAGGCGCCCACCGCCCACGTCAGCGGCAGCACGGTGATCGGCATCAACTCCGGCGCCTACCACCCAACGGCGCAGGGGCAGCAGATCCTCGGGCAGCTGATCAACCAGGAGATCTCAAAGCCGCCGCCAGGCGTCGGGGGCCATTAGGTCCGGGATAGTTTGGGGGGGCCACACGGCGGTGGCCCCCCCAAGTGCCCTACTGGATGAGGACGTTGTTGCCGGGGCCACCGTCGAGCACGTCCTGGCCCGGGCCGCCGTTCAGAACGTCATCCCCCGCGCCGCCCAGCAGCGTGTCGTCGCCGGCGCCGCCGATGATGACATCGGCGCCGTCGCCGCCGTCCGCGTGGAACTGGATGGCGTCGGCCGTCAGGCCGGCGCCGGTGATCGCGTCATCGCCCGCGAGTCCGTTGACTAGTGGTTCATCCTGTTAGTTGATTGAGTTACTTACTTTTCTACGCTTCGAGGACCTTGCCGGTGTATGTCCACTTGAACGGGTTGGCGGTCTGGTTGTAGGTCTCGACGAACGCGAGCATCTGGCAGGCGAGGTCGGCTTCGCTGGTGAAGATGCCGTGCTTTAGCAGGCGTCGCCAGAGGATCGAGAAGAAGATCTCGATCTGGTTGAGCCACGAGGCGTGCTTGGGGGTGAACTGAAAGCTCCACCGCGGATGGTCGGTCAGCCATTGCTCGACTTCCTCGGTGCCGCGGGTCGAGAGGTTGTCGGTGATCGCCACGATCTCCCGACCCTCGACGACTGGGATCTCGTCGTCAAGGTGATCGAGGAAGCGGATCAGGTCCCACCGGTTGCGGGTCTTGGACGGCATCGCCAAAACGTCACCCTCCTGCACGTTGAGACACGCGAACAGGCACTGGGTGCCGTTTCTGGTGTACTCGTGCTCGCGCCGCGCGGGCTTGCCCGGCTGGGGTGGTTGGTCGGGCTTGGTCGGCGCCTTGGCCTGGATCCCGGTCTTCTCATCGATCGAGACGACCAGCACGTTCTCCGGCGGATCGATGTACAAGCCGCAGATCTCGCCCAGGCGCTCCTCGAACTCCGGCCGCGAGTAGTCGCTCATCATCCAGTACTCGGTCCGATGCGGCTTTATCTCCGCCCGCTGAAGGATCACGTGCGCTTGGGACGCGGACATCCCCACCTCCGCTCCCAACTCCTCATAGGTCCACCGCTCCCGCCTAGCGCCCTCCGCAGTCGGCTCCGGCCGGGTGCACGCCTTCGCGATCAACAATGCCCTCGTCTCCGGGCCGTGCGTCAACGGCGCCCCCGACCGCGGCGCGTCTTTCAGTCCCTCGATTCCGCGCTCGGCATAGCGCCCGCGCCACTTCACCACCGTCGGCTCAGAGCACCCCACCCGCTCGGCGATCTCCACGCCCTTCAACCCCTCCGCCGCCGCAAGCACGATCCGCGCACGCTCGACCATCCGCACCTCAGAGCTGACCGCGCGCACGATCCGCTCCAACTCCAGCCGATCCTCTACTGACACCTCGATCTGCTTGATGACACCCATCGCCAACCTCCATCCTCGCCGAACCTGTCGGCAAGGACTTCGAGGCCACAAGCAGGGAACCTACCCGATACAACGAACTTGAAGGATGAACCACTAGGAGCTGATCCTGCGCCGGGTTGGGGTCGGTGACATCCACGATCGCGGCGAGACCGGTCACGCTGACCTTGCCAGCCTCACCGCTTGCCGTGATCACGTCGCTGGCATCGGTGCCGTTCACGACGACCTGGTCCTGAGCGCCGTCATCGACGGTGGCCTGTCCGGCCAGGTCGGTCTGAACCTCGGTCAGATCGGTACCCGACACGTCGTTGACCGTGAGGCGATCGGCACCGCCGAGCGCGTTCAGGTCGATCTCCTCGACGCCGGCCAGATCCATGTCGATCGCGCCCACGTCGCGCAGGAAGGCGACCCGGGCGCCGTTGGCCGAGACCGTGAACTGCTCCGCGGCGTTCGCGCCGTTGAACGTCATCGCGTCATGGCCAAGCTGTCCCTCGACGGTGTCGCTGCCGTCGCCCGGATCCCACACGAAGCGATCATCGCCGGCCCCCAGCAGCGCGATGTCCGCCCCCTGGTTCCCGTCGATCACGTCGTCGCCGTCGCCGCCGCGCAGCACATCCGCGCCGGCGCCGCCGAGGATCGTGTCATCGCCCGCGCCGCCGTCGACGCCGAGCTTGAGCGCATCGGCGCGCAACCCGCTCGCGTCAACGCGGTCGTTGCCGTCCAGGGCGAAGATCCCGAGCTGATCGCGGGTCGGGTCGCCGTGGAGGACGTTGACCTGCGCGGCGAGACCACTCACCTGGGCCGCACCGGCGGAGCCGGCCGCCACGATGTTGTCGTTCCCCGCGGTGGCGTTCACGATGGTCTCGGCGGTTCCCGCCCCCGGGGTCGTGCCGCCGAGCGTGTCGGCGAGATCGTTGTTGACCGTTCGTACGTCCGTGCCCGTGAGGTCATCGACGGTCAGCGTATCGTTGCCTCCGACGGACGCGACATCGACCTGCTCGATCCTCACGAGGTCCATCGTGATCGCACCGACGTCGCGAGTGAATCGCGCATGTGATCCGTCGGCAGAGAGGCGGAACTGCTCGGCCGCGGCCGAGCCGTTGAACGCCATCGAGTCCTGGCCGACGCCGCCGTTGACGGTGTCGCTGCCATCGCCCGGATCCCACACGAACCGGTCGTCTCCGGATCCGAGGTCGATCCTGTCGGCCCCGCCGTTACCGTCGACCACATCGTTGCCCGAACCCCCGATCAGCGACTCGGCGCCACTGCCGCCCAGGATCGTGTCGTTCCCCGAGCCGCCGTCGATCGTGGTCGGAGTCGTCGCCGTGAATGCTCCGTTTGACTCGTCGATGCGGACGGCATCGTTGCCGCCGCCGGCGGCGACGTCGATGCGGTTGAACCGGCGCCGGTCCACCTGGAAGTCAGCCGAGCCGTCGTCTCCGACATCGACCTGGAGGATCCGCGGATGGTTGGCGCGCAGGCGCAGCGCTAGCTTGCTGTCAGCGCCATTGCCGGTGATCGTCAAGACCTGGTGCCTGACGCTCACCGAGTACGGCGAGTAGTGATGGGCCGCGTGCGCGGCTGCCGGAAGACCGCCGGTCAGCAGCCCAGCGACGATCGCGAGCTTGAGGAGTCGCTGCCCGGCAGCGCTTCCCGACGCCCACGATCGGATTGCAACCTTCATATTGGCTCTCCTGAGAGGGGGGTTATTGGGTCTGAGCCCTCCAGACGCCGATCCGGCTCGATTACATCCAGGCGATCACGCCGGCCGGTCTCAGCCGATCAGCGCGGCTCACCCTCGCCCCGATCACGCGAACCGATCATCGACGCGGCGCGTACGTACATCCATGCGCGCGCCACCACGAACCTGGCGACTGAGTTGACCGCGGTCGCATGTGACCTGCCGTGCGGTGGCCGCTCCAAGGTCGTCGAGCGCGAGCCTGCCCGGCCGGCCCCCCACGTGCTCGATCCGGCCACGCTGGGCGACCATCTCGATCGGTTGTACCGAGCCGCCTGGGCGCTATGCGGCTCACGCGAGGAGGCCGAGGATCTCGTGCAGGACACCTACGCTCGGGTGCTCGCCCGCCCTCGGCTGGTCCGCGGCGACGACGTCTTCTACCTGCTGACGTCCCTGCGCAACACGTTCTTCTCACAGCGCCGCACCGCCGCGCGTCGGCCCCGCACGGCCGCGGTCGAACTGGAATCTCTCGTGGTCGCCGATGAGCGCGGCGGTTCCAGCGACCCCGCCCGAGCCGTCGAGGCAGGCGAGATATACGCGACGATCGCCTCGCTCCCGGACAAGTACCGCGACGCGCTCATCGCGGTCGACGTCGTGGGCCTGTCCTACCAGGAGGCCGCGCGCGCCCTGGGAGTTCGCACGGGGACTATCACGAGCCGGCTGCACCGCGCCCGCCAACGGGTCGCGGACCTGCTCGACGGTTGAAGCCGTGGAAGGGCGACACCTCGCCCGCATCCCAGGCCTTGCGGAGCCCCGGCGCGCTGAGATCCCAGTCGGTTCGGGTCCGGCTTGAGAGCTCGCGCAGGTCGTGCCATAGGTCGACGAACGACGGCCGCCCCCAGAACCAGTAGCCGTTGTAGATGCTGAACACGACCAGCCCCGGACCCAGCACCAGCGTGTGCGGGATCATCGGGTCGTTCTCAGGATCCGTGTACTCCTGGATGTCGAGGTCCTTCTGGACGATCCGCTCCGGGTCGGACAGAAACGGCCACTGGGCGCCGACCGAGTTGCGGAACTCCTGGCTGGTGTGATGGGGATCGGTGGAGATCGTGACGATCTTCGTGTAAGCCACGTTGATCTTGGCGTAGTTGGCGGCGAGCTCGAGGTGCTGCTGGTGCTCCTTGGGGCAGTAGTGCCCGCGCGCGAGCGTGAGGATCATCGGATCCTCGTCCTGCAGCTCGCTGAGCCGGCGCGGGACGCTCTCGTGGTCGGGCAGCTGGTAGTCGGGGAACGTCGCGCCCGCGACGATGTCAGCACGCACTCTGCGCTCCTCTCACGCGACGAACTGCTGGCCGCCGTCGATGTCGTATGTCGCGCCCGTGAGCGCGGTGTTTGTCATGAGGTGAACCGCCAGCGCCGCGACGTCGGCCGGTCCGACCACGCGGCCGATCGGCAGCGTCGCGTACAGCTCCTCGCGCCGGGCCTCGAGTCCCTCGTTGGAGAAGTAGGACGCCGACAGCGGGGTGTCGACGAAGCCGGCGGCGATCAGGTTGACGCGAACCGGCGCCAGCTCGAGTGCGAGGGCGGCCACGAATGGAGGCAGCGCAGCAGTGGCCGCGGAGACGATGCCGAGCTCGCGACTGATGCGCCGGCCGCCCGTGCCGCCCATCAGCAAGAGCGTGCCGCCGGGCCTCATCTTGCCCCTGGCGTTGCGGGCGACCTCGAGGCCGAGCACGATGTGATCGCTGAGCACCTGCTGCACCTGAGCCGCGGTCATCTCGAGCAGGGGTCCGTAGCTCGGGCCGGGGCCGGTGATCAGCACGTGGTCGATCGTGCCGGGCAGCTCGTCGAAGAACCGCTTCAGGGCGGAGGTATCGGTGGCGTCGAACGCGGCCGTGCTCCGCGCGTCGACGTCGCGGGCGGCTCGCTCGAGCCGCTCGGGATCCCGGCCGACGAGGACGACGTCAGCCCCTTCGGCCCGCGCGCGGCGGGCGGTCTCCAGCCCGATTCCGGCGCTGCCGCCGATGAGCACGACGGTCTGCCCGAGAAGCTCCGGCTCACGAGTCTGGGCAACGGGCGTGGTTTCGGCGGTCATGACTCCTCCTCAGGCGGAGAGGCTTGCCATTTGTGAGTCGACCGGCCGGCGGGGCCGCGGCCTGTCCATGATGTCCATGCGGAGCGTCATCACGGCGGCGTCGTAGATCCCCGAGAAGCTGGGGAAGGGCTGGATCGTGTCGTCGAGGATCTCGAGTGGGACGCGCGCGCGGATCGCGAGCGTCGCTTGCTGGAGCCATTCGCCGGCCTCTGGGCCGAGCGCGTAGGCGCCGGTCAGTCGCTCGCCGTCGGACAGCAGCGTGAGGAACCCGTTCGACTCGGCGTAGGCGTGGGTGTAGGTGGCCGTCTTGGGCACCTCGGAGAGCGGTGCGGTGGCGCTGTACGGCGCTTCGACGGCGCCGACCGCGCCGGCCTGCGGGTCGGTGTAGGTGACTCGAGGCACCGCTTCGTAGTTGGCCGGCCGACGTTCGCCGGCGATGTTGGCCGCGACCACGTCCCCCTCGTACTCGCCCACGTGCGTGAGCGGCCAGATCCCGTTGACGTCGCCGATCGCCCACACGCGCTCCGCCGCCCGCATGTACTCGTCGACCTTGATCCCGTGGGGGTTGGCCTCGATGCCCACGGTTTCCAGTCCGATCCCTTCTACGCGCGGCCGGCGACCCGTCGCCACCAATAGCCGGTCGCCCCGGAGCTCGGCGCCGCCGTCGAACTGCAGGACGTACTCGTCACCGTCCCGCCGCGCGGCCGAGGCGTGCCTGCCGAGCATCAACTCGATCCCGTCCCGCCGCAGCGCCTCGCCGAGGCCCTCGCCCAGCGGCGCGGGCTCGCGCGGTAGCACGCGATCGGACCCCTCCACGATCACGGCCTCCCCGCCCAGGCGCCGGACCACCTGCGCGAGCTCGACGCCGGCCGAGCCGCCACCCAGCACCAGGAGACGGCGTGGGACTGCCTTCATGCTCGTCGCCTCCCGGGTACCCCAGACGCCTTCGAGCTCACCGAGGCCGGCCACGGGCGGGACGATCGGGTCAGCGCCGGTCGCCACGACAACGTGCTCCGCGGTGTGCCGGGCTCCGTCGACCTCCACCACGCCGGTGCCCGCCAGGCGGCCGGTGCCGCGGAGCAGGGCGATGCCATGATCGGCCAGCCAGCGCTCCTGACCGGCGTCGGTGTGGTTGGAGACCATGAAGTCACGCCAGTCAAGCGCCGCCTGGACGTCGACCTCGGCCCGGCCCGCGGCCTCACGGGCGCCATGCACCGCCTCCCCGGGACGCAGCAGCGACTTCGATGGAATACACGCCCAATACGAGCACTCACCCCCGACCAGCTCCCGCTCGACAACGGCGACACGCAGGCCGCGGGCGGCCAGTGCCGCCGCGCAGTGCTCCCCGGGCGCCCCGCCACCGAGAAGGATCACGTCATAGTCGTAGCTCGAGCTCATCGTTACCTCCGTCGGGTGCTGGTGACATCACAGCCTCGGGGCCGCCGATGGCAGCGCGTCCCAACCGCTGCTGCCGGTCGCGCCCGTGAGGGCCCTGGTCGATTCTCTGGTCGAGATGGCCGGCCGGTTCATCCCTCTGAGGGGATCGGTGGGTCGGCGTCGTCGTACATGCGGGCGCTGGCCAGCTTGCCGCTGGCGCCGCGAACGTAGACGGCGAGACCCGTCTCCGCCGGGGTCAGCTCGGTCCGGCCCCATCGCACGACGTTGTATTCCAGCGCGCACGCGCGGCCGTCGTCGGTCACCGCGCAGTGCTCGAGCTGGATGCCGCCGCCGTTTGAGAAAAAACGCTCATACAGCGAGCGCAGCTCGTCCCGGCCTCGGTGGACATACGCGCTGCCCGACGGCTCGCGGACGTAAGCGTCGGGCTCGAACGTCGCCAACACGGCCTCCGCGTCCCCGGCGGCGAGGGCGCGCTGGTACTCCCCGACGACGTCGGACTCGCTGAGCTCGGGATCTGGCTCCAGGAGCGGCGGGCGGTGGGCGTGCTGGCCGGTGAGCGGCCACATGCTCCAGTAGATCCGCAGCTCGATGATGCGACCGTCGTCGTCGCGATCGGCCGCCACCGCCACCGGCAGCTCCACGCGACCCCGGTCCCCGTCGACCATCATGACCGTCTCCTCGACGCCGCGGTGTGGTTCGATGATGCGCTCTACCGGGCCGAAGACCGCGCCCCGATCGGTCAGCCAGGCGTTGCTTTCGCGCACGAACCGCTCGAAGGCGTGGCGCCCCTTGACGCGGCCACGAACCGGGTGATGAAGCTCGGGCTCGCCGGCGAACGAGCCGACGAGCGCCTCGGTCTCGCCCGACCTCAGCCCCGCGAAGTACGGCACCGGCTCGGCCGCTCGGGTGTCGGCCGCGTCGCGACGGATCCGGTCGAGCACCGAGGCAGAGAAGAGTTCCGGGTACCACGGCATCACGTGAAGCCTCTCACAGGCGATGACCGGTGCCCAGAGTCCCGACCAGTGAGCCCCCCTGGCGCGAGGATGCGGTGAAGCGGGAAACTCACCCCGACACGACCCCCTCAGGAGGCAGCCATGAGCACCGCAGAAACCCCCGGCAGCGCGGCCGCGCGTGACGAAACCGCCAAGAACGTCGACCTGAAGCTCGAGGTGGTCGTCATCCCCGTTTCGGATGTCGACCGCGCGAAGGACTTCTATGCACGGCTCGGCTGGCGGCTCGACGCAGACTTCCCGTTCGACAACGGCGTCAGGATCGTCCAGTTCACCCCGCCCGGATCCCCGAGCTCCATCCAGTTCGGCACCAAGATGACCGCGGCCGCGCCGGGGTCGGCCGAGAACCTGTACCTGATCGTGTCGGACATCGAGGCGGCTCGCGATCAGCTCCTGTCCCTCGGGGCGGAGGTCAGCGAGGTGTTCCACCCGGGGTCGCCTGGCGCGCAGTTCCAGCCCGACGGAGCGAGCGACCGCGTCAGCGGGCCCGCGCCCGATCACCAGACCTACAGCTCGTTCGCCACGTTCAGCGACCCGGACGGCAACCGGTGGCTGCTCCAGGAGATCACGAGCCGGCTTCCCGGCCGCGTCGACGCGAGCGAGACGACGTTCGCCTCGCCGAGCGATCTCGCCGGCGCGATGCGGCGGGCCGAGGCGGCCCACGGCGAGCACGAGAAGCGCACCGGACAGGCCGACGCGAACTGGCCGGATTGGTACGCCGCGTACATCGTGGCGGAGCAGGCTGGCACGGAGCTGCCGACGTGACCTCCGGCAAGATGACCGCGCCCGATGGGGTGACCCCGCCTTCGCTCGGCGGGGCGACGGGGTGGCTGGGCTCGGACCCCCTCGGGTCCGCCGACCTGCACGGCCACGTCGTGCTCGTCAACTTCTGGACGCTGACCTGCATCAACTGGCTGCGCCAGGAGCCCTATGTCCGGGCGTGGTCGCTTGCCTATCGAGATGACGGGCTTGTCGTCATCGGCGTCCACACGCCGGAGTTCTTGTTCGAGCACGACCTCCGTCTTGTGCGGCAGGCGATCAAGGAACGAGACATCGGCTACCCGGTCGCGATCGACAACGACTACGCGATCTGGAGCGCCTTCCGCAACAGCTACTGGCCGGCCCTCTACTTCGCCGACGCTGCCGGGGCCATTCGTGACCAGCATTTCGGCGAAGGTCGCTACGAGCAGTCAGAGCGGGTCATCCAGCGCCTGCTTGGTGTCGAGCGCGAATTGGTCTCGGTCGACGGGGTGGGTGTCGAGGCGCAAGCCGACTGGCGAGCGCTGGCGACGCCCGAGACGTATCTCGGCTACGGGCGCGGCGAACGCCTCGTGGCGGCGGGTGGGCCGGCGCTCGACGAGCCACGCGCCTACGAGCTCCCGAAGCACTTGCCCGCCAACCGCTGGGCCTTGGACGGCGAGTGGACCATCGGACGCGAGAAGGTCTCGCTCGAGCGCGCCGGCGGAAGCATCACCTTCCGCTTCCACGCCCGCGACGCGCATCTCGTGTCGGCCCCCGCAACATCCGAGGCCGTTCCCTTCCGCGTGTTGCTCGACGGCGACGCGCCAGGGGCGTCGCACGGTGTCGACGTCCACGAGGATGGGATGGGTCAGCTCCGCGAGGGGCGCCTGTACCAGCTCGTGCGACAGCACGGCCCGGTCCGCGAGCGGACACTGACGATCACCTTCCTGGACGCCGGCGCAGAAGCGTACGCGTTCACGTTCGGGTGAGCCGTCCGACGAGATCTGGAGTCCCTGGCGTGCGGAACGGACGGGAGTACCGGTCGGAGTTGTTGTTCTGACGCGCGCCGCGCAGCCCGCGGTTTAGCCGAGCGCGGCTATGACAATCCTCTCGATGAGTCTCAATTCATCTGTCTGTCGACGGATCTAAGGGAAGGGAGAGGACCGTGCGACATGGAGACATCAGCTCTAGCCCCGATCACGTCGGGGTCGGCGTCGTCAATTACAAGATGCCCAGCCTGCACACCCGCGGGGAGGTGGTCGAGAACTGCCAGGAGATCGCGCGGCGCATTCACGGGCTGAAACGCGGCTGGCCGGGTCTGGATCTGGTCATCTTTCCCGAGTATTCGACTCACGGCATCCTGTATGACCGCGACGAGATGTTCGAGTGCTCGGCGGAGATTCCGGGCGATGAGACCGACATCTTCGCCAAGGCGTGCCGGGAGGCCGGTGTGTGGGGCGTGTTCTCGCTCACCGGCGAGCGCCACGAGGAGCACCCGCACAAGAATCCGTACAACACGCTCATCCTGATGAACCCGGAGGGTGAGATCGTCCAGCACTACCGGAAGATCTGCCCGTGGTGCCCGATCGAAGCCTGGTATCCGGGCGAACGGACGTACGTCACGGAGGGCCCGAAGGGACTCAAGATCAGCCTGATCATCTGCGACGACGGCAACTATCCTGAGATCTGGCGCGACTGCGCGATGCGCGGTGCCGAGCTCATCGTCCGCTGCCAGGGATACATGTATCCGGCCAAGGAGCAGCAGCGGATGGTCGCCCAGACATCGGCGTGGCAGAACACCGCCTACGTGGCGGTCGCCAACGCGACCGGGTGGGATGGCGTCTACTCGTACTTCGGCCACTCGGCGATCATCGGCTACGACGGCCGCGTGATCGCGGAGTGCGGTACCGAGGAGAACGGCTGCCAGTACGCCGAGCTGTCGGTCTCCTCGATCCGCGATGCCCGCGAGAACTGGCAGTCGCAGAACCACCTGTTCAAGCTGCTGCACCGCGGCTACACCGGCATGTACGCGTCCGAGGACGGCGACGCCGGCGCGCAGGAGTGCCCGTTCGAGTTCTACCGGACGTGGGTCACCGATCCCGAGCGGGCCCGTGAGCAGGTCGAAGCGATCACGCGGACCACTGCGGGCGCGCAGACCTGTCCGGTCCAGGGCGTACCGACACCTGAAGAGTCCCGCCGGCAACGCGAGCTGAGCCCGTCCCGGTAAGCCCTTGCCTGGGGTCTCCCGCCGGCGACCCGGCGGGAGACCCCAGGTGTCACGAGAGGGTCATCACAGGCTGTCGAGAAGGTCAGCGACGGTGTCGATCACGGCATCGGGACGCAGGCGTGCGGGCACGCGGGCCAGATCGATTTCGCCCGATGTGCCGCTGCGCACGAGGATGGTGTGCGAGTTGGCCATGCGCCCCAACCTGACGTCGAGGCCCAGATCGTCCCCGATGACGGCCAGCTTCCGGGTCGACACCCCAAAATGTGTGCGCAGCTCGCCCACGGCCGCGTGCGAGGGCTTTCCGACCACCCGAGGGCGCGCGCCGCTCACCTTGGCGATCGCGGCCGTGATCATCGCGCCCCGGCTGAGCACGATTCCGTTCGCGCCGGCGAAGCCCGGGACGTAGCTTGCCGTGAGCAGGGGCGCGCCGGCCCTCACGGCGTGCGCCGCCCGCTCGAGAGCGCCGATGTCGACCTCGTCGGCGTGCGTCACGAGCACGACCTGCGCGTCCTCACCGGTGGTGAGTGCTATGCCTGCGGCGGCCATCCGATCACGGATCACGTCCGCCGAGAACAGAAAGACCGGGCTCCCCGGGTGGTGGCGGCGCAGGTAGGTGATCGCGCTCTCAACCGGAGTGAGCATTTCATCGGCTGCGACCGGCAGCCCGTCCTCGGTCAGCGCACGTGCGATCTGACCCGCCGGCACGTGGCTGCCGTTCGTGAACAGCACGAGGCGCCGACCGGAGCGACGGATTGCGTCGAGCACCTCCACCGCGCCCGCCACGGGGCGAGCGCGAAAGTCGGGGCCGCGATGGACGAGGGTCCCGTCGACGTCGAACACGAACCCGACGACCTCCGTGACGCTCAGGACACCGTCAATCGCCACGGCGCCACACCACCGTCTCCTCGCCCCTCACCATCTCCAGGTAGGAGATTCCGGGCCGCTCCTCGAGTTCGCGAAGGAGGCTCACGACCGGCGCCCGTCCCGAGTGGTTGCCGACGCCCAGCTCGAGCGGGCGCCCACCCGCGGCCACCATCGCGTCGACCTGCTCAGCGGGCATGGTCAGCCGCAGCAGTAGCTCCTCGTCGGAGATGCGCCGGCCGAAGCGCCGGCGCGCCCCGTCGAGCGTGATCGGCTGCAGGTCCCTCAGCTTGTCCACCCCCGGGCGCGCGAGCACCCGGTCGGCGACGTCGGGGTCGACCGCGGCCGGCGGGTCGCCGTAGTGGCCGAGGAAATAGCGCACGGTCTCATCCGACACGGTCCTCCACCGCTCGCCGTCGATCACGTTGTAGGTCGCCTGAGTGGCGACGAACTGCGAGACCGGGGTGACGATGATCGGATAGCCCATCTCCGCGCGCACGCGCGTGATCTCCTCCAGCACCGCCTCGAACAGCTCGGGGCGGCGGATCTCGGCGAGCATTCGCTGCGTGGTCGTGACCATGCCACCCGGCAGCTGGTGCCGGTAGTAGGCCGCGTCGAACTCCCGCGGTTCACCCGCCGGCAACCGCTTGGCGCGGGCGAGCGCAGAGCAGTGTTCGGCCACTAGCTCCTGCGCCTCCAGGTCGAGCGCGTGCGCGAGGCCCGAGGCTTCGAGATTGCGCGCGGTGCTCGAGACCTCGGGCTGCGCGGTCCCGCGCGAGAGCGGTCCGCAACCCGTGTGGACGGCCTGAAAGCCGGCGCGGACGCCCTCGAGGTAGACGAACGGCGCCAGCCCGATCGTGCAGTGGCTGTGCAGCTCGGTCGTGCGCGCGCCCGCCGCGGCCCGAAAGTGCGGGGCAAGCTCGCGCACGACGTCGGGCATGAGCACGCCTCCCGGATCCTTGAGATAGAACCGGTCCATGTCCGGGCAGTCGGCCAGCGCCGCCGCGCGCTCGGCGTAGTACTCCACGGTGTGCACGGGGCTGATCGAGTATGTGAGCCCGAGGACGACCTCCTCGATGCCTTCCGCGTGGGCCAGCGCGGCGATGTCCCGCAGCCGAGCGGGATCGTTCGAGGGATCGACGACCTGCAGGCGCCGGATCCCGTTGCGGGCCACCAGCCTGAAGGCGAGCGCCATCACGTCCTCGCCGGCCGGCACCCACGAGATGAAGCGCATTCCGCTGGTGATCATCCCGAGGGGCGTGTTCGGCATCGCCGCGCTCACCAGCCGGATGCGGCGCCAGGGATCCTCGCGGTGGAAGCGCACCGAGATCCCGATGAACGTGCTGGCCGTGAAGTCGAGCGCGTGGTAACCGACGCGATCGATCACCGGCGCGATCGACAGCACGTCGGCGGTGGCGAGCCCGGTGCCGCTCCACAGGCTCTGGTCGCCGTCGCGGGTGCTCGTGTCGATGAACTCGACCGGGGTCATCCGCCGTCGAGGATCTCGACGCGCCCGGCCGTGCCATCGACGGAGATCGTCTGCCCGGTCTTGATCGCTGACGTGGCCCGGCCCGTTCCGACCACGGCCGGGAGCCCGTACTCGCGGCAGACGATCGCCGCGTGCGACATCACGCCGCCCACGTCGGTGACCGTCGCTCGGATCTTGGAGAAGATCGGAGCCCAGGCCGGCGAGGTCGAGCCGCACACGAGGATCTCGCCCTCGCGCACGTCGCCGATCTGCTCGACGCCGCGCACGACCCGCGCGATGCCCTCGACCGTCCCCGGCGAGGCGGCCGCACCGGTCAGTGTCCGGCCGCCGTCCTGCTGGCGCGCCCACTCGCGCACGCGCTCGGTGGTCACCCCCCACAGCATGTTCAGCGCGGGATCGGTCACCGCCTCGGGGACCACGCCGACCGCCGGCGGCGGCGTCCACTCGGCCAGCCTGGCCAGGATCTCCTTGCGCCGCGCGACGATCGGCGGCCAGTGCTCAGGACCCAGCGGCTTCCCCCCGGTGGCCCACGTCAGGGTCAGCTCATCGAGCGCGCTGGCCACCTCATAGCGGGAGAGCTGGAAGACGTCCTCGCCGTCCGTGAGGAACCCGTGGTGAGCCAGGAGCGCGCCGAACTCGCGGATCTTGTTCCACCAGCGGGTCAGAAACCAGTAGTCGCAGTAGAACTTGTGCTCCTCCACGTACGGGAAAACCGTACGCGACAGCGCCAGGAGTTGGTCGAACGACTCGCGCGCGTCCTTGTCGAGCAGCGCCCCGTATCCCTCGGCCAGCCGCTCGCGCTCGCGACGGAGTTCCTCCGTCGGCCGCTCGATCTGCTCCCCCGCGTTCAGGGCCTGGACGTACCCGATCAGCGACGCGTACGGAATGCTGGGGTCGTCGTACCAGCTGCGGTAGAAGTGGTAAAGGCCGTCGCCCGTGGCCATGTTGAACCACGGGTCCTTCGTCTTCTCGAGCTCCTCGAGCCAGCTCCGGCCGGCCTCGCTCCGGGCCAGCTCCTCGTCGATCTGCGCCGGTGAGCGGCCCTGCGCGAACGCGGCATCGACGCCGGTCTCGATCGCCAGGCGCGCGAGCCGGCGAAGCTCGGCATCCGCGCGGAACACCACCACGTCTATGCCGGCGACCATCTGCGCGATGTGCTGGTCTGGAATGTCGGGCAGCTGCGCCTTGCACAGCTCGGCAAACGTCGAGTACGCGCCGTAGCCCAGGAGCAGAAACTCGAAGTGGTGCTGCCACATCAGGTCGCCCATTCGCAGCACCCGCGTATACGCGTCGAGCAGCTCGTAGAACGAGGTGTTGCGATCCTCCCCGAACGCGATGTCATCGCGTTCGTACTCGGGCAGGTCGGGAACCCGTAGCTCGTCGAGCTGCCCGATCAGCGCCTCCATCTTCGTGCGCCACTTGCCGTACAGCTCCGTCCAGTTCTGAAAGTAGTAGCCGGCACGCTTCTGGAAGAACTCGGCACGCTCGGCAATCTTGGCCGGATCGGTGACCGGATTGCCGGTGATGTAGATGTAGCCGTTGATCACCCGCCAGTCGATGCCCATCGCCGGCGGCACCGCGAACACCCGGTTCTGCCACTCACCGATCGCCTGGTAGGGCGAGTCGATACAGATTACGTCGAACGCCGGCATCGGCTCGGGGAAGTGCATCGAGTTCCAGAACCAGAAGCGACTTTCGTCCCGCTCACGGCGGCGCTCATCGAACAGGCCGTGATACGGATACATCTCCTCCCACCCCTCGCATCCCGGCGGCGTACCGATCTCATACGGGTTCGGAAACGAGCCATCGCCGGCACTCATCGCGGCCATCTGTCCCTCCTATGCCTGCATCATTTGTCTTGACGCTCGAGCACGTCGAAGGACCACAGTTCGCTCGCGGTCCCGACGGGTCCGCGCTCGCGATGCTGAGAGTGCCCGGCCGCAAAATCAGGGCTCGCGACCCAGGCCCGGAAGTCATCCTCTGACCGCCAGCGCGTCACGACCAGGCAGAGCTCCCGGTCGTCGTTGGGCCGCAGTAGCTCGAACCCCTCAAAACCGGGCGCGGTCTCGACCCTCCCAGCGCGCGACGCGAACCGCTCCTCGAACTCCGCGAAGCGCTCGCGCGGCACCGTGATCGCGTTGATCTTCACGACGCTCACCCCGGGGATCCTACGGCTCGAGTCCGGCCCGGTCAGTGGCTATGCGTGGCTACCCTTCCGCAATGCTGTTCGAGAGCCTCGACGTGGCAGAGCTGACGACGCCGAGGGGCCACGTCCACGCCCGAATCGGCGGGTCGGGCCCGCCACTGCTCCTGGTCCACGGGTTTCCCGAGACCCATCTCATGTGGCACTCGGTCGCGCCCGCGCTGGCCGAGCGGTTCACCCTGGTCGTCGCCGACCTCCCCGGCTACGGCCAATCGTTTCGTCCGCCGGTGAGCGAGGACCACAGCGCGCACAGCAAGCGAGCGCTGGCCGGCGATCTGCTCGCCGCGATGAACGAGCTCGGTCACTCCACGTTCGCGGTGGCCGGGCACGACCGCGGAGGGCGAGTCGCGTACCGCATGGCGCTCGATCATCCCGCCTCGGTCTCCCGGCTCGCCGTGCTCGACATCGTCCCGACCGGCGAGATCTGGTCGCGGGCCGACGCCGCGTTCGCGATCGGATACTGGCACTGGGCGTTCCTCGCCCAGCCCGCTCCCCTACCCGAGCAGATGATCCTCGCCAATCCTGACGCCTTCTGGATATCAGCGCAGCGGCTCGGCCTGAAAGCCGACGAGCGCTACCCCGACGAGGTCCTGCGCGCGTACCGCACCCAGTGCACCGACCCAGCGACCGTCGAGGCGATGTGCGAGGACTACCGCGCCGGCGCGACCGTTGATCGCCAGCTCGACGACGCCGACCGCGGACGGAGAACCATCGGCTGTCCCGTCCTTGCCCTATGGGGAAGCGACGGCGCGCTCCCGCGCTTCTACGAGATCCACTCGACCTCTGGCGCGTTTACGCGCCCCAGGTCACCGGCCGCGCCGTCGAGAACGCGTCCCATTTCCTCGTCGAAGACGCGCCGGGCGTGGTCGCCGAGGAACTCCTCGCGTTCTTCGGCTGACGGGCCTTAGGGGAGCCCGGCGTGCGGAACTTCGACGGTCGTGCGCAGCAGCACCGCTTCGCGTGCCGCCTTCCGTGGCCCCTCGTGGAAGTCGGGCGCCGCGCAGGCGATCAGCGTCCGGCCGTCCTCGCCGCCGAGCCCGCAGGCGAATACGCCGAGGCCCTCGGGCATCGCGACCTCCTCCACGATTTGACCGCCCGGCGCGACCCGGCAGACCGCAGCGCCGAGCGCGTTGGCCGCCCACACGTGGCCCTCGGCGTCGAGCGCGCAGCCATCGGGAGCGAAGCTGACCGCGGACAGCATGGCCTCCGTGTCACCCGGTTCGGGCGACGGTTGGACCTGCGCCCAGACGCGCCGGTTCGCCAGTGACCCGTCGGGCTGGATGTCGAACGCGGTAAGCCGGGCGGCGAAGGTCTCAGCGACGATCAGCGTCCCGTCGTCGGTGATCACCGTGCCGTTGGGAAACCACAGATCCTCAGCAACGATGCCGGCGCTGCCATCGGGATCGACGCGCACGAGGCTGGCCGGCGCAGGGGCCCCACCGCCCATCAGGTCAAACCCGAAGTTGCCCACGAACGCCCGGCCCTCCCTGTCGACGATCATGTCGTTCACGTGACCGGTGGTCAGCTCGGACAGCTGCGCGTGGGTCACGACGGTGCCGTCCGCTTGGCGGCGCAGGACCCGGCGGTCCTTCATCGACACCGCGAGCAGGTCGCCGTCGGGCAGCCAGCCGAGCCCCGAAGGCTGACCCTCGACCTCGACTTCGAGCCGCTCGCGACCCTCACCGTCATAGCTGAAGACGGCATGGCGGTAAAAGTCCGAGACCCACCACCGGTCCTCATGCCAGCGCGGGCATTCGAAGTAGTTGCCGCCCTCAATCCACGTCGTCAGTGTTCGCTCGATGGTCATGCCGTTACCTTATGCCGCGACGGCTGCGCGTGCGGCTGCCATGAATGCCTCCAGCTCGCGGCGGATGTCCGGGCCGCACGGTTGGAAGACCAACTCGGTCACACCGCCGGCTGCGAGTTCGCCGAGCCGGGCAGCGACCTGCTCTGCGGTCCCGCTGACCGTCGCCTGCTCGAGCATCGCGTACCCGCCCGCGTCCCAGGCAGCCTGGTCCGCCTCGTTCAGGTCCACGCAGTGCTGCACGTGGACGGCGAGGTGACGCTCGCTGGATGCTGTGCGCTCGATCACGGCCTGCCACTCCGGCCCGCCCGGAAGTTCGGACAGCGGCGTTTTGAACTCGTAGGCCCCGTGGTAGGCCAAGGCGAGCCCAGGTCCTCCCGCCGCTCGCACGCGCTCCGAGCTGGGGTCCTCGCCGTCTTCGAGCACCGTGCCCCACAACAGGTACGACACGTCCGAGAACTCCTTGGCGAACTCGGGGAGCATGAGTGTGGCGTACAGCGCATCGGCGAGCTCGCGCGCGACAGCGGCGCCCTTCGGTCCGAGCGCGCTGATCAAGACCGGGACCTCGACCGGTCGCGGGGCGCCGTGGCCCGGCGGGTGCAGCATGCGCATGCGGGCGCCCTCCCACTCGATCGTCTCACCGCGCAGCAGCCCGCGGTAGGCGCGGATGTACGCGTCCATGTACGCCCACGGAATCGCGCGATAGCCCATCGCCCGGCGTCCCGAGAATCCGGTTCCGAAAGCCACCTCGACCCGGTCGGGCGCGAGCGCCACGAGCGCCGCGGTGGCCGCGGCGTTCACCATCGGGTGCCGCAGCGTGGGGACCAAGACGCCCGGGCCCAAGCCGATCCGCTCCGTGCGCCGCGCTGCCAGCGCGAGCATCATCCACACGTCGGGGCTCTGCTGCGGCGTGTCGTACAGCCACGCCCGCTCGTACCCGAGCTCCTCGGCCAACGCGACGTGCTCAGGAGAATCCAGCGTAGTCGGAGACGCGAACGAAATCTTCATCGGCATCCTTTCTATGGCGCCAGGACACTCTCTTCTCGTGCCCAAGCTTCCCACGCGGTGATCCGAGGTAACCGCATTCCGGATCCGCCTGAGGCGAGATGCGGTCAGTATGAGTGGGAGGCGGTGGTCGTGCGGTCACGTGGGCGTGCCCGGTGGCGGGGTGACCGGTGCGGTTCTGTCGGCCGCGAGCGCGCCGATCACGGTCTGTAGCCATGCGCGTTCTTCGGCTGTGACGTTGCGCATCCGTCGTCGCGACCATTCGGTGAGATCGCGTCGGGAGCCCACTGCCGCCAGCGGTCCGGTTATCGCGTAGCGGCCGTCGGCGAGTACCCAGAGGCCGCCGGGTTGGTCGCGGCGGATGCGCAGCTGATCGACTATGCGCTCGTCGGCGATGGTTCGCGGATGTGAAGCGTCCCCGTCGCGTTCCTCTTTCCAGGACCAGACGGTGAAGATCGGCCGGCGGCCGGTTACCGGCCGAGGCGGCCGTGGCGGCGGGCCGATCGGTCCGGTTCGCCAGCGCCGGAGGAGGTCGTGGATGACGTGGCTGGACTCTTCGCTGATCAGAAGATGGAGCTCGTCGTCGGCGCGCAGCTGGGTCGAGCCGCGGGGTGGGATCGCTCTGTCTTCCCGGACGATCACGCTCACGACTGCATCGCGAGGCAGGCCGAGGTCTCTGACGCCCGCGCCCGCGATCGCGTCCCCGGGGGCGATCGTGTACTCGAGCACCTCCGCTCCAAGGCGACGGATCGTCCCGGACTCCGACAACGGGCGCGGCAGCGCCGGCTGGTTCGTGGTCAGCCCCAACCGGCGCGCAACCGTTTCCAGCGTCGATCCCTGCAGCACGGTCGACACCAACACGGCGAAGAAGACGATGTTGAAGAACTGAACGCTATGTGCAACGTGCTCGATCACCGGGAATGTGGCGAGCACGACCGGGACCGCGCCGCGCAGCCCCGCCCATCCCAGAACCAAACGCTCAGGCCAGCTGTAGGCGAGCGGCAGCGTCGCTACCGCTACCGCGACCGGCCTGGCGACGAGGACGAGAACGAGCGCGAGGATCGTGCCGTTGACCGCAACGGACGCGAGGTCGGAAGGAAACACGAGCAGTCCCAGGGTCAGGAACATCGCGACCTGCGCCAGCCACCCGAGCCCCTGGTGGAAGTTCACGACCGTTCGCTCGGCGGGGATGTCCGCCGATCCGATCATGAGCCCCGCGATGTAGACCGACAGGAAACCCGAGCCATGAAGCGTGTCAGCCCCGCCGTAGGCAAGCGCCGCGACGGTAAGGGTCGCGACCGGATACAGGCCGGCCGTCGACAGCCGCACGCGGCGCAACACATAGACCGCCACGAATCCGGCCAGCACTCCAACGAGCAGGCCGATCCCGAGCTCACGGACGAACAAGAGAACGAAGTCAGCCGCGCCATACCCGGGCTGGGTGAGCAGATCGATGAACCCGAGCACCAACAGGACCGCCACCGGATCATTCAGACCGGACTCGCTCTCGAGCGTCTGCGCCAGCTTCCGAGACAACGACGAGTCTCGCAACAACGCGAAGATCGCCGCCCCGTCGGTCGATGAAAGAACGGCGCCCAGCAGCAGCCCGTCCTTGGTCGAGAACCCAAACAGCCAGGCCGCCGAAAGACCAGTCACCGCGGCGGTGATCGCCGTACCCACGGTAGCCAACGACGACGCAGCGACCAGCACCGGCCTGAAGTGGACGAACTCGGTCGTCAGCCCGCCTTCGAACAGGATCAACACCAACGAGATGACGCCGACCGTTCGCGCAAGCCGGTAGCTGTCGAGCGTAATCCACCCGAGCGCGTCCGAGCCGACGAGCATCCCCACGCCCAAGAACAGCACGAGGCTCGGCACGCGCAGGCGCATCGCGACGAACGAAGCAATCAGCCCGCCGGCCAGCAGCGCCCCAGCGGTGAGGATGAGATGCCCGTCAGCCATGACCGAACGATGGCAGCCCGACCGCGACGAACACTCGGCCCGCGCCGCGCCGCGCCTCGGCTACCGCGCCAACGTGGGCGGCCGGCGCCCTGATCCTAGACAGGCCCAGGCTGGCCGGATCCCGCACGCGCGCCTCGGCCGCGATCGCCACCTCCAGGAGTCAGCGGTCGATACCGATTTGCGGGGAAATATCTAAATCGGGGAGACGGGATTAGAAACTGCGACCGCCCGGCCCCCAGCCTGCGAAAACCACTCCTCCCCAATCTTGTAAT
>CAWJDF010000009.1:0-482669 GCA_963841535.1 uncultured Solirubrobacterales bacterium | reverse complement strand
CGGGGGTCGCCTGCGGCAGAGCCCGGAGCGTGTGCAGCAGCTGCGGCGCCAGTTTGCTTGCCACGGCGTTGCGTGGCTGTTCGTCGGGCGGTTCATCAGCGGGAGTACCAACGCGACCGGCTTGTTCGCCGGAGCGAGCGGGATGTCGCTGAGCCGCTTCCTTCCCGTCAGCGCAGCCGCCGCGCTGACGTGGGCACTCGTCAATGCGCTGGAGTACTACTGGTTCGGTCACGCCCTGGCTGGAAGCGAGCACTTGGGTGCAGGTGGTCATGGTTGGCGCCGGTATCGCCTGGCTGGTGCTTTCTCTCAACCTGCTGCGCCGACGAACCCTGCGGCAGCTGCAGCGCGCCTCGTCCGTGACCGATCTGAACTGAGCATCCTCAACGCCATGCGAGGTCTGTCAGGCTCGACTGCTTTCGCGGTGGCCGAAGCCCGGTCGCCCGGCTCACGTCAAGGCGACGAGCGTCCACCTGCACGTACGCGCTCGGCCGCCTGGGTCGTCTGCTGGTGGATGCTTCGACAACGACGAGCCGCCAGGCCCCGCCGATCCTCGACCGCGGCAACCCGATCTGGCTTGGCCTGCTCGGCGTCTATTCTGAATCAAACGGTCGCAGTCGAATGCGATCACGGCCGTGGGGTGATGTCGGGTGCCTGATCTCAGCAGCCGGGAGCTGCTCACCGAATGGCGCAAGGTGATGGATTCGATTGTCGCCTCGGCGACATCGGTCGGCGGGGCCACAGTTCCGCGCCAGCTCGTCGACTCGATGCAGCGGCAACTAGAGCTTGTGCAGGAGGTAGTCGAGCGAGAACGCAGAGCGCAGAAGCAGTTGGCGGCGCACCTCATCGCGCCCGTCGACGCGGTCTTCGACCTGCTTGAGCAGACCGGGGTGACGCTGCGCCACCAAGCGGAAGCGCTGGAGACGGCGGGACGAGCGCTCGAGGAGACCGCCCGGCTCGTCAAGACTCAGGCGGAGCTGTTCGAACGGACGATCGGCGCGTTGCGCGAACCCGCCGAGATCACGAAGACCGCGGTGGGACTCGAGCGAGGGACGCGTAAACGCACGGCTCGACAACCTCGTCGTGGCCGTCCCGGACAGAAATGAGCGGGCACGCCCTACGCTCAGGCCGCTCCCGACCGCTCGGCTCTCGCTAGGCCGCGCTCCGCGAGCTACCACCCCCGAGATCAAGGTCGCCGGGCTGGCAGTCGCGAGCATCACGTGCGGGCACAGGCGAGGAATTCTGAGGTAGCACCATCGTCTAACCGAGCTTGGAGTCCCGTCGAGCACGTCGCACGAAACGGATCGGTACGCGCGTCCGTGGACGCGACGCGACGTGGACCTCGCCAACGGGCGCTTCGAGGTCGGGCGCGACAAGACCGACGCGGGCATGCGCGAGGTCGACATGCTGCCGCTCCTGCGGGAGATCCTGACCGAGCACAAGGCCGCGAGCGAACACACCGGGCCCGACGACCCTGTGTTCGTGACCTCGAGCGGCAAGTCGCGGTCCCGGCACAACCTGCGCCAGGACGTCGTCGACGCGGTGATGACCCACGCGAACCGGCTGGTCGAGGAGCGCGGCCTGCAGCCCCTGCCACTCGGCATCAGCCCACACAAGCTGCGACACACGTACGCCTCGATCCTGGTTGCGATCGGCAGCGACCCCACCTACGTGATGCAGCAGCTCGGGCACACGGACCCGGCCTTCACGCTGCGGGTCTACGCGCACACGATGCGCCGCAGCGAAGAGGAGCGCGAGCGGCTCAAGGCGCTCGTCCAGGGCCACGTTTGGGCAGCGAATGGGCAGCGAGAGGCCGCTGCCGACCAACCAGCCCACCGCGCGACTGACTCCTGAACAGCAAAAAGCCCCGCCATAGCAGGGCTTTCCTAAATCGGGGCGCCCGGATTTGAACCGGGGACCTCACCGACCCGAATAACGCGCGCACCCATGCCCGGCCAGCAGGAAATACCTGCAAACCGCACTTTTTGGGCTCTCTCGGCATCGATGTGGTCAGCGTCACCCGATTCCGAGCGCGTGTAGCTCGTGTGGCAGGTGAAGGGTGATCGGTCCGCAGGTGAGCAGCACGAGCGCGAGCGCGGCTTTGGCTGAGTGAAACCCGTAGGCGCGGCGCGTGATCAGGCGGACCTTGTTGTTGAGCGCCTCGGTGCGGCCTTGGTTGATGCCGAGGCGGATCGCGGCGAGGATCCCATCGCGGTGCTTGCGGATGGTTTTGCCGAGGCGGACGAACGGCTCGAGCCGGCTGCGGGCCAGGCGGCTGAGCAGCCGGTCGATCAGGATCTCGACGTCGTCGATCGAGAGGCCGGGTTCGAAGATGCCGCGTACGGCTTCCTTGAGCGTGTACGCGCGCCAGACCTCGCCGCCGGCGGCCTTGATCCGGACGAGTGTGGCGGCCTGCTCGTCGGTGAGCTTCTCCGGTCTCTTGAGCAGCGACCAGCGGGAGTCCTTGAAGCGCCTGGCGGCTTGCTGGTCGCCGAGCGAGCGGGCTCGTCCCAATACGCGCGGCGGACCTCGTCGAGCGCCTGGTTGGCGAGCTGCACCACGTGATACGGATCGATGCACACGATCGCCTGCGGGGCATGCTCGCGGACCGACTTCGCATAGCCGGGACCCATGTCCATCGAGACGGCGCGCAGCCGCCCGGCGCGCGCGAAGATCGCAGGCTCAATCTCCAGGCCGGGCGCCAGCCACGCGCCCGGGATGCCGTGTCCGGCGGGAACGGTCGCGCACGGGCCGAACGGCACCATGATCGCCGGCTCGCTCGCCGCGCGTGGCTGCTTGGCGTGCTCGGCCACGGCGTCGGGCGGCGGCGGGTCGAGTTCGTCAAAGAACGCGTCCGCGGCGGCCGCGCCGGACCCTTTGCATCCCCACACGACCTGGCGGCGCTGATGGTCGACCACGAGCGTGAGGTACTTGTGCTGGCGCTTCCAGCTGACCTCGTCGATGCCAATGTCGTAGAGATCGTTCAGGCGGCCGGGATCGAGCTCGTCGTCGCAGACGCGCTTGACGATCCGCCCGACCGTGTCCCAGTCGATCCGCAGCATCCGCTTGATCGTCGACTTGTCAGTCCGCGTCGCCAGCCACGCGACCAGACACTCGAAATCGCGCGTGAACTCGGCGCCCGGCCGGGCGAACGGGACGCCCTCCGTGCGCGCCCCATGCTGCGGGCACCACAGGCGCCGGCGACGGCAATGGATCTCAAGCCGCCAGACCCCGAGATCAAGATGCCGCCAGACCGAGTCCTCCGGCCGCGTGTCCTTACGAGACCGCGTCGAGTACCCGCACTCGGGGCAGACCAGCCGCCGGCGTCGCAGCGCCACCTCGACCACGACAACATCGGGCTCGAAGCGAACCTTCCTGACCCACACCCCCGGCAGACGCAGAAGCCTGGAAAATGCCGTCGTGACGCGCACGCTGTCCCTCCTTGCAAGCCGTTGACCTTGGACAGCCAGCAGCCTGCCGGTGAGGGCGGCGGGCGCGTCCCCAACCAGCGCGCAACTTGCGAGAACTACCTCAGGCCGGCAAAGACCTGCTCACGCGGCAAATCCCGCCGTCACCATCACCACATCGATGCCGGGAGACCCACTTTTTGGCGACGGTCGACATGCACCTCAGACCCCCGGATATAGCGGCGGATTACCTGGGATTGGGCACAGAAATGCGCTCTGTGCCCAATCGCCTACTTCGCACCGACCATCCGACGCAGAAGTCTGCCCGGCTCCCCCGCGCCGCGCGTGCGTCCGCGGCCAGTCGCACGAGGACGGCAGCTTCCCCAATCGCGAGCGCCACTCCCGCATCGCCTCAAGCACGCGCTCGCATGTCGAGCGACGCTCGATCATCTCCCCTGATTGAGGGCGCCTCGACCTCGCGGTAATGGCCCGCCAGGGCGACCGCACGGCGCCGCTCGACGACGCGATCGGTCCCGGCAGTCGACGCCATGCATCTCACACCGGGCACGCTACAGCCCTCGCTTGGCGTTTCTGGCGAGCCCGGCCGCCCGCGGCGTCCCCGCACCCGAACGAGAACGGGTCAGCCGGGGGCGCCAGGCTGGGGCTGCCAGGGGTCGATCAGCGCCACGCCGCAGTCTTCGAAGTCGCCGGTATTGCGCGTCACAACGGTGAGACCGCGGACGCGCGCGCTCGCGGCGATCAAGCTGTCGACGGTGTTGCGCGGCATCGTGGCGTTGAGCCTTCCCCACTCCTCCGCGACCGCAACGTCGATCGGCACGATCCGCTCCGCAAAGCGTGTGTGCAACTCGCCGAGCCAGTCGGCGAACACCTCGGCCTGGATCGGATCGCGGCTACGCAACAACTCAATGCCTTTGCGGATCTCTCCGAGCGTCATGACGCTGACGTGAAGGTCGATGTCCTCCACCCCGTTCGCCCACGCCCGAACGTAGGGATCGCGGCCGCGACGGATCTCCGAGACGACATTCGTGTCGAGCAGAAAGCTCAAAGCTGGACGTCGCGGCCTCGGTCCTGCGAGCGCCCGAGATCGAGCGCGTCGAAGTCGGGCGCCGAACGAATGAACTCGACCAGACTAGGGCCGTCGCCCCGCAGTCGCCGATACTCCTCGGCCGAGACGACGACGACAGCGTCCTTGCCGTGTTTGGTGACGACCTGTGGACCGTCTCGCCGAGCACGCTCAACGAGTTCGCTGAAGTGTTGTTTGGCTGCCTGTAATTGCCAGACCACGACGCTCACACATGATTTCTGGACAGACTGGACAGATTGTAGCGCGCCGCGGCCGGGGCATCGCCCCGATCCGCAGCGACGACCACCGTCGGTCCTGCGGTCCGCGCTTTCCGGCTTTCTGGCCGGCACGGGCGGAAACGCGCGTTGCCGGGCGAAGCAGGGCGACCTCCGAGGCGAATACGACGTCGGCACCGCCCTGCTGCCCGCGCAAAGCACGTCTACGCGCGACGTCGCCGGGATACCCGTGCGAGAAGAAGAGCGGGTTCGCGCCAGCCATGGTCATCGAACCCGGTACGTGGAGCCGCGACAAGCGGTCTGAACCCGAAGGGCGTGCTGCTGTTCTTTGCCGTCCTGCCGCAGTTCGTGACTCGAACTGCTCCCGGGCCCGTGACAGTGCAGGTCGCCGTGCTCGGGGCTGTTCACATCGTCGCCTGCGCTGTCGTCTACTGCTGTGTTGCCATGGGCGCTCGTCGGCTGTTGCGGTCGAGACCGCGAGCCGCCCGTATCGTCGCTCATGCGTCCGGAATCGCGATGGTCGGGGTCGCTGTCGCGCTTGTGATCGAGCGTACGGTGGCCAGATGATCGACTGCCGGTTATGGTCGAGATTCGGATTGGTCGGAAGGGAGGGATGAGCATGAGCTGGACGATCGAGCGGCACGGTCGCGTTGCAGTGGTGACGATGAACACGAATAAGGTGAACGCGCAGGGGCGTCCGTTCTTCGCGGATTTGCATGAGGCGTTCGATGTGCTCGAGCGTGATCACGCTGAGTCGCCGGTGGTGCTGACCGGTCATGACGGTCGGTTCTCGGCGGGGCTTGATCTCGACGAGCACTTCCGGTTGTTCGCCGGGGACCGTGATGCGGTGGCGTCGTGGTTTGCGGACTACCGCGAGACGAACATGAGGCTGTTCACGTACCCGCGGCCGACGGTCGCCGCGGTCAACGGGCACGCGTTCGCCGGTGGACTGATCACAGCCGCGGTGTGCGACTACCGGGTGTGCGTTGACGACGGTGCCAGGTTCGGGCTCAACGAGGTCCCGATCGGAATCCCGATGCCGGCGGTGTACGTGCGGATGTTGGCCTACGCGTGGGGAGACCCGGTCGCGGCCCGCACCTGTCTGTTCGGTGAGATCTTCTCGCCCGAACAGGCGCACGCGCTGGGGATGGTCAACGAGCTCGTGCCGGCCGGCGAGGTTCTTGACCGGGCTGTCGCGGTCGCCGAGATGACGCCGGAGGACTGCCTGCAGACGTATGCGTTCACCAAGCGCGCATGTCAGGCAAGCGCCCTGCGGGACATCGCCGAGCTGGCTGATCGGCTCGATCAGGTGCTGCCCGACGGGATGACCCACGAGCAATCTCGGCTCGCGCACCGGCGCTACTGGCAGCAGCTCAAAGGCTCCCCGGCCACATGGTGAGACCCACGGTCCGGCGGATCGGCCGGACCGCGCCGACCGGCGATCGATGACGGTCGAGCCCGAGCCGCTGCCCGCGTGGGTGACGTTCCAGCGCCGGCCGTTCCCCGATGCCAACATGCTCCTCCTCCAGGGCCGGCCGCCCGCTCTCATCGACAGCGGCTTCGTCGGTCACGCGCAGCAGACCGCCGCGTGGGTCCGCGGACAGACGTCGCGCGCGATGCTGGTCGTGAACACCCACTGGCATTCCGACCACGTCGGCGGTAACGCGCTGCTGCAGGCGATGGGCGCCGGGATCGCCGCCAGCGCTCCGGACGCGCAGGCGATCAACCGGCGAGACCCCGGCTGCTGCGTCGCGGAGTACCTCGACCAGCCCGTCGCCCCCTACACCGTTGATGAGCCACTCGACGACGGGCACGTCCTGCGTCTCGGCGACGCCGACTGGGAGGTCCTTTCCACTCCCGGTCACGCTCCCGGCCACCTCTCGCTGTGGCAGCCCGACGAGCGGATCCTGGTGGCCGGGGACGCACTCTCGGACTACGACGTCGGCTGGGTCAACCGCGCGCTCGACGGACCCGACGCGGCCACCACCGCTCTCGCCTCCCTACAGCGACTGGCCCGCCTCGCCCCGCGGGTCCTGCTGCCCTCCCACGGCCCGATCCCCATTAACCCTGACGCCGCGTTCGCCAACGCACTAGGCCGCGCCCAACGCCTCGTTGACGACCCGGCCGGGCTCCTATGGCACGGCGCACGGCGGATCTTCGCCTTTGCGCTCATGATCCGTGACGGGATCCCCACCGATGAGGTCGAGCCCTATCTGCACACGCAAGCGTGGCTGACCGACGCGGCGCGGCTGCTCGAAACGACCCCCGAAGCACTCACCGCCGAACTGATCGAGACGATGCTCCGCAGCGGCGCCATCAACCTCCGCCAAAAACGACTCCACGCCTCCGCCGAGCACACCTTGGTCACGGCCGAATCTCTCCAGGTGCCATTCCCTCGCGCATGGCCGCCGGCGACGCCAAACACCACCCAAGGTGCCAAACCGCAATGAGATCCGGGACGCTGCCAAGAGGTCGCAGCTTGGCGCAGAAATGCAGCCACGAATTCCTCGCCGGTCGCCTGACCGGCCTCGGTGGGGGCCATGATCCCGGCCCTATCGCAGCCGGCGACCGCGACTGCTGACGGACGAGGCCGTCGAAAAATGCGGAAAGAGCGAGAATGCGGGTTCAGGTGGTTCCGCGGAACCGTTCACGGTGTGAGTGGATTTCCGGCCTATCAGGCGGTGTTGGCGATCAAGTGGTTGTGGATCGGGTAGGCGCCAGGCTCACCCTGGCGCCCCCCACACCACCGGACGTGCGGGTCCGCATCCGGCGGTTCGCTTGGCATCCCGGAAGCGGCGGTAGGGGTCGGCGAATCCCTGCAGGCCGAGTGCGGTCCAGTAGCCGTTGGGCATCGCGACGGCGAGGGGTTTGGAGCCGGCGATGCGCCAGTACCCCTTGCGCGAACTCGCCCATTGGCGGGCGTTCGTTTCGGAGATACCGAGCGCTCGCAGGTTGCGCCTCCGTGTGCGGGGGCGCTTCCATTCCTTCCATCGCACTTGCCGTAGTCGGCGTCTGAGCCATTCGTCGAGGTCCTCGAATGGGGTCGGGGTGTCGGCCAACCTGAAGTAGGCCGTCCATCCGACCGTGAAGCGGTTGATCTCAATGATCCGCCGCTCCATCGAGACGCTCCAGCGCCGCGAGGTGAGCGCGCGCAGGCGGTCCTTAGCCCTTCTGAGGGCTTTGGGATCCACTAGCACCCGGACTTCACCCATGCGGGGCCGGAGGCAGAACCCTAGAAAGGGTCGCCGCAGCGACCGGGCCACCACCGATTTCTCGCGGTTGACCCGGAGCTTGAGCCGTTCCTCGACGTACTGCGTGATGCTCGCCATGACCCGCTCGCCCGCCCGTCGGCTGTGGACGTAGACGCGCCCATCGTCGGCGTAGCGGACGAAGTTGTGCCCGCGCCGCTCCAACTCCCAGTCGAGGTCGTCGAGCATGACGTTGCTGAGCAGCGGCGAAAGCGGAGACCCCTGCGGGGTTCCCTCGACCGTCGCATGCACCAGCCCGCCCTCCATGACACCCGCTTCCAGGTAGCGTCGGATCAGCTTGAGCAGCCGCTTGTCACGCACCCGTCTTGCGATCCTGGCCATCAGCGCGTCGTGCTGAACGCGATCGAAGAACGATTCGAGATCAAAATCAACGCACCACACCGCGCCGTCAGCGACGAACTGGCGTGCCCGCTCCACAGCCTGATGCTGCGAGCGCCCCGGGCGAAACCCGAAGCTATGGGGATGGAACAGCGGATCGAAAACAGGCGTGAGCACCTGCGCGATGGCCTGGCAGATCATCCGATCCACCGCAGCCGGCACCCCCAGCTTCCGCATCCCGCCCGAGGGCTTGGGGATCATCACCCTGCGCACAGGCTGCGGCCGGTAAGTGCCCGCCTCGAGCGCTGAGCGGACCTCCGGCCATTGGCTATGAAGCCATGGCCGCAGCTCCTTAGTGTCGCGGTAGGGACCGCCCTTGGCCGGTAGTCCGGGTACGGGCGGCCCCCCGCACAGATCCCCGCATGCGCGTTTAACGCACGGGGCTCCTGGCTTGGATACGAGCGTCGAATCGCGTGTTAGGCCAGGGATGGGTGATCTTGGCCGGTGGGAGCCATCGTTGCGCCAGGCGGTGCATCCGCTCCCAGTTCAGGCGACTGCGTTGGCTGCGGCGCCGAAGCGCCTGATACCAGTGCCGGGTCGCTTGATCGCGGAAGGCGTTGACCGCGTGGATGTTGCCGGGCACGGCGTAGTAGTTGAGGTGTCCTCGAACCACTTGGCCGAGCCACAGCCCCTGCTCAGGGATCGGCAGGTGCATGCGTCGCCGCACTTCCGCTCTTAGCTTGTGCAGCTTTGCTCGCAGCCGTTTCGCGTCGGTGATGCGCTTGAGCATGAAACGCCCCTGCCTGGTCTTCTCACAGATATGCGTGAATCCCAGGAACTGGAAGGTCTCAGGCTTCCCGAGGCCACGCGCCGCTCGTCGCTCGGCGGCGAACCTGCCGAACTCGATCAGCCGCGTCTTTTCAGATGCCAGCTCCAGGCTGAACCTCGCGAGCCTGCCGCGGAGCTCCTCCAGGAACCGGCGCGCATCTACCTCGTGCTGAAAGCCGACGATGTAGTCGTCGGCGAAGCGCACGATGATCATCTCGCCGTGCGCGTGTCGCCGCCGCCACTGCTCGGCCCACAGGTCGAACACGTAATGGAGGTAGACGTTGGCGAGCAGCGGTGAGACCGATGCCTGCGCCACGAGGCGCCAAGCGAAAGGAGATGACGGACATCAACATCTCGTCCGTGCCGGATGAAATGCCGGCCCTGGGCTGTTGCAGCGGCCTGGAGAAGCTGGGGACGACCAAGGCGCGGGATCGCGCGCCGGAGGTCAAGCGTCCCGACAACGTGACGGCCGGGCGGTACTGCCAGACGCCCGCGTGCGTGCTAGCGAGACCGAAAGGTAGAGCGAAAGCGATCTGGTGGTAGAAGCCCCTTCAATTCGCAAACGACCCCAAACCTGGCGGACACGGGTCGTCCACAGCAACGAGGCCGCTCTGTTTCGTGGCGGCTCGCTCCGCGCTCGGCTATTCAGCCTGGGCTCGGTGGCCGGCGGGAGACTGCGAGTGCCCGCCGGAGGTGCTGTAGGGGTAAAGCCAGCTGCCGACCCGGTCAAACGGATCTTGGTGAACGTGGGAAGCGCCCCGTGCGCGCCGGGCTGCTGGTGGCGGCCCGGTAAGGCCCGATGCCGGCTGACGGGCGTGGGGCGTGGCGGAGTCCGCGTAGTAGTCCGAGGGCGGGAAAGCCGTCCACATGGCGAAGGCGGACAGCAGGATCGCAGCATCAGACGCCGTTCGGGAGGTCGGGCGTGAACTCGTCCGCGCCGTCCTTGGTCGATCAGGCCGAGGAGCGGGTACTGGGATGGCAGACCAGGCTGCACCGTTGGGCAGTCCAGGATGAGCACGCTCGCTTCGGCGATCTGTTCAACCTGATCTGCGACCCCGCGACGTTGCTCGTCGCGTGGGAGCGGGTGAAACGCAACCGGGGGTCCAGAACCGCCGGTGTAGATGGCGAAACTCGCAAGCGCATCGAGGCGACCGGCGTGGAGAAGGTTCTGGGCGAGCTCCGACAGTCGCTCCGGGACCGCACCTACGTCCCGTTGCCGGTGCGCGAGCACGAGATCCCCAAGCGTGGGTCCGGGAAGGTCAGAAGGCTAGGCATTCCCGCCCTGCGCGACAGGATCGTGCAGATGGCGACGGTGCTGGTGCTGGAGCCGATCTTCGAGGCGGACTTCTGCCCGACCTCGTACGGCTTCCGGCCCGGGCGCCGAGCGCAGGACGCCATCGGGGAGGTGCGGTTCTTCATCAACGACCCACGGACGTATGAGTGGGTGATAGAAGGAGACGTCGAGGACTGTTTCGGGTCGATCCATCAAGGCCTCTTGATGGAACAGGTGCGCCGTCGGGTAACCGACAGGCGCGTCCTGCAGTTGGTCCGGCTGTTCCTCGCTGCCGGTGTCATGCGCGAGCTTGGCACCGTGACTGCGACGCCATCGGGCACGCCACAAGGGTCGAGTCTCTCGCCCCTTCTGTCGAATATCGCCCTCTCGGTACTCGACCGCCGCTTCGAGGCGGTGTGGACGTCGCGCACGCAGACTCAGCGCTGGCGTGACCGGGCCAAGGGCCACCCCAGCTATCGAATGATCCGCTTCGCGGACGATTTCGTGGTGCTGGTGCGCGGCACCGAAGTCCAAGCCCACCAGATCAAGGAGCAGACGGCCGAGTTCATGCGCGAGCAGATGCGCTTGACGCTCTCGCCCGAGAAAACGCATGTCACCCACGTAGACGACGGCTTTGACCTGCTGGGGTTCCGCATCGTGCGGGCGCCCTGGCGAGGAAAGAAGCGGGTCGCCTACGCGTTCCCAAGCAAGCGAGCGCTGCGCGATGTCATGCACCGCATCAAGACGCTGACCAATCGCAGCACGCTGAACCTCTCGCTGGATCAGCTGATCCACGCGCTCAATCCGATCCTCAGGGGTTGGACCAACTACCACCGTCATAACGCGAGTAAGCGCTGCTTCGCGTACCTCAGCTACTACCTGTGGTGGCGAGTGATCCGCTGGCTGCGCAAGAAGTACCCGCGACTGACCTGGAAACAGCTCAGGCGACGATGTTGGGGGCGCCACTGGACCAGCCGCGAAGGCACGAGGCTCGCGTGGCCCGCCGAGGTCCCGGTGACCCGATACCGCTATCGCGGCCACCAGATCCCCTCACCGTGGGCGGCGGACACCGGAACAGGACGGGCCACCACCCCACCGGAAACCGTCAATGCGTAACCCAGCGACACGAACGGCCAACGCATGTCCTGTGGAGAGCCGGATGCTCAGGAATGGGCAAGTCCGGTTCGGAGGGCAGGGGCGAGCAGACCACCGCGCGTGAGCGCGGCACCGGCGGCTCGCCCCTGACCCTGCTCCCTGCGCCGTGCCCTCCGGCGTCTCCGACCATTCCCCGTCTTCGATGACTCCTGCCTTCAGCCACTTGCGGATCAGGCGCAAGACGCGCTTGTCCGCGATCCGGTGCTCGAGGAACTTCAGCATCCACTCGTGGTCGATGGCGTCATAGAACCCACGAATGTCCGCGTCGAGCACCCAGTTCACCCTCCTCCGCCGAATCCCGATCGCGAGCGCGTCCAACGCGTGATGCGGTGAGCGCCCGGGCCGAAACCCGTAAGAGAACCCCAGGAAGTCCTCCTCGTAGATGCCGTTGAGCACCTCGACGACGGCACGCTGAAGGACCTTGTCCTCCAAGGCGGCAACGCCCAGTGGCCGCTGCCGTCCGTCCGCCTTCGGGATGTACACCCTCCGAGAAGGCCTTGCCCGGTACGCGCCCCTGTGGACCCGCGCGTGCAGATCCCGAAGGTTGGCTTCGAGATCCTCTGCGTAGTCCTGCCACGTCACCCCGTCCACCCCGGTCGCGGCCTTCGGGTTCAGCGCCCAGAAGGCCTCTCGCAGGCGGTCGATGTCGACGTGGTGCAAAAGCGCGGTGAACCGCGCATCCTTGTCCTGCTTTGCCACTCGGCGCACGCGATCCAGCGCATTTGGCACGCTCACGCCGGCTCTGGGCCCGGGGCGTGGTTTGCTGTCCGCGTTCTCCTTGCCCAGGCCGCTTTCCTCCCCCGCCTCCGCCGCCGGCACGCCGACATTGTTCGGCGGGTTCGCAGGTACTACCGGCCTGTCCGACTGCCCACGCTCGTGCATCTCGGGATTACGGCCTCGGCCTTCCCCGAGCGGCCCGCCCCGCCATCATCGCGACGGGCGACCGTGGGCTCTCCCGGGTCTCGCACATGGAGATTCGGTGCGTGCTCAGGTTCTCAGACAGCGCGGGGTCCGCTGGCCGCTCGCGATAACGCTGCCAGCGATATGGCCTTCCGCCTATAAGCACGACGTCGGCACCCCGGATTACTGATTTCGCTGCTCCATAGCCCGGCCCACACCTACCCCGTGTCCAACGCTTCGCTGCGCCCTCGCGGGTCGCCAACGCATGGTCGGGGCCATCGTGAGTCGCTACCTCTTCGATGTACGGCTCTTTCATCCGCATCTCCATGCCGGTTTCTCCCGGCGCTTTCGCTCATCCCGTCGATGCCCGGGGCACCGGCGTTCTGCTCGACGCGTCTGAGCGCCTCAGCGAGATTCCCGCGGGACAAAAACAGCTCCCACAGGTCGCCCGCGTCGGCGGGGTGAGCGACGGTGCCATCCGGCGCCGGATCGCTGCTGCGCCCTGACCGGAGGTCCTCGGGCTTCACCTCTGGACCCTCCCGGCCAAGCCCCCCAAGGGGTTGGCTGCGGTCAACGCAACGATCACGAGCACGAACGTCCTGGCGCTCGGCTTCGCGTTCGGCCCTTCCCAGCGACCATCGATCCCGCTGGTACTACGGCCTCTGCTGACTTCTCCACGGCGAACGGCGCCCTCACGAGCACCGCCGTCCCGCACCACCCCGCGAACCCGTAGGACGGGGCATCTGGAACACCCGCGGAGATCTCCCCAGGTAAGACCAGCAACCTTCATCGCACACCCGCCGCGTCTACGCAACGGCCCCTTGATGAACATAGGGCTTCGCCATGCCGAGCCGGCTCGCCCGGACCGCCACGCCTCATACGCGCAGCCCACCGCCACCGAAGCGACGGCGTGCCATGTGTTCCTAGGGTCGCGACTTTGTCTCCGGCTTCCTTCCCACCCTCCTCACGGAGTAGCAGTTGCCATCGACTTGTGGTTGGTGCCATCAACCTCCACGGGGGACTTGCACCCCCGAGCTGCTGGTCATGCTGGGCGCACTCGGGTCGCCGGGGGCGTTGCAGCCCCCGGCTCCCTCGGATCCCGGCGTGACAGTCTCCCGTCACCGGGCTCTTCTCACCAGCCGGGTCAGCACGTGCGAACCCATCGCCAATGCGCGAACAGGTCGGGTATTCGATCGACCACCCGAGCCCACCAGCGCTTGAACCGCGTAAGGGTCCGCAGCCGTCGGTACTTCCTCCCAGCCCAGCGCCTCACGTAGATGTTGATGCGCCGCAGGAGCGGATAGATCACCGACCGGAAGAACCGGCCGTAGTAGTTCATCCACCCAGCCACGATGGGGTTCAGCCATCGCGCCAGGGCGTCCAACGACAGGTCGGTGCGCCGATGGATCCGCAGCTTGCGGAGATCGGCGCCCTTGGCCTTGAGCGCCTCAGGACTGATCGCCGGTGAGAACGACGTGAAGCACACGCCGTCCTTGCGACGTGCCCCCCGCGGCCGGAAGGCAAACCCGAGGAAGGAGAATGAGGTGTGCTCGTGCTCACTCCGACGATTGCTGTCCTTGCAATAGACGATCCTCGTCTTGTCGGGGTGAAGCCGCAAGCCCACTTCGTTCATCCGCGCGGCGATCCCGGCCAGCACCATTTCCGCCTGCCGTCGTGACTTGCAGTGCACGACGGCATCGTCGGCGTAGCGCTCGAACGGGCAGTCCGGGTAGTTCCGGGCCATCCACGCATCGAACGCGAAGTGCATGAACAGGTTCGCCAGGATCGGCGAAATCGGGCTCTCTCGGCATCGATGTGGTCAGCGTCACCCGATTCCGAGCGCGTGTAGCTCGTGTGGCAGGTGAAGGGTGATCGGTCCGCAGGTGAGTAGCACGAGCGCGAGCGCGGCTTTGGCTGAGTGAAACCCGTAGGCGCGGCGCGTGATCAGGCGGACCTTGTTGTTGAGCGCCTCGGTGCGGCCTTGGTTGATGCCGAGGCGGATCGCGGCGAGGATCCCATCGCGGTGCTTGCGGATGGTTTTGCCGAGGCGGACGAACGGCTCGAGCCGGCTGCGGGCCAGGCGGCTGAGCAGCCGGTCGATCAGGATCTCGACGTCGTCGATCGAGAGGCCGGGTTCGAAGATGCCGCGTACGGCTTCCTTGAGCGTGTACGCGCGCCAGACCTCGCCGCCGGCGGCCTTGATCCGGACGAGTGTGGCGGCCTGCTCGTCGGTGAGCTTCTCCGGTCTCTTGAGCAGCGACCAGCGGGAGTCCTTGAAGCGCCTGGCGGCTTGCTGGTCGCCGAGCGAGCGGAGCTCGTTCCAATACGCGCGGCGGACCTCGTCGAGCGCCTGGTTGGCGAGCTGCACCACGTGATACGGATCGATGCACACGATCGCCTGCGGGGCATGCTCGCGGACCGACTTCGCATAGCCGGGACCCATGTCCATCGAGACGGCGCGCAGCCGCCCGGCGCGCGCGAAGATCGCAGGCTCAATCTCCAGGCCGGGCGCCAGCCACGCGCCCGGGATGCCGTGTCCGGCGGGAACGGTCGCGCACGGGCCGAACGGCACCATGATCGCCGGCTCGCTCGCCGCGCGTGGCTGCTTGGCGTGCTCGGCCACGGCGTCGGGCGGCGGCGGGTCGAGTTCGTCAAAGAACGCGTCCGCGGCGGCCGCGCCGGACCCTTTGCATCCCCACACGACCTGGCGGCGCTGATGGTCGACCACGAGCGTGAGGTACTTGTGCTGGCGCTTCCAGCTGACCTCGTCGATGCCAATGTCGTAGAGATCGTTCAGGCGGCCGGGATCGAGCTCGTCGTCGCAGACGCGCTTGACGATCCGCCCGACCGTGTCCCAGTCGATCCGCAGCATCCGCTTGATCGTCGACTTGTCAGTCCGCGTCGCCAGCCACGCGACCAGACACTCGAAATCGCGCGTGAACTCGGCGCCCGGCCGGGCGAACGGGACGCCCTCCGTGCGCGCCCCATGCTGCGGGCACCACAGGCGCCGGCGACGGCAATGGATCTCAAGCCGCCAGACCCCGAGATCAAGATGCCGCCAGACCGAGTCCTCCGGCCGCGTGTCCTTACGAGACCGCGTCGAGTACCCGCACTCGGGGCAGACCAGCCGCCGGCGTCGCAGCGCCACCTCGACCACGACAACATCGGGCTCGAAGCGAACCTTCCTGACCCACACCTCCGGCAGACGCAGAAGCCTGGAAAATGCCGTCGTGACGCGCACGCTGTCCCTCCTTGCAAGCCGTTGACCTTGGACAGCCAGCAGCCTGCCGGTGAGGGCGGCGGGCGCGTCCCCAACCAGCGCGCAACTTGCGAGAACTACCTCAGGCCGGCAAAGACCTGCTCACGCGGCAAATCCCGCCGTCACCATCACCACATCGATGCCGGGAGACCCCGAAATCGCCGAACCCTGCGGCGTTCCCTTGTCCCGCTCAACAAGAGTGCCGTCCGGGCGCTGCAGCGGGGCAGCAAGCCACCGCGGCGACCACGACGTGCTCGTCGACGTCCACGCCGCCGGCGTGAACCTGCTCGACGCGAAGATCCGCGACGGGGAGTTCAAGCTGTTCCTTCCCTACAAGGCGCCGTTCATCCTCGGCCACGACCTCGCCGGCATCGTCACCCGCGCCGGCTCGGCCGTCACGCGCTTCGCCGTGGGTGACGAGGTCTACGCGCGGCCGCGCGACGGCCGGATGGGAACCTTCGCCGAGCGGATCGCCGTCCACGAGGACGATCTCGCGACCAAGCCGGCAAGCCTCTCCATGGCCGAGGCCGCCTCGGTCCCGCTCGTCGCCCTGACCGCGCGGCAGGCGCTCGTCGAGCGAGCGAACCTGCAGCCCGGCCAGAAGGTGCTCATCCACGGCGGCTCCGGCGGCGTCGGAACCTACGCGATCCAGCTCGCCAAACACCTCGGGGCGACCGTCGCAACGACCACCGGCACCAACAACCTCGACTGGGTCCGCGAACTCGGCGCCGACGTCGTCATCGACTACCGAACCCAGGACTTCGAGACGATCGTGCACGACTACGACGTTGTCCTGGACTCCCAGGGGGGAGACACGCTCGCCAAGTCGCTCGGGGTACTGAAGCCAGGCGGCATCGCGATCGGTATCGCCGGGCCGCCGGACCCAGACTTCGCCCGCGAGCAAGGACTCCGCCTCCCGCTGCGGTTGGTCATGGCCCTGCTCAGCTTCAAGACCCGCCGAGCGGCGCGCCGGCAGGGCGTTCGCTACTCGTTCCTCTTCATTCGCGCCAGCGGCGCCCAGCTCGGCGAGATCACCAAGCTCATCGACGCAGAAACCGTCCGCCCCATCGTCGACCGCACCTACCCGTCCGACGAGGCCTCTCAGGCCCTCGCCCACGTCGAAGGCGGCCGGACCAAGGGAAAGGTCGTCATCACGATGGTCTGACGCCGCGCCCGGCCGGTCCCCCGGACGCGGTCCTCATTCTCAGTCCGGCGCGCCGCATCTGAGCACCGCAAAACCCTCGCCGGCACGAGCAAGCACTCCTGCATCCATCTCACCACGAGCATCTCGACGCCGCTGCCAAGCGCCCCGCAATGCGCGGTCTGCAGGGCAGAAGCGACGATGGGCTCGGCGCCGCGCGGACGGAGCACGGACGGCGCCCTACCACCCGCGCAACTCAGGTCTCTCGTCGATTTCGACTGGAAACGTGCTTTCGAAATTTGCGGGGCTGGGACCCGCGGGCCCTGCATTCACCATGAGTGGGGTGTCTGCGTCGGCCGTCACGGCGAACGGGCGCACCGGCGATGGCGAGCTGCATGGATGTGGCGAGGAGCCGGGCGCGCCGGTCACCGCCTTTGTCCGGAAGCAGACGTGAGATCGCGGACGTGGGATCGCGCCCACGTGGCTGCATCTGGGTGGATCCGGAAGCCAGCCCGATAGCCACGCTGGTGGTTCGCCCTTGGGCGCTGTACATAGACAGAAGCTAGGCACCGACGAGATGTCTGGCGCCGCTGCTTTCGTCCCGACCGTCAGCGTCAACCTCGACGAGTCCCGTTGATGCTCACCCCTGCGAACGCGGTCATCTCGTCGGAGCGGTGTTGTGGTCGATGGCGAAATTGCTGTCGATTGGACGAGCACCCCGCGCTCGGCCTGCCGGCGCATGAACGGCAGCTGACCTGCTGAAGAGGCCACGGACGCCGGGACCATGTCACGCGCCGCTACGCGGGACGGGCGTCGCGTGGCGGCGCGCCGAAGAAGCTGGCGAGGTCATCTGTTCCGTGTGGCGGTGCCACCATGTCCACGGTCATGATCGTGGCGAAGAACTGCAGCGGCCCCCAGATGCGCTGCGGGGTGGTGCGGCGCATCACGGCAACCGTTCCGCGCAGCAGGCTGACGGGCAGCGGGGTGATGCGGCACGGCTTGGCGGCTGCCTTCGCTGCCAGGTCGGCGATCTCGTGGTAGGTGAGGACCTGGGGGCCGCCGATGTCGAGCTCGGCTGTCCCGTCAGCGATCGCGTCCAGGCTCGCGCTCGCGAGGTCGCGGCCGGAGATCGGGTTGATCCGGGTGCTGCCGTCTCCGATGAGAAAGATCCGGCCTCGGGCGGCCATGTTCGCGAACTCGGTCATGTCGGAGAAGAACCCGGTGGGCCGCACGATGGTGGACCGCACGTCAGATGCCCTGAGCACGTCCACGAAGCGTTCCTTGGCGGCGGCCAGAGCTATCGTGTCGCGCAGCTGGGCCCCGTTGTGCAGGGCGATATAACAGAACTGCCCGGCGCCGGAGCGTTCGGCCTCCCGGAGCAGGGCGAGGTTCCCTGCGTAGTCGACCTGGTCGTAACCGGCCCTGTCTTTCGGCTTGGTGATGCCGACACAGGAAAATACCGCGTCGACGCCGCCGGCCACCCCGCCCAGGGTGGCCGGGTCAGTCACCTGCCCGATGAAGACGTCATCGGCCCCGGCCAGCGTCTGGGCCTGCTCAGGCCGCCGGGCCAGCGCCCGTACCCACACACCGCGTCGTTGCAGCTCGGCCACTACGTGGCCGCCGAGGTAGCCAGTCGCGCCGGCCACCAGGACGCGCTTCATTGCAGAACCAGATTCAGTCATGTCAACCTCCAGAGGGGTTATCGGGGAGAGGGCCTGGGCCGGGTCCGGTCAGCAGGCCGCCGCGGTAGCTGGCCGGTGTCTCGCTGGACAGGCCGGTGACTGCGGTCAGGCTCTTCTTCTTCCCTCCGTCCGTTTCGCTTACTTGGGCAGATGCCTAAAGCATATGCCCAAGCTCGGCTGCCTGTCAACCGTGAGTACAATCCCCCGCTCGACCGCTGGTCGGCCCGGAATGTCGCTATCCTTTGGGCATATGCCCAATCAACGACGGCAGAGTGCTTCGGAGGCCACCGAACGACCCACGCGGCAGCGGATCGTGGAGGCGACGATCGAGCTCATGGCCGAGATCGGAATGGATCGTGTCCGGACCAGGGGCATCGCTGAGCGAGCTGGCGTCAATCAGGCGCTTGTTCACTACCACTTCGGATCGGTGTCGGCGCTGGTGACCGAAGCCGCCGAGCACGCACTGATCGCAGAGCTTGGCCCATCGATCGACGCACTGGGGTCAGGCGCAACGATCCACGAAGGCGTTCGGGCCATGCTCGCCTGGATCCAGCACGACGGGCGGCGCTCGCCCGGCTCCGCGATCCTCGCCGAGGCGATGGTCAAGGCAACCCGAGATCCGGGGTTTCGCCGCTGGACCCAGCGCGCCTCCCGCCGGTTCCGCGCACTCATCCTCGAGCGACTGGAGGCTGCGCGGAGAGAAGGCGAGATCGACCCCGCACTAGACCTACCGGCCACCGCCGCGCTGCTCGCCGCGGCCTTCGACGGTCTGCTGTTTCACCGGCTGGTCGACGCGAAGCTTGACGTCACCCAGACCGCCGGGCCGATCACCACGCTCCTGGGAGATCCTCCTTCGCCTTCCACACCCGGTCGGCGCACTCGCGCGCGGCGACCCTGAGCCACCGCACGACGCTGAGTTGGAACGACAACGGGCTACCGGCCGCTCCAAGACGGGCTCCCACATGTGTCCCGCAGCGGCAACCCTCAGCGGCAAGCGTCGGACGCCCCCAGGCGATGGCGCGCCGCCGCGCAGGGAGGCCTCATTCCCGATACACCCCGTCCGAACGTCCTCACCGGGACACGCCCCCTAAACCTTCAAACGGACGCTTCGGAGCGTGGTCGCCTCGGCGTTCGCCGCCCGGCGGCCGCGACCAGCTTCCGCGACGGAACGCGCATCTCGACCGGATCGGTCGCTCCCCTCCTTCGCGCGGTCAGCAAGGCTGACGGCGCCGGGCGACCGGGTCGCGCCCTCGGGGGTGTGACGGCCGCGGCCCCGCTGGCCGCGCCAAGCAGGACGCGACCCACGCCGGCAGAACTGCTCGTCGCCGCGAGAGCGGGTCCCTACTTCGTTGCTGAATCAGGCGGCTTGCAGCAGCCTGATTGCCTTTGGCCAGGTGGCGTGAGACTCCTGCCGGTTCGTGCGAGCAGAAGCGAGCCGACACCGCATGTAAGGCGAAGGCGGCGGCTTGCTCGCCGCTGGCTAGCACCGCGTCGTGGCGGAGTTGCGCTTGGTCAACTCCAACGCCTGACGAACCGGCCGCCGACACACCCCAGACCGCCAGCACGAGACCTCGCCGCGTCACCTCGGATTGCGCCGCTGGCGAGAGAGCGGTCAGCGTCCGTCCAGTAGCCTCGTGCCGCAGTTAGCCAGGTTCGTCGAACAGAGGAGAAACATGCCATCGTTCGCGCCCCGCTCTTCCGTGCGCCCTGCCGTCGTTGGCCTGAGCCTCGTCGTGACGTTAGCGTTGGCTCCCACGACTGTTGCTCGGAGCGCGCGAGGCGGACACATACACATGCTGACCGTGACCGCGGCGTCAAAGGAGACCGAACGCGGCGGGGTCGATGCCGGTGCCCCGGGCCTAAGCAAGGGCGACGCATACGTGAGCAACGCCAAGCTCCGCAACCGCGCGGGTACGATCGCCGGCACGTACCACGTCGCCTGCACGATCACAGACGAGAACGACCACGGGAACGCGTGGTCGATCTGCTGGACCACAGCCAAGATAAAGCACCGCGGCACGCTTATTGCCACCGGGCTTGCGGAGCTCCTGCACGTCGCCACTGCCCCGGGCGGCTTCGGAGTGGCCCCGCCGAAAGCCACGTTCGCGATCGTCGGCGGAACGGGCTCCTATGCTGGCGCACGTGGCCAGGTCACGTCCAAGCGTGACGCATCGATTCGTAGGCTGACCTACCGATTCACGCTCTAGTCTGCCTCGACTTGCGCCAAAGGCGAAGTCGCTGAGGGCGTCGAGGAGTACCAGCGCAACCGGGTTACGAGGAGTACGTCGACCCGTCGCTGCGGTAAGCCGTACCGGTGTCTCCAGGCGCGCCAACGTCTCCCGGTCGACGCCGCGCTGATCCGGGCCCTGAAGCTCGTCCAGGTAGGTCGCGGCGTTTTGGACGAAGACTGCCCGCAGCGGCCGGCAGCTCGTGCTCCCGGGCGCCGGGCCCGAAGGCGACCTCCTCGACGAATGGCCGTGCCGCGTCCTCGTGATCGCCTGCTGCGATGGGGCTGCCGAGCTCCTGAAGGCTGCGGCCCCCGTGCTGAAGGATTTCCTGCTCTCGGCGTCGCCCCTCGAGCAGGCTCCACAGAGGCGGCTCATGACACGAGCGTGAGCGGAAGCTGTCGGGTCGCCGAGTTGCGAGCCGCAAGGCGATGTTGCCACCGCACGAGTTCGTCGCCACGTGCGCGGGCTCCAGGTCGAGCGATTCGAGTCTCAATACCGTCTTGCGTAGGCCGACGCCGCGCCGACCCTGGGTCTGGAGTCTCCGCGCCGGCTCCTCAGCGCACAGCGCGGGACGAGTCGAGGGCGCACGGCACGCGCCGGGCCTCGCGCCGCCGGGACGCCTAGCCAGCTGGTGCCCGCCGGAGGTCACGCGCGCTGGCAGCCCGACCGAGACGGCGGCCAGGCCGGCTGTGGGCGCCGCGAGCGGGGCGACCGGGCAGAACGCCGGCGCGGTTTGAGCACGTCGGGCCTCATCGTCTGCGTCACGCCTGGCCGGCGGACCTGTTGTGGAACGGCGCCTCGCTGATCGACATGCCTTGTTGGCTCAGGCGGACCCAGGCGCTGACCAGTTGGTCGTAGTGCGTGACACTCGGTGGGCGGCGATCATCGCGGCAATGATGATTGCCAGACCAAACGACAGAGCCGCCGTGACCCCCACGTGGAGGATCAGCAGCGCCCCGGATAAGGCTCCGACGGCGAACGCGACCAGAGACAGCCCGCGCCGCAGCATCGCCGGATCGTCCCAGCCGCGTTGGCGTTCGGTGAACACGCCGGTGATCGTCATCGTCAACACCGCGGTCAACAGGTCAGGAACCTTGAGAAATCGGATCGCTGCAAGCTGGACTCCCATCGACATCGCCAGCAGTACGAGCATCGCGTCCCGGGCGCCGGTCGGGAAGCGCGGGCCAGTGAGGACCGCGATGACCGTGACCGCGCCAGCCAGCCCCAGCTTTACGGCCAGCGCGTTACGCAACGCCAGACCACGATGCGATCTCGCGGCCTCGCACGTCCGAGCGCCGATGAGCACGCCAATGATAAACCCGCCCAGCGCCAACGCCGAGGTGCCCACCGCGAACCCCTTCGCGCCGGCAGCGGCCAAGCCGATGAACACGAGATTGCCAGTCATCGTCGCAACGAACACATGCCCCAGACGCAGGATGCTGGTCGCGTCTACGACCCCCGCGAGCACCGTCAGCGCCAAAAGCAATGCCGGTAATGGACCGTGTGGCTCGTCGTGTAAAGCCCGCCGCAGTCGCCGTACCACCGCCGCGCGACGCTTAACCGAACTCGAGCCTTTCGCCGACGCCATCACGACCGGGCCATTTTCCTTCATGCAGCAGCCTCGCGACTACCCAAGTCGGCGCTCGAGCTGCGTCGCGACCCCGCCGAGCGCGGCGCGCGCACCCGCGCTCGGCGATCGGTGCTGGCCGGCGAACCCCATCGAGCCCCGCGCCATGGCCGCCGTAGGCGCGGATGTGAAGACACCGACGTGGCGGATCGCGCCACGGTCGACACGGGGCCTTGATCGCGCCGAGGCTCTCCTCGGGCGGCGTCTGCGGGTCGACCCGGTGCTCGCACGCCGGGGCCTGATCGCGGCCGGCTGGACCGTCAGCCCGATCTCCGCCTCGACGCGCCCACCAGACATGCCGCGACGAGGTCTTCGCCCGGATCGTGCGGTCGTTGCCGCAGTACACGAACCGCACGAGCCGGAGCCAGACCTCGTCCGCCCGCTCGACGACCTGCGAGGCGCCGGCCATCAGTCCGCGACGGAAATGGGGCGTATGACCGGAGCACGTCGGTGATCACGGAGCCCCCTCGACAGCCGAGCTCGGAGCACACTCGCGGCCGATCCACCGGGGAGACGTGACAACGGCCACGCGTCGGTGTCGCCCCGCACACCCCGACCGTACCCGAGTCGCCGTGGCGACCGGGCAAGGTTAGGTCTGCTCCCGCGCCGCCTGCAGCCGGCCGAGTGCGCCAGCCCGCCCGCTATGCATCAGACTCGCTGGTAGTGTGGGCGCGTTGACGGTGGCGCAGTCGCGTTTCATCCATGTGCAGCTGGGCGGTCGGCTCTGGGAGGCGATTGCCGAACGAACCAGGGCGACGGGAGCGACGACGCACGACGTGGTCGTCGCGGCGTTACATGCCTATCTCGGGCTCGACGAGGTGGCGTATCAGACGTCCACAATCGGTGCCGTGATGGACGGTGTCTACCACGGCGACATTACGGTGCGAGAGCTGCGGGAGTACGGGGACATCGGGATCGGCACCTTCGACGCGCTCGACGGCGAGATGGTGATGGTCGACGGCGTGGTCTACCGCATCGACGGTGATTGCGCTGCGCATGTGGCCGCCGACGAGGCGCGAACGCCGTTTGCGACGGTGACGCATTGGAACGCCAAGCATTGCTCGAACGTGCCGCCGGGCACTGATCTGGACGGACTGCAGTCTCGACTCGACACGATCATGTCGTCACACAACTACGTCTACGCGGTGCGTGCGGAGTGTCGGTTCGCCTCGATTAGGGTCAGGAGCGTCATGCCGCAAGAACCGGAAACGCGCCTCGTCGACGCCATTAGGTCCCAAACGGTGAGGACGTTCGAGGGCTGCGAAGGGACGCTGGTCGGGTTCTTCACCCCGGAGTTCCTTGCTCATGTCAACGTTGCCGGGCTCCATCTGCACTTCATCACGCGGGCACGAGACGCTGGAGGGCACGTGCTCGCTGCCATCGTGGACGCGGGAACGGTGATGACCGATGAGACGACGCGCCTAAGCCTCGCCCTACCCGACACCGAAGAGTTCCGCAGAGCCGCGCTGGCGGTCGACAGGGACGAGCTGCACGCGGCAGAGACGTGAAGGCCGGGATCCGCCGGCGAGCATCGAGCGAGCCGAGCGCGCACGCCGGGCGCACCGATTCGAGCACCTCGGCGGGGCGCTTTGGTACGGTTGCGCCGAGGGTGACTGCGCCGTCGTAGCCGGCCGGGAGGTCCGCTATGCCGATCGCTGGGCCGCCGTTGGATGGCCCGAGCTCGATCCATGAGATTCTGAAGACAGGCGTGGCGGCAAAGCCGGACGCCGAGGCGCTCGTGTCTCGGCGGCACCGTTGGACCTGGCGGGCGCTCGAGGAGGTGTCGGATCGGCTCGCGGCCGGTTATCTCGAACTCGGGCTCCGGCCGGGCGACCGGATCGCGTCGCTGATGCCGAACCGGACCGAGCTGTTGGTCCACTATCTGGCCTGCCTGAAATCCGGGCTGGTGGCGATGCCGCTCAACTACCGCTACATGGCGCCGGAGATCGACCACGCGCTCGGGGTGGGCGGTGCGATGACTCTGCTGGCGCATGACGAACGCCGCGAGGACCTCGCCGCCAGCAAGCTCGCCTCCGAACTGCCGCTCGGCCTGATCAGCTACGACGACAGCGGCCGGAGCAGCGGGAGCGCCAGCCCGAGCTTCGGGTCCCTCATCGAAAGTGGGCCGACCCGCGATCTCGGGGGCCCGAGACCGGAGGACCCGGCGATTCTGTTCTTCACCTCGGGCAGCACCGGAAAGCCGAAGGGCGTCTGCCACAGCTTCGAGACGCTCGGCTGGATCATTGCCAGCGCCGTCAAGAGCTTCGATATGGGAGCCGACGACGTGATGCTGCCCGGCGGGTCGGCATCGCATGTCGGCGGGCACCACCTGTCGCTGATGACGCTGGCCGCCGCCGGCAAGGTCGTGTTGGCGCGGACCTTCGACGGCGATGAGATTCTGCCGCTGCTCAGACTCGAGCGGCCGAATAAGATCTGGATGCTGCCGTCGGCGCTGTATGCGCTTACGCGCGATCACCACGCCCGCGGCGAGGATTTCGCCTCGGTGAAGGCGTGTTACTCGGGCGGCGACAAGGTGTCCGGCGCGCTCGAGGAGGAGTTCACCGCCCTGACCGGCGTCGCGATCGACGAGGACTACGGGATGACCGAGATCGGGATTCCGACCGTCACGCCGCCGAGGTCGCCGAAGTTCGGCTCGGTCGGGCCCCTAGCGCCCGGCTACGAGGCTTCGCTGCGCGATCGCGAAGGCCGCGAAGTGGCGACGGGCGCAGAAGGGCGTCTATGGATCAGGTTCGCCGGCAACATGGTCGGCTATTGGAACAATCCACAGGCGACGGCCGAGACGCTCGTCGACGGCTGGGTGGATACCGGCGACGTGATGCATGCCGACGAGGACGGCTACCTCTGGTTCGCCGGCCGGCACAAGCAGATCATCATCCACGACGGCTCGAACATCTGCCCGCAGGAAGTCGAAGCCGCGCTGCTGGAACACGACGCCGTTACGAGCGCCGGCATCGTGGGCATTCAGAGTCCGCTGCACGGCGAGAACGTGCGCGCCTACGTCACGCTGCAAGCGGCAGCGGCGCCAACGATGCAAGACCTCATCCGGTTCGCCCGCGCCCGCGTCGGCTACAAGGCACCCGAGGAAATCATCACGTTGCGGCGAATGCCCCTCGAGCAATTGTCAATAGTTGTGGATGAGGAGGTGAAGCATCAGGCGGCGACCTTCTCGTCCGTCGTCGTGGTGTCGTCGTCGGTGACCTTGATGCCGTCCTTGAACTTCACGCCGGCGAGGACGTCGGCGACGAGCTCGTGGCCGTTGAACCGGCGCCAGCGCTCCTGGGCGGCGTCCAAGAGCTTGTAGGCCATCGCCAGCGCGGCCTTCTTGGAGCCGGCGCCCTTGGTGACCTTGGTGCGCAGCTTGACGGTCGCGAAGCTGCTCTCGATCGGGTTCGTCGTCCGCAGGTGCCGCCAGTGCTCGGCGGGGAAGTCGTAGAACGCGGTGAGCGCGTCCCAGTCCTTATCGAGCTTCGCGAGGGCCTTCGGGTACTTGGCGTCGAACTCGTCCCGGAAGCGCTCCAGCGCCTTGCCAGCGTCCGCGCGCGAGGGCGCCTCGACCATCTCGTGCAGCAGCGTCTTCGCCCGCGGCTGCAGCCGCTTCGGCAGCGCGTCGAGCACGTTCGCTGTCTTGTGAACCCAGCAGCGTTGCTCCCCGGCTCCCGGGAACACGTTGCGCAGCGCGGCCCATGCGCCCAGCGCGCCGTCGCCGGTCACGAGCTTCGGCTCGTTCAGACCGCGATTGCGGAGATCGCGGAACACTGCCGCCCACGAGTCCTCGCTCTCGCGGTAGCCATCCTCGACCGCGAGCAACTCCTTCTCGCCGTCCTCACGGACGCCGATCACGACCAGCAGGCACAGCTTGGGATCCTCGCCGAGGCGGACGCTGACGTTCACTCCGTCGACGAACAAGTAGGCGTAGCGGTGAAACCGCAGCTCCCGCGTACGGAACGCGGCGTACTCGGCCTGCCAGGTCTCGGTCAGCCGCTGGATCGAGCTCGACGACAGCCCGGAGGCGTCCTCGCCGAGCAGATCCCTGAGCGCCGGCCCGAAGTCCCCCGTCGAGAGGCCGTGCAGATACAGGATCGGCAGCACCTCAGTCACCTTCGGCGACCGGCGCGCGTACGCCGGCAGGATCCGCGAGCTGAACCGCTTGCGCTCCCCGGACTCCTCGTCGATGCGCTTGTCGTTGACCCGCGGCGCCCGGACCGGAACCGTCCCCGAGCCGACCGTCACCCGCCGCTCCCGGGCACGGCCGTTGCGGACCACCAGCCGCTTGCCGTCCTCATCGACCTCCTCCACGAACGCGCCGACGTACTCGCCGACCTCGGCCTCGAGCGCCGCCGCGATCATCCGACGCGCTCCCTCGCGAGCGAGATCATCGAGTGAGACCCGACCCTCGTCGTTGTCCTCCCCGACGGGGAGCCTGCGAACATCTGACATGGCGTGCCTTCCTGCCGGCCATCGCCGGCTTCGGTCTTCGTCAACCGGGAAGGTACGCCGCCTTTCTCTTCACACGCATCCACAACTTCTGGGTATAGCTCATGCCCCTCACCGCCACCGGCAAAGTCGACCGCATGACGCTGAAGCAATGGGCCGCTGACGGGACACCGCCGCAGACCCAACGCGGGTAGCGAGACAGGAATGAGTCCGCCAGGCGGCACCGATGGGAGGTCCTCACAGCCACCCGCGAAGGCGGTGATCGCGCGACGGTCACTCGCCCAGACGGACACGCCGGCCTCGGCTGCGACGGCGAAGAGGTCAGCCGCTGGCCTCAGCCTGCTCCAGGGCAAGCGGTCCAGGATCACGGCGACGAGCTCTCAGCCGGTCGGTGAGCGCGGGATGAGCTCCTCCTGGGGCCGTTGCGGCGAGGCGTCCGGCTGCATCCGAGTGGGCGACGCGCCGACGAGAAGGGTCGCGGCCAAGGGGTAGAGGAGCATCGAAAGGAAGCCGGCGCCGATCAGCGACGCTCCGACGGCTGGAGAGATGCTCCCGTGGTCGCTTCCGATCCCAACGATCGCCACGATCAGGGGAAGTCCGGTAGCGGCACAGAGAGCGAGTCCGAGGGTCTCGCGCGCACAAAACGCATTCAGCCAGAGCAGCGCGGGCGCGCCGCGGGCAACGAACAGGAGCAAGGCGAAAAGCCCGGCGAGCCCGATACCGGCCGGGCTGAGCAGGCTGTCGATGTCGAGGTTCATCCCGGTGGTGACGAAGTAGATCGGGATCAGGAAGCCGTAACCGATGCCCTCCAGCCTCACCTTCACGTCCTGCCCCTGCGGCGTGTCGACCACGACGCCCACCACCAGGCCCGCGGCAAACGCGCCGAGCACGAAGTCAAAGCCCGCGTCAGCGGCCAGCAGCACGAGCGCTGCAAGCACGAGGATCGATGCGCGCACCGCGGTCTGGCCGCTGGTGTGCACCGACTCCTGGAGCACGCGTACGACCCGCGGCGGACGCGCGCTCATGACGATCAGGACAGTCAGCGCCACGATGGCACCGAAGCCGAGCAGCAGCAGCACTTCCCCGAACGCCCCGTAAGCACCGGTCAGGAAGATGGAGATGAAGATGATCGGCCAGAACTCGCCCGCGATTCCGTTGCCGAGTACTGCCGAACCGAGCGGAGTAGCCAGCAGACCGGCGTCGGAGAGGACGGGTACGAGCGGACCGAGCGCGGTCGTGCACAGCGCGATGCCGAGCAGCCACCACGTGGCGTCAAGCCCGGCGTGCTCAAGCAGCCAGCCCGCCAGCAGGGCGATCGCCAGCGACACCATCCAGCCGATCGTCCCGAGGCCCATCAGGCGCCGCGCCACGCGCTTCTCCATGACCTCAATTCCGGCGACGAAAAAGATGAACGCCAAGCCCAGGTCCGCGAACACCGCCACGTACGGATTGACGTCCGCGAGGTGGAGCGCCTGCGGGCCGATGACGACGCCGAGCAGGATCTCCAGGACGACGGTGGGAAGCACGATTCGGCTGTGAAGCCTCGAGGCAAGCGCCGCGAGCGTGGAGGCCAGGAGGATCATGACGACCGAGCGCAGCTGCGGGTGAGTGATCGCAACCACGAGACCCGGCCCGGGCACGCCCTTCCCTGCGGCAGATAGCGCCGAGTCGATCATCGACCCGCGGGTTCGACAGAGACGTGTCCGCGGCCGGTCCCGAAATCCCGGACGCCGACGAGCCCGTCCTCGCCTCGGATTGGCCCCTTGCAGGAATGGATGACCATGGCGTGCGGATCGTAATACGGGTGCGAGCAGCGCGGTGGGCGGCCTCCGGAGCCGATTCCGGGCGAGCCGGTAATGGGTACGATCCGCATGCCAGGTCAGACCAGGCGCAAGCGAGGCTCCCAATGGGTGCACTCAGCCGCGCGTCCGCGACCAAGAGAGATCACGGCACAAAACGCCGCCGTGCGGATGTGATTGCCGTTCGCGGAGATCGAAGACTTCGAGGAGCGCGTCGGGGCTTCATCGCCACGCCGCCCGGCCCGGTCGTGCGCGCCGCCGACGGCCGCGTGGTCTGGGACGCACCTCGTACGCGTTCCTGGACGCCGACTGCCCGGACACGGTGAATCCCAGTCTGTGGCGGCAGGGGCAGCTCAACGCGATCAACGGCCTGTCCGAGGTTGCCGAGGGGATCTACCAAGTGCCGCGCCCTGGACCTGTCGACTTCGGCGAGCCGCCGATGGCCCACCCCGCCACCTGCGTGTACGGGGCTTTGACGTCCAAGGGCTCGACGGGTCAGGTCGGCGTGCGACTCGGCCTCACGACGTGCACCGGTACGGTCACGCTGATCCCGCCGACAGTTGCTGTCACCCCGCACCGGCATCCGGATGGTGTTCAAGCTAACGCCGGGAACCGGGGCGCCGCGGAGCTGAACTTCCACCTGCCCGACCGCCAGGCGCTGTGCATCGCCGAGAAACGCGACGCACGATCTCCATGACGTCCTCGCTCTCCGGGGGCGCCTTTGCGGGACCCGCACGCCTGGTCTTAACGCATTAGTCGATTCTAGTCGCGACGCTGGACGCGGCACCGCGGTTGGGTCTCTGGCCCGTGGTTGGCTCTCGGCGAACGGCCGGTCTCGGTAGCGCGCGGCGAGGTGCGTCCGTCAGGCCTCGGCTCCTGCCAGGGCACGCGACGTCCACACCCCGCCGAGGGCGGTCGCGACCGCGCAGATGGCGAGCCCCCAGCCGACGCCCACGCTATCGAACAGGCCGCCGACGATCAGCGCGCCGAGCGTGACACCACCGAGCATCGCCGTGAAATACAGGCCGGTCATGACCCCGGACATTCTCGGGTCGGCGAATTGCACGCCGGTGAGGCTGACCACGGACAGCACTTCCCAGGCGGTGCCGCAGACCACCATCGCCACGACGACGACGAGGTAGTTCGAGCTGGCCGCGATGACGAGCAGCGCCATCGCGCAGACGAGCATCGACACGCCGACCGCCGCGTGTGTGGCCACGCCGCGCCGGTCGAGCCTCGCGCGCACGACGTTGCCGAGCAAACCACCCACCGCAAGCCCGCTGAGCAGAAATCCGAGCAGGTGGGCGCCGTCGCCGTGGCGGCGAGCGATCACTGGCGCCAACTCCTGCACCGGCGCGACGAGGACGGAGACCAGCACGGCGGCGAGAATCAGCCCGCGAAGGAGCGGGTCGAGCCGCACCTCCGATAAGGCGGCACGCACACGGCTGCGTCGGTGCGGCGCCGCACCCGCGGACGCCGGCAGCGTCGCCACCGCCAGGATGACCGCCAGGTAGGACAGCGCATTGATCGCAAAGCAAGGTCCTGGGCCAACGGCAACGACCACTGCACCACCGAGCGCGGGCCCTACCAGCCGTGCGGAGTTGTAAGACACCGAGCCCAGCCCCGTTGCCCGTTTGGCGAGCTCCCGCGGTACCGTCGCGGTCACGAGCTGCTGCATCGACGTGCTCGCAAGCGCGCGGGTGACGCCGATGACCAGCGTGGCCGCATAGACCTCCGACACACGCGAGATCCCGTCCCACGCTACGGACGCCAGTAGCGCGGCCGCCACGGCCTGGCAGACATACATCGCGATGACGAGCCGGCGACGGTCCAGACGGTCGGCCAACTCGCCTCCCCAGGTCGACAGCACCATCCCCGAGCCGCGCGACAGCAACGTCAGAACCCCGACCGCCGACGCGCTCCGGGTCAGATCGAAGACGAGCCAGCCAGCCGCGACCGTCTGCATCCACGAGCCCGCCGCCGAGACCGCCCTGCCGACGAACGCACGACGAAACGCCGCGTAGTGAAATGGCCCCGGGACACGCGCGACGCTCGATGCCCCGCGCTTCGCTGCTCGTTCCGAGTCCGGGATCAGCGGATCATCTCACGGCGAGCTGAGCAGAGGGCTGCACAATCGCCGTCCACCCCGGCCCCGACAGGCAGTAGTGCGCACCTTCCTGCGCTGAGTGTCCCACGATCCCGCCGGCCGGATGACCGACGGGCTCGCGCCCGCGCCGGGATCACGCCGAAGCAGCTCGTCGGATCACGCCGAAGCAGCTCGTCGGTTCCTCGGTCGCCACCGTCTCGCCGAGCAGGTGCGTCCCGGAAAGAATGCGCTCGTCGTCGACGTGGTCATCGTCGTTGTCCGACGCGCCCGCCAAGCCCTGGCGGCAGGCGGGTCGTCGAGCCTGAAGAGCACAGACCTCCCAAACCCACGCAACTCGCCGCAGCCTGTGAGCTGTAAGCGCAAGCGTGCAGGTCGAGCATCGGGCGCTAGCACCGGCGGCGCGGACCACACCGCAGCCGAGACCCCGCGGCCTCCGCGGAAGCTCCGCCACGCCTGCGCGCAAGCGCATCCTCCGCGCACCATATCCGATCGCTCTCGCGTCGCGACTGCCTCTCTTTGGGACATCGCGGCGACGCCGGTGGGCGCGCCGCTCACCGGTAGGTGGCGGTGAGCGTCTGGGCTCCTCTCGCCGGATCGATCGTGCACGTGAGCATCGCTCCGGTACACGCCCCTGTCCAGCGGTCGAACTCGGCGGGAATGATGCCTGCCGAGCCTGCGTGCACGTGAACCAGTGGGCCGCGCGCCGGAACGCGGACCGTGCAGTTCTGCCACTGGCCGATGCTGAACCCGCATACGTGCTGACCGCCGATCTGAAGGGTGCCGAGGGTGCCGTACGGGTTGACTCTCATCGTCAGTGTGACCTCGGGGACATTGAACGCGGCGATGAAGAGCTCGTTGCTGGCGATCCTCCCGGTGCAGTGGTTGACCTCGATCGTGTCGCAGGGCCCGATGAAGTGCGCGAAGTCGGCGATCGGGTCGGGCGTCGCGGTGAGCTGCACCTGTTCGCCCTGCTGGTGCGGCGCCTCGCAGACCCTGACCTCGTGACACAGCACACTGCCGTCCGGACGCCGGACGGTGATCCGGCCGGGGCCGTCCGCGGCCGCTATCGCGTTGGCGGGGACGAACCCAGCGCTGAACGTCATCCCGGTCCTGTTGATCGTGATGACCTGCGGCTCGGTGCCGGTCGCGGCACCGCTCCAGCCGATGCTCCGGCTGCCGGACGCGGGTAGGGCGACGATCACGGGCCCAACGTTGGGTACGAACCTCGGATCTGAGACCGCGACCACATAGCCCGCGGGGACGTGGATCGTTCGCCGGCCGCTGATCGTCTCCTGCAGCTTGCCATCGAGGTAGTAGTCAATCGTGCCGTGCCCGCCGTTCCGACCGCTGGCGTGCAGCTCGATCTTGGGTTGCGGCCAGGCGATCGTCACCGAGCTCTGCGACCGGTAGCCGGTCGCGGCGGGAGCGTTGGCAGTGGCCGCGGCCGCGTAGGAGCCCCCCGCCCCCGCGCCCGAGCCGCGCGTGCCGGCGGCGCCACCTCCCCAGCCGCCACCGCCTTGCGCGTCGCTCCCCGCGCCACCGTGGCCGGGGGTCCAGGAGCCGGGCACGCCGCCCTGCGCGCCGATCCAGGACGAACCGCCGCCGTGCCCCCCGATCCCGTCGGTGCCGTCCAGACGCGAGTCCTCCGGCTGCACGCCGCCGACGCCGTCGCCGCCACCCTCGCCCGGCGTGCCGCCCTTCGTGCAGAACGGGGGAGTGCGCGAGCCCTGGCCGCCCCTGCCGCCCGGAGCGGACACCGGCACGAGCGAGTCGAAGGCATCCGCCCGGTGAGCGTTGCCGCCGCCCCCAGCGCCGCAGCCGCTGATGTAATCCGTGTAGAAGCGTCCCTGCGCGCCGCTGCCACCAGCGATCAGATAGACGTCCCTGAGCGTGACGCCATGGTGCAACGGCGTCGAGAGAGCGATCGTCGCCGTACCACCATGGAACCTATCGTGCCCGCAGCACGGGCCGCCGGACTCGCCGAGGTATGCGTACACGCCGCTGTGGGCCAGCGCGCCGTAGTCCACGACGGTCCGCGCCTCGCCGCGGCGACCGGGGCTCCTGCAGCAATCGGCACTGGTGAAGCCCCCCTGTCCGCCGACGGCCGTGATCGTCACTGGAGTGTCGCTGCTCAGGTTTCCGGCAAGCACCGGCACATCCCCGGGAAAGTGGATATGCCCACTCGACGGCAACACGCACTCCACGTACGGAGTGTGCCCGTAGGTCGTGCCGTGACACACGATCGACGCTCGCTGAAGCGGCGCGCTCCGCCGTCTTGCGCTCGCGCGCGCACGCGCCGCATGCGCATGCGCGCTCGAACCATCGCGCGCCGCCTGCAGCGGGCGCGCCCCCGACGATGAGCTCGCGCCGGCCAGCAGGCCGAGCATGATCAATGACGCGGCCCCGAGCCGGTCGCGCAGTGCCAGCGCCCCGCGGCCGCGAGCTCGACACTCTCCGGTCCGATATCGGGTTCTCATTCGGCCCGGCCTCCTCCGTGGCCGCCGTGGTGTCTGCGCCATGCTCAGTGGTGTTCGTGGTCGAGGTGTGCGGGGTGGTGTCCGATGGTGGCGGGCTGGCGTGCGGGTCAGTCTGCGACGGCGCCTGCGGGAGTCGACTGGGCGGGCGCTCGCGCTTGTTCGTCGCGTGCTGCGAAGAATTCGGCGCCTTCGATGCTGAGATGCGGGACGAGCTTGTCGAGCCAATGGGGCATGTACCAGTTGATCTTGCCCATCAGCACCATCAGCGCCGGGACGAGTAGGCAGCGCACGACTGTCGCGTCGAGGATCACGGCGACGGCGAGGCCGACGCCGAACTGTTGGACGGTGGGGTTGCCGTTGAGGAGGAAGCTGCCGAACACGAACACCATGATCGACGCGGCGGCGGTGATCACTCGGGCGCTGGTGATGAGGCCGGAGACGACGGAGCTTTTGTTGTCCTGGCCGGCGTGGACGTGCTCTTCGATTTGGCTGACGAGGAACACCTCGTAGTCCATCGAGAGGCCGAACAGGATCGCGAACATGAACAGCGGCACGTAGGAGACGATCGGCACCGGACCGCTGTGCCCGAACAGCCCGATGAGCCAGCCGTACTGGAAGATCGCGGTCAGCACACCGTAGGCGGCGGCGATCGAGAGCAGGTTCATGACCGCGGCCTGGGCAGGCACGACGACCGTCCGGAACGCGAGGATCAGCAGGCAGAAGGACAGCGCGATCACGACCGCTATCTGGAGCGGCAGCTTGCTCGAGATCTTCGCGGCCAGGTCGTCGTAGGCGGCCGTCTGACCACCCACAAAGGCCGTCATGTTCGTCCCATTCTCGGCCTGCGGGATCGTCGTATCGCGCAGCGTGTGAACCAGCGTCGTGGTCGCGTTGGCCGAGGGCGCGGACTTCGAGGTCGCGTTGAAATACGCCGTCGTGCCGGCCTGATCGATCTGCATCGGCGTGATTGCAGCCACGCCTGCGGTTGACTGCACGTCGTTTTGCAGCGTCTGCAGCCGCGGATCGGCAGCACGCGGATCGCTCTGCGAGCTCGACGACGATGAGGAGCTTGATCCGGAGCTGGAGCCGGAGCTGCCCGAGGACGCCTGCGCGGGCGTGCCGAGCTTAACCGCGATCAGCAGCGGACCGTTGACACCCGGCCCGAAGCTCTGCGAGATCTGGTCATACGCCCGTCGAGCCGTCGTCGAGGTCGAGAGCGCCCCGACGTCCTGCTGTCCCAGCTCCAACGACAGCAGCGGGATCATCAACGGGATCAGAATTGCCAGCGCCGCGACCGCCGCGACGAGCGGATGGGACGCGATCTCATGCGCCCACTTCGCCCACACCCCGCCCTCAGACGGGTGCGACTCGGGATGCCGGTCGCGAACCCGCAGCGAGTTGATGTGCGATCCCAGGAGTCCGAGGATCGCGGGCAGCAGCGTCAGCGCGGCGAGAACCGCGACGACGACCGCGATCGCCGCCATCAGCCCCATCGTCGTGACCAGCGGAATCCCGGCCACGGCGAGCGACGCGAGCGCGATCGTGACCGTCGAGCCCGCGAAGAACACGGCACCCCCTGACGTAGCGGCGGCGCGAGCGATCGACTCGTCCACATCGAGCCCCTGCTTCAGTCCGCGGAAATGCCTGGTCACGATGAACAACGCATAGTCGATCCCGACGCCGAGTCCGATCATCGTCGCTAGCGTCGGAGCGACAGTCGGTACCGACACAACGTGGCCGAGCATCCGGATGATCGCCAGCGTCGACCCCAGCGCGAAGATCGCCGTCACGATCGGCAAGAACATCGCCACCAGCGTCCCGAACGTGAACGCCAGAATCACCATCGCCGCGATGATCCCGACCGCTTCGCTTGACTCGGTAGCAGGCTTCGAGACCTTCTGCCCGAGCTGTCCGCCGGTCTGTACCTCCAGTCCCGCCTTCTTGGCCGGGTCGGCCGCATTGATGATCGCCTGCGCCTGCTCGGTCGACAGCGACCCCGGGTTGACCGACGTCGTCACCGACAGATACCCGGTCGACTGATCCTTGCTGAGCGCCCCGGCGCCCTGCGGGGTCAGCGGGTTCACGACCGACGCCACAAACGGCGCCTTCGCCACCGACGCGGCGGCACTGTTGACCGCGCTCGCGTACTTGGAGTCGGTCAGCTCCCCGCTCGGGGCATGAATCACGATCGGGCTCGCCCCGTTCGCCTGATCCGGAAACGAACCCGCCAGAGCGCTCTTCGCCCTCTGGCTGCCCGTCCCGGGCAGCGACAGGTTGTCATTGGTGTTGTCGCCCATCCGATGAGAGACGACGAGCAGGACGGCAGCAACGACTACCCAGACTCCGAGCACGACCGCGCGCCGTCGCACGCAGAAGCCGGCGACCGCATACAGAATGCCGGTCACCGACCCCCCTCAGCCTCGGCCAGGAGCGTGAGGCGCGCGTCCGTTCGCGCCGTAATCGCACGCGTGCACGCGCCGTGACGTGTAGCCGCTCACGATCATGGGAGCGGCTGGATCGCCGGCGGGACGTAGGTGCCGTGGGCGGCGCGGCCCCTGGGGCCGTAGACCCGTAGCACCACGTTGAACGGTCCGGTCGGGACGGGAAGCCAGTTCGCCTCCGGGACTCCGGCAGGCTTGGACGCCGCCATGTAGATCGAGACCGAGCCGTTGCGGCTGGTCCGCAGGCCGGGGGTGTAGCTCGCGACGAGATACTTGCGCGCTCTGTTGCGGACAAGGGTGATCGACTTCGGCAGGTAGGCGGTGAGCGACCAGAACCGCTTGGCGCGCGGGAGCTGGCGTCTGGCGAACGTCAGGACGAAGCCGTGCCCGGACGCGTTCAACGGTGCCCCGGAGCGGTCTCGGAACGCCTGGAAGTAAGCGGCGGTATCGAGCGTGTTGCTGTACTGCAGGTACGCGGTGGTCGCCGAGCGGTCCGCGTATCGGGTTCCCCAGGCGCCGATGTCGTCGAAGAACACCCAGTTCGATGAGTCGGTGTGCGTCTGATAGTGGGCGATGAACCGGGCGTGCGCCGCCTGGGTCGCAGCCGCGAGCCTGGCCCGGAGCGCGCCGGTCGGGTGCCCGTTGCCGAACAGCCGGTCGAAGCTGTTCGAAAGAGCAAGGCTCGCCCCCGTCAGCGGCGAGGTGTTCGGGTTGTGAACAGCCTTCTGCAGCTGACGCAAGAACGCGATCGGCGCGTGCGCGATCTCCCTCGCCGCGATCACCTGGAACCTCGTCACGTAGAAGGCGGTCGGCTTGATCTTTGTCGCGCCCGCGCGCCGGTTCGCCTTGTACTGCGAGAGCGTGGCCAGCCTCAGCCGCTTACGGAAAGCCTCGGCCAACAAGACCTGGTTTACGCCCTTGGCCGAGTCCTTATCACCCCGGAAGATCCAGAACGAGAAGCTCACCGGGACGTTCACTCTCCTCACCCCGGCCGGCAGCATCCCACGCCAGCGACGGCTCGCGATCGCGTACCTCCCGGGCGTGCCCGGCTGCAAGGTGGAGAAGACGTTCCCGTACATGTCCATCGACAGCACCGAGTAGGTCGCCCGGGTCCTCGGGATCGTCACGATCACCGGCTCAGTGCTGACGTCGAGGAACGACGCGGCGTACAACGTGTCGTCGTTTGGGGCGACCACGAAACCGAACACGGGACTCATGTGCGACGGCGCCAACAGCTTGTTGATGTTCTTCGAGTGGGTGGCCTCGGCCTCTTGCGAATTGGACACCCAACGCGGATAGAACTCCGTCACATACCGCAACGCGGTCGCATCAGGGCTCGCCGCCGCGGCCGCGCGCCTCTGAGCAGTGGTACCCGCGGCGTTGACGGCGACCGCCGCCACGCACGCAGCAACGCAAGCAACCGCCACAACACCAGAACGCCGACGAACAACGAGCCGCACCCAAGTGTGCAACCGCTCCGAGCACGTCCTCAACATTATTCACCTCATCCCGGGGTATTGGTGCGTCGCTCTGCCAACCCCTCCGGCGTGCTCGACGATCACGCCCAGCCCGGTGGCTGGCGAGCCGGACCGGCGGACCCGTAAACACTACTGGCAGCCGGCGACGAACTCCACCCACATGGGATGACACGAGGAGTCGTTGACGCTAACCCGGAGCCGGTGCGTGCGTCGATTCGCTAGGCAAACTCGGGCCGACCGCTATAGCGTCCTGAGTAGTGCCACCACCGAGGCAGGTCTCGCCCGCCAGCGCCGTGTAGTCCTGGGATTCGCCACCACCGGGTCTCCCCTGGAGCTCGGACCGGACGTCGCCGGCGCAGCAGTCCATCAGTACCGCGTTTTCGCAATAGCAGGGCGGGCGGCGCTATGACCTACAATTTTCGAAAGCGAGGCTGAGCCCGGGAGTCGGGTCGCACCTGCTTAGCGCGGAAAGCTCGCATCTCAGCGTCCGCGCCCACCTGGCTGGGGAGCGACGCCCCAGTCGGTTGAGCGCACGTCTTGACCCATCCCCGCCGTGAGGCGAAGGACATACGTCAACCGGTCGATGGACACCACAAGGACGTCGTGCTCGACTCGCTCGACGCCCCGCACACGAACGAGGCACATGACTGCAAGGGCACCGTTTCGTGCCCACCTTCGCCGGCGCCGCGACAGCCACCCCGCCTGCTCCCTCACCCGAGCGAGATGATGAGCTTCGTACGTCCTGGTCTTGGTCTCCACCGTTTTCTGCCCCGCAGCGGCGCACTCGTCGGCTTTCCGACAGCCTATGGTCGTGGAGTGCATGTGCACTTGACGTGCAGTGGGATGGAAGGCACGCACGTAGGAACGACGTACAAAAGAGACGAGTAGGGCCGGCCACCCGGGGGGCAGGTGCGGGGGCGAGGATTGGGGACGGCTATCGGTTGGGTGGATCGAGTCGGTGGGTCAGCGCGGTTCGGCGGCGGCCGGCTCCGGGGGTGCGGACGGCTTGGGCGAGTGCGCGGCGGGATCCAACGAGGACGATGAGTTGTTTGGCCCGGGTGATGCCGGTGTAGAGGAGGTTGCGTTGCAGCATCATCCAGGAGGAGGTGGTGAGCGGGATGACCACGGCGGGGTATTCGCTGCCTTGGGAGCGGTGGATGGTGATCGCGTAGGCGTGGGCGAGTTCGTCGAGTTCGGCGAAGTCGTAGTCGATGTGTTCGTCTTCGTCGGTGAGCACGGTGAGGGTTTGCTCTTGCAGGGAGAGGCCGGTGGCGGTCCCGACGGTGCCGTTGAAGATGCCCGCCTTGCCTTTGTTGTAGTTGTTGCGCAGCTGGATGACCTTGTCTCCGGCGCGGAACACCCGGTCGCCGTAGCGCTTCTCCTGCATCCCGTTGCTGTCCGGGGTGAGGGCGTCTTGCAGCATGGCGTTGAGGTTGCCGGCTCCGGCGGGTCCGCGGTGCATCGGCGTCAGTACTTGAACATCGCGGACCGGGTCGAGCCCGAACTTGGCGGGGATTCGGCGGGCGACGATGTCCACGACGAGTTTCGCGGTCTCCTCCGCGGGGTGTAGGCCGGAGTCCTCGGCGGGGTCGCAGCCGAACCAGTAGAAGTCGCGGAGGTCGGTGAGCTGTGGGGGTTGGCCGTGGTTGATGCGGTGGGCGTTGACGACGATGCCCGACTGTTGGGCTTGGCGGAAGATCTGGGTCAGGCGCACTCGCGGAATGGTGTTGGCGGCGAGCAGGTCGCGCAGGACTTCGCCGGCGCCGACCGAGGGGAGCTGATCGACGTCGCCGACGAGCAGCAGGTGCGCGCCGTCGGGGATTGCTTTGATCAGCTTGTTGGCCAGGATCACATCCATCATCGAGCACTCATCGACCACGACCAGATCGGCGTCAAGCGGGTGGTCGCGGTCGTATTTGGGGTCGCCGCCGGGCTGCAGCTCCAGCAGCCGGTGAACGGTGGAGGCCTCGTGGCAGGTCAGCTCGGCCAGCCGCTTGGCGGCTCGGCCGGTGGGCGCGACCAGTGCCACGTTCGCCCTCTTTGCGGTGGCGAGCTCGACGACGGAGCGGACGGTGAAGCTCTTGCCGCAGCCCGGCCCGCCGGTCAGCACCGCGACCTTGCTGGTGAGCGCGAGCGTGACCGCGTCTTGCTGGCCGCTCGCGAGCTCCTGGCCGGTTCGGCTCCCTAGCCAGCCCAGCGCCTTCTGCCAGTCCACCGCGGTGAACGCGGGGAGCCGCTCCTGGGTTGAGTTCAGCAGGTCCGTGAGCCCGCCGGCGAGTGAGCGCTCGGCGCGGTGAAACGGCACCAGATAGACCGCCGGAACGGTGGCGCTGGTGGGATCGTCGCTGGCCGGCAGCTGCTCACGGACGACACCTTCCTCGGCCGCGAGCGCATCCAGGCAGGGGCCGATCAGCTGCTGATCGACCTGCAGGATCTTCGTTGCCTCGCGGATCAGGTCGGGCTCGGGGAGGTAGCAGTGCCCGTTCTCAGCGGCCTGGGAGAGGGTGTATTGCAGGCCGGCTTTGATCCGGTCGGGGCTGTCGTGGGGGATCCCGACCGCTTGGGCGATCGTGTCGGCGGTCTTGAAGCCGATCCCCCACACCTCCGAGGCGAGCCGGTAGGGCTCGCTGCGCACGACCGAGATCGAGTCCTCGGTGTATGCCTTGTAGATCCTGACCGCCAGCGACGTGGACACCCCGATGCCGGACAGGAACACCATCACTTCCTTGATCGCCTTCTGCTCCTCCCACGCGTCGGCGATCCGCTGGGTCCGTTTCGGGCCTAGCCCGTGGACCTCGATCAGCCGGCCTGGCTGCTGTTCGATGATGGTCAGGATGTCGGTGCCGAAATGCGCGACCATCCGCTCGGCCATCATCGGCCCGATTCCCTTGATCAGCCCCGAGCCGAGGTAGCGGCGGATGCCCTGGATCGTGGCCGGCAGCACCGTGGTAAAGGAATGCACCTGGAACTGCTTGCCGTACTTCGGATGGCTGCTCCACCGCCCGGTGAGCCGCAGGCTTTCGCCGATCTGGGCACCCAACAGCGGCCCCACCACGGTCAGCAGATCCGGGCCGGTGCGCTCGGTCGCGACCCGGGCGATCGTGTAGCCGGTGTCCTCGTTGGCGTAAGTGATCCGCTCCAGCACCGCTTCGAGCACCGATTGGCTCTGGGGCAGATGCGCCGAGGAAGGCGCCTGCGCGCTCACGTGCGGCGGACGCGACGGTCGAGCCCCAGCTCCCGCACGCGCCCGTGCGCAAGCGCCAGCTCCTCGCGCATCCGGGCGACCTCCTCGCGCTGACGCTGGCCCTCTTCAAGCGCCGCGATCTCTGAGTGAGGCTCTCTCGCGAGCACGCACTCGCCGGCCGGTCCGCAGAACGCGGCGTCGTCGACGACGGTGGGGAACGCGCTCACGAGGTTCTGTTCCTCGAAGAATCGTTGGTTCTGGCGCCGTTTAGCTCCCGCAGTAACTGGGTGTTGGTGCGACGGGCCGCCTCGAGATCTTCCTGCGCATCGCGCAGCTGTATCTCCAGATCCGTGACGCGCGCCGAGAGACGCTCGTTCGCGTCATGCAGAGCGACCAGTTCCGGCGTCTGGTCGAGACCGAGGTGCTCGGCTGCGACCTCGCGGCCGAGCTCGATTCCGAGCCGCTTCCGCAGGCGCGCTAGCTCCTTGGCCTGGGCTTGAGCTTGCTCCTTGAACATCGTGCGCTCGGCGCGCAGAGATGCCACTGACATGCTGTGCCGGTGGGCGGTGCCTGTGGCGTAGCGCCGGTTCACCTCCGTCTGCGCGAGCTCGATCTCGGCCGCGAACCTTCCAGCGACGTAGTTGCGATGGACGCCCGCTCTGCGCGCGATCTCGGAATAGTTGTTGAGCGCCGGATCCATCTCCTCGATCATCTGGCGGATCGCCTCGAGCACGCTCTCGCGTTTCTGCTCGTTGCGCTTGGCTTTCGCGGCGATCATCGCTTCCGGCGCCCTGCTCATGCAGCCCCCGCACTTGCCACCTTCAAGCTGACGACCGGCGGCGAGAATGTCGGCTCGGACTGCGCGATCGCCCCGACCTCATGGATCGCGAGGCGGTTCTCGGCCTACGCGCGCGCCGCGCGAAGGGCAGCGAACAGCTCCTCAAGCTTGCGTCGCTCTCCGGGTTCGAGCTCGGCGAGCAGTCCCTCGTTGCTCCTGATCAAGTTCCGCACCGCCTTGATCTCCGCATCGTTCGGTACCGCCTTCTCCCGCGCCCAGTCCCGCAATTGCGGCACCGCGGCGTTCAGTCGCTCCCGAGCGTCCAACAGCTGCTCCAGGTACGCGTAAAGGTCGGGCAGGTAAGACGGGTCGGTGCGAAAGTGAACACAGCCCAGGCACTGGTGACTGAACGGACACGCCGAACCGAGCGCCTTCACGTTGTGCGGCTCGACGCAGTGTCCGAGCGGCACAGGGATCCGTCCGACACTGCGCGTGATGCTCTCCGCGTCCGGGTAATCGCTGCCACCAACCCGCGCGCCGTCGCGGTTGATCGTCAGCGGCGACGACGCCCGGACCGCCTCGTGCAGCCGCTCCGCACGCACCCGGTAGTACCCCTGGGTCGTCTGGATGCTGCGATGATCCATCAGCTTCTGCAACACATCGACGGGAACCACTGGGTCGACAGAGTCCGCGTGACGCTGTGCGTATGAGTGGCGAAGCGCATATGCGTGAACAGCGGCCGAGGGGAACCGCTCGCCGTCGGCGCTAACCAGCGACAGTCCGTCGACCCAACGGCGCAGCATCACCCCGAACGAGTAAGTCATGACCGGCCGGCGGCCGTCGGTGTTCTTCTTCGCGCTCGGGAAAAGCTTCAGATCCCTCAACGTGCGACCCGGGTAACGCTCAAGGACCGCGGCCTGCTGGCGCTCGATCAGCTCCGCGGCCTCAGCGGTAATCGGTAGCGTAATCCGCTTCTTCGGTGGCTTCTCGCGCTTGTACCGCAGCACAGGTCGGCGTGGTCCGGTGGCACCTTGCTCGGCCCACTCCAGGCAGTCCGCGTCAAGCGCGCAGATCTCGACCGGACGCCGCCCGGTGTGCGCGAGCAGTTGGAAGATCACCCGGGCATCCTCGTTTGTCAGCAGCTCAAGCGTTGCCGGCTCAAGCAGTTGGTGCAACACATACTCAGGGATCGCCTTCCCCGGCTCGTAGTCACCGTTCTCGCCCGCTCTGCGATTCAAGAGTCGCACGTCCTCGTCGAGAAGGCTGAACTCCTCCGGCAACCCAGCAGCGATGCCACCTGCGGCCGTGTGCCCGTACCGTCGGGCAAAACGAAGCAGCTCCCGCAGGTGCCGGACGTTCGTAAGGGAATACTCCGGCGTCGAACCAGCGGATCGCCACTGCAGGAAACGCTCGAGCTCATCCCGCGTGAGCAACTCCGGCCGCTCACCGCGGTGCGGCAAGGTCACGAGAAACCGCGACAGGCCACGAGTACAACACGCGCTCTGGTATAGCGTCGCCTCGGCGATCGACGCTGACCGCCTCTGGCACCACAGCTTCGTCAACTCCCGAAGCCACCGCTGCGAAATATCGAGAAACGAGATCACCCGGGTCTGGTATCGCGTCGCCGGATACAGGACGCGCAAGTGCCACACGTCGCGCTGAAACTCAGACTCGACATCGGTCATAGCGTCCCTAGCCGCTTCCAAGATCACCCGCAACGTGGTGAACATCTCAGAGTCGCGGGGTGCCAGCACCGACGCGTCGGATAAGACGGCGATGTCCTCAACCCGCTCATCACGCACTCGTCGCGCGACCCGCTCAAAAGAATCCGCGCCCACGCGAAGCCCCAACTTGATAACCCGTTGAATCCCGAGAAGCAACTGCGCTTCCACCAACGGCGGCAAATCAGCAAAGCAAGCGCGGCGCCCATCGAAGATCGGACCCCGAGCCGGCACCCCAGCCCGCTTGAACCCATCGAGCGACGGCCTCTCCCCGGACCATCGCCGATAGCAGCGTCCGCACAGGCCGAGCCGCCCATACTCAACCCATCGGGAGCAGTCCGCAACGTCGCACAGCCGCAGAGACGCGCGCGGTGTCGCCGGTGGATGCCGATCATCCCCGGCCACGAACGCAGCCACCGACACGCCACGAAGTCGGCGCAGTCTCGAGCACGCACTGCACAAACCCTCCCGCTGCGCGGCACGTTGGTGACCGGGCGTGCGACACACGAGACAAAGGACGCTGTGGCCTTCGCGCACCACCGGCTTGCGCTTGTACTCGACAACCGAGAGCTGCCCTTCATAACGCGAGCGATAGTTGGAAAGGCAGAGCTCACACAGGCCGAGCCGTCGGCCAGTCGGCCCACGAGCGCCGCGCCCGCAACCAGACCGCTCGCACGGCGCCCAGCCGAACAGCGAATCATCCGGGCTCGGAGCGAAGACGTGACGCTCCGCATCCCAGCCACGGCCAACCAGCGCGACCAGGTCGAGCGCGCTCCGCGCTCTCTCAAGACGATCGTCAACCTCGACCACGGGTCGAAGCTGCACGACCGTCACCGGACAACTCCGGGGAGCGGGACGCTCTCGATCGCCTCCCGCAGTCTCGCCGGCGTCGTCGTCACGTACCGTCGCGTCGTCTCGTACTGCGCGTGGCCCAGTATCCGTTGCACCTCGTCAAGCGGGCGGCCACGCTCAACCAGCTGTGTCGCCAGGCCGTGACGGAACTGGTGCGGGGTCACGTGTCGAGCGATATGCGCCCGACGCGCGAGCCCTGCGACGACCCGGCGAGCACGACCACTCGTCATCGCCGCGCCGATCTCGCCACCCCACAAGTTGACAAGGACGAAGTCGGACCGGCCAGCCGCCGCGATCGCCGAGCGCTCCACCATGTGAGCGCCGTAGACAGCCACCAGATACGGGTTCGCCGGCACCCAGCGCATGCGATCGCCCTTCCCACGAACATGCAGGTGCGGTCCAGGCACCGGACACCCAAGCTCGCGTGAGCTCTCCATCAGGTGCATCTGGCCTCGCCGCAGCGTCACCGCCTCCTCCACCCGGATGCCCCCAAGCCCCAGCAAACAGATCAACAGCTTGTCCCGCAGCGCCCCGGGCGCGGCGAGCATCGCCTCGAACTCACCCAACGAGACATACGAGACCTCGCTCTGCGCCGCCCCGCGTCCCCGGTGCAGCGGACGCGCGATCCGCGCGGGCGGATCCTCCATCCACGCCACCCGCGGCCCACCAGCCTCGACAACCTCGTACAGAAGATCGTTGACCGACCCCGCGACCAAGCGCCGGGCGACCGCGTAGCGATAAAAGCTGCGGATCGCCGCCAACACGGCGTCGACCCGCTCCGGCGAGCGGACCCGACCGCAGCCACTGCCCGGCCTCGACACCGGACTCGTCATCAGATGAAAGCGGAACGCCCCGAGCCGCTCAGCCCATCGGACCAGGTCGTCGCGCTCGCCGACCGACGCAAGCCAGCTAGCCCACTCCGCGAGCGCCGACGCGTACTGCCGCGTCGTGCTCTCCGCACGCCCGTTCACCAGGCGCAGCCACCGCAAGAACCCATCGAACAACTCGGCGACCTCGAAGACCTCGTCGAGCACCGTCCAATACGCCTGACCGCCCGGCAACACCACCTGCTGACGACTCAACGCCACCCCGTGAGTGCAGCAAGCCAGGCGGACGGACACCCGGGCAGAGAACGCCTACTCGCCGGAGCAAAATCGCACAACGGAGGGCACTAGCGACGAGCAAGATGGGGGCAGAAAACGATCGCGATGGCGATCCCGCTGGGCGCGATCGCCACCGAGTCAATGTCTCCCCGACCCTGCCACGGCAGCGAATGCCGCAGCCGCCAGCCCTCCGCCTGCAGCGGTGCCAACGCGCGCTGGACGGCGTCCTCAGAGCGGGCCCCGACCCGACTCCGACGAGCGAGCGAGAGCCAGTGGCGCGCGCACAGGCCAAGCGCAGTGGCGACGATGAGGAGGCACCCAGCGACGAGACCCGCGCTCATGCTGGCGGCCCACAGGCCAACGAGGGCGGCGCCGACCGCCCCGATCCCCGCTTCGCCGGCGCGCGTGAGCCGGCGGTACTGCTGGCGCCGCGCATAGTTGACCCGGTGTGCCCTGGCGATCACAGGTCCTCCAGCTCCGCGCTTGCGCGATCTCCGGCGTCCAGCAGCCACTTCGGCTGCTTGACGGGCGCCCGGAGCACCGCTTTGCGGATCGCCTCGCGGGCCGTCGAGCGTTGCCGCCAATTGTGCTGCCCAACTCGGCGCGCCAGCCACTCCCAGTTCCACGGACTCCCCGGAAGCTCCGCACGCCACTGCTGGCGCACGACCTCGACCGATCGCCCGGATGCGGGCACGGTGACCGACTCGGAGCGGTTGCCGACCGATCTACCGGCCATCACGTCGTCTGAGCGCGTGCAAGGTTGTGCACGCCTGGATCGTGCCACCCCGGCCTGATGGCTCCTGCTTACTACGCGACGCTGCCGGCCGCGCGGCGGGACCGGCGCCCGGCCGTCCCATACCTCATCCCCAGAGAGGGATGACCACGACCACCAACCCTGCGACCGCCACAGCCGCCCTCGATCCGGCCAGCTACGACGACGACGCGCTCGACCGACTCGCCGACCTGCTCGCCGAGCGACTCGCCCTGCGGTTGAGCGGGCCCACGCCGGTGAGGGCGGAGCCGCTCGTCGACGCCGCTGAGATCGCCCGGCTCCACGGCAAGACGCGCTCCTGGGTCTACGAGCATGCCGGCGAGCTCGGCGCGGTGCGACTCGGTTCCGGTCGCCGGCCGAGGCTGGGGTTCTCCCCCGCCCGTGTCGCTGCGGCTCTCGAGAAGGTCGACGAGCCGACCCCCGTTGAGCTGCCCCACATTGCAAAGCCCCGCCGGGGCCGGCGCGCACGCACCGACCGCACCCCGTCCGGCGCCGAGCTGCTCCGTGTCGGCGGGCCGGGCAACCGCTAGGTCGACGGGCACCCGGGCGGCGACCCGAACCGCCAGGCCGGCGGCAGGTCCCGCCGCCTCGGCGGGACCCGGGTTGCCCGTCCGGAGAAGCGGCCACATAGCGCGATCACTGCATCCGCCTCGAACTCCTGCGACATCGTGACCGCGAGGAACCTGCATACTGGACCCGATGGCGGCCCTCGACGAAGGCTGATGGCCCCCAAGGCCAACGGACAGGTCCTCAAGCCCAGCGGTCAGCGGCGCAGCTTCTCGCTGCGGTTCCGCGCCTACGGCAAGCGCTGGGTGATCAAGCTCGGCCGGCCCGAGGACGGCTGGACGACCCAGATGGCGGAACGCGAGCTGGCCGTCGTCCTGCGCGACGTCGACCTCGGCACCTGGCGGCCTCCACGGCCCGAGCCGGCGCCTGAGAAGGAGGTCGACCCCACCTTCCACGAGTTCGCGTCTGACTGGTACGCCACCAAGGAGCTCGAGGTCGAGCCGAACACGGCCAACCACTACCGCAACGACCTCACCAACCACCTGCTGCCGTTCTTCAAGCAGCACCATCTCTCGCAGATAACGGTGGCCGAGGTCGACCGCTATCGGCAGCACAAGGTGCGTGAAGCTGCCGAGATCACAGCGGCCGCGGAGAGCGGCAATCCGATGATGTTCTCCTACGTCGACCGCCTCGGGCGCCGCTACCGACGGCGCGCACGTCCGCTGTCGGCGCGCTCAATCAACATGCACATCGACCTGCTGGCGCAGATCCTCGCCGTCGCCGTCGACCACGGCCACCTCCCCAGCAATCCTGCGGTCGGCAAGCGCCGGCGCATGAAGGTCTCGAAGCGTCGCCCGGTTCACCTGGACAGCGCCGAGCAGATTGCGATCCTGCTCGAAGCCGCCGGCCAGCTCGATCGCGGCGAGGCCGTGATCGACGTGACCGACCGCCGGGGCCGCAGCTGGACCCAGCGCCACCCGACCTACACGACCGGCCGGCGCGCCGCGCTCGCCACGCTGCTCCTCGGCGGCGGCCGGGCGTCGGCGACCGGGGCGATGCTGTGGCGCGACGTCGACCTCGCGAACGGCCGGTTCGAGGTCGGCCGCGACAAGACCGACGCCGGCATGCGCGAGGTCGACATGCTGCCGCTGCTGCGGGAGATCCTGACCGAGCACAAGGCCGCGAGCCAACGGACCGGGCCAAACGACCCTGTTTTTGTAACCGCCTCGGGGACCGCACGCTCTCGCCACAACCTCCGCCAGGACGTCGTCGATGCCGCGGTCACGCACGCGCACAGGCTTGTCGAGGAGCGCGGGATGCAGCCGCTGCCGCTCGGGATCACCCCGCACAAGCTGCGGCACACCTTTGCCTCGATCCTCGTCGCGATCGGCAAGGACCCGACCTACGTGATGCAGCAGCTCGGCCACACAGACCCTGCCTTCACGCTGCGCGTCTACTCGCACGCGATGCGCCGCAGCGAGGAGGAGCGCGAGCAGCTAAAGGCGCTCGTCGAAGGCCACGATTGGGCACAGATTGGGCACAAAACGGCCGAATCGACGTCCGCGGCGGCTGAGCGCGACTCCGACTGAGACGCAGAAAGCCCCGCATTAGCAGGGCTTTCCAGCAATCGGGGCGCCCGGATTTGAACCGGGGACCTCACCGACCCGAACGGTGCGCGCTACCAGGCTGCGCCACGCCCCGAATGAGCCCAGTATTCCACAGCTACCGCGGAGCCTGGGGCGCGGGCGCCGCTACGCCGCGGCGAGCGAGCCCGCGGCGGGCTCCGGCAGCACGCCGGTGCTGTGCGCTGCCAGGGCATGGCGCCGGCACGGCTGACAGTGCGCCAGGTGGCGCGCCAGCACTCGCCGGTCGCGCACGCCCAGGCGCCGAAGCGTGCGGCCCTCCCACGCGTCGATCAGCGCGCGCGTCCGCTCGCAGCGCCGACCGCTGATCAGCTCCTCGTATTCCTCCGCCAGCCGGCGCCGGGCGCGGAACAGCGTGCTCTCGACCATCGGACGCGACATCCCTAGGCGCTGCCCAATCTCGTGGTAGGACAGACCCTCGAGTTCCCGGAGGACCAGGATCCGGTGGTGGATCTCCGAGACGCCGCGGATCGCCCTGCGCAGGTCCTCTAGCTGCTGCTTGCTCTCGAGGACGCCCTCGGGACCCGGATCCCGCGAGGCCAGACCCCCGTCACCATCTGTCCCTTCCCGCTCCAGTTCGAGCGGGACCTCGACGGTGCGCCTGATCCGTCGGAGCTCGTCCAGGCAGGCGTTCTTGGCGATCTGATAGATCCAGGGCTTGAAGGCGATCGGGCGCTCGGTGTTCCGGAGCCGGCGCAGAGCGGAGATGAACACCTCCTGGGTGATGTCCTCGGCCCGGTCGGCGTCGGACAGGATCCCGCTCACGTACGAGCGGATCCGGCCCCGGTAGCGGGAGAACAGCTCCTCGAAGGCGCTTTCTTCGCCGCGCCGGACCGCAGTGACCAGGTCGTGATCCCTGGGCACAGCCCCCTGAAGGGCGCCTGGAAGCAGCCGTGCCATCGCCATGTCGTCCCCTTTGCGTCGGGTCCCCCCTAGCTGCCGAGACTCTATCGGGAATCGACCATATGTCCAGAGCTTTTGTGAGCGTCGCTAAGGTTTGGGAAAAGATCTGGCCGAAAGACGTGTTGAGAGCATCCGAGGCAAACGGCATACTTCGCGGCCACAACGGCAGGCGGTAAAGGAGGTCCACGACCGATGGCAATTCACCTCACCCCCACCGAGCTTGCACGAGAGTCCGGTCTAGAGCGCCGCGACGTGATCGTCAAGTGCTGCGAGTGGGGGATCCCGATCTTCAACGGTCGTATCGACAAGACCCTGTTCCTCACGAGCCTGCGGGAGATTACGGGCTCGACGCAGCAGTCCCAGCAGCAGCCCCAGCCCGCCTAGCGGGACCCTCGCAAGCCGTTGTCTCGGGTCTCGCCGCCGCCGGCGAGCCCTGTCTAGTCCTGAGCCGACTGGCGCAGCAGCGTCGAGGTCGTCTGCTCCAGGATCTTCCGCCACGCGCGGGTCTTCTCCCGCTCGGCCGCGAAGTGCTTGACGACCTTGCGCACTCTCGTCGCTGAGATCTCGATCCCGTGTCGCGCGCAGATCCGCTTGAAGCGCGGGTAGTCGTTCGCCAGCTTGAGCGTCACGGACTGGAAGCCGTGGCGCGCGATGTCGACCCGCGAGCTGTAGTTCATGACGCTGGTCTGGAACATCAGCTCGTCGTTGGGCTCGGGCTCGACCAGGATCACGTCCACGCCCGGATAGCGCTCCTCCCACCGCCGGGCCAGGTCGTGCAGCCGCTGATAGGCCAGCAGCTTGAACGCCTGGTAGCCGATCTGCGGGAACCCCATGTCGGACACCCGTCGGGCCCGTGATCCGGTGAGCGTCGGGATCCGCTTCTGGAAGTCGTTGACGTAGGGCACGAGCGGGTTGACCACCACGATGAACTTGGCGCCGGCCTCGACCGCGATGTCCAGGTTGGTCGTCGACACGATCCCGCCGTCGACCAGCTCGCGGTCCTTGATCCGCACCGGCTTGTAGATCATCGGCAGCGCGCTCGAGGCCGCCACCGCCGTGGAGATCGGCACGTCGTCCCAGTTCTCGGCCCCGAACACGATCCGCTCGCACGTATCGAGGTCGGTGGCGGCCAGGTAGAGCTCGTTCTGCAGCAGCCGGAAGTCGTCCGTGCGATCCGGGTCGGACAGGATCGTGCGCACGTAGCGCTCGATCCCGGCCTCGGAGTACAGGCCCGAGGGGAGCACCTCGGCCAGCCCCACCGCGAGATCCACGGCCGAGATCTGGCCCAAATCGCGCACCAGCGTGCGGACCAGCTGCGCCACCCGGAACGGGACGGTCAGTCCCTTGGTCAGGAACTCGCGGTAGTTGGGGCGAAGCAGCGCGCTCGCCCGGGCGTCCGGGAACGACGTCGGGACGTGCTGGACGATGACCCGCATCATCTCCTCGGGAGTGACCCCGTTGGCCACCGCCGCGGCCACGAACGCGCCGGCGCTGGTGCCCACGTACACGTCGAACTCGTTCACGGTCCGGTTGACCGACAGCAGATCGAGCGCCCGGAGCGCCCCGATCTCATACACGCCGCCGGTGAACCCGCCACCGCCAAGCACCAGGGCGGTTTTCGATCTGACCCGCCGGCGGCGGCTCGGGCTGTTCCGGGGCACCGCACCGGGCCGGTCAGCGGCCGCGGTGTCGAGCTTGACCACCTTGCCCATCCTGCGCCCAATTGTACGGAGCGCGGACCCGGCCCCGCGAACCCGAGGCGCCGCTACTTTGACCGCCCGCCGTGGTTATATGCGCCGATGCGGGTGTTCATGGCCACCCTGGGGGCGACCATCGCACTGCTCGCCGGCACGGCTGCCGCGGCTGGAGCCCAGACCCCGCCCGCCCAGCGCGGGCTGCAACGTTCGCTCGCCCAGTCGATGGCCAAGGTCGGCGCGAGCGCCGGCGCGTACGTGCTCGACCTCGATACCGGCCAGGTTCTGTTCAGCGTGGCGCCTAACACCGGCCGCCTGCCGGCCTCGCTCGAGAAGATCTACACGACCTCGACCGCACTGCTGCGCCTCGGCTCGACCCAGACCTTCCCCACGTCGGTGCTCGGCGTCGGATCTCGCGATCCCTCGGGCGTGTGGGACGGCACGCTCTACCTGCGCGGCGGCGGGGACCCGACGTTCGGCGCGGTCGGTTTCGACCACATCTGGTACGGCACCGGCGCCACGATGCATAACCTGGTCGGCGCGCTGCTCAAGGCCAACGGCCTCACCGCGGTGCAGGGCGGGATCGTGGGCGACGCGTCGTATTTCGACGCGGCGCGGGGCACGCCGGCCACCGGCTACCGGCTCTCCTCCGACGTAGAGGGCGCGTTGAGCGCGCTGGCCTACGATCGCGGCTTCGCCACCCTCCACGGCACCGCCTTCCAGCCCCACCCAGACCTGTTCGCCACCCAGCAGCTGGCCGGCGGGCTGCGGGCGGCCGGCGTGAAGCTCATCGGTCCGCGCTTCCCGATCTCGACCGGCCGGACCCCGCCCGGCGCCACCCTGCTGGCCTCCGTCCAGTCGCCACCGATCGCCACCCTGACCGCGCTCACCAACGCCCCCTCGGACAACTACCTGGCCGAGACGCTGCTCAAGGACATCGGCGCCAAGCTCGGGGGCGCCGGCACGACGGCCGCAGGCGCCACCGTCGTGCGCTCTGAGCTACTCAGCAAGTTTGACATCTCGCCGCGACTGAATGACGGCTCCGGGCTGTCGCGCTCCGACTCGACGTCGCCGCTCCAGGTGGTCACGGTGCTGGGGTCGATGGCCACGAACTCGGCCTTCGTCGACTCGCTCGCCATCGGCGGAGAGACCGGCACACTCGAGCACGAGATGAACGGCACGATCGCCCAGGGCAACTGCCGCGGCAAGACCGGCACACTGCACGACGTGGCGAACCTGGCCGGCTACTGCACGGCCCGCGACGGCCACACCCTCGCTTTCGCGTTCATGGCCAATCGCCTCGGCAACCCCGACTACGTGCACCAGGTCGAGGCCGGCATGGCGGTGGCGCTGGCCAAGTACAACGGCTGACAGCGCGGTCGCGGTCCCGGTCGTCCGGCGTTACGCGAGGAGCTCCCGCAGCCCCGGCTCGTCGATCACTTCGACGCCCAACTTCTCCGCCTGCGCGAGCTTCGACCCGGCGCTCTCGCCGGCCACCACGTAGTCGGTCTTGCGCGACACCGACCCGGTGACCCGTCCGCCGGCGGCCACGATCATCTCGCTGGCTTGCTCTCTGGTGAGATCGGGCAGCGTGCCGGTGAGCACGAACGTCTTGCCGGCCAGCGGTCCCTCGCCGGGGGGCGGTCCTTCTTCCTCGAGCGTGAGACCGAGGTCCCGCAGATCCGCGATCAGCGACGCCATCTGCTCGTCCTGGAGTTGCTCGTGGATCTTGGCCGCCATCTTCGGGCCGACCCCCTGGGCCTGCTCGATCTCCTCGGAGCTGGCCTGAAGCAGCGCGTCGACGGTCCGGAACTGTTGGGCCAGGTTGCGCCCGATCACGTAGCCGACCTCCTCGATGCCGAGGCCGAACAGGACCCGGCCGAACGGCTGGCGCTTGGACTCCTCAATCGCCTTGACGAGCTTCTCGGCCGACACCTGGCCGAATCCGGGCTGCTCGACGATCTGCTCCGGTGTGAGACGGTAGAAGTCCGCGGCGGTGCGCACCCACTCGAGCTTCATGAAGAGCTCGACCTGCTTCTCGCCGAGGCCGTCGATGTCCATCGCGCCGGCGAAGTGCTTGAGCAGCTGCCAGCGGCGGCCCGGGCAGTCCCGATTCGGGCAGCGTGTGAACACCGAGTCCTCTGGCTTGACCGTCGGGGTGTGGCAGATAGGGCACTCCTTGGGCGGTCTCGGGGGCGCGGGGCGATCCGGTCGCTCGGCCACATGCGGCGCGGGGCTGAGGACCTGCGGGATCACGTCGCCGGCGCGCAGGATGATGACCTCCTCCCCCTCGCGGATGTCCTTGCGCTGGAGGTCCTCCTCGTTGTGGAGCGTGGCCATCTTCACGGTCACGCCCCCAACGTGCACTGGCTCGAGCATCGCCGCGGGGTGCAGATCACCGAACTTGCCCGGGGCCCAGATGACCTGGTTGAGCTTGGTGACTGCCGTGGTGGGGGGGAACTTCCAGGCGATGGCCCAACGCGGCTCCCGGCCGACCGAGCCCAGCCGGCGCTGAAGCTCGACTTGGTTGACCTTGACCACGACGCCGTCGATCTCGAACTCGAGCGAGCCCCGCCGCTCCTCCCAAGCCTGGCACTGCTTGACGACCTCGTCCTCGATCTCCAGCTTCTTGACGTCGGGATGGACCGGGAAGCGGTGCTCGCGCAGCCACTCCAGGGCGTCCCAGTGCGCGCCGAACGTGATGCCTTCGGTGGCGCCCACGCCGTAGGTCCAGAGCGAGAGCGGACGGTCGGCCGCCAGCTTGGGGTCGAGCTGGCGGATCGTCCCCGCGGCCGAGTTGCGCGGGTTCATGAACGTGGAGAGGCCGGCTTGCGCGCGGCGCTCGTTGAGGGCGGCGAAGTCGGGAAGCGACATGTACACCTCGCCCCGGACCTCGAGGAGTTTTGGCGGGTTCGGATCGTCCAGCCGCAACGGGATGGCGGGCATCGTGCGCAGGTTGTGGGTCACGTCCTCGCCGATCTCGCCGTTGCCCCGCGTGGCCCCCCGCTCGAACACCCCGTCCCGGTAGATCAGCGAGATGGCCAGCCCGTCGATCTTGGGCTCGGCCACGAACTCGAACCGCGGGTCGGTGATTCCCTCGCGCGCCAGGTGGTTGCGCATCCGCTGGATCCACGCCTTGAGGTCCTCGGCCGAATGGGCGTTGGCCAGCGAGAGCATCGGCTGGGGATGGCTGACCTTCTCGAGCTTCCGACACCGGCTCGGGCGCCACGCGCTGGGTGGGCGAGTCGGGTGTGACGAGCTCGGGGTGCTCCTCCTCCAGTGCCTTGAGCTCGTTGAACAGCGCGTCGTACTGGTCGTCGCCGACCTCGGGATCGTCGAGGACGTAGTAGCGGTAGGCGTGGTAGTCGATCGCCTTCCTGAGCTCGGCGGCGCGCTTGGTCGCCTTCTGGGTCGTCGCGGTCACGCTTCGGTCACCTCGCTCGCCGCCGGCGCGACCAGGCGCTGCAGGTCGTAGCGCTCGAGCACCGAAAGGCCCTCCCGGTCGGTCAGGTCGAAGTGGACCGGGGTGACCGCGATCTTGCCCTGCGCCACCGCGGCCAGGTCGGTGCCGGTCTCGTCGCGCTCATAGCTCGCGTCGCCGTAGATCTTGTACAGCCGCCGTTTCTCGCCGGTCTGGTCCACGAGCGAGAGCTCGTCCTGGTACACGCGCTTGCCGAGCCGCGCCACCTCGACGCCGTTGGGCGGCGGGCAGGGGACGTTGACGTTCAGCAGCGTGCCGGCGGGCAGCGGCGTGGCCTCGAGCTCCGCCACGAGCCGGGCGGTGAACGTCGCGGCGAGCCCGAAGTCGAACGCCGAGCCCACCCTGAAGTCCAGCTCGCGCGCGCTCGACTGCTGCGAGACCGCGATCCCCGGCAGGCCGAGCACGATCGCCTCGAGCGCCGCCGCCACCGTCCCCGAGTAGGTGATGTCGTCGCCCAGGTTCGAGCCGTGGTTGATGCCGGACACCACCAGCTCGGCCTCGAACCCCTCGACCAGCCCGAGGTTGGCCAGCCGCACGCAGTCCACCGGCGTCCCGTCGGTGGCGAACCCGACCGTGCCGTCGCCGAACTCCACCTCCTGCACCCACAACGGCCGCCGGGTGGTGATCGACCGGGCCATCGCCGAGCGGTTGCCGTCCGGCGCGATCACGGCCAGCTCGATTCCGTCCACGGTCAGCAGGGCGCGCCGGAGCGCCTGCAGGCCGGCGGCCTCGATCCCGTCGTCGTTGGTCAGCAGGACTCGCATGGGGTTCTTCTGATGCTATCCGCGGGCCCGGCTGCGGCGGTCGTACGCCCGGGCGATGACAGCGGCGATGTACAGCGGCTCCTGATCGAGCTGCTGTCCGCTCACCCGGAGCACCTCGTGGCCGGCATCCTTGTGGACGATGTCGCGGCGATGGTCGCGTTCGAACGCCGAGCGCGGGCGGTGAAAGTCCCCGCCGTCCACCTCGACGATCAGCCCCACCTCGGGCCAGAAGAAGTCCGCGTCGAAGCCCTCCACGGGGTGGTTGGTCAGCGGGGTCGGCAGTTTCGCCGCCCGAATCAGCCTGAGCATCGCCCGCTCGCCATCGGAGCGAGTCCGTCGCGGCCCGCCGGGTTGGCCCAGGATCGCCCTGACTTGCGCCACCCCGGCGCGGTGCTGCCCGCGCTCGATCGCGGCCAGGAGCTGGCGCTCGGTGACCAGCTTGAGCGCAAGCGCCTCGGCGATCGCCCGTTCCGCCTCCTCATAGCCGGCGGTTGCGGCGTAGTCGATCGCGGTACGGGCCGGAGCGGTGACGGGGATGCCCCGCCGGCGGCTGCGGTCGCGCGGATCAAGCGCCTGCACCTGGTGAACACGCAGACCGGCGCGTGACCGGCAATCGCGGGCAACCACGGTGACTTCCACCCCCCCGCCGCCCGACGAGGCGATGAGCCATAGACCCGCCGCTGACCGATGGCTGACCACTGCGCCGCGACCGCAGGCCAGCACCGCCGCGAACTCGAGCGCATCCGGCACGAGTACGGAGTGGCCGACCAGGTAGACACCCCTGAACACGCGGTGAAGGGCGCCGTTCGCGAGCCGCCAGCGGATCGATCCGCGCCCCACCCCGGCCGCGATGAGTTGTTCGGCCGTGATCAGCCCGAGCTGACGCCCCGCGACCCACGCCACCACGAGATCGGGGCGTGCGCCATTGTGCATAAGGCCCAAAATCGCCGCCACAGTGACCACCTGTGGGACATGAGCATCTGGGAGGTGCTTATGTCCCGGGGGCGGGGACGGGCGGCGCGGTTTCGGGCGTTTTGGACCGGACGCGGGCGCCATCGATGGTACGAGCCCGCGGCGCAGGCGAAATCACCCCGGCCGGGTCCACTTCGTTGCGGAGTTGTTACACCCGTAGCACCCGCTCGCCACCGTAGCCCACGCCGGCGAGGTACAGCCCGTGCGCCGGCGCCGTCCGCCCCGCCTGCGACCGCGGCCGGCCGGCCAGCAGCGCCACAAAGTCCGCCACCGACCGGTGCCCACCCGCCACCTCGAGCATGGTGCCCACCAGCACGCGGTTCATCTGGCGCATGAACGCGTCCGCCTCGATCCAGAACTCCAGCGCGTCGGAGGAACCCGGCGCCGAACGCCAGTACGCGGCGAACACCCGCCGCACGAACCGCTGGTGGTAGGTGTCAGTCGGCGTGAACGCGGTGAAGTCGTGCTCGCCGACCAAGGCGGCCGCGCACGCATCCAGAGCCGACACATCCAGCCGACGAGGCCACCACAGCGCCCTCCCCTCCTCAAACGCCGAACGCGTCTCCCGCGTCAGCACCCGGTAACAGTAGGCGCGCGAGGTCGCATCGCGGCGCGCATCGAACTCATCCCCAGGTGAAGAGCAGGCCAGCGCCGCCACATCGGGGGGCAGCACCGCATTCAACGACCGCACAGAAGCCGGAGGGCCGGAGTACGACGCGACCTGCCCCGAGGCGTGCACGCCGGCATCAGTTCGCCCGGCGACCACCAAGTGAACGGCGTCGACTCGGAGGACGGTGGCGAGTGCCCGCTCGACCTCGCCCTGGACTGTGCGCTGACCCGGCTGAACCGCCCAGCCGGCAAAACGACCCCCGTCGTACTCGAGGTCCAGACGGGCCGCTAGACCAGCTCCAGCAGCACCATCTCGGTCGAATCCGACCGCCGCGGCCCCAGTTTCAGGATCCGCGAGTACCCGCCGGCCCGCTCGGAATACCGCGGCGCGATCTCCTCGAACAGCTTGTAGACCATGAACTTGTCCTGGCCCAACGCCGACAACGCCTGCCGGCGCGCGTGCAAGTCACCGCGCTTGGCCAGCGTGATCAGCTTCTCGAGCTCGGGCTTGACCGCCTTGGCCTTGGCCTCGGTGGTCCGGATCCGCTCGTGCGCGATGACCTCCTTGGAGAGGTTCATCAGCAGCGCCTTGCGGTGCGCCGCGTCGCGAGACAGCTGGTATCGGTTCCGCTGGTGGCGCATCGCCTAAGCCGCAGGCTACCCGAGACCTACTCGTTCCGCAGCCCGAGACCGCGAGCATGCAGAGTCTCGATCACCTCATCGATCGACTTCTTGCCGAAGTTCGGGATCGCCGCCAGCTCAGACTCGCTCTTCGAGACCAGATCACCCACGGTCTGGATCCCCGCCCGCTTCAGGCAGTTGTAGGACCGCACGCCCAGCTCGAGCTCCTCGATCAGGATGTCGTCCATCGCGTTCGGCGGACGCGACGGCGCGCCGACCGCGCCTCCCATCCCGGGCTCCAAGACCCCAGGCGCGCCCGCCTCGCGGAGCTCCACAACCCGCTCGGCGTCCGTGAAGATCGCCAACTGACTGATGAGGATTTCGGCGGCCTCACGCAAAGCAGCGTGCGGGTCGATCGAGCCGTCGGTCTCGATGTCCAGAGTCAGCTTGTCGTAGTCGGTCCGCTGCCCGACGCGCGCCTGCTCCACGTTGTAGGCGACGCGCCGCACCGGCGAGAAGATCGAGTCGATCGGGATCACGCCGATCGGCTGGTCGGGAGACTTGTTCTCCTCGGCCGGCCGGTAGCCGCGACCCCGCCCGATGGTCAGATAGACCTCGAGCTTGGTCTTCTTCTCCAAGGTGGCGATGTGCGCGTCCGGGTTCAGGATCTCAACGCCCGACGGAAGGTCGATGTCCTTGGCGGTGATCTCACCCGGGCCGGTGACCACCAGCGGAGCCTCGATTTCCGTCGCGTCCGAGTGCATCCGGCACACGACGCCCTTCAGGTTCAGAACGATGTCGGTCACGTCCTCCTTGACGCCCCGGATCGTCGAGAACTCGTGGGCGACGCCCTCGATCCGCACGGAAGTCACGGCCGCGCCGGCCAGAGACGACAGCAACACTCGCCGAAGCGAGTTGCCGAACGTATAACCGAAGCCCCGATCGAGTGGCTCGATCGTGAACGACCCTCGGTTGTCGTCGACACTCTCGGAAGAGATTCGGGGGACTTGGAAGTCGAGCATCAGGGTCCTAACGTCGTTGGGTTCTTGCCGCCGTCTGGGCGGTGTCAGTGCCGCATCCGGCCATACGGGCCGCGCGACCGAAGCTTGTGAATTACTTGGAGTACAGCTCGACGATTAGCTGCTCCTGGACGGGAGCGGCAATCTCGCGGCGTTCGGGCTTGCGCAGCACCTTGGCCGTGAGCGAGTCGTGATCGGCCTGTAGCCAGGCCGGCACCTGACCGGTCAACTCCGTCGCGTCGCGAATCACCTGGGAGGCCGACGAGCGCGGATGGACCGCGATCACGTCGTTGTCGCGCAGCTGGTAGCTCGGCACGTTCACCCGCCGGCCGTTGACCGTCCAGTGACCGTGCAGGATCAGCTGCCGCGCCTGGCGCCGCGATGCCGCGAAGCCGAGCCGGACCAGCACGTTGTCGAAGCGGCACTCGAGCATCCGCAGAAGGTTCTCGCCGGTGATCCCGGGCTGCTGGGAGGCCTTCTGGTAGTAGATCCGGAACTGCTTCTCGAGCACGCCGTAGTAGCGCTTGGCCTTCTGCTTCTCGCGCAGCTGCACCCGGTACTCGCTCTGGCGCATCCGCCCGCGCCCGTGCTCGCCGGGCGGATACGAGCGCCGCTCGACGCCGCACTTGTCGGTCAGGCACCGCTCGCCCTTCAAAAACAGCTTCTGGCCTTCGCGCCGGCACTGCTTGCACTGCGGCGAGGTATCGCGGGCCATCAGACACGCCTCCGCTTCCGGGGCCGGCAGCCGTTGTGGGCCTGGGGCGTCACGTCCTTCACACCCGTCACCTCGAGTCCAGCCGCCTGCAACGAGCGGATCGCCGTCTCGCGCCCCGACCCGGGGCCCTTGACGAACACCTCGACCCGTTGCAGGCCGTGCTCGATGCCCTTCCGGGCCGCCGCGTCGGCGGTCACCTGGGCCGCGAACGGGGTCGACTTGCGCGAGCCCTTGAAGCCCGCGCCACCGGCCGACTCCCACGCGATCACGTTGCCCTCGCGGTCGGTCAACGACACGATCGTGTTGTTGAACGACGTCTTGATGTGGGCCTGCCCGACCGGGATGTTCTTGCGGACGCGCCGGCGCCCGCGCTGTGGCCTACGAGGTGCGGGCATCTACTTCTTGGTCGCCTTCTTCTTCCCGGCGACCTGCATCCGCTTGGGCCCCTTGCGCGTGCGCGCGTTGGTCTTGGTGTTCTGCCCGTGGACGGGCAGCCCGCGCCGGTGGCGCAGCCCGCGATAGCAGCCGATCTCCTGCAGGCGCTTGATGTTCTGTGAGCGCTCGCGCCGCAGATCGCCCTCGACCGTGAGGCCCGAGTCGATCGCCTCGCGCAGGCGGATCACCTCTTCCTCGGTCAGGTCGCGCACCTTGCGATCGGGCTCGATGCCGAGCTCCGCGAGCAGCTTATTGGAGGTGGAGCGGCCGACTCCGTAGATGTAGGTCAGGCCGATCTCGACCCGCTTGTTGAGGGGAATGTTGACACCAGAGATGCGTGCCATCTCAACCTTGCCTTTGCTTGTGGCGTGGATTCGAGCAGATCACCAGGACCCGCCCGTTCCGGCGGATGATCTTGCACTTCTCGCACATCGGCTTGACCGACGGTCGTACTTTCACGCTCGCTTCGCTCTCGTCGCCTGTTTGAAACCAGTAGTTCCCGCAGCCCGGCTCTGGAGACCGTTTTGGTCTCCGCTACCGACCTGCAGACCGCCGCAGCGCGCACGGAAATCGCGCACGCGGGCGCAACGAGCGATGTTAGCAGGGGTGCGCCGATGCGCCGTCGCTGGGATGGGCCTCGCTTCGCTCGGCGTCCCTGGGGCCGTTCCGCCGGGCATCCATGCGCCGGCGGCCGTCTGTCAGGCGGCCGCGCGACCCCCCTTTGCTCCTTCGTGCCAAGGCGTCAGGATCCGCGGCCCCGCCGCCGTGACCGCGATCGTGAACTCGAAGTGAGCCGCCAGCGACCCGTCCTGGGAGTAGATCGCCCAGTGGTCGTCGCCCACCCGCACCGCGTGCCGGCCGGCGGTGACCATCGGCTCGACGGCCATCACCATGCCCTCCTCGAGCGGGATGCCGGTGCCCGCGTTGCCGTAGTTGGGGATCTGCGGCTCCTCGTGCATCTCCCGCCCTACCCCGTGACCGACCAGTGAGCGGACGATCGATAGCCCGGCGGCCTCGACGTGCTGCTGGACTGCATGCGAGACGTCGCCCAGTCGGTTGCCCACACGACACTGCTCGACCGCGAGGAACAGCGACTCCTCGGTGACCTGCAAGAGCTTGGTGGCGACCGGACTGATCGGCCCGACCCCGAACGTGCGCGCCGCGTCGGCGACCCAGCCGTCGTAGACCACCCCGATGTCAACCGACAGGATGTCCCCGCGCGCGAGCGCGTACGGGCCTGGGATGCCGTGCACGATCATCTCGTTGGGCGAGGCGCAGATCGATCCCGGGAATCCGCGGTAGCCCTTGAAGGCCGGCGTCGCGCCCTGGGAGCGGATGAACTTCTCGGCCGCCTCGTCGAGGTCCGCTGTCGTGACTCCGGGCCGGATCTTGCCGGCGAGCAGGTTCATGGTCTTGACCAGGATCGCGCCGGCGGCCGCCATCCGCTCGATCTGCTCCGGTGTCTTCTTGATGATCAAACGTCTTCCTCGAGTCGCAGCGTCGCGATCACAGCGCGAATGTGATCGTGCACCTCGGCCGGACCGCGGGTGCCGTCGACGCGACGCAGGATTCCCTTCTCATCGTAGTAGTCGATCACCGGCTCGGTCTGCTCGTGGTAGACGTTCAGGCGCTTCTCCACCACCTCGGGCTTGTCATCATCGCGCTGGACCAGGCGCGAGCCGTCCTGATCGCACACGTCGTCGTGCTTGGGCGGGTCGAACTCGACGTGGTAGTTGTGGCCGGCCTTGACGCACACGCGCCGGCCCGAGAGCCGCCTGACCAAGTCCTCGTCGGGCACGTCGATGAGCAGCACCGCGGTGATGCGCCGGCCCACCTGCGAGAGATGCTTGGACAGCGCTTCGGCCTGCGGAACGGTGCGGGGAAAACCATCGAGGATGAACCCGTCCTGGGCGTCCTCCTGCTGGAGGCGCTCGTCCGCCATGGCGAGGATCAACTCGTCAGGCACCAGATCGCCGCGATCCATGTACTCCTTGGCCTTCTGCCCGAGCTCGGTGCCCTCCTTGACGTTCCCCCGGAGCATGTCCCCGGTGGCGATGTAGGGCAGCTGGAAGTCGGAACGCAGGCGATCGGCCTGCGTCCCCTTGCCCGCGCCCGGAGGACCGAACAGGATCAGGTTGAGCTCTGACACGCGGGCCTCACTGTATCGGGAGCGCAAACGCGAAGTGAACGCGATCGGGCCCGAATCACCCCCGCGACTCGGGCCCGAAGCGTTTCGGTCGGTCTGAAGCGGCAAGAACGTCGCCCCCCGGCGGGCGCCCGGGCCGGCGTCCATGCCGACCCACCCCCAAGCGCTGCCAAGCTCGCCGCTATTCCCTGCCCGTCCTCTAGATCTGCCCCCGGGATGGACCGGCACCCCCGCGCCGGCCCATCCAACTGCTTGTCTGCCCCCGGATACGACTGCCCCCACTCCGGTCCTGCGCCCCCAACTGCCCCCAAGCCATCTGTGCAGTCCCCCTGTCCCCACGACGGATCTGCTCCCCCTCGATCCATCCTGTCTGCACGTGCTGTTGGCTTCTTACGGTCATGCGGTGTCGGTAGCTAACTACAGCTCCGTGGCCTTCGCACCAGGGACGGACCCCAGGGTTTGCAACCCCGCCCGACCCAAGCCCCCGAGGGCGGCACCCGAGGTCCGGGCGGCCTCGATGGCCGCCACCAGCTCGATCCACCCACTGAAACTCCGCGAGCCGTGCGTCCCGTTCGACACGGACCCGCTGATCGGGTCCGAATCCAGCTCGATCGTCAGCTCCAGATGCGTGGTTGCCCTCTCCACGGCCGATATGTTGACCGCGCGGTCCGCTCTTCGCCCCAGGCGAGTACCCCAGGATTAGGTCTAAACCCACTCGGGGTACATTGCTCTATATGCCGGTGCGGGAGGCGCCCGACAGACGTGGCCGGCCCCTGCGTGGACGCACGGGGCTCCTTGAGCGAGACCATTTGCTCCAGGCGATCACCGCTGTCCTGGACGCGCTCGACGCGGGCAGCGGCGGGGCGCTCCTGCTCGAGGGCCACGCCGGAATGGGCAAGACCCGGCTGCACGAGGCGGCGCTCGACGAGGCCCGGCGGCGCGGCATCCGCGTGCTGCGGGCGGGCGGCGCCGAGCTCGAGCAGAACGTGGCGCTCGGGGTGGCCGGCCAGCTGGTCCGCGCGCTGCTCCACGAGTTGCCCGAGGACGCCCGCCGGGCGTTCCTGGCCGAGGCGCCCGAGCGGGTCCGCTCACTGGCCGGGCGCCGAGCGGATCTGCCGGGACCCGACGAGCCCAGTGACCTGACCGCGTCCCACGGCCTGTTCGCCGCGATGGCCGGCGCGGCCGAGACGCGACCGACGCTGCTGGCCATCGACGACCTGCACTGGGGCGACGTCGCCTCGCTCGAGTTCGTGCTGTATGTCCTGCACCGGCTCGACGAGCTACCCGTCGCACTGGTCATGACCCGCCGCCCCGACCCGGCCGGCGAGGCCTCCGAGCCACTCGACCGGATCTCGACCCATCCCCGGGTTGAGGTCGAGAGCCTCAGTCCGCTTGGCGTCGAGGCGGTCGAGGAGCTCGCTCGCGACGCGCTCGGCGAGCGAGCCGATCCGGCGCTGGCCGAGGTGTCACTCGAGGTCACCGGCGGCAACCCCTTCTATCTGCGCGAGCTGCTGCTCGCGCTGGCCGAGGACCGCGACGCCTCCGGCCCCGAGCTGACCCGGCGCACTGAGGCGCTGGCCCCGGGCGCGGTGACCCGCTCGCTGCGGGTCCGCGTCGGCCGGCTGGGGCCAGGCGCCGCGGCGCTGGCCCGGGCTGTGGCCATCCTCGGGGCCGACGTTCCCCTGCGGCGCGCGGCGGCACTGGCCGGGCTGTCGATCGACGCGGCCAGCGCGGCCGCCGATGCCCTGGCCGGGGTCGAGGTGCTGCTCGCCCGCGAGCCGCTGCGCTACGTCCATCCGCTCGTCCAGCATGCGATCGTCCAGGACATCCCGCCGTTCGATCGCGGCAGCCGGCACCTCGACGCGGCCCGGCTGCTCGACATCGACGGCGAGGACGTCGAGCTGGTGGCCGCGCACCTGCTCCTGGGCCACGCCGGTGGCGATCCCTGGGCGGTCGAGCAGCTCCTGGCCGCCGCGCGCGAAGCCCGGGCCCCCCAGCCGGCCGTGCGCTACCTCCAGCGCGCCCTCGAGGAGCCGCCGGCACCCGAGCTGCGGCCCGAGGTGCTCGCCGAGCTCGGCGCCGCCGAGGCCGCGCTCGGCCAGGCCGCCTCCGCCGAGCACCTCTCCCAGGCGATGGCCGGGACCACCGACCCCCGCCGGCGGGGTGAGCTGGCACTCGAGCTGGGGCGCGCGCTGGACGCCCAGGGCCGACACGAGGAGGCGGCTCGCGTCTATGACAACGCGCTGTCCGAGCTGCCCCCCGACAGCGCCGGGCCGGACGAGCTCGAGCTTCGCGACCAGCTCGAGGCGAGCTTCATCACGACGGCCTCGATCATCCCCGACCTGCAGCCGGTCGCCCTCGAGCGCTCGGCCCGCGTGGTCGAGAACGCCGTCAAGGGTCCCACCACCCAGGGCCAGCGGCTGCTGCTGGCCCAGGCGGCGCTACACGCCACCACCACCGGCGAGTCGGCCCACAACGCGGTCGAGCTGGCCGAGAGAGCCTGGGACCGCGGGCGGATCCTCGCCAACGCCAACCCCCAGTGGATTGGGTGGCGGATGGTGGCCGCGGCATTCCTGCTCAACGGCGAGCTCGAGAGCTCGCTGCTCGTCGCGGACGCCGCGATGGCGGACGCCCGCCGCCGCGCCTGGCCGCTCGGCTTCGCCACCGCCAGCTACGTGCGCGGGCTGCCGCTGCTCTGGCAGGGACGGGCGACCGACGCGCTGGCCGACCTCGAACTGGCCCTCGACGCCCGCCGCTACGGCTGGCATGAGTTCGCCCGCTCCGCCGCCGCGCACTACGTGCTCGGCCTGATCGAGTGCGGCGAGCTCGACCGGGCGCAGGCCGTCCTCGACGAGGACGGCCCCTTCGGAGAGCCGCAGGACATCGAGGACGTGCTGCGCCTGTACTCGCTGGCCGAGCTGCGCCTGGCCCAGCACCGAGCCCAGGAGTCGTTGGAGGCGGCACTGACCGTCGGCGAGATCGGCGAGCGGACGGTGCGCTACCTCGGCTACTGCCCGTGGCGCACTACGGCGGCCCAGGCCGCACTGATGCTCGGCGACTCAGACCGCGCGCTCGATCTGGCCCGCGAGGAGCTGTCCCGCGCCGAGCGCACCGACGTGCTGCATATGAGGATCCGCGCCCGCCGGGTCCTCGCCCTGTGCGAGCATGGCGGCAAGGGTCTGCGCACCCTGCGCACTGCGGTGCGGCTGGGGTCCCACGCGCCGTCGCGGCTGGAGACGATCCGCACGCTGGTCGACCTCGGCGCCGCGCTCCGGCGCGAGAACCGCCGCAGCGAGGCGCGCGAATGGCTCGAGCGAGGAGCCGACAGGGCCGCCCGTGGCGGCCTCGCCGCCCTCAGCGAGCGCGCCCGGGTCGAGCTCGCGGCGACCGGCGCCCGCCCGCGGCGCGAGGCGCTGCTCAGCGGACCAGCCTCGCTCACCCCGTCCGAGCGGCGGATCGCCGCGCTGGCCGCCACCGGCCAGTCCAACCGCGAGATCGCCCAAGCCCTGTTCGTCACGCCCAAGACCGTCGAATACCACCTGCGCAACACGTACCGCAAGCTGGACATCCAGACCCGCCAGGAGCTCGCCGACGCCCTAAGCGTTTAGCCGCCCCCCGCCCGCCCGCCCCCCGCTCGAACGGGAAATTTCCGCCATTCCTGCTGGGTTCCGACCGTAATGACGGATTGTTCACGTGGTACGGGAGGAATCCGTCGCGGGCCGCAGATTGCCCTGGGAAATGGCGGAAATTTCCCCCGATGTGCGGGGCTGTGGGTGGATGCGGGCGTACCTCTCCCGCCCCCGTCCCCGGGGCTCGCTACTTCAGGAAGCCTTCGTAATTTCGCATCATCAGCTGCGCCTCGAGCTGTTTCATCGTGTCGAGCGCCACGCCGATGACGATCAGGATCGAAGTGCCGCCGAAGAAGAAGTTGGCCGACGTCTGGTCGATCAAGATCGTCGGAAACGCGGCGATGGCAGCCAGGAACAACGCCCCTGGGAAGGTCAACCTCGCCAGGATGCGGTCCAGGAATTCCGCGGTCGGTCTACCTGGCCTCACCCCCGGGATGAACCCGCCGTACTTCCTGAGGTTGTCGGCCTGGTCGACGGGGTTGAACGTGACCGCCGTGTAGAAGTAAGTGAACAGGATGATCAGCACGCTCTCGCCCAGCACGTAGTGCCAGCCCTGGGGGTTGAAGAAGTTCTGGACGTCGGTGGCGAAGTTGTTGGTGCGGTTCTGCCCGAGCAGCTGGCCGAGCGTCGGCGGGATGGCCATCATGCTGGCGGCGAAGATGACCGGGATCACGCCGGCCATGTTCACGCGCAGGGGCAGGTAGGTCTGGCTGCCCTGGGTCATTCTTCGCCCGATCACCCGTTTGGCGTACTGGATCGGGATCCGGCGCTGGCCCTCCTGCACGAACACGATCGCCGCCACCGCGCCGACCGCGATGAAGGGCATGATGACCTTGAACACCTGGTCGGGGTTGTTCCACCACGACTGCACGCCGTGGGGGATCCGGGCCACGATCGAGGCGAAGATCAGCAGCGAGATCCCGTTGCCGATCCCGCGCTGGGTGATCAGCTCGCCCATCCACATCAGCAGGACGCAGCCGGCGGTCAGCGAGATCACGATCAGCAGCATCTTGGCCAGGTTGAAGTTCGGGATCAGGTCGACGTTGGCCTGGGTCTCGAGGCTGCGGAACAGGAACACGTAGCCGATCGACTGCGCGAAGGCCAGCCCGACCGTGAGGTAGCGCGTGTACTGGGTGATGCGCGCCTGCCCGACCTCGCCCTCCTTGGAGAGCTTCTCCAGCGAGGGCACCACGACCTGCAGCAGCTGCAGGATGATCGAGGCCGTGATGTAGGGCATGATGCCCAGGGCGAACAGCGCGATCCGCGTCAGCGCGCCGCCCGAGAACAGGTTCAGCAGCCCGAGGATCCCGTTGTTGCCGAGGTTCGACTTCTGGATCTCCTTGACGGCCGAGGCGCTGATGCCAGGCGCGGGGATGTGCGTGCCCAGGCGGTAGAGCGCGAGGATCGCCGCCGTGAACAGCACCTTATTGCGGATCTCGCCCACCCGGAACGCGCCGAGGATGGTGGAGATCACTTCGGGCGGCCTCCGCCTTCTGCTGCGACGATCAGCTGGGTGGTTCCGCCGGCCGCCTCGATCCGCTCCTTCGCGGCGGCGCTGAACGCGTGCGCGTGGACCGTCAGCGGCTTGGACAGCTCGCCCTTGGCCAGGATCTTGACCGGGATGCCCTTCTTGGTGGCCAGCCCCTTGGCGTGCAGCGCCTCGAGCGTGACCGAGTCACCGGACTCGAACCGCGCCTCGAGGTCGAGGAGGTTGACCGGCTGGGTGTGCGTCCGGAACGGCTCGAACGGCATCGACTTCTTCATGTGCGGGCCGCGCAGCTTGCGCATCCGCATGTGGATCGGGTTCTGGCCGCCCTCGAACCGGGCCCGCTCCTTGGCGCCCGAGCGCGAGCCCCAGCCCTTCTGGCCCCGGCCCGATGTCTTGCCCGTGCCCGAGCCCTCGCCGCGGCCGACCCGCTTGCGCGGCCGGCGCGACCCGCGCGCGGGCTTCAGGTTGTGCAGGCCGATCCGCTCCTCGCGCTCCTCGGGGGCCGCGTCGTCTTCGCGGGGCTCAGCCACTCGAATCCTCCGAGGAGACCTCCACCAGGTGCGCGACCTTGGCGATCATCCCGCGGATCTGGGGCGTGTCCTCGTGCTCGACTCGGTGGCCGATCCGGCGCAGCCCGAGCGAGCGCAGCGTGTCGCGCTGGCGCTGATCGCAGCCGTTGCGCGAGCGGCGCTGGGTGACGACGAGCTTGCTCACTCCTCGGACCCTTCAGGCTTTTCGGCCGAGGTCGGATCCGTGTCGCCGGCACCCTCGACGGAGGCTGAATCCGCGTCCGCGCCCCCTCGAGTGACCGTGGCCCCTCCGTCTCCGTTCGAACTTGAATCGGGGGCGCCGGACGTGGGCTCAGCCTCCGGCGTCGTGAGGCCCAAGACTTGGTTGACCGAGAGTCCGCGGATCTCAGCGACCTCGTCCGGCGTGCGCAAGGACTGCAGCCCCGCCATCGTCGCCTTGACCAGGTTGATCGGGTTCTGCGACCCCAAAGACTTCGACAGGATGTCGTGGATCCCGGCCAACTCGAGCACGGCGCGCACGCCACCACCGGCGATCACGCCGGTACCGGGGGCGGCGGGCTTCAAGAAGACGCGCCCGGACCCGAAGATGCCCGTCGTCTGGTGGGTGATCGTCGAGCCGTGCTTGGGCACGCGATACAGGTTCTTCTTGGCCCGCTCGACGCCCTTCTGGATGGCCACCGGAACCTCGTTGGCCTTGCCGTAGCCGATCCCGACGATCTCGCGCTCGTCGCCGACCACGACCAGCGCGGTGAACGAGAAGCGCCGCCCGCCCTTGACCACCTTGGCCACGCGGTTGATCTCGACCACGCGCTCCTGGAGGTCGAGCCCGGAGGAAGAGACTGTGCGATCGCGTACGCCAGGCATGAGCAGTTCCAGGTTAGCGGGACTAGAAAGTCAGCCCGCCCTCGCGGGCTCCGTCGGCGAGCGCTTTGACGCGCCCGTGGTATCGGTAGCCGCCCCGGTCGAACACGGCCGACTCGACGCCCGCGGCCTTCGCCCGGTCAGCGAGAAGCGCGCCGGCGCGCTGGGCCTGCTCCATCCGGCCCAGGCCGCGCAACTCGGGTTCGATCCAGTTGACCGAAGCCACCGTGCGCCCGGTGTCATCGTCGATCAGCTGGGCGAAGATGCCTCGATTGGAGCGGAACACCGAGATCCGGGGGCGCCCTGCGGTGCCGCGCACCTTGGCCCGGACGCGCCGGCGCCGCTTGAGTCTCTGAGCCGGCTTGGTGAGAACGGTCATGCGCGCTTACCGACCTTCCGGGCGACGTACTCGCCCTCGTAGCGGATCCCCTTGCCCTTGTAGGGCTCGGGCTTGCGCTGCTTGCGGATCAGCGCGGCGATCTCGCCCACCTGCTGCTTGGAGGCGCCGCGGACGGTGATCCGGGTCGGCTGGGGGACCTCGAACTCGATTCCGTCCGGGGCCTTGATCGACACCGGGTGCGAGTAGCCGAGGGCCAACTCGAGGTCGCGCCCGCGCAGCTGGGCCCGGTAGCCCACGCCCTGGATCTCCAGGCGCTTCTCGAACCCGGCCGTGACGCCCTGCACCATGTTGGCGACGAGCGTCCGAGTCAGCCCGTGCAGCGCGCGGTGCTCGCCGCGATCGGTCGGCCGCGTGACCACGATCTGATCATCGTTCTGCTCGACCGTGATGTCGCGGTGCACGCGCTCGGTCAGCTCGCCCTTGGGCCCGTTCACGGTCACTCGCTCGGGCTCGATGGAGATCGTCACTCCGGCCGGTACGGGGATGGGTTGTCTGCCGATGCGGGACATAGCTTCAAACGGTCTACCAGACCTGCGCCACCACTTCGCCGCCGACGCCCTCGCTGCGGGCCTCGTGGCCGGTCATGACCCCCCTGGAGGTCGACATGATCGCGGTGCCCATGCCGCCCTGGATGCGGGGGATGTGGGCATGGTCGACGTAGGTGCGCTGGCCGGGGCGCGAGACCCGCTGCAGTCCGGTGATCACCGGCTTGCGCGCCTGGGTGTACTTGAGCGTGATCGTCAGCGCCTCGCCGGGCCGGCCCTCAGCCGGATCGTGCACCTCGAACGCCTCGATGTAGCCCTGCTCGTGCAGGATCCGGGCGATCTCCCGCCCCAGCCGCGACGAGGGGATCGTCACGTCGTGGTGCTGCGCCGCGGCCGCATTGCGGATCCGCGTCAGGAGGTCGGCGATGGGATCGGTCATGGTCATCGCGCGCCGCCTACCAGCTCGACTTGGTCATGCCGGGGATGTAGCCGTTGTGCGCCAACTCGCGCATGCAGATCCGGCACACACCGAACTTGCGGTAGACCGAGCGCGCCCGGCCGCAGCGGCGGCAGCGGGTGTAGGCGCGCGTCTTGTACTTGGCGGGACGCTGCTGACGGACAACCTGTGAAGTCTTGGCCATGGGCTCCTTCTACGTCTACGCGGCCACCGCTTCGGGGCGGCCCTCTTTGGAAAACGGCATCCCGAGCGCCTCGAGCAGCGCGAACGCCTCGTCGTCGCTCTGGGCGGTCGTGGTGATCGTGATGTCGAGGCCGCGGACCTGATCCACCTCGTCGTAGTCGACCTCGGGGAAGATGATCTGCTCGCGCACGCCCATCGAGTAGTTCCCGCGGCCGTCGAACGAGCGCGGGTTCAGGCCGCGGAAGTCGCGGATCCGCGGGATCGCCACCGACATCAGGCGGTCCAGGAACTCGTAGCAGCGCGCGCCGCGCAGGGTCACCGCCACCCCGACCGGCATGCCCTCGCGCAACTTGAACTGCGCGATCGACTTGCGGGCGCGGCGCACGTTGGGCCGCTGCCCGGTGATCGTGGCCAGCTGCTCCGAGGCCGCCTCGAGCATCTTGGAGTCCTGCTTGGCATCGCCCACGCCCATGTTGACGGTCACCTTGACGATGCGGGGGGCGCGCATCGGCGTCGAGTAGCCGAAGCGCTCGGTGAGCGCCGGGAGGATCTCCTCGCGATATCGGGTCTGCAGTCGTGCCTCTGGCATCGCTCTAGTCCAATCTCGTTCCGCTCCGCCGCGCGATGCGGAAGCGCTTGCCGTCGTGGATCTCGATCCCCACGCGGGTCGGCTTGTCGTCCTGGGGGTCGACCAGCATCACGTTCGAGACGTGGATCGGCCCCTCTTTCTCGATCACCCCGCCGACGGTCTCGGCGCGCTGGGCGCCTCCCACCTGACGGGGCCGCTGGTGGCGCTTGACGATGTTCAGCCCCTCCACGTAGATGCGGTCCTTGCCGGGCTCCACGCGCAGGATCCGGCCGCGCTTCCCGCGGTCCTTGCCGCCGATCACGATCACCTCGTCACCCTGCTTGAGCCGAGCCGGCATGCCTAGAGCACCTCCGGGGCGAGCGAGACGATCTTCATGAAGTTGCGCTCGCGCAATTCGCGCGCCACCGGGCCGAAGATGCGGGTGCCGCGCGGGTTGTTCTGGTTGTCGATCAGCACGGCGGCGTTCTCATCGAAAGCGATGTAGGTCCCGTCCTCGCGGCCGTAGGACTTGCGCGTGCGCACGACCACCGCGGTCACCACCTCGCCCTTCTTGACCGAGCCCTGTGGACTGGCCTGCTTGACCGTGGCGGTCACGATGTCGCCCACGCCGGCATAGCGGCGGCGATGGCCGCCGCGCACGCGGATGACCAGGATCTCGCGGGCGCCGGTGTTGTCGGCCACGCGCAGGCGTGTCTCGTTCTGGATCAACCTACTCCGCCCTCTGCACCACTTCGATGAGCCGCCAGCGCTTCAGGCGCGACATCGGCCGGCACTCGCGCACGATCACGGTGTCGCCGATGTGCGCGTCGTTGGCCTCGTCGTGGGCGTGCAACGTGCTTGATGTGCGCACGACCTTGGCATAGCGCCGGTGTCGGTGAGCCACGTCGATGCGCACGGTGATCGTCTTGTCGGCCTTGTCGGAGACGACCACGCCCTGGCGGATCTTCTGCCGGCCCGGACCGTGCTCGCGCGGCGGCGTGGTCTGAACCTCCGCCCCGGCCCGCGCGGTCCGCGCCTTCTCGCGCGACCGCGCCCGCTCGACCCGGCGCTGCTGCGCCTTGCGCCCACGCTCGGCCGTGCGCTCCGCGTGCCGCTCCTCGGGCGTGCGCGACTGGCGCGCCTTGCTTTGGGACGCCTTCGCCACACGGGCGCGTCGGCGCCGCTCCTTGGGAGCTACGACCTCGACCGGCTCGCTCGGAGCGGCCGCCTCGGGGGCTGGCGCCTCGGCGGCCGGGGCCTCGGCCTCTGGGGTCTCTGTCTCGTTGTTCTCTGTCTCAGCCATTGCCGTTCAGTTCTCGTTCGCGCTGGATGGTGAGCGCGCGTGCAATCTCTCTCTTGGCCCGCTTGAGGCCAGCGGTGTTCTCGAGCTCGGACGTGGCGTGCTGGAAGCGCAGCCCGAACAGCTCGCGCCGGGCGGTGTGGACGTGCTCGCGCAGCTCGTTGTCACTCAGGTCACGGATGTCGGCGGGCCTCATGTCAGCCGTCCTCTCGCATGACGAACTTGGTACGGACCGAAAGCTTGTGCCCGGCCAGCCGCATGGCCTCGCGGGCGAGCGGCTCCGGCACGCCGGCGAGCTCGAACATCACACGTCCCGGCTTGACCACCGCTACCCACCCCTCGGGCGAGCCCTTGCCCGAGCCCATGCGGGTCTCGGCCGGCTTCTTGGTGTACGACTTGTCCGGATAGACGTTGATCCAGACCTTGCCGCCACGCTTGATCTTGCGGGTCATCGCGATACGAGCGGCCTCGATCTGACGGTTGGTCAGCCAGCCGGCGTCGAGTGCCTTCAGGCCGTACTCGCCGAACTGGACCTTGGTCTGCCCGCGGGAGAGCCCATGCCGGCGTCCACGGTGGACCTTGCGGTGCTTGACGCGCTTGGGAGCGAGCATCAGCGAGCACCGCCCTCGGGCGCGCCGCCACCACCGCCGCCGCTGCCACCGCGCGGACCGCCACCGCCGCCACGGGGGCCGCCACCGCCGCCACCACCGCGACCGCCACCGCGACCGCCACCGCCGCCACCGGGACCGCCACCGCGACCTCCGCCGCCGCCCGGACCGCCACCGCGACCGCCGCCGCCGCCGGGACCGCCACCGCGACCTCCGCCGCCGCCGGGCCCGCCACCGCGACCGCCGCCGCCGCCCGGACCGCCACCGCGACCAGGACCCCCGGGACCGCCACCGCGTCCGCGACCGCCGCCGGGGCCACCCGGACCGCCGGGACCGCCACCGCGCCCGCCGGGACCGCCACCGCGACCGCCGCCACGGCCACCGCCGCCACGCCCATCGCGCCCGCCGCGCCCGCGACCGTCGCGTTCCGCGGCCGGCGGGGCCGGCTCGTCCATGATCGTCAGATCGGCGCCGGTGTAGCCCTCAGGCATGATCTCGCCCTTGTTGATCCAGCACTTGACGCCGATTCGCCCGAACGTCGTGCGGGCCTCGTGAAAGCCGTAGTCGATGTCGGCGCGCAGAGTGTGCAGCGGCACGCGGCCGTCCGAGTAGCCCTCGGTGCGGGCCATCTCGGCGCCGCCCAGACGACCGGACACCTGGACCTTGACGCCCTTGGCGCCCGAGCGCATCGCGCTGGTCAGCGCGCGCTTCATCGCGCGGCGAAACGCCACGCGGTTCTGCAGCTGCTCGGCGATCGACTGCGCGACCAGGCGCGCGTCGAGCTCGGGGCGCTTGATCTCGAGGATGTTGACCTTGACCTGCTTGCCGGTGATCCGGTGCAGGTCGCGCCGCAGCTGGTCGACCTCCGACCCCGACTTCCCGATCACGATGCCGGGCCGCGCGGTGTGGATGTTGACCTCGACCTCGTTCTGGTTCTTGCGGATCGTTATGTCCGACAGGCCGGCGTGCGAAAGCCGGCGGATGATGTGCCCGCGGATCTGCGTGTCCTCGTGCAGGAAGTCCGCGAACTGGCGTTCGTTGAACCAGTTCGACTTCCAGTCGTGGATGTAGCCCACGCGGAGCGACTCGGGATGAACTTTTTGACCCATATCTAGTGACTAATCCTTCGGCGTGAGCAAAATCGTGAGGTGGCTGGTGCGCTTGCGGATCCTCGTCGCCCTCCCCATCGCGCGGGGCCGGAAGCGCCGGATCGTGGGGCCCTCGTCGGCGTGGACCGCCTTGATCACCAGGTCCTCGCCCACGAGCTCGTGGTTGTTCTCAGCGTTGGCCACCGCGGACTCGAGCAGCTTGCTCCAGTCTCGCGCCACCGCACGCGAGGTGTGAGCGAGGATAGCTCGCGCCTCCTCAACGCTCTTCCCGCGGATGTGATCACACACGAGCCTGGCCTTCCGCGCGGACGACCGCACGTACTTGGCCTGCGCCCGAACCACCACATCCCTCCGCTCACCACGCTGTCCCCTTCTCCGACGGCTCGGAGCGGGCGCCGGCGGCGCCGGAGCCTCGTCGGCTGCGGGCTCGGTGGCAGCCCGACGCCGGCGACGAGCGGGAGACGGTGCAGGGGCCTCCTCGGCCTCGGGCTCCTCATCGGCTTCGGCCACCGCGTCGTCCTGAGCCTCAACTTCGTCGCCCGAGTCGTCCTCGGCCTCACCCTCGGCCTCGTCATCCGCCTCCAGCATCACGTCCGCGGCGGCCTCTACGGCCTCGACGTCCTCGTCGGTCGGCTCGACCTCGGCGACCTCGCCGCCCTCCGCGGCAGAGGTGGCCTCCGCCTCAGCCGCGTCGGCAGCCTTGCGCCGACGGCGCCGCGGGCGCTTGGGCTCCTCGGCCTCGGCCTCGGGCGTCTCGTCGGTGTCCGGGGTCTCGTCCGGCTCTTCGATCATCGCCTCTTACCAGTCCCCGCATGCCCGCGATACAGGCGCGTGGGCGCGAACTCGCCGAGCTTGTGGCCGACCATCGACTCGGTCACGAAGACCGGGACGTGTTTCCGGCCATCGTGCACCGCGATCGTGTGACCGACCATCTCCGGGAAGATCGTCGACGCGCGCGACCAGGTGCGCAGCATGCGCTTCTCGCCCGAAGTGTTCATGGCCTCGATCCGCGTCATCAGCCGCTCCTGGACGTACGGCCCCTTCTTACTCGAGCGACTCATCGCTTCTTGCCTCTCCTCCGTCCGCGCACGATGTACTTGTCAGATGCCTTGCCCTTGGGCCGGGTGCGATACCCGAGCGTCGGCACGCCCCACGGCGTGACCGGGTGGCGCCCCGGCGTGGTCGAGCCCTCGCCGCCACCGTGTGGGTGGTCGACCGGGTTCATCGCGGTACCTCGCGTCTGCGGGCGCACGCCCATGTGCCGCTTGCGCCCGGCCTTGCCGATCGACACGTTCTGGTGGTCGGTGTTGCCGATCGTGCCCACGGTGGCGCGGCACTCGGCCCGGACCATCCGCATCTCGCCCGAGGGCAGGCGCAGCGTCACGTAGTCCCCGTCCTTGGCCAGCAGCTGCACGCCGGCGCCGGCCGCGCGCGCCATCTGGCCGCCGCGCCCTGGGGTGAGCTCGACGTTGTGCACCACGGTGCCGGCCGGCATGTTGCCCAGCGGCAGGCTGTTGCCCACCCGGATCTCGGCCCGCTCTCCGGACTGCACGGTCATCCCCACGCGCAGGCGCTGCGGGGCGAGGATGTAGCGCTTCTCGCCGTCGGCGTAGTGCAGCAGCGCGATGTAGGCCGAGCGGTTGGGGTCGTACTCGATGTGAGCCACCTTGGCCGGGATCTCGTCCTTGCGGCGCTTGAAGTCGATCTTGCGATAGAGACGCTTGGCGCCGCCGCCGCGGTGGCGCGAGGTCTTGCGCCCGTAGGAGTTGCGCCCCCCGGACTTCTTGAGCCCCTCGACCAGGGACTTCTCCGGCGAGGTGCGGGTGATCTCGGCGTAGTCGGGATAGGTGACGAACCGGCGACCTGCGGACGTGGGCTTCGGCTTGCGAATCGGCATCGGCTACTCCCAGTTACTCCCCGTCCTCCAGGCCACCGAAGATCGGAATCGTCTGACCCTCGCGCACCTGCACGATCGCCTTTTTCCACTGACGCGTGCGACCGGCGGTCTGACCGCGCCGCTTGGGCTTGGAGTGCACGTGAGCTGTGCGCACCTCGAGCACGTTGACTTCGAACAGCGACTCGATGGCCTGGCGGATCTGGGTCTTATGGGCCTTGTCGTGCACCCGGAAGGTGTACTTCCCGGCCTCGGCCAGGGCGAACGTCTTCTCGGACAGGACCGGACGGATGATCACCTGCGTTGGGTCCATCAGACCGGCACCTCCCCGGATACCTCGGACTCGGCTGCGGCCCCCGCTCGGGCCAGCAGGCCCTCGAGCGCCGACTCGGACACGAGCAGCGAGGCCGCCCCGACGATGTCGGCCACCCCCGCGTCCCTCACCGGCATTGCGTCGGCATGGGCCAGGTTGCGGAACGACTTGCCGGCAGCGGCCTCGGCGTCGGTCAGGAGCACAAGCGTCGGAGAGCCCGCGGCGGGCGGGCGCCAATTTTCCAGGAGTTCGGCCGCCTGCTTGGTCGAAGGCTCGGAGAAGGTCGAGGCGTCGAACACGGCCAGCGACCCGCGCTCGGCATGCAGCGAGAGGACGCTGCGCAGCGCCGCCCGGCGGGCCTTGCGGTTGACCTTGATCGTGTAGTGGCGCGGGGTGGGGCCGAATACCGTCCCGCCGCCCGTCCACACCGGCGAGCGCGAGGATCCCGCCCGGGCCCGGCCGGTCCCCTTCTGGCGCCACGGCTTGGCGCCGCCGCCGGAGACCTCGCCGCGCGTCTTGGTCGAGGCGGTGCCGTGCCGGCGCGCGTTGAGCTCGGCGCGCACAGACTCGTGGACGACCGGCATGTTGAACGAGGCCTCGAACGCGACCGGATCCAGATCGACGGTCCCGCCACCCAAACGAGAGGCGCTTCTAGCCATCGGAGCGCACCTCCACCGTCCCACCGCGAGGCCCCGGGACCGCGCCGCGCACCAGCAGCAGGTTCTGGCCCGAGATGACCTCGACCACGGTCAGACCGCGCTGGGTGGTCCGGCCGCCGCCCATCCGCCCCGGTCCGCGGAGGCCCCTGAAGACACGCGACGGCGTGGCCGAGGCGCCGATCGAGCCGGGCGCGCGGACGTTGTGGGAGCCGTGCGACTTCGGACCGCTCTTGAAGTTGTGGCGCTTGATCGTGCCCTGGAACCCCTTGCCCTTGGTCAGTCCGGACACTTTGACCCGGTCGCCGACCGAGAACGCTTCGGCGGTGACGGTCTGGCCGACCAGCAGCTCGCCGGCCTCGTCGCGGAACTCGACCAGATGCCGATGCGCGGACGCGTCGGCCTTCTTCAGGTGCCCGAGCTCGGCCTTGGTCAGCGACTTCTCCTTGCACGCGCCGAACGCGAGCTGGACCGCCTCGTAGCCGTCGCGCTCGACGGTCCGGATCGCGGTGACCGGGCACGGCCCGGCCTCCAGAACCGTCACGCGCTCGACGCGACCGTCCTCGAGGAAACGCTGCGTCATGCCGAGCTTCCGAGCCAGGATCGCCGCCATCACATCACCTCAGGAGGCGAGCCGGATCTCGATGTCCACGCCGGCCGGGAGATGGTCGAGCCGCTGGAGCGAGTCGACCGTCTTCGGGGTGGGCTGGTGGATGTCGATCAGCCGCTTGTGGGTGCGGATCTCGAAGTGCTCGCGCGAGTCCTTGTCCTTGAACGGCGAGCGGATCACGCAGTAGACGTTCTTCTCGGTGGGCAGCGGCACGGGACCGGAGACGGTCGCGCCGGTGCGCGTCGCCGTCTCGACGATCTCCTTCGCCGCCGTCTCGATCGCCGTGTGGTCATAGGACTTCAGGCGGATTCGGATCTTGTTCTGTGCGATGGTTGCCAACGCTGTCTTTCAGTGCGCGTCAAAGCGAGCCCCATCGGGGCCCGCCCCATTTAGGTCGTATCTGTCAAAAAAGGCGGCGGGGCCGCGAAGCCCGCGCCGCCATCAACAACTATGCGATTACTTCGGAGACGACCCCCGAGCCGACCGTACGGCCGCCCTCGCGGATCGCGAACCGCAGACCCTGGTCCATGGCGATCGGCTGGATCAGCTCGATCTCCATCTGGACGTTGTCGCCGGGCATGACCATCTCGGTGCCCTCGGGCAGGTTTGCCACGCCGGTGACGTCGGTGGTGCGGAAATAGAACTGCGGCCGGTAGCCCGTGAAGAACGGCGTGTGACGGCCGCCCTCCTCCTTTTTGAGGACGTAGACCTCGGCCTTGAACTTGGTGTGCGGAGTGATCGAGCCGGGCTTGCAGAGCACCTGGCCGCGCTCGATCTCGTCCCGCTTGGTGCCTCGCAGCAGGCACCCGACGTTGTCTCCCGCCTGACCCTGGTCGAGGATCTTCTTGAACATCTCGACGCCCGTCACCACCGTGCTGGTGGTTGCCTTGATGCCCACGATCTCGACGGTCTCGCCGGTCTTGATGATCCCCTGCTCGACACGGCCCGTCGCGACGGTGCCGCGACCGGTGATCGAGAACACGTCCTCGACCGGCATCAGGAATGGCCTGTCGAGGTCGCGGATGGGCTCCGGAATGTAGGTGTCCAGCGCCTCCGCGAGCTCGAGGATCTTCGCCTCGTACTCCTCGTCACCCTCGAGCGCCTTCAGCGCCGAGCCGGCCACGAACGGGATGTCGTCGCCCGGGAACTCGTACTCGGAGAGCAGGTCGCGGATCTCGACCTCGACGAGCTCGAGGAGCTCGGGGTCGTCGACCATGTCGACCTTGTTGAGGAACACGACGATGTAGGGCACGCCCACCTGGCGGGCGAGCAGGATGTGCTCACGCGTCTGGGGCATCGCGCCGTCGGCCGCCGACACGACCAGGATCGCGCCGTCCATCTGGGCGGCGCCCGTGATCATGTTCTTGACGTAGTCGGCGTGACCGGGACAGTCGACGTGCGCGTAGTGCCGGTTCGGAGTCTGGTATTCGACGTGGGAAGTCGCGATCGTGATTCCGCGCGCCTTCTCCTCGGGAGCGTTGTCGATCGATTCGAACGACCGCACCTCCGTGCCGCCGTACTTCTCGTTCAGCACCTTGGTGATGGCCGCGGTCAGCGTCGTCTTGCCATGGTCGATGTGACCGATGGTGCCGACGTTGACATGGGGCTTATCGCGCTCGAACTTGGCTTTCGCCACTTTGGTTTCGCTCCTTCTATTTCAGTCGGCTAAGTCCGTCTGCGGACGAACTTATGCAGGATATAAATTCGCGCCGTTCGCTGCTGCAAGGCATCAAGCGGCTGCCTGGGCTTGGTCGCCGACCACTCGCTCGGCGATGTTAGGGGGCACTTCGTCGTAGCGCTCGAACTGCATCGTGTACGTCGCCCGGCCCTGGGTGTTGGACCGCAGGTCGGTCGCGTACCCGAACATCTCGGCGAGCGGCACGAACGCGTTGATGACCTGCGCGTTGCCGCGCTGCTCCATGCCGTGGACGTGGCCCCGCCGGCGGTTCAGATCGCCGATCACGTCGCCCATGAACTCCTCGGGCGTCACGACCTCGACGGCGAAGATTGGCTCGAGCAGGATCGGCTTGGCCCGGGACACCGCCGCCTTCAGCGCCAGCGAGCCGGCCACCTTGAACGCCAGCTCGGAAGAGTCGGTCTCGTGGTACTTGCCGTCGGTCAGCGTCACGCGCACGTCCACCATGGGATAGCCGGCTCGCGGGCCGTTCTCCAGCGCCTCCTCGACGCCCTTCTCGACCGCCGGGATGAACTCGGTCGGGATCGATCCGCCCTTGACCTTGTTGACGAAGTCGAATCCCTCGCCGGGCGCGGGCTCGACGTCGACGTAGACGATCCCGTACTGGCCCGCGCCACCGGTCTGCCGGACGAACCGCCCCTCGACCTTCTGAGCGGTGCCCTTGATCGTCTCCCGATAGGAGACCTGCGGCCGGCCGACGTTCGCGTCGACCTTGTACTCGCGCAGCATCCGGTCGACCAGGACCTCGAGGTGCAGCTCGCCCATGCCGGAGATCTCGGTCTGCCCGGTCTCCTCGTTGGTGCGGACCTGGAACGTCGGGTCCTCCTCGGCCAGGCGGGCCAGTGCGGTGGCCATCTTCTCCTGGTCGGCCTTGGTCTTGGGCTCGATCGCCACCTTGATCACCGGCTCGGGGAACTCGATCGTCTCGAGCTTGATCGGGCGGTCGGGCGCGGCCAGCGTGTCGCCGGTCACGACCTGCTTGATCCCGACCGCGGCGGCGATGTCGCCGGCGTGGACCTCCTTGACCTCCTCGCGCTCGTTGGCGTGCATCATCAGGATGCGCCCGATGCGCTCGGTCCGGCCCGTGTTCACGTTGAGGATGCGCGAGCCGGCGTCGAGCTGACCGGAGTACACGCGGAAGTAGGTGAGCTTGCCGACGTACGGGTCGGCCATGATCTTGAAGGCCAGCGCCGCGAACGGCGCGTCGTCGGAGGCCTCGCGATGCGCCGGCGCGCCACCGTTGTCGGAGGCCTTGCCGGGCTCGACGCCCTCGACCGCCGGCACCTCGAGCGGGCTCGGCAGGTAGTCGAGCACGGCGTCGAGCAGTGGCTGCACGCCCTTGTTCTTGAAGCTACTGCCGCACAGGACCGGGGTCATCTGGATCGCCAGGGTGGCCTTGCGGATCGCCTGCTTGAGCCGATCGGGCGAGATCTCCTGCTCCTCGAGGATCATCTCGACGAGCTCGTCGTCGTAGTGGGAGACCTCCTCGAGCAGGTGCTCGCGGGCGGCGTCGGCCTCGGCGCGCAGCTCATCGGGGATGTCGACGATCTCCTGGTTCTTGCCCAGCTCGTCCAGGTACAGGATCGCCTTCATCCTGACCAGGTCGACGATTCCGCGGAAGTCGGCTTCGGCGCCGATCGGCAGCTGGATCGGGACGGGATGCGCCCCGAGACGGTCGATCATGGTCTGCACGCCGCGCGCGAAGTCGGCGCCGATGCGGTCCATCTTGTTGATGTAGGCGATGCGCGGGACGTGGTACTTGTCCGCCTGGCGCCACACGGTCTCGGACTGCGGCTCCACGCCGGCGACCGAGTCGAACAGCGCGATCGCGCCGTCCAGCACGCGCAGCGAGCGCTCGACCTCGACCGTGAAGTCGACGTGCCCGGGCGTGTCGATGATGTTGATGCGGTGGTCCTTCCACTCGCAAGTGGTGGCGGCAGACGTGATCGTGATGCCACGCTCCTGCTCCTGGGCCATCCAGTCCATGACGGCCGCCCCCTCGTGAACCTCCCCCATCTTGTAGGTCCGACCGGTGTAATACAGGATGCGCTCAGTCGTCGTCGTCTTACCGGCGTCGATGTGAGCCATGATCCCGATGTTGCGAATCTTTTCCAGAGGGAACGTGCGAGGCATGTTTGTCAGGTGTTCGGGGCTGCGGGTTGTCAGTCGCCAGGATCCAAACTGCACCGGTTTCCCGGGACAAACCTCCGGACATGAAAAAAGGCCCATCGGGCCCATTCACGACGCAGGTGTCGGGGACGGGCGGGTGTCTATCTGGTGGACGACTCCATTACAAGGATTCTGCGTCCCGGGGAGTGAGCGCACATGAACGCCCCACCCGAGGCAAACAGCGAATATAGCAGAGGTTCTGGGCCATCCCGCCGCCTCATCCCGGCGCCCTGGCAGGTCTCTTCGGAGCCCGCGTCATCCGGCCCCGACGGCGCCGGTCCGGCGCGCGTCGTGCTCGCTCTCGGCGCGCTGCTGGGTGCCCTGCTCGTGCTGATCGCGCAGTTCACCGCGCTCTATCACCTGCATTCGGCGACCAGTTCGGCGGCGATCAAGACCGTGGGCACAGGCGGCAACCACGCATGGGCGCCGATCCCGCTGGCGCTCGCCGCGGTGGCGCTCGCCTACGCGGTGTACCGGCATGGCAGCCGGGTGGCGCTTGCCGGCCTGGTGGCGTTGGGCGTCGCCACGTTGCTCATCGCGCTGATCGGCGATCTGCCCGACGCGCACTCGAGCGGGCTGGTCGGCTCGAGCGCCGGCGGCTACGTCCAGGCCACCTCGAGTCCGAGCGCCGGCCTGTACATGGAAACCCTCGGCGCGGTCGTGATGATCGTCGCCGGTGGCGTGGGCCTCCTGATGCCCGCGCCCCGGAACCGCCCCCGGGTGACCAAAGAGGCCCCGGCCTAAGCGCCCTCTTAGTTTTTCCCCGCTCCGAGGCCAAAAGTGGTCGGCATCCTGACACGCACCGGGGCCGACTTGCGAACCCGGACGGATCGGCCCTAACCTTGGAAAACGCGAGGGTTGTCTCACTGCAGCCCCCGGTCCCGTGTGGTGGGCAGCCCTCGCGTTTCGCTGCATGAGAGGGGCAGGCAGCTACACCAGCCAGGTTGGCAACCGTTGCCGAGCGTCCGCGCACGGCATCGCGAGGCCACCGGATCTCTCGAGAGGGCGCCGCCCTACCAGCGATAGTGCGCGAAGGCCTTATTCGCCTGCGCCATGCGGTAGATGTCGTCCTTGCGCTTGTAGGCGCCGCCCTGCTGCTGCGCGGCGTCGAGGAGCTCGTGGGCCAGGCGTTGGGCCATGGTCTTCTCGCGGCGCTGGCGCGCGAACTGGACGAGCCAGCGGACGGCCAGCGTGCGGGAGCGCCGGGCCGGCACCTCGACCGGCACCTGGTAGGTGGCGCCACCGACGCGACGCGAGCGGACCTCGAGCACGGGCGTCAACGCCTTGATCCCGGCCTCGAGCTGCTCGACCGGGCTCTTGCCGGTGCGCTCGCCGAGGATGGCCAGCGCGTCGTAGACGATCTGCTCCGCCACCGACTTCTTGCCGTCCAGCATGACCTTGTTGATCACCTGCTGGACCAGGCGGTTGCGGTGTACGGGATCGGGCTCGACCGGCCGGATCTGGGCTGCGGCGCGGCGGGGCACTACTTCGCCTTCACGCCGTACTGCGAGCGGGCCTTCTTGCGGTCGCCGACGCCGGCGGCGTCGAGCGTGCCGCGGATCACCTTGTAGCGGAAGCCCGGGAGGTCCTTGACGCGACCGCCGCGGACCAGCACCACCGAGTGCTCCTGCAGGTTGTGGCCTTCGCCGGGAATGTAGGCGCCGACCTCCATGCCGTTGGTCAGGCGCACGCGGGCGACCTTACGCAGGGCCGAGTTCGGCTTTTTCGGCGTGGTCGTGTACACGCGCGTGCACACGCCGCGTCGCTGCGGCGCCGCGACCTTCTTCTTGCGTCCCTTGCCGGACTTCAGGCCCGGAGTGGCGAGCTTCTTCTTGGGCGGCGTGCGGCCCTTGCGGATCAATTGGCTGGTAGTCGGCATGCGGATTGGGAGCGTAGCAGGGGGGCGAATGACGGCTGTGTCAATCGTGTGGCGGCACGACCGGCCGGACCCGCTCGCCCAGGCGCCCAGACGCCCGGGCGCTCAGGCCGCGACCCCGAGCGCCTCGTCCACCGACACGCTCGACTCTCCCACCGCCTCGGCCACCGGCTGATAGGTCACCTGTCCGCCGGCCACATTGACGCCCAGCTTCAGCCCCGGGTTCTCGGTGATCGCCCGCTGCACGCCCGCGCTGGCGATGTGGAGCACGTACGGGATGGTGGCGTTGGTCAACGCATAGGTGGACGTGATCGGGACCGCGCCCGGCATGTTGGTCACGCAGTAGTGGGTGATCCCGTCGACCTCGTAGGTCGGATTCGAGTGCGTGGTCGGCCGCGAGGTCTCAAAGCAGCCCCCCTGGTCGATCGACACGTCGACCAGCACCGCGTGGCGCTTCATGAGCGACAACTGCTGGCGCGTGATGACCCGCGGCGCCCGCGCTCCGTGAACCAGCACCGCCCCGATCACCAGGTCCATGTAGGGCAGCCGCTCCTCGATCTCGAGGACCGTGGCGAAGCACGTGTCGGCCCGGCCGTTGAACGCGACGTCGAGCTCCCGCAGGCGGTCGATGTTGCGGTCATAGACGAACACCGTCGCCTCCATGCCCAGCGCGATGAAGGCGGCATTCATCCCCACCACCCCGCCACCGATGATCATCACGTTCGCGGCCGCGACCCCCGGAACGCCCCCGAGCAGGATCCCGCGTCCCCCCAGAGGCTTCTCCAAGATGAAGGCACCGGCCTGGGTGGCGATCTTGCCCGCCACCTCGGACATCGGCGCCAGCAGCGGGAGGCGCCCGCGCGCGTCCTCGACCGTCTCATACGCGATGCAGGTCGCGCCCGAGCCCATCAGCCCGCGCGTCAACTCGGCATCGGCGGCCAGGTGCAGATAGGTGAACAGCGTGTGGCGCGCCTCGAGTCGCCCCACCTCCTCGGGCTGGGGCTCCTTGACCTTGACGATCAGGTTGGCCTCGCCGAACACGGCGTCCGCATCGGGCAGGATCGTCGCCCCCTGCGCGGCGTAGGCCTCGTCGGGGAGGCTGGAGCCCTCGCCGGCGCCGCTCTGCACGCACACCTCGTGGCCGGCATCGACGAGCTCGCGCACGCCCGCCGGGGTCAGCGCGACCCGGTACTCGTCCGACTTGACCTCTGTTGGAACCCCGACCTTCACGCCTCAGACCGCCTTCCCGTGGTTTGCCAAGCCAATGTCATGCCACCAGCTGCCGGCCGCGCAGCGCCAGCCAGAACTCGATCCGGTCCCGGGCCGAGCCCAGGTTGCGCCCGGTCAGCTCCTCGACCCGCCGGATCCGGTAGCGCAGCGTGTGGCGGTGACAGTACAGCCGCCGCGCCGCGCGCTCCCACTGGCCGTTCTCCTCGATGAACGCCTCGAGCGAGCGCATCAGCTCGCCGCCGTACGGGCCCTCGCTGGCCTCGATCGGGCCGAGGATCGAGTCGCAGAACAGGCGCAGGGCCTCGTCGTCCTGCAGCGACAGAAGGAGCTGGAAGGACCCGAGGTCCTTGTAGGTGGCGACGCGCGGTCGGTCGGGCGCCGACCCGTTGCCGTCCGCGGCCGCGGCCATGCCCATGGCCAGCGCCTCCAGCGCGCAGCGCGCCTCGTGGAAGCTCCGCCGCGCGTCGACCGCCGGCACCGAGCGCCCGATGCCGACCCGCGCGTGGTCGCGCAACTCGACCTCGGCGGCCGCTACCACCCGGCCCCCGAGCGCGAACAGCTCCTCGTCGCCTCCGCCGGGGACCAGCGCGCAGGCCAGCGGGCCGACCGACGCGACGAGCGCCGGCGAGGCCTCGTCGCGCAGCGCGCTCCACAGCGCCGCCTCCACCGAGCCCGATCCGGCCCCGGGCCGCGAGCCCGGTCCGTTCCCCGAGTCCGAAGGCCGGAGCACGACCGCCGCGACGCGTTCGCCCAGCCCGAAAGGTCCCAGTCGCCGGGCCAGCTCGGAGCCTGTCAGCTCGCCGCTCACGATCGCGTCGAGCACGTCGCCGGCCAGGCGCCGCTCGGTGTCGCCGGCCACCCGGGCCCGCAGCAGCTCGAGGGCCACGATCGTGACCGCCTGGTGCAGGGTCAGCCGGTCGAAGTCAGACAGCGGCCCGGCGTCCTTGATCGCCACCAGCCACGCCTCGGGCGGCCGCCCCGACCCCGGTCCGCCGGAGCCTGGGCGCGGCGCGCCGTCCGACGCCACCGGGAGAGCCAGACCCTGGTTGCCGTCGACCAGCGAGGGCATGAACGCACGGGCCTCGCGCCGACGGGCCCGCTCGCGCACCTCGCCTCGCAGCGACTCCAACGCCTCCGGTTCGATCGCCCGCCGAAACTCGTGCTGCTGCAAGGGCTCCCCGCGCGAGTCGAACACGACGACGGCCGCCCCGATCAGCGTGGACAGCGCGCCGACCAGCGCGTCCAGGCCGCGTTCGGAGAGCACGATCCGCTCGAGCCGCTCCTGGGCCGCAAGCGCACGCCGCAGGACCGCGTACTGCTCATTGACCAGCTGGGTGAAGGCCGCCTCGGTGACCGCGATGAACGGCACCTCGTAGGGGACCTCGAACACCGGAAACTCCCGCTCGGCCGCAACCTCGAGCAGCGGCTCGGGCACGGTGGCGTGCTTGAACCCCGTCCCGAACCCGAGCCCAGCCAGGTGGTGGTCGGCCAGGCGCCCCAAGAACTCCCGCGCCTGCGCGTCGGTCTCGAGCTGCATGCCGGTGGTCAGGAGCAGCTCACCGCCGGACAGCCACGGGGTGGGGTCGAGCAGCTCGGAGATGTGCACCCAGCGGACCGGGAGGTGCAGGCTTCGCTCGCCCCTCAGCAGGCGGACGTCGAGGTCCTGCAGCAGCTCCCGGACGGTGAGCATCAGCCCCGGCGGGTCTCCTCCTGCGCGCTGTAGTGCCGGGCGCCGGGGTGCACGTGCATGCGCTCGCCGGCCTCGGTCAACACCGCGCGCAGGATCTCCTCGATCTCCTCGAACTGCTCGGGCCCCGCGATCAGCGGCGGCGAGAGCTGGATCACCGGGTCGCCGCGGTCGTCGGCGCGGCAGATCAACCCGCGCCGGTAGAGCTCGCCGGAGAGGAATCCGCGCAGCAGCGTCTCAGACTCCTCTTCGTCGAATGACTCCTTGGTTTCCTTGTCCTTGACCAGCTCGATGGCCTGGAAGAACCCGGCCCCGCGGACGTCGCCCACGATCGGGAGCTCGCGCAGCGATTCGAGCATCCCCCGGAACCGCCCCTCGTTCTCGCGCACGTGCTCGATCACGCCCTCGTTCTCGAACGCGTCCAGGTTGGCCATCGCCACCGCCGCGCAGATCGGGTGCCCCGCGAACGTGAAGCCGTGGGTGAAGCTGTTGGACCCGGTCATGAACGGCTCGGCCACCCGGTCCGAGGCGATCACCGCTCCCATCGGGGCATACGCGCTGGTCAGGGCCTTGGCGGTGGTGATCATGTCGGGCTGGTAGTCGTAGCGCTGGGCGCCGAACCATTCGCCCAGCCGGCCCCAGGCGCAGATGACCTCGTCGGAGATCAGCAGCACGTCGTATTCGTTGCAGATCTCGCGCACGCGCTGGAAGTAGCCATCGGGCGGCGTGAAGCAGCCGCCGGCGTTCTGGACCGGCTCGAGGATCACCGCAGCCACCGTGTCCGGCCCCTCGAACTCGATCTTCTCGGCGATCGACTCGGCGAAGTACTCCTCGGTCATGCCGGGGATCATCCGGTAGGTGTTGGTGTTGGGCACGTGGTGGGCGCCCGGGGTGAGCGGCTCGAACGGTGTGCGCAGGCTGGTGATGCCCGTGGCCGACAACGCCCCCAGGCTGGTGCCGTGGTAGGCGATCTCGCGCGCGATCAGCTTGGTCTTGTTGGGCTTGCCGGTCAGCTTGTGGTACTGGCGCGCGAGCTTGTAGGCCGATTCGACCGCCTCCGAACCGCCGCTCGTGAAGAACACCCGGTTCAGGTCACCGGGGGCGAGCGAGGCGATCCGCGCGGCCAGCTCGATCGCCCGCGGATGGGAGTAAGACCAGTTGGTGTAGAAGCCAAGCTCCTTGGCCTGGTCGGCGCCCGCCTGGGCGATGTCGGCGCGCCCGTGCCCGATGTTCACGCAGAACAGCGCAGACAATCCGTCGAGGTAGCGCTTTCCGTGCTCGTCCCACACGTAGCAGCCCTCGCCGCGGACGATGACCGGAACCTCGGCCTCCTCGTACGCCGACATCCGGGTGAAGTGCATCCACAGATGGCGCTTGGCCAGCTCCTGGAGCGTGCTCTGCTCGACTGCCTGCTCGGTGCTCGCCATCCGCGTTCCTCCAACTCGGTTTGCCGTTTTGTACAACGGTACCGACGCGCCGAGGACAGGGCAATTATGCGGATCGGAAGGGCCCCAGGTGGGGGGTTAGCCGATCAGTGAGAGGGGCCGCCTGCGGCGGCGTCCGTGGGACCGTACACCCCGTCCGGACAGGAGCGGCAGGTCAGGCTAGGCGGCGGCGGGCGCTGCCGCCGGCGAAGCGGCGCGGACCGGCGCCGGCATCAGCCACGCCGCCCCCACCACGAGGGCGAAGGCGAAGCACTGGATGATCAGCGAGACGGGGCTGGCGGGCAGCGGATCGCCGAACACGATGAACCCGCCGATGATGCCGGCCACATTGGCCGCCGTGCCCGTGACCGCGATCACCGGGACCGCGTCACCGTCCTGCAGGCCCTTGGCCGAGGCGTAGAACGCGGCCACCGAGGCCGCCACGCACAGGAACGTCCAGGGGGTGAGCAGGCCCATCGGGCCCGACGCGGCCACCATGCCCGAGATCGCCTTGATCGCGACGTCGGAGACGCCGAACAGGATCCCGGCCGCGGCGCCGAGCATGTAGCCGTGGTGCTCCTCCGGAGCGCCCACGTGCGGGCCCATGATCAGCAGCCCACCGGCCGCGATCAGCACCGTCTCAAAGGCGATCATCCCCGGGAGGGAGAACTGGGAGTGGGCGCCATGGGCGGCCGGGAGCGTGAAGCCCAGCAGCATCAGCCCGAAAGCGGTCAGGCCCAGCCCGATCCACTGGCGGCGGCCGATCGAGCAGCCGAGCATCTGCTCGGCCATGATCGCCAGCATCACCATCCCGCCGGCCAGAACCGCCTGCACGAGCGACAGGGGGGCGACGGACATGGCCGCGACGTGGAACACCCAGGCACCGGCGCCGATCACCCAGCCCACCGTGAACAGCGGCGAGGCAAACAGGGCCTTGGCCGACTGAAGCGGCCGGCGCATGTCGACCGACGGGGCCGCGCAGGCTCCCCGGTGCTTGTAGAGGAAGCCGACGTTGGTCGTCAGAGCGCAGAGGAGCGCGAGAAGGATGCCGAAGAAAGAGGTCAAGAGGGTAGGGAGTTCTGGACGGGGGGTGCTGCTCCAGGAACTGTCTCGGCAGCACGGCGTCCGGCCTTGAGCCCTGTGGACACCGTACAGCGAATTGGTAGTACCCGTGTAAGGATCTGCCAAGACATGCCCCCCATCCGACCAGTCTGTGCGCCCGGCTGATTGTCCCCTGCTCCTGATCGACGTCGACGGCGTGATCTCGCTGTTCGGCTTCGACCACGCCGCCCCGCCCGAAGGCCGCTACCAGCTGGTCGACGGGATCGCGCACTTCCTTTCGAGCGCGGCCGGCGGCCACCTGCGCCGGCTGTCGGAGGACTTCGAGCTGGCCTGGTGCACCGGGTGGGAGGAGAAAGCCAACGAGTACCTGCCGCTGGCCCTGGGGCTGGACGCCCCGCTGCCCCACGTGGTGTTCGACCCCAACGACCGGCCGGTCCAGGCCCACTGGAAGCTCGGCGCGATCGACCGTCACGTCGCGGCGAGCCGGCCGCTGGCCTGGATCGACGACGCCCACGACGACGGCTGCCGGACGTGGGCGGCCGCCCGGGACGGCCCGACGCTGCTGGTCACCACCGACCCTGCGGTCGGCCTGACCGAGCACGAGGTCAACCGTCTGCTGGTCTGGGCCGGGCGCCTCTAACCTAGAGCACGATGTCGTCGACCGGTTCCGGAAGCGACGACCTGCGGCATCAGGGCAAGCCGGTGCCGATGAGCAGCCAGGTTCGCGTCGACAAGGAGAAGATCTACGAGCTGCTCGACGGCATCCGCGCATCGCTGCCGGGGGCCGTGCAGCGCCCGCAGCCGCCGCCCGCTGCGCCGCCGGGACCCGCCGCTCCCGGTACGCCACCGTCACCGCCTCGCGAAATCGATGTCGAGAGTCCCGACAGGCTGCTCGCCTCCCTCGACTCGCTCGACGAGCTGTTGCAGAACGCCAAGCACGTACCGCTCACGGACGACCGCCGGATCAACGCCGAGCGCTTCTACGAGTTGATCGACCAGGCCCGGCGCGACGTGCCGGAGGCGATCAAGGCAGCGAAATGGCCGTTCGTCGAGTACCGAAAAGCGTGGTCGGCCCCCGGCGACGCGCCGACAGCGGCCGGGAGTGACCCCGCCACGGGTTGAGGTCGACGTCGACCTCAACCTCGACCTCGGGCTCGGCGAGCCCCCCTCAGCCTCGTCCTAGGCGGTTGCCGTCACCGAGAACACGGGCGGCAGGCGGGTCGCGGCCGCGAACCAGCTCTCGCCGGCGTCGCCCGAGCCGAATACGTCGCCCGAGGTGGCCCCGAAGTAGAGCTGCAGCCCCGACCCCTCGCCGGCGCGGTCGAAGGCGCGCCGGAGCACGGTCAGGTAGGCCTCGTGGTCGGGCAGGCCCTCGCCCCGGGGCGTCCAGGTCTCGCCGCCGTCGCGGGTCTCGTACACGCGCACGTGACCGTCGGGCATCACCCGGTCGAAGTCGCCCCGCAGCGGGATCACGTAGGCGCTGTCGGGGTCACTCGGGTCGGTGGTGAGCGGGAAGCCGAAGTCCGAGGGCAGGCCATCGCCAATCGCGCTCCAGGACCGGCCGGCGTCGTCGGAGCGGTAGACGCCACCGTGGAACTGGATGAACAGCCGCTCGGGCCGGCGGGCGGCACGCTCCATCCGGTGCACGCACAGCTGGCTCGTGCCCGCTCGCGCGTCCTCGGGCAGGTAGCGAGGGACGATCCCCTGATTGCCCTGACTCCAGGTCTCGCCGTGGTCCTCGGTGTGCCACACCCCGGCGGCCGATACCGCCAGCGACAGCTTGTCGGGCTCGCCGGGCCACGGGACGATCGAGTGCAGGCACAGCCCGCCGCCGCCCGGCTGCCAGTTCCTGTCGATGCGGTGCCGGCGCAGCGACTGATTGAGCTCCCAGGTCTGACCCCCGTCGCCGCTCTCGAACAGCACGCCCGGGTCACCGCCGGCATACAGCGAGCCGCCGTCGCCGGCCACGATCACCCAGATCCGCTCGAGTGCCTCGTCGCTCCCGTCGGGCAGTGACACCCCGTCGGCCTGCGTCCACTCGCCGGCCGGATCGTCGGCGTACCAGATCTTGGGACCGTAGAACGGCGAGGTCACGGTGGCCAATATCCGGCGGGAGACCGGGTCGCGCATCGCGTAGTCGACCGGCTCGCCCGGGAATGCCCGGCAGCGAACTTCGAACCCGCGGCCGGCGCCCGGCTCGCCCTCGAGGACCAACAAACCCTTCTTGGTGCCCACCAGCAACTCGGTCATCGGTTACGTCCCTCCTGTGATCGCCGGCAGCACCTCGACCCGATCGCCCGATGCGACACAGGTTTCTTCGCCACCGCGCTCGCCGTTCACGAACACGTTGATGTGGCGCCGGATCGTCCCGCGCTCGTCGAGGATCCACCCGCTCACCGAGGGGTGCAGGTCCTCCAGGCCGCGCAGAACCCCGGCGACGGTGGCGCCGTCGACCTCCTGCTCGGCGCGGCCGCCGGCCAGGTTCCGCAAGGGTCCATGAACACAGACAAGGGCCATGGGGTTCGGATGCTACGACCGAACCGGCCGCGAAAACTCATCGCTCACCGCAAGGATGGCTGAGAAACGTCACGTGGAGTGGCGTTTGTCAGCCAGCCCCATAGTCAGCGGAACGCGCCGTGGCGCCCCGCGCCCGACCGGAAGCGCTCCAATCCGGCCTGGACGTCGGCCAACGAACGCACACCGTGACCGAACTCGTTAGCCAGCGCCGCCGGCTCATCGAGCCCGTCCTGCTCCAGGAGAGACAGCCGATCTTCCCGCAGGCACGTCTGGGGGAACGCGGCCAACTCGCGCGCCAGTTCCTCGGCAGCACTCCGACTCGTACCGACAGCCACCACCCGGTTCACGAGACCCATCTCGAACGCCTCGCGCGCGGAAACCGCCCGCCCAGTCAGAACCATGTCGAGAGCACGACTCATCCCGATAAGCCGCGGCAACCGGACCGTCCCCCCATCGATCAGCGGCACCCCCCACCGCCTGCAGAACACCCCGAACACCGCGCCCTCCTCGGCCACCCGCAGATCGCACCACAGCGCCAGCTCGAGGCCCCCCGCCACCGCGTGCCCCGCCACCGCCGCGATCACCGGCTTGCCGAGCCGCATCCGAGTCGGCCCCATCGGCCCGTCCCCATCCGCCGCCACCCGGTTTCCGGACTCGGTCCCGACCGCCTTCAGATCGGCGCCGGCACAAAAGACTCCTCCGGTCCCGTGCAGCACGGCCGCACAAGCCTCGTCATCCGCCTCGAACTCCCGAAACGCATCCGCCAGCGCCACCGCCGTTGCCCCGTCGACCGCGTTTCGCCGCTCCGGCCGCGAGAGCAGGACCGTGAACACCGGCCCGTCTCGCTCCACCCGGACCGCCTGACTCATGCCGCGGCCCCGATCGCCCGGCGCACGAACGCGCGAATCGAGTTCACGACCTCCTCGGGCTCCGGAGGCGCGGCGGCGACGGGTGACAACGGCCCCACGAGCGCCTCGCCACAGCCCCCCACCAGCGCCGCCGCGGTGAACGCCACGTCCTGGTTGGGGATCTCGCCGGAATCGACGGCCGCTTGCAGCTCCCGCTCGATTACCGCCGCATACCTCCGCCGGTACTCCAGGCGCTCGGCGTCGACCAGACGGTCGACCGGCTCGGCCAGCAGCGCCCAGGCCAGCCGGGGGTTCTGGAGCGCCCGCTGAGCGAACGTGGCCAGCACCGCCTCCAGCCGGGCGACCGCGCCGGGACCCCCTTCGTCCGCGGCGGACTCCATCGCCCGCTCCTCGCCCCCGCACACGTCCCGAAACACCTCAAGGAACAGCTCCTCCTTGGACGGGAAGTGACGGTACAGCGTGGCCGCCGCGACGCCGGTCCGCTCAGCGATCGCCACCACGGATGCCGACCCATATCCGCCGGTCTCGATCAGCTCGCGCGCCGCGGACAGCAGCCGCTCGCGTGTACTCGTTCCCGCCCGCCCGCCGACGACGTTCACGCCGGCAGCGCGCGGTCGACGATCGCGGCCGCGTCGACGCCGGCGGGCAGCGTCCCGTACACCCGGCCGCCCTCGCCGGCCAGACGGGCCGCGCAGAACGCGTCGGCGACCGTGGGCGGCGCACTGCGCACGAGCAGCGACGCCTGCAAGGCCAGGGCGAGGTCTTCCACCATCCTCCGGGCCGAGAACTGCGGCTCGCCCGACTCGAACACCTCGACCGCCCGACGCCGCACCCGCTCCAGGTGGGCGTCGAGCCGCCGGTCGGCGCCGCCCGCCAGCGAGCACTCCTCCAGGAAGGCCGGCAGGCCGTCGGGCTCCTTGACCATCGCCCGCAGCACGTCGAGGGCCGCCACGTTCCCCGACCCCTCCCAGATCGAGTTCAGGGGCGCGTCCCGGTAGAGCAGCGGCATCCCCGAGTCCTCGACGAACCCGTTGCCGCCCAGGCACTCGAGCGCCTCGGCGGCGTGGGGCGCGGCGCGCTTGCACACCCAGTACTTCATGACCGCGGTGGCGAACCGGCGGAACGCCCCGTTGGAGGCGTCGTCATACGCCCGGGCGACCCGCAGCGCGGCCGCGGTGGCCGCCTCGGACTCGATCGCCAGGTCGGCGAGCACGTTCTGCATCGCGGGCTGCTCGACGAGCGGCGCGCCGAACGCGGCGCGGTGGCGGGCGTGGTGGATCGCCTCGATCGCTCCGCGCCGCATCCCGGTGGCCGCGCCGAGGAGGCAGTCGAGCCGGGTGTGGTTGACCATCCGGATGATCGCCGGCACCCCCCGCCCCTCCTCGCCGAGGAGCCGACCGCGTGCCGCCCGGAACTCCACTTCGGAGGAAGGCAGCGAGCGGGTTCCGAGCTTGTCCTTGAGCCGCTGAAACTCCATCCCCGGCCCGCGCTCGACCAGGAAGCACGAGAGCCCGCCGGGCGCCTGGGCCAGCACGAGGAACACGTCGCACGGCGGATACGAGCAGAACCACTTGTGGCCGTGCAGCTCATAGTGCCCGTCGCCGACCGGCTCGGCCTGCGTGATGTTGGTCCGCACGTCGGATCCACCCTGGCGCTCGGTCATCGCCATCCCGGCCAGCGCCCCGGCGTCGTAGTCGGGAAGAGTCAGCCGCGGCTCCCACTCAGCGGCGATCTCGGGCGCGCCGTCGCGGAGCGCCGGCACCGCCGCGTAGGTCATCGACACCGGGCACATCACACCCGCGTCGGTGTGACTCCACAGCATGAACAGCGCGGCCCGGACCACGTGTCCCCCGGGCCTCGGGCTGCGCCACGGCAGGCTGTGGATCTCGCGCTCGACCGCCCCGCGCAGCAGCCAGTGCCACGACGGATCGAGCTCCACCTCGTCGATCCGGTTGCCGTAGCGGTCGTGGGTGCGCAGGATCGGCACGTTGCGCTCCGCCCGGCGCCCGTGCTCGAGCGCCGCGACGCTCCCCGCCACCGCGCCCGCCTCGCGCGCGCGGTCAAGGCCCCATGCCCCGCCCTCGCGCTCGAGTCCCTCCTGGAGCGCGAGATCGACCTCGAACAGATTGACCGGCTGGAGCGGCGGCGCCTGGTTCAGAACCTCACGGGCGGGCTCGGTGACATGCGTGTGAATCGCGATTCACATAGGTTACTAGTGGACCGTGAAGGTCGCCACCTTACTCACCTCGAAGGGCGCGCTGATGACCACCACGATCCGCGTCCCCGGCGAGAGGTGTGCGCCACCGAAGGCCGGGGCCAGGTCCACCCGAGACCTGTGCCGGAAGCTCCGCTGGGTGAACGACAGCCGCCCCCGTGGCAGGAGACCGTGACCGTGGCGCCCGCCGGCAGGTGGCTGACCGCCAGCGTCTTGACCGTCGCGAACGACCCGCGGGAGGAGAGGCTGAACACGATCGGAGAGGTGATCCGGCCGAACTTGAAGGTCGGCGCGCGCTTACGAATCGGCGTGCCCGACGTCGCGGCGAAGTTGATCGTGCTCCCCACCTTGTGGAGGCGAGCCAGCAGTCGCTTTCCGGCCGCGTTCAGCGTGAACCGGACGGTCGCCCTGTGCCCGGCGTGCAGGTTGTAGGAGCCACGGCCGAAGGCCACGACGACGGTCTTGTGCTTCCCGGGCCTGGCCTTGCGCGCGGTCACCGCGTGCGGCGCGCCGTGGAACGTGTGCTTGTGGCCGGCGACCGCGAACCTGCCGGCACGTCAGCCCCGCCACTCCCCCTGCACGTGAAGGTCATGAAGGCGATCGGACCGTTGGTGGAGATGCGCACCGAGGCGAATGCAGGCTCGAGGACCGACCCGGCGCTCGTGTGCGAGGTCGAGCCGGCGTGGTTGGTCGCCGTGACCGTGCACGCGTACGTGCCCGGGGTGGTGGCGGTGATCGAGCTCGTGGCGGCGCCGGGGATCGGGCGCCCGTTCTGGGTCCACGAGTACGTGAAGCCCTGCGGCGTCTGGTAGAGCTGCTGAGCGTTCAGGTCCGAGCCCCAGCTCCCCTGCGAGCAGGAGAGCACGTTCGAGGTCCGGCTGATCGAGGGCGCGCCGGCTCCCCGGGGCGCCTCGAGCAGCGCCGGCATGCTGGCGTTGGTCGACGGCGAGCCGCTGATGTTCAGGTCCGCGCCGCCGCTACCGTCGAGGTTGGCCGACGAGATCGCACGGCCGTTCTGGCAGGATCGATCGTCACTCCGATCGGCCCCTCCGCGGTCGCGCCCGCGGAGTTGAGGTTCCCGCCGCCGGTGCCGTTGAGATTCGCCCAGGAGATCTTGCCGTTGGCCGGATCCATGGCGACGCCTTCGGGCAGGCGCGGGGTCACCGGACTCGTGTCAAGAGTCCCGAATCCGCCGCTTCCATCGAGGTTGGCGTGGGTGATCGTGTTGTTGGAGATGTTGGTCCAATAGATCTGGTTGCTGGCCAGGGCGCCCTACCGGCTCCAATTCGAAGGCGGTTACGCGCAAGGTCCCGTAATGCCGCCGCCACGCGGCGGCGGATCCACCCGCTGAGGTAGCGCGCCCCGGGCGCCGATCCTTGCGCGCGCTCACAATACGCAGAAATCGCCCGATGCGGCGAGCTTTCGGCCCGCTTGACACCGTTTGCGGAGCTCTTGCTTGCATGCCGGCGGAAAATTGACTAGCTTTGCTCCGATGGGTGCGGATGTTGGCGTCGCCCGGGGGGATTGTCTGAAGGGTGTGGCTGTGGACGACGGCGAATTGGAGGACATTGCCGTCGGTGCGTTGGGCTACTGGCGGCGCGGTCTGCGTGCTGCTCGCCGCCGCCGGCGTTTCGACATCGCCGGCGGCCGGCGCAACGCGGACTGGACAGGTGCGGCCAACTCTCACCGAGCGCTTTCCGCTGACTCCTACCGCGACCGCGCCGGCACCGACTACGACGGCACCGACCACGACGGCGCCGGCACCGACCACGACCGCGTCCACGCCGACGACGGCCACCACCACCGCGACGACGGCTCCATCCCGGCCCGCTCCGGCCGCGCACCACACGTCGGCGGGCGGCCACGGCCTGCCGCTGATCTGGCTGCTCATCCTGATCGCCGCCGGCGTCCTGACAGCGGCCGTGCTCTTCCGCCGGTTCACGGCGCCTCGCCACGCCCGCAAACGCCTCGACCGACTGGGTGACGTGCAGGGCGGCGAAGACATACTCCCGGGTGGCACTCGGGACGCTGGGGAAGCGTTCCGGCTCGGAGCCCGCCTCGCGGAGCGAGGAGACCTGGCCGGCGCCGAAGCTGCTTACCGTCGCGCTGAAGCCTCGGGCGCGCTGAGACTCGGGCGGCTGCTCGAGGAGAAGGGAGACCGGGAGGGTGCGGAGGCGACCTACCGGCGTGCCGACGAACTTGGCGATGCCGCCGGCGCGTTCAAGCTCGGCATGCTGCTCGCGGCAAAGGACGACCGAGCGGATGCGGAGGCGGCCTACCGGCGCGCCGACGAGCGCGGGCATCCGCGCGCCGCTTCGATGCTGGCCCCGTTGCTCGAGCGTCGCGGTGATCTGGCCGGGGCGGAGGCTGCCTACGCCACTGCCGACGACCGGGGTGAAGCGTCCGCGGCCTTTGCTCTCGGGATGCTGCTTGAACGCCGGGGCGACGAAGCCGGCGCGGAGGCCGCCTACCGGCGGGCCGATGAGCGGGGCCACGCTGCCGCCGCGGTCCAGCTAGGCACGCTGCTCGAGCGCCGGGGCGATCTGGAGGGGGCGGCGTCCGCCTTTCGGCGCGCCGATCGCCGCAACGACTCCGAGGGCGCGATTCGTTTTGGCGCCCTGCTCGAGCAGCAAGGGCAGCTGACGCGCGCCCGCGGCGCGTACGCCCGTGCGGACGCGCGCGGTCATACCGGGGCCGCCCTCAAGGTCGGCGTCCTGCTCGAAGGGGAAGGTGACCTTTCGCGAGCGCGCGCCGCGTACGTTCGCGCGGATGAGCACGGTGACGCCGCGGCCGCCTTCCGTCTCGGCCTCCTGCTCGAAGAGGATGACGATCCGGTCGGCGCAGAGGCTGCGTATCGACGTGCCGCGCAGCGCGGTCATCCGGGCGCCGCTTCCAGCCTCGGCGTGCTGCTCGAGCGCCGGGGCGACGCGGCTTCCGCCGAGGCCGCCTACCGCCGTGCGGAGGAGGCGGGCGATCCGGCCGGCGCGTACAACCTCGGGGTCCTGCTGGAACAGCGGGGCGACCACGCCGGCGCCGAGGCGGCCTACCGACGCACGGAAGCGTTGGGCGCAATCAGCCTCGGGAAGGTGCTCGAGCAGCAAGGTGATCTAGCCGGCGCCGAGGCCGCCTACCGTCGCGCGCAGGAGGCCTCCGGTCAGGGTGGGCCCGCCGAGGCCGGTGCCCAACCCACCGAGACCCGTGCCGACGCCGCCGAGACCCGCATCCACGCCGCCGAGACGCGTATCCACCCCGCCGGAGCGCCGGCACCCCGTGCGGAGGATGCCGACGTAAGTCGAGCGAACGGTGAGCGCTCAGAGCAGACCTCTGACGGCGCCGTCCAGCCGCAACAGGACCCCATCGCTGCCGCGTTCGGCATCCAGCCCGACGAAACGGGCGCCGAGACGGAAGCGGCCTACCAAGAGGCCGATCAGAGAGGCGATGCGACCGCAGCGTTCAACCTCGGGAGACTGCTCGCGGAGCGAGGCGACCTCGAGGGCGCGGAGGGGGCCTACCGGCGCGCCGATGAGCGGGGACACGGTGCGGGGGCGTCGAACGTCGGCGTGCTGCTCGAGCAACGGGGTGACCTGGGCGGCGCGGAAGCCGCCTACCGCCGGGCCGATGAACGCGGCGATGCCAGCGGTGCGTTCAACCTCGCCAACTTGCTCGTGGAGCGAGGCGACCTGGACGGCGCCGAAGCCGCATACCGCCGGGGAGATCAGCGCGGAGACGCTGCCGCCGCGTTCAACCTCGCAGTCCTTCTTCACCACCGCGGCGACCTGGCCGGCGCGGAGACCGCTTACCGCCGCGCGAGTCAGGATGCGCCCCCGCGGGTGGCGGAAGCGGCTCGTACCGCCCTGGACGAACTCCACGCCGTCGCCGAGCCACAACAGGAGCAGCAGCCGCCGACTGGCCGAATGGGACGATTCCGGAGGCGGAGCTCCTGACCGACGGCGGGATCGATGCCCGGCTCGGCCGGTCACGGGGCGCCTTCCTGCGGGTGGCCGCCGGGACGGGTGCCGTGCTTGCCGGCAGCCTCCTCTTTGGTGGGGATCCGGCCGCGTCGGAGCCGGCCCCCTCCGCCGCGCAGGATCGACGGATCTTTCAGTTCGCTCTGTTGTTGGAGCAGGTGCAGGCGGCGTTCTACGCGGAGGCGCTGAAGCGCGGTGCGTTGCATGGGGACCTGCTCGAGTTCGCCCAGGTGGTGGGCGCACACGAGCGCGCCCATGTCCAGTTCCTTCGCAAGGTGCTCGGCCACGCCGCCGGCCCGACCCCCTCGTTCCATTTCGGCGACGCAACCGGCGACGCGCAGCGGTTCGGTGCCACGGCGCATCAGCTCGAGAACCTTGGGGTGAGCGCCTACAACGGCCAGGGAGCCAAGCTCACCGCAGGCGCGATGGAGCACGCGGCCGAGATCGTGTCGGTCGAGGGTCGTCACGCCGGGTGGATCGGCGCCATATTGGGTGAGCCGCCCGCGCCACGCGCGGCCGATCCGGGGCTTGACGCGAACGCGGTGACGGCGCAGTTGAAGGCGACGGGATTCATCGGGTAGGGCGCCGATGGCCGACGAACGCCAACAGGCACGACCGGACTGCGAGCAGATCGCTCCCGAGGATCTCGTGGACACGCTGGCCGCGATCGACGTCGACGGCGCCCTGCGGGAGACGGCGGCTGACGCGGTGCGCGCGACGCGCCGGGAGTTGCTCCGTGCCGCCCCCCTCGCGGGCGCGCTGGGCGCCGGGCTGCTGGCGACCGGTGAGGCATCGGCGGCGAGCGGGCTGACGCGCAATGACATCGCGATCCTGCGCTTCGATCTCGCGCTCGAGTATCTCCAGGCGGGGATGTACACCGAGGCCGAGCGACTGGGGGCGGTCAAGCCGAGGACGCTTGCCTTCTCGCGGGTCGTGGGTGCGCACGAGCGCGCGCATGTGCGGGCGATCAAGGGTTTCCTGGGGAGCCACGCGATCCGCAGCCCGTCGTTCGACTACCGAGGCGTGACCGAGAACGACGCTTCATTCGTCAAGACCGCGGTGGCGTTCGAGGACCTGACCGCGGCGTTGCTCAAGTGGCAGGCGCCCCGGCTGGATTCGCGGTCGATCGTGGCCGCGGTCCTCACGCTTCACTCGGTGGAGACGCGCCACGCCGCGTGGATTCGGCACATCGTGGGCGTACTGCCCGCGACGACGGCTTTCGACCAGCCGGCTCCGCAGAACCAGATGGCGGATTTGATCGCCTCGACGCACTTCGTGACGTCGGGATGGACGACGGTAGCCAAGCGCAAGCCCGGCTTCACCGGGTAGCGCCATGGCCCGGACGCGAGCCCTGCGGATCGCGCTGATCGTCGCGGTCGCTGCGGCGGCGCTTGCCGTGCCGCTGCTCAGGACGTCGGCTCATGACGTCCACGCCCAGGGCCGCCTCGCACAGGGCGACAGCGCCCTGGGCGCCAACGGGGTGACCGGCCTCGCGGTCGGTCCGAGGCCGGCGTTCGCCCCCGGTCAACCGCAGTTGCTGCGCCACGGAGCGTCGACTTACCGGTGGGCGCCGGTGATCCGTCCGGTGGCGGCGCTGCGCACGCCGGATGGCACGGCACAAGTGGCGACCCTCTCCACGCTCACACCGGAAGGCACCACGAACCTGGTTCTCGTGCTCGGCTCGGCCTGGCGCCGTAGCGTCGAGTGGGTCCAGGTCCGCCTGCCCGTACTGCCCAACAACAGCACGGGCTGGGTCCGGCGATCGGCATTGAGCGGCTACCAATTCGTGACCACTCACCTCGTCATCAGCCTGCACCTTCTCCGGGCAGTCCTCCTGCGAGACGGGCGCCCCGTCTTCACCGCGCCGGTCGGGATCGGACAGCCGCAATGGCCGACGCCGCACGGCCAGTTCTATATCCGCGACAAGCTGACCGCTTACGCGAGCCCCTTCTACGGGCCCGTGGCCTTTGGCACGAGCGCACGCTCGAGCGTGTTGACCGAATGGCCCGACGGCGGGTTCGTGGGCATCCACGGCACCGATGCGCCACAGTTGATCCCCGGTCGCGTCTCACACGGCTGTATCCGCCTACGCGACCGTGACATCCTGCGCCTCGCGCGGCTCATGCCGGTGGGCACACCGGTGACGATCAGCTGAAGCTGGCCGGCGATCACTGCGACCCGTAGCGCGGAGAGACGATTCGCAGCTGGGTCGCGTTCTCGATGACAACACCGAACGTCACGTCCTGATCGCCGCCGCGCTGGAACATCGTCTGCGTGCACGCGTAGCGACTCCAGCCGGCGGCACGCCTGCTCCGCACCGGCGTTCCTTCGCCGTTGCACTCGAGCAGGGCAGCGTCCAGGCGCACTGGCCCGCGCGGCAGCGCGAGCGTCCGCCCCGCGAGCCTCGCCACCAGTTTCTCGAAGGGCCAGTACGCGTCGGCGGGCGGCGGCGCGGAAGTCGTGGCCGTTGTCGTGGCTGACGTTGCCGGCGAAGTGGCCGATGGCGTTGCCGGCAAGGACGGCGATGAACGCTCCTGCGCACCGCCGGCGGACGGCTTGGCCTGGTGGCCGCCCCCGCAGCCGATCAGAAGCGCCGCCATCGCGAGCGCGGCAACCGACGTCGCGCTTGGTCCTCTGCCCACCTCAGGAGCAAGTCTAATCGAAGATGGCGAGTCTTTGCAGGACTTTGTCGCCTAATGCAAGCGGCGCCACCCAGGGCTTATGGGCAGCCGTTGACCCCCGACGGCGAGCAGCGCCAGCTGATCCCGTCGAGCGAGATGCGATCGTCCGCCCCGGCCCCGTTCAAGTAGATGCCGGCGGCGAACGTGCCGTAGTTCTCGGCCGCGACGGTTGCCGGCCCGTGGTCGGCTGACACCGACCACCACTGCAGCTGACTGGGGAAGTAACCAGGTGGAGGCTTGAAGATGTTGTAGCTCCCGCCGGGAGCGTGGCCGGAGCACTTGATCGACCCCTTCAGGTGGACGACGCCGTAGGGATCCCGGTAGAAGGCCGCCGTCGCGTCGGTGTCCGGCCGGTTGTTCTGCCATGCCACGTCCGGCACTACATTGCACAGTTCGAAGCCTGGGTTTCTGGCAGTGCCGATCTCGTGCCACGGCTCGGGTGCCGCCAGGCCGGGGTTCGGATAGCTGCCGGCGAGCGCTCCGCCGGCCGGACCGGTGGCGGGACCCCTAGGTCCCTGCTGCCCAATCGGTCCCTGCGGCCCGGTCGCCCCAGCCGCACCTCGCACCACCGTCACCGCCCCCCGCGCCAGCTTTGCCTTGGTCACCGCGCCGTTCTTGAGCTGCTTGGTGCCGACGCTGCCGGCGGGCAGGGAAAACGCCGCGTACGAAGTGCCTCCGAATGCAACGAACAGGGCGATCGTCGCGGCCGCGTTCGCGTAGGTGAGATGACGACGGAGGGACCTCATCCGGTCGATCGTCCTCCACGCCGCTCCGGACGGCAATCCACCCCTGGGTCAGATGTTCACACCCGGCTCAACGCAGTCTTCTGCGGCGCCCGCGCATCCGATCCAGCCTCGACGGCGACCGCCGTTTCGCTCTCTCGTGCCGCCGGACCCGCACCGCCTCCTCGCGGGCGCGCTCGCGGTCCTCGCTGAGCCCCACCTCGAGGAACACCAGGCTGACCGCGTCGACGAACCCCAGGCTGATCAGCACCAGCGCGAGGATCTCGCCGAGCTCGCCGCCAACCACCGCGGCGCACACCGCGCCGGCCAGGACGAGCAGCGCGGCGGAGCCGAAGCCGACGATCCGAGATCGCCGGCTCACGCGGCTCCGCCGGCTGTCAGGGAACGCCTAGTCGTCTCCGTCCACGTCGTCCGGGACGTCGAGCTCGGCCAGCTCGTCGACGAATCCGAGCGAGGAGCGGCCGTCGCCGATGCCCTCCAGGTCGGAGAGGTCGGGCTCCGGCCCACCGAACCCGGTCAGTCCGTCGCTGTCGGTGAGTCCGAGCTCGGCGGCCAGGTCGTCGTGATCGAGCAGACCGACGTCGTCCATGCCGCGGGGCAGCGGCTCGGCCGGCTCGATCTCGATCCGCCGGTAGCGCTTGAGGCCGGTCGCCGCCGGGATCAGCTTCCCGATGATGACGTTCTCCTTGAGCCCGACCAGGCGGTCGATCTTGCCCTCGAGCGCCGCGTCGGTCAGCACCTTGGTGGTCTCCTGGAAGGAGGCCGCCGACAGGAACGAGTCGGTGTTGAGCGACGCCTTGGTGATCCCGAGGATGATCTCCTCGGCCTGGGCGGCCTCGCCGCCACCGTCGATGATGGCCTTGTTGACGCGCCCGTACTCCTGGCGGTCTACGTACTGGCCCGGCAGCAGGTCGGTGTCGCCCTTCTGGTCGACCCGCACGCGCTTCATCATCTGGCGCACGATCAGCTCGATGTGCTTGTCGTCGATGTCCACGCCCTGGGACACGTAGACCTCCTGGACCTCGCGGACCAGGTACGTCTCGGTCTCGGTCCGCCCGCGCACGGCGAGCAGCTCGGCCGGGTACAGCGACCCCTCGTTGAGCTGGGTGCCCGGCTCGATCTTCTGACCGGCGTCCACGAACAGGCGCGTGCGCCGCGGGAACGTGTGGCGGTGCTCCTCGCCCGAGTCGTCGGTGATCACCACGGTGACCGCCTTGTCGGACTCCTCGATCGAGACCTTGCCGCCCACCTCGGCGATCTTGGCCAGACCCTTGGGCTTGCGCGCCTCGAACAGCTCGACCACGCGCGGGAGGCCGTGCGTGATGTCCGCGCCGGCGACGCCGCCGGTGTGGAACGTCCGCATGGTCAGCTGCGTGCCCGGCTCGCCGATCGACTGCGCGGCGATGATCCCGACGGCGTCGCCGATCTGGGCCAGCTTGCCCGTCGCCAGCGACCGGCCGTAGCAGGCCTGGCAGATCCCCGTGGGGGCCTCGCACTTGAGCACCGAGCGGACGGGCACCGTGATCACGTTGCCCTTCTCGGTGTCGTCGTGCCAGGACTCGACGAGATCGGCCAGCTCCGCGCGGTCGATCTCCTTGCCCTTCTCGACGATAACCCGGCCGCGCTTGGTCGTGATGTCCTGCGCGGCGATCCGCCCGATCAGGTTGCCATTGGGCTCACCGGTCGGCCGCAGCCGCCGGCTGTCCGGACCCGCCTCGAGCTTGGACACCGGCATGTCGATGTGCTCCTCGGTGCCGCAGTCCTCTGAGCGGATGATCACGTCTTGGGAGACGTCGACCAGACGCCGCGTCAGGTAGCCCGAGTCCGCCGTGCGCAGCGCCGTGTCGGCCAGGCCCTTGCGGGCGCCGTGGGTCGAGATGAAGTACTCGAGCACGGTCAGGCCCTCCTGGAAGGAGGCCTTGATCGGCCGCTCGATGATCTCGCCCTTCGGGTTGGCCATCAGCCCGCGCATGCCGGCCAGCTGGCGGATCTGCGAGAAGGACCCGCGGGCGCCGGAGTTGGCCATCATGTAGATCGGGTTGAGCTCGTCGAGGTGGTCGTACAGGGCCTGCCCCACCTCGTTGGTGGCGCGATCCCAGAGCGCGGTGACTGCCTCGTGGCGCTCCTCCTGGTTGATCTCGCCGTTCTCGTACTGCTCCTCGATCACGGCGAGCTCCGTGTCGTAGCGGGCCAGGATCTCCGCCTTGGTCGGCGGCGTCTGGACATCGTTCTTGGAGATCGTCACACCCGCCTGGGTGGCGAAGTGGAAGCCGACGTCCTTGAACGCGTCGAGCACCTGGGAGATCGTCGGCGCCCCGTACAGCTGCACGAGGTCGTCGACGAGCCGGGTCGTGTCCTTCTTCCTCATCGAGCGGTTGACGAACTCGTACGTGCTCGGGTCAAACCCGTCGCCGAGCGCCTCGACCAACGCCCGCTCGATCCGGTCGTTCCACAGGATCCGGCCGACGGTCGTCAGCACGTGCCCGCCCTCGCGACCGTGCGGCCGGTACTCGGCCAGGTCGTGGAGCTTGGTCACGCCGTGCTCGTAGGACCACTCCGCCTCCTGGGCGGTGCGGTAGACGTGCGGACGCGGGTCGTGGGTGGACGGATCGATATGCGCGAGCGCGTCGCCCTCGGGTCCGTACGTCAGGTAGTACGCACCCAGGACCATGTCCTGCGACGGAGTCGCCAGCGGCGCCCCGTGCGCGGGCGAGAGGATGTTGTTGGAGGACAGCATCAGGATCCGCGCCTCGGCCTGCGCCTCGGCGGACAGCGGCAGGTGGACCGCCATCTGGTCGCCGTCGAAGTCGGCGTTGAACGCGTGGCAGACCAACGGATGGACCTGGATCGCCTTGCCCTCGACCAGCACCGGCTCGAACGCCTGGATGCCCAGGCGGTGCAGCGTCGGCGCGCGGTTGAGCAGCACCGGATGCTCGTGGATGACCTCCTCAAGCACGTCCCACACCTCGGGGATCATCGAGTCGACCATCTTCTTGGCCGCCTTGATGTTCTGGGCGGACTTGCGCTCGACCAGCCGGGCCATGATGAACGGCTTGAACAGCTCGAGCGCCATCAGCTTGGGCAGCCCGCACTGGTGCAGCTTGAGCGACGGGCCGGAGACGATCACCGAGCGGCCCGAGTAGTCCACGCGCTTACCGAGCAGGTTCTGACGGAACCGGCCCTGCTTGCCCTTGAGCATGTCGGACAGCGACTTCAGCGGACGGTTGCCCGGCCCCGTGACCGGGCGGCCGCGCCGGCCGTTGTCGAACAGCGCATCGACCGCCTCCTGGAGCATGCGCTTCTCGTTGTTGACGATGATCTCGGGCGCGCCGAGGTCGAGCAGCCGCTTCAGGCGGTTGTTGCGGTTGATGACGCGGCGGTAGAGGTCGTTGAGGTCCGAGGTGGCGAACCGGCCGCCGTCGAGCTGGACCATCGGGCGCAGCTCCGGCGGGATCACCGGGACCGCCTCGAGGATCATCATCTCGGGCTTGTTGCCGGAGTGCAGGAACGCGGAGACGACCTTCAGCCGCTTGACCGCGCGGGCCTGCTTCTGGCCCTTGGCCGTCTTGACCTGATCCTGGAGATCGGCCGCCTCGGCCTCGAGGTCGACCTGCTGGAGCAGGTCGCGCACGGCCTCGGCGCCCATCCCGCCGCGGAAGTACTCGCCGAACCCGTACGGGGAGCCGAAGCGGTCCTTGAGCTCGCGGAAGGTGGTCTCGTCGTTGACCACGTCCTTGGGCTTCATGGTCTTGAACAGCTCCCACACCTGGCGCATGCGCTCGGCCGCGTCCTCGATGTAGGCCTCGGTGTCGTCGATGTCGGCCTGCAGGCTCTTGCGCAGGTCCTTGAGCATCTTCTCGCGCTCCTCGTCGGAGAGCTTGGAGATGTTCACGCCCAGCGACTCGGCCCACATGTGGTCGTCGTCTGAGAAGTCGCGCCCGGTCTTGCCGCTCTGGAGGTGCTCCTCGCGGCGGGCCAGCGACTCCTTGAGCTCGAGGATCCGCTCCTCCTTCTCGGCCGCATACGCGTCGAGCACCTTGTTGACCTCGCCCTCGAGGTTGTCGAGGTCGCGCGCCCGCGCCTCGTCGTCGATCCACGTGACGATCGAGGCCGCGAAGTACAGGACCTTCTCGAGCTCCTTGGGGGCCATGTCGAGCAGGTAGCCGATGCGGCTCGGCACGCCCTTGAAGAACCAGATGTGGCTCACGGGCGCGGCCAGGTCGACGTGGCCCATCCGCTCACGGCGAACCTTCGACCGCGTGACCTCGACGCCGCAGCGCTCGCAGACGATGCCCTTGTAACGGACGCGCTTGTACTTGCCGCAGTAGCACTCCCAGTCCTTGGTCGGACCGAAGATGCGCTCGCAGAACAGGCCGTCCTTCTCGGGCTTGAGCGTGCGGTAGTTGATCGTCTCCGGCTTGGTGACCTCGCCCGAGCTCCAGGAGCGGATCTGCTTGGAGGAGGCCAGGCCGATCTCGATCGCGTCGAAATTGTTGATGTCGATCAAATCGATCCCTTCTTGGTGTCTCTATCTAGAAATCTGTCGTGAGCGGAGGGGACGAGGCCTGGCCGTCAGGCTTCGTCCTCCTCCAGTACGCCTTCTGCGTCGCCGGCGGGAACGTCCTCGTCGATCATCGGGTCGTCGCCGTTGGAGAAGTCCTCCTCCTCGAGGTCCTCACCGGGCTCGAGGTCGGGATCCTCCTCCTCGACCTCCTCCTCGGAGGCCTCGACGGTCTCACCTTCGTGCTCGGTCGCCTCGTCGGCGGCCGCGCCGTCGGTGGCCCGCACGCCGCTCAGGTCGATCCCGAGCTCCTCGGCCGCACGCAGGAGGTCGTCGTCCTCCTCGCGCATCTCCGCCCGTTCGCCCTCCTCGGAGACGACGTTGACGTCGAGCGCCAGCGACTGCATCTCCTTGAGCAGGACCTTGAACGACTCGGGAATCGAGGGCTCGGCGATGTTCTCGCCCTTGACGATCGCCTCGTAGGCCTTGACCCGCCCGACCGTGTCGTCGGACTTGATCGTGAGCATCTCCTGGAGGGTGTACGCCGCGCCGTAGGCCTCGAGCGCCCACACCTCCATCTCGCCGAAGCGCTGGCCGCCGAACTGCGCCTTGCCGCCCAGCGGCTGCTGGGTGACCAGCGAGTAGGGGCCGGTGGAGCGGGCGTGGATCTTGTCGTCGACCAGGTGCAGCAGCTTCAGGATGTACATGTAGCCGATCGTCACCTGCTCCTCGAACGGCTCGCCGGTGCGGCCGTTGAACAGCGTGGTCTTGCCCGAGGCCTGATCGCCCTCGCGCCGGCGCTTGTCGACATCCATCCTGATGCGGCCCTCGTGCTCGTCCTGCCAGCGCACGAGCGCCTCGTCCACGTCCTTGACGGTGGCACCGTCGAACACCGGCGTGGCGACGTACACCTTGCCGCCATCGTCGTGGGACTCCTGGTAGGCCTTCGAGCCGTCGTCGTACCAGCCGTTCGCCGCGACCCACCCGAGGTGGGTCTCGAGGATCTGGCCCAGGTTCATGCGGCTCGGCACGCCGAGCGGGTTGAGGATCACGTCGACCGAGGTGCCGTCCTCCAGGAACGGCATGTCCTCGACGTCGACGATCTTCGAGATCACGCCCTTGTTGCCGTGCCGGCCGGCCAGCTTGTCGCCCTCGGCGATCTTGCGCTTCTTGGCCACGAACACGCGGACCAGCTCGTTGACGCCGGGCGGCAGGTCGTCGCCCTCGTCACGGCTGAACGTCTTGACGTCGATCACGACGCCGCCCTCGCCGTGGGGCACCTTGAGCGAGGTGTCGCGGACCTCGCGCGCCTTTTCCTTGAAGATCGCGCGGATCAGCTTCTCCTCGGCGGTCAGCTCGGTCTCGCCCTTGGGCGTGACCTTGCCGACCAGCAGGTCGCCCGACCCAACCTCGGCGCCGATGCGGACGATGCCGCGGTCGTCGAGGTTGCGTAGGGACTCCTCCGAGCGGTTCGGAATGTCGCGGGTGATCTCCTCGTCGCCGAGCTTGGTCGTGCGCGCGTCGATCTCGTACTCCTCGATATGGATCGAGGTGAGCTCGTCGTCCTTGACGATCCGCCGGGACAGGATGATCGCGTCCTCGAAGTTGTAGCCCTCCCAGGACATGAAGGCGACCAGCAGGTTCTTGCCGAGCGCCATCTCACCGGAGTCGGTGGCCGAGCCGTCGGCCAGCACGTCGCCGTCGGCGACCTTGGCGCCCACGTCGACGATCGGCTTCTGGTGAATCAGCGTGCCCTGGTTGGAGCGCATGAACTTCTGGAGCAGGTACTCGTCGGAGCCGCCGCTTTCCTGGTCGACGACGATCTGCTCGGCGTCGACGTAGGACACGGTGCCGTCGTTGCGCGCCACCACCACGTCACCGGTGTCGATCGCCGCGCGACGCTCCATCCCGGTGCCGACCAGCGGCGCATCGGTGACCAGCAGCGGCACCGCCTGGGCCTGCATGTTCGAGCCCATGAGCGCCCGGTTGGCGTCGTCGTGCTCGAGGAACGGGATCATCGCGGTCGTCACCGACCAGATCTGCTCGGGTGAGACGTCGATCAGGTCTACCTCGTCGGCCGGCACCGACACGTACTGGCCGGCCTGGGTGCGGCACACGATCTCGTCGCCGACCAGGTCGCCCTTGTCGTCGACCGGGGTGTTGGCCTGGGCGATGATCCGCTCCTCCTCCTGGGTGGCGTCCAGGTGGAGAATCTCTTCGGTGACCTTGCCGCCCTTGACCACGCGGTACGGCGTGGTCACGAAGCCGTGCTCGGAAACCTCCGCGTAGGAGGAGAGCGAGCCGATCAAGCCGATGTTCGGACCCTCGGGGGTCTCGATCGGGCACATGCGGCCGTAGTGCGTCGGGTGTACGTCGCGCACCTCGATCGGGGCGCGCTCGCGGGTCAGACCGCCGGCGCCGAGGGCGGACAGACGACGCCGGTGCCGGAGGCCGGCGAGGCTGTTCGTCTGGTCCATGAACTGGCTGAGCTGCGAGGAGCCGAAGAACTCCTTGAGCGCGGCCACGACCGGGCGGATGTTCACGATCGTCTGAGGCGTGATCGTGTCGGCGTCCTCGGTGGTCAGGCGCTCGCGCACCACGCGCTCCATGCGGTACAGGCCGATCCGGAAGGCCTCCTGGATCAGTTCACCGACCGTGCGCAGGCGGCGGTTGCCGAAGTGCTCGTACTCGTCCAGGTGGTCCTGGATGGGCTCGCGCGGCATGGCCAGCGCCTCCGCGGCGTAGTCCTTTGTGTCCACGCCGTCGTCCTCGGGCATGCCGAGGAGCCGCGGCAGCGTGATGAGCTCCTTGACCAGCGCGATGATGTCGTCGTGGGTCAGGGTGCGGGTCTCGAGGTCGATGTCGAGGCCCAGGCGCGAGTTCAGCTTGTAGCGCCCCACGCGCGTGAGGTCGTAGCGCTTGGGATCGAAGAACAGCTGGTTGAGCAGAGAGCGCGCGGCGTCGACCGAGGGCGGCTCGCCCGGGCGCTGCTTCTTGAACAGCTCGATCAGCGAGCCCTCCTCGCTGCGGACCATCTCCGGGTCGGAGTCGAGGGTCAGGCGGATGTAGAGCGAGTTGTCGAAGAGGTTGAGGATCTCCTCGTCAGAGGCGTAGCCCATCGCGCGCAGCAGGACGGTGACCGGCAGCTTGCGCTTGCGGTCGATGCGGACGTAGACGCGGCCCTTCTTGTCGATCTCGAGCTCGAGCCACGACCCGCGCGCGGGCATCAGGTTCGCGATGAACACCTGCTTCTCGCGGTCCTTGGGCTCCATCACGTAGGCGCCCGGCGAGCGGACAAGCTGGGTGACCACCACGCGCTCGGTGCCGTTGATGATGAACGTGCCGCGCTCGGTCATCCATGGGAAGTCGCCCATGAACACCGACTGCTCGCGGATCTCGCCGGTCTCCCGATTGATGAACGCGACCGTGACGGTGAGCGGTCGCGCGAAGGTCAGGTCCTTCTCGCGGCACTGCTCGAGGTCGGCGACCGGCTCGTCGAAGATGAAGTCGCCGAACTGAACGGCGAGGTTGCCGGTGTAGTCCTCGATCGGCGAGATGTCGTCGATCGTCTCGCGCAGGCCGCCACCATCGGGGTCGGTCAGCCACTCAAAGGACTTGCGCTGGATATCAATGAGGTTGGGGACTTCAAGGACCTTGTTCAGACGCGCGAAGCTCCGGCGCGTCCGGGGGGCGTGAGCGGTTGCCAAGACGGCGACTCCTCGGAAACGGTCGAGAGGGAGGCAGGTCAGCGCTTCTCGAGGCACGTACTCCCCACGAAGCGCGACCATCAAAGATAGCACAGGGCAACGATGCCCTGTGGAGGGACGCTCAGCTCTCACGGACCCCGCCCTCGGATCGCCGCGTATGTGGCGCGGCGCCGCTGTACTTGGGCGGCTACGGCTATTGGCTGACGCGAGCAGTGTAGGGACTCCCGCAGTTTCCGGCAACCCCTCCCTAGGCACGGCTGCGAACGGTCTTGCCACCGCGCCACCGGCCCACGCCCGCGCCCCCGCCCCGGGACCCACCGCCAAAATTCGCCCGCGGCCGGCCGGGAGCCGATACATTCGCCACCAAGGGGCCCAGCGCGGCCGGCTGCGCCCAGATGACGCTCACGAGGGGACGTATGCGGATTCCACGAGTCGGTTATCTGTTCGTGATCGCGGCCGCGATCACGCTGTTCGCGCCGGCCGCGACGCCGGCCGCCACGCCCGCCGCCGGGGCCTCCTACAAGGTGATGCTCTCGCCCGAGTACGCGACGGCCGACCAGCCGACCACGTTCCGCGTGACGGTCGTCAACACCTCCAGCTCCCGCACGACGCTCGGTTCGGTGACGCTGACCCCGCCGTCCGGGTTCACTCCGCCGCAGCCCGCGCCGGGGACGCCGCTGCGGAGCAAGATCAAGGTGCAGTCCCGGACGCTCACGCTCCAGCGCATCTCGCTCAAGCCCGGCAAGCAGGCGCAGATCTCGATCATTGCCACCGCGCCCCGCAAGTGCGGCCGCACGGCCCTGCGCTGGACGTCTCAGGGGTTCCAAGGGCCGACCGGGTCGGGGCCGCAGGTCGCGCTGGACACGGCGGCGAGCAGTCTGGGCGTAACGGTCCTGTGTCCGGCCGCCGCACTGTGCGGTGATGGTGGGCCTCCATGCTCCACCAGCCTGGTCACCTCGAGCAGCACCTACGCGGTGGTCTCCAACGCCGCCTCGGGGACGCTGCGCCAGACGGTAAACGTCGGCAGCAACCTCACCTGCGGCCGGTATCAGTTCCGCGATCCCAACTGGTACGACTCCGTCGTGGTTCCCCCTGGCTCGGCCCCACCCCCCACCACCCCCACCACGCCCGTGGTCGACGTGGTCAGCTACAAGATCAGGAACGCCCGCATGCAGGGGATCGGATTCTGCCTCGGTGCGGCGTACGACTTCAGGACCGCCTCGGGCCACATGGCGCGGGCCGCCAAGCTGCCCACCGGCGCGACCGGGTTCATTGGGCTGCTTCCGCGCTGCTCATACGGGAAGCCGCCATGCATCTCGAGCGTGACCAAGCGCCCGGGCGCGGCGGGTCAGTCCGGCCCCGACGTGCTCATGAAGATCCAGATCCCGGAGTCCGGCGACCCTTGGGGTCGCGCCTGACGGCAGCCTGCAGGTCGGGCGTCGCCAGCCCGGTGATCTTCAGGCGGCCCAGGATCTCGTCTCGCTCGCGTCGCATGTCCGCATCGGCGTCGCCGAGGCGGTCGAGCGCGTCGATCGTCGCCGCGATGTCGTAGTCGGCGTCGCGCTCGCGAGCCGCGGCCAGGGCGCCGGTCAGTTCGGCTCGCGCGGCGTCGGGCAGCCCGAGGCGGGCCAGGGCGATCCCGGCGACCCGCTTGAGCAGCGGGCGCTCGCGATCCGCCGCCTCCAGGGCACGACCGGCGATGTCGATTGCGCGCGCCGGGTCGCCGACCAGGGCCTCCGCCTCCGCTATCAGCGCCCAGGCGAAGTCCGCGTACGCATCGACGTTGAACTTCCGCAGCTCGGCCTCCGCCGCTTCGAGCAGGGGTACCGCCTCGTCGCGATCGCCGCGGCGCACGGCCAGCCGCGCCAGCAGAACGTCGACGAACGCGACCGACTGCCGCTCGCCCGTGGCGCTCCACACCTGACGCGCCCGCTTCAGGCTCGTCCCAGCCTCATCGAGGCGGCCCTGGTCGGACAGTATCTCGCCGATGTTGCAGTCGGTGAAGGCGACGTCGGCCGGGCGGCCCGAGCGTTCGCCGCATGCCCCCGCGCGGCGGTATAGACCGATCGCGTCGTCCCATCGGCCATCGAAGTAGGCAAACATCCCGAGGTTGTTGAGCACCACAGACTCGTGCTCGAGGTCGCCCAACTCCTCGTAGATCTCGAGGGCTCGCCACGAATGGGTGGCTTCCTGGCGGCGTCCCGACTCCACCAGTGCCCAGTCCAGCCCGGACGAGGCGTGGGCCAGGGCGCTCATCGCCCCGACCGCTTCGGCTTCCGCGATCGCCTGTCGACAGGCCGAGATGGCCTCCTCCCAGCGACCCTGCCGATTCCGGATGCCGCCGAGGTACGCGCGCATGCGCGCTCGCAGGGCCACGGCATCCGGATCGTCGAGCGCATCGAGGACGCGCAGCCCGCGCTTCAGCCACCTGACCGCCCCGATCAGCGCGTCGCTGCGCTCGGCCACCTCCGCGTGGCGCAGGTACACGCGGGCGTGCGCCACCGGATCATCGCGCAGGAGGCGACGCGCCTGGGTGAGGGCCCGGCTGGCCGCCGCCGGCTCACCTATCGACCTGAGCGCATCCCCCATCTGCTCCCACGCGTCGGCGAGCAGCTGTGCGTCGCCCGCGAGCTTGGACAGCCGCCCCGAGTCGATCGCCCGCCGGTAGAGCCGCACCGCGTCGGCGTGGGCGAAGCGCTCCGTGGCCCGCTTTGCCGCGGTGATCGCGTAGCGCTGAGCGCGTACATGATCGCCGGCCAGCGCGAAGTGGTTGGCCAGCACGGCGGCATCGGCGTCTCGCGCGCCGTCCGCCTCCTCCTCCAGCCTGAGCGCCACCGCTCGGTGAAGCTCGCGGCGCAGCTTGAACGACAGGCTCGAGTAGGCCACCTCCTGCAGCGCCGGCTGGCGGAAGCGCACCTGGCCGCCCGACTCGCGGGCGAACACGCTGGACAGCCGCTCCCAGACATGATCGTCGGGTACCGGCACATGTGGGGCGATCACGTCCGCCAGACGCCGTGGTTGAAACGCCAAGCCCAGCACCGCCGCGCGTCGAACCAGGTCACGGTCCTCCGGAGCGAGTGCGTCGATGCGGGCCATCGTGGCCGCGCCGACGCTGTCCGGCAGCCGGTCGCGATCACCGGCCACGGCCGCGGCGAGCAGGTCGAGCAGGAACTCTGGGCTGCCCCCGGATCGCTGCACAGCAAGCTCGAGCACATGCGGAGGCACCCGCGCCGCCTCCGGCGTGGCCAGCGCCAGCGCCCGGACGTCCGCCACCGGCAGCGGACCCAGCTCGATCCGGCCTTGCGCTCCGCTCGGCAGATCGAGGCCACCGGACACGTCGCGGCGCGTCGCCAGCACGACCCAGGAGGAGGACTCGAGCTCTCGCGCCAGCGCCTCGAACAGGGCGGCCGAGGCGGCGTCCATGAAGTGCGCCTGCTCGATCTCCAAGATCGTCGGGACGACCAGGGCCCGGCCGAGGAAGCCGAGTACGACCTCGTGCAGCTTGGCCGCGCTGGACGTCGCCGCCACCTGTCCGAGCTCCGCCGAGGGCGCCACCTCGACGTCGAGCACAATCGCGATCAGCCCGAGCCAGGGCAGCAGGTCGGGCGCGGCGGCCTCGATCTCCCGTTCCAGGCGCGCCACCACGATCTCAGCCGGCTCGTCCCCGCTCAGCCCGAGCAGGGCTCTGAGCGGATCTCGCCACGCGTGGTAGGGCGTGTCGCGCGTGTATACCTCGCAGGTCGCCCGAAGGTGGACCATGCCCTCGGCGGACCTGACGGCTTCGGCCATCAGCCGCGACTTGCCGCTCCCGGTCTCGCCTACCACGTCGATCAGCGTTCCCGAGCCGCGCCGGGCGGCGGCGATCGCGGAGCGCAGCTGCTCGAGCTCGGGCTCGCGACCGATGAGCGGCAGCTCCATCCGGATCTCGGCGTCCGAGGCGCCGCGGAGCGGCCGGCCAGCGTCCCACGCCTGGACGGGCCGAGACTTGCCCTTGACGGGGAATGGTTCGAGCGCGGTCTGCTCGAATCGGGTCTTCGCCCCTCGCAGGGCCTCCCGGGTGGCGTAGATGTGCCCGGCCGGCGTCTTGGCCACGAGCCGAGCCGCGAGGTTCACGGTGTCTCCCATCACGGCGTACCACCGCCGGTACGCCGGACCGACCGGCGCCGTGAACACCGGCCCTCGATGCACGCCGGCCTGCAGCGGCAACGGCGGCCCAGCCTCGACGATCTGGCGCAGCGCGAGCAGCATGCGCTCTTCGTCGTCGCCCACCACGCGCGGGGCGCCGGCACTCAACCGGATCTTGCCGCCGTCGAGAGCGATGTCGGAGTCGAGGAAGCACACCTCGTAGCTTTCGCACGCCTCTTGGACCAGACGGATCAGCTCGTCCAGTTGCCGCGCCGCCGTGGCCGGCCCGGCCCCGACCAGCACCTCGTCGAGACCGCCGAACTGCAGGAACGCGATGGTCGCGGTGCGATGCTCGGGACCCGCCGATCCGCTGAGCAGATGGGCCCTCACCTCGGCCGGAATGAAGCTGGCGACGACCTCGGGGGGCGGGCTGGGGAGACCGGCCGGGGGCACCCACGCACAGTCGGGGGGCGTCCGACCGAGCAGCAGTCCGGGGCCTACACCTCGGCCCACCGAGCCGCGAGGCAACTGCCGCGCGGTATCGGCGCTCATCAGGATCTGGCCCGACGAGGCGGCTCCCTCCATCGCGACCACCGTGCTCGCCGCCGGCCCGGCGATCACGACCTCGCGATGCGATTGGCCGACGACGAACATCGGGTACGCGCCGGTGTGCACGCCGACGGACATCCGCAGCACGACGTTGCTGTCCCCGGCGTGAATCCGGCCCACGTCACGCAACCGGCGCCGCATCGCGGCGGCCGCGCAGCACGCGCGGACGGCATGCTGCTGCCCCTCCTCCTGGTCGTAGAACAGGAGCAGCATCGCGTCGCCGCCGAACTTCAGCAGCGAGCCGCCCCGGCCATAGGCCTCGGCCAGCAGGGCCGTGAAGCAGGTGTTGATCGCGTCGACCAACTGCTCGGCGCCCTCCTCCCCCCGACGGGCCAGCCGCTCGGACAGGCGGGTGAAGCCCGACACGTCCGCGAACACCATCGTGCAGTCCACGGACTCGGACAGAACGTCGATCGGGCGCGCCAGGCGAGCGAGCACCGCCCTGGGCACGTACGGAGCGAGCGTCCCGGTTTCCGATTGCACCAGCGTTCAGAGCCTCGTCCAAGCGCCCCCCGACGCCGCCACCTGGACGCAGTGTAAGGGGGGCATGCAATCTCTCATCATCGCGCCTGAGGCCCGCGGCCACCCCTCGGCCGCCGAAGACCGCTTTCTTGCCTATTGGCCGGGTCAGTCGATAAGGTGCCACGCTGGACCGGGACGCATGGGGCGCTCGGAGGACCTCAGATGAGGGGGTACATATGCGGTATGGAAGAGCCCGAGGCGCGCGGCTGGCGCGATCTCTGGCTGTGGGAGCAGTGGTGGCGTGCGCGACGCTCGCGGCCACGGCCTCGTCGGCGCTGGCCGGAGGAGGGATCGTCAAGTACTCCTACACCGCCAATATCTCGCCGGCGAGCGCGCCGGCAGGCCAATCCACGACCTTCGACGTGGCGCTGGCCAACACGTCGTCGCCCGGGGTAGGGCTGGCCTCGGCGGCGATCACGCCGCCGCTCGGATTCAGGGTGACCGGCGCGTCGTTGCCGGCGGGCACCAGCGGACACGTCTACGTGCTGTTCAACATCGTCCTGCTCGACCGCGTCAACATCGGGTCGGGCAAGACCGTGCACGTGTCGGTCAGGGCGATCGCGCCCTCGCGCTGTAAGAGTCCGTTCAACCGGTGGTTCACGGTGGCGGCCACCGGAGGGTTCCGTCCGGCGCTCCTGCGCCTCGACGAGGCACACAGCGGCCTGACCACCCCCGTCACCTGCGCCACGGGGAGCGCGCTCGCGTTCGACACGCAGCCCGACGATGCGCTCGTCAGCGACGTGATCACCGGCAACCCGAACGACTCCTCGGGACCGCCGATCACCGTCGACATCGTCGACTCCAGCGGGAACACGGTCGACTCCTCGGCACCGGTGACGATCGCGCTCGGCAACAACCCCGGCGGCGCGACCCTCGGGGGCACGTTGACTCGGAACGCCGTGCACGGCGTGGCCACGTTCAACGACCTGACGCTCGATAAGCCCAACAACGGCTACACGCTGACGGCATCGAGGCTCAGGGCTCACGAACTCCACGTCGGATTCGTTCAACGAAAACGACACCGCGACGTCGTGCCCGACCGGCACAACGTGCACGAACACGATCACCAGCAACAGCGGCTCGCTCCAAGTCGACGTCGGCAGCGGCGCCACGGACGCAACGCTGACCGAGTCGGTCGATGTCGGCACGCCGATGGACGGCCCCGGTAGCAATCCCGACGCTGACCCGGGTTGTGCCAACTACACACCGCCCGAGGCCAGTGCGGACTGGTACGAGTTCGTCGTGCAGCCGAACGACAACGAGACGTTCGACCGCGCCAAGACCATTACGTGGACGGTCAAGGGCACCACGTCCGACGGATTCCAGGTGTGCTTCGGCGCGCCGTACGAGTTCGTGTCGCTCAATTCGGACGGCCAGCCCGAGCAGGCGCCGGCGGGCACGCTCCCCGACGGGACGCGAGGGTTCGTCGGACTGCTGGCGCGGTGCACGGTCGGGGACACCAACCTCGTCACGCCGTGTGTCCAGTCGATCACCACTCAGGAGAACCCGGACAGCCCCAACGGCGTGGACGCTGTGGCGGTTGTGACGATCCCGGCGGGTCTCCCCGGCGACCCGATGATCGGCTCGGTAGACGCTTAATCGGTGTGAGGGTCGCCCTGAGCGCGGCCCTCACACGGCGGCCATCAGCGCGGGCGTCGGCAGCCGGCTGATCTTCAGCCGCTCCGAGGATCTCGTCCCGCTCGCGCAGCAGCTGCCGAATCGGCGCCGTCGATCGCTGCCATGGCATCGATCGTCGCGGCGATGTCGTAATCGGCGCCACGCGCACGTGCCGTCCGAAGTGAGTGCTCGAGCTCACGCATCGCGGCCTTGCTGCTCGCCCAGCCGCGCGAGCGCAATCCCGGCCATGCGGGTAAGCAGCGGCCGCTCCCGATCGTTCGCCCGAAGCTGCTCGGCTCGCGAGGTCCATCGCCCGGAATGGATCGCCCCCGAACGCCTCGGCTTCGGCGATCCACGCCTGGGCGAGATCGGCGTAAGCGTCCATTCCGAACCTGCGGAGATCCGCCCCCGCGGCCTCGAGCATTGCGAGGCCCTCCGCGTATTCCCCGCGACGCACGGTCAGCCGAGCCAACAACGCGTCGGCGTAACGCCACCCACTGCCGGTCGCCCGTCGCGCTCAACACCCGTCGCGCGCGCCGAAAGTGTGCCTCGGCATCGTCGAGATGACCCTGATCGGACAGGATCTCGCCGATGTTGCGAGTCTGACATCGCGGCATCTGCCGGCCTGCCGGCGCGCTGCGCGCACGCTGCCGCGCGGCGATACAGCTCGACCGCCTCGTCCCAGCGGCCGTCCCAGTAAGCGATCGCTCCCGAGGTTGTTGAGACGCGAAACTCGTGCTCCGGGATCGCCCACCTGTTCGTAGATCTCCAGCGCCCGCCACGAGTTGCGTCGCCTCCTCGGCACGGCCGACTCGACAGAGCGCCAGGTCGAGCGCGTAGCAGGCGTGCGCGAGCGCGCTCAGCTCGCCGACGGCCTCGGCTTCAGCGATCGCTTCGCCGGCAGTTGGAGATCGCCTGCCGCCAGCGTGCCCTGACCATTGCGGATGCCGCCGAGGTGCGACGCGCATCCGCGCCCGCCACGCCGCTGCCTCCGTGCCTCCACCGCCCTCGATCGAGCGGAATCCGCGCATCAGCCACCGCACCGCCGCGGTCAGCGCCGCGCTGCGCTCGGCGACCTCGGCGTGGCGGTGGCACAGCCGGGCCTGCGCGATGCGGGTCGCCGGGCACGAGCCGCCGCGCCTCGGTGAGCGCCTTCGCGGCCGCAGCCGGCTCGCCGACGTTGCGCAAGGCGTCCCCGAGCTGCTCCCAGGCATCGGCGAGCGACAGGCCGTCCGCGCCGGCCCCCTCCGCCCGACCGGCCTCGATCGCCCGCCGGTACAGCCGCGCGGCGTCGGCGTGCGAGAAGCGCTCGGTGGCGCGCCGCGCGGCGGCCATCGCGTACCGGTGGGCGCGTCCGTAGTCGCCGGCCAGCGAGAAGTGATGGGACAGGATGGCCGGGTCGGCATCCGGCTCGCGACCCGCGTCGTGCTCCAACCGCGACCCGACCGCCATATGGAGGCTCACGTCGCAGCTTGAACGGCAGGCTCGCGTAGGCGACCTCCTGGATCGCGGGCCGCTTGAAGCGAACATGCCCGTCCGGCTCGCGGGCGAACACGCCCGACAGCCGATCCCAGAACCCGTCTTCGGGCAGCGCCTCATCCGCCGCCAGCACGTCGGCCAACCGGCGGGGGTGGAAGTTGATCCCGAGCACCGCGGCACGGCGCACGACCGCCCGATCGGGCGGGTCGAGCGAGTCGATCCGGGCCATGGTGGCGGCGCCGACGCTCTCGGGCAGCTCGTCCCGGTCGCCGGCGGCGGCGGCCGCGAGCAGGTCGAGCAGGAACTCGGGACTGCCCCCCGAGCGCTCCACCGCGAGCTCCACCACGTGGGGAGGCACCTGCGCCGCCTCCGGTGTGGACAGCGCCAGCGTCCGCATGTCCTCGGCGGCCAGCGGCCCAAGCTCGATCCGGGCCTCCGCGCCGCCGGGCAGCGACGGACCGCCTGGCGCGTCCTGACGGGTGAGGAGCACGATCCACGACGAGGACTCGAGCTCCTGGGCCAGCGCCTCGAACAGCGCCGCGGACGCGGCGTCCATCAGATGGCCGTGCTCGACCTCGACGATCGTCGGCACGACCAGCGCCCGACCGAGGAACTGCAGGACGACCTCGCGGAGCTTCGCGGCGCGGGCGTCCGGCGCGAGCTGCGACACCTCGGTGCTCGCCGGCACCTCCACGTCGACCACGATCGCGATCAGCGCCAGCCAGGGGAGCAGGTCCGCGTGGTTGTCGCGGACCTCGGCTTCGAGCCGCTCTCGCACGCGCTCGGCCGGATCGTCCCACTCGACGCCGAGCAGCTGACGGAGCAGCTCGCGCCACGCGAAGTACGGCGTCTCGCGCGTGACCACCTCGCAGGTCGAGCGCAGCACCGCCATGCCTTCGCCGAGCTTCCGGGCCTCGGCCAGCAGGCGCGACTTCCCGCTGCCGGTCTCGCCGACCAGCTCGAGCACCGAGCCCGCGCCGCGGCGCGCGTCCGCAATCGCCGCCTGCAAGCGCTCGAGCTCCGACCGCCGGCCGACCAGCGGCAGCGCCGGCCGGGCGGCCTGGTCGCCGGCCGAGCGCATCGGCGGACCAATGTCCCAGGCCTGCACCGGCCGGGCCTTGCCCTTGAGCTTGAACGGGCCGACCTCCGTCTGGCTGAAGCGAACCCGGGCGTGGCGCAGGACGTCGCGCGTGGCGTACAGGCGGCCGGCGGGCGCCTTGCCCATGACCCGCGCGGCCAGGTTCACGGTGTCGCCCATCACCGCGTACCAGCGCCGATAGTCCGGACCGACCTCGCCGGTGAACACCGGGCCGCGGTTGACCCCCGCCTGCACGGGCAGCGGCGGATCGGCCTCGATGATCTGCCGTAAGGCCAGCAGCATCCGCTCCTCGTCATCGCCGACCGCGCGCGGGGCGCCGGCGCTGAGGCGGATCTTGCCTCCGTCGGCTGAGATGTCGGAGTCCAGGAAGCACACCTCGTAGCGATCGCACGCGTCCTGGACCACGCGCACGAGCTCGTCGAGCCGGCCGGCCACCGCCTCGGCGCCACGGTCGGCGATCATCCGATCGAGCCCGGTGAACTGCAGGAACGCGACCGAGGCGGTGCGGTGCTCGGGCGCGGCATGACCGCCGAGCAGGTGCGGGCGCACGATCGCCGGCAGGCACACCGCGATCGCCTCCTCGGAGGGCATCGCCCCCTCCGCGGCCACGATCCAGTCCGCCGCCGCCGGCGAACGGGCAAGCAATATGCCCGTCTCGACCTGGGCGCCCAGGCAACTGCGCGGCAGCATCGCCGCGGTCTCGGGGCTGACCAGGATCTGCCCGGCGCCTGCCAGGCCCTCCATGGTCACCACCGCGGTGCTGGCCGGACCGCCGATCACGAGTTCGCGATGCGAGCCGCCGACCAGGAACATCGCGTAGGAACCACTGTGGACGCCGACCGACATCCGCAGCACGACCTCGCTGCCGCCGGCGCGGATCCGCCCCACCTCGCGCAGCGTGCGGCGCATCGCGCTCGCCGAGGCGCACGCCCGCACGGCGTGCCCGTCCCCGGCGAACCACAGGAGCATCGCGTCGCCGCCGAACTTGAGCAGCGAGCCGCCGCGCTCGTAGGCGTCGGCCAGCAGGGCCGAGAAGCACGCGTTGATCGCGTCGACGAGATGCTCGGCGCCCTCCTTGCCCTTGCGAGCCAGCCGCTCGGACAGGCGAGTGAAGCCCGACACATCGGCGAAAACCATCGTCCCCTCGAGCGTCTCGACGAGATCGCCGCCGGGCCTGGCCAGCCGCCCGAGCAGCATGCGCGGGACGTAGGAATCGCTTCGTGCGGTCTCCGTTTTCACCCGCGGGCAACCCCCCGGTCAGCAGGTCGATGGCCCAACTGGAGCGTGCAGTCTACGGGGGACCGCGCGCTCCTCAAAGATTCGTCAGGACTCGAGCAGGACGTCGAGGATTTCGCCGTAGGCGCTCAGCGAGAGCGACAGATGCCCGTCGTCGGGGCGCAGATGGGCCTGCGCGCCCAGGCGCCGGGCCAGCCACTGCCCGTGCGCGACCGGGACGAAGCGGTCCTGCCCGCCGTGCCAGACCGAGAGAGGGGCGTGCTCCGCACCCAGCTCGAAGCCCCAGTCGCCGAGGATCGCCCGGTCGTCGTCGAACCATCCCCAGACGCCGCTGGTCATCGAATGGGCGAGCTCCCGGGCGATGAACTCGCCGAGCTCCCCGCTCAGTGCGCGCCGGTCGACCTCGGCGACCACGTCCCCGAGCACGGCCACGATCTCCTCGCCGGAGCTCTCCAGCATCGACCGCGCCTGGTCCTCCAGATAGGCCTGGAACTCGGCGTCAGGCCCGTGCGACGCCGCCAGTTCGGTCACGTTCTCCTGGCCCATGCCCGCGGTCCAGTCGAGCCCCTCCGCGCCGACCGGCGCCGGTGATGCGATCGCGGCGGCGGCGATCACCCGGCCGGGCAGGAGCGTCGCGCAGGCGATCGAGTGCGGGCCGCCCCCGGAGCTTCCCACCGAGTAGAAGCGCTCGTAGCCCAGCGCGTCGGCCACCGCGACCACATCCTCGATGCAGCTGGCCACCGTGCGCCCGGGCTGGCGGCCCGAGTCGCCGTAGCCGGGCCGCCCGTAGGTGATGTGGCGCAGGTTCCGCTCGGCGCCCACCTCGACCAGCGGGTCGAACACCTCCGCGGCGCCCGGCGTGCCGTGATGCGAGAACAGCGCGGCGCCGTCCGGCGGCCCGGCCAGCACGACCTCGAGCGAGCGAGTGCCGCCGACCGGTACTGACATGGCCTCCAGCTGCCAGGTGCCCACGCGGCAACCGTATCCGAAACCGGTGTGATGGATTCGGTCGCAACATCAGACCCAAATCCATCACACCCCCAATCCGTTACTTCAACTCGACCGTTCCGCCGGCCTCCTCGAGGTCGGCCTTGAGCTTGTCGGCCTCGGCGCGGTCGATGCCCTCCTTGATCGGCTTGGGCGCCTCGTCGACCAGCGCCTTGGCCTCCTTGAGGCCCAGGCCGGTGGCCGCGCGCACGACCTTGATGACCTGGATCTTCTTGTCGCCGGCTGCCTGGAGGACCACGTCGAAGGCGGTCTGCTCCTCGGCCTCCTCACCGGCGCCGTCCGCCGCCGCCGCGGCCGCCGGGGCCGCCGCCGCGACCGCGGTGGCCGACACGCCGAAGGCCTCCTCGAGCGCCTTGATGCGCTCGGACAACTCGAGCACCGAGATTGACTTGAGCTCGTCGATCCACTCCTGGGTGGTGGGCATGGTTCCTCCTTATGCGCCGGCTTCCTCGTCCGGCGCGGCTTCTTGGTCAGTTTCTTCTGGCGACGCTCCGGGCTCGGCCTCGACGTCGACGATTGGTTCGCCGGGTGCCGCCTCGGCCTCGGGCTCAGCCGCCGCCTCCGGCTCGGGCTCGGCCGCAGCTTCCGGCTCGGGCTCGGCCGCAGCTTCCGGCTCCGCGGCGGCGGGTTCAGGCGCGGGCTCGGCAGCCGGCGCCGGCGCCTCGCCGCTCACCAGCCCCTGGTCGGCGATCGCCTGGAGCTGGATGGCCAGCCCCGCGATCAGCGCGTTGAGTCCGCGCACCAGCCCGGTGATCGGCGCCGCGATCGTGCCCACGAGCTGCGCGTGGAGTACCTCTCGCGACGGCAGCCGCGCGATCGCCACCACGTCGGCGGCGGTCAGCGCGCCGCCGTCCATCAGGCCGCCCTTGAACTCGAGCGTGTGCAGCGTACGGGCCGCGTCGTTCAGCGCCTTGGCCGCCAGCGCCGCGTCGCCGGTGACGAACGCCAGGGCGGTGGGACCCGTCAAAAGCTCCTTGAGGGCCGAGGCGCCGGCCTCGTCCGCCGCCCGCTCGGTCAGCGAGTTCTTGACAATCCGGAACCGGGTCCCGGACTCGCGAAGCCGCGCGCGCAGATCGGCCGCCTGCGCCACCGAGATGCCGCGGTAGTCCACGGCGAACACTGCGTCGGAGGACCGGATCTCGCCGGCGATCTGCTCTACGACTGCTGCTTTCTGGTCTCGGTTCATTCCACTTCCTCTTCGAAATGCAAAACGCCCGCGTTACAGGCGGGCGTCGAATGAGGAGCCGGAGCTCCCAACCTCGAGGCGCCGCCTACTCCGGACTTACTCTGGTCGCCGGAGGTCTCGGGCAGTGCTTCTGTACAGACAGTTTACGCCGCTACGGGCTCCTCCACGATGTCGCGCGTGCGCGTCGGGTCGACCTTGACGCCCGGACCCATGGTCGTGGCCACGGTGACCGTGCGGATGTAGCGTCCCTTGGCCGCCGAGGGCTTGGCCCGGATCAGCTCGTCGATCACCGCCGCGTAGTTCTCGAGCAGCGCTCGATCCTCGAAGTCGCGCTTGCCGATCACCAGATGGACGATCGCGTTGCGATCGGTGCGGTACTCGACCTTGCCCGCCTTGGACTCCTCGACCGCCCGCGCCACATCCATGGTGACCGTCCCCACCTTGGGGTTCGGCATCTTGCCGGCGGGGCCTAGGATCCGGCCCAGGCGACCCACCACCGGCATCAGGTCCGGGGTGGCGATCGCCACGTCGAAGTCGTCGAAGCCCTCCTGGATCCGCTGGGCGAGGTCCTCGGCACCGACCACGTCGGCCCCGGCCTCCTCGGCCTCGCGCGCCTTGTCCCCCTGGGCGAACACCGCGATCTTGACCTCCTTGCCCAGGCCGTTGGGCAGCGCAATCGTCCCGCGCAGCTGCTCATCGGCGTGACGGACGTTCAGCCCCGTCCGCACGTGGACCTCGACAGACTCGTTGAACTTCACGCGCGCGAGTTGCTTGATCAGCGCGACCGCCTCCGCGGGGGAGTACTCGCGCTCGCGGTCGAAGCGCTTCTTGGCTTCTTCGTATGTCTTCCCGTGATGTGCCACTTACACGACCTCCACACCCATCGAGCGAGCAGTACCGGCGATGATCTTGGCGGCGGCGTCGATGTCGCCGGCGTTCAGGTCCTTCATCTTCTTCTCGGCGATCTCGCGGAGCTGGGCCTGGGATATCTGAGCCACCTTGGTGCGGTTCGGCTCGGCCGAGCCCTTCTCGAGATTGAGCGCCTGCTTGATCAGGACGGCCGCCGGCGGGCTCTTGGTGATGAACGTGAACGACCGATCCTCGTACACGGTGATCACGACCGGGATCACCGTGCCCAGGTCGCCCTGCGTCTGGGCGTTGAACGCCTTGACGAACTCCATGATGTTCACGCCATGCTGGCCCAGGGCCGGCCCGACGGGCGGCGCCGGCGAGGCCTGCCCACCGACGGCTTGCAATTTGATCTGGGTCAGGACCTTCTTAGCCACTAAAAGCTCCTAGATCTTCTTGACCTGGTCGAACCCGACCTCGACCGGCGTCTCGCGGCCGAAGATCGACACCAGCACCTTGAGTCGCTGGGCGTCCTCGTTGACCTCGGAGATCTCGCCCGAGAAGTCCGACAGCGGACCCGAGATCACCTTGACCGACTCGCCGATCTGGAACGTCGCCCGGCTGCGCGGGCGCACCTCCTGCTCGCGGTGGAGCAGGCGGTTGACCTCGTCCTGGGTGAGCGGCACCGGCTCGTTGGAGGCTCCCACGAAGCCGGTCACGCCGGGCGTGCCCTTGACCAGCGACCACGAGTCCTCGTTGAGGTCCATGTTCACGAGCACGTAGCCCGGCATGGTCCGCTTTTCGACCGTGATCTTCTGGTTGTCCTTCATCTCCGAGACGGACTCGGTCGGCACCACGATCTGGCGCACAGCCTGCTGCTGCCCGAGCGACACGATCCGGTGCTCGAGGTTGTGCTTGACCTTGTTCTCGTGACCCGAGTAGGTGTTTACGACGTACCAGCGAAACATTCTGTTGTCCTAGTTTGGCCCTCCCAGCCAGAGCACTCGACCGCGCTCACTTCAAGATGAAAGTTACGAGCTTGCCGGCGACGAGATCCGCCAAGCCGAGAAATGCCGCGGCGACGATGACGAACCCGATGACGACTCCGGTGGCCTGAATCACCTGCGGCCGGTCCGGCCACTGTACCCGTTGCAGCTCGCGCCAGCATCCTTGCAGGAAGCCGATGAGCCGCGTGAGCATCCCGGCCTTGTGCTCGGCATGCACCGGTGCGGGTCCGGCCGCCTCGCCCCCGGTGCCGTCGCCGCCCCGATTGAGATCGCCGCCGCGCCCACCGGCGCCGCCGGCTTCGATTGACTCCTCGACCTCGAGCTCGAACTCATCCTCATCGGCCTCATCGTCGGGCTCGGGCTCGGCCGGCCGCCCCCTCGCGAGCTGCGACTCGGCGAACTCGACGTCCGGCATGGCGTGCTCGAGCGGCTCGGGGGCGCCATTCTCCTCAGGCTCGAGCGCTCGCGACGGATCGTGCGTGACGGTCGGAACGCCGGGAAGAACACCCGGGACGCTGGAGCGATCGCCAGGCCGCGAGCTCCCAGGCTGCGCGGGCCGGCGGGTCCGCCGGTCTTTGGCGCGTTTACGGTTTCGAGCCACAGATCGTCCCGGCGTTGGCTCAGCGCGTCTCGCGGTGCGGCGTGTGACGCCTGCACCAGCGGCAGTACTTGCGCAGCTGGAGCCGTTCCGGGTTGTTCCGCTTGCTCTTGTTGGTCTGGTAGTTGCGGCGCTTGCACTCCTCGCAGGCGAGGGTGGCAGCGATCCGAACGTCTCCACGAGCCATGTAGGCGCTTCCGTCTGAGGGGTTTAATTCCGGCTACCGGACCGCGGGCGCAGAAACGAACGCCGCCCGGCGCCGGTCCTCAGTGTAGCGAGATAGGTCCCGCGCGACGCCCCTATTCGAGCAGTTCCACCGGCGAGACCTCGAGGTCCAGCCAGCGATCGCCTCGAAGCACGCGGATCGGCATCGGATGGCCGATCGCCTCGTGGGTCATCAGCCGCTGCACGTCGTCGACGCGCTCGATCGGCTGTGGAGGGGCGCCCATTTCCACGATCAGGTCCTCGGCGCGCAGGCCGGCGCGCTGGGCGGGCGCTCCCGCCGATACCTCGATGATCTCGACCCCGGCCGGCCGTCCAAGTCTCACGCGCGCGTGAGGGGGCAGCGGACGGGGACCGACCGCGATGCCGATCCAGGCCCGGCGCACCCGCCCGTCGCGCATCAGCGCACCGACGATCTGCCGGGTGGCGGCGTTGATCGGCACCGCCAGCCCAAGGCCGACGCCGGCCACCGCGGTGTTGATCCCGATCACGCGCGCCGATGAGTCGACCAGCGCACCGCCCGAGTTCCCCGGGTTCAGCGCCGCGTCCGTCTGGATCACATTGTCGATGTGGCGCACGGTCCTCCCGGCCCGCGCCGGCAGCGAGCGCCCGAGCGCGGAGACCACCCCGACGGTGACCGACCCGGCGAATCCGTTCGGGTTGCCGATCGCCACCACCAACTGGCCCACCCGCAGCTTCTCGGCCTCACCCAAGACGGCGGGCGTCAGCGCGTCGCCGTCGGCGCGCAGCACCGCGAGGTCTGACAGCCGATCGACCCCGACCACGCGCCAGCTCAGCTCGCGGCCGTCGACGAAGGTGGCCCGGCCGGTGCGGCTTGCCCCGGCTGTGCCCTGGCCCGGCCCGGCCGCGGTACGGCCGGGCCCCGCCACCACATGCGCCGAGGTGAGCAGGAAGCCATCGGGCGTGAGCGCCACCGCGCTGCCCGCGCCGGCCGGCACCTGCCCGCCCCGCCCGCGGCGCATCACCCGCAGGTTGGCGACGCTCGGCGCAACCCGCTCGGCCACGTCGACGACCACCCTCGAGTAGGCGTCGAGCGCCTCGGCCTCGCGCGCCCGCGCCTCGTCCTCGTATCGCTCTGCGGTCGTGGTCATGACAGGCCGACCGTGACCGTGCGCTCCTCGGCGCCCCGCACGATCGTGAGCTCCAACTGTCCCCCGGCGCTGGCACCCTCGAGCGCCTCGTACAGCACGTCGATCCGGTCCAGCTCACGTCCGCCGGCCGCCACGATCAGATCGCCGCGCTCCAGGCCGGCCCGGTCGGCCGCGCTGCCGCGCTCGACCGCCCGGATCAGGATGCCGTCGCGCTCGGGCAGGCCAACCGCGCGGCGAAGGCGACGGGCCACCCGGGGCGGCGCGATCGCCACGCCCAGCCGCACCCGCTGGGGCGACTCGCCGCGGCTCAGCTTCTCGACCCGCTCGCGGATGGCCTGATCGGCGGGCACGGCCAGGATCAGGCCACCGTCGGTGCGGATCGAGTTGACCCCGAGCAGCCGGCCGGCCCGGTCGATCAGCGGCCCGCCCGACGATCCGCTGGGAAGGGGCGCGGTGTGCTCGATCGCGAAGCCGACCCGGTGTCGGCGCGGGCCTCGGAAGCGGCGCACGGTCGAGGACACGAACCCGGGCGTGACCCGCAGGCCCCGGCCGCCGGGATTGGCCAGGGCGAGTACCGAGCGGCCGATCGGCAGCGACTCGAGGTCGTCCTCGGACCACTGCAGCGGCTCGATCCCGGACGTGTCGGCCTCGATCACGGCCAGGTCGACGTCGGCGTCGGAGGCCAGCACCCGGCCGCTCTCGCGCCGGCCGTCGTGGAAGGTCACCGTGACCTCGTCCCCGCGGAGGTTGTGGGCGTTGGTGAGGATCCGGCCGGGGTCGATCACGAACCCGGAGCCCCGACCCCAGCCCGACCCGAGCCCGATCACCGCGGGGCCGAAGCGCTCGGCCGCGGACTGGATCGTCTCTTCAAGCTCTTCAAGTACAGACATCGCCTTACTCCTTACTTGCAATATGCAAGTGACAACTCTAACACAGGCTAGGATCTACGCGTGATGAACGAAGCGCTCGCCGACGCCCTGACCACGATCGGCGACCGCTGGACGCTGCTCGTGATCGCCGCGCTGCTCGACGGCCCCCGGCGGTTCGGCGACCTCCAGGCCGAGGTCGAGGGGATCGCACCGAACGTCCTTACCCAGCGTGTGCGCCAACTCGAGCGCAACGCCCTGGTGGTGGCGCGCCCCTACTCCGAGCGCCCGCCCCGCTTTGTCTACGAGCTGACCGCGGCCGGCCACGAGCTGGCCGGCGCGCTGCGCCTGATCGCCGGCTGGGGCGCCCGCCACGCCGACGGAGCCGCCGGCCCCCGCCACGTCATCTGCGACACGCCGATGGAGGCGCGCTGGTGGTGCCCGACGTGCGAGCGGATCGTCGAGGACGACCAGGACGAGCTCCAGTACGCCTAGCCCCACCGCGGGGGAAATTTCCGTCATTCCCGTCACGGCCTGCCGCTATTGACGGATTTGTCCCGTCCCACGGGAATGATCCGGAACTCCGGGCACTGGCAGGCTGCCAATGGCGGAAATTTCCCGCTCGGCCGGGGAGGGACGGGGCGCGGCCACAGACCGGAGGGGCCCGCGGTGCTCTCAGGAACGCCGCGAAAGCGGCCCAGTCTGAGAACGCTCTCACCACATGCAACCGGCGCGCACCGGGAAGTAGAGAATGCGCGCCAATGCTCAGGCTGATCGGCATCGTCGTCTCGATCGGGCTGGCCGACTCGCTCAACCCGAGCACGATCGGCCCGGCCCTGTACATGGCGACCGGCGAGCGGGGTCGCGGCCGGGTGGCGGAGTTCACGCTCGCGGTGTTCGCGGTGTACTTCCTCGGTGGCGCGGCGATCGCGGTGGGCGCCGGCGCGGTGATCCGCCCGCTCATCCCGCACCCGCACCACCACATCACCAACGTCGTCGAGGTCGCGGTCGGCGTGGCGATGATCGCCGTGGCCGGGATGCTCTGGCGCCACCGCCACCGGCTCGCCCAGCGCGGCCCGCCTGACTTCGACCCGCACGGACGTGCGAGCTGGGTCCTGGGCGCCTCGATCACGGCCCTGGAGCTGCCCACCGCGTTCCCCTACTTCGCCGTCATCGCGGCGATCGTCGGAGCGGACCTCGACGCCGTCCGCGATCTCGTGCTGCTCCTACTGTTCAACGTCTGCTTCGTGCTGCCGCTGGTGGCGATCCTCGCCACGCTCACGTTCGCGCCCGATCGCGCGGAGGGCCTGCTGGCGGCCGGCCGCGGCTTCCTCGAGCGCCACTGGCCCAGGCTGTTCGCCGGGCTGGCCCTCCTGGCCGGCGTGTTCGTGGTGGCGCTCGGGGTGACCGGCCTCGGGGCCGGCCACAGCCGCTTCCTCCGCCGCCTGCGCCACACGCTGCACGGGTGATCCGGCGCCAGCGCCGCGGCCCGAGCCTATGATCGGGCCGCGATGGCGACGACCGAGCCGCAGGCCACCGGGGTACGGGCAGAGGACCTCCAGCCGCTGCTCGACGGCCGCTATGCCTCGCTGCGCCACCAGATCCGCGAGATCCTCTCCCGGCCCGAGTTCGAGCCGCCGATCGCCATGCCGACCGCGGAGTACCGCGAGCGCGTACTCGAGTGGATGCGGACGATCGCCGCGGAGGGACTGACCGCGCCGGGCTTCCCGGCCGAGTTCGGCGGCCACGGCGATCCGGGAGCGAACATCGCGGGCTTCGAGACGATCGCCTTCGGGGACCTCTCGCTGCTGGTCAAGTTCGGCGTGCAGTTCGGGCTGTGGGGCGGCGCGGTCCAGCAGCTCGGCACCCGCCGCCACCACGAGCGCTACCTGAACGCGACCGCCACCCTCGAGCTACCCGGCTGCTTCGCGATGACCGAGGCCGGTCACGGCTCCAACGTGCAGCAGCTCGAGACCACCGCCACCTACGACCCCGACAGCGACGAGTTCGTGATCGACACGCCGACCGACGAGGCGTGCAAGGAGTACATCGGCAACGCCGCCTGCCACGGCCGGATGGCCGCCGTGTTCGCGCAGCTGATCGTCGGCGGGGAGTCGCATGGGGTCCACGCCCTGGTCGTGCCGCTGCGTGACGAGCGCGGGCGCCTCCAACCGGGCGTCCGGATCGAGGACTGCGGCGAGAAGATGGGCCTCAACGGCGTCGACAACGGGCGAATCTGGTTCGACCGCGTCCGCGTGCCCCGGGACGCGCTGCTCGACCGCTACGGCGGCGTCAACGACGAGGGCGCGTACGAGAGCCCGATCGAGAAGCCGGGCAAGCGCTTCTTCACGATGCTGGGGGGCCTGGTGCAGGGCCGGGTGTGCATCTCGGGCGCGTCGATCAGCGCGGCCAAGACGGCGCTGACGATCGCCGTCCGCCACGGCCTCAGGCGCGTCCAGTTCGGTCCGCCCGACGAGCAAGAAATCCCTCTGCTCGACTACCGCATCCACCAGCGCCGGCTGATGCCGCTGCTGGCCAAGACCTACGCCCTGCACTTCGCGCAGGCCGAGCTGCTCGAGCAGTTCCACGAAGCCCACAGCGGCAAGGACGAGACCACCGAACGCGACCAGCGCCAGCTCGAGTCGTTGGCCGCCGGGATGAAGGTCGCCGCGAGCTGGCACGCCACCGAGACCATCCAGGCCTGCCGCGAGTGCTGCGGTGGCGCCGGCTACATGAGCGTCAACCGGTTCGCGGCGCTCAAGGCCGATACCGATGTGTTCACCACGTTCGAGGGCGACAACACCGTGCTGATGATGCTGGTGGCGCGGGGCCTCCTGACCGATTACCGCGACGCGTTCGGCGAGCTCAATCCCCGTGAAACCGTCCTCTTCGTGGCCGAGCAGGCGGTCGAGACCGTGGTCGAGCGGCTGTTCGCGCGCAAGATCGCGCAGGTCATCGCCGACGTCGTGCCCGGGCGCGACGAGACCGGCGACCTGCTCGACCGCGAGAGCCAGCTCGAGTTGTTCCGCTGGCGCGAAGGCCACATCACGGCGGGCATCGCGCAGCGCTTCCGGCGCGGGATCGACGAGGGCTACGACCCGTTCGAGGTGTTCCGCGCCGTCCAGAACCACGCGGTGAACGCCGCACGGGCCCACATGGAACGCGTCATCCTGGAGGCGTTCGCCACCGCCGTCGAACAGTCCCCGGAGGGTCCGATCCGCGACGCCCTGAGCCGCCTCTGCGACCTGTACGCGCTGCACGCGATCGAGCTCGACCGCGGATACCTCCAGGAGCACGGCAGGCTGACCGGTCCGCGCTGCAAGGCGGTGACCCGCGCGGTCAACGATCTGTGCAACGAGGTGCGGGGCGACGCCGACGCGCTCATCGACGCCTTCGGCATCCCCGACGAGGTGCTGCGGGCCCCCATCGGGCTGTCGTGAGCGCGTACTTCGACCCGGACCGGATCGCCCAGATCGAGCAGGTCATGGGCGTCGAGGCCGGGACGATGGTCGCCTCGATGCTGGCCAGCCTGACCGACGCGATCGAGCGGCTCGAGGCCGCGGTCGATGCCGGCAAGCTCGACCCGGCGATCCAGGCGGCGCACGCCGCGCGCAACGACGCGCTGATGCTCGGCGCCGGGCAGCTCCAGGCTTCACTGAGCGATCTCGAGGCAGCCGCCCGCGACGCCGACGAGCCGCGCGCCGGCGCCGCGCTCGAGCGTGTCCGCGCGGTGTGGCCGCCCACGCGAGACGAGCTCGCCGGCGTCGCGCGCCCGCACTGATACGTCCGCACTAAGAGAGTTGCCAACTCGCCCATGCGGGTTTAGGGTGCCCGCCGGACCGGGTTGCCCACCAAGAGGAAGGGGAGGAGTTGTCTCTGAAGTTACGTCTCAGCGTGGCGGCAGTCGCCGCGGGCCTGTTGTTCGGGGCCGGCTTGCTGCTGCTGCAATCCCACGCGTCGGCCCGCACCAAGCTGAATTTGCCCATCTCACCAAGATCCAGAAGCGGCTCGTCTCGCAGACGCTGGCCAGCGCGCTGGGTCCGCGCTCTCGGGGCCTGAAACCTCGGCTGTCTCCAGCGTGGCGACGACCAGGGCGGTGGCCCGGACGGCGCGCCGTTCACTCCGCCGGCCTCGTTCGGATCCGCCAACGGAACCGGGTCCCCGAGCAACTACTTCCCGACCCGGCAGGGCCAGTGCTCGCAGACCAAGGGACAAGCCGTCAAGGTCAACCAGAACTGCCTGAACGTCAGCGACCCCGATCTGCAGGGCCGCGGCCAGGCCAACAACGAGCCGTCGATCTCGGTCGACCCGTTCGATTCGCGCCACCTCGTCGCCAGCGACAACAACTACATCCGCGGCGACGGAACCTGTGGGGCCCACTTCTCGCTCGACGGCGGGCGCACGTGGGCCGACACGACGATCCCCAACGGCTTCACCCGGGGCCCCGCGCCGGGCGGTGCCACGACGGGATTTGCCCGTGAGTACTGGCAGGCCGGCGGCGACACCTCGGTGGCCTGGGACACGCGCGGCAACGCCTACGAGAGCTGCCAGCTGTTCAACCGCGGCACGGCGACCTCGGCCAACCCCGACCATTCGAGCTCGTTCGTGGTGTTCCGCGCCACGCAGAACAACGGGGCGTCGTGGAACTTCCCGGGCCGCTACTCGATGGTGCACTTCGATACCGCCGGGGCCGGGGACGTCCTGGAGGACAAGGAGCTGATCGCTGTCGACGACAACGTCCGCAGCCCCTTCCGGGACCGCATCTATGTCACCTTCACCGAGTTCGCGGCCGACGGCACGGCCTACATCTACGAGGTCCACTCGAGCGACTACGGTGAGACGTTCTCGCCCCGGGTGCTGGTGAGCGCGAGCTCCCCGACCTGCACGAACACCTACGGGTTCGCAACCCCGCAGGGGCCGTGCAACGAGAACCAGGACTCGGATCCATTCGTCGGCCCGGACGGCAACCTCTACGTGGTCTGGGACAACTTCAATAACCAGCCCCCGAGCGGTAACGAGAACCACTTCCAGGTCCAGCTGGCCAAGTCGACCGACGGCGGCCAGACGTTCTCGGCCCCGGTCACGATCAGCGACTACTACGAGCTGCCCGACTGCGACACCTACCAGGGTGCGGGCGCGGATCCGTTCCGCTCGTGCGTCCCGGAGAAGGGCTCCTCGACGAAGTCCGTCTTCCGGGCCAGCAACTACCCCTCGGGGCAGGTGGATCCGCAGCACGCGAACGCCGTGACGGTCGCGTTCGGGTCCTACATCAACGCGGCCTCGAACGAGAGCAACGGCTGCGCGCCGACCGGCCTGGCGGCCGACGGCGGTCCGACCTACACCGGCGTGAAGACGCCGGGCGCATGCGCCAACAAGATCCTGCTCAAGGTCTCCAAGGACGGCGGCGCTTCGTTCCTCGGGTCGACGGACCCGCGCAATGCGGAGGTCATCAACCAATCGCCCGGCCAGAAGCACACCGATCAGTTCTGGCAGTGGAGTACGTTCAATCGCTCCGGCAAGCTGGCGGTCGACTACTACGACCGCCAGTACGGCAACGACGAGACGACAGGATCGTCGGACTTCAGCCTGTCCGGGAGCGACGATCTGACCGACTTCGGCCAGGTCCGTCTGACGACGAGCTCGATGCCGGCTCCGACTCAGTTCGAGGGCCCGGCCGGAGGCCAGTTCTACGGCGACTACGTCTGGCTCTCCGCGCTGGACAAGGCGTACGCGATCTGGTCCGACACGCGTGAGCCGGATCTGTTCCTGTGCCCCGGCACCGGGACGACCGGCCATCCGCCGGCCCTGTGCGGCGCCACCGAGACCAACGGTGAGCAGGCCAATGACGAGGAGACGTTCATGACGGCGGTGAACGTTCCGACCGCCGGCGGTCACGGACACTGACAGCAACCGCCGTGGGGCCCGGAGCGATCCGGGCCCCACGGACGCCCTTGAGCGCGCTACGCTGGAAGCTGGGAGAACCGCGGTATGCGAACTGCACTCAGCCGATCGCGCATCCGTCTCGTCGGCCTCTTCGTCGCCCTGCTCTTGCTTGCCGGCGCGGTGGCGGCCCTGGCGAGCGGTTCCCCGACCGCGCACCAGGCGCGCCCCGCGCTCACGCTGACCCACCGCAACCCGGCGACCGTCCGCGGGACAGGCTTCAAGCCGCACACTCGTGTCCGGGTCGCGCTGCGCGCGTCCCACACGGTCGTGCACCGTCCGCTCACCAGCGCTCAGGGGACGTTCACGACCACGTTCTCCATGGTGATCGACCGGTGCAGTTCGTGGTCGATCAGCGTCACGCAGCCGGGGCGGCTGCCGCTGGTCCTGCATGGCGCCAAGCCCGAGTGCCCGCCGGCATAAGCGTCCTGAGCCTGACCACGCCGCGCTGACTCGCGGTCGCCAACCCTCCACAAATCCTCCAGGCGACGATCAAGCTTCCGGTTCGTGGCGACGATTAGGTCGTCATGGAGCCCTCTTCCGCGCGCGCCGACTCCCCGCCGGCCGGCTCGAGCCGGGGTCGCGTCCTGGTCGTCGACGACCACGAGCTCAACCGTAGGCTGCTCGAGCGCCTGCTCGAACTCGAGGGTCGTGAGGTGCGCGCGGCCGGCTCGCTCGCCGCGGCGGAGCAGGCGCTGGCCGAGGAGCAGCCGGCCATGATCGTGCTCGACCTGAACCTGCCCGACGGCAGCGGCCTGGAGCTGACCCGCCGGCTCAAGTCCGAGCCGCGCACGGCCTCGATTCCGATCGTCGCCTGCACCGCGGCGGTCATGCCCGCCGACGAGGATCGCGCGCTCGAGGCCGGCTGCGACGCGTTCGTGGCGAAGCCGATCGACCTGGCCCACTTCTCCGCGGTCATCTCCTCGATGCTCTCCTGACGGGGCGAGCGGGGTGAGCCGCCGGGACGGCGCGCCGCCGGTAGTGTTCGGGGCCGCCCATGGACTTCGAGTTCTCGGACCGCTGCAACGAGCTGCGCGAGCGCCTGATCGCGTTCATGGACGAGCACGTGTATCCCGCCGAGGCGGTCTTCAACGAGCAGCTCGTCGCGTCCGACGACCCGCACTTCCACCCGCCGGTCATGGAGGAGCTCAAGGAACGCGCGCGCGGGCTCGGGCTGTGGAACCTGTTCCTGCCCCACGGCGGCGAGGAGTTCGGCGCCCCCGGGCTCAGCAACCTGGACTACGCCCCGCTGGCCGAGATCATGGGACGCAGCCACATCGCCTCGGAGGCGTGTAACTGTGCCGCCCCCGACACCGGGAACATGGAGGTGCTCACGCTGTTCGGCACGCCCGAGCAGAAGGAGCGCTGGCTGGGCCCGCTGCTCGAGGGCGAGATCCGCTCCGCCTTCGCGATGACGGAGCCCGATGTGGCCAGCTCGGACGCCACGAACATCGAGCTGCGGATCGAGCGCGACGGCGACGAGTACGTGTTGAACGGCCGCAAGTGGTGGATCTCGGGCAGCATGCGCGAGCGCTGCAAGATCCTGATCGTGATGGGCAAGACCGATCCGGACGGTCCGCCGTTCAGGCAGCAGTCGATGATCCTCGTGCCCAAGGACACCCCCGGGGTCACGATCGTGCGCAACCTGCCGGTGTTCGGCTACATCGACCAGGAGGGTCACGCCGAGATCACCTTCGAGGACGTCCGCGTGCCCGCCGCGAACCTGATCTCAGAGGAGGGCCACGGGTTCCTGATCGCTCAGGCCCGGCTCGGGCCGGGGCGCATCCACCACTGCATGCGCTGCATCGGCGCGGCCGAGCGTGCCCTCGAGCTGATGTGCGCCCGGGCGTCCGCGCGGATTACGTTCGGCGCGCCGGTGGCCGAGCGGGGCAACGTCCAGGACTGGATCGCCGAATCGCGCATCGAGATCGAGATGGCGCGCCTGTTGACGCTGAAGGCGGCCTGGCTGATGGACACCGTGGGCAACAAGCACGCGCGCACCGAGATTGCGGCGATCAAGGTGGCGGCGCCGAACGTCGCCCTGCGCGTGGTCGATCGGGCCATCCAGGTCCACGGTGGCGGCGGCGTGTCAGACGATTTCCCGCTCGCCACCATGTACGCCCATCTGCGCACGTTGCGACTCGCCGACGGGCCCGACGAGGTCCACAAGCGCGCGATCGCGCGGCGTGAGCTGCGCCGGGTTGCGACGCCCGAGCCGGTCGGGCGCTAGCCAGGCGGCTGGCGCCTAGTGGGCGCGGCGGGCGGCCGCGAACGCGACGACCGCGGCGCTCCACATGCCGGCGGTCAGCGCCAGGCGCTCGGTGAGCGTGACGCCGGCGGCGAGCGCGGCGATCCCGCAAGCCAGCAGCACGATCCCGATCAGGGCGATGTCGTTGCGCTTGGTCGTACTCACGGTCTGGCCAAGCATCGGCATCGGCGGCCGACGACTTGACAGCAACGCAACACCGCCGTCGCCGGGGTACGGTGAGCGCCGATGGGAGTCGATGTGCCGCTGCGTCGCAATCGCGACTACATGCTCGTGTGGGCGGGCCAGGGGGTGTCCGAGCTGGGCTCCCAGGTCTCGACCGTTGCCTACCCCCTGCTCGTGCTCGCGCTCACCCATTCGCCCGCCAAGGCGGGCGTGGTCGGGCTCGCGGCCACCCTGCCCCTGCCGCTGCTGGCCCTGCCCGCCGGCATGCTGGCCGACCACCTCGACCGCAAGCGCCTGATGCTGACCTGCGATGCGCTGCGCGCCGCGGCCCTGGCCGCGCTCACCGTCGCGGTGTTCAGCGGCAGCGTGGCCTACGGAGTGGTGGCGGCCGTGGCGTTTTTCGACGGCGCGCTGCTGACGGTCTCGTTCGTCACCGAGCGGGGCGTGCTGCGCCGGCTGGTCCCGCCCGAGCAACTGGCCGCCGCGGTGGCCCGGAACGAGACCGCGTTCTACGCCTCGAGCGTCGTCGGACCGCCGCTCGGCGGGCTGCTGTTCGCGATCTCGCGGGCGCTCCCGTTCCTGGGCGATTCCATCTCCTACGCGTTCTCGGCCACCGCCACGCTGCTCACGCGGACGCGGTTCCAGGCCGAGCGCACGGAGGCCCGCGGAAGCCTCGCAGCCGAGTTCACCTCGGGTCTGCGCTGGCTGTGGCGCCAACCGCTGCTGCGCACCTGCTCGCTGATCACGGCCGCCGTCAACCCGACCTGGCGGGCGCTTTACCTGCTGCTGGTGGTGCTGGCCAAGGACCACGGCGCCTCCTCGAGCCTGATCGGGGTGATGTTCGCGATGATCGCCGGCGCCGGGCTGCTCGGCGGGTTGCTGGCCGGTTCGCGGCTCGTGTCGGGCATCTCGGTGACGACCGCGGTCCGGATCGACACCTGGACCACCGCGCTGCTCATCCCGTTGCTCCTGATCGCCCAGGGCACGCTGTTCACCGCGCTGATCGTCGCCCTGATCGAGTTCCCCGCCGCGCTGGTCAACTCGGCCGTGGAGGGACTCCGGGGCACGCTCGCGCCGGACCACATGCAGAGCCGGGTCCACGCCGCCGCCGGCACGCTGTCGCAGTCGCTCGGCTGGGCCGGTCCATTGGTGATCGGGCTGGCCCTCCAGCACTTCTCCAGCACGGCGAGCATCCTGCTGCTGTGCGGCTGGGCGCTGGCGGCCGCGCTGGCGTCGTCGCTGGCGCCCAGCATGCGCTCGGCCGAATAACCTCCGACTCATGGCCCCGGCCGACCTCGACGCGAGGACCTTCCTGATCACCGGGGCCAACACCGGCATCGGCCGGGAGACGGCACGGGCGCTGGCGGGCCGCGGTGCGCGCCTGCACCTGGCCTGCCGCTCGGAGGATGCGGGTCGCCGGACGATCGAGGAGATCGCCGCGCAGACCGGGAACCGCAACCTCGGCTTGCTGTCGCTCGACCTGGGCGACCTGGACTCGGTCCGGCGGTGCGCCGAGGCGTTCCTGGCCACGGACGAGCCGCTCCACGTGCTGATCAACAACGCCGGCGTGGCCGGCTCCCGCGGCATGACGGCCAGCGGCTTCGAGCGGATGTTCGGCACCAACCACGTGGGGCCGTTCCTGCTCACCGGCTTGCTCCTCGACCGGCTGCGCGCGAGCGTCCCCGCCCGGATCGTGAACGTCGCGAGCACGGCCCACTACGGCGCCACCGGGATCGACTGGGACGCGGTGCGCCGGCCCACCCGGTCGTTTACCGGCATGCGCGAGTACTCGGTGGCCAAGCTGGCCAACGTGCTGCACGCCGAGGAGCTGGCGCGCCGCCTCGACGGCAGCGGCGTGACCACGTACGCACTGCACCCCGGGGTGATCGCATCGGACATCTGGCGGCGCGTGCCCTGGCCGGTGCGACCGCTGATGAAGCGGCGGATGGACTCGCCCGAACGCGGCGCCCGGACCTCGGTCTACTGCGCCACCTCGCCGGACGTGGCCGGCGAGAGCGGCCGCTACTACGACGACTGCCGGCCCAAGGAGCCCGGAGCCGCGGCCACCGCGGGCCTCGCCGCCGAGCTTCTGGCGGCGCAGCAGCGAGTGGACCGCCCCGGACGGATAGACCGCGATTGCCTGGGTGGCCAGCGCCACCACGGTGGCGGCGGCGAACGCCGGCGTGATGCCGAGAGGCACGATGGCCAGCGCGACCACCTGGCAGAACAGCACGAAGGCGCCCATCCCGGCCAGCATCCCGCGCAACAGCGCGATCGTCGCGACCGCGCCCTGCTCGCGGTGGGTGAACACGGCGAGCACGCAGGCCAGGACGGGCAGTGCCGCCACCATGCCCCCGGCCACCGCACCGAGCGCTTCGGCCGCCGCCGAGAGCACGACGACGAGCAGCAACGCGCTCGCCATCCGGAGGAGAAGCTCGCCGCGGCGCCGCCGCGCCGTCCCCGACGCGGCTCCCACCGCGGGGAGGGCCTGCCCCGCCAGCGCCAGCCCGCCCGCGGCGATGAGCAGTCCGACCGGCGATCCCGCGCTCCCGGCGGCCGCGCCGACGGCCAGGGCGGCGAGCGCCGCGGCCAGCCAGCCGGCCGCAGCGGCGACGCGCCAGTCGCGGTGGAGCGCGACCCGGCCGTAGGCGACCGCGAACGCGGCCAGCGAGACCAGGCCAAGCAGCGTTCCATTGGCCGCACGCGCGGCGAAGGCCGGGCCATGGGCCAGGGCGAGGATCAGCAGGACCGGGCCGACGATGGCCGGGAACGCGCTGACCACACCGCCGGCGTGCGATCCCCAGCGGCGCGCGACCAGCGTCGAGACCGCGACCAGGGCGGGCGCCACGAGCAATTCGATCAGGATGCGCCCCACGGCGATCCAGAGTAGTCACACTCCTGAGTGCCTCGCGGATCAACCCGGCCTTCACCCCCTGGCATCGGGGCGGCAGCGGTCCGCCGCTCCTCTGCCTGCACGGGTTCACCGACACCTGGCGAACCTGGGAGCTGGTGCTGCCCGCACTCGAGCGCCGGCACGAGGTGCTGGCGCCCACGCTCCCGGGGCATGCCGGGGGACCGCCGCTGCCGTCCGAGGTGACCCCCGACGCGATCCTCGACGCGCTCGAGCGGATCCTGGACGAGGCCGGCTTCCCAACAGCGCATATCGCCGGCAACTCGCTGGGCGGGTACCTGGGCCTTCACCTGGCCGCGCGCGGGCGCGCCCGCTCCGTGGTCGCGCTCGCGCCGGCCGGCGGCTGGGCGGCGGACGACACCTCGGCCGAGGCGACCCACGAGCATTTCGAGACCATGCAGGAGCTTTGTCGCCGCGCCGCGCCGCACGCCGACTCGATCGTCAGCACGCCGCAGGGCAGGCGCCGGGTCACGCTGTTCACCACGGCGAGCTTCGAGCACATCCCGCCCGAGCTGCTCGCTCACCAGCTGTGCGGCGTCGCCGCGTGCGACGCGGTCGAGCCGCTGCTCGCCCTGGCCCGCCGTGACGGCTGGGGCCTCGACGCGGAGCGCGTCGGGTGCCCGGTGCGCATCGTGTGGGGGACCGAGGACCGGCTGCTGCCGTGGCCGGCCGGCGCGGCCCGCTACCAGCATGACTGGCTGCCGCACGCCGACTGGGTCGTGCTCGACGGGGTCGGCCACTGCCCCCAGCTGGACGTCCCGATCGAGGCTGCGGAGCTGATCCTGGGCGTCAGCGCACGCGCGGCGCGCTGACGCAACCGGGCTCGTTAGGGGTCGCGCCTGGCGGGTAAAGGCCCCAAACGAGGCTCGGCTCGTAGGGCATTCAGTTGGCCCGGCCGGGTGTCAACGGCGCGAGGAAGCCGGCACGCCGGTAGGGCAGGTCGGCGGCCTCGCGCCCATCGCCCGCACCCTGGCGCCAACCCTACTCCGCTGACTCCACGTCGACCCGGCGCGGGCCGCTCGCGGCGTCCTTGAGGTCGGGCTGGGCGCCGGCCGGCACGTCGGGTCCGCCGTCTGAGGTGGCATCGGCGCGATCGCCCGCGCGGGGGTCGATCCCGGACTCGGTGGCGGGCGCCTCGGACTCTGCCGGCCCGCCGAGCACCGCGCCGCGCAACTCGGGGTCCGCGGCCAGTTGCTCGTCGGACGCGTCGGAGCCGCCCAGCTCTGCCGGCACTACGCCCTCGCGGGCCCGGGCCGCCCACGGGCCCTTCTCGCGGGCCTCCTGGTCACCCGGAGGCGCGCCACCGCGCTGCTCGGTCGGTTTGGGCTCGTTGCTGGCGCTCATCACGTTCTCCTCGCTCGACACCTCGTTCCAACCGCTCTGCTACCCAGGTAGATTGCCGCCGATGCGCTACGTCCACACCTGCGTCCGCGTCCGCGACCCCGAAGCATCGATGCGCTTCTACGAGGCGCTCGGGTTCGAGCGTCGCGGCCGGCTCAACTTCGAGACCGCCTACAACATCTACATGGGCCTGCCCGGCGACGGCGACACGCTCGAGCTGACCGTCAACCGAGGCCGCGAGGAGGCCTACGACCTGGGCGACGGCTACAACCACATGGCGATCGTGGTCGACGACCTCGACGCGCTGCTCGAGCAGCTGAGCGGCCAGGGCATCGAGCCGGAGAAGCCCCCGTACTCGCCCGGCGGCCGGCCCGAGATCGGGCGCATCTGCTTCGTGCAAGATCCGGACGGCTACCGGATCGAGCTGATCGACCGCGAATTCCCCACGCCGCAGGACCCCGACGACTGACGACCCGGTTGGGACCCGCTTAATCCGTCACGCCGCGCCCGCCCCGATAGGCGTGACGAACTAAGCGTGTGGGAGACGCTTAACCCGTCACGCCGGCGCGGAGGCGCGTGGTGTGACGAGTTATCCAGGTCGTGACTGGACGGGGCCGCCCGGCCCCATGGACGCCGCCGCAGGCGGCCCCCAAAAACCCCGAGCCCGCCACCGCCGGCACAGTAGAGTCACCCTCACCACCGTCGAGAGGAGAGGGCATGTACGAGAAGGATGGCGAGAAGTACTTCGTTGTCGACGGCCATCAGCACTTCTGGGACGCGAGTCCCGCGAACTGGGTCAAGGGGCAGGAGCAGTACGCCAAGGGCTGGATCGAGTGCTTCCACGCCTACATGGGCCTCGGCCCTCCGGAGACGCACTGGCCCCTCGAGAAGTTCATGAAGTACTCCGAGGAGGACTACGTCCACGACGTGTTCGAGGCGGGGCACATCGACCGCGCCATCCTTCAGTCGACGTACCTGAAGGAGTGGTACACGGAGGGCTTCAACACGACCGAGCGCAACGCGCGGATGGCCGAGAAGTATCCGGACAAGCTGATCGTCAACGGCCGATTCGACCCCCGCGAGGGTGAGCCGGGCCTGAAGCAACTCGAGGAGGACGCCAAGCGTTACAACCTCAAGGGCGTCAAGGTCTACACGGCCGAGTGGCACAACGGATCGCGCGGCTGGAAGCTCAGCGATCCGCAGGCCCAGATGTTCCTCGACAAGTGCAAGGAGCTCGGGATCAAGAATGTCCACGCGCACAAGGGCCCGACGATCTGGCCGCTGGACAAGGACGCGTTCGACGTCAAGGACATCGACATCGCGGCGACCAGCAACCCCGAGCTCAACTTCATCGTCGAGCACGTGGGGCTGCCGCGGATCGAGGACTTCTGCTTCATGGCCACGCAGGAGCCGAATGTCTATGCCGGCCTCGCGGTGGTGATTGGCGGCCTGATGCACGCCCGACCGCGGTTCTTCAACAAGGTCATGGGCGAGCTGCTGTTCTGGGTCGGTGAGGACAAGATGCTGTTCGGCTCGGACTACGGCATCTGGGAGCCCCAGTGGCAGGTCGAGGGGTTCATCGACTGGAAGATGCCCGACACCGAGGAGTACTCGGACTACCCGCACCCCACGACCACGAGCAAGAAGAAGATCATGGGGCTGAACGCGGCCAAGCTGTACGACATCGAGGTTCCCGAGGAGCTGCAGCTGCCCGGCGAGACCCCGGCCGCGCAGGAGGCGGCAGTAGGCGTCGAGTCGGCATGACCCCGGCGCGCAGCGCGAGCGTGCTCGATGCGCTCGCCGAGGTTCACGATCCCGAGCTGGATGAGCCGATCACCTCGCTCGGGTTCGTGACCTCGTGCGAGGTCAGCCCCGAGGGCGAGGTGGACGTGGCACTGCGGCTCCCGACGCCGCAGTGCGCGCCCAACTTCGCGTTCCTGATGGCGGCCGACGCCCGACGGGTGGTGCGCCGGCTGCCGGGCATCCGCGAGGTCACGGTGCGCCTCGAGGACCATTACACGGGCGAGGAGATCAACGCCGCGCTGGACCGCGGCGAGGGATTCACCGGCGCGTTTCCCGGCGAGACCGCCGACGACGACCTCGAGGCCCTGCGCGAGCTGTTCCTGCGCAAGGCGCTCGTGGCCCGGCAGTCGCGGCTGTGCGACGGGCTGCGCGCAGCCGGCGAGAGCCTCGAGCAGATCGCGGCTCGGCGGGTGGCGGAGCTGCCCGACGTTCCCGATGCGCGCCGGTGTCTCGAGCTTCGCAGGCGCCTCGGACTGCCCCACGATCCGGCACAGCCGGCGTTCATCACGCCGGGCGGCGAGCCGATCTCGGCCGGCGAGCTCACCCGCTGGCTGCGCACCGCCCGCCTGGTGCGGATGAGCCTCGAGGTGAACGGCGGCATCTGCCGCTCGCTGCTGCGCGTTCGCCACGGAGTGGACATCGAAGACCCCGAGGAGGTCCTGATATGAAGGCCGCGCGGTTGCACGCCTATCACGAGCCGCTCAAGCTGGACGAGGTCGACGAGCCCAAGGCGCTCGGGCCGCTGGACGTGATCGTGCGGATCGGCGCGGCCGGGCTGTGCCGGACCGACCTGCACATTCAGGAGGGGCAGTGGGCGGAGAAGTCGGGCGTTGAGCTGCCCTACACGCCCGGGCACGAGAACGCCGGGTGGATCCACGAGGTCGGCTCGGCGGTCACCAACGTAGAAGTGGGCGACACGGTGATCGTGCATCCGTTCATCACGTGCGGGCTGTGCGGCGCGTGCCGTCGCGGGGACGACATGCACTGCGAGAGCGGGTCGTTCCCGGGGATCAACCGCGACGGCGGGTTCGCCGACTTCCTGCACACCTCGGCGCGGTCGGTGGTCAAGCTCGCGCCGGGCTTGGAGCCCAAGGACATCGCGGCGCTGGCCGACGCCGGGCTGACCGCGATCCACGCAGTCAAGAAGGCGATCCCGGTGCTCGGCGCGGGAACGCGCGTGGTCGTGATCGGCGCCGGCGGGCTCGGTCACATCGGGATCCAGTGCCTGAAGGCGCACACGCCCTCGGAGGTGATCGTGATCGACCCGTCCGAGCAGGCGCTCGCGCTCGCCGGCGAGATGGGAGCCGACCACACGGTCAAGGTCGACGGTTCAAATCACGTCGACACGGTCAAGGAGATGACCGACGGGTTCGGCGCCGAGGCGATCATCGACTTCGTCGGCGAGAAGGGCGCGATCGAGGACGGCATCGCGATGGTGCGCGACGGCGGCTTCTACTACGTCATCGGCTACGGCGAGAACATCGACATCCCGACGATCGACGTGATCTCGCGCGAGATCAGCTTCATCGGCAACCTCGTCGGCACGTACACGGACCTCGAGGAGCTCATGACGCTGACCGCGCAGGGCAAGGTCACCCTGCACACCACGACCTATCCGCTGGACGCGATCAACGACGCGATGGCCGACCTCAACGGCGGGCGGCTGCAGGGACGCGGCATCCTGATCCCCGCCGGGGGTTAGCGCGCGAGCCGTTTGGCAGATAACCGTCGCATGGCGCGGGTTATCTGCCGAACGCTACGCCGCGTGCCGCTCGGGCACCGCGGGCTTCGGGTCCCAGCTGATGTCTTCCAGCACGTCCGGGCACCGGCCCACCGGCGCCGCCCGGACCAGCTCGAAGGCGGTCCTGATCTTGTCCGGGAGGAACTCCAGGCAGCGCAGGTTGCGGCAGTTCTCCACCGCGATGCGCACGGTCGACATACCCATCACACCCGGCCCGCGTTGCATCCCGGTGACTTCGTAGAGGTCGATGCCGTCGGTGATGTAGGCCCCCGACTGCATCCTTGGATCGCGTTCGATCATGCGGGTCCTTTCCCTGCCAGAGAGTGATCGAGGATCGCGATCACGGCAGGCGTAATACCCGCATAGCGGCGCCTCAACCGCTCCGGAACGGTCGAGCGCAGGGTTTGGGAGGTTTAACGTTCTATGTGAGCGCTCAACCTGTGGCCGTGAGCGTGTAGCGCACGGTCTGGACGCGGATCAGGCCGTCGCGGAACACGAACGTGTCGATCCCGTCCTCGGCCTTGGTCTTCTCCGAGGTCGCCTTCCATTCCAGGAACAGCACGTCGTCCTCGAAGAGCGTCGTCGGGAGCTCCCACTGCGCGCTCGGGAGGTCGCCGAGCAGCTTCTCGAACGCTTGCCGCACGCCATCCTTGCCGCGCAACACACCGTCTGGCGTGATGATGACCGCGTCGTCCGAGTAGTCGCTGACGATCCCCTCCAGATCGCCGGCGATCAGCACTTCGCCGTGATGCTGGAACACCTCCTGCGGAGTGCGCGTCGTCGTCGCTTCCATTTCGTCTCCTCTCGCTCGTCGTGGGTCCCCCGCCGCGCCGCGAGCATATACGCCGACGCTCAGCTGCTCAGCGTCGAACGGCATTCCCGGCCGAGCTTCTCGCCGTAGGCGGTCTCGGCCGCGGAGCCCGACTGCACGAGCTTGACCAGCTCGGCGGCGCCTATCTGCCCCGCCTTGTCCAGCACGCACTGCGTGAACGCGGCCGGGAGGTGACGGCCGGCCAACGAGCGGCGGATCCCGTCCAGCCAGAGCTTGCGCCACTGCGCGAACACATGCGGTTTCCCCAGGCAGTCCAGCGCGATGCGCCGTCCGAGCCGGCGCGAGTAGTCCTGATTGCCGTTGGCCCCCTTGTTCAGCGCGGCCGCCAGTTGCGCCGGCGTGAGCTTGCCCACGCCGGCCACCACGCACCTGCGGAACTCGGTCGGGATCGGCGCCGGAAGCTTGCCGGACACCACGCCGGCGATCACCCCGCGCACCCAGGTCAGGCCCTTGCCTTGCGCGACGCAGCGGGCCACCAGCGGGTTGGTGTCCGAGGTGCTGACGTTGGCGGACGTGGCCAGCTTGCGCAGGGTGGCCAGTGGCAGGGCCCGGGCCTCTCCCACGATGCACGCGTCGAGGTCGCGGACGTTCGCGACCGGCGACTCCGGCGCCTCGAGGCCGGCCTGCAGCTCGGATACGAGCCGCGTGCGCTCGGCGCTCGCGGCCGACGTGCGCGTGGTGCTCGAACTGTGCGAGGCGCCTCCGCAGGCGCTCACGCTCAGCAGCCCCACGAGGATCACGATCGCGCGGCGCACCAGCTCATCCCCTCCCCACGAAGGGCATCCCCGTGGCCAGCACGGTCATGCTCAGCACGTTGGCGTCGAGCGGCAGGCCGGCCATGTAGAGCACGGCGTCGGCAACGTGCTCGGCCGACATCGTCGGCTCGGCGCGGACCTGACCGTCCGCCTGCAGGGCGCCGGCCTCAATCTGGCGGGTCATCTCGGTAGCCGCGTTGCCGATGTCGATCTGCCCGCAGGCGATGCCGAGCGCTCGTCCCTCCAGCGCGAGTGCCTTGGTCAGCCCGGTGATGCCGTGCTTGGAGGCCGTGTAGGCGACCGCGTTCGGTCGCGGCACGTGGGCCGAGATCGAGCCGTTGTTGATGATCCGCCCGCCGCTCGGGCGCTGGCGGGCCATCTGACGGAAGGCCGCCCGCGCGCACAGGAACGCCCCGGTGAGGTTGACTGCGATCGTGCTCGCCCAGCCGTCGGGCGGGTACTCGCCGACCGGCGCGCTCGGCCCGAACATGCCGGCGTTGTTGACCAGCAGGTCGACCCGGCCGGCGCGCGCCACCACCTCCTCGAACAGCGCCTCGACGCTGCCCTGGTCGCTCACATCCGCGACGACCGAGAAGGACTTGGGTGAGGAGGGCAGCTCGGAGCGGGTCTCCTCGAGCGTCTCGATGCGCCGGCCGGCCAGCGCCACCACGTAGCCCGCCCCGGCCAGCCGGCGGGCTATCGCCCGGCCGAGGCCCGAGCCAGCGCCGGTGATGATCGCTACCCCGGGAGTGCTCATGAAACGGATTCTCGGTTATCTTCGGCCCGCCGTGCATCAAGTTTCGCTGTCAAGCACCGTCGTGGGGAGCTATCCGCAGCCGGACTGGCTGATCGACCGCGAGGCGCTCGGCTCGCACTCGGTTCCCCGCGTGCGCGCGAGCCACGCCTGGCGTATCCCCGAGCCGTATCTCGAGGAGGCGCAGGACGACGCCACGCTCGTGGCCATCCGCGACATGGAGCGCGCCGGGATCGACACGATCACCGACGGGGAGATGCGCCGGGAGAGCTACTCGAACCGGTTCGCCACCGCGCTCGAGGGCGTCGACGCCGACCATCCCGCCACGATCCACACCCGCGCCGGCGAGGCCAGGCTGGTGCCCCGCATCGTGAGCCCCGTGCGCTGGCGCGCCCCGATCGAGGTGCGCGACATCGAGTTCCTGCGGGCCAACACCGACCGTGCGGTCAAGATCACCCTGCCGGGGCCGTTCACGATGGCCCAGCAGGCGAGCAACGAGGCCTACGACGACTTCGACGAGCTGGTCATGGACCTGGCCGCGGCGGTCAACGCCGAGGCCCACGCGCTCGAGCGCGCCGGCGCCGACGTGATCCAGCTCGACGAGCCGTGGCTGCGCAACGACCCCGAGGGAGCGCGGCGGATCGCCGTGCCGGCGATCGACCGCGCGCTGCAAGGCATCACGGTCACCAGGGCGGTGCACCTGTGCTTCGGCTACGCCGCGCTGATGGGCGACAAGACCGGCAACCGCTACGACTTCCTCGGCGAGTTGAGCGACAGCGCGGCCGACCAGATCTCGGTCGAGGCGGCCCAGCCTCGGCTCGATCCGGGCCAGCTGGCGGACCTAAGCCCCAAGGTCGTCGTGCTCGGCGTGCTCGACCTCGGCGATCCGCAGGTCGAGAGCCCACACACGGTCGCCGAACGCATCCGCGCCGCGCTCGCCCACGTGCCCGCCGAGCGACTCGTCCCGGCCCCGGATTGCGGGATGAAGTACCTGCCGCGGGCCCGCGCCTTCGCCAAGCTCCAGGCGCTCGGCGCCGGCGCCGCTCGCGTTCGCGCCGAGCTGTAGTCGCCCCGGATGGGCTTATCCATGCGGCACTTGCGCCCCCCGCGGCGCGGGAGTTAAGTTCGCGCTGACAACCACCCTGGGAGGTCAGCCTGTGTCCGTAAAGGCGCAAGAGCGAGAGATGGTCTCCGAGCGGATCGCCCCCGGCATGCTGCCGCGGGTCCTGAACTCGTTCGACATGACGATCATCTTCGTCGCGATCGTGTTGTTCATCGTGAACGCCTCGGCGCTGCAGCCCGCCGGGCAGAGCGCGTTCACCTTCTGGATCCTCGGCTTCCTGGTCTTCCTGATCCCGGGCGCGCTGGTCACATCGCAGCTCGGGCAGATGTTCCCCCAGGAGGGCTCGCTGTACGTGTGGACCCAGAAGGCCCTGGGTCCGTTCTGGGGCTTCTTCGCCGGGTTCTGCGCCTGGTGGCCCGGGATCCTCGTGATGGTCGCGACGGGCGACGCCGTGGTGACCATCTGGCAGTTCATCGACTCGAGCGCGCTGACCAAGGCGTGGGAGCAGGGCCTGGTGATCCTCGCCGTGCTGTGGTTCTCGGCCGGGATGTCGATCCTTCGCCTAAGGTTCACCCAGTCCTACGTGAACGTCGCGGTGGTGTTCTACGGCGCCGCGGTGTTCGTGATCGGCCTGGCCGGGATCCTGTTCCTGATCGGCAGCGGGCATCCCGCCACGAGCGGCTGGGGCCACGTCTCCAACTACGGGTTTCAGTCGAGCGGCAGCCTGACCCTGTTCGGGCTGGTCATCCTGGCCCTTCTGGGAATCGAGGTGCCGCTGAACATGGGGGTCGAGATCGTCCACATGCGCTCGATCCGCAAGTACCTGTTCTGGGGCTCGATCGTGGTGATGGCGGCCTACCTGTGGGCCACGCTGGGCACGATGCTCTCGCTCGACGCGTCCAAGAGCCAGGCCGCGACGACCGACATCCTGCGCGCGGTCCAGGTCGGCTTCTGGAACTCACACGCGTTCGCGGTGGTGATCGGCCTGGTCCTGATCTGGTTCTTCGTGTCGAACACGATCGTCTACAACTACTCGTTCTCGCGCCTGTTGTTCGTGTCCGGCCTGGAGCGTCGCATGCCGCACCAGCTGGGCACGGTGAACGCCCGGACCAAGGTGCCGGTCTACGCGATCATCACCCAGACCGTGCTCTCCTCGCTGTTCGTGGTCGCGATCTTCAACCCGGGCATGAGCAGCGACAACACGCAGAAGGCCTACTGGCTGTTCCAGGCCGGCGTGACCGTGATCTGGTGCCTGTCGATGATCCTGCTGTTCTCGGACATCTTTCTGGTCAGGCGGGCGTTCCCGGCCAAGTTCGCCGAGGTGCGCGCGGCGCATCCGTACCTGCTGTACGCCAGCGGGGTGACCGGCGTGCTGGCCTCGGCGTTCGGCGCCTTCATCAGGTTCAAGAGCCCGTGGACGCCGCTGTTCAGCACCGGCAGCTGGCGCGTGTGGCTGGCCGTCCTGTGCGGCGTATCGGCGCTGGCCGCGGTGGTCATCTACGCGATCAGCGAGATCGCCCACCGGACCGGCCGGGCGTCGGGCGAGGAACAGATCCCGGACCAGATCCACCTCGCGTGACCGCGGACGAGCTCCTGGCCACGGTCGAGGATCGGGGCGTCCGCCTCGTCCGCTTCCTGTGGTGCGGAAACGACGGGACGGTGCGGGCCAAGGCGTCCTCCCGGCACGGGCTGGGCGGACGCCTGAGCGACGGCATCGGGCTGACCGTCGCCATGCAGGCGATCAACTCGCTCGACCAGCTCCAGTCCGTCGCGGGCATGGGCCCGGTCGGCGAGGTCCGCATCGTGCCCGACCTCGATACCTTCCGGGTGCTGCCCTACGCCCCGCGCACCGGCGCTGTCCTGACCGACCATATGCGCCTCGACGGGACCCCGGCACCGGTCTGCCAGCGCGCATTCCTCAGGCGGATGGAGCGCGGCCTGGCCGACCGGGGCCTCGTGCTCCGCGCCGCCTTCGAGAACGAGTTCTCGCTCGCCACGGTCCTCGACGGCACCTACGTCCCGGTCGACTCGGCCCTGTGCTTCTCGACCATCGGGATGACCGCGTCACAGGACTACGTCGACGAGCTGGCCGCGGCGCTCGAGGCGCAGCGCATCCCGCTCGAGCAGTACTACGCCGAGCTCGGGCATGGCCAGCAGGAGATCTCGACCGCCCACGCCCCCGCCCTGCAGGCGGCCGACGAGCAGTTGCTGGTCCGCGAAACGATCCGCGCTGTGGCCACCCGGCGCGGGCTGGTCGCCTCGCTGGCGCCCAAGCCGTGGCCCGAGAACGCCGGCAACGGCTGCCACATCCACTTCTCGCTGTGGGAGAACACCACCAACCGCTTCTACGACGGATCGCGCGAGGATCACCTGTCGGATACCGCGCGCTCGTTCATCGCCGGGCTGCTCGAACACCTGCCGGGACTGTGCGCGCTGACCGCGCCGAGCTTCAACTCCTACCACCGCATGATCCCCAAGTACTGGGCCGGCGCATACCGTTGCTGGGGGCATGACAACCGCGAGGCGCCCGTCCGCGTGGCCTCCCCGTTCCGCGGCTCCGAGGAGGCGTCGACCAACGCCGAGCTCAAGGCCGCCGACGCGAGCTGCAATCCGTATCTAGCGTTAGGTGCGTTGATCGCGGCCGGGCTCGACGGCCTGGAGCGCGGCCTCGCGCCGCCCGAGCCGATCGAGGTCGATCCGGCCACCTTGAGCGACGAGGAGCGAGCCGCGCGCGGGGCGGATCGGATGCCGGCCACCCAGGGCGAGGCACTCGACGCTCTGGCCGCCGATGGCCTGCTGCTCGGCGCGCTCGGCGAGGAGCTGGCCGGCTCCTACATGGCCGTGCGCCGCTCCGAGTGGGAGGCATACTCCGCGGGAGACCAGGCATTCGAGCAGCAGGGTCACTTCGAGAAGTACTGAACGAGACCCCCGCGGTCGACCATCACGCGCACGGGATCCTGCGCGCGCCGCCCGCGAGCCTGGACGAGTTCCGGGGCCTCTTCTCCGAGAGCCCCGATCCGCGCCAATGGCCGCACGTGGCCACGGGGGTCACCTACCGGCGCGCGATCGCCGTGCTGGCGTCGCATCTGGGCTGTGAGCCGGACGAGGAGGCGGTGTTCGCGCGCCGCCTCGCCACCGATCCGGCTCGATACGCCGCGTCACTGCTGCGCGCGACGAACACCGAGCTGCTGCTGGTGGACGAGGGCTTCCCGCCCACCGACCTTGGCACCAGCCCGGACGAGCTGGCCGAGCTGGCCGGCTGCCAGGCGCGGCCGGTGATGCGAATCGAGCAGGTGGCCGAGCGCGTCGGGGTCGATGCCCTCGACGCGCTGCGCGAGACGATCGCCGGCGCTCGGGCGCGCGGTTACGTCGGGCTCAAGACGATCGCCGCCTACCGCGGCGGGCTCGACCTCGAAGCCCTGCCGGCCCCGGCCCGCACCGACCGCGTCGAAGGCACGCCGCTGCGGGGCGTGCTGCTCGCCGCGCTCGAGGCCAACGAGGCGACCGGCGATCCGCTGCCGGTCCAGGTCCACACCGGCTTCGGTGACTCCGACCTGCTCCTGCCGGCGGCCCGTCCCGGCCTGCTCAAGCCGCTGATCGAGCGCTTTCGTGCGACGCCCTGGGTGCTCCTGCACTGCTATCCGTTCGTGCGCGAGGCCGGCTGGCTGGCCCACGTGTACGCGAACGTTTTCTTCGACGTCTCGCTAACCATCCCGCACGTCGCCCGGCCGGCGGCCGCGCTGTACGAGGCGCTCGAGCTCGCGCCGATCTCAAAGCTCCTGTACGCCTCGGACGCGTCCCAGACCCCGGAGCTGTATCTGCTGGGCGCCCGCTGGTGGCGCGAAGCCCTGGCCGAGGTCCTGCCGACGCTCCTACCGGAGGACCAGGCGGCCGAGGCGGGCCGCCTGATCCTCCGCGAGAACGCGCTTTCGGTGTACCGGCTCGGTTGAGGCTACGACGACCTCGGCGCGATCTTCGTGTCGATCAGCAAATCGCCGAACGAGAAGCGCTGCTTGCGCGGATCGATCTGGACCAGCGAGCGGGGGGCCCGACGCGTAGCAGCAGGGTCTACGCGAGGCGACGAGGACGCAGCGCAGCGCCGCCGGGGGCCACTCGAATGCCGTCCAATTTCTGACTCGGGGGCACTAGATCGCGCCGTGCAGGATCTCGATGTAGCGGGCCGCCGACCGCTCCAGGATTCCGTGCGCGTCACCGTCGATGACCGGCTCCCACCAGCCCCCATACATGCGGTCGAAGGCGTAGGAGGACAGCGCGTCAACCACCCCGCGCACCTCGCGCTCGGGCAGCGGTAGCCGATTGGGCGCGCTCCAGATGAACGACACCCGGTCCGCGCCGTCCGTGACGAAGATCGTGTCGCCGACGAGCAGCGCCCCGCGGCCCTCGGCGCCGGCTGCCCAGTGCACGACCGCACTACCTGGGAAGTGCCCGCCGCACTGGACGAGCGTCACTCCGGGAAGGGCCTCGAGCGCGCCCGCGAACGTCCGCACGGCTGGGTCCGGGCGCATCAGCCAGGCGGCGTCGGCCTCGACCAGCAGCACCTCGGCATCGAAGGCGTGGCTCCACTCCACGGCCGCGCCGTACATGTGCGGATGGCTCGAGCTGACGGCGGCCAGCCCGCCCCGTTCGCGCACCGCGTCGATCGCGGCCTGGTCCAGGAAGGCCGGCGGGTCCCACAGCAGGTTGCCCGCCGTCGTGCGCACGACCAACCCCCGCTGCCCCACGCCGATGTCCGGTCGCGCGCCGATTCCGAACAGGTCGGGCTCGACGTCGCGCACCTCGGTCCGGAACGCCTCGCGGGCCAGATCGCCCATGGTCGTCCACACCTGACCCGTGGGCGGAACCCACTGGCGCTCGTCCTCGCACAGCGGGCAGTGCTCCGGCGGCTCGGGCGCCGGCGGGTAGTTGGCCCCGCAGGTGGGGCAAATCCAGATGTCCGACCTGGGCTCGGGCGTGCCCCGAAGCATCGCACTACTGCTCGCGGGCCGAGGCGCGCTCGGGCTCTAGGACGCCGCCACCGGATCGCTCTCGCGGACGTGCGCGGTCCAGCGCTCCTCGATGCGGCCGAAGTGCCAGATCGACAGCGCGATCGCCCAGGTCAAGACGAACAGCCCCGCGATGACGAAACCAAGCTCGTTGAGGTTGATGTTCTCGACCCACTGCCAGAAGCCGCCATGCGCCCCGAGCCTCTGGGCGAACAACCCGGCGAGTTCGACCGTCCCGATTACCAGCGCCACCATCACCGACAGCCCAGTGATCGTGATGTTGTAGTAGAGCTTTCGCACCGGCTTGGAGAACGACCACTCGTAGGCGAAGTTCATGAACGAACCGTCGATCGTGTCGAGCAGGCTCATCCCGGCGGCGAACAGGACCGGCAGGCACAGGATCGCGTAGAACGGCAGACCCGCGCCCGCTGCGCCGGCGGCCAGGAACAGCAGCGCGACCTCGCTCGCGGTGTCGAAGCCCAGTCCGAACAGCAGGCCGATCGGATACATCTGCCAGGGCTTCGTGATGGCTCGCGTGAACCGCCCGAGCATGCGGCCCATGAGCCCCCGCGAGTTGAGCTGGCGCTCGAGTTGCTCCTCGTTGAAGCGACCGCTGCGCAGATCGCGCGAGAGCCGGACGATCCCGACCAGGATGACCAGGTTCAGCGCCGCGATCACGTACAGGAAAGTGCCCGACACGCTGGTGCCGATCAGCCCCGTGACGTTATGCAGCGTCGATCCGTTGTGCTGCACCGGGCCACTCAGCGCACGGATGCCGATCGCGAACAGGAACGACAACGCGAACACCACCGAGGAGTGCCCGAGCGAGAACCAGAACCCGACGCTCAGCGGTCGTTTGCGCTCAGCCATCAGCTTGCGCGTCGTGTTGTCGATGGCCGATATGTGGTCGGCGTCAAAGGCGTGGCGCAGACCCAGGGTGTAGGCGGTCAGCCCGAGCCCGATCGTGAATCCCCCGGACGGTCCGAGGTGGTAGTGGTGCGGCGCGACCAGGACGAGCAGGATGAAGAACCCGAGCGCGTGCAGGCCGATCACCGCGCCGGCCATGCCCGCCACCGTCCGGCGCTCGCTTGCTGTCAGCTTCGCGATCATGGGACCCTCACTTCGGTAACCGCCCCTTCGCGAATCGCGACTCGCGGGCCCGGCGTGTCCGCATCCTCCCACACGACATACTCCCCCGCCGGCAGGCTGCCGAAGATCGCGGTCAGCACCGAGCCGGTGTGTGCGGACCTCTCGTGCACACCCGTGTGCACGCGGGGTCCACGGTCGTCGTCGAGGTTGCTGATCTCGATCTCCTGGCCGCGGAAGCGCTCGCTCGGGTACAGGACGAGCGCTCCGCACCCGCCGCCGATGTCGAGGGCGACGCTCGCGCAGGCGGCGGCCGGCGCGAGCGTCCCGTGATCATGTGTGTGCGCATGCGTCATGGTTCACAGCGCCCCGAGCGGTGCGGTCTGGTAGCCACCCTGCGGCGTCCCCAGATACGGGAACTGCGAGAGGTAGCGCGTGCTGGTCTGATCGAGCCCGTCGGTGAGGAGCGAGGCCGCGCCGTCCGGCGTGAAGCTCTTGTCGACGAGCGGGATCGTCGCGCCCGCAATCGCCCGCAGCTCAACGCTCACCACGTCGTCGCGCACGCGCCGCCCGTTCGGGAATCCGGCCAGATCGCCGCCGAGGATCCCCAGCGCGCTGGGGGTGCTCGCCGGCGGGATGGCCAGGTTCAACCTGAGCATGTCCGCGAGCGTGTTGCCGGTGAAGTTCTGGAAACCGGGAACGACTCCGGACGGGATGCCGGTCAGCAGGATCGCGACGAGGTCGGCCCGCGGCTTGGTGTACTTGGCCAGATTCGGGAATACCCCCGGATACAGGACGGGCAGCAGCGTGGCCAGCTCGGGGTGCTGGACCCCGGCGGCGAACCGCCTGTCGGCGTACGGCGGCAGCGCGTTCCAGAGGTCCTTGAAGCCCATGCCCACCAGGACCTCGTTGAACAGCGGGTTGCCCAACCGCGACACCTGCATCCATCCGCCGGCCTGGTGCTCGTTGGCCCAGTATCCGTCATGCACGACCGCGGCCTGGCGGCTGGCCGACGCCCACACCCCGACGACCGAGCCTGGTGAGCTCGGGTCGGTGGGAATCGAGCCATGGCGGGTGAGCTCCTGCTTGGGAACCTTGAGCGCGATCGAATGGACGCTGAAGTCGTTGGTTCCGTTCACGCCGGCCGCCGCCTTCAGCGAGCCGATGTGCAGGTTCTCGAACGGGCGGAGGTTGCCCAGGTCGAAGATCGATCCGAGATCGACGTAGAAGCCCTCGAGCCGCTGACCGGCGAACACCGTGCGACCCCCGCTGAGGCCGTGTACGGCTTGAGCCGCGAGCGTGTCGTAGTTCGGCGTCGACAGCACGCCGACGTTGCACGGCGGGCAGGCCAGGTTGGTCGCCAGCACCTCGCGCCGTCCATGCCTGATCCGAGTGACCGAGTAGAACTGCTTGCGGTTCCAGTTCGGGCTGTCGATCGAGTCGATCGTGCCGGTGTTGTAGAGGAACGAGTTGGGGTTGGCTACCTGCGTCCGGAACGCGAACTCGTAGATGATGTCCGCGTCTCCGTCGCCGTCGTTGTCGACGTTGATCCGGTAACGGACGTCGGGGCCGAACTCGAAGAAGTTGGGGCCGCCGAACGGCGCCTCGAGCGGCAGGTAGTTGGCGATGATGGTGACCGTGCCCGGGTCGTCGGGTGAGACGAACGCGTACACGTCGGTGTTGTCGGCCACCGGGTCCTTGCTGATCGCCGGCGCCTCGCGATGGGATGACATCTCTGGCTCCTCACTTCGCCGCGCGGGCGATCCGGGCGGCGATCTTGTGATCGTGCAATTTCACCTGCCGCTCACCGGCCATCACCGAGATCTCTCCGGTGCGGGGCTCGCGGATATAGGCCACGATGGGTCCCGATTCGGCCGCTGCGTGGGCGTCTGCCTCCTCGGCGATCAGTGCGCCGACCACTGTCGCACCCGCTGCTTTCGGCGGCTGAGTTCTTGACGAACCCGCGCCTTGTAGTGTCACTCATGACTGCCCTCCGGTCGTGGAGTTTGACTCGTGGTAACCCATTCGCAGACGGAGGTGAACTGGATCACTGGAGTGAGTGGAAATCCTGTGAACGAGTCCGCGCGCTGTCGCGCCGCTCGAGCAGCGAGGCGATCAGCACGCCGGCCTCGAACAGGAGGTACAGCGGCACGGTCTCGAGCAGGAGCGTGATGAAGTCGCCCGGCAGCACCGCGGCCACCAGCCCACAGGCCAGGACCGCGTAGCGCCGGTTCCGGCGCAGCCCGTCGGGAGTGATGAGGCCCGCGCGGGTCACCGCCACGATGCCCACCGGGACCTGGAACAGGAGACCCATGGCCAGCAACGTGGTGGCGGCGAACTTGTAGTACTGGCTCGCCTGCACCAGCACGTTGAACTCCGAGCTGTTGAAGTTCTGGAAGAAGTGGACGGCGGCGGGCAGCACGACGAAGTACCCGAACAGCACGCCGGTCACGAACAGGAACGGGATCGACGCCACCAGGGGCAGGAGGTGCCGCCGCTCGCTTGGCTCGAGCGCGGGCATCAGGAACGCGTACGCCTGGTGGAGCAAGAACGGCAGCGCGAGGATCAGAGCGAACACGAACGAGATCGTCACCGTGGTGGTGAACGGCTCGCCGATCCCCAGGGTCACGGGCCGGTCTCCCTGCGGCGGCGCCGACAGCCTGTCGATGTCGCCTCGTAGATGGCGGTCGGCGGTTTCCAGCGCGGCCCGCTCGCCGAGTGACAGGCGCGATCCGGGGCCGTTCAGCACGCCCACGACCGCTTGCAGCTGGACCGCGACGTCGCGGGCGCTCTGGCCCACCGCGTAGGTGGCGCCGAGCGGCCCGTGTCCTGCGCGCACCTGCTCCTGGGTCTGATGGGCCAGCGGCCGGTCGATCACGTGCAGCAGCCGGTGGTTCTGCCAGAAGCAGAAGCCGAAGGCGACGGCGAGCACCGCCAGGCACGCGATCAGCCGCGTCCGCAGCTCGTCGAGATGGCCAACCGTGCTGAGCTGCTCGTGGTGGCCGACGGCTCGCAGCGTGGTGCGGATCGCGCTCATGTCCTGCCATTACGCGCGCCGGGCCAAGCCGGATCACTCCGATTGAGGTGACCCGCCGCCGGTAGGTGTTCCGGCACCCGAGGTGATCCGGCCGGGCGGGCGCTCCGTAGTGATCTCCGTGATCCGTCCGTTCCGATCCGACTTGCGCGCCCTCGCCGACGAGGAGCTGATGGCGCTCGTGTACGAGGGTGAGGCGCGGGCGTTCGAGGTGATCTTCGATCGCCACGCCGGCGCGGCCTTCGCGCTCGCCCATCGGATGTGCGGGCGGCGCGCGCTGGCCGAGGAGATCGTCCAGGAGGCGTTCGTGTCGCTGTGGCGGAGCACCGCGCGCTACGACCCGAGCCGTGGCAGCGTCCGCTCGTGGGTGCTCCGTGTGGTGCACAACCGCACGATCGACGCATTCCGCCGCGAGCTGTCCTGCGCCAACCACGACCTGTCCGATGAGTGGATCACCGAGGCGCTCCCCGCCCGCGAGCGAACCGACGAGGAGGTGGAGCGCCGCAGCGATGCCCGGCTCGTGCGCAGCGCGCTCGACGACCTGCCCCCGGATCAGCGCCAGGTGATCGAGCTGGCCTACTTCGGTGGCTTCTCACACACCCAGATCGCCGATGCGCTCGGGCTGCCCGCGGGAACGGTCAAGGGCCGAATGCGGCTCGGGCTGAGCAAGCTGCGCATCGCGCTGGGCGAGCCGGCGGGAGTGCTGCCGTGAGCGGCCGGGAGCGCATGATCGGCGCGAACGGCGCGGCCGGGCCGCCCGACTGCGGCCTCGACGCGGGCCCCTACGTGCTCGGCGCGCTCGAGCCCGACGAGGCGCGGGCGTTCGTAGGCCATCTCGAGCGCTGCGCGGTTTGCCGAGACGAAGTGGCCTCGCTCGCCCCCGTGCTCGACGCGCTGCCGGCCTCCGCGCCGCCGCAGCCGGTCCGGCCGGCGTTCCGCCGGCGCATGCTGCGCGCGGTGCGGGCCGAGCCGAAAGCGCGGGTCGTCCGGGCCCCGGGAGTCGCAAGGCTCAGATGCTCGGCGCAGGCCGGCTGGCTGGCGCTCGCGGCGGCACTCGCCGCCGCGTTCGTCGTGCAATTCGGGGCCTCGCACCCCGCGCGCACGCGCGTGATCTCCGCCAGCGTCGGACATGCCGTCCTGCGCGTGGACGCCGGCGGCCACGGCGAGCTGATCGTCCGGCGCCTCCCGGTGCTCCCGGCCGACCGCGTCTACGAGCTCTGGCTCGTGCCCCGGGCCCGGGCGCCCATGCCGAGCACGCTGTTCACGGCGACCTCGCGCGGCCACGCGGACGTCGGGGTGCCGGTGGGCCTGCACGGAATCGGTCGTCTACTCGTCACGGTCGAGCCGCGCGGCGGGAGCCTCGCGCCCACCACCCGCCCGGTCGTCGTCGAGCGCCTCTGAGTGATCCACCTCGCCCCGCTTCTCGTACTGCAGACACGCAACCAACCAGATCGGAGCACAGCCATGCTGGGACTCGACAATCCCCTCCACATCGCCTTTCTGTTCGTCCTCCTGCTCTTGGTGTACGGCGCCAAGCGCCTGCCGGAGCTCGGCCGCTCGCTCGGCGCCGGCATGCGCGGCTTCAAGGAGTCGATCACCGGCCAGGAGGTCGAGACCGCCAGTGTCGCCGCCGAGCGGACGCCGACCGAGATCACCCGCTAGAGCTGCACAGCGGCGGGGTTCCGGGCGCCGGGTGGTTCGTGCGCACGTACAGGGGGAACCGGATCAGCGTGCGATTGGCCGCGTGGCCATCCGGCGCCGTCCAGACCATGTGTGCCTCCGGCATAACGATCCAGACGGATGTTTGTGACCGGCGCATTGCCGGGAAACGGTTAGTAGGGTGTCACGAGATCCAGGCAGGGGATCGACCCTCGCCGCCCGTCCACGGGAGGAACCTTCATGCGTAAAGCGGCCGTGTCCGTAGCGATCGTGTTCGTCGCCATGCTGATCGGAGCCGGCACCGCCGGCGCGAAAGCACACGCAAAACGCGGGGGCCACGGGCTGGGCGTGCTCGTTCCCAAGCACAAGGGCGAGGTGCTGCCGCGGCACGGCGGCACGGCAGACAGCCTCAACTGGTCCGGCTACGCGGTGACCCCGACCGGCGGCGGCGTGACCGCGGTGACCTCGACGTTCACGGTTCCCTCGGCCGGGCTGGCGCCGCCCGGGTTCGCCGCCACGTGGACGGGCATCGGCGGGTACAACACGAGCGACCTGATCCAGGCCGGAGCCGCCGAGCAGTCGGCGCCCGACAACCCGATCCTCGGTCCCCAGTACTACGCGTGGTATGAGCTGCTCCCGGATAGCGAGACGCAGCTGACGAACTGCACCGGCGACGCCAACTGCACGGTCACGCCGGGCGACAACGTCACCGTGAACATCAGCCAGGTGTCCGGAAACACATGGAGCATCGCGATGACGGACGCCGGCAAGTGGAGCTGGAGCAAGAACGTCACCTACAGCTCCTCGGAGTCCTCGGCCGAGTGGATCCTCGAGGCGCCCACGCTGGTCGCCCAGACCGTCCTCGCGCCGGTCGGGACCACCCACTTCGGCCCGACCTCGACCTACACGACCGGTGGCACGACCCACACGATCGCCCAGGGAGATCCCACCGAGATCTTCCTCTCGCCGGGCGTGGTCAACGAGGCGACCCCCTCGGCGCTGGCCGCCGATGGCCAGTCGTTCAACGACTGCGCTTACGCTCAGAGCTGCCCGGCGCCGTAGTCGAGCCCAGGAACTCCTGTGCCAGGCGCTTCGGCGCCTGGCACAGCCACGCCTCGACGATCACCTCCTCGAGCTCGTCGAGCGCGATCTCATCCAGACGCACGAGCACGGCGGCGTACCCGTCGAAGTGCGGCGTCGTGAGGTAGACGCTCGGGTCATCGGCGATCATCGCCTCCTTGGCGATCAGATGTTCGACCCGCACCCCCAGGATCGGACCGTCCGGAGCCGCGTCGCCCAGGGCGCGCAGATCCGACTGACGCAGCGGGCGCTCCCACACGAACGGCTTGTTCCGTACCCGCCAGGAGGCGTTGCCCCATTGCGGGCGCTCGCTCGTCTCGGGCAGGCCCAGCGCGATCCGCCGGACGTCGTCGAAGCTAGCCACTGGATGACTCCAGCACGCTCCCCGGCCGCGCCCACACGCCCCGCTCCTGGAGCACATCGACCTGCCGGCGCGTCACCTGCTCGCGGTACTCGGCGTGGGTGTAGGGCATCCGCTCCAGGTACAGGTTTTTGGGATAGATCGGCTGCTCGTAGATCAGCTGGTACTGCTCGGTGGTCAGGTCCTTCATCCAGTTGTCCCACTGCGCGGTCTGGCGGAAGTGCCGGAGGGCCTCGATGTCGATCGTGCCGGCGATCCACGTCGAGCCGGCGCCGTAGGGCACCTCGGTCACGATCTGGCCGCGGTAGTCCACGATCTGCGAGCCGCCCGAGAACGTGTCGATCGGGACCGTCGAGTCCTTGTCCAGGTAATAGGTGCCCAGGTTCATCCCGATCACGTACAGGTTGTTGTCCAGCGCACGGGCGCGGTTCTGGACCGAGAACATGCCGCTCATCACCCCGGGCGCCGGGTAGGGGCCCCGGTAGGCGATCTCGCAGCCGTTCATGGCCAGCCCCCGCGCGTTCTCGGGGTAGGAGGCCTCGTTGGCCATCATGATCCCCAGTCGCCCGACCTCGGTGTCCGCCACCGGGTAGAACGCGTCGAGGCTCCGCCCGTAGAGCTCGATCCAGCGGTCCCACACGTTGTGCGGGGTGACCGAGTGCTCGACCGGCAGCAGCGGCACCAGCTTGTGGTGCTTGAGGATCACGGTCCCGTCCTCGGGCTCGATCACGAACCCGACATTGAAGAAGCGGCCGGGAAACTCCGGATGCCGCGCCTTGGCCTGCGCGATCACGTACGCGTTCCACTGCCGGGCGAGGCGGCCGAGGTAGTCGGTCTCGGGGCCGGGGATGTCGATCGCGCACTCCCGTGCGTACGTTTCGTGGTCGAGGTCGAGCACCTCGTCGGTGAACCCCTGCAGCCCGCCTTCCGGGATGCAGATCAGCCGCACCGGCAGGTCCATGCTGGAGAGCCAGGACGCGGCCTTGATCATGTGCGAGATGTGCTCGAGGTTCCAGGCGATCTCCTCGCGCCGGCGGATCCCGCGCATCGTCTGGATCAACCCAACGGCCTGGTACGGCTCGATCATCGCGACCCTCCTCGAGTCATGTGTCCCTCAGCGGCCCGACTCTATCCGCGCCCCGTCCGCTCGACCACGATCAGCGCGATGTCGTCGACCTGCGGCCCGACCCCAAAGTCCTGGACCGCCTCCTCGATGCGCGCCACCGTGTCCGCCGCGCTGTCGCCGTCTCGCACGGTCGCGGCCAGGCGCTCCTCGCCGAAGCGGTCCTCCTCGCCCACCGTGTCGATCACGCCGTCGGTATAGAGCACGAGCCGGTCGGCGGGCGCCAGCTCGACCGCGGCCGCCTCCCAGCCGCCCCGCTCGTAGGCCCCGAGGAACGGAGCGAACACCCCCGCCGGGCTCGACGTCCCGGCCCGGACGTGAAACGCGGGCGGGTGACCGGCCAGCACGATGTCGGCCCGCGCCCGCCCTCCTTCGGAGCGCAGCAGCGCGCAGCACACGCTGACCAGCGACAGCCCCTCGCGTTCGCGCAGTGCCGCGTTCAGCTGCTCGAACGCGGCGACCGGATCCCCCAGCAACTTGCCGGCGGTGCGCAGCGTGTAGCGCGAGAGCGAGGTCAGCGCCGCCGCCTCCGCCCCCCGCCCCGCCACGTCGCCGACCAGCACCATCCAGCCTCCAGGTACCTCGAACGCGTCGTAGAAGTCACCGCCCACGTCGTTCTGCTCGCCGGCCGCGTGGTAGGCGCCGGCCAGCCGGAACCCGGGGATATCGGGCAGCTCGGGCGGAAGCAGGCTGCGTTGCAGGGTGCTCGCGATCAGCGAGCGCTCGCGGTAAAGCCGGGCGTTCTCGACCGCGATCGCCGCCCGGTTACCGAGCTCCTGGATCAGCACCACGTCCGCCTCGTCGAAGCGCCGGCCCGTCTGCGTCATGGCCAGGGTGAGCACGCCGATCGGCGGCTGGCCCGGGGCGGCCAGCGGCACGAGGATGACCGAGCCGAGCCCGAGGTCACGCACCCGCTCGAGCAGCTCGCCGCCGAGCCCGGCCTGGGCGAGCAGCTCCTCGTCCAGACGCGAGATGACCCGCGCGCGTCCACGCGCGATCACCGCGGCGGTCCGGGCCTGTTCGCCGAGGCGCGCGGCGAGCTCCCGGCCGACGCTGCGCCCGAGCTCGGTCCTTTCAGGGTCGGCGTGCGCGAGCGCCGCCAGCTCGAGTCCGTCGCCGTCGGCGTACATGGCGACCGCGCACCAGTCGGCCAGCCCGGGTACGGCCAGCTCGGTCACCCGTTGCAGCGTCTGCTCGTAGTCGAGCGAGGAGGACAGCGCCTGCCCCGCCTCGGCCAGCAGGCGCTGGGCGAGCTCGGCACGCTTGACCTCGGTCAGCTCCTCGATCACGCTGATCACCATCGACAGGATGCCTTCGGCGTCGAACACGGGCGTCGCCTTGTGCAGCAGCCAGCGCTCCTCGCCGGTCGAGCGGATCACGTTGCGCACCAGCAGCGGCTTGGCCGGCTCGCCGCGGGCCGCGCGGGCCGACGGCAGCTCGGACATGCTCAGCTCCCGGCCGTGCTCGTCGTACACGTCGAACAACGCCATCAGCTGCTCGGACCCGGCCGCGATCACCTCCTCGGCTGAGCCCAAGCCGAGCAGCCGTGCCGCCGCCTCGTTGGCGAACACGAGGGGTCCGCCGGCGTCCCGGACCAGGACCGCCTCGGCCAGGTTCGTGAGCATCGCCTCGAGTCGCCGCTCGAGCCCGCTCACCGTGGCCGACAGCCCGGCGTTGTCGAGCGCGAGCGCGAGGCGAGCCGACAGCACCTCGGCAAACCGCAGGTCGGCCTCACCGTAGTCGCGGCCCGAGGTCCCCACCCCACAGGCCAGCGCCCCGACCGTGCGCCCCCGCGCGCGCAGGGGGACGAATACGGCCGAGCGCAGCTCGAGCGCGCGCAGCAGCTCGAAGTCCGATTCGTCGGCTGCGATCGCGCGCAGGTCGTCCTCGCTCATCCGCTCGATCAGCTGGCTCTCGGCGCTGGCCAGCGCCTGCGGCAGACCCACGGGCGCCTCGGGCACCGGGCGCCGGCGTAGCAGCGCCTTCTCGAGCTCCTCTCGCCCGGGCCCCTCCACCCGCGAGCCGATGCGGTGGAACTCCCCATCGTACGAGATCGTGTCCACCGTGGCCACATCGGCGAAGGCGGGCACGACGTACTCCAGCAGGCGCGCCACCGTCTCTCCGAGCAGCACGCTGCCGTCGGTGATCTCATCGACCGAGGCCAGCAGCGCGAGCCGATCGTGCTCGGCGCTCGGGCTCAACCACCACCGCCGCCGGCGGGCTGCGCCGGCTGATCGACGAACAGCTCGTGATTGCCGGCCAGGCCGGCGATCTCGAACAGGCGCTGCACCCGGCCCGATCCGCGGACGACCGCGAAGCGGTACCCGCCCTCGGCGGCGCGCCGCTGCTCGTCGATGACCAGCCGCAGTCCCGAGGTGTCCATGAACTCAACCTCGCTCAGGTCGAGGATCAGTGTCCGGGCGCCGTCGCGGGCGCGATCGAGCGCCGCGACGGCCTTGGCCAGCGTCGAGAGGTCGATGTCACCACGCGCCGATACCACAGCGGCGTCTCCCTCTCGCCGCAGCTCCAGACTCAGTCGATTCGACGCGCTCACGATTCCCTACCCCTGGACGCGGTAGGCCTTCCCTTACCACTGCGATTCATCATTCTAACCCCGGCGGTTCCGGCTCCGACCCGCTTCGCCGGCCCTGGGGCGTGCTCAGCTCACCGGCTCCAGATCCAGGGCGCCGCGCAACGCAGCGAGGTCGCCCGCGCCGAACACGACCCGGTTGCGAGTGGCCACGTAGACCAGGTCGAGGTCGACCCCGGCCTTGGCGATCCGGCGGGTCAGATCGGCCAGGACCCCCGGCCGATCCTCGACGTCGACCACCACCACCTCACGCTCGCGGGTTATGGTCACCTGGTGGGATATCGCCAGCGAGTGGCGGGCCGCCCCCGGGTGGGGGACGAGGATGTGCAACTCGGCGCGCTCTCCCGTCCCGATGCACGTCGCCGCGGCGATGTTCACGCCGGCATCGCTGATCGCGGCGGCGACGTGAGCCAGCGCGCCGGGGGTGTTCTCGATGTCGATGACCAGGTCGTATGCCATGCGGGCGGCGAGTGCCGCGGCCAGCCTACTATCCGCAGGCCTGGCCGCGCCACCGTCCGCTACCGCCGGTCAGTGCCCGGCGGTCCGATGGGTCATAACCGCGCACTCGACTCCGCGCACGGGCCGAACGCCGATTCTGAGCCGTATGTGGGTCACAACCGCGCACTCGGCGTCGGGCGCCCGCCGAGTGCCACCTTATGACCCACGCAGGGGCGGGTCGTACTTCGAGGCCAGCCGGGCCAGCGTCAGCGCCCCGAGCATCAGCCCGAAGTCGCGCAGCGCGATGTCGTAGTAGCCGGAGTAGGTCAGCAGGTTGACCACGATCCCGCCCAGCCAGGCGGCCACCAGGTAGGCGCCGTAACGCGGCTTGAGCGCCACGGCAAGGCCGGCGACGATCTCGATCACTCCGACCACGTGCATCGTCCCGCTGGCGCTGAGCGGGCTGAGGTCGCGAATCCAGGGCGCTAGGTACTGCTCCCAGTTCACCATCACGTTGGCGAACTTGTCGGCGCCGAACAGGATCGGCGCGACCGTGAAGCCGACCCGCAGCAGCCAGAAGGCCTGGTAGGCCGGATCGCCGGCGAGCCGCTCGGAGAACGTGCCGGCGCCGGCCAGTCGGGTGCGAGGGCGAACGGTGACGGTGCTCATCTCTTCCTCCTTGCCGTGTTTTCAGAAAGCCGTCGTGGCCATCTGCGACGCCGGCGCGGCGTTCCTTACCTCAGGGGCGGCTGATCTTCGCCGGCCACCAGCGCGAGCAGGGCGTCGTGCTCCTCCCGGCATGCCGGGCAGCCCTCGAGATGGGCTCGCAGCCCGGGGACGGCGGCGTCGGCGTCGAGGCCGCCTAGCTCGAGCTCGACGAACTCGTCCAGACGGTCGAAGCACTCCTCGCAGCCCACCTCCTCACCGCTCGGTCCGAGCAGGCGCTCGAGGCCCTGGTCGTGCTGATCGGTCATCGTCTCTCCTGTAGCGCCGCGCCGACCGCATAGCCTCCGGCGGCGAGCTCGCCCCGAAGCTTCCGGCGCGCGTCGTGAAGGGTCTTGTAAAGGGCGCCGCGCGTGGTTCCGAGCCGCTCGGCCAGGACGTCGATCGGGACCTGGCCGAGGGCCAGCGCCACGAACACCGCGCGCTGGTGCGGCGTGAGCACGCCCTCGATCGCGGAGCGCAGCGCGCCGATCAGCTCATCGCCCTCGAGCCGCTCGTGCGCCGAGACCCCATGGTCGGGGAACTCCGGCCAGGCCTCGGGATCGAGCACCACCTCGCGCCCCTGCCAGGCCCGCCGGCGCAGCTTCACGCCGGCCTCGAGCAGCGCGAACTTGTAAGCCCACGTGGTGAAGCGGCTGGCGCCGCGATACTCCTCGAGCTTGGCCAGCACCGCCATCAGCGCATCGTCGGCCGCCTGGAGCGCGACGTCCTCGAGCTCCTCGCCGCGCACATGGCTGAGCGCCGCCCGCCGGCGCCGAACCTCGAAGCGGGCCGCGCGCAGCAGCAGCGCGTGCAGATCCTCGATGGCCTGATCGCGCGGCGCCCCTTGCGCCCGCAGTGCCTCGAGCCAGGCCTCCGAGGTTCGCGCACGACCTTGCCCCATCCGCAGGGCAGGATAGACGGCGGCTGTCCCCATCATCGAAGGCTTAGCGTCCGCTCACCGCCGGTTCTTACCCGCAGCCGTCCGCGCGATGACCAAAGCCGGGCGCCCCGCCACACGGAACGAGCCCAATGGGGTAATCCGTGGCCGTGGTCTCCGTGCAGCGCCTCTCGGTCCGGGCCTCGCTCGATCAATCCCCGGCCGCCCTGGCCCACGCCGAGGCCCAGGCGGCCGCCGGCGACGAGTCCTGGGGGCAGTGGGTGGCCGAGCACCAGCGCGGCGAGGCGCTGGTCGTGCGCCTGGAGCTCACGCTCGAGGTCTTGGACGGCACCGGCGAGGTCCTCACGGCCTCGCGCGACGGGTTCTTCGTCGAGAACCACGTCCACGCGCCCAAGCTCGAGCAGCAGATCGCCGAGCTCGCCGCGGACGACCTCAACGCGCTGGCCGCGGAGTTCGCCGAGCGCGGCCACGACCTCGACGCGCACGAGCTCGGGACGATGTACGTCCACGTGGAGCTCGCGCCCGAGTTACGGCGGCGCGTCCAGGAGCGGGCCGGCGCAAGCTGACCCCGGGGCGCCGCTAAGCCTCGAGGCCACTCTGACGGGCCAGCGAGGAGAGCATCGCCGGCGGCGTCCCGCGCAACAGCCAGGTACGCCGGGCGGTGCGGGAGATCTGCCCGTGGTCCTCCAGGCGAACCACCGCGGTGCTCACCGACGGCCGCTGCGCCGCGACGATGTCGGCCAGCTGCGAGTGGCTGATCGGTAGGTCGACAACGATTCCCTCGCGGGTGACGCGTCCGAACCGGTAGGCCAGCTCCCACAACGTGACCTCGACCCGCTCCTCGATCCGCGGCAGCGCGTTGATCGCCGACTGAAGGCTCAGCCTCCGCGCCCGGTCGATGCAGCGCTGGATCAACGCGGCGTGAATCTCGGGCCAGCGAGCGGTCCGAAGCGCGAAGCGCCGGTCCAGCAGCGCGACCCGGGTCTGGGCCACCATCGAAGCGCTCAGCACCGACGGCGTGCTCAGCTCGGCGCCGGTTCCGACCCACGGGCTGACCACATCGCCCGGCCCGAGCATCTCGACGTGCGAGCGGCTTCCGGCGTCGATCCGGATCAGGATCAGCCCGGCGAGGATGAGCGCGCCGAAGCTTCCCGGCTCGGGTGGCGGCGCGAACCGCCACGGACCCCGCTCGAACTCGAACACCGGGGCGGTGGAGGCGCCGGTGGCCAGCTCCAATTGATCGCGCGGGACGGCCGCGCCGAGATCCGGGTCGGCCTCGAGGACCCGCACGGCCCGTGATGTCGTCGCAGATCGCGTAGCGCCAGCCTGATCGAGCTCGATCAGGACGCTACTCCGGGAACCGTGTCCGTGCGCCTAGACACATCTCTCCTTCAACGGTAGCCAACCGGCCTGTCGGCCCGCGTCACCGCTCACTTGAAGCGCCGAGCACCAGCAGCGAGTCCAGCGGCGTCCCGGGGTCCACGAGAGCCCGGGGATCCACGGACCGCCGCGAGCGGATCAGCTCCTGGACGTGCTGGTTGACGTCCCAGACGTTGACGTTCATGCCCGCCAGCACGCGCCCGTCGCCCAGCCAGAACGCGACGAAACCCTCGCCCGCACCCGGATCCCCCCGGAACACGACCTGATCCCAGCTCTCAGCGTATCCCGAGTACTCCATTCCCACGTCGTACTGGTCGGAGAAGAAGTAAGGGATGCGCTCGTAGCTGACCTCCTCGTCGAGCATCGACCGCGCGGCGGCCGGGCCCTGGTTCAGAGCATTGGCCCAGTGCTCGACGCGGATCCTCCGCTCGTAGAAGGGATGCCACGCGTTCGCCACGTCGCCCGCCGCGTAGATGTTCGGCACCGAGGTGCGCAGGTGCTCATCGACCACGATCCCGTTCTCGACCTCGAGGCCGGCCTCGACCGCCAACTTGCTGCGCGGTACGACGCCGACTCCCACGACGGCGAAATCGCACTCGACGAGAGTCCCGTCGCTGAGCTGCACCCGCGCCACCGCTCCGTCTCCCTCGAAGGCCTCGACGCCGCGACCGAGCCGCATCTCGACCCCGTGCTCCGCGTGTGCGTCGCGGTAGAAGGCTCCGACCTCCGAGCCGAAGATCCGCTCGTTCGGCAGCTCCAATGGATCGATCAGCGTCACCTCGAGCCCGCGCTGGCGTGCCGAGGCGGCGAACTCACTCCCGATCCATCCCGCCCCGACCACCGCCACCCGCCCACGGCCGGCGTCGAGCCGCGCCCGCAGCGCGTCGCAGTCCGCGAACGTGCGCAGGTAGTGGATGCCGTCGAGCTCGGCCCCCGGGACGGGGAGGCGTCGCGGCTCGGCCCCCATGGTCAGGAGGAGGCGATCGTAGGCGAGCTCGCGATTGTCGTCGAGCAGCACCCGCGAGGAGCCCGGGTCGATCGCGGTCACGGCCGTTGCCCTCAGAAGGTCGATCGATTGCTCCTCGTAGAAGCCGGCTGGATGGACGTAGGCCTTCTCTCGCTCCGATTCGCCCCGCAGGTAGTCCTTGCTCAGCGGAGGTCGCTCGTAGGGCCGATCAGGTTCGGCGCCGACCAGCACCACGCGGCCGTCGAAGCCGCGTTCGCGGAGCTCCTGGGCCGCCTTGGCCCCGGCCAGGCTCGCGCCGACGATCACGAAGGTCTGCTTGCTCATCTCGTTCGCTCCTTTGTTGGATCCGCGTCCGTGTCCTCATCGAGCGGCGCGAGGATGCGCGCCGCCAGGTGCGGCGGACAGCCCCGATCCACCAGCGACAGCAGCCGGTGCAGGTCGATGCGGTCCGCGCGTGCCAGCCGCTCGGCGAGATCGGCCGGGAATCCGGCGCCGAGCAGCCGCCGCGCGCGCCACCGGACCCACTGCGCTCGGTCATCCCTGTGACGGCTGTCGATGCTCACGGACGGTTAGCGCCTCCGACCTGCTACTTCTTACGGAAGAGCGAGGCGAGTAGAGGAGGAGGACATGGCCCAGTTCCGCATCCAACCCCACGTCCGGTTGCAGGAGTGGGTCGCCGAGGAGAACGGGTTCTTGGCCGACGAGGGGCTCGACTACGTGTTCGAGACCGATGGGCTGGCCGGCGGCTCGCTCACCACGTCGTCGGTCCAGCCGGCCGACGCGGCGCCGGTGCAGGCGCGCAGCGGCGCGTTCGAGGACATGGAGAAGGGACGAACCTGCGACGTGTCCGGCGCCTGCCATTGGGCGGTCAATGCCGCCGCGACCACCAGCCACGGCAGGATGTGGGGCAAGGCGTACTCGATCTGCACCTCGGGCATCTTCGTGGCGCCGGAGTCCGAGATTCAGCGCCCCGCGGACATGGCCGGCGTGCCCGTCGGCGTCGGATACCACTCGGGCAGCCACTACTCGGCGATCCAGGGCCTCGAGCCGTTTCTGGCGCCCGACCAGATCGAGATGTCGTTCGTCGGACTGCCGTTCGACCGGGTCCGGCTCATGCGCGACCGCCGGATCCCGGCGGCCAACGTGTGGGGCGCTCAGTTCTACCTGCTCGAGCAGTGGGGCTTTCGCAAGATCGTCGACACCACGTTCATGATGGGCTTCCTGGTCAGCGCCGATGCCGAGCAAGAGGACCTCGAGCGCTACTTTCGCGCCCTGCGCCGGGCCCAGGCCGAGCTCGACCTCGAGCCCGAGCGCTACAAGCGCCACTGGCTGGCCGAGATGCCCGATGATCTGCGCGAGGCGGCCGACGTGCGGCGCTTCGGGGCGGGGGAGCGAATCGTGTTCGAGCCCTACACGCGCGAGATGTTCGATCGGACCCACCGCTGGATGGAGCGCTGGCAGCTGTTCGACTCGCCGGCCGACCGGCGCTCCACCTACGATCAGGCCGTCCTGGCGTAAGTGGTGGGTCTATCCCCAGGCGCGCGCGGCCACCTCGGCGATCAGGTGGAGCTTCCTCTCCTGGGCGTCCTCGCTGATCGCGTTGCCGGGACCGGCGGAGGCGAAGCCGCACTGGGTTGACAGCGCGAGCTGGTCGCGCGGGTAGAAGCGGGCCGCCTCCTCGATCCGGCCGATCAGCTGCTCGGGCGATTCGAGCTCGGCAAACTTCGAGGAGACCAGGCCGAGCACCACGACCTTGTCGTCGGGCAGCGCCTTCAGCGGCTCGAACGAGCCCGAGCGCTCGTTCTCGTACTCGAGCAGGATCCGGTCGAAGTTCGTCAGGCGCGGGAACAGCTCGGAGGCAATCGACTCGTACCCGCCGGCGCTGATCCAGTGACTGTCGTAGTTGCCCTTGCAGATGTGGACCCCGAACGTGACGCCGGGGACGCTCGCCACCTCGTTGAGCATCTCGGCCCCTTCGGTCATGACCCGCTCGAACGGGATTCCCGCCGCCGCCCACACGGTCTGCTGCGACGGGTCGATCAGCTGCCCGAAGTCGGGGGCGTCGACCTGGATGTAGGGGCAGCCCATCCGCGCCAGCTCCTGCGCTTCCTCGCGCATCAGCGTCAACCCGTCGGCGAACAGCTCGAACGGGTCCGCGTACGCGTCGCGCGAGCGGCCCGGCGACCAGGCCAGGAACAGCATCAGCGGGCTCGGCAGCGTCACCTTGATCGGGCGGTGGGCTCGCGCGCGCGCGTACGCGTACTCCTCGACGGTCATCATCCGCGCGCGCCGGAGCTTGTCGGTGACCGAGATCGGGATCGTGAACACGCTCTGCTCCGAGCCGCCCTCGTCATAGAACGGGACCGGGATGTGGTCGCTGGTCGAGCCCTCGGGGTCCGGAGTCAGGCCCACCACCGCCTCGAGCAGCTGATCGATGAACGTGTGCCGGCGAAGCTCACCGTCGGTGACGACGTCGAGCCCCGCGCCCTCCTGCATCGCGATCACCTGATCGACGGCGCGATCCTCGATCTCCTTGTAACGCCCCGGCGCGATCTCGCCGGACTCGAACTGCATGCGAGCCCGGACCAGGTAGTCCGGGCGCAGCAGCGAGCCCACGATGTCGGCCCGATAAACCGTCGTCATCTCCTCACCTTCCTGTTTGGTCGTTGCGGCAGAGCAGCGATGCGAGCGTGGCGCGCATGGTCATCTCGGAGGCCTCGGCGGCGTCGGCGGCGCGCCAGCCGACGATGCCGTCGGGACGGACGAGCACGGCGCCGGCACCGGTGATCCCATAGGCGTCGGCAAACTGCGGATCTGCGATGACGTGGCAGTCGACCGGCACTCCGACGTCCTGGGCCGCCACCACGGTCGCACCGCGCCACGCTTCACCGCCCGGCGCGAGGAGCAGCACGAAGTTACTTCCGAACAGATCCAAGGTCGAGGCCTGGGCGCCCTCGAGTTCGAGAAGAACGTGCGGCGCCCGCGATCCGGGACGACCCTTCGACTCGCGCGGGTGCTCGTGCAGGGCGGGATCGGAGCCCGCCTGGAGAGCCACGGCCGGCGAGTTGCACCGAGTGCCGATCTCCAGGGAGAAGTCGTCGACGAGCGGCTGCATGCCCTCGGTGCCGAGGTACGGGGCGACCCGCGTCACGTAGCGCGCGTAGGCCTGCTCGACCATCAGCTCGCCGATCGCGCGGCGCTCGGCGTCGTAGGTGTCGAGCAGATCCGGCCCGGCCACGCCCTGCAGGACGAGCGCCAGCTTCCACGCCAGGTTGTAGGCATCCTGCACGCCGGTGTTGCCGCCGAACCCTCCGTTGGGCGGCATCGTGTGGGCGGCATCGCCGGCCAGGAACACGCGCCGGTCCTGGTAGCGCTCCGCGCTGTCGGCGACCGCGCGCCACGTGGCAACGTCCTCGATCACCACCGGGATGTCCGGCACCCCGATGGCCGCCCGCAGCAGCTCGAGCGCGCGCTGCTTGGTGATGTTCTCGGCCACGTTGGCCCAAGGGGCGTCCGGGTAGGCGGCCACGATCTCGGGCCGCGCGGTGTCGCCGACCAGGTTGACCACGAGGAAGCCGCGGTTGCCGGTCCGGTCGAGCCGGAAGAACCCCCGGAGCACCGGGTTGGTCACGTAGTTGACGCCCTGGTCGCGACCCTCGAGCAACGGCGTCAGGTTGACCTCGGCCCGGAAGTAGATCGTGATGCTGTTGGACAGGAGCCCGTGGCCGCGCATGGCGATCCCCAGCTGTTCGCGAATCCGGCTGCGGTTGCCGTCGGCGGCGACCAGGTAGCGCGAGCGCACGGTCCGCTCAGAGCCGCCGTCGAGATCCCGCAGGGTGGCGGTGACGCCGTCGCCGTCCTGGGACACCGACGCGCATTCGACCCGGTAGCGCAGCTCGGCGCCAAGCTCGTCGGCGCGGGCGCGCAGAATCGGCTCGAGCGCGTCCTGGTCGATGAACAGGCGCACTGTCGGGCTGAACTCCTCGACGCCGGCATTCAGGTTCGCGAAGTAGCTGGCGATCTCGCGTCCCGCCAGCGACTCGACGTTGTTGATCCCGCCATCCGGGTGGTATTGCTCCTCGCCCCGTCGCCGGACCGCCTCCTCGAGCCCGGCCGCGCGCAGGATCTCGACCGTGCGGAGCTGGAAGTGGCCGGCGCGTGGATGGATCGCGGTGCTCGTGTGCCGCTCCACGGCCAGGCAGCTGACGCCATGCAGGCGCAGGAACAGTGCGGTCGAGAGCCCGACCAGGCTCCCGCCGACGATCAGGACGTCCGGGGAATCTTCCGCGCTCACAGCGCGGCCGAGACCTGCACGGTCTCGAGATCGTCGCGGTACACCTCGTAGGCGGCCGAGTACTCCATCACCCGCGCCACGTCGGCGATGAACTCATCGCCGTAGCCGGCCCGGCGCAGGAGGTGGAAGCCCATCTCCATCCCCGAGGTGATCCCGCCCGCGGTCACGATCCGCCCGGCGTCGACCACGCGGGCGCGGCTGATCCGGCAGCCCGGGGCGATCTCGGCCAGGCGGTCGATCGGCACCTTGCCGGCCGGACCGGACTCCACCTTGTCGGGCTCCTTGCGGTTGGTCGCCGGCAGGCCGTCGAGCAGCCCCATGCGCCCGTACACCCACGAGCCGGTGCACACGCTCGTCAGCAGGGTGTCCTCGCCGAGCGAGCTGATGAACTCGTGCAGCCGGCGGTTGTACATCTCCTGGCGCGTGCCGAACCCGCCCGGGATCAGGAACGCATCCATCGCCGGGCGGTCGTCGAAGCAGTAGTTGGGCAGCACGGTGAACCCGGCCTGGGCCTGCACCGGCCGCATCGCGTCGGCGATCAGGAACGCGTCGAGCTCGGGGTCGTAGCGCCGCGCCACCGACCATACGCCGTGCGGCGCCGCGAAGTCGACGATCTCCGCTTCCTTGAACACGTAGATACCGAGCCGGAAACCTGGCATCTGCTCCTCCTCCTCAGTTCCTCGCGAAAGGCGTTCAGCCTATGCCTACCGGGTCGGCGTCGTTGTCCGACCTCGGACAAAGCGCCCGCCTGATCATGGCGCCCAGCACGAATGTCCAAACGGCCAGACTGACCCAAACCGACGCCTCGGCAAAGCCCCTGATCGCGCCCGAGCCGGCGAGCGGGCACGAGGATCGCGAGCATGCGAGGCAACATACCGCCGGTCGGGGTGGGCGCCGGCGGGATCGTAGACCCGGGACTAGATGGCTGACGGCACGGGGCTGGGCACCGCGTGGACCACGTCGAGCGGGCGGCTGAGCAGCAGTCCACCGATGGCCAGGACGCTCGCGCCGCCGGCAACCATGGCCCCGGTCAGACCGAACAGCGACACGAGCGGACCCGCGATCAGCGACCCGGCGACGATGCCCGAGATCGAGATCGGGAAGACCAGGCCGTACGCGCGGGCGAGCACCGCATCGTCGAGCATGCGGGGCAGCGCGGTCTCGCCCAAGACCTCGCCGACGATCATTCCGCCACCGCCGAGCACGGCCAGCGCCACCGCGCCCGCCAGCGTCGGCACGACGCCGAGCGCCGCCAGGGCGATCCCGACCAGCAGCATCGCGATTGCCAGCGTGCGGCGCCACCGCGTCGGAGCGTCGAACCGGGCGGTCACGCTCGCGCCGATCACGCCGCCCACTCCGAACCCACCGAGCAGGAGCCCGTAGCCACCGCTGCCGGCGCCGACCTTGCGGGCGACCAGGACCAGGGTCACGGTCAGCATGCCGTACACCGCGCTGCCCAGCACGTCCGCCGCCACCAGCCGGATCGCAGCCGGAGCACCGCGCAGGGCTCGCGCCCCGGTCCGGATCTCGGCCAGCACGCTCGGCATCTGCACGTCCGCGTCGCGCTCGGGTGGGGCGAACTTCTCGCCGGCCCGGATCGCGCCGATCGCAAACGCCGAGCCGATGAAGGTCAGGGCGTTCAGCAGGATCGCCACGGCCGGGCCGGCCACCAGCATGGCCAACGCGCCGAGCACCGGTCCAGCGACGATCGCCGCCTGGCCGATCCCGGCACGCAGTGCGTTCGCCGGCTGCAGCTGTTCGTCGGGCACGAACCGAGCGGTGCAGGCCGCGACGCACGAGGGATAGACGGCGCCGGCCGCGGTCGCGCACGCGGCGAGCCCCGGCGCCAAGAGGATCGGCAGGCCGGCCGCCGCGACGAGCCCGAGCGCCACCATCAGCCCCGCCCTGATCAGGTCGGCGCCGATCATCAGTCGCCGGCGGTCATAGCGGTCGGCCATCACGCCGCCCAGCGGCCCGAGGGCCACGACCGGAACGACGCGGGCGGCGGTGGTCAGCGATACCCAGGTGGCCGAGCCGGTTCGCTCATAGACGAGTGCCAGGAGCGCAACGTTGTACAGCCAGTCGCCGCACGAGGACACCGCGAGGCTCGTGATCAGGAGATGGAAGGGACGGCCGCCGGGCAGGCGAAGGCGTTGGATGAGAGTGGATTCGAGCATGGGGACAGCATGCGTCTAAGTCCCCACCCCGCACATCGGGCACCGTCCCAGTCTTCGCCGCTCGGCTACCTCAGATCCGGCCTCCGGGGTACCTCAGTGGACGTCAGGCTGTCTCACCAGGCCCATCCGATGCGCCATCGCGGCCGCCTCGACGCGGGTCGCCACGCCGAGCTTGGACAGGATGTTCGAAACGTGCACGCTGGCCGTCTTGCGCGTGATGAACAGACGCTCGGCGATCTGCCCGTTGGAGTATCCGTCGGAAACCAGGGCCAGTACCTCGGCCTCGCGTGCGGTCAGGCCGAGCCGCTCGAGCTCGTCCGGCACGCCGCTCTCGGCCGCCGCGTCCCGCTCGCCCAGATCCTCGTCCACGCGCAGGCGCGCGCGCCGCACTAGCGATTCGATCTCCCCGGCCAGCGGCGCCGCGCCCATGTCGCGTGCCAGCCCCAGCGCCTCGCGGGCCGCCGCCGAAGCGGCCGCGGGCTCGTGGTCGGCCGCGAGCGCCTCGGCGTGGCGAAGCAGCGCGTAGGCAAGCGGGTATGGCTCGTTCATCTCGCGGCACGCGCTCACCGCGTCCGACCAGGCCGCCACCTCGCCCTCGCGCGCCATCCGCGCGTGCTCGGCGGCGAGGAGCACCTGGTGGCCCCGGTCGGAAGCCGTCGTGGCGTCCATCGACTCGGCCTCTGCGCATAGCGCAGCCATGCGGGTTCGCGCGTCCGCGGCATCGCCGGCGCTCAGCGCGCGCTCAGCCTCGATCCGAGCGCCGAGCGAGAGCACCGGCCACTTGTAACGCTGCTCCTCGCCGATGTCGGTCCGGGCCAGGACCTGCTCGACGATTTCGCGGGCACCTTCGAGATCGCCCCCGGAGCGCGCGAATTCGGCCTCCACGCCGGCCAACGGCAGTGCAAATTGGGAAGACGAGGAGCGACGCAGATGCCGGCGTGCCTCGCGTAGCTCGAGCTCCGCCTCGTTTCGGCGGCCGCTCAGCATGTTGAGCTCGGACCGCAACAGCAACATCGTGCCGGCGTACACCCCGGGCGCGTCGGTGCCCAAACCGGCGAGCACCATGGCCTCCTGCCAGCGCCCGGAGCGCATCAGCGCCTCGCCCTTGTTACCGCGCAGGAACGCGCCGATCGTCCGTTCGAACCCGGCCTGCTCGATCATCGGCATGCCCTCGTCGGCGGTGAGAACCGCGTCCTCGTAGCGTCCGAGCATCAGCTGCAGATCCGAGAGGTTGACGAACGCGCGGGTCGTGATCCACGGCAGACCGGCCCGCCGGCTCTCCTCGCCCGTTTCCCGCATCAGGCGCAGCCCCGCCTCCTGGTCCCCGCTGTAAACCATGGCGTGCGCCAGGACGAGCTGCGCCTCGAGCTTCGACTCGAACGCCCCGACCGCCGTCGCCGCGTCGATCGCCAGCCGGGCCAGAACGCCCGAGCGCTTGATCTGCTCGAGCCGAAGCATCGTTCGTGCCAGCGAGGTGTTGACCTGCGCGCTCGCGCGGCTTGGTTCGTCGGGCGGCAGGAGCAACGCGGCGTGCTCCAGCACCGCCATGCCTTCGTTGTCGCGGCCGAGGTCGTTGAGCAGCTCGGCACGTCGGACGAGGACGATCACGCGTCGCTCGAGCGGTCCCTGCTCGCCGAGTTCGTCGATCGCCTCGTCGACTAGTGCGAGCGCGCGTTCGGTTCCGCCCGCCCGCCGGGCCGCGTCGGCGGCCACCTCGAGCAGCTGCGCATGGTCGATCCCGGCCCGCTCCTCGGCATCGGGCACCTGGTTCCAGAGTTCGAGCGCGAGCTCGAAGTGTCGCTGGGCCGCCGACGGCGCCGACGCCGCCGCTGCCGCCCGTCCGGCGCGAACCGAAGCCGGCAGGGCACGCGGCAGGTCGTGAGCGGCCAGCCAGTGGTGCGCGAGCATCGAGCTCGCGTCGAGGTCGCCGGCGAGGTCCGCGCTCCGCTCAATCGCCTCGGCGTAGGCGCGATGAAGCTGGGCGCGTTCACCCGGGAGCAGGTCGTCGTGCACCGCGGCCCGGGCGAGTGCGTGCCGGAAGCCGTACCCGCGCCCCGATTCGTCCACGACCAGCAGCTGCTGGTGCATGGCCTCCCGCAGAGCCGCATTCAGGTCCACCTCGGAGAGACCCGCCACCGTGGCCAGGAGGCGATCGGGAACCCAGCGCGCCGCCGCCGAGACCACTCGCAGGATGTGCTGCCCGTTGTCCGACAGCAGCTCGGTTCGGGCCAGGAGCACATCGCGCAGGGAGGGCGGGAGGAAGTCCCGCTCCATCCGTCCGCCGCGAACCGCGCCGAGCAGCTCCTCGACGAACAGCGGGATTCCCTCGGAGCGCTCGGCGATGAACTCCACGAGCTTCTCCGTCTGGATGCTCGCCCAGGATCGCCTCGATCTGCGCGGCCACCTCCCGCCGCCCCAGGCGCTCGAGCTCGAGGCGCTGCGCGACCCTCTGCTGCTCCCAGCGCGCGGCCATCCGCCGGAACGGGTGCGCTCGGTGGAGCTCATCCGAGCGGGCCGTGAGGATCAGGAGCAGCCGCCGGCCGCCCGGGCGCGCCGCGAGCAGAGCCAGGAGGTCGAGCGTCGGCCCATCCGCCCACTGGAGGTCCTCGAATACGAGCATCAGCGGGGCGTCCTCCGCCAGCCGCGAGATCATCCCGACCATCAGCTCGAGCAGGCTGGAGGGGTCGCGCTCCTGCACTGCCGGTCCGGTCAGTCCGTCGCCAAGCTCCGGCACGAGCCGCCCGATCTCGGGCCGGGCCGAGCCGAGCACGTCGTCGAGTCGGTCGGCGGACAACTCACCTGCCAGGGTGCGCATCATGTCGACCAGCGGCGCGAACGGGATCCCTCCCCCGCCGAGCTCCACGCAGCCGCCGATGAGCACGCGCGCGCCGGCGCCGCGGGCGCGCCCGATCAGCTCGTGGACGAGCCGCGACTTTCCCACCCCGGCCTCGCCGCCGACCAGCACGGTGACCTGCTGGCCGGCGAGCACAGCCTCCAGCGCACCTGCCAGGACCTCCAACTCCGCCTGGCGTCCCACCAGGACGGGGCTGACGAGACTCGCCGCCACGCGGGCATCATGTCAGAGGCGAATCATTCTCACTTCTGATAACATTCACGTCTCCCCCCGGCTTGCTGCCGCCACGTCCGTCGGATAGTTTGCGCTCATGGCTGACAAGACACTGAGCGTCGTGGAAGAGGCGCCCCGGGCAAGCGCGATCATTCATGCCCCGCCGAAGGGGAAGATGGCCTTCAGCGGAGACGGACCTGACCGACTGCTGTGCGGAAGCTGCTCGAACACGCTGGCCGAGGGGGTCAGCGACGGGCAGCTGTTCGGGGTGTTCATCGAGTGCCCCGAGTGCGGGGCGCTGAACGACGTGAACGCGTAGACCCTTCGGTCGGATCCGGCGACAGGCAGGTGGCGAGGAACGAAGCCGCGCCCGCGGCCGCGGTGGTCGCAGGACTCTCACACGTCGGATTGATTAGTTATGGCAAGCGGGGGTAAAGTTCTAGTAGCGGTTTAGTACGCCGGGGCGGGATGGCGCGCTACACGTTGCGGTATCCGTGACCGCATTACGGATCGGTATCCAGTAGGGAGTTTTCGGTGAGCAGGTTGTTGGCGAGGGGGCACGCTGTCGGCGCGCGTCGCCGATGGCGCGTGACTGACCATGTCGCGCATCGCGCGGGGCTTCGATGAGTCAGCCCGAGTGGATCCGCGAACCTGGGCCCGCGCCCGAAGAGATTCTCGTCGTCGAGGACGACGAAAAGGGACGCGATGTCCTGTGCCAGATCCTCCAGGGATACGGCTACGTCTGCCAATTCGCCTCGGACGTTAGGGAGGCGCGTCGGGTGCTCGAGCTCATGCGACCCGACCTGGTGCTCTCCGACGTGCGCATGCCGGGCGAGTCTGGAATCACGCTGCTCGAGTACATCCGCGCCGAGTTTCCGTTCCTTCCGGTGGTGCTGGTCTCCGGAATCGAAGGGGTCGATGTCGCCCTCAGTGCCCTCGAGTTGGGCGCCTACGGATGGGTCAACAAGCCGTTCGACGCCAATCAAGTGCTGATCGCGGTGGCCAACGCCCTGATCCGCGCCCGCCTGGAGCGCCAGAGCCGGGACTACGAGGACCGGCTCGAAGACGCCGTGCGCGACCGCACCGCCGAGCTCGGTGGCACGGTGGAGAAGCTCGAGCGCTCCGAAGCGGAGCTGCGGAGGGTTACGCAGGACACGATCCTCGCCCTCACCCGAGCGATCGAACGTCGCGACATCGAGACTGCAAATCACATCGAGCGCGTCAGCCTGTACGCGACGGTGCTGGCCAGGCGCCTGGGCCTGCCCCGACACGAATGCGAGCTGATCCGTGAGGCCTCGCCGATGCACGATGTCGGCAAGGTGGGCATACCGGACGGGATCCTGCTCAAGCCGGGTGCCGTCACCGCGGCCGAGTTCGACGTGATCAAGCAGCATGTCGCGCTCGGGCGCTCGATCCTGTCTCGCTCCGAGCAGCCGCTGCTCCGGCTCGCGGCGGACGTGGCTGAGACGCACCACGAGCGGTGGGACGGCAGCGGATATCTGCAAGGCCTGCACGGGGAGGAGATTCCGCTTGCCGGCCGGATAACCGCGATCGCCGACACCTTCGACGCGCTGGTCAGCCGTCGCGTGTACAAGCCGCCGGTTCCGATCGATTGTGCACTGGCGGTGATCGAGGAGGGCCGAGGCAAGCAGTTCGACCCCCAACTGGTCGACCTGTTCCTCGAATGTCGCCGGGACATCGCGGACATCGTGGCCGAGCATCCCGATCACTGAACGTCCGGCGGGACCCGGCGCCCCGCTTGCCAACTGTCCCGCCACTCTGAGAGGATCGCGCCAACGACGAAGGGGGAGGGCGCGGTGGAGCACTCGATCGACCGACGTGGCTTCCTGGCCCGGGTTGCCGCCGCCGGAGCTTCGCTGGCGTGGGCGCCGGGTGCCGGTGAGCCGGCCCGGGCGGCCACGGCCGGCGGCGGACCACCGATCCGGGGCCAGGTGATCCGACGCGGCGCTGCCGGCTTCGCCCAGGCCGCGCACGTCTACAACTCCCGCTTCGACGCCGTGCTGCCGTCGCTGGTGGCGCGCCCCGTCGACGCGGCCGACGTCCGCACGGCAGTCCAGTGGGGCGTGGCCCACGGCGTTCCGTTGCGGGCACGCTCGGGCGGGCACAGCTACGCCGGCTACTCCACGCTGTCCGGCGGGATGGTGCTCGACCTGCGCAACCTCCGCGGGATCAGCGTCAACCTGAAGGCGCGCACCGCGAGGATCGGGGCGGGCACACAGCTGATCGACGTGTACTCGGCGCTGGCCGCCCGCGGTGTGACGATCCCGGCCGGGTCATGCCCGTCCGTGGGGATCGCCGGCCATGCGACGGGAGGCGGCATGGGCCTGGCCGGCCGGAAGTTCGGGCTCACGGCCGACAACCTGCTGAGTGCCCAGATCGTGACCGCCGACGGCAGCCTGCTCACGGCCAGCGCCCATGAGCACTCCAATCTCTATTGGGCACTGCGCGGCGGCGGCGGCGGCAACTTCGGCGTGGTGACCAGCTTCACCTTCCGTGTCCACGCGGTGCCCCCCACGGTGGCCTGGTTCTTCGTGCACTGGCCCGCCTCCCATGCCGCCGACGCGCTCGCTGCCTGGCAGGCCTGGGCCCCGCACGCCCGCCCGGAGCTCACCTCGATATTCCACCTGAACGGCGGCGGCTCGACGAGCGTCAGCGGGCAGTACTTCGGCCGGTCTTCCGACCTGCATGGACTGCTCGCACCGCTCACCTCGGTCAGCGGTGCAACCGTGAGCACCGGTGAGTTGGATTACCTTCACGCCCAGCTCATGTGGGCGGGTTGCTCGAGCATCTCACTCGCCGCGTGCCACACCGCCGGCACGCGGCCCGGCGGCACCCTGCCGCGCGAGAGCTTCCAGGCCAAGTCGGACTACGTGGCCAAGCCGCTGCCCGCAGGCGCCCGCAACGTACTCGTGCAAGCTGCCGTCGCCCGCGCATCGATTCCGGGCTCCGGCGCGATCCTGTTCGACTCGTATGGGGGCGCGATCAACCAGGTCGCGCCCGCCGCCACCGCGTTCGTCCATCGGAAGGTCCTGTTCTGCATCCAGTACCTCTCCTACAACGGCGGCGGCAACTGGCTGAGTGCCACCCACGCCAAGATGCGTCCGTATGTCACCGGCGGCGCGTACGTGAACTACACCGACCCGGGCCTGAGCAACTGGCAGACCGCGTACTACGGCTCCAACTACCACCGCCTGCTGACGATCCGCCGCGCGGTCGACCCGCACCACTACTTCAACTTCCCGCAGGCGATCGGGCGCTGACGGTGGGACCGGGCCGAGGCGCTGTTCGCACTCAACCGACGGAGCCGGGGACCGGCGTCTGCTCGGTCACGGGCGTCGGCTCCCGGCCGGCGAGGAAGGTTTCGAGGCCGGGCGGCGCGTAGCCGTCGACGCGTTCGCGCAGACGCCGCGCCGCGCTCGAGGCGACCGACTGAGCCGGCGCGGGCTGCACCCACGACTCGGTGAGCCTGTGGTACGGGCGCAGCCTCTCCCAAAGCCCGTGGCGCGAGTCCACGATCGGGCCGGCGTAGTTCGGGGCAATCACATCGCCGGCGCCGTCGGGCGCACCCGCCTCCAGGCCGGACGTGAAGGCCAGCCCGGCGCCCGTGGCCTTCCCGGCCATCCACAGCAGCGCGATATCGGACAGCGAGGCGTCCCTGGAGCCGCCACCGACCTCGGTGTGCACCCCGGAGAACCACACCTGCTCGAGCGTCTGGCCATCGGCTGCGGCGTCCTGTGTCCACAGGGTCGGCTTGAACGGCTCCCGCGTCTCGTCGATCGAAAGCGCGTGGTACGCGAACCTGACGTGGCTCGATAGCTGGGTGTCGTGAAAGCCCCACAGCTCCTCCCACCCGGTGAGCCGCTTCGACAGCCACTCCCAGCCCGGAAGCTCGGTGGGTATCCCCAGCGCGCCAACCGTGTCCCACACGCCGATGAAGTGGATGTCATCGTCGGCGTGGGAATACATCCGGCGGAAGATCTGCGCGCCGAGCGCCCTGGGATGGGTATGCGAGCTCCGGTCGCGGTAGAACCCGAACGCCTCGTCGACCTGGTCGGCGTGCTCCTTACGGAGGATCCCGCAGTTGCGGATCATCCCGGCCAGGCTGCGCGCGGTGTAGGCCCCACGGCTGAAGCCAAACAGGTAGAGATCGTCGCCCGATTCGAAGGCCTCGGCGAGAAACCGGTAGCAGTTGCGCACGTTGCGCGCCAGGCCGTATCCGAAAGCGCCGCCGAGCAGGCGCTCGTCGGGATTTGTGCCCACGCCCGGCTCGTAGTACAGGAGCTGCCCGGAATCCTCTCCGGTCAGAACGCTGAGCGCGAGCTTCGCCACGTTCGTCGCGGCGGCAACGCCTCCATGAAGCTCATCGGGCTCGTTCCACGTCCCGTCACAGCAAACCACAAGCCGCTTGCCCATTGCTCACCCTCGTTCGCGCGCGTCACACGTTGCAACCGGTTCGCGAGACTGAGCCTAACCGACGACCCGACTCCGTCACAACCTTCGCATACCGTAACCCTTCTAGCTATTCCTCACTAATGCTCACTAATGCTCTTCATAGCGTCTTGACTCTCGTTCGTCTTTGCCCTGCACGCGGCTCCCGCGGACGCGGAAAAGCGATCGAGCACGCGAACTCGCTGATCGAGTCCCAGACCGAAAGTCGGCGCGGTCGTTAACGGTCAAGAAACTCCCGTAAGAAAATCCCCGCGCGCGGTCGCGTCCTCTACCATATACACGCTGGGTGGGGCACTCGGCGCGGCGCAACGCCGCTGACAGTTTCTCTGACCGGGGGCGTCCGGAAGGCGCGAAAGGGGGCAACGTCCTGCACGCGCAGGGGGTAACGCACAGCATTAGAGACCGTTCAGCCGAACAGCCGGCGTGAACGCATGTTTTGAAGGCGACTTCGTCGCCCAACCAGGAGGACTTAATCGATGGCATCTGCAGACCGCGTAGCGATCCCGGGGAGTCACCGCAAGATTGACCCCAAGCACTCTCGAGTCGGGGACGCTGACCACGACCGCCAAATCGACGTGACCGTCTACCTTCGCCCGTCCGCGTCGCTTGCGTGGGTGGACGAGGAGGCCGCCCGTCCGCCGGCCAAGCGCCGCACGATCTCGCGTCACCAGCTGGCCGCGAGCTACGGGGCGAGCAACGAGGACATCTCTGCCGTGCGGTCGTTTGCCGCCGAGCACGGGCTCGAGGTCACCGCGGTGAGCGAGGAGCGCCGTGCGGTGACCTTGCGGGGCACCGTGGACGCGGTAGCCAAGGCGTTCGATGCACAGGAGCTCGGTCTGTACAAGCTGCCGGACGGCATCGCCTACCGGAGCCGGAGCGGTTCGCTGACCGTGCCCGCAGACCTTGCCGATGTCGTCACCGGCGTATTCGGCATCGACGAGCGTCCGCAGGCCAAGCCGCATCTGCGTCGTCAAAGCACCGCCCACGCGGCGCCGCGGTCCTACACGCCCGACCAGGTCGCGGCGGCGTACAACTTTCCCACCGGAGTGAACGGCGCCGGCGAGGCGGTCGCGATCATCGAGCTCGGCGGCGGGTTCACCCAGCAGGAGCTCGACCAATACTTCAGTGGCCTCGGCCTCACGCCGCCACCCGTGATCGCGGTCGAGGTGGGCAACGGGACCAACTCGCCCGGCACCGATCAGAACGCCGACGGCGAGGTGATGCTCGACATCGAGGTCGTCGGTGCGGTCGCGCCCGGCGCTCAGATCGTCGTGTACTTCGCGGAAAACACCGATCAGGGGTTCATCGACGCTGTCTCCACGGCGGCTCACGACGCCACGAACAAGCCGTCGGTGATCTCGATCAGCTGGGGTGCTCCTGAGGATGGCTGGACCGGCCAGGCCCGCATGCAGATGGAGCAGGCGTTCACCGAGGCGGCAGCCCTCGGCGTGACGGTCACGGCGGCGTCCGGTGACAACGGCTCCACCGACGGCGTCAACGACGGGAAGCAACACGTCGACTTCCCGGCCGCAGCGCCGCACGCCCTGGCGTGTGGAGGCACCTCGCTTCAGGCCGATAGTGGCCAGATCACCAGCGAAACCGTGTGGAATAACGGTGGAGGCGGAGGCGCAGGCGGCGGCGGCATCAGCATCGAGTTCCCGCTCCCGTCGTATCAGAGCAACGCCAACGTGCCCACCAATCTGGACAGCGGACAGCCGGGCCGCGGGGTCCCCGACGTGGCTGGAGACGCTGATCCCGGCACCGGATACACGATCCTCGTCGACGGCCAGCAGGAGACCATCGGCGGGACCAGTGCGGTTGCGCCACTTTGGGCGGGCTTGATAGCTCTGCTCAACCAGGCGCTGGGTCACTCCGCCGGTTTCCTCCAGCCGCAGCTGTACACGAGCACGGTCGAGGCGGGCTTCCGCGACATCACCGAGGGCGACAACGGCAGCTACCAGGCCGCGGCCGGGTGGGATCCCTGCACCGGGCTCGGGTCACCGAACGGGGCGCAGATCCTGCAGGCCCTTGGCGGCCAGGTATCCGCAACGGTGAAATGACGATGTCGGCGCGCCGCGGCGCCCTCCGGGGATGCCGCGGCGCGCCGATGCTATCCCGCGCGCAGCCAGATCATGGTCAGTTAGGATCGATGGTATGACCGGCTTCGACGCAGCGGCGCTGCTCGCGCTTCACCGCCCGGTCGTGCGATACGACTCGCTCGAGAGCTACTACACGGACTGGGCGGCGGTCATCACCGATCGTCCGAGCAACGTGCTCAAACGAGCCGATGGCACAGTGTTGGCGGCGGCGGGGCCGCCAACCGGCGGATTGCCGCAGCTGAACCTGGCGTTCCTGCACCCCACCACGTACCCGACCGGCCAGTCCGTCGTCGCGACCGATCACCTGGCCGAGGTGGGGTCGGATTACGTCACTCAGGCACGCACGATGCACGCACGTCCGGGCTACGCCAACAAGGTGCATGGCCGAGTCACCGTGCAGGCGGGTGTCACCTGGCTTCAGTATTGGTTCTTCATGTACTACGACGATCCCGGCTTTCTCGATCTCGGGACCCACGAGGGCGATGTCGAGATGATTCAGCTGCGGTTGGACTCCACGGGGACGCCAAATGCGGTCAGCTATGCCCAGCACCGAAGCGGTGTAAGCGCGTCGTGGGATCAGGTCGAAAAGCAGGGCGCATCCCCGGTCGTCTACAGCGCGCGTGGCACCCACGCGTCCCTGCTGCGATCCGGGGACGTTGTCAGCACCCGGTCATTCCTGCCCGATCACAACGACGCCAAGGGGCCCCGCGTATTGCTCGACTTGATTCCGATCTCGGAGGCGCAGACGCCATGGGCGTTCTGGCCCGGTAACTGGGGCGGGACGCGGCCCGAGAATCAGATTCTGGGCGACATCGGCGTCGAAGCAAGCAGTCCGACCGCTCCCTGTCAGCACAAGGCCTGGAAGGACCCGGCGGGATTTCACCACGAGTGTGACGCGGCGGATGTCCCGCCGGTCGGCAAGCCCCAGAAGACCGACCGTCCCGCGCCGCCCGTCCCCCAACTCCACGTCGAGATCGACCCGGCGCGCACGGCAATGACCGTCCAGTACGACATCCCGAGCGCCTCCGGAACGGCGGACGCCTCGCAACTGGTGATCGGCGTCGATTCCTCGGGCGGTCAGCAGCCGCCGGCCACCACGGTGGTCGATCTCCGGGACGCGAGCGGGAAGCTCACCGCACCGCTCGCCCCCGGCACGCAGTCCGTGGCGGTCCGCGCCACGACGCACGCTGCCGACGGGACCGCGAGCGGGACCGCCAGCGAGACCGCCAGCGCCTAGCCGGCGATCGTGAACGTGTCCGCTTTCGCGGTCACCTCGCCGGCCTTGGTCACCCCGTTATAAGCGCCCGAGATACTCCGTCCGTCAATCGTCAGCTCGAGGTAGCCCCACCCCTTGTCGTCTCCGAACTCGAACGTGACGCCGTCGGCGACCTGGGCGCCCTGTTGGGCGTCGTTGGCCAGACGATGGAGGTTGTGGTAGCCCGAGTTGCCGATCACGATGTACGGGAGCGTCTTGCCGCCGTCCATCGTCCGCGTGAAGCGCTGGTAGTCGTGCACGTGCCCCGACATCACGAGGTCGGGGATCCGCCCTGACGTCGAGAAGGCTCCGTCGAGAGCGTCCCCGATCCGTTTCGCACCGCCGTGAAACGCGTCGATTGAGTACGGCGGGTGATGGCAGGTGACGATCAGCGGCTTGCCCTCCGCCGCGGCCGACAACTCCCCGGTCAGCCAATCGATCTGCGACTGCTCGAGGTGCCCGCCTGAGGGCACGTTCGTGTAGATGCCGACGATCGTGGCGGCCTCCAGGTCGAGCGTCCAGTCGCAATACGGCTGCGTCTCGACATCGCGGTTGTACTCCTCGTTGCCCACCGGGGGCTTTGGTTCGGACGCGCAGAAGTTCGCCATGAAGGTGTCGAGCGGCGGCCGACTCGGATCGTCGGTCGTGTCGCCGTCGTGGTTGCCGGGGATGCCCACGATCGGTAGCTCGAGGTGACCGTATGCCTCGTAGAACTGCGGCGTGTACTCGCTCACGTCTCCGTTGAAGTACACGATGTCGCCGACCGTATAGACGAACGCGGGCTTCGGGTCCTCGCTCATCCGGTCCTCCATGGCGTTGGTGACCGCATTCTGCGGGTCGGGATCCTTGACCCCGCCATGGTCGCCGATGACCATGAGCGTGATCGCGGTGCCGTCAGTGATTCCGACCTGTGCCGCGCCGGCGCGCCCACCCTGCCCCTCGGGCAGCGGCTGCACAGGCGCCTCGGGGTGACGTGCGTGCTGTAGCTGATCGGCAGCACGCACCACCAGCGGAAGTCCGACACGTCGCGCCATCACACACCCTTCCTTCCTGAGAGAGCTATGAAACTATTGAAGCGGGCGCCCGGCAGTCAAGGCCCTCGGGCGTGTGGTTAACAAACGCTCATCGCGTCACGAGCCCCTGCCTCACTGCCTCACCAACGTGGCGACGGTGACATGTGGCCAGTGGATGCCGTTGAAGTCGAGTTGCACTCGCTGGGTGTACTGCAACTGGTGTTTGTCAGGTTGTCCGCCCTTTCCCGCGATCGTCTCGATCCAGAAGGTGGCCTCCACCTGCGTTGCCCTGGCGTTACCACCGGGCGGATTGCCGCTGGTGGCCAGGAAAGCCGTGTTCGCGGTCCCGCCGCCGGCCTTGATGATGTTGTGCGTCGTCGAAACGTGCAGGAAGTTCCTGCTCTTCATGGACGTCCCCTGCAGCGACGCGGTAAGGGCCTTCTGGAGAATGCTGTTCGGGTTCTTGACCATCGCCTGCGTCGTCCCCGGAGAGGCGGCGCGGAACTGGGTCGAGATCGAAAGGTCGAGCTCGGGGAAGATCTGGGCCACCGCGTTGAACTGATTGTTCGCCGGCGCAGGGCTGCCGAAGAAGAAGGGCAGGATGTTGCTGTCGGGGATCACGGGCGGCCCGCCCGAATGCACCTCCCCGACTCCCTGCGCGAGCACGACCGTTCCGTGCGGAATCGACGCCATCCGCACCACCGTGGGCGGCTCGTTCGGATCCGTGGTGTGCGGCACGTGCGCCCAGATCCCGGGCTCGATGTGCAGCCCGGCGCCGGTGCTCTTCTCGCTGATCTGCTGCATATAGGTGAGGCCGAACATGTTGATGTCGGGCATCGCCAGTCCCCGGTTGGGAATCGGACCGTTGATCTTCGCGAAGATCAGCGTCTCATTCGTGATGTTCAGCTCGAGGAAGCGGTCCTGCTGGGCAGCGGGATGGTGCGGTCGCCAGATGGCGTTGAAGCCTTGGCCCTTCCAGGTGCCTGCCAGGACGTCGAGCGGCCCCAGTTGATCCGCGGGCCCACCCGCCGGTTGGGCAGCGGCGTGCGCCTCCACCGCCGGTGTGCTCAGCCCCGCGAACGCGAAGTCCTGATCGGTCTGCGCCACTGTCGCCATCGTGTACCTCCAATGCTGACTCGCCGTTTGCTCCCCACCCCCCACTGCGACCCACTGCGCAACGTTCCGAACGGAGCGCCCCCGGGCGCCGCGAGCATACACCGCCGGCCGCGAGGTGAGGGATTCGTTGGTGTGTCCCGAGTTGTGGTGACCGCAGCGCATAAATGCACCTGATTCCGGACTGTCCACAGGAGCGAACAGTCATGGTTCAAGGTGACCGGCCTACGCGTCCGGTGTGCGCGACAGGGCCTTCATGTCCTCGCGTGTCACCTTCGCGTAGCGCCGGGCGAAGGTCGCGACGCCCTCGGTGAACTCTCGTTGCTCGCCGTCAGCGCCGATGTAGCCGGCGATCGCGTCGACGCCTCCGGATAGGGGGCTCGCGGACCGGGCGTGGGCCATCGCGAGCGTCGTCCCGCACAGCTCGGCGTATCTCGCAAGCTCCGCGGGCTTCATCTCGTTCAGCGCGGGAGCGCACTTGCCGTCACGGAACTGGCGCACGTAGTACGCCTGTCCTTCGATCGAGGTCCAGCCGAGGAGGGGATCGCTCACCGCCTGGAGCATTCGCTGCATCTGGATCACACGCTCCCCCTCGTGAACGGCCGCGCGGGGACCGAGAGCGCCGTCCAGCGCGGAATGCGTGGCCTGCTTGACCTGGAGGATCAGGCCGTCGTCGGACCGTTGCCCGGTCAGCTTGACCAGATAGTCCCGCAGCCCCAGGCTCCCCTCACCCACCGGGCGCATGGCGACGCACGTCGGCGAATACCCGTCGAGCAGGCGCCGCACGCCGTGCTCGAGCGTCGAGAGATATGTGCCGTAGGCCGCGGTCACACGCGCGGCGGCGTCCTCGGAGACCGCACTTCCCGCATCGTGGACAAACGCCGCCCCCCGCCCCCCGTCGCCAATCAGCTTCTTGATGGTCTCGCGCTGAGTCTGAATTTGGACGTCGCCGAACAGCGGCTGCCAGGCCTTGCGAATGCGAACCGGCGGATTCGCACCGGCGCGGTCGGGAGGCGCGGGAGCGACCCGCGTCATCGCGTAGCAGCGTTCGATCAACGGCAGCGCGGCCAACTGCCCGATCGTCTCGACGTACGCGCTGACCGCGTGCTGGGCCAGATCGCCCCGCTCCTCCTTGCTCGAGGACAGGAATTCCCGACCGGACACCACCACGCTCGCGGCCAGCCGGCAAACATCCCATTCCCACGGCCCCTGGCGCGCCTCATCGAAGTCGTTCACATCGAACACGAGCGCGCGCTCGGGAGAGAAGTAGGCGCCGAAGTTGGCCAGGTGGGCGTCGCCGCAGATGTCCAGGTCGATACCGGAGGTGTGCTCCAGCGACCCCGCCAGGTCGGCGCTCATCACCGCCGCCGCGCCGCGGAGGAAGCTGAACGACGATTTCCCCATCTCGCGGTTGCGCAGCTTCACGAGGTGGGGGTCTCTGCCTTGAGCCACCTGCCGGAGGATCGCGACCGGGTCGACTGCATCCGTACGGTGCCAGTCAGCAAGCCACGTCGGCGGCTTGTCCCGGCGCGATTCACGGCCAGCATCGAGGGCGCGGGCGGAGCTGGAAATCGGCGCAGCCATCACGGCCTTTCAGTCGGTTCGCGCCCGGAGCCCCTGGCGGTGCGTCGAACTTCCCCGGGGCCGATTCTCCTCCGGGCCGGCGGCCGAAGTCAAGCGAGTCTGCGGCTCATCGGGAGGGCGATTGCCGCCGCTGCGGACAGCACGACTGCTGCTACTGCGATTTGCAAAACGTGCCTCGGCGCGATCCCCCGCCCGCGCCGAGTACAGAAAAGCATTCCCAGCATGCTTATCTGTACTTCGCGGCGGGCCTAGGCGGCGGTTGTCACGTTTTGCACGACCGGTGGGAACGAGGCCGAGTCCGCGAAGGACGTCCGGGCGAACGGACAGGGGCCAGAAAAGCGCTGCGTCAACCAACGCTGACTTGGTCGCGCCCACCCCGGCGGCGGCCCCGAAATAAGGCTCCACCCAGCTCAACGTCACGATCAAGGCCAGCACAACCAAGGGCACTTACAAGCTGACGGTGACCAACCCGGACGGCTCGAAGGTCGTCGCGACTGGCGCGGTCGTCAACCAGTAGCCGACGGGTCTACGGCGGCCATATGATCCGCCCTTGCGGATCACCGACATCACGATCGCGATGCACGAGCGCTCGTCGCCCCGGCTGGCGGTGTTCGGCACCCGGGACGGCAAGCTTCCCATGGGGGTTCTCCGGATCCGGACCGACGAGGGCATCGAGGGCACGAACTTCCTGAGCTATCCGGGTCCGGGCCCGCTGGCGATCGCCCAGGAGATCGTCACGTTCGTCAAACCGCTGCTGGTGGGAGCCGATCCGCTCGAGATCGGCCGCCACTGGCGTCGCCTGTGCAACCTCGCCCACTTCATCAACCCGATCACGGTGGGAGTCGTCGACGTCGGCCTCTGGGATATCGCGGGGCAGGCCGCCGGGTTGCCCATTCACAGGCTGCTCGGCAACTGCCGGGACCGGCTCCCCGTGTACCTGTCCTCGGCTCACCACGCGAGCGCCCTGGATTACGCCGAGGAGGCGGCACACTGGCGCGCGCAGGGATGGCGCGGCTACAAGCTTCATCCGCCGCGCGCGCCGTGGCGGACGGACGCCCCGCCGCCGATCTCCTTCGACATCGACGCCTGCGCGCAGGTTCGCGATGAGGTGGGCGACGAGATGGCGCTGATGCTCGACGCGACCTGGAGCTACTCCTACGCCGACGCGCTAGAGGTCGGGCACAGGATCGAGGCGTTGGGTTACCTCTGGTACGAGGATCCGCTCCCGGCGCTCGACATCCACGGCTACCGCAGGCTCAAACAGCACCTGCGGATTCCGCTGATGGCGACCGAGGTGACGCCCGGCGGACTCCAGGAGCTGTCCCACTGGATCGTGAGCGAGGCCACCGACTACGTGCGCGGCGATGTCGTGATCAAGGGAGGCATCACGGGGCTGATGAAGATCGCCCACCTCGGCGAGGCGTTCAACCTCCCGTGCGAGATCCACGACGGCTACAACGCGATGAACAATGTCGCCAACCTCCACGTGGCCATGGCGATCGACAACTGCGATTGGTTCGAGGTGCTCCCGTTCAACCGGACGGGCGACCACACCCTCGAGCACCTGAGCTATGGCTTGTCCGGCTTTCCGGTCATCGACTCCCACGGGGACATCCACGCACCGACCGGCCCCGGGCTCGGCGTCGACGTCGACTGGGAGCTGATCGACGCGTCGGTCACGCAGATCATCAGCTGATCGAGAGGCTCAGGGCGCGAGCAGGACCTTCACCTTCTCGCTGCCGCGCGCCGTCAGTGACTGGAACGCCGCCTCGGCCTCGACCAGCGGCACGATCTCGGTGATCAGCTCGTCGACCGGGATCGCGCCGGCGGCGAGCATGTCGATCGCGGCCTGGAACTGGGCGCGCCGGTAGGCGATCACGCCGCGGATCTCGAGCTCCTTGAGGACGATCGCGGGAGCGGCCAGGTCAAGCGGCGCCAGGGCCAGGCCGACGAGCAGCAGGCGTCCGAGCGGGCGCAGTGCCTGCACAGCGAGCCCAGCCGCGGCCGGCGTGCCCGCGCACTCGAACACGCACGACGGGCCCCCCTCCGGTGGAATCGCATTGACTTCTTCGATCGAAATAGTGTCCAGGCCGAGCCCGGCCGCGCGCTCGCCACGGGCCGGGTTGCGCGAGCACACGACGACCCGCCGCGCACCCCGGTGGCGCAACACCAGCGCCGTGAGCAGGCCAATCGGGCCGGCGCCCAGCACGAGCGCCGGCTCGTCCGGGTCCACCCCGGCCAGATCGACCGCACGGATCGCCACCGCCAGCGGCTCGACCAGGGTCCCGGCCCGGTCATCGACCGAGTCGGGCAGCGCGAACAGCATCCGCTCATCGACCACCACCTGCCCGGCGTAGGCGCCCGGCCGGCCGGTGCCCAGGCCGACGCCGTTCGGCACCGCGCGCGGGCACACCTGCTCGTTGCCGGCCCGGCAGGTCGCGCACTCCCCGCACTGTCCGAACGGAAGCACGCACACCCGGTCGCCCGCGCTCCACCCACGCACGCCGTCGCCGACCGCGACGATGCGGCCGGAGAACTCGTGTCCCGGCACCGTGCCAACCGGGAACAGGTCCGGCACGTCCCGGAAGTGAAGGTCAGAGCCGCAGATCCCGCAGTAGGCGACGTCGACCAGCGCCTGCCCCGGGCCCGGCTCGGGCGCCGGGCATTCGACGGCGACCAGGCGTCGGTCCTCGGCGACCTTCACCGCGCGCACTTCGGACCTCTACCGCACGGCGTACGCGTCATAGACAACCTGGTCTGAGAGCCGCACCGCGGAGGCGACCGCGACGATCCAGTTCAGCCACTCGTACGCGGGAGACGAGGTCTCGTACTGAATCGACACGCGGAAGTAGTACTCGGACGGATCGACCGGCTCGCCACGGGCGATCCGCTCGAGCACCTCGCGGGGCCCGCGGCGACACCCGCGCGTGGCCACTGAGATCAGCGCCCCGTCGTGGCACTCGAGCGTGTAGCGCGTATCGATCGTCGCGGTCCCGTCCTCGTGCACGACCTGCCAGTCCGCGCCCCCCGGCAGCACCTTGCCGGTCAGCATCGGCCCGTCGAACTCACCGCCGGTGACCCCGATTACGCGCCGGCGCCCCCACGGCGTCTGGCCAAGCTCGAGCGGCTCCGCGAGCGTCGCCCGGAACCGGGCGATCAGCTCCAGACGCGGTGCGACCGGCTCTAGTTCGCCCATGCCTAGGTGCCGGCCGGGTTGGGCGGGATCACGACGTTCTCCTTGAGCGCGGCGCCCCACATCTGGGTCATGTCGAAGACGTTCTGGGCATCCTCGACCGCGGTCGCCCACGTGTCGGACTGCACCGCGTCGAGGAACTGCCGCTCGTCGCGGAACCAGCACTCCGAGAAGCCGTCGAAGCCGATCTCGGCGTCGTCGGTCTCGCCCTCCTCCCCGATCGGCCCGACCACGTGGTTCTGGATGTAGCGATCGATGTCCAGCTCCTTGAAGATCGGACCGTGGACGCTACGCCAGTACTCCCGGCCCTGCTCGCGCGTCATGCCTTTCTTGAAGCGGACGATCCAGGCGACCTTGTACGGGCTCGTCGGCCCCTCGATCATCGGGTGCTCCTCGATGTGCGCGCTCATGTTCCACAGCCAGTCCACGTCGAACACCTTCGGCCCGTCCTCGAGGATCCGGTGCCACGCCGGCGTGCTCATCGCCGTCTGGTACTCCGCGCGGTCGTTCCACCACGCGCACGAGTATCCGTCGAACAGCGTCTCCTCCTCGGCGACGCCGGACACGGACGGGAGCGGCCCCTGAACGTGGCTCTGAACGTAGCCGGCGACCGGCGAGACCTCCTTCATCGGCGGCCCGTGCAACGTGGCCCAATATTGGCTGGCCTGCGCCTTGGTCATGTCCGGCCGGTAGCGCGCGATCCACACCACCTTGTACATATCCGGTCCCTCCGTTCACGCGGTTGGCATCGCCTCGGCGCGATCGGACCCGTACTCCTCGATGGCCGCCAAGAAGGGCTGCATCTGCGCGTCGAAGTCGTCCGCATGCATCGAGTCCACCCAGTGAAGGCACCGGTCCACGCCCGCGTCGTCGAGCTCCTCGAACTCCTTCGCGCTGGGCGGAACGGCGACGACCGTCACCGAGACCTTCCGCTCGGCGGCGAGCGCGTCGACTTGCAATCGCCGAACGCGGTCGGCGATATCCGGCAGGGCCACCGGCGCCCAGCCGTCGGCGTGGTCGAGCACTCGTCGCTCGGCGCTGGGGCCGTTGCCGGCCAGCAACACGGGCGGGTGGGGCTTCTGCACAGGCTTGGGCCACACCGCGATGCGATCGAACTGCACGTAGGGACCGTCGTAGGTGGCTTCGTCGTGCGCCCACATCTCGTACATCGCCTTGAGGCGGTCCTCGATGATCGCGAACCGTTCGGGCGGGTTCGTGCCGTGGTTTCTCATCTCCTCGAGGTTCCACCCCGCCCCGACGGCGAACTCGAACCGACCGTCACTCAGCACGTCGACGCTCGCCACCTCCTTCGCGCAGATGATCGGGTCGCGCTGCGCCAGCTGGCAGATCGCCGTCCCGAGGCGGATACGCGAGCTTGCGGTCGCGGCTTCGGTCAGCGCCACGAAAGGGTCCAGCGTCCGCCAGTAGTTGCGGGGCAGCTCGCCGAGCGGGTAGGCCGATTCCCGCGACCAGGGGATATGCGTGTGCTCGCCCAGGAACAGCGACTCCAGCCCAAGCTCCTCGACGCGCCGTGCCACCTCCGCGGGCCGAAGGGTCTCTTCGGTGCAGACGCCGCCAATTCCGAATCGCATCCTCTTCTCCTTTCGGGCGAGATGTCAGCCCAGGAATTCCGAGATCGCCTTGAACATAAGCTCGGGCTGGTCGCCCTGCATCGCATGGCCGCAGTCGTCGAGCACCTCGACGCGGCTGCCCTCGATCCGTCCGGCGAACTCCTCGGCGTAGACGACCGGGACCAGTGCATCGTCGCGTCCCCACAGCACCAGCGTCGGCACCAAGATCCGATGCAGTCGCCGGGCCAGGCCGTGGTCGGCGATCGGCCACGCGAACTTCGTCGTGCAGCCGACGTTCCACGCGCCCTGGGCGATCGCGGTCGGGATCTTGTCCGGATCCTCCGGGAGCGCCATCAGCGCCTGCGCGGCCTCGCTCTCGGGATGCTTGAACAGATAGCTCGGCAGCTCCTCCGGCGGGCCCGTGACCATCTCGACGAGCCGGATCGGCGCGTCGTCGCGCCACAGCCCGATCGGCGAGAGCAGGACCAGCCGGCTGAACGCGTCGGGGAAGCTCGCGGCGAGGTCGGCCGCGACCATCCCGCCGAACGACATGCCGACGGCCGCCGGGCGCTCGAGCCCCAGCGCCCGGAGCGCCTCCTCGTAGGCGAGCAACAGCTCCCAGAACGTGTGAACCTCGCGGATCGCCTGCGGCTCGCCCGGCGAGGTGCCCGGATGCTCGGGCGCGTAGACGGTGTGGCGCTCGGCCAGCCGGTCGAGCACCGGCTGCCACTCGAGCCCGGGAAGCGGGTGGAAGAACACCACGGGCGGACCGTCACCGGCCACCTTGACGTGGAGGCTCAGGCGACCGTCGCACACCTCCACGACCTCGTCGCGCACGTCTGCGATACCGGTCGCCATCACGCCTCCCCTCCGGCCGCCGCACCCGCGACCGCGCTCCCCGCCCCAGCGCCGCGCGGCCACCAGTGGTTCTCCCACCCCTCCTCGTCCCAGATCGGCCGCAGCCTCGGGAGCACCTCCTCGGCGAACAACGAGATGTTCTTCTCGGTCAGATCGCGCGGCATCGACCCGTTCTGGAGCATCACCAGCAGGTTCCCGATCCGGAAGTCCCTGACCATCTCCTCGATCTGGTCGGCCACCGTCGCCGGGCTGCCGACGATCGCCACCTGCGTGTCCACGATCTCCTTGTAGGTGATGTCGCGCATCTTGGCCAGCATCCCGAGCTCGCCGGGGTTGCGGATCATGTGCTCGATCCCGGCTGGCTCGGCGTACCCCGGCACCGCGAAGCCCGACGGAGGGACGCCGCCGAGGCCCGCGCGGTAGTGGGCCTCCAGATGCGGCGCGTACTCGCGCTCGGCGCGCTCATCGGTCTCCGACACCGCCACCACCTGCAGGAACGCCAACCGGTATGGGTTGCGGTCGCGCCCATGCTTCTCAGCAAACTCCCAGTAGCGGTCGAAGACCTGGCGGCCGACGAGCTTGGGCCCGCTCCAGCTCAGATAGACGAACGCGTAATCGCGGCGAAGGATGTCGATCAGCGTGCCGGGCGACCCGCTGCCCGGGATCCAGATCGGCGGGTGCGGCTGCTGGATCGGCCGCGGCCACAGGTTCACCTGACCGTACTTCTCGAACCGGCCGTTCCAGGCGAAGGGCTCGGGCTCGGTCCACGCCTTGAGGATCAACTCGCGGTGCTCGTTGTAGCGCTCGCGGGTCTCGATCGCCGGGATCGCGCCATTCTGATTGGCGTCATAGCTGAGCCCGACCGGAAAGCCGGCGATCAGCCGCCCTCCGGTGATGTTGTCGAGCAGCGCGTACTCCTCGGCGACCTTCAGCGGCTCGCGCGACTTGCCGAGCGAGCGTCCGAGGATCGTGAGCGCCACGTCGAGGCCCTCCGCCTGCGTGGCGTAGGCCACCGCCGCCCCCATCAGGTTGGGGTTCGGCGAGATGTCGTAGATCGACTGGCTGTGCTCGGTCAGGCACACGCCGTCGAACCCGGCCCGGGCGCCGTGCAGCAGCTCGGCATACCCGGACTGGAGCGATTCCTGCATCCTCCCGGGCTCCACCAGGTCGAAGTACGGCGTGGTCACCACCGAGCTGTAGCGCTCGTTGAAGCCCGCAGGCAGGTACCGATACGGCACCTGCTCGAACATACAAACCTTCATCCTCTTCCTCCTGAGCTCCTCGCCACCCTCCGCGCCCCGTTTATATCCGAGGCGGACCGGGCGCGCGTGCATATCTGCGCGAGAAGTCTTTTCCATCGGCGAGGAGTTCTTGCATTTCGCCCGCCGACTCGTGTTTGCTTGCGACTTCGGCGCGAACGCCGGCGGCCACGTTGACGAGGAGACGAGATGGGCAAGATTCTTGCTACCCACACCGGCAGCCTGATCAGGCCACCGGAGCTGCTGTCGTTCCTGGCCGCGGGAGAGCGCGGCGAGAGCTATGACGAGGCGGCGTACCTCGAAACGCTGCGAGGCGTGGTCAACGACGTCGTCAAGCGCCAGATCGACGCCGGGATCGACATCGTCGACGACGGGGAGATGGGCAAGGCCAGCTGGATCACCTACCTCTATGAGCGGGTTGGTGGCCTCGAGGCGCGCGTGATGAACGTGGAGGGCGCCAGCATGATGCCGCCCAGCCGCGACCGCCAGCAGTTTCCTGGCGCCTACGCGGTGCTCGACGCGCTCGACGAGGCGGCCGTCCGGGAGAGCAACCGCGCCGCGGACTCGAGCGAGCGCGACGATGAGCCGGCGTCGAACCAGGGGATCGAATGGGTGTGCACCGGGCCGATCACGTACGACCGCACCGCGCTGGACCGGGACATCGCGAACCTCCGCGCCGCGCTCGAACACCATGACGACGTGCAGGCGTTCATGCCGGTCGTCGCCCCGGCCAGCGCGTACTGGCTGCGCAACGAGCACTACGCCAGCGAGGAGGAGTTCGTATACGGCCTGGCCGACGCCCTGCGCGAGGAGTACCGCGCGATCGTCGACTCGGGGTTCTTCCTCCAGGTCGACGACGCAGTGCTGATGCACGAATGGGACTCGATGCTCTCCCTCGGGCAGAGCGATGACGACTATCGCCGCTGGGCCCAGCTGCGCGTCGATGCGCTCAACCATGCGCTCGAAGGTCTGCCGCCGGACCGGATCCGCTACCACGTGTGCTGGGGCAGCTGGCACGGCCCGCACGCCTTCGACCCGCCGCTGCGGGACACGATCGACCTGATCCTCCAGGTCAACGCCGGCTATTACGCGATGGAGCAGGCCAACCCCCGCCATGAGCACGAGTGGCGCGTGTGGGAGGACGTGCCGCTCCCCGAGGGAAAGAAGCTGATCCCGGGCGTCGTGACTCATCACACCAACGTCGTCGAGCATCCGGAGCTGGTCGCGCAGCGGCTGGTCCGGCTCGCGAACGTCGTCGGCAGGGACAACGTCCTGGCGGGGACCGACTGCGGGTTCGCGCAGGGATCGTTCATCCAGCGGGTCCACCCCGAGATCCAGTGGGCCAAGCTCGCCGCCCTTGCCGAAGGCGCGCGAATCGCAACCCGGGAGCTGTGGGGGACGAAGGCGGAGGTCGCGTGATGAGTGTCGCCCTGCCGCCCGAGGTCTCGGAGCGATCGCTGGAGCGCGCGCTGCAGGCGTTCCGCGAGGTGGTCGGATCCGACCACGTGCTCACCGATCCCGGCCAGATGCGCGAGTACCGCGATCCGTTCTGGCACGCCGACTGGGACGAATACGAGGCCTGCGCGGTCGTCCAGCCCGAGTCGGTCGAGGAGATCCAGGCGATCGTGCGGCTCGCGGGCGAGCACCGGGTGCCGCTGTGGACCACCTCGCAGGGGCGCAACAACGGCTACGGAGGCTCATCGCCCCGGGTCCGCGGATCCGTCGTGGTGAACCTGCGGCGGATGAACCGCGTGCTCACGATCAACGAAGAGCTGGGATACGCGGAGGTGGAGCCGGGGGTCAGCTGGTACGACCTGTACGCGGCGATCCAGGCCGGCGGGCACCGCCTGATGCTGTCGTGCGCCGACCTGGGCTGGGGCAGCGTGATCGGCAACACGCTCGATCACGGTTGCACCTATCTCCCCTACGGCGTCGACATGTCGGCCGCGTGCGGACTCGAGGTCGTGCTCGCCAACGGGGAGCTGCTCAGGACCGGCATGGGCGCGATGCCCGGCAATCGCGCCTGGCACACCTACAAGCGCGGCCTGGGGCCGACGCTCGACCAGCTGTTCATGCAGTCCAACTACGGCATCGTGACCAAGATGGGCTTGTGGCTCATGCCATATCCCGAGACGTACATGCCGATCTGGGTCCGGGCCTGGAACGACGACGATCTGGCGCCGATGGTCGACACGCTGCGTCGGCTGTCGCTCGACGACACGATCCGGATGATCCCGCAGGTGTGCAACACGCTCATCTACGCCTCGTTCATGACGCGTCGCACAGAGTGGTGGGACGGCGACGGGCCGATCCCCGACCAGGTGATCGACCGAATGGCGCGCGAGCTCGAGCTCGGGCGGTGGATGATGCGCGCCGCGCTGTACGGAGACGAGGCGGTCGTCGACCATCGCTACGCCAAGGTCAAGGCGGCGTTTGAGCGGATCCCGGGCGTCGAGGTCTGGGGCACCAAGACCACGCCGGAGAACGCCAAGAACCTCGAGCATCCGGCGGAGCGAATCCAGGGCGGGGTCCCCGACCTCGAGATGAACGCGATGACCGGCTGGTACGGAGGCGAGGGGGCAGGCGGCCACGTCGGCTTCTCTCCGGTGGCGCCGATGACGGGCCATGACGCGCTCACGATGCGCGATCTGATGCGCGGGCTGATCGAGGGGAGGGCCAACCTCGATTACCTCGGCGCGCTCCTGATGGTCAACGCCCGCAGCTTCATCCACATAACCATGGTGCTGTTCGACACCACCAACGAGCAGCAGGCCCGCGGCGCGTACGACACGTCCAAGCTCCTCGTCACGGAGGCCGCCAAGCACGGCTACGGGGAATACCGGGCGCATCTGGACTTCATGGACCTCGCCGCCGAGCAATACAGCTTCGGCGACCACGCCTACCGGCGCTTTACCGAGACGATCAAGGACGCGGTGGATCCGAACGGCATCCTCGCCCCGGGCAAGCAGGGGATCTGGCCGGCCGGGCGGCGAGCCTGACGCGGCGGCTGAGCGCCCGCGCCGCCGCGTGCCTCAGCTCCCGAGCGCCTCGAGCACGCCGGCCGCCTCGTCGTCGAGCTCGGCCAAGCCGCTGAGGCCGCTCCGGGCCGCCTGGCCCACGTGGTACTCGCACGCGGCCGCCATGGCGTCCTCGTCCCGGGCCTCGGCGGCGCGGACGATCTCGCGGATCTCGGACACCGTCCCGGCGCTCCGGCCCTGCTGCGAGAGCGAAGTGGCGCGCAGAAGCCTGACGCGAGCCCGCAGTCCGTCGAGCGTCTCGCGGATCGCCTTGTTCCCGGCGCCGTCGAGCAGCACCTCGTAGAAGTCGTCCTTCGCCGCCAGCATCTCCTGGATGTCGGAGTCCCGCCGCCGGGCCAGCCGCTCGATCTCCCGAAATGCATGGCGCAGCTTCTTGACCTCCTCGTCGGTGGCGCGGCGCACGAACCGGCGGCAGGCGAGCGCCTCGAGCGCGGCTCGCACCTCGTACAGGTCGGCCGCCTCCTGGGCGGAGGGCACGACCACGATCGCGCCCTTCTGGGGAATTGTCGTGACCAGTCCCTCGGCGGCTAGCTGGCGCAGCACCTCGCGGATCGTGGTGCGCGAGACGCCCGTCTGCTCGATCAGCTCGCGCTCGATCAGGCGCTGGCCGGGCTTCAGGCGGAAGTCGAGGATCGCCTGACGCAGCACGTCGAGGACCTGCTCGCGAAGTGGCGCCGCCACCCGGCCAACCCGCAGGGAGAGATCTGGGTCGGTCGTCACGTCGCCGCCCTGACCGCTCGGAGCCGTGCCGTGGCGGCCTCGTCGACGACCAGGCCCTCCGGGTCCTCCTCCGGGTTGCCGACGACCACCACGCCATAGTCCCGAGCCGCCCCGGCCACGGTCACGTAGCCGTCGCGCACGTCGATCAGCACCCGCTCGGGCTCACGGACGAACGGATCGCCCCACCCGCCGCCGCCACGGTTGATGTAGCGCAGCACGGTCAACGGGTCGGTGTGCCAACTCGGCTGCCGGTAGGGATACAGGAACTGTCCGCGGGGGTCCGGTGCGTTCGTCTCCGGGTTGAGCAGGCCGGCCAGCGGAACCGAGTCCGCGTATGCGTCCTCGCCGGTCGTCGGGCGCGCCGGCGTCTCACCGTCGGGCGGCCAGATCCATACACCGCCGTTTCGCCCGTCGCCGCCGCCGTTGACGCCGAACCCGGCCGGTCGCCGGTAGTGCAGCGACATCAGGTTGTGGCTCGCCGCCTGGAGCCAGAGCGAGTCGCGCAGGACGGCGAGCCCGCCGCGGTGGAAGCCCGGGCCGGCGGTGTCGGGGACGGGTTCCTCCCGTAGCAGGACGGCCGGCACGTCGGATTCGATCGCCTCGACCGCGCCCACGATCCCGTTGGCCTGGTAGGACAGCATCCACGTGTCGGCGTCCCCGTGCTCGGTGGCGCCGAACGGGCCCAGCTCGCCGCCGAGTTGCGCGGCCGACACCCACGGCATGCCGTCCGGGTGAACGCCGCTGGCGCTGTGGATGTCGGTGGTCCCGCGGTCGCCGGCGATCGCCGCGGCGCCGACGGCCTTGGCCAGGGCGCGGAGCAGCGCTCCGATCATCACCTGGCTCTGCTCGTAGTACAGGAACACGGCGCCGTCGGGGGGCAGCGCGCTGACCACCGTGCCCTCGGGAAGGACGATGTCGATGTTCCGCCAGGCTCCACTCGAGAACGGCGTCCGCGGATCGAACACGTACTTGAAGGCCACGCCGACCGTCGTCTTGGCGTCGAGCGCCGTGGCGTTGATGCAGGTGCGTGCCTGGCGGGAGGTACCCGAGAAATCGACCTCGGCGCGCCCCCCGCGCTTGGTGACCTTGACGTGGACGCGGTACTCCTCCATCGCGTCGACGCCGTCGCAGTCGGCGGCGTCCTCACCCTCCCACTCGCCGTCCTCGATCGCCCCCAGAGCCTCGGACATGCGCTCCGCGGCGGCATCGCAGACGTAGGTGATGGCTCCCTGGACCGCGTCGAAGCCGTACCGCTCGACGGTCTCCGACAGCAGCCGCTCGCCGAGCGCGAGGCCGGCACAGATCGTCTGCATGTCCGGGAACAGGATCTCGCCGAAGCGGACGTTGTCGAAGATCAGGCTCCACGTCTCGCGCACCGGCTCGCCGCCCCGGTAGAGCGCCCGGGGCGAGACGACCAGTCCGGTCTCGTACACGTTGTGCTTGGTCAGGCTGAAGCCGCCCGGGACCATGCCGCCCATGTCGAGTTGGTGGGCCTTGAGGTTGACGAAGCCGGCGAGCCGGTCGCCGTCGTAGACGGGTCTGCAGAACAGCAGGTCGTTGACGTGCGTCCCGGTCCGGTAGGGATCGTTGGCGACGATCACGTCGCCGGGTCCCAGCCGCTCGGGCCCGTACTCGTTGATGGTGTTGCGAACCGAGTCGGTCATCGTGCCGGTGAACAGCACGATGCTGTTGCTCATCGCGGGCGTGGCGTAATCGAGCGCCGGCGGGCCGGTGACGGTCGCCGCGAAGTCGTAGAAGTCCCGCAGGATCGGCGAAAAAGCGGCGGTCAGCAACCGGCCGCAGATGTGCTCGACGATGTAGCGGAAGCGGTTGGCGAGCACCGTCGCCGTGAACCGGTCCGCGCCGTAGCGGGCGGCGAACTCCTCGGCAGAAAGGTCGCGGATCAGCGCGGGACCTCGATCGAGATCTCCCCGAGCGGGCCTACCTCCGCCCGCTGTCCGGCGTACAGAAACGTCGTCGACAGCCCTTCGCGGATGATCGCCGGACCGTCGAGGCAGATTCCCGGGGCCAGCGCTTCGCGCTCGTACTCGCGCGCGTCGAACGGCTCAGCCTCCAGGTACTGCAGCTCGAGCATCCGGGTCGGTCGCGGGTCGGCGCCGGCGGCCTCGGACTCCAAGTGGTCGTAGCGCAGCTTGTCGACCGGGACGACGAGCTGCACGCGGTAGGTGACCCCCTGGACCGGCACGACCGGGAAACGGTTGCCGTAGCGCCGCTCGTACTCGTCGTGGAAGCGCTCGATCATCTGCTGCACGGTCGCCTCGGTGATCGGGCCGTCGGGGACCTCGACGAGCGGCGTCTCCCAGCTCTGGCCGAGCAGGCGTCCATCGAAGCTGCGCCTCACCGTTACGTCGTCGCTGTTGGCTGACGTGCGGCTGCGGAGCTTGTGCTCCATCACGTCGAAGATCTCCAAAATTCGCGGCGCGGCGTCCGGAGTCAGCACCATGTACGCGCTCTGACTGTCGTAGTAGACGAGGTCGGTGGCCAGCAGACCCAGGGCCGAGAACAGCCCCGGATGCGGTGGGATCACGACCCGCTTGACGTGCAGCTGCTCGAGCGCCGCGGGCAGCAGCATCGGCCCGGCGGCGCCGTAGGCCAGCAGCGTGAAGTCGCGCAGATCCACCCCGTGGCGGATCGCGACGTTCGTGACCTCCTCGGCGATGTTGTGGACGGCGATCCTGTAGGCGTAGGCGACGCGGTCGCGCAACGACAGCGGCGTGTCCAGCGAGGCAAACGCGGCTCGCGCCGCCTCCACGTCGAGCCGCATCTCCCCGCCGGCGAAGCCGTCGGGATCGAGGATGCCCATCAGCAGGCACGCATCGGTGATCGTCGGCTCGGTGCCGCCCCGCCCGTAGCAGGCGGGTCCGGGGTCGGCCCCGGCACTCGCCGGCCCGACCAGGACATCGCCCGCCGGAGAGATCGAGACGATGCTGCCGCCGCCTGCGCCGACGCTCGAGATCTCGGTCGAGAGCGCGTTGATGATCAGGTCGTCCTCGAGCGAGAACGTGTCGTTGACGAACGGCCGTCCGCCCTGCACCAGCGATACGTCGGTGGAGGTGCCGCCGACGTCGCAGCAGATCAGGTTGCGTTCGCCGATCGCCTCGCCCAACCGGGCGCCCGACGTCGTGCCCGCCGCCGGCCCGGCGAACACGATCCGGAACGGCTGCTCGAGCGCATCGCGCCACGGCATCAGCGTGGCCGCGCAGTCGGCGAAGTTGAGCTCGCCCGTGAACCCGAGCGCCCTCAGCTGCTCGTCGAGCTCGCCGGCGTAGCCGCTGAACATCAGCTTCATCATCACGTCGATCACGGTGGTCGACGCGCGCGCGTATTCCTTGGCGAGCGGCGAGGTCTCGGCCGAGATCGAGACGGGGACGTTTTGGCCCAGGACCTCGTGGGTCAGCTCGCGCAGGCGCTCCTCGTGGCTGCGGTTGACGTAGGAGTTGAGCAGGCAGATCGCCACGCCCTGCACCCCGCAGCGCTCGAGCACGGCGAGTTGCCGCCGGGCATGGTCCTCGTCGAGCGCCGTCATCACGCGGCCGTCGGCGAGGATCCGCTCGGCCACGCCCCGGCGCAGGTAGCGCGGGATCAGCGGGCGCGCCGAGTCGCCGAACGGGCGGCGCCAGCTCGCGTCGGTCTGCGCGTCGAGCGGTCTCCACAGCCGCCCCTTGACCAGGATGTCACGGAAGCCCTCGGTGGTCAGGAAGGCCACCTTGGGCAGGCGGCGGGTGATGACCGCGTTGAGGCCAGCGGTGCTGGCGTGGTTGAACACCTCGCTCCCCTCCACCCCGAGCCGGCGGCCTCCCTCCACGACCGGCCGCGCCGGATCCGCCGGCTGACTGGCGATCTTGGTGACCGTGATGCGTCCATCGCGCACCGCGACCACGTCGGTGAACGTGCCGCCGATGTCGACGCCCAGCATGGCTCCTTAGATCTCCAGTCCCAGGGGTGTGTAGGAGCCGAACGGGGGAGCGGCCACACGGCTCAGCGAGTGCAGGCACGTCTGGCACTTGCGCACGTCCCACCAGCCCCCCTCGCTTAGTACGCGATAGTCGGCGAGCTGATCGCTGCCGCATTCGGGGCACGTGCCGTGGGCCGGCTCGCGGGCGGCGATGAGATGAGGCTCCTGGGGTCGTGGGAACGAATGCACCGGTCCTCCCGCCTGGCCGCGGGATTGTATGACGATCAGGCGATAGGATGCTACTGTACCCGGGCTCGATGCTGCGACTCGATCTCACCCCACACGAGATGATCGAGCGCGCGATCGCGCTCCGGCCCCTGCTGCGCGAGCAGTCGGCCGAGACCGAGCAGCGCACCTATCCCTCTGAGGAGATCCACCAGGCCTGCGTCGACGCCGGGTTCTATCGGCTCTACATCCCACGGCGGTACGGGGGCTACGAGTTCGGCGCGCCGACGTTCTTGCGCGTGGTCCAGGAACTGTCGCGCGGCGACATCTCCGCCGGCTGGTGCATCGCCCTGGCCGCCGCCCACGCGCTTCAGGTCGCCTCGTGGTGGCCGGAGCAAGCGCAGGACGAGATCTTCGGCGACGGTGACTTCCGGTGTGCCGCGGTGGCGGCCCCGATCGGTCCGGCGGTTCGGAGCGACGGCGGATGGGAGCTGAAGGGCAAGGTCGGCTACTGCTCGGGCATCCCACTCTCGACCCACTACATGGGCCAGGCCCTGATCGCCGGCGACGACGGCAAGCCAACCGAGCGCATGCTGCTGTTCGTCGCGCCCCGCAGCGAGTTCACGATCCTCGACGACTGGGGCGGCCTGATGGGGCTCAAGGGGTCGGCCTCCAACACGATCACGTTCGATCGCGGCCGGGTCCCGGCGCACTGGGCGATCGAGGACGCGTTGATGGTCGACTTCGACGTCGCCGGCCGCGGCGCTCCCGGCGTGGAGTTGCACGGAAACCCGATGTACGGCGGACGGGCCATGGCCTGCTTCACGCTGACCCTCACCGCGGTGGCGATCGGCGGCGCCTATGCGGCGCTCGACGAGTACGAGGAGATGCTGCACTCCCGGCTCACCCCGCTGCCGCCGATGGTGCCGCGCATCGGAGACGGGACGTTTCAGCGCTGGTTCGGCTCGGCGCTGGCGAAGATCGCCACCGCGGAGGCCGCGATGTTGGGCGCCGCCGACCAGCACATGGAGGCGTGTCGCCGCGCCGCCGAGGACGGGATCCCGTACACCTACGGCGAGGACATGCGGATCGGCTGCATCGGCCGGGAGGGGATCGTCCAGGCGTGGGAGGTCTTCCAGTCGGAGATCTTCCGCACGGCGGGCTCGAGCGCCGCCCTCGATGGATCGCGATTCGAGCGGATCTACCGTGACCTCTCGATGCTGGGCAGCCACCGCAACACCGTGTTGCGGGAGTGGGCGTTCGGCGAGATCGCCCGGGAGCACCTCGGCCTGCCGCGGCTCGGCCGGGGCAACGTGCAGACGCCGCGCGCCCGGTGAGGGCGGCCCTCCTGCTCGAGCTGGGCGAGCCTCTTGTGATCGAAGATGTGGAGCTCTTGGCGCCCGGCGCGCACGATGTCATCGTGCGGCCCGGTGCGACGGCAGTGTGCATCACCGACGTGCTCGCCGCCCAAGGGCATGTGATGGCTCAGCCGCCGACGCTGCTCGGCCACGCGGCGGCCGGCGTGGTGGAGGAGGTCGGGTCGCGCGTCACGCGCGTGCGCCCCGGCGACCGGGTGATCGTGTGCGGCACGCCGGAGTGCGGCGTGTGTTACTGGTGCGTCCGGGACCAGCCGGCGTTCTGCACGGAGATGACCGGCGGGGTGCCGCGTCATGTGGCCCGCCGCGCGAACGGCGACCTCGTCTTCGCCGACGGTGGGATCGGCACGTTCGCCGAGCGGCTCATGCTGCGCGAGGTCGGGCTCGTGCCGGTGTCGTCGGAGGTGCCCGACGAGCACCTGTGCACGCTCGGCTGCGGCGCCATGAGCGGTCTCGCGGCGGTCCTGAACATCGCGCAGGTGAAGGCCGGGGCGTCGATGGCTGTCGTGGGCTGTGGGCACCTGGGGCTGTGGATGGTCCAGGGCGGCCGCCTCGCGGGGGCACGGCAGATCATCGCGGTCGAGCCTCGCCCCGAGCGGCGTGAGGTGGCTGCGCGCATGGGCGCCACCCACCTGGTCGATCCCGCCGACGGCGACGCCGTGGCGCAGGTCAAGGACCTGACCGAGGGTCGCGGCGCCGATTACGTGTTCGAGGCCGCCGGACCGGCGGAGGCGATGCAGCAGGCGTTCGCGATGACGCGCCATGCCGGGACCTTCGTGCCCACCGGATGGTCGACGCTGTCGGCGACGGTCACCTTCAACGCCGTGGAGTTCGCGATCGGCGCCCGCCGCATTCTCGGCTGCCAGTACGGTGGGGCGACGATCCGTCGCGACGTCCCCCGCTTCGCCGGTCTGATGCAGGCCGGCCTCGTCGACCCGGCGCCGATCGTCGACCGCCGGTTCACGCTTCAGGAGATCAACGACGCGTTCGCCGCCGCCGAGGCGCGCGAGGTGCTGACCGGAGTGGTGGTGACAGGCCGATGACCGAGCGACCGCCGTCGTATCGCGTGCTCGCGGTGCACTACGCCGAGCGTGAGACGACCTACGGCGAGGCCTACTACCGGTGGTCGACCTACGGCGAGCCCGACGGACCGCTCGCCATGAGCTACTACTTCTGGATCCTCGAGCCTCTGCACGCGCCCGGGTCGCCCCCGATCGTCCTGGACTGTGGCTTCGAGCCCGAGCGCGGCGAACGCATGGGTCGCTACTGCCTGTGCAGCCCGGCCGACGCGCTGGCGCGCCTGGGCATCGACCCCGCCGCGGTCGAGACCCTGCTGATCAGCCACATCCACTACGACCACGTCGGCAATCTCGATCTGTTCCCAAATGCGCGGATGCCCGTGGCACGCGCCGAACTCGAGTTCTGGACCGCTGACCCGGTCGCCCAGCGCCCCCAGTTCGCCGTCCACGCCGACCCGGACGCGATCGAAGCCCTGCGCCGGGCCGCGGCCGAGAAGCGCGTCGAGCTGATCGAGGACCGCGCCGAGGTGGCGCCCGGGGTCACCGCGGTTCGCGTGGGCGGTCACGCGCCCGGCCAGCTCGTGTTCGAGGTGGCCGGCGAGCACGGTCCGATCGTGCTCGCCTCCGACGCCATCCACTTCGATGACGAGCTCGAGCGCCAGCGGCCGTTCGGGATATTCAGCGACCTCGCCGACATGTACCGCGGCTACTCGGCGCTGCGGCGATATGCGGCCGCCGGCGCCGCGGTCGTCCCCGGGCACGACCCATCCGTGATGAACCGGTTTGCCCCGCTCGACGGCGACACCGCCGGGCTCGCCGTGTGCCTCACCGACCCCAGGAGTGACCGATGACCACCACCGATACGACCGTCGACACCGGCGCTCTGCGCGAGGCGTGGACCGAGGTGCACGGGCCCCCGAACGCCGCGGCCGAGGAGCTCCTGCGGCTCAATCCGAGCTACTTCGCGCGGGTGCTGGACTTCACGGCCCATGCGTGGCGTCGCGGTCCGCTGGAGCCGAAGGTCAAGGCCCTGGTCCTGCTCGCGGTCGACAGCGCCGCATCGCACCTGCACGGGCCGGGCGCCGCCGATGACGTGCGCCGCGCGCTGGCGCTGGGGGCCACGCCCGCCGAGGTGATCGAGACGCTAGAGCTCACGAGCACGATGGGCATCCACGCCGCCAACACCGGGGTGCCGATCCTGCTCGAGGAGCTCGCGGCGGCCGGGCGCCCACTGGACATGGACGCTCTGCTGACCGCACGCCAGGAGGAGATCAAGGCCGAGTTCACCACCAAGCGCGGCTACTGGAACGAGTTCTGGGACGGCTTCCTGCGCCTGGACGCGGAGTTCTTCGCCACCTACACGGCACTGTCGACCCACCCCTGGGAACGCGGCCCGCTGGAGCCCAAGGTGAAGGAGTTCATCTACTGCGCGTTCGACTGCTCGGCCACCCACATGTTCGCCCCCGGGCTGCGCCAGCACGTGGCCAACGCAATCCGCTACGGCGCGACGGCGGCGGAGCTGATGGAGGTGTTCGAGCTGGCCAGCGGGATCGGGGTCGAGTCGTTCGCGCTGGCGCTGCCGGCGCTGGCCGGGGCGATGGGCGCCGAGGGATGAGCACGCTGAAGACCGGGATCGTCGGCGTCGGCCAGATGGGCGGGCGGATGGCTGCCCGGGTCCGCGAGGCGGGCGATCCGATCGTCGCCTACGACCGCGACGCCGAGCGACTGGCGGCCAGTGGCATCCCGCCCGCCGGCTCGCTCGGGGAGTTGGTCTCCGAGGTGGACGTCGTGCTGTTGTCGCTGCCGGACTCGAGGATCATCGAGCCGGTGATGCTCGGCGGCGGGGGCGTGCTGGAACACGCGCGCCCGGGCCAGGTGGTCGTCGACCTGTCCACCGCCTCGCCGGAATCGACTGTCCGCATCCACGCGGCGCTCGCCGAGCGAAACGTGGACTTTCTCGACGCGGGCATATCCGGCGGGGCGAAGGCGGCCGACGCCGGCACGCTCACGATCATGGTCGGCGGCGACGCCGCGGCGCTTGACCGGGTGCGGCCGATCGTCGAGCGCTTCGCGGCGAAGATCTTCTACATGGGCGACAGCGGCGCCGGGCACATCGCCAAGCTTCTGAACAACTTCCTCAACGGGATCAGCCTCGCCGCCACCGCGGAGGTCATGGTCGCGGCCAAGCGGTCCGGCCTGGACCTGGAGACGTTCCTGGATGTGCTCAACGCAAGCTCGGGCGTCAACTTCGCCACGCTCAACCGGTTCCCGCACATCATCAAGGGGGACTACCTGGAGGGCGGGTTGACCGGCCGGCTGATGGCCAAGGACATCCGCCTGTATCTGGAGCACCTGGCGCGGCTCGGCGTCCCCACGTTCAACGGGCCGGCGTGCCTGGCGGCGTTCGAGGTCGCCAACGCGCTCGGTTACGAGGACCAGATCTCCAACCGCGTGGTCGACGGGATCGGCGACCTGGCGGGAGGCGTGCGGCTACACGATGGAGGGACGTTATGAAGATCAACCATGGCCGGGTGGCGGATATGCCGTCTACCGAGCGGGGCGAGACATTCACCGGCACGGTTTGGTCCGAGCCGCTGCTCCGGGACGTCCCCGGCGTGGTGATCAACACAGTCTTCTTCCCGCCCGGCGCGCGAACCCATTGGCACCGGCACGAGACCGGGCAGATCCTGCTCGTCACCCACGGCTCCGGCTTGGCTTTCAACGAGGGTGGCGACGGCGGCGTGATCATGCCCGGGGACGTGGTGTGGTTCGAGCCGGGTGAGCGCCACTGGCACGGAGGCGGGCGCGACACCTACGTCAGCCACATCGCGATCTCGCTGGGCCGGACCGACTGGGAGGCTGCGGTCACCGACGACGAGTACGCGGCGGGCGGATGACCGGGCGTCTGGAGGGCAAGGTCGCAGTAGTGACCGGCACCGCCGGAGGCCTCGGTGGAGGGTCGGCCCGCCGGCTGGCCGGCGAGGGCGCTCAGGTCGTGGCCGTCGACATCGATGGGGACGGCGCCGAGTGGGTGGCCGCGGAGATCGGCGGCCTCGCGGTCGCGGCCGACGTGTCGCGCGAGCAGGACGTGGAGCGCTACCTCGCGGTGGCGGTGGAGCGGTATGGGCGGATCGACCTGCACCACCTCAACGCCGGGATCCCGGGTTCGCTCGATCCCCTGCCGGCGCTGGATGTGGCCGGCTTCGAGCGAGTGATGGCGGTCAACGTCACGAGCGTGTTCCTCGGCCTGCGCGGGGCGTTTCGCCAGTACGCGGCCCAGGGAACCGGTGGCGCCGTCGTCGTGACCGGCTCGATCGCCAGCCTCCGCGGCAGCGCCGACCTGTTCGCGTACCACACCTCCAAGCACGCCGTGCTGGGGCTGGCGCGGTGCGCCGCCGTGTACGGCGGTCCGCTCGGCGTCCGGGTCAACGTGGTCGCGCCGGGGATCGTGCCGACAGAGCTGTTCGCCGGGACCGGCGCCGGCGGCGCGGTCGGCGGCGGCGGCGACATGGCGCAGCGGGCCGCCACCACCCCGCTGCGCCGGCCGGGCACGCCGGACGAGATCGGATCGGTCGTCGCGTTCCTGCTCTCCGACGATGCCGCCTACATGACCGGCGAGGTCGTCTCCGTGGACGGCGGCGCCACCACGACGAACTCGCTGCGCCCGTCCGGCGGAGCCGGACGGTGGGATCCGGCGGAGCTGGACAGGTGATCGCGATGCGGGTCGCGACATGAAGCTCGGGATCCATTTCGGCGATTTCACGCTCCCTGGCGCACCGGAATCCCTGGGCCAGGTCCTGTCGACAACCGCTCGGGCCGCGGAGGACTCGGGGTGCGCGGTGTTCACGCTCATGGACCACTACTTTCAGATGGCCGCGATCTCGCGGGCGGAGGATCCGATGCTCGAGGGCTACACGAGCCTCGGCTTCCTGGCCGGGCGCACGGAGCGGATCAGGCTCGGTCTGCTCGTAAGCGGGGTGACGTATCGGCACCCGGGCCTGCTGGTCAAGATCGTCACCACCCTGGACGTGCTGTCCGGTGGCCGAGCTCAGCTCGGGCTGGGTGCCGCCTGGTATGAGCAGGAGCACCTCGGGCTGGGCGTTCCCTTCCCACGCCTGAGCGAGCGGTTCGAGCGGCTCGAGGAGGCGCTGCAGATCGCGCTTCAGATGTGGAGCGACGACGACGGCCCCTATGCCGGCCGCCATTACCAGCTCGCCGAGACGATCTGCTCGCCGCCGGCGCTCCAGCGCCCACGGCCCCGGATCGTCGTGGGCGGCGGGGGCGAGCGCAAGACCCTGCGGCTGGTGGCGCAGTACGCCGACGCCTGCAACCTGGTGGCGGTCAGCCCCGACGTCGTGGCGCACAAGCTCGATGTACTGCGGCGCCACTGCGACGCCGTCGGCCGGGACGAGGCGGAGATCGAGAAGACGATCCTCGTCCTGGGGGTCGATCCCGCGGACGACGTCGACGCCTTCCTCGCCGCGATGGAGCCGTATGCCCGGATGGGCGTCGCGCTGGTCGAGATCCCGCCGCAGGGGTCCGATCCGGCGAGGATGGTGGCGCGGCTCGGCGACGAGGTCGTGCCGCGGCTGGCCGAGCTGGCATGATCGCCAAACCAAGCACGCATGGAACCTTCGGTGCAGAACATCATCGCCTCGGCCGAGGTCACGACCTCGCGGCGCGGCTCCTTCTGGGTGGGGCTCGAGCCGGTTGCCGGCCCGCTCGGCACGGTCATGCGCGGTCCGATGTTCGTGGAATGGGAAGCCCCGGCCGACCCGCAGCCCGGCCCGCCGTGGGTGCTCGTCCACGGGGGCGGCGGACAGGCGATCGACTACACCACGACGTTTGACGGCCGGCGCGGGTGGTCCCGGCTGCTCGTCGAGCAGGGACACACGGTGTTCGTCGTCGACCGGCCCGGCCATGGCCGCTCGCCCCATCACCCCGACATCCTGGGGCCGATGGGCCCGCAACTCGGCTTCGAGTTCCTGCGCCCGATCTTCGTCCCCCCGCCCGAGGGCCCCGACTCGAACCCGGCGGCCCACCTGCACACGCAATGGCCGGGTGGGCGCGAGCCCGGCGACCCCGTCTACGACCAGTGTCTGTGCACGTCCGGGCCGATGCTGGCCGACCCCCGCGAGATGCACGCGCTCGAGGCGTCGCGTCTGGCTGAGCTGCTGGACCTCGTCGGCCCAGCGATCGTCGTCACCCACTCGGCCGGGGGTCCGGGGACGTTTGCCGGCGCCGACGCGCGGCCGGACAAGGTGGCGGCGCTGTTCGCGATCGAGACCCTCGGTCCTCCGTTCCTCAAACAGCCGGAGATGGGGATGGATCTGGCCTGGGGGCTGGCCTGCTCGCCGATCACCTACGACCCGCCGGTCACCGACTCATCCGAGCTCGACACGGTCACCGAGGAGCGCGCGGAGCTCGGCCCGATCCCGATCACGCTCCAGCGCGAGCCCGCCCGGCGGCTGGCCCACCTCGGTCGGCTCCCGATCGCCGTGGTGACCGCGGAGGCGTCGATGTTCCTTGGCTTCGACCGGCACCTCGTGGAGTTCCTCGCGCAGGGTGGGTGCGACGTCGAGCTGGTGCGGCTGGCCGACCACGGCGTCCACGGGAATGGGCACATGATCATGTCCGAGCGCAACAACGCCGAGACGCTCGCGGTGCTCACCGACTGGGCGGCGCGCAAGCTGTCCGCCTCAGTGAGTTAGCGGCTGTCCCAGGCGCGCACGGCCCGTGGAGGCGAACACGACCTCGTACTGGGCCGCGATGTGCGTCCGGAACATCGCCGCGTCACGGAAGCAGCGCTCGAGCCGTGAGCCACGCCGCGCGGCGCTCGAGCCACCGCTGGCAAACATCAGATCGACCGCCTGCCAGGCCAGCCTGCCGCATTGGGCGATCACGTCACGGGTCGCGCCGTCGTCGGCGGTCGTGAATGGCTCGCCGCGTTCCGCGAAGCCGACGCACTTTTCGGCGAAGCGCGCGAGCGCGCCGAAGAACGCAAGCTCGGCCGTGTCGACGAGGCTGTAGGCCTCCCCGTACCACCGCTGGTAGTCGAACGACTCCGACCGGGGCATCGGCGGCGGGAAGCTCGTGGGGCGCGTGGTCATCATCGCCTCGTACTCCTGGAGCGCGGCGCGGGCGTTGCCGATCTGGACGGCGTTCAGCGACGCGTAGAAGAAGGTCATCGCCCGGGCCAGGTACAGCGGGTTGCCGTGCAGCTGGAACCCGATCGTCCCCTCCTCCGGCATCTCGAAGTCCTTCCAGTCGTAGCGCACGGCCAGGTGCGCGGGCACGAACACGTCCTCGGCGACGATCGTGTTGGACGCCGTGCCGCCGAGCCCGATCGTGGCCCCGCCGCCCCAGTCGTCGAGGATCTCGTAGTCGGAGCGCGGGATGGCCGCCATGACTCGCTCGTCCGACCCGGCGACGAGCGCAAGCGCGATGACGTGGGTCGAGTAGGTCGCCCCCGAGCAGTAGTCCCATCGCCCGCTGACCCGGTAGCCGCCCGGCTCGGGCGTCGCCGTGCCCCTCGGAATCGCTCGGGACGGCCCGACGAAGTGGCCATCGGGGGCGAACAGCTCGGCCTGGGCCGCCTCCGGGAAGAACGCGCCGACCTGGAGTGCGTGCGCCGAGCCCAGGCACAGGTTCCAGCCGATGCCGGCGTCAGCGCTCGAGATCTCGATGATCACGCGATAGAAGGTGTCCAGGCCGAACTCGTAGCCACCGAACCGGCGCGGCTGGAGGATCCGGTGGAACCCGGCTTGGACGAACTGCTCGTGAAGCTCGGGCGAGTAGGTGCCGCGCTGCTCGGCCTCAGCGGCCTCGGCGAGCACCTTTTCACGCAGGGCGTGGGCTCGGGCGACGATCTCCTCGGATGTCAGGTTCGGCTCGGGGGTTGGGATGCGCGTGGCGGTGGCCATCGCCCGTTAAGCGGCCAGACTGGGCACGATCACGCCGCTCAGGTCGCGCTTATCCGCGGACGCGTGGAGCGCATCGTCGATCCGGTCCAGGGGGTACCGCGTGGTGATGATCGGCTCGGGATCGAGCCAGCCGTCCTCCATCATCCGGATGAACCGCGGCACGTCGTGGCGCATGCGGACGTTGCCGTTCTGGGCGCCCAGGATCGCCCTTCCCTCCACGGAGAGCGCCAGCTGAGGAACGGTCACCTCGGCGTTGCCGCGCTCGACGCTGGTCAGCACCACGGTCCCGGCCCGCCGAGCCGCGCGGATCGTCTGGGTGACCGCCGACGCCAGCGTCGCCGCCTCCATCGTGTAGTCGGCGCCGCGCCCCTGCGTCAGCGCCTTGACCTGCTCGACCGGATCGTTCTGTTCGGGGTCGACGGTGTGCGTCGCGCCGAACCGACCGGCCAGTTCGCGCCGCTCGGCGATCGGGTCGACCGCGATGATCTGCCGGGCACCCGCGATCCGGGCCGACTGCACCATCCACTGCCCGAGATGCCCGAGCCCGAAGATCGCGATGCTCGAGCCGGCCTGCACCTTGGCGACGTTGTGCACGCAGCCCACGCCGGTGGTGATGCCGCAACCCAGCAGGCTCAGCCACTCGTCGGGGAGGTCGGTCTGCACCGGGAAGACCTGACTGGCGGTTACGTTCATCACCTCGGCGTAGCCGCCGACGTTGCCGGCCGCGCTCACCGGCTCGCCGCTCTTGCGGTTGGCCACGTGCGGCCAGATCCCGCCCCGGTCGAACGTCTCCGAGCATTGATCGGGGCGACCGATCGAGCAGTAGAAGCACACCCCGCACTCCGAGGTGCCCGGGACGATCACCCGGTCGCCGACCTTGATGTGGTCGATGCCGGCGCCCAGCTGCACCACCTCCCCCATCGACGCGTGGCCGAGAATCGTCGGCGGGATCTTGAACAGGTCGCCGCGCCAGTTGACGCAGTCGGTGGAGCAGAACGGCGAGGCGCCGGTGCGGATGAGCACACGACCGGGCGCCGGATCGAGGTAGTCGATGTCCTCCACCACGAAGGGCTCCCTGACCGCTGCCAGCAGTGCTGCTCTCATCCGGCGTCTCTCTCCTCGGTATCGGTATCGCGCTCGGGCTCGGGCGACTCGCTCCTGCGCATCATTGCGCGGTGAAGCCTCCATCGGCCATCAGGATCGCCCCGGTGATGATGCTCGAGCGCGGCGAGGCCAGGAACGCGATCACCTCGGCGATCTCCTCGGCCCGCGCCAGCCGGCCGAGCGGATGCTCGGCCGCGATCGTCGCCAGCGTGGCCTCACGGTCGGGGATGCCGGCCAGCACCTCGTCCATGAAGCCCGTGTCGATCGCGCCCGGCGCCACCGCGTTGACGCGCACGCGCGGGGCGTGCTCGATCGCCAGCTGCCGGGTGAGCTGCACGACCGCACCCTTGGACGAGCAGTAGGCGGTCTGCCCGGGCAACCCGATCGTCCCCGAGATCGAGGCGACGTTGACGATCCGGCCGTCCCCGCGCTCGCCGAGGGCCGGCAGCGCCTCACGGCAATGCAGGAACGCGCCGCGCACGTTGACCCGCAGAAGGTCATCCCAGTCACCGTCGGTGGTGTCGACGGTCGGCCTGAGCAGGAAGCGCCCCGCGTTGTTGACCACGACGTTCAGCGCGCCGAAGCGCTGTCTTGCCAGGGTGACGGCCCGCCGGGCGGTGTCGGGCTCCGCGACGTCGCCCTGGAGCACGGCCACCTGCTCGCTCTCGAGCTCGCCCACGGCGGGGTTGAGATCCTCGGCCACGACCCGCGCGCCGCGCGCGGTCAGCAGCTCGACGGTCGCCCGTCCGACGCCGCCCGCGGCGCCGGTGACGATCGCCACGGCGCCCGCCAACTCGTCGCTCGCCGCACCGGCCATCAGGCGGCCATCCTAACATCATCCTGTATGATTGTCATACAGAACTCGTGACAGGGATCGAAGGACGCGCATGCCTATGGACGACAAGACCAAGCTCGAAGTCGGCCTCCAGACCCGGCGTGAAGTCCTGGGGGCCGAACACGTCGACCGGTCGCTGGAGCAGGCCACCGATTTTGCCCGCCCGATGCAGGAGCTCGTCACCGAGTACTGCTGGGGGGCCGTGTGGTCGCGCCCCGGGCTCGATCGCAAGGTGCGCAGCCTGCTCAACATCGTCATGCTCACCGCTCTCGGGCGCCGGCATGAGCTGGAGGTCCACGTGCGCGGAGCGATCACCAACGGGGTGAGCGTGACCGAGATCCAGGAGGCGCTGCTGCAGGCGGCGATCTACTGCGGCGTCCCGGCGGCGATGGAGGCGACGCGCACGGCCGAGGCGACGTTGACCGCGCTCGGGGTCATCGAGCCGCGCCCGGCCGAGCAGTCCCCGGCGTGAGCGCCGGCGGCTCTCCTCGGCGGATCGGCTTCGTCGGGTTGGGGGCCGTGGGCGGACCGATGGCCCGGCGACTGGTGCGCGCCGGACATCACCTGAGCGTCTACGACGTCGCTGCGCCGGCCGTCACCGCGTTGGCAGAGGCGGGCGCGGAGGCGTGCGCGAGCGCCCGTGAAGTCGCGGACGCCGCCGAGCTCGTGTTGGTCAGCCTGCCGTCTCCCGAGGTCGTGTCGGAGGTCGCCCGCGAGCTTGCCGGGGGATCGGCGCTGCGCGTCTACGTGGATCTCTCCACCACCGGCCCCGCGGTGGCCGAGGAGGTCGCCGAGCTGCTGGGGACGGCCGGCGTCGGTGCGGTCGACGCACCGGTCAGCGGCGGTACGACGGGCGCGGAGAGCGGACGGTTGACGGTCATGGTCGCCGGCGCTTCCGAGCACATCGCGATCGCCCGGCCGGTGCTCGAGCGGCTGGGCTCCCGGATCTTCGTGGTCGGCGACCGGCCGGGTCAGGGCCAGGCCGTCAAGGTGATCAACAACCTGATGTCGGCGTGTTCGATCGCGATCACCGCCGAGGCCGCCTCGCTCGGCGTGAAGGCCGGGCTCGATCCGGCCACGCTGCTCGAGGTTGTGGCCGCCAGCAGCGGGTCCAACACCGCTGCCGCGCAGAAGTTCCCCGCCTACGTACTGACCCGGACCTTCCACCAGGGCTTCCGCCTCGACCTCATGGCCAAGGACGTCCGCCTGTGCCTGTCCGAGGCTCGGCGCCTGGGTGTCCCGATGCTGCTCGGAGCCACCGTCGAGCAGCTCTGGAACCTCGGCGACGCCACCTTGCCCGACGACGCCGACTTCATCGAGATCGTGAGGATGTTCGAGGAGTGGGCGAACGTCAGGATCGAGAGCGGCTCAACGTCGGTCGACGACTGAGCTGATCCCGACCGCGGCGATGATCAGGATGCCGCGGACAACGTTCTGCCAGTAGTCCGGCACGGCCAGCAGGTCGAAGCCGTTGGTGATCATGCCCAGTATCAGCACGCCGAGGACCGTGCGCCAGACGGAGCCGACGCCGCCGAAGATGCTGGTGCCGCCGAGGGCCACGCCGGCGATCGCGAGCAGCGCCAACTGGCCGCCGAGGCCGCCCAGATCGCTCGACCCCGACCCGGTCGTGGAAGCGTCGATCAAGCCGGCGAGGCCGCAGGCGGCGCCGGTGATCACGAACGTGATGATCACGGCCCGGTGAACCTTGATACCCGACAGCCGCGCCGCGTCGCGGTTGCCGCCGACGCCGTAGAGGTGGCGGCCGAACACGGTGTACGCCAGGATGAGCTGAAGGACGATCGCGACGACGGCGAAGATGATCACGGGGTACTGGACGCCCGCCACGCGGTTCTGGCCGATGAACGTGAACACGCTGCTGGTCGGCGTGATCAGCAGGCCCCCTTTTGTCACAGCGACCGCGAAGCCGCCGAACGTGAGGGCGGTCGCGAGCGTGGCCAGGAACGCGTTGATGCGCAGCTTGGTCACCAGCAAGCCGTTGATCACGCCCATGAGCGCACCGGCAGCGATGGCGACCGGGAACGCCCACACGACCCCCACGTGGACGGCGAAGTATGCGGCCAGCACCTCGCTCAGAACGAAGATCGACCCGAGCGAGAGGTCGAAGTTGCCGGCGATGATCGTCAAGGTGACGGCGCAGGCGGCAACGCCGATGGTCGCGTTCTGGAAGACGAGGTTGAGGAGGTTGTTCTTGGTGAGGAAGACGTTCGACGCGAACGAGAAGTAGACGAACAGAGCGATCGCGAACACGACGATGCCGTAGTCGCGGACGTGCTCAGCCCTGATCCGCCGCTGCCAGCGCACGCGCGGCGCGGCGATCGCATCGGGGCTGATGGCGTCCCCGGTCACAACGGGATTCCCGGCTACGGGATCGGGCGGCTGCGCGGCGCTCATGCGGTCGTGCTCCCTCCAAGGCCGAACGCGGCCTCCATCACGGCGTCCAACGGCGGGTCGGCGCCGAACTCGCGAACGATCGAGCCGAGGCGCATCACGAGCACGCGATGGGCGAGCCCGATCACCTCCTCGATCTCTGACGAGATCAGCAGCACGGCCGTGCCCTCGGCGGCCAGGTCGTTGATCAGGCGGTGGATCGCGGCGCGCGCCGCGACGTCCACCCCGCGCGTAGGCTCGTCGAGAATCAGCACGCGCGGGTTGCGAAACAGCCAGCGGGCGAACAGGACCTTCTGTTGGTTGCCGCCGGAAAGGCTCGCCACCCTCATCGACGGGTTCGGCGGATCGACCGACAGCGAGTTCAGGAGCGCGCGCGTCTTCACGCGCTCGAGCGCGCGGCGCAGTACTCCGAATCGGGAGGCGACGACGCGCAGATCGGCGAACGTCGTGTTCGACGCCAGCGAGAGCTCCATGAACAATCCATCATCCTTGCGGCTCTCGGGCAGGAACGCCATCCCGGCGGCCATCGCATCCGCGGGCGAGTTGATGCGATGTGCCGTGCCGTCGACGACGATCGTGCCGCCGTCGATCGGATCGGCGCCGGCGATGGCGCGCGCGAGCTCGGTGCGACCGCTGCCCACGAGGCCGGCCAGGCCGACGATCTCACCGGCCCGGATCTGCAGCGAGATGTCCCTGAGGACGCCCTTGCGGGTCAGACCGGACACGTCCAGGAGCACCGGTTTGGTTGAGCCTTGCGGCTTCTCGAAGTGCTCGGCCTCCGCGGCGACGCCGAACATGCCGGCGACGAGGCTCTCCTCGGTTTCCTCCGCCGCCGGCGCCGTCCGCACGAGGCGCCCGCTGCGTAGCACCGTCACCGTGTCGGCGAGCTCGAGCACCTCGTCGAGGAAGTGGCTCACGTAGACGATCGTCCTCCCGCTCTCGCGCAGGGTGCGGATCATCCGGTGCAGCGTCTTGGTCTCTACGCTGGTCAGCGACGAGGTCGGCTCGTCCATCACGATCACGCGCGCATCGCAAGCGACCGCGCGCAGGATCTCGACCTTCTGTTTGTCGGCGGTGCGCAGCGCCCCGACCTTGGCCTGTCCGTTGAGCTCGAAGCCCCACTGTGAGGTGAGGTTCTCGTACATCGTGCGCATCTGCCGCCGCTGCACGAGCCCGAAGCGACGCGGCTCGATGCCGAGGAAGACGTTCTCCATCACGCTCATGTGCGGCACCGGCGCGAGCTCCTGCGCAATCGTCGCGATTCCGTCGACGCGCGCCTCGCGCGGGCTCGTGTATCGGACTGGCCGCTCGTCGATGAACAGCTGTCCGTCGTCGGGGCGGATCACGCCACCGACGATCTTCCCTAGCGTCGACTTCCCGGCGCCGTTGGCGCCGACCAGCGCGTGCACGGTGCCTCCGGCAACCTCGACGCTGACGTCGTCGAGCGCCTTGGTGCCGGAGTACCGCTTGCCGATCGAGACGAGCCGGACCGGCGCGACCGCGGTTGCGCTCATCCGACTCGTGCTCGATCTGTCATCTGCCTAATTTATTCCGCCCGTGAGCGTCCAGTCAGGGTGGAAGTCCGAATGCGCCTGCAGGTACGGCTGGTCGATGATCGCCGGGCGAGTCGCCGGGTTGATGATGTTGACCAGGTTCGGCGTCGGCTTCCCGTTCAGCGAGTCGTTCAGGGCCGCGATGCCGATCTCCGACTCAGAGGCCGGGTACAGGCCGAGCGTGGCGTACCAGGTCCCGGCCTTGACCTGCTCGACGGCCTCCTTCGCGCCGCCGTACCCGATGACCGCGATCGACTTGCCGGGCGTGTAGCCGCCGACCAGCTTCATCGCCGTCACCGCCCCCGCGGCCATCTGGTCGCCGAACGTCGCGAACACGTTGACGTTCTTGTTCGCGGTGAAGTACGTCTGGGCGACCTTCTGCGAGGCCGCTTGGTCGTACATCCCGGGCGGCAGAATCGTGAACGTGTAACCCGACTTGCCCTTGTAATACGCCGTCATCGTGTTCTCACGGACGGTGTCAGTCGGGTAGTTGGCGAGCCCGGGCAGGAAGGCGATGTTGCAGTGGCCGGTTCCCACCTGCTTCTTGCAGGCCGCGTTCATCGCGGCGATCAGGTTCGTCGACTCCGCGCCGATCGACTGACCGACGGTGGTCACGAGCTTCGGGCTGGCTGAGGCTGTCAGGACGTTCTGGGAGGACAGCGGTCCCCACGTGTAGTCGGCGGCCGCCACCTTGATGCCGCCGGACAGCGCCTTGTTGATGATTGGTGTTAGGGCGACGTCGTTCAGACCCCAGACCCAGAAGGCCTTGTACTTGCCGGTCGTGATCGCGTCCTGGATCTGCGTGGACTGCAACTGCGGGTTGTTGTTGGCGTCGAAGGCGTCGAGCTTGATCCCCAGCTTGCCGGCCTCCTGTTGCGCGCCCTTCAGCGACGCGATCCCATACGGGCTCGGGTTGTAATAGAAGATCGCCATCCGGGCCCCCGATCCACCCGACGACGAAGACGACGAGGCTGACGTGCTCGACGAGGTTGCCGCGGCCGGGGCCGCCGCCGCGCTCGATGACGATGACGAACTCCCCCCGCATCCGCCGATCGCTGCCGCCATCATGGCTACCGCCAACACGCCCGCGCCAAAGCGCGCGCGCTCAGACCTGTACATGGTCCCACTCCTCCTCTCGACACTTGCCCGCGTGCCGGTCCGCGTTTGAACCGGCTCGGCGAGAAGCAAAGCGGGTCGATCAGCTTGCAGCAAGCCCCCGCGACTGAAAGACTTCGCATTTTGGATCGTAGGCTTCGCAATCTGGATAGCCAGATAGCCGCCGGTCCATACCTAACATCGCGACAACAGTATGGGTAGCGCAGAACGTCCGACGGACGAGGGGCCACGCGCGCGACATGAGGTCAGTCTGCGCAGCCGCGACCCAGCCGAGGCGAGTGCGATCGCCGCCCGGGTCTACCGCGAGCACCGGCTGACCATCCTGGGCGATCGGCGGGCCTTCGCGATGAGCCTCGACGCCGCGTCGCTCGGCCCGATCACGCTGGGCTGGCTCTCGTACGACACCGAGGTTCGGGTCGACGCCGAACCACACGTGGACGCCTACCAGATCAACCTCGTCAGTGCCGGGCAGACCGGCGCCTACTGCGGATCGCAGCGGATCGTCGCGACGTCGGAGACCGGCATGATCTTCCGACCCGACAGGCCAACCGGCTTCGCGGGCTGGCGCACGCCCAGCCAGATGCTCGCGATCCGAATCGACCGCCAGGCGCTCGAGGACGAGCTCGAGCAACTGCTCTACCGGCCGGTCACCCGGCCGATCGCCTTCGCGCTCGCGCTCGATCTCTCCCGCCGCGGCGCAGCCGACTGGAGCTGGCTGGTCTCCACCCTCGCCGCGAGCCTGTTCGACTCCGAGTCCCTGTTCCGCCAGCCGATGATGACCGCTCCCCTCGTCCACGCGATCCTCTCGGGCCTCCTCCTCAGCGCCGATCACGACCTCCGGGCCCAGCTCGACGCGCCGGCGCGGAGCATCGGCCCCACGACGGTCCGGCGAGCCCGTGAATACATAGAGCAGCACGCCCACGAGCCGCTCACGGTCGCGCAAGTCGCCTCCTGGGCCGGCGTCAGCGTCCGCGCCCTCCAGCAGGGCTTCCAGCGATCGCTGGCCACCACGCCTCACCAGCTCATCCAGCACGCCCGCCTCGAGCGAGCTCACCACCAGCTCCTCAACTCGACCACCGACACGGCCACGGTGGCGAGCATCGGCGCCAAATGGGGCTTCGCCCATGCCGGCCGCTTTGCCGCCCTCTATCACGCGCGCTACAACGAGTACCCCTCGGCGACGCTCAGATACCCTGGACCTGTCGGAGGGCTTGGGTGGGGCATGACCAATGGTGCGGGCGGTCACCCGCCGGCGGCCGCTCTCTAGCCGCCGGTCTTGAACGTGAGCGTGGCCGCGAGGTCGTTGAAGTCGGGCCCGTCGCAGTTGCCGGTGCAGCTGAGGCGGACACTGCCGGCGTCCTCGTCGATCAGCATCCCGCTCCACGCCCACCAGGCCTGTACAACGTCGTACCGCTCGGGCTCGTGTGGGTGGCGACCTGTGCGCTCGTCGAGCCAGACGTTCCAGATCGCGAGCTCGACGGTCTTCCGCGGGTTCACGTAGCGGATCGTCGCTCGGTTCTGCTTGTCGGCCCAGATCCGGACGGACTGGCCCTCGACGCTGTGTTCGTCCCAGGCGAGAAACGCACCCCTGGTCTTGAGTTCGAGACCCTGGCTGGGCTTCGCTCGCGAGCCGAGGAACTCGACGTCGATCAGCGTGCCCGGCTCGATTTCTCGCCGGTAGATCTGATGAACGAGTTGGCCCTCGAACTCGAGCGGCTTGCCGTCGGTTTCCCTGAAGCGCTCGTCGAACCGCCTGGTCACGCCGGGCGCCGGACTAGCCGTCCGGCGCCTCGTACCACGCGACGATCATCGCGCGGCCCAGCGTGTGCGAGAACAGGTTGAACCCGAGGAACGCGGGCGTGGCGTCCTTGTCGACCCCGAGCGACTCGACGTCGACGGCGTGGACCACGAAGTAGTAGGTGTGGCGACCGTGCCCGGGCGGCGGCGCCGCACCGACGTACTGCCTGACCCCGGCGTCATTGCGCAGCTGGAACGCACCGGACGGGAGACCGCTCCCCTGCTCGTCGCCCGCGCCGCGCGCAAGCTCGGTCACGTTCGCCGGCACGTCGACGATCGCCCAGTGCCAGAACCCGCTGGCGGTCGGCGCCTCCGGGTCATAGCACGTGACCGCGAAGCTCTTGGTGCCCTCCGGAAACCCGCTCCAGGACAGCTGCGGCGAGACGTCCTCGCCGCCTGCCCCGAACAGACCGCTCAGCTGCGGCTGGTCGAGCTCCTCACCATCTCGTACGTCTTCGCTGCTCAGCTCGAACGTCGCCACCTGGGGCAGCTGGTCGTAGGGGTTGTAGTCGGCCACGATCTGTCTCGCTTTCTTTCTGCCGGGGTTACCCGAAATGCGCCGACGATCCTAACCGGCCCTCGTCGCATGGACCACGACAGTCGTCGCGACGTTTGCCTGAGTAGCGTTCACGGATGGCCAAACCCGAGCTCGAGTTCTTTGACACCGAGGGGCTTCCGTGGCGCCCCGTGGGCGGTGAAGTTGGGATTTCACAGCGGGTACTCGCCGAAGATGCAGCCACGGGGCAGCTGACGCGACTCTTGCGCTGGGATCCTGGTGTGAGCACATCAGCCGCCGGGCCGGTCGCGCACGAGTACTTCGAGGAAGTGCTGGTCCTATCCGGTTCGCTGCACGATCTCAGGCTCAACCAGACATTCAGCGCCGGCCATTTCGCGTGTCGCCCGCCCGGCATGCTCCACGGCCCGTGGGAAACCGCCGAGGGGTGCATCATGCTCGAGACTCGCTACTGATGTGGCAACAACGTCCGAGGTGAGCCGGTCGGGCTAGCCTGCCGCGCCCGCCGGGATGGGCATGTGTGCGGGGAGGCTGCTGGCGGGTGTCTGGCTGAACACGCTCGCGTCGCGCCGGAAGCCCCTTGCGATGAGATAGACGCCGAGGGAGAACTCCCAGGCGGCCTCGGGGAGGGTCAGGATCGCCGATGTTCCGGAGACTTGGTCGTAGGCGCCGAACAGCACGAGGATGGCCGTAAGCAGCGCGAGGGATCCGGCGGCCATGCCGAACTGGGCAAAGCGCCGCGGCACGAGCCCGGCGCGCAGCATCAGGTAGCCGAGCATCAGCCCGTTGCCGATCCCGGCGCAGAAGGCGGGGCCGAGCAGGAACGTCGCGTCGTGAACGGCGACCAGCGATCGGCCGCTGAGGATGAGCGAGGCGTGCTCGCTGCCGGCGGCGCCGGCGAGGTCCTGGCGCAGCGTGACTAGGGCGAGCACGCTGACGATCCCGACCGCGATGAGGCTTGACTCGATGACGCGCACGGTGACGTAGCCGAGCGCGAGGCCTTCGCTCTGGCGTCTGAGGACGGGGTAGAGCGCGACCGCGGTGCCGATCCCGGCGATCAGGGTGATGATCTCGGCCAGCGCGCCGAGATACACGCGCGTGTCACCGCCGGCTCCGAGGATGAAGCTGTGGTCCTTGAGCACCGAGTGATATAGCGGCAGCGCCGCGATCGAGATGAACGTGACGACGAAGAAGACGCCCGCGATGCGGGCGCGCTTTCTGTCCGCGTCGGCTTGCGTCGGTCGGTCGAGCGCCGCTGAGGCGGACCCGTTCCGTGACGACGTCGACATGCTGGTCATTGCGCCCGTGTTGAACATCCCTTCCATCCTCTCGTTCGATTCCCGATACTTACGATGTAAGTATGTGCGGGACAGAGGTTATATACTTACCTTGTAAGTTTGTCAAGCCCGCCGGGACTCGATCTACGCTTGCGACGCCCCCGAGGAGTGCTCTTGCCATCGACGACGAAGACCAGGAGGCCCGGAAAACCCCGCACGCTCACGAGAGAGCGCGTGCTGCGAACGGCCGTCGTCTTCGCAGATGAGCGGGGTCTCAATGAGCTAACGATGCGCAACCTCGCCAAACAGGTCGACGTCGAGGCGATGTCGCTCTACAACCACGTCGTCAACAAGGCAGACCTGCTTGACGGGATGATCGAGCTGGTCTTCAGCGAGGTCGAGGCCCCCGCTGCGGGCGGAGACTGGAAGGCCGAACTTCGCAAGCGCGCGGTCTCGACGCGCGCGGCACTGCTACGCCACCGGTGGGCGGTCGGGGAGATGGAGGGCCGCACCAGCCACGGGCCCTCGAACCTGAAGGTCCACGATGCGGTCCTGGGCTGCCTACGCTCGGCCGGCTTCTCGATCGAGATGACCGTCCATGCCATGTCGGTGCAGGACGCCTATATCTACGGGTTCGCCCTCCAGCAGACCGACATGTCCTCCCAGACGGCCGAGGACTTCGCGGCCGAAGCCCAGCGACAGATGGTCGCCTACGCGGACGCACTGGCTGGCTACCCGCATCTGGTCGAGGTCGTCGGCGGCTACGTCGCCAAGGCCGGCTACGACTACGACCGCGAGTTCCTCTTCGGCTTCGACGTGATCCTCGACGGCCTCGATCGGCTCCTTGGGGAGAGCTGATCGTCGCCACGACGATCTCCGCACGTGACCAGGGGTCAGCGCCACGAGGCGGAGCCCCTCGCGCCTACCGTGTTGTCCGCGATATGTTCGTGCGACCGAAGAACCGCGAAGCGGAGGAGCAGAGAGATGGCTAGTGCTGAGAAGGCGATCCTTGCAGGCGGGTGCTTCTGGGGTGTCCAGGATCTGATCCGCAAGCTCGATGGTGTGACCGGCACGCGTGTTGGCTACACCGGCGGTGACGTACCGAACGCGACCTACCGCAACCACGGCTCGCACGCAGAGGCGATCGAGATCCTGTTCGACCCCGATCGCATCTCCTACCGGGACCTGCTCGAGTTCTTCTTTCAGATTCACGACCCGACGACAAAGAACCGTCAGGGCAACGACGTCGGCGCCAGCTATCGCTCGGCGATCTACTACGTCGATGACGAGCAGCGCCGCGTCGCCGAGGACACGATCGCCGATGTCGAGGCCTCCGGCCTGTGGCCGGGCACGGTCGTCACCGAGGTTGAGCCCGCCGGACCGTTCTGGGAGGCGGAGCCCGAGCACCAGGACTACCTCGAGCGCTACCCCAACGGCTACACCTGCCATTTTGTCCGTCCGGGCTGGAAGCTGCCTCGCCGCGCTCGGGAAGCGGCACGCTGAGCCCAGGCGAGATCGGTAACGCATAGTCGGCCAAATCGCCGTTTCTGGCTGAGCCGCCGCGCTCCGTGGAGCGGGCGGTGGTGTTCACCACGTGCCCGGAGTGCTTGAGCATGCTCGACTGCATACACCGCGCTACTCGTTCTACGTTCAGCGGGCGGATCACGCCCTGATGTCCGAGTGTCAAGTCCCCAGTTGGCGCGACAAGCAGGCCCCAGACCCAGTCAGACCGCAAACTCCTGTTCTATGTTGGCGCGGTACTCAGCCGCGACGCCGACGAGACGCTCGAGCTCGGTGCAGGCGGTCGGGTGGCCGATCGTCGGGAACGGGCAATTAGCTGGCGCGAGCTCGCTAGGCGCGACGTGATCGCGTTGGCGAGAGCAGCAGCGGCCGAACTACGACGACCGCTTCTACGCATCGCCGTTCCCAGGAGCGGCCTGCAGGTCACCGTGATGCTGCGTCGCCGCCGGCGGCCCGCTCGTCACCCTACGCCGACGTCCCGGGTTATGCCGAGAGGCCGCCGAGATCGCCGGGCGGAGTGGATCGCTAGCCGGGGGTCGCCGTTCTGCGGTTGCCCCCGGCCATGGGTCCGGAACGCTGCCGTGCAGCCGGGTTCCGTGCAAAGGTCTCGAGTGAACGACCAGGGTGCCGCCGACGGCAGCGATGCGGTCGCGCATGTTGCTCAGTCCAGCCCCGCTCGGCGTCCCGTTGGGGTCAAACCCGCAACCCGTGTCGCAGACCGTGAAATGCAGCGCCTGGGCGGTATCCCAGACACGCACGGCAACCTCCGCGGGTCCGGCGTGCTTGGCTGCATTGTCGATCGCCGCGAGGCAGGTGAAGTAGACCGCGCTCTCGACCTCAGGCCGGCAGCGGCGTATCCCGCGTGCAGACACCGTGATCGGGTCGGCCGCGTAACGGCTGGCGGAGACCAGTGCCGCACCCAGTCCTTCGGAGGCCAGCATCAGCGGATAGACACCCCGCGCGAACGCGCGGACCTCCTCGATGGCCTGCTGGACCTCCTCTCCGAACCCGTTCAACGCCGCGCTGGCGTCCGCGTCGCCGCGCTCCCGGAAGCCGTCAGCTGCGAGCGCGAGCCGAATGCGCAGCCCGGTCAGACGTTGCTGAACTCCGTCGTGGAGGTCTCGCTCGATGCGCTGACGATCGGCGTCACCGGCAGCGAGCACGCGGCTCGCCAACCCCGGCGGGAGCACCCGCGACAGAGACTCCAACAAGGCGCCGCGCTGTTGGCCGGCGCGCGCCACCGCCGGCCGCGCGCTCTCTTTCTTCGAGACGCTCATCCGGTCACCGGATCGGCCACCGCGATCGCCGAGCGGACCGCGCGGTCCCCGCCCAGCCGGCTTGTGCATCAACGCCTCGACCGCGGTCACGAAGGGCGAGCGCATCGCGCTTGAACATCCGTATCGCAGGTTGGTTTGCCACCGGCATCGTTAATGGCGAGGGCGGGATTGATCGAGCAGGAGCTCGCACCAGACACGAGTGGAGCCGACGTCCTGCCAGACTCCCCATGTCTCGCAGAGCTCGTCGACGAGCAACAGTCCGAGGCCGCCTGGGGTCTCGGGGTCTGGCGGGAGCAGGCAGGGTGTCTGGCGTGAGCCTGGGTCGGCGACGGCGATTCGAACTCGATCATCGAGCGTCCTCACCTCAACGGTCAGCGCTCGGCGAGGGCCGACGTTCGCGTGGACCACGCTGTTGGTGACGAGCTCACTGACGAGCAGCGCAGCATCTGACGCTGTCGTGGCAGGGATGTGACCTGCGAGCTGTGCGTGCACCGACCTGCGGGCCCGGTCGGGTGCATCGTCGCCGCCAGGAATCCGCATGGAGATCGATCGCTGCCAATCCGGGGGCTGGAACGCCGACGCCGTCATGCCGCGCCCCGCGTCCGAGACCGCAGCGGCCGCGACCGAGTGGTCCGAATGTCCCGCGCTTCGCCGCAAGCGCGTGGCCGACGACCCCTCCTTCGTGTGATCGCGTGCTCGGCTCGTGGAGGGACCCCAGTCCCCACAAGGCGATCGCCCGCGGAGGGAGCAAGCGGGTCGAGGACCGCGCGCTGCGCTGGGAGGCGATGCAGCGCGCGGCCAACGAACCCTCCTTCGAGTAGTCGCGCGTTCCCCTCGTGGGTGCCCCCAGACCCGACCAGGAGATCCCCGTGCGTGGCTGCCCCTTGCCTTCCGCACAGCAGCGCCATCTCGGAGTTGATGAAGCGAGCAAACTGTGTGATCAGCAGGCCGAGCTCCCGGCCGCTGACAGCGTCCAGTGGCGAGCGCGACCGACCAGGACCGATCGCCGCCCCAAGCGAGACGCCACCGCCCACAGGTACCGCAACCGCTTCGCGGAAATCCGGCTGTGCGGCGCGTCGCATAGAGCTCCTGCAGTGGGTCGGACGTTGCTGCTGCAACCACCCCCACATGCCGCCATCGGCCGCCGTGAGCGCGCTCTTAGCTTCGCGCTGATGCCTGGCTGCCCCGCCCGCGGGCGGCGCAGCCAAACCTCAACCGGTCCGACATTACTCCGATCCAAACCGAATACAAGGGGTCCCAAGGGACCGCGCCGAGTACCTCAGACTGCGTTGACGTTGAGCCGTGCGTCCGCTTCAGGCGCAGATCAAAGCCAAGACCTCGATTGCGGGTCGCTCTCCGAGCTTGCCCCAAGCGGCAGCACCAGGCGGTACGCTGGTTGGTGCATCAGGCCTTCGTCGGGCGTTCTTTCGTCTCTGTCACCCAGCGCCGGTTTCTGCCACATCGAAGAGACGGGGAAAGAAGGCTGATCATGGAAGGGACCGCAGGTCCGGCCAGCGAGGTGCGGGCTGGTCAGCTGAACGCCGCGATCGCGAACGAGATCGGCAAGCTGACGGCGGATTTCACCGGCAGAGGGTCCGAGAAGTCTCGCGCGTTCATCACTGGGGATGTGGTCGTGTGTCTGCTCGAGAACGGTGCGACCAGAGGCGAGCAGAACATCGCCGCCGCGGGCCGCGCCGACGTCGTGCGCCTCGGTCGTGACATCCTGCAACGCGCAATGGAGGACCAGCTCGTCGCCGCGGTGGAAAGGCTCACCGGCCGCAAAGTCCGCACCTTTCTGAGCGGCTCGAGCACGCCCGGCGAGTCAGCTGTCGAAGTGTTCGTACTCGAGCCCGACCACCGGGCAGACGACGCCGCCACGCGTGGTTGACAGACCAGCCGGCCGGGTAGACTTCTCGTTTGGCAAGGTTTAGGGGCGTTCCCGCTTCCAGGCCAGGCCGATCAACCATCAACGACGGACGGACGAGGTCTCGCGGGCCTCTCTGACACGGGAATGGACGAAGCACAAGCATCCCCAGCCGGTTGGGAAGCGCCCCTCGGGGGCGGGCACTTGCTCGCGGCGATCTCCAACCGGATCGTCCAGATCCAGCGCGAGCACTACGGGCGCGGCCCGATGAAAGCAAAGACGTACGCGCTGGACGACCTGATCGTCGTCGTGATGCGCGGCACCGGCTTCACGCCGCTGGAAAAGACGATGATGGACTCAGGCGATCCCGAGCGCGTCGTCGCTATGCGCCACGACTTCCAACACATGATGACCAAACTCTTCACCGACACGATCGAGGAGCTCACAGGCCGCAAGGTGCTCGCGTTCCTCTCACAAGCCCACGTCGACCCCGACCTCTCGCTGGAGATCTTCTTCGTCGACGGGCCACTCGAAGGGTTCGGCGCAGTCGAACTCATGCACCCCGAATAGACCGATCCAGGAACCTCGGGCTTCGCTCGAAGTCCTGCTCGCACAGCCGCTCACCGATCTGTGAGCAGTGAGGTCGCGCTCCTCGGTGGCGCTCTCGAGATGGACGAAGCGCGAAAACGTTGATGTCCAGGCGCCGCACTCCTCTCCAACACGGGCGACGAGAAGCGTCCGCCCGTCCCGGCGCGGCACGATCGTGATATTGCTCTGCCGGGCGATGGCAGGAGCCGCGATCTCGGGGCCGGAGTGTCGAGCCTGGTCCCCGGCGGGAGCCGTCTCGGGCTCGCTCAATTCGGCCCGATGTCGTCAGGGGCGGCGTGATCGACCCTCGCCCATCGCCGGGGCATTACCGCCCGTAGGCCCTCTCGGGGATGGAAGGCCGGCCGTCGTAAGCGTCGCGTCTTCTCGCCAGAATCCGCGGCTCGAGGCGCCCCAGCTCGGCGTCCAGGCAGATAACCAGGCCGGTGTGCCCGGCAACGCGCCGGAGCATCTCGAGGCTCGCGCGGTAGTGAGCCAGCTTTGCCTGGCTCTTTCTTTGGCTGGCTCTCCAGGGGGACAGCAATCCCAGCTCGCGCACCTTGGCGACCTTGTCCGCGGCGTAAACGGCGAGCGTCTCGGAGCCCGAGCGCTCCACGCGATCACGCAAATCGCGCTTGCGTTCCTCGTACTCCTTGATCGATGGATCATCTGAGACCGCCGCAACCAGCTGCGCTACGCGGGTTCCGAACTCGAGCTCAAGCTCCAGCGCTGGTGTCGCGGTCTTCTCCAGGACATCATGGAGCAGCCCGGCCGCGACGACATGGTCTGGTTGGCCGTCACCCTGTAGCAGCCGCCCGACTTCGATCGGATGAACGATGAACGGCGCACCATCGATCTCTCGGTACTGGTCTGCATGACGCGCCGCCGCGAAGGCGAACGCGGCTCGGGTCATTCCCCCATCGACCCGATCTGTCCCCAACGGCCCGAGAATCGTCGGCGCTCCACCCCCCCGCGGTAATGGACGGCGCCTGCGAGCTTGTGGCTTTCCATTCACGAGCGACCCCTAGCGTCGATCGACACCTACCATCGCGGCCAGGGCCCGGCGGCCAAGCGTGTGACCGCCAACTCGTTCCGTTCGGCTCGTCATCCACCCCACCGGCCATGACCGGCCGTGTGAACGACCTGTGAAGCGTAGCTCCCGATTTGCGGGCTGTAAAGGCAACCGAGCAGTCAGTCCCAGGTCGCTGGCCCGTGCCGCCGGGCGCAGGGACCTATGCGTCTGCCCACCTGCAGGCGCAACACAGACTGAGCTGGATCACCGACCGCTCCGGCGCAGACCTCCTTGCCGCTCCGATGAGCATCTCTTCTCTCCAGCTCCGCTGGCGACGGCCTCCCTTTACGCGGCTTGCGAGGAAGGGCCCGGACGAGCCGGGCATCGCGGATAGTCACCCCCGCGGCGAACCCGCTCGTGGCGACGCGCAGGGAATCAGCGGTGATATGCAGAAGTTCTGCTTCGGTGTGGCGCCGGGTATGCCGCTGCAGCGGATCCCGCGCTGAGCGGGTGTCGGGTGCAACCCGATCTGCCGTTAGGGACCAGTCAAGGCGGATCCTGCCCGATGTGCCCGCGGATTGCGGTCTTGTGGCCGGTCGGGGCGGAGTGTATGCTCGCCACGAGGTTTGGATCCCGGCTGCGCTGCCTGCCCGGGGGTGCACGGAGGGTTCATCTCTCGCGCGTAGCTCGCGTTCGCAGCCGGCTCAAGAGCGGCAAGCGGGGGCGGTCCCTAGGCAACTTTGACCGGGTCCCCGAAAGGACGCGATGGCTTTATCACCGCGTGGCGTGCTGGATGCCAGCGAGTTCGTGCTCGACGAGATGGGGTTGGAGGTTGCGCTTGATCGAGTGCTCGGGTCCGCGCAGCAGCTGACCGGGGCGCGGTACGCGGCGCTGTGCGTCCTCAACGATGCCAGGGACGGCCTCTCCGTATTCCTCACGACGGGGATCGACGATGACACGCGCGCGAGGATGGGCGCGTGGCCGCGCGGCCGGGGCGTGCTCGGCGATCTGATCCTCGATCCAGTCCCGGTGCGCTTAGCCAATCTCGGCGAGCACCCGCACTCTTACGGAACGCCGCGCGGGCATCCGCGGATGCGTTCGTTTCTCGGCGTCCCCCTTCTGGTTGACGGCGTGGCGGACGGGAGCCTGTATCTGACCGAGAAAGCGGGCGGGCGACCGTTCACCGACGAGGACGAGGAAGCGGTGGTGGCGCTCGCCGGTTTCGCGGGCCTCGCGATCGAACTCGATCGACGGCAAGCCAGGTCCGGCCGGTTCTGAACCGGGCTGGGGACGTGCTGGCCCGATCGAGCAGCGACGCTGCTCGTGGCGCGCCGCCCCGAGTTCCTCGGGGAACGGCCGCACGGCTCGGGGGACTTTCAGTACGTAGGCTCCACGACTCGGTTGCGGGAAAACACGGACGTGGCCGTGGCGACTGCCGGGTAGCTTGCCTCCAACCGACAAGCCGTTACGGCGCCCCTCTTCATGGACCGATTCTCGTCGTCGCGACACAAAATTGTTCGAGCAGTCGGCAGTGCTCAGCGGGACGTCCGCTGGCGATATGGCTGGTGCCTGGCGGCCAAAAGGCCGCGCGGCGCGGCTCGGGTCGCACGAGCCGGTGTGACGGCGCGTCCCCCGTGTCATCTGCATGTGGCGACTGCCATCGGAGCGGCCTTGATGTGCCCTCCGGTCGGTCGCCGGGCGGCGATTGGCTGACTGTCGTGGGCAATGTGCGACGGCGATGCCCGGTCTGCGGTGACGTGCTCGGCGTTTACGAGCCGTTGATCAAGATCGTCGATCGAGTGGGGTACGCGACCTCGCTTGCGGCCGAGTCGATCAGCGATGGCGACGTGATTGTTCACAGGAGCTGTGCAGACAGTCTTCTCGACCCTCAACCCGAGCACTCCCGCGCTGACACGGCCTAGCTCGCGCAGCCCCGCTAAGCGATTGACACGAGCTGCTCGCGTCGCGCGGGCCCTGACCTGCAACCCGCGGACAGGGGGAGGCTCCGAGTCCTGATCACCCTCGTTGATCGTGGGTTTGGCGAGGAGCGGGTTCGTCGGAACTACGGCGTAGAGACGCGCATTCGTGTTCCCGCAGGCATCTGATCCGGCTGGATTCCTGAACGGCTGTTCCGCCGCAGCAGCGAGCGTCGGCGTCAGGGCCGCGAAGTCACGACTGCTATTCGCGTAAGGGGCACGTTGAGCGGCCCGGCTCGGCCGGTGTTTGGCGCCAGCGTTCGTTCGTCTAGCGCGCGGTTGCTTCGATCACGTGCAGTGGCGTCGCGGTTGGAATGATCCGTTTGAGCTCGTAACCGGCTTGTTCGAAGAGCGCGCCGCACTCGGCCTGTGTGCGCTCACGTCCGCCCACCATGAGCATGAAAAGGTCGAGGATCTTCCCTGGGCTTGGCGCGTTTGCCGGGCGGGAGAGCTTCTTCGACGACGAGCAGCCTGCCGCCCTCGACGGTCGCGTTGCGGCAGCTGCGCAGAATCGCGACGCAGTGCTCGTCGTCCCAGTCGTGGTGACGATCAATAGTGGACCGTCGAATGCCTTGCCGAATCCCTCAACCAACAGGTCGCAGGCAGTGCGCGTGGTGATGCCGGCGGGATCGTTGCCGGCGTCCGCGAGCCTGAGGCGCATCGACAGCGCGGAGGCGGCGACCACGAGCGTAATCGCTGCGCCCGCGATCGCGGCCGGCTCGCGGGCGCCGGCGGACGAGGTCGCCCCGCCGTAGCCACAGCGACACCCGCGGCGCTGACACGCGATCCGACCGGCTCCGCCGGGAGTGGACTCACCGTCTTTGTTCCCGCGTGCGATCAGCGTGATGAGCGCTTGCTGTCGCTCGACCGGGTAGCGGTGAGAATTGGCGTAACGCGATCGGGGATCTCATGCGAGGCGCATTGCCCGGATCAGCCGGCCGCTGGGGCCGCGTCCGCGCTGGAGCCGGTGCAGGCGTCGGGCGGTGGCGTCGGTGAGGGCGCCTGGTGCGTCGGAGTGCCCGGGACTGCCGCGGCGAGGAACATCCGATCTCTGTGTGCGTGGCTCATAGGTAGGAGAATCTGGCGATGGGCGAGACCCGGGCTGAAACGGACGGCGAGAGGAGCTCGAACGCCGACGCGACGGGACCGCGAACGGCCGGGCGCGACGAGGCGGCGGCGAGCGAGGGACCTTTGCTCCGGCGGTGGCTGGCCGTGAGCGCGCGGCGCGAGCGGCGGCTCGAGCAAACCGGGAGCGACCCCGATCCGCGGTTTACGCTCGCCAACGAACGCACGTTCCTGGCCTGGAACCGCACCGCGCTAGCGCTGATCGCCGCCGGCCTCGCGGCGGCGCAGTTCCTGAAGTTCAATTTGCACGGACTGCGGCTGATCATCGCCGTGCCGCTGATCGTGCTCGGCGCCGCGCTCGCGCTCGCGAGCTACTTGCATTGGGAGGACAGCGAGCGGGCGATGCGACTGCGGCAGCCGCTGCGCTACTCGTGGATGCCGCGTGTGCTGACGGGGGGGATCGCGGTGATCGCCGTGTGCGGCGGGATCCTGGCGGTAGTCGACCGACTGGTTCATTGAATCGCCCGCGGTCTCAGTCGACTGGTGGAACCGTCACACCGCCGCCCGATACCGACGATCCGGGCCTGGCACGCGAGCGTACCGTGCTGGCATGGACGCGATCGGCCCTGACCATGGCCGCGAGCGGCGTGCTGATCGCACGCGCCGCGTTTGTCGGGCATCTGCCCGTGCTCGGCGTCGTCAGTGCGGTTGCGATGGCAATCCTTTCCGCGCTGACGTGGCGCCACGGGCAGGCGGTCTACCGTGAGCGTCGCGAGCCCTGGATGCCCCAACGCCTACTGACGGCCGCTTTCGGCCTGTTGACGGCGGCAACAGTGCTGATCGCGGCGATCGCGATCGTGGTGACGGTCGCGATCTGAGGACGGACCGTCGACCCAGAGCTCGGCACTTGCTCTGCTCCGGATAGGTCTCGCTGACGCGTGGGAGATCACACCGGATTGCGTAGCTGCGCTTGTATGGTTCCAGGTGATGCGGTGGCCGAAGGGGCTCGGCGGTGAGGGGGCTCGGAGGGACCGGGCTCGTGATTGGGAGCTGACGGCGCGCGTGACGCTGGCGGTCGCCGTGGGCGCTGGGGTGTTGGCTGCGGTCACGAGTCCTCCTTGGGCCCCCCGAGAGCTGCTCGTCGCCACGTACTTCGCTGCTGTCAGCCTGATGCTGTGGGGCAAGGCGCTCGAATCAGGCGCGCGAGATCAAACGCGCCGTTCACCACGGCCGTCGCGGTCGCGCTCGGGGTCGCGTGTGCCGGGGGATTGCTCCTGGCCGTCGTCGATGTCGCCACACGCGGTTCGCTCTAGCTGAGCGCGCCTGATGCGGATTTGTGTGCACCAGGGGGCGGTGGAGGCAAGACGAGGCGGCTCGAAGGCCCCGCTGCGCGATCGGGTTGCTCGCGCCTAGCCGGCTGTGCTGGCGGCGGCTTGCACCGCGGCCTCAACCGTCGGATAGAGGTTGGTGAGCACGCGTTCGTCGACGACGTGGCGTACGACGTCGCGGAGCTGGCCGACCTCGCGGGCGATCAACAGTCGCACGCTCCGCTCGCGTAGCTCGTCGGTGAGGTCAGCCAGCATCCGCGCCGAAGTGACGTCGATGAACGGGATCGTTTCGGCATCGAGCACTACCGCGCGTATGTGCTCGCAGGTTGCGGCTTGCAGGATCCGGGCGCGAACTGCGTCCGCGTTGGCGAAGTAAAGGCTGCTCTCGACCCGGAGCACCGCGACATGGTCGGGTATCCGGGCGTCGGGGTGGCGATCGACGTCGCGGTATTGCCCGTCAGGTCCGGGGGTCCTTCCAAGCGTCGCAATATACGGCCGGGAGGCCCGGTAGATCAGCAACAACAGCGACACGGTGATCCCGATGAACAGGCCGGGGAGCGGGTCAAACACGGTCACGCCCAGCAGCGCGGCGATCGCGGCGATGAAATCGGGGCGGGCGACGAACCCGAACTCGCGGCCCAGCCGCCGAGTGGAGGCGCGATACAGCGAGACCAGCACCGTGACGTCGATCAGGTCAATCACGGCCGCGACCACGATCGCCGCGAGCGTCGCTACCGGCAGATCCTCGAACAGGCCCGTGAGCGCCAGCAAAGTGACGACTGTCAGCGCGGCCACGATCAGGCCCGAGAGCTGACTGCGCGCCCCCGTCGACGCGTTGACCGCGGTCTTGGACAGGCTGCCGGCGACGACCATCCCGCTCGAGGCCGCAGATGCCAGGTTGGCCGCCCCCAGACCCAACAACTCGCGGTTGGCGTCAATCTGCCCGTGCTCGCGGGCCGCGTACGTCTTCGCCGCAGCAAGGCCCTCGGCGAACCCGACCAGCATCAGCCCGACCCCGCCGGCCGCGAGCGCACCAACATCACTCGCGCGCACACTCGGTATCGCGAACGACGGCAGTCCGCTCTTGATCGAGCCGACAATCTCGACACCGTGCTGATCAAGGCTGAACAGCTTCACCGCGGCTATGCCAAGCACCACCGCGACCAGGTAGCCCGGGACGGCCGAGGCCACGCGCCCGCAAACCCAGGATCACCACAAGCGAGGACACGCCGACCAGCAGCGTCAGCCCCTGCACCTCGCCCAGGTGCGAAATCACGTGCCAGAGCTGCGCGAAGAAATCGCCCGTTCCCGGCTTGATCCCCAACAGCTTGGGGAGCTGGCGGGCGATGATCGTCAACGACAGGCCGATGATGAACCCCTTCAGCACCGGCTCGGAGATGAAGTTCGCCAAGAACCCCAACCGCAACAGCCCCGCCGCCAACGCCGCCAACCCAGTGATGATCGCCAGCGCAGCCGTCAACGCCGCGAACCGGCCACCCCCGACGGGAACCAGCGCCCCGACCGTCGCCGCCGAGAGCACCGCCGCCGCCGCCATCGGCCCAACCACCAGCTGACGCGAGCTACCCAGCGCCGCATACAAGATCAACGCCCCCGGCGCCGCATATAAGCCAACTACCGGCGACACCCCCGCAATCGACGCATACGCGAGCGCCTCCGGCACCAACACCGCCCAAACGCTGAGCCCGGCCAACACATCGCCTCGCAACCACGAACGCTGATAGCCGCCAAGCGAGGGGAATACCCAGCCCATCGCAGGGGCAGCGTACAGCCAGCCGCACCGGCAGCATCTGGTCCGCTGCATCGGACGGCGTTCAGACCGTGGCGGTGATGGGACTCCGACGCGATTGGACTCCGGACGCACGGGGTCATCGGCGCGGTCCGATTCCTCATCTCCAACAACGGCACAATGGTCGACCGGCGGACGCCGGGTATTGACGACATTGCCAGCACCCTCGCCGGACGTCACCCCGCTCGGCGGCCAGCGACGTCGATGGCGCATAGAAGCCGCAAGACGATGCGTCGCGCGTCAGACCGAATGACGGGACTCGACGATTCCTGGGGCGAGTCCGGCGATTCGCCACCGGCAGGGAAGCCAGACCTCAAAGGCACACACCCGCTCGCACACCAAGGGACGGCTTCCCCGGCGCGCGCTCGCCGGCGTCGGCCCTGGACACTCGGCTTGCCGAGACGTGACAAACCACGGCCGTCACCAGGCCGGCGCGCTGACGTCGCTCGCGTATGCGCCGCGGCAGCGCCTGCTTGGCTCGGTCGCGCTCGTGAGTTTGAGCAGAGGGAGCATTGAGCTCGCGGCCGGCACCGAGTTCCTGCTTCGCCAGGCGTTCCGACAGCCCGGTCGCCGGTCAACGACGTGATCGCATCGGACGAGCAGCATCAGCGCGCCGTCGCATCGGCAGAGCGCTGCTCACGCCCGGGAATCGAGAAGCCGATCGCTGGCCACGGGGCCGCTGGCCACCCTGCGCCCGATAGTGCGCGATGGACCCTGATAGGTGCTGGAATGCGTCCCATGACCGACGACCCCGACGCAACCCCTGCGACGCCTGATCCCGACGACCACGTCGCCCGCCTGCAGGCGCAGATCGACGCCGCCAAGGCCCGCCGCGCGGGCTACCGCGCGGAGGCCGCCGACACGGTCGCGACGCGAGCCACGAGGCCCGGAGGCGGCTGAGCCGTGTGATGTCGCGGTTCGGGCGGGGCGGGAAGAAGTAGGGCGGACGGCCCGGCCTTCGCACCTTTGACACCTGCAACGGGGCGAAAGTGCGGGACTCTCGCACCCGCCGCACCAGTGGAGATGCTGGTTCAGCACAGATCCCAGGGCTGCTCGGGAACGCCGACAGCGTCGTTGTCCCGGCCGGCTCCGACTTGCACTGTCCAGCAATCCGCGCTGAGCGAGACTCCGACCCGGGCTGGCGCGAATGACCGCGGCGCGCAGAAAGCGGGTCTCGTCGCCGGTCCGCGGGGCGCTACTGGTAACGGCAAACGGGGCCGGGCCAGACCGTTGGCGATCGCCCCGAGGATCGCTCCGGAATCGGTTTGGCGAGACGCCCGAGTTCTTGAGGAGGTATTGGTGGCGAGCCCTCGCTTCGTTCGGTCTTAGTGTTGGCCGAGCTCTGGAGCGTGCGCCGGCACGGCCGGGCGTCCGGCAGCGCGGTGGCGTGGATCGAGAGCGTGTAGACCGCGGCAGCTCCGGCTACTGCGACGTTGCCTGTCCCGGGGTCACGAGACCGGTCTCGTAGGCGAGCACGACCGCGTGGACGCGGTCCCGCACCTGAAGCTTCATGAGGATCCGCGTGACGTGCGTCTTCACCGTCGTCTCCCCGACCACCAGCTGTTCGGCGATCTCACCGTTGGTCATCCCGGACGCCAGGAGCCGGAACACCTCGAGCTCACGTGGCGTCAGCTCGTCGAGCCCGGGCGGCTGCGCGGCTGGCGTCCGCGGTGCGGCGAACTGCTCGATCAGTCGCCGGGTGATGCTCGGTGCCAGCAGCGCGTCGCCCTCGCCGACGCTGCGCACCGCGCTGGCCAACTGCTGCGCGGGGGCGTCCTTGAGCAGGAAGCCGCTGGCCCCGGCTCGAAGTGCGTCATAGACGTATTCGTCGAGGTCGAACGTGGTCAGGATCAGCACCCGCGGCTGGGGGTCGAGGTTGGCGGCCAGGATGCGACGCGTAGCCTCGATGCCGTCGAGATCGGGCATCCGAATATCCATCAGGACCACATCGGGGCGGAGCTTCCCGAGTCAGCGCGACCGCCTCGGCGCCGGTCGTGGCCTCGCCCGCGACCTCGATGTCCGGCTCCGCCGCGAGGATCATCCGGAAGCCGGTACGGATCAGCTGCTGATCGTCGACGATCAGGACGCGCACGCTCACGCGGCAGCGCCTTCGAAAAGTCCGCGCGGCATTCGGGCGCCGAACCGCCAACCATCTTCGTCGTCACCGTTAGGCTCAACCCGGCCACCGCACAGCGCGAGGCGCTCGCGCATCTCATCGGTCGGCCAGCCGTTCGGGCCATCGCAGTCGGCCTGTAGCCGTAGCTCGAGCTCGTCTTCTCCGAACCGCAGCGCGACCTCGACCCGTCCCTCTCCGGCGCTTCCGAGCGCGTTCTCGAGGATCCGATAGAGCCCGAGCTCGACCCCGGCCGCAAGCGTCGCCGCGTCGCCCTCGACGCACAGCTCGACCGCCCGTCCCTTGTCGCGGGCCTGTTGAATCAGAGCGTAGATCTGATCGACGCCGGGCTGGGGCGCGAGATCCCCGGGCGCCTCGCCGTGGCGAAGCACGCCAAGCACGCGCCGCATCTCCGCCAGCGCGGCTCGGCCCGTGGTCTCGACCTCGTCCATCGCCGCGTCAGCCTGCTCGGGGTCCTCGCCCAGCAGGCTGAGCGCGCCCTCCGCCTGGACGACCATCGCCGCGACCGAGCGCGCCACGACCGCGTGGAGCTCGCGCGCGATCCGCGAGCGCTCGCCGGCGACGGCCAGCCGCGCGCGGTCCTCGCATTCTGCCGCCAGCTGCGCGTTGGCGCGCCGAAGCTCCGCGGTCAGGAGACGGTCGGAGCGGACCGCGCGACCCGCCGCCCACGCTGCGCTCACCGTGAACGCCGCCCCGGCGAAGTCGCCTAGCTTGTCGCGCCCCGAGATCAGCTGGGACCCGGCTGCGCCGCCGAGGAACACGGCGAGCCCGGCGAGCGCCTCCCGGCGCGCTCCCCACGCCGCGACCGTGTACGGCGGAGCGATCACGAAGTAAGCACCGATCAGCGGCGACTTGGTGAGCTCGATCAGCCAGGCGTTCATCACCGAGCCGAGCAATCCCACGACGAGCAGGAACACGAACGGCGAGCGCCGGCGCCAGACAGTGGCGAGCGAGATCCCCACCACCGCGAGCGCGTTCAGCGCCAGCGGGCCGCGACGGTGATGGGCGGTGAGCACCTCCGCCTCGAGCACCACCAGCACCACGCTCGCGAGCACCGGATCAAGCCAGGGCCAGCGAAAACGAGTTTCGGGCTCCGCCTCCGGGTCCCCCACACCGGCCGGCGCCCGCGAGTTCACCGGTCTGTTGAGCGGCATCCGCGCGCTGACCTCAAACCCGCCATCCTTGCGCGCACCCGCCTGCAGCTCGCCGCCGTAGTGCGTGACCCGCTCGGCCATCCCAACTAGCCCGTGCCCCGACCCGTTCACGGTGCCCCGCTCGAGCACTGATCCGCCCCCGGTGTCTGACACCTTAAGCTCGAGCCCGCGCTCACTGACGGCCACGCTAACGCTCGCGCGAGCTGGGCGGGCATGCTTGAGCGCGTTCGTGAGCGCCTCCTGCACGACCCGGTAGGCGACCAAATCCAGGTCAGGCGACAGCGCCGCCAGCTCACCCTCGACGTGGAGCTCGACCGGCAGTCCGGCTCCCCGGGACCGTTCGGCCAGCGCATCGAGCTGCGCGAGGCCCGGCGCCGCGGAGTCTGAGAGCTCATCGCCGCCGCGGCGCAGGACCCCCACGATCCGCCGCAGCTCGAGCAGCGCCTCTCGCCCAGAGCTCTCGACCACGCGCAGCGCCTCGCGCGCGGACTCAAGGTCCGCCGCGACCACCCGGCGAGCGGCGCCCGTCTGGACGACCATCACGCTGACGCAGTGAGCGATGACGTCGTGGAGCTCGCGCGCCATCCGGTTGCGCTCCTCGGCGGCGGCGCGGCGAGCGCGAAGCTCCTGCTCGTCGCGGAGCCGAGCGGACGCCGCCCTGAGCTCCCTCGCCAGCGCGCTGCGCCGCGCGAGCGTGCGGCCGACGAGGTAGGGCAGCAGACCGGCGAGCGCCCAGCCGCCGAGCATGCCCCCGACCGTGCCGTGAGTGGGGACGTACGTGACGACCGCGGCGCCCACCATCCAGTAGGCCAGCAACACGATTCGCGCGGGACGCCACGGCCGGCGCCCGAGCGTGTAGAAGTTGAGCGCCAGCGCCGCCACCAAAAACGAGCCGTCGCCGTTGTAATGGCTCGCGATCTCGAACACGATCAGCCCCGAGACCGCAAGTGCAGTCGTCAGCACCGGGGCGACGCGCCTCCACGCAACGCTGCCGGTTAGCACGACCAGCCCCGCGATCGCCACCACGCCGACTTGCTTGTGCGGCTGCGAGAACGCATCGGGGATCGCCCCGGCCGTCAGCGCCACAGCCACGAACCGGTCAACCCAGACCAGATCGATCCGTCTGACTCGCGCGATCACATCGTTCATGGCGCCCACGGTCGGAACCTACCGCCCGCCGCGCAGTCTCGCATCCTCTGAGAAGCGGATCCGCGTCCTACCTGAGTAGGACCTCGAATCGCCCCACGGTCCACGGCAAATCGCCTCGCTGACCGACGACAACGAGCCCCCCCACTGGCACCGTTGCGCTCCGGAGCCGCTCGCTCTCCCAAATCAACCACCCAAGGGGGTAAGCCGGATGTCAATCAACTCGAGCCGCTTGAGCCTCACCCGCAACGCCTGGATCGTCTACCTGCTTGTTGAGGTGGCGCTGTTCCTGCTCGCCAACCTCACCGCGAAGAACAGCAGCCATCCGGGGACTGTCAGCAACATCTTCTTTGGCGCCTTCATCGCGGGCCTGGTACTCGCCGTTCTGCTCGGGGCATCCGAGCTGGTTCGCTCGCGGCGCCACCGAGCGCGCTAACCGCAAGCGACCCGAATCCCATCCAAGGAGACCGGTATGACAACACCGAGGTTCAATCTCACTCGCAGGCGCGCCGCTGTCACTGTGCTCGGAGCGTTGTGCGCTATCACGATCCCGGTGAGCTCGGCAAACGCCGCGACCACCCTGCACCTATTCGCGAAAACGACGCAAAACACATTCACGGATCCGTCTGGTAATCCAATCCTGGGCCACGTCCCCCCGCCCCCCGCTGGATCGGTCCTCACCAACACGGGCGTCGAATACCTCGGAACCTCCGAGCACCACAAACAGGCGGTCAGCGCCTCGACGAACATCATCTGTTTCGTCACCAATGCCCCCAAGGCCCTGTGCTACGCGCAGATCGCGATCGGCGGATCGATGCTCCTCGCCAATCGCTTCACCGCGAACCTCGCCCACAGCAACCCGTTCGCATCGATCCCGATCAACGACGGCACCGGCAAGTTCGCCCGGGCCCACGGCCAGATACGCACCACCCCCGTAGGCCGCGGGACCAGCATCAACATAACCATCAACTACTCGACCTGAGCCAACTCGCCGTTCGCGCTGCCGGCTCGACGTATCGGCGTTTGTGCGGAACGCAAGTCCACATCGACGTCGCCGGCGGCGCTCCGAGCTGAGCGCCGCCGGCCACGTCGCACCACGTGTCACGTCACTAGGTTGCGCACAGCCTGTCACCTTGATTCCAGCCATCGGCATGCGCTCTCCGCACCAGCGGAAGCCCCCACGTGCTCGCCGCGACGCCAAAGCGGGGGCAGAGCCGACCCACGGAGCTGGTCTCGCTCCTCGGCCAAGAGAGGGGGGCTCGTTTGATCAGCCGTCGGCGGAGAGGGGTGGAGGGGAAGGCGCACGAGCTCGTGATGCTGTTCGTGGCTAAGGCATAGTAACGCCGGAGCAGCCGCGAGAGCCGAAGCATTCGTGGCGCGCTTGGGTTGTGCCTCCGGCGCTTGCGGTTCAGGAGCCTCGGTTCTCTGGGCGCAGCCGGATCGCGAGCATGGTGGCGGTGGCGCACTCGGTGCCGTTGGCGCTGAGAGCGAGGTCGATCCATGACTTTCGTCCGTCGCGGGCCTTCAGTCGCCCCGTGATCTCAAGCTCGACCCCGATCGGTGTGGGGCGTCGGAAGTCGACCGTCAGCGATGCGGTGACGTATCGGATGTCTTCGTGGGCGTCGCTGTCTCGCCGTGCGTAGGCGAAAGCCGTGGCGGCGCCGTGGCAGTCCATCAGCGACGCGACCAGCCCGCCGTAGGCGTGCTCCGGCACGCCACCGGTGTACTGCGGGCCCGGCGTGAACCGCGCGATGGTCCGATCCCCGTCCCAGTAGCTCTTGATCTGGTGCCCGGCGGGATTGTTTCTCCCGCAACCGAAACAGTGGCTGAACTGCTCCGGGTACTGGTCCTGAAACGCGAGGTCCATCAGATGTCGGGCCTCCAGGTCGAGGAGTTGCCGGCCCGGCGGCTGCGCCGACGCCCGTAAGGTCCGCGATCGTCTGGATGTTGGCTGCCAATGCGTTGCGCTGGAAAGCCCGTCCTCGCCGCGAGGTTGAGGATCGACGCCAGTCCGGGAGTTGGGGAGAGCATAGTGACGCTCGAGGGCGCGATCGCGTCGGACGAGCCGCAGACGCCCGGACGCGATCCTGACGCGCTCCTGCTCGCGGACACGAAGCAGCAGGTGCGTGGGTCGGGGCCAGCGCTCCTAAGAATGCTTAGACGCGGCATTCCGCTGTGGCCGGCGTCTGATGCGTCACCAAGGGATGGGCGGGATCGTCCCGAAATGGACCGTTTACGGGACGCTGGAACGCTAGGACACGGATCGGCGACTGCCGCTTGGCAGCTCGCGAGCGATAGTAAAACGGCGGGCTAAAGCGATGGGCCCATTTACCGGTCAGGACCGGGCGGCGAGCAGACCGCGTCTGCGTTTGGGCGAAGGCACGAGCGAGCGAGCGAGGGGCGGACAAGTCCGGACGCTTGGTTTCTGGGAAAGCAGGAGCGGCGTGCGCGACCGAGTTCTCGACCTTCGCGCGCGACTCGCCAGCGCGTGCTTTCACGCGGTGGCGATCGTGGCATCCAGCGTGCGACCAGGCAGATCTTGCATAGGTGCTGCCGGTCACGGTCCTTCGCCCTCGCGGTTCCCCCCCCTCCGGGCAACTAAGGTGCCCGGTTCGGAGGGGGTCGCCATTACCGCGGCCGAACGAAACGAGGTCTGTTGCGTAGCCAGCTTCCGCGTCGCCCCGAGGCCGCAGAAGCCTGCCTTTGGGGTCGGCGTGCTCTCGCGTCTCGTCCAGGGCGAGTCCGTCGTCGCGGTGTGAGCGGGCTGCCGAAACGCCGGGCGGAGCAGCGTTGTCGGCGTCGCCGCCGAGCTTAGTCCTCCCATTGCTCAGATCAGGAGCAGCGGGCAATGCGATCAGGTCGAAGGCAGGAGCTGCGGTCGGGCCGTGCCCTTAAGCGCGGCAGTGGGACGATCCGGGCCGGGCGTTTGGGTGGCGCGCATTCGTAGACTGGCGTGCCGGAGGATTGATATATGTCGAGTGCTGTCGATGGTCCCGCAGGCGACGCCTTTGTCTCGACCGGCGAGCTGCCCGAGCGTGACCTCGTGGATTGCTTGGTGCGCGAGGCCCACGACCGTTATCGGGCAAACCGCGACGGCGTGGTCTCGCAGGTATATCCCGCGCTGGCGAGCGTCCCGGCCGATCTCTTTGGCGTGTGCGTGTCCGGAACCTCCGGAGCGATGTTTGCGGCCGGGGATGCCGACCGCGAGTTCACGATCATGAGCATCTCGAAGCCGTTCGTGTTCGCGCTCGTGTGCGGACTGATCGGCCCCGACGATGCGCGGGAGCGGTTGGGTGTAAACAGCACCGGTCTGCCGTTCAACTCCCTTTACGTGGTCGAGCGATCCGCCGACGGCCGGACCAATCCAATGGTCAATGCGGGGGCGATCGCGACGAGCAGTCTCGCGGCGGGGCGCGGCGTCGAGGACCGGTGGCGCTTCATTCACGACGGGCTCTCGCGCTTCGCCGGGCGAGAGCTCTCGCTCGACCCCGTGGTATACGCCTCCGCGTCGGCCACCAACTCGCGCAACCAGAGCATCGCGCGGCTCCTGGAAAGCGTCGATCGCGTGTACTGCCCGTCCGCCGATGCCGTGGAGCTGTACACACGACAGTGTTGCTTGCGTGTGAGCGCCAGAGACCTCGCCGTGATGGGAGCCACGCTCGCTGACGGCGGCGTCAATCCTGTCACCGGAGAGCGGGTGATCGAACCTCGCGTTTGCCACTACACACTCGCGGTAATGCTGACCGCGGGGCTGTACGAAACCTCGGGCGAGTGGCTGTATGACGTCGGGTTACCGGCCAAGAGCGGGATCGGTGGCGGGATCGTGACGGTGTCGCCGGGCAAAGGCGGTATGGGCACTTTTGCGCCGCCGCTCGATCAGGAAGGCAACAGCGTAAAGGGCCAGCTCGTCGCGAAATTCCTGTCCGCGCGGCTCGGTCTGGACTTGCTGATCTCGCGGCCGGCAGGACGATGAACGTAAGTATCCGGGTCGACCAGATCAGTGAGCGACGTCTGGGGCGCCGCCCGAGGGCTCCGAGTTGACGACGCGGGTCCCGGTCGACCGCGAGCGGATCGTGCGGACGCTGACCTTCTGGCTGCGCCCCGCGTTCGTGTTGCGCGTCCTGAACCGCTTCCAGCTCGTCGCCGGCTTCGACCGGGCGATGGCCCTGGCCTCGAGCGCCCTCACCGCCCTGATCCCGCTCGCGGTCCTGGCGGGCGCGGTTCTACCGCACCTCCAGACCGAAGGCGCGGCCCAATGGTTGATCGATCGCTACGCCCTCACCGGCGGGGGCGCGGAGGCGGTCAGGGACGCGCTCGCGCCCTCGACCGCGACCAACACCGACATAGGCCTGATCGGCGCCGGGCTGCTCGTCATTGCCATACTCAGCTTCGCCCGGGCCGTACAGCGGCTGTTCGAACGCACGTGGGAGCTGCAGCCGCTAAGCGTGCGCAACTCATTCAACGACCTGCTGTGGGTCGCCGGGCTCATCGCCTACCTGGTGATCAGCGGCGTCGCGCACCGCGAAATCGGCAGCAGCCGCGTACAGGTCGGGGCGAACCTGCTGCTCACCCCTGTGACCGCGATCTTCCTCGTCTGGAGCGGCCGTGTGCTGAGCGCGAAGCGAATCGAGCTGAGAAGCCTCGCCCCGTTCGCGATCGTCGCGAGCCTAGCGCTCGCCGTCTACTTCGCCGGCGCGGCCGTCTACGTCCCACACCTGTTCAGCTCGTACGCGAGTCGCTACGGGGCGATCGGAGCGGTGTTCGCGATGATCTCGGCCCTGTTTGGCTTCATGGTTGCCCTGGTTGCCTCCGCCGCCCTCGGACGCGAGGTGTTCGACGAGCTCAACCGGATTCGCGCCGGGGAGCGACCGGCCGACGACGAGATACGGCGCGAGTGGGACACCTTCATCCGCGAGGCGCACTCGCGCGGGCAGACGCTGCGCGAAGACATCGATCGGATCCGCAGAAGGCATGAGCCGCCCCCTCGCGACAGCGATCCGTGAGCCGAGACCTCGCCGAGACGATCACGCGCAAACCAGGAGTCGCGGGCGTGCTGCTCACGGTTCAGCCGAGTGCTGAGATTCCTCTGGCGATCAGCGCGGTCCCGAAGAGGCCGACGATCGCGGCGACGCCCGCAAGCTTGTTCGTCTGCATCCAGCGCGAGAAGCGGCTGACCGTGGCCGCGGTGCGGCCGCGGTCGATCGTGTAACCGGCGATCGGAACCTCGATCAGGATGAACTTGATCAGCGCGAAGATGACCATCACAACAGCCGCGGTCAACACTCCATATCCGCCTCTCGCGAGGCGCCCGACAGCGACGAGGTCGAAGGGGCCGGGAACGGCCAGCAGCGCGCCGACCAGGCAGGCGACCACGACCGAACCTTCGCTGAGCGCCCGCTCCGCTCGGGCACGCGTCTTCGCCGCGGCCGCCGAGCCCGGTCGCGGGCGACGCTCTGGTCCCCGGGACATCGGCCGGTCCCGATCGAAGAGCGCTCGCCCGCTGCGAGTCGCGATCAGGATCGCGACGAGCACCGCGATGGCGCCGAACGAGAGATAGGTCGCCGGACCGAGCCGGTGAGAACTTGTGCCGGCGACGCTGCCGCGGGACCGGAAGACCACGAAAATCAGGACACTGGCGGCGACGCTCACGAGCATCCGATAGCAAGCCCACAGGAGCGACTGCGGATTCGGGCGCGTCAGGATGATCACCACTACCGCAAGCAATTGCGGATACACGGCCGCGGCTAGGGCAAGCAGAATAATCGAGCCCACACTGCCACCCCTCAGGCAGGACCAGCGTCCGGGAGTCGTTTGCATAACGGTAAACCCAACAGAGAACGCATCCTTGCCAGATTCTGCTACCTCGCCGCCGCGAGCACCCTCAAACACGAGCTCGGATGCGGCAACCATACGGATGTCAACAACCGAGCCTGACGCCCGGATTCAACCACCTCGTTGCCAATGGCAGGTCGCAGCGCCGCTTCTCCTCGCCGATCAGTAGCCAGCCTGGGCCGGTCTACTCATCCTCTCTTAGGGAGCGGAAGAGTTGTTGTCGGCGCAGCAGCGCGAAGGCCGGTGGCGACACCAAAGCGGGTCTCGAGTGCCCGACGGTGGCGCACCTCGAATTCGCCAGGAGGATGGGCCCGGCTCGGCCAGCGGCCGAGAGCCGGTGAATATGCAGAAGCGACCAAACGCTCGCTCGAAGAGTCGGCGGTGCTGATGATCGGGTTGCGCGAGAAGCGATCGTCAGCATCGGTCGGCGTTGGCGCTCCCTTTCGCGGCCAAGCGCTCGTGCGGTCGCGGCGCTCGTCACGATTCCTGTTGGGCGAAGGCAGCAGCGGAGGTCTGGTCATGTTGTCGATGATCGGCGCGGCGTTGGGCGCGAGGTCGGCTCCTGGCGCTGACTACTGCTTTGACCAGAGAGTTAGCCAGGAGTCTGCAAGCACCTGATGCGCGCTTGTGGGGAGGATCAGGACTGCGACCAAGTGAGGCTGCAGACCTCCTCTCCTCGTGGCGCGGTACTTCCCAACCGCGGGAACGCCAGCCGCTCACCGCTCGCGCGATGAGCTGGCGCCCTGTATGCCGACCGGCCCACAGAATCACGCTGCTCGTGGCTCTCCGTTCGGTCAGCGTCCTTCGCACGATCATGTGGCCGGCAGCCTTCGGAGGCTCCGCGGCAGGTTAGTCCTTCTGAGTCACTACGAACACGGGGATCTGTCGCGTGGTTTGGGCTTGAAGCGCGCCGACCGCCTGGGCCGCAGCGATCAGCTCCGGCCACACCCCGGCGCGGCCAGCGCCTTCCAGCTCTTTGGCCCGGGCCGTGAACCTCTCTGCGCCGATCTCGACCATCACCGTCGGATTGGTCTTGAGGTTGTGGTACCAACCCGGGTGGGTCGGCGATCCGCCATTCGACGCGACGATAGCGATGCGACGATCGCCCAGCCGGTTATAGGCCAGGGGCGTGACGCGCTGAAGTCCGGACCGGGCGCCGACGTGATGCAGCAGCAAAATCGACGTGTCCGCCAAGTCCCCGCCGACACGTCCGCCGTTCGCGCGGAACTCCGCGATCACCTTTGCATTGAAGTCGCTGCCGCGATCATCTTCGGCGCCGGCCATCATCGGACCCCGCCACCAGGCGCTCAGGCAGCCACCGCCACGGGTGCATGGCCGAGTCGATAGGTGAGGGTCATGCGCCCCGACCTCGTCGGCTCTGCTCGGAGCAGCTGGAGCGCCTGACGCCGGAGGACCTCGCCGAAGGCTGACCTCCCCGCCCCCACCGCGACGGGGTGCACTATCAGGCGAAGCTCATCGAGCAGCCCGGCATTGATGAGACTGGTCACCAACTCCGGCCCGCCGACCACGTAGACGGGGTTGCCGGCCTGGGCCTTGAACGCGCGAAGCGCATCGAGGTCGCGAATCAGGCGCGCCGTCGGCCACGACGTGTCGCTGAGGGTCGTGGAGAGCACTAGGTGCGGGGTCGCGGCGGCGACGCGCGCGTAATCGATCTCGCGATCGTATGGAGCTCGGCCGAGCCATTCCGACGCGGCGGCGGGGTCGTCCAGGATCGCCATCCAGAAATGCTCGTAGTCCGGAAACATCCCTCCGCCGAGCACGAACGCGTCGACCTCGGGCAGCAGGCCCAGGCCGTCGGCCCAGGAGTCAACCCAGTCGGACTCGCCCTCCGGGCCCAGGATGTAGCCGTCGAGGGTCACCTGCATCGCGGCGATGAAGTCTCTTGATGATGTTGCGGTCATCGTTGGCTCCGACCTTGATCGAGGGCTAACCGTGCTCGCCGGGGCGAGACCGGTCCGGACCGAGCTCGTAGGTGAGGAACGCGAGTCCTTCGCCGATCGTCTTGGCTTCGACGAGGCGCATCGGCTTGTTGTGGCTGGTCTCGCTGAACAGCCGCTCGCCGGCGCCGAGCACGACCGGGAATACGACGAGCCGCAACTCGTCGACTAGGTCGTGCTCGATCAGCGAGCGGCTGAGCTCATAACTGGCGGGGACGACGATTTCTCCGTCCAGCCGCTTCTTCAGCTTCGAGACCTGGGTGACCGCGTCGCCACCCAGAACCGTCGAATTGTTCCACGCAGGATCTTCGAGAGTCGAGGACACGACGTACTTGGGCATGCTGTTCAACCTGTCCGCAAGCTCGCCGTTCCGGGTTCGCCACCGCGCTCCGAAAAACTCGTAGCTCCTTCGACCTAGTAGCCACGCTTCCGCGCCTAGCGCCTCGTCGAGCGCGACCTTGTTCCACGCTTCGAGGTACTTGCCTCCGTACTGGACGAACCAGCCGCCCAGGCTGAAGCCCTCCTTGCCGTCCGGGTCCTGGACGACTCCGTCGAGCGAGATGTTCTGCGGGCCGCTCATGACGATCTTGCCCATGTCACTTCTCCTTTCGTGCAGGTATGAACTGCTTGCACGATGAGACACCGGCCGCCCGGAGAACGGACCGGTCAGCTGCAGGCGGCGTCCGTCAGATCTCCCGCGGCAGGCCGAACCAGTCGACCAGCGACCGGTCGAAGAAGAACGTCATCTCCACCACGTGCTCGCCGCTGAGCGTCAGCGCGAGCATGCCGCACCCTTGGCCGTGGAGGTAGCAGCCGAACGCCGAGTGGCCGTTCGCCCGCGTCGGGCGTACCTGGAGCGGCGCGCCGCGGACCGCGGCGCGCTGGTCGAGGAACGCGCCGATCGCTGCGTGGCCGACGTACTCGAGCGGCAGCGGGGGCATCGTCAGCCGTGCGTCCCCGCTCAACAGGGCGACGAGGCTCGCGGTATCGCCGGACTCAATGGCGTCGCTGAAGCGCGCCACGAGCTCCCGCTCGGCCGGTGAATCGGGGAGCGGCGCGCTCTCACGAGCGCGTACCCGGTCCTGCAGGGACGTCCGGGCGCGGGCCAGCGCGCCCTTGATCGACTGCGGCGTGACATCGAGCATCGCCGCGACCTCGCCGGTACGGAACCCGAGCACGTCGCGCAGCACCAGCGCCGCGCGCTGACGCTCAGGCAGGTGCTGCAGCCCCGCGACGAACGCCAGCTGCGTCGCCTCACGCTGCTCGTAGCGAGCCTCGGGACCCGGCGCCGGATCCAGCAGCGCGTCCTCGGGGTACGGGTCGAGCCAGAACGGCTCGATGTAACGGGTGGGAGCGGGCGCCCCGCGCAATTCCTCCACCACCGGCCGGCGGCCGCGCTCGCGCAGGGCGTTGAGGCAGCGGTTTGTCGCGATCCGATACAGCCAGGCGCGCAGCGACGCACGCTCCTCGAAGCCACCCAGTCCCCGCCAGGCCGCCAGCAACGTGTCCTGAAGCAGATCCTCCGCGTCCTGCAGCGAGCCAAGCATCCGGTAGCAGTGCAGCCGCAGCTCGCGTTCGAACGGCTTGACCAGCTCGCCGAACGCGTGCTCGTCGCCTGCCTTCGCACTCTGGATCGACATCGCACGCGTAAAGACACCAGATCCGGTGAAAACGGACCGGTCCGCTTCGAGCCCCGGCGGTGTCTGGTCACGCACAGCCTACGACCGCAGGCCGCACATACAAACCACGTTGGGTTCCGACGCGCTCGCCAGCGCGGCGTCGTTCATGACCAGCCTCGACGCCCCGGTGCTGACGACAGCGCTCCCCGGTACAAGCGTGGCCGGACCAAGCAAGCAGCCAAACACTGGTGACGCGGGCGCCGACCCAATGCCACCGCAAGCAAACCCTGCTCTCACCCCGCGAGGAGCACGTCACCGCCCGACCACACGCGTCCCCCTAAGCCCGCCCAACGGCGACTCAGCGACCGGCCCTCTGCAAATTCTTGGCTAACAGCCAAAGCGAGATGCGCGCGCTTTCCGCGCAAAGGGAGGCCGTCGCTATGCCCGACGAGATGCTCGTCGGGGCGGGAGGTCTCCGCGGGAGCGGATGGTCAGCAGCGCTCCCGGATCGTCACGGCGGTCGAGCGGCCTCTGGTCGGCCGGGCGGGCGTCTGGATCTCGTCCACTCCAGAAGCCAGTTCCAGGTAAATTCAGGCAGGACCCGCCTGAACCGTGACCTCACCGGCCACCGATAGGGCCGCGGACGAGGTGCGCGCGCTACGCGACGACTACGCGTCGCCTGAACGAGTTCGTGGTGGCGCTCGACTTGCAGTAGCCCGAGGCGATGACTCGCCAATCGGACGTGCTCAGGCGCTGACTGGTCCGTTCGCGTCCGCAGATCTGTCCGGCGTGCATGCACAAGGTCCCGTGCGCCGCACATCGGCGACGCGACGGCTCTGGTCGAGCGCGACCTCGCAGCATTCGCCGAGCAGGTCGCGGACCTGGCGGCGGGCGCGCTGAACGCGTGCCTTCATTCCCGGCACGGTCAGTCCGGCGCGCCGCGCGGCCTCGACCTGCGACAGCTCACCGAGATCGGTGAGCATCAGCGCCTCGCGGTATGGCGGCGACAGGCGCCTGACGAGGGGCTCGAGGCAGCGGCTGAGTTGCTCGCGGGCGTCGGGCGCGTCACTGCTTACGGGATGCGTGTCGATGCTGGCGGTCAGCTCGGTGGGCTCCGACGGGATCTCACGCCTGCGCGCCTGGGCTCGGTAGTGGTCGGTGATCGCGTTGCGGGCGATGGCGTAGGCGAACGCGTCGAGGCGTTCGTCGTCGCGCAGGTGGCCTATGTTGCGGTGGAGGCGAAGCAGGACATCCTGTGCGAGGTCGTCGGCGGTGTGCGGGTCGCTGACGCGTCGACCGACGAAGGCACGCAACCGGCCATGGACGTCGGCCCAGAGCTCGTGCGATGCTGCGCGTTCTGCGGTCACCGGCATCCGCAGCTCCCCGATGTGGAATCGGTGCAGCAGGTCGGGCGCTCGGCCGGCTCGCAACAGGTGTGTTGCACGGTGGGGTCGCAGCACCGGGCCGCTTGGTCTGTGGGGCGAGGTGCCGACGGCGCGCTCTCTGACGGGTCGGATTCGGTTCTCATATCGGTGTTGTGGTCGCTCATCATGAACGGAGACGAGCCCGAATGGAAATGGATGCATGGATCGGCGCGGTTGCATCCGTTCCGGCGGTCGTGCGTCTTGAGGGGCATGAGCAGGCTCCAGACACCGGGCATCGACGCGCTCGACCTGCACAAGCGCGACCGCGACGGGACAGAGGTACGGCGCGGCGTCTCATTCGCTGTCGAGCCCGGAACGATTTTCGGCTACCTAGGCCGCAACGGTGCGGACAAGTCCACGACCGTCCGCGCGCTCGCCGCGCTGACCCTGCCGTCGAGCGGGTCGGCCCTCGTCGAGGGCATCGACGTACATTTCGACCTCGGTGCGCTCGCCGCCGGCATCGCGTTCGCACTTGCGATCGCGGCGCCGATACTGGCGACCCCGGCCCGGCTGTCGTCGCGGATGAATCGGGCGGCATGAGCACGCTATCGAGAGCACCGCAGGCCACCGACCCGATCCAGGCGAAGGCGGTCGGTGCGCGGGGTGGACGGGCGATGTTGCTGTCCTCGTCGGCCACCGTGCCCGGCCGGGTCCAGTACGGCTCCGGCGCCCCGCCGGTCCATCCCGCCCGCAAAGCGAATCATCACCACCCTTCTGTTCACAGACATCGTGGGCTCCAAACAGCGGGTCGCCGAGGTGGGCGATCGGCGGTGGGCCGATCTGCTAGCGCAGCACCACGAGCTGGTCGACCACGCGCTCGCCCGCCACGGTGGGCGGCGCCTATGCTGGACCGGTGGCGGCGTGCTTGCCACTTTCGATGCTCCCGCTCGGGCGGTGCGATGCGGGCTGGCCCTGATTCAGGCCGTGCACGCGCTCGGCCTCGAGCTCCGTGCCGGCGTCCACACCGGAGAGTGCGAGGTGCGAAGCGGAAACGTGTCCGGGCTCGCCGTCCACATCGCCGCGCGGGTCCAGGCGGCGGCGCGGCCCGGCCAGGTCCTCGCGTCGAGAACGGTCAGGGACCTCGTGGCCGGCTCGGGCCTTGCGTTCGCCGATCGCGGACCCAACATGCTCACAGGCGTGCCGTACGAATGCTCGCTCTTCGCCGTCATCGACGACGCGGAGCATCCCGCGCCGGCGCCCGCCAAGCCGACGCCGCCCGACCGCCACGAAATCGCCGACCTCAGCAGGCGCGAAGTCGAGGTGCTCGAGCTCGTCGCCGACGGCCGCAGCAATGACGAGATCGCCAGCAGCCTCTACCTGAGCACCCGCACCATCGAGCGTCACCTCTCCAACATCTACGCCAAGCTGCGCATTTCCGGCAAAGCCGCGCGCGCCGCGGCGGCAGCGCACTTCTCACGCGCACACCCCCGCTCTGCCCGCGCATAGCGCCCCGTTACGGCCGCGCGTCCGAAGACCCGCCGAACGATCCGTTCACACAGTTGCACCGCCACCAACGCGGGCAACGGGCTCTGGCCGATCCTGGCTTCCGGAGTGAACGACCAGCAGGAGCGAGCGCGTCATGGCCCTGACTCCTCCAATCAGCGATTGCAGAAGCAGCGTCTCGACACAGGAGCAGGTCTGGGGTCGCCGCAGCTAGCGGCACCTGAGATTCGCCAGCACCGGGGCGCCTGAAGACCAGAGACGCATGCCCTTGGTGAGAAGACGGGGGCTCGGCACTGCGCGCCGAGTCCGGTGTTGTGAAATACGCCTAACGCTGGCCGTCGCGAGGAGCGCCGCCGCGAGGGCTGTTCGCGCGGGGCCTGCGGAAGCCCGCCGCTTCGGCACGAAAAGGAGCATCCAAGCCGGACACTTCCGAATCGAGGACTCCGAGATCAGGGGAAAGAGGCATCGGGTCCGCGGCTTTCGTGCGATGCGCTGAGTCCGCACGGGGGCGATGATTGCCTCGAAGGACTTCCCTCATGTTCACTTCGCCTTCGTACGGCGGCGGCAAGCGACGTACCCGTCCATCGTCTCTGCGCGACATCGCAGCGCGTGGTTTGCTCGTCATCCTCTTCGCCTTCTTAGCGACGGTGGGCGGACTGTTCGGCGCGCCACTACTCGCGATCATCGCCGGGTTCGCCGCGGTTGCGTTGATGATCGACGGCATCTTTCCGGTCACCGGGTTTGCGCGGATCGACGCCCAGCATGCATTCCAGCGCTTGGTCTGGCAACGGCGGCGAGAGGGCCTCCGCAGGCGGAGGTCGCGTCGCCTGGAGCTCCTTCCAGCTTCCTTGGGTGAGAAGGCAAGTCGCCGTCATCTGGGTGTACAGGCCATCCCGATGCACTCGATCATCGGAACCGTCGAGCCGCAAAAGGCTCTTGAGTTCGATCACGCGTTTCGGCCACCGAGTTGGTCGCGCGGTCGGTGGGGGCTGATGTGGATGGCACGTCACCGTGGAGAATCGCTGCCGCCGATTTCCGTGTACCGGCTCCACGGATGCCATTTCGTCATCGACGGACATCACCGGATTTCCGTCGAGCGCGCGCTCGGCGCGGCGAGTATCGATGCTGATGTCATCGAGCTGCTGCCCCTCAGCGCCAACCGACCCGGCGCACCCCGCCCGCCCAGAAGGCAAGCGCAGCAGCCCTTCGGTCAGCCGCCAGCGGCTTCGCTGCCGAGCAACGGGGAGCAGCATGTCGCCCTCCTCTCGCCGGTGCCGGGCGGATGCGTTAACTGGTCTCGGGTATCGCGATCGGCTTTAGGGACGGGCTCGGGACCGGTTCGCCTCGAGTGTTGGTTGCGCGTGCGGCGATCAGCGCGGCGGCGAGGAGCACGAGGCAGCCCGCGAGTAGCGCACGGTGGAAACCCGCGACGACGGCTTCGTGTTGCGAGGCGTGGGTCGCGAGCAGGTGATGTGCCCGCGAGGTAGAGAGCGCAGAGAACACGGCGATACCGAGCGCGCCGCCGATCCACGTGGAGGCGTTGACCAGGGCGGCGGCGAGGCCCGCCTTGTCGGGTGGGACGCCGGCGTTGGCGGCGGTGGTAACACCAACGAACACCGCGCCGAGGCCGAACGACATGATCATCAGGCCCGGAAGCAGGTCGGTGAGGTAGGAGCCGTGGACGGGGATGCGGGAGAGCCAGTAGAGGCCGCCGGCGCCGAGCAGCGCGCCGGCGACGATGATCGGGCGCGTACCGATGCGGGCGAACAGCTGCGAGGAGATCCCGGACGAGATCGCGACGCCGAACGTGACCGGGATATAGGCCGAGCCCGCCTGAATCTGCGAGTAGCCGAGCACGGTCTGCATGTACAGGGTGATGAAGAAGAACATCGAGTAGAAGCCGGCCATCGCCGCCACCTGCGTCGCGTCCGCGGCCGCCAGCCCGTTGATCCGGAAGATCGAGAACGGAAACAGCGGGTTGCTTTGGCGCCGCTCGTTGAGGACGAAGGCGCCCAGCAGCCCCGCCGCGCCGGCGAGCTCCCCGATCGTCCGTGCCCTGCCCCAGCCGACGTCGGGCGCCCGAACGAGCGCGTACACCAGCAGCAGCATCCCGGTGGTGAGCAGGATCGCGCCCATGGTGTCGAAGTTGGCGAGCCCCGAGCGGCGTCGCTCGCCGGAGATCAGCCGGTACGTCGCCCCCAATATCAGCAGGCAGACGGGGAGATTTACGAAGAACACCCACCGCCATCCCGGACCCTCGGAGAGCACACCCCCGACAAACACCCCGAATGCCGACGCCAGCCCTGCCAGCGCGCCCCACACGCCGAGCGCCGTGTTGCGGTCGCTGCCCTCGTGAAACGACGTCGTGAGGATCGAGAGTGCCGCCGGGATCATCATCGCCGCCCCTATGCCCTGGACGAGTCGGGCGCCGACGAGCATCCCTTCGCTGCCTGCGAGCCCACCGGCGAGTGAGGAGAGCGCAAATACCGACGTTCCGGCGACGAGCAACTGCCGGCGACCGATCAGGTCGGCCGCGCGGCCGCCGAGCAGCACGAACCCGCCGTAGGTGAGCAGGTAGCCGCTGAGCACCCACTGCAGGCTCTGCACGGAAAAGTGGAGGTGGTGCCGGATCGACGGCAGCGCGACGTTGACGATCGACGCGTCGACGAAATCGAGGAACCCGACCGCGCAAAGCAGAGCTAGCGTGAGCTTGCCCTTCCGAGTTTTCAGAAATGATGCTTGAGAGGGCGGTGTCGCCATGCCGACTGACCTCCAGTGTGTGGCCATCGACTAAGTGAGTCAGCTAACTTAGCAGACGCCTACCGCCGGGCACAGAAGGGACGACGCTATCCTCCCTAGTAAGATGACTGACTTAGCCGAGACAGGTCGCTCGACGGAGCTCAGACCGCAGTCGGGAAAGCGCGAGCGGCTGATCGCGGCCGCGCGCCAGGTTCTGCACGAGCAGGGCGTCGAAACGACGACGCTGGCGGACATCGCCGCCGTGGCCGAGGTACCGGTCGGCAACGTCTACTACTACTTCAAGACCAAGGACGAGCTCGTCGCCGCCGCGATCGACGCTCACGCCGGAGACATCCAAGCAACGCTCGCGTCGCTCGATCGTCACCGCACGCCGAAGGCACGCCTGAAAGCGTTCGTGCGGATGCTGGTCGACCAACGCGAGCTCACGGCACGTTATGGCTGCCCGCAGGGATCGCTCTGCTCTGAACTAGACAAACGCGACGATGGGCTGGCCAGCGCCTGTGCCGAGCTGATCCGTGTCCCGATCGAGTGGACCGAGCGTCAGTTTCGCGCGATGGGACGGCGCGACGCACGCGACCTCGCCGTCGCCCTGATCGCTGCCTACCAGGGGATCGCGCTACTCACCAACACTCTCCGCGACCCAAAGCTAATGACCCGCGAAGGACGACGGCTGGAACGCTGGATCGACTCGCTCGAGTGATCCGATCCGCCCCCGGCAGATCGCACGACGCCGGCGCCGCGACGGCTGGGCCCGTAGGGGCGCGACCACAAAGGCAGATCTCGCCCCAATCCAATCCTCGCACCCACATTCCGCCAGGAGGACAATGCGTCGCGGCACGGTTCGGGGCCTTCAGGCGGAAGGCGCCGGCGCCCTGCAGTCTGCGCAAGGGAGGTGCGGTGCGGACGCGCGCGACATACCCGCGGCGCTCGCAGAGCAGGTCTCGGCCGCGGCCGTCGCTGCTGGTTCACGCCTACACCGGTCACGGCGCCTTCGCGGCTGCTTTGCTCGGCGACCGGTAGAGCGGCTGGGCTCAAGGTCGGTCGGCAGCCCCCGGCCAGCCGGCGTACTTCCGGGTGCGAGTATCCGACAGTCCGGGCCGGCGCTGTCTTTCGTCGTCCCCAGCTGCAGCTGGCGTCACCGGTTTTCAGCTCGCCGGAACGCGCCACGACCCATCTGTCGTCGTCCGGGCCACCGGCGCGTCAGCGATCTCCATCGAGGAAGGCGCCGATGACCCCGGCGACGTTCTCCGGCTCATCGAGCAGGAACAGGTGTCCGCCGCCGTTGACGACATGAAGGCGCGCGTTCGGGATCCGCGCGGCGAGCACACGCGCGTTGCGCAGCGGGACGCTCGGATCGTCGTCGCCGCCGATGACGAGGGTCGGTGAGACCAACCGCTTGAGCCACGGACCGCTCGACCACCCCGTCACCGCGTACAACTGGAATGCGTACCCAATCGGATCGGGCGGCCACAGCAGCCGCTCACCCGCATGCCTAGAGAGCGCGCCGCGCTCCCGCGCCGTGCGCCCGCCGGCAATGTGCGGCAAGCTCAACGCCAGCAGCCGGGGGTGGTAGTAGCGCGCCGGTGTGGCCAGCATGAGGGCCGCAACCGGGCGCGGCGGGGACCCGCCGAGGATCCCTGGCCCGGTCGCGCACAGCACCAGCCGGCGGACGCGCTCGGGTGCGCGCCGGGCGAACTCCTGCGCCAGGACGCCACCCCACGAGTAGCCCAGCACATCGACTCGATCCAATTCGAGCTCATCGAGCAGCGCCCGGACCACTTCCGCCAGCCCGCCCATCCTCAGCGGGCGGCGCGGCCGCTGCGACCGGCCCGTGCCGGGGGCATCGAACGCGATTAGCTCACGGTCGCCGGCCAAGCGCGCAAACGGCGCCCACATGTCCATGTGAGCGCCGATCCCGGTAATGAGCAGCAGCGGTTTTCCAGACCCGTGACGTCCGATGCGCAAGCGCAGTCCCTTGGCATCTACAAACCCCGACTCCCAGCCCGCCTCACTCCTACCCATGCTCGGGCCTCGCGCGGCGTAGCGCGCGCCCATCCGAGCGAGCAGCGCGACGGCCGCCGCGCGCAACGGGCCACCGGACACCTTCGCCCGGTCGGCTCATCGCGCGTGCACGTAGGTTCCGGGCGCCTTCGCCTGCGCCTTGTACCGGTGGTTGCCCAGCGCGTTCGGGGCGGGCCTTAGCTTGCCCGACCGAGTTGAAAGCCACTCGACGTGGTCAGGCCACCAGCTGCCGCGCCTGGTCACCGCGCGCTCGCTCCACTCGGCCGGATCGGGCGGATGCTCGTCCGCGACCTGGAAGCTTGAGCGGCTGTCCGGGCTCGGCGGGTTGATCAGCGCCTGGATGTGGCCGCTGGCAGAGAGCACGAATCGCGTTTCGCCGCCGAACAGCTGCGTCGACGCGTATGCGCTGGGCCAGGGCACGATATGGTCATTCGAGCCGGCGATGATGTACGTGTCGAGCGTCACCTTGCTGAGGTCGACCGCAGAGCCGAGGACGGTGAACGCGCCCCCTATCGTCAGCGCGTTGTTCATCGCGAGCAGCACGAAGTCGCGGTGCAGCCCGGCGGCAAGCCGGACCGTGTCCTGGTTCCAGTAGAGGATGTCGAACGCCGGCGGCTCCTTGCCGAGCATGTAGTTGTTGACCACGTAGTTCCAGATGAGATCGTTCGGGCGAAGCCACGCGAACACGCTGGCCAGCGCCTCGCCCTCGAGGTAGCCCTGGCGCGCCGAGTGTGCGACCGCGGTGGCGGCGATCTCCTTGCTTGTGATCGCCGCCGCCGTCCCGGCCTGCCTGTTGTCGATCGCGCACACCATCAGAGTCAGGCTCGCGACCTCGCCAAGCCGGCCCTCGGCCGCCAGGTGCCCCAGCGTCCCGGCGCCGATCATCCCGCCCGAGCAGGCCGCCATCAGGTGCGCCGACGCGTGGCCCGCGATCTCTGACGCCGCCTGCCGTGCCTCGAGCACCGCCTCCGCGTAGGTGTCGAAGTCGAAGTGGCCGTGCTCCCGGTCGGGGTTGCGCCAGGAGACCATGAACACCTGGTGGCCCTCGCCGAGACGGTGCTCGACGATGCTGCGGCCGGGGGCGAGGTCAAGCACGTAGTACTTGTTGATCGTCGGCGGCACGATCACGATCGGCGTCTCATACACCTGCTCGGTCGTGGGCCTGTAGTGGATCAGCTCGCAGACGTCGGTCCGCAGCACGACCGAGCCGGCGGTCAGTGCCAGATTCCCGCCGACCTCGAACTTGCTCGTGTCGACCATCGCCGGCAGGCGGCCCTTGGAGAGGTCGCGCACCATTCGCCGGCCTCCATGTACGAGGTTCGCGCCGCCGCGGTCGAGCGTCTCCTTCAGCACCGTTGGATTGGTCAATGGGAGGTTCGTCGGCGCGACCGCGTCGAGCACGTTGCTGAGCGTGAACCTCGCCTGGCGGTCGGGCTGCCAATCAAGCTCGGCATCGTCGATCAGTGCCTCGACCGTCCCGCCGAGCGCGAGATACGCCTGCATTAGCCGGCGGAACATCCAGCTCTCATTCCAGGCGCGATCGGCGAAACGCCGATCACCCTTCGCCGGCGCCAACTCCGAGCTGCCCCCCACAATCCTCCCCAGCTCGGCCCCGAGCCCCCCGACCCGTCGCGCGACGACCCGCGGCCGCCGCGCCAAGACGGCCGCGAGCTTCGCGGTCGAGACCGGATCCAGGAACCGCCTCACCCGGCCCTGGCTAACCACGGCGTCGGTCAACATCACCTCGAGCGCGGCGCTCGCCGCCTCGCGTGGGCCTGCACGCGCGCCGGTGTGCGCGCTCCCGTTCGCTGTATTCGCGCCCCTAGCCATTCACGAGCCTGTCTTGACCGTCGACTCCGCCCGCTGCATGGGCAACTCGAGCCTTCGGCAGCTCACCGACAAACCACACGTGGCCTGCGAACACTCGTACGAGTCTACGGTCGTCCTGAACTGATCGCGGATCCCATCCCCCGGTCACCCCGGCGCCCGCCTTGAGCGCGATCGCGGCGCCGACGTCCTCGCCGAACTCCGGATGCTCAATCCCAACGACGGGCGCCCCACGCACAGCCAGCCGCTCGGACAAGATCTCCTCGATCTCACCCGGGTAAGCCGTGGTAAGCGCCACGGATGATCAGCTCCCTCTTGCGGCCGAAGATCAAAGGTAGCCATCTTCGTCGACCCTGGCCATGTCGGCGGTCTTCAACCAGCCGTCAGCGTCGATCGCCCCGCCGGTCGCTTCGTCGCGGCACCGGTAGCCTGCTGCGCTCAAGCGCGACCAAGTCCGAGACGTTGCTCTAGTTCTCCCGGATCAGACGAACGGCGACAGCCCGATCGTTCGCGTTGTCGCGCTGTCGCTCTCCGAGGGGTGTCGTGGCGCTGGCAGGATCCCGGCTAGTGCCCAGATCCGGTTCTGCTCGAGCGTTGCTGCTGGTCGCTGGCCTGGCGGCTGCGGCCATATCGCTGATTCAGGTCGTACTTGAGGTCGCGATCAATCGGCATGTCGCCGGGACTGGCAGTGCTTCCACGACAGCGTCCATCTTCCACGCGGTCAACGTCGCCGACACCGTGAAGCTCATGTTGCTCGGTCTTGCGATCGCAGCTGCCACGCGGGCGATGGACGACACCCACGCCATAAAGAAGTGGATGCAGAGGCTCGGTTACGCGCTGCTTCCCATCCTGGTCATCGGCGGGCTTGCATTCGTGGTGCACTCCGCCGCCCTTTCGGCCGTCCTCGACCTGTCGCTGCTCCTCCTGCTCCTGTGGGTCGGAGCGATCTCGATGCAAGCGCCCAGGCTCGACAAGAGGGTCACCGTGTCCCCGTAGGCAAGCCGACTGACGCTCGGACCGAGACGCAGCGCTTCGCCCGGTCCTCAGCGGGACCTGATCGTCGCCGCGACGATCTCCAGGCGTTCAGGCGCAGCCTGAACGCGACAGATCCGGCGCAGTGGGCCGGTACGCCCGGGCGCGAATCGCGCTTGCCAGCTGCGATCCGCCGGGCGAGAATCTGAGCGTGACGTCGGGACGGACGGCCAGCGTTTGGGAGCGGCGTGCCTGGGCCGCGGGCATCGTCTTCGTCGTCGCGTTGCTGGCCGAAGCAGTGATTTCGGCAGGCCTGCCCATCAACCAGGACGATTCCGCCCACAAGATCGCCCGCCAGCTGCAGGATCACAGGCACATCGTGCTCGTCGCCGCCTACCTCTCGGCGGTCTATGCCGTGGCCTTCGTGATCTACCTGGCCAAGCTGCACGACCTCCTGCGCCGCGTCAGCCCGCCTCCGGGCACCCTCCACTCCTTGGTGCTCATCGGCGGTGTGCTGCGCGTCGCCCTCCACGGGGTCAGCGACATCGGGATCTACGGCCTGCTCGGCGGGAAGATCGCCACCTACGCCGCACACCACGACCAAGGCCTCTCGTACACCCTCTACCTCTTGACGTTCGCGCTCGACAGCGTCGGGGACGTCATCGGAAGCGTCTTCTTGATCGCGACAGGACTCCTGCTCATCCGAATCCGAGTGCTGCCGGGTCTCGACCCCTCCGGGCGTGGGACCTGCTCCTCGCCAATGGCCGGTTTGGAGCAGACGGCGATCGCCGCCGCGCGGACGACTCTCCTCGTATCCGCGCCTAGGAGGTCTCTCGCCGTCGAGCTCCAGATGCCCGCGGCAACATGAGAGCAGGGCTCGGACGGGCCAAGCGCGCTGCCGGATCACGCCGTGGAGCAGCAGCGCCAGCTCGATCCCGAACGGTGACACCTGCTCCCTTTCAAGCACGAGCATCTCGATGTTCCCCAACTGTCCCCGGTATGCGCGGCAAGCGCGACTCAGCGGTCCGATCTGACGGCCTCGCTGGTATTCGAACCGCGACGGCCTCGCAATCCGCGCCTAGCAAGACTGTGCGAGATCGCCACGAGATCCTTGCTCCGCGACGAGGGCTACGCCTTCTGCATCGGCAACGACCTAGTCGCCGCGCCTCACGGTGATCGGCCCGACCGAGAGGTCAAGCGGCTGGGCTGTCCGGTCGTTCTTCGTCTAGGGGCGCCGGCAGGCGCCCGGGAAAAGACCGGCAACGTGATGCTCGCGATTGCTGTGCTGTCCCTGATCGCGCCGTCGATCACGAGACCGGCGATTCCTCCGGCCAACACGTTGCGCGCCATCAGCTCGCATAACCCAAGTAGCCATGTTCAGCGTCGCCGTCGGCATCGCAAACGACGACCGACCTCGCGGGCGCGGACGCGAGCGCCGCATGCTGCGCGCGAATGTCAGCGTGATGCACCGACAGGGCCATGCAGGCCCGACGGCGACGGCCTCAGGCCAGCAGTCCGCCCAACCCGACGATCAGCCCGACATGGCTCGATGAACTGGCGACGGCCGACGACGACACCCCGCTGCCGACGCTGCGAACGACCTCGGATCCGTGCGTGACCTCGGCCGATGTCACGGTTGCGATTATCCGCGACCTCTTCTTCGAGAGCGACGAGAGCGGAACCATTCTCGTCCTCAACAACACCAACCGCGATGAGGCGAAGCAGCGCCTCGCGATCCTGAGGTTTGTCGAGGAGTGACTCTTGACCTTCGAGCTGCTAATCGAGTTCGACTGATCGCCTCGAGGCGAACACCGTGACGTCACGGTCCGACGAAGGAGAACGGCGACGATAGGCAGCCCTCGTGCGGGAGCTGATTGCTCTCGCAGAAGAGCTCCGACGGGGGTTTGGGGTCGTGCATTCGACGGTCGATCGCCGACATCTCGGCGCAGACTCTGTCAATCGTTCCCGGTCGGGATCACCGTCGCCGGCTCGACCATCAGCAAGACCGTGCGTCCGTGCGCGCGTGGGCGGTGAACGGCGCGACGCGGGATCGTCACGCCCTGATGCACACCAAGTAAGAACGGCTCCCGCCCCTCGACCTCGAGCTCGAGCCTTCCCTCGAGCACGAGAAAGAACTCGTCTTCGTGCTCGTGGCTGTGCCAGTCGACGAGCTCGCCCTCGATCACGGCGAGTCGAACGACGCAATCATTCACGCTCGTGAGCGTCTGGTTCACCCACGGCTCATACCCCTCACCCTCCGCGGCAATGTCGATCTGCGCCAGCTGACCGTACTTGTCGTCGTACCTGATGTCGTAGTTCTGCACCGATACCTCCCAGTTGTTTCTCAGATTGTTAGCGCGCAGATCTGGGCAGGCGCCGAAGAACGAGCCGGCCAGCTGCGGTGCTATCCGGTGCCAGGTTGTGTGCATCCGCGGGTGGCCGTGCAGCAGCACCACCGGCTGCCCGTCGCCGCCATGCCGGACGCGCAGCGTCACATCGCCGACGCCGACATGCTCGAGCTTGAAGCCTTCGAGCACGTCTACTCCGGCTCGCACGCCCATCCGCGTGAGGGACGAGGCAGGCCGCGCCTCGCTTGATGCGCAATCGAGCCGGCTCTCGGCCCCGAGCCGACGCCGAGGACCGATGGGCATGGCCACCGGGCTGCTTGAGGAATCTCGGTTCGTGTCATGCCGGGGCCTGGCGCGCGGATGCTCGACCGGGTCGCCGCTGACCATCTTCCAATGGGGCGCAAAGGCGCAGCCGAACCAGGGGCGTGTTCGAGGATCCCCGCCATCCGCCGGCGCGTCACGTCGCCTCGGGTGCCGCTTGCACCGGAGCGCATTGCGTTTGCAAGAGCGGGTCGGGTACCCGGTCGCCGAGTCGCAGCAAGCCGGCTCCGATCAGCGCAGCCGTCAAGGCGCCGCCCCACCAGACGGCGTCGGGCGGCGTTGCGAGCACCGCGCCCCCCGACCGCGGGGCCGAGGGCCAGGCCTGCCGTGAAGGTGAGGCTGTAGAGCGCCATGTAGCGGCCGAGCAGATGAGGTGGTGCGTGCTCGGCGACAAGTGGGCCGAGCACGATGGACTGCACGCACTCACCGATGGCGATCATGATCGCAACCCCGGCCAAGACGGTGGTAGCTGCGAACGGCGAGCGCGTTAGCGTTGCAAGCAGGACCGCGAGCAGGCCGATTGCCCATAGCCCGCTGGTCGCGGCAAAAGCGTGCGTGCGGCGCATCCGCTTGACGACCCGTGTGGCTGGAATCTGCGCCACGACGATGAAGAAGGTGTTGAGGAAGAAGCGGAAACCGATCTCGCCCGGCCCGACAGGCGTGTGCGCCGTCGCAAATGGCGGGAGGATGTTGGCAGAGAGCGCGGGGCCGACGGCCACGAGCACAATGTTGGCGGCGATCAGGATGAGGAAGAGCCGATCTCGAGCAACCGCTCGGAAAACCTGTCCCACTGTCGATCGGCGCTGCAGCATTCGCGAGGCGAGGTTTCGGGACCGCTAGGAGCACGATCAGCGCCAAGGCAGCGCAGGTGATGGCGTCGAAGAGGTAGAGCGCCTGGAACGCGCGGAGGTGTTGGACGGAAGCGACGATGAAGCCGGCGACCGTCGCGCCGCTGCCTATGCCGAGGTTGCCTGCAACTCGGCCGAGCGCGTCAAGGAGGCGCGCTGCTCCGCTGTGACCAGGATGAGGCTCAGAACTCGGTTCGCGGTATTCGTGACTCCGAGCCCGACGCCGCCGACGGTCGAGCAGACGAAGGCTTGCCAGGGACGGTCGACGAATGCGAAGCCCGCGTAGCCGAGTCCGCTCGCGAGGCTGCCGGCGATCACGAGCGGCTTCGCGCGGAAACGATCGACCAGCGCACCAGAAGGGGGCGCTGCAACCGCCGCCGTGCCCAGGGCCGCCGCCAGCACCAGCCCCGCAGTCGCCGTTGGGAAGCCGCGAGCCTGGTGCAGGTAGATGATCTCGAACGGGAGGATCAGTCCATAGCCGAAAATAGTCGACCGCGGTCCCAGCTTGAAGAACGATGACGGGCGCGGACAGGCCCGTCCGCCAGCCGGCGAACGCACGGACAAGCAGCCTGCTCACTTGCAATCTCCGGCCTGATCCTCGCGGGGTTCCAGGCGGCCGTGTCGAGTCTGGAGCCAGCGCAGGAACGAGACTGGCGCGGCGGCGGCGTGGCGGGGTGCGGGGACGGCGTGGCTGCTGCTGACGGTGGTGGCGGTGTGCACGAGGCGGTGGTGGTCGGCGGCTCGGTGCAGGTCGGCGATGTGCTGTTGGGCGACGAGGAAGGTGGAATGTGGTGAATGCATTTGGTGGACCTCGCGTTGTGTTCTGGTGCGGGCACTGTGATCTGCGCGGGTTGCCGCGGGCTTGCAGTCCGGTAAACACCCCGGCCGGACATCGCAACCGCGGGCGGGCGGTCTCGGCGGCGTGCGGTGGGCGGCGAGCGGCGGAGATCGGTACGGTCGCCAAGGCGTATGCGTTTCGGCATCCTGGGACCGCTACAGGTGATCGGTGATGATGGGCGTGAGCTCGCCCTGGGTGGGCGGATGCCGCGAGCCGTGCTTGCTTTGCTGCTGCTGCGGGCGAACGAGGTCGTGTCGAGCGATCAGCTGGTTGAGGAGCTGTGGGCGGGTGCGCCGCCGGCGAGCGGCGCGAAGGGGCTGCACGTGCATGTATCGCGGCTGCGCCGGGCCCTTGCCGCCGGCCACTCAGACCCGGACGGGGAGCGGTTGGTCACTGCTGCCGGTGGCTACGTCTTGAGAGTTGGGCCCGAGGGAGCTCGATGTGCAGCGATGCGAGCGGCTGATCGGCGAGGGCCGCTCGCTGCTGGCGGCGGGACGACCAGATCAGGCGCTCGCCGCGCTGAGCGGCGCAGTCGAGCTGTGGCGCGGCGACGTCTTGGCCGACTTTCAATACGACGCGTTCGCGCAGGGGGAATCGCGCGGCTCGGCGAGCTGCGCGCCGCGGTGCTGGAGGAGCGGATCGCGGTCGAAATGCTGCTGGGCCGGGAGGCGCAGGTGCTGGGCGAGCTCGAGCGTCTCGTGCGCGACTACCCGTACCGCGAGCGTCTGCGGGGCCAGTTGATGCTGGCTCTGTACCGGACCGGACGGCAGGCGGAAGCGCTGGCCGCATACCGTGCCGCCCGGTCGGCGCTGGTCGATGAACTGGGGATTGAGCCTTCGGTCGAGCTTCGGCGACTGCACGAAGCGATCCTTGCTCAGGACCGGGCGCTGCTCCAAACCGCCCCAGGCCAGCCGACCCCGCCCGCCGGCGCCGGCGCCACGACGGACGGGCGAGCGCCGGGCCATGTCCATCTACCCGTGCAGGCGACACCCCTCATCGGCCGCGAGCGCGAACGTGCCGAGTTGATGACGCTCGCTGATTCGCGCCGGCTGATCACCCTGACCGGAACCGGTGGGACGGGAAAGACCCGGCTCGGGATATCGTTCGCGGCGGGTCTCGCCAACCGCTATCCGGACGGCGTGTGGTGGGTTCCGCTCGCCATGGTCAGCGAGGCGCGGCTGGTACCAGCCGCGATCGCGGCGGTGCTCGGCGACATCGCGGATCTGCCGATGTATCTGCGCGGGCGAGCCCTGTTGCTCGTGCTTGACAACTTCGAGCATGTGATCGAGGCAGCTCGCGCGGTCGCCGAGCTGCTCTGCGGCGCGCCGGGTTGCGGGGTGATCGTGACGAGCCGGGAGCGGCTCGGGGTGGCCGCCGAGCAGGAGTACCCGGTGGCGCCGCTGTCGCCCCACGCCGCCGTCGAGCTGTTCACCGCGCGGGCGCGGCAGGTGGAGCCGGGCTACGAGCCGGGTGCTGAGATCGACGCGATCTGCGAGCGACTCGATCGGCTTCCGCTCGCGCTGGAGCTTGCGGCGACGCGGGTCAAGCTCCTCTCCGGGCAGCAGCTCCTCACCCGGCTGGAGCAGCGGCTCCCGCTCCTGGCCGGCGGCCGGCGCGACCTCCCCGAGCGCCACAGCACGATGCGGGCGACGATCGCGTGGAGCTACGACCTGCTCACCCGGCCCGAGCAGCGGCTGTTCACACGGCTGGCGGTGTTCGTCGGCAGCTTCGTGCTCGAGGCAGCCGAACAGATCTGCGACGCCGATCTCGACGCCATGCGGTCGCTGATCGACAAGAGCCTTGTGCGCCACGCCGAGAACGGCCGGCTCTTCCTGTTGCACACTACGCGCGAATACGCACTCGAGCAGTTCGACTCAAGCGACGAGCGCGACGAGATTCGCGCCCGCCACGCACGCTGGTACTTCGCGCTCGGTGTCGCTGATGGTGACGGCCCCCGGGAGGGCACCGATGACCTTATTCGGCTGCGCCAGGACGCCGCCAATGTCGGACTCGCGCTCGCCTGGGCGCTCGACCACGACATCGCCGCCGCACTCCCACTCGCCGATGCCCTCTTCACGCCCTGGTTAGGGGCCGGACGCATCCGTGAATTAGAGCGGTGGTACGAGCGGGCGCTGGCCGATCCGACCGCGCTGTCGCCGGGAGACCGCGCCAAGGCCCTCGCCGGGCTCGGCTCCGCGCTGGTGTTTCTCGAGCGCCTCGAGCAGGCGCGGGCGGCACTGATGGAGGCGCTCACGCTCTACCGGGACGCCGGCGATGATCGCGGCGAGACCCTCGTGCTGCTTCGCCTCGGCGCCGCCGAGTTCATCGCCGGCGCGCCGGAGAGCAGCCTCGCATGGGCGGAGCAGGCGCTTTCGATCTATGAGCGCCTCGATGACACGCTGGGGATCGCCCGCACCTTGCACAACATCGCTGAGGCTCTCCGGGACCTCGGCGATTTCGAGCGGTCCGCCGAGCTGTTCGCCCGTTCGATCGAGATTCGGCGCGCAAACGGACTCGGCGGTGGTGCGGCCACGGTCCACAGCCTCGGCGACCTCTATCTCGACACGGACGATATGCCCAACGCCGAGCGCTACTACCGTGAGGCGCTCGCCCTCGGCCTGCAAGAGGGAGACGTGCGGTTGGGGGCGTACTGCCTCGCGGGTCTCGCCTGCGTCGCCGCGCGAAACGAGGACGCAACTGCGGCCGGCCGCCTGTGGACTCTCGCCGAGCGGCTCGAGCACGAGATCGGCTTCCGGATGGTCGCGGCCGAGCGAGTCCGCTACGAGCGCAACCTGACCCCACCACTCACCATCACCGACGAGTACCGCGCCGGCAACGCGGACGCAGCAAACATCGACCCGCTCACCGCAGCCGCCGAGATCGTCAGCCCGTAGTGCGACAGACGCAGTCGAGAAACAAGTCGATCGCGCCGGGACCGCCACCAACGTGCTATCGGTTCGACTCGCGCACCTCACCGCCGGTGCGCACGCACCCGCTCAACGCCGGACGCGTACAAGGCGCCCGCGAGCACGCCATCGGCGAGTTGTATGCGCCGGGGGCCAGCCGGGCAACCGAGTCCTGCAAGCAGTAGAGCAGCAGTGGTGCCGCCGGCACGCTCGTTGTCAGTATCGGACACATGCGGTGACGTAGCCCGTGCCTGGCCACTGTGCACGCGCGAGCATGAAAGCGGGTCCCGGCCCGTTGGCCGGCGTCATTGCATGCGTGGCAAAGCGCAAGCTGGCGCCCGCGCCGGTGGCGTGCTGGATCGTCGCCGAAGCACAAGCACGCTCGGCACCGGCAAAAACCTGAATGCGATCGTGACAACGACGGCAGCAGGCGCTCCGGACTGGCTCACGAGCGCCGAGATCGAGGCCGTGCTCGACGAAGGCGATGAGCAGCGCGCGAAGGACGTGCTCGGGGATGAGCGCGCCCACAAGAACCGCGCCGGCGTCATGAAGAGTGCCGAGCGCGAGACCGCCAGCACCTGAGATCCGGTAATACGCGGACGGAGCCCGAGAGGCTTCCGTTCGCGCAACGCTCCGCCCCGGTCCTAATCGCAATAGATCCGACAAGCGCGCGGCTTGCACAAGTCGATCCGGCGCGGTATCGAGCGTATCCAGTAGATCGACGATCACTACCTGCTTCTCGAGTTCGTCGCGGCGCGGGGCAGCGAGCCGGATTGCCTGCGGGTGATCCGTCGGTGGCGGCGTACGGCCGTGGACGCGGCAGAGACGTCGGCGCCCGCTGAGCTGCCTGGGTAGGTCGGGTCGGTCGAGAGGTGTGCCACGACCGGCGGGACGGACAGGGACCGGGGAGCCCATCCCGCCGGTTTACGCAGCTTTCCAGCGATACCCGATGCCTCGGGCGCGAAAACCTCTCAGCACGCTCACCAGCTGAGCGGGTCGCCAGCCTAATCGGGCTGCGCCTGATCGTCAGCAGCTCACCTTTCGGTTCCAGATGCTTCGATCAGGCGCGCTCGATCCCGGTCTTGACGGCGAGTCTCACCGCTTCTGGAACGGTTCAATCCCCTCCCGACAACTGTCGTACTGGACGCCGCGGGCATGGTCATACAAACGTCCACCGACGGGGCTTTTGGCGTCGCTCGAGGTTCCAGTAGCAACGGTGCGACCGGGCCTGGCCGTCGCGACAAGCAAACCAGAGACAGCCGCGAGCAAGGCCTGCTTTGGGTCGCGCGCGTGGCCTCGTGGGTGTCCCGGATAGCGCCCTCCACCGAGACACATCACCGGCGGCACTTACTGGACGCGTCGATCGCCGCAGTGCTCGGCGGCGTCGCCGGTTGGCCGCCGTCTCGCTGATGGTTTCTTCTGCGGGACGGTTTAGGAGCTGAATGCGTGATTCCATGTCGAGAAGCGCCGGCAGGCTTCGCTCAATAGCTGACGGGCCTCGATAGGCGCGGCTCACGACACCAGCAGATCCCGGAGGACGTACCTCATGTCGCACATACGACGTTTCGACCATGTCGGCATCACCGTCGCGGACCTCGACACGGTGACGGCGTTCTTCGTCGGGCTGGGCCTCCAGGTCGAGGGCCGGACGTTCCTAGAGGGCGAGTTCGTGGACACGGTCATCGGCATCCCCAGCTCCCGCAGTCACACCGTCATGCTGCGGCCGCCCGAGGGAGGTACCGGGCTGGAGCTGTCGAGCTTCGTCCAGCCGGACCACGAGCCAGGGTCACCCACCGCCATGGCCAACGAACTGGGGCTGCGCAACGTTTCATTCGAAGTCGACGACCTTCAGACTGCGGTCGACCGGCTGGCTGCAGACCGCTACGGCCTGATCGGCGGCATCGGTCAGTACGAGAACATCTGGCGCATGGCCTACGTGCGCGGGCCAGAGGGGATCATCGTGTCACTAGCTGAGCGGATCGGCTGACCGCCCCCGACTCGCACAGCCCGTGGGGCCATGCCGGTGGTCTGCGGCTTGATGACCGGCTCGCGTCATAAGCCCGTATCGCAGTCGCGGCGCGCTCGTCGGTCTCGTGGCTGGGGTTGTCCGGAAGCAGCAGCGCTGCGAGCTCCGTAGCGGCACCGCGAGAATGCTGCTGGTCCGTGGATGCAGGAGCCTTGACAGGGCGAAGCTGATCGCCGTGGCCTCATCTTCTTGGGCTAGAGCGACCCGCAGATTCCCCGGACGAGTTCGGCTGGATCCTCCCGCCTGATCTACCTCCGGCCGATCGGGAGCGGAGATTCAGTCGACGAGGTGCCTGTTCTTCATCGGATTGAAGGGAATACCTAGACAAAGAAGCGCTCGTTCCTCAATGCCAGGATCCCGTTCACCGTCCCAACGCTTCAACTCGCACGAAGCGCCCTCCAGCACGTCGACTGCCGCCAGAGAGATTGATCTAGTGGTTCCCAGGCCGCCGTTGCGTTTAGCGTCCTCACTGGAGAAGGCGTAGCAGTCCGCGCGTTCCCCGATGCGCTTCAACTCCTCGTCAGTCACCGACGGCACACGCTCTACCAAGTCCTGCTCATCATGAGCCAGCAGGCAGCGGACTAATGTGCTGCGCCGGACAAGGATCACCGGCCGGATGGTACCCCGCCGCCGCCCACTCCAGGCTGAATGCTTCTCCGATGTCGCCCACACGGCAGTTTCAGCCGACTGCCGCTATTCGCGCGGATCAGTAGCCGGGCTGACATGGTCACTTCAGGCGTCGACCGGTGGCGGTTGGCGGTCGCGCGGACGGTGGGGGGGCAGCGTCGCGCCTTGATGGGTCGCTTAGGCGTGCTCGGGTCGCGCCACTCGTTTCGCTTGTCTCCGGCGCGAGCCCGAAGCGGCAAGCCAGTTAGAGCGCGTCGACGACGCGCTTGGCTTCGAGCAGCGTTGCGCCGGTGAGCTTTCGGAATGTGCTGACCGCCTGGGTGCTCTTCCCGGCCCGCGCCAGCTCGACAACCTCGGCCGGTACGCCGGACTCCTCCGGCGCTGGGACGGCGACTGCGTCGGCGCCGGGGTGGGGTCGGTCGCTCGCGAACGGCGGACACTCAACGCCGAGGTGCTCGGAGAGCACTCGGATCTGCTGCTCGATCCGCTCAAACCGACGCATCAGCTGTGCCTCGTCCACGACACGAGCATACGGCGCGTCCCAGCCTGCCGCCTCGTCGCCTCAAGAGCGACGTCGACGAGTCGGTCGCTTTACCTTCGAGGAGCTGCGTCCCAGGGCCAGGTCTGTTAGGCAATCCGGGTTGGTGGCTGAGCGGGCCCCGGGTTCGTGGAAACCTAGCTTCTCAATGCAAGCGCCCGGATCGAGGGGCGCCGCCGGAACCGGGCCGATCGATTGGAGGATGTCATGTTTGAGCCAGGATTGGTGGACGTCACCGGTCGTGTGCGGTCACCGGCCGCGACGCCTGGTCACTGGGCCGGGTGCGCGACGAACAAGGGCCTGCGCTATCCGGCCGATCCGCCGACGGTCGAGGAGATCATCCTCGTGATGCGGGAGGCCCGACCAAGCGCGTATGCAGACAGGACTTGTGGGCTGATTGCGATTCTGTGGCGCGCCGCGCGCCAGAGCAGACTGATCAGCGCGCGGGTCTGCAGTCCGGTGGTGCTCCTCGCAGCGCATGACGGCGACGATCTCCTCGACCGTCGGCGGGTCGGCCGGATACCGTCTGCCCTTGTTGCGCGGTGGGCGGCCGCAGTAGAAGCCTGGCATCGTCGCCGGCGACCGGCGGCGACCAGCGGCGTCGAGAAGCTCAGAAGCAGTCATCCGCGCAGCATCGCGCGGCTGGCCCCCACCCGCCAGGCATGGGAAGGAGCAGCGCCAGCATCGCCAGGGTGGGGGCGACTGCTTCGCGCCGGCGGTCCCGAGCGGAGATGTCGGCTAGCCGCCGAAGCGGTAAACGAATCCGCTTGAGCTGGGCAGCGTGAAGGCGGCGAAGCGTCCGTCGTTCGATTGCAGCGCGGTCGCGTCGTCCAATCCGTCGGTCACCCGGTCGATGTCTGCAAGTTTGCGCCAGCTTCCGGCACTACCGAGTTCCAAGTCGACCGGAACGTCGTATGGCTCGAAATTGACCAGGACCACCAGTTCGTGCTGCGGATCAGTGTCGGGACGGGCACGCCAGCCGAGGATCGCATGGCTACCGCCGTGCGATCCGTCCATCCAGGGCCCCAGGATCCACGTGAAGCGTCCGTCGCCCGCCGGGTTGTAGCCATTCATGCGCAGGCCGGGATTGTCCCGGCGGAGTCCCACGACGGCGGCGGACCAAATGAAGAAGGCGTCCGCGGCAGGGTTCTGCGGCCAGCCGACCGTGACGACGTTGCGGGGCTGGTCGGAGTTGAACTCCTGGCCCATGAATAGCATCGGTTGCCCGAGCGCGACAAGCGTCGCGAACACCCCGAGGCGCCCCTTGCGATCCTTCGCCGCCGCGTTATCGCGCATCGGGGTGTTCTGGAGCGCGGCTGGGACGCTGTCCTCGTCGTGACTGACAACGTAGTTGACGATGTTGTTGGTGTGCGCGGCGAAGCGCTGCTTGCTGAAGTAGAACGCGTCGCCAAGGGTGTCGAGTTGGCGGTCGCGCTCGGTCAGCAGGTTGATGACGCTATCGTGGAAGCCGTCGCACCACTGGGCATAGCCGTCAAAGCCCGCCAGGTCGAGGTCGGCTTCATTGGGCAAATTCTCGGCTACGAGCAGGACGTCGGGGCGGAACGCCTTCAGTTCCGCGGCGAGTCGCCTCAGAAACCCGTGATCCATAAACCAAGAATGCGTGGCGTCGAAACGGAAGCCGTCCACGCCGTATTCGGTCATTGCGCGGTGGCAAACCTCGATTAGATGCTCTTGCACGATCGAGCGCCACGTGGCAACGTGGTTGCCCCACGGGGTACTGCCCCCGTCGAAGTAGATGCCGCGGTCGTCGGTGGGCTGCTCGAGCACGAGTCCCCAGAGCGGATTAAAGCCCGAGTCGGTGTGATTGAACACCTGGTCGAACAGCACCGCCAGGCCATGCTTGTGCGCCGTTCGCACGAGAGCGCTCAGTTCCCCTGGAGTGCCGAAGTCCCGCTCCACCGTCGTCCAGATCGACGGGTTGTAGCCCAACGTCGTGGGACCCTGGGGCGAAGGCGTTTCGGCCAGAGGCATCAGCGATAGCGCCGTCACCCCGAGGCGATCGAAGTGCCCCTCCTCGATCCGCCACGTGATGCCGGCGAACCTACCGCGGTCGCGGGCCGGGACGTCCGAGTCGCCCTCAGTGAAGCCGTAGGGGCTTAGTTCGTAGAGCACGAGCTCCGGGGGCGGGGGCGTGCGCCAGCCAGGGCTGCGGCCGTCCAGCTCAGCAAGATCAACGATCACCGAGTTGTTCTTCTCGTAATCCGCCCCAAGCTGCCGGGCGAACGGGTCGGTGCTACTCCGTGTGTCCGGGGCCGAGCCGTCTGAGGTTGTGCCGCCTTCGACCACGAAGCGATACTCATCGCCGGCGGCGGCAGGGAGCACGGCAAGCCACAACGCCGGCACACCATGTGCGTCGATGAACCGGCGCAGCGGTTGCACACGCCACCCGCTGAAGTCTCCGGTCACCGAGATCCGCGCGGCCGTCGGGTGGTAGAAGCCGAACAGCGTCCGGCCGTCGCCGATCGGTGTGCTGCCTAACTGAGCCCAAGGCCGCCGGACGGGATCGTAGGTGATCCCAAGACCGCCCAGATACGCATCAGCCGACTCGCCGTCCCGCTGCACCGGCTCAACTCGATACACGAACGTGCTGCGGGACACAGCCCACAGCTCCGGATTCACGCCGACCGGCACCACCGCGGTGCGGTCACTGTCTCCCGCCTCCCAAACGGCTCCGACACCCTCACCATCCTTGAACTTGCACGAGAACATCGGACGCGCGAGGTCAAGGTCGAAAAACGAACCCCAATCGTCCGTGCCGGCCGGTGCCACGTCCTGGCAGCCTGCCGTTGACCCGGAATACCACACCCAGACGTGCGGATCAACGAACCCCGCCCCGTCGTCGTAATGCAAGCGGACCCGGGGCACAGGTACCACCGTACCGCACCTCCTAACCCCTTGACCCGGTGCTGCCGACGAGCGCCGGACTTCGGTAGGCGCCCTTAGGCATCACGCCGGACCTTCGACATCCCCTGGCGTGCGCCGAGGCGACCTCTGATCGCGCTGCTGCGACAACACCGTTGGCCTATCCGCCTCGCGGAGCAACTCGGCGATCAGCTCTATCGGCTTCTCGTCACGGGCCATGGACAGGTGCTGGAGTCGGTGTGCGGCCCTCCCGCCCTCGATGCTCAGCTCGATCCGAGCCTTCGCGCCTGGATCCTTGGTCGACCGCGTGGTCGCGCGGGTTGATTGTCCGCAAGTCCGCGTCGAAATCTCCGAATCTAAGTTCGAGATCTGTCCTAGCCTCGAAGCGCCGTTATCGGCGCGGAGGTGACCGTCGCGGGGTCGTTTGGGTGTGACAGGTCGTGGTGGCGGGCCGTTGGTCGGCGCTCGCGAGTGGGTAGCGAGCCGCGGCTGGTTGCGAGGATGATGTGGGGTCGTTTCCGGGCAGGGCGACGCTGGGGGGGGGCTGCTCGGAGTCGTCGTCGGGCCCGTTGCTTGCGCCGCTGGCGCTCAGCAGAGCTGAGGGGTCGCGCGCAGTCGGTGAAACGCGGCCGCGAGCGCCTGGGACCAGGGCCAGTCGCGGTCGAGCTTGAGCTGTGTGCGGCGGCTGTGACGGACGACTTTCCCGGCGGTGTGCAGCAGGCAGTGCCGCAGCCGCTTCGGCTCCGCGCGAGCGAGGTCGCCGGTCAGGCACACCAGCCGTGTCCAGCAGAGGAGGTCTTGGGCGATCAGCGAGAGTTCCAGCCAGGTCTGGTTGTGCTCGAAGGCGTAGTGCGGGAGGTTGCGCATGCCGGTGTCGTTGCTGGCGCGAATGCTGTCCTCGACGCGGGCGCGGCCGCGGTGACGGACCTCCAGGGCAGCGATGTTCTCGCCGTGCTGGTCGGTCAGGAAGCACGTATGCCGGTAGCCGTGCTCATCGAAGATCTGAAATTGCGCGCCCGGGTGCGGCCGCTCGCGCCGGCAGATCAACCGCGAGCCCTCCGGCCAGGCGGAGAGGTCCACACGGTCGGTTAACTCTGCGACCCAGGCGCCGTCGCGCTCGGCGCCGTCGGCGTCGATCGCCTGCACCCACTGGGCCTCGGGCATGTCGAGGATCGCCGTGCGGACCGTGTCGGTCAGTTCGTAGCCGACCGAGAAGCGGATCCCGGCCTCTCGGCAGTCGGCGGTGAACGCGTGTGTGCACCCGCCGATATCGGTCCGGACCAGCATCTCCCGCTCCAGATCCTGGGCAGGGATCTGCGCGAGCGCGAGGCCGAGCACGGTGAAGTGATCCTCGGCCGTGTTGGAGCCCGCGTTCCCAGGCCTGAGGATCGCCGCCAGCGGCTCGCCGGTCTCATCCAGCCAGCAGCCGATCGGATGAAACCCGTACCCATGCTTGTAGTTCCCCGCCGCCCGCTCCTTCTCGGAATGCGCGGTCAGCAAGGTCGCGTCGATGTTGAACGTGATCGTCCCCGGACGCGCGCCCGCGTCCCACACACGCGCGCGTGCCCGCGCCCGAGCAGCGCGGACCGTGGCGAGCAACGGCTCGTCGATCGACTTCAGCACCCGATGCGTCGTGGTCTCCGACGCTCTGGCCCCGAACAGCCGCTCCTGCCCCCGATACGCATCAAGGTCGGTGACGCAGTCGCCGCCATCAGCGAGCATCACCACCACCTCGACGAGCACCCGGCCGGGCTCATGCGCCGAGCGCCGCTCCCGCGTGACAGCGAGCGCATCAGACAACGCGCCGGTCAACCCGGACCGATCGGCCAACTCGGACAGCAGCGCGATCCCCGCGTGCGAAACCAAACCCTCGCCGTCCGCCGAGACTTCTACCGTTTCCAACCGAGCCTTTGGCTTCACCAACTGGGTGTCCTCCTGGATCGTGATTTCGAGACCTCGGAAATCCCGATTCTCACGGCCCGGGAGGACGTTCCCAGGCGCCGCGGCTACACCCTTACCGGCGGATCGAGGCTAGGCGGGCCCGTCCTCTCCTTGGATCGCTCCAAGCTTGTCGACGACCGCCTCCGTTAGAGCAGTTCGATCATCTCGCCGGTCACGGCCGTGGTCTAGCGAACGGCGGTCGACTGACGGCACGAGCTCGTTGGGCTCACCCCGAGCTAATCTCGGCGGCGTAACGGATCACCTGCCGGACATGGTTCGGAAAGGCAAGGTCGGCTGGGAGTTCACCAAGAGGAAACCAGCGCGCGTCAGCGACCTCGCTTCGCTGGAAAGTCGGCTTGCTGGAGTCGTGCAGGCGAACGAGATAAGCAACATTGGCTGTGGTGTCGCACCTTCCGTCGGTCTCGTAATCGTCCATCCAAATTCCGATCAAATCGACGGGATCGCCGCGCAATCCGACCTCCTCGGCCAGCTCGCGGCGAGCCGCGTCCTTCGGGTGCTCTCGTTCCTCGCAGAAGCCTCCGGGCAGGTCCCAGTGGCCGCGCCAAGGGTCCCGGGCGCGCTTGACTAGAAGAACACTGCCGCCTTGCATTACGACCGCTTCTCCGCACGGCTTCGGGTTCGCATAATGGGCTTGGCGGCATGCGTCGCACCGAGCTGGCGGTGCGTGAACTAGAGGCGAACCGCATCGCCAGCAATGCCACGTGACAGCCGCCAAGTCGCTAGGTGTCAAGGACAACACTTCGCGGCGCGGGCTTCCCGCCTCGAGGCTAAGGCCACCGCGCTTGTTGATCTCTTGAGCGAGACGGCTTACGTTGCCATCCGCGCGATACGCGTGAGCGAAGATGAGCGAGGCAGAGACCGATGTTTGCGAACTCTGGGGTCGCAACGACGGCGGTCAAGGCAACCTGCCCAAGCTCTTCTGGCTGGATTCCGAGTTCTCGGTGCAAGCCGCGACGTGCAGTCGCGAATATATCTGGACGTCCATCGATAACGTCAGACTGCAGCTGCACCGTCTCACCACTCGAGGTCTGCCAGCACCGCTCCAGCCCCGCCATCTTGGCCGAGCGGAAAAACACAGGCACGTGCCCGTCGGTGTGACGAGCGTGAGATCAAGAGCCATCATGTTGCTGAGCTGCGTTTCAGCGAGCCCCTCTCTACCACCCAGCAGCGGCGCCGATTGGGGCGTGAATGGCCCGAGTGCCACATTCGTCGCCAACATGTCGAAGAACCCGGTCGGCATGACCTCCATAACAAGTCGCTGATGCTCCGCGCCACGCGGACCCCCGTACGTCGTGACGTCCAAGCGATTCAGACGGCCAACCTCACCGTCGTAAAAGCCAAGCGGCTCGGCGTAGCTTGCGGCGGCATCGCGGAGATGTTGTGGTGCGCGCCATGGGCCTTCGATGAACCTAGCTTGGACATCGGTTGGCAGCACCGCGAATCCGAGTGTGCCGAAGAGGACTTGCAAACCCCACGTCGACGCCTTCGAACTCGAATGGTCTGCCGGCATATTCGTACGCTCGTCGATGCCTCAGCGCCCGTCTCGCCGACGCCGCGCCCCACCACCGATCGAGGGATGGGGACAGCAAGTGATCCACCAGCACACCGACCAGCCCGCCGAGGAGCAGCGTCCCGGCGAATGCTCCGATCGTAAGCGCCGTGGTCGTCGCCGCAATTGGCACGCAAGGATCCTAAGACACCGTCGATCGCCCGCGCGGGCTTCGCCTGCGGGACGTCCACCCAACGACCGAGGCGTCCTACGCATGGCCGGCGATATCCGCGGCTGCCGATTCGCATCACTCTCGTTGTTGTTTCCCTCTCTCCATCGGACAGCGAGCACCTGCCTCGTCGGCGGCCCGCTTCTCCTTTCCATGCCGATCTGCACCCGCTCGGCGCGTGCGGCGGGCAGGACGGGTGTCGATACGGGCACGGCTAGTTGCCCGGGAGACAGCCCTCCGCTCGAGATCCGAAGAGACGGGTAGCGTTCGAGCGTGACCACTGAGCTCAGCCCCAGCCAGACCCGCGACGGGTTCTGGGCGCGTCTGGGCGAGAGGCTCATCGCGGCCGGTTTCCGGCCCTCGCGCCGGGCCAACTACTGCTACTTGCGACTCGGGGTCGCCAACACGGAGCTCGTTCTGACCGCCCCGACCGGCGACGGTGGCGTTGAGTGCAAGCTGTCGCTGGTCGGGGCGCGCCGCGCGAGCACCCTCAGCCCAGAGGAGATCTGCGAGCAATTCGGCCGGGACCGTGAGGTGATCGAAATCGACGCTCGCTTCGGGCCGCTTGAGTGGGGTTCAGGCAAGTCTGCGACCCGCGTGTACCTGCGCCGGCCGGCCAACGTCGCCGACCGCGGAACCCTGGGAGGAGACGATCAAGTGGCTGTCCGCCGCGCCGAGCGTTTCACGGCCGTATTCCAGCCTCGGCTACTGGCAATCACAGACGCGGCTCGAGGCAACGGTTCGCCATGCCAACTCCAGCGAAGCTCGGTCAGGCACGGAACCGCACCTCCCAAGGCCCGGGCGCAGCGCCAGCCGGACACCCGCATTGCTCGCGAGCTCCTCGAGGCCGGGAGCGCGTCCGGCCCGACTGATAACGACGCCGATGAGCTCGCGCTCGACGCGTGGCTGGTCGCCTTGGTTGACACTGCTCCCCGGAGGCGCAAATGCTCACGACGGAGCCGAAGCGGGACTCGCGGAAGCGTGCCGGTTGATCGCTAGGGTCTCCACGTGGGTCAGGTTGAACGGTCACGGTACGGCTCGTCGTTCGGCACTTCGGCGGCCGCGTACGCGGAGCACCGTCCGGACTACGCGCAGGCCGCGGTGGAGTGGACGCTGGATCCAGCGCCGGGCCGGCGCGTGCTCGACCTTGGTGCGGGAACCGGCAAGCTGACCTCCACGCTGCTCACGATGGGCCTCGAAGTTGTCGCGGTTGAGCCCGATCCGGCGATGCTGGCCGAGCTGCGGCGTGCGCTGCCGAGTGTTCCTTCCCTGCCGGGTGGTGCCGAGGCGATACCGCTGCCGGACGGGTCGGTCGATGCGGTGCTCGCCGGCAATGCCCTGCATTGGTTCGATATGGCCGTCGCGGGACCGGAGATAGCCCGGGTCCTCGGAGCCGGCGGCATCTTGGCCGGCCTCTGGAACGTCCTCGACGACCGCGTCGACTGGGTTGCCGGACTCGAGCGCGTCAGCGGCAGTGCGGCGATTGGCCCGCGCGACACGCTCACTCGTTGGCGCACGGCGACGGCGAACCTGCACCTGCCAAGCGATGCGTCACTCGGGCGTTTCGGGTCGCCGGAGCAGGCCGAGTTCCCGCATGGACAGCGCCGCACTTCCGACTCCCTCCTCGCCACGCTCGCGACGCGCGCGGGGATGCTTGTCATGCCAGAATCGGAACGGGAGGCCACGCTCGCCGAGATAGGCGCCTTCCTCGCGAGCAGACCGGAGAGTGCCCGTGGGGAGTTCACCCTCCCGATGCTGACCGGCGTGCTGCGCGTCCGGCGGCTCTGAAGCGACCGGCCCATTCGATGTCCGCATAGCCGAACTTCGGGATGCCATTTGGGCATGCCAGGCGGGAGCACCAGGGCCATCAAGACAGCGCGAAAGCGGCCGCATACAGGAGAGCGAAAACAAAGCCAAATGCACGTGGAGAGACAGGAGCAGGACTCGGACTATCGGCGGCGGCTTCCCTCCTCGTCGCCACCGGCAAGACTGACCGCCTTCTCGGCCGTCGCTCGCTGCTGCGGCGTGGGCAGGGCGCCCTGCTTTCTCGCGAATGCGGGCACGCGCGCTCCGCCGCTGCCAGACCGACCGTGAATCCCGAAGATTTCGAGAGCGGGTCTTGGCTCAGTGCGCGGTTCAGACCCCCATCGCGCGGGGTGCGCGTCTCTGCGATCGGCCGACCCTGCGCAGCACATCGCCGGCCGCTCGGCGAATCGTGGAGCAGGAGCTGCGGCTCAGACCGGCGCGGCTCGCGCAGGCGTTCTGATCCGGCCAGCGTGATCGGTCTCGAATCGGTGCTGACTCCTCCTCACCGAGGGATGCGCTCGGGGGCTGGCCGCGGTCCGCGACAGGCTGTTTGATCGGCGTTTGCAGAAGTGGGAGCGCTTGCTACGGGCCGCAGTTCTGTCCGTTGTCAGGATCTGCCGTGTGTGCGGCAGGTCCGAGTTGTCCCGAGCGGTGATCCTGACGGCTGTCGGTTTCGTATACACGAGCGTTGCGCGTCTGTCGGCGCGAGCTGAGCCGGCGCGATCCATTATCAAGTTCGACCCGAGGAGGGGCAGTGTCTAAATCACCGACGGACATCATCAGCGAGCTTTATGCCGCGTTTGCGCGGGGTGACATCCCGGCGATCGTAGGAATGGTCGCGGAGGACGTAGACTGGCGCGTCCCCGAGAACCTCCCCCACGGCGGAGACTTCCACGGCCGCGATGGCGTCATGCGCTTCTTTCAGGGGCTCGGCGCGAATTGGGACGGCCTCGAGCTAGATCTTGATGGTCTTGTAAGTGGCCCCGACCGCGTCCTGGCCGTAGCCAACATCCACGGCCGCGTGCGGGCGACGGGAGAGCAGAGTGGCTACAAGTCAGTCCATGTGTGGACCGTGCGCGATGGCGTGCCGGTTCGCTTCGCTGAGTACGTCGACGCCCCGGTCAGCCTGCCGACGGCGGGCACGCTGATGATCTGAGCTTCGCCGCATCATCAGCTCGCGCGCCGCCGGTGGCGGCCGGCGGCGCGCGGGGACAAGGCTCTGGAGGCTGGCGAGGAACCGGCGCGGTCTCGCCAACGATCGGCGCGCGACCGCTCGCAGATGCGCATAGCGACAGTCGCCGTGCTCAGTGTTGCTTCTAAGCGGCAGAGGCACGCCCGAACGTCGATAGATCGCGTTCGCTCGCCAGCGAAGCACGTGTTCAAGCGCCAGATCGTCCCAATGAACCAGCGAGCGCCACGAGCGAAACCTGCCTCTCGCTCGGCACGAGCATCTCGCTGCCGTGTGCGAAGATCCGGAATGCGCGGATCTCGGACCGTCAGCGTTCCGATGCCCGGCCGGGAGGCGGCGTACGGGGGCAGAGACACCCTTCCCGCGCATCGCGGGCACTGATCGACAGTTACCGAGGTGCTCGTGGTGACGCCGAAGCAGGGCGCCGTTGCGGGCGAAGCGGAAGCGCAGGAGAACGCGCCGGCGCAGAGCTGCTCGGTTGCCGTCGGGTCAGCCAGGCGGTTCCGCCGAATCCCAGGCCTAGCATCACGAAGCAGATGTACGTGAACACGTAGGTGCCGGCATCGAGGTCGCCCACACCCGTGACGTGATCGCCGGCGATGTACAGGATGGTCAGGATGAGCCCGACCAAGCCCCACATGGCAATCAGCGATCCGGCCCAGGCGAGGCCCGCAGCAACGGGCGCAGGATCGGCCGGTTACCCCACGGGTAGATGAGGCCGAGCAGGATCACTATGGCGAGGCCGGCCAGGATGGGCGTGCCCCAGTGGTCGAAGAACCGTCCCGGCGCGCTGAGGCCATTTTCGATCGCGTGAAAGTGCGCAGGATTGCCCAGTCCGACGGTGCCGCCCAACGCCCAAACAACCTTCATGCCCCGTAGCCGAGAGCCCCTGCGCAACCCAGGTACGCCATCCGCCGGGCGTGCCGCTGACGATCCGCCGGAATCCCCGGGGGCCGGTCGGCCCCGGGACGACGCGTCAACAGAACAGTCATGTCACACCTCTGTAGCCAGCTTCGCAAAGCACTTGTCCGCCAGCATCCGCCGTTAGCCCCCTGCTTCTTGCGTCGAAAGAGCAACCAGGCGTCCAGAAGCGCCGGCAAGCGCATGTGCGGCCCCCCCTCGATACCCGTCGCAGCCAACAAGCAGGTGAGCCTCCATTCGCATTCCTGCACCCGCTCCTCGCCTCAGCGCAATCGGCGCCGTCGTCGGCCGAGTGTCGCCCGCGACGGTCGACCCTGGAGTCGCGCGTTTTCATAAAGCGACGTACGCGCCACAGGCAGTTGCCGGCCCGACCCGGAGACCCGCAAACCCCGGGAGCAGGTCTACACGTGCGTGTCCGCCTGCACCTGCAAAGCGCGGGTTCCAGCGAGCGTCCTCGTGGGCTTTATGGCACGAGCACCAGCTTTCCCTTGGACGCCGAGCTCTCCAGCAGCTCGTGCGCGTGGCGGGCCTCGGCGAGCGGCAGGCGCTCCGCAACGACCGGGTGAATCTTGCCCTCACGGAGCAGCTCGATCATCGTGTTGAAGTCCTCCCGGAACCAGTCCGCGTCCATGGGCTCTCCGCCCACTGATCCGGGTCGCATTGCAGCACGGTCGCGCCACTTCTGGACGTGGTAGGCGAACACGTTCCGGCGCGGCGACAACTTACCCCACAGCCAGGTCGTCACGATCGCCGTCCACCACTCGAACACGGCCCGCCAGTCCTTGTGCCCGTGTGACAGCGTGGAGTAGCGGCCGAACACGACGAGCCGTCCGCCCGGCCGCAACGCGCGGAACGAGCGCAGCGAGATTGGGCCACCCAGACTGTCGACAACAACGTCGACACCGCCGGCCTCTTCGCGCACGCGCGCCAGGAAGTCCTCGCTGCGGTAGTCGATTGCCACCGCGCCGAGCGCCTCGACCTTGGCGCGGTCGCTCCCTGAACAAGTCCCGTAAAGGCGAAGTCGAGCCAAAGCTCCCAGCTCAAGCGCCGCAATGCCGACCCTACCGGCAGCGCCGTGCACGAGGACCGTCTCCCCGCTCTTCGCCTTGGCTGTGCGGTGGATCACCTGGTAGGCGGTCATGTACGGAAACAGGAGGCTCAGGATCTCCCCCGGATCGAGATCCTCGGGAACGTCGACTGCGCCGGACTCCGGCACACAGACCCGCTCCGCGTCAGCTCCCCACACCGTCAGCGCGCCGATGCGGTCTCCCTCCCGCAGCCTCGTGCAGCCTGGGCCCAGCTCCTCGACGACGCCGACGAGCTCATAGCCGGGCGTGAACGGCGGCTTCGGGGCGCCCGCGATGTACGTACCTGCGCGCAGCTGTGCATCGGTGAACGACACCCCAGCAGCGAGAACCCTGACGCGCACCTCGCCGGGACCGGGCCGGGGAGCGTCCTCCTCGATAACCTTGAGCACCTCAGGACCACCGTAATGATCGACGATCACACGCTTCGTCCGATCGCCAGTCCCGGTTTCCATAGCGACCACCTTCCCACGCAGTCCACTTTGCAGAGAAGGTTCCCGCCGTTCGGTCATCCCGCCATCGGGCTCGAGTACTGATTGCCCTAAGCGTTTTCGAGAAGGCTGAAGTCGAGATTGGCTAAGCCCGGGCGCCATGCGCGTGGCGCGATCAGCTCGTCGGCCGCGCTTGGTCCCCGTGTCCCGGCGGCGTAGGGATGCACGGGCTCGGACGCGTCGAGGATGGGTGCCACGATCTCCCATGACCGCTCGACCGCTTCCTGGCGCAGGACTAGCGTCTGATCGCCCGCGTCGGAGCGCCGTGGCGAGAGGGTCGAAAAGGACGAGGAGCACGAGCGCGACAACGCCTGCGCCGCCCGCGGCCAACCATATGCAGCGCCTACATGGACCGAGGAGACTGGCCGAGCTCAACGATGGTCGCCGGCCTCGAGCGCACATAGAGGCGGCGGCCTGTCGCGCTCCGCGACCGGATGCACGTGACGGCATGAGAGCAGGGAACGGCGCGCTCAGCGGTCGGGGCCCCGCAATGCGCCAGCAGCGAGGCCGTCGTCGTCGTCGCGCTGTCCATCATCGTGACCGGCCACCCGCGCATCGTCACCCCCAGCGCCGGTGCCAGTGTCTCACCGGCGGTTCCGGTGGCGGCCAGCGGGATGTCGACCGCGACATCTGCCAGCTCGCGAGCGAGCTGGGTCAGCGTCGGGCGAGGGCCGGCGACGTGCACGACCAGCTCTCAGCTCTTGGGGCGGCGAGAAGGTGCACATCCGGGTTTCTCCTTGCTCCGCTCCTCGAGCGTGATCGCCAGCGCAGCGCCGTCGGCGACGCTCTGCTTGCCGCGAAGGCGGCGTCCCAGCCGGTAGAACAGCATCACGACGCGGTACGACATCTTGTAGTGCTCTGCGAGAAGCTTCCGCACGCGCTCCAAGTCGGCGGTTTCGGTGAGCACCTCGACGTGCGCGGCGACCGGCTCGCGGCGCGGCTTACCGTCCGGGCGGCATGACGCAACCAGGACGAGAGGGTTACGGCGTATGCGCCGGATCTTCGCCGAGTGCAGGTCGGTGAGCGCGAACAGCCGATTGCCGTCGATCACGAACCACACTGGCGTCGCGATGCCGGTGCCGTCGCGTTTGAAGCTCGTGATGCTGAGATATCGACCGGGAAAGAGTGCCTCCAGGTCGGCGGTCCGCCCGAGCTCGGTCGCCTGCACAGGCGCCGCTTCCGGTTTCGTATGTGTGGCGATGGGTCCCATCGTCGCTCCTTCATAGGGCGCGATCGTGCCTGCCGCTAGTGGTGCGGAGGCAGGAACAGGTTCGAGTTGTAGTTGTGGAAGACCGCACTGACATGCCGGCCGATGTGCGCAATCGGCGCGCCGATTGGATTCAGAGTCGCGAGCGTCGGAATGCTCCCCACGAGATCACCGGTGACAGGCTTGCCGATCTTCGAGGAGGGGAAGTCGCTGTAGCCGGCGTGACAGACGGCCGTCATCGCAATCGACGCGATGAGTGCGACCGCGCCGACCGCGATCACCCCTCCTGCTCGCTTGCGCAGCTTTGTGTTCTTCAGCGCGGCGAAGACGAGGAGGATCGGGAACGCGGACAGGAGCAGTCCGTCACCGTCGCCGTACACAACGCCCCGCCAGGCCACGCTCGCAACGAAGGTCAAGCCGCCGGGATGTGGACCGGTCACGTCCTGACGGGTGGCGATGAACGCCATCGCACCGGCAGCGATCGGGCCGAGGACGGTAGTAAACGTCGCGCTGGAGCCCGATCCGGTCGGCAAGCAGGCAGGGGACGAGAAATGCCACGACCATCCCGCCGCCCAACCAGGCGAAATGGCGCAACGGCGTAGCCTCGCCAGCGACGGCCGACGGCGTCGCCAGCAACCCTTGCCCCGAGTGAAGTTTGGATGGGATAGCCCAGGACGCCATTTCTGCCTCCAGACATGAAGACTCACTTATTCACCTTCGACCGTAGGCCCACCGAGGCGGTAGGCCAACGGGGGGAATCCCCAGTCCGCCTCGGTAGTTCACGGCGGTACCGCGGAGCCTCGGCATGACGGGTTCGCGTCATCGAGGAGCGCCAATGGATGTTGGTTCTGGCGGGTTAGCAGCCCGCGATCGAAGAAGCTGCACGCGTGAAGCGGCCATGACTTTGAAGCTGATGCGCTTGCAACCCCGCGACACTCGTCCCGCGCACGCCAGCGGTGCTACCTGTGCCCCGATGCGATAGCGGCGAAGCGGGCACGGCGCAGACCGCACGCCGCTTGCCCGGAGGCCTTCTAGTGCGCTGGCTTGTGGCTCGGCGGCGAGGGCGAGAACTCTTCGCGGCGGAGCCTGCGGATGACCGGGACCTGCCTGGCCAGACCGGTGAGCGTCGCGGCAACGATGATCGTCCCGGGGAGCCAGTCGCCGGTGACCAGCACGATGATCCCGAAGACCAGCGCAGCGGCAAGACCCACGGTCAGAAACGCCGTTCGACGGATCTGACGATTGAACTCTTCCTTCTCGGCCACGGGTACCTCCATTCTGCTTCGCTCTAGTCCGATGCTGCCGTCTCGTGACAACGCGAGCAATTGTCAAGAGTTGTGGATGAGAAGGTGAAGCATCAGGCGGCGACCTCCTCGTCCGTCGTCGTGGTGTGTTCGTCTGTGACCTTCACTCCGTCCTTGAACTTCACGCCGGCGAGCACGTCGGTGACGAGCTCGTGGCCGTTGAACCGCCGCCAGCGCTCCTGGGCGGCGTCCAGGAGCTTGTAGGCCATTGCCAGCGCGGCCTTCTTGGAGCCGGCGCCCTTGGTGACCTTGGTGCGGAGCTTGACGGTCGCGAAGCTGCTCTCGATCGGGTTTGTGGTGCGTAGGTGCCGCCAGTGCTCGGCAGGGAAGTCGTAGAACGCGGTGAGCGCGTCCCAGTCCTTGTCGAGCTTCGCGACCGCCTTGGGGTACTTGGCGTCGAACTCGGCGCGGAAGCGCTCCAGTGCCTTGCGAGCGTCCGCCCGCGAGGGCGCCTCCGCCATCTCGTGCAGCAGCGTCTTGGCCCGCGGCTGGAGCCGCTTGGGGAGCGCGTCGAGCACGTTCGCTGTCTTGTGAACCCAGCAACGCTGCTCTCGCGCGCCGGGGAACACGTTGCGCAGCGCGGCCCACGCGCCCAGCGCGCCGTCGCCGGTCACGAGCTTCGGCTCGTTCAGCCCGCGGTCGCGAAGATCGTGGAACACGGCCGCCCATGAGTCTTCGCTCTCGCGGTAGCCGTCCTCGACCGCGAGCAGCTCCTTCTGCCCGTCCTCTCGAACACCGATCACCACCAACAGACACAGCTTGGGATCCTCGCCGAGGCGGACGCTGACGTTCACTCCGTCGACGAACAGGTAGGCGTAGCGGTGAAACCGCAGCTCCCGCGTGCGGAACGCGGCGTGCTCAGCCTGCCACTGCTCGGTGAGCCGCTGGATCGAGCTGGGCGACAACCCCGAGGCGTCCTCGCCGAGCAGATCCCGCAGCGCCGGCGCGAAGTCGCCCGTCGAGAGCCCGTGCAGGTACAGGATCGGCAGCACCTCGGTCACCTTCGGCGACCGCCGGGCGTACGCCGGCAGGATCCGCGAGCTGAACCGCTTGCGCTCGCCGGTCTCCTCGTCCACGCGCTTGTCGTTCACGCGCGGCGCCCGGATCGGCACCGTCCCGGCGCCGACCGTGACGCGCCGCTCCCGCGCGCGACCGTTCCGGACCACCAGCCGCTTGCCGTCCTCATCAACCTCCTCCACGAACGAACCGACGTACTCGTCAACCTCGGCCTCGAGCGCCGCCGCGATCATCCGGCGAGCACCCTCCCGCGCGAGATCATCAAGCGTGACCCGACCGTCTTCGTTGTCCTCCCCGACAGGGAGCCTGCGAACATCTGACATGGCGTGCCTTCCTGCCGGCCAACGCCGGCTTCGGTCTTCAGCAACCGGGAAGGTACGCCGCCTTCCTCTTCACCCGCATCCACAACTTCTGGGTATACCTCTGACAACGCAGACATCCGATCTGAGTACGGCCGTTGATCCGCAATAACAGGCACCCTAAAGGCGTCTCCGGCCGCTTCATCTCATCCCCAAGCGGTGGTCGTACGCCGACGCCGGCCGACGTCCCGGTGGGCTAATGCAATCGCCTGGGAGCAGAGGTGCCCACCGGACCTTGGGTCGTGTCTCTTTGTCGATGTGAAGGAGCCACGGTTTTGGGATCCGAGCGTGCGCTGCGCGCCGCCGCCTCCGAACACAGGGAGTCACCACGAGCGCGGGGCTCCGCGTACACGAGCCGACACGAATGCAGGTCTCGGCACCGTAGACGGCGTCCGTCTCGCATCTCGCCACAAGCGTGCATCAGGTGCTTGCCAAATTCCTGCTAACTCTCTGGTCGAAGCAGTAGTCAGCGCCAGGAGCCGATCTCGCTCCCAACGCTGCGCCGATCATCGACAACGTGACCAGACCTCCGCTGCTGCCTTCGTGGCGAACCAGCAGCCCGATGCCCTCCGAAAGCAGCGCGGCGTCTGACGTCAGCCTCCCGCGGTTCGGCTTGCGCATCATCCGGGCCATGCAGCCGTCCGCCGCGCGCAGCAAGACAGCAGAGGGCGTGGCGCTGCGATCGTCGACACCGGCGCCGGCGGACCGCTCCTATGTCGCCAGAGCGCAAGCCAGCCGGGAGCGCCCGTGCATGACGATTGCGATCGTGCGGGCCGGCGTCGTCAGAGTGGCGCTCATCGCCGAAGGCGAGAGTGCACCCGTCGAATGGCGGCACCCTTCCGTCCCGCCGCTGCGCCGCGGGCTTCGAGTCCTTCTAGTGGTTCATCCTTCAAGTTCGTTGTATCGGGTAGGTTCCCTGCTTGTGGCCTCGAAGTCCTTGCCGACAGGTTCGGCGAGGATGGAGGTTGGCGATGGGTGTCATCAAGCAGATCGAGGTGTCAGTAGAGGATCGGCTGGAGTTGGAGCGGATCGTGCGCGCGGTCAGCTCTGAGGTGCGGATGGTCGAGCGTGCGCGGATCGTGCTTGCGGCGGCGGAGGGGTTGAAGGGCGTGGAGATCGCCGAGCGGGTGGGGTGCTCTGAGCCGACGGTGGTGAAGTGGCGCGGGCGCTATGCCGAGCGCGGAATCGAGGGACTGAAAGACGCGCCGCGGTCGGGGGCGCCGTTGACGCACGGCCCGGAGACGAGGGCATTGTTGATCGCGAAGGCGTGCACCCGGCCGGAGCCGACTGCGGAGGGCGCTAGGCGGGAGCGGTGGACCTATGAGGAGTTGGGAGCGGAGGTGGGGATGTCCGCGTCCCAAGCGCACGTGATCCTTCAGCGGGCGGAGATAAAGCCGCATCGGACCGAGTACTGGATGATGAGCGACTACTCGCGGCCGGAGTTCGAGGAGCGCCTGGGCGAGATCTGCGGCTTGTACATCGATCCGCCGGAGAACGTGCTGGTCGTCTCGATCGATGAGAAGACCGGGATCCAGGCCAAGGCGCCGACCAAGCCCGACCAACCACCCCAGCCGGGCAAGCCCGCGCGGCGCGAGCACGAGTACACCAGAAACGGCACCCAGTGCCTGTTCGCGTGTCTCAACGTGCAGGAGGGTGACGTTTTGGCGATGCCGTCCAAGACCCGCAACCGGTGGGACCTGATCCGCTTCCTCGATCACCTTGACGACGAGATCCCAGTCGTCGAGGGTCGGGAGATCGTGGCGATCACCGACAACCTCTCGACCCGCGGCACCGAGGAAGTCGAGCAATGGCTGACCGACCATCCGCGGTGGAGCTTTCAGTTCACCCCCAAGCACGCCTCGTGGCTCAACCAGATCGAGATCTTCTTCTCGATCCTCTGGCGACGCCTGCTAAAGCACGGCATCTTCACCAGCGAAGCCGACCTCGCCTGCCAGATGCTCGCGTTCGTCGAGACCTACAACCAGACCGCCAACCCGTTCAAGTGGACATACACCGGCAAGGTCCTCGAAGCGTAGAAAAGTAAGTAACTCAATCAACTAACAGGATGAACCACTAGGCGCGGCGGGGCTCGGTCGGTGTTCGTAGGATGCATAGCGTGGCAAGCGCTACTACTACGTGCTCGGTGAGCGGGCTGATCGGGACGACGCTCCGCGAAGCATCACCCGCGTGGGGGTAATGATGGGAGACCATCTCATCGTTCTTCATTCTGCGGTGCGGGCCTGTGCGGGCTACAGCCGCCATGACGCTCCCTCGATTCTGTTGGACGGCTCATCGGTGGCGCGCGACACGGAGCACGGTCGCGCGATCACCGCGCAGCTGACGCGCCGCCACGGAACGCTCGACGAGGCGATCGATGCGGCGGTCTTTGCGCTCGGCGCCGCGGGGTTGTCCAAGAGCGTCCGCCGTCAGGCCCGCGCGGCATGCGAGGATTACTTCTACGGCCGGCTCGACCTGACGCCGAGCCACGAGTTAGGCGGACGGGGAGAGATCGTCGAATCGCTCGAGCTGATGCCAGAGCCGATGTACCGGGCACTGGACGACGTTGTCGGCCTCGTCGTGGATGGCGAGTACGAGGAGCTCCGCGTCGCGTCTGGCGATCGGCTTAGCGTCGAGGACCTGCGCCGTCGCGTCGAGGACGACTGTCCCGAGTCGCTGGTGCTGCCGCCGCGCGAGATCTACCAGGTCGAGGCGATCGCGAAGTCCGAGGATCCGGAGCCGCCGGGCTGGGTCTACTTCCTCGACCTGTGGACCGAGACCGGCCCGGCGCGCCTGCACATCGAGGGCGAACTCGAGGAGTCGGGCGAGCGGTTCACTGCGACGCTGAGCGACATCCTGCCCTGATCTGCGGCCTTCCGGCGCCGCTTTCGCGCTTGGTCGAGTTTGTGATCGACGGGCTCTATGGACGGATGCTCGTTGAGGCGCGGACCGTCCTCCAGGAATGAGTCCCGCAGCGCACGAGCCTCGATTCGCGAGGTTTGAGTCGCTTCCGAGGAGTATCGAACTCGGCGGGCCGGCGTGGAAGGCTGGAGAGGCGCCGCGCAACAAGGGGGGTCAACCGCGGGCCGGTTAAACGCGGAAAGCCCACCCGTGGGTGGACTCTCGGCCATCAGAAGATCAGGCGGCTTTCGCGGCAAGGGGACGTTCAGATGAAGGTCTCGCCCTCGGGTTGCCCTCGCTATCTGACTCAGTCAGCGTAGCGCACCCGCCGGCGAGCATCGCCCTGGCGCGACCCCATAACCGCTGGCACGCTAGCGAAGCGGGCCAAGAATCGCCTGTCCGTATCGAGCTTCCCGGGGGAGCGGTCGGTTGTCTGCACGAGCCCGAATCGCCGGCCGCGGTCACCTCTGTCAGCGCCGCGTCATTTCCCACGCTTCTCGCGGATAGCGGGGCTTACGAACTCCTGCGGAAACGGGCGCGCTACCGATGCAGCGCTGCCAGCGTCTGCCACCTGCCACGGCGCCTGTACGGACGCTGAATCGGGCGAACCGATCGCGCGGCGGGCCGGCCCTGACGATCCAGATCGTGGCGTTCCGATCCCACGCAATCGGCGGCGTGCGTGATTCGCTCGTCGGGATAGCACTCGCACGTCGGCGCACGGTCGTATAAAAACGATCGCGAACGCAACGCTCCTCAATTCCGGGGAGCTAGGATCGTGCGGTGTCCAGTGGTCAGACGCACTCGGTCAAGCGGCATCTCGACATCGATGCGCACGGCTACGACGTCCAGATCCGTCGGTTCATCCCCTTCTACGACGACATGCTCGCGACCGGCGTCGAGTTGCTTGCGGCGCTCGCCCCGGCCAGTGGGCATGTCCTTGATCTCGGTGGCGGCACCGGCGCGTTATCGGCCGCCGTGCTCGAGCGGCTTCCGGGAGTCCGCGTGACGGTGCTAGATATCGATCGAGACATGCTCGGCGAGGCCCGCCGGCGGCTGTCTGGTCATGGGGAGCGAGTCGCGTTCAAGGAGGGCAGCTTTCTCGACCCACTGCCCAGCGCGGACGGGGTTGTCGCGTCGTTGGCGCTGCACCACGTCCACGATCTGCAGACCAAGACTGAGCTTTACCGCGTCATTCACGACGCGCTGTTGCCCGGCGGGGTATTCCTCAACCTGGATGCCGCGGTGAGCGAGGACACGCGGCTGAACGCGCTCGTGTTCGACCGCTGGGCGGATCGGATGAGCGAGCATGGAATCACCGACTCGCAGGCACGCGCCCACTTCGCTGCGTGGGCTGACGAGGATCGCTATTTCCCGCTCGAGGTAGAGCTGGGCGCGCTCCGCGAAGCGGGCTTCGATGAGGTCGAGTGCTTCTGGCGATGCGGAGCGTCCGCGATCACCTGCGCGCTCCGCGCGAACTGAGTATCCCGACCACCTTCTAACTGGAGCGGGGCTCGTCCGCCGTGCAAAACGTCGCCGGTGCGATCGTCCGGTACCCAATCGCGCCGGGCACGGCTTGCGTGGCCAAGCACGACCTCGCGCCGGCGCCGTCGGAGTGCTGGATCGTCGCCGAAGAGCGCTCGTCCGCTTCGGGACCATGTGGATCGTGAAAGCACTCCCGGTGTTGAATCTTCGGTGCCTGCGCGGGCGACGGTTTCGACGCGTTGCAGTGTGAAGCTGGAGTTCGAGAGCGTCGATCGCGGTGCGGCAGCTAATCGATGTCAGTGGCGCCGCGCATGATGCTCGGGAACAGTGCGGGATCTCCGCGTCGCGCTGAGGGCCGCAGGTCGGATTGCGGTTCGATCTGCTGTATCGGATGCCGCCCAAGCGGTACGCTCGTAGCTCACCGCGGGCTCATCGAGGGCATTATCGTTGTCCTGACCCGACCCGCACCCCCGAAGTGGCCATGACCAGCCGCGCATCCTCGGCGACAATCGACCCGGATGTCACGCTGTCATCGATCGTGGCCGCTGCGTCTCCGGACGAGCGCTACGCCGACCCCACGCGAGCCGAGCGCGAGGTCGGCGGCGTCGGGCTCGCCCGCCTTGCGATCGGCGACGTCACAGGCGCCGCGGGATTGCTCGAACCGCTCGGCTTCACGGTCGCCGCCGGCGTCGACGTGGCAACAGGTCGGCGACTCGCGATGGCGGTGTCCGAGACCGGAAACACGACCAAGCGCCGGTGGGGCGTCTACATCATCGACCTGTCCGCGCCGCTCGGGCTGTGCGTCGCCGTCCCGCATCCGCGATCTGACGAACGCTGTGAGCTGCTGGCGCTGCGGCTGTGGCGAGCTGTTCCCGGGTCGATGCTGGCCATGGCGTCCGTCCACCGGAATGCGGCCCACGGTCACGCGGACCATGCGCACAACAGCGAGTCAGTGTTTCATCGGCTGTGGGCTGGGGTTCTCGGACCGCGCGGGGTGCCACAGGTTCAGATCCACGGCTTCGCCAACAGCACGGCGTCCGAAGAGGTCGCCGTCTCGGTCGGGGTTGGTCCACTCACCGCGACGGCGGTGCGGGTCGCCGACGCGATCGCCGCAACAGGCCTGATCACCACCCGCAACTGGGACGGCACCGCGGACATCGACCTGAGTGCCACGAAGAACGTGCAAGGCATCGCCGCGGAGGCCGGTGGCTGGGTATGGGTCCACATCGAACACCGCAAGAGTGTGCGCGACGACGAGGCGAAGTGGCATCCGGCTATCGACGCGGTCGCGGCGGCCAACCCGGCCGAACTGGCCTATGACCGGCCCTCGCCCAGCGGCTCGGGGTAACTCGCGCCGTATCGACTGGAGTTAGCGGCTCGCGAGGACCAAGGCTCCGGACGTCAAACCCAGCGCGCTACCGACATGCTGGACGCTTGCGGCGACGCCGCGATTGGGGCTGGGCGTGCCGGCCGCTCGGCCTTCAGTTCTTCGCCAGCTCCGTGGCCTCGCGGAGAACTGCGCATGCGAGCCGTGGAACGGCTGCTTCGACCTCGCCGGACGGCATGGACCCGGCTTCAAACTGCCGTCCTTCGACCGCAAAGACAATCACGCGCCGGGGCAGCAGGTGTAGGGCACGTCCAAGTTCGATCGCCTCATAGAGCCCAAACCCGTGGGTGGACATGGAGCCGGGCAGGCGGGCAGGCAGCGGTTCGGCGCTCACGTCGAATCGACGGATCGTCCCCGGCGGTTCCCCAGAGTGCATCGTGTCGACCAGCACCACAGCATCTCGGCCTTGCCATGCCTCGAGCAGGTCGTTTGGCTCGCATAGATGTTCGCTTACCTCGATCCCCGTCTGCATCCCGCGTTCGCACATCCGGTGCACGACCTCGGCGCTCGCGCTGTCGTCTCCGCGCAGCAAGTTTCCAACGCCGATCACAAGCACCGGAGTCTCAGGCACGACGGCGTTTGCCGAGAGTCGGTGTAAGAGCGAGACGAGCGAGACGAGCCGAAGCGCCTGGCCGCATCCGTACACACGCCTCGATCGCTCACCGGAACATGGTAGTTCGGGTGCTCATCTTAGAAAAGATCCAATGGGCTATCCACTTACGTCCCCCTCGGGTCGTAGGGTCTGCGTGCGATGGAAGGTGCGCTGCGTCCGGTGGCCGGGGTCGACTACCCCCGCAACTACCACGAGTTGGTGACGTGGTTTCCGGATGGTGTGGCGTGCCTGCACTATCTGGAGCGACTGCGGTGGGGCGATGGCTTCGCGTGCCGGTTCTGCGGGGCGGCTGGCCGAGACTTCTGGCGGATGGGTGACGGGTTGCGCCGGTGTGCGGTGTGCAGGCGTGAGACGTCGGTGACCGCGGGCACGATTTCCACAAGTCCCGGCTGCCGCTGGTGAGCTGGTTCGCGGCCATCTGGTACGTGGTCAATCAGAAGAACGGCGTCAGCGCGCTCGGGCTGCAACGTGTGCTCGGGTTCGGTAGCTACCAGACCGCGTGGGCCTGGCTGCACAAGCTCAGGCGGGCGATGGTGCTGCCCGGCCGCGAGTTGCTGACCGGCGCGGTCGAGGTTGACGAAACGCATATCGGTGGGCTGAAACCAGGCAGTCGGGGACGGCGGGCGGACGGCAAGGCGCTGGTCGCGATCGCGGTCGAGTGCGAGGACGGTGGGCCGGGCCGCACCCGGATGCGCCGGATCCCGAACGCCTCGGCCGAGGTGCTTACCGACTTCGTGTTCGACAACGTCGCGCGTGGCAGCGAGGTCCGCACCGACGCCTGGAACGGCTACAACCACATCGGCCGCTACCGCTTCAGCCATGTGATCACGAACCTGGCCGAGTCCGGCGATCCCGCCCACGTCGCGATGCCCGAGGTGCACCGCATCGCCAGCCTGCTCAAGCGATGGCTGCTGGGCACCCACCAAGGCGCGGTCAGCCACGAACAGCTCGACTACTACCTCGACGAGTTCACCTTCCGCTTCAACCGCCGCCGCGCACGGCACCGCGGGCTGCTGTTCTACCGACTCATCGAGGGTGCGCTCGCGGCGGATCCTCACCCGTACAAGGAGGACTCCGGGCGTCAGAAGCCGCTTAGCCAGCATTTCCCGCAAATCGGGGTACCAGAGTGGATAGCCCATAAAATCCAAATGCGACGTGGGTTCTGCTTAGGATGCCGGGTGGCCACCGGTGCCGCCCAACCGACACCACTCCCTGGCGCCACTGTGGTGATCGATCGCGGCGGGCTTGACGACCTGCTTGCTGGGATCTCTGGTCGGGGATACCAGGTCGTGGGTCCGACGGTCCACGATGGCGCGATCGTCTATCGCGACGTCCGTTCAGCTGCGGACCTCCCGATCGGCTGGGGCGACGAGCAGGACGGCGGTAGGTACCGCCTGCGGCGCCGCGAGGATGAGTCGGTGTTCGGCTACGCCGTCGGTCCGCACTCGTGGAAGCAGTTCCTGCACCCTCCGCGGTTGCAGCTGTGGCGAGCTCGACGTGGCGAGAACGGCGAGGGCCTCGAGTTCATCGAGGAGTCGACCGAGGTACCTCGCTATGCCTTCTTCGGCGTGCGCTCGTGCGAGCTGCATGCGATCGCAATTCAGGATCGGGTGTTTCCTGCCGGGCGCGAATCCGGACCAGAGCTACGCCGCGCGGCGCGAGGACGTGTTGCTGGTGGCGGTGAACTGCGGGGAGCCGAGCGGCACGTGCTTCTGCAGTTCGATGGGAACCGGCCCGAAGGCGAGCTCGGGCTACGACCTCGCATTGACGGAGGTGCTCGAGGGCGGGAATCACCGATTCGTCGTCGAGGTCGGAACCGAGCGTGGCGCGCTGGTGCTCGCGGCCGTGCCGTACCGCCTCGCCGAGGATGTCGACGAGCGTGACGCGGCCGGGGTGACCGCGGGCGCAGTCGCGAAGATGGGGCGCGAGATGCCGGAGGTCGACCTTAGGGCCCTTCTCTACGCCAACTACGAGCATCCGCGGTGGGACGACGTTGCCGAGCGGTGCCTGACATGCGGCAATTGCACGATGGTGTGCCCGACATGCTTCTGCACATCGGTTGAGGACACGGCCGATCTGGCCGGCGAGGAGGCCGAGCGCTGGCGCCGTTGGGAGTCGTGTTTCTCGCTCTCGTTTACCCATGTCACCGGCGGCCAGGCGCGCCAGACGCCGCGCTCGCGTTATCGCCAATGGATGACGCACAAGCTCGCGACCTGGATTGATCAGTTCGGCACATCCGGATGCGTCGGCTGCGGGCGGTGCATAACGTGGTGCCCGGTCGGCATCGACATCACCGAGGAGGTCTCAGCGATCCTGTCGAACCCGGAGCCAGTCGAAGAGGGGTCTTAGGGGAGCCACCATGGAAAGCATCGAGCAGGAACTGGCAGCGACCCGGATGTTCGGAATCTGAGTCCGGAGCAGATCAAAGCAGTCGCCGAACTGGGCCAGGAGATCGAGTTCGCGGACGGCCGCGCGTTGATGATCGAGGGCGACGCGGCCGACGCCTTCTTCCTGATTCGCGACGGCTTTGTCGCCCTCGAGATCCAGGCACCGACTGGAACGATCACGATCGAAACGCTGCACAACGGCGACCCCGTGGGATGGTCGTGGCTGTTCGAGCCGTACCTCACGCATTTCGATGCCCGCTCGCGGGGGGTGACCCGGGCGATCAAGTTCGACGCCGCGGCGCTGCGCCGTCGCTCTGCGGAGGACGCCGAGCTGGGCTATGAGCTTATGCGCAGCTTCACGTCGGTGATCGTCGAGCGTCTCCACGCGACCCGCCTTCAGTTACTCGACGTGTATGGCAGCGTCAGCGTCAGCTGAGCCGCTCACGCCCGCCGTGGGCGCCATGACGCCGCACCCCCATCGGGTGCTCAGCCGGCGTCGCGAGACTCACGACACGTGGACGGTCGCGCTCGAGCCGCTGCCCGGGCAGGAGCTGCCACTGTTCGCTCCCGGCCAGTTCGGCATGCTGTACGCCTTCGGAGTCGGCGAGATACCGATCTCGCTCAGCGGCGAAGCCACGATTCTCGACCCCCTGCGCTGCACGGTACGCGCGGTTGGAGGGGTGAGCGGCGCGCTGTGCGCGCTCGAGCCGGGTGATGTGGTCGGACTGCGGGGCCCGTTCGGCAGCACTTGGCCATTGGCGCAGGCGACGGCCGGCGACGTGCTGATCGTGGCCGGCGGTCTGGGACTGGCGCCGCTTCGGCCAGCGATCCACCACCTCCTCGCGCATCGGCACGAGTATGAGCGCGTGATCATCTGTTACGGCGGCCGGTCGGCAGGCGAGCTGCTGTATGTGAACGAGTTCGAGGAATGGCGGCGGCGCTACGACCTGGATATCGACGTGATCGTCGACGTTGCCGCGTTGGATTGGCACGGAAAGGTCGGGGTGGTAACGAAGCTTGTCGAGCTGGCGTCATTCGATCCGGAGAACACGATCGCGATGGCGTGTGGCCCGGAGATCATGCTGCGGTTCGTCGCTCTGAGTCTGAAAACGCGCAACCTTCCAGCCGAGCGTCTGTACATCTCGATGGAGCGCAACATGCACTGTGCGATCGCCCAGTGCGGTCACTGCCAGTTCGGACCGAGGTTCATCTGCCGCGAGGGGCCGGTGGTCCGCTACGACGAGATCGAGCCCTGGCTGAGGGTGCCAGAGCTATGACAGAGCTCGCTGTGAAGCCGAAGCTGGCCGTTTGGAAGTTCTCCTCCTGCGACGGCTGTCAGCTGAGCTTGCTCAGTTGTGAAGATGAGTTGCTGGAGCTCGTCGGTCAGGTCGACATCGCCTATTTCCTCGAGGCATCGCGAGCGGAGGTCGAGGGGCCGTATGACCTGTCGTTGGTGGAAGGGTCGATCACCACCGAGCAGGACGCAGAGCGCATCCACCGGGTACGGCGAGTCTCGCGGCGGCTGGTGACGATCGGCGCGTGCGCCAACGCGGGCGGGATTCAGGGCCTGCGCAACTTCACTGACGTCGAGGACCTGGTGACGGCGGTCTATCCCTCACCTGAGTACGTGCATACGCTGGAGTATTCCACGCCGATCAGTGCTCATGTGCCTGTTGACTTCGAGCTGCAGGGCTGTCCGGTAAACAAGTATCAGTTGCTGGAGGTGGTTCGCGCTGCGCTCGGCAAGCGCAAGCCGGCCATTCCCGCCTCGAGCGTATGCCAGGAATGCAAGCTGCGCGGGAACGTGTGCGTCATGGTTGCCCACGGCACGCCGTGCCTTGGTCCCGTGACTCATGCAGGCTGCGGAGCCATATGCCCGTCGTTCAACCGCGGTTGCTACGGGTGCTTCGGGCCGATGGAGTCGCCGAATGCCAGCTCTCTGACCACGTGGTTCCGGAAGCTCGACGTGGACGACGTCGACCTCGTTCGCGTGTACCGGACGTTCAACGCCGCCGCACCCGCCTTCCGACGCGAGAGTGAGCGCCATGACAATCGTGCCTGAGCAGCAGCCTCGAAGCCGTCGCATCAAGGTCGCCGCTCTTGCCCGCGTCGAGGGGGAGGGCGCGATGAGCGTCCGCATCCGTGGGCGGGACGTGCTCGAGGTGCAACTGCGCATCTACGAGCCGCCGCGCTTCTTTGAGGGAATTTTGAGAGGGCGCTCCTACACCGAAGTCCCCGACATCACGGCCCGCATCTGTGGCATCTGCCCAGTTGCCTACCAGACGAGTGGGTCGCTCGCGATTGAGCAGGCGTGCGGTGTCACCGTCGACGGTCCGATCCGTGAGTTGCGCCGGCTGCTGTATTGCGGGGAGTGGATCGAGAGCCACGCATTGCACATATACCTGCTTCATGCGCCTGATTTCCTGGGCTACGAAAGCGCGATTCACATGGCCGCTGACCATCCAGCGCTGGTTGAGCGCGGGCTGGCCACGCGCAAAGCCGGCAATAAGCTGCTGATCACCCTCGGCGGCCGAGCGGAGCATCCGATCAACCCGCGGACCGGCGGGTTCTATCGCGCTCCCAGCCGGGAGGAATTGCAGCCGCTCGTCGAGCCGCTGCAGCGCGCGCTCGAGGAGACACTCCAGACGATCGCCCTCACCGGCACGCTCACGATGCCCGAGTTCGAGCGCGACTACGAGTTTGTCGCGCTTCAGGATGACGACGGACGCTACCCGATCGACCGAGGACGGATCATTTCAAGCAGCGGTCTCGACATCCCGGCCGAGGCCTTTGACGAGCATTTTGTCGAGGAGCACGTGCCGCACTCCAATGCCCTGCACAGTCGGCTGCGTGACGGCGGTTCGTACATGGTCGGGCCACTCGCGCGCTACAGCCTCGCCTTCGACACGCTGTCGCCGATGGCGCGTGAGGCCGCTCGCAACGCTGGGCTCGGGCCGTCGTGTCGCAACCCCTTCCAGAGCATCATTGTGCGTGGAGTGGAGCTCTTGTATGCGATCGAAGAGGCGTTGCGCCTGATCGATGCCTATGAGCAGCCCGACCCCCCGGCGATCGCGCTCGAGCCGCGCGATGGCGTTGGCTGCGGAGTCAGCGAGGCCCCGCGCGGGATCCTCTGGCATCGCTACGAGATCGACGCCTCGGGCGCCATCCGGAACGCGCGCATCGTTCCACCCACATCTCAGAATCAGCGCGCGATCGAGGAAGACCTGTACGGGTTCGTGGCGGGCCACCTGGACCTCTCTGACGACGACCTGCAGTGGCAGTGCGAGCAGGCAATCCGCAACTACGACCCGTGCATCTCGTGCGCCACGCACTTCCTGAAGCTCGACGTGCAGCGCACCTAGGCCCGTTACGTCGCCCCTGAACCGAGAACCAACTGGCGCGTCGCGGCGCGGAGCAAGCGACCGAGACGTCCTGTGTCATCCATGAAGGGCCGGGTGTTGTCAAGCGGCGATTTGATGTCTTTGACTTTCGGAGTGGCAGGTTGGTTGCGGTGAGGCATGGATCGCCTTGGTTGATTGGGGTTTTGGGGCTTTGCCCCGGATTGGTTGCCCAGTTGCCCAGGCGAGCTCGTCCGGGTCAAGCGCGGTACGTGCGGGCGTGGGTGATCGGCGCCGGCTGTGGGCGCTTGACGCGGGCGGGTGAGTCTGGCAGGGAGCGTGGTGGTGGTCATGGGGCTCTGGAGGTCGGGCGCCGGTTCGCTGACTGCGTTGCGGCTTGGGAGGAGGCTCCAGTCATCCATTCGGTCGCGCGGGGCGGACCAGAGTGTCGTGCGGTGCTCGGGGGCTCAATCAACCTCACGGCCGTCCTTATCGATGTCGAGAAGGAGGCCAGACACAGGAGCGAGCTCGCCCGAGCATGCACCTCGCGCCCTCGTGAGCGCAAGTCTGGTGTGAGCTGGCGTTGGTCATGCGGCCTGGGCCAGCTCGTCGTGGTGGTCGTCGGTGTCAGGCTGGTTCTTGAGGCAGCGGATCTCGCCGTCGCGCAGCCCGTAGTAGCAGAGGGTGAGGATCTGGCGGGCGACCGCGACCTTGGCGATCTTGCGCCCGCGGCGCTTGGCGATCCGCTCGAACATCGCCCGCAGCGGACCGCCGCCGGTGGGGATCTTCTGCGCGGCCTCGGTCAGCGCCCAGCGCAGCGCCGGGGAGCCTTGGCGGGAGATGTGCCCCAGGCGCGCCTTGCCGTCGGAGCTGCGGACGGTCGGCGCGAGCCCCGCCCAGGCGCACAGGTGTCGGGCGGTGGGGAAGCGCGACACGTCGCCGACCTCGGCGATGATCAGCATCGCGGTGTAGCGCCCGACGCCGGGGAGCTGGCAAAGGACCGTGACGCGCTCGTCGGTCTTGGCGCGCGCGTCGATCTCGCGGGTGGTGGCGGTGATCTCACGGTCGAAGTCACCGATCAGCGCCATCAGGCTGTCCAGCCGCCGGCGGGAGCCCTCGGGCAGCTCGAGGCTGGCGAGGAACTCGCGGCCGGCCTTGCCGAACAGGTCGGCGTGCTCTTGGCGGATACCTTGGCGGGCCAGCAGCGCGTGCACGCGGTTCTTGACCGCGGTGCGCATCCTGGTCAGCACGGCGCGGTGGCGCAGCAACTCGCGCAGGTCACGCAGCTCGGGCGGGGCGATGTACGCCTCGGGCAGGAGCCCGGTCCGCAGCAGGTGCGCGAGTGTCTTCGCGTCGACCGCGTCGGTCTTCACGCGCGCCGCGGCGATCGCCCGCGTCCGCAACGGGTGGGCCAGATGTACGTCATAGCCTGCCTCCTCGAGCAGGTCGGCTAGCCACTCCCAGCCGTAGGTCGCCTCGAGCGCCACGTGCGTCCCGTCCGGGTCGCCGAGCAACTCCCGGAACGTGCCGCGGTCGTTGACGATCCGGCGCGAGAGCGCAAGCTCTCCGTGCTCGTCAATGATCGCGATCTGCGAGCGCCGGCGGTGCAGGTCGACGCCGACCCAACGCGTAGGGTTACTCACGGTCGGTACCTCCGTCTCGAATTGTCCGGCCGCGCGGCGATCATCCGCACGGTCTCAAAGCTTGCAGTTCGGGGCGGAGGGCCGACTTCCTGCCGCCCGGACGGCGCACGCCCGCCCGGACCGCCGGAGCCCGCCCGGCCCTTCATGACATCATCCATGAGGGTCGGCTGGTGTCAAGAGGGTTGGCTGACAGTTGTTAACGGGCGGGCGGGTTCGCGGGAAGGGTGGGGGGCCGTGAGCCGTGTGATGGTTGGGGTTCTGGGGCTTGCCCCGGATTGGTTGCGTGGTTGCCGGGCGAGCCCGTCCGGGTCAAGCGCCGCGTTTCGTGGGCGTGGGTGATCGGCGCCGACGTGCGGCCCAAACAGTCGCGCCCATATGCATCCGTCAGGAGCCCCTCAATTCCGCGTCTTGTCCGGAGCCGCCAGATCACCGCGGGTTGTCAAGACCCTCGGTGCCGGCACGTTGGGCCACCTGCCCAAGGCCCACCATAAGGGCAGCGATGACCAGAGAGAATCCCACCCGCTCTGACCCGATCGCCCCGAAGCAATCGAGTGGCCAGGAGGAACGTCACAAGAGCGCCGTCGCACAGACGCTGAACCGGGCTCAGGAGGCCGCCGGCTGCGAGGCGGTCAGTGACGCGCTCGAGTGGCTCCCGCACCGTCGGGGTGGTCGATGCAGCTCTAAGTCCAGACTGGCTGCGGACGCAGGCGTCCTTGGCGTCTCCTGCTTGCTGAACGGCGATATGCGTTCGGATGATCGACGACGAGACGATTCGCAAACTGGTCACGCGCCTGTCGAGGGAAGATCAAAGCGGCGGGAGGGTGATCGAGCGTGCCGCGATCCTCGCTGAGGGTGCCGACTCCCAATCGATCTTGGCCTGGATCCTCGCCCACGACGGGCAACCCCCGAGGCGCCGGCTCCTGCCTTCGCCCGAGGCGGCCTTGCACGGCGGGCGCGTCAATGGCAGGGGTGAAATGAACGCCTCTGCGCCGCGACGATACGTGCTGCCGCCGGACGCGCGGTCGTGAGGGGGGCCAAGCCGGAGAGCTCGATCGAGCTGGCCGTCCGGACGATGGTGCCCGGCTATTTCTTGGCGGGCTCGAAATAGGGGTTGGTCCCGGAGGCGTGGTCGGTGACGTCGACGACGTGGATGATCTCGGGCACCGCCTGGGTGATCGCAACCTCGATCCCTTGGCTGAGCGTGACCGTGGCCATGCCGCAGCCCTGACATCCGCCGCCTAGGCGTAGGTAGGCCGTGGCGCCTTCGACGGCGGCGAGCTCGGCGTGCCCGCCGTGGCTCGCGATGCTCGGGTTGATGTCGCGGTCGAGCACGGCCATTACGCGACGCGCGAGATCGGTGTCCAGCCCGCCTGTGGGCGACGGCCGCGGTGGACCCGGCGGGGGGCCGGGGCGGCCGGCTCCCGGGCTCATCGGGAGGGTCGGAAGGGCGAGCGGCTGGGGCGCCGGCTTGTTCGGGTTGACAACCACGAACCCGCCGCCGAGCCGGTTCTCGCTCCAGTCGACCGTGGCCCCGCGCAGCTTGTCGACGCTTTCGCCGGCCACCACGATGGTTAGATCGCCCTCGTGCTGCACGGCGTCGCCGGACCGGATCTGAGCCTGCGGCTCGAGCGACAGCGCGCAGACGTACTCGCCGTCGGCGGTGCCCGTGACCCGTACGGACAGCACGCGGCTGGCGGGGTCGGGCGTGGTCGCGCGGAACGCGCCGATCCGCTCGAGGGCCGATGCCGTGACGGCGAGGAGGGCTGGGGATGAGTCGAGCACCCATCTACGATAGCGCCGTGGACCGCCTGCTCCTGATCCTGCCGTCGGCCACCTACCGGGCGCCGGACTTCCTTGCAGCGGCGCGGGAGCTCGGCGTCGCGGTCACGGTGGCGTCTGAGCGCCGGGCGGCGATGTCGGCGATGTCGGCGGCGATGGGCGAACGTGCGCTCACTCTGCGCCTGTCGGACCCGGCACTGGCGGCGGGCCAGATCGCCGAGCGTGCCCGGGAGACCCCGTTCGCTGCGGTCGTGGGCGTCGACGACCAGGGCGTGATGGCCGCCGCGCTCGGCGCCGAGCGCCTCGGGCTGCCCCACAACCCGCCGGGAGCCGTCGCCCGCACGCGCGATAAGGCGGCGATGCGCCGGGCGCTCGCGGAGGCCGGCGTCCCGCAGCCGCGCTTCGCCTTGCTGGCCTGCGGAGCCGACGTCGCGGCCGTGGCGCGCGAGGTGGGCCTTCCCTGCGTGATCAAGCCGCTCGCGTTGTCGGGCAGCCGCGGGGTGATCCGGGCGGATGACGGCGAGCAGGCGCGCTCAACCGCCGAGCGCGTCCGGGGCATTCTCGCCGCCGCTCAGGAGCCGCCCGGCGCTCCGCTGCTGCTGGAGAGCTACCTGCCGGGCGTGGAGGTGGCGATCGAGGGGCTACTGCGGGGAGGTTGTCTGGAGGTGCTGGCGGTCTTCGACAAGCCCGACCCGCTCGAGGGGCCGTACTTCGAGGAGACGCTGTACGTGACGCCGTCGCGGCTCCCGGCCGACGTCCTGGACGAGGTCGAGGCAGTCACTGCGCGGGCGGCGCGGGCGTTGGGGCTGCGGGAGGGACCGGTCCACGCCGAGCTGCGCGTGGACGGCGAGCGCGTGAGCGTCCTGGAGCTAGCGGCCCGGTCGATCGGCGGCCTGTGCTCCCGCGCGCTGCGATTCGGCGCCGGCGTCAGCCTGGAGCAGGTGATCCTTCGCCACGCCTTGGGCCTCGGGCTCGAGGACCTGGCGCGGGAGTCGACGGCGTCTGGCGTGATGATGATCCCGATCCCCAAGGCTGGCGTGCTGCGGGCGGTCGAGGGGCAGGAGGAGGCGCGGGCGGTGGAGGGCATCGGCGGGGTGGAGATCACGATCGCCCGCGGCCGCCCCGTCGTGCCGCTGCCCGACGGCGACCGCTACCTAGGCTTCATATTCGCGCGCGCGGCGAGCGCTGACGCGGTCGAGCGCTCCCTGCGCGCCGCGCACGGCCGCCTTCGGATCCGGATCGAGCCGCACGCCCCCGAGCCGGTCGACGCGCGCTAGCGTGGGTCACCCGTGCGCGTCCTGCTGATCTCCACCTACGAGCTGGGCCACCAGCCGTTGCACGTCGCCTCGCCGGCGGCCGCGCTGCGCCGCGCCGGGCACGACGTCCGCTGCCTGGATCTGAGCGTGCAGCCGTGGGACCGCGGCGCGCTTGAGTGGACACAGGCGGTCGGCTTCTCGGTGCCGATGCACACCGCCATGCGGCTGGCGCTCAGCGCCGGCCGCCGAGTGCGCCGCGAGCACCCCGAGCTGCCGATCTGCTTCTACGGGCTCTACGCCACGGTCAGCCGCGAGCTGGTAGAGCGTGAGCTCGCCGCGCGCGCGATCGCCGGCGAGTACGAGCCCGCGCTTACGGCCTGGGTGGACGAGCTGGCGGCCCCGTGGGCGCCCGCCCCGGCCGCCGGACGGCCGATCATCCACCTGCAGCGCGGCACCTTCGACCTGCCGGCGCGCGAGCTGCTGCCCGGACTCGAGCGCTACGCCCGCCTGGCGGTGGGCGGGGAGGAGCGGCTGGTCGGGTACGTGGAAGCCAGCCATGGGTGCGTGCATCGATGCCGGCACTGCCCTGTCCCCACCGTCTACGACGGGCGCATCCGCGTCGTGCAGGCCGAGACCGTCCTGCGTGACGTCGAGCGCCTGGCGGGCATGGGCGCTCGCCATATCACGTTCGGCGACCCCGACTTCCTTAACGGCTGGCGCCACTCTCTAGCGATCGTCCGCGCGCTGCACGAGCGCCGACCGGAGCTGACCTTCGACTGCACGACAAAGGTCGAGCACGTGCTCGAGCACGCCGGGGTGTGGGAGGAGATGAGCACCGCGGGCTGCCTGTTCGTCGTCTGCGCGCTGGAGAGCGTCAACGACGAGATCCTCGCGCGCCTCGAGAAGGGCCACACAACCGCCGAGGCGGTGCTCGCCCTCGACCTGCTGCGCGGGCACGGAATCGAGATGCGGCCCTCATTTATGCCCTTCACCCCGTGGACGACCCCGCGTGACGTGCTAGAGATCATCGACTTCGTCGCCGCGCACGACCTGGTAGCCAACGTCGACCCGGTGCAGTACACGATCCGGCTGCTCGTGCCCGAGGGCTCGCTTCTGCTGAAACGCGAGGACCTGCGCGAGCACCTCGGCCCCTACCAAGCCCCACGACTCAGCTACCCGTGGCGGTCGGCGGACCCGGCAGCCGACCAGCTGCAGGGCCGCCTCAGCGCGCTGGTCGAGCAGAGCGCCGCCGGGCACGAGGCGACGGGCCTGACATTCGCGCGCATCCGCGCGGCGGTGCGCGAGGCGACCGGCGAGACGGGCGGCCCGGAGCCGCAGGCCATCCCAATAGGATCGACCGAGGGGAGGCCACGGCTCACCGAGCCGTGGTTCTGTTGAGCGGAGCCCACCGAGGACCAGTTCGGTCCTCTCAATGAGTGAGCTCATGCCCGCGAGCGGCCGCCTCACGTACGGGACGCGAGCGGCGCCGGCGATCACTGCTGCCCGGGGCTCATCCAGCAGTCTGCCACCGGCTGCTCGAGCCTCGAGTCGCTACTGCTTTTCGCCGGCGGAACGGCAGTCCACGAGCACGCCGACCGCGTGCCTGCCTCTGAGCAAGACGAGCGGCGTCTCGGGCGGCACCAACGAGATGGCTGCTCCGCCCAAGAGGGAAGTCTGGCCGGCGGCGTAGTTTGCAACGTTGCTGTAAACGATCCGGTCGAAGCGGAACTGACCTCGGGGTCGCTGTCGCTCGGGACGAGCAGGAGTCGTCTCGTGGACAGCGCCCGGCTGCTGATTCCGCGCGACGTTGCGGAAGTCGGCCGGCCTCACGACCTCGTCGTCATCGCGACGGGCGACTGCGGCTGGTGCTCCGCCAATCGGGAAACAGAACCGAGCGCGCAGCTGACATGCTGCTTGCTCAGCCTCGCCCGCCGCGAGGCGCTGAGCAAGCTCCCGCGCCGCACGACCGACGACCAGGGCAATCGTCAGCGCCCGCGACGCCGGGCTGTCGCTCCCGCCCACATCCAAACGTGCGCGGGCTGGGCTGGCACGACTGCTTCGGCTCTCGCGGCCGCTCCGGTCTCGCTATGCCTTTGCCACGAGAGCGGTCGCCCGCCGCCCGGGTCGCACGGGCGAGCGCAACCACGACCATCGGGACGTCCGCTACTGGGTGGTGCTGGCCGCCGATCTGATGGCGGGCAAGCGGCCGGGGCGTAAGAGCGGGTGCGGCGGCGCGCCCGAGGGACTTCGCCGTGTCCGGAGTCGCGATTGGCCTCGACCGGGGCGAATACGAGGGCACCTGCGTCGCATCCGGCGATTCCAGAGGCCGGGCGGCTTAGCTCGTCGACTTGGAGCGGTTCCCGTCGGTCTGGCAGGATTGCGCGCGGATGGAGCAGCGCACTATCGAGCGGCTGGGTCGCAGTGTCAGCGTTGTCGGACTGGGCACCTGGCAGCTCGGTGCCGACTGGGGTTCTGTCGTTGTCGACGACGCGCGCGCGACGCTTGAGGCGGCCATCGAGGAGGGCGTGACTTTCTTTGACACGGCGGACGCGTACGGCGATGGGCGCAGCGAGCAGTTCTGCGGTGAGCTGCACCGGCGCCATCCCGAGGTGCTGATCGCGACCAAGATGGGGCGCCGGGTCGAGCAGCTGCCTGAGAACTACAACCGGCGGAACTTCCTCGAGTGGAACGATCGCTCTCGCGCCAACCTCGATGTCGAACAGCTTGATCTCGTCCAGCTCCACTGCCCGCCCGACCCGGTATTCGAAGACGATGCCGTATTCGAGACGTTGGACGGGATGGTGAGCGCGGGGCGGATTCGCGCCTACGGCGTGTCGGTGGAGACTTGCGCCCAAGCGATCGCGGCGATCGCGCGCCCACACGTGGCGACCGTCCAGATCATCCTCAACTGCTTTCGCCTAAAGCCGCTTGAGGAGGTGCTGCCCGCGGCTCAGGAGGCCGGCGTCGGGATCATCGCGCGCGTTCCGCTCGCATCCGGGCTGCTCTCCGGACGCTACGACGAGCGCACGGTGTTCGCCTCCGATGACCATCGCAGCTACAACCGTCATGGCGAGGCGTTCGACGTCGGCGAGACGTTCGCCGGTGTTTCCTTCGAGGTCGGCTTGGCCGCCGTCCGCGAGCTCAGGACGATGCTCGACCCCGGTGTGCCGCTGAGTCAGTTCGCGCTGCGCTGGGTGATCGACCAGCCTGGGGTCAGCACGGTCATTCCCGGGGCGCGCAATCCCGAGCAGGTGCGCGGCAACGCCGCCAGCGCCGCGCTGCCGCGGCTACGCGACGACCAGCTGGCCGGCGTCCAGGACGTGTACGACCGGCTGCTTCGGCCGCTCGTACACGATCGCTGGTAGCCACGCCCAACCGCCAAATCGATCACCCACCGGCGTCGGACGCAGCCGGATCATCTCGCCACCCTCGCGTGTCCCGCCCGGCGCGCGGAAACCGCGGAAGCCGCCGGCGACCGCTTTCGCTTCTTGAGCTGTCCAGAACTCATGAGCGGTTCGGCGATTGGGAGGCATCAGCCTCTGCCAGGCCGGACGAGCGTTTCGCCACGGACGCGATCAAGCGCCTCGGCCGGCGCGACGATCGCATTCGGGTCCCGCGGCTTGAACGCAGCACGATCGGAAGGCAACGGAACAGGCGTGCGTAGACGTGCTCCTAGCGACGAGCAGGTCGGGCGACCTGCGGGGTCGGCGGGTCCTGCTTTGGCGATCACGCGCGTCCGGTACCGCGTCGCGGTCGATCGCGGTGTTCCGATAGGCCACCGCAGCGAAGACGTCACGCGTAGCTGGTTAGGAGATGCCGCTGCGTACGGCTTGGACCGCTGCTTGGATGCGGTTGTCAAGGTGGAGTTTGGCGAGGATGCTGGCGATGTGGTTGTGGACGGTGTTGGTGCTGAGCGAGAGCTCGTGGGCGATGTCGTGATTGCTTCTGCCGCTGGCGAGCCGTTCGAAGATCTCCAGTTCGCGTTCGGTCAGGACGGAGCGGATCGCGCTCGCGGCGTTGTCGCTGGCGGTGGTGACGGGTATGTCGCGTTCGCGGATGCGCTGCAGTAGTTTCCCGGCGATCTGGGAGGAGATGACTGATTCTCCGGCGGCGGTGGCTCTGACCGCGGAGATGATCGCTTTGGGGGGCGCGGTCTTGAGGATGTAGCCGCTGGCGCCGGCCACGATCGCTTCGACCACGCGGTTCTGCTCGGTGCGGGTGAGGATCAGAATGCGCGAGGCGGGGGCCAGCAGAGCGAGCTGCTCGATCGCGCGCACACCCGGGCTGTCGGGAAGCCGGAGGTCCATCAGCACGACGTCGGGGCGGACGTCAACGACGAGCCGGAGGGCGTCTTGCGCGCTGGAGGCTTCACCGACGAGGTCGAGCCCGCCAGCCGTCAGTGTCTGAGCCAGGGCCCCGCGGATCATCGGCTCGTCGTCGACCACGACAACCGTGATCGGCTGCGGGTGCTGCGTCGAGTCGTGTTGCGCGGGCATACTCGGGACCAATCCCGATCCCCCGAGATCGTCTACTCGGAGCATCTATACCCGGCGCGGGTGCCGATAACGCGCGGGTGAGCCGGCGAGTGGATGTTCGGGTCGCATTCCTACTCCCCAGAGGGGGCCTGAACGGGCCCCTCAACCAGGTCCGAACGGGCCATATCCAGCGCTCTGCACTGAGACTAAGTTGCGATGGTCGGGTCTTGGCGTTCGCCCCTTCTGCGGGGAAGGCAGGTAGCCATGCGGGGTCTTGCTCCAGAGGTCGCAATGCTCGAGAGCCCAACCAAAACGAACGGAAGAGACCAACAATGACCGCATCGCACACAACAAATTTGGACACGGGTTCGAGGCTCTCGTTGCTCTGGATCTTCTACATGTTCAACGCGGCCTACATCGACATCACCACGCTCTACTACAGCGTGTTCATTAACCACCACGCGAAGGTGCATTACACCCAAGCATTCCTACTCGGAGCCGGCGTCCTCATCGAGATTTCGATCTCGATGGTCGTCCTGTCTCGTGTATTGCGGTACCGGGCAAATCGCCGGGCCAACATCGCAGCCGGCGCGTTCTTGACCGCGGTTCAGATCGTGACGCTATTCGTCGGAACGCCGACTTTGGCCTATCTGTTCTTCTCACTGATATTGATCGCCACATCGGCGGCTGCCGTCTGGTACGCATGGAAGTGGTCTGACCCCGCGACCCGGATTGCGCTATCGGGCAACAGCCCCGCTCACGATCGCGGAACCGAAGCGCAGGTCCAAGACCAGCCCAACGGCGCATTCGGACCTGTCAGGGCGTGACTCAAGCTAGACACGGGCCGGCCGTCACCGGAACCTCCTTTCAGCGCGCGACAGGCACCTCTTCGCCGACGTAGGCTTTCCAGCTTTGCGCGGACAGCGCGTCTCCCCCGACAAGAGGGTGTCCGCCTACACAGTTAGTCGGACGCCCTCACGGCCCGAACCAGCGTGGCGCTGTCGGAGGCAGGCGCAGAGCCCCGCCTGCCGCGCGTTGCAGTGCGGATTCCTGGGGCGCCAGAGGCCGTGTTGGATTCTTGGCTGGGCTCAAATGGTTGGGATCGTTCCACCGTCGATGATGTGTTCGGCGCCTGTGATGGCTGAGGCGCGGTCGGAGACCAGGAAGGCGACGAGTTCGGCGACGTCTTCTGGGCGTGCGGGTCGGCCGAGCGGGATCCCGCCGAGTGAGTCCATGATCCTTTGCAGTGCCTCGTCACGGTCGATCTGGTGTCCTTGGCTGATGGTTGCGATCAGTCGTTCGGCTCCGCCGCTTTGGATGAAGCCGGGTGAGACGGTGTTGACGCGGATGCCGTGGGGGGCGAGTTCGTTGGCCAGGCCTTTGCTGTAGGTCGTGAGTGCGGCTTTGGCCGCCGCGTAGGCGAGTGTCGCGTCGTGGAGGGGCATTTTCCGTTGGATCGAGGTGATGTGGACGATCGATCCGGCCCCGGTTTGGATCATCGCTGGGATCAGACCGCGATCGATGCGCACTGCTCCCAGAAGGTTGAGTTGCAGGGTGCGGTGCCATAGCTCTGGGGTGAGCGTCGCGAACCCGCCGGACGGGGCGGATGCGCCGCCGCCGGCGACGTGGACGATGATGTCCACGCCGCCGTTGTGGGCCATCTGCTCGATCACGTTGTCGGTCCCCTCGCCGGTGGTGATGTCGGCGGGGAGGAACTCGTCCGCGGCGAGGTGCTCCCCGGCGTGCCGGCCGATCGCGGTGACGTGTGCCCCGGCGGCTTTCAGGCGTGCGGCCACGGCGGCGCCGGTTCCCCGTGTGCCGCCGCTGACGAGCGCGTGCGTGCCGGCGAGATTCTCGGTCTGGACGCTCGATGCGCTCGTCATGGTGCGATGAGGAGCTGGCTGATTCGGTCGCCGGCGACGGTGAAGTCCCACTTCAGCTCGGCGGTGCCGCCGGGGAAGTTGCCCGTCAGCCGGCCCGTGACAACGAACCGGTCCGGGGTGAGCGCGTCGGTGCCCAGGACATCGGTGGTGTAGGTGTATTGCGACGCCGGGCCCGTCTGCCAGGCGCGGATCGCGGTGGTCCCGTGACGCGTTTCGCCCTCGTCGACGACCGTTGCGTCATCGCTGAACAGGGCCACGATCGAGTCGATCTCGCGCTTGGCGTCGAGCGCGAAGTAGCGGCGGATCACGTCCGGGACCCGTTCGAGTCCTGAGATGCTGCTGGTGTTGCTCATCGGAGCCTCCTGATTTGTGGTCGTGTGGCCGTCGGGACGGCGACACCGAGAACGTTGCGGCGTCCACCCACTGGAGAGTCAAGGGCCAGATGTCGACTTGACCCTCCGGCAGGGGGAGGGTCGATACTGCGACCATGAGAACGCGCGTCACGATCGGCGACTTCTCCCGGGCCTCGCACCTCAGCGTCAAGACACTGCGCCACTACCACGAGGTCGGGCTGCTCGAGCCGAGCGAAGTCGACCCGGACAACGGCTATCGCTACTACTCCGAGGACCAGATCCCGATCGCCCAGGTGATCCGCCGACTCCGGGGCCTGCAGATGCCGGTCGCGGATGTCAAGTCTGTTCTCGCCGCGCCGGACTCCGAGGAGCGCAACCGGTTGATCGTCGAGCACCTCGATCGGCTCGAACTCGAGCTCGCCCAGACCCGTGAGGCCGTCGGCGAGCTGCGCGACCTGCTGCAACCCCAGGCGCCGCAGCCGATCGAGCACCGCACCGTCGAGGCGACCCCGGCGATCGCCATCGAACAGACCGTCGATCGCGACGACATCTTCGGCTGGTGGCAAGGAGGCTCTCGGCGAGCTCCACGCGACCCTCCGGGCGCAGAGCCTCACCGCCAGCGGCCCAGCCGGGGGCGTGTACGCGAGCGACATTTTCCAACACAGCCGCGGCCAGGCGACCGTGTTCATCCCGACCCACGGCATCGTCAAACCGATGGGACGGGTCGTCTCACTGCTGATTCCCGGCGCCGAGCTCGCGGTCACCCGCCACCACGGCCCCCTAAGCGATATCGACCTCACCTACGGAAAACTCGGCGCATACGTGATCAAGCACGAGATCAGCGTCGACGGCCCACTACGCGAGAACTACCTACGAGGCATCACCGACACCGCCAACTCCGACGAGTGGGACACCGAGATCGGCTGGCCGATCTTCCGCACCCACCACTGACCCGCCTCCGTTCACCCAGCCAGACTCGCTCAACCGCCCGACTGTGGCACGACCAATCAGGGCGATGTTGCGTCGCTGTCCTTCACGAGCCGACCCTCCCGCGCCGGAGCCAAAGCAGATCCGCAACGAGGAGCGAAACGCGGCCCCGTGCTCGTCGCAAGGACCACGCGCGGCGCTGTAGAGGCACGTTCGATCAGGCACAGTCCCTGCACCCCTCTGGAGGGAGGCTTCGCTCGCGGGCCCGGTTACGACGCCGCGGAACCGATGCGGGCCTTGCTCGGCGTGCTGGACGGCCAGGTGGCGCGATGCGGAAGGGAGGTTGTGAAATCAGCCGTTCCGGCGCATCGCTGTATGTGGACTCGGACGCTAGCCCGGATCGTGCAGTAAGACTCGCGCCCCCGGGGTTCGGGGGCGCGAAGTCGTCCGGCTGAGCAGGGATTCTTGGGATTGCGAGTTCCTGAATCCCGAGCTTGGAGGTTTCACCTTGAGGGTGATGCGTGATGGACGCCCGGTAACCGTAGAAGTCACGGCGGACGGAGCGGGGTTGGTGTCGCACGCGGGGGCCGCGTTGCTGGGGCGGGTCGCGGACAGAGTGGGGCTCACGAGCGCGTTGTCGGTGGGTATGGCCGGGCTCAAGCAGCGGCGTCGTGGTCATGACCCGGGAGTCGTGATCCGGGATCTGGCGGTGATGGTTGCCGATGGCGGCGAGTGCGTCTCGGACTTGGGCGCGACCCGGGATCAGGAGGCGTTGTTCGGAGCGGTGGCGTCCGACTCGACCGCGTTTAGGACGGTCGACAGGATCGCGTCGACGCCGGGGCTGCTGGATGCTGTCCGGGACGCGCACGCAAGGGCGCGGGCACGTTTCTGGGAGCTGCACGGCGCGCCGGAGCGATTGACGATCGACATCGACGCGACGCTGATCACCGCGCACTCGGAGAAGGAGAAAGCGGCCGGGAACTACAAGCACGGGTACGGGTTCCATCCGCTGGGCGCGTACGCGGACGAGACCCGCGAGGCGTTCGCGATGCTGCTGCGACCGGGGAACGCCGGCTCGAACACCGCCGCAGACCACAAATCGGTGATCGACCGTGCGCTTGCGCAGATCCCCGCCGAGCAGATCGAGAAGATCGAGATCCTGATCCGGGCAGACTCGGCTGGTGCGACGCACGAGACCGTCGATCACTGCCATGAAGGGAACCTGCGGTTCTCGTTCGGCTACGAGCTGACCGAGCAGGTGCGCGCCGCGATCCTCCAGATCCCCGAGGATGCTTGGGTTGCGGCGTTCGATCAGGACGACACCGAGCGCGAGAACGGTGACGTCGTGGAGATCACCCACCTGCTCGACCTCAGCTCCTGGCCGGAAGGGTCCCGGGTGATCGTCCGGCGTGAGCGTCCGCATCCCGGTGCGCAGCTGAGCTTCACCGACCACGACGGGTACCGCTTCCAAGCGATCCTGACCGACCAGACCGACGGCGACATCGCCGTGATCGAGCGTCGTCACCGTCAACGCGCCCGGGTCGAGGACCGCATCCGCGATGACAAAGACACCGGCCTGGCCAAGCTGCCGTTCAAGGCGTTCGCGCTCAACGAGGTGTGGTTGGAGGTCGTGATGCTCGCGCACGACCTGCTCGTCTGGACCCAAGCACTCTGCCTCGAAGGCGAGCTCTCCAAAGCCGAACCGAAACGGCTGCGCTACCGGCTGTTCCACATCGCCGCCCGGCTCGCGTTCTCCGGCCGCCGCGGCAAGCTGCACCTCCCAGCCGCGTGGCCGTGGACCGCGGCGCTCAAGGCCGCATTCGAGAAGCTCGAGACGCTTCCCGCCGCAGCCGGCTGACCACCAGTCGCCGCGCCGCGCACACCCCAGCAGACCCCCCGGCCACCGGCCGCGATCACCGCTGGCCGAAACCGCGGCGAACACGAGCCGCCGCACCCGAACAAACGCTTCGAGACCCCAACCGCCAACCTTCACCATCACCACAGCCGGCAGAACACCGCCGACCGCCACCCAAAGTCACCTCCGCGCGCTTACCGCACGATCGGGGCTAGACGCGGTCGAAGCGTCCTCGGGAGGTGAGCGGCGTGCTCTGGGCTACCTCGGGGAGGTACTCGTCGAGGAACACCCGGGCGACGAGCTCCTGGCGCGAAGCGACGCCGACCTTGTTGTAGAGGCTCTTGGTGTGGTCCTCGACTGTGTGCGGAGAGACGACCAGCGACTCGGCGATCTCGACGCGCGACAGCCCGCGTGCGAGGAGCGTGGCGACCTCACGCTCGCGGGCGGTGGCGCCGAACGCCTCCAGGCGGACGGTTGCCGAGCGGGCCGCGCTGGCCCGCTCGATCACGATCGCCACGCGGCCGTCGGAAGCCGAACCCGGACGGGACGCGTGGAGGGTTACCCAGCTGTCCTCGGCCGGCACTGTGACGACGTTCGCGCCTCCCTGTGCCGCGTGGGGCGCGCTACGGGACGAATCCCGCGAGGGAGAGAACCGCGGCGGGCATGTCGTCCTCGGCGTAGGGGATGTCGCTGGCGGCGATCGAGGCGAGCAGCTCGCGGGCCGGCGGGGTGATCATCTCCACCGCGTCGCCGGGGCCGAGGACAACAAGGCCGGGCGCCTCGAGCCCATTGATGCGTCGAGCCGCGTCGAAGCGCAGCGAAGTGCGGATCCCGCGTGCGACCGCCCCGGTGATCGCGGCGAGGGCGTCGGCGTGCTGCTGCTGGAACGGGCCGCTCGACCCGCGGCGGGCGACGTGGACCGCGCCCCAGACTCGACCGCGGATGACGAACGCGGCACGGAGCTCGTGCGGGATGTCGAGCGGCAGGAGGAGATCGCGGTACCGCGGGCTGCTCTCGGGATTGCCACGGGTGGCGTGGTCGAGGATCCCGACGGGCACCCGCTTGGCGGCGAGCCCGGCGAACGTGTTGACGTCATCGATCATGTACTCGCTGCGGATGATCAGCTCGCCGGCGCCGGGGCCCTGCTCTGGGGTGAGGATCCCGCGGCCGATCAGCTCCGCGGGGTCGTCGCTGGTCAGCAGACGCGTGTGCGGGTCGAGCGTGTGCCAGCAGCTCGCCTCGTTGTCGAGCACCGTGCGCACCCTAGGAGCCAGCTCGGCGAAGAACTCCTTGCGCGGCAGTCCCCTGGACGCGAGGAGATCGATCTCGTCGATCAGCGCTTCGACGGACCGTGCCATCGCCCAAGTCTCCCACCGCGGGCAAGAAAGATCCCCGCGCGCGGGGGATGGTCGCGCGGCCCGGTGCGGAGCATGCTGCGCACATGACAACTCTCACCCCCATCGCACAGCAGCCCGGCACCGGCGAGCACCTCTGGTTCTTCGGCGGGCTGACGACGATCAAGGCGGCCGGCGACGGCGCCATGGTCAGCGAGCAGACGGCCCCACGCGGAAGCGGTTCGCCGCTCCACGTCCACCACAACGAGGACGAGTGGTTCTACGTCCTCGAAGGTGAGCTCACGATCTGGGTCGACGGCGAGACCCACGTCGCACCAGCCGGCTCGTTCGTCCTCGGGCCGCGCGACATCCCGCACACGTTCATCGTGCGCTCCGAGATGGCGCGGTTCCTCCTGGTCACCGAGCCGGGCGACTTCGCGGGCTTCGTCCGCGCGCTGGGCGAGCCCGCCCCCGGCCCGGAGCTCCCGCCCGGTCCTCCAACCCCGCCCGACATGGAGCTGGTGATGAAGACGGCCGCCGAATACGGCCTGGAGATCCTCGGCCCTCCCGGCATCCCGGCCTGACCCCGAAGGAGACAAAACATGACCATCGAGACCCTGAGCAAATCCGCGTCGACCGAGAACCGGCTGGCCGCCCGCCACTGGGTCGACGCCTTCAACGCCCGCGACGACGACGGTGAGGCCGACGCGCGAACCGCCAACTACATCGGGCACGCTCCCATCGGTAGCCCCCGCAGAGTACTTGCGCTTCGGCGACGATCCGATGCTCCGAGGGCCGCTTTCTCCAGCTAGCGCTCTGCCACGCACGCAGCCGCCTGATAGACGACAACCAATCGCGGACGGGCGGCTTGCGCCACGGCCGCCCGTCCGCGATAATCGGATAGATGTTGAGGCGAGGGGGCGCTCTGGTGCTGTTGGTCGCGGGTTTCCTTGCGCTTGGGCCCCTCCCGACGGCGGTCGGAAAGCCCGCGCGCCACCGCTCGCCGTGCGGGACGTTCTGCCGGCAGGCGGGCGGTCTTGGCGGCAGCCCGGGGACGCCGCCGTGCAAGGTGCTGAACCACCGGGTCAACGTCCACCAGGGCCTCGCTGCGGTAACGGTCCGCTGCACCGGTCGAGAAACGTCGCGCGGCGCGGTGGCGATCTATCCGCACGACTTCGAGCACAACACCGTCAATGACGGCGTCCCGTCTGGGTCCTACGGAGGCGCCGACCTGGTGTGTAAGCCCGACCACACAGTCATCCTGCAGATCGCGCTGTCACGCAAGACCAGGGCGCTCCTGCAGCGCAAGCACATGCTCCGCGTCGACGTGCTGATCGAACTCAATACGAAGCCTGTGGTGCAGGCCAACACTCGGTTGAACCTCCCCATGGCCCCGGCCCCCGGCTAGGACGAGACGCCGGACACGCCGGCGGGGGACGCGCCGGCGGGCTGGACGGGCGGATCCTCGCGAAGCGTCCATAGCGTGATCTTCGCGCTGCGACCCCGCACCTCAGCCTCTCCCAACGCCACCAGGTCGTCGCTCTGGCCGCTCAGCCGCTGGCGAGTCGAGTCCGCGATGAACACTTGGTGTTCGGTGCCCTTGGTCATCGCCTCCAGTCGGGCCGCGGTGTTCGTGGTGTCGCCGAGCGCCGTGTACTCCAATCGTTGGATCGACCCGACGTTGCCGGACATGACCTGGCCGCTGTTGACCCCAATGCCCATCCGGAACTGCTTGTCGAATCCGTGGGCTAACAGCCACTGGTTGAAGCGAGGCAGTCGGACGCCAATCATTTCGCGGGTGGCGAGGAGCGCTCGGTCGGCATGGTCTGGCTGCTCCAGCGGAGCTCCGAACAAGGCCATAATCCCGTCGCCCATATAGCTCACGAGCGTTCCGCCGTGCCGGAGGATGGCGTCGGTCATCTCACTCAGATACTGGTTGACCACCCCCACCACTTGCTCTGGCTCAAGCTGCTCGGAGAAGGTCGTGAAGCCCCGTAGATCGGTGAACATCACCGTGCCATCGCGCCGGACGCCGCCCAACCGCAGGTCATCGTCGGTTCGCTCGATCACGTCGTTGACCACGTCCCGGGGCACGAAGCGGGTAAAGATGTTCCTCATGCGGCGGCGCTCGCGCGTCTCAAGCACATACGCGCCCGCGACCGCGCCGACGGTGCTGACCGCCAGCGCCAGCGTGGGACGGGTGACGTTCAAGATCAGACCTCCATTGAACGCAAGCTGCAGCAGCACCGTGAGCAGCGCGACCCCGGCGCAGGCTGCTGCGATCGTCCACCCGGCCCGCCGGAAGACGCTGACCAGCGGCACCAGCACGCCGGCGAGGACCAGCACCAGTACGTTGCCCCAGCCCGGCGCGGTCGTCAGCGGAAAGCCGTCAAGGATGGTGTCGATCGCGTTGACGTGAACCTCTGGGCCGCTCATGACCGTGTCGGAAACAGGTGTCTTGAACACGTCATTGAGGATCGGGTCGGTGTAGCCCACCACCACCACTTTGCCCGCGAACGCCTTCGCCGGAATGTGGCCGAGCAGCACGTCCGAGAACGAGTACGTGGGAACGGTGCCCGGCGGGCCAGCGAAGTCGATCCAGAACGAGTCGCCGGGAAAGCTGTCGGGATCGACCTGGCGGGCCATCGCCGCTACCGCGGCGTCGAAACCCAGGACTTCGACGGGCTCGAAGTAGATCTGGCGGATCTCCGCGTCAGAGTCGGTGGGGACGCCCACGGAGGCCAGGGTGGCTCCGATGCTGGCGGCGTTGCGCACTCCGGCGGGAATTCGCAGCGGCGGCCCGTCGACGTCATGGGTGGCCAACACCATCGGACGCGCGCGCTTGACGGCCGCGATCAGGGGGCCGTCCTGATCGGGCGTGGTGGTGCCAACGAACTGGATGTCGTAGCCGATCACCCGCGCCCCGGCGCGATGCAGGAAGTCAATCATCCGCGCGTGCACGGAGCGGGGATATGGCGGCTGGCGGTTGAGCACGGACAACGTCTTGTTGTCGACCGCCACCAACACGACGTCCTGACGCGGCCTCCGCTCACCGCGGATCTGGAGGCGCAGATCGACGCTCTTCAACTCGGCGTTGTGAAGAACGCCGGCGGCATCGGCGCCGAGCGCGGCGCCGATTGCGACCGCGGCCACCGCCGCCATCACAACAGCCCGTCGGCGCGTACGGAACCTGCGCCGTCTCAAAGCACCCGCGTCGCCACGCTGCCCCCTCGCATCGACACGAGCATACCCGGCTCGTGGAGCCACCCGCCACGAAATCAGTCGCGGTGACGGCTCAGTCGTCGTATGTCAACCGGGCGACTAGCGCTTCCGCGATGTGCGGGTGCGGGGTGCCCACGGGTCACGGCCCGACAATGAGCCCTGCAGGACTCTGGACGCTTCCTCGAGCGTGGTCCAGAATAGGCCCAGGTTGTGAAGAGGTCGTCTACCGTCGGTGCGTGGGTGCGGCGCGAGCAACTGCTCGTCGCCGTTCTCGGACTGGCCGCGGCGGCGGCAGCGCTCGCGAGCCCGCTCGGCCTGCACTGGCTTTTCATCGTGGCATTGACGATCGCGGTAATCGGTGCGATCGCGCGCGTCGTCATCTTGATCGAGCAAGACAGGGTCGCGGGGGTTCGTGAGACCAAAGGTCTTGAGCGGCGGCTTCGCGTCCCTGAAGCTCCGGTGAGTGAGGTCAACCCGCAGCGCGTCGGGGTCGACCCTGCAGCGCAGACCGTCCTTCCAGGCGGGAGCAACCCGCAATACATTCCCCGCCTGGTCGACGAGGCGATCCGCCGTGCGATCGAGCATGCGGTCGACGGCGGGGAGCCCTGGATCATCGCCGTCAGCGGGCCTTCGAAGGCCGGAAAGTCGCGGACGCTATTTGAGGCGCTTCGGTCCTGCCGCGTCCACACGGAGCTGTGCCTGGTGGCGCCCGCGGATGGTGATGCGCTGCGGTCCATGCTGGACGACACCCCGGCTCGTCTCCAGGAGAGCAAACCGATCCTGTGGCTCGACGACCTGGAGCCGTTCGTGGCGCAGGGTGTGACGCTCGACACTCTCCGCGAATGGCATGAGGCGACGGGGATGCCCGTACTCGCGACCTACGGCGGCAAAGGCAGCGAACGGGTCGGCGAGAGCCCGGGGATGCGTGAGCTGACCGAGGCTCACGAAGACCCTCCTGCAACACTCGCGCGAGATCCTGCTGGATGGCACAACCAGCTCCGAACTCGCGCGACTACCCTCAAGCCTCGGTCCAGGCACCCGCACCGAGATTGCGCGGCATGGGCTGGCGGCTTACCTCGTCGCGGCACCGGCGCTCGAACGCAAGCTCACGACTCGCCGGCACGGACCCGGCGATCCGGAGTCTCCGGAAGGCGCCGCTGTCGTCTACGCGGCGGTCGACTGGTCGCTGTGCGGCCGCACGGACCCTATCCCACCGCAGACGCTACGTCGCCTCTGGCCGGTGTACCTTGGCGGTGGCATCGTCGCCACCGACGACATATTCAAAGCAGGACTGGAGTGGGCGCTGCGTCCCGTAGCCGGCAGCATCGCCCTGCTCCACCGCGCCGGCGGCTACGTCGCGTACGACTACATAGTCTCGTTTGTGCGTGAGCGCCCCGACGGCGCCGATCCACACGACGAAGCGTGGACGTGCGCGACGGACACGAGCGATCCTGGGCAGGCGTTCGCGGTGGGAGTCGGCGCCTGGGCGTACGATCGCGTCGGTCACGCGATCGACGCATTCGAGATCGCGCGCAGCCACGGCAGTCGCGAGCTCGCGGGACGGGCCAGCTTTAACCTCGGGCTCGCCCATCGCAGGCGCGGCGAGGTGGCGGAAACCGCCGAGGCGTATCGCGAGGCCATCCGGTCGGGGCATCCCGACGCGGGCCCGCGGGCGGCGGCGGCCCTAGGTGTCCTGCTTCAACAGCAGGGCGACGTTGACGGCGCCAGCGAGGCGTTCCAGGCGGCGATCGACTCCGGGAATCCCGAAGCCGCGACAACCGCGGCCGTCAGCCTCGGCGTCTTACTCGAGCTACAGGGGAATCCTTACGGGGCCCGCATGTCCTACGAGTACGCAACCCACTCACCATACGAGGACGTGCGGGCTGTCGCCTTCCTTCAGCTAAGCGCGCTGCTCGAACATGAGGGGGAGCACGCAGGAGCGCAACAGGCGTACCGCAGTGCGGTCGCCACGGCGCCCAACGCGACGGAGATCACGGCCCGAACCGGCTGGCGAGTCGGACTCTGACCGCCAGGTCAGCCGGCCAACGGGCTGCCGCCGAGGCGCCACCCCGAGAAGATCGAGCCGCCGCGGGTCTGACAGATAGATAAGCTCGTCATCAAGACCGGCTGCTAGATCAAGGAGCTCGGCCAGTTCCTCCTCGGTCGGCCAGCGGCGGTCGAACGCGGCGAGAAAGCGCTCGACTACAGCGATGTTCGAGGTGCTGCACATGTCGCTTACGCGCAAGACGGTACGAACTTACGCCCGCGCATCATGAGAACATCGCTCGGGCGGATCGCATGGCGCCCGACTCCGCGGCGCAAGACCTAGACCTCCTCGGCGCGGAACCCGCGCAGCTCGTTGGCAATTGCTTTCGCTTCCCGAGCGTCCTCCCGAATCTGCAACTGCTTTGGCGACGTTCCGCTCGTCCGACTCGGTTTCGGGCCAACCTTGACTAGCTTGGTCACGTTGCCTGTCGGGAGTTCTGCCGCCGAGTCGTGAGATTGGCCACGGGCAGGACCTGCGGTCCGTGAAGGCTCTGCGCTCGTGCGCCAGAAGCGTCCGCGTCGTGGCGACGAGTGAGACCGCCGCGACAATGCTCGGGCCCCTGCGTCCATGCTCACGGCGGCGTGCGAGTCCTCCGCCAAGCTCGTGGCCTTCGCGTGCCGTGCCGCTCAGTCGAAGGGGCTAGAGTAGGCCTTCGAGCCCTCGGCCCGAGGCGAGCAAATCCGCGGTAGGCATGCACAGTGACGATTGGGGCGGCAATCTTTTTGATCGCCATCGGCGCGATCCTGAAGTGGGCCGTGACTGCTCACGTCAGCTGGATCGACATCCAGACCGCCGGAACAATAATCTTCATCGTCGGGTTGGTTGGCCTCGTTCTGGCCGTGGTGTACACCTTCTGGGCGCCAGGTCGCAATCGCACCGGTGGCTAGACGGTCGTTCGGGGCGCGCAGGCCAGGATCTTTGAGCGCCGGACCGCATGTACCCAGGACACCGGCGCCTTCGTCGGCCGGCCGCCGCATGCCAGCTGCCCGGCGATGACTGCGCGAGACCGCGCGATGTTCCGCGACTCCCGGGGACGACCGCCTCCTTCCCGCTCGAACGCAGCGGATGATCGAGTTCTGCGACAGGGGAGGCGCCAGGATCGTCTCTAGGGCGGCCTTGCCGAGCAAAGGGCGAAGCTTCGGGGCGAAGCGGAGGCGTACGGCTGCCTCGAGCTGAGAGCGGTCACGGCGGCGAGCGCGATTGCGTGGCCCCGTGTCCGGAATCGTCCCGCAGCGGAAGGGACGTTGCCGACCGCGATTGCTGGCGCCCGCGGCAGGCAAAGCGACGCCGCGCCCTGCTGTGGGGCGAGAGCCAGGGCCCCTTTAGAGCGCGCTGAGATCGGCGGCGACAGGGTGGCATCGTAGCTCGCGTAGGGCTCAGGGCTTTGGCGCGGTCGCGCAGGCCCGGCTGACGGCTAGTTGCTGATCTTGATCATGCGCGCCTTCGAGGGAAACACCATCCTCGTTCACGACGAACAACATGTACCAGCCCGGAGGCGCGACGTTCGAGTTGGGCGGCAACTTCACAGTCAGCTTGCCAGCCGTCCGGTTGACGATCTCCAGCCCGACGTAGCGCTGGTCCATATGGAAGTTGTGCGTGACCGCCCCGGCGCGGATCGCCGCGACCTGGGCGATTTTGCCGGCATTCGGGCAGCCGACCGAGATGTTCTTGCCGTACGCACCGGCCCCGGGAGCCGATGAGATCTGCGGCCGACCGCCTGCGGACAGGTACGGAGGTGAGAACAACTCGAGCCTGTGCTCGTAGTACTTGTACGGATCGCGCTGGAACTGCCCGTCCTTCCCGCCGCGCATCACACGACCGTCGGGAAGGAGCAGCGCGGTGGAGTGATACAAGTGCGCGCAGTTGATCGGGGCGAAGCTCCGTCCAGGAGTCGGCGGCGGGGTCATACAGCTCCGTCGGGAAGACCGGGTCAACGGCGACGTCGGACTTACCGGTCGAGCTGCCGCCGACGACCACGACCTTGCCGTTCGGGAGCAACACGCTGTCGCACAGAACGCGTGGATTGTGCATCGGGGCGACGAACTTCCAGCCCGGCTGTGCCGCGCCGAGGTCGAGCAGTTCGACCGTGTCGGTCGCGAGGTCGTCGTTGTGCCCGCCCTTGTAGAAGACCTCGCGGTCGACGCCCCCGCCGCCGATGACCATGATCCGCACCCGGTATCCCTCCTCGGGCAGCAGCGGCAGCATCACCGAGGTGCCCTGGCCCGGGTAGGTGCGTGACTCCTTGCGCTTGGCCTTGAGCACCTTCGCGTCCCAATGGCCGGGAGTACCAGGGTGCCAGAACCGCGTCGAGTTGCGGCAGTGCACGAGCATCCTCCCATCCGGGAGAACGTAGTTCCAGGGGTACAGGTCGATCTCCTGATGGCCCGGCGGGAAGTTCGTCGAGAACGGCGACGGCGTCGGCTCCTCTGGTGACAGCCGCCGTCCGGCGGGCTTGGTCACATCGAATACCTGCACTGTCGCGTTGACCGGGTTCTTGGCACCGACCGGACCCGTGTGCTGCGAGCCGGACATCACCGCGGCGCGTCCGTCGGGCAGGACGGTCACGGTCGGATACCACCGACCGTGCTCCATGTCGTCGTGATGCTCGAGTGTCACCGTCGCCGGGTCGAACAAATGGATCGCTTTGACCTCATCGCCGTGGCCACCCATGATCACGAGGCGGCCGTCCGGCAGAAGCACATGACCAGAGCAGAACAGGTGGTGCTTCGTCGTTGGCGTCTTCGTTTGCCCGTTCGCAGAGTCGATGACGAACGAACCCGGATCCGGGGTCATGCCGCCGTCGCCGAACCCGAAGCAGAACGCCTCGCCGCTCGCCAGAGTGGAGACGTGGATCGCCGAGGGTCCGCCGGGCTTGAACGCCACCTCGCAGTGACCCGACACCTTCGGGTCGAGCAACGGCGCCCGCCACGCCTCGGTCGGGCCCTGCCATGCCGACCCCGTCGCGGGCTCGGCCACGTAGTGGTCAAGGCCGTGATCGTGCCGCGCCACGACCTCGAAATTGCCCGCGCCGAAGTTGCCCTGGATCAGGCCCACCTCGCGGACCGCACCGGTACCGAACGCCGTCGGGCCGCTCCAGTGCCCGGCCTTATCCCGGGTCCACTGTCCGAGCCCGCCTCCGGCCAGCGGCGCGACGACGTGGAAGGTACCGTCGGACGCCTGGATGAAGCCCGGTTGGCCGGACACGGCGCCACCCGCGAGCGCAGTCTGACCGTGCCACATGTGGGCATGGTCGCGCCAGAAGTGAACGAGGTGAGAGCCCTGCACGGCGATCACCTCGAGATTGCCGTTGTCGTTCTGGACGAGCGCGGCGGAGCTGAACGCGCCGTGCCCGAAGCTGGTGGGCCCGTGCCAGGGTCGCGCCTTCATCCCGTTGTTTCGCCACCAGTGGGCGAGGCCGCCGCTCGCGAGCGGAGCGACCACCTCGAAGTTGCCGTGGATGCCCACGCTCTGGATAAACCCGGCCGGACCGCTCGCGACGGCTCCGCCGGGGAGCTCATCGGACGCACCCCAGCGCGGCCGGATGACTCCGTGCACGTTGACGTGGCCCCGAGGCGCGCAGCGGAGATGGTTCCCTTCGCGCCGCAGCGACGTCAGCTCGCCGGGATTGAGGTTGTCCTCGACGAGCACAACGCTGGTGACGTCGTCCTCGCTACCCATCGCCGTGTCCGGCCCATGCCACGGATGGGTCGGCGCGTCGTTGTCGCGCCAGAAGTGCCTGAAGCCGCCGCCGACGCGCGGTATCACCACCTCGAAGTTGCCCCGCTGCCCGATAGAGCTCTGAACCAGTAGACCCCCGCTGCGTGCCATCACCCATTCCTTCTGTATCGCGGCCAGGGCTCCACCGTACATCGGCGGGTCCGCTCAGCGAATGATTTTTGTCGTGGGGAGGGCGGTTCCGACAGCCGATACGGGGTCACGCGGGAGATCGACGGCGCGCCGGACACGATCTTCGTCGACCAGGAAGTCATCCCCGAAAGCGGTCGGCGGACTCTCGAGTGTCCGCGCATTGCCGACCCGCCAGGCGAGGATGTCCCGCTGTTCCGCGATGACGGCGCCGCGCGGCACGACACTCGGGCCGCGCTGCCGCTCGAGGGCGAGTGGACGCTAGCGGGCGTCTGCGAGCACCTCGCCGCGCTCGAGATGGCTCTGCACCGCCGGCGCCCCGCACCCGGCCTGATTCACCATTCGGATAAGGGATCTCAGCCCGGTGCTGTTCACCAAGCGCTGCGCCGCTGCGGGGATCGAGATCTCGATGGGCTCGGTCGACGACTGCTACGACAACGCCGCCAGCGAAGCGTTCCACGCGAGCAGCAAGAAGGAGCGCATCTACCTACGTTCCTGGCCGACCCCGGGCCGAGGCCAGGGCCGCGGTGTTCGAGTACATCAAGGGCTGGTACAACCCCCGGCGCCGGCACTCCACCCTCGGCTACCTCTCCCAAGCCGAGTACGAACGCCACCACGAGCTCGCCGCCAGCCGCGTCTCAACCGCCGACGTCGCCACCGCCGGCAACGGCTCGATCTCTTCCGAGAACGGGCTCGTCGTTCCAACCGATCGCGCTCAGGCCGCGACGAACGGGAATCGAGGGACGAACGGAACTCGGTGGCCCCGCAGCCACCGCCTACGCGGTCCCAGCCTCCGCTCCCCGAGGCTACGTCCGCGACCCAACCACGCACGCTCTCCTGCGCGTCCGCACGGAAGGATGCGATGCCGCACAGCTGCGAGTCGAGAAGTCCTGCGCACGGCCGTAAAGCCGGGGTGGATCAAGGAGGGCCCCAATCCGGGGCCTCTCCTTCGACCCATCAAGCCCCCCAGGATCATCCTGTGCCGACACCACGACTGAGCTTCGGCACGGCGCCGCGGCCGGCCGGTGCTCGGGCGGAGCGGTCACCGAGTCGACGTGGCCCGTTGAGGCGTCGAGGAGTAGCCCTAACGCGGCGGCTCGGCCGAGTTGCCGGTCGAGATCGTCGCCGGCGAGTCCGACATCACCGGTTGTGTCCGATTCCGGCAGCCTGCTTGGGCGGTTTCGCTCTGGACGCCGTGGCTGCTTTGCATCGCCGGCGACGTCGCTGTCACCCGCGTCGCGTGACGGCGCTGGCGCTAGTAGCCGAGGGATATCCGGGCTCGCGCCGGTCCGGCTCCAGATAGCCGATCGGGGCGTAATGGCGCGGCAGCGGCACCACCCCGGATGCGCAAGCTCCGCGCGGACCGGGGACCGGGGCCCGTAGGTTCGAGATGCTGTCGGTGTTGCGAACGCAGGAGCCGGGGCACTACGGGCCCGGCGGTGTCAGTTGGGCGTGCCATTCGAGGGCGAGCTCGCTGAAGCGGGCGGTCGCCCGATCGAGCAGCGCGCGGTCGCTCCGCACGATTCCCAGTGCGCGCAGCGCGAATGGCTCGACGAATGTGCCCGGTGACGCCAGCCGCGTGGCGACCCGCTCGACGTCGTCGCGATGGCCAAGCATCGCGTGAGCGTCGAGCCGCGCGATCAGAGTTGCGAGGCTGGTGCCATGTCCGCGCAGATACCAGCCCTGGTTGGCTTCGATCCGGTGAAGCAGCTCGCTGGCATGGTCGCGATCGCCACGCAGGAGTGCGAGTCGCAGTCGCGGCGCGTCGAGCACCGGGTTGCGCTGCATGCCGAGGTCGTCTGCTGCGCGTTCTAGCTCAGCTGCTTTGTCCTCGTCGGACAGGCAGGTCGCCGCGATCGCGCACACGAGCAACGAGCGGGCATTACGCAGGCACGGGTTGTGAGCGTTGGCCGCGACCGCGTCGCGCACACGGCCTTCGAGGTCAATGATCGTCTGCCATTCGCCGAGAAGCTCCTCGACCTCGACCAGGATCGCCGCGCCGTGCAGGCGATGATGCGGCGTGAGCGACCGCGTCAGCTCGTCATTCAGCCGGGCGATCTCGCGGGCCTGATCGAATCGACAGGTCGCGACGCACGCGGAGTAGGGCGTTTCGCTGACGATCGTTCGCAGATCGGGGTCGCTGATCCGATCGAGCAGTCCCAGACGCCGTGTTCGCCACTCCCAGGCAGCCTCATAATCAGCTGCGGCCATCGCAACGGTGGCGCATGCGTCCCAGGCGTGGACGCATAGCTCAGGATCGTCGAGCCGCTGCGCGATCGCTGCCGCCTCCGTCGCCGCCTCGACGTCGTCGATGTTCCGGCAGGCCTTCGCGATCAGCGCGCGGCCGCGGGAGGCCGTCCCGGGCTGTGCCAGCTCGAGAGCGGACGCGACCCACTCGCCGACACGCTCCAAAGCGGGCGTCCTCGTCCACATGCCGGCGCGGACGTAGGACTCGACCGCGAGCCAGCCGCAGATCTCGGCGCGAGTTTGATCGTCTCCGGCGAGGGTAAGCGCCGACTCCATGGCGGTCCAGAACGCCTCGCCGTCGAACTTCAACGCGCTCGCTTTGGCGATTGCGGTCCACAGCTCGCAGCGCACATCGGCGTTGTCCTCGAGCATTATGGCTCGCCGAAGAAGCGCGGTGCCTTCGTCGATCTCGTAGCGGCCAATCGCCAGCTCGGCGGCGCGGCGAAGCCATGTGATCGACTGGCGTCGCACGCGTCGTGCTCGGCACCGGCGCCCGCCCACGCCAGATCGGCTTCCTGCGGACGGACGGCCTCCGCGTAGTGGTGGGCCAACAGTGCCGCATGCTCGTCGCGGCCGCCACCGAAGTCCTCCAGCCAGCGGGCGAAGCTTGCGTGAAGCCGCAGCCTTCTCGCGTGCGGAAGGGAGGCGTAGGCAACCTCGCGGGTCAACGCGTGCTTGAACGCCAGCTCGCGCATCCCCTCGAATGACGAGCGCCCCCGGGGCCGAACGAAATCGTGCTCCTCCAACAGCTCGAAGTTGGGCAGCGCATCCCCGAGCAGCTCGCGCACCGGCTCCCGCCAGAACGTGCGACCGATCACAGAGGCCGCCTGGAGCGCGTGCTTCTCCAGCGGCGGAAGGCAGTCGATCCGGGCGGCGAGTACGGCCTGGACCGAGTCGGGGATCGCCACGGCGTCGCCGCCGGCGCGGACCTGGGTCACGAGCTCCTCGATGAAGAACGGATTACCTTCGGTCTGCTCGAGTATCTCCTCGCGCAGATGTTCGGGCGCGTCGGCGACGAGCCGTGCGGCGTCATCCTGCGCGAACGGCTCGAGCCAGATGGTCGACGCGTCCCGGCGCCGACCCCACGACGGACGTAACGAGAGTAGCTCCGGGCGCGCGGTACCGACCAACAGCAGCGGTCCGTCGACCCCGTCGGTCAGGTACTCAAGCAGGTCGAGCAGATCAGGCTGCGCCCAATGGAGGTCCTCAATCAGCACCACCACCGGACGGTCAGCGACGAGCTCCCCCAGAGCATCACGCCAAGCGATACGCAGACGCTCCACTGCCACCAGGGGATCCAGGTCGCCTGCGACGTCGAGCCCTAACGTCAATCCGAGGATCCGGCGGGAGCCGAGGCGTTCGATGATCTCCTCGCGGGAGTCGCTCTCGTGCACGCCCAACAGCTCGCGGAGCACATCACCGAGCGCCCGGTACGTAAGCGCACGGCCGTACGAGATGCAGCAGCCACTCAGCTTGCACGGTGGGGAGGCCGAGGACTCGGCCGGTAGGCCGCCAACGAACTCCTTCGCAAGCCGAGATTTCCCGACTCCCGCATCGCCGACGATCGTGACCAGCCGGGGACGAGCCTCAGCGCACGCGCGACGGTATTCGGTGCGCATCGCGTCGAGCTCGCCACCGCGCCCGACGAACGGTGCGATGCGGGTGCCGCCCTCTCGCGGGTGCCGACGGTGTTGAGCGGCGAACGCGCGCCGGCCCACAACCACCTCCCCGCCGCTCGCTCCGCCCAGCAGCTTCATCGCGGCCGTGAACGGCGGTCCGCTCGACCCTGCCCGCCCCGCGATTATCTCGCCTGCCTCAACCGCGACGCGCAGTGGAACACTCCCGCTGAGCTCAGCGTTCAACGCGTTCGCCACGCGCACCGCCCGTTCTGCGTGGTCCTCCTGCGCCGCTGGCGCCCCGAACGTCGCCACGATCCCGCCACCGGCACTCGAACCGAGCACTCCGCCGGACGCCTCCACCTCCACGCTGGCCACCTCGCGCACACGGTCAAGCCACGCCCGCGTGCGCTCAACGTCATCTGCGGCGACGACATCCGCGACCAGCACCGTCACGAGCTTGCGCTCCTCACGCTCCCCGACCGGGGTGGGTTCTGCGGCGTGGGAGGCGGGCGCGTCCACGACATCGTTCCGCGTCAGCAACCGCTCATGCAGTGCGCGAGCCGCCGCGGCCGGTGCGATCCCGAGCTCGTCCCGGAGCCGCACGCGCAACTCCTCGTAAGCCTGCAGCGCCGCGGGAATCTCGCCACGTGCGGCCATCACTTCCATCAGAAGTCGGTAGCCGCGCTCCCGCAGCGGCTCGCGACTGATCAGCTTCCGCGCCGCCTTCTCCCCAGCCGCCAGCCGGGGACCGCCCAGTGCGAGCGCCGCACCAGCCACGCACTCGAGCGCGTCCAGCCGCAGCTCCTCTAGCTCGCGGCGCCGCTCCTGAACCCACTCATTGTCGTGCTCTGGGAGGAAATCGCCGGCGAGAATGTCATCCGCCAACTGCAGCTCGATCGCACGCGACGGTCGCGTCGCCGGCGGCCAGGCTTTCTTGTGCCCGTCCGACGGCCTGCTCGGCGAGCTCAATGTCGACCGATATGCCGGGGGGAAGCACGAGCATCACGTCCCGACGACCGACGAGCGCGCCAGCCCCGAGCACGCGCCGGCACTTCGACAGAAGTGCGCCCAGCACGTCCTCGGGACGCTTGGGCGGCGCCGCCGGCCAGAGCACGCCAATCAGTTCATCGCGTGGAACAGCTCGGCCTCGCTTGCACGCGAGATACGCAAACACGAGCCGACCCTGACGGCCCGGCAGCGAGCGCCCGACGCTCCGCTGGCCGAGCGTCACCTCGAAGCGCCCGCACAGCCTGATTGACGGTTCGCTCCCCCAGGCCACCAGTCAACCGTACGCCAGCGACCGGCTCCGGGCAAGGAACTTTCGGGCGGCAGGGTTTCCACAGGCTTTCGCCAGGCTCCAGCGAGCACGATCCGAACCGCATCACAACCACAACAGGAGGTCCAAGACATGGGTCTACAAATAGGTGACACCGCGCCGGACTTCGAGGCCAACTCGACCGAAGGGCCGATCCGCTTTCACCAGTGGCTCGGCCAATCCTGGGCGGTCCTCTTCTCGCATCCGAAGGACTTCACTCCGGTGTGCACGACCGAGCTCGGGTACGTGGCGAAAATCAAGCCGGAGTTCGACCGACGCGGCGTGAAGGTCATCGGCCTGTCGGTCGACCCGGTAGACCGCCACGCCGACTGGGCCAAGGACATCGAGGAGACCCAGGGCTACGCCCCGAACTATCCCGTCATCGCGGACTCTGAGTTCGAGGTCTCGAAGGCATACGGGATGCTTCCCGCCGAGGTCTCGGGCGATCCGCGGGCGCGCACGCCCGCAGATAACCAGACCGTCCGTAACGTGTTCGTGATCGGACCCGATACGAAGATCAAGCTGATCCTCGTGTACCCGATGACCACGGGCCGCAACTTCGATGAGGTCCTTCGTGTGATCGACTCGCTGCAGCTGACCGCCAAGCACCGAGTCGCCACGCCCGCGAACTGGAGGCAGGGCGAGGACGTGATCATCGCCGGCTCCGTCTCAAACGACGAGGCGCGGGAGATCTTCGGCGAGTGGGATGCACCCAAACCGTACATCCGGCTCGTGTCCCAGCCGCGCGAGCGGGACACCGTGATGTCCTAGCGCGGATCCTTGCTGCACTCGTCCGCCGCTACGCAGGCGCGGGGGTGCGTCGCAACCCAGGTCGCACAGACCCGCCCGACGCACCACGCGCGCCCGGCAACCACCACTGACACCGGACCCTCGACCCGGTCCACACCACCCGCGATGAAAAACTGGCAGCACAGCCCTCAAAGGGGAACCGCGACGGAGGCTCAGCACCCGGAATTGAACTCGCCCGCTGACGCCGAGCTGGGTCCCACCCCATCACCGACGCCCGGCCGAGCTCCCCGCCCAAGCCGCGCCTGGGCTCGCGGGCGACCGCCGGCGACCGAGCGCCGGCTCCCGTACCCGCGCAAAACGGAGGGACACATCGCCGGCGTCGAGATACCCGTACTGCCGTGACAAAGGCGTGTCGAGAACCGAGGGGCCGGGGCGCGATTGCCTCCGGCTGCTGTCAGCCGGGGTACACGCACGAGAGCAAGACCCGGCTTGACGGGCGTCGGCTCGCTGGCGAGCAAGTAACAGTCACCGCGGATAATCTGCGAGCCAGCAGCACCTTGTGGCTCCGCGCCGGGTGGGCAAAAGCTCGCAGGCCAATCGAACGCTCGCCCACACGGCTATCGCCGGGTGGAGCGACGCGGGTGTGACGAATGTCTGACGATTCCGACTCGATTGGTTTCCTCGCTCGTCAGCGTGAGGCGTCACAGCGGGAAGTAGAGAAAGAGAGGCGGACCGCTGAGTTCTACAACGCGCTGATAGACGGGGACACGCAACGCATCTACGGCCAGTTCGGCATCTCTCCACCCTCGGTCAACGTCGCTGACGGAGTCCGCTTGATCGACGACCCTGAACTCGAGCGTAAGGCGAGAGAGCTTGACGCACTGCCGGAACCAGATCTACGGCGGCTGATTATCGCCACGCGCGATGACATTCTCCGCCACATCGACCAGAGCGATGTTATCTCGTCGACGTTGAAAGACGAGTGGCAGCGTGCATTACGATCTCTCCTAGGCGGCGAGGCGCCCGGCGGCCTGTTCAACCTGCGCCTTCCAACCGAACTCATTCTCGGCGAGCTCCGCCGGCTGCGTTCAAGCATTGAGGACGAACACACCACCGCCAAAATGCGTGCTGGCGAGGACGGCAACCTCTGGACGAGCGTCCCCCGCGAGCGGATGCTCGTCGATAGCGAGTTCCAGCCAGCAGAGCGGCATCTGTCCGACATCGTCTACTTGCTTACACGCTATCGATTCCGGTTCGGCCGGTTCTAACAGCGTCCAGCCCGGGAAGCATCGTCGCTATCCAAGCCGAGTACCGCAACCGACGCAAGGCAGGTCTCTCGACCCCATAGACCGGAGCGACCTGCTCATCGCCACAAACGCGCATCTCGACGCTTGGCCCGAGTCCGGTTTTTGCCGACGGATCGAGCCAGCCCGAGACACCCGGCGCTAACCGGCTTCGCACGAGCTGCAAGCAGCTGAGCCAAGACTCGGCGTCGGTGCCGGGGCTCCTGAGCTGGCAGAGAAGCGCCACTCGGCCGCCGTGACCCGTGCAGGCGCGTCGAGCGGTCGCGGACGACGTGGACGACGGCGGCGACGCCGCGCGGAGGCCCCGGCGTGGCCCAAAGTGTCCGATCGCAGTCACGTGCCGCATGCCTTCGGCCCCACAGATCATTGCTCCTTCGCGAGCCGAGCAGGCGCGTCGCGGATCGGCCTGTCGCTCGTGCCGCGAGGAGATCGGCATCCAGTGCTCCTCGTCGGACGCTCATCACCTGTTCCAGCTGTGTCCCGATTCGTCCGGGTTCGAGAACGGGTTCGACCTCGACCGGTTCCTGCCCGAGCGCGAGGCCGCCTTGTCGCCCGGCGCCTCCGTCCCGTTCGGCGGCTGCGCAAGGATGTGCGTCGGCAGTCGCCTGGGCGAGTACGAGTTGCGCGCGCTCGCGACCGTGCTGTTCACGCCATGGCGCTTCGATTCCTACTCGACCGATCTACCGCGCCTCGACGACGCGCGCTCAGGCCGAGGAGTGAGCTGCGCGTGGTGATTGACGGCCGATAGCGCGCGACCGTCTCGCACCGGTCGCCGCTCGTCGCGCCGATCCCACCGCTCCGTCGCGGTGATTGGTGCCGGCGATCGAGGTCGCGTCTTCACTTGACGCCTGGAAGGGCATAGAGTCCCGGCTCGTAGCCGCCGCGGCGCCGACGAGACCGAGCTAGGTATCCGCATCGGTCTGCGCGTCTCCAGCTGGGGACTCAGGCACGGGACATCACCGGCCACGGGCACGACCGCGGCCGAGGCCGCGAACGTCGCCTACCACAACACATTCAGCCCGCCGACGCGCAACCACCAGCCGGTTGCGCTCGCCGAGCTTCAGCCGCCATTCCCGGACGCGATTTCTTACGACGTGTGGAATCGCTCTCTTCGGACCGTTCCAATGGCTCGGCGGCACAGGACTACGGGACCGCTGACGCGACCGGCCGGCTTCCTTCGCCGCTACCGCGCTGGACAATACGCGCACAGCCTCGCAGGCGGTGACGCGTCGGTGACAGTGGCGTGACGGGCGGCGCGTAGGCTGACCGCGTCAATACGCACGCAGGTGAGCACCGGCGCGTCTCTTCGGTGACGAAACGAGCACCGCCCGCGCGAGATTCTCGGTTCCGCAGCCGTATCAAGGCGACCCGGACCTGCGTGGGTCGCGCGCTACCCCTGGCGACCGAAATAGACCACGTATATGGGATGACGAGGATTCAGTTACGAACCTCCCGGAAACCGCACCGTTATGTCCTGGAAGCAGCAGCGCCGTTCTCCTGCGGCGAACAAACCAGCGCCGCCGGGTGGAGCCACAGCGTCCGCAGGGCAACTTCACGATTCGTCCACGTTGGAACCGCGGCGTGCGCAAAGCGAACCCAGGTTGGACCACGATTTCGGCAGCGCGCGTCGTCATGACAAACCCCACGGCCGCCAAGCCAACGGAGGTCGTGAACGGAAAACTTGGTCATCAATGGCCCAATCCGTTTCCCGCCAGAGCGATGACTGAACCTGGTCGACGTCGCGCCAACTCTCTCGAGTCGAATTCCGCCCGAGTCCCGGGGCGGCTGCGAGAAGTGCCGAGCGGTGGTGACGATGAGTGGATCACTTCAAGCACGCGGATGACAGCACATCAAGCGCGAACAACAGAAATAGTTCTGCACGGGCGGCTTCGAGATACTCGCGTATCAACGCACCTCAGCGGTCAATGTCCTCGGGTGGCACCCGCATGTCTGCCGCCGCCAGCACGCCGGCGTCGAGTTCAGTGGCTGGTGTCGGCTGAGGATGCTCGAGCGCGACGTGCGCTAGTTCGTGGGCGACTAGACACTCGAACGTTCACGTGCGGACCGTGCGCGGGTATCAATGCACACTTACGTCATCGCGTGGACACAGCCCGACGGGTGAAAGCAAACCGATGATGACTGGACCCGTCCCCGCAACAGAACGCGCACACGATGCCTCCCCACCCACCGTTGCGTCGCGCCGTGTGACCCGAGTGGGCGACAGCAGGCCGGCGCCCCGCCGACTGCGGCCGTCGCAGGTTCCGCTCGTTCCGCAAGAGATCTCGCCACGGGCTGGACTGGCGACCGGGCACGATCCGCTCGAACATGAGGCGGAGGCTGTGGCCGAGCGCGTGCGAGCCGGCGAGACCCGCGTCTCGATCGACGGTGCCCCCGCTCGAGGTCCGGACGGGACGATTGTCGGCGAGGTGCCGGCGATCGTCGAGGAGGTACTCGGATCGTCCGGGACCCCGCTTGGAGATCGGGGGCGCGCGCTGATGGAGCCTCGTTTCGGAACCGACTTCGGTCATGTCCGCGTGCACGCCGACGCCACGGCCGCCCGCTCGGCGCAGGCGATCAGGGCGCGCGCTTATGCCTCCGGCGCCAGCATCGTCTTCGCCCCCGGGCAGTTCACTCTTGAGACGCCCGAGGGCCGAGGATTGCTGGCCCACGAACTCGCGCACGTCGTGCAGGAGGGCGGCGACGGGGGGGTCGTCCGACGGTCCCCGGACGACGAGCACGCCGTATCGCCCACTCTGCCCAGCACCGAGCTCGGTGATGCGCCGGACGAAGCCGAAAAGCAACCCCCGGCCAATCTCACAGGCAGTGAAGCGGAGCCATGGACCGAGCTCAACGAAATCAAGTGGGAAGACGGTCACTGGACCTACACGGACGAATCCGGCGTCGTGTGGAACTACGTGATGATCTACGAGGACAAGCCCGTCACCGAGCTCGAGTCCGAGTGGGAGACCGAAGAGACCAGATTCGACCCGTGGTCGTTCTGGCTATACAGGCGCGAGCGCGTAGTGCATCAGGGGCTTCGGGCGGTGACGCGCAGCAAGCCGACCATCACATTCGAAGGATGGCTGCCGTCGACTCCGGAAGTCATCAGCGTCACCGGATCGCTGCCCGAGGAAAAGAAGTCCTGGCGCGCAAGGATCACCGGGTGGGTCGAGACCGCGCTGGACTGGGGACTCGGCCCCAAGAAAATCGTCATGGCTTACCGCGCCTACCAGTTCATCAGCGACGTCCGCGAGCACGGCTTCTTCCAAGCGGGCGAGAACTACGCGGTCAACAAGCTTCAGGACAAGGCAGTCGACACCGCGCTGAACATCGGCAAAAAGGTACTCAAGGGCTCCCCCAAGAGAGCAAGCGAACACCACCACGACCCAGCCGGGACGCCCACGACCAAGCCGCGGTTCCACCTCAGCCACAAATTGACCGGCGCAGAGAAGGACACGCTTCGCGCGGAAGCGCGGAAGCTCGCGGAAGCCGCGAGGGGCAAGCGCCTGCCCTACGGCAGTGACGTGCACCATCGCATACCGCTGGAGTTCGCTCATCTGCAGCCACATCTGGATCCAAACCGGCTCGACAACCTGATTGTGATCATAGATCGCGAGGCGCGGGAGCATACGAGCACCGGCCTCGGGCAGAGCTTCCACCTCCGATTGCACGAGCTCTGGCAGAAACAACTCAAGGGATTGCGAAATCCGACATCCTCGGACATCGAAAACATCGCCTCACAGATCGACAAGTACATCCAGTCCGAGTCGAAGTGGACCGTCGAACGGCTAAAGTAACGACGCGAGATTGCGAGATGAAGGCTGTCACGGTCAGAACGTCACGGCGGACCGACAGCCCGAACCTCTCCGTGCCGTCCTGTTGGCGGTGAAGCCACAGGGTGGTGCGGTTGATCGCGAGCGGCCGCTTCTTCTTGCCGACTGGCTTGGGGATGAACGCTCGTCTGACCGGCAGCGCCTTGAACGGCTCACGGGAATCCTGCACCGGCCGCTGCGCGATCTGCGAGACCACGCTACTCGCCAGCGGCGGGCGGTCCACTGCAACCACCACCCGTCAGCCACCAGGGCTTGCTTGAGCCGGATGCGATCTAGCCAGCTGACGATAATTACGGTGTAATTGCCGTGATAAGGTTGAGGTATGCCCAAGGCAGCCCCGTTCAGCATGCGCCTCTCGGATGTCACCGATCAGCTCGTCAGCGAGGAGGCGAGGCGCACGCGGCGGACGAAAGGCGCCGTCGTCGAAGGACTCGCCGAGGAGGCGCTCCGCACTCGCCGGTTTCCCGGGATCGCGTTTCGCGGCAGCGACTGGAGCCGCCGTCCCTGGGTGATCGGCACCGCGCTCGACATCTGGGAGATCGTCGCGGCTGCACGCGCGTACGGAACCGCGGGGGAGATGGCGGCGGCAACCGATCTGACCGAGCCGCAGATCCGGGTGGCGCTCGCCTACTACGCCGAATTCGCCGAGGAGATTGACGCCGCGATCGCCGAGAACGAACGATCGCTCGCGGAGTTCCAGCGCCAGTACCCGACGATCGACACGATCGCCGTCGGGGAATAGCAAACCGTGAGGCTGTTCCTCGACGCGCACGTCTCCGGGCGCCGCCTCGCGACGGCCCTGCGCGAGCAACACGATGTCCGCGCCGCTGACGAGGAACGCGAACTCGACGCCTGGGACGACGAACGCCTCCTCGCTCTCGCCACCCAGCAGGGACGCATCATGGTCACCTTCAACGTCAAGGACTTCGCCCGGATCACCACCGAATGGGCAGCAGCCGGAAAATCGCACGCCGGCTGCCTACTCACCGTCGGGATCGACCACGCCGAGTTCGGGCTCACCCTGCGGGTGATCGACCACGCCCTCTCAACCCGGGCGCAACAAGCCGCCTGGACCGACTACACCGCCTGGGGCGTCCGATCAGCCACGACATGAGGGGACCGGCCTGCGCGACCCGCCTGCCTCTGCTCGAAAGGGGTCGCAGATCTGATGGACGGAAACCGGAAAGGGGTCAACCAGCGCACAGACCCCATCTACTGCAGGCAACCCCGCCTAAACCAAGCCACCCTCTGCGCCCGTGGACGAGATATGGACGGAGCAAAGCCGTCACGAACGTCAACACCAGAAACCAATAAATGGCTCTGAGCAGCCGAAAACGCAGAGCCCTCTGTCGGACTCGAACCGACGACCCCTTCCTTACCATGGAAGGACGAGGGTGTTTCGAGCGTTCACAGACGCTCACCGACGGGCACGAAGTGCCTGCAAATCGCAGGAAGTCTGAGTGAACAGCCGCGGCGGCCGAAATCCGGCCGAGGTGAAACTGGTGGACGGAATGTGGACGGAAAACCAGCGACGCTGCATCGGCGCATTTCCAGGGCTGACCTTGGTCTGACCCGGCTGGTCGCCGGCGCACCGCTAGGCCCGCCCGATGCCGGCTGAGCAGAGCAGCGGCACATCATCGGCGACGGCGTTCTGCTCGGCGAGGGGGTCGCGGTGAGCGATCGCGCTCTGTGGCTCGATGAGTGGTGCCCGACATGTCGGGCCGCGCCGAGGCTGAGATGCCGGCTCCCGTGGGGCCGTCGAACAACCGCGAAGCCGTCGGCACTCCACATCGCGCGCGGATGGCGAGCGCGGCCGTGCCCGAAGTGCAAGGCGGCCCCGGGCGAGTCCTGTCGAACGCCCTCCGGCCGCGAGGCATCGCGGATCCACGAGCCACGACTTCGCCCGGGTCGATACGAGCTGCTCGCGCGCGACGACGTATGGGCCGAACTCGAGCGGCGTGGCGCGACGATCGCCACCGTGCCGTTCAGCGGCCGCGCCGGCCGCGGGGGGAGTGTCGACCGGATCGTCCTGAGTCGAGTCCAAGGCAACGAGCTGGTCGATGTCGAGCGCTGGAGTGGGCGCGACGAGCTCTGCTGCGCCCTCGAGGCGCCGATATGGGACCGCTTCGGATCGTTCGCCGGGCAGCCGCACATCGGGGGTGTTGTCCTGTGGACGGCAGCCGATCGATGTGTCGTAATCGAGGGCCGGCGCGGTGCTGACCGGTTCGAGGAGCTTGTATGACGCTTCGGGAGGTGGCTCCACCACGCCGTGCCGGCGCCGGATCGGCTCGCCGACCACCGACTCCGGCAGTGCCCGGACACGAGAAAGACGGTCCCGCAGAGCGAGTAGTCCGACTGATCGGTCGTTAACCGACGCCCGGGCCGCAACCTCGGAGCCCTTCGTTACGAGTGAAGGACATCGATCTGACGAGAGTCCACGGCTGCTCACGTATTGGCACGAAAGTCCTGCAATCACCAGAAACCCGGGTGTACGTCGGTGATGGCGGGTTAGTGATCGCGGCGAACCTAGTGGACGCTCAATGGACGTCGCCTGGCAGAGCGCACCGGCCTGGAAAACCGTTGGGCCTTCCGGTCCATCGGTGGCGAGGCCGGCGGGCGGGCCGGGCTCATGTCCGGCACTCCAGTACCGCACACCTCAGCCGCCTGATATCCGTGCTTGCGGCACAACGCCACGTACCCTCTCGCCGTTGATGGGGTATGAGGCCGATCGCGGTCGAGGCGGGGGTGCTGTACCACGGGGCGGAGGCGGTGGCCGGAAAGCTTGGACGCGTGGCGCTGGTCCCGTTAGGTATGGCGCTGGGCTTGCACGTCTTGAAGCTGTGCGTCCGGGCCCGGGCGTGGCACAACATCGTTGACGCTGCCTACCCGAGTGATCGAGTGCGGTTCCGGCATACGTTGGGAGCATTTCTGGCCGGGACGGGGGTGGGCGCGTGCGTGCCTGCCCGGGCCGGTCAACTCGTGCGGATCGGGGTGCTGAGAAGCCGGGTCGAGAGCTCTACGTTCGCCGGGCTCGTGTCGACACTCGTCGCCGACTCGGCGTTCGATGCCGTCCTAACGACACTGATCGCCGTCGGCGTCGTGATCGCGGCGGGACCCGGCGTGGTAAACGGAGCACGGTTCCTCGGACCGTTCGGTCAGCACCCCTTGATCGCGGGAGTCGCTGCGTGCGCCGTGATCCTGGCGCTATTCGCGCTCGCAGTCCACCACCGGGGACGGATTCGATCGCTGCTGCGCGACGCTCGTTGCGGGCTAGCTGTCTTCAGTCAGCCCCGCAGATACTTCAGCGGAGTCGCGTCATGGCAGGCGCTTGGCTGCGTACTGCGCATCGCTTCGACCTACTGGTTTCTCGTCGCCTTCCACGTGCCCGCGACCCTCCATGCGGCAATTCTGGTCATCGGCGTGCAGCTCGTTGCCAGCGCGGTGCCCATCACGCCCGGCGGGGCCGGGTCACAGCAGGCGATCCTCGTCGTCGCGCTGTCGCCAGCCACAGCGACGACGGTCCTCGGCTTCGGCATCGGCACCCAGATGGCCACCCTGCTTGCCGATCTCGTACTAGGCGGCACATCCCTCATCCTCCTGGGAGGCTCACTGCGGTGGCGGCGGATGGCACAGGCGGCCCGCGCGTGGCGGGTGGCGGACCATCGTCCGGCCCCTCCTGCCGTGCGGACCGCCGCTCCGAGCGACTAGCCGCGCTCCCCGGATCGGTTCGCTGTACCAGCCGGCCGCACTCCGGACACGCAAGGGGCGTGGATGTGCTCGTCGATCGCGCGAACAATCCCAATGCACGGAGGCGGACAGCCTCGAGGTCACGCAAGTTGAGGACGAGCGCGCAAGTCCGCGAGGGTCGCGAGGAGGCGTTCTCGCCTCATCTCCGGGTTCGCGCCGGCAAGGATGGGAAGCACGAACGGTCAGGGTGGACGACTGGCATGGTGTGTCGGGCGAGCCTTGCCGCTGCTATCTCACCCCCGGCGCCCGGCAACAAGCTCGGGTGGCTCGGCCTTGACACCACCGGGGTCGAGGTCGCCGATGAGACCAAGCGCCTCCTGGCCGTCGCGGCTGGGACGGTCTCGAAAACCGGTAGGGGCGATCAGTCGATCGGCGTTCGAATCCCTCCCCCTCCCCGCTGAACTAGGTCGTTTCCAGCCACCAGCGGGGGAAACGAGCCGCTGCCAAGTCGGTGCACGGAGGCGCGTGGGTGGGTCAGCTTGGGCCAACTTAGGTCCACTCTTGTGGGTCGTCGTTCCCCCCGCCGCTACCGCCAGTTGCACAGCGCCGGGAACCCAGTGACTCTCGCGAACTGCGGTCGGAGGTTGCGCACGACCGCAGATCGGCGCGTTGTGATCGAGGGCCGACGCGGTGACAGGCACTTCGAGGAACTCGCGTGGCCAGCGGCGCTGCCGCTCTTGCCTGGAAGCGGAACTCGGTTGTGCTCAATGACCGACCAGCGCGACGACTGGACGATCTGTCATCGTCGTCACGCTCGTGGTCCGCCGTGTGATGTTCCGTCGTAGTCGTAATGCGGCATCGGAAGGTCCGAGGGGTTCATCGCCCACGGATGTCCGTACGCTTCGAAGCCGGAAATCACTGGCGGCGGAAACGTCGGGTCGGTGAAGGCGCCGACTGCGACCCCGATAATGTCCGGCGCGACGGAGATATCCCAGTACACGGTCGAACCGCACTCAGCGCAGAAGTGATACGTGGCCCCGCCGCTGTCGCAGGAGCGAAACGTGACCGGCTCCCCGCTCTTGCTGGGAAACGTCCACGTCGTCGATTGGCCTTCTATCGTCACGTGCTTCCTTGGAATTCGCGCTTGCACGCTGAGCACGCTGCCCGTCCGCTTCTGGCACTCGTAGCACTGGCACAGGGAGATGCGCCCTGGGTCGGGGCCTTCGTATGTGAGGCTGAGCTGTCCGCAATTGCACGAAGACGTACGCGTGGCCATTTTTCCTCCCATCTGGAGCGGTCGTCGAGCCTGGATCGAAAAACGGATCGCAGAGTCTCATCGGGATGCGATTGTGCACGGGCGCGCGCCCGCCGTCATCATCCAGACGGCATAAAACGTGACCGTGGCCGTCACTATCGCCGCGATTACGCCCGCAGCAGCGGGTTAGCCAAGCGGACGTGCGAGCCATGGACTCCGGCATGCACGGCTTCCGGAGGGCTTCGGGCGGCGCTAGTGGTTCATCCTTCAAGTTCGTTGTATCGGGTAGGTTCCCTGCTTGTGGCCTCGAAGTCCTTGCCGACAGGTTCGGCGAGGATGGAGGTTGGCGATGGGTGTCATCAAGCAGATCGAGGTGTCAGTAGAGGATCGGCTGGAGTTGGAGCGGATCGTGCGCGCGGTCAGCTCTGAGGTGCGGATGGTCGAGCGTGCGCGGATCGTGCTTGCGGCGGCGGAGGGGTTGAAGGGCGTGGAGATCGCCGAGCGGGTGGGGTGCTCTGAGCCGACGGTGGTGAAGTGGCGCGGGCGCTATGTCGAGCGCGGAATCGAGGGACTGAAAGACGCGCCGCGGTCGGGGGCGCCGTTGACGCACGGCCCGGAGACGAGGGCATTGTTGATCGCGAAGGCGTGCACCCGGCCGGAGCCGACTGCGGAGGGCGCTAGGCGGGAGCGGTGGACCTATGAGGAGTTGGGAGCGGAGGTGGGGATGTCCGCGTCCCAAGCGCACGTGATCCTTCAGCGGGCGGAGATAAAGCCGCATCGGACCGAGTACTGGATGATGACCGACTACTCGCGGCCGGAGTTCGAGGAGCGCCTGGGCGAGATCTGCGGCTTGTACATCGATCCGCCGGAGAACGTGCTGGTCGTCTCGATCGATGAGAAGACCGGGATCCAGGCCAAGGCGCCGACCAAGCCCGACCAACCACCCCAGCCGGGCAAGCCCGCGCGGCGCGAGCACGAGTACACCAGAAACGGCACCCAGTGCCTGTTCGCGTGTCTCAACGTGCAGGAGGGTGACGTTTTGGCGATGCCGTCCAAGACCCGCAACCGGTGGGACCTGATCCGCTTCCTCGATCACCTTGACGACGAGATCCCAGTCGTCGAGGGTCGGGAGATCGTGGCGATCACCGACAACCTCTCGACCCGCGGCACCGAGGAAGTCGAGCAATGGCTGACCGACCATCCGCGGTGGAGCTTTCAGTTCACCCCCAAGCACGCCTCGTGGCTCAACCAGATCGAGATCTTCTTCTCGATCCTCTGGCGACGCCTGCTAAAGCACGGCATCTTCACCAGCGAAGCCGACCTCGCCTGCCAGATGCTCGCGTTCGTCGAGACCTACAACCAGACCGCCAACCCGTTCAAGTGGACATACACCGGCAAGGTCCTCGAAGCGTAGAAAAGTAAGTAACTCAATCAACTAACAGGATGAACCACTAGCTCACGAGACGGCCAGTACGGAGGTCGATGGCGCCTTGGGTTGGAACGGCCGCATTTCGGCGTGGTCTGGACCGACGATGCCGTAGGTCGATTCGGGTACCTCGTTCCAGACGCCAGCGACGTCGCCGAGGGGTTCGGAGACGATCAGGCGTGCGTTGTCTGAGACGTCTTGGAACAGTTGCCGGTCTGGATAGAGCTTTCGTAGTGTGGGGATGTCGGTGGTGTAGAAGAGCGAGCGGGACTTATGCTCGCTCGAGTACCTGAACGCCCAGATGCTCTCTCCATCGGTGGTGGCGACGGTGCCTTGGAACGGATGGGGAACTTCGTGGCTGCCGGCGACCTCCTCGACGTACCCAATTGCTTGCGCGACCGCGGCCGGGGGATCGTCCTCGAGGCCGAAGGTCAGGGCGAGGAAGAACAGCACCTCGGTGTCGGACTGGCCCTTGATCTCGGGGTAGAGTGAGGGATCGACGGCGAGGATCAGGTCCCGTTTGATCGTTGCGAGCTCGTTGATGTAGCCGTTGTGCATGAACAGCCAGTGTCCGTGGCGAAACGGGTGGCAGTTGGTCTGCTGAACGGCGCTCCCGATCGCCGCGCGGATATGGGTGAAGAAGAGCGGTGAGCTGATGTGGCCCGAGAGCTCGCGCAGGTTCTCGTCGTTCCACGCGGGCTCGGTGCTGTGATATACGCCGGGCGTGTCGGGCGCGCCGTACCAGCCGACGCCGAACCCGTCGCCGTTCGTCGGCTCGGCCCCGAGCCGCGAGTGCAGACTCTGGTTGACCAACGAGTTAGGCCCTTCGTAGAGCGCCTCCTTTATGAGGATGGGAGAACCGGAGTACGCGAGCCAGCGGCACATGGCCGCTCCTTTCTGTCGTGCGGTAGGTGTTCATATGCGCGGTCCTAGCGTGAGGCCAGGCAGCCTGCCTGAGGAACGGTTACTGGCACACGCGTTCGGCCGCCGGGCGCAGGTTGCGGCTATGAACAGGCGACACCGGAAACCCGCAGCGGCAGCGCGCGCTCGGCTGACTCGCACCGTGCCGAGCGCGCACGCCGATTTAGCGTCTGCGCGCCACCCGCCGCGAGGTCCGGCGGGCGATTCTCCGACTTCCAAACATCTGATGCCTCCTGGTTGGGACTCCCCCTAGCGGACGGTTACGGCGGTCTCTGCAGCGTGCAATTGCTTGGCCTCCTCGGCCGACACGAGCCCGATCTCGACGAGATCAAGCGGGCTGACGAAGCCGTCGCTGATCCGGAACCCGCCGGCGCGCGCAATCGCGTCCCGCAGCGGAACCGCCCAGTGATGCTCGAGTAGCACGAGGGCAGCCGCCGAGTCGTTCGGGATCTCGTCAAGCACATTCCAGGCCTGCTCGTCGGAGAACACTTCTACGCCGTCGGCTGCCGTCTCGGCGCCCAGCTCGGCACCCTGCTCGGCTCCTTCTTCGCCCGCGATTCCAAGACCGACGAGCGCCCCAACCTTGCTGCCAAGCTCGATCGCCTCATCCTTGGTTAGGTTGCTGAGATGCCGCACCTCGATCTCACCGTCTGCGTCCTTGTGGACCGCGAGCGCATCGATCACGCGGACAGTGTCCTCGTCGTGCAGCCGCTCGAGCTCGGCGATGATCTCCCCGTGGAATTCGGGATGGTCGAAGCCCACCACGATGAGCTGAACAGGCCCGATAGTCATTTACTTTCGCCTCTTTCTCGCGGAGGTTTGCAGGATCAGCCGAGCGTCCGACTCGTCTCGTCGGGACGGCGCTTGGCCACAGCTCGAGTGTCCTGTCCGCAGGCGCTGAGCACAACCGTGGCCGCACCAATCTTTCCGCGCCGTATCGCCGGTGCCGTGAGCGACGTCACGACGCGTGGGCAGCCCCGATCGAACCAGCCTCTTGCGCGAGCCGATCGCCTGGTCGCTGATCCGTAACAACAATACGGGCGAAAGGAGCGCCACGCTGTTGCGCCTAACGGCCAATCATCCAGAATGAGGGTGAACTGGCGCGGCTGATTGACGTAGCCACCGCTGCACCGCTGTCCGCTGCGGATCGGACAGTTCATGCCAACTGGGTGATGACACCTAGCCGCGAACCGAGTTTCATTCGGCGTCAGAACCCGACGTTGGTTCGCCAGCCGTTCACCTCGACCCGACGGGGGCTAGGACATGTCAGGGCTTCATCTCGCTGCCGTTCGCAGGCCTTTGCATCACGCTGTTCGTCACGCCTGGCCTGGCGGCAGCGAGCGAGCGAGACCACGTGTCACCTGGGCCGGCATCATCCTCCCGGTGCTCGGCGTCGCGAAAAGGCGATGCGTGCGAGCGGAGTATGGCCGCGAACTCGGCTGAGCACGAGCGTGGCTTGGACGCGGCTGCTAACGCCGGCGCGGCCGAGTACGGCCCGACCGTGCCGTTGCGCGTCGTGATCGCCGGCGACAGCTACCTGGCCCGCGCGGGTTTGAGCAACGTGTTGGCCAGGGCTCCCGAGATCGAGGTGGTGGCAGTCTGTGAGGCCTCGCATTCGCTGCTGGCGGCAATCGACCGCGACTCCTCGGACGATGTGCTCGATGACATCGGCCCGCATCCGCTCGATGAGCGAGAGGACGTGAGCATCGCCACACACCTTCATCGCACCCGTCCCGCGCTCGGCGTGGTCGTAGGTCAGCACGCCGATCCGGGCGCGGCGGTCGAGTCGTCCGAGCGACCCGGGGCACGCGCGTATTCGGTGAAGGAGCGCCTCGGGTACCGCGGCCAGCCCGCCGGCACGATCCACGCGGTCCCGGAGCGACCGTCGGGACTCGATGCGGACGGCATCGAAGGTCCGATCAAAGTGCCCGCCCGGTTGCCGGCGCCGGCTCTCGACGAGCTCACCGCGCGAGAACGCGAGGTGCTCGCCGAGGTAGCAACCGGAAAGAGCAACGCGGCGATTGCGTCCTTGCTGTGGCTGAGCAAACGGTCCGTCGAGAAGCACATCAACGCGATCTTCATGAAGCTCAACCTGCGGGAAACCGGCGAGACCAGCAGACGCGTGAAGGCCGCGCTGATGTTCCTCGCCGATCAGAACGCTCCCAGCAGTCCGGGCATGTCCTGACCTGACTAGTACCGGCCGGCTGACACGACGATGCGGCTCTCGCCGCGGCGAGCGAAGTCATCGATGAAGCTGGTCAGCGGTAGCCGTCAGGCAATCCGGCGCTGGATGACAAGGCCAGCGGCAGAATGAGGCCGCTCCTTTCGGCGCGGCGCCACGAGCGGCAGCAACCTCGCGGTCTGCTCGTGATCGTCCTCGAGTAAGAGACCACCCGTAGCTGACGCTTTCGACACCTGGCGCGTTCTGGAATGGCCCGCGCGAGCGTGCTCACCGCGCCGCGGGCCACATCACGGCGCGTCGGTCCGCGTCGTCACTTCTCGGACCCGGCTGCCGCTTTCGAGGGGGTGGTCGGTTGCGCGCTCGCATGGGTCGGCTCGGCACCCTCGGCTCGCTTCCGCCTACGGCGGTCAACGAAGTAGACCGCCGCCAGCGCGGCGGATGTGATGAGTGAGGAGATGACGAGGGATGCGAGCGGGTAGCCGGCCAGCGTTGTCGACACCCAGTACGCCAGCGCGCAGGTGTAGACCGACCACAGGATTGCGCTGAGGACCGACCATCGGAGGAAGCGGCGGTAGGGCATGTGTGAAAGCCCCATGGAGGCGTTGACGGCGAAGCGCATCCCGGGGACGTAGCGCCCGGCGACGATCAGGAGACCGGGCGAGCGGTCGAGGGCCTCCCAAGCGGTATGGACCTTGGGATTCTCAAGCGCCTTGTCGAGATGGGGTTTCATCTTTTTTGCGCTCTTGCGGGCGATCCAGAAGAGTGACGAGTCTCCGATGATCGCGCCGAGCGCGCCGGCCAGCATGACGAGCCCGAGGTCGAGGCTTCCCCCTGCCGCGAGCGTCGAAGCTGCACTCAGCGTCGTCTCCCCGGGGAAGACCGGGATGACCGCATCGAACCACACAAAGAGGAACGCCAGGACGTACGCCCATTCCTCAGGCACCTCGGCGAACCACTTGGCAACGTCCCCTTGGTCCAAGACCTGACCCGCGGCAATCACGACCAGCAGCACGGCGAATCCACCGAGGATCAGACCGGCCAGGTGGCGACTCCAGAACGAGTCCTTCTTTTTGACGGCCGTCATCACGCTCGCTTCTTCAGGTTTGTCTTCTCGACCAACAGGAGAGTCTGGACGGGCGGAAACTCGCGTGCCTCATCCCGTTGGCATGATTTTGAGCCGGGTCAGGGGTTAAGCGATCACATGTGCCTCCGACACCGTGGCCAGGCGTGGCCAACCGCGGCGAGCCTGCTTCCGGTAGCTCAAATCGGACCCGATCCACATGAAATCGCGGGCGATGCGATCGACCGAGCGTTCGATGTGTGGCTCATCGCGAGGTCGCGCTAGCGACCGCGGGCAAATCTCATCCACGAAGGATGAGGCGCCGCCCGACCGCAAGAGGTGACATATGTACTGATGTCAAGCGACGAGCACAAGCACGGTGTACGTCGAATACCGCTGCACGGCGATGCGCTCCTCGAAACGATCGCGGTCCAAGGCAACTCATACGCAAAGTCGGTCATCGACGAGAAGGCACCGAGCTCCTGCCAGTCGCCGACTACGCGGCTCCCTGATCATCACTGTGGGTGCTCTTGGGGTCCAGGCGTGCTTGCGCATCCTGTGTACGACCGGTCAACCCGTTCGAGAACGGGGGCGCCAGTCCCCAGGCCCCGCGGATGACCACTAAGCGGGCACCCCCGGAGCCCTCCACGGACCCCTCGAAGGCCGAGCCTCAGCTCGGCTCGGTTCCTCTGTCGAGCCGAATCGCGTCGCTCTGGCGGGCGATCAACGAAGATGACGACGCGAAGATCGAGGCAGCGATCCTCCGTCTGAGCCACTCGCGCCGCGTGTTCGCTCCGCTCGGGTTCGCGATCGGGGCCTTCGCGATGCTGTTTAACGCCCTGAGGCTGCTGGTGTCCAACTGGCGACTGACGCTGGTTCAGATCCCGCCGGCGATGTGGATCTGGGTCGCGATGATCGACCTAAAGGCGCACGTGCTTCACGGCAAATCCCTCCACGTTGTGACCGGACCGGTCTTGATCCCCGTAGCGCTCGTGATCGTCGCGATCACCGTCGCGAGCTTCTTCCTCAACGCAGTGTTCGCATTCGCAATCGCCCAGTCCGGCCCCCCAGAGGTGCGACCGGCCGCCGCGAAGGCACGGCGTCACATGACGCCAATCGCGATGTCGGGCGGCGTCGTCGGCGTCATGCTCGCGTTCTCGATGACGGTCGCAACCCGTTGGGGATCCCCATGGTTCGCGCTCGTGCACGGCATCGTTGTCGGCGTGATGATGGTGTCCTATGTCGCCGTTCCCGCGCGCATCATCGGAGCCAAGCCGACCCAGTCACGGCGCGACAAGCTGGCGTCGACTGCCATCTGCGGGGCGTTGGGAGCGCTCGTCTGCACGCCACCGTACCTCCTCGGGCGCCTGGGCATCCTGATGCTCGGATCGAGCGCGCTACTGATACCCGGAATCATCGTGCTCGCTCTCGGCCTCACGCTTCAAGCCGGCGCAACGGGAGCAGTCAGTGCGATCAAGATGAGCGTCAAGCTCGTCCAGCCCTCACCCAAAACGACCGCCGCCCCACAACTCTGACTGACACGTGGCCCCCACGACAACACACACCCACAGCAGCAGCGCGCGACGAGCTCGATACAGGCGCATGGGTCAAGTAATCCTCCTCTCGCTTGCTGCCTCGCTGAACCCGACCCTCGTCGGCGCCACCACCGTGATGCTGCTTCTCCCCGACCCGGCGAAGCTGATGCTCGGGTACCTACTCGGCGCGCTCACAACGAGCATCACCCTCGGACTCGTGATCGTCTTTGCACTGCCGAACTCGAGCGCGACCACGACAACCGAGAGCACGTTGAGCCCCACCGCCGACATCGCGTTGGGGGGGCTCGCGCTGCTCGGTGCGTGGAGTCTGCGGTCCGGCCGTCACGAACGCCGCGCCGAGCAACGGCGGGCCCACAAGCAGGCAAAGCCGGACAAGGAACCGCCGAAGTGGCAGCGGGTGCTGAGCAAGGGATCCCCGAAGACCACCTTCATCGTGGGGGCGCTGCTCACGCTCCCGGGCGCCTCCTACCTCGCCGGCCTCCACCAGATCCACAAGCTCAGCTACCCAACAGCAACGACGGTACTCGTCGTCGTCGGCTTCAACCTAGTCATGCTGTGGCTGCTCGAGGTACCGCTCGCCAGCTTCGTGATCGCTCCGGATTGGACACCGCGAGCGGTCGACCAAGCCAAAGCCTGGGTCAGCCGCCACGCACACGCCCTCGAAGTGAGAGGGCTTTCCACGCTCGGGGCACTGCTGATCATCAAGGGCATCGTCGAGCTGACCAGCTGACCCCCGGCGCGCCATCGTTCCTTCGACACGCCGAGAAAAACGCGAGCAGTCTCGGCCGGTCAGGCTGCCGCGGACTCGACCGTAGCCGCCCCGTCGCCGACGCAACCGCGGACGGCTGCGTGGACGGTGGGATAGAACCGACGCTCGCCGATCTGGTGAGCGAGGGGGAGCTTGTGGAGGCGGTCTCCGAGCCCCGCGTGCATGCGTGCGACGACTAGCGAGACGCCGTCCTCGCGCAAATCCTTCACGAGTTGTCCGAGCGCCTGGAGCCCGGTCGTGTCTATCTGGGCGACGCCCTCGGCGTCCAGCACCAGCCAGCGTGTGGCAGTCGGGGCGCCGCGGACCGCCTCGCGGATCCGCCGCATGACGTAACCAGCGTTGGCGAAAAACAGCCGGTCATCGAGGCGGTATACGACCACGCCCGGCACGACGCGGGCGTCGCGGTACTTGGCGACATCCGCAAAGCGGCCCAGCATGGGGTCAAAGCCCAACACCGCATCTCCGGGCCGGGCGCTGCGGCGCACCGCATCGAGAATCGTGAGTCCGACAGCGAATATGACGGCCTCGAGCACCCCGACGATGACGACTCCGGCGGTCGTGATCGCCGCGATCGCGAGCTCGACCCGATCGGTCGCCGCCAGCGTGCGCCAGGCCGAAATATCGACGAGCCCCACCGCGGCTGCGACGATTGCGGCACCGAGGACAGCCTTGGGGAGATGCGCGATCGGCCCCGTGAGGAACAACAGGATTGCCAAGACCGCCGAGGCTGCCATCAGCGCTGCCACCTGCGTGCGGGCGCCCATCGAGTCGTTCACCGCTGTTCGCGACCCGCTCGCCCCGACGGGGAACGCCTGCGAGACGCCCGCCACAGCGCTCGCGGCTGCCATCGCCCGCATCTCCTGCCCGACGCCGACCCGATCGCCGTGACGCTGGGCGTACGAGCGAGCCGTCAGGATCTCGTCCGCGAAGCTCACCAGGAACAGCCCCACCGCTCCGGGTACCAGATCGAACACATCAGTCAAGGGCGGCGTCGGAAACGTAAGTGAGGGCAGCCCACTCGGGACATGACCGACCACCGCAACCCCGTGCTGGTCGAGGCTCAGCAATGCCGACACCGCGATCCCGGCCACGACAACGACGAGGGCAGCAGGGAACCGTGGGGCGATCCAACGTAGCGGCAGCATGACCCCGAGAGCGACAACCGCAACCGCCAGGGTGGCTCCGCTCACGCTCCCGATCTCCCGCGCCGCCTCAGCCAACTGTGGGATCGGGTCACTTGCGCTGATGTCGATTCCCGTGAGCTTTCCGAGCTGGCCGATGATCAGCACCACGGCGACACCATGGATGTAGCCGACCAGGACCGGTCGCGAGAAGTAATCCGCCAACCAACCAAGCCGCGCGACGAGGGCGAGCACGTAACAGGCACCGACCAGCAGCGCAAGCACAGCTGCGAGTTCCGCGGCATCGGCACTCCCAGCAGTCGCGAACGAGAGCACAGACACAGCCACGAGCGCGCTGATCGAGCCCTCGGGCCCCACCACCAATCGGCGCGAGGAACCAAGCAGCGCGTAAGCGACCGTGGGGAGCAGCAGCGCGTACAGGCCATTCACCGGCGAGAGACCGGCAAGCTCGGCATAGGCCATCGCCGACGGCACTGCCAGCGCCGCGACGGTGACGCCTGCCAGCAACTCACGCCGCGCGCGCCCCGCGCCATAGCCTCGCAGTTGCCCCAACAGCGGAACCGCACGCTGCAGCAGCGGCCGCTCGGGTGCGGGCTTGAATGGGGAGGTTTCGTCCCGGTACGCGTGCTCCGCGGGCAGCGCGTCGCGCGGGGTCGCGTAGCTATCGGTCACCTGACCGCCGGGGGGTGTATCAGCGCTGCGTCGCGAATCGGACTCGGCACCGGGAGGCCCCGCGCTTTAATCGAGCGTGTGGATTGCGAACGCGACGGCGAAACCGAGTGTCGTCAGGACCCCGACCCACTTGCCTCCGTGCTCGTAGGCCTCGGGCATCATCGTGTCGGCGAGCATCGTCAGGATCGCGCCTGCCGCGAACGCGAGCACGAACGCGACGACGTCCTGTGAAGCGTGTTGGAACAGCCCGTAGCCGGCGAGCGAGGCTACTCCGGAGATCAGGGCGATCGCGATCCACATCCATAGGATTCGCGACTTCTGCCAGCCGCCCGTGACCAAGCCGGCTGTCGAGGAGATCGATTCGGGCAGGTTGGAGATGAACACCGCAGCCAGATAGGCGGCGCCGACCGCGCCACCTTCATAGATCGTCAGGCCGATCACCATCGACTCAGGGATCCCGTCGAGCACCGATCCGAGCACGATCCCGAGCGCGGACCCGCTTTTTTGGCCCCCGTCTGCGTCCTTACGTTTGCTTCCCCCGAGCCGGTCGATCAACAGGTCGCCACCGAAGAACACCCCACAGCCGGCGAAAATTCCAGCGACGACCCACCCGTGACCGGATGACTTTCCAACCGCCTCCTCGACCAAGTCGAAGGCGACCGCGCTGATCAGCACACCCGAGCCGAAGGCCATGATCAGCCCGATCACGCGTAGGCTGATGCGGAACAGGATCGCGACAACGGCCCCGATCACCAGCGACGACGCGGCGAGAGTCCCCCAGCCGAACGCGGCCGCCATCTAGAGCCCCTCGCTCCTCGCCGCGGAGCCGATCCGAATGGCCAGGGCAGCAGCGTCGGCGATGATAGTTGTGCGATACGGGCCCAGGAGCAGCTCAATGTCATCGCGGTGCGCGGCGACTTCCACGGTTGCTTTGCCTATCGTGACTCGTGTTACGGTCGGGTGGTCGCCGAGGTGTTTGACCTCGTCGGAGTGCGCGGGACGAGGTTCGCTCAGGCCATCCGCGGCCATGAGCTCGTTACGAAACAAGAACGGCGCCCCGGACCAAACGAGGACGTCGCGGATCCAGCGCCCGTACCCGCGACGCCATCCTTGGTGAAGACCCTCGATCTCTCCGCTGTGGACTCGGATGGCGCCGCGAAAGGCGCCGGGTTGACGCTTGACCCAGCGCTTCCGTGCAAACACGAACGCGACGAACGCCACCAGGACGCCGAGATCGACGCCGAGGACTGCGAGCAGGGCGATCAGCATCCCGGACCCGACCTCCGACGCGCCGCGAGCGTCCGTGGGCGATCAAGTGTTGCGGCGGTGTCTGTTTCAGCGTTCATGAGTATCCAGTGAATCCCTGGCCGGGCTTGTTGTTGGGGTTCGGGGGATCGGTGCGCGGCGCGGACACTGTGCGGCCACGGCCGGTGACGTCACCTGCAGCCGAAGTTCTCGGCCAGGATGAACACGGCGTTCGGACGCGGCTGAACGCTCATTCCCCAGGTTTCCCTTACTCGTCGCTCGGTTCGCTTACATGCGGAGGCCTGCCGGCGGACGTCTAGCCGACGGCCTCGATCTCGCTAGGACGCCAGGACTTGTCAAAGAACGCCGCGAGCGGGCTGTAGAGGCGCAGAATCGGGAACCAGCCCTTGCCTTCGGTCGTCTGGATCCAGTTGCCCTCGGGGCTGTCCGCCGGTCGGTCCGGACCGAAGGTGATGGTCGTCGAGCCGTCGTCGTTGGCGGTCGCGGCCGGCGTGGGGTAGGACTGGCTGCCCGCGCGTGGGAAGCGCTGCGGCGTGTCGAGCATCGAACGCGTCTGGTTGTCGTAAAGGGTGATCGACCAGAAGCGCGCCGCCGGGATATGCGGTGGCAGCGTCACTCGGTAGTTGTTCCCGCCGTCGAGCCGGTTCCCGTTGGCGTCCATGACGTTCATGAGGTACTGCGATCCGATCCCCGTCAGCCGCATGCACATCGCGGGCGTGACCCCGGTGGCCGCGTATAGGAACGACGTTCGAGAGTGCAGCTGCCGGACGCCGGTCGCGGGGAACGGCGTGAGCCCGTCAGCGGTGACGAGCGCGGGCGGCGTCTCGAACGTGTATCCGCCGACCCACAGCATGTTGAACCACCCCGAGCCGTCGTAGTACGTGAACCCTTCCGATGCTCGCGGGTGGAAGAACAGCGCCCGCGAGGCGGTGTTGCCGACGGCGGCGGCCTCGCTGAGGGCGCGCCGCATCCGCGCGTCCGGCTCGAACTGCTTGCCCTTGACGATCCCGATCGCGGCGAGCTGACCCATCAGTTCGGCGTTCGTGCTGCCGGCGGGCTGGTCCTGCACCGCCTCGTTCATCAGCTCGAAGAAACCGAAGTCGCTCGGCGGCACCGTGTTGAACGCCTTCCCGGTCCCCTCCACGAACACCGTCTCGGGAACCGCCGCCGGTGCAGCGGGGTGTACGTGCCCCTCGAGCAGCGTCGCAACGCTCGTGCCGGCGTTGCCCGGCGCGTACGGATACAGCTTTAGCGTCCTCTTAATCGTGTCAACCGTCGGCGCCGGGTCGTCGTCCGTTAGGAACGATCGCCCCAGCAGGAGCGCCCTCGACGTGCGCGAGTGTCCGACGTGGTAGCCGCTGTCCGGCAGCGGGCCGTCGTAGCCGGGTGGGACGAGCAGGAAACGGCCGCCTTCGCCGCGGTCCGGGCCCGGCAGGCCGAAGTCGATGATCCACCCCCACCACATGTCATCGAACACCCCGAGCGCCTGCGGAGGCGTCTCGACGACCATCGGTCCTGACGTCAGATCGACGACGCCGAGGAAATACACCGTGTCCGCGTTCGCGGTCAGGAACACGGACTCCGACCCCATCAGCCCTGAGAAGATGATGATCGAGTTGTCCTCGACGCCCACCTCGTGGAAGCCCTTCCGGATCGCGTATGTTGACGCTGCCCCAAAGCCGTCGAGATAGACGTTGACGCCGTGGACGAAGTCAAGCTGGTCGTAGACGAGGTCGGCGGTGTCGCCGGTCGGAACACCGTCGATGGAGTCCAGCGTCCCGATCCGACTTTCGATTTGGTCAGGCGACGAGATCGACCGAAGCGAGTCGATGGAAACAGTCATTTGTGTGACCCCCGGAGGTGGTTGCGGTCGTCGCGAATTTTGTGAGCGCGATCCGGCGATTGACGAGCAGAAGATGTGAGACTGTGGGCGAAGCGTATGCGCACGCCCGTGGTGCCGCCTCATCCAGTTGGCATGAAATTTCCGGCCGTCGGGCTGCTAGGGCTCAGCGTCGGCCGCGGGGCACCGCCAAACGCGACGTCCGCCGTCGCAATTGGCCAATCCCCGGAACCGCAAGCGAGATTGACACCCGTGGGATGGCGAGTCGAGTCATGCGATCCATCGACACCCTTCCAAGGCGCGCCCGGCACGCTGCCGACTCCCGCTACGCGCTCGAACTCGGATGCCCGCACGCGAACCGGGCCGACGCCACTCACCGCCTCGTCAGCTAAAGAAGAAGCGACGCGACGCGCTCAAGTCGGGCGGACATCTGCTTGAGCCGCGGAGCAATCGCCGGTTCGTCCACGCCGTCCTCGGCTCGCCGGCCGGACACCTGCTCCCGCTGGGCGCGAGTCACGAACGTCGAGGGTAATCGCCACCGTGACGATACGGCGCTCGACCGCCCTCAGCCGTCTCCCCCACGACAATTCAGACACCCCCATCCGCCAAGCGAATGAGCCGGCCACGGCCGCGTGCGTTCGAAACGCTGAATCAGTCCAAATGCGGCGATCGTCTGACCCGGCAGATCAGTTTGTCGTCGGCGCCACGCTGACGGGCATCTGCGTCGGCTCACCGTGGATTGCGAATTTCGCCAGGGTTTCGATTATCTGCCACGGCGACTTGGGCTCGAGCGCGGACGGGGACGCGCCCGGGTGACGCGGCGCGATCCTGACCCGCAGCGCCCCTGGGCGGACGCGGAAGCGAAGCGGCGGGTCGAGGTGCACGGCCTCCCCGTCGATCCCGGCGGCGACAGCTGGATCGGAGCTGATCTCGAACTCACGCGTCGTCCACTGTTGCATCGCAAGCTTATGTGCGACAGAACCGTCGCCACTGGCCGCCGCCGGAACGAGGACGGTCACGCCGAGCAGCTCTCCGTCGAGCCGCGGACGAGTACCCGATCCCAACGCCGGACCGAGTCGATATGCATTGTTGGAAACGAGGATCGCGACTGCTGATTCCTGACCGGATGGGCCACGCCACATCAACTGCGGCGGCGCCGCATCTGGCCCTAGCACGTCGGGAACGGTGTCGAGCAGGGTGTGGAGTTTCGCCTCCCGGTACCCGGGGCGCTGAACCGCGTCGGCATAGAGCCCCAGCGAGACGTTGTTGACGAACACTCGATCGTTGACCTCGGCGAGATCGACCCGACGCTCGCCACCGTTCACGAACGCGTCGAGAGCACCGACAACGTCGTTTCGATCGACGCCGAGGTCAAGCGCGAAGTGATTGCGGGTCCCCGAGGGTATGCACGCATACGGTAGATCGAGCTCGGCGGCGATCATCGCGACAATCGCCTGCGACCCGTCACCGCCCGCCATCGCGAGCCCGTCCGCGCCCTGCTTCACGGCGTCGCGGACGAGCTCTTCGAGGTCGTCTCCCCGTTTCAGCTCGATCGGCTCGATCCCCCGGCGACGAGCCTCATCAGCCACATGGAACCGTTTGGCCTTCCCGCCTCCCGACAGGGGGTTATAGAACAGTACGGGCCGAGCGGGGCGCTCGACCCGGGGCAACTCGACATGCACCCTGAACGCCATGCGCGCCGCCGCCAGCGCGAGCGCCACCGCCGCGAGCACGAGCAGATCCTCGAGGAGCCGGTTGCCGACGATTACCAGCACGACCGCGCCGCAGAGCAACAGCACCGCGGCTATCAGGCCCAACGTCCGCGGGGTTCCGCGCCGGCACGCGCCGTACCAAGCCGCGCAGATCGCGAGCGCTACGCAGGCGAGCACCGACAATCCTTCTGGGAAGTGCGCGACCGCCACGACGACAGCAAGAACGACCGCGGCGGCCCCCGACAGAAGAGCCGCGGTGGACCACAACCGGCGACCGCTCATCTGCCAGTCCCCTTACGGTCAGTATTGTTCACATCAAGCACCGCTCTCACCGCCACGCTGAAAACTGTCATTTGTGACCCCCTTTAGTGGTTGAGGTCGGCGCGAACTCTGTGAGCCCGGTCCGCTGAAGCCGAGACGGTGGGCGGAGCGTAGTCGCGCCCCCGACCGTCAACCTCATCCTGTTGGCATGAAATCGAGCGGAATGCCCCCGACTCTGATCGCAGTGGAATAGCACCAGCCCTCGCGCTGCTCCGCGCGGTGAGCCAACTAACGGCGATCGGCGCTGCCGGGTGCAGCTTCCGCGCCACGTTGCGCCGCAGTATCGGACCCGAACCGCGATCTCAGCTCGGCGACCTCTCGGCGTAGTTGAGCGACCTTCCGTCGCTCTTCGACCAGTTCGGCAGCAAGCCCGCGAAGCGCCATACCGAGACGCTCGACGCGAAACTCGCGTTCTGTCGTCGGGAGCCCCAGCGATCCTGTGGAAGCCACGGACGGCCGCTCTGTCCGAAGCAGCCGCTCCCCCGTAGGATCGATTGACTTGCCTGAGGGGATTGTGGGCTTGTGCTCGCCGGCGTTCCTCATGGCTATCGCAGAATTTGGCGGCTGGTCAGGGGTCGTGCCGCTCGAGCGCGGCGTCGACGTCGTACCCGAGCGCAAGCGCGAGCTTGGGCGCGCACTGCACGACCCGCGCGGCGCCCGTCACCGGTGTCACGGCCTCGAGCGCGGCAACGATCTCGTCGCTCGTCGCCCCGACCGCGAGCGCGTGCGCGACGGCGTGCTGGAACGACGCGGTGCTGGCATCGACGGCGATCGTCGCGGCGACGCGCACGAGCGCCGCGGTCCGCTCGTCGATCACCGACGTTGCGTACGAGCTGCCGTCGACAGCGATCGTCTCGAGGAATGCGACATCGTGGATGGCGAGTCGACGGAGATGTTGCTTGTACTCGTCGATTGACACCGGCTCATATTTGACCTGATCCGGTCGCCCGGCGCGTCATCCTTCCTGGATGAGATTTACCCGCGGAGGGTAAATCGAGTTTTCCACGAGCCCGACCTCGATGGCTCGATCGATCGCCTCGCTTCGCGATGCGGTGTCGAGTTTGCGGTAGATCGAGATCGCTTCGGTCTTGACCGTGTTGCGCGAGATGAACAGCCTGCCGGCGATCTCTGGGAGCGTCAGGTGTGTGGCGAGGTACGGAAGCAGCCGCAGCTCGGCACCGGTCAGGCTCATCGCCCAGGCACCGGCCGACCCGGAGGTCGCCGCCACGCGGTCGTGCAGCTCACGCGCCTCCTCGACCAGCGATCCCATCTTCGGACGGAGCTCGAGCACCCGCTCGGTCTCGGTCAGTATCGTGCGTGCCGCGGCGGCCTCGGCGAGTGTGAGGTGGGCGCGCGTGAGCTCGAGTCCAACCTGGATGGTCAACCATGGAATGCCGTGGTCGAGCAGTGGCCGCAGACGGTGGGCGCGTGTGATCGCCGCGCGGGCATCCTCCGGCCTGGCCTCGTGGAGTGCGACTCGCGCGGTCGCCACGTGCGCGATCGCGCTTGAGGAGTAGTCGCCAAGGCCGGTCTCGTCGACGAGCGCTTGTGCCGAGAGTGCATGTTGCGCAGCCTCACCCCAGGCTCCCCGCTTGGCGGCAAGCAGTGCAAGCTGTGCCTCCGCCAGGTAGACCTCCTCGTAGGCGCCGGCCGCGAGCCCCTTCTCGACAGCCGCCAACAAGTCCTCGGTGGCACGATCGGTCGCGCCAGTCAGTGCGTGAGCAACGCCTCTGATCATGAGCGCGTCCGGGATCCACATACTCTCAGGTGAGAACTGCTCCAGCGCCCGGTTGGAGTCAGCGAGCGCCTGCTCGACCCCGTCTTTCATCATGCACGCGCGCAGGTTGGCGACCCACGGCTCGATCGTGGCGCTTCCATCCGAGAGCGGGATCGCCGAGGTCGCCCCATCGGCGAGATTGAGCCACCGCTCCGCGTCCTCGGGTCGCCCGGTCAGCACCCGCACCCAGGCGCCGAAGACGGCGAGTGCGGGGTAGCGATTCAGCTCCTCATCGCTGAACCACCCCAACCACTCCTCCAAGGTCGCCATCCGGCCGTCGTAGTGCAGCGGCAGCGCAAGCGCATCGACCAGCGCGGCGACGGAATCCGTCTCACCGGCAGCATGCCCGTAGAGCACCGCCGCCTCGGTCAGGTCGTTGGCGATGCACCAATCCATCGCCCGACCGCTGAGGGCGCGCGCCAAGTCCGGCTCGGTGCGCTCGAGCTCGCTGCGCAGGAGCTCCCCGAACAGGTGGTGGTACCGATACCACTCGCTTCGCCTGTCAAGAGGCACCACGAAGCAGTTCCTGCGCTCGAGCGTCGCGAGCGCGTCCGCCGACCGGGTCGTCTGCAGCACCGAGTCACACAGGCCGCCACACATGCGATCCAGCACCGAGGTGTACTTGAGAAACCCCGCCTCGAGCGGCGGCAGCCGGGCCAGCAGCTCCTCGCGGAAGTACTCCGAGACGAACCGGTCGTCGCCGGCGAAGCCGGCCGCGGTCGCCGAGCTCGGCGCCCCCGCCTGCACCGACAGCGCCGCGAGATACAAGCCCGCCGGCCAACCTTCCGTCCTCTCTGTCAACTTCGATAGCTCGCTTCCGTCGAGCTCGACCCCGGCCGCGTCCAGCAACAGGCCGGCCTCCCGGTCATCCAGCCGCAGCTCCGGCACGCCGACCTCGTGCACCAACCCGTGCGCCCGCCAGCGGGCAAGCGGCAGCGCTGGCGTTTCTCTGCTTGCGACCGCGATCTGCGAGCCGGCCGGCATATACTCGACCAGCTCCGCGAGCGCGTCCAGACACGCGGGATTGGTGACCGCATGCAGATCGTCGAGCACAAGCACCAATGGCCGCTCGAGCCCGGCCAGAGCGCTCCCCAGTCGCGGGACGCGCGTTGACCAGGTGGCGCCTCCTGGGCCGGATAACGCGTCGAACACCTCGGGCGGGAGCGGCTCGATGCGATGAATCGCGCCCGCGATGTACCTCAGCAGCACGACGACGTCGTCGTGCTGCCCGTCGACCGCGACCCACGCGAACGCACGCCGATCAGCCTCCGCCCACCGCGCTAGCAGCGTCGTCTTGCCATACCCGGGGGGCGCCACCACGCTCACAAACGGCAAGCGCGACGTGCACAGCCGCGCGATCACGTCCGCCTTCCGCACGCTTCCTTCCCGCGCCAACGGCGCGGTTATCTTGAACTCCACGAAATCGAAAGGAACCTCGGCTATGGCCATAGAACGCGCCACCCCTATGGCACGTTCATAGTCTACCTAACACGGCCGGGCGGCGGGGAATTGTCGCTTGGGCGGGCTCGATTTCATCCCATCCGGACGAGGAAAACGGACGCCCGCGCGGCCATGCTCGTGGCGACGTCGCGACCAGTCGTCTAATCGGATCGCGTTCACAGAGTTGATGCCATCCGTACCCGACCGGCAATCACAACGACTGTTTCCGCGAGACGCTGCGCACTCCACGCCCCAGCAGCTCCACAGCCGGCTCGGGACGCTCGAGTCCCTTGACGGCGGATCGCCGAGGGAGCGCCACCCACCACCGTCAGCGCAACGTCCGCCGGTCGGTCGCCGGGCGAGTCGACGAGGTGCCGTCTGAGCAGCTCTCAATCACCGCCTTCGCCGTCGCTGACGGGCTACGTCGCCACGGCGTCGGAGGACTTGCAGAGCTGGTAGACGACGGTCACGCACAGCGCGAATACGCAGATCGACCAGAACGGTGTGGTGCCGGTGCCGAAGAGCGCAGCGATCGCGCCGAGCGAGCCGGCGATGATCCCGATCACGCGGCCGAAGCTGCCGCCCGAGAACAGCGAGAACGCAGCCACGAGCTCAATCACGCCGATGATCAGCGTGATCCAGCCCCACGTGTGGAGACTCGAGAAGATGTAGACCGAGTTTTGCGTGAAGAACTTCGAGTTGCTGATCCCCGCGATACCCCACACCACGTCCAGGAAGCCGGCGATCCCGAGCAGGATTCCTGCGAACACCCACCATCCTGTGACCCTTGCTTCGTCGTCCATGTGCGTCTCCTTTGGTGAAATGAGGAGCACACTCTCTCTCGCTCACTCGTCGGCGACATCGTCCAGACTGGATGATTTGACACTCCGTGCGCGTGCAAGCGAGCGCCGGCCGGGTGACCACGACGGGTAGACAGACATCTCCAGCACCCGACGTCGACAGCACGCCCGATTGCTCGGTTGCGCGACGCGGCGCCGAAGCAAACAGCCCGACGCCTTTAGTTAGCTGTCGCTAGTGCGGCCGACCGCGGCCCCGGGAGATTCAATTTCATGCCAACTGGATGACGAGAACCGACGCGCCCGCGCCCATACTCGGCACTCGAAAGCTCACGTCTTCAGCTCCACGACCTCACGGCCTGAGTCAGAAGCGCTGACGCAAACAGCCAGGCGAGTCAACGACAGCGACCCTGGCACTACCTCGAAGGGACCGTGAACCTCATGACGTTCCTCTGGATTCTGTTGGGCATCGTGTACCTGGCGTGCTGGGTCTACTTCGGCCTCGCGACGTTTGGCAAGGGGCACTACTGGCTGTTCTGGATCGGTTTCATCCTTCCCTTCCTGTGGATCATCGGGGCTCTGATCGCACCGACCGAACGAGCCGCCGCACGCGCCGCGGCGGCGTAGACCCGCCTCCACTCACGAAACACGCCAACAAGGAGAACTCATGACAGCGACCAGCTCGAGAACCAAGCCGCCCGCGGCGAGGGCATCGACGAAGCCGGCGGCCGGGCCGGTACCGCACTTGTCGACGCGTGAGCGGGTCGCGCGCGGCAAGGCCGCCCGCGCTGAGGTTCCGCGCTCAAGTCACGCACGCTATGAGCCGTCGCCCGAGCGGGGCGATCCGGTCGAGCTGCTCGAGCGTCAGGCGCAGTCGCGCGTACCAGAGCTCGTGCCGATCCGCTACGGCCGGATGCTCGTGTCGCCGTTTACGTTCTACCGCGGCGCCGCGATGATCATGGCGCACGATCTGGCGGCAACGCCGCGATCAGGGCTGATGGTGCAGGCCTGTGGCGACACGCACCTGTCGAACTTCGGGGTGTTCGCCTCGCCCGAGCGGCGGCTGGTGTTCGACGTCAACGATTTCGATGAGACGCTCCCCGGGCCGTGGGAGTGGGACGTCAAGCGCCTGGCGGCGAGCATGCTGATCGCCGCGCGTGATGACGGCTTTCGCGCCAAGGACCAGGAGCGGATCGTGCTCGACACGGTCGGCCAGTACCGCACCGCGATGGCGGACTTCGCGGGGATGAAGAACCTCGACGTGTGGTACGCGCACTTGGACATCGACAGCGCAGTCCAGGAATTCGGTTCGCAGTTCAAGGCGAAGCTGGTCAAGCGAACCGAGAAGACGCTCGCGAAGGCTCGCACGAAGGACAGCATGTCGGCCTTTTCGAAGCTGACCCACTCGGTTAACGGCGATGTACGGATCGTCGATGAGTCGCCGCTGATCGTGCCGATCGAGCAGCTCGCGTCCGGCGCGGAGCGCAATGAGATGTTCGAAGCCCTGCATGACCTTTTGCGCGGCTACCGTGAATCGCTGGAGGTCGACCGGCGTGTGCTGCTCGAGCAGTTCGAGTTGACCGACTTTGCGCGTAAGGTGGTTGGGGTCGGCAGCGTCGGCACCCGGGCGTGGATCGCGCTGCTAATCGGCAGCGACGGCCAGGACCCGCTGTTCCTGCAGATCAAGGAGGCCGAGGCGTCAGTGCTCGAGGAGTTCCTCGGCCCGAGCGAGTTCTCCAACCACGGCCAGCGCGTCGTGACCGGACAGCGGCTGATGCAGGCCACCAGCGACATCTTCCTCGGCTGGCTACACGTCGACTCCGGGCTCGACGATCAACCGCGCGACTTCTACTGCCGCCAGCTCAAGGACTGGAAGGGCTCCGCCGAGATCGAGCAGATGGTTCCGGAGGGCATGGCCACGTACGGCAAGCTGTGCGGCTGGACGCTCGCGCGGGCGCACGCTCGCAGCGGCGATCGCATCGCGATCGCCAGCTACCTCGGCAACGGCGACAGCTTCGACCGCGCCCTCGTCGACTTCTCAAAGGCATACGCCGACCAGAATGACCGCGACTACCAGCAGCTCGCCACGGCGGTCAAATCCGGCAGGATCACCGCCGAGACGGGTCTCTGATGCCCGACTCTGAACAGGAACGCGGAGCCGACCCTGGCCTCCCGCAACCGGTGAGCAGCGACGCGGCCGCGCCGTCGGGCGCTCAGCCCGCCGGCAAGAAGGCTCATCGGGTGCTTGTTCCGGCGCTGCTGGTGCTGGCGACCGTCTTCGGTATCGCGGGGGGGTTTGCGGTGTGGGTCAATCGCCAGGCGCTGAACACATCGAATTGGGCTTCGACCAGCGGCAAGGTCCTGGAGGACAAGGAGGTCCAGACCGCGCTCAGCGCCTACATGGTGCGTGAGCTGTTTCGCAACGTCGATGTCTCGGCAAGTCTGCAGACCGCGCTGCCCGCGCAGTTGCAGCCGCTGGCCGGCCCGGCTGCCGCCGGGTTGCAGCAGCTCGCGGGCCAGGCCGCCCCGCGAGTCCTGGCCAGTCCACAGGCACAGGCCGCGTGGGTTGCCGCCAACGTCGCCGCGCACAGGCAGCTGTTGAAGGTGCTGAACGGGGGCGGGGCGGTCGTCTCGACGCAGTCCGGGGTGGTGACGTTGAACTTGCACGCGCTGGTGAGCGAGCTTGCCGCGACACTGGGGGTCTCTGACCAGCTTGCCGCCGCGCGGTCCAAGTTGCAGGGGTCGACGGGGGCGTCGGCGCGGGGGGCGGCGCAGCAGAAGCTGGGGATCACGCTGCCGCCGGCAAACGGCCAGCTGGTGATCCTGCGCGCCGATCAGCTGAGCACGGCGCAGGACATCGCCAATGGGGTCAAGGGCCTGGCGATCGTGCTGCCCGGAATCGCGTTCCTGTTATTCGCGCTCGCGGTGTATCTGGCCCGCGGACGGCGCCGGCGGACGCTGCGAATGACCGGCTGGTGCTTCGCCCTGATCGGCGTGTCGTTGCTGCTGATCCGCAGAATCGCCGGCGACGCGGTCGTCGACGGCCTGGTCAAGGTCCCGTCCAACAAGCCGGCCGTGCACGACGTCTGGAGCACCGCGACGTCGCTCTTGTACGACCTCGCGGTCGCGATGATCGTGTACGGGCTCGTGATCGTCGTCGCCGCGTGGCTCGCCGGCCGGACCCGCCCCGCGACCGCGATCCGCAAGGCCCTGGCCCCATCGCTGCGGGACAGCCCCGCGGTCGCATACGCCGCGGTCGGCGCCGCGCTGCTGCTGGTCGTGGCCTGGGGTCCGACCCCGGCCTTGCGGAATATCTGGTGGATCCTCGTGTTCGCCGCTTTACTAGCGCTCGGCGTCACGATGCTCCGACGCGAGACCGCCCTGGAGTTCCCCAACGTAGAACCCGGCCAAGCATCGGCCGACTTAAGAGAGCCGCGAGCCCAGCCGGATACGCCCAGCGTTGCCGCGTCGGAGGGGCGTGTCGATTCGCTCGAGCGCCTGGCCGCGCTTCGAGAGCGCGGCGCGATCACCGACGACGAGTACCAGACCGAGAAAACACACGTCATGACCAACGGCAGCTGAGGCCGAGCGGAGCGAAGGTGATCGTTCCCACCGTCATCGGCGCCGACCGGCAGGCCGCGACTTGCGTGCCGGTGTCGTCTGTGAGTGGCGGTCGTCCAGTCCCGTCGATCGCTCGATCGGGGTGAGGGCGGGCGTGCCGACTGTTTCGCGTCCAGGTCTGATCGAGCGCCGAATGACCCGGTTCCTTCGCGAGCCGGTCTCGGTGCGCAACGCCGCGAGCGTGATCGTCGTGGCGACGCTGGCGGTCGTTGTCGCCAGTGGCGTGACGATCCGGATCCTCGACCATCACGAATACTCGAGCATCTGGCTCGGGATGTGGTGGGCGCTGCAAACGGTGACGACCGTCGGTTACGGTGACGTGACGCCGACGAACACCTCGGGCAGGTTCGTGGGTGTGCTCGTCATGCTCGAGGGGCTCGCGCTTCTCGCGATCGTCACGGCGGCGATCACGTCGACCTTTGTGGCGCGTGCCGAAGAGCAGCGCAGCGCAAACGCGCACGCGAAGGAACAGCTAGCCGAGGATCGCCTCGATGCGGGATTTGGGGACCTGTCCGAGCGCATCGATCGGGTCGAGCGGCTGCTGACCAAGCTCACCGAGGAGTGACTCGTGTCCATCGAAGACGCCCGCGATCGAACCGAGCCGGGGGGACCCGGTGACCGGCCCGACAAGCCCGCCTCCGACAACGCGACCACACCACGATCGGGTCACGGGCGCGTCAAGCGCACCGTATCGGCCTGGCGAGCGCTCGGGCGAATCGCCTACCGCGACCCCGAGCACGTCGCCGAGCGGCTCACCTTGTACGGCGCCCGGAATCTCGGGCAGCCATCGCTTGACTGGGCACACGGCGTCCTGGAGGCGCGTCCCGACGTCCCGCGCCCAGTCATCGCCGACGAGGTCCGGACGCAGGCCGCGAGGGTCGCGCGGGTCGACGGCGCAGTCTCGGGGACGCCGTTCCTGATCGCGCTGATTCCCGGGTACCTGGCCTACCTCCGGGAGGAGGGGCGCATGGTCCTGCGCACCGCGGCGCTCTACGGCCGTGATCCGCGTGAGCTTGCGACCTCGGCCGAGGTGCTCGCGCTGCGCGGCGTGCACCCGACCGTCCAGGCGGCTCGCGCCGCCTTGGAGAAGGTGCGAGACGTTCCAATGCCGGAAAAGCCGGCCACCCGGCGGTCGCTGCGGACCTGGGTCCGCAGCGTCAACATCCTGTTGATCTTCGGCGGGTTCGTCTCGGCCCCATCGGATGAGCGTGACGTGGGCGCGCACGCTCGGTTGAAGGCCTCCGCCGCGTTTGTGATCGGCGCCGTGGCCTGGGTGACGACGTGGGTGCTACCGGTCACGCTGATGATCGCGATGGCCTGGGGCTGCGAGACCCACGCCCGCCAACTCGGACGACGCGCGCTGCTCTTCTACGACGGCGACGCTGACAGCGCGCAGGCGGCGATCACCGCCGCCAAGCAACGCCACGACCCCGGGCACGACAGGCGTGAGCTCCTGCGCGCGACGATCCTTGTCCTGTCCATCGCCGTGCCGATCGGATTTGTGGCCTACGCCGATCACGTCCGCCAGAGCACCGGGATCAACTGGCTCGGCGCGCTCGGGGCGCTGGTCGCATTCTCCCTCGTCCTGGCTGTGTCCGTCATGGCCAGACGGCGCTAGCGACCATCAACTCCCCGTGTACCGCTGTGCGCGTTTCGCGAGCGTCAGGACCGGATGCGTCAAAGACCCCGACAGGCTCCTGTGCGAGCCAGCACAGCGATGCCAAATCATCCAATCAGGATGACGATCGACCCGTCGCGGTGCGTGATCATCACTTCACTTCGAGTTCACAAGTGATGACGGTTCAGGACCCCTCAATTCCCTTGCATGACCCGCAGCGGGCGCACCACCTGCTGATGATGGAGTTCGGGGACCGCACGCAGTTCGACGATCCAACGCTCGAGTACCGGCGGCTGTTCTCAGAGCTGCTGGGGACGTTCATGCTGATACTCGTCGCCGCCGGGGGCGGGATCCTGCACGCCAACGGACAGATCAGCCTTGCGGCAGCGGTCGTCGCCCCGGGACTGATGGTGCTGGCAATCATCCTGTTCATGGGCGCGGTCTCCGGCGCACATCTGAACCCGGCCGTGTCGCTGGCATTCGCGGTGCGAGGCGATTTCCCGTGGAAGCGGGTGCCGGGCTACATCGTCACCCAACTGCTCGGCGCGACGATGGCATGCCTGTTTCTGCTCGCGGTGTTCGGAAACGTCGAGCACCTCGGCGCGACGCTACCCGGACCCGGCTACCACGATTGGCAAGCGTTCTTGATGGAGATCGCGCTGACAGGCGTCCTGCTCAGCGTGATCCTCGGGACCGCATCGGCGGCGCAGAACGTCGGGGCGATCGGCGCGCTGGGGGTCGGTGGCTACATCGCGCTGGCCGGCTTGTGGTCGGCGCCGGTCAGCGGCACGTCGATGAACCCGGCGCGCTCCTTCGGTCCGGCGCTCGTCAGCGGCGACTGGACCGCCTACTGGGTGTACGTCGCCGGCCCGCTGATCGGCGCAGCGATCGCGGTCGGCTGCGCGATCATCCTCCGAGGCCGCGGCGGTGACCCGATCTCCCACGCGGCGGGGTCGGGCGTGCTGACCCCCGGCCGCCTGAAGGAGAAGGCCAGGCTCGCGCGCGAGATCGACGACGGAAGGGTCGCCCCGCCGGGGCTCGAGCAGACGGATGCACCAGGCGGCTCTTGATTCGAGGCACGAGGCCATGGCCGTCCAAACCAAGTGGAGCCTGAGCGAAGACGTCTCCGCGAGCGCCGCCGTGCGGTCGCGCCGTGCCGAGGACTGGTTCGCCGGCCTGCCGACGGCGCAGGCGGCGCTCGAGCTCGCCTCCGCACGCCACGCGAATCAGTATCGAGAGATCGACCACGCGCCGTTCATAGTCCATCCGATCGAGGTCGGTCGGCTGCTGTATTGCGACGGTCGGCCAACCGACGTCATCGCCGCCGGGCTGCTCCACGACGTCCTCGAGCAGACCGCGACACCCAGCGCCGAGCTCCGACACCGTTTCGGCGCACGCGTTGCGTGGCTTGTCGAATCTGTCTCAGACGATCCATCGATTTCCGGCTACATGATGCGCAAGCGCGAGCTGCGCGATCGAGTGGCGCGCGTCGGCGGGGACACGCTCGCGATCTTCGCCGCCGACAAGATCTCCAGGGTCCGAGAGCTCTCGCTGCTGCCGGCATCACGACGTCACGAAGCCTTGGCCGGCGCCAAGCTCGCCCATTACAGAGCGAGCCTCGACCTGCTCCGGCGCGTCGCCGGCGATCTCGCGCTCGTCAATCAGCTCGACGCCGAGCTGTCCCGGCTGCTCGGCGCCGCAGCCAGCCGACCTCACGGCGCCTGAGCGATCGCGACCCTCGACGCATCAGACGCGACAACCCCACGCCGACAGAACGTCCGCGATCCCCAACCGCCCTCGCTGTCGAACCCAGCCGATCAGCCTAGAACGATACGGATAGCAGCAACACCGTTGGAGACGACCTTGCCTGGCTGGAGAACGACCTGCAGCAGCAGCACCACGGCGCCAACGGCAAGCCCCGCGATCACACCCAGCAGGATCCCCGAGCCGCCCAGACCCGCCCGCCGCGCCGATACGCCCCCCCAAAACCCGAGCGTGCCGGCGCCCGTCCAGATCAACACACGGATCGTGTCGTCAAGGCTGAGTCCGGCCAGCGTCAGGACGAACAGGAGGACGATCTGCGGCACGGCGACGAACAGGAACCGCGCCTCGCGCCGGACCGTCCGGAACAGCTCGCCGGCCGTCGGGCGACGCCCGAGTGCCGCTTGGTCGGACAGGCTCGCAGCGAATACGTGCCCGATGACGATCGCCACCACCGGCCCAAGAATTATCACGATCGCGTCCAACCGCTTCAGGTTGGCCCAACCGTCATACACGACCAGCACCGACGTCACCACGATCGTCCCATACACCTCCCGCTTGATCACTCCAGGGCGGCTGGCCGATCTGAACGTGACGTCACTCACGCCCGGCCCGTTGTCCCCTCACGATGTGAATACGGCCAAGGCACGGAAGGCTCGTTCTCGGCAGATCGTCAGGCCGCGGCCACATGAACCCGACCCTAGTCAGAGATCGCGTGGCGCGCATCGCCCGATTCAGGTGAATCCAACAGGCGGCCACCGCACCCGAAGCAAGAATTCTCGTGTCATGCGGCAGGCCAGCCGCCCTGTCCTGTGGCACGATCGGCAACGACACTCACAATGTCGGCTTCCTCAGCAAGGATTCGGGCCGGCGAAGTGTCGGTCGGGTCGACGATGAGCCCAGTGGACGGCCCCGTTCTCGCGTAGGCGGGGTTTCCACGCTTAATCATCCAGACTGGACGATGACGGGATCACGGGGGGGCGCGATGATCGCTCCGATACGTTGCCCACACGAAGGGAGAGGACCGTCTCATGAGCGATAAAGACACAGTGCTGGTGCTCGGAGCCTCCTACGACGACGTGGCCGATGCCGAGGCTGACTACGAGGCCGTGAAGGCCCTCTACTACGACGTCGAGACCTCACACGAGTTCGATGCGGCCGTGGTCGCACGCGACGACGACGGCGAAATCAAGGTCGTCAAGAAGCACGAGCAGCCCACCCGCCACGGCGCGGCGCACGGACTTGGCTGGGGGCTCGCGGTCGGTGCCGCGTGCGCGATCTTCCCGGCCGTCGGGCTGCTAGGAGGGCTCGCCGTCGGCGGCGGCGCCGGCGCGGCGATCGGCGCTGTCACAGGTCACATGAAGGGTGGCATGGACGACGAGGACCTCAAAGAGCTTGGGGACGTCCTCGGCCAGGGGCAGGCCGGCCTTATCGTCGTCTACGCGGCCAACATGGCAGACCAGATCGCCGCAAACATCAAGGCGGTCAACAAGCACATCTCAAAAGAGATCGACGCCAACAGCGACGAGCTCGCGCAAGAGCTGGCAACGACGGGAGCCGCCAGCTGACACCGCAGCGGTCGCCTCGGCTCGATCCGGACGCCGGAGGGCGCCGCGGACGGCGCGGCAGGATCTCCGGGCCCAATCGCCTCGCAGCGCACGCGGGGGCGTGCACTCTCGAGCCGTGCCCTGCGTCCGATGCGACGCAAAACCTGCGGCGGCCCCGACCAGGCCACGATCACGACCAAGTGGACCCGGCTCAGCAGCTCGATCGAGACCATCGTCGAGCCCGCCGACTGCAAACCCAAGCTGTCATCAACGATCGAAGGCATGCAGTGATGACCCACACAACCAGACCACATGACGATCGTTCGAACCACCGTGGACGTCGCGTCGCGCTCCCGCTGATCGTGCTGCTCAGCGCCGCGGCGCTGCTCGCCGGGTGCGGCAGCAGCAGCAGCACCAGCCAACCGACATACTGCTCGGCCGTCAGCGACCTCGAGGACTCGGTCAATAGCCTTCCCAGCGCGGACGAGGTGAAGAACAACGGGGTGAGCGCGCTCAAGTCGGCCCTTACCCAGGTTCAGCAAGACGCCGGGACCGTCGTGAACGAGGCGAAGAGCGCCTTCTCGAGCCAGACCACCGCAGTGAAGAACTCGGTCGACGCGCTATCGACCAACGTCAATCAGATCGCAAACTCTCCCACCCCGCAGGCCATCGCACAGCTGCCAGCCCAGATCTCCAGCGTCACCACCAGCACCAAGGGCCTCCAAAGCGCGGTGTCGTCGGAGTGCGCATGATCTAGCGCGTAGGACACATGCAGTTTGCGTGCTCAGACCCACCCGACGCCTAGTCCTTCGACTGCGGACGAGCAACCCAGCATGAGCGCAGAGGAGATGGTCGTCATCCCAGCCGGTCGCTACCGGATGGGCTCCGCCGACTTCTATCCCGAAGAAGCGCCGGTACGCGAGATCGACGTCGGCTCGTTCGCGATCCAGCGGACACCAGTCACTGTCACGCAGTTCGCTCGCTTCGTCGACGAGACCGGCTACGTGACGTCGCCGAGCGGCCACCGGATCCCGCCGAGTACCCCGAGGCCGACCCTTCGCTACTAGTCGCGGGATCGGCCGTCTTTCACCCGACGTCCGGGCCCGTCGAGCTCCAGGATCCGAGTCTCTGGTGGTCCTATGTCCCTGGGACGAACTGGCGCCACCCGTGGGGACCAAACAGCGACAACGCCGAGCGGGCACGGCACCCGATCACCCACGTTGCCTACGAGGACGCCGAGGCATACGCGAACTGGGCCGGCCAAGCGCTCCCCACCGAGGCCGAATGGGAATACGCTGCCCGGGGCGGACTCGATGGATGCGCATTCGCGTGGGGCGATGACGAGCACCCCAACGGCGAGCTGATGGCCAACCACTGGCAAGGTGAGTTTCCGTGGCGCAACACCGGAGCCAGAGGATGGCGTGGAACCTCCCCAGTCGGCGTGTTTCCGGCTAACGGCTACGGCGTCTACGACGTGACCGGGAACGTGTGGGAGTGGACCGCCGATTACTACTCATGCAGCGGCGCCGGTTGCAAGCCGGCGTCCCCGTGCTGCAGGCCGCCACTAAACCCCCGCGTGGACACCCCCCACGACAGCTACGACGTTGGCCAGCCCGGCGCACACATACCACGCCGCGTCATCAAAGGGGGGTCGCATCTGTGCGCCCTCACCTATTGCCTGCGCTACCGGCCCGCAGCTCGTCAAGCCGAAGCGATCGACACCTCCACTAGCCACATCGGCTTCCGCTGCGTCCTCCGCGAGCCCTGATCAACGGTCATAGTGCGCACGGGCCGACGAGCCCGCCACCCGTCCGTACTTCAGCTACGACGCGGTGCTCAACGCGCGCGAGCAAGGTGAGCAGGAGACCGCCAGCGCCCAGTGGCGCCGCTGTACAGCGTTCCCATCCCTGATCGACACGCTCGCCCGGCCGATCGAAGACGCGGTCAAGTCCCCGATGGCTGAGGAGGGCTCCGCCGGTGATGACCCGTCTCATTCAGGAGCCCGCTCGCGGTCCGGGACTTCCCGCTTGGACCGGATTGTCAACACGGGGGCTGCAGGCGCCCGCATCGGCTACGACCGTCGCGGTCCGCCCGCATGGCGCGATGGCCGGGTAGATCATCCAGATTGGACGATGTGAGCGTTCTGCCGACTCCGTAGCGTGCCCGTTTGGGCCAAACCACGTGAGTCTCGCGTCGCGATGTCCTCTTGACGCGCACCAGGAGATAGCAAGAGATGACTGTCACGGCAAAAAGAGTGACCATCAGGGCAGCGTTGCACTGCGCACCAGGCGGCGCGGCCAGAACGGGCGCCGCAAGCCGTGCTGATCGCGCCGTTGGCCGTGCTCGGCGTCGATCTGATCGTTCTCGTGGCGATCGCGGCGCTCGTGCTCGGACGCAGACGATGGCTCAAGCGGCAGCCCGGCGAATTCGTCGGGGCGATTCGCGACGTCCACGGCCTCGGCCCGAGTGGAAGCACGGTTCCGGCCTTGCGCTGGTGCGGTGAAACCTAGGCTATTAGGAGGACGGCGATGGCTGTTGTGACGAAACCGAATATCGTGTTTGTGCTGTGCGACAACGTTGGCTGGGGTGATTTCGGAGTCTACGGAGGGGGCACGCCAACCCCCCGAATCGACCAGCTAACTAACTAGCCGGCGAGGGCATCCGTTTGAACAACTACACCGTCGAGGCCCAGTGCACTCCGACGCGCTCAGCGATCATGACGGGTCGCCAGTCGGTGCGGTCGGGAACGTTCAAGGTGCCGTTGCCCGGAGAAGGGGCGGCGGGGTTGGCGCCGTGGGAGTACACGATTGCCGAGCTGCTGTCGGATGCTGGCTACGCGACTTCGTTGTTCGGCAAGTGGCATTGCGGTGATACGGAGGGTCGGCTCCCGACCGATCAGGGCTTCGAAGAGTGGTGGGGGTACCGAAACAGCGCCGACGAGGCCGGCTGGACGTCCTACGCGACGTTCGAAGCGATTGCCGAGGCCAAAGGGATCCAGCCGCCCCAAATCTGGGAGGGTAAGAAAGGCGGGACGCAGACCGCAGTGCGTGAGCTGAACGTAGAAGTGCGCCCGCTTCTGGACGAGTTGATCGTCGGAAAGGCGATCGACTTCATCGAGCGACAGGCTGCAGCAGACAAGCCATTCTTCACCTATGTTGGACTCTCGCACATGCACCCGCCGGAGGCGGTGCACCCGGACTTCCATCAGACGTCCCCGACGCGGCTGGGGCGGTATGCGGACCTGGTTGCCGAGATGGATTACCGCGTCGGACAGATCGTGGACTGCATCGACCAAGCGGGCCTCGCCGAGAACATCCTGATCGTGTTCTCCAGCGACAACGCGGCCGGCGACATCCCAGCATTCCAGGGCGGATCGAACGGACCTTTCCGCGGGTCGTTCATGACCCCGCCATGGGAGGGCTCGATGCGGGTCCCCGCGATAGTCCGCTGGCCGGGGAAGGTGCCGGCCGGCGTGGTCGCCGAGGAGATGCTGTCGGCCCACGACTGGTACACGACGTTCGCAGCACTGGCTGGGGCATCGGATAAGGTGCCCACCGACCGGCCGATCGACGGCATCGACGCCTCCAAGTTCCTGCTCGGGGAAAGCCAGGCCAGCGGCCGGGAGAGCATCCTGTTCTTCGGCCCTGACGGTTCCCTGATGTCGGTCAAGTGGCACAACATCAAGGTGGTCCTGCGCTACAGCGAGGGCATAGATCGGCCGATCGTGACGCCGCAGTGGCCGATGCTGTTCGACCTCGCCAGCGACCCGGGCGAGTTGTACAACCTAATGGCCGACAAGATGGACATGGGCTGGATGCTCGGCGTCGCGCTCAAGTTCGTTGCCGACTACCAGAAGAGCGTCGCCCAGTACCCGAACGTCAAGACGGGCGAGGAGTTTGAAGGCTACGAACAACCGTCGTCGTGACATTTACGGTCAGCGGTGGCCCTCAGCGCTCCGACCCGGCTCAGCATCCAGAGCCCTCGCCCGATTCGCTTTACCGCAGCCCGTTCGCTTCACCGGTGGTTTAACCAACGAACGGACAGTGCGTACTGGTGTGCTCCCCTGGAGACCCGATGCCGCCGTATTGGGTGATCTCGACAAACGGTCAATGGCCCACCGATCAGAGCAGTACCGGGACCCGAGGACTACCGGGGGCTTCTGCTCCGCACCGATCTGAGCAGTCTCGGCACTCGTGCTCCGAGAGTCCTGCTCGTTTAACAACCTGCTGCGTTACGAGTGTCATGACAACCGGTTCGACCCACCGCTCTCCGCGGACGTCCACGGGGTGACTGAGCGTCGTCTTCGCGAGGGTGGCACCATCATCCCCGCGACGGTCAGCAGGCCAGGATCCCTCCCACTTCCGCCGGCGCGAAATACAGGGAGGAGCTGCGCGAGTCATCTGGCGCGCGTGCGGCTTGGCCAGCGGCGACGGAGAGTGGTGGCCGGTCGCATGATTCATCCAATATGGACGATGCGGTGGGATGACGGGTGGTCTACGGTGGTTGCCGGCTCGCCAGATGGCGCGGGCCATGCGAACTAGGAGATTGCGCAGTGAGTACGACCGCGGACATGCTTACCTCGATCACGACACCGGATACGGTGCAAAGCAGGTTCGGGACGCTTGAGTTCCACGACGGCGCCCCGACCCCGGAAACGGCCGATCGGCTCTACGACAACCTCGATTTCATGCGCGGCGTTGAGGCGTTCCTGAACAGCATCCAGGGGGCGTCCTTGGTCGCTATTCGACGCGGGTTTCAGAGCGTCGGGGTCGAGGACAACCAGTTCCTGATCTTCCCCGAGCTGATGGATTCGGCGTCGCTGTTTCTGACCGCGAACTCCGACACGGTCTACTTCTGGACGTTCATCGATCTCACGCGCGGGCCGATGGTGGTCGACGTTCCGGAGATGCCGGCGCCGAGCGCGATCCTCGGCACGGTCGATGACATGTGGTTTCGCTGGGTGACCGACGTCGGCCTGCCCGGACCCGATCGCGGCGAGGGAGGCAAGTACCTGCTGGTGGGGCCCGGTTATGACGGGCCGTTGCCCGACAGCGGCTTTCACGTCTCGCATGTCCGCACGACCCGCGCGACCCTGATCGGCCGGGCGTTCATGATCGACAATGACCCCGCCCCGGCGGTCGCGGCGGTCAAGGGCGGCGTCCGGGTCTACCCGTACACGCCAGGAGCGATGGGCACCGCGGTGGGGAGCTTCTTGGCGGGACGGGCGCCGCTGGCCGGTGCGGTCGCGACGCCCGAGACGACGTTCGTCGACGCGGTGCATCTGGAGATCAACACGATCACCCCGAACGACTTCTCCTTCTGGGAGACGATCGACGAGCTCGTCCAGCAGGAGCCGGCCGGCGCGGGCGATCCCGAGATCCTGGGTCAGCTGGCCGCCGTAGGGATTCGCAAGGGCGAGCCGTTCGCGCCGGACGCGCGGATGCGCGCGATCCTGGAGGAGGCGGTGGCTGTCGGCAACGCCACCGCCCGCACGCTGTCGATCGCGCCGCGCAAGTCGGAGGGCATGGCCTATTACCCGGGCTCGGCGTGGTTCAACATGCTGTGGGCCGGCGGCTACGAGTTCCTGGACCCGCCGCCGGAGATCACTGCCGAGGGTGTCCGGCAGAGCCCGAGCGACGGCGCGCGCAAGCTCAACTCGCGCATCGTGTTCTTCTACCCGGCGACGGGCATCACGCCGGCGATGTGCATGCGGCTGACCGGCATCGGCTCGCAGTACCTAATGGCCACGCAGGACGCCGACGGCGAGTTTCTCGACGGCGCCCGCACCTACCGGCTCAACCTGCCGCCCGACATCCCCGAGAGCCGCTTCTGGTCGATCATGCTCTACGACCGCCAGACACGCTCGATGCTCCAGACCGACCAGCCGCACCCCAGCCTCGGCAGCCAGTCCGGCACAGTCGAGCAGGACCCCGACGGCTCGACCGACATCTACATCGGTCCCGAAGCGCCGGCCGGGAAGGAGCACAACTGGATCCAGACCATCTCCGGCAACGGCTGGTTCGCGATCCTGCGCCTCTACAGCCCCCTGCAGCCGTTCTTCGACAAGAGCTGGCGGCCGAGCGAGATCGAACGCCAGGACGCCGGCTCCGACGGAAATTAGCCCGCGGGCGAACGCTGGCGACACGCAGCACCGGACGGCGCCACCCTCGGTAGTGCCAGCGTCAGGACCAATGGGGGCGCGACGGTCGCAACGGACAAGTTTCGATAGCTCCACGGGCGGCGCGACCGACCCGCGCCACGCTGCCGCTCTTGCCTCCAGGCGATAGCGGCTCAGTTTCATCCTGACTGGATGAGGAACCGCGGCGCGTCAGCAGCGAAAGTTCGTGCTGGCTCGGACATCCGCGCCGCCGTAGCCGGCAACGACTGCTCAAGGAGAAACCTCTCATGACCGCTATACAACAGCCAAGCGCCACGATCTCGGACACCGTGGAGGTGCCGCGTCTCGGCGCGCTGGGGTACGAGTTGGGTTTCCCGACCCCGGAGACGTCGCGGAAGCTCTTCGACGAGATGGACTTTCAGCGCGCGGTGCAGGCCTATCTCTGGGGCTATCCCGCCGTGTCGTTCGAGTCCATCCGGCTCACGGCCAAGCAAGACTTGGGCATGGACTTCAACGACCTGGGCATTGCCGACAACTTCGTCGACCCGAAGTCTGTCTGGCTCACGGCCAACGACACGACGATCTACGCTTTCGTCAACATCGACGTCGCCCAGGGTCCGGTCGTGATCGAGATTCCACCCGGAGCCATCGTCGGCCTGTTGGACGACTTCTGGCAGCGCTCGCTGGCCGATGTCGGCCTGCCCGGGCCCGACGCTGGCAACGGCGGCAAGTTCCTCCTGCTGTCACCGGGCCACGACGGCGACGTACCGTCCGGCTACTACGCACTTCGGGCAACGATGCATAACCACAACCTCCTTGTGCGCGGCCTCATCGTCAACAACGACAAGCCCGACGCCGTAGCGCGCATCCGGAACGTGAAGGTCTACCCGTGGAACGAGCGCGAAGACCCCAAGCCGAACAAGTTCGTCTCGATCTCGGGCAAACTGATCGACACGACTCCACCCCGGGGCATTGAGTACTGGGCGCGACTAGCCACGGTCATCGACAACAATCCTGTCCAAGAGCACGACCGTTTCCTCATGGCCATGCTCAAGCCGCTAGGCATCGAGAAAGGCCAGCCGTTCGAGCCTGACGCCCGCCAGCAGGACATCCTCGAAGAGGCAGCGGTGCTCGGCGACGCGATGGCACGCAATGTGATGTACGAGGGCTCCCAGCGCGAAACCGGCGTCACGGCGTTTCCGGGCACTCACTGGGACTGGGTGATCCTCGTCAAGCCGAGCCAGGAAACGGAGACCTACAGCCAGCTCGACGAGCGGCTGCAATACACCTACGGCGCGATCTACCTGTCGCCCGCCATCGGAGTAATGAAAGCTGGCCCCGGGGCAAACTACATCCAGGCCTTCAAGGACAGGGACGGCAACCACTTCGACGGCGGCAAGTCCTACCGCCTCCACGTGCCCGCGAACCCGCCAGCGGCGGCCTTCTGGTCTCTGACGCTGTACGACAGCGCAACGCGCTCGATGGTCCAGAATCCGACGAACGACGCGGCCCACGCGTCCTACGACGAGCTCAAGACGAACGCGGACGGCTCGTTCGACATGTACTTCGGGCCCACAGCGCCGGCAGGCCAGGAGAGCAACTGGACCGAGACCGTTCCCGGCAGGGGCTTCTACCCGATGTTCCGCCTGTACAGCCCCACGGAGCCGCTGTTCGACGGGACGTGGGCACTGCCAGACGTCGAGCTGATGCGACGCTGATCGACCGCCAATCAGGTGCGCGTCGTGGCAGTCTGGCACGATGACGCCGTCGACGGGAGGCGCGTGGCGGCGATGAGTGACGGCCATCGGGTTCGCCTGTAACGAGCGGCGAGTCCGGCGCTTGCGGCGTGGCTGCTCGTTAACCTCGAAGCGCCGTTATCGGCGCGGAGGTGACCGTCGCGGGGTCGTTTGGGTGTGACAGGTCGTGGTGGCGGGCCGTTGGTCGGCGCTCGCGAGTGGGTAGCGAGCCGCGGCTGGTTGCGAGGATGATGTGGGGTCGTTTCTGGGCAGGGCGACGCTGGGGGGGGGCTGCTCGGAGTCGTCGTCGGGCCCGTTGCTTGCGCCGCTGGCGCTCAGCAGAGCTGAGGGGTCGCGCGCAGTCGGTGAAACGCGGCCGCGAGCGCCTGGGACCAGGGCCAGTCGCGGTCGAGCTTGAGCTGTGTGCGGCGGCTGTGACGGACGACTTTCCCGGCGGTGTGCAGCAGGCAGTGCCGCAGCCGCTTCGGCTCCGCGCGAGCGAGGTCGCCGGTCAGGCACACCAGCCGTGTCCAGCAGAGGAGGTCTTGGGCGATCAGCGAGAGTTCCAGCCAGGTCTGGTTGTGCTCGAAGGCGTAGTGCGGGAGGTTGCGCATGCCGGTGTCCTTGCTGGCGCGAATGCTGTCCTCGACGCGGGCGCGGCCGCGGTGACGGACCTCCAGGGCAGCGATGTTCTCGCCGTGCTGGTCGGTCAGGAAGCACGTATGCCGGTAGCCGTGCTCATCGAAGATCTGAAATTGCGCGCCCGGGTGCGGCCGCTCGCGCCGGCAGATCAACCGCGAGCCCTCCGGCCAGGCGGAGAGGTCCACACGGTCGGTTAACTCTGCGACCCAGGCGCCGTCGCGCTCGGCGCCGTCGGCGTCGATCGCCTGCACCCACTGGGCCTCGGGCATGTCGAGGATCGCCGTGCGGACCGTGTCGGTCAGTTCGTAGCCGACCGAGAAGCGGATCCCGGCCTCTCGGCAGTCGGCGGTGAACGCGTGTGTGCACCCGCCGATATCGGTCCGGACCAGCATCTCCCGCTCCAGATCCTGGGCAGGGATCTGCGCGAGCGCGAGGCCGAGCACGGTGAAGTGATCCTCGGCCGTGTTGGAGCCCGCGTTCCCAGGCCTGAGGATCGCCGCCAGCGGCTCGCCGGTCTCATCCAGCCAGCAGCCGATCGGATGAAACCCGTACCCATGCTTGTAGTTCCCCGCCGCCCGCTCCTTCTCGGAATGCGCGGTCAGCAAGGTCGCGTCGATGTTGAACGTGATCGTCCCCGGACGCGCGCCCGCGTCCCACACACGCGCGCGTGCCCGCGCCCGAGCAGCGCGGACCGTGGCGAGCAACGGCTCGTCGATCGACTTCAGCACCCGATGCGTCGTGGTCTCCGACGCTCTGGCCCCGAACAGCCGCTCCTGCCCCCGATACGCATCAAGGTCGGTGACGCAGTCGCCGCCATCAGCGAGCATCACCACCACCTCGACGAGCACCCGGCCGGGCTCATGCGCCGAGCGCCGCTCCCGCGTGACAGCGAGCGCATCAGACAACGCGCCGGTCAACCCGGACCGATCGGCCAACTCGGACAGCAGCGCGATCCCCGCGTGCGAAACCAAACCCTCGCCGTCCGCCGAGACTTCTACCGTTTCCAACCGAGCCTTTGGCTTCACCAACTGGGTGTCCTCCTGGATCGTGATTTCGAGACCTCGGAAATCCCGATTCTCACGGCCCGGGAGGACGTTCCCAGGCGCCGCGGCTACACCCTTACCGGCGGATCGAGGCTAACGGAAGCAGTCGTGACGAACGCGCCCGGGTCGCGGCAGCCAACGACTGCTTTCTGGACACAGGGAGCCACGCGTCGCCGGGATCGCGAGATACCCGCGCGAGAACGAAGGCAGGGCTCGAGCCGCCGTTCGCGAGCGTCGCGCTTGTCGCCAGATCCGTGCATCCGGCGCTAGCTGATGCCGCTGTGCCTGCAGCTAACGGTCGCCCGCTCGAGCGCGTCGCGCACGGCTCGAAGCATTCCCCGAAGGGCCGACCGATCGCGTTCCACGCGTGACCGCCTGCACACAGATCCAGCCACGCCGGCCGCCATCTCGCCCCAGCGATCTCGCGATCCCTTCCGGACAGAGGCAGCAGCAGTGCCGCGTGGACGGCGTTGCGAGCGACCTGGTGCGAGGCATCTGCCGGCCTCCCGCTTCGCCTAGTCGGTTTGGAGCTGGCCGGCACGCGCGTTGGCTACCCCTCCCCACGCCAGAAGGCGCGCGCCTTGCTGCACGGCGCTGTTGCTGACCCGGTTCTACGACGTGCTCGGCGAAGGCGGGCCGGGGCTCGATGAGCGCGTCCAGCTCACCCCAGGAGCCGCTGTCCATGAAGGACTCGAGCAGCTCCGGATTTCCTCGGCGCTCACACGCGCAAGGGTCTCCGGCGCTGTCAGCTGTGTCAAGCCCCGCGTCGCAGTCTGCGGGCGAGAGCGGCGACGACTGGGCGCAGGTCGTCCGGCTCACGGCTCTCGTCCTCGACCAAGTGAAACAGCAGCTCGGGGGCGAGCGGGGCCAGCAGTGCGTGCGCGAGGAGTAGGCGTCTCAGCTTGTGTTGGAGGTATACCCAGAAGTTGTGGATGCGGGTGAAGAGGAAGGCGGCGTACCTTCCCGGTTGCTGAAGACCGAAGCCGGCGTTGGCCGGCAGGAAGGCACGCCATGTCAGATGTTCGCAGGCTCCCTGTCGGGGAGGACAACGAAGACGGTCGGGTCACGCTTGATGATCTCGCGCGGGAGGGTGCTCGCCGGATGATCGCGGCGGCGCTCGAGGCCGAGGTTGACGAGTACGTCGGTTCGTTCGTGGAGGAGGTTGATGAGGACGGCAAGCGGCTGGTGGTCCGGAACGGTCGCGCGCGGGAGCGGCGCGTGACGGTCGGCGCCGGGACGGTGCCGATCCGGGCGCCGCGCGTGAACGACAAGCGCGTGGACGAGGAGACCGGCGAGCGCAAGCGGTTCAGCTCGCGGATCCTGCCGGCGTACGCCCGGCGGTCGCCGAAGGTGACCGAGGTGCTGCCGATCCTGTACCTGCACGGGCTCTCGACGGGCGACTTCGCGCCGGCGCTGCGGGATCTGCTCGGCGAGGACGCCTCGGGGTTGTCGCCCAGCTCGATCCAGCGGCTCACCGAGCAGTGGCAGGCTGAGCACGCCGCGTTCCGCACGCGGGAGCTGCGGTTTCACCGCTACGCCTACCTGTTCGTCGACGGAGTGAACGTCAGCGTCCGCCTCGGCGAGGATCCCAAGCTGTGTCTGTTGGTGGTGATCGGTGTTCGAGAGGACGGGCAGAAGGAGCTGCTCGCGGTCGAGGACGGCTACCGCGAGAGCGAAGACTCATGGGCGGCCGTGTTCCACGATCTTCGCGACCGCGGGCTGAACGAGCCGAAGCTCGTGACCGGCGACGGCGCGCTGGGCGCGTGGGCCGCGCTGCGCAACGTGTTCCCCGGCGCGCGAGAGCAGCGTTGCTGGGTTCACAAGACAGCGAACGTGCTCGACGCGCTCCCCAAGCGGCTCCAGCCGCGGGCCAAGACGCTGCTGCACGAGATGGCGGAGGCGCCCTCGCGGGCGGACGCTCGCAAGGCACTGGAGCGCTTCCGCGCCGAGTTCGACGCCAAGTACCCCAAGGCGGTCGCGAAGCTCGACAAGGACTGGGACGCGCTCACCGCGTTCTACGACTTCCCTGCCGAGCACTGGCGGCACCTACGCACCACAAACCCGATCGAGAGCAGCTTCGCGACCGTCAAGCTCCGCACCAAGGTCACCAAGGGCGCCGGCTCCAAGAAGGCCGCGCTGGCAATGGCCTACAAGCTCCTGGACGCCGCCCAGGAGCGCTGGCGGCGGTTCAACGGCCACGAGCTCGTCACCGACGTGCTCGCCGGCGTGAAGTTCAAGGACGGAGTGAAGGTCACAGACGAACACACCACGACGACGGACGAGGAGGTCGCCGCCTGATGCTTCACCTTCTCATCCACAACTCTTGACAATTGCTCCTTGTGTTGCCAGCCATCCGGCTATCGCGATACGTTGTAGATCGTAGATGAGTGCTATATGCCTCAGTAAGCTTCTAAGTAAGGTCAGAAGTACGGCACGAAAGGGCTGGGTTGATGCTTGACCTCGGCCCGCCCCCGCCCCCGTGTTTATTGGGTTTTCGTCGCCCGTGGTGGTGGGCAGCCGAGGCGGACTACCCGCCCACTACGTGTGCAGATAGTCCGCCTCGGCTGCTGATGATCGGCTCTGGACTCTTGATGGTCTGGGGGCGGGGGCGGACCGATGAGAGCTGTACGGCAAACGGGCTGTGTCTGGGTCTTTCGACCAGAGAAGAACTGAAGGGCAAGGTCGATGACTGAGCCACGTCCTGGGCCGGCGTCGATGGCTGGACTTGCGTGGCTAGTGAGGGTTGGGCCGGCGCCGGTAGATGCGTGGAGATCCGCGATGGGCTGGTGCCTGAGCGTGGCTGGCTCTCACGCGCGACGACTGGAACGCCAGGGGTGGCTGGAGCGTCATCGCATGACACGCGGCAAGGGCTCGCTCCAAGGACGATGGGAGAACACGATGCGGTTCTGGGCCGGACCACAGGTTCTGATCGTTGACGAGCTGGGGTATCTCCCGATGGTCGGGGAGTGTCGAAGGAACCGTGTAAGGCTGATCGAAAGGATTCCTCATGCCTACGACTACGCAACGCAGGATCGATCAAGAAGAAGATGTTCTGTCTGTCAGCGAGGAGCGAAGCGACCTCGGAACCGTGGAGCGGCGAGAGGTGTTTCCCGGGTTGCCGGGCGGTCCTGGGCTCGATGAGGAGCCGTTGGAAGTCAGCGATGAGCTGCTTGACGCGTTGCTCTCAGGGGCGAGGACCGCTGAGGAGATCGCGGGCCCAGATGGGCTGCTGGGGCGCCTGACGCGCCGGCTGTTGAACCGGGCGTTGGAGGCGGAGCTGAGCGAGCATCTCGGCTATGAGCCCGATCAGGCGCCGCCCGGTGGCGTGGGGAACGCGCGCAACGGCAAGCCGTCAAAGACGATCCTGACCGATCAGGGACCGCTGCGGATCCGCTCCCCGCGGGATCGCAAGGGCACGTTTGAGCCGCAGATCGTCAAGAAGCGTCAGACCCGGTGGGTCGGGTTCGACGACCGCGTGATCAGCCTCTACGCCCGCGGTCTGACGGTCCGCGAGATCCAGGGACACCTCGCGGAGATCTACGGCACCGAGGTCTCGCCGGATCTGATCTCGAAGATCACCGACACGGTGCTCAGCGACGCGAAGGCGTGGCAGAACCGGCCGCTGGAGCGCGTCTACCCGATCGTCTACCTCGACGCGCTGATCGTGAAGATCCGCGACGGGCATACGGTCCGAAACCAGGCGTGCTACGTGGCGCTGGGCGTCAACCTCGACGGCGAGCGTGACGTGCTCGGCCTGTGGTTCCAGCAGACCGAAGGCGCGAAGTTCTGGCTGCACGTTCTCACCGATCTGAAGACCCGCGGCGTCGCCGACATCCTGTTCGTCTGCGTCGACGGGCTCACCGGCTTCCCGGAAGCGATCGAGGCGACCTTCCCGCACGCGACCGTCCAGACCTGCCTGGTGCATCAGGTCCGCTCCAGCATGCGCTTTGTGTCCTACAAGGACCGCAAACCGCTCGCCGCCGACCTGCGCAAGATCTACACCGCCGTCGACGCCGAGCACGCCGCAGACGAGCTCACCGCGTTCGCCGACAAATGGGATCACCGCTACCCGATGATCTCAGCCAGCTGGCTCGAGCACTGGGAGCAGATCACCCCGTTCCTGGCCTACCCCGCCGACGTCCGCCGCGTGATCTACACCACCAACTCGATCGAAGCCCTACACCGCCAGCTACGGAAGATCATCAAGACCCGCGGGCACTTCCCGACCGAGGACGCCGCCCGCAAGCTGATCTACCTCGCGATCACCAAAGCCGAGACCAAATGGAAGCGCGTGTTCAACTGGCCAGCCGCCTTGGCCGCGTTCAAAATCGAGTTCGGTGACCGCATCCCCGACAACTGAAACCTGACTGTCACTACTTGACACACCAGGAGTAACTGTTACTATCAAATAGTCAGCTTACACGGAAGAACTGACACCCTCGATGGTCGGCGAAGCCGGATCCCATCTCTTCCAGGTGATCTCGCGCCGCTACCTGCACGGCACCGTGATCCTGACCACCAACCGCGGGATTGCCGAATGGGGCACGATCTTCGAGGACGCGACCGTCGCGGTCGCGATCCTCGACCGCCTGTTGCATCACGCGACCGTGCTGCAGATCGACGGCGACAGCTACCGCATGCGCGGCCACCGCGCCCGCCTCAAGCAGCTGCGCAGCGCCGTCGCGGCCGCCCCGGAGACCATCGCATGACCCCCACCTCTCCGACCGCGGCGCGCGCGCAGACGCCCGGGATCCTGCCGGGCACCGATGACCGTCCCGTGCCCGCGCACGCCCGCCAGTTCGCCGCCCGGCTGTCGGCGCTGTTCCAACGCGACATGGAGATCGTCGCGCGGCTGAACGACGCCCACCACCGCCTCGCGCACGCCAACGAGCAGCTCCACGCCGGCCCGATCCTCGACGCCCCGCAGCAGATCCACTGGCAGATCCATCGCGCGTTCTGCGCCTACCAAACCGCCGCCGAACAGCGCCGGCAGCTCGCCGTCGAGGTCGGCGAGATCTCACAGCAGCTCGCAGACGCGCTCTGCGCCGCCGGCTGGAGCGCACAGCAAGCCCGGCAGGCGAACGTGCACCAGCTCGCCGAACCAGCACCCTGAAAGCCCAGCCGGGCGGGCCGCTACGGTGCCCGGGCGTGATCGAAGCAAAGCTCACCGCCAACCACTTCGAGCTCGAGCTCACGTCGACGACTACGAGTTCCCCGACTTCGATACCGGCCGCGACGGCAACGCACTGACATGCGAGATCGAACTCGACCTCCAAGGACGCCTAGACCTCACTGATCCTCTACACATTCGACCTGGCCGACTTCGTCGATCAGCTCCGCACGCTCGAGCACGCCCAGGACGGCCAGGCGACATTCGGGGACCCAGACGAGGAGTCAGGCGATGAGTTCGGGCTGACCATCACGCTGAACGACCGACAGGGCACGCTCGAAGGATTCCTCGCCGACAGCACGACCACACGCCTCAGCTTCGAGATGATCGACATCGACCACTCGTTCCTCAGCGACACGCTCGCGCAGCTCACGACGATCATCGACGCCTTCCCGGTCCGCGGCGACCCCGCCGCCGACTGAACTCCCGCCCCAACCCCGGCGCAAAGGCGCCTCAGCACCCGGCCGGTGCTTCCGGCAGATCGTGGCGACCATGCCACCGAGCGGCAGGCCTGGCGTCTTCACGTCGCCACGCTGTCGCGATCCAGCAAGCGTTGACGAACGCACGCTCTTCATCGTTCAGGATCAGCTCTCCCAGATCCGCGAGACCGCCCGCGTCGCTGACGCGACACGGCTCCCAGCCGACATCGCCGAGCAACACCGTGGCGTCAGACTCCCCGTCGTCATGCACAAACACCAGCTGCTCACCGAACTTGTTCTCGAAGTACGCCAGATAGCGCCCCGGACGCTCCCCAATCACCGGAGCCACCGACGCATGACGATTAGTCAGCCGCATCAGTTCCTCGTCGCGCACGCACGCCAACGATGACCGCAGCAGCGGCGGAAACAACAGCGAGTCGCTCCGGCCCGTCCGAGTTCCCCCCGATTCAGAGGCGGCTCTCGATCACCCAGGGGTGGGGAATTCCCATGATCGAAACTGGGGAATTCTCGTGATCGTTGACAGTAGTCACCTGGCGCTTCGAGATGAAGGTCCGTGAGATGAAGGATCGTGAACACGCACGGAACCTAGCCCCTCCGGCGCGGTACAAGGTGTTCGTCTCTCGATATTGGTCTCTGGGCCTAGGAGGCGCACACGCCGCCGCCTCGCCCCGTGCAGGGATTCCGGCTCCAGCCTGGGCTGCGGCGGAAGCCATTCGAGCACACCCGGGGCGAATGCATGGGGAGCTGGGCACACGTACGAGCGCGCTCGGATGGAACGGGGAGACCATGAGGGAGAAGGCCGAGTCCCACGGTGACCGCGGGCCACGTGCCCTCTTCGCCTGACGGGAAAGATGCGTCCCCCGCAGGCCACAGGCCCTTCGAGCCTCCGGCTGATCCCGGGCCTATGGTTCGTGCCGCCTGCGATACGGAGACGCAATGAGTGCAGAAGGCGGTGATGGGACCGCGACGCGCGGGGCCCCCACGAGCGGCGGCGGGCGCCGACGAGAGAGTCTGCGAGCGGACACGCTCCGCGTGCCGGTTCATCACCGTCAGTGCCAGAGTCGTGGACGTCGCTGAGCGCGATGGAGGCCAGGAAGTCTGAGCGAGCCATTGCCGACGCCGAGCGGCATGGGCCCGTGGGCCGGCGTCGATCCTCGAGTTCACCAGGCAATGATTGACGCCATGTGCAGCGAGGTTGAAGTCTGGCCGTGGAGGCCAGGGACTCAGGCTTGTGGAGCCGGGTTCGGTCCCGTGCTACGTAGCACACCGCGGACTGGACACACGGGGCTGCAGGAGCCTCGTGAGCTGATCAACGGCGCCTTGGTCGAGGATGAGCTGATAGCCCAGGCGATGCGGCCGCGTCTGGATCTCGCATCCGGTTGCCTGGGCAAGGAGGTCGTGAAGCCGAGCGGCGGTCGCCACCTGATCGGGATGGGGTTCGGCGGCGCGCGAACGCGGCTCTGCTCCTCGGGCGATCTCGGCTTCGAGCGCCCTGACCGACCACCCGCGTTCGGCCGCGCGGCGCGCGAGCACGCGTCGCCGGCAGTGGTCGGGTTCAGTCAGGAGCGCCTTGCCGTGGCCCTTTGAGAGCTCGCCGGCGTCGAGCAGCTCGATCGCTTCGTCGGGGAGGTCGAGCAGGCGGATCGTGTGGGCGAGGTCGCTGCGGCTGCGGCCGAGCCGCCGTGCGAGAGCGATCGCGGTGACGCCGAGTTCGTTCACGAGCGCAGCGATCGTGCGCGCCTCCTCGATCACGCCGAGGTTCTCGCGGGCGACGTTCTCGATCAGCGCGAGCTCGATGGACTGTCCCGGATCGACAGGCTGGGCGACGAGCGCCGGGATCGTCGCGATGCCAGCGATCTGGGAGGCGCGCCAGCGGCGTTCGCCTGCGATCAGCTGATACCCGTCGGCCGTCCGCGGCTGGACGATGACCGGCTGCAGCACGCCTCGGTCCCGGATCGAGTGGGCCAGCGCCGTGAGCGAAGCGTCATCGAAGCGCTTGCGCGGCTGGGACGGGTTGGGATGGATCTCGTGCAGCGCGATGGCGCAGAGCCGATCGACCGGACCGTCACGCGAACCGAGCTGTGCCACGTGGCACGCATCCCCGGCGACCGGGTCGTCGATCCGCAGTGCTCGTCTCGCCTACGGGCTCATCGTACGTTCACCACCACGAGTTGCTCCGCCAGACGGCGATACACGACGGCCGGTGAGCTGTCGGGATCGCTGACAGCGACCGGCACACGATCGGCGGCCGCCCGGGCGAACAGCGCCGAACGGGCGGGGACCCTCACCGCTGGCACCAGCCCCTCACACTCGAGCGACTCTTCGATCGTCCGGCTGCTGATCCGCCACGGCTGCCAGCGCGTCAGCACCGCGACCAGCTCGGGCGCCGGCGAGCCGAGACGCTCGGCAAGCCGCCGAAGCGTCCGACGCAGCTCACGAATCCCGTGGAGCGATGCATCGTCCTCGGCGCTGACCGGCGCGACCACCAGCCCGGCGACGACGAGCGCGTTGACCGTCAGCAGCCCGAGGTTCGGCGGTGTGTCGATCACGACGTCGTCGTAGTCGCCGAGCACGGGTTCGAGCGCGTCGCTCAGGAATCGCTCGCGCCCGAGCTCGCCGACGAGGCTCATCTCGATCCCGGCGAGCGCCGGCGCGGCGGCGATGAAGTCGACGCCATGCACATCGCTGACGATCGCGTCCGCGGCCGCAGCACGGCCCGCGAGGGCGTCGACTAGGTTGACGCCGAGCGATCGCTCCTCGACGCCGATCTGCCGCGTAAGCGCGAACTGGGGGTCGGCGTCGACGACGAGCACGCGGCGGTCGTGGCGTGCGAGCAACACGCTGAGGTTCGCGGCGGTCGTGGTCTTCCCGACGCCGCCCTTCTGGTTGCTGATCGTGACGACGGTCATCCTGCGGCCTCCTTCCGGTTGTTTGGGAACGTCGATCTGCTTGGCGCGTCGGCCTCAAGGGCACAAAGCTCCGGCTGGTCGGCGAAGCGCATCTCGCGGCCGATCCGGCCTGCACAGCTCGCCAGGAGTCGTCCGAACCTCTGGCGAATCCAAGACGCCGTCGCCGCCGGCGCGGCAACGACGAGCCGGCTGTCGCCGTCGACCGCGATCAGTTCGGCTGGTTCGAGCCAGATCGCGAACGTGGTTTCGCCGACGGCTGCCCCAACGAGCTTGCGGATCTGCTGCCAGTCCTGCCGATCGTCAGCAGTCGGGACTACGAGACCTCGACGGACGGCGTCGAGGTCGACGGGGACCAGGCGCCGTCGACGTCGCCCTTGGTCGGTGATGACGGTCTGCTCGATCATCATCGAGCGAGCTGGCCGCCCCCCTGCAAGGGGGGTTGGGGGGTCTTCTTGGGTTCCGGGGTTCTGGGGTTCCCTTCCCGCGCGCGCGTTGGCTGCCGGGTTTTCTGCCCGGGTTTCCGCCCCCTTTTCCGCCGGGTTTTCCGCTGGCAGCGCGTCGAAAAGCGTCCTGTTCTGACCACCATTTGCGCCCGAAACCCCGGGCATGACAGGACAGTTCTGCTCCGAAACCGTCCTGTCCTGACCCCCGTTTGGCTCGGAAACCCCGGTCAGACCAGGACGGTTTTCAGCACCGGCGATCCGGCCGCCGCCGCCACCACTCCGCGCGACAGCGTCCGCCGCCGGAGCGCGGCCTTCAGCGTCGATCTCGCCTGCGACCGACTCGGCGACGGCGACAAGCAGCGGACGCGCCGCCGCAGGCGGCACCACGCGACGTGGCGGCCGCCCCGCTCCCGGCGCCGCCGCGATCTCGGGCGGACAGACCTCCCACACGTTCGTGTTTCCGCGCCCGCACGCGCGGTGGGCGAGCACCAGCTCGCCGGACTCGAGCAGCTCCTTGCGCGCCCGGCGGTAGGTGTGATCGTCCACGCCGGCGGCCGCGCGCAACTCTACGCCCGACAAGCCTCGCACGATGCCGGACTCGTCGGCGAGCGCGGCCATCGCCGCCAGCACCAGCCGCGCGGCCCCGCGGGCCCGACAGCGCGACAGGGTCGCCTCGAACAGCTCAGCGTTGATCTCCCCCTCCCTCCAGGGTCCCTCAATCGCGAACCGCAGCGCTACGGTGGTCGCCCGCCCGCGCCCAGACGCCTTCTCCTTGACGTTGACCAGCCCGCGCCGGACGAGTCGGTCGCGGTCGTACAGGTAGCGGCTGCGGCTCAGCCCCGCTCGCGCGGCGGCCGCCGACGCGCCCGGCCACGCCCGCCTGTCGCGACCCGCGAAGCTTGCGAGCGAGAACGCAACCAGTCGCTCGCCTCCGGATAGGTCCTCGCGCGCCAGCGCCGCCGCGATCGCCTCCCGGCTCACGGCCCACCTTCGGTGCAAGGACGAGCCTCCAGGCGAACGGTCGCGGAATCCGTCCACGGACCCGGTAGACTGCGCAGCGAGTTCTCAACTACAGCATGACCACGGAACGCCGGGCGGCCACTCGGCGCTTCGCGTTTAAGGGGCCCGCTCATGGAGGCCCCCGTGGCCGACCGTCGGCCCGCTGGGTTCTACGCGCCGCGACCAGGCCTGACGACCGATCTCCGCCGCCGGCCAGCGCCTCTACCGCGCCCGGACGCCAGCGCTCCCCGGGACCGCCCGACGGTGGCACGCAAGACGTCGCCAAGCGCGCCGGTGCCGAGAGGAGGTCACCGGCTGGCGGGAGCCGCAGAATCGGCCAGCCTGCTAGCCGATTCGCCCCAGCGACGGGCGCTCGTGGCGTAACAGAGTGGACGTCTCCTGGACGTGAGTTGCGCCTACGTTGCGCCAAACCGACGGGAGGAAAACTGGCTCGGTCAGCTTTTCCCTGCAAATGGCCCCAAGCCCTCTGTCGGACTCGAACCGACGACCCCTTCCTTACCATGGAAGGGAAGGGTGTTACGAGCGTTCACGGACGCTCTCGGACGGGCACGAAATCCCTGCAAACAGCCGCAGTATGGGGTGTACGGCTGTGACGGCCGATTTACGGTCGTTGTGGATCTAGTGGACGCGGAGTGGACGCGCCGCACTCAGCCATCCGTCCTCCGAATCTCCAGGGCTGACACGGGTCCCCGCCCGGCCGGCGGCGGACCTCCGGGTCCGCCCGATGCCGGCTGAGCAGAGCTGCATCACGTCGCCGGCCGGGGCGCCCTGCTCCGCAAGGAAACCGCGATGAGCGATCGCGCTCTGTGGCTAGGAGAGTGGTGCCCGACATGTCGGGCGGCCCCGGGCGCGCGATGCCGGCTGCCGTGGGGTCGTCGAGCAACGGCGAAGCCGTCGGCTCTCCACGTCGCGCGCGGATGGCGAGCGCGCCCGTGCCCGAAGTGCAAGGCGATCGCGGGCGAGTCCTGTCGGACACCCTCCGGCCGCAAGGCATCGCGGATCCACGAGGCGCGACTCCGCCCAGGTCGATACGAGCTGCTGGCGCGCGATGACGTATGGGCCGAGCTCGAGCGGCGCGCCGCGACGATCGCGACCGTGCCGTTCAGCGGCCGCGCCGGCCGCGGCGGCAGTGTCGACAGGATCGTCCTGAGTCGAATCCAGGGCAACGAGCCGGTCGACGTCGAGCGATGGAGTGGGCGTGACGAACTCTGTTACGCGCTCGAATCGCCGATCTGGGATCGCTTCGGATCGTTCGCCGGACAGCCGCACATCGCTGGCGTCCTCGTCTGGACGGCAGCCGACCGACGCGTCGTCATGGAGGGCCGGCGCGGCGCTGAGCGCCTCGAGGAGCTCGTATGACCGACGTGGAGGTGGCTCCACCACGTCGTCCCGGCGCCGGATCGGCTCGCGGACCACCACGCCGGCGGCGCCCGGAAACGAGAAAGACCGGGCTGCCACCCGGTCTTCCGCACATAGGCGCCGTCAGCGCCGAAGAGGAAACCCTGCGTGCAGTGTACCCCGGCTTGGGACGGAATCCAGGGCCGGCGTGGTCATCTGCGCGCGGTTACGAGTCGGCCTGAGTGCCAACGCGAGCCCCACGCGTGGTGCTGGCGATGGCCTTCAGCCGCACCACCCCGAGCGCCTGCCGCAGGCCATCGAGGTCGCCGCGATGAGTCACGCCGCGATCGCCGCCGTCCTCATCCGTGACGACCTCTCGACCGGCGAGCGCCTCGTCGCTTGGTCGCTGGCGAGCTTCGCGAACCGCGAGCAGCTCGCGTGGCCCGGGATCCCGGTCGCCGCCGCACGAGCCGGTCTGAGTCGCAGCCGCTACCTCGACGCCCGCGAGCAGCTCGTGGGCCGCGGGCTGCTCGAGGTGGAAAAGGGGCTCGGCCGCGGCCGGTCCAGCATCGTCGCACTCCTGTTCGCGCAGTCCGGCCCGTGGTGGGAGGGCGAGGTCAACGTCGAGCTGGTCGAGGCTGTCCTCGCCTACAGCCGACAGCGCGGACCCGCCCGCCTGCTCCTCGCAGCCCTCGCAACGCTCGCCGATGGTGGCGGCGTGGTCGAAGGCCTGACGACAGAGGAGCTGTGCCGCGCGGCCGGCCTCGCGAACAGCACCTACCGGCGGGCACGGTCGGCGATCCTCGCCTCAGGCGAGGTCGAGGTCGACGACGCGAGTGGCGGCCGCGGCAGGACCTGCAGCTGGCGCGTTCACCGTCCCGCCGAGATCGCCGCCAAGCCGCGGGTTGAGCCGAGAAGACGGTCGGTGCCAAAGCCGAGCGACCGGCCGCTGATGACCGTCGCGCCTCAGGACAGCGCGGCGGTGGAGAACAGTCCGATCCTGACCGGGGTTCCAGCCAGGAAGGGTCCGATCGCGAGCGGAGTTTCCGCCCGAATGGGTCCGATCCTGAGCGGGGTTTCCGGAGGAAAGGGTCCGAGGCCGAGTGGGGTTTCGGGTTCAAACCCCGCCGAAACCCCGCCACAAACCCCGCCACCCAACGCGCGCGCGGCAAGGGAACCCAAGAATCCCAGAACCCAGGACCCCCCCAACCCCCCTGAAGGGGGGAGAGCAGCTGACTCGATCCTCGTCGAGCAGACATTCGTCACCGACCGTGGCCGAACGCGACGACGCCTGGTCCCGGTCGACCTCAACAAGATTCGGCGGAGCCTGAACGCTCCTGCTCCCGGCGATCGCCTCGCGTGGCAGGCGATCCGGACACGACTGCTCGACGCCGTCGGCGAGAGCACGTACGCGATCTGGCTCGAGCCGATCGAGCTCATCGCGGTGGGCGACGAAGGCGAGCTGGTGCTCGCGCCCCGCGAACAGACCGCTTCATGGGTGCGAGAGAGGTTCGGCCGGCTCCTCGCCACGTGCGCTCAGCGCGTCGGAGGGCAGGTGCGTCTGGCGACCGAGATGGAGCGTCGAGCAGTCCAGCGCTCGCACAAAGACCAGCCCGCAGGTCCGCGGGACATGACAACCAACCAGCAGGAGGCAGTGTGACGGTCACCGTCGTGGCAAACCAGAAGGGCGGCGTGGGAAAGACCACGACCGCAGCGAACGTCGGAGTTGCGCTCGCGCTCAGCGGACAACGCGTTCTCGTCGTCGACGTCGATCCCCAGTTCGCGCTCACCCGCCAGCTCGGGCTCGAGGAACGCGCTCTGGGCGTCAATCTCGTCGACGTGCTTGCCGGCCGCGCGAGCGCCAACGACACGATCGTCACCGGCATCCACCACGTCGACGTCATCGCCGGCGCACGCGACCTCGCCGGCGTCGAGATGAGTCTTGTCAGCGAGCTCGGCCGCGAACAGTTCCTCACCGAGGCCATACAGCCGGTGCTCGCCAGCTACGACCACCTCGTGATCGATACCCCACCGAATCTCGGGCTACTCACCGTCAATGCCCTGATGTGCGCCGACCGCATCATCGCACCCGTCAGCGTCGAGGACGAAGCATCCCTGCACGGGATCCTGGAACTTCGAGAGACGATCACGAAGCTCACCGCTCGTCTGGCCCTGAACGCGCCCGACCTGGTCTCGGTGCTCACACGCTGGCAACGGTTCAGGATCGCCAGCCGCGAGACCGAGTGCGCCCTGGCCGCGCAGGGCCTCGCCCCCGTCGCCCGGATTCCGTCGCGATCGGCGCTGATCGCACGAGCCGCCGCACACAGGGTGCCGCTCACAGTGGGTGAGCCCGACAGTTCGCCGGCAATCGCCTACTAGTGCTTTGTTAGGTTCGGGGTAGGAGTTCTCGCTATTTGCGGCGAATCCTCTTCGCGGTTGCTGTCGAACGCGGGGAGGTCATGATGGTGGTTGTGACTGTTGCGGGTTCGCAGGTCGAGAGGGATGTTGATCCGCCGTCGGTGGTGCGTGGGCGGCTGGAGGGGTTCGCGGTGGAGGTGTTGGAGGAGGCGATGAACCGGCCGGTGCAGCGGGTCAATGGCGGCTTGTATCTGAGGGGCTTGATCGAGGATGGCGCGCGGAAATCGCTTGAGCCGCTGGTCGCGAGGCTGGGCGAGGAGGCTGACTATCAGTCGATGCAGCAGTTCTTGGCTGATAGTCCGTGGGATCCGGCGCTGGTGGTCAAGGCGGTCGCCGAGCGGGTGGCGCCGGAGATCGGTGTGGAGGCGTGGGTGTTGGATGACACTGGGTTTCCGAAGGACGGGAAGGACTCGCCAGGGGTCAAGCGTCAGTACTCGGGGACGTTGGGCAAGAGGGGTAACTGTCAGATCGGTGTGTCTGTGCATGCGGTCGGAGCGCATGGGACGGTGCCGTTGGGGTGGGCGCTGTATCTGCCGGAGGACTGGTGTGAGGACGCTGAGCGGCGGCGCAGGGCGAAGATCCCCGCGGAGGTCGAGTTCAAGACCAAGCCGGAGCTCGGGGTCGAGCTGGTCGAGCGCGCTGCAAAGTGGGGTGTTCCGAGCGCACCGGTGCTGGGTGACCATGCCTATGGTGAGAACACCTGGCTCCGTGATCGCCTCGACGAGGCTGGCTGTGAGTACGTGCTGTCGGTCGGGCCCAAGACGCGGGTGTTCGAGCAAGGCACGGGCTTCGCGGTGCCGGCCCGCACGAGCGAGGACGGTCGTGCGCCGTGGCGGCCGCGGCCGGACCGCGAGCCCAAACCGATAGGCGAGCTGATCGGCGATCTCGCGAGCGACGCGCAGATCGTCACGTTCCGCGACGGGCCTGATGGCGAGCCGGCCACCTCCCGGTTCATCTTCGCCCGCGTGCACGCAGCACACGGGTGGCGCAGCGACGCGGGACGTCAGGGATGGCGTGAGGGCGCCGAGGTCCCGCCGCGCGAGGAATGGCTGATTGCGGAGTGGCCCGAGGATCACGACGAGCCGACCGACTATTGGATCTCGAACCTGCCCGCCGACACCGAGCCCGAGCGGCTCGCCCGGCTCGCACGCATGCGCTGGAAGGTGGAGCTCGACTACAAGCAGCTCAAAGGCGAACTCGGCCTGGACCACTACGAAGGCCGCTCCTGGCTTGGCTGGTATCACCACACCGCGATGGTGACCGCCGCCCACGGATTCCTCACGCTCGAGCGGCTGAACCCTTTTCGCCCGCGGCCGGCCTGACACTCCCGAAGGCCGTGCTGCTCCTGCAGCCGCTCTTCAAGTGCTGGACCGGCCGCTGCCGAACCTGCCACCGACCCATCAACGTCGACCGAGTGACACTCACCCTAAACCGCCACGACGAGTGAGACCTAACAAAGCACTACTACGCCCACCTGGCGGAGACCGTGGCGGAGGTGGTCGCGCGATGAGGGCCCCGCCGCGGCGCACGCTTACGATAGATGACCCGACCGGGGGCGCTGAGGCGTGCCACGTGGCACGCGTGCCCGCGCTCGGCCAAGACAACGGCCGACTGCGGGACATCTCGGTCGAAGAGATCCACCCGAACCCGGACCAGCCGCGCAAGCATTTCGATGAGGCTGCCCTGCACGCGCTCGCCGACTCGATCCGCGAGCGCGGCGTCCTTCAGCCGATCATCGTTCGCCCTGAGACCGGTGCTGGGTACCACCTGATCGCCGGGGAACGGCGGTGGCGAGCTGCGCGGCTCGCCGGCCGCAAGCAGATTCCGGCATTGGTCGACGCGCACGTCGAGGGCGCGGCGTCGCTCGAGCTGGCTCTGATCGAGAATGTCGCGCGCGAGGACCTGACCCCGATCGAAGAAGCAAGGACGATCGCCATCCTGCTCCGCGACCTCGGCGTCACAGGAGCCGAGCTCGCGCGGAGGCTCGGCAGGAGCCGGACCGACCTCGCCCACACCGTCCGGCTGCTCGACTTGCCGGATCAGGCGATTGAACCCATCGACGCCGGCGCATTGAGCAAAGGCCATGGCAAGGCGCTGCTCACGGAGCCCGACCATCACCGCCGGCGCACCCTCGCCCGGCGAGCCGCCCAGGATGGCTGGTCCGTGCGAACGCTCGAGGCGGAGATCACGCACGGCGCCAACCCGCGCCGGGCGCCCGCGCCGCCGCATCCCGATCACGAGGTGGCGGCATCACGACTGCAGGAGCTGCTCACCAGGGTGACCGGATGCGATGCGTGCGCTCGACCGCGTCGCGGCGGGTACCAGGTGATCCTCGACCAAGCCGGCGGCGAGCGGCTGATCCGGTTGCTCGGGGATGCGGACCAGACCGCGTAGCGAGCATGCCACGCGGCACGCTGGCTTCCGAATCCCTGTCCGGACCGCAGGAGCGACCCCACGCGGCGCGTGCTAACAGCGGGCCAGCAGCAACGAGCTAGCGCAAGGTGCGCGGAATTGGCGAGGAGCGGGTGGACGGCCGTCCGAGTCTTGTCACCTGCTTTCGTGTTGGCGCGGTGGTTCAGGCGGGGGGTGAGACGAACGGCATCCGCCGCCGCGACTGGCCGGTCGTGTCACGTCGTGCCGAACCGCCTCTGGTGCGATGCGACGGGTCTCAGGCCTCGGGGATTTCGCGGCTGAATGTCTCCAAGGTGATCGCAGCGGCTGGGACCGCCGTGGGCAGGACCAGACGGTCTTGAGACGGCGTGGTCAGAGGCGTTGGCGCAGCAGAAAGTCAAGCGTCGCGCGGTTGAAGGTCTCGGGATCCTCGTGCAGCCCGGCGTGCGACAGGTGGTCGAAGACGACCCGCTCGCATCCACTGATCCGGCTGCTGATTCGCTCGGCAAATCGCGGCGAGCAGACGAGGTCATGAGCTCCAACGCTGACCAGACACGGAACGCCAATCTCACTCAGAGCCGCGCTCGCGTCATGGCTCATGGCCGCCTCGGTCTGGGCGAGGAACGCCTCCAGCGGCTGAGCCGGTCGGCCACGGACGAAGTCCGCCAGCGTATCGACGAACTCCGGTCGGTCGACGTACATCTCGGGCGTAAAGCACAGCGGGAAAATCGCCTGAATCACGGTGTCCGCGACGCTCGGCAGCGTGGATGCCACCGTCCGCCAGAGCTCCACGATCGTTCTCAAATACAGATCGCTGGTGTCCCACCCGCTGTGCATCGAGAGCGAGCGCACGCGATCCGGATGGCGGGCCGCGAGGTGCATGCCGACTGCGGCGCCAAGCGAGACGCCTGCGATATGTGCCTGCTCAACCCCGATCGCGCCGAGGAAGCCGGCGACCTGGTCGGCGTAGATTTCGGTCGAGTACGGCCCGCAGGGCTTGTCGCTCTCCCCCGTGCCAGGAAGGTCGAGAGCGATGCAGCTGAAGTGCTCGGCGTAGGCCGGCAGCTGGAACGCATAACAAGCGTGATCGGCGGATAGGTACGGAATCAGCAGCAGGGGCTCGCCGTCCCCCTGCACGTCATAGTTGATAGTGAGCCCGTCTACGTCAACCTGCGGCATTTTCGCCTCCTCATTTGAGCTGATGCCAACGCAGACCTCCGGACCTGTCCCGGTTTGCGTGACACCTGGTGTGGGTGGTGGTGATGTTGATGGTTGTTGGTCGATCGATTGCGCTCAATTGCGGAAATCTGCCCACCTCGCGCAGCGCCGCGCGCACGCGGTCGTTCGCCTCGGCAAACGGCGGTAACTTCGGGAAGATCCGCCCGAAGTCAGCCGTGCTGGCCGGGACGGCGTGCCCCGAGGCGTACCCGCCGGCCGCCTTCGCAGCGGTCGCACCGGCCCCGGCCGGCGAGCCCAAGAACCCGGCGGCCATCGAACCGGCCACCAACCGGCCCCGGACGCTCCCAGCCCCTTAAAGAAATCACGACGTGACGGCGCACCGCCGCTCGTTTCGGCGCTCATCTCACTGCCTTACCTTCACTCGGCTATCGGTGCTTACTTGCCGACGGTGACCGCCACTGCCGTGCCCGCGCTGCGGTCACTCACTACTGATCGACACCTGACCAACCCGGCTGCACCGCTGATGCCCGGGCCGGTCCCGGCATGACGAGGAGCGCGGCCGCGAACACGCCGGCCAAGGCCAGCCGCGCCCGAGCCTTTACTTTGCTCACCACGCTCATCGCCGACCTTCCATGAGCGTGAGTGTTCTGGACTTCGTATTCGGATCGCCGCCGGACGGCGTGTAGGTGACCCTCACGGTGACCGGCGCCCGGCCGGTCCGCCCCAGGCGTCGCTGGGTCCTGGGTTGACCCTTGATCGTGAGCTTGACCGGGCCGGCGCGCCCCACGAATCTGGTGAACCGCTTGATCCCGCGTCCGGTCAGCACGAGGGTGCCCGGCCCGGGGACCGTCGCGCTCAGGCCCGCGGTGCCGTTTCGCTTGTTGAGCTTGGGCCGGGAGAGCGTGAACGAGTTCGACGGCCTCGCAGGCGGCGGAACGAAGGCCGATGGCGGCGCGAGCCCGGTGGACGACGCCGTGGCGCTACTCGCGGCGTGCATGACATCCCCCGCGTACGCGGCGGTGATCGTCTGCGCGCCCACGCCCGGGATGAAGCTCACCTGACACGCCGACTGAGCGCCAGCCGTCGCGACGAGCGAGCAGCTCGCCGGCGGGCCGAACGAGCCCAGGCCAGTGGAGCTGAACGCGACCGTCCCGGTCGGAGCGCCAACGGCGGCGGTGTCGGTCACCGTTGCCGTGCAGCTCGTCGACGCCGGCAACGGCACAGTCGCAGGCGAGCAGACCACGCTCGTCGCGGTCGGGTAGGGCAGCGCGTCGACCGCCACCGCGGAAACGTAGGCATGGCCGATGATAAAGCCCGGGTCCGGGGAAGAGCCGTCGAGGTTGGCGCGGCCGACCGTGCTGGCTGCGAGGTTCGTCCAGTAGACATGGTGGGCATCGGCCGCGACCCCGTACGGGTGGGCATCGCCGGTCGCGACGAAGCTCGGCTCGACACCGCTCCCGTCGAGGTTGGCCCGGCCGATCGCGCCAGGGCTGTCGCTCGTCCAGTAGATATGCCGGCCGTCGACCGCTACCCCGTCCGGCCCGGGGACACCTGGGAGGCTGATGAAGCTCTGGTTCACGGACGTGCCGTCGAGGTTGGCGCGGCCGATCGAGTTGCCGGACGGATTGGTCCAGTAGACGTGCTGGCCGTCGAGCGCCACCCAGCCCGGGTTATGACCGCCGGTGATGAAGGTGTTATCGACAGCGGAGCCGTCGAGGTTGGCCCGGCCGATGCCGGTGTTTCCGGGGCCGTTGTACGTGGTCCAGTAGATGTGCTGGCCGTCGACCGCCAAGCCCTCCGGATCGCTGGCGCCGCTGATGAAGAACTGGTTGACGCCGGTGCCGTCGAGGTTGGCGCGGCCGATCGTGCCCGCGAGCGTGTTCGGCCAGTAGATGTGCTGCCCGTCGACCGCGATCTCGATCAAACCGCCGGCCGCAGTGATAAAGCCCTGATTGACGCCGGTGCCGTCCAGGCCGGCGCGGCCGATCGTCGTTTCAGCGTTCGGGTCGTAGTTCGCCCAGTACACGTACGCCCCAGCGCTTGCCGGCAGCGCCAGGCCGGCGATCGCGACGACGAGGAGGACGAGTCGGACCGCGCGGGTGCGCGACGCCTTGCGCGCCGCCATCATGCCACGCGACCGGCGGGCGATCATCGTGCCACGATCCTGAACTGGAGGGTTTTCGGGTCCGAGTTCCCGCTGGCGCTCGTGGCCGCGAACACGGCCCGGTAGTCCCGCGGCTTGAGCGGCCTGCCTCGGATGCGGCCGCTGAAGGGCAGCCTGTTCAAGCCCGCATGTGCGCTGCGGGTCAACCTCGCGACCGTTCGCGCACAGCGGGACCCGCGTGTCCCGGCTTTGGTGTGCGCACACTTGGCGCTTGTCGTAATCGCGATCGTGACGGTGGCGGGCTGATCGAGCCGAAACAGGAAGGTCGTTCCGTGCTTGCGCGGAACAGCCGCCGTGCGTCCTTGCAACGGCGTCGACATGCGCGCCACCGCGAACACGGAATTGGTCTCCGCCAGCCGTGAGATGGTTGGCCTCGTGCTCACACTTCCGGTAATCGAGACTCCCGGGCCGCCGGGCCGTGAGGCGCCCGGAGGCGACGGCGGGGATACCGGGTACTCATATGCGCCGATCGCGGGCGGGTCGGAGTGCGCGACGCCGTCACGATCGCTCGACCCGTCGCTCGGGCCCGACGTGCCCGCACCGATCAGCGGCGAGGTCGCGCTCGCGACGTGGAAGTCCTGCCCAGCGCCCGGCATGGGGTCGACGAGCAGCGGATCGGCGCTCTGGTTGTGACCGATCGTCGTGTCGACGAAGCCGTCGGCGGTGCGGAAGTTCGAGTAGCCGATCGTCACCTGACCGGGTGCGCACGCCCCCGAGCAACCCGAGTCCGCGCCCGGTTCTCCCCACACATCCCTGGCGGTGCCTCGTGCGATCACGTTGCGCGCGTCGATTGCGGCGCCGGCGGGTACGGGTGCGCCTTGCGTGTTTTGCGATAGCGCCTCCAGTCCGGTGGAGCCGTTTCCGGTGGCGATGGCGGTGACGTTACGCACTTTCACTGGTATGGGGATCGTGTTGATGACCGCTGCTTGCACCGCGACGCCGCCGTTGGCCGTTGACGTGACGACGCTGTCGGAAACGAGCGCCGTTGTCGCGAGCGCGCTCGTGGCGGCGATTACACCGGCGTAGGTCCCGTTAAGCGTCGCGCGGCGGACGGTGCCGCCCTCTATGGTCAGCGCAGCGGCGGCGTTGACCGTCGAGTCGGTCAGGGTCGCGCCATCGTTGATCTGCACGCCAGCCGTTCGCGGCGCGTTCACGGTCACTCCGATCACCCTGTCGGCCGCGAAGAATCCGGCAGCCAAGCAGGGGTCAACGACGGACGATGTTGTGGCAGTGACCCTCGGGCCCAGCTGTGAGGACGCGGCCCCGGCGAGGTCGGCGCACGTGGCCGTCGCGGTCAGGTCCAGGTCCATGGCGGTGACGGCACCGTCCGCCACCAGGGCGGATGTGGCCGCGCCAAGCCCTCGGATGTCCAGATCGGTGACGGTCGTTCCAGCCCCGGCGGCCGCGATCGTTACCGTCGCGCCCGCCCCTGCGAATTCGATTACCGGACGCGGACCACCGGGCGCCCCGAAGATGCTCAGCGGCTTTGTGACATTGACCTGCTCGGGGTAGGTGCCGGGCATCAGCTCGATCCGGTCACCCCCCGTGCTCGCGCCGATCGCCTGGCTCACGGAAGTGAACTCGCATCCAGAGGCGCACACGGTATGGTCACCGACGCCCGGGCCGCCCCCGGCATGACCCCCAGCGCGACCACGAGCACCGTTCCCACGAGCCCACGTCTGACGATCGTCGTCACCTGCACGCCGCGTGTTCGCTTACTGGCCGGCTGGGGATTGGTCTTGGCCGTCATGATTGCCCCCTGGTGTCGCATCGGTTCAGGTTCTTCCAGCGGTTAGCGCACGACCGCGATCGCTTCGAGGTACTCCGCCGGAACCGCGATCGACGGCCCCGGGTCCCGGTCGTGTCTGGCGACCAGCGCGGCCAGGTCCCCGCGCAACGCCTCGCGGCCGCTCTGATCGAGCGCGTCGAGGGCCGGCAGCAGGGGGCCGTAGTAGTCGCCGACGGCCCCGAACAGCTCGGCCGGTGAACCGAAGCGAAAGACGCACGTCCGCCGCGCGACCCTCAGGTCCGCCACAGCATGCCGTAAGAGCTGCCGGAGGTGCTCCTCGGTGCCCCACAGCCCCGGCGGCCACATCAGCGACCGGGCTGGAACGTGGGTGGCGATGGTTTGGAACATCCGTCCGACGAACCCGGCCGGAGTCCAGTTAGCAAGCGTGATCGCCACCCGGCCGGCACACACGAACAAGCTCGGTCGCCGCCCGCACATGGTCGGGCGTGAACATCACACCGACACACGACAGCACCGCATCGAACGAGTCATCCGGATAAGGCAGGTCCTCCGCGTCGCCCTCCCCGAAGTTGACATCGAGTCCCTCGTCAGCGGCGCGCTCACGGCCGCGCTCGAGCAACGCCCCGACGAAGTCGACACCGGTCACCTCGCAGCCGCATCGGGCCGCGGCGATCGCAGCGTCGCCGGTGCCGGTCGCCACGTCGAACACGGCGTCGCCCGCCCGCAGCCCGGCCGCGTCGACCAGCCGCTCGGCCATCGGCGCAAACCCGGCTTCCGCCGAGGCGCAGCCCCGCCCGACCAGGATCGGCCACCGTCGCTCGGTCAGCCGACCGGGCTGGGCGACCGCGATGCCCATCTGGTGCCCCCTAGCTCCCTCTGCAACTATTGCTCGAGGAGGGCACGGCGAGCCTGCCGCGGCGCCCTGGCCCGTACGGGCATGCCACGTCGGTGGCGTGCTCCGGGATGGTGCGGTGTTCGCTGGCGTCATTGTGCTCATCACCAGCTCAGGCCGAGGGGGCTGGGGGCTGGTTGCCGGGAAGAGGTGTGCTGGTAGCTGGAGAGCAACTCGGGCAGGGCCATGTGGGTGGGCTGATTGAGGTCGACGCCCGAGACTTCCAGGAGTTGGTGTTTGAACCAGACGTCGAACGCGTCACGCGAGGCGGCGAACGCGCGCAGCGAGTGGGGGAAGTCGGTGGCCTCGATGTAGGCGACCAGCGAGAGCTTCTCGGGGTCCTGAGGCGAGGAACCAGAGTTCCTTGGTGATGCCGAGCTGTTGCTCGGAGCGCTGGTAGTCGTCGCAGCGGTCGCCGTCGAGCCGGTGCAGGAACTCGCGGGCTGTGTCTGCGCGGCCGGCAAGAACTGGGGTGACTAGGCAAATCTCATCCATCTCAGCCTCCTTGAGCGTCAATTGGCGGTAGCCTGGCGCGGCGCTACCACCGCGGCATCGTGGTCGGCACCACGATCTTTGATGTTCTGGGGACCGTCGCTGCCACCGCGGCATCGTGGTCGGCACCACGATCTTTTGATGTTTTGCCGATCTGACCGCGCAACGCGCACCTCGGCTCGGAGCAGCCGCGACCCTTCGCAAACCTTTGCGCTCGCTTGACTGTGTCGCCGCGATGCACTTGGATGGAGGCGTGTCTCTGCGGGCGCCAGAGCTGCTGCTCGAGCGGGACCGCGAGTTGGAGCTGATCGAACTCGCGGCCGCTCGCGCGGCCGAGGCAGACGCGTCGATGGTCCTGATCGAAGGCTCCGCAGGCGTAGGTAAGACGCGACTGCTGCGGGAGGCCGCGGCCCGCGTCGAGAACCACCGATTTCGCGTCCTGTCAGCCACCGGCGGTGAGGTGGAACGCGAGCTCGGATGGGGCATCGTGCGACAGCTGTTCGGCAGCGCGGTTGAGTCGAACGAGCACCAATGGAGCGGGGCGGCGCGGTTATCCCTGCCGATCTTCAGTGCCGCGCGGCTTCCCACGGACGCGTCGGTCGGGGCGGTGTTGCACGGGCTGCACTGGATGGCGGCTCAGCTTGCCGAGAAAGACCCCCTGCTGGTCACCGTCGACGACGCCCAGTGGGCAGACGCCCCGTCGCTCAGGTGGTTGGCCTACATGAGTGCGCGGCTGGACGGACTGCGCGCGCTGTTCATCATTGCGATTCGCACCGGCGAGAGCTCCGGTGGCGGTGAGCTGGTCGATGTAATCGGGGCCAGCCGCGGGACAACAACGCTAACCCTGCGGCCCCTCAGTCGCCATGCAACGGGCGTGCTCGTAGACAGCGAACTCGGAAGCGTGGATGAGGAACTTCAGACGGCATGCTTTGAGGCCACGCGTGGATCGCCGCTGCTGTTACGCGCGGTGCTGGACGAACTGCGCGATCACACGGACGTCGCCGCGCCGGAGGTCGCGGAGCTTCACCCCGAACGGGTGACACGCTGGGTGCGGCGGCGACTCGCCGTGCTGTCCCCGAACGCGCAAGCACTCGCACCGGCCGTAGCGGTGGCGGGTCTCTCGCCTTCGTTGCGTCTGGCGAGGGATCTAAGCGGACTTAACGCCGATGAGGCCACAGAGGCGGCGGATGAGCTTGCAACGGTGCGGCTATTGGAGCCCGGGCTTCCACTCCGGTTTGTGCATCCACTGGTCCGCCGAGTGATCTACCAGATGCTTCCCCCGGTCCGACGCGCGAGCGCGCACGCCCGCGCGGCGACGCTTTTGGAAGCGGCCGGCGCGCGGCCCAGCGAGATCGCGGTGCACCTCCTCTTCGTCGAGCCGCGATCCGACGTGAGTCTGGTAGAGACAATGCTCGAGGCAGCCGCGGAGGCCGTTGCCCGCGGTGATCCAGACACTGCGGCGACGTTCATGCGCCGTGCGCTACAGGAGCCGCCAGAGGCAGAGCAACGATCCGAGGTCCTGCGGCGCCTTGGTCTTGCTGAGGCGGCACTGCGCGATCGCGGCGCCTTCGCGCACCTTGAGGCGGCAATCGAGGCCAGCGCCGATCCCGCCGTGCGGGCCGGTATCGCCTTGGAACTGTCGCGTGCTCTGCGCGTGGCCGCCGAGTTTCCCCGAGCGGTGGGTCCACTCGAGCGTGCACTCGAGGCGCTCCCACCCTCCTCCCCCCTTGCCGAACGCGTCGAAGCCGAGCTAATCAACGTCTCCCTGTTCGACCCCGGCGTGGCGCCGCGGGCATCCGCGCGCCTGCGCCGGTTCCGCGATCCGGACGTTCTGGCCCGCCTTGAGACGCCGGGTCTCCTCGCGGATCTGGCGCTCATGTCGGTTAGCCGCGGGACGCGAACTGAAGCGGTTTCGCTCGCCAGGCGAGCGCTCGCCGGCCTACCCGGCGACGCACCAGACCCGTCCGTGGTCATTTTCGCGCTCAAGGCCCTCGCGAGCTGCGATGAACTCGAAGAGGCATGTACTGGCTGGAGCAATTTCATCGAGCTCGCGCGGACGCGGGGGCGGCAGGACATGGTTGCGTTCGCGTGTATTTTCCGCGCCGAGGCGAACCTATGGGCGGGATTACTAGCGGATGCTGAGGCAGATGCGTTAGAGGCTGCCGAGGCGTTCACGCGCTCCGGGGATCGGGCGCTGGAACCTGTGAGCATGCTGGTCCAAGTTCAGCTGGAGCGCGATCGCCCCGACGAAGCCGAGAGGTGGCTGGCAAACGTCACACCGCCGGAACTTCCAGCTTTGTGGGACGCAGCCGTTCTCCTGGTTGCCCGTGCCCGTCTGAGACTCGCCCAAGGGCGCGCCGAACAGGCAGCGGGCGATGCCCTTGACGCCGGTCGTGTCCTAGCGCCCTACGCGACGCGCGGGGTTCACGTTGCCCCCGCTCTCATTCCTTGGCGATCTACGGCGGCAACAGCGCTGGCCGCTCAGGAGCGTCTGGAAGAGGCACGCGAACTGGCCACCGAGGAAGTGGAGCTCGCGCGCAGACTAGGCGCGCGCCGCGCGATCGGCGTCGCGCTCCAGGCGCTGTCGTTCGCTGAGACGGGCGAGCGGCGGTTGCACGCCGCCTACGAGTCGGTGTCGGTACTGGCAGCCTCGCCTGCGCGCCTGGAACACGCCCGGGCGATGTGCGCCTTAGGGACCGCGCTGCGGCACGCGCGACGTCGCGTGGAAGCCCGTGGGCCTCTGCGGGAGGCGCTTGACCTGGCCCTGAGCTGTGGCGGCTCAAGCGTCGCGTCTCGGGCGCGCGACGAGCTGGTGTTAGCCGGCGCACGGCCCCGTCGCGACCGGATCAGTGGCCGCGACGCCCTGACCGCGGCTGAGCTGCGCGTTGCGCGTCTCGCCTCCCAGGGCAAGACCAATCGCGAGATCGCCGAAAGCCTCTTTCTCACGATGCGCACGGTGGAAACGCATCTGACACGCACGTACGGAAAGTTGGACGTAACGTCCCGCGGCGAGCTAAGCCACAAGCTGCAGAGCTGAGACCACAGTTCCTGGGGTAGCTGGTCGCTGATCGGGTGTGGGGACTCGATTGGTGCGGGTTTAGCGTCGTCTTGGCTGTGGGGTGGACCTCGACGGTGCGGGTGGGGCTGGTTGAGAGGGTCGCGATGGGCCGGTCGGCGTGTTTTGGGCAGGCCGAGGCCGGAGGTCCGGGCCGGTCGTCGTCGATGCCGCGGTCGTCGCTCAGGTGAGCGAGGGCACGGTGCGGAGGCGCTCAAGCGCGGTGAGGAAGTCCATTTCCCATGGCCACCGGGCGGGCAGGCGGAGTGTCACTGTCCGGGCGGTGCGGGTGATCCGGCCGGGCACGGTCAGCAGCCGGCGGCGTAGTGTGCTGGCGGTCGGGATGGTGGTGTCGGGTAGCCCGATCACGGTGGTCCATCTGAGCAGGTTGTGTGCCAGCGCGGCGATCACCGTCCAGGCGGCATTGGCGAGGAATTTGCCGGACGGGAAGTGCGCGAGTGCCTGGTCTTTGAGGTCACGGATCGTGAGTTCCACGACGGCGTGCTGGCGGTGCTCCGCTTCCACTTGCTCGATCGCGTCGGTGCGGTTGGTCAAGAACGCGTGATAGCGCCAATCGGGCCACAGCTCGGCCTGCGCGCCGACCAGGCGGGTGCGACGCAGGATCAACCGCTGGCGGCCGAGCATCGTCTGCGCGATCTGCGCCTCCCCACCCTCGGGGTAGTCGGGCAGAGTCTGCCAGTCCTGCTCGGGGATCGCTGCGATCGCGGCCTTGACGTGCGGTTGTTGGCGGACTCCGATCGAATAGGTCCACCCGGCTGCTTGCAGGCGGGCCATGAGCTTCGAGTTCCAGAACCCCGAGTCGGCGCGCAACAGCTTCGGCCCGCTCGCGCCCGCACGCTGCACGCGTGGGATCAATTCCTCGACGAACCGCAGCGCGCCGCGGGAGGTGTTCGCCGACCCCTTCCGGGCGCGGATGTGTAACACCTCGCCGGTCCCGGATCGGGTCGCGAGGATCGGGTGATACCCGCGCTTGTGCGTGTACCCGTAGCCGGCGCCCTGCTTGTCGTAGCCATACACCTCACCGACGAACGAATCGACATCCACAACAAGCCGATCATCGCCCGGGCCGGCGCCCGCTGCCCAGGCACGTGACAGGCCCTCAGCCAGCACCCGGTCGAGCTGGCGGACGTGCCCGAAGGTGAACGCGCGCAGGAACGTTCCCAGCGTCGACGGCGCCGCCACCACATGCCCGAGCACCGCCCTGGTCTGGCCTGAGCGCAACACGTCACAGTCATCGATGCAGTCCGCCCCCAACGCCATCGCGGACAGCAACGTCATCACCTTGCGCCCCGGGTTCGCCCCGCCATCGCGATCGCCGAGATCAACCATCCCATCGACCAGACCCTCGATCCCGAGCCGCTCGGCGAGGACCGCTGGGAGCAGCACCCCGGCGTTCGCGACCACCCGCTCGTCATCGAAGACCACCCGCGTCGCGTCCGGCAGACCGTTCACCATGTGGGTGACCTCCTGTCGCAGGCCCGCCGTCGCCCGACACGACAGCTTTCTGCCTGCTCAGGAGGTCATTTAAATCTGCCGCCCGGACGGCTCCCCACCAACCCACGGTGGATCAAGGCCTTAGTCGCCCCCCGATCTGGCGAATCTCAGGTGCGGACCGCCGCCGCGACGGGAGACCTGCTCTTTTGTTGGCGCGCTACTTCTGCAATCGCTGTTTGGAGGAGCCAGCCGCCACGGCGCGCTTGCTCCTGCTGGTCGTCCCGAGCATCAGCGACGAGGACGACCGTCCACGCACTCCTAAGCACTGGCATAGCAGGCGTAGTGCAGTAGGCGCTGTTCTGATGCACCGGATAATCACGGACTCGGGTCAGGGGTGACTTCCGATGCGCGTTCGTCGCGCGAGGCGCAACCTTTCAATCGATGAGAAAGGCGTTCGTGCTCGCGGTCTGTTCGCTATCCATCGCGGCGTGGGCGGTAGCGGCGGCCCCGGCGGCCGCGACCATCAAGTCGGGCAGCGAGACGTTCGACCCGAACCAACCCGGGCCCACGTTCGGCAACCCGTCGCGGCTGCCGAACATCACGATCGCCGTCACCTACGACGACCAAGCAGGGACGGTCACGGTCAGCGAAACCGGCGGAGATCCGTCCTACAACACGGGGTGGGCGTGGTTCGACAGCATCAAGATCAACGGCACAAACAGCCCGGAGATCTCCATCCAGGGATACTGGAACTATCCAGCGCTGTCGCCGACGCTGACCGACAGCGCGGTCAACGGCACGCTCGCGCCCCAGCAGGTCACCAAGTCGCCGGACGGGAGCACGATCACCATCGCCTGGTCCGATCCAGCGCTGGCCGGCCAGCCGCTCACGTTCGTCAACATCGAGCCGAGCGACCAACCGGACAACAACTGCTCCTGCGACGTGGAGCCGTCCGGCCGGTTCTACTTCCCCGGGTACGAGCCCACCGTTGCCGTCCAGAACCCAGGCGCGCAGAGGACCCAGGTGGGCACACCCCTCGGGATCGGCAAGTGTGGCGACATCGGACCATGCTGCCCGAGCCCCGACCCGACGTACACCCAGCCCTGCCCGGGGGTGCAGATCAACGCCCTCGAGACCGGCGTCGCCAACAGCATCTTCGGCGATGATTCCTCTAGCGCCGACGGCACGGAGCCGGCCGGCGGCTTCTCCGCGACCGGGCTGCCGCCCGGGTTGACGATCCTCGGGGGCGGACTGATCACTGGCCAGCCGACGATGCCGGGCAACTACGCCGTGACCGTCACAGCGACTGCCACCTACGACTACGGCCAGGGCACCGCGTCCGCGTCCACCACATTCCCGTGGACAATCACCGCGCCGCCGCCGAAACCGAAGCCACCGGTGCACATCCCAAAGGTGCCGATCGGAGCTGCCGTCTCGGGCCGAGGCCATGGCATCCAAGCGCGCCCGTTCCGGATCATTTTCTCCGTCGACGGCGCCAGCGGCCTCGGCGGGACGCCTCGCAGCCGCAACCCGCGCAACCCCCGCTGGGGACATCTACGCTGGCTCACATGGACCTCCACCTCTGCGACCGGCCGTGGCGTGCAGTGGGCGAATGACTGCAACCCGGCCTGCGTGAATGGCTCGTACGCCGAATATCCCGTGAAGATCCTCCTTTACGCACCCCGCTACGAACACGGCTGGACCCTGTTCACACGGATGAAGCTCACCTACACCGGACGCCATCTCCCTGCCCGTCAACGGTCACACACAAAGATCCTTGCGGTGATCTACAACCACGGCTACTCTTCCTGGGGTCGGCCGTAAAGCAGGAGCGCGGCGCCGGGATCAACCCGCCCCTCGGCTCTTGCCTGTGGTCGGCGCTCCGTACGGAGAGGCAGTTGAGGTCCGGGCGGCAATGACCGCCGCGCCACCCTTGGGAGAACAGGGTCACGTGTGCTCCGTGGTGCGTTCAGCGGCAGCGACGTTCTTCTTACTTACGCCTCGCCGGGCGATGGTCTGCCAATGGCGGGCTGCACTGCAGCGCTTCGCCGCGGCGCTCGCTGTGAGTCGCGGTGACGCTATCCGCGACCCCGCTGCCCAGCACGTCTCGATGAAGCATTGGCTGAGCTCCGTCGACTCCGGTTGGTCGTCGCATCGTCCCGATTGTCGCGGGTCCTCGGATCGCAGGTCACACGCGGAGACTGCTTCACCTGGTGCGAGCAAAAGCCAGCGTGACCACCAGCGAAGCTCTCGCTGCGGACGAGACGCGAGTGCGCGCCGACGCCGAACCCAGGCTCCTGCAGCCTCGGGACGCTGCGGAAGCTGGCCGCGCCAAAGACCTCCCCTTTGTTCGGCCGCGGTAACGGCCGCCCTCCGAACCGCGGACCTGAGTTGCGCGGACAGCGCAGCCGTGGTAAACCGCAAGTCCGCCGATCAACGCGGTGGCGCCTCCCTCGTCGCGGAAGCAATCACTTAACCGCCGGCGTTCGCTCGAGGAAGGCGGTCGTGCCGACCGTACCTCCCCGACGCGACCCTCGGTTAACGCGTTCGGTCGTGCGAGGAACATCTCGAGGACCGCGCACGCGGACCTGCTGTGCGCGGAAGGGGGCACCCTGAGGTAGGACAGGCGGACGCTGACAACCGCGCCGATTATCCGAACTGACGAGCACGGGATCTCATGCCCGGCATGGCTTCGGAAGCACCAGTCGGCATAACCCGGAAGTCCAGATAGTGGATCGATGCTGGGACGCTGCCGGCGCTACGCATCGGCAGGAGGGTGCGGATCCGACGCCAGGACTTCGATCAGCTCGTGGATCGAGGCTATCGGGCGGGGTCAGCGAGCCAGGACGAGTCGCGCCGGGCCCAGGACTTCTGGTCGGGCGAGGGCCACGCGAAGCCGGTTAGCCCACCCGATTGAGGCGGTGACCCCGCGTGTGGAGAATCCGGGGGTTCCCGTCTAGGACTGGAGCCAGTCGCGGTCTCGTCGAAAGTGCAATGAACGGAGCTCGGCCCGAGTCTTGCCGATCAAATCGCCTTCGCAGATGAGGATCTCTTATCTGCAGTCGGATTGGATGCACTCACGACGTTCGCAGCGAAGCGCTCTCAGAAGCTCCACCCGCGTCGTGACCGTTTTATCTACAGGCGTTCTTCAAGAGAGCGCGCCCGCGATCACGGCTTCTCCCAGGGTTGATCACGAGAATCCCCAAGGCCGTAGCGCGTCGGCATACGCGCGGTTCGACGGAGGCGAGGCCCGAGGGCCGAGCCGTAGTCGATCCGCGCGCGTGCGCGGTTCTGTCTGGGGTCCCCCTCACCGCATGCGCAACCATCGCCCGAGTCGTCCTGGTCTCGACCTAGCATCCGCGCCTGCGATGGGAGGGGCTCGGGTTCAACGAGTGCTGTTGCCGGGCGGCGCGGCGACCTGGACGGTCATTGGTGGCGACGGCCTTTCGATCGACGCGGCCGAGGAGTACCTCGAGTACCTGCGGGTCTCGGGTTCGCCGAACACGGTGAAGTCGTACGCGAGGGCGCTGGCGCTGTGGTGGCGGTGGCTGCAGACGACCCAGGTCGGTTGGCGTGATGTTGGGCTGAGCGAGTTCACCGGCTTCGTGCACTGGCTTCGCACGGGCGAGGACGGGACGATCGTCGCATTCGCGCCGAGCGCGCCGAAGCTGTCTGAGAGCACGATCGCTGTTCGCTTGCAGGCGGTGCTTTCGTTCTACCGCTACCAGGCGCTCAACGGCGTGCCGGCGGCGATCGCGCTGACGCAGCGAATCTATCGCTCCTCATCGCAGTTCCGGCCGCTGCTCGAGCATGTGGCCAGACGGCGCGGGCGACCTACGCAGACGGTGCGGGTGCGGGCGCCGCGACGGGAGATCCCGCCGGTCTTCACGCCGGGGCAGATGACGTTGGTCAAGGACGCGTGCGCCCGTTTGGACGCGTCGAGCGGCGAGTACGTCGGGTCGGTTCGCGACCGGCTGCTGTTCGAGCTGCTCGAGTGCAGCGGCATGCGTCTTGGCGAGGCGCTCGGGCTGCTGCACGGTGATTGGGTCACGGGCCGGGGCGACACGCCGTACGTCAACGTCATCGCCCGCGAGCATCCTCACGGCCAGCGGGTCAAGAGCGGTTTGCCGCGGCGGATCTACGTGACCGACCGCGTGGACCGGCTCTACGGCGAGTACCTGTGGCAGGTCTGCGATGCGGGCGCCGACGTGGTCTTGGGTGACATGGACCGAGCGCTGGTGTTCGTCAACGTGGCCGGCGGCGAGCTGTTCGCCCCGTGGAGGCCGGGGAGCGTCTACTCGCTGGTGGCGCGACTCAGGCGGATCCTGAAGCACAAGGTGCCGGCCGGCTGGACGCCCCACTGGTTTCGACATACGCACGCGACGGCTCTGCTTTTGGCTGGCGTCCCGCTGCACGTCGTTTCGCGGCGACTGGGCCACGCTGACGTGCAGACGACAATGAACCTCTATGGGTGGGTGAGCGACGACGCCGAGCTGCGCGCCCTCGCCGATTGGCAGCGCCTGACGGCAAGCTGGGAGCAGCGTCTTGCTGCGTAGCGACACCGTCCCGGCCGACTTCATCGATGGCACGCGGGGCCACATCCGCCAGGACAGCGGACGCCTCTGGCTCGCCGTTCCGTTGGAGCTTCGCCGGCTGCACCTCGTGGTCGGCGACGCGCCGGAGTGGGAGCGCCGGTTCGCTCGGGGCAAGAAGGTCCGCACGCTGCTTGACCTTCGCGACCTTCCCGAGGCGATCGCCTGCGAGATGCTCTACGCCGCCTGGCGGCTGCTCGATCTGGGGGCTGCGGTCCATGTGGGCGACACGAGCACCTTCCTGCGCGACCTGCGCCGGGCGTTGAAGGGCTGCGCGCCGCCGCGAGCGTCGCTGATGGACGCGCCCGTCGCACGGTGGGAGCAGGACCTGCTGCGCGCCTGCGCTGCGCGCCGGGGCAAGGTCCCTGACCGTTGGGATCGGCAGCGCATCCGGAGCCAGCTTCACCGGATCTACTTCGCCGTGTTCGCGGCCTACGACACCCGGCCGTGGTGGCGACGCGAGATTTGGGACGCTGACAGCGACCCCCGTATCCCGCTGCGCGAGCACGAGCCGCGCACGCATGCCTGCCACTTCATCGACGTCCACCCGCTGTGGCTGCGCGACGGGCTGCAGTACTTCCTCGGGATGCAGATGCAGACCGGCGCGCTGTCGATGGCCAGCGCCCGCTCCTACCTGATCTCGATCCGCAAGTTCGGCCGCTACCTGCAACACCGCGGCGTCCAGCACCCGCACCTGGCCGAGGATCGCGAAGCCCTGCGCGACCTGGTCCTCGGCTGGCGCAGCGAGGTCGCCTCGATGCGATCCGAGCGCACGGGAAGTCCCCTGTCGAAGTCGACGGCCTACCAGTACCTCAACCACCCAGAGAACCTCTACGGGTGGCTGCTCGACCACCGTGCCGATCTGGCGCGCGCGGTCGGGGACGACCGGTGGCTGGCGCTCGGGATCGAGCACAGCCGCTTCTATCAACCGGGCGAGCGGCCCCGGACCTGCGCCAGAGCCCCCGACGAAGAAGAGGTCATCGAGGACGCGGTCATGACCCGCGTCCTGTCGGTCGCCGGCGAGCTCGGCCGCGAGGTCAGCGACGGCGGCGCGGGAGACCAACAAGCTGAGCGGATGCTGCTGTTGCTCGCCAAGACCGGGCGGCGCGTGATGGAGATCCTTCAGCTCGACTTCGACCCGCTGCTTCCCCTGGCCAGCGGCGTCAGCGCCAACGACACCGACGGGTTCGCCGCCAAGCTGCGCTACCAGCAGACCAAGATCGAAGGCGCGCCAGACACCATCCTGGTCGACCGCGAGACCGTCGCCATCATCGAAGCGCAACGAGAGTGGGCCCGCGAATGGCTCCTCTCCGGAGGCATCGACGCCGAACCGAAGTACCTGTTCATGCGGCCGCGGATGAACCGCAACGCCGACCGCTGCTACGCCTACGCGACCTTCCGCCAGCGCCTGTCCTGGCTCGCCGAGACCCACGACCTGAAAGACAGTCGCGGACGACCGGTCGTCCTGACGCGCACGCACCGCTTCCGCCACACCCAGGCGACATCCCTGATCAACGCCGGCGTGCCGCTGCACGTCGTGCAGCGCTACTTCGGACACCTGTCTCCGACCATGACGATGCGCTACGCCCGCACCCTGGCCGAGACCCACGAGCGCGAGTTCCTCCGCTACCGCAAGATCACCGCCGACGGCCGCCAGCTCGACGTCGACCCGCGCGACCTCTACGACATGCTCGAGCTCGATAAGCGTGCAGACCGGATCCTCCCGAACGGGTACTGCCTGCTGCCGCCCCGCCAGAGCTGCGACCGTGGCAACGCGTGCCTGACGTGCGACAAGTTCGCCACCGACCGCACCCACCTCGACGAGCACCAGCGGCAGCTGTCCGGGTTGCTTCAGATCGTCGACGCACGTCGCGATCAGTTCCAACGCAAGACCGGACGCGAGATGCCTGAAGACAACGTCTGGCTGCGCGAGCGCCGCAGAGAGCGATCCGCTCTCGAAAGCATCATCGCCGCGCTCGACGCCACTGCGCAGACCGATCAAGCCGTGCGCGGAGCCGGCGTCCAAGCGCGCCTCCAGGAGCGCCTCGCGTGAGCGACTCGAGCAGCGACCGGTCACAGGTCCTACGCGCAGCAGCTGCACGCAAGCACCAGGACGCCGTCCACCGCGCGGAGCGGGCCATCCGCCAGCTCGTCAAAGAAGGCCGTCCGGTCAGCTTCAAGGCCGTCGCCGAGCACGCCCCGTGCTCGACGGCCTTCCTCTACGGCCACGCTGAGCTCAAGCGACGAATCACGCACCTCCGCGAGCAGCACCGGCGCGCGGCGCTCCCCGTGCTGCCAGTCGACCCGGACGCCCCAAGCTCGGTCGTCCGCACCCTCACCTTGCAGATCGCCGCGCTCAAGCGGCGCCACCGCGACGAACTCGCGCAGCTGCGACATGACCTCGCCGCCGCACACGGCGAGATCCTCGCGCTACGGCGCAACCTCGGCGAGCAACGCCGATAGTGCCCACGCGGGCTTCTGCATCTCGATCCGAGCGGCAGCAACGGACGGTGACCCGCGTCGTGGCCCTACGTCGCTGGCTCTCCGGAGAGAACGTGAGAGGGCCGGAACCCCTTGACGATCAGGTAGATCGCGAACCCGGCCTCGAAGATGAACACCGGAATCGTGACGATGCCGGCCACGGAGCCGGTTTGGGTATACGCGCCGAATACAACTGCGGTCGACGAGGCGAAGATCAGCGGGCCGCCGATCAGGCCGAACATGGCGAGGCGCCGCGGTATTAGGCCGGTGGTGTACATCAGATAGCCGAGGATGACGTCGTTGACGGCGACACAGAATCCCGGTCCGACCAGGAAGGTCCATTTATGGATCGCGACGAGCGTTCGACCGGCAATCACCAGCGAGCCGCTGTTGCCGCCAACCGACGCCGCCAGATCCTGACGCAACGTCAGGAGCGATAGGAGGCTGATCAGGCCAACGCACACGATCGTCGATTCGACGGTCCGCGATGCGACGTAGCCAAGCGCGAGGCTCTCGCTCTTGCGCCGGAGGATCGGGAACATCACGACCGCAACGCCGATCTGCGCGATGGCTTGCAGAACCTCGAGAAAGGCAGCAAATTCGATGCGCGTGTCGTGGCCCGCACCGAGGATGTAGTTGTGGTCGTGCAGGATCGGGTGGTACAGAAGCAGTGCCGGGATCGATGTGACGAATGTGATCGCCATGAACCATCCAGCCCACGACGCTGCTCTCTTCTCGCCAGGTGTCGGAAGTCTCGCGCCAGCGGCGTGCTCGCCCGTATGTTGATTAGCCACCGTTACCTCCTTCGTTCCTCTCTAAGGACGACCGCGCGAACGAGGGAGGAACGGACGAATCGGACTGCGGCTATACGACGTGTGGAGTGGGGCCGACCGTATCCAGACGCTCGGACGGCTCGCAGATGGTTCAGGAACGACGGCGGCTCGCCTGCCTGATGCCCCGAGCGGTCTCGCCGGATCTATGCGATCCACTGCGGGAGTGCCGCGTTGGGCTACAAGTGGCAGCGAAGCGCGAGCGCCCAATGCGGTTCGAGACTGCCGCTTCCCGCCTGACACCGGCTTCCTGCTCTTGCCTCGGAGCAGCAGCCAGCTTCTACGACGCCACCCGCACCACTACGCTGCCGCGCTTGTGGCCGCCGCCGACGATGCGATGCGCTTCGACGATGCGGTCGAAGGGCAGCACGGTCTGGATCACGGGCTTGAGTTTTCCTGCCGCGGTCAGCGCCACAAGCTCGGAATAGGCGGCCTGGTTCACCGCTTCGTTGGCGTCGCGGCCCGAGGCGACGACCGGCTTCTGCCAGGTAGCGGCGATCGTCTGGAAGAGATCGCCGATGACCATCAAGAACTTTCCGTCCGGCGTCAGCATATGGCGGATCGCCGCGTACGGCGCGTTACCGTGCGTGTCCATGATGATGTCGTAGCGGTGGCCGCTGCGCGTGAAATCCTCGCGGTCATAGGCGAAGACGTGGTCCGCGCCGAGCGATTTCACCAGTTCGAGATTGTTCGAACTGCAGACGCCAGTGACCTCCGCGCTGGCGAGCTTCGCCAGTTGGACGGCCATGACGCCCACCGCGCCCGACGCGCCGTTGATTAGCACGCGGTGACCGGCCCTGAGCCCGCCGGCCTTGAAGAACCAGCGCGCCGTCGAGCCGCCAAACAGCACGGCGAGCGCATCCTGGTCGCTGAGTCCCTCTGGGATCGGCACCAGCGCGTCGGCCTCGGTGAAGGTCGCATATTCGGCATGGAGGCCGAACTTGAAGCCATGCGAGCCCACGACGCGGTCACCCGGCTTGAAGTTCGTAACCCCAGCGCCGATCGACTCGACTACGCCGGCCGCTTCAAAGCCGCCGACCTTCTGTTTCGGTCCCGACCAGCCCAGCGACAGCCGCATCATCAGCGTCATGCCGCGCGGCACGTTGAGCCCGCGCACGCGCGCATCGCCCGAGTTGACCGTGGTGACGGTGATCCGCACCAGGATCTCGCCGTCGCCCGGCACCGGCGTCGGCACCTCCCGGATCTCGATGACCTCCGGCGGTCCATAGCGCTCGATAACAGCGGCCCTCATGCCCATCTCGCCCTGGCAGCTTGGCAATCCGGATGAGCTGCTTCAACTGCTTGAAGCAAACCCAGACGAGGAGCCTCCGCCTGAGTGGCAACTGAACCGGTGAGGCCCCCCTCATCGAGTTGCCTTTGGGTGGCGTATGACCGTGCTTGGGAAGACTGCTGCTTCCGCATGGTCGGTGATGTTGGCACGCAGCCACCCCGAAAAGCTGGAGCACGTGCTCCCGCACGCACTTTCAGGCCACGAAGACCGTCAGTACCATCCGCTACGGTCGGCCGATGCCCGTTGACTTCGCGCAGCCGGTCTGGGATGCGGACAGGTTCCCTGGCCGTCACGTCGCTCCCGTGGGCGCACAGGCCGGCGCCGAGGAACTCGGCGCCAGTGTCTACGAGCTCGATCCGGGCGTCGTCGGCGCGCCGTTGCACGTCCACCACGCCAATGAGGAGCTACTGCTCGTCCTCGCCGGGACGCTCTCGCTGCGCGGTCCGGACGGGACGCAGCTCCTGTCGGCCGGCGCGGTGGTCGCATTCCCTCGGGGCCAGGCAGGCAGGCATAGCCTCCTCAACCGCTCCGACGCACCCGTTCGCTACCTCGTCGTCTCCACCACCAACCGCCCCGACGTCGTCGAGTACCCCGACACAGGCGCGACGCTCGTCGTCCTCGCCGAGCAGCGCTTGGCCTACCCGCGGGGCGCCGACGCGGATCAAAAGGCCGTCATTACCGAAGCGATGCGGGCGGCGTCCGACCGAGACGCCTGACCTGGAAAGCACCGGAGCCGTCACGACCAGACGGCCACCAGCGCGCGCCCACCAGCCACAAACCGCTTTCCTCCGCGACGCGCATCTCCGGCCCGGCGCCGATCTCCCCGGTTTGCGCGGATAGCTGGTAAGAGCCGACTGTCTTCGAAGCAAGCGGAATTAGCCAGCGGCGCAGCAAGCGCCCGTCGGACCGAAAAGCAACACTCTCAGCGCTCCCGGCTCCGCCTTCTGGTCCGGGCTAGAAGCAGCAGCGGTCCAGGAGCGCGACCGCCTCAGCGGCGGCCGCGACTCGCCCCCGCCAGACCTAGCTTCCTCGACGGGCCGATCACGCTCTACGACGGCTTCGCGGGACGCGTCGACGGGTTCGACGTCATGAACATGCTCACGCCGCGGATTCCCCCGCGTCAGCCCGCTTCAGCGCCCGCCCGACGCGGTTGACTGGGGATAATACCTCGTCCGAATACCAGGCCAGAGCTGGGCTTTCGGTCCCGTCGCTCCATCGCACGACGGCGTGGCGGCGTCCGCCGTCCTTCAGCGGCAGGTTCTCGAAGCGAAGCACCTCCTCCACGATGGGTTCGGCCGGGCCGGAGTACATCGAGCTGAGCTTATCTTCACGTCTGACTTGATCGTCGCCAGCCGAGTCAAGTAGCGAGTACAGGACGCCATCGGGGGCCCGATAGGAGTCGCCGATCTTCGTCAGTGCCGCGGCCATCTCGGACGCGATCCGATCGACAAAACCGTTTCGACACCACCTGCGTGAGGTGTCCAGCATGGCGTCAGCTGCGTACTGTGCGATGAGCTCGGCTTCCGATCTGATCGCGTCCTCGAGGGATTCCTGCCAGATCTCGTCGCCGATCTCGTGGCAGGTTGCGCCTTCGACGTGCGCCTTCAGGATCATGGCTTGGCGTCTCCCAGGGTTTCGCTCCGAACGCCCGTTAGCGGCGAGATGGCCATTGGCACGTCCGTCAGGCGCCTCGCCTGCTCGAGGTAGTCGGCGACGAGCGCTTTGAGCGCCTCATGACCGTCGCGCTCGAGCTCTCGCTCCACGAGATACGCGCGGCCGCGTCCCTGCGCCGGTACGTCCGTGACCCGCACGCTTTCTGCTGGCATTGTGGTGTCGCCGGGTGTCGGCCGGGGGCCCTGTGCGGCGGCGTGCGCGGGTCTTTCTGGGGTGGTGTCCGGTGGCGGCGGTGCCGTGGAGGCAGGCGCCGCTCGAGGTGGCCGAGGGGCGATCGTCGATCTGAGCGAGTGCATGGGTGCTCTTTGGCTGAGACGGATTTGAAGAGGTCCCGCGTCAGCGGAACCTCATTGCCATCCAGCCGGAGCGGAGCGGCAGTCAAGGGCGGCCCGACAGGGCCGAGCGAAGCGAGCCGCGAAGCGGCGCCCTTGACGGCCGAGGAGCGGAGGCTACGGGCGAGGGACCGAGCCGATGTCCCTCGCGAACACTTCGGCATCCCAGGCAAGCGGGAGCGCGACGAGCATAGAGGAGAGTGGCGGATCTCCACTGGAGCGGTCATGTTCTACGGCCCTCCCTATTGCCGGACGAATGCAGTAGGCGGCCGGGCAAACGGGCCGCGGTCCCCGTTCTCGCGCGGTTCCTCGGTCCCCGTTCTCGCGCGGTTCCTAAGCGGCGGCCGCGCGTCGGAGGCCTTCGTTGGCTGAGTACTGCCGTACGGGGGCGCGGACTACGGCTCGGGGCGCGGGAGGGGCCGCCGGCGCTGTCAGCCCTTGTCGAGGTCGGCGAGTTCGAGCGCGCCGAAGCCGGTTAGCGGCCCGTCCATGAGGAACATCTCGATCGTGAGGTCGGGTTCGACGTGGACTTGGCTGAGGAAGGCGAGCACCTTGCGGCCGGTCAGCTCTTCGATCATCTGCTGTAGCGATTTTTCATCATCCGCTGGAAGTCGCGGCGCATCTCGAGCACTCGTTCGGCCTCGCCGCCCTCCATCATCGTGCGTTCGATCGCGGTGAACCCGTCGCTGAGCACGCACACGATGAGGTTGTCGAGAATGTAGGTCTTGGTCTTGATCGGCCCGCGTCCGTAGTGCTCGCGCGTCAACGAGACGATCCGGTTGGTGATCTGGGAGAGCAGCTTGCCGCCCTCGAGCGGCCGAAGCGGAGGATCGACGCGCGCGGGCTCGGTGGGCCCGGCGTCGCTCATTTCGCGGCTCTCGGTGTTCGTCTGCCTGCTCTGCTGCTCACTGGTGCTGCGGGCGTTAGCTTCGCGGGCTCGCGGCCGAACCTCGGCGACTTGGATCCTTTGACTTCGGCGCATTCAGTGTCGAGGCTGTTTATGACCTGCTGAATACGAGACAAGAGCTGCTCCTCACAGCGCGGGGCTTTGAGATCGAGCGCGCACGCCTGCCCGAGCCCTCCTGCGTGGCACCGAGCGGCGACTGCGTGCACACGTAAGCTACGTCGCCGCGCTCTGAGGAATGGCGTCCCGAGATGTAATGAAGTACGCCCCGTCGGGCGCCCGTGCGCGTGCCTGGTCTGGATCGAGTCGGGCTGCACGCTGATCTCACGATCCTGGCCAGGCTCTCCTGCGCGCTCGCCAGCGCGGGCGCGGTACCGCTCACGGCGCAGTCAATCCTGCCGCCGGAACCTTCGCGGCCTCTCGAACGGCGCCAGCTGTCACCCAAGTCTCCTTGCCTCTTACGCAACCCGCGGAGGCCGTCTTAGCGACTCGGCAGCGCGCTCACGAAACGTCTTCGCGCGGCGGATGATCTGCCGGTAAAGCTCGCGTTCGTTCATACCGTCTTCCACGCTTCCATCACCGCATTTCGCTAACCGTTTCGCCAGACCGTCCTCGTCGTACGATCGCGTCAGGTAGGCGTAGCGGCGATCGTTCGGACCGAACGCCTCCGCGTTGGTCGGGGTGCCATCCGCCCGCCGGGCGTTTAGGCGTCGTTGGGCATCGATCACCGGCGAAAGCCGCCGCGATCCGCGATCACGAGTCAACTCGCCGCGCCTACGCGCTGCCCGATTGTGTTCCGTCCGGGTCATGGTCTTCAAGCCTTCCCGTCCCTCTGTTGGGTCCGCGCGTAAGGAAGAGGGCTAGAACCCCCGCGCGGTCAATCAGATTGGGACGCCTCCACCAGGCCGGTGGGGCAACGCCCGTAGGCGCCGGCCCCGCAGTCAAAACCGGTAACACACGCCTCTCGCCTCGTGGCGCAGGACGCACCGTCGGTGGCATCCGGGCTTGTGCGGAGAATCCTGGCCGCAGGGCCAGCTCACGACCGACAGTACTCCCAGTGCGGCCGTCTATGTGAAGCAGACCCCAAAAAATTCTGATCGGGCTCGTCCGCGGGCGCATCGGGCTGATCTTCCCTGCGGCCGGGCCCGTTTGCCAAGAAGCTTGCCCGCGCTGAAGCAGTGAGCGAGACGCGACCCGAGCAGACCGCATTGAGAGTTGGGCGCTCACACGCCATTGAGGCCTGACCCCCGGGTGCTGAGGCCAGCCAGAGCCCCGGGAAGTTCCGCACGGCGGGCCGCTACTCAGACGACGAGACCCGAGCAATCGCCATCCGGCCCCAGCGGCGAGGAGCTCCAACAGCATCAGGTCCACGAGCGGACGTACATGCTCGTCGCCAAGGTCGCAGGCGGCGTGAGCGGTGATCGGAGGGCGGGATCGTCGGGCGCGGTCAGCCGGGCGCCCGTAGCACCCCGAGGATGCGCGGGTGGCCGTCGATCTCCAGCTGGTCGACGACCCCGACTTGGTCGAGGCCAACGATCCGCCCGAGGCGCCGTAGACCCTCCGGCGAGAAGCCCCAGTAGACGAAGTCATCGCGCGCGTACACATCGCCCGGCTCGTGAACCTCGATCGCCGGGGCGTCGGCGGCCAGACGCGAGCCGTAGGTCTCGAGCACGATCTCGCCGCCCGGTGCCAGCACCGCAGCGAGCGCCCGCAGCAGCGCGAACGGATCGGTCACGCGGTGCAAGATCCCGAAGCACAGCACAACGTCAAAGCGCTCGCCGAGCTCGCGCGCGTCCAGCGCGTCCATCCGGCGGTACTCGACCCGCGATCCGAGTAGCCCGGCGATCGCGCGGAAGCCAACGCCGCCCTCAAGCGTCACGCCGAAGCGAGCACGCACCCAGGCGACGTATTGCTCATTGTCGACCGCGACAACGCGCCGCGCACCGCGGGCCTCCGCGAGGAAGCTGTAAAACCCATCGAACGCGCCGACGTCGAGCACGCTGCGGCCCGTAAACCGATCCGCGCCGAGCACCGCAAGGCGGTAGCCATGGTCGCGCGCGATCCCCGGCGTGTAGATCCCGGGCGCGAGCGCGAACGTGTGAAACCACAGCGGAACCGAATCGCGGACGCGCTCGGCGTTAACAGCCGACGCGCCGATCGCCAGCATGTCAGCGACAACCCTCTCCGCAGAGGACGCCTCTGGGATCGGCTCGGTCGGCTCGACCGTGGTTGCAAAGCCCGCCAAGGCGTCAACTCCATTCTCTCGTTCACACGACGGTCACAACAGCATCACAGGTTGGCCAGCGGCTCGCGACAGCCTGACTCCCCGATGCCGGGAGAGCGCCAGGCGATAGGCCTGGGTGAACAAGCGCCCACTCGCCGCCCCGGGGTGAGAAGCATCGGTTGGAGGACGGATCGCTTTCGACGCGAACTCGGCGGCGAATCATGAGCCGCGCACGCCGACCCACGAGACGACCCATGCGCTCGGCATCGACGGCGAGCAATACGCGCGAGCGGGCGAAGCTGATTCTCGACGCCCTCGTTTCCCGCGCTGCTCGGTAGGACTGGCTTGGCTCCGGCGGCAACGTGGGTGATGGATGTCACCGACGTCATGAGTGCTCACGCCGGTGGCTGAACCGGCCGGACCGGCCAAAGCCCCGACGCGCTCACAATCCCGGTGAACAGCGACAATCCGTCGATAACGCTCAGCAACGGCAGCTGCTCGAGCGCCCGCGCGATACGGCACGGAAAGGCCATAGGGCCATGCCCTGAATCTGTTGTCCGGAGGTCACCGCCCCGCGGCGCGCCGTGATACAACCGCGTGCCGGTAGCCCTCGAACCGCACCAACATGGGCACAACACCCGTGTCCGGGCGGTCCTTCTACCCGCCAGCGTCGGCTTCTCCACCAGCGGGCAGCCGATCGTGTCGGCTTCGTCGCGTCCGGTCCCCGATCGGGGAATCGGCCGCGCGGGCGGCGGCTGTCAGCTTGCCGGGCGCGGGTGGTTCGTCGCGTCTCAGCTCGGTCTGCGTTTCGGTGGTGACGCTTGCCGTTGCCGCTTTGGGCGTCGTTCGGCTCGGAGCGCGCCGCTTGCCGGCGTGTAGATGCTCTCGTGGCCGTCGTCCCACCGGATGCGATAGCGAGGCGACGGGTCCCCTCGCAGCACTTCTTCAACGACACCGGAGCGGGGTCGGCGGTCGGTTGACTCGGACTCGGCTACGACCCGCTTGCCGACTTCAAAGGCCATGCTCACTCCCTCCGTGTTCGTGCTAGCCGAGGATAGTCGGCGTCCGTCATACGCGACAACGACCAGTGGCCGATTCCATCGCCCGAACGCTGCGTGACCGTGCTGGCCGCCGCTCCGGGGACCGGATGTTCAGACGCCGCGCTCGAGTCCGGGGGGTCTTGCGGTCGGCCCGAGACGGGTGTTCGTATAAGTCGATCGAGGATCGTTGCTGGCGCAGGTTCCTCGCTGTAGAGTCGCGTGGGAACGGTCGCTGACCAAGCCGTACGAGTTGCGCGTTTCTCCTTGCCGACCTGATCGGCCTCCGCCTCAGAAGTGTCCCCTTACGGGACCGCGAGGATCAAGGACAGTTCGCCCAAGGACCGGGCCTAACAGGAGGTCAGATGTCGCGCCCAAAAGCCTCGCCGCCGAACGAGGCGTCCGGTCCGAACGGCGATCACCGCGCGAGCCAAGCGACGACGACGAGCGTCAAGCGATGCCCCCGCGGCGCGTGTCAGCCGATCTTGCTGGGCGCGAACGGGCCAAGAGCGTGTCGTGAACGTTGCGCTCGGCGGCCGCCGCCAGACCAACCCGCACTCAAACCATTTGGAGGTGCATTGCGATGCTGATGCAGTTCGATCCGTTCCGCGATTTTGACCGGCTGGCCGAGCAAATCGCGGCGGGCGCGCGGACGCCACGCCCGTTTCCGATGGACGCCTACCGCCGCGGCGACGAGTTCGTGGTTTCGTTTGACCTGCCGGGCATGGCCCAGGGAGCGATCGACCTGACCGTCGAGCAGAACGTGCTCACGATCAAGGCAGAGCGGAGGTTTGACGGCCAAGAGGGCGATGAGGTGATCGCCGCCGAGCGCCCGCACGGCGCGTTTACCCGCCAGCTGTTCCTGGGCGAGACGCTCGACGCGGAGCGCCTCGTGGCCAGCTACGAAACCGGCGTGCTGACGTTGCGAATCCCGGTGGCCGAGTCGGCGAAGCCCCGCAAGGTGCAGATCACCGAAGGCGCCGACGGTCGGACGATCGAGGCCCAGACCACCCCGGCCGGCGTGTAGAACCGCTTTCACAAAACGCACCCGCGAGCGCGGCCGCGGTCTAACGACCGGCACGCCTCGCGCCTGCTGTGTTCTCGAGGCCTCGACGGTGGTTGTCACGACAGCCGCAGCGACCGCTACAGCGCACCCCGCGCCCGGGAGGTCCAAGGGCTCGCTGCTCCAACGGTGAGAGAGGACGCGTTCTGGACCTCTGCGAGTATTGGATCCACCGCGCGGCGCGCGACCTGATCCCGTGATGGGCGGAGACTTCGCGCGCCGCCGCCTCGTTCAGGCCCCCGCGGGCAGGGGTCCGCAGCCGCAGAGATGCTCGCGCAGCTCAGCGCAGTTCTGCGCCGACAAGCGCTCGCTCTCCCGCAGGCGCGCGATCAGGTCCAGCGCCGGGGCTAGCCGCTGCTCGCTGTCGGGATCGCCAAATAGGAGCGCGTCGGCAACGGCCAGCAGCTGCTCGCGCTCATCGCCGAGCAGCTTGGTGGCCCCGCCGGCGCCGATGGTCTCAAGCAGAGCGGTGTAGTGGCCGCCGCGGGTGGTCATGTCCTGCATGTCCGTCACCACCTCCAGGGTATGCCTACGGCCGATCGCGTCGGCAGCTCGCCCTTGTCGATCTGGGAGCGGCGCCGAATGCCGAGCACGGGAAGCGCATGGGAAACCTCCTTGAGAGCCGTAGGACTACTCGCGCGGAGCCCGAACGACTCTCGTCGACAAACGGCTCTCTTCAGCTGAGGACGCAACTGTCCGCGCGGTCGCCGTGGCGTCCGCCCGTCGGCCCTGCGCGAAGCGGATTCGCAGAAGCGGCGAGCGGCCTTCTGCGACCAAGCCTACACCGCGCCCCACGAGGTTCGGACCCGTGGGCCCCCGTCCTGCGGTCCTTTGCCTTGGTGACCCGAGTTGATCGCCTGGCTGAAGATAAGCCGCTCGCCACCTGCCAGCGGGCGTCAGTGTCGGCGACGGATCCTGACGATCGCTCGCCAGCGGTGTCTTGCAACGCGCGACCGACACCCGCCACCCGTGAATCGGGCGCGACGAAGAACTCCGTCAATCGTCTCGCTCGGTCGAAACTGCATGGCCCACGGTCACCAACGGCGCGGGCGCCACCGATTGTTCCCCGATGGCTCCGGCGCGGCAGCCTCGATCGCCGACGCTCGGATCAAGGCGACCGGTCACTACGCCGATTGTGCGATGACCAGCGGCGGTGGGACGTTACAGCTCACCAACGTGAGCATCTCGACCAAGGGGGCCAGCTCCGCGGCCCATAGCGACGGATCGCAGTAGCGGCACGGTGAGCGCCACCGGCGGCACGATGACAACCTCCGGGTAGAGGTCGCCGAGGATCTACTCAACGGATGTGATCAAAGCTCGCCTGCGCGCTCGCGAGGGCGAGTTGCAGTCGCCGCGGCGCAGCTTCGGCAATCGCCGCAGCGTAGCTTCGCCATGTCCAACGGCTCCCCAACGGCGAGGACAATGGGCATTTCGCATTGACTCACATTGCTCGGTGCGCCGAGCTCGGCTTCTTAGGTACGGTCGTTGAACTGGCCCTGCGCCCAGAACGCCACGCTGGACGAGCAAGCCGAAGGCGCGTTGAGACACGCATTTGCGCTGAGCGGCAAGATGGTCGAGCGTTTGACTGCGGGGCCGGGACGAGCGGGCAGCGTGGGACTCAGCCGTGTGCCGGGACTTGTGCCGAGCTTCTGGGCGTTCGTGGGCTGAAGCACCCAGGCGCGTGCCGTGCCGCTCGTAGCGTAAGCAGTACGCTCACGGACCGCATGGCAAAGTTGCGGCAAGCCGTCTGGCGGCGGCTGGACTACGGTCCGCGCTTCCTGCGCCACTACCGAAATCGGCGTCAGATCGGATTGTCGCCCGGGCACGCTTTTCGCAGCGCTCGGGAACGAATGCGAGTACCCCACCCATGATCGTGTCGCCGAGTCTCGCCAATCCCTCCTAGTTACCCGGGTGGCACGCGACGTGCGCGAGCGAGCTGTGATCGTTCTGATGCTGGAAGGCTATCGGGCCGGATCCTTTGAGCACCTTGGCCATCGCGATCTCGGCCTCGTCGTACTCGAACCGCCGGGGATCCTGACCTGGATCGAGTAGTCGGAGATGGCGTCGACGCCGGCGCTCGCTCAGGAACGCAGGCGGTCGCGTCAGCCGTGGCTTGCCAGGGGTGCTGCTCTTCCATGCCGATCCGGAGGAGGGCGCTGATCTACTCGCGAACCCGCTCAGCACAATCAGTAAGCGGAGGCTACGAATGCCCGCAGCGACCGCCGGATCATCGCCGGAAAGCCGTTTCCGGGTCGCGTCCGGTGGCTGTGGTGTTGTGGTTGGTCTTGATTGGCTCTTTCCAGCGGCAGCGTGTTGATCTGCCGTCTGGGGTGCGGTACTGGTCCGTCGTCGACGAGCGGTTCGAGCTGGTGCCGATGTTCGACGCGTTCTTGTTCGAGGAGCGCGTGAGCCGGGATCGGTCTGAGAAGACCACGGGCCAGTATGCGTCGAACCTCGTCGAGTTCGCGGCGTGGGCTGGTGAGCGTGATCTGCTCGGGGATCTCGTGGCGTGCGCGAGGAATCTCGGGATGTTCCAGCTGCACCTGCGGACCTCGCCGATCAGCCGCCTGGGCCGTGGTCATGGGCGGGCTAGGAGCAACGATCGGGTCAGCGACATCATGAGCACTGTCCGCGGCTTCTATCGCCACCAGGTCCGCGGCGGGCTGGTGCCCGGCTCGGTCAATCAGCTGCTCTATGACGTCGTGGAGCCCGCGGGCGGTTCGATGCCGTGGCTGGAGGATCTGCCGAGCTTGGTGGCGCGGCCGCTGCATCGGTTGCCGAGGTCGGGCTTGAGCGAGCCGCGGATGGCGAGTTTGGAGGAGTACGTCGCGATGATGGCCGTCGCGGGGAGTGTGCGCGACAAGCTGCTGATCACCGTGCTGGCGCTGACGGGGTTGCGGATCGGTCAGGCGCTGGGTCTGCATCGCAGCGACGTGCACCTGATGGCCAACTCGCGGGCTGTCGGCTGTTCCTGCCCGGGCCCGCATCTTCATGTTGTGCGCCGCGATGACAACGAGAACCTGGCGTTGAGCAAGCGCCGGCGGGAGCTGGTGGTGCCAGCGCACCCGTGGGTCGTGGGCGTCTACGCTGCCTATTGCGTCGAGCGAGACCGGGTTCCCGCAGCCTGCGCGTCGGATTTCGTGTTCGTCAACTTGGGCGGGGGCGAGATTGGCCGGGCGATGCGGGACGCCCGCGCGCGTGAGGTCGTCGCGGCGCTCGGTCGCCGGGCGGGGATCGAGCGGGTCGTCACCCCGCACCAGTTTCGTCACGGGCTCGGGACCGAGCTGGTGGAGTCGGGCCGTTCGTTGGACGAGGTGCAGATGATCCTCGGGCACGCTCGGGTCGAGACGACCCGTCGCTATACGCGCACCTCGCGTGCTCGTCTGCGGGAGGCGATCGAGAGCGTGTCGCTGCCGAGCAGGGTGCCTGGAGTGGCGCTGTGAGACCGGCGTGATCACCGTCGCGGCCGCGGACGAGGTCGAACCGGACGGCGCGGAGCTTGGGCGGTTGAAGCTGAAAGTCGATCTGCGGGCGCTGGTCGCTCGCGGGTGGGATCCCGAGAGCCGGGTGTTCGCTCCTCGGGCGGATGACTCGCTGTTCGGCTACCGCCGTTGCGAGCGGGTCCGCTGCCCGAGGGCGGGTGAGTCGCGTCGCGCGCGCGAGCTCGGGCTGTGTGACCCGTGCGCGAAGAACTTCCTCGTGAGGGTCGCGAATACCGCGGGCACGGACGAGCCCGAGACGCTCGAGGGGTTCAAGACGAGGCCGTTGCGGCGACACGATCAGGCGAACAAGGAGGCGCTGTGTCTGGTTTGTCGCACTCCCGGTCACGAGCGGGGCGCTCGGACCAAGGGGTTGTGCGTGGATTGCGATCGGCATCGCCGCGCTCGGCGCCAGAACGTTGAGGCGTTCGTTGCGGGCCATCCGCGGCTCGGGGTCCCGCAGCCGCGGCCGACGTTCGGGCGCTGCCTTGTTGATGATTGTCGCCGGTGGGCGATCAGCGACCTCGGCTTCTGCCAGGTCTGCTCCGGGCGCTGGGCGAAGATCCGTGTTGAGAAGCGCCCCGAGGTGCGGGAGCGATTTCTTGCGGCGGGCCCGTGGCAGCCTGTCCTCGACGGCTGGCGGGCCGCGATGCCGGCGGTCCCAGAGCTCGTGCAGTGGCAGCTGCTCGCCGGACTTCAGCTGTTGATTGACCCCTACGCGGTCGCGACTCCGCTTGACCGCCTCGCGATGGCGTGGGCGCATGTCGCGCGATCCCGCGTCACCTCGGTGCTGGAACTCACCGAGCTGCCGGGCACCTTTCCCTCGCGGCGGGCGCTGGAGGTCGCGATCATCGCCGCGAGGCGCCTGACCACGACCCCGGATGAGGAGCGCGCGAAGGACGTCTGGGACCTCGGCGTATTCGGCCTGGGCGAGAAGCGGGCGATCGATTTCACGCACCTGCACCAGCGGTGGCTGCGCGACGCCGCGAAGGGCTACACGATCGAGCGGCTCGCGAGCCGCACGACGAGGACCGCCCAGCGCGACGTTATCTGGCTCGGTCACCTGTCTGACTATCTGAGCGTCCGCGATGACCGCGGCGAGCATCCCGCAGCGCTCACGCGCGAGGACATGACCGGCTTCCTTTCCTGGCTGCGGGCGCGGGTGCCCCTGAACAGCAGGCGTGCCCTGATCGTGAGCGCGACGCGCCGCCACGTCCAGTTCGCCCGCCGGCATCTCGCGCAGTCCGGACCGGTCGCCGCGCCGATCGGCGCTGGGTTTCAGCTCTACAGCGAGGATCTTCCCGAGCGCCCCCAGCGCGACCCCGACGAGCCCGGAAAGGCGCTACCGCCGGTCGTGCTCGCACAACTGCTGGATGAAGAGCTGCTCGCGCCGCTCGGCAGCAAGTACCTCGAGTACCGGATCGGGTTTGAGCTGATCGCGCATTCCGGACGGCGGCCCGGTGAGATCTGCAACCTCGCGGCGGACTGCCTGCACTACGAGGAAGAACCCGCGCCGGATGGCGGTAAGCAGAGCCGGCCGGTGCTGCGCTACCTGCGGGAGAAGCCGCCGAGCAAGTGGCTCAGCCTGCCGATCAACCACGACACCGCCGAGCTGATCGAGACCCAGCAGCGGCGACTGAAGACGCGGTTTCCCAAGACCGAGTTCTCGAAGCTCGCGCTGCTCCCGCGCCGCAAGTGCAACCCCACCGGGCGCCTGCCGGTCATCTCGCAGACACTCAGCTATCGCGTCAGCAAGTGGATCAGATCGATCCCAACGCTACTCGACGAGAGCGGCGGCCCGTTCCCCATCGATCTCGTCTACCTGTACGCGCTGCGGCACAGCTACGCGCAGCGTCACGCCGACGCCGGCGTGGCGCTCGACACCCTGCAGAAGCTGATGGACCACCGCACCGCGGCGACCACCCAGATCTACTACCGGGTCACCTGGGCACGCAAACGCGAAGCGATCGAGCGTCTCGCGCCGCTGACGATGGACCACACCGGCCAGCGGGTCGGGTTTCAGTCCGCTCTGCTCGAGTCAGAGCGACTGCGCGAGGAGATCGGCCGGATCCCGGTGCCGCTGGGGTACTGCACCGAGCAGCACAACGTCAGAGCGCTCGGCGCGCACTGCGCGTTCAGCCACCAGTGCCTCGGGTGCGAGCACTTCCGCACCGACCCGTCGCACCTACCCGACCTCTACGCCCACCTCGAACGCCTGCTCGAGACCCGAGAGCGGCTCCGCGTCGCCGTCCCCCAGCTCGCCGAGTGGGCGCGCACAAAAGCGATCCCGGCCGACGCGGAGATCCGCGCTGTTCGCACCCTAATCCGCGCCGGCGAGGACGCGCTCGACGAGCTGACGCCCGAGGAGCGATCGAAGCTACTCGAGCTCTTCCGAGTCCTTCGTGCCGCCCGAGCCCGGCTGGACGGCACGATCGGGATCGAGCACGTCGCCGGCACCCGCAACCCCGAGCCGACGTTCACGCCGCCAGCGTTCACACCGCTGCCGTCGGTGCGGGCACTCCCGGGCAGAACCAGCACGGCATGAGCGACCGCGCGGCAAGCATGAAGACGGCAAAACGCGCCATCAACCACGAGAAGCACGAGCGGGTCGCGGCGGTGATCGCGCAGATCAAGGACCAGGGCCGCGAAGATCAGCTGAAAGCGACGATCATCGCCCGCCGCGCTGGCGTTCATCGCTCGTTCGTGAGCAACCACTTCCGCGCGCAGATCGCGCACGCCACGACGGAGATCCAATCGCGGTTCATCGCCGGGCTGAGCAGCCAAACCGCGTTGAGCGCCGCGTCGCTACGAGTCGAGATGGAAACCGCCAAGCATCAGGCCCGCGAAGCGCACGAGGAGATCCGCGGCCTGAAGGCCCGGTTGGCGCGAACCCTCGGCGAGGAGATCACAGCCGAGCACCCAGAACACAGCATCTCCTTCGCGACGATCCAGGACGTACGTGACCAGGTCGATCAGCTCCTCGGCGCACAGGTCGAGTTGCGCCGCCAGCTGCGCGACGCCGAGGAGGAGCTCGAGGCGGCACGACGCCTGAACCGCACCCTCATCCGCGAACGCAATTCCGGCACGAACGATCCGACAGCGTGAGCGCCTGGTCCCGCCGGCCCGCCCGACGCCGCGTGCCACAGGCCCGCGGGCGAGATCGACGGCGCCCTCCGCACGCTCGAAGACGCCGGCCGCAGCGCCGACCCCACACCGACGGGCCTGGCCGGCGTGCCGAGCTTCTGGATCCCCAAGTCGCCCAGCGGCGGCGACACCGGCGCGTTCATCGCAATCCAAGGTCGCTGTACATCGGGACCGCGTCCAGGCGGCGAGCTTGACGCAAATAGTCGGCGATCAACGCCTGCAGCGCCGCATTGGCGTGAGAACCTTCCTGTTCGAGCTCGCGCTCGACGAGGTATGCACGCCCACCGGGGCACACGGGGACGTCAGTCACACGGACTACCCCGAGAACGCGCTGGCCATACAGCACTCTCTCGCCGGCGCTGACGGTATACCGGCCAAGTTCAACCCGGACGCCGGTTCGGCCGCGTTGGCTGGTCTCGGTGGCAGTCACGACCGTCTCCCGACGCCGCAGTTGGTGCGGCTCGTTATCTCGACACGGCCAGTCGACTGCTGGACCAAACGCTGCCGGCCGCCAGGGCTCCTGAGCCTCGAGGCCGTCGGTCGCCCGCAGACGAGATTCGGTCGTTGTTGCCGTGCTGCGTTCGCGCGTACCGCCTCCGCCAGCTCTCGGCGAAGACGACACCTGCTGTTCTCGCTGCCGCGGGACGAGAGCGCGACGACGGCGCATGCCTCCCCCAAAAAGCGGACGACACCGTCGACGCGCTGGCCGTACAGGATTCGCTCGCCGGCCGGAACCGTGTAGCGGCCGAGCTCGACGCGCTCGCCCACGGGGTTGCCGTTGCGTCTGATTTCGGTGACGGTCGGGGTCGTCATGCGCGCTCGGTCCAGGTCGCCGTTGAGCCGTACCCAGCGATCTCGAAGCCGTGGACCGGGACGTCCGCGTTCCCCTCGCGGGCAGCCTGTTCCGCTTCGAGATCGAATTCGGATGGCAGAGCGTCGGACGCGGGTACCGCCTTCAGCCGGCGGATCTCGCGGCTGGCATCCGAGCGCGTCTGCGGCCAGGTGAACGATTGACCGGCGCGGGCGGCCAGCGCTTTCAGGTACGCGAGCTGCCGGGCGGTCGGCCGGGCTTTCGGATCTCCGCTGTGGGTCATGGGGTCCCTCCTGGGGTTGGGTGCGGGCATGCCCGGGCCGCGCCGCGCATCGACGGCGGTTGTCAAGCCGATGAACCGGACTCCCGCCGTACCGCCGCCCGGATGGCGGCGGGGCCTTCATCGGGCTTGACGGCCGACGGCGGGCGTGGCATCGGTCGCTGGCGGCTGCCCGCACCCACCTCCAGGAGGAGTCGCTGGTGCGTCCGCGGGATGCGAACATGTGTTCGATGACCTCCCAGGGGTCCGCGATGATGCGCTTCGAACGAGCCATTCGCATCGGGAATCCGAACCTCGTGATAGCGGCCGCTCACGAGCTCCCGCGCCCGGTGCTGCTCCGAGATGCGCTTCGCGTCCTGCTGGTGCTCGCCGGCGCGGATCCCGTTCGGTACCAGCGCGCCGCCGCGCGGTTCGGGGCACGGCTGGTGGCCGAGCGTCGGCTGTCGGTCGCCGAGGCGCAGTTGGCGTTCGCGGCGCTGCAGACGCTTTCGGGGCCGGATCCGCTTCCGGGCGGAGAGGCCCTGTGCGCCCTGCTCGAGCAGTACCGCGAGCAGGAGGGCGCGCACTACGTGGAGGAATGGCTCCGGGCCCGCGGCAGTTAGACATTCCTGGCGCCTGATGCGACGAAGCGGGCTGTGCGGGCGCGCGGTGTCGTAAGGACGGATACTTCGCCGGTGAAGAGCTGTGCCGATCGCGAGGACCTGCCGCGGTTCGTCAACCCGATGCTCGTGGTCGTGTCGGTAGAAGTGGTGTAACGGACGTCGTGTAGGTCGACCGCTGCGAGGGTCGGCCATCGCGGCGCCGAACTCGTCGGCTGTTACCGCAGTCGACGTGAATGGAGACACCACGATGGCCGATGGTCAGAGCATGACGACGGTTGCCGATGTCGTCGCGCAGGTCCGCGATGGGCGGCTTGAGGATTTCGTGAGGGAGGCGGTCGCGATCGTCGCCCGCGAGCTGATGGAAGCCGAGATCAGCGCGGAGGTTGGTGCTGGGCTTGGCGAGGTCGTGCCGGAGACCCGGCTGACACATCGAAACGGGTATCGGCCGCGGGCGTGGGAGACCAGGGTCGGGGAGATCGAGTTGCTGATCCCGAAGAAACGCTCGGGCAGCTCGTACTTCCCGAGCTTCCTGGAGCCGCGCCGGCGCTCGGAGCAGGCGATCATCGCGGTCGTGTTGGAGGCGTACGTGAACGGCGTCTCGACCCGGAAGGTCGACCGCCTCGTTGAGCAGCTGGGGATCGACGGGATGACCAAGGACCGGGTCTCGGCGCTCTGCCGGGCGTTGGACGAGCAGGTCGAGCTGTTCCGCCAGCGACCGCTTGAGGGCGCCTACCCCTACCTGTGGTTAGACGCCAAACAGGTCAAGGTCAGAGATCACGGCCGCGTCGTGTCCAAGGCAGTCGTCGTCGCCTACGCGGTGCACGAGTCCGGCGTGCGCGAAGTGATCGGCCTGGATGTCGGCGAGGTCGAGTCGGGCGCGTTCTGGACAGAGTTCTTGCGCTCGCTTAAGCAGCGCGGGCTCGACGGTGTGCGGCTGGCTGTGTCCGATCAGCACGAGGGGCTCAAGGGCGCGATCGCCCGCGTGCTCGGCTGCCCATGGCAACGCTGCACAGTCCACTTCACGCGCGACATGGTCATGCACTGCCGCCGCGATCAGCGCGGGCTCGTCGCCGCAGCGCTCAGGGAGATCTTCAACGCCGAGGGATACGAGCAGGCCAAGGACAGGGTCACGCACGTACTCGAACGGCTCAAGGACGTGGCGCCAAAGGGTGTGCGCGCTGCTCGAGGCGGCCGAGGAGGACCTGCTCGCCTTCTACCGGCTGCCGCCCGAGCACTGGACCAAGCTGCGGTCCACGAATCCGTTGGAGCGGGTCAACAAGGAGATCGGACGCCGGACCGACGTCGTCGGGATCTTCCCCAACGACGCCGCCGTGATCCGCTTGGTCGGTGCGCTGCTCTCAGAACAGAACGACGAGTGGCTGGTGCAGCGCCGCTACCTGTCGGTCGAGTCGATGGCGCTGATCCTGGCCGAGCCCACCCAGCCCGAGCGGGCCCAGGTCGAGCAGGAGGTACCCGGTCTCACCGCCGCCTGAACCGCGATCGGGCCATCTGGCCCCGATCCAGGACCGCAGCCGCGAACCGCGGCGCGTCCCGAGCCGTTCTGCGGCCCTCGGACAGACGCACGCGACCGATAGCCACCCCCAAATCCAGGCGCGCACACGCGTGTCGGCGCTCGCCCTCGCCCTCAGGGCTCGCCCAGGGGCTCGCCCCTCGGTCTCGGTCTCACACCAACACACGCGTATTCCCTCCCCGCACCAGGCAACGAGGAGGTGAGCACCCTCATCCCGGTCTGAGCCGCCACACTCGCCGACGAGCTCTACCCGTCACACCACAACATCCGACTTGACTATGCTCGTTTCAAGTGGGCGACTGCCGGATGCCGAGGGTTGGGCGTTTGAGGTCAAATGGGACGGCGCGAGAACGCAGGTCCGCTGTGACGGGAAGGCTCTTTCGCTGCGCTCCCGTAGCGGGCGCTCCTGCGGCGACGAGTTCCCGGAGGCCCAGCTGCTCCGCGACCCTCTGCGCGGCCGCCGAGTCGTTCTCGACGCCGAGCTTGTTTGCCTCGGACCGGACGGGATGCCGGACTTCGCCGCGCTTCGCACCCGCTTAGCCGGTGGCACACGACACTCACGCGCGGCCGCTCACCAGCGAACACCGGTCACGCTGATGGTTTTCGACGTGCTGCACTGCGATGGGCGCGCGGTTCGCCAGCTTCCCTACGCGCGGCGTCGCGAGATTCTGGCCGAGCTTGCCCTCGACCAGGGCCCGTTCTGGCGGATGCCTCGAAACTTCTCTGCGGCTGAGGGCCCGCGACTTGTTGCTGCGACCCGCGATCAGCGTCTCGAGGGCGTCGTGGCGAAGCGGTTACACGCGCCGTATTCGGAAGGCCGGCGGAGCTCGGCTTGGGTTAAGCACAAGCACCGCCGCCGTGAGTGGTTTGTCGTAATCGGATGGCGCGAGCGCCCGGGCGAGCTTCCTGAGTTCCTGCTGGCTCGTCGACAGGCCGGAGGCCTCGCACCGGCCGGTAGCGCGAGCCTCGGACTCGACGGCGACCGTCGCGAGATGCTTCTCAAAGCCCTCGCGGAGCATGAGCTTCCGCCTCGTCGCCGGCGGGGCCGGCGGTGGGCGCACCCGGTCATCGAGGTGTCCGTCGACTTCCACGGGCCGGTCGACGGAGCAGTCCGCGACGCCGTGCTTCGGGAGCTCAACCTCCCAGGAACGTAGGCGAGCGGGGGCCGGCGAGCGATTCGCCTGCCCCCGCTGCCGGCATTTCTACGCGGCGCTCACCAGCTCGAGCGCCCGCGTCTTGTCCGACCCGGTGTCGATCGCGCGCGCGAATCGCTCGCCGCCGTTGCGGATTGGCCGATGCCAGTCGCCATATTCGACGATGGCGTTGATGGCGGCCCACTTGCTCCCGGGAGCGTTCCCCTGCGTGTCGCCGTGCAGGAACAGCTCCACGATCCGGCGCTTGGTGTCCTCCCGCGAGCGGCGTGTCCGATCCGTCACGCGATCTTCGGTTCCGGACGGGTAGAGCTCGTCGAGCACCCGCCTGAGCTGCCGCTCGGTGCAGGGCGCGGAGGCGAGCTGATTGCCGGTGGCAGTGAACTGCTCGTAGTAGTCGATCGAGAGTTCGAGGACGCGGCGCGCCTCGTGGACACGCCGACTGATCTGCTCGGTGTGGCGGATGGAGAATCGCTGGTGAGCGCGCTGGAGTCCCGAGTTGAGCGTGTTCCGGCAGACGACCCTCACGGGGGTCGTCGCGGCGATCACAGCGGTCGAGCCGTCGTGCAGGTATCCGTCGTACTACTCATGTTGTTGATCCGCTGCCCGATCGCGTCGCGCTGATCGGCGACGGCGTGCCGAGTGCTCTGCGCGGACGCGTTGTCGAGGTTGATGGATGGCGTCATGTTGAGGGGGAGCTGTGTGTCCGGTGTCGCACGAGCGATGGTGCGCGCGCGCTGTTGCCGGCGGCGTGGACGGATCTTCCGCGCGCCACGATCGCTGTTGAGCGTGCGGCGGTCGTGGGTTTGATTGCGTCGCCGGCTGGGTGGCGGCGGTTTGAGGCGGTGATGGCGGGTGTGAAGGAGCGGCGTCCGGCTCGATCACGAGGGTCCGTAGAAAACTCGGGAGGTCGCGATGTCGGGTCAGTTGGCTGAGCTGGCCTGGGTTTCGCGGAGACCTCGAATCGAGGACGATCTGTCCTCGGGAGAGGAGATTCTCCAGCGATGCCACGTCCCAGGAAGTATCCCCAGGAGCTGATCGACCGCGGTGTGCGTCTCGCTGGTCGGCGCGCCGCCGTCCTCCCGAGCGGTCGGCCCGGCTTTCAAACCTCTCGTCGTGCGACGTACGGTCTGTTTGGGTGCGATGTCTCGTCTCGTCGTGCTGCAACGCGGCAGCATAGGCGCACGCGTTTGGCCGCGGCCACGCGGACAATCGCCCAGCCACCATCGCCAAACCGCTCGTCGCGCTGGCCGCCCGGCAGCACGCGGACAACCGCCATGTCTCGTGCTGGTGTGCAATCGCGCGCCGCGCGCGCCGTCCGGCGCTAGCCCCGTTTTCCGCGCCTGTGGATAGGTAGCAGCGGCTGGGAATGGTTGTGGGCTTGGGGATGCTGGTGGTGTGTGCCGGTCTTGGGCGGGGGTCTGTTGTGGCAACTTGGTGTTCCTGTTGCCGGTTTTTCTGTCCGGAGAGGCCGGTAGTGTTGTGGCAACATGTTCGTCAAGGAAACCACAGTCAAGCGCGGGCAGCGCGCGTATACGTACCTGCAGCTGGTGGATGGGTATCGCGACGAGCACGCCCGGGTGCGGCATCGTGTTGTGGCAAACCTTGGTCGGAAGGAGGCGCTGAAGGAGTCCGGGCAGCTGGAGGCCCTGGCGGGATCGTTCGCGCGGCTTGACCCGCCGATGACCGGGACGCGCCGGGAGGTCGGGGCGATGCTCTTGGCCGCACACTTCATCGGCGCGTTGGATCTCGTCGGCGTCGTGGATCGCTCACTGCCGCGCAGTCCACGCTCGGTGCTGTCGGTCGGGGAGGTCGTCGCGGGGTTGATCTGCTCGCGGTTGTGCTCGCCCTCGCCGTTGTATGACGTTGCGGGATGGGCGTCCGGGGCGGCGGTGCACGAGCTGCTCGGGATCCCCGCCGCGTTGCTCAACGACGACCGGCTCGGTCGGGCGCTTGAGAGTTTCGCGGTGCATTCGGAGTCGGTCCGCGGCCAAATCGCCACCCGCGCGATCGACCGCTTCGGTCTGGACGCTGGCCGACTGCATGTCGATCTGACCACATTGCGGGTCACCGGCGCCTACGAGGATTCGGCGCTCCTCGCCAAAGGGTGGGGGTCCGATCGTCACGTACGCCGGCAGGTCCGGGCGTTGCAGGCCGCAACCCCCGAGGGCGTCTCGGTGTACTGGCGTCCTGACCCGAGCAACGCGTCCGAGCTAACGCTCGTCGGTCAAAGCTTGGAGCGTCTGGCGAAGGTGACCGGTCCGGCCGGTCTGTTGGTGTGCGACTCGGCGTGCGGGAACCCCAAGACGCTTGCGCAGATCCACGACGCCGGCCTGCGCTTCGTCGTCCCGCTGAGAGCCTCCAGCGGATTCGCAGAGAAGTTCAGGTCCGAGGTCGGCCACCAGGCGCTCAGGGCACTGAAGTACACCGCGGCGCGGGAGGCGCGTCTGGCACCGGCACAGCGCACCCAGTACCGCGGCTGTCTGCGCGACTGGACGCTCGTCTGTTCTGACAGCGGCCGGCAGCTGCCGGTCCGAGTCGCATGGATCCATTCAAGCGAGGAAGGCCGCGAGGTCGCCGCCGCCCGTGAACGCGCTCTGACCAAGGCCGAGAGTGAGCTTGAGCGCGTGAAACGCGGACTCGGCGGCCGCTACTACCCAACCCGCCAGCACGTCGATAAGCGCGTCGCGACGATCATCGGCCCCACCATCGCGCAGTTGCTGATCGCCCGGACCGGCACCCGCAACGGCAAACCGACACTCACCTTCACGCGCGACGAGGACGCGATCGCCACCGCTGCGGCGACCGACGGCGTCTACCCGTTGGCGACCAACCAGCCCGGTCAGCTCACCGCAGCGAAGGTGTTGCGCCAATACAAAGACCAACAGATCGTCGAGCGCCGCCACCGCGACGCCAAACACACCTTGAAGGTCCGACCAATCTTCCTGCACAACGACGACCGCATCCACGCCCTGATCTCGATCGTCGGGCTCGCGCTGCTGATCTTCGGACTGATCGAAACCCAAACCCGCCACCAACTCGGCGACCACGAACAACTCCCCGGACTCTTGCCCGAAGGCCGCCCGGCGATCCCCACCGGCGCCAACATCCTCGCCACCTTCCAAGGACTCGGCCTCACCCACACACCCGCCGGGATCCGCCTCGATCGCCTCACCCACACCCAACGCCGGATCCTCAAACTACTCCAGATCCAGCCGCCCTGGCCCGAGCAAAACACCTAACCCTTCCCAACCGCGGAAAACGGGGCTAGCCGTGAACCGATCTCTCGGCGGGCGTTGGGGGGCCTAGGCGCCCCAACGTCTGACAGACCAGGAAGCCGGATCTGCGAATAGCCATACTCGGTCGCGGCCACTTCGAAGCAACCGGCGGGCCGCGTGGCTCGCGCGCGGATCTCGCGCACCCTCGGCGCGGCCCTTCAGCCACGGCAGAACGCGCGTTAGCTGCTCCGCGTACCACCACATCCGCTCGGTGAACTCGAGCACCCCATCTGGCGCGATCGGCCCGGTTGACCGCGCGACCCCGCGGGCGAAGGCCCCGGTCAGTCGGTCGTGTGCCACGAAGCTGGCGAAGGTCATCGGGATCGGGATCGCTTGCGCGAGCCGCTCCTCATCCCAGCCGCGCTCCCGACGGTCCATCTCCTCCCGGATCGTTCTCCGCTCGGCTCCTGCGCTTCGAACCCACTGCCGCTGGGCTGGGGCACCAGCCGCTCCTCACCAGCGGCACGCACTCATCGTTCGTCACCCGCTCTGGCGCAGCGCTGAACGGAGGCGCCCCGGACCGATGCGCTGTAGCTGTTGTTGGCAATGCACACTTGGTTACAACGCTCGCCACGCGGCGTTCCGGACGCCGCTCTGCAAATCCTCCGCTCCGAGGTGAGACCAATCACGCAAACACCGGAGGGATGTATGGCGGGGGTTCGACCGGAGGAGGCGGCGGGGGTTCGGCCGGGGGAGGCGGGAGCGCAACATCAGCCTGCGGGGGCTCGACCTCCACCTGCGGGGGCTCGACCTCCACGTGGGGGGCTCGATCTCGGCCTGCGGCGGCTCGACCTCCGCGTGCGGGGGCTCGACCGCAGCCTGCGGTGGGTCAAAACCAGCCTCCGGAGGCTCGACTTCCGCCTCTGGTGGCTCGACCTCATCGGGTGGCGGTGCGGACCCCTCCGAGGGCGGGTCGGATCCTTGCGGATCGGCCCGTTCGGGCGGGTCGGCCTCTTCGGGCGGATCAAACCCCTCAGGCGGATCAAACCCCTCAGGCGGATCGAACCCTTCGGGCGGATCAAACCCCTCGGGCGGCGGATCAAACTGCGGGTCAGTCCAAGCCAGCGGCGTGAGGTTCGGCTCGTTACTCGTGGTCTGGCTGGCCTGGCTGCCCGCGTCTTGGCCGCCGTCAGGTTCGCGGCTCTGATTGGGCTCGCGGCTCTGGTTCGGGCCGCCGCCCTGGTTCGGGCCGCTACTCGTGGCCTGGCTGGCCTGGCTGCCCGCGTCTTGGCCGCCGTCAGGTTCGCGGCTCTGATTGGGCTCGCGGCTCTGGTTCGGGTCGTCGCCCTGGTTCGGGCCGCTACTCGTGGCCTGGCTGGCCTGGCTGCCCGCGTCTTGGCCGCCGTCAGGTTCGCGGCTCTGATTGGGCTCGCGGCTCTGGTTCGGGTCGTCGCCCTGGTTCGGGCCGCTACTCGTGGCCTGGCTGGCCGCGTCTTGGCCGCCGTCAGGTTCGCGGCTCTGATTGGGCTCGCAGCTCTGATTGGGCTCGCGGCTCTGGTTCGGGTCGCCGCCCTGGTTGGGGCCGCTACTCGTGGCCTGGCTGGCCTGGCTGGCCGCGTCTTGGGCGCCGTCAGGTTCGCGGCTCTGATTCGGCTCGCGGCTCGCGTTCTGCCTGGCCTGGCTGCCGGCGTCTTCGCTGCCGTTGGATTCGGCGGGCGCGAGCGCTGACAGCCTCTGCGCGTTGAGTTGCTCGGCGGCCGTATCTTCTTCAAGCGCGAAGTCCTCTGCTGCCTCGCGCTCGGCCGCTTCGCGCTCGAGATCCTCTACTCGGACTCTCGGTTCAGGCTCGGTGTCGACCCGAAGTCTTGTTCCGTTCTCCTCTACGGTTTCCCCCGTGCCCTCCGCGGTGCTTTCTGCGCTTCCCTCCAGCGTGCTCTCGCCAATCCCCTCCGCGGTGCCTTCAGCGGTTCCCTCCGCGATGCTCCCGGCCTCAGCGATGCCGCCTTCGATTTCTGCGATTCCTTCGAGGAGCGCCCCAACTATCTCGCCTCCCGCGGCTAGCACGGCGGCGGCCGCCCCCGCCGCGAGCGTACCCAACCCGCCATAGACAATCACCTCTTCCGCTACATCCTCGGTCCCTTTACCCACGTTGTCGCGCGGTTCATCCACGCCTCCTTGGGCAAGGCCTCCATCGAGGGAATCGGGATCGGCACCACGACTGTCATTCGCGCTGGGCTCGGGGCTGTCGGGTGAGCCGGCATTAGTCGTGCCGTCGCGAGCACCGGCATCCGATCCCTCATCCTCTTTGGAGACTGGGGCCGTCGAGATCGGCTCCGTACCCGGGTCGCGCTCCTTCAGCTCTTCGAAACGCTCAGCCGTTAGCAGGTCTTGCGCCCGCCAACCGTCTGAAGGCGCGGCGGCAGCTGTAGTGCCCGGTGGGACCTCCTCTAGCGCCTCCATACGCTCGAGGGTCTCTATCTCGATGGGTACGCCCTGCACGTCCACAAAGTGCCGTTCGTGATACACCCCATCGGCGCCTCTGTTCTCGAATTGCTGCCCCTGTAACCAATTGTCTGTCTTGTCTTGGAGCGCAAAGGATGCGTACACGCCCGTACCTGAATTCTTGTGGCCTACGTCGACCACCTGGTGATGCTCCGTGTTTGTGTACAGGCTCTGCGCACCCCAGAGCGTGCCCGTCGACGGGTCAATCAGCTTCTCCAGCGGGTGGCCCGGGCTCGAGGTGATGATCCTCGCAGCGCGGTCACGCATTGCCTTCTGCGCGGCGGTGTCCATTTCAGTCCGACGTGGCATGCTGTTACCTCAAGGTTCGCGTTTCCTTCGACTTGGCGGCTCTCGGTTCACGAGTTCCACGTCCAAGTTCTGCGCTCGATTCGACCACCGGGGCCACTCACCGTCGTGGCGAGGGACTGCCGTTGTCGCCCATCCGGATGTTCTCCTTCCGATTGCATGCGGCGCGCTCGGGGGTGTCTCCTGCTATGGAAGCGTTGCATACGTGATCCATCCGCCACAGGCCGTCGCTCGGCCGTGACACTCGGCGCTACTGCAGGTAGCCTTGGATTGCTTTGTTGGTGCGCAGAAGCCCAATGAGGTCCATCAGGTCCGCGCTTATCCCCCACAATCCCGAGCGCGCTTCCTCATCTCCGATAGGCGCCAGGCCGGTGACCAAGACCCTTGGCGCTACGCCCTTTCCGGTCTGAGTGCCGTCATTGGTCGTGATGACTAGCGTGCCGTCGCGGGTGAAACGGTTGCATAGCGACTGATGGACCTCGACATGGGTGACACGATAGAGCTCGTGGGGCGTAGTGTGGCGCGCCAATAGACCACTCGTCACGAACAGGCGAGCCCGCTGTATCTTGTATCTGGTCGTGATCACGAGCAAGAGGTACGGAATGGTCGCGACGGCGCAGACCGCAAGCGATATACCAAACGCGGGCAGAATTGGCACTGGTGTCACGGGCCCGTCGTGAGCCCTCACCCATGAGATGTGCGTAGCAGCGATCAGTAGCCACGCAAATACGGCCAGGCCAACACCCAGCTTAGCGCGCTTCGACAGCGGCTCCGAGGAGCGCCGCCCGAGACAGGCGGTCAAGCGCGGGTGCCGTGAAACCTGCAGTTTGTTGATCAGTGCAATCGCTTCGCGCGACGGCGCTGAGTTATCTTGCAAAAGGACCTCGTAGATACCGAGCTTCTCAGATCTCGGCCGGTCGGGTGCCTCCCGCTCAGCCTGACGTTGAGCAGAACCATCCGGCGGCGGGCTGGCTCGAGTCCACGCTACCTCGGCTGCCCGGAGCGCGGTTCCCTGAGATGCGTGGTCCGCGACGGCGGTGATCGCCGCCTGTGTCGCTGCTTCAACCTGGGCTTCGCTCCCGCCGAGCGTACGCTTCACCCATGCCTGCCACTTGTCGTGAACGGATCGAGGCACATTGACCGCGGAAGAGCCCCGAGGGATCACGTGGAGAGGTGGGTGGTCCGTGTGGTTGGCCTGCGCAGCTTGGGAAGCGAAGACCAGTGTCCAGGCCGTTCGCGCTGCGTCGACGGCGGCTTGTTGCGGTGCCCCGTCCGCGAGGGCCGCAATCGCCGCGTGTGTCGCTGCTTCAACCTGGGCCGTGGTACCGCCGAGCGTCCGCTCGGCCCACACCCGCCACTTGGCCTGAGCGGATTGCGGCACGTTGATCGGGTCAGAACGGCCATCTTTGCGCGGTAGACCTGGGGAATCGAGCTGTGTTGTCATGTTGGGCTCCTTCGTGGATCGGGTGAGTCTTAACCCCGTAACGCGGGTCGTTTCGGTAGAAGTGGTGTAACGAGCGTCTGAGTAGGACGACCTCTATTGAGAAGAGGGGTCGGCCACCGTGGCGCCGAACTCGTCGGCTGTTCTCGCAGCCAGACGAATGGAGACACCACGATGGCCGAAGGTCAGAGCATGACGGTTGCCGAGGTCGTTGCGCAGGTGCGCGATGGTCGGCTTGAGGATTTCGTGCGGGAGGCGGTTGCGCTGGTCGCGCGCGAGTTGATGGAGGCCGAGATCAGTGATGAGATCGGCGCGGGGCTCAGCGAGGTCGCGCCTGAGACGCGTGTGACGCATCGCAACGGGTATCGCTCGCGGGGGTGGGAGACGAGGGTCGGGGGAGCTCGAGCTGCTGATCCCGAAGAAGCGTCAGGGGAGCTACTTCCCGTCGTTCTTGGAGCCGCGTCGGCGCTCGGAGCAGGCGATCGTCGCGGTCGTGCTCGAGGCGTACGTCAACGGCGTGTCGACGCGCAAGGTCGACCGGCTGGTGGAGCAGCTGGGGATCGACGGGATGACCAAGGACCGCGTCTCGGGGCTGTGTCGCGCGCTGGATGAGCAGGTCGAGCTGTTCCGCGGGCGGCCGCTTGAGGGCGCCTACCCGTATCTGTGGCTGGACGGCAAGCAGGTCAAGGTGCGCGACCACGGTCGCGTCGTCTCCAAGGCGCTGGTCGTCGCCTACGCGGTGCACGAGTCCGGCGTACGTGAGGTGATCGGCCTGGACGTCGGCGAGGTCGAGTCGGGCGCGTTCTGGGTCGAGTTCCTGCGATCGCTCAAGCAGCGCGGGCTGGACGGGGTGCGGCTGGCGATCTCCGATCAGCACGAGGGGCTGAAGGCCGCGATCGCGCGGGTGCTGGGCTGCTCGTGGCAGCGCTGCACTGTCCATTTCTTGCGCGACATGGTGATGCACTGCCGCCGCGATCAGCGCAATCTGGTCGCCGCCGCGCTGCGCGAGGTGTTCAACGCCGAGCACGACAAGCAGGCGCGCGAGCGGGTCTCGCACGTCCTGGAGCGGCTCGCCACCGTCGCGCCGAAGGTCTGCGAACTGCTCGAGCAAGCCGAGGAGGACCTGCTCGCGTTCTACGCCTTCCCGCCAGAACACTGGACCAAGCTGCGCTCAACGAACCCCCTCGAGCGAGTCAACAAGGAGATCGGCCGACGCACCGACGTCGTCGGGATCTTCCCCAACGACAAGGCGGTGATCCGCCTCGCCGGCGCCCTCCTCTCAGAGCAAAACGACGAATGGCTGGTCCAGCGCCGGTACCTATCGGTCGAGTCGATGGCGCAGATCCTCGCCGCCGAGCGCGACCAGGACGCACACCCGCCCGACGCCAAGGAGGTGGGCCAGCTCAGCACCGCCTCGTAGCTCGCGCCGCCGCTTCCCGTCAAGGGCGCCGCTCCGCGGCTCGCTTCGCTCGGCCCTGCCGGGCCGGCCCTTGACTGGACGCCGGGCGCTCGCTTTCTGACAGCCATAGGTTGCGCAAGAGCGCACCTGGCTTGGTTCAGACCCCCCCTCCACCAACACCAAGAAGAGGTGAGCACGCTCCCGAAGGCGTGAGCCGCCATCCCCACCGACGAGCTCCACGCGTTACACCACAACAAACGACTTGACTGTAACGCGGTGCCGTTCTCCAGGTTGCTAGGCGGTCCCTAGCCGCAGCTGGTTGAAGTCGCCGCGGACGATCAATCGATTGGCTGGGCGTAGTCGCCGTCGTGTGGTAACGGCATGCTCGCACCGGCCGGCAGGTCGAAACGGGCCCTCGTGCGGGTTAGCATGCGGGTCATCAGTATGGGTTGTTGGCTTTGTGCCGGGTGTGCCTTGGATGCCCGCGAGTCGTGCCTGTCCGGGCGGGTTGCGCAGATCCGCGAGTTGCTGCTGCGCGACGTGACAGCTGAATAGATCGGTTATTGGTGGCTCCTTGTGGTCCGGTGAGTCTGCTTAGGTCGAGAGGAGCATGTGGTGTCGGGTTGACGAGTCGCTGACGGTTCCCTTACAGGTCTCTCGGTGTGTGTGGTTCTCCGCTCGCGGTGTGGCGAGATAGCGGGGGGCGATGGGGCCGAAAGCTCTGGGCGTTGTGGGGGTTATTTTGCTGGCGCAGCTCCGCTAGTGCTAGTGGTGAGCCCGAGCGGCTGGCGGGGACGCCACCCGTGTGTGGTTGGCACGGTCGATCAGGTGGGTTGTGCCGCTATCGGGGAATCCCAGTGCCGGCGGCGGTGTCGCGACTACACGGGGTGCTGAAGACCGCCGATGCCGAATGAGGGGTGCTAGGCCTGCGACCGGGTGGCTACGAGCCGCCGGCGGAGCCGGAACAATAGTTGAGGGAGGCGCCACAGCAGATCTCATCCCAGTCGCGTGCGTAGTTGTTGATCAGGCAACGGCCGCGCTGGCTGATGGCGCGGCCGTTGGTGGTGCGTGTGGTTGCTCTGACTAGGGCGGGTGAGAGCGTTCACCCAGTCCGGTTGGCGAGGCTGGCGGCGTGATTGCCCGCACACCCCGTGGAGACATGCTTGTCGTCGGTCTTTGTCATAGGGGTATGCGAAGCTAAGCTAGGCGCGCGATGAGGTTGCTGATGTGCCCGTTGGAGATGGTCAGGATGTACTGGTAGGATCTGCCGATTGAGGTGCACTTGACGGCGGTGGGGCTGTTTCGCTGGCGGTCGGCATGAACCCAGAGGGTTACTGCGTCCCCATTCGCAGTGATCGGCGCGGTGAGCCTCATGTGGCAGCCTCTTCCCGCCCACCAGCGGCGGATTGCTTCGGCGGTCGCGAACGTTGCCATCGTAGAGGGGTAGGCGGTCTGCACGGTGCCGGGCGCCTCCCAGATCGACGCGGCCTGATCATCGTCGCCTCGGTCGTAGGCGTCCAACCACTGTTTCGCGGTCTCGACGGGCGTCAGCAGGGATATGACGTTGACTATGTGCCCGGAGGCGACGGTGAAGCGATCAATGTAGGTCGCACCGAGGTGGCATGTCTCTCCGGAGTATCGTCTGCTATCGGTGAGCACGCGCAGCGTGACCACATTGCGAGTGAGCACGCGCGTGGCGATGAGCTTGAGGTGGCATGGGCGCCCAGCCCAATAGGCGCGTACGTCATCGGTGGTATGGAAGCGGACCGTTTGCACCGGGAGTGCTTGCCGGTAGGCGGACGGTGTATGCCAGAGGGCGGCTGCTTGCCCGTCGTCTCCTCGGTCATGGAGCGTGAGCCAAGTGGTGGCCACACGCAGGGCATGTGGCGGCGTCTGGCCAGGCGACGCGGTTAGCATGTGAATCGCGACCGCCGCCAGGCCCACGGCCGCGACGACGCATAGGAACCTCAGCCCGGCTCGAGTATGTTTGCGTGGCGCTCGGACTTCTTGCGACGATCGAGGGTCTGGCTGGCTTCCACTCCGACCCACTCGACGTGCGATCCGGTGGGCTGGCTGCCCGGCTTCGTCCGGACAATCCTCCGCGACACTGCGAGCGCCGACGTCGGGGCGGCGCGTCGAGGAATCAGGCGGTGGTGTCCAGTGCTCCGATTCGTCCTCGTCCGATGCGAAGTCCGGCAGCCACGTGTCAGCATAAATCGCGAATGGATCAACCACGCTTCCGCCGTCGCTGTGAGTGCTGATCGCCTCGGCGCGCTGCGGGTGGGTTGGTGATAGCCCGTCGGTGGGCGGTGGACAAATGGCCTCCCACGCCGACGCGGGTACGCTACGAGTCTGGTTGAGGGGCGAAGCGGGATCATCGTAGTAGCCGACGCGACGACCAACTTGACCGCCGGCGTCCTCGCCGAGATTCTGCACATTGCCGGTGGGAGGCTGGTTCGACTGTGCGCACATGAGCTGCCTTCTTTCGTTGCTGTCGGTCTGGTTGGCTCGTCGTTGCGAGTTATGACGTCGCTCGTACCGACGTCTCCTCTTCGACACGTGGAGCGGAAGAACGCGCGGCCAGTCGAGCCGTGAACCGGTGCACACGCTGCCGCTTGCGCCTCGTTGCCTCGCGGTTTTGGGTGGAGCGGGCGAGCCGGTCCTGATCGGCGGTCCGGCGCAGGTCGGCGAGCTGCTGCTGTGTGACGTGGTAGGAGAATAGGTCGCTCATTGGGATGCCTCCTGGTTGTGGATCGACCCGGTTGGGATCCGTTCGAAGGAGGATTGGGCGTGGGGTTGACGGGTCGCTGACCGTTCCCTTACAGGGCCCGCTGGTGGTTGCGCTGGTGCTAGCCGCGGGCGGATAATCCGCGTGATGGTGACCGTGGTCGCGGGCCGGTGGCAGTTTGGGGTCTTGGGGCCGTTGGAGGCATCCTGCGGCGGTGAGCCCGTACGCCTGGGAGGGGAGCGCCAGCGGGTGCTGCTGGGGGTGTTGCTGGCGCGTGTGAATGAGTTGGTGACGGTCGAGCAGCTGGCCGATCAGCTGTTCGGTCAGCGACGGCGCGATGGCGCTGTGAACGCGGTGCAGGTGGCGGTGTCGCGGCTGCGCCGGACGCTGACGGACGTCAACGGCGAGGAGGTTGTGCTGCTATCGCGGCCGGGTGGGTATGTGCTGCGCGTCGAGCCGGGGCAGCTGGACGCAGCGGTGTTCGAGCGACTTTTGGGTGACGGGCGGCGGTTGTTGGCCGCCGGTGACGCGGCGCGGGCAGCGGGGCGGTTGCGGGAGGCGTTGGGGTTGTGGCGGGGGCCGGCGCTGGCGGATCTGGCCGGGGTGGATTGTCTGCAGGGGGAGATCAGGCGGTTAGATGAGCTGCGGCTGGTGGCGGTGATGGAGCGAGTCGACGCGGACCTGGCGCTGGGCGGTGGCCCTGAGCTGGTCTCGGAGCTCGAGTCGCTGGTCGCGGCGGAGCCGTTGCAGGAGCGGCTGCGCGGACAGTTGATGCTCGCGCTGTACCGCGCCGGCCGCCAAGCCGACGCGCTGGCGGTCTACCGCGAGCTCAGCGGCGTACTGCGCAACGAGCTGGGACTCGAGCCGAGCACGTCCTTGCAGGAACTCGAGCGCTCCATCCTGCAACACGATGCCTCGCTCCACCCGCCGCCCAGGGAAAGCTTCGGGACTCCCCGGCCCCGTGCACTGTCGGCCCGCGCGCGCGATTCTCAGCTGTCGGCGGCAGGACTGTTAGAGCGTGAAAGGGAGCTGACCGCCATCGGCGGGCTCGTGGAGGCGGCGCTGGCCGGTTCGGGGCGGTTGCTCATAGTTGATGGCCCCGCCGGGGTCGGAAAGACCCGGCTGCTGCAGGAGGCATCGCGCGCTGCAAACGGGGCGGGGATGGAGGTGGTTCGAGCGCGCGGGGTCGCGCTGGAGGACCGGTTTGCCTTTGGAGTCGTCCGCCAGCTGTTTGAGGGCGTGCTTGCCGGCGCGTCGGCGACAGAACGTCGGGAGCTATTTAGCACGGCGGGCCTGGCTAGCGGGCTGCTGGGGTTTGCCGCGCCGAGCGAACGGGCACGGCCGGCGATCGACGCGACGTTCGCCATGCTGCATAAGCTCTACTGGCTGTGTTTCAGCCTGGCCGAGCGCAAGCCGTTGTTCGTGCTAGTAGACGATGCGCATTGGGCGGACGCACCATCATTGCGGTTTCTGAGCTTCATCGCCGCCCGCCTTGAGGGGTTGCGAGTCGTGCTCGCGTTGGCGGTACGGTCGGGAGAACGTGGCGTCGGGGCGGGGGTGCTTGAGACGATCCGCAACGATGCTGGAGCGCACGTGTTGCGGCCCGCGCAGCTGAGCGAGGGCGCGTGCGAGCGCCTGATCGATGAGGCGTTCGGGCGTGCTCCGGCTGCGGAGTTCTCGCGCGCGTGTTTTGAGGTCACGGGCGGTAACCCGTTCTACCTACGGGCGCTGATTGACGGCTTGGTCGCCGAGGGGATGTCGCCTGGCATCGAGAGCGCGGAGGTAGTGCGTGGCCAGGTTCCCGAGGCGGTGGTCCGCTCGCTGGTGCTGCGGCTCTCACGCCTGCCAACGGCGGCATCAGCGCTGGCGCGCGCGGTCGCCGTACTCGGAGCGGACGCCGAGCTGCGCCACGCCGCGGAGCTGGCCGGGCTCGAGGTGCGAGAGGCCGCGAAGGCCGCCGACCGGCTGGCTGGCGCCGGCCTCTTGGCGCCGGGCCGTCCGTTGCGCTTCGTGCACCCGCTCGTGGAGGCGGCGATCAACGGCGAGCTGCCGCCTGGCGAGCGCGACGTGATGCATCACGAGGCGGCGCGGATGCTGGCTGCGTCAGGGGCAAGGTCGGAACGCGCCGCCGCGCACCTGCTCGTCAGCGAGCCCACCGGCGATCCGTGGACCGTCGAGCTGCTGCGCGCCGCCGGCGCCGATGCACGGGCCCGGGGGGCGCCCGACAGCGCGGTTAGCTATCTGCAGCGAGCCCGCCGGGAGCGTTTGGACCCCGACGTCGACGTCCTGTGGGAACTCGGCGCCGCCCAAGTGCTCTGTGCTCAACCGGCGGCAGTCGAGCCTCTCGAGAAGGCTTTGGCGATTGCCGACGATCCCGGCCAGCGCGCCATGATCGCGCACTATCTCGCGTGGGCGCACGGCATCCGTAATCGCTTCGAGGACGCCGTCAGCGTGCTCGAGACCGCCCTCGACGATCTCGGCGACACCGATCGGCCGCTCAGCCAAGACCTCGAGTCGTCGCTGCTCGGCTTCGCCGCCCTGCAGCTGTCAACCAGGCCGGCACACCGTCGACGTCTCGCGCGCCTGCGCGAGCAGAAGCTTGGCGACAGCCCCACCGAGCGGTCCCTGCTCGCGCAACTCGCATGGTGGGGTTGCCTGGAGGGCGAGCGCGCCGACGTGGTCCGCGAGCTGGCCGAACGCGCAGTTGCAGGCGGCCGGCTGCTTACCGAGCTGGGATCGGAGTCTCCGACCTTCTTCTGCGTTCCCAACGCGTTGCTCTACTCAGACTGCCTCGAGCCAGCGCGCTACTGGGTGAACCAAGCCATGGCAGACGCCCGCCAACGCCGGTCGGCGGCCGGCTACGCGTGGGCGTCGTCGCTGCAAGCCGAACTTAGCTACCGGGTGGGCGAACTCGCCGACGCCGAAGCAGACGCCCGCGCGGCGCTCACCGCGGCCGGCGGCGTCGGGGCGGTCCTCGGGCCGCGGGTGATGACGACGCTCACGAAGGTGCTGATCGAGCGCGGACGGCTGCGCGAAGCGGCGGCGCTGCTGAACCAACGCGAGATCCCGTTTGGACTGGATCAGCCCTCGACCACGACCTACCTCCCGTACGCACATGGGCAGCTCGCAGCGGCAACAGGCAAGTGGCGCGCTGCGGCGGACTCGTTCCTGCGGTTAGGGGAGTGGAACCTGGCGTGGGGTGAGCGCAACCCAGGACTGCTTGACTGGCGCACTGGCGCCGCACTCGCACTCGCCCAGCTCGGGGAGGTCGAGCGCGCCCGGGAGCTGAGCGGCGAGGTCGTCGAGCTCAGCCGATACCTAGGGCAGCCCCGCTGTCTGGGCATCGGGCTACGCTCGGCGGGGATCATCGCCGGCGGCAACGAGAGCGTCGACCTGCTACGCGAGGCCGCCGCGATACTTGAGAAGACGCCAGCGAGGCTGGAGCACGCCCGGGCGCTTGTCGATCTCGGCGCCGCGCTGCGTCGCCAGAATCACGGCAAGGAGGCGCGCGAGCCGCTGCGGCAGGGGACCGAGCTCGCGCACCGCTCCGGCGCGACCGTGCTCGCGCAACGCGGCGAGGCCGAGCTGCATTGAGACGGGCGCGCATCCCACACGACTGCCCCGCACCGGCGTTGACGCGCTCACCCCGAGCGAGTGGCGCGTCGCGCGATTGGCCGCGGACGGCCTCAGCACCCCCGAGATCGCCCAGCAGCTGTTCGTGACGGTCAACACCGTCGAGACCCACCTGCGTGACGCCTGCATGAAGCTCGACATCCAGGCTCGCGACCAGCTCCCAGCCGCGTTGGTCGCTGCCTAGCGTTCGTGCGGACTACTAATCCTCTCGTCTCTGCGGCGCGCCGTGAGACGGAACGGGTGGTCGATCAAGCCAACAAACGGCGGCACGCCCGACGCCGAGCCACTCCGAATCACGAGTCCTCTTTCTCGGGAAGAGAGAGCAGTCTCGGAGGCGACGGCGGTGACAGTCCGCTCGCTCCGACCGAGCGATAGCGGTGCTTGTCCTCGCGCGTCCGTCGCCCGCGCCGTAGCGATAGACGACGACTCGGAAAAGCAACAGGCTTGGCTGGTGCGACCGATTCGACTAATGCATTAACGACGACGAGGAGCCGTTTCGTGAGAGCGTCGTTTTCACACGGACCAGAAGGGGCGATCGAGTGCGCCGTCGGTCGCCACTGCTAGCCGTCGGCCGCTCGGTCAGGAAGCAGCGCTGGCTGTCGCTCTCTCGCTCGAGCCGGCAACGCACCGGAACGCCGTCTCGGTCGCGTTAACGACGACGGCCGTCTCAGCTGGTGTGGCAGCCATCCGGCCATGACGATACGTTGTAGATCGTAGTCGATGGCTATAACGTTCAGTAAGATGCTAAGTACGGTCGTAAGTACGGCACGAAAGATCCGAGTTGATGCTTGACCCCGGCCCGCTCCTGCCCCGTATCTATTGGGTTTTCGCCGCCCGTCGCGGTGGGCAGCCGAGGCGGACTACCCGCCCACTACGTGTGCAGATAGTCCGCCTCGGCTGCTGATGATCGGGTCGAGTCTCAAGATGGTCCGGGGGCGGGGGCGGGCCGATGGTGGTTGTGAGGCAGACGGGCTGAGTCGGGGTCTATCGACTAGACAAAGGCAGAAGGGGACCATCGATGACTGAGCCGCGTCCTGGACCGGCGTCGATGGCTGGACTTGCCTGGCTCGTCAGGGTTGGGCCGGCGCCGTTGGAGGCCTGGAGGTCCGCCATGGGCTGGTGCGTAAGCGTGGCTGGCTCTCACGCGCGACGACTGGAACGCCAGGGCTGGTTGGAGCGCCATCGCATGACACGCGGCCGGGGCTCGCTCCTCGTGGCCACCCGCCGCGGCGTGCGGATGTCGGGACTCGCGGTCGGGGCGCCGGCGGCGCCGGCGCCGACGTGGTGGGACCACGACTGCGCGTGCGCCTGGACAGCAGCCTGGCTGTCGGTCCGTCAACGCGACTGGCGCGGACCACGCGAGGTGCTCGCCGACCCCGAGTTGAAGGGCGAACTCGAATGGCTCACTGGGACGGGATGGCGCCGGAGCGGCCACCGCCCGGATCTCGCCGTCGTGATGGAGACCGGGACGGTCGCGATCGAGGTCGAGCTGCAACGCAAGGCCGACAAACGGCTGCGCGCAATCCTTGGCCTCTACGCCCGGTGGCTGAGCGAGCGCCAGATCACCGGACTGATCTACGTGTGCCGGGACGACGCGGTCGCCAAGAGGATCGGCGAGATGGGCCCGGCGGCCGGGTTGCCAGGCGGCGCGCTGCGCCTCGAGCTGCTCAGCACCGTGCAGGCCGAAGCGATGGGACGGTCGACGTGATTTGGCTCGCGGCAAGCCTCGTGGCTTTCTGGCTGTGCGCCGCGTTCGGCGCCGGGGGTGCCTGGCTGCTTCGCCGGCGCACGACCCTCTCGGTGCGAAACTTCTACCTCCTCGGCGGCGCGAGCTCGCTGCTGTGCGGGCTGACGATCCTGGCCCATCGGTGGGGCCTACTGCTCGTCGTCGCGCCGGTGGCCGGCGGCCCGGCGGCCGGCGCGCTTTTCGGGCGGCGGTGGCGGTTGGCCGACTTGGGTGCGGGCGAGGAGCTCCGCGAGCACGAGCTGAGCCGGAGATGGTTTTGGCAGCCCGGTCCTACCAGGCGGCCTGGAGAGCGCGTGTACATCCGCTCCCAGGGAGAGATCGTTCACACGCGCCCATGGCCCGAACACGAGCCATACGTCCCGATGACCGGCGAGGCGGCCGGGCCGCGGCTGCCCAGAAACGAGGGACAGCACATCTTCTCCTGCGGGGGCACCGGCACCGGCAAGACGACGAGCGCCCTACGGGTCGTCGCCGCGCGGGCGCTTCACGACCATTCCGCCGTGCTCGCGATCGACCAGAAAGGCGACGAGCAAGCCGAACAAATGCTGCGCGACATCGCCGCCGCCGCAGGACGCACGTTCGTCCTGATCGACCCTCGCTCACCCGACACCGATCGGTGGCAACCGATCTCGGGCGACGTCGGCGAGATCGTCGCGCGCACCGTCGAGCCGATCAAGGCAAGCGAGGAGTACTACTCCGACATGCTCAGGCTCTACCTGGGCGTCGTCGCACGCGTGCTCCACCACGCCGGTTGCTGGCCTCCGTCGCTGCCATTCCTGATCGACTGCTGCCAGCTACGACGCTTCCCCAAGCTCCTCAAGCTCGCATCCCAGGATCCCGAGCTCCATCGCCGGGTCACTGAGGCCGGCGAATGGATCGAGTCCCAGGAGGGGCGCAAAGCCGTCGCCGGTGGTGCCGTGCGCCTGCAAGTCGTGATGGGCGAAGCCTGGCGACCCGTCCTCGCTCCAAGGATCACCCGGAGCGGCGAACACGTCGCCGTCAGCCTGGCCCGCGCCATAACCGAGCGCGCGGTGGTGCTCTGGCGAACCTACGTCGACGACATGCCCAAGGAAGCGGCGATGATCACCGTTCTCGCGCTCGCGGACATGTACGCCGCCGCGCAGGTCGCCGGCGCACCGTGGACGCTGCTGCTGGACGAGTTCGGCGGGGTCATGCACATCGCCGCCACCCGTGCCCTCGCCATGCTGCAGCGTGGCCGCTCACACCACGGACAGGTGATCGTCGTCACCCAGTCCGCCGCCGACCCCGAAGCGCTCACCGGACAGGCCGGACTCCTCGCCTCCCTCACCGACAACTTCACCGGATTCGCGATCCACCGCCAGAACGCACCCGAAACGCGCGACTGGCTCGCGAAACTGATGGGCACAACAGCGATCTGGCAATCGACCGACCAGACCACCGGGCACGGCGCAGCCCACTCGGGGAAAGGCTCTCGTCGGCGCGTGCGCCAGTTCCGAGTCGGTGCCGACACCTTCGCCGAACTGGAGCGCGGCGAGGCGATCATCCACAGCACACTCGGCGGCCACCCCCGGCGGACTCACGTGCTTCGTGCTTGCCTCCCACACGCCGAGCCCGAACGGATCGGGAGCGGAGAGCGCCACGCGTGCGAGATCGACGTGCACCCGACCAGCACGCTGGATCAGGTCGTCCCCGACGTATCCAGTCCCGAAGAAAAACCGAGCCGGCCGCGCGGGCGATCCAAAACGAAGCCTGAATCAACCCAACCGCTCTTCGAGGCCGAAGGTGTCTAACGATCGGACGGGACGAACGTGATCAAACTAATCGCGTTCTTCGCGGCGTACCGACTCCTCCGCCGAGCCGTGACGATTGCAATCGTCACGACGCTCGCGGTGCTGCTGCTCAGCGGTACGCGCTACACCGCGGGCCAGGGAAGCCATGCGGCCAGACAGGTCCAGCACGCACTCCGCCCGCTCGAGCAGCTGCTGCAGCACGCACTCCAGAGGGCGATCGGTCCGTGAACGAGCACGGACTTCCCGAAGGGACTGTTGGAGCCGAGCATCTCGGCGTTCGCGTGTTCTGCATCAGCGCTTCCGACGCGCAACAACTCGCCGACCAACTCGCGCTCGTCCTCGGCGAACACATGGCAAGCGACGACGAAATGCACCTCACCTACAACGCAATCCAATCCGGCTGGCAACACGATCCAGGACGGCCAGGCTGGCTCGGACGCTCGCCACACACCCAGCTGTACTTCGAATACACCGCGCTGCTCGTTCTACGGTCCGCGGGCGGGATGACGCCCTGACGTTCCGCGTGCCAAGACCCGAGTTTGGCGACGAGTAGGTCGATCGCTAAGGGCCAGTCCGACACCCGCCTTTGTGCTCCCGCGGTGGTGGCGAACGTTGGGCGGTCGCCATCCTGGGTCCGGTCGAGCATGTCATCGACGAGCCACAAACCACGTGCACCCTCTACGTCAAACCCCTCGACCACGGGCAGAAGCGGCTGCCGGATCGACATCACCCCGATGGTGAACAAGTTCCAACTTCTTGAGTTCTTGGCCAAACGGGAGGAGCGCAACCCGGGGGGTTCGCTGCAAGGTTCCAGCGAAGGGATACGACGCCGCCTCCCTACTCCACTCGAGGAAGGAGCGCGTCTGGTTATTGTGAGCGGTCGGCATCGCCCGCCCGCTCGATCCACCCGTCTGGGATCAGCTTGCGCCCGTAACGCCAGTTCTCCCTGACCGCGGCCTGGAACCAGTTCTCTGGCAGGTTTGCGTGGTCGCAGACGATCAGCTGCATCGCGCCGTCGAGCTCGGCGACAAAGTCCCGCATTACCTCGTACAGATGGCGGACGGCCCGGCGCGTCTCCTCGCCTGCAGGGACACCCGCCTCGATCTCTACGTCGGAGGGGTAGAACACTTGGGTCGGCTGGTCGAGCATCAGGAACCGGGGGACCGGGCGGTCGCGGCGCGTGAAGAACCGGTGCAGGGCCAGGTGCGTCGCGAGGTGTGAACCGTCCTGGGTTGCTTGGAGACTCCTGGCTTTGGAAACCAGGAGGAGTTGATGGCGACAGATCGCACAGCTGGCAGGCCGACGACACGGCGGTATTCGCGTGAGGAGAAGCAGGCGGCGGTGAGGATGGTCCGCTCGCTCAGGGCGGAGACTGGGTCGACGACGGGGACGGTTCGTCGGGTCGCCGAGCAGCTGGGATACGGGGTCGAGTCGGTCCGGGCTTGGGTCAAGCAGGCCGAGACCGACGACGGTCCCCTCCCGGGCGTCTCGAGTGAGGAGCGGTCGCGGCTGCGGGAAGCTCGAGCAGGAGAACCGTGAGTTGCGGCGCGCAAACGAGATCTTGCGGCGCGCGGCGACTTTCTTCGGGGCGGAGCTCGACCGCCAGCAGCGCAGATAGCCGTGTTCATCGACGCCAACAAGGACGAGGTGGTCGACGGTCGTAGGCTCGGGGTCGAGCCCATCTGCCGGACGTTGCAGGTGGCTCCGAGCAGCTACTACGCCGCCCGCAGCCGACTGCCGTCGGCGCGGGAGCGGCGCGACGAGGAGTTGACGCCGCGGCTGGTGGGGCTCTGGAAGGAGAACTACCAGGTCTACGGCACGAGGAAGCTGTGGAAGGCTGCTCGCCGCGCGGGGATCGAGATCGGGCGGGATCAGACCGCCCGGTTGATGCGCCGGGCCGGGATCCAAGGGGTGCTGCGGTCCAAGCGGGTTCGCACGACCCGCCGCGACCAGGAGGCCGGCCGGCATCCCGATCTCGTGGATCGTCAGTTCACGGCCAGCCACCCTAACGAGCTGTGGGTCACCGACCTCACGTTCGTGGCCACCTGGGCCGGCGTCGCGTACGTGTGCTTCATGATCGACGCGTTCAGCCGGATGATCGTCGGCTGGCGCGTCGCCGGGCATATGCGCACGCCGATGGTCCTCGACGCGATCGAGATGGCCCGCTGGAACCGCGGCCTGCGTCACCCCGGGCTGCGCTGCCACTCCGACGCCGGCTCGCAGTTCACCAGTATTCGCTACGGCGAGCGGCTCGCGGAGATCGGCGCGGTCCCGTCGATCGGCACCGTCGGCGACAGCTACGACAATGCGCTGGCCGAGACGGTCAATGGCTACTACAAGGCCGAGCTGATCCGCGGCCCGGCGCGCACCGGGCCGTGGAAGACCGTCGAGGAGGTCGAGCTCGCCACCTTGGGCTGGGTGCACTGGCACAACACCCAGCGGCTGCACGGCTACCTCGGCGACCTCCCGCCTGTCGAGTTCGAGGCCCTCCACGCTGCCGAAGGCGAACTGAAGGCAGCAGATCCGGGCGACCTGACCATCGCGGACACCGCTCCGAGGGCCGCAGATCGCCTCCCAGCGCCTCAAACCGAACCCCGCGACAGGCAAATCGCGTCAAACCCTCCACCGGACGCCGTTACCGGGCCGACCGCACCCGCTACCGCGCGAACAGCGCGGCCCTCACGGCCGCCGACCCCGGCCGGGACCGTCACGATCATGTGCGGCAGCCCCGGCTCCGGGATCCACCGCACCCGGGGCCGGCCGAGGATCACCGACGGGCCCGTGCAGGAGTCGGAGTCAGAGCAACTCAACTGATGGCCAAGCTCCAACCGACAAGCTCATCCCGACAGCTCTACGCTGTCCCAAGACCGACCAGACGTCGGTCCGTTCACAAAACGCCAGGCTCTCCATCAAACCCAGAGCGGTTCAGTGGTAGCCAAACCAGTTCTCGCCGCTGCCGATTCGCATTAGTGGGGCCGGCCCGGTGTCGGTGTCGGTCACGACGGTGAGCCGGCTCAGGTCGAGTCGCACCATGCCCTGTGCGTGCTCCAGCTCGAGGGCGTTGGCAAACCGGGTCATGTCGTTGCCGACGGCCGCGAGGCGCGAAACCAGCTCGTCCTGCACTCGCTCTGGGTCGAGGTCGGATTCGAGTGTTTCTACTCGCCGGCGGGCGTTCGTGACAATCTCTCGGAGCCTAAGCATCGCAGTGTCTTCTGTCGCTGCAATGCTCGACAAGTACTGGTCGATCCGGCCCTTCGTGAACGCCTGCTCCTCGGCGCGCTCCCGCGCTGTCTGAGTGGCCTCGCGCGTGCTTGCCAGACCGCTAATCGCGGCTTCCGTGCCGCGGAGCTGCTCGCGGACCTCGTCAGCCCGCGCGTCCAGGTCCGCGAGCACCGCCTCGCGGCGCGGCCGGGTCGCCTCCACATCATCAAGCTGCATTTGCAGGTGATCGACGGCGGTGCGTAGTTCAGCGGACGTCGGGTCTGGCTCGCTCAGCTCGGAGCCACAGACCACACAGTAGGTGCCATCGTCGCCGCCGCCGCTTCCGAGCAAGTCCAGGCTGGACAGGCGCACTAGCTGCGTCTCAACAGCATGCGTGTAGTCCAGCTCATTGGCCCCCTCGTCGCTGAGGAGACCGCGTTGGTCGGCGATCTGTCGCAGCTCGCGCCGGAGCCTGTCACGCTCGCGTTCGAGTCCACGGGAGGCCGTGATTTGCTCGTCGTCGAGCGGCGGGCGTTCGGACTGGCGTGCGATGGCGCCCCTCAGCGCGGCGATGATCTCCGATCGGTCGCTGGCCTCGGCTGAGCCCACAAGTCCCTGCGCATGGGCCTCGCCGAGCAGCCCGCGCAGCCCGGCGTCGATGTCGGCGTTGAGTTGCTCGGCACGCGCGAGGTCGCTTTCGGCGCGCTTTAGCTCCCGGCGCGCGACCGCGAGTTGCTGGCGCTTGAGAGCCTGGTCTGCGGGCCACGCGCCTAGGAAGTACGGGAGGGTGTTCTGGATCGCACGGGCGACGCCTTCCTCGTTTGCCCGGTGAAAGAGTTGATTACGGTTGGCCACCTCGTTCTGACCCTGGAGAGTCAAGAGCACAGCGTGGCCGAGGTTGGCCTCGAGCGCCTCCATCCATGGCGCTGGGTCTCCGCGGTTCTCGTCTATACCGATTCGGGTTCCAAGCTCCTCTCGCACAGTTGAGGCGTCGGCGTTGACGTCGAGGTCACCGAACTCCGGCGCGTCGTCGACGCCGAACGCCAACATTGCGCGGCTCTGTGACGCAGCCCCCTGACGCCCGGCTGGCCTCCCCACGAACGCGTCGCCCCCGCCCATCTCAAGGAGCAGCCCGTACCACGCCACGGTATTGGTGATCGGCCCCACCGGCATGGTGATGGTGCTGCGACCCAGCCCGAACTCGACGATGTCCAGCAATGCGCTCTTGCCGGTTTTTGAGACGCCGGTGATGATGTTGAGGGCTCCGGGCTGCAGGCCAATCACTTGCCGGTCGCCCTCAGCGTTGTAGAGCACGATCGCCTTGATCTGCATTGTGATCAGGGTGCCACGCCGAACAGGGCGAAGGCCGTCGGCGGGTGGTCGGTCTTGGCGAGCCAGCGGCCCACGAGGGCCGCGCTCTTGATGAGCTCGGAGAGGCCCGCTTCGCCGGCGTTGCTGCGCACCGTGCCGCGCAGCCCGCCGTCGACCAGCGAGAGCACGCCATTGCCGAGCCCAAACCGGATCCCCTCGCGGACGAACGGAACCAGCTCCCTTGCCCGCTCGGGGAAGCCAGCACGGATCAGCGCGTGCCGCGAGACCCAGGTCGACAGGTGCGTGCGCGTGTCACGCGGAAGTGCTTCGCGCGTGGGTCGGTGCATCACGAGCGGCGCGACAAGGAAAGCCACCGGCCATGGCATCGAATGAGCCACCTGCCTCTCGTACTCGCGGGCGGCGGCCGACTCCACCACGGCGAGCAGCGCTGGGTTGAGCATCGTCGCTGGGATTCGCGGGCGTTGGGACCAGGGCGTCATGCGGCGCGGTTCAAAAGCAGTTCGTGGAGCTTTGCCTTGAAATCGGCATGCCAGCCGATGCGACCGTCATCAGCAAGCTCGTGGTGCTTGCCGCGTGCGAAGAATGGCTCGTCGTACCGCACCCGGACCCGATGGCTGGCCTGGTCGAGCGTCTTGCGCAGCAGTGTCCGCCCGAGTGCGACCTTCTCCGCCTCGGTCGGGTTCTCGCCAAGCTCGGCCAGTGTCCACGCGAACTCGCGCTCCCACTCGTCGAGCAACTTTCGCTCAAAGTCCTCGATCTCGTGCAGCCCGATCAGGTCTGCGTCGAGCCAATGGGTTTGTTGGGCGTACGCCCGGTAGTAGTCAAGGATCGCCTTCTGGAGGATTAGCCCCGGCGCTTCTACCCATCGGATCTGGTGCGCGAAGGGCCGGTCGGCGTGGTCTGCCTGCACCTGATCGACGTCGATGTCGATTTCGTAGACCGAGGTCGGCAGCCGGTCCTTGCCGAACTCGTCGCGTAGGTCATCCACGTAAGTGTCGACCTCGAGGGCGCTGACGCTGCGACGCCTTCCCTGGAGCATCTCGATTGCGCGCTCGTTCCACCACCCCCACAAAATCTTCATGAAGAGATCCGCCTTGTTGGTGTCGAGCGGAAGTGCGCGGCCTAGTGCCTGACGCACGGCGCCGTCAAGGTCACCCGTCTCGGGGCTGGCGTCGAGCACCCGCATGCGGCTGACGAAGATCTCGCGCGTCGGCTCGTCCAGCTCAAGGAACGTCTTGCGCACATCAGTGAACCTGCTCTCCGTCGAGGTCGCCGCTGCCACCTCGAGCCGCTCACGCGCCGACGTGGGGTCAGGAGAGGGCGGACGCAGCGCCTCGGCCGCCGACTCCGAAGCCGCGGTCAGCGTGGTGACCATGGTCAGCATTGGGCCATTTGGATCTCCGGGGTCGCCTGCATGCATCCATGCGCGGATCGTGCGCCACCAGTCCGCGTCCTTGTCGCCGAGTTTGCGCGTCGAGCGGAGGTGATGCTTGGACTGGATTAGCTCGGTTGGGGTTCCCTCCTCCCAAGCCACGTCGTCGTGCAGTTCTAGGGTGATTGCCGCGTCCGGACGCTCGCCCGGGTGGCGGTCTAGCAGCGCGAGCAGCGGCCACTGCGTCTGATACAGGTAGCCGAGGGCCGAGCTTGCTGCGCTGTGCGGGGAAGAACTCACGGGTCCGGAAGGCGAAATCTATGCCAGGGACCAGCGGCACGCCGGAACCAGCAATCGTCGCGGTGTTGATGCCAAAACCGCCGGAAGCGCCGCGGCCGGGTCGTCCGACGCGATGCGCTTGTTCCAAGCAATCCCGAGCGGCCAGCCACCGCGGATGGGCATGACGCTTCATCGTCTCGCGGCGTCCCGCCGTGCGATCGCGTTCGCGACAATTCGATCACTGCGATCGCCGATGCCCGGCTAGCGCTTCGCCACGCGAGCGATCGTCCCGGCCGAACCCGCCTTCGTGTCGGGAGGCGCGAGTCCGCACACCGCCTAGCGGTTCCCATATGCGCGGAAACGAGGTGAGTCGCGATGCTTGACGGCCCGCCATCGCGCGGGCCCTGCTGCGGTCAACCCCCGAACGCTCGTCGACCACTACGCACAATCTTTCTTGCCAGCCGGACGACGTCCTGGTGCAGTTCAACCCGCACGCGAAGTGCGCTGCCGCTGCCCTCGCTCAACCGCCTCGGCGAGGTCCCAGGCAGCGGAAGAGAGCTGCCCGAAGGCCTGTGCGATGGCGGCCACGCTCACCCCGGTGCGGGCTCTGCTGAGCGATTCGATGGCATCGTCGAATCGTTCCCATACGTCGGCCGGTGCTAGCGAACGACGCCAGGGTGCCGGGCGCAGCTCTTGGGGCGGTAGCCAGGCCGGCCCGGGTCGCCAGCCGAACCCCTGCTCCTCGGCGTAGCGATAGGCGGCCTGCTCCTGGGCGGCAGCATCGGCGAGCGCCCGTAGCCTACGCGCGTAGCCGTTATCCGGCGGAGGCTGGGCATGCTCCTTGATCGCGGTCTGCCAGCGTCCCTCGGCAAGCTCGAGCTGCTCGCGCGCGCGGTCAACGCTCATCAGGTGCCACCAGATGCTTGCTGAACGACGGATCCTCGGACACCTCGACGGCCGGACCGGCCTGCCCGCCGGCGGCTAGGAACCCGTCAAGATCGGACCGGCGAATCATCCACCGGCGAGGCCCTGCCTTCGTCGCACGGAGCTCCCGATTGGCGATCCAGCGGCGGACGGTAACCACGGTCACGTGAAGCTCCTGAGCCACCTGAGCCGGAGTGAGATACTGCTCTTCAGCCATGGACGGGAGACTTAGGAACGATCTAGAAACGCCGACTTAGGAACATAAGCATACATAGCGCTCTACAGTGCTATCCTAGCGTACACGTCTAGTTGTTGGGGACAATGGACGATCGCACCCCGCCCGACACCAACGTAGTTCTGCTTCGCCGCAAAGGGGACCCATGCGAGGCTGAGCGCGAGCGCGTGGCAAGCACAATATTCGCCGAGCCCGACGACGTCGCCACCTTCTCGCGCGGCAATCTAGTACCGCCTCGGCCCGACGCCGGCGACGCGACCGAGGAAACGGCGCCGCAAGCTGACCCGTTCTTCGACCGCCTCCAAGCGGCATCGAAGGCGGGCGAGACGCAACGGACCGACCTGGCCGATCACGGCGACAGCACGGACGCCTACTTCGATCGCCTCGCTACGCAAAGCCCGGCCGAGATGAGCACAGGCGGCGAGCCTAACCAAGCGGGCAGGCCGATGCCGGGAAGCGCACTGCTTCCAGCGGATCTCGCTAGACCGAGCCGGCAGCACCGTCGCCTGCGCAGGCGACTTATGCCGCCCGCTCTGGCCATCCGACTGACGGCCCCTCTCCGGCGCTCGCGGTTCGCTTGGCTGTTATCCACGGCCACCCTCGGCGCGCTGGCCGCGCTCGCCGCTGGGATCGTGGTAATTGGTGAATCCGGGCCTCCCGGTAGCGAGCGGCACCAGAGCCAGCGCGAGGCCAGCGCGAGCTCCCTCGAGCCGCTGAGGCCGGACGTCTTCGCCGCCTCAGCCAACCCGTTCGGCGCCACGGCGCTGGTGCACCGATCGATCACCCGCGCTCGCCACCCACATCACTCGCATTCCAGCCGTCCGAGGCGCCATCGCGCCAGCACGCCGACCTCAACTCCAGTCCAGACGACCGTCAAGCACCATGTCGTGGCGGCCAAGTACACGCCGGCGCAACATACGTCGGCGAGCGTCGGAGCGACCCGTGAGACCCAAACCGGCTCAGCAACGGGGTCTTCGCCACCTGCCACACCAGTCGCGCCGACGCACTCCACGAGCTCGTCGAGCTCCGGCTCGCGCTCCAGCTCCGGCTCGGCGGGCCCGTCAAAGGCAACGCTTCGGTCGCTGGTAACAGGAGCCGGCACATGCAGCTGCCAATAACCCACGCACATCAGTCGCCCAACGGAAGGTAGGAACACGTGAAAGCCCCCGACACGAAGATAACCAGCCGGGCGACTCCGCTGCGCTACCTGAAGGCGGTAGGGCGACATGTCCGCTCGAACGCCGTGGCCTACATCGCGCTCGCCGTCGCCGTCGGCTCCGGAGGGAGTTACGCGCTCGCGGCGGTATCTGCGAGCAACGGCACAATCCCCGTCTGCGTCGACAAAGGCAGCGGCGTCATGCACCTCGCCAAGCACCCGCGCTGCGGCCATGGTCAAAGTCGCATCGGGCTCGAGCCGTCTCTCGATGCGTGGGCGGCAGTCGGACCAGACGGAGACATAAGCGTCGGTGCGGGCCTGTCGATCACGCATGCGGGTGTTGGAACCTATGACGTTACCGTTACCGCCGCGAGCTGCCGGCACGCGCAGCAGAACGCGCCGGTAGTCAGCGTCGACGACTCTGAGCCGGCTGCCGGCTTCGGCCAAGGCGCGTTCCCCGTGGCCTGGACACAGGGGATCGGCTTCACTGGCAAGAATCTCATAATCCACACTGGCGTGGTGGTGAATGGGGAGTTCCAGTCAAAGGACGAACCGTTCAACATCACTGACTCGTGTGGATTTCCGCCGGGCACCTGAGGATGTCGGCGATGGGATCGCAGTTGACGATGCGTAGGCGGCTCATGAGGCTATTGACGTCGCTCGCGGTGGTCGGCACCTCCGCGGCTGCGGTATGCGAGCCTGCGGAGGCTGGTCCCACCCCAAGCCAATTCCGTAACCCGATCGTAATCACGCCGGCTAGCGGCTGCGGCTTGCTCGCGGCCTACGAGGCTGGGACTGGCCTTTCGGCCTGGTCGAGCCCCGGGCCGCCTTGCGGGACGGGCCTTTTTACGCTGGCGTTCAACCAGGGCAGCGCAGCCGCGTTTGCGACGGGCTCGGGTGGCGTCGGGATGGCGGGAAGCGCTTTGCTGGCCTCGTTCGCCACCGTGCCCGAGGGAACAAGGATGGGATACCGGATCGCCGCTCCGCCAGGAATCACGATCAGCAACGTGGTGTACGACATCACACATTTGCAGAGCATTGCCGATGGGCATGGCTGGATTGGGCTGACCTATTGGAACGGCGGCACCGCGCAGGTGTTGCCGCCTGGAACCGCCGTCGACGCGGCGGCGTCCGGTCCGTTGGACACTCCCTACTGGGGGATCGAACTGCGGTGCGTGCAATCGGAGTGCACCTCGCCGGCAAAGATTCAGTTCGACCGTATCGACGTGTATGCGGCGGAAACGCAGGGACCGAGCATCACGCCCACGACGGACCCAGGGAGCCTATGGAACCAGACAGGACACTGGATCTGGAACGCGCCAGGCAACCTCTGGTCGCTCCCTGTAGCCGGAGTTGATTCATCTGGTATATGCAGCCTGAGCCTTCAGGTTGGGGCGAACGCGCCGATCGCCGACTCATCGCTTCCCGCGACGAACGATTCCAGCTGGCAGGAGTGCCAACAGGCGGCGGGCTGGACACCGCCACTAGACACTCGCGATTACGTGAGTGGCGCCGGAGAGATGTCCATCGCGCTGCAGGCGACGAACGCCGCCGGACTGCCAAATGCGCCGATGTCGGAGACCCTCAATGTGGACAACGACCCGGTGAGCGTGTCGCTCAGCACGCCGAATGACTCCAACCCGACCGTGTGGGTCAACCACGCGGTCACGGTTGACGCCCGACCCAGTACGGGCCCGTCCGGTCTGGGTGGGATGAGCTGCGACGTGAACGGTGCCGCGGCGCAGAGCTATCCGGCTGCGGGGCTATCCGTCAATGGCGACGGAGTAAAGACGGTGGCCTGCACCGCGTGGAACAACGCGATTGACCCGCAGGGGGATCACAACTCGGGCACGAGTTTGGTGACGGTCCACATCGACGAGGCTCCGCCGGGGCTGAGCCTCGAGCCGGTGAATCCCAATGATCCGACGGGCCTCGTCGCCGATACGAGCGATGCCGAGTCCGGCGTCGCCAGCGGCTCGATCGAGATCGCGCCCGCGGGCACCAGCGACTGGACGGCGCTCCCGACGGCGCTCAATGGCACCCAGGTGGTGGCGCATTTCGACGACGCAGGACTGCGAGGCCCGTACGCCTTCCAAGTGCGATCGTGCGACAACGTCGGCAATTGCGCGTCAACCACCCGGACGCTCACGCTTCCGGCGCGGGCTCAGGCCATCTCTGAGGTTAGCCTCTCGCAGCTCTCGGCGATGCGATGCCCCGGTGCCGTGAAACACACCGCCGGCGAATCGCCGGGGGCAGGTCGGGCGCAGCGAACAACCGATGCCGGTCAGGCCGTCGAGGCCGCTCTGAGCTTCTCGCCTGCCGCCGGAATCGTTGGACATCGCGGCTCCCAGGTCGCGGTGCCTGCCGCCGATGGACGGAGTGTTGGCGGCTCGCCGGAGCGTCTCATAGGATCGTTGGCCAATCTCGGTCGGCCCGTACTCGTCGTGCGGCTGACAAGACACCGCGACCGCGCGCCGGGCCGCAGCTGCACCGGCTCCACGTCCCGGCTGGCTAACCGTGCAAACGTGGCGTTCGGCCGTCCGGTGAGGGTGCACGGGCTCCTGATGAGCAGCGCCGGCCTGCCGCTCGCCGGCCAGCCGGTCGCGGTCATGACGGCTCCGGACAACGGCTCGGATGCTTTCACCGAGGCGGCGTCGGTCACCACCGGCCCCGACGGACGGTGGGCGGCGACACTGGCGCCAGGACCGTCTCGGATCATCGAAGCCTCCTATGGGGGTTCACCGACCGTCCTGCCGGCCACGGGTTCCGCGACGGTGATCACGCCCGCCAAGATCGAGCTGATTCGCGTCAGACCAAATCGGACCCCGTGGGGGAGCACGGTCAGGATCACCGGGCGAGTGCTCGGCGGTTACATTCCGTCGAGCAGCAAGCTGCTGCGGCTCGACCTCGGCGTCGTCGGCATCCCCGGTCTGAGCAAGATCCAGGGGATTCCGAACGTCGCACCCGACGGCCGCTTCACCACGACATACACGTTCGGGCACGCCTCCGGAGTGGTGCGCTTCTGGCTGATGGTCTCAAGCCTCCCCGAAACGGCATTCCCATTCGCACCCGCCCACTCGCGTCGGGTGGTCGTGACCGTGGGCGTGCCTGCGACACGCTCCCGACCACCACGACACGTTTCGCGGCCGCACCACCACCACAAGCACAAGCACCGAGCACGAGCGCATCACCGCCACAAGAGGCGATGATGCTGCTTGTCGTTCGACGGCTGCAGGGATTTCAAAGAACCAACGACGTTGACCGCAACCAGCCTGGGGCCGTAGCACCCTGTGTTGAGCCCGCCAGAGCTCCGGGCACGTGGCTCGAGGCGTTGCCCATCAGTCAAGGGTGGCCGAGCGCCGCGCGACGGCAGCGCCACGGGCGGTAACGCCTGCGGTACGTGCGACTCGCCCGCGCTCGTAGCGGGTCCGCTCCGACCGCTGCGTCCATCCGGGCGGCGAAGACAGCAGCGCTCGATATCCGCTCCGAGCGACCAACCAACCCCCGGCCGGCGATCCGCGACACGGCGCGCTGGGCCGGGACAGAACCCCGAAAGTGAGCAAACTCGTTTGAGTCTTATAACGATACTTGACAATCTATAAGCGATTTCTGTAGTATTCTCGCATCGGTAGTCATCCACAACGATTGAGAAGACCGATGCTTGACATAGACACGCTGTTCTCCTTCCCCGTCGGTGGGGGCGAGATCGTGGGGATCGCCGGCTCGGCGCGACTCTGGGCGTTGAAGGCCGCCGGGCTCTCCGGCGTGGCGCCGCAGGGCGGCAACGCATTCAGCGGACTTGTCCACACGCTCGAGCAGAACTGGATCTGGCTCGTCTCGACAGGGCTCGGACTCGTCCTCGTGCTCATCGCCGGGCTGATGGTGTCCGGCAGCCGCAACGCACCCGACTGGCTGTTCCGGGTGATCGGCGGGATCATGCTGATCCTCGTCGTGATCCCGGCGGTGCTCGCCTGAGCAAGGCGATGCGACCGCTCAGGATCACCAGGCCCGGTGGCTTGCCGTGATCCTCACCCTGACGGCGCCCGCGGCGGCATCAGTGGCCGGGCCCCACCTGCTGGTAGCGCCGGCGTTCCTCGGTCCCGTCGGGAGCGCGCTGGGAGGCGTGTTCCACCTGTTCGGCGGGCTCGTGCTCGGCGGGCTCACCTGGACCGTCGGCGTAGCCGGCAAGTTCATCCTGAACACGCTCGGCGGACTGATCCGGCTCTTGATCCCCGCCTCCTGGGCCAAGGACGGGCTCCAGGTCATGCACTGGATCGTCGCGGTGCCGGACTACGCGGGCACGATCACGACCCCCGGCGGCCATGTCACGTACGGGTTCGCAGGGATCAACGCGCTCCGCGATCTGTTCATGTGGGTTGGCGCCGCGCTGCTGCCGCTGACGCTCGTGTACGCGACCTCACGCGCCGCGCTCGGCGCCGGGCACAACGTCGCTGCTCCTGTCGTTCGGGTGCTCGCGCTGGCGGCGGTGCTCGTGTCCTACCCGTGGTGGTGGTCGCAGGCGGCCGCCGCGGTCAACCAGATCACGCAGTTCGTGCTCGCTCTGCCGCCGGTCAGCCACGGCGTCTACAAGCTGATGCAGTACGCGGTCGGCGGGGTCGCGCTCGGAGGCTGGCAGCTGATCGACCTGTTCCTAATGGGCGCCATTGGATTCGCGCTGCTCGGGCTGATCTTTCTCAAGGTGGTCATCGTTCTGCTCGGCGCCCTGCTCTACGCGATCGGGCCGCTGATGATCGCCCTGGTCCCCACCGACGGCGGGATCGTGATCGCCCGGGCGTGGGTGAGCGCCGCGCTCGCACTGCTGATGCTGCCGCTCGCGTGGAGCACGATCCTCGCGGTCGGCGCGCTGCTGATCAACGACAGCTCGACCGCCGGGCCGCTGATCGCCGGTCAGGGATCGATCGCGAGCCTGCTCGGCGGCCTGCTCCTCGCCTTCGCGGGACTCGCGTCGCTATGGCTCTGCATCCGCGCCGCCCGGGAAGCCGGTGCCGTCCTGCGCGGCCAGCTTAGCGGGCTGGTTGTCCTCGGAAGGTCCCGCGGCGGCGCAACCGCCTCCGTCGCTCCGGCGTCCACGCGACGAGCCGCGGAGTCGTTGCGGAGCTTCGCGGGCCGGGTCGCCGGCGCGACCGGCGCAGCATTCGGCGCGGCGGGACCGCCGGGCCAGGCCGTGGCATCCGGAGCCCGCGCGTTCGCGGCCCACAGCCGACACGGCCTCCTCGGCGCCGGAGGTGCCGTAATCCGTACCGGCGCCCTCGCCGCCGCGCCGGGTACGGCGGCGCTGGTCGGCCGCACCCGCGCAGGAGCAACGGCCGTGCGGATGGCTCGCGCCGGCACGGCAAGCTGGCAGACCTCGAGGACCCGGACCGAACGCGCGCCACGATCGGCCGGCCCCGTCCCATCCTCATCGCGCGCCGCGCGCGCGGCGGCGCCAGAGCGAAATGGACAGGCACCGACGCGCCGGCGTCCCGATGCCGACCGAACCGCCCGGCCGAACGCCGGCTCGAAGGGACGTCCGGTTTATGCCGCGGCGCCGGTCGCGCCGCCCCCACCGCGAAGCGCCGACGGTCGTGCGCAGGCCAACGTCCGGACCGGTATGACCCCCCGGCCGACCGAATCGAAGAAGCCGGGCACCCGGCCGCGGCCAGATCGCGCGAACCGTCAGCCGCCGACTCCCAAGCGGGCAAGCCGGCCCGCAGCGCGGCGGCAGACGCCGCGCAAGGGGACCTGATGCAGACGCTTCGCAGGCTGAACGATCCCGAGCGCTACTACGGGTTGTCGTGGCGCGGTTGGTGCGGCGTGGCTGTCGGCGGTGGGCTGCTCTACGGGGCGGTCAGGATCTCGCCGCTCGGCCTGCGCCCGACCATCACGATCGTCGTCCTCGCGCTGACGTTCTGCGGCGTCGTGCTGCACGCCCTCTCGGGCCAGGCCCTCGGCGCCGGGCGCCACCTGCTGGCCCTGGTCCGCTACGGCCTCACGCCCAAACAGCTCGCGCTCCCCGCCGCCCCAGAACGCGGCGGCCTGGTCCTCGACTCCGCTCCCCCGACCGAAGAGGACGCCGGCTCCCCGGGAGACGTTGCTCTCGAGGCGGTGGCGCGATGAGGAAGGCGCGAACAGGGTCACTCGGGCGGCTGCTCGCGGTCGACGTCGTCGAGCCCGACGGTCTGATCGTCACCTCGGACGGGCGCTACGTACGGCTGATCGAGTGCGAGCGGATGCCTAACGCGATCACCGCCGACGAGGGCGCGCAGAGGAGGATCGAGCGGGCCTTCGCCGAGATCTGCCGCGGCATACCCGACCGGCAAGCACTCGCGATCTACGCGCAAACCGACCCGATTCCCGTCGGGGAGGCGCTCGCCGAGGACCGTCGCCGGGTGCAGATCGCGTGCGAGCATGACCGCCGTCACGGACGCGACGACCTGGCCCGGGCCAGGCGCCGGCTGCTCTCAGCGCAGACCCAGTCGGTCGTCCACGCCGCCGGCTCTGAGCAACCCGCGGTCGCCGCCCGCTGGTGGCTGGCCGTCCCGCACAGGCCCGAGGGAGAAGACCTTCGGATCCGCTTCCGCCACTCGCTGGCTCCTCGCGGATCTCGCACCGCGTGGCGCTCTCATCAGCGCGCGGCCGCCGACAGCTTGCGACAGAGCGAGCAGGTTCAAGCCCAGCTCGCCGCGGTCGGGATCGAGCCGTGGCCGCTCGATGGCGTGCAAGCACTGGCATGCCTGTGGGAGCGCTTTCACCCCGCCGCTCGCACGCTGCCCGACCTGGACGCGCTCGCCGAGGCGACCGGACTAGCGGGCGCGACAACAGCCGAGGAGGCGGGCCTCCGGCGCCACCGCATTCTGGACGCCATCTGCTCGGGGCCGGAGCCCGCGGGAATCGACGCCGCCGATCCCCGCTGGCTGCGCCACTCCGACGGGACGCTCGAGGAGATCCTGCACCTCGGAACGCCGCCGATCCACACCACGCTCTGGTGGCTGATGCACCTGCTCTCAGCGCCGCTGCCGGTCACCGTCGCGGTACACATCCGCGTCGGGAGCCGCGCGCAGGTCCGCGTCCGCCAGCGACGCCGCTGGAAGCGCCTGTCCGCCGCGATCGACTACAAGCACCGCCGAGCGCAGCTGATCGGCTCGGACGAGCACGAAGCCCTCGCCGAAGCCGAACTGCTCGACGCCGAGCTCGCGGCCGAGATCGGCGCGACCGTCTACAAGGTCTCGGTCAGCGTCGCGATCCGGGATCCGGAGGGCCGTCCCGAAGCGTTCGACGAGCTGGTGAGAGCGACGGCTCGGGAATTCCAGGCCCACACCGGCGCCCGGGTCATCCGAGGACGCTGGCGCTGCCTGCCGGGACTGACCTCGACGATCCCGCTCGGCCTCGACCCGCTTCGCGCAACCCGCAGCTACGCGCACCGCAACATCCCGCACTGCCTGCCGCTCACCTCAGGCTCGTGCGGCTCACCGGAGGGACTCATCCTCGGGTTCGCCGATCCGGGCGGGACGCTCGAGCGGGTCAACCCGTTCGACCGTCTCTACACGCGACACGTCACGCTCGCGATCGGCCCATCGGGTGGCGGGAAGACGGTCACGATCAACGCGTTGCTCGAGCGCGCGATCTCGCAGGGCATGCGCGGCTGGATCATCGATCGCTCCTCGACCGCCGCCGGGCACGGAGCGCGCGGCTCGGGCCACTACGACATGCTGCTCGGCCTCATCCCCGGGTCGCGGCGAGTGCAGGTCGGCTCGAACACCGGGGAGGTCATCTGCCCGTGGGACGTGCCCGACCCGCGGCGGGTGGCACCGGAGAAGGAGCAGTTTCTGCTCGCCCTGCACGCGCTGCTGATCGGAGACCAGCGCGGGAGCGAGGATCGCACCCTCAGCGCGCTCGAGGAATCGTTCCTGCTCTCGGGAACGCGGGCGGTGTACGAGCGGTGCGCGAGGACCGGCGAGCGGCCCCGCGAGACGCTGCTCCTGCACGAGCTCCACCGCCGCTCGGGAGGAATCGAGCCGGGCAGCTTGCTCGCCGACACGGTGCAGTCGCTGATCGTGCGGCTTGAGCCGTACTGCGAGGGTGGCGCGTTCGCGCACCTCACCGACGCGCCGACGACCGTGCCCGACGAGACGACGCTGACGCTGTTCGACATCGCCGGACTGCCCGACCGCCTCGTGCCGCCGATGATCCTCCAGATCGTCGACCACATCGAAGGTGCGATCCAGCGCACGCGGAGCCTCCGGTTGCAGGGCGAGCTGAACGACGGAGGGGCGTGGGCCGGGCGAATGTTCCTCGTGGTGGAGGAGGGCTGGAAGCTGACCGCGTCGGCCGCGGCGGGCGCATGGCTGAACGAGTACGCGCGGCGCTCACGCCACTACGCGCTGTGGCTGATCTTCGTCTCGCAGTTCTTCCGCGATCTCGCCACCGCTCAGGGCTACGCGCTGCTGGAGAACAAGGCGATCGCCCTGTGCTTTCAGAACGACGCCGACGATCTCGAGCACGCCCGCGCGTCGCTGTCGCTCACCGACGCCGACGTCGAGCACATCACGAGCCTCACCACCCGGCCGGGGCTCTATTCGAGCGCGTACATGATCTCCAACCGCGGACGAGGCACGGTGCGCCAGCTCCTCGGCGACCTCGAGTACTGGATCTGCTGCTCCGATCCGGAGAATGACCAGCCTCGCCGCGCCGCGGCGCTGGCGCAGACCGGCGGGGACCACTGGGCCGCGCTCAGGCTGCTGTGCACGCCCGAGTGGCACGAGCAATACCGCGAGCGAGGACGAGCCGCATGAGCTCCGGGCGCTCGCACAAGCGGCGACGGCTGCTATGGCTCCCGGCCGCCGGCGGGTTGATGCTGATCGCGCTGCCCGTCGTCCTGCTCGGCGGCGTCGCCACCGACCAATGCACGCCGCCGCCGGCGCCCGGCGGAATCGCCGCGGGCGCCGGTACGTGGATCGCGACCGCCTACGGGCCGCCGTGGGACGCCGAGAACGGCACGGGCGTCACCGCCACCGGGCTGAACCTCACCGCCGGTCCGGCCGCATACGAGATCGCCGTCGACCCCGCGGTGATCCCGATGCAGACGTTCGCGCACGTCCAGCCCAACCCGTTCGGCACCACCCGCGCGTTCTACGCCGGCGACACCGGCGGCGCGATCATCGGCCGACACGTCGACATCTACGACTGGAAAGGCCGCGCCGACCAGAACGCCTGGGGCGTCCGGCACGTCAACGTCACCCCCGCGCCCAACCCAGGCGCCGCCAACCTGCTCCAGGAGATCACCCCCGGGCCAACCACGCTCGCGAGCTCGAGCCAGCCCGAGGCAACCATCGGGTGGACGGCCGCATGCGATCAGCTCGCCGCGACCGCGACGCTCGCCACCGTCCCCGGTCAAACCGCGCGGATCCTCCCCGACGGAACCGCCGCCGCTCCGACCGACGCCCCGGCAGCGGTCAAGCTCGCGATCGCCGCCGCGAACGAGATCCACACCAAGCCCTACCCCGAGCCGGTCGCTCATTTCGGCTCGCTCGCCAATCCGTGGCCGGCGTACGACTGCTCCGGCGCCGTGTCCTTCGTCCTCTACCGCGCGGGTCTCCACAGCCCATCGCCGGACGTGTCCGGGACGCTCGAATCCTGGGGCCTCGCCGGCCCCGGCACCTGGATGACCGTCTACGCCAACTCCAGGCACACATGGATCGTAATCGCCGGGCTTGCGTTCGACACCGCCGACTACGGCGGTCCGAACATCCCCGCCGGCAGCGGCCCCCGATGGCGGCAAGACCCACTCGGGAACCTCGCCGACGGACTCACCTACGTCACCCGACACCCACCCGGACTATGACTCACGAGCAACCCAGGCGCGCCCGGGCCGGGAGTTTCTCTCGCGCGCGCGTGCGCGCGAGACATGCGGCCGCAACGCTCATCGCCCTACTCGTCGCTGGCGAGCTCGCCGGCTGCGCTGGGATTACCGACCCGTACCAGACCAGCGGCACCGCCAGGCGGACCACCTCGACGCCGACGGCGGCTACGCCGGCCGATGCGGGCGATCCCACCCCGGAGCGCGACGGAAGCGTCCCAGCCCGTGAGCAAGCCGCAACCGCGCGGCTCAGCGCCACCGCGGGACGCAACAGCCCGCAGGCGGCGCTGGCCCGCTACGCGGCGCTCTACGTCAACTGGGCCGCCGCCGGGGTCGCCGCCAACCAGCGACGGCTCGCCGCGATCTCACTGGGACAGGCCCGAGCGCAGGCGCTCCAAGCCGCGACGAGCCTCGCCCGCGACCCCGAGCTGACCAAGAGCGCCGTCTCGAACACGGGCACCGTCGTCGCGATCGCCCCGGGGCAAGGAGCCGCAGCGAGACTCTGGGTGCTCGTCACACGCGAGCAGACCATCGGGAAGGGCAACTATGCCGGACTGCCGCCGACGCTCCACGTCATCTACGCCCAGCTGACCCGCACCGCAAACGGATGGGTCGTGACCCGATGGCAGCCGGAGAACTGACACACCCTCGGGCCTCGCCGGGCATGAGCTCCACGCGAGCACCCTCCCGCGCCGGGTGTCGGGGGCCTGATCTCCGCATCACGGGTCTCTGCTGGGTCACGCTCGCGGCGGCAACGGCACTCGGTGCTGCCGCGGCAATCGCTTGGCCCGTGCTCGGGCCCGCGACCCGCCCGCACGCGATGCTCCACCCGTCTGTCGACGCGATCGCGTCCATCCTGCTGAACAACGTGCGGGTGCTGGCGGCGCCGTTCATCCTCGCCGCTGCCCGTTTCGGCGCCACCCGCGTCAGTCGACTCGCCGGCGACGCGATCGTGGCCACGATCCTCGTCGGCAACGCGGTGGCCGTCGGGCTCGCCCTCGGTCGCTGGCGCGAGGCGCTGATCCCGTTCGTCCCCCAGCTCCCGATCGAATACCTCGCGGCGGCGACGGCCGCCGGCGCATGGATCGAAGTCCGTCGCGATGCCTCCCTGCCGGCGCCGCGAGTCGCGGCAATGAGCGCCGTGGCGACGATCGGGCTGGCGGCCGCCGCGGCGGCGGTCGAGGTGCTCCTCACCCCGCACGCCCGATGAGAAGCCGCCGACGCCACTCACTCCTCTACGTGGTCTATCTGCGCTCGCCGTTGTGGCGGCTTCGCCGTCGGATCTGGATCGTCCGCGCCAGAGGCCGCTGCCAACGCTGCCGATCACGCCGACGGCTCACGATCCATCACCGCACCTACCGGCGGCTCGGACATGAGCGCCGCTCCGACGTCGCCGTGCTCTGCTGGCGCTGCCATCGCCGCCACCACGACCGGCAGCCGAGGCGTCTGTGGCGCCGCGGCTTCTCGGCTCGGATCGACGCACGAGCCCGGTCATGCCGACCCGGCTCGCCGCGGGTCGGCCGGGGCTCGCCCAGCCATCTCGCACTGCTGGCACTGATCGCGGTCGCGGCGATCGTCGTCGCCACCACGCTGCTCGGGAAGCGATGAGCTCATCGCCGATCCCGTCTCGTTCAGGTGTCGGGCGCCTCCGGTGTGGACCGGTTGGTTGCTCTGAGAGCCGATTGTGCGCCGGCGTCGGCCCGGTTCGCTTCAAGGTCGCGGCGCTCCCTTCCCTTCGCCCTGCGGGCTTCGGTTCCGCTCGGCCGCCCAGCCGGCGCTGCCGGCCCTCGTTCAACCAACCGATCCCCACAAGGAGGGAACACATGAACGCCGTGTCTGTTATTTGGAATTCACTCCAGATAGCGGACTCGGCGGGCTGCTCGCCCTCGGTCTCCCGCGCTGGAGCAGGTAGATGCCGCTGCTGATAACGGCATCTACGTGTGAGGTCGAGATGGGCTTGGATCCGGAAGTCCGCGCCAGCGCGCGGAGCGACGAGCCGGAGGCGAGGAGTGACGCGCGTTGGCGCGGACGCCCCGCTGTCGCGTGGGGCGGGCTAGGCGCAGCAGCCGTCGACGGTGCAGCAACTCCCGCCGCGCCAGCTCTCGCGTCCCTCGCGAGCGGCGACGGCGGCGATGACAAGGGCTGTGACCGGGTCGGCCCACCACCAGCCCAAGGCGGCGTTGAGAGTCAGTCCGATGAGGAGTGCGGCGGAGAGGTAGGCGCAGAGCAGGTTTTGGCGGCTTTCGCTGTGCGCGGCACTGGAGCCGAGCTCGTGGGCGACGTCGGCTTTGGCGCGGGCGAGGAGCGGCATCGCGATCAGGGTGACGATCGACAGGCCGATCCCGACCGGGCTGCTGCTCGCGTGATCGCCGGTGGCGAGGGTGACGGTCGCCTCGACGGTGACATAGGTCGCGAGCAGCCAGAAGGTAATCGCGATCAGTTGCTGGGCGCGGCGCTCGGCGTGTTCGGAGTCGGCACGGGTGGCGTTGCAGCGCCAGAGGACGATGATCCCCGCGAGCGCTTCGATCAGCGAGTCGGCGCCGAACGCGATCAACGCGATCGAGCCGGCGACGGCGCCCGCGGCGATCGCGACCGCGGCCTCGACACCGTGCCAGACCAGGCCGGCGCGGGCGAGCAGCCTCGCTCGGGTTTGGAGCCGCTCGCGTTCGGGGTCGGGCGGCTTGGGAGCGGGGGTGGATTGGATGACGGGCAGCTGGACGGCCATCAGGACCAGTATGCCGAGGGGCTGGCGGAGCACTGGCCGGTGCTCGCGGGCTGCCCGCTGGGGTTGCGGTGGCTGGTGTTGCTGGCGAACGCGGGGCGGTCACCGCGGACGGTGAATTCCTACGCCCGATCGTTGGTTGACTTTCTCGGTTTCTGCGATCGCGTCGGTGTTGACGTGGTGAGCGCGGGCCGGGCGGAGATCGCGAGGTATGTGCGTGATTTGCGCGAGCGACCGGGCCGTCATGGCGCGAACGTGGTCGCGCTGGGTTCGGGCGCGGGGTTGTCGGTCGCAACGTTGCAGTTGCGGGTCACGGTCGTGCGCTTGTTCTACGACTTCCTGGTCGAGGAGGGCATCCGCGATCGCAGTCCGGTGGGGCGCGGGTACCGGTCAGCGGACGGGCGCGCAGGGCGGCGTGGGCTGGTCGGGCGGACGAATCGGTTGCCGTGGATCCCGACCGACGCGCAGTGGCGCGCAGTGCTCGAGGTCGCCGCGGGCGAGCCGCTGCGGAACCGGTTGATGTTGGCGTTGGCGTATGACGCGGCGCTTCGACGGGAGGAGCTGTGCCTACTAGCGAGTGACGATCTGGATCCCGCGCACCGCACGCTACGGGTGCGGGCCGAGACCACCAAGACGCGGCGTGGCCGGGTCGTGCCGTATTCGGCGGTCGCCGGTGAGTTGTTGGCGCGCTATCTGCGGCATCGGCGGGGGATCACCACGGCGCGGGGGGCGTTGTTCGTGTCGGAGTCACCGAGGAACCGGGCGCAGCCGATCACTGCGTGGACGTGGTCGAAGGTGGTCCGCTCGATCGCGGTGCGCGCGGGCGTCCCGGCATTCAGCACGCACACACTCAGACATCTGTGCTTGACGGATCTCGCGCGGTCGGGCTGGGAGATCCATCAGATCGCGTCGTTCGCCGGGCATCGCTCGACGGACACGACCCAGCGGTACATCCACCTGTCCGGCCGCGATCTCGCCGCCCGGCTCGAGAGCGGGATGACGCAGATCCACGCGGAACGGATCGCGCAGATCGCCGGGGCGCTGGCATGACCGCGCTGGCGGCAGAACGCTTCCAGGGTGCGCCGCGCCCGGTGTGGGTGCTGGCGCTGAGCGACCACCGGTATGACCACCGACCGGGGTTGACCGAGGCCGAGCAGGCCGCGGTCAGCGAGCTGGCCGGGCAGCGAACGCGCTGGCCGGAGGCGCTGAGCAGAGCGGTCGCACGGCTGACTGACCCGATCGACGACGTTCTCGGGGTGGTGACGCCTCAGGCAGTTTGGTGGGGTCGCGGCCCAGTCCGCCGGGCGCTGGTTGCCGCGATGGCCACCGAGGCCAGCGCGTTTTGGGGGTGGGATCGCGACCGGTGGCTGGCGGTGCTCACCGGCAGCGATCCGCAGATCCGCCAGCTCGTGCTCGCGGTCGCCTACCTGGTGTGCGGGCAGCGGGATCTCCATCTTGACCTGCGCGGGTTCAAGGCCCGCAAGTTCGCAGGCCGTGTGCTTGACCAGGCGAGGGTGGATGCCGCGATCGGCAGGGTGCAGGCGCACATGGACGGGCTGGGTCATCCCACGGCGTTGGGGCGCCCGATGCTCACTCACGCGCTGATGGACGTGATGCTGCTGGCCGGCAGCCCACTGCTCGAGGACCTGGGCGCCCGGGCTGATTTGTTCGTCGCATTGCGCTCGAGGGAGCTGAATAACGCGCGCCGGCACGGCGTAGAGCAGCTCGCGCGAGCGCTGGTCGAGATGGGTGTGCTCAGCGCGCCGCCGTTTCGGACGCAACCGTCGCGGGAGGAGTGGCTTGCCCGCAGCCAGGCCGGCGAGGTTGACGTGCCCAAGGTGTGGCTGGAGTGGACGCGCCGGTGGTTTGAGACCTCGACCCTGAGTCGCTCGGGCCGGACGCACACCTACTACGCGCTGATCAAGGCCGGCCGATGGCTGTATCGCGAGCATCCCGACCGGACCGACCCGGCCTCGTGGGATCGGCAGCTGGTCGCCGGGTGGATCGCCGCGGTCGATGGGCTGAAGGTGGGCGAGCTATCGAAGTCGCTGAACGCGAACTACATGCGCGCCCGGCACGGCGGGCCTCTATCGCCGCGCTCCAAGGCACACCTGATCTGGTCGCTGCGGACCTTCTTTCGCGACATCCAGGAATGGGAGTGGATCGAGCGGCGGTTCGACCCGCGCCGCGCGTTCGCGCTGCCGCGCTCGATCAGCGCGCTGATCGGCCCTGACCCGCGCGTGATCTCAGACGAGGTGTGGGCGAAGCTGATGTGGGCCGGCCTGAACCTCACCACAGCGGATCTCCCGCGGCACGGGCACCCGCGGGGGAACGGGAAGCCGTGGTATCCGCTCGAGCTCGTCCGCGCGGTCGCGCTGCTCTGGCTGTTCGCCGGGCTGCGTGTCGATGAGATCCTCAGGCTGCCCGTCGGCGCGGTCCGCTGGCAACACCAACACGACCGCGAGGACGGTGACCAGCGCGTATGTCTGCTGGACGTGCCGACGAACAAGACCGGCACCGCGTTCACCAAACCGGTCGACCGCACCGTCGGCGACGCCATCCAGGGGTGGGAAGCGGTCCGGCCGCCACAGCCTCGGTTCGAGGATCGCAAGACGGGCGAGCTCGTCGACGTGCTGCTGGCGTACCGCGGCGCGCGGATCGGTGAGAAGTACGTCAACCAGGTCCTGATCCCGCTGCTGTGCCGAAAGGCCGGCGTTCCTCGCCAGGACGTCCGCGGTCAGATCACCGGGCATCGGGCGCGGGCGACGATCGCCAGCCAGCTCTACAACGCCAAGGACCCGATGTCGCTGTTCGAGCTCCAAGCGTGGCTCGGACACAGCTCCCCTCATTCCACCCAGCACTACGCGCGGATCACCCCGGTTACCCTGACCAAGGCCTACCAGGACGCCGGCTACTTCGCGCGGAACGTCCGCGCGATCGAGGTCCTGCTCGACCGCGACGCGATCACCAACGGCGCTGTGGGCGCCGGCGGGCCGTTCGAGTTCTACGACCTCGGGCACGGCTACTGCTCCTACACCTTCTTCGAGCAATGCCCGCACCGGATGGCATGCGCCCGCTGCGACTTCTACCTCCCCAAGGAGTCCTCGCAGGCGCAGCTACTCGAGGCGAAGGACGGGCTGCAGCGGATGCTCGTGCAGATCCCGCTCACCGACACCGAGCGCGCTGCGGTCGAGGGAGATACCACCGCGATCGACCGGCTCCTCGCCAGCCTGGCGGACACACCTACTCCGACTGGCGACGGGCCATCGTCGGCTGCGATCCGTTCATCCGAGCCCTCCGAAGAGGACGAGCGATGATCGCTTCCGCGTCACGTGCCGCCCTCCGCCACCTCACCGGCAACGGGCGGGTCCTCTCCGAACTGCTTGCGCAGCAGTTCAACATCCACCCCGAGGTCGCCGAGCACGCGCGAAAGCCCAGGGTCACGCGCAAGCGCCCGGAGCAGATCGCTCACGCCGAAGCTCACCCGTCCCTCGGTCAGCGCCAAGCCGGCGCTCACCATCAACACGCGCTCCAACGCCGGATCAGCTGCCGGCCTGAACTCGATGGCCGCACCCAGCGCCTGCTCCGGTTGGGGTCGCCTTCGCGGAGGCAGCCTCGAGACGTTCACGGGCCGACCGGGGACCGGAGCCGGGACCCGTTTCTGGACCGCCAGGCGAACGCTCTCGGCGTCAGCTCCGAGCTCCTGCAAGATCTCGCAGGCGCCACAGTCGGTGCGGACAATCCCGAGCAGCAGGTCCTCGTCACCGATGTGCTCGCTCCCCCGCGACAGCGCCTCGCGCTGCGCCACCTCGAGCACCTTCTTCGCCAGCGCGGAGAACGCCAGCTGCCCCTGGATCGGCTGTTCAGAACCCGGTCCCAGTCGTTCCACAACCAACGCGCGCACCGGATCGATCGTGATCCCAAGCTCGCCGAACACCTCGGCGGCGATCCCGTCCCGCAGGCGGAGCAGCGCAAGCAGCTGGTGCTCGGTCTCAACCGCCCCGCTCGCGGACCGGTGCGCCTCCTGCTGGGACCAGGTCATGACCCGGGCCGCTTGGTCTGTGACGCGCTCAAACACACCAGAAGCATCCCACTCGACCTACGCCCGGGCAAGCGCCTAACGCCTTCCCAGACCGAAACGACCGACGCCGCTGCAGGGATCGAGGCTCAACTAGTCCTCCCATCGTCCTTGCCGAGATCCGGTGGATGCCTTCGCCCAGTTTCGCCGACCTGCCGGCCATGTCGCTTCAAGGTCGCGAGCTCCCTTCCCCCTCACCAACAGCTCGGTTCCGCTCGCCGGCCAGGTCGGCGTGCCGGGCTACGTCAACCACCGGATCCCCACAAGGAGGGAACCAAAGATGAGCGCCTCAGCACCCGCAGTCAACTCGGTCACCCTGGTCGGAAACCTCACCGCCGACCCCGTCCTCAAGCAGCTCGACGACGACCGCAAGGTCTGCAACCTCCGGGTCGCCGTCAACGACCAGAAGAACCAGCCGCCGATGTTCATCGACGTCGCCACCTTCGGCGCCCAGGCCGACGCCTGCGCGAAGTACCTGAGCAAGGGCCGCGCCGTCGCGGTCACCGGCCGGCTCGTCTACCGCGAATGGGACGACAACGGCACCCGCCGCAGCCGCCACCACATCGTCGGACGCGTCCAGTTCGGCGGACGACCCGACAACGGAGACCAGCCCACCGACACCACCGAGAACAGCGAGGAGACCGCCGACTTCTGACCCACAACCGACGCCGGCGGTGGGCTGCCGCCGGCGTCGCCACCACCTCCAACCAGTGAGAACAGACCGCCATGACCACCCCCGAGCAGACCTACACCGACCACGCCGCCACAGCCATCGTTGACGCCGTCCGCGAAGAGCACGACTTCGGCGGCTGGCTCGCCCGGGTGCTCGCGACCGCAGCAGCCGAGCTCGGCTCAACCGCCGCGCTGACCGCCGGACGCCCCGGAAGCTGGGAAGCCGACCTCATCCAACAGCTGGTCCGCGGGACCGTCGGATGGGACGACGACTACCTCACCGACTACGCCAAGGAGCCCCGCCATGCACCGCGATGACCCCCCCAACGCTCAATTCCAAGTAATACAGATCGTCGCCAGACTCACCACCGACCCGACCGTCGAGGAGCGGGGCGGCACGCAGGTCGGGCGGCTGCGCCTCGCGGTTCAGCGCCAGCGCGGCAAGGACGGTGAGGACCGCGGCGCGGACTTCATCGACGTAACCGTCTTCGGCCGCCAGGCCGAGACCTGCGCGAAGTACCTCGCCAAGGGCCGCCGGGTCGCCGTCGAGGGACACCTGCACCACTCCGAGTGGGAGGCCGAGGACGGCAGCCGCCGCCAGAAGCTCGAGGTGATCGCCCGCAGCGTCGAGTTCCTCGACGCGCCTCGCAGCGAGCAGTCCGAGCCCGAGCCCGCGGCGGCCGCGGCGTAGGCAGACGGCGGCACGGCGGGACGCCCGGCCAGGGGCGTCCCGCCACCGCGCCGCCCCACGCGAGGAGCGACATGCGACAAGACACTTCTACCACCGCGGACGCGCGCGTCCAGGTCTGGAGCCTCTGGATCGACCGCGCGCACCACCACCGCCTCGTCGAGGTCATCCAGATCCCGGACCAGGACCACGTCCGGCTCCGTCCCGTCCGCGACTCACACCAGCAACCGGCGAGCTACCTCGAGGCGGCCGCAGCCCTCGGCAGCACCTACGAAGAGGTGCAGCCATGACCGTCGAGGCGACCCCACAGAACGAGGAGCGCGCGGCCCGGCAACGGATCCGCGCGATCCGACGCGCCCGCGCTGCCAAGGCCAAGGCAGACGCCGGCCGGCGCGCCGCAGTGATCCGCGACGAGCTCGGTCGGCCGCGCGCGAAGGACTGCCGCTGCCCGATCACGCCGGACAGCACGCTCGAGGACCTGCTCGCGCTCGGCGCCGGATGCACCGCCGGCCGGTGGGTCTGCCCCACGCTCGACGCGATCCGCAGGAGGCTCGGGCGATGAGCGCGACCAAGCCGGGCCGGGAACTCGCCTCGCCCGATTCTCGCCGACGCCCGCGCGCGACGCGCTCAAAGCCGCAGCGGATGCCGCCGTCCAACGGCGATCCGAGCTCCGCGCCCCGGACGCCGGCCGGCGGGACTCACCGAGTCCCCGACCCGCCGCCAACGCACATGCCTCCACCCGACCCCGATCGCCAACCCCCAGCCGAGACCTGGTGGGAGTCCGTCGCGCGAGCCGAGCGGGCGCGCGCCGGCCGGCTCCGCTCGCTGTGGCAGATGACCCCCGCCCAACGCGTCGCCGCGATGCGCCGTGGCGATCTGACCTACGAGCAGCTCGCCGCCTGGAGCGCGCGCCACGCCGACGAGGTCCCGACGGTCCACGGCGAATTCGAATGGATCACGGCCAAGCTCGCCGAGGTGTGCGAATGACCGTCCCCGTAAGCCCGACCGCGCCCACCGGCGTCATTTACCTCGTCCACTTCACCCAGCCCTACCGGCACGCCCGTCACTACACCGGCTGGACCACCGATCTGGAGAGCCGGCTTGCCGAGCACGAGGCCGGACGCGGCGCGCGACTTCTGCAGGTGATCACCCAGGCCGGGATCGAGTGGACGCTCGCCAGAACCTGGCAGGGCACGCGCGAGCGCGAACGGCAGCTCAAGCGCCAGGGCGGCGCCTCACGCCGCTGCCCGATCTGCCGCGCCAACCGAGGACGGGTGCGATGACCGAGTACCGCGTGATCGCAACCGACGAAGTGCAGCCCGAACTCGCGGGTCACGACGGCGACAGCTACCAAAGCCTTCCCCAGCCCCGTGAGCACGCCCTCGCGCTCGCCCGCGCGCTGACCGGGCTCACACAACTCCCGGACGAACGTGGGCCCTGGCGTCAGCCCCGCCCCGGCGGCACACGCACCGTCCGGATCGAGGCCCTGCCATGACCACCACGGCACAGTCCAAGGCGGCCAGCGACTTCCAAGCGCTCGGCAGTTACCTGCGGATGCTCGCCGGGCCGGCGCCGGGCGCGCGGCTGCTCGAAATCCGCTTCGCGCTGCGCTATCGCGACATGGGGCGCCTGTTCATCGCCGCGCACAGCGCGCCCGGCGCCTCACGACTCATCCGCCGGCTCGCCGCACGGACCGACGTGTACGTCGGCGCCTGCCTGCGCACCCGCCGCGCCGGCGGCCGCGACGCCATCGACCGCTCCCACCTCGCGTTCGTCGAGATCGACACACCCGACGCGCTCGACCGACTCCGAGCCTTCCGGCATCCCCCGAGCATGATCGTCTCCTCGGGCACCGCCGGGCACGCACATGCGTACTTCACCCTGTCCGCGCCGGTCGCAGTGCCCGAACTCGAGCGAGCCAACCGCCGCCTCGCAAACGCCCTCGGCGGCGACCTCGCGTCCGTCGACGCCGCACGCATCCTCAGACCGCCGTCCTCGTGGAATCACAAACACTCACCCCCCGCACCGGTCGAACTGATCGAACTCGACCAGGCGCGAGCCTACGACCTGGACCGGCTCGTCGACGGACTCGACGACCCGCCCGGCCGGCCATCTGTCACCGTAACGACACCCCGCCGAACCGGCCGCACCGAGCTCGACACGCTGCTTCTGGCAATCCCAGCCGCCGAGTACGTGCACGCGCTCACCGGCATCACTGCGGCCCGCACGGGCAAGATCCACTGTCCGTTCCACGAAGACCGCACCGCAAGCCTCCAGCTCTACGGGGACGGCACTTGGTACTGCTACGGCGCCTGCAAGGCCGGAGGATCCATATTCGACTTTGCCTCGCGCCTCTGGCAGGTAGAGACCAAGAACCGCGCGTTCCTGAAGCTGCGCGCCCGACTCGCCGACGAACTCGGGGTCAGAGCCCGCACGTAGCTGCCGCACCTCGCGCTACGGTCACCAGACCGGTGGCAAGCATGCGCGGCGACATCCCTGTGACGGTCGCGATCGACGATCGGCCCTGTGAGGCGCATAGCACCTACAGCTGGTCGGGCGGCGGCGCCGTGCCGACGCTCTCCACCGTTATGCCCGAGCGAGGCCTCGCCGCCGAGCTGCATCTCGACCTACGTCGGGCACACCGACACGCCGACGATCGCCACTCACCTGATGCTCGGCCCGGTCGGGCAGCCAGCCTCGATCGCCACCGCAGAACACGCGCACCAAGACCTCGATCCGGTCGAGAGCGCTCGGGAATGCGCGTACGACCATGCCCACCAGCTGATCGAACTCCTCGACGCGGCCGGACGCCGGGTCACAGTCCAACTGGACGAGCTGAGCTTCACCCAACTCGAGCGCAGCGGGTAGCAGCCTCCATCCGCGGTTCGCTCTTCGGCGGGGGGAAACTCGAGGCAACACCGGGAGCGTCCTGCGGACGCGGCGGCTGGATGCCGCGCGCCTGACCCTGCCCGGTCGGTCCGCATCGCTTCAAGGTCGCCGGCGCTCCCTTCCCCTCACAACGCTCGGTTCCACTCCAGCCATCCCGGCCAATCGGAGCGCGCATCAACCACCCACCGACCCGAGTAGGCGCGAGTGACCAAGCTCATCATCCATATCGACACCGCCCGCGAGCACCGCGCATTCATCGCGGACCTCGAGGCCGCAGCTGCGAAATCGAGCTTTACGATGACGTCGACTACGTGAGCCGGCCCGAGCTCCGCGCCGCCCTCAACGAGTCGACGCTCGCAGACATCGATCCTGACGAGTTCGACTGAGCCCCGCTGGCTGCCTGCGTCGGATCCGGCAAGGCGGGTCGCGGAGCTCGCCGGTCGCCGACGCCGACCCCTCCCAGCGTGGCACGCCATCCGGGCGTGCCCGAGGTCGGGGATCGGCCCCGCACCCGGCGAGGCCACACACGCAAGGAGGGCCACATGGCCACCACCACCGCAGCCGAAAGACACGACGCGGCGGCGATCGACGCACTACCCAACGGCGGCGTGCAGCTCCGCCATATCCCGCTGTCACGCGTGGTCGTTCCCGAGTCGTTCAACCCACGGGGAGAGATCGCGGACGATCGCGAGCTCGAGCAGCTCGCGGACTCGATCCGCACCGATGGCTGCCTGCAACCGATCCGCGTGCGCGCCACGATCACGGCGACTATGTCCTGATCGCGGGCGAGCGCCGATATCGCGCGGCCGTGAAGGCGTGCGTCATGGAGCTGCCGGCGATCATCCGGCCCGCCGGCACCGGCGACGACGAAGAGGAGTCCGACCTCCTCGTCGAGGCCCTGCTCGAGAATGACCTCCGGCGAGACCTCGACCCCGTCGAACCGGGCGCTATCGCGCCGGATGCAACATTGAGCGCGTCCGCCGGGTGCGATGGGCGCTGAGTGCGGCGTGATCAGTGTCATCGGTGTGGTTCGAATGCGCCGCAGGTTTCTCCTGCTTGGAGGTGGTTTCGGTGGACGTGTCCGGAGCAGATGCAACATTGTTGCGGTGAGTTCGGACATTGGTTTGGTCTGTGGGTAGTCGCGTGGATGCCGCCGGAGCCGCGCATCTGGTCCTCGCTCAGGGGGTCGCGCAGCTGGATCCGCCGCGGGCGGTGTTTGACGGGATGCTAGCCGGCTGGTCCGCGCAGCAGCGCAGCCGGATGCTGAACGAGGTGACGATCGGCGGGCGCGAGCGGCTGGTGCGCCGGTTCGGTGAGTTCACGAACGAGTATCCGTGGTCGTGGCGGGCGCAGGATGTCGAGGGGTTCACGACGTTGTTGCGCTCGTCCGGGTTGGCGCATTCGACGATCCGCGGTTACCACCACGTGCTGGGGCTGTTCGGCGAGTTCGTCTGCGATCCGCGGTATGGGTGGGTGGAGGAGTGCGAGCAGCGGTTCGGGCGGGCGCCGGGTTTGATCTGCCACGAGTGGAACACGGCGGTGCATGTGAGCGAGTTCGAGGGCCGCCCCGGGCGGCGCGCGCTGACCCGCGATGAGCTGCAGCGGTTCTTCGACTATGCCGACGATCGGGTCGACCACGTCGCTGAGAGCGGCAAGAAGGGGACGCTGGCAGCGTTCCGCGATGCGACGCTGTTCAAGGTGGTGTACGCGTGGGGGCTACGCCGCCGGGAGGCGGTGATGCTCGATCTCGCGGACTTGCATCGCAACGCGCGGGCGCCGGAGTTCGGCACCTACGGGGCGCTGCATGTTCGTTGGGGAAAGGCGTCGCGCGGGAGCCCGCCGAAGCGCCGGACGGTGCTCTCCGTGCATGATTGGGCGGTGGCGGCGCTGCGCCAGTACGTCGAGGAGGTTCGTGGCGGGTTCGATCCGGGGCGCCATCCGGCGGTGTGGGTGACCGAGCGACGTGCACGGATGTCCGCGCGGCAGGTCAACGCCCGGTTCGCGAGCTATCGCGAGGGCGCCGGGTTGCCGGAGGAGTTGGATTTGCACTCGTTGCGCCATTCGTATGTGACGCATCTGATTGAGGCTGGGTTTCCGGAGCGGTTCGTGACCGACCAGGTCGGTCACGCGTATGCGGCGACGACGGCGATCTACACGGGCGTGTCTGACGATTACAAGAACCGCGTGCTGGCCGAGGCGCTGCGCGGAGCGTTCGGGGTGGGGTCGTGACCCGCAAGATGGGGGTGCGCTGGCATCTGCGGGAGGTGATGGCGATGCGCGGCATGTTCTCGACAACGGATCTGATCGTGCCGCTGGCCGAGCGCGGCGTCGAGCTTCTCCCGCGAGCAGGTCTATCGGCTGGTGACGCAGCAGCCCGAGCGGCTGAACGTCTACACGTTGGCGGCGTTGTGCGATGTGCTCGATTGCGGGGTTGGCGATCTGCTCGAGCCGGTCGTCGAGCGCCGCCAGCAGCGCAAGGCGGCGGGCTCGCCGGAGGAGAAGGCGTCGCGGAAGGTGCGGGAGGGGTTGCGCCCGGTCCGCGCCCGGATCGTGGATCCGGACAAAAGCGCGGGCGCGTGAGGCGCGCCGGCGAGGCGTCCTCGGCGGCGCCTCGAGGCCGGGAGGGCAGCGGCGAGCGAGCAATCCTGCGCGCGGTCGACGCGGTCGTGGCCGCGGTGCCGCACGTCGACGCGGCGGTGGCGCACGGAGCGATCCTGCGGGTGACGTCGAGAACCCGGTCGAGGAGCATGATCACGGAGTATCTGGTCGAGCATCCGACGGCGCTCGTGGATGGTGACTCAAACGCGCCGGCGCCGCTCGCCCGATTGATCAGTGAGCTGATCGCCGCGGGTGTCGAAAAGCTTTCGTTGCCTCGCTGTCTTGACTGCGGTCAGGAGAAGCCACTGGCTCGAGGGGTGCCAGGCGGCAAGGTCTGCAACGGCTGCCTGAAGCGACGCCGGCCGGCGGAGGTGTGCTCGCGCTGCGGCAAGCTCGAGCACCGGGCGACGCGCGATCAGAACGGTCAGCCGGTGTGCCCCGCGTGCCACCGCCTCACCTACGTTAGGCCGGTCGAGCGGTGCGCGGTGTGCGGCGTGAACCGCAGCTACCGGACCCAGAAGCGGATCTGCTCGGAGTGCCGCGAGCGACCGCACACCAGGTGCGCGACCTGTGGCCAGCCGGCCGCGATCCCGGCTGCGGGCGAGCAGGCGCAGTGCTCGCACTGCGGGCGAGGCTCGCCTGAGCCGTGCGAAGTTTGCGGCGATTTGACGATCCGCCGGACCCGCCGAGGACGACCGCGGTGCCAGCGCTGCTACCAGCGGCCGGTCGGGACCTGCGGTCGGTGCGGGCGGGTGCGCGCGATCGTCCGCCTCGCTGTCGACGGCGACCCGGACCTGTGCGCGATCTGCTGGACCGGGCCGACCGTCAGGTGCGAGAAGTGCGGGAAGGTGCGCCCGTGCCGCGGGGAGCGACGTGGGCGGATGCTGTGCAGCGCGTGCGCGCCGGTGAGACCGCAGGAATGCGCGCACTGCGGCCGCGCGCGACGGCCGGCGGCGCACTGGCCGGAGGGGCCGGTCTGCGGCACCTGCTACGCCCGCGCCCTGGCGGCCAAAGGATGCTGCCCCGAGTGCGGCGAGACCCGGCGGCTGATGCGCTACCCCGGCTACGAGGAGCCGGTCTGCCGTGAGTGCGCCGGCGTGCCCGCTCACAACGTCTGCGGACGGTGTGGTCAGGAGGCCGCGCCTTACGCACGCGGCCTGTGTGGACGTTGCGTGCTTCACGACCGCCTCACAGAGCTGCTCGGAGCGCAACCGCAACGTGCTGCCGTCGGGCTCGACGGCCTATTTGACGAGCTCAGCGCGGCCCGCTCACCGAAGGACATGATGAAGTGGCTTGGCCACACCAGCGCGATCCCGCTACTCGGTCAGATCGCTCGCGGCGAGCTCCCGTGCACCCACGAGATGCTCGATCGCCACGCGTCGAACCCCGCGGTCCGGCGCTTGGAGCATCTCCTCGTCGCGACTGGCGCACTACCCACGCGGGATCCTGCGCTGGCTCGGCTCGAGCGGTGGACAGAGGAGCTCCTGGCCGCGCAGGGCGATGAGGCGCCGCCGCTGCGGACTTTCGCGCACTGGGTCGTGCTGCGCCGCTACCGGCGCAAGAGCCAGCGGGCGCTGCTCAACGACGGCGTGCTGAGCCGGGCAAAGGTGGAGATGCGAAGCGCCGCCGCGTTCCTGCAGTGGCTGGTCGACCGGGGTCGGCGGCTTGAGGAATGCGGCCAGGCGGATGTCGACGCTTGGCTGGCTGGCGACCGCGCCGACCGTTACATCGCGAGGTCCTTCGCGCGCTGGGCGATGGCGCAGAAGCTGATGCCGAAGCTCGACTTCCCCGCCGGGTGGCGCGGCGGCCCCTCGCCACCGATCATCGCCGAGGAACTGGCCGAGCTTGCTCAGCGGCTGCTCCACGACCCTGAGCTATCGCCTCGCGACCGCGTCGCGAGCGTCCTGGTCGCCGTGTTCGCGCAGCCGGTCAGCCGCGTTGCGCGCCTCACCGCCGCCGACGTCGCGCTCGACGGAGAGGCCGTCGCGATCCGGTTCGGTGACACCGCGGTGAGCATGCCCGAGCCGGTCGCCAACGATTTCCGCAAGCTGATCGCCGACATCGCGGAGCAGCCACCGCCAACGATTCGGCGGCCACGGTGGGTATTCCCGGGCGGCGCGCCGGGCCGACCGATCGGTGAGCAGGTGCTCAGTCGCCGCATGAAGCGCATTGGCGTTGACTGCAGCGACGCCCGGCACGTAGCGCTGCTGCAGCTCGCTGGGCGACTCCCGGCCGCGATCGTGGCCGACCTGCTTGGCGTCCATGTGAACACGGCCACGCAATGGGCGCAGATCGCAGGCCGGCCGTGGGGCGACTACCCGGCAATGCGTGCTGACACCCCTCTCCTTGGGTAGCTGTCCTCAGCCGCAAGGTACGCTCGCTTCCGCTCCACGATCTGCGAGCGACAGTCGGGCGACCGAGCAGGCCATGCTTCCCCCGTTGCTCAAGACCATCGGCCACACGGGTCAAGCCGTTGCTTGCGCGACGCCTGGCTGAGCAGCAGCGCCCGCGTGGACACCCGGAGCGCTGCACATCATCCGTGGCGGCCGCCTATCGTGGACGACCCGACGCTCGCAACGACATTGAACGCGCGCAGCGGCCACCCGTCGAAGTCCTACGATGTCCGGCCCTTTCATTGGCGTCCGAGTCCTGGTTCGACCAACCCAGCTCAGCTTGGAGAATGGATAGAGGGCGATCCCAGAGTCTGATCATGTGCTCGAGGTCAACGGCACCGAGCTTTATCACGAGGTCCGAGGCGCTGGGCCCCCGGTGCTGCTGATCATGGGCGGAACCGGCAGCCGGGCACTTCGAGCGGCT
>CAWJDF010000008.1:0-568081 GCA_963841535.1 uncultured Solirubrobacterales bacterium | reverse complement strand
CGGGGCGCTCGGCGCGTGGGCGGCGCTGCGCGACGTATTCCCCGGCGCCAGGGAGCAACGCTGCTGGGTTCACAAGACTGCGAATGTCCTCGACGCGCTCCCGAAGCGGCTGCAGCCCAGGGCCAAGAGCCTGCTGCACGAGATGGCCGAGGCGCCCTCCCGCGCGGACGCTCGCAAGGCGCTGGAGCGCTTCCGCTCCGAGTTCGACGCCAAGTACCCCAAGGCGGTCGCGAAGCTCGACAAGGACTGGGACGCGCTCACCGCGTTCTACGACTTCCCCGCCGAGCACTGGCGGCACCTCAGGACGACGAACCCGATCGAGAGCAGCTTCGCGACCGTCAAGCTCCGCACCAAGGTCACCAAGGGCGCCGGCTCCAAGAAAGCCGCGCTCGCGATGGCCTACAAGCTGCTCGACGCCGCCCAGGAGCGCTGGCGGCGGTTCAACGGCCACGAGCTCGTCACCGATGTGCTCGCAGGCGTGAAGTTCAAGGACGGCATCAAGGTCACAGACGACGACACCACGACGACGGACGAGAAGGTCGCCGCCTGATGCTTCACCTTCTCATCCACAACTCTTGACAATTGCTCCCGGTCCTCGCGCCGCCCGCCGCTCTCCGAGATCAGCGCGATCGGTGGGCCGGAGCGCTTCAGCCACACCGCGAGGTCGGGCAACTGCTTGGTGTAGCCGCGCTCGCACCGCATCGTCACCTCCCACCGGTCGGGCTCGAGCGCAAGCTCGCGCGCCGATTTCCACACGCGGCCCCGTTTCTCTGCCCGCGCGGCCGACCACCCGACGAGGACGCCGTGCGCGATCGTGGTCGGAGCCGGCGGCGCCTTCACCGCTCGCAAGCCGCTGAGCCCCGAGCTCTCCACGCCGAGGCTCGTCAACCAGGCGACCGACCCCTCGCCCCACACCCACGCCGCCCGCTCGAGCCAGCCCGCCGCCTCGAGCCTCGCGACATGCCGCCGCACGACCCGCTGATCGAGATCAAGCCCAGCCTGCACCACCGGCAACGACACGACTCCCAGCCTTCCGATGAAACGCCCCACCCGCAGACTCCCAGGACCTGAACCCGCCTTCCTGCCCATCACAACCCTGTCACCTGGAGATCCTGCCTACCGCTCTCCGTCCGCCCCGCCCGCACGAAGATTGACACCCCGGCCTCGACTGGCAGCTGACTACCCGAACGAATACGTGGAGGGCGGGTAGTCAGCTGCCACAAAGAGCGCCGGGGGACCGCGGAAAGCCCGTGCGGGCGGGGCGGACGGCGATCACACGCGGTCCGCAACCCTGTCCGCGCAGGTCTATGAAATGCGGACCGGATAGCGGACCGGGTCCGGGCGGTCATTCCCGATGCTTACGTGTCTTGGGTGTCTCGCCGAGGAGCACATCGGCGATCTTGTGCATGACCTCGGCAAGGTCGCGGTATTGGAACGCGACGGCGTACATCAGGTTCCCCTCCATCGCGATTCCCAGCCGCTGGACAGCGCGATCGAACTCGGCCCACAGCCCCGGGGGGCCGGGCCGATTGCCGCCAGGACGCAGCTCGTGCGAGAGCGCCATGTAGCGGCGGTCCGGGAGGGGGGTCCAGGCGAAGCCCTCCGTCCCGCCGGCCCTGGCAAGCGCTGCTCCTTGTCGCTCGCACGCCTCGGCGAGCGCGCGCAGCCGGTGAGGGAAGCCGGGATCCGGCGGCGCGTTCTCGCTTGCCTCCTGCGAACGTTGCCAAAGCTCGTCGGCCAGCCGTAGCTCCTCGATGATCTCCTGCGTCTCGCCGGCCGAGGCTCGACGGCCGTGGATATCTGCCGTCGAGAGCTGACTGAGCGACTGCGGCGGGCCCATCCGGCCTTGCGGGCCCCGCGGCCGAGGCTGGTATCCGCGAGCCGGAGGCTCACCCTCGGCGACCTCGAGCATCCGGTCCAGGTCCGAGCGGCGGATCAGCAGCTTTCGCTGTCCAGCGCGCTTTGCCGGCAGCCTGCCTTTGGAGATCCACAGCCTGACCGTCGCGGGGTTGACGCGGAGATCGTCAGCGATCTCAGCGACGGTGAGCCATGGATCGCTGTCGACGTGGTCAGGATCGAGATCGGGCACTGGGTCGATTTGGGTTGCTCCATCTATCGCAATTAGCACAATTGCGCTATCGTAGCTGGGATCGCCGTCATGCGGTGGGAGAGCGTCATCACGATCGCGCAGAGACCGGATGTGATCCGACCGATGAGGCTGCCCACGTGACCGAACGGCTGCTCACTGCCGTTCAGGTCGCCGATCTCCTGGCGGTGCCGAAGACGCGAGTCTGGTCGATGAGCCGCCGTGGCGAGATCCCAACTGTCCGCATCGGGCCGCGCGACGTTCGCTACCGGCCGGAGGACATCGACGCCTGGATCGCTCGCCGGACGACATCGCGGCCGCGGGGCACACGGTCCTAAACCGAGCCTCCTCAGGGAGCCCACTCGGGGACCGCGTGAATAGGTCCTTCGATGATCTCTCCATCGTCGTCGCAGAGGAACAGCGCCACGTCGTCGGCGCATTCGGGCTCGCGGTCGACGATCGTCTGGAGGGCGCGCCGAGCCTCCGACTCGTCCTCAAACCAGTCGATCATGTTGCCCGTGCTGGCGAACAGCGAGTAGTTCATCCGGCCTCCTGATCGCAGGATACGGCCGGTACCCTTGAGTGCGTGGCGACGGCTACGAACATCGGCACGATTGCGCTGGCGGACCAACTGAATCGTGTCCGCGTCCGGGTCCCGCTTGCTGAGGGTGATGTGGCGCGGGCGACCGGCGCGGACCAGGCGACGGTCCGCGATTGGATCGAGCGCAAGGCTGCTCCGATGGGTGTCTACGCGAATCGCTTAGCCGAGCTGATCGCCGTCGTCGAGGAGATGGCCCTCAACGTCAAGGGAGACACGATTCCCGGCTGGCTCGGGACCGAAGTTGATGCACTCGAAGGCGAAGCTCCGGCCGACGTGATCGCTGCGGGCGGCTATCAGCGCGTGATGGACATCGCGCTCTGGCTGTCGACGGGCGGCTTCACGTAGCGGATGGCGATCGACGTCACCTGGGTGCCCGTCGCGGGTGCCTGGGTCAAGCAGAGCAGACCGGGTGTCGGCGCCGCCGAGCCGGCGACCTATGACGCGAGGTGGCAGCGAGCCAGTACGCCCGCCGCATATTTCGCAGACAGCGAGCCGACCGCATGGGCCGAGCTGTATCGCGGTCTTGCCGAGCGGGGGCTCGCACTTAGCGACGTGTTCCCCCGTGACCTACATCATGTGCGGATAGACCTCGAGCACGTCGCGGACCTGAGCAGCGAGAAGGCGCGCCGCGCGCTCGGGCTCCCGCGCATCCGGCAAAGCCAGCGGCAGTGGCCTGTGTTCCAAGACGTCGGCGAGCAGCTGGCCGCAGCCGGGGCGCAGGGCATTCTCTACGGCTCCGCGGCACGGACGCGGTCGCTGTGTCTGTGCGTGTTCGCTCCCGGCCTCGCGGGCATCGAGGCGACGAGCGCGGCGCTCAGGGTACTGGCGCCGCCCGCGATCCCGCGCGGGCTACGAACGTAAGGCGCGCGGTTCGTCGACCAGCGGCGTGGCCGACGAGAACGCCTGCTCGACCCATTCGGCCTCGCGCTCGCTCGGCGCGTAATCGGCGTAGATCAGCGTCGTCTTGAAGTCGCGGTGGCCCATCATCTCCTGCAGGACGCGCATCGGCACGCCCTGCGCGGCCATCCGCGTACCGAAGGTGTGCCTGAGATCGTGGAAGCGAACGGCGCGAACATCGGCGCGGCGGAGCGCGGCCTTGAAGCGCTTGAGCAGCTTCGAGCGGTCAATCGGGTTGCCGGTCCCCGGGTGGGCGAACACCAGGTCGTCGTCGCGCTTGCGGGGGGAGTCTTGGAACAGCAGCTCGAGCTCGGTCCCGACGCGGGATGCGAGCGGGACGCTGCGAGCGGAGCGCTTCGATTTGGGCGTGCCGAACTCGCCGCGGACGTAGTTGCGCCGCACCCGGATCCGCCGCGCCGACCAGTCGACGTCGCGCCAGCGCAGCGCGAACAGCTCGCCCTGGCGCATCCCGGTCATCGCGGCCGTCAGGTACATGACGCGCTCAACGCGGCCGAGTGGATCGTCGGGCACGGCGCGCAGCAGCGCCTCGACCTCCTCGGTTTCGAGGAAGTGGATGTCAGGGTCGGTCGTGGCGAGCGCCGGTTTTTCGATGCGCTTGACCGGGTTCTCGCCGCTCGTCCATCCCTCGTCGATCGCGAACTCGATCAACGAGTGCAGCGTCCCCAGCGCGTTGGCCCGCGACTTGGGAGCGAGCCCCTTGCGCTCGAGGGCCGCCGAGAAGCCGCGGACGTCCTCGCGCGTGATCTCGTAGACGGGCGTGGACCCGAAGTAGTCGATGATGTGAATCCGCAGCCAGTACGAGTAGGCCTCGATCGTGGAAGGCTTACGGCCGGCGGCGCGCTTGGCCGCGATCAGCGCCTCGCCGACCTGTGCGAGCGTTCGCCGACGGTCCTCGAGCGTCCGTTTCGCATCCGCCTCGCGTTCCGCGGCGCGCTCGATCGCCACCTGTTCGCGCAGCTTGCCGAGCGCCGCTTCGGCCTCGGCCCGGGTCAGCCCGTCCGGGTGCTTCTTGGAGTGGAAGAAGCCGAGCCCGCGTTGCATCTGGCGGCCGCCGTCGCGCCACTTTGCGATCCACGTGTCGCCGTTCGGGCCGGTGCGCTTGACCAATGTTCCGCTGCCGTACCGCGCGCCGCGCTGAGTGCGCGCCACCGCTGTTCGCTTTGCCTTTGAAGCCTCCATCCCGTTGTACCACTCGTTGTACCACTTACGCCGGAAGTCGCTTCAACTCCGAGCAACTCAGGACAACTCAGAAATCACGTTTTTGCAGCGCAAACGCTGGCAAATCGCAACCTTTCCAAGAAGGCCGGGCGCCTATTTGTGGTCCAGGCGGTCGGGGGTTCGAGTCCCCTCGCTCACCCTTCGAGAAGCCCCGTATGGCCACGATCATCAAGATGGCGGACGGCGACGCGCTCCGCGTCGATGAGCCCCTGACGCAGGTCCTCGAACGGATCAGCGAGGCCATCAATGTTCTCAAGACCAGCGCCGGCCCCGAGGGAGAACCGCTTCCGGCTCGCTTCTTCCACGTCCGCACCCAGGACGGTGTCGCCCGCCTGTTCAACGTGGATCAGGTCTCGCAGATTGAGGCTGACGAGGGGCAGTGACGTGGGGTCGAGTCCCACCGCTCACCCCTCGCTCGTCAGGCCAAACTGAGACGGTGTCCACGTACGAAGAGATGGCGGCCGATTACGCCGCCGATGTCGAGGCGAGCCCATTCAACGCGCTCTACGAACGGCCGGGAACGATCGGGTTGCTCCCTGATGTGGCCGGCAAACGCGTGCTCGACGTGGGGTGCGGGTCTGGCCCGTTGTCGGTGTGGCTGGTGGAGCGAGGCGCCGAGGTGGTTGGCTTCGACGCCAGTCCGGCCATGGTTCGGATCGCCGGAGCGCGCGGCCTGAGCGGGGCTTCGTTTCGGGTCGCCGATCTCGCTGAGCCGCTCACGTTCTTGGCGGACGACTCGTTCCACATGGTGGTCGGCTCACTGGTAATCCACTACCTCCGCGACTGGGTGGCGCCGCTTCGCGAGCTTCGACGCGTACTCACCGACGACGGCGTGCTAGTGCTCTCCACGCACCATCCCGCCGCGGACGTCGGGCTCTCGGGGTCGGGTGACTACCTGGCCACCGAACTTCTTCACGATCGCTGGGAGAAGGGCGGCCGCGTGTATGAAGTCAGCTTCTGGCGACGGCCGCTTACCGCGATGTTCGCGGCGTTCGCAGAGGCCGGATTCGGTGTCGAGACGGTCAGTGAGCCCCACCCGCTGCCTGAGTGCGAAGCACGCTTCCCGGAGGCGTGGAAGCGGCTGACCACCGAGCCCAACTTCATCTTCTTCAGGCTCAGGCCCCGTCGCTAGCGGACGCCTCCCGCTTCGCGCGAAGGTCGCGGGCGCGGAACGAGAAAGGAGGGCGCGAGCGTGACACTGGAGCGCGCATAGGTTGAAGTCACTCAAAAGAGGACAATAAGCAGCGCGGCAGACCACAAGCTCCTGACGTCTGCGCTTCGCTACGTCATCGGCTCGCGCCCAGTGAGAACCTAGGGCACGAGGACCGGCGTTGCAAGATCCGCGGCGAAAACAGCTCCGCAATTAGCGACGTATGCCGCGCCGTCAAACCGTGCGGGAAGTGGGCGTGGCAGGGACTCGGACGGGGCGGGCAAACGTACTCCTGGCGTGGCTGTGGCTCCGCTTCCCGCCGTACGCCCAATCGGCGCGCCGGCGCCCGATCTGCTCGACTGCGCTCTGACCGACCTCGACGGCGATCTCGGCGAGCTGTCGTTCCTCTGCGCCTCGGCGCAGCAGCGACTGGCCGACCTCGAAGCCGGTCTCCCCGAGGCATGCCCGAATGCGCCCACGCGTGAGCTGCTGATACGGGCGGCGGCATCCGCGCGGCGCCGGTATCGCGCGCTCGGCGGGCGGCTGCACGCGTTGCGGGGCGAAGCCGGGTACGCCCCGCGATCGCGGTCGCTGGTCGACCGGCTGAGCGCGGAGCGCGCCTCTCTGGCCGACCGCTTGCGCGTAGAGCAGGCGCTGTTGGCCGGTCTCATCGGAGCGCCGGACTGGCAATCGCCATCGTTCCTGCACGCACTGGCGCCCACCGCGGGGCGGCAGACCGGACGGATCCGTGCGCACTGGAACGACTACAAGCGCGACCGGCACATCGATGGGGAGGCGTACGAGCGCCGGTACCTCGAAGAGATGATGGATGGCCCGGCCGGCGTGCGCGCGTTGCTCACCGGCTGCGGGATGGCCGCGTTCACCACGATCCTGGTGTGGCTGTTGGGTGACGGGCGGCTGTCGGGCCCAGTGCTGGCCGGCCGCGGTCTCTACCACGAGACCAGGCTGCTGCTCGAGCGCATCCTGCCCGGTCGGGTCCGGTTCGTCGACGAGGCCGACACGGCGGCGTTGCTGCGGGCGATCGAGGTGTCGCGTCCGGCCGCGCTGTTTCTCGACTCGCTGTCGAACACGGCGTGGATGCCCATCCCCGACCTCCGAGCGCTGATGGACGCCATCCGCGGGACGGACACCTACCTGGTCCTCGACAACACCGGTCTGTCGGTGAGCTGCCAGCCGTTCGCGCTGGCGGGCGAGTCGGTACGGCTGGTGGTGTTCGAAAGCCTGCTCAAGTACGCCCAGTTGGGGCTGGATCGGGCCAACGCCGGAATGATTCTCGCGCGATCGCGGGACGCCGAGTCGCTCGAGGACTACCGCGAGCATCTCGGTACGAACATCCCGGACGTCTGCACTCATGCCCTGCCGCCACCCGATCGCGGGGTGCTCGAGCGCCGGCTGGCCCGTCTGGAGCGGAACGCGATCCACCTCGCCGAGGCCATCGATGAGCGCGCTCCGGCTGGCGTGGCGCTCGTCTATCCGGGGCTCGGCGCTCATCGCCCCACCGGCGAAGCTCACCGGCTTCGGTTTCGCGGCGGGTGCCTTGCCGTGCTCTTCCGCACGCCCGAGCGGCAGCTAGGGCGCCAGCGCCGGCTGGTCTCCGAGGCCGTGGACGAGGCGAAGCGCCGGGGCGTGAGCCTGCTGGCCGGGTCGAGCTTCGGGTTCGACACGACTCGTATCTACCTGGCCGCGGCGCGCGCTGACTGCGGCACGCCGTTCGTGCGGATCGCCGCCGGCACCGAACACCGGCTCGAGCTCGAGGCGCTCACCGACGCGCTGGTCGCCGCGATCGAGACAGCCGCTTCGTCGCCTTCACCCTGACCGTGCGGTGAAGCTGACGTCGTGATCGCCGGCGTCTGCGGCGGCGAAGCCGAGCAGGCGGGCGCCCTCCTCGCGGATTGCCTCGCGGTGGCGATGCAGCCGATCGAACCCCTCGATTTGCAGGACAGCGCAGGGGCCTCGGCGCCGGATCGTCCAGGTCGCCCGTACGAACCCGTCCACGAGCAGGGTGCCGGTGCGCGCGCCGAGGCCGGGAGGGAGCGGGACCCGCTCGCCGCCCGGTATGAAACGGCTGCGGTCCGCATGAGAGAGCAGGAGGTTGTCGTACTCGGGGAGGAACCGGGGCCAGGCGGGCGCGACGGGATCCGGGCGCGGCGCGTCCGGCAGGTCGAACAGCTCGCAGCCGCGCTCATCGCGAAACGTGCGCAGCTTCGGCCGGAGCCGGTCGATCACCTCGGCGAGCCGGGTCAGGCCCGACCAGGTCTGGACGTCGCGGATCGTCGCCGGACCGAACGCCGCGAGGTAGCGCAGGACGACATCCTCGCGCGAGGCGCCGGGGGCAGCCGGGTGGTCGAGCCAGGTCTCGGCGGTGGTCCAGCGGGCCGCGCCGCCGCTGCCCCAGACACCCCGGGGCGGTACCTGCACGACTGGCACCAGATAGGTGATCGCCTGCGCGAGCGAGGCCGCGTCGCGGTCCGGCCAGCGCTCGCCGAGGGCGGTCCCGAGCTCGGGGCGGGTTCGCGGTCGCTTGTCCAGCAGCGCCCGGCCGGCCTCGAGCAGCGCCTGCCTGTCGATGCCCGCGATGTCGAACGGCGAGCCGGCGAAGGACCTCTCGAGCACCGGTTGCAGCACCGGGCGCAGCCGCAGGAAGTCGCGGTCGGTGACCAGGTGAAGGGTGGCGCGCATCAGTGGGGCCCGCACCGCCAGCCGCCCGGTGATCAACTCCGCGAGCTCCGCGGCGCGGAAATCCTCCAGCCGCGACCACAGGCCCACGTACGGAGCGTGCGGCGCCTGCGCCTGCATTCCCGCCAGACGCTCGAGCGCTGCGACGGCAGGCAGCCGAGCCCGCTCGAGCAGCAGCTGGCGCGCCAGAGTCGCCCGGTTGAGGGCGCGGCGGTCGAGTAGTTCACCATCGGCTGGGGCCATTGCCCTCGATTTTCGCGGGCCAGGTCAGCAGTCGGCGGAGACACACCCCCAGCTACGCTCAGGGGTCGGACGGCGCGCGGCCCGCGTGTGGAACGGGCGCCGGGAGGGAAGGTCAGCCTCGGCGGTTTCTGGCAGGAGCACCGTCTGAAGCCGCCGCCAACTCGAGCGAAGGAGAAGCCCGGATGACTGAGAGCAGCCCGATGACCGCCGAGGGCGAGCAGCAGCTCCGGGCCGAGCTGCACCGGCTGGAGACCGAGGAGCGCGCCAAGGTGGTCGAGCAGATCAAGACCGCCCGGGAGTGGGGCGACCTCAAGGAGAACTCCGAGTACCACGCCGCGAAGGAGGCCCAGTCGCGTCTGGAGACCCGGATCCTGCGCCTGCGCGAGAAGCTGCTCAACGCCGAGGTGGTCGAGGCGGGCGCGGGAACCGACGGCACGGCCCGGTTCGGCGCGACCGTCACCTTCGAGGACGAGCGAGGTGGCCAGGCGCAGAGCGTCCGGCTGGTCGCCTCCCATGACGCCAACCCGTCGGCGGGGGCGCTGTCGGTCGAATCGCCCATCGGAGCTGCGCTGAACGGCCGCGGCGTCGGTCACGTCGTCGAGGTCAACACGCCCAAGGGCGTGCGCCGGCTGCGCATCACCGCTGTCGGCTGACACATCCGATATGGCCCGCGCGATCGCCCCTCGCGGTCAGGCGGCCTGGCCGCTGGTGGCGACCATCGCGGCCAGCGCCTCCGCCTCGTCGGCAAGCTTGCGGTACTCGGCCAGCGCCTCGGGGGAGTCGACCTCAGGGAGTTGGCGGCGGCAGGCCAGCACGTACGCGTAGGCGGCGGTCGGAAAGACATCCTTCACCGCCTCGTAGGCGGCCTTCACGCGGGCTTGCTCGTCGGTCAGGGCCATGGGGTCTCCTAGAGAAGATGTTGAGCGGTCAGGCAGTGGTGGCCACGCCGCAGCCCGAGAGGGACGGAGGGATGATCGCCGAACTCCTTGTCGGTGTCTGGCTCGAGCCCGCCTTCCCCTCAGGCGACGACGCATGAGGGCCGTGCCCGATATCGGGCGTGGCTGGCGTTCGGCTCGCCGGATGAGTTCGCGGATCCTTCGCTCGCGTACCGGAGACTGTTCTCGGAGGTGCTCGGCACGTTTCTGCTGGTGCTGGCGGCCGCCGGCGGCGGATTGCTGCACGCGAAGGGCGAGGTCAGCCTGGCGGCCGCCGTGGTCGCGCCGGGGCTGATGGTCCTCGCGACCATCCTGTTCATGGGCGCGGTCTCGGGTGCCCATCTCAACCCGGTCGTGTCGCTGGCGTTCGCGTTGCGGGGCGACTTCCCGTGGCATCGGGTGCCGTGGTACGTGCTGGCGCAGCTTCTCGGAGCGACGCTGGCGTGCCTGTTTCTGCTGGGCGTCTTCGGCAACGTCGAGCATCTCGGCGCCACGCTGCCCGGGCCGGGATACCACGCCTGGCAGGCGTTCCTGATGGAGATCGCGCTGACCGGAGGACTCGTGAGCGTGATCCTGGGCACGGCGTCGGCCGCTCAGAACGTGGGCACGATCGGCGCCCTCGGCGTCGGCGGGTACATCGCGCTGGCCGGGCTGTGGGCGGCTCCGGTCAGCGGCACGTCGATGAATCCGGCGCGCTCGTTCGGACCGGCGCTCGTGGCGGGCGACTGGAGCGCGTACTGGGCGTACGTGGCCGGCCCATTGGTGGGAGCCGTGATCGCGGTTGGCTGTGCCTGGATCCTGCGAGGCCCCGGAGGAGGTGACGCCGCGGCGCGGGCGGCGGCCACCGGGACGGTCGAGCCGGCCGTCTCACACCCCGACTCGAGGAGCTGAGCACATTGGCTAGTTCAGCCAGCTCTGGTCGGCCAGGAAGCCCCACACGGGGTTGTACTGGTAGTTGCGCAGCCGACTCGACACCAGGTCGACCTCGCTCAGGTCCACCGTCGGGACCCAAGCCGCGTCGTCGGTGAGCCGGTGGTCGATGGCCGTCCAGAGCCGGCTCGCCCTTGCCGGGTCCCGGCCCTCGAGGCGCAGCGCGCTACGCATCTTGGCGTCCAACCGCGGGTCGCAGTAGTAGCCGTTGCTGTTGCCGCCATCGCAGCTGAAGAACTGGGGAAGGTAAGACGAGGGCGCCGGGTACTCGGAGATCCAATCGCCGTCGACCGAGACCTGGTGCTGCCGTCGCGCTGCCTGGGTGACCGTAGCCAACACCGCGAGATGAAGCTTGACGCGGTATCCCAGCGACCGCAGGACGCCCGCGAGGTACCTCGGAACCGCGGCGGGGATGTAGCTCTCGTCGACGGCTCCCCACATGTCCACGCGCTCGCCTCGGGTTCCCGACCGTTTCACGAGCTGTCGGGCTTTGCGCAGATCCGGAGCGGTCCACGTGCCGGAGCGGCCCGGGTTGATCGTGTAGGGGCAGTAGCGTCTGTACCCGGGCAAGCCCGGAGCCAGCGGCTGACACGTCGCCGTCGCGAAGCTCGGGCCGCCGTAGAGGCGGACGAGAGTGCGCCGATCGACGGCGTAGTTGAACGCCTCTCTGACGCGAGCATCGTCGAACGGAGCGAGGTGAGTGTTCAGGTGCACGAAGTCGATCGCGAACTGCGGACTCGAATGAAGGCGGCTCGGCGACGTCAGCTCGAGGCGGCGGTACTGATCTGCCGGAACGAGCCCGAAGAACCAATCCGCCCGCCCGTCCGCGACTTGCTCGACCGCTGCCCGTGCCGACGCCACGAGCCGCCAGACGATCGCGTCGGGGTTGCCCTCGGGCTGGGCGGCTCCTGACCACTCGCGAAACCACGGATTGCGCACCAACCTGACCCCGCGTCCGTTGACGGCCGCGATCTTGTACGGGCCGGTGCCCGGCGGTAGGGCCGAGCTGTCCGGGTGGCCGGGAGCGCTCGGCGGAACCGGGGCCGAGAACCCCTGCAAGGTGAGCCTGTCGAGGAAATCCGCATCGGGCGCGATCAGGTTGAACACGATCGTGCCCGTGCGATCGTCGGTGACGATTCCGCGCGACAGATCGCAGTGGCCCGGACGCGCCTTGCAGCCCGCCGCGCCGACGATGCCGGCGAAGAAGCTGACGCCGGGGGACTCGAGTTCGAACAACCGCTCGAGCGCCCGACGGAAGTCGCCCGCCCGCACCGGCCGGCCGTTGGAGTAGCGGATCCCGGGTCTGAGTCGGAACGTGTACCTCCTGCCGTCACGCGTCGGGCTCGGAAGCGAGAGCGCCAGATCGGGCACGAGCCGGAGGCCGTCGGCGCCGCCACTGTGCTCGAAGGTGACCAGCGTGTCGTAGATCAGCCCGATGAACTGCGGGCTGTTGGCGACGTCGTAGAACGCCGGATCAACCGAGGCGAACCTCTGCGTAGTCACCAGCACAAGCGTCCCGCCTCGGTGGGCTCCCGCACCCGCATCCACGCCGACCCAGAGCCTGCCTCCCGTCGAGGCCAGCGAGGTCGGGCTGCCGCCCACCCTGACGGCCGCCGCGATCCGGTCGTTCGTCGGATCTATGCGAGACACGGTGCCGGCACGCCCGCTGGCTACCCAGACCGCGCCGCCGGTGGCGAGGAGCGCGGTGGCGTCGCTCTCGACGGGGATCGTCGCGGCGACTCTCATGCGCCCTGGGTCGACCCTGGAGACCGTGGCGTCGAGGGTGTTGGCGCACCATATGCTCCCGGCCCCGTACGCGAGTGAGACAGGACCATCGCCAACCCGCACCCGGCCGATCACGCGTCCGGAGACCGGGTCGAGCTTCTCGATCGTCGCGCTGTCGTAGCCCGCGACCCACACGGCGCGGGCGGCCACGATCACGCCGCTCGGTCTGAGGTCCATCGCGAGGTTTCGCCGCAGGGAGCCGCTCGCCGGGTCGACCTCGAACAACCTCCGCGCCACGGAGTCGGCCACCCATAGGTTCCCGGCACCGTAGGCGAGCGCGCCGAGATTCGAGCCCGGCAGCCCGACGGTCTGCGTAATGCGCTCGGTGTCGGGATCGATGCGCGTGAGCGTCGCGTCAACCGTGCTCGCGACCCAGATGGAGCCGGCGCCGCTGACGACGTTGCCCGGCTCCCCGTCCAGCGGGATCCGGTCGACCGTAAGCGTCGACCGCGGATCGATGCGGGACACCGCACCCGACCCCCGGCACCGCCGCCCAGACCGATCCCGAGCCGCTGCCGACGGCGGCCACCGCGCCGGCGACACGCATCGCCCCAACTACCCTGCCCGATTGCTTGCTCAGGGCAACCAGGCCGTTCGCGTTGCCGAGCGTCGCCGGGAGCGCCTGCGGCCTTCCCGCCCCCAGGAGGACGCCGGCGACGGCGACGGCGACGAACAGCGCCACCATGATCCCGGCTCGGCGCTTGACCGCAGCGCGACGGCTCCCGCTGGGGGTTGCGGGCCGCGGCGGCGAGAGCGACGGGTCGTGCCTGAGGATGCGGCTCTCCAGCTCTCGGAGGCTGGGCGAGGGCTCGAGCCCGAGCTCGTCGACCAGCCGTTCGCGAGTCGCGCGGTAGACCGCGAGCGCATCTGCCTGCCGGCCCGCCCGGTAGAGAGCCAGCATGAGCGCCGCCGCCGGTCGCTCGCGCAGCGGATGCTCCGCGGCGAGTTGCTCGAGCTCGCGCACGAGCTCGGGTCCTCGGCCCATCGCGAGCTCGGCGTCGATGCGGTCCTCAAGCGCCGTGAGGCGCGCCTCGACGAGGCGGGCGAGCTCCGCCTCGGCGAACGGCTCGCCGGAGAACTCATCCAGACCGGGATCCCGCCACAGCGCGAGCGCGTCACGCAGCGCCTCGACCGCCAGTGCACGGTTCTCGGACTCGACAGCCTCCCTTCCTCGCGCGAGAAGCGCGTCGAAGCGGTCGAGGTCACAGCGCCCCGAATCGATCGCGAGCCGGTAGCCCCGGCCGCACGTCTCGAGGATCTCCGCGCCGAGCACCTTGCGCAACCGGGAGACGTAGACCTGGATGGTCTTGGCCGCGGTCAGCGGAGGGTTGTCCCCCCAGAGCGCCTCGATCAGATGATCGACGGAGACGACCTCGCGGCGATGGAGCAGCAGGACGGCCAGCAGGGCGCGCTGGCGGACGCCGCCCAGCGGCAGCTTGTGTCCATGCTCGACCACCTCGAGCGGACCAAGAATCCGATATTCCACAGCCCCTCTTCAGTTGCCCGGCGGGAACCCTACCACCGGACGGAGGGCCCGTAAGGCAGGCGTTTACCGAACTGCAACCGGGCCCCGGGTACGGTCGCGCCCCGCTGGAAGGCATCCAGCAACCGTCTCCGGACATCTGCCACTACATGGAGGGGCGCGTGATGATGCGACTGACCTGCCGGGCCGTGCCGAGTAATCGATCGAGCCTTCGTCGGCCACCCAGGCTGGGGAGCTCGAGTGTCGCGATCGCGGTCGTGTTGATGGCGTCGGCATGGCTCGCCGCGGGCACCGCCTCCGCGGCGACGCTGCACGTGTGTCCGCACGGCTGTGCCTACGGCCAGGTGTCCGACGCCGTGGCGGCCGCACACGACGGCGACCGCGTGAGTGTCGCGGAGGGGACCTACCGGGGCGGTTTTGGCATCACCAAGAACCTGACCTTGGACGGGGCGGGGGCCGGGCGAACAACGATCAAGGGCGGCGGCCCAGTGATCACGGTCGGAACGGAAGGCGGTTCCGGTGAGCCGACGGTGACGATCCGCGACGTGACGATCACCGGTGGCGTCACCCATTCCGCCTTCGGCATCACGTTTGAGGCGCTGGGAGGCGGCGTGTACGTGCCCGAGCCGGCGGACGGCGCCGCCCTCGCGACGCTGACCATCATCGGCAGCGCGATCACGGGCAACGTGGCGACGCCGTCAACCGAGATCGAAGTCGGACCGTGCGATGAGATGAGCGACTGCAAGTTCGCCCACGCCGGCGGAGGCGGGATCGACAGCTGGGGCAACGTAACCGTTCGCGACAGCCTCGTCGCCGGCAACCAGGCGAGCGGAGCGCTCGTCAGCGATGCCGATGGTGGCGGGATCTACAGCCAAGACGGGACGCTCACCGTCGATCACAGCGTGGTCACGGGCAACCGGGCGCAGGCCGGCAAAGCCGGCACCCCCGAGGGTCGATTCTCCGAGGGCGCCGGGATCATGGTCGACAACTTCTTCTCCGGCCCCGACACGTGCGTCTCGCCCCGGCCTCTGTGCAGCTTCGTCCTCCGCGACAGCGTCGTCAACGGCAACGTCAGCCGTCTTGACACCACCGTCCAGGTGTTCTCGAGCGATGGGAATTTCGTGGTGCTGGCCAACTGCGGGGGCGTCCACGTCGGAGACAACATCCCGACCACGATCGAGCGGAGCACGATCGACGACAACGCGGCGATCTCGAACGACCTGCAGGGCGAGGCCAGCTCGATCGACGCCGGCTTTTTGATCGGCGCCAGTCCGCTGACCATGCGCGACAGCCACGTCGACCACAACCTGACGGCGACGACGGCGCAGACTGTGGCGGATGTGGCGCCGGTCGGTACGGCGCTCGAGGTGGATGGGTCGGGAACGATCGCCAACACGAGCGTCGTCGGGAACGTGGCCACCACGTTCAGCCCCGGCGGCGACGCCAGCACGACGGGCGGACTGGGCATCTTCGACACCGATCTGACGACCGTCAAGAACTCCTTGATCAGCGAGAACCTCACCCTGGCGCGCAGCGACACCGGGTCGGCAGAGGTCCTGGGCGGCGGCGTGTTCAACAACACCCTGCTCACGTTCGATCACGTCGTGGTCAGCCGCAACACGGCTCTCGCCGACGGTCCCGACGGCACGGCGCAGGGCGGGGGCATCTGGAACGGCGACCTCGTCACCGGTCCGCCCGTCCTCACGCTCGTGAGCTCGAGCGTGGTCGGAAACGCGCTCGAGGCCAGCCCGGGCATCCCGCGGCACGGTGGCGGAATGTTCACCACGTTCCCGGTCGTCCGGGTGAACACCCTGATCGCGGGGAACCGACCCGACCAGTGCGTGGGCTGCTCGCTCACGGCGGCGATGGCTCGCCGTGGGGCTCTGCGATCTGACGCGGCGCGAGCTTCCGCGCGGGGTCGTGTGCGGGACCGCGCCCTCGCACGCGTGAGGTGAGCTAAGTCCGTCCGGGCATGGCACGAACATATGTTCGTGCCATGCCCGAAGGCCTCGATCCTGCACGCCGATCTCGACTCGTTCTACGCCTCGGTCGAGCAGCGCGACGACCCGCGACTGAGGGGGCGGCCGGTCATCGTCGGAGCGGGCGTGGTGCTGGCCGCGAGCTACGAGGCGAAGGCGCGGGGGGTCCGCACGGCGATGGGCGGCCACCGGGCACGCCAGCTGTGTCCGGACGCGGTGGTCGTCCCGCCCCGGATGTCCGCCTACTCGGATGCGAGCAAGGCGGTGTTCAAGGTGTTCGAGGACACGGCGCCGGTGGTCGAAGGGCTGTCCATCGACGAGGCGTTCCTCGACGTCCGAGGGCTCGATCACATCTCGGGCACGCCGGTCGAGATCGCGGTCCGCCTGCGCCGGCGGATCCGCGAGGAGGTCGGCCTGCCGATCACCGTCGGGGTCGCCCGCACGAAGTTCCTGGCCAAGGTGGCGAGCGCTGTGGCCAAGCCCGACGGCCTCCTGTCCGTTGCGCCCGAGCGGGAGCTCGATTTCCTGCATCCGCTGCCGGTCGAGCGGCTGTGGGGCGTGGGTCGGGTGACCGCCGAGAAGCTCCACCAGCGCGGGATCACCACCGTCGGGCAGGTGGCGCTCCTCGCCGAGCGCGAGCTCGTCTTGATGCTGGGGCGCGCGTCCGGCCGCCACCTCCACGCCCTCGCCCACAACTACGACCCGCGGCCGGTAGAGATTCGCCGCCGGCGCCGCTCGATCGGCGCCCAGCGCGCCCTGGGGCGGCGGCGCCGCTCGCAGGAGGAACTGGCCGGCGCGCTGCTCGCGCTGGTCGACCGGGTGTCGCGGCGGCTCCGGGCAGCCCATCGGGTGTGCCGCACGGTTGTCCTGCGGATGCGCTTTGAGGACTTCACGCGCGCGACCCGGTCCTACACGATGCCCGAAGCGACCGATCAGACACACACGATCCTCCAGACCGCCACCGGGCTGCTCAGGGCGTCCCGGCCGATCATCGAGCGGCGCGGCCTCACGCTGATCGGCATCGCGCTCACGAACCTCTCGGACGTGGGCGCGGTGCAACTGGTGCTGCCGTTCGACCACGCCCGCGACCTCGACGCGGTTGTCGACCAGGTGCGCGACCGGTTCGGCTCCAAGGCGATCACGCGCGGGGTACTCGTGGGCCGCGATCCCGGAGTGTGGGTGCCGCTGCTGCCCGACTGAGCCGCGCGGCGCGGGTCAAATCGTGCGCCGCTCGACGCGCCGGCGCCGCGCGCACCGGGACGCGATCAGTCGTGCGCCGCTCGACGCGCCGGCGCCGCGCGCACGGGGGCGCGATCAGTCGTGCGCCGCTCGACGCGCCGGCGCCGCGCGCACGGGGGCGCGATCAGTCGTGCGCCGCTCGACGCGCCGGCGCCGCGCGCACGGGGGCGCGATCAGTCGTGCGCCGCTCGACGCGCCGCCAGCCGCGCCAGCGCCGCGCGAACCTCCGCGTCGCGACGCTCGGCCTCCGGATCGGTCCAGCGCCACCGCACGCCGGCCTCGATCGTGAACGTCGGCCGGTCGTGGTCCCGGACCTCCTGCACCTCGATCGCGACCGCCACCACGCCGTCGGCAAGTGCCTCGTCGAGCACCCGCGCGTGTCCGTGCGCGGTCACGGCGAGATCCTGCGCGATGATCGTGAGCGCGACGCGCGGGTCGGCCCGCAGGCGCGCCAGCGAGCCGCGGCTGCCGGCCAGGCCGACCAGCGCGAGGCGAGGCCCCGCCCGGACCGCGGCGGAGACCGGGATCGCGTGCGGGGTCTCGCCGGCGGTGGCGAGGACCATGACCGTGCCGGGTGGCCACTCGGGCAGCACGGATGCAACCTAACGGAGGAACTGGGCGCCGTCATCGGGCACGCGGGCCCGGAGTTGACGTGCACAACCTGCCAATGGAGATGTGAGCAGCAGACCGTGCCATGTTGTGCATCACAGGCGTGCAGGACATGACACGGCCGACGCTGCTCGCCCCGATTGTCATGTTGTGCACGTCGCGTCGCCGGCGCGATCGCCCGCGCGGACAGGCGCCCGGCGGGGAAGTACGCCACCACTCACCCCACCCCTCGCGCCAGGCAAATCCGCTGCAGGCGCTCCATCGCCTCGGCGGCGCGGGCCGGCAGGTCGTCGAGCGCCTGAGCGGCCAGCCGCAGGTCCTGGATCGTCACCCCTCGCGCCTCCAGCGCGAACCGGCCCAGCCACCGCACGGCGGCGCGTTCGTAGCGCGCCGGGTCGCCGCCGCGCAGGACCAGGCAGATGCGCAGGGCGTCGTCGAGCGAGACCTGGGGCAACTCGCGGGCGGCCGCCACGACCAGGGTCTCGTTCCCGGTCTCGAGCGCCCGCCGGAAGCGGGCATAGGGATTGCCGTCGCTGGTCACGCGAACATATGTTCGCCTAGGGCGCGGATGGACCGGGGAGGGGCTACCCTCGGCGCGACCGGGACGGTGGCGCGACCGGGGACGGTGGCGCGACCGGGGACGGTGGCGCGAAGGGCCGGTGGCGCGAGCGGGCGAGCCCGCCACCGCCCGCTGGGCGGCCGATCTCATGTGGTGCAACGCGACCCGGCGCGGAGTACGCTCCGGTCCGCGCGGCTGTTGCCGGTCGCAGCCCGGGATGGAGGAATGCAGGACGAGGCGATCCCGACATGAAGGAGCGCAAGGAAACCGAGGAGGTCTCGACATGGCGGTAAAGGGGGCAGACCTCGAGTCCGAGCTGATCGACACGGTCTGCGAACGGATACGGGAGCGGCTGCCGGCGGACCAGCAGCAGCCGTGTGAGGCGTTCGTCCGGCAGTACTACCAATGGGTCCCGGCCGAGGATCTGGCCGACCGCAACCCGCTGGATCTGTACGGCGCAGCGGTGGCGCACTGGAACCTGGCCCAGGAGCGCGCGCCTGGCGAGGCCAAGGTGCGGGTGTACAACCCGGTGTTCGAGCAGCACGGGTGGCAGTCGCCGCACACGGTGATCGAGATCGTCTCCGACGACATGCCGTTCATCGTCGACTCGGTGACGATGGACCTGACCCGCAAGGGCCACGGCATCCACCTGGTGATCCACCCGGTCGTAAGGGTCCGCCGCGACGGCGACGGCCACATCGTCGACGTCCACGACCCGGACACCGACGAGAGCGACACGATCCCCGAGTCGATCCTTCACGCCGAGGTCGGCCGCGAGCACGACCGCGAGCTGCTCGACGAGCTGCGCCGCGGTATCGAGAAGATCCTCGACCAGGTGCGCGTGGCCACCGAGGACTGGCAGGCCATGCGCGCCCGCGCCACGGGGCTGAGCGACGAGCTCGACGAGCATCCGCCGCCGGTCGACGAGGCCGTGGTCAAGGAGACCAAGGAGTTCCTGCGCTGGCTGGCCAACGACAACTTCACGTTCCTCGGCTACCGCGAGTACGACCTGGTCGCGGAGGGCAGCGACACGCTTCTGAAGGCGGTCGACGGCTCGGGACTCGGGATCCTGCGAGGAGCCTCCATCAAGCCGCCCAAGAAGCTCAGCCCCAAGGCGGTGGCGTACGGCCGCCAGCCCCAGATCCTGCTGCTGACCAAGGCCAACTCGGCCTCGCCGGTGCACCGCCCGGCGTACCTGGACTACATCGCGGTCAAGAAGTACGACGAGGACGGGACGGTGATCGGGGAGCGGCGCTTCCTGGGCCTGTACACGACCGCCGCCTACAAGGCCAGCCCGCGCTCGATCCCGATCATCGGCAGCAAGGTCCAGGGCGTGGTCCAGCACGCCGGCTTTCCCCCGGCCAGCCACGACCGCAAGGCGCTCGAGGAGATCCTCGAGTCCTACCCGCGCGACTCGCTGTTCCAGATGGAGGCCGAGGAGCTGTTTGGCGTGGCCATCGGCATCCTCGGCCTCGGCGAGCGCCAGCGCCTGCGGCTGTTCATGTGGCGCGACCCGCTCGAGCGCTTCGTGGAGTGCCTGGTGTGCATCCCGCGCGACCGCTTCAACACGGAGAACCGCGAGCGGGTGGGCCGGATCCTGCTTGACGCACTCCACGGCGTCGCCCTCGACTGGACGCTCCAGCTGAGCGAGTCGCGCCTCGCGCGCGTGCACTACATCATCCGCTGCGGCGAGGAGCCCGCAAACGAATACGACGTGGCCACGATCGAGACCCGGCTCGTGCACGCGGTCCGTGCCTGGACCGACGACATGCGCGACGTGCTGCTCGAGGAGCACGGCGAGGAGGACGGGACCAAGCTGTTCAAGCGCTACGAGCGCGCATTCCCGGCCGGCTACCAGGCCGACTGGGTGGCCCGCTCGGCGGTGGCCGACATCGCCCGCATCGAGGAGCTGGCGTCGACCGACGAGCCGCTCACCAGCCTCTACCGGCCGCTCGAGGCGCCCGAGGGGATGGTGCGCCTCAAGCTGTTCAGCTCGGGTGACGTGCTGCTGTCCGACGTGCTGCCGACGCTCGAGCACCTGGGCGCCAAGGTTGCCGACGAGCGCCCCTACGAGATCACGCCGAGCGACGGCAAGCCCGCGTGGATCTACGACTTCGGCCTGCAGGCCGATCCCGCCAACACCGAGCGCGTCCGCGACCTGCTGCACGACGCCTTCGTCGGCGTGTGGCGGGGCGAGCTCGAGGACGACCAGCTGAACGGCCTGATCCTGGCCGCCACGCTGACGGGCCGGCAGGTGTCGATCATCCGAGCAGTGGCCAAGTACCTGCGCCAGGGCGGGCTCGGCTTCTCGGATGCCTACATCGAGCGTACGGTGATCGGACATCCCGACATCGCGCGGCTGCTGGTGGAGCTCTTCCAGGCCCGCCTGGACCCCGACCGCAACGACCGCGACACAGCCGAGCGGATCGGGACCGAGATCGAGGAGGCGCTCGACGCGGTCCCCAGCCTCGACGAGGACCGGATCCTGCGCAGCTTCCTGTCAGTGGTCCGCGCGATCGTCCGCACGAACGCCTTCCAGACAACCGCGGACGGCAAGCACCACGCCTACCTGTCGTTCAAGCTCGACTCCGAGCGGATCCCGGTCCTGCCGCTGCCCAGGCCTCAGTTCGAGATCTTCGTCTACTCGCCGCGTGTCGAGGCGGTCCACCTGCGCGGCGGCAAGGTGGCCCGCGGCGGGATCCGCTGGTCGGATCGCCGCGAGGACTTCCGCACCGAGGTTCTCGGCCTGATGAAGGCCCAGATGGTCAAGAACGCCCTGATCGTCCCGGTCGGCGCGAAGGGCGGCTTCGTGGTCAAGCGGCCTCCAACCGAAGGCGGGCGCGAGGCGCTCCTGAACGAAGGCATCGCCTGCTACAAGATCTTCCTGTCGGGCATGCTCGACGTGACCGACAACATCGTCGAGGGCGAGGTCGTGCCACCAAAGCGCCTGGTCCGCTACGACGACGACGACCCATACCTCGTCGTGGCCGCGGACAAGGGCACCGCGACCTTCTCCGACATCGCCAACGAGGTCTCGAACCACTACGGCTTCTGGCTGGGCGACGCCTTCGCGTCGGGCGGCTCGCAGGGCTACGACCACAAGGCCATGGGCATCACCGCCCGCGGCGCCTGGGAGTCGGTCAAGCGCCACTTCCGCGAGCTCGGCACCGACATCCAGACCACCGACTACACCGCGGTGGGCATCGGCGACATGTCCGGCGACGTGTTCGGCAACGGGATGCTGCTCTCGCGCCACACCAGGCTGATCGCGGCGTTCAACCACATGCACGTGTTCATCGACCCCGACCCGGACCCCGAACGCAGCTACGAGGAGCGCAAGCGGCTGTTCGAGCTGCCCCGCTCGGCCTGGAGCGACTACGACGAGTCGGTCATCTCAGAGGGCGGAGGGATCTACTCGCGAAGCGCCAAGTCGATCAAGCTGTCCGAGCAAGCTCGGGAGGCGCTGAACATCGACACCGAGAAGCTCGCGCCCAACGAGCTCATCAAGGCCATCCTCAAGGCGCCGGTCGACCTGCTCTACAACGGCGGCATCGGGACCTACGTGAAGGCCTCGACCGAGTCGAACGCCGACGTGGGCGACAAGGCCAACGACGTTCTCCGCGTCGACGCCAACAGCCTGCGCTGCAGGGTGGTCGGCGAGGGCGGCAACCTCGGCTTCACGCAGAAAGCTCGCATCGAGTACACCCTGACCGGCGGCCCCGACGGCAAGGGTGGGCGGGTCAACACCGACGCGATCGACAACGCGGCCGGCGTGAACTGCTCCGACCACGAGGTCAACATCAAGATCCTGCTCGACGGGCTGATCGCCGACGGCGACATAACGTTCAAGCAGCGCAACGAGCTGCTGGTCGAGATGACCGAGGCGGTCGGCGAGCAGGTCCTCTACGGCAGCTACACGCAGACCCAGGCGCTCAGCCTGGCCATGGCGCAGACGGCGCCGATGGTCGACGTCCACGCGCGGCTGATCCGCCATCTCGAGCAGAGCGCCGGGCTCAACCGCGAGATCGAGTTCCTCCCATCAGACGACACGATCGACGAGCGCAAGGCCGCCCACCAAGGCCTGGTCGCGCCCGAGCTCGGCGTGGTCATGGCCTACCAGAAGATCCACCTCTACAGGCAGCTGCTCGACTCAGACCTGCCCGAGGACGCCTTCCTGGCCCACGACCTCGAGCGCTACTTCCCGCCTCCCCTGCCCGAGCGCTTCAGCGACCAGATGAAGAAGCACCGCCTGAAGCGCGAGATAATCGCCACGGTGGTGGCCAACCAGCTGGTCGACCGGGCCGGCACCACGTTCGCGTTCCGCCTGCTCGAGGAGACCGGCGCCCTGCCCGCCGTCCTGGCCCGCGCCTATGCGGCGGCTCGCGAGGTGCTCGACATGCGCTCCTACTGGGACGCCGTCGAGCGCCTGGACAACGAGGTCTCGGCCGGCACCCAGGTCGAGATGCTGATCGAGGCCCGGCGGCTCGTCGAGCGCTCGACCCGCTGGCTGGTGCGGGCCAACCCCTACCAGGTGAGCATCGCCCAGACGATCAGACGCTTCCAGCCCGGGGCTGAGATGATGGCCGCGGCGCTGCCCGATGCGCTGGAGGGCGAAGACCGCGAGGCCTTCGACGGGCGCGCGGCCGAGCTCGAGCACGCCGGCGTCCCACCCGAGCTGGCCCGCCGCACGGCTGGGATGCAGTCGATGCTCGCCCTGTTCGACATCGTCGAGGTGGCCTCCGCGACCGAGCGCGACCCCGAGGACGTGCTCAAGGTCTACTTCCGGCTGGGCTCGCGGCTCGAGCTCAACTGGCTCAGGGAGCGGGTCATCGAGCTGCCGCGCGCCAACCGCTGGCAGGCGCTGGCACGGGCGGCGCTGCGCGACGACCTGTTCAACCTCTACCGGGAGCTCACCCGCAGGGTGCTCGGGACGGGTGGCGCGGACTCCGATCCGCAGGCGGCGATCGACCTCTGGAGCGAGGCCCACCGGGAGACGCTCGACCGGGCCCTGGGGATGGTCGCCGACATCCGGGCGTCGCGGATCTACGACAACACCACGCTGCCGGTCGCCCTGCGCGAGATCCGATCCCTGCTGCGGGGAAGCAGCCGGACCGGACAGCCGGTCGGCTCGGTCACGATGGCCGAGTAAGGACCAACGCATGCTCGAACGGCTGGCTGGCCGGGCGGTGACAGGACCGGCCGCGTTCCTCGTGGCCGGGCTCCTCGACGTCTCGATGCTGCTGGTCATATACGCGCGCTGGCGGATCGCCCAGCGCCGGCGCAGTGCCGCCCGCTGACCAACCACTATCGTCTCGCCAACGACGCAAATGACCGACACCGTCACCACCACCGTCACCGAGCTGCCCGACTCCCGCGTACGAGTCCAGGCCCAGGTCGCTCCCGAGGAGATCGAGCGCCGGATCCAGCAGACGGCGCGCGAGCTCGGCCGCCAGATGCGCGTACCGGGCTTCCGCAAGGGCAAGGTCCCGCCCCCGGTGGTCATCCGCCGGCTCGGCCGCGAGGCCGTGCTCGACGAGGCCCTCCGCAGCGCGTTGGGGACGTGGTACGCCGACGCGATCGACGGCGCCGGCATCGCGCCCGTCGGCGAGCCCGACCTGGACGTGCCGAGTGAGCTCCCCGCCGAGGGACAGCCGCTGCAGTTCTCGATCGAGATCGGCGTCCGGCCGGCGGCCAAACTCGGCCAGTACAAGGGCCTCGAGGTGGGCCGGCGGGAGACCACGGTCGAGGACGAGCAGATCGACCAGGAGATCGAGCGCCTGCGCGACCGCCTGGCCTCGCTGGAGACGGTCGAGCGCGCCGCGCAGACCGGCGACCACGTGGTGATCGACTACGTGGGGGCGGTCGACGGCACCGAATTTGAGGGCGGAACCGGCCGCGACCAGCTGCTCGAGCTGGGCTCGGGACGCCTCATCCCCGGCTTCGAGGAGCAGCTCGTCGGAACGACCGCCGGCGATGAGCGCACCGTGAGCGTCACCTTCCCCGAGGACTACCAGGCCACCGAGCTCGCCGGCCATCAGGCGCAGTTCGCGGTCACGGTCAACGAGGTCAAGGAGAAGCGCCTCCCCGAGGCCGACGACGAGTTCGCCTCCGAGGCGGCCGGATTCGACACGCTGGCCGAGCTGCGCGAGGACATCGCCGAGCGCCTGCGCCAGATCGACGAGCGGGCGGTCGAGCGCGAGTTCGAGGACGCCGTGATCCAGGCGGCGGTCGGCGAGGCCGAGGTCGACGTCCCGGACAAGCTGGTTCATGCGCGCGCGCACGAGTTGCTCGAGGACACGTGGGCGATGCTGGCCCGCCAGGGCGTCTCCAAGGAGTCCTACCTGCGCTTCTCGGGCCGCGACGAGGAGGCCCTGGCCCACGAGGCCGAGCCCGAGGCCGCCGCGGCACTCAAGCGCGACGCCGTGCTCGCCGCGATCATCGAGGCCGAGAACATCGAGCCGACCGATGAGCAGGTCCGCGAGGCACTCGAGCCGACGGCCGAGCGCCAGGGCATCACGGTCGACAACCTGCTCGAGCGGCTGCGCTCGAGCGGCCTGGACCGCATCCGCCAGGAAGTGGCCACCCGCCAGGCGGTCGAGCTGCTCGTGGCGGAGGCCACTCCGATCAGCGTCGAGCAGGCCAAGGCCCGCCAGAAGCTGTGGACCCCCGGCAAAGAAGGGGCCGAGCGCGGGTCTGGACAGCTCTGGACCCCCGGCAGCTGACCCGGTTTCGGCCGCGCGCCCGACCAGGGTCCGGCGACGCGCCTCATCAGGGCTACCTGCACGTAAGTACTGCGACCCTTGCCAGGCGGGCAGGGCCGGTTGCTACAGTCGGCAGGATTCCGGCCGAGGAAGGGAAAGAACGAGGACGATGAGCCCACTCGTACCGATGGTTGTCGAGCAGACCTCGCGCGGAGAGCGCGCCTTCGACATATATAGCCGTCTACTCAACGAGCGGATTATCTTCCTCGGGACCCCGGTGGACGATCAGATAGCGAACCTCATCGTGGCCCAGTTGCTGCACCTGGAATCAGAAGACCCGGACAAGGACATTTCGATCTACGTCAACTCGCCCGGCGGGTCGGTTTACGCCGGCCTGGCGATCTACGACACGATGCAGTTCATCAAGCCCGATGTCCAGACGATCTGCGTGGGCATCGCCATGTCCATGGGCGCCCTGCTGCTCGCCGGAGGGGCCAACGGCAAGCGAATGGCCCTCCCCAACGCCAAGATCCTCATCCACCAGGTCTCATCGGCTTTTCAGGGGCAGGCGACCGATATCGAGATCCACGCCAGGGAGATCATCGACGTCCGGAGGCGGCTCGACGAGATCATCGCTCACCACACCGGGCAGAGCCTTGAGAAAGTTAGAGCCGACACCGAACGTGATTACTTCATGAGCTCTGAGGAGGCCAAGGAGTACGGAATCATCGACCGCGTCATCTCGCAGCACTGAGGGACTACCCTTAGGCTTCGGATAAGGCGGCGCGAGGCAACTCCGGGAGAGGGCAACAAATGGCACGTCCGACCGACTCCAACGAGCAGCTGCTGTGCAGCTTCTGCGGCAAGTCCCAGAGGCAGGTCAAGAAGCTGATCGCGGGTCCAGGCGTCTACATCTGCGACGAGTGCATCGATCTCTGTAACGAGATCATCGACGAGGAGCTCACCGCCCCGCCGAGCTTCGACATCGAGAATCTCCCCAAGCCGCGGGAGATCTACGACGTCCTCAACGAGTACGTGGTGGGCCAGGAGCAGGCCAAACGGAGCCTGTCGGTGGCCGTCTACAACCACTACAAGCGCGTCCAGATGATGCAGTCCGATGAGAACGACATCGAGCTGCAGAAGTCGAACATCCTCCTTCTCGGGCCGACCGGCTGCGGCAAGACGCTGCTCGCCCAGACCCTGGCCAAGATCCTCAACGTCCCGTTCGCGATCGCCGACGCCACCGCGCTGACCGAGGCCGGCTACGTCGGCGAGGACGTCGAGAACATCCTGCTCAAGCTGATTCAGGCCGCCGACTACGACGTCAAGAAGGCCGAGACCGGGATCATCTACATCGACGAGGTCGACAAGATCGCCCGCAAGGCGGACAACCCGTCGATCACCCGCGATGTGTCCGGCGAGGGCGTCCAGCAGGCGCTGCTGAAGATCCTCGAGGGCACCACGGCAAGCGTCCCGCCCCAGGGGGGCCGCAAGCACCCCCACCAGGAGTTCCTCTCGATCGACACGACCAACGTGCTGTTCATCTGCGGCGGCGCGTTCGCCCAACTCGACAAGGTGATCGAGCGGCGGATCGGCCACCAGGGGGTCGGCTTCGGGGCCGCGATCCAGTCCAAGGATCAGCGCGACACCGGCGAGATCTTCGAGCACTGCCTGCCCGAGGATCTGATCCAGTACGGGCTGATCCCCGAGTTCATCGGCCGCCTCCCGGTCATGAGCGCGATCCACCAGCTGAGCCGCGACGAGCTCATGCAGATCCTCACCGAGCCCCGTAACGCGCTGGTCAAGCAGTTCCAGCGCTTCTTCCAGTTCGACGGGATCGAGCTGGTGTTCGCCGAGGAGGCGCTGCATTCGATCGCCGACCGCGCGCTCGAGCGCGAGACCGGCGCCCGCGGCCTGCGCTCGATCATCGAGGAGGTCCTCCTCGAGGTCCAGTTCGAGCTTCCGTCCCGGAGGGACGTACGCAAGTGCGTCGTAACCCGGGACACGATCGACAAGGGCACCTCGCCCACGCTCGTGACTGTCCCGGTTCCCGAGGAGGAAGCGGCCTAACTGGGTTTTTGGGGCCGCGCTGGCGCACGGCATCCATGGGGCCGGGGAGGGCCCGTCCGGTCAGGACGCGCCTCCCTAGACTGATCGGTCGGCATGCCTGACCGCTCCGAGCTCGAAGCCAAGACCCGCTACGACCCGTCCGAGGTCGAGCCGCGGATCGCCCAGGTCTGGCTGGACAGCGGCCTGTTCCACCCCGAGCCGGAGGGCGATCCGAGCGAGAACTACTCGATCGCGATCCCGCTGCCGAACGTGACCGGCGTGCTCCACATGGGGCACGCCCTGAACAACTCGATCCAGGACTGCCTGATCCGCTACCACCGGGTGCGCGGCCAGCGGGCCAAGTGGATCCTCGGCACCGATCACGCCGGGATTGGCACCCAGGTCCAGGTCGAAAAGGCGCTGATCGCCGAGGGGACGAGCCGCGAGCAGCTCGGGCGCGAGGCGTTCGTCGAGCGCGTGTGGGGCTGGCGCGAGCAGTACGGCGGACAGATCATCGAGCAGCTCAAGCGGCTGGGCTCCTCGCTCGACTACGACGACGAGCGCTTCACTCTCGACGAGGCCTACGCACGGGCGGTCCAGAGGGTGTTCGTCGAGCTCTACGAGAAGGGCTACATCTACCGCGACCGCTACATGGTCAACTGGGATCCCGGTATGGGATCGGCCATCTCGGACCTCGAGATCGAGGACCGCGAGGCCACCGACACGCTGTACTACATCGACTACCCGCTGGCCGCCGGATCGGGAGCGGTCACGGTGGCGACCGTGCGGCCCGAGACGATGCTGGCCGACACCGCGATCGCGGTGCACCCCGACGACGATCGCTACCGGCGGTTGGTCGGGGAGAAGGCGATCCTCCCGCTGGTCGGGCGCAAGCTCAAGATCATCGCCGACGAATACGTCAAGCCGGAGTTCGGCACCGGGGCGCTCAAGATCACCCCGGGGCACGACCCCAACGACTTCGACATCGGCCGCCGGCACGGCCTGGCTCAGATCAGCGTGATCGGCGAGGACGGCCTGATGACCGCCGAGGCGCCCGAGCGGTTCGTCGGCATGACCGTCGAGCAGGCCCGCGCGGCGGTCGTGGCCGAGCTGCGCGAGCAGGGCCTGGTCGCGCGAACCGAGGAATACACCCACGAGGTGCCCCACTCGCAGCGCTCCGGCGAGCGGATCGAGCCGCTGGTCTCGCTGCAGTGGTTCATGCGCATGGACGAGCTGGCCAAGCCGGCCATCGACGTCGTCACGAGCGGCCGCGTCCGGTTCTGGCCCGAGAGCTACACGCGGGTCTACCTCAACTGGATGGAGAACATCCGGCCCTGGTGCATCTCGCGCCAGCTCTGGTGGGGCCACCAGATCCCCGTGTGGTATCGCGACGGCGAGAAGCCGTACGTTGGCACCGAGGCGCCCCGGGGCGAAGGGTGGGAGCGTGACCCTGACGTGCTCGACACCTGGTTCAGCTCGGGCCTGTTCCCGTTCGCGGCGCTGGGCTGGCCGGAGGACACGGACGCGCTGCGCGCGTTCTATCCGACCGACGCCCTGGTCACCGCCCGGGACATCATCTTCTTGTGGGTGGCGCGGATGATCATGTTGGGCATCGAGTTCCGCGGGGAGATCCCCTTCACCGACGTGTACGTGCACTCGATCATCCAGGCGCCCGACGGCCGCCGCATGTCGAAGTCGCTGGGCACCGGGATCGACCCGCTCGACCTGATCGAAGGCGGGCCGCGCCCGCCCGTGTTCGCGAGCGGTGGTGAATTCCCGGCCTACGGCGCCGACGCGGTCCGCTGGGGGCTGTACGTCATGTCCTCGGCCCAGGACGTCCGCTTCAGCGAGGAGCGCCTCGCCCAGGGGCAGCAGCTCACAAACAAGCTCTGGAATGCCGCCCGTCTGATCCTTTTGGGGGTCGGTCCGGACGTTCGGGCCGCGCCGACGCAGACCGCGGTCGAGGACCGCTGGATCCTCTCGCGCCTTGAGCGCGCGAGAGGCGAGATCAACCTGCGGATCGAGGACTACGATTTCGCGCACGCCGCCCTCGGGCTGTACGACTTCGTCTACGGCGAGCTGTGCGACTGGTACCTCGAGCTCGTCAAGCCGCGCCTGCGGGCGGGGGAGACCGAGGTCCAGGCCAACCTGCTCTACGTGCTGACGCAGACGCTGGGTATCGCCCATCCCATGATCCCGTTCGTGACCGAGGAGATCTACCGGTACATCCCGGGGGCCGAGGGCCTGCTCGCCGCGGGCCTGCCCGAGGCGCCCGCGGCGGTGGTCGACGAGCCTGCCGAGGCCAGCGTGCGACGCGTGATCGATGCCGTCCAGGCGCTGCGCGGCTGGCGGGACTTCGCCGGCGTCAAGGCCGCGGCCACGGTGCCCGCGCGGCTGGCCGCCGAGGGTTACGAGGAGACCGGCGAGCACCTGGCCCGCCTCGCCCGGGTGTCGTGGGCTGCGGAACCGGACGGAGCCGAGCCGGTCGCGAGCGTCCCCGTTCCGGGGGGCGCGGTCGAGATCCTGCCCTCGGACGAGGTCGACCTGGAGGGCGCCGAGCACCGGATAGGGATCGCGCGGGCCAAGCTCGAGGCGGAGATCGAGCGGGCCGAGCGCAAGCTGGGTAACCAGGGATTCGTGGCCAAGGCGCCGCCTGACGTCGTCCAGGCCGAGCGAGACAAGCTCGAGCGGCTGCGAGCGGAATTGGATTCCCTGTGACCCCCGAGGAAGCCGAGCGCTACATCCTCTCCCGCGAGCTGTTCGGCATGCGGTTCGGCCTGGATCGCATGCGGCGGCTGATGACCGCGATGGACAACCCGCAGCTGCGCTTCGACTCCATCCATGTCGTCGGAACCAACGGCAAGTCCTCGACCGTGCGGATGACCGCGGCGATCCTGCGCCGGCACGGCCTGCGCACGGGCTCCTACCTGTCCCCGCACCTCGTCTCGTTCGCCGAGCGGATCAGGGTGGAGGACGCCGATCTGGAGCCGGCGGCGTTCGCCGCGGCGATCCAGCGGGCCGCCCGCGCCGCCGAGCTGGTCGACCGCTCCCTGGCCGGGGACGATCGCGTGACCCAGTTCGAGCTGTTGACCGCCGCCGCCTACTACGAGCTGGCCCGCCAGGGCGTCGACGTGGCGGTGATCGAGGCCGGCCTCGGGGGCCGCTACGACGCGACCAACGTGATCCCCTCTCGCGTTCAGGTGCTGACCAGCGTCGGACTCGAGCACACCCGGTGGCTCGGCCCGACGATCACCGCGATCGCCACCGAGAAGCTCGACGTGGTCCGGGCGGGCGGGGTCCTAGTCCTCGGCCACGGACTACATCCCGATGCCGAGGCGGTGGCCGAGCAGGTGGCCGGCGAGCGGGATGCCCGGATCGTGCGCGCCGGTGCGGACCCTGGCGTGCCGCTGAGCGCGCTCGGGGCCTATCAGCGGCGGAACTTCGCCCTCGCCCGGGCGACGGCCGAGGCCTACCTGGGCGAGCTCGACCCCGGCGCGGTGACCACGGCGGCGGCCGAGACACTCGTGCCCGGCCGAGTCCAGGTGGTCGACTCCGAGCCCGTGACCCTCCTGGACGGGGCGCACAACCCCGAGGGCATGGCCGCGCTGGCCGAGGCGCTGGACGATCCGTTCGCCGCCGGCCGCACGCCGGTCGTGGCAGTCATCTCGATCCTCGACGACAAGGACGCCGCCGGCATGCTGGCCACACTGCTGCCCAAGTGCGGTGCGCTGGTGCTGACCGCCAGCCGCAACCCGCGGGCGCTCCCTCCGCCCACGCTCAAGTCGCTGGCCGGCCAGCTCGGCGGCCCGCCGGCCGAGGTGATCCGCGACCCCCACGTCGCGCTCGAGCGGGCCCGCCAGATCGCCGGCCCGGACGGATTGGTGCTGGCGACCGGCTCGATCTACCTGGTCGCCGACCTGCTGCGCCCGGCCGGCGCCGGGCGCGCGTCGATGCTGTGAACGACGAACCGAGGCAGCCGCGATTCATCTTCATGATCGGGCTGGTGGCCCTGATCGTGGCCGTCGTGATCCTCGTCTTCTTTGGGATCGGCTACCTTTTCGGGAGGGCGTATCTGTGAGCATCCACATGACCGACGCCGCCTGACCGCGACGTTCCGACGGCCCCGACCATTACACTCGCCACCTTAATGCTCGCCCTCGCGGTCTTTGGCATCAAGAACGGCACGATCAACGCCGCCGTCGAACTTATCTGCCTGTTCCTGGTGGTGATCTGGCTGGCGCTTTTGTACTGGACCTACGCGGACGCCCGGCGCCGGATCGCCGATCCGCTGCTCGTGGGGTGCGCCACTGCCGCCTCGCTGTTCCCGTTCGTGGGGACGATCGTGTACATGATCGTCCGGCCGCCCGAGTACCTGGACGACGTGCGCGAGCGAGAGCTCGAGATCCAGGCCGCCGAGGCGCGGTTGGCCGAGCTGGGCTATCAGGTCTGCCCGTACTGCGACTACGAGGTCGAAAAGGACTTCCTGCGCTGCCCGAGCTGCATGCGCAAGCTCAAGGACCCCTGCAGCTCGTGCGGCAAGCCGCTCGACCCGATGTGGAAGATCTGCCCGTTCTGCGAGGCGGAGATCGGCTCCTCAGCGCCCACCTCGCGGCGATCCCGGCGGCGGCGCGAGGCCGTCTCCGAGCAGCCGGTGGCCGGCGCCACCGTGCGCGCCGAGCGGGCCAGCGCACCGACACCCACGCCGGCGCCCGCCGAGCGCGGCGGCCCGTCGGCCGGCTGACCGCATCTCGTAGCACCTTAAGGCCCACGACTTTGCAATTGACGGCTCCGACGGCGTCTGGACGCGCCTGACGCCACCGGCTCGCCCTCAAGTACCACCAGTACTATCGCGGCGAGCCGGCGGCGTCAGACACGCCCAGCCACTCGTCGGATTCCGCCACTTGCGCAGCCGCGGACCCTGAAGTCCCGCGGCGCCGCCCCCGACCGGCGCCCGCGCGCCGCACCCAAGGAGACCCATGGAGCGAACGCTGATACTCGTCAAGCCCGACGCCTTCGCGCGCAACCTGACCGGCGAGATCATCGCCCGGTTCGAGCGCAAGGGCCTGAGGCTGGTCGCCATGAGCCTGATGACGATGACCCGCGAGAAGGCCGCCAGCCACTACGCCGAGCATGAGGGCAAGCCGTTCTACGAGGAGCTCGTGTCGTTCATCACATCCGGACCGCTGGTGGCGATGGTGCTCGAGGGCGAGGAGGCCGTGGTGGCGGCCCGCCAGGTGATCGGGGCGACCAACCCGCTCCAGGCGACCACCGGATCGATCCGGGGCGACTACGCGATCGAGGTCGGCCAGAACATGGTCCACGGGTCGGATTCGCCGGAGTCGGCGGCTCGCGAGGTGGCCCTGTTCTTCCCCGATCTGGGTTAGCCCGCCGCAAGCGTTCTTCAGTGAGCTCGCTGGTCCTCGCCTCGCGCTCGCCGCAGCGGCGGGCGATCCTTCAGCAGCTGGGCGTCGAGTTCTCCGTCCAGGTGCCCGACGTCGAGGAGCTCGAGGCTGGGCCTCCGCACGAGGTGGCGCTCGAGAACGCCTACCGCAAGGCCGCGGCGATCGCCGCTGCCGGCACATCCGAGGGCCCGGTCCTGGGCGTCGACACGGTGGTGGCCCTGGGGGCGCGGCTCTACGGCAAGCCCGCGGATCCCGAGCAGGCGCGGGCCACGCTGACCGCGCTCGCGGGCCGGCGGCACGCGGTGATCAGCGGAATCTGCCTGATCGAGGACGGCCACTCGCGCACCGCGGCGGCCCAGACGCTGGTCGAGTTCCGGGCCCTCTCCGATGAGCTGATCGACTGGTACCTGGCCAGCGGCGAATGGCGCGAGCGGGCCGGTGGATACGCCATCCAGGGCCGCGGAACGGCGCTCGTGGCGGCGATCGAGGGCGACTACTCCAACGTGGTCGGGCTGCCGGTGGCGACACTGCTCGAGCTGGCGCCCGATCTGGTGGGCCGATGAACGGACTCCTCCGATCCGGCCTGACCGGCATCGAGCCCGTACAATCGGTCCCGGACGGCGCTGGCAGCGTGGCGTGGCCTCCGGCACTCAGTACTCCGTCCGCTGCCTACTCCTAGCTGGCTTATCTATGGGCTTTTTTACGTACCTGACCGGTTTCGGCGGTCGCGACATGGCGGTCGATTTGGGCACTGCCAACACCCTCGTCTATGTGCGTGGGCGGGGCATCGTGCTGTCCGAGCCGAGCGTGGTCGCGGTCGACTCGCGGACCGGCGAGGTCCACGCGGTCGGCATCGAAGCCAAGCGCATGCTGGGCCGCACTCCGGGCACGATCCAGGCGATCCGGCCGTTGAAGGACGGCGTGATCGCGGACTTCGAGGTCACCGAGGAGATGCTCCGGCACTTCATCCAGAAGGTGCACCAGAGCCGCTGGGCGCACCCGCGGGTCGTGGTCTGCGTGCCCTCCGGGGTGACCGGGGTCGAGAAGCGGGCCGTGGAGGAGGCCTGTCTCTCCGCCGGCGCCCGCCAGGCCTACCTGATCGAGGAGCCGATGGCGGCGGCGATCGGCGCGGGCCTGCCGGTGGGCGAGCCGACCGGCTCGATGGTCGTCGACATCGGCGGCGGGACCAGCGAGGTCGCGGTCATCTCGCTCGGCGGGATCGTCGTCTCCCAGTCGATCCGGGTGGGCGGCGACGAGCTCGACGAATCGATCATGAACTACGTCAAGCGCGAGTACAAACTGCTGATCGGCCAGCAGACGGCCGAGGAGGTCAAGCTCGAGATCGGCTCGGCGTATCCCCTCGGCGAGGAGGTGCAGGCCGAGATCCGGGGCCGCGACATGGTCTCGGGCCTGCCCAAGACCGTGGTCCTGACCAGCGAGGAGATCCGCGGCGCGCTCGAGGAGCCCGTGACGCAGATCATCGACGCGGTCAAGGAGACCCTCGACCGAACCCCACCCGAGCTCGCGTCGGACATCATGGATCGTGGCATCATGCTGGCCGGAGGAGGCTCGCTGCTCCAGGGGCTCGACGAGCGCCTGCGCCACGAGACGCAGATGCCCGCGCACCTGGCCGAGTCGCCGCTGACCTGCGTGGCGGTCGGCTCGGGGAGATCGTTGGAGGAGTTCGAGGCGATCCACCGTTCAAGCAAGAATTCACGCAATCGCCGCCGTCGGTACTAGGTTGCCGTGGTGGCACGCGGCAGGATGATGGGAATGCCACCCACCCCCACCGCTTGGAGACCCAGAGCACGTGCATGACAAGCAAGTTCGGCGGCGACGAGTGGTCCTCGTGGTACTCGTCGCGGTCTCCTTGATCCTGCTCACCGCCTACTTCGGCGAGACGCCCTCGAGCCCGCTGCACAACGTCCAGCGCGGCGTGGTCGAGGTGTTCTCGCCGATCGAGCAGGGCGCCAGCAAGGTGCTGACCCCGGTCCGCTCGGTGGCCAGCTGGGTGTCGGACACCCTCCACGCGAAGTCGCGGGTCGGCCAGCTGCAGGCTCGCGTGCAGAGCCTGACCGCGCAACTGGCGCAGGCCAAGGGCGCCCAGCTGCAGAACCGCCAGCTCTCAAACCTGGTCCACCTCGACGACAGCATCGGCGTTCAGGCCCACCGCCCGGTGACCGCGCAGGTCATCGCCCGCGATCCCCTGCTCTGGTATCAGACGGTCGAGGTCGACAAGGGGTCCGATGACGGCGTCCACCTGCACGACCCGGTCATCGCGGACAAGGGCCTGGTCGGCGAGGTGAGCGAGGTCTCGCCTACCGCGTCGATCGTCTCGCTGATCACCGACCACACGGTGTCGGTGACCGCGCGGGTGACCGACGCAAACGGCGACACCGGCGAGCTAATCCCGGCGGTGGGCAACCCGAACCAGCTCGTCCTCCAGTATCTCCAGCCGCCGAACCCGGCCCAGGTCCAGAACGGGCCGCAGCAGAACGACCTGGTGGTGACCGCGGGCTTCCGCTCCACCTCGCTCGAGTCCTACTTCCCGGCCAACATCCCGATCGGCGTCGTCGACCCGGTCAACGAGAACCGGCTGTTCAATGACGGCCAGGTCCAGGTCACCCCGTCCGCCGATCTGCGCCACTTCGACGTCGTCCAGATCCTGACCGCCGCCCAGCCGGGCACCGAGCGGGCGCAGGTGCCGTGAGCGAGCTCAGGAACAAGGCCAAGCTCCCGTTGCGCCTGACCCTGCTCGGGCTCGTCGCCGTCCTCGTCCAGGAGTCGGCCATCTCGCAGGTGACCGTGTTCGGCGTCAGCGCCGACCTGACGCCGCTGGTGGTCATGTCGGTCGGCCTGCTCTGCGGCTCGCTCACCGGCGCGGTGTTCGGGTTCTTCACCGGGCTGCTGATCGACCTGGTGCTCGTGCAGACGCTCGGCGTGACCTCGCTTCTCTACATCGCGATCGGCTACTGGGCGGGCCGCCTGCGCGAGCTCCGCGACCCCTCGCACGAGCTCGTCCCGCTGGCCGGCGGCGCGCTCGCCTCGGCCTTCGCCGGGCTGGGGATGGCGCTGATCCAGTTCCTGCTCGGGGTCGACGCACCGGTCAGCTTCCTGTTGCTCCAGCAGATCCTCATCGTGGTGCTGGTCAACACGCTGATCGCGCTGCCCATGCACGCGCTCGTGCGCCGGATCATCCGGCCGGTGCTGCCCGAGGACCCGCGGCGTCGGCGCCGCCGCGCATACACGACCGGCGGTCTCAGCCCGCTCCAGCAGGGTGCCGCGCGTCGCGGCCTCACCTCACGGACGACAGCCCGATGAGAGAGCTACCCGAGGACAAGCAGCTTCGGTTCGTCAAGCAGGAGGAGCGGCCGTCGATGAGCCCGCAGCTGGCGCGGCGGGTGGCGATCGTGGGGACGCTGTCGCTCGGCCTGTTCGCGATCCTGTTTTTCCGCATGTGGTTCCTGCAGGTCCTCTCGAGCGACCAGTACGCCCACGCGGCGTCGCGCAACTTCGTGCGGCCGGTGGAGATCGCCGCGCCCCGCGGGGAGATCCTCGACCGCAACGGAACGATCCTCGCCTCGAGCCAGCGCGCCTACGCGGTGATGATCTCGCCGCCCGAGCTGCCCGTGCCGATCACCGACAAGAACCTGGCCCATCCGCCCCGCGCCGACGCGGGGCTCTACAACCTGCTCGCGCATGTCGTCGGACTCCCCACCAAGCGCCAGCCGTGTCACGTCAACGGGCACGGCGTGCTGCACATATCGCAGATCGCCTGCGCGGTCGTCCAGGAGTACGTGCAGCTGCCGTACGCGGATGCCACGGTGGCCACCGACATCACCCGCTCGCAGCTCTACTACCTGTCCGAGCGCCAGGCCGCCTTCCCCGGCGTCAGCGTGCAACAGATCTACCAGCGGACCTATCCGCTCAGCGACATCGCCTCCCAGGTGCTGGGGATCGTCAGCCGGATCACGGCCAGCGAAGTCAAGAACCCGTTCTACAAGGGAGCATCTCAAAACGATTCGGTTGGTCAGTCGGGCCTGGAGGCCTCCTACGACCGCTACCTGCGCGGGGTGGACGGCGCCCAACGGGTTCAGGTCGACGCCCTGGGGAACTTCGTCGGCGTCCTCTCACAGGTCCCTCCGGTGGCCGGCAACAACCTCAAGCTGGCGCTCGACGCCAAGCTCGAGGCGGTCGGACAGCAGGCGCTCCAGGAGTCGATCGACTCCAACTACCCGGCCAACGCCGGCGCGTTCGTGGCCCTGAACCCCGACAACGGCCAGGTCTACGCGATGGGGTCGCTGCCCACCTACAACGCGAACCTGTTTACCAAGCCGGTGCCCTACTCGGTCTACAACCGCGAGTTCGGCCCCAACTCCGGCGACCCGCAGGTCAACCGCGCCTACCAGAGCGCCGGGCCGACCGGGTCCACGTTCAAGCCGATCACCTCGACCGCGGCGCTCGAGAGCGGCGTGTGGAGCACGACCAGCATCTTCGACGACACCGGCCAGTTCTGCATCTCGGGCCAGTGCCGCCACAACGCCGGCAACGCGGTCGACGGCTCGCTCGACCTTCAGAGCGCGATCACGGTCTCCTCGGACGACTTCTTCTACAACCTGGGCGCGCTGACCAACTCGCCGGCGCCCAACGGCGGGCCGTTGCAGAAGTGGGCGCACCTGTACGGGATCGGCCATCAGACCGGCATCGACCTCCCCGCCGAGAACGACGGAACGCTGCCTGACGCCAAGTGGCGCGACGCGCGCAACAAGCTCGAGGCCGAGTGCGACAAGGCCACCGGGCCCTTCAAGGGCAAGTCCAAGCACCCGCCGGGCGGCTGCGGGATCGCCGACGGCACCGACCGCCCGTGGTCGATCGGCGACAACGAGAGCCTCGCGGTCGGGCAGGGCGACGTGCAGGTCACCCCGCTCCAGCTCGCGGTGGCCTACGCGGCGATCGCCAACGGCGGGACCGTCGTCACCCCGCACCTCGGGCTCGACGTGCAGTCGCCCGACGGGTTCGTGCAACGGTCCTTCAACCCTCCGCCGGCTCGCCACTTCAATATCAACCCGCTCTATCTCGAGACGATCCGCGCTGGGCTGCGCGCCGCCGCCTCGCAGCCGGGCGGCACCTCGGCCGACGTGTTCCAGAACTTCCCCCAGCAGGTCTACGGCAAGACCGGCACCGCTCAGTACAACGGCCAGCAGGACTACGCCTGGTACGCCTGCTTCGTCCCGTCGACCGCGACCACCAAGCCGATCGTGATCGTGGTGACGGTCGAGCAGGGCGGCTTCGGCGCGGTCGGCGCCGCCCCGGTGGCGCGGCAGATCCTCTCCCAGTGGTTCTACGGCAACAAGGGCCAGTACGTGGCCGGGAGCTCGCACACGCTGTGAGCGTGGGCTCCACCCCGATCCGGCCGGTCGAGGACGTGACGGTGCCGCGCGAGCGCATGCTGCTGCGGATGGATCCGCTGCTGCTGCTGGCGGCGCTCGGGCTGGCCGCGTGCTCGCTGATCACGCTCAAGGGGGCCACCCGGACGCTGAACCCAGGACACCCGCTGTACTACGTCGAGCGCCAGGGGATCTACTTCGGGCTGGGGCTGACCCTGGCGCTGATCCTGGCGCGGCTGGACTACACCCGGTTGCGCGAATACAAGTACGGCCTCTACGGCGTGATGATCGCGCTGAACCTGGTCGTGCTCGGGATGCCCAAGGTGCAGGGAGCGGCCCGGTGGATCCCGCTGCCGTTCTTCCAGCTCCAGCCGTCGGAGTTCGGCAAGGTGCTGCTGATCGCGGGGGTCTCGGCGTTTGCCGTTGACCGCTCGCGCCGGCTGCACGAGCGCCGCACGACGGCGCGGATCATGCTGCTGGCGATCCTCCCGGCGATGCTCGTGATTCCCCAGCCCGACCTGGGGACGGCCTTGGTGTACATCGCGGCCGGGTTCGCGATCCTGTTCTTCTTCGGGACGTCGTGGAAGCAGTTGACCGCGCTCGTGGTGCTGTTCGTGCTCGCGATCGTGTTCGTGCTGGTGGTCGCGCCGGCGACCGGCCACCACGTGCTCAAGCCGTACCAGATGCAGCGGCTCACGGGCTTCCTGCATCCCTCGCACGATCCGCGCAACCAGACCTACAACATCCTGCAGTCGCTGACCGCGATCGGGTCGGGCGGGAAGACCGGCCTGGGCGCGGCGGGCGCCACCCAGGTGAACCTGGGCTACCTGCCCGCGCCCAACACCGACTTCATCTTCGCGGTGGTGGGCGAGACGTACGGCTTCGTCGGGGCCGCGATCGTGCTGTCGCTGTACGCGCTGCTCATCTGGCGCGCCCTGCGGATCTTGACCATGGCAAAGAACCTGTACGGCACGCTGATTGCGGGGGGCCTACTGGCGATGCTGATGTTTCAGGTGTTCATCAACGCGGGCATGACGATCGGCATCATGCCGATCACCGGAGTCCCGCTGCCCCTCATGAGCTACGGCGGCTCTTCGGTGCTCGTGACGTTTATCGCCATCGGCCTTCTACAGTCGATCTATATACAGGCACGGATGACAGCCGCATCGAAGAGTCGAGCATTGATGTCCCAATGACCGCCGCCCCGCAAACGAGGGCGCGGAACGTGTTCGTCCGGAGGATCGAGCTCTCAAAGCTCGCGCTACCTCCGCGAACGTACCCAAATTTCCACAAAGGACTGAATGAGCTTTGAAGAAGCAAGTATTGGTGAGCGTCGACCGGGGCGAGACCCGCGTCGCGCTATTGGAGGCAACCGGACAGGTCGCCCGTAAGAGCCCGCCCAAGTCGGGCACGCGACGGCGTCGCCGGCCGGCCAAACCGGCCGCCGGCTACCACGTCGCCGAGCTTTATCTCGAGCGCCGCGGAGCGCGGTCGATCGTCGGAAACATCTACAAGGGCCGCGTGGACAACGTCCTCGGCGGCCTCGAGGCCGCCTTCGTGGACATCGGCCTCGAGAAGAACGGGTTCCTGCACGTCGACGAGATCGTGCTGCCCGGGGTCGAGGCGCCCCGCCGGGGCCGCGGCTCGGGGCGCGACAACCGCCAGATCACCGACATGCTCAAGCCGGGCCAGGAGATCGTGGTCCAGGTGGTCAAGGACCCGCTGAAGACCAAGGGCGCGCGGCTGTCCATGGACCTGACGATCGCCGGGCGCTACATGGTGTACGCGCCATACGGCGAGGGCGTCGGGGTCTCGCGCCGGCTGGACGACGGTGAGCGCGAGCGGCTGCGCAAGGAGGCCGCGAAGTTGGATCTGAAGGGAGCGGGCGCGATCATCCGCACCGCCGCCCAGGGGGCGACGCGCGCCGATCTCGAGCGCGAGCTCGTGTACCTGTTCAAGCTGAACGAGGTCCTGCAGAAGCGAGTGGCCGAAACGGTGGCGCCCGAGCTGGTCTTCCAGGAGGCCGACCTGTCGGTACGCGTGGTGCGCGACATCTTCTCGGCGTCGTTCGAGCGCGCAGTGGTCGACGATCCCAAGCAGCACCACCGCCTCGTCTCGTTCTTCTCGCGCACCGCGCCCGAGCTGGTCGAGCAGGTGGAGCTGTGGGAGGAGGAGACGCCGCTGTTCGAGGCCTTCGGGGTCGAGGAGGTGCTGGCTTCGACTCTCTCGCGGCGGGTCGACCTGCCCAGCGGCGGATACCTGATGATCGACTACGCCGAGGCGCTGACCGTGATCGACGTCAACTCCGGCTCGTTCGTGGGCCGGGGCAAGGCGGCCCGGCTGGAGGACACGATCACCAAGACCAACCTGGAGGCGGCCGACGAGGTGGTCCGGCAGCTGCGCCTGCGGGACATCGGCGGGATCATCGTGATCGACTTCATCGACATGGCCCGGGCGCGCAACCGGGACGCGGTGCTCAAGGTGTTGCGCAACGCCCTGGACGAGGATCGGACCAAGACCTTCGTGGTTGAGATCTCGCCGCTGGGGCTGGTCGAGATGACGCGGCAGAACGTGACCGACGGAGTGCGCGAGATCATGACCCGCCCCTGCCCGACCTGCGACGGCGAGGGCGTCATCAAGTCCGAGGAGACGCTGGCCATCGAGTTCGAGCGCCGCATGCGCGACCTGGCCAAGGAGACCGAGGCCGAAGCGATCCTGCTGCAGATGAACCCGCGGGTGAGCGCCGAGTTCACGCGCGACGAGGCCCGGGTCCTGCGCCAGATCGAGGAGGAGACCGGCAAGTGGTTCACGTTCGAGGGCTCCGAGGGACTGCCGCTGGATCACCTCGCGGTGGTTTTGGAGTCCAGTCGCGAGAAGGTGCTCGAGCGCGCGGTGCCGTTCCGCGCCGGCGAGGAGGTCCACGTCGAGATCGTCGAGCCGCACATGTACAGCCCGGGCGACGCGGTGGCCAAGATCGACGGCTACATGATCCAGATCACCGGCGCCGGCGACTACGTGGGCGAGAAGCACCTCGTGCGGATCGAGGAGGCGGGCCGCACATCGGCGGTGGCCACGCTGCTCGACGCTGATCCGTCGCCGGGTCCCGAGGGCTCCTCTGACGGGGAGGTCGCCTCGGATGGCCTAGAATCGAAGCCTCGGCGTCGTGGTCGCAGAGGCGGACGGCGCCGTTCCGGCGCTAAGGCCGAGTCCGTGAGTTCATCCGAATGAGTGCATACGCGATTGTGAAAACCGGCGGCAAGCAGTACCGCGTCGAGCAGGGCCAGACCCTGCTCGTGGAGCGGCTTTCCGTCGACGACGGCGAGTCCGTTGCGCTGGAGCCGCTGCTGTTCGTCGACGGGTCCAATGTGGTGGACGGCGGCGAGGATTTAGCGAAGGTGTCGGTTGCGGCCCGGGTGGTCGCCCACGAGCGCGGCCCCAAGCTGCGCGTGGTCAAGTTCAAGCCCAAGCGCGGCTACAAGCGGCGCACCGGGCACCGGCAGAACCTGACCCGGATCGAGATCACGGAGGTGAAGCGTGGCTCATAAGAAAGGACTTGGCTCCTCGCGCAACGGACGCGACTCCCACGCCAAGCGCCTCGGCGTCAAGGTGTTCGCCGGTGAGGCGGTGACCGGCGGCGAGATCATCGTGCGCCAGCGCGGCACGAAGTTCAAGCCGGGCGACGGCGTGGGCATCGGCAAGGACGACACGATCTACGCCGAGGCGGCGGGGACCGTGGAGTTCACGCGCGGCCGGCGCGGTCGGGTCATCTCGGTCGTTCCGGGCGCGGAAGACTCGGAATAGTTGGCCCCAGGGATGCCGGCGTAGCCGGCCCCTAAACAGCCGTTGCGAGCTCCGAGGTGCACTCGGGGCAGCGGCGCGCCCTGATCGGGATCGCCGAGTCGCACTCCGGGCACTGCTTGGTGTCCGGATCCTCCTGGGCTCGCCGCGACATCAGGTAGTTGATCGGCGCCACCACCAGGAAGAACATCGCGGCGGCGACGCTGATGAACGTGATCAGGTTGTTGATGAAGTCGCCGTAGGCGAACGTGCTGTGGTGAATCGTGAACTTCAGGTTGCCGAAGTCGTGGGCGCCGAAGATCGCGGCGATGACCGGGGTGAGGATGTCGGAGACCAGCGCCTTGACCACAGCGGTGAACGCGGTGCCGAGCACGACCGCCACCGCCAGGTCGACGACGTTGCCGCGGAACAGAAACTTCTTGAAGTCCGTTAGCAGTTTTGGCACGAACGCGTCTTGATTCGTTACATAGGGGGGCGGATCCTTCGGCCGATGGCGATTCGGCTATCAAATGCGTAGCCGGAGCGCCAAAGTCCGGGTGCGGGCTTTGGCGGACCGGCAGGCGGGGCGCGTGAGCGTCGCGCAGCTCGCGGCGCTGGGCGTCCCGACGGTCCTGGTCTGTCGATGGGTCGACGACGGCTACCTCCATCACGTGCTCCCCCGGGTGTATGCCGTTGCCACCGCGCCCCCAGCTTGGAGGGAGACCACACGGCGGCCGTGCTCTACGCCGGCCCGGGCGCGATGCTCAGCCACGCCACCGCGCTCTGGTGGCGCGGCCTGATCGACAAGCAGCCACGCCCCATCCAGGTGAGCACGCCCCGCCGCTGCCGGTCGCTGCGCGCCGTGAAGGTCCACGGCCGGCGTACCTGCCAGCGGATCTGGCACAAGGGCCTGCCGACGACGACCATCGAGCAGGCGCTGCTCGACTACGCCACGGTGGCATCACTCGAACGGGTGCGATACGCGCTGGCCAACGCCGACTACCACAAGGTGCTCGACATCGCCGCACTCCAGGTGATCGCCGGTAATGGTCGTGCGGGCAGTACGAAGCTCCGAAAGGCACTCGAGCGCCACGAGCTGAAGCTCGCCCGCACGCGCAGCCCGCTCGAGCGGCTGTTCCTGCCGCTGTGCGAGAAGTTCGGGGTACCGCTCCCAGACGACGTCAACGTCCTCATCGCCGGCGTCCTGGTCGACGCGGTGTGGTGGCAGCAGAAGCTCGTCGTTGAGCTCGACGGCAAGGACAATCACAGCTCGTGGGCGCAGATTCAGCGCGATCGAAGCAACGAGATGCGTGTGCGCTCCGCCGGATTCGATGTCTTCCGCTACGGCACGGTGCAGCTCGAGGAGCAGCCGGCCCATGTGGCCGGCGACGTGATCAGGCGGCTCAGCTCGACTGCGCGGTCGGCCTGACCAAGATCTCGTTGATGTCCACGTGCGGCGGCTGTGACACCGCGAACATCACCGTGCGGGCCACGTCCTCGGCCTCGAGCCTTCCTTCGCCCGGCGTGTCGAAGAACGGCGTGTCGACCATGCCCGGCTCGATCAGGGTCACGCGGACGCCGGTGTCGTTGAGCTCGAGCCGCGCCGCCTCGCCCATCGAGGTCACCGCGAACTTGGTGGCCGAGTACAGCGAGCCCGGCAGCGCCCGCCGGCCCGCGAGCGAACCCGTGAGCAGCAGGTGTCCGCGGGACTGCTTGAGCGCGGGCATCGTCGCCCGGATCGTCAGCGCGGCACCGTACACGTTCGTCAGCACCATGTCGCGCCAGTGCTCGGGGGAGTCGCCCAGGAAGCTCCGCGCCGCGCCGAAGCCCGCGTTGGCGAAGGCGACGTCGAGGCGTCCGAACCGGTCCAGCGCGGTCTCGACGACCGCCTGCTGCTGCTCCCACTCGGTCACGTCGCACTCGACCGCCAGCGCCCGGTCCTCGCCACCGAGCTCATCGGCCAGCGCGCTCAGGCGGTCGACCGAGCGGGCGGCCAGCACCAGGCGGTAGCCGGCGCCGGCGGCCTGGCGGGCGGTCGCCGCGCCAATGCCGCTGGAGGCGCCCGTGATCAGGAACACAGGATCGGACATGCCAGGATGATTCCATGCAGGACCGTGCTCGAATCAACGTGATGGCCGGCGGCGGCGGCGACGGCTGCCTGAGCTTCCGGCGCGAGGCACACGTGCCCAAGGGCGGACCCAACGGCGGAGACGGGGGCCGCGGGGGGGACGTAGTGCTCGTGTGCGACGACTCGCTGCGCGATCTGGAGACCTTCCGGCGCCGGTCGCACTTCAAGGCGGGACGGGGCGGCCACGGCCAGGGCTCGCTGCGCCACGGTCGCGACGGCGAGACGCTCGAGATCCGGGTGCCACCGGGCACCGAGGCGCGCGTCGAGGCCGACGGCACCGTCCACGACCTGGTCCGGCCCGGTCAACGGGCCGTGGTGGCGCGGGGCGGCCCCGGCGGCCGGGGGAACAAGCGCTTCGCCGGCCCCACGCATCAGACGCCGCGGTTTGCCGAACGCGGGCTTGCCGGCGACGAGACGTGGATCACGCTGCAGCTCAAGCTGCTCGCCGACGTGGGGCTGGTCGGACTGCCCAATGCCGGCAAGTCATCGCTGCTCGGTCGGCTCACGCGCGCGCACCCGAAGGTGGCGGACTACCCGTTCACCACGCTCGAGCCGGTGCTCGGGACGCTTCAGACCGACGAGCGCCAGCTGGTCATCGCCGACATCCCGGGCCTGATCGAGGGGGCCAGCGCCGGCGCCGGGCTCGGGCACGACTTCCTGGCGCACATCGAGCGCACGCGGCTGCTCGTGCACGTGCTCGACCTGGCGCCGCTCGACGGAAGCGACCCTAGGACCAACCACGCCACCGTGGAGCGCGAGCTCGAGCTGCACAACCCGCGCCTGGCCGTGCTCCCGCGCGTGCTGGTCCTGTCCAAGGCGGACCTGGTCGACCCGGGCATTCGGGAGGCGGCGCGCCGGGAGTGGGAGGAGCGCCTCGATGATGTGCCCGTGATCGTCACGTCTTCCGCGACCGGGCTGGGGCTCGACGAGCTGGCGGTCGCGCTGGCCCGGCTGGTGCCGGCGGCCGAGGCGCCCGAGGAGCCGATCGAGGTGACGATCTCCGAGGAGCTGGCCGAGCACCGCGTGTTCCGCCCCGCGGCGACGCGGTCCTACCGAGTGGCCAAGCTCGGCGATCGGGTCTACCGGGTCAGCGGCCGGGGCATCGAGCGCCTCGTGGCGCGCTACGACCTCGACAACGCGGACGCGCTCGCCTACCTCGAGCGGCGGTTGCGCGGGATCGGCGTGATCCGGGCCCTCCAGGAGGAAGGATTCGAGCCCGGCGACGAGGTCGAGATCGCCGGGATCGCGTTCGACCTCGATCCGGAGTAGGGCCCGCCACTTACTCAGTCGCGGACCCACCGGCGCACCCGGGTACGGCGCGGCGCACGATCGCGCGCGTCCTGCTGCCAAGAGGAGGCGTCATGCGTCGTGGGGTGTGTGGTGTGTTCGCGATCTTTGCTGCTGCGCTCATCGCGCCGGCGGCCAGCGCGCAGGTGCTGCGGGTGGGGACCTACAACGGCATCTCCGGGCAATACGGCTCGATCCAGGCGGCGGTCAACGCCGCCCAGCCGGGCGACACGGTCCTGGTCGGACCCGGCGACTACAAGACGACCGGGTCGATTGCGCCGAGCGACGCGGACGACACGCCCGCCGCCGTCCTCATCACCACGCCGAACATCACGCTGCGCGGGATGGACCGCAGCGGCGTGATCGTCGACGGGACCACGCCGGGATCGTCTCCATGCAGCGCGAGCGCGGGTGACCAGAACCTCGGCCCCGGCGGCTCGGGGCTGAACGGGATCATGGTCTGGAAGGCCGACAACGTCTCGGTGCAGAACCTCACCGCGTGCAACTTCCTGGCCGGCTCGGGCAACGCCGGCAACGAGATCTGGTGGAACGGGGGAGACGGCGGCGGGCAGATCGGCGGCCACGGATTCAACGGCGACTACCTGAGCGCGACCAGCACGTACTTCGCGGACGAGTCGACGGCCGCGGGCTACGGAATCTTCTCGAGCAACTGGAGCGGCGGCACCTGGGATCAGACCTACGTCTCGAACTTCAACGACTCCGGCTACTACATCGGCGCCTGCCAGCAGGTGTGCGACCAGACCCTCAACCACGGTTGGGCGGAGTACAACGCGCTCGGCTACTCGGGGACGAACTCCGGCGGGCAGCTGGTGATCGAGAACTCGCAGTTCGACTCGAACGAGGACGGGTTCGACACCAACAGCCAGAACAACGACGACTGGCCATCGCCGCAGGACGGTGCGTGTCCGAACGGTGGCACCAGCCCGATCACCCACACCCAATCCTGCTGGGTGTTCATGGACAACTACGTACACGACAACAACAACCCGAACGTCCCGTCGGCGGGCGCCGCGGCGGCCGGTCCGACCGGAACCGGACTGTCGGTGTCGGGCGGGCGCGACGACACGATCATGGGCAACACGTTTGCGGGCAACGGCGCATGGGGCGTGATCTTCGTCCCGTATCCGGACACCGAGACGCCGCCGCCCGATGTGCCCGCGCCGTGCAACGGAGGCGTGAGCGCCCCGGGGAACGTCTGCAGCTACGACGACTGGGGCAACGCCCTGATCGGCAACACGTTCACGAACAACGGCTTCTTCGGCAACGACACCAACGGCGACTTCGCCGAGTCGACCACCACGCCGGGCGAACCGATCAACTGCTACGCCGGCAACACCGACACGGGCGGCACGCTAACGAGCTCACCGTCAGGGTTGCAGCAGTCCAACGCGACCTGCGGCCAGACCGCGGTGGCGCCCGACCCGAACAGCTCGTTCATCGCGCAGGTCAACTGCGACGCCCAGTTCTTCGGCAACGTGTGTCCGCCCGGCGCGAACTACCCGCGGCGCAGCAACGTCGTCATGCACCCGCTACCGAGCGGGCTCCCGAGCATGCCGGATCCGTGCTCGGGCATGGCGGCCAACCCGTGGTGCAACGGCCAGGTGCAGACCATGCCCACCGCCGGCCGGTGCAGCGCCCGGTTCGTCACGGTCAAGCTGTCGCTCGCCAAGCGCGAGAAGTTCCGGTCGCTGTCGGTCAAGGTGGCGCGCGGGAAGTGGCGCCGGCACAAGGCGCACGGCCGGCATGCGCGCGTGCGGGTCGACCTCGGCGCAGGCCGCTCGCACAACGTCTGGGTGCGGTTCCTCGAGCGCATCACGGTCCGCGGCCATCACGAGTTCGTGAAATTTGCCAGGATCTACCGCCGGTGCTGACCCGGATCGGATCCCGCGTCGCTGCGTTGACGCTCGCCGTGCTGCTGCTCGCGGCCGCGAGCGCCTCGGCGCGCGTGCTGATCGTGACCGAGCGGCACGTCTCCTACACGCACTACGCGACTATCCAGGCCGCGGTCGACGCCGCGCATCCCGGCGACTGGATCCTCATCGACCGCGGCGTGTACGTCGGTCCGGTGCGGATCTCCAAGCCCCGTCTGCACCTGCGCGGGATCAACCGCAACGGCGTGATCGTCGACGGGCGCCACAAGGTCGGCAACGGGATCCTGATCACCGGGTCCGGCGTGTGGGTCGAGAACTTGACCGTGCGCAACTTCGACCGGCGAAAGCGCGAGGACTCGGCCAACGGCAACGAGGTGTGGTGGAAGGGCGCGCCCGAGACAGGCACCCGGATCGGCATCCACGGCTGGTGGGGCCAGTACCTGACCGCGTACGACACCGGGCTGCTCGGCGGCTACGGGCTGTTCGCCGGGCATTCCGTCGACGGGTTCTTCAAGCACGTGTACGCGTCGGGCTTCAACGACTCCGGCGTGTACGTGGGCGGGTGCCGCGACTGCCACGCGCTGGTGCAGGACGCGCTGGTCGAGCGCAACGCGCTGGGCTGGTCGAGCACGAACGCCGGCGGGCACCTGATCGTCGAGGACTCGACGTTCCGCAACAACAGCGTCGGCGTGGCTCCCGACTCCGAGCCCGACAGTGACAAGCCACCGCCCCAGGACGGGGCGTGCAACTCGGCGTCCAATCGCTCGCCGCTCCCCACGTTCACCTCGACCCAGATCAAACGCTGCACGATCTTCCGCCACAACCTGATCGAGGACAACGGCAACATCTCGACCCCGGCCAACTCTGACATCCTCGGCGCGCCTTGGGGCGAGGGCGTGATACTCGGCGGCGACTACGCGGACCTGGTCGAGGACAACACGATTCGCGACAACCCCACGTTCGGCGTGCTCGTGCTGGAGCGCCCCGACCCGTTCCCACCGGAGTCCGACACGGTGTACTTCCAGTCCTCGGGCGATCGCGTGTCGAACAACCGAATCACCGGCAACGCGAGGATCTCCGGGACGTTTGACATCGGGCTCGAGGGCGGCGTGTTCGGGACGATGAACTCGGTCAACAACTGCTTCTCGGGCAACACGTTCGCCACATCGAGCCCCGCGGACATCGAGGGCACGTGGGGCTGCCAGAACGCCACCACGCCGAACGGCGGGGACAGCCTGTTCAGCGAGATCCTCACGCTGGTCGCGCAGTCGGGCGCGCGGCATCAGCGCCCGCAGCCGGCGCCGCGGCCCCAGCCGACGATGCCCAAGCCGTGCGGCGGCGTGCCGCGCAACCCGCTCTGCGGCTGACCTGAGTCCTAATCTCTGTAGGCGACATGGGCGCGGTCGTGGTCAAGCTCGGCTCGAGCATCGTCGCTCGCGATGAGGGCGAGGTGCGCCTCGACGTGCTCAACAGGATCTGCGACGAGCTCGTCGAGCTGCACAGCGCGGGGCACCAGCCGGTGATCGTGACGAGCGGCGCGATCGCGCGCGGGATGGGGGTGATGGGGCTGCCGCTGCGACCCCGCGCGGTCGACGAGTTGCAGGCGGCCAGCGCGGTCGGCCAGGGCAAGCTCTACCAGGTATACGACGAGCTGCTGCGCGCCCGCGGCATGCAGACCGCGCAGGTGCTGCTGACCTTCTTCGACGTGAGCGCGCGGACCCACTACCTGAACGCCCGCCAGACGCTGCGCAGGCTGATCGCCTGGGACGTCGTCCCGGTGATCAACGAGAACGACACGACGACGACCGACGACATCTCGTTCGGCGACAACGACTTCCTGGCCGCCCAGGTGGCCATCCTGATCGCTGCCGACGTGCTGGTGCTGCTGACCGACGCCGAGGGCGTGTTCACCGCGGATCCGCGACGCGATCCCCAGGCCCGGCTGGTCGACGAGGTCACGTCGTTCGAGCAGCTGGACAGCCTGGCCATCGGGCATGAGACCTCGCCGCTGGGGTCGGGCGGGATGCGCTCCAAGGTGGTGGCGGCCGAGATGGCCACCGCGGCGGGGATCCCGACTGTCATCGCCAGCGGGCTGCGAGGAGGCGCGCTGCTCGGCGCGGCCAGCGGCGAGGCGGTCGGCACCCGGTTCGCCGCCCGGGCCGGGCGCTACTCGAGTTTCAAGCTGTGGCTCAAGTACGCCAAGCCAACGCGGGGCCGGGTGTTGGTCGACGCCGGCGCGGCTCGGGCGCTGCGGGAAGGCGGGACCAGCCTGCTCCCCGTGGGGGTGGTCGAGGTGTCCGGCGAGTTCGACGCGGGGGATGCGGTAGAGATCGCCTTCGACGGAGACGTGGTCGGAAAGGGAATCTGCAACTACTCGGCTGCGGAGCTTCCGGCGGGTCCGGGGTCTCAAGTCGGCGCAGGTGCGAGAGCGGCTGCCCCGGGCCACCGATGAGGCCGTCCATCGGGACTATTTCGTGCTCGCGTAATCTGTTAACGGAGAGAACGCCATGGCGGTTATCGCGACATCCGTAGCCGACACCTGCGCGGCGGCCAAGCGGGCCGCGGCGCAGCTCGCCGCGACGCCGTCCGGGGTCAAGGACGCCGCGCTCGAGGCGATCGCGGCGGCGCTGATCGAGCGCACGCCCGAGATCCTCGCGGCCAACGCCCGCGATCTCGAGGCTGGGCGCGAAGCCGGGTTGACCGCGGCACTCATGGACCGGCTGGCCCTCGACGAGCGCCGCGTCGCGGTGATCGCCGGCCAGGTCCGCGACATCGTGGCCCTCCCGGATCCGGTCGGCGACGTGATCGACGGGAAGCGGCTGGCCAACGGCCTCGAGGTGCGCAAGGTCAGGGTGCCGCTGGGCGTGATCGCGGTGGTCTACGAAGCCCGCCCGAACGTCACGGTCGATGCCGCGGCGCTGTGCCTGAAGTCGGGCAACGCTGTCGTGCTCCGCGGCTCCTCGATGGCGGCCCATTCGAACGCCGTGCTGGCGTCGGTGGCGATCGAGGCGGGTCTGTCGGCCGGGCTGCCCGACGGCGCGATGGCGCTCGTCGCCGGCGGCGGTCACGACGAGCTTGCCGAGCTGGCCACCCAGTCGGGTGTGATCGACCTGATCATCCCGCGAGGCGGCGAGGGCCTAAAGGCGGCCCTCAAGGACGTGGCCACCGTGCCAGTCATGTACGCGGCCTCCGGGAACTGCCACGTCTACGTGGACGCCACGGCCTCGCTCGAGGAGGCGCTGGCGATCACGCTGAACGCCAAGGTGCAGCGCCCCAGCGTGTGCAACGCCGCCGAGACGCTGCTCGTCCACGTGGCCGTGGCCGAGGAGTTTCTGCCGGTCGCGTTGAGTGCGCTGGCGGACTCCGGCGTCGAGCTGCGCGGCGACGTCACGACGCAGGCGCATGCCGGGGGCGTTCCCGTCGGCGACGCCACCGATGAGGACTGGGCCACCGAGTACCACGCTTTGACGCTTGCCGTCCGCGTGGTCGGCACCGTCGAGGAGGCGATCGAGCACATCAACCGCTGGGGCTCCGGACATTCGGAGGCGATCGTCACTCGCGACACCGAGGCCGCCCGCGCCTTCCAGCTCGGGGTGGACGCCGCGTGCGTGTATGTCAACGCGTCCACCCGGTTCACCGACGGTGGCGAGTTCGGCATGGGCGCCGAGATCGGCAACTCGACCCAGAAGCTCCACGCCCGCGGGCCGATCGGGCTGCGCGAACTGTGCACGTTCAAGTACCTGGTCGAGGGCTCCGGGCACGTGCGTCCGTGAACGGACCGGGCAGTAGGGGTCCGTGCGGATAGGCATCCTCGGCGGAACCTTCAATCCGCCACATCTTGGTCACCTCATCTGCGCCCAGGAGGCGTACCTTCAGCTGGGATTGGACCGCGTGACGCTGATCCCGGCCCGGATACCGCCCCACAAGGCCGTCGAGGACGAGCCGGGCCCCGAGCATCGCCTCGAGCTGTGCCGGCTGGCCATCCGCGGCGACGAGGAGCGGCTCGAGGTATCCGATCTGGAGATCGGCCGGGACGGGCCGTCGTACACGGTCGATACCCTTGAAGCACTGCATTCTTCTGCGCCAGATCACGAGCTGTTCCTGATCGTCGGGGGCGACATCGCCGCGGGCCTGCCGGATTGGCATGAGCCCGAGCGGGTTCTGTCGCTGGCCACGCTCGCGGTGGCCAAGCGGCGGGGCACCCCTCGGGCGGCCGTGGACGATGCCCTCGATTCGCTCCGAGGCGGCGAGCGGACCTGCTTCTTCCGCATGCCCCGGATCGCCATCTCCTCGACCATGCTGCGGGATCGTGTGCGGTCCGGTCAGCCGATCCGCTACTACGTCCCGGATCGGGTGGCGGGCTACATCGAGCGCCACCGGCTGTACGCGGGGGTAGGCTCAGTTCGATGACTCAACCCGCCCGGGCCCGCGAGGCCGATCCAATGACTCCCGAGGAGCTCGCCCAGGTGATCGTCGACTACGCCGCGGACCGCAAGGCGCTCGACATCGTCCAGCTAGACCTGCGGGAGATGATCGGCTACACGGACTATTTCGTGATCTGCTCGGGGCGCAGCGAGCGGCAGGCCAAGGCGATCCACGACGCGATCCACGAAGGGCTCAAATCGACTCGCGGTCGCCTCCCTCGGCGCGTCGAGGGCCTCCCCGGCGCCCGCTGGATCCTGATGGACTACCTCGACGTGGTCGTTCACGTGTTCACTCCGGACACGCGCGAGTACTACCGGCTCGAGCAGCTATGGGGCGAGGCCCCTGTGCTCGCGGCCATCGCCGAATCGACGTAGCCCCCGTCGTGAGCGGGCGCGTCCGGGGTTCTCGCCACGGGCGCGTGAGCTACATCGCCGCGAGCAGCGTGGGCGCCACTTCCTTCTTGCGGCTCATCACGCCGGGCAGCTCGATCTGGCTGTCATGCGCGTTGAGCCCGAACGCGCGCGCCACCCCGGTGACGTCGCCGGCCACGAGCAGGTCGGTGCCCTTGCTCAGCACGTCGGTGACCATCAGCGCGTAGAGCTGGAGGTCTCGGCTCTCGCGTGCCTTGCGCATCGCCTCGACCAGCTCCTCGCTGCGCTCCAGCAGCGCCTTGCCCACCACCTCGATCTGGGCGATGCAGATCTGGTGGCCGCTCGAGGCGTGGTACTGCTTGGCGTCGCGGTTGATGATCTCCTCGGCGCTCACCTCGGAGACGTCGGAGGTGGCCTCGAACATCTGGCGGCCGTACTCCGCTCCGTCGAACGCCAGGACGCGCTCGAGATAGTCGACGACTTGGCGGTCGCGCTCGGTCGTGGTCGCGGAGTTGAGGATAATCGTGTCCGACATGACGGCGCCCAGGAGCATCATCGCGGTCGGTGGGCTCGGCTCCATCCCGCTCTGGCGGAAGCGCTCGACGACGAGCGTGGCGGTCGAGCCGACCGGGTCGAACGTCGCGGTGACCGGAATCCGGGTTTCGATCGAGCCGATGTGGTGGTGGTCGAGGATCTCGACGATCTCGGCCTGCTCGACCCCCGACACGCTCTGGGCCTGCTCGGCGTGGTCGACGAGCAGGACGCGCCGGCGAGGCGGGGAGACCAGGGCCGAGCGGGTGACCAGGCCGATGGGCCGGCGCTGCGGGTCGATCACCACCGCCGCGCCGTAGTGGCTCTCCTTGATCTGCTCGGAGATCTCGTCCACCAGGAATTCGCTGGTGGCGGTCAGCGGCTCGCGCTCCATGAGCGCGCCGCAGGGGGCGGCCAGGGTGATCATCCGTCCCGAGACGTAGCTGTCCAGCGGCGAGACGATCACCGCGATACCGCGCTCCTTCGCCAGCGCCAGGATCTCGTCGGACGGCTCGGAGTCGTTCGACAGGACCAGCAGCTGGGCGCCCCGCTCGATGGCCAGGCGCTGGGCGTCGGAGCGATTGCCGACGACGACCACGTCGCCCTCGGAGGCGCCGCTGCGGGTGGGGTCCATCGAGTGCACCCAGACGCGACCGGAGAGTGGCTTGTCCTCGCCCGTCAGGAGACGGCCGCGGAGGACCTCGACGATCGCCGCGACCTGGGTGGGGGCGTCCTCCAGCGTCGACGCCTCGCGCGTCTCGCGAATGAAGCGGCGGGCCAGGGCACGCTCGGTCAGCACCCCGACCAGCGCCCCATCGTCGTCCACGACCGGGACGAGCTCGAGGCTGGCGCGGGCCATCTCGATGCCGGCCTGGCGTATCGGCGCCTCGATCTGCGAGATCGGGAACTTCGCCTGCATCACATCGCATGCCCGGACCATCACGTGGGGCAGGAACTGCGGATTGCGGGCGCCGCTTCGCTCGAGCAGCCAGCGCGTCTGGGCGTTGCACTCGCCCAGGCGGACCGGGACGTAGGTGTTGCGCGTGTCCAGGCGGCCCTTGAGCTCCGCGTAGCCGATGGCCGACGCGATGGAGTCCGCGTCGGGATTGCGGTGTCCTGTGACGTAGATCGTCGCCATGGCGGCCGATTATCGCCGCTGATCGCGGTGGCGCGATACCGTCTGCGCCGAGCGCGAGCGCGAGGGCAGCGAGCTCTGTGCTGCCAGACCACGTCCGAACGGAGAGAGACATGCCGTCCGCACCCCAGATCCTTCCGACTCAGATCCAGCAGGGAAGCGCGCCGGGCGTGAACTATCGCCTGGAGGGCGAGCTGGTTCCCGTCCTACACATGGCACTCGACGGCCGCGTGCCCATCTACTTTGAGCATCACGTGCTGCTCTGGAAGTACCCCGAGCTCCAGATCGGGCTGCATCCCCTGGGCCGGGGCCTCAAGCGCCGCGTGTTCGGCGGGATGCCGCTGCTCTTGCTCGAGGCCCAGTCGGCGGGGGAGATCGCGTTCAGCCGCGACTCGCCCGGTCACATCGTCGCGCTCCATCTCCCGCCCGGCGAGGGCATCATGGCCCGCGAGCACCAGTTCCTCGCAGCCACCAGCGGCGTCCAGTACGACTACAGCCGCCAGAAGGGCTTCGCGAACATGCTCTACGGCGGCGGCTTCTGGGTCGACCACTTCTTCGCCGGCGACCACGAAGGCGTCGTTTGGATGCACGGCTACGGGAACGTGTTCGAGAAGGTCCTCGAGCCGGGCGAGTCCATCGACATCGAGCCGGGCGGCTGGGTCTACCGCGACCACTCGGTGCAGATGACCCAGGAGGTCTACGGGTTCAAGACCGGCTTCCTGAGCGGCGGCGGAAACCTCGTCTTCAACCGCTTCACCGGCCCGGGTCGCGTCGGCCTGCAGAGCGCCTACTACCACGGGCCCGTGCAGGAGGGCGCCGGTGGTAACTCGCAGCGGGGCGGCCGGGACGTGATCGGAGGCATCGTCGGTGGTTTGCTCGATAACTGACGCCCGCGCACGGGTCGCGGCCAGGCGGTACCCGTCGGCCGGTGTGCGGCGCGCGGCCAGCCAGTACGCGTCGGCCCGCGACCGGGATGGTCATCGATGAGCTTCACACCGGGATACCTGGCGTCGAACCCGCTGCCGTCGGGCATCGTCGGGGCGCTCGGCCTAGGCGGTTATCAGCTGCTGGTCGACGTCGCCGGGGTGGGCGCCGGCCGGCTCGGCCCGCACGCCTTCCTGCTCGTCGCCGCCGACCCCGATCCGTCGCTGCCGGACAGCGGGACCCAGATCGCCCTCCACCAGCCTCGGCTCAGGGACGAGGCGGAGGCCTCCGCCTTCGTCCAGCTGGCGGCCCAGCTTGGCTATTTACGTTTGTCGGGCTACCGTCTGGCGCTCGAGCGTGCTGGCCTGCGCAGCAAGATCAGCGTGGTCAACCCCGCGACCGGCGCGATCGTCGCCGTAATCCCGGACAAGGCGCCCGGGCGTCTGTTCGGCGGCGGTGCGAGCGCGCCGAAGCTCCTGGCAGGCGCACGCGCCCTCCCGCCCGCCGGCCCGCCCCCGGACACCCAGAGCCCGGAGCTCCTGCGGCAGGTGCTGCTGGCGCTTGCACTGCGCGACGAGTCGGTCGGTGGCGCGGAGGCGGCCGACCTGGCCGATCGCGCACTCGAGCTAACGCTCCGCGGCGGCGGCATGGATCCGCCGGCGGCGCTCGAGGCCGCCAAGCAGGACCGCAATTAACCCGACCGATCATGGAGCTAGTGGGACTCGAACCCACGACCTCTTGGCTGCCAGCCAAGCGCTCTGGCCAACTGAGCTATAGCCCCGTCGAAATCGAAGCTGGAGGCAAGGTTAATGCATGCCTGCTGCCCATTGCGACAGGGCGCCGCCGCAGGTGCAGGTGCTGCTTGCCTATCCATGACGAACGTATGTTCGCACAGGGCTCGGACGAAACTCCGGGATGCAGGCGAAGTGGGCGTCGAAGCGCTAGCCGGGTGGTATGAACTCCGGCACGTCGAGGCCGTCATCGGCCACCTGCGGGATGGGCGATCCTCCGTCCGGCGACTCGTCGCGGATTCGGCGCCGCTCGGCGCTGCTCGGAGAGCCGCGCTCCGCGCCCCGAGGAGCGCCTCCACCGCCGGCCGTGCGCTCGACCCGCTCGATCTGCGCCACCAGCCGCGAGTGCACCCGCTGGACGTCACCGAGCAGCCGCTCGGCGTTCGAGCGCAGCGACCCGGCCATCTCGCGCAGGTTCGCCACCAGCTCGAGCCCCTCGGAGCGCACGCCGTCGGCCGTGGCCCGGGCGTCTTCGAGCAGTCCTCGCGCGCGCTCTTCGGCCTCGGAACGCGTCGCGGCGGCGCTCGTGCGCGCCTCGGTCACGATCTGCTCGGCGCTCTCCTCGGCCCGGGCGACGATCCCGAGCGCCTCGTTGGTGGCGGTGGTCTTGGCTGCCTCGGCCTCGGTCCGGCCCTCCTCGCGCAGGCGTGTCGCCTCGGCTTGGGCCATCTGCACGATCTCGTTCGCCTCGTCCTCGGCGGCCTGCACCCGGTTGTCGGCGGCGCGCTGGGCCTCGGCGATCCGGTCGCTGACGCGCTGCTCGGTCTCCCGCTGCAGCCGCTCGGCCGTCTCCTCGGCGGCGGCGACGATCGCGCCCACGCGCTCGGCCGCGAGAGCGGCGCCGGCGTGGGAAGGCTCGTTCGGGCGGGGCCCAGCGGTATCAGCCACGACCGGATGGTAGAGCGGCCCCGGGCGCGCGGCAGCGGGCTGCGCTCGGACCTCAGGGGTGGCGGCTCTGGAAGTAACCTCCTGATTGCCGTGTCCGACCGACGGTACGACCCCAAGCAGATAGAGCCCAAGTGGCAGGAGATCTGGGAGCGCGAGCGCACCTGGGAGGTCTCCAACGACCCGGTCGGGAGCGACGGCCGGGAGAAGTCCTATGTGCTCGAGATGCTGCCCTACCCGAGCGGCGAGCCGCACATCGGGCACCTGAAGAACTACGCGCTGGGCGACGCGATCGCGCATTTCCACCGTCGGATCGGTCGCCGGGTGCTCCACCCGATGGGCTACGACGCGTTCGGGCTGCCGGCGGAGAACAACGCGATCAAGACCGGCGTGCACCCGAGGGTGGCCACCGACCGGTCGATCGCCTCCTACCGGCACTGGTTTCACCGCTGGGGGATCTCGATCGACTGGAGCCGGGAGCTCGGCACGCATGAGCCGACCTACTACCGCTGGACGCAGTGGATCTTCCTGAAGCTGCTCGAGCGCGACCTGGCCTACAAGAAGACCGCCGCGGTCAACTGGTGCCCGAACGACCAGACGGTGCTGGCCAACGAGCAGGTGATCGACGGGCACTGCGAACGCTGCGGCCACCTGGTCGAGGTGCGCCAGCTCGAGCAGTGGTTCTTCCGCATCACCGACTACGCCGACCGCCTGCTGGACGATCTGGACACGATCGACTGGCCCGAGCACGTCAAGGCCATGCAGCGCAACTGGATCGGGCGCAGCGAAGGCGCCGAGGTGGTGTTCCGCTGCGAGGAGCTGGGGATCGACTACCCGGTCTTCACCACGCGCCCGGACACCCTGTTCGGCGCCACGTTTTTCGTGATGGCCCCCGAGCACCCCGACGTGTTCAGGCTGGCCGAGGGCACCGAGCACGAGCAGTCGGTGCACGAGTATGTCAACGGGTCCCTCACGGAGTCACCGGAGCTGCGCGGCGACACCGAGAAGCCCAAGACCGGCGTGCCGCTCGGCAGAACCGTGACCAACCCGGTCACGGGCGAGCAGATCCCCATGTTCGTCTCCGACTACGTGCTGATGGAGTACGGCACCGGCGCGATCATGGCCGTGCCTGCTCACGACCAGCGCGACCACGACTTCGCCAAGGCGTTCGACTTGGAGATCCGCCGGGTGGTGGCGCCGGCCGATGAGAGTGACGACACCGACGACGGTCAGCAGGGACGGGCCTTCGTCGCTCACAGCGAGAACGAGGTGCTGATCAACTCCGGCCAGTTCACGGGCATGAACGCGGTCGCGGGTCAGCGGGCGATCGTCGAGTGGCTCGACCGCGAGGGCAAGGGCCACTTCTCGGTCAGCTACAAGCTGCGCGACTGGCTGGTCTCGCGTCAGCGCTACTGGGGCTGCCCGATCCCGATCGTCTACTGCGACAAATGCGGCATGGTCGCGGTCGACGAGGCCGACCTGCCGGTCGAGTTGCCCGACATCGAGGACTACCAGCCGAAGGGACGCTCGCCGCTGGCCGCGGCGGAGGATTGGGTCAACACGAGATGCCCGAACTGCCACGGTTCCGCGCGGCGCGAGACCGACACGATGGACACGTTCGTCGACTCGAGCTGGTACTACCTGCGCTACTGCGACGCGCACAACAACCGGGCGGCGTGGGATCGCCAGGTGCTGCGCAGCTGGACGCCGGTCGATCAGTACATCGGTGGCGTCGAGCACGCGATCCTGCACCTCATGTACTCGCGCTTCTTCGTCAAGGCGCTGGCCGACATGGAGCTGCTCGACGTGCAGGAGCCGTTCCGGGCGCTGTTCACCCAGGGCATGATCCTGGGTCCGGACGGCAACAAGATGTCGAGCTCGAAGGGCAACGTGATCGCGCCGAGCGACATCATCGAGCGCTTCGGGGCCGACGCCGCGCGCTGCTACGTGCTGTTCATCGGTCCGGCCGACCAGGACGCCGCGTGGTCTGACACCGGGATCGAGGGCGTGCACCGCCGGCTGTTGGGCCGCCTGTGGCGCTTGGCTGACGAGCTCTCGGAGGCCGACGTAAGGGGCGGTGCCGTCCAGCCGGCAGACCCCCAGGGCGACGCGCTGACCCTGATCCGGAAGGCCAACTGGGCGATCGACAAGGTGACCCGCGACACCGCGACCCGCTTCGCGTTCAACACCGCGCTGTCGGCGATCATCGAGCTGATCAACGAGATCTATCGCTATCCCGGCGCCGACCCGGAGGCGCGTCGGTTCGCCACCGCCACCGCGGCGTCGCTGGTGTTCCCGTTCGCGCCCCATCTGGGCGCCGAGGCGTACGAGATGCTGACCGGCCGGCGAGTGTGGGAAGAGCCCTGGCCGGACGCCGATCCCGACATGCTCCAGGCCGAGACGTTCGAGCTGGTCTGCCAGGTCAACGGCAAGGTCCGCGACCGCGTCAGCGCGCCCACGGGCGCCCCGCGCGATGAGCTCGAAAAGCTCTGCCTCGAGTCCCGCGGCGTCCAGGCTCACCTGAACGGCCTCCAGGTCGCCAAGGTGATCGTCGTGCCCGACAAACTGGTCAACGTCGTCGTGCGCTGAGCGCCATCTGTGCCCACCTTCAAACCCGCCTACCTGATCCACGGCGACGATCACGGCCGCATCTCGGAGCGCCGGCGCCGGCTCCGCACGCTCGCCGAAGACGAGAGCGGGACCCAGGGAGTCGAGGTGTTCGAAAACGAGGCCGCGACCCCAGAGGCGGTGGCGAACGCCCTGAACGCGCTCACCTTCGCGCTGGGGCGCCGGTTCATCATCGTGGACGGCACCGAGCGGTGGACCGACAAGCAACTCGACCCGCTCGTCACCGCGCTGCAAAACATCCCGCCTGACACCACCGTGGCCTTCTTCGCCCGCGAGGACGGCCGGACCAAGGCGCCCAAGCGCCTGCACGACGCGGTCGAGAAGGCCGGCGGGGACATCAGCGCAGAGGAGAGCGTCAAGCCGTGGGAGCTGCCCAAATGGGTGATCGCGCGGGCGCGCGAGCTCGGCCTGCAGGTCGAGCCCGACACCGCCCGTGCCTTGATCGCCCAGGTCGGCGATCGCCAGCAGCGGCTGCTGCGCGAGCTCGAGAAGCTCGCCCTGTACGCCGGTCGGGGCGCGCGGGTCGACGCCGCCATGCTCGACGAGCTGGCCGCGCCCTCGGCCGAGCACCGGGCCTGGTCGCTGGCCGACGCGATCCTCGGGGGCGACCCTGCCACCGCCACGCGCCTGTTCCTGACCCTGCGCTCGCAGGGCGAGCGCGTGTCCGGTTTGCTCTACTGGATGAGCCAGCGGGTGCGCACCGCGCACGAGGTGGCCGTCGCACTCGAATCGGGCACGCCGACGGCGCAGATCAAGCGCGGACTGAGGATGCCCTCCCGCGCCGCCGATCGGCTCATCGCGGACGCCGGTCGGGCCGGCTCGGAGAGCCTTCAGCGCATGATCGAGCAGCTCGCCGAGCTCGAGCTGGCCTCGCGTGGTGGCGGCAGCGGCGGCGCGAGCGAGGACACCGCCGCGCTGCTCGCGATACGGCAAGTGGTCGCGTAGGCCGAGGGTCGCGTACGCGGAGGTCGCCGAGGCCGAGAGTCGCCGCGGCGCACTAATGCCCCGAGTCAGAAATTGGACGGCATTCGCGCGGCCCCTGGTGGCGCTGCGCTTTGTCCTCGGACCCTCGTGTAGCGCTGCTACACGTCGGGGTCCTGCGTCCTCGCGCAGCATCCACCAGCGACCACTCTCGGTGCCGCCGAATTTCTGCCTCGCGACACTAGATCACGTGCAGCAGCAGCGCCGCGACGAACGCGACGACCACAACCACCAGCGCCGGCAGGAAGTGCAGCAGACGGTGGCCGTCGCGCCGGTAGGCGGGCGGCGCGTTGGCCGCGTTGCGCATCACGAGCGCCGCGCCGCGCGAGGCGACCGCGTCGTCACGCTCCGCCCGCAGCTGCTCGATGGTCGCCTGCAGCGCGTCGCGCTCGGCGATGACCCGCTGGCTGGCCGAGGCCTCGCCCGCGCGGTCGCGCACCGCGTCGTCGCGCTCTTCGAGCAGCGCGTCGCGCTCGGCGACGACCTGGTCGCGGTCCGCCAGGGCGCCCTCCTGCGCGGACAGTGCGCTCGCGAGCCGGTCTGAGATCTCGTCGCGCTCCGCGATCGCGGCGCGGCGTTCGGCCAAAGCCTCATCGCGGGCCGCGAGCGCGGCATCGCGCAACCGCAGCGCGTCCTGGCGCGCGTGCGCGGCCTCGTCCCGCTCGGTGGCGGCTTGGTCGCGCGCCGTCAATGCCTCGCCCCGCGCGCGCATCAGCCGCTCGCGTTCCTCGGCGGCGGCCTCGCCAGCCTCGCGGGCCGCGTCGCGCGCGCCTGAGATCTCCTCGAGGCGGGCACCGCGCTTCTCGAGCTCGCCTGAGAGTTCGGCGATCTCGCCGTCCCGGCGCTCGACCTCGCGCTGGAGGCGGTGGATCTCGCGGCGCGCCTTGACCAGCTCGGCTGACGGGGTGTGGCTGCGTCGAGAAGACGTGCGCTTGGTCTCGGAGGACGAGGACGAGGACGAGGCGGTGGATCCGGGGCGCCGGCGGCGAGCGCGCGAGGCGCCCGGCAGGGGCAGGGTGACGGTGATGTCGGGCGCGACGTTGAGCTCCGCCTCGACCCACTGGTCGTCCGGGTCCTCGTATGGGAATGTGGCTTGCCACGGCTCGCCGTCCTCGGCCGCCCACGGCTTGTGGTCCAGGTCGGCCAGCAGGCGTCGTTGGTCCTCGTCCGCAAGCAGCGTGAGGCTCGGCCGGATGAACCGCCGTCCGCGCACGCCGAACCAGCGGCCGTTCACCTCGATGCGATCTTCACCTGCCATCGCGATCCGATCGAGCTCGAACTCAACGCCGCTCGCTTGAGTGGTTGCCGATTCGACAGCCTCTGCCATGAGGGCGCCGAGGTTACAGACTCGCGCCGCACGCACGCGCGGCCGCAATCAGGCTTGCAGGTGTGAGCAGGGGAGGCGGGCGCCTCAGCCCTGTCGCAGACGCGCCGCGCGCGACTTCTTGCGCGCACCGGCGTTGCGGTGCAGCGCGCCGCGCTTGACCGCCTTGTCGATCGTCTGCACGAGCTCGCGATGCTCGGTGTCCGCCTGCGTTCCATCGCCGTCGGCCACCGCGCGTTCGAGGCGGCGGAAGTACGTCTTGATCTTGGAGGTGTAGCGGCGGTTCTCGAGTCGCTCGCGCTCGGCGCGCGCGATCCGCTTCTTCTGTGACTTGATGTTGGCCATAAGCAGGAGGAAGCCGCGGCCCTCGCCGCGGCGCGCCCTACTATAGCCAGCCCTGGCCCAGATCGACACCAAACCGGGGACGTCGGGCAATGGCGTCCCACCGACACCTCCCCAGGGACCCGGCGCGACCAACCCGCCTCGACGGCGCATCGCGGTCAACACGGCGATCTTCGCGTTCGCCACCGCGCTCTCGCGGATCGCCGGCCTGGGGCGCGAGGTGGTCCAGGCCGCGTTCTTCGCCACCTCGGCGGCGGCGTCGGCGTTCACGCTGGCCTCCCAGGTTCCGAACCTGTTCAGCAACCTGTTCTCGCAGGCGGCGCTGTCGGCGGCGTTCGTCCCGGTGTTCACGGAGCTGTTGACGAAGGGGCGCAAGCGCGAGGCGTTCCGGGTCGCCTCGACGCTGTTCTGGGTGATCGTGATCGCGCTCGGGGCGCTCACCGTGGTGTGGATGGGCGTGGCCGGGCTGATCGTCCCGCTGTTCACCGGCAACGACATCCCGTCGGCGCTCACCGAAGGGCTCTCGCGCGTGCTGTTCCCGGTCGTGCTGCTGCTCAGCCTGACCGGGCTCTTGGTCGGGATCCTCCAGTCCTACGACGAGTTCACGATCCCGGCGATCGCTCCCGCCGTGTGGAACCTGGTGATCCTCATCGGGCTGATCGTCCTGCACTCCCACTTTCACGGCGACAACAAGGTCTATGCGTATGCGATCGCCTGGCTGGTGGCGACCGTCGTGCAGTTCGTGATGGTGGCTTGGGCGCTGCGGCGGATCGAGTTCCGGCTCGGCTTCAGCCTGGATTGGCGCGACCCCCGCGTCAAGCAGGTGGCGATCCTGTTCCTGCCCGTGACGATCAGCATCGGAATCGTCAACCTCGACATCTTCATCAACGCGGGCTTCGGGTCGCTCGTGTCGAGCGCCGCGCCGGCGGCGATCAACGACGCGTTCCGGGTTTACATGCTGCCCCAGGGCATCTTCAGCGTGGCGGTGGCGACCGTGCTGTTCCCAACGCTGAGCCGGATGGCGGCGCGCCGGGACGCGGACGGGATGCGCAAGACGATCGGCAACGGCATGCGCCAGATCAACCTGCTGCTGATCCCGTCCTCGGCGCTGATGCTCGTGCTCGCCACGCCGATCACGCGCCTGATCTACGAGCACGGGACGTTCCACGCGGGTTCGACGCGGCTCGTCTCGACCGCGCTGTTCTGGTTCGCGTTCAGCCTCCCGTTCGCGGGGGTGAACCTGCTCTTGACCCGCGCGTTCTTCGCGCTCCAGCGACCCTGGATCCCGACCAAGCTGGCCGCACTGAACATGGTCGTCGACGCGATCGTCAGCATCGCGCTGTACAAGCCGCTCGGCATCGCCGGCCTGGTGATCGGGACCGCGGCGGCCAACGTGGTGATGACCGCCCTCCAGCTCTACCGCCTGCGGCTCGGCTTCAACGGCTACCTCGAGGGCGGCCAGACGCTGATGATCACCGTGCGGATCCTCGTCGCCACCGCGCTCATGGCCGCGGTCGCGTTGGGAGCGTGGGCCGGGCTCGACCGGCTACTCGGCCGTTCGCTGTGGGCGCAGGTGATCGCCATGGGCATCGCCCTGCTCGTCTCGGGCGTGTTGTACGCGAAGCTGACGCTGACCATGCGCATCCCCGAGGCACGCCAGATCCAGTCACTGGTGACGGCCCGGCTGCCGGGTCGCTAGTGGTCGGCCACTGGCCTCGCCACGATGCTGGGGGCCGCGGGCGCGGTCCGCTAATACCCTCTAATCAGACATGGCCGACCAGGCTCACATCCGGAACTTCTCGATCATCGCGCACATCGACCACGGCAAGTCGACGCTGGCCGATCGCATCCTCGAGCTGACCCACACGGTCGACCCGCGCTCGATGCGTGCCCAGGTGCTCGACTCGATGGAGCTCGAGCGCGAGCGCGGGATCACGATCAAGGCCCAGGCGGTCCGCGTGTTCTACACCTCAGAACACGACGGGCAGAGCTACCAGCTGCACCTGATCGATACCCCGGGCCACGTGGACTTCACCTACGAGGTGTCGCGCTCGCTGGCGGCGTGCGAGGGCGCGCTGCTCGTGGTCGACGCCAGCCAGGGCGTCGAGGCCCAGACCGTGGCCAACACGTACCTCGCAATCGACTCCGGCCTCGAGCTGATCCCGTGCCTGAACAAGGTCGATCTGCCGGGAGCCGAGCCCGAGCGCGTGGCCGAGGAGGTGGCCGAGCTGCTCGGTGAGCCGGCCGACCAGGTCCGCCGCATCAGCGCCAAGACCGGCGAGGGGGTCACCAACGTGCTCGACGAGCTGATCCAGCGCGTGCCACCGCCGAGCGGCGATCCGGACGCGGCGCCGCGCGCGCTGATCTTCGACTCGGAGTTCGACCAGTACCGTGGCGTGATCGCCTACATCCGCGTGGTCGACGGGACCTTCACTAAGGGCGAGGCGATCCGGGCCATGCAGGCCGGCACCGAGGCCGAGATCGACGACATCGGCTTCTTCACGCCGCAGATGACCTCGGCCGCCGCGCTGCATGCCGGCGAGGTGGGCTTCCTCATCACCGGCATCAAGGACGTCACGAAGCTGCGGGTCGGCGACACGCTCACGAGCAAGCGCAACCAGGCCACCGAGCCGCTCCCCGGCTACCGCGAGGTCAAGCCGATGGTGTTCTGCGGCCTGTTCCCGATCGACTCGGACGACTACCCCGACCTGCGCGACGCCCTCGAGAAGCTCAGCCTGAACGACGCGGCGCTGTCGTGGGAGCCGGAGACCTCCGACGCGCTCGGGTTCGGCTTTCGGTGCGGGTTCCTCGGGCTCCTGCACATGGACATCGTGCGCGAGCGGCTCGAGCGCGAGTACGACCTCGAGCTACTGGCGACGATGCCGAGCGTGGAGTACGAGGTCACGCTCACCGACGGCGAGACGATCCCGGTCCACAGCCCCAACGATATGCCCGAGCCGACGCGCGTCGCGGTCGTGCGCGAGCCCTACATCCGCGCCTCGATCCTGACCCCGAAGGAGTACATCGGGCAGATCATGGAGCTGTGCCAGGAGCGGCGCGGCGACCACGCCGGCCTGCACTACCTGTCCTCCGAGCGCGTCCAGCTCACCTACGACCTACCGCTGGCCGAGATCGTGCTCGACTTCTTCGACCAGCTCAAGTCGCGCACGCGCGGCTACGCCTCGCTCGACTACGAGCTGATCGGGTTGCGCGAGTCCGACCTGGTCAAGCTCGACATCCTGCTGGCCGGCGACCCGGTCGACGCGCTGTCGATGCTCGTGCACAAGAGCAAGGCCTACGACGCGGGCCGCACGTTGGCCGAGCGTTTGCGCAAGACGATCCCGCGCCAGCAGTACGACGTCCCCATCCAGGCGGCGATCGGGTCGCGGATCGTCGCCCGCGAGACGATCAAGGCCTACCGCAAGGACGTGATCGCGAAATGCTACGGCGGCGACATCACCCGCAAGCGCAAGCTGCTCGAGCAGCAGAAGAAGGGCAAGCAGCGGATGAAGCAGGTGGGGCGGATCGAGGTGCCCCAGGAGGCGTTCCTTGCCGTCCTCGAGCTGGGCGAGAAGACCAAGGCATAACGCGCATCAATCCCGCCGGTGGTCGTGGCGGCGCAGCCAGTCGGCGAATTCGTCGAGGCCGTCGGCGAGGATGTTCCCCAGGCTGTCGTCGGTCTTGATGTAGCCGAGCTCCTCGTCGGTGGGGCGCTCCGACTTTGAGCGCTCGGATTTGGAGCGCTCGGACTTGGAGCGCGTCGCGGATGCGGCGGCCTCGCGGGCCGCGCGCTGGGCGCGCTCCCGGGCCGCCCGGGCCCTCTCGCGCAGCTCTCGCTCGAGGTCTGCCAAGCGCTGCTCGACGTCGGGGCTGCCGGGAGGAGGCGGAGGCGCCGAGCGCGGTCGAGTCGGCGCGCGCCGGCGTTCGCGGGTGATCGCGGCGTAGGCCTCCTGCACCTCCTCGAACCGGCGCGCGGATTCGGGCGAGCCGTTGTTGTGGTCGGGATGGTGGAGCTGAACGAGCCGGCGATAGGCCGCGCGAAGCTCCTCGTCGGACACGCCGGGCTGGACGCCGAGAACCGTGTAGGGGTCGGTACTCAGGAGCTTCGGGTTCTAGCTAGATCCACGGTCGCGGACCGGGGGCACGACGGGCCGGCCAGCGGGTGGCGGCGTAGATCGAGCGGCGGTACGGGTGGCGGGGGCCCAAGTAAGAACGGCGGCCGCGGCCGAAGACCAGCCAGCCGACGATCAGCAGCGCGCCCCAGGCCGAGAACACGGTGGCCACGATCACCGCCGCGGCGAGCATCAGCGACAGGATCACCGGAGCGAGGATGAACAGCGCGATCACGTGCATCGGGGTGAGCGCCACAGTCCGGGACCGCTCCCGCCCGCGTGCGGTGACGCCGGGGAGATCGGCCACGACCGCATCGAGCTCGCCGTAGGTGCGCGCCTTGAACGTGGCCTCGAGGCGCTCCTCGAGCTCCTCGGCCAGCAGGCGGCCTTCGCCCGTGGCCTTGCGCAGCCGCTCGGCCACTTGGTCGCGATCCGCGTCCGATGCCCTCAGGGCCGCTCGCCGTGCCATTCCAGTGTGCTCCTCGTTGTGCCGCCTCAAACGCCCGCGGTGTGGCCACGAGGCTACCGCGCCCCGAGACCGGTCACAAGACATGCTACCTGGCCTATCTATATTCCTTGACAGGCATATAGCCATGTGGTTATATAGATCCTCGTGATGCCGACGTCGACCTCGACCTGGGCCGCCTTGGCCGATCCCCACCGCCGGACGATGCTCGAGCTACTGTGCGAGGGGCCTCGGGCCGTGAACGAGCTCGTGGTCATGACCGGGCTGAGTCAGCCCGGCACGTCCAAGCACCTGCGCGTGTTGCGCGACGCCGGGCTGGTGGTGGCGCGCACCGAGGCGCAGCGGCGGATCTACGCGCTCGACGTCCGTCCGCTGGCCGAGCTCGACGCCTGGCTCGCGCCCTACCGGCGCAGGTGGGAGCGCAGCCTCGACGCGCTCGAGCGCCACCTCGACCGCAAGCCGTCCCCAACCCCTGAGGAGCTCTGACCATGTACGGCGCCTACGACACGATCGAGAACCGACCCGCGCTGCGCTTCGAGCGGCGCCTTGCTCACCCGGTGGACGTGGTCTGGCGGGCCATCACCAAGTCCGAGGAGCTCGTGCACTGGTTTCCCTCGCGGGTCGAGGTCGACGAGTTGCGCCCTGGGGCCGAGATGACGTTCCGGTTCGAGGAGATGCCGCTCGAGGGCATGCCAATGTCGATCCCCGGGCGGGTGACCGAGTTCGATCCGCCGCGTTTGTTCGCCTTCTTCTGGGGCGACGACCATCTGCGCTTCGAGCTCGAACCGATCGGAGGCTCCGAGGACGCGTGCCTGCTGCGGCTGACCGTGCTGCTCGACCAGCGCGAAAAGGCGGCGCGCGACGGGGCCGGCTGGCACGTCTGCCTGGACCGGCTCGAGGGCCTGCTGGGTGGGGACAACGGCGCCGGCGAGGATTGGCGCGGCCTCTACGAGGAGTACCAGCGCCGCGGCGCACCGGCAGGCGCGCCGATCCCGGGCGACTGAGCTACATCAGGACGCGGCGGCGGAAGTTGCGCAGCCCGAGCCACAGGAACGCGGCGCAGAACGCGATCATCACCGGATAGATGATGTAGAGGTGCAGGTGCGAGAACGACGTCAAGCCGGCTCGCATCCCCTCGGTGACGTAGATCAGCGGGTTGACCAGCACCAGGATCTGGAGCCAGTGGACGCCGCCGACCTGCACCGGGGCGAGCTTGGTCCACTGGTAATAGGTGCCGCCCAGGAACGTGAGGGGCAGCACCACGAAGCCCCACATCAGCCCGATGTTGCGCGGCTCGAAGCTCGTTCCCAGCACCAGCCCCAGCGACGTCATGGCCAGGCAAGCGAGCGGGATCAGCGTGAGCACCACCGGCCAGTGCACGTCGAGATGGGCGGTCGCGCTCGTGGCGTGGATGACGGCCGCGATCGGGAACACGATCAGCGCCGCCAGCATCCCCTGGACCGAGCCCGATAGGACCTTCGAGAGGGCCACGAGCGAGATCGGGCACGGCGCCTGGACCCGGTCCTCGATCTCTCGGGTGTAGCCGAACTCGGTCGACATGGGGAGCGCCACCGCCTGGATCCCCTGGAACATGATCGAGATCCCGACCACGCCGGCGACGAGCACGGTCGCGAACGCCGACTCGGAGACCGGCCCGCGTCCGCTTCCGACGCCCTGCCCGATGGTCGGGAACACGTACAGGAAGACGAACACGAGCAGGAACGGCTGGATCAGCGTGCGCACGATGAACTCGCCGAAGTGCTTGCGCAGCACGGTCAGGTCGCGCAGGACGAGCGCCCACAGGGCGGCCCGGCCGGCGGCGAAGGTCGACCGGGTCGGCGTGAGCGAGATCGCGGGCGGCTCGGGGGCCGGGTGGTCATGGGTGGTCGGGGTGGTGGCGGTCACTCCCGCAGCTCCTTCCCGGTCAGCGTGATGAACACTGTCTCGAGCGTCGGCTCGGCGACGGCCAGGTCGACCAGTTCGAAGCCGGCGTGCTCGGCGGCGGACACCACGCGCGGGATGATCCGCTCGGCGCCCTTGACGTGCAGCTCGACGCCGCCTTCGATCACGCGCGTGCGGGTCACGCCCTCGACTCCGCGCTTAAGGTGCGACGCCAGCTCCGCCGAGTCCCCGGTCGCCTTCACCGTGACGATCGTGTCGGCGCCCACGGTCTGCTTGAGCGCGGCCGGAGAGTCGAGCGCGAGGATCTTGCCGTGATCCATGACCGCCACGCGGTGGCACAGGCGGTCGGCCTCCTCCATGTAGTGCGTGAGCAGCATGATCGTCTGCCCGGCCGCGTTCAGCTCGCCGAGGATCTCCCACAGCGCCAGCCGGCTCTGAGGATCCAGTCCGGCCGTGGGCTCGTCCAGGAACAGCACGGCGGGGCGGTGGAAGATCGCCCGGGCGACCATCAGCCGCTGCGCCATCCCGCCTGAGAGCGCGAACACCGACGCCTTGGCCCAGCGGCTCAGGTGGAACTGCTCGAGCAGGCGGTCGGAGATCCGGCGCGACTCGGGGGCCGGGATCCCGAACAGCCGGCCGTGGAAGTAGAGGTTCTCCCACACCGTGAGCTGACGATCGAGCGTGTTCTGCTGGGAGACGATCCCGATCAGCTGCTTGGCCAGGGCGGGCTGGGCGATCACGTCGACGGTCCCCACGTGGGCCCGTCCCGCGGTCGGGATCACACGGGTGGTGAGCATGCCGGCGGTGGTGGTCTTGCCGGCGCCGTTGGGTCCCAGCAGGCCGAAGATCTCGCCGGCCTCGATGCGGAGGTCGAGCCCGTCGACGGCCTTGAAGTCGGTGCCGGGATAGACCTTGGTCAGCGCCTGTGTGCGGATGATCGCGTCGACGGCGTGGCCGTTCTCGGCGGCGAGGGCCATGGAAGAATGATCCAGCATGGATCTGGGTCTGCGGGATCGAGCCTGCGTGGTCACGGGCGCCTCGGGCGGCATCGGGCGGGCCACGGCGGTGGCGCTGGCCCGCGAGGGAGCATCGGTGGTGCTGGTCGGGCGGCGCACGGAGGTCCTGGACGAGGTGGCGCGCGAGTGCGTGGAGGCCGGGGGTCCCGGGGAGCCCCTTGCCTTGGACATAACCGCTGTGGACGCCGGCGAGCAGGTGCTGGAGGCGTGCCTGGGGCGGTTCGGCCGGATCGACGCGCTGGTCAACTGCGCCGGCACGAGCGCGGTGCGCCCGATCGACGAGCTGACCGACGAGGACTGGCAGGCCCAGTGGGAGCTGCACGTGATGGGCCCGATGCGCCTGATGCGCGCGGCGGCGCCGGAGATGGCTCGGCGGGGGTGGGGTCGGATCGTGAACGTGTGCTCCTCGTCGGGGAAGCGACCGTCGTCGACCAACATGGCCTACTCCGTGACCAAGGCCGCGGAGCTGTCGCTGTCGCGGGCGTTCGCCGACCTGTTCGCCGATCGCGGGGTGCTCGTGAACTCGGTGTCGCCGGGGCCGATCGGAGGCGAGCTGTGGCTGTCGCCCGGCGGTCTCGCCGATCAGCAGGCGGAGGCTCGGGGTGTGAGCCGCGAGGAGGTGCTGGAGGCGACCGCGTCCCGCGTGCCGATCGGCCGTCTGGGAACCGACGAGGAGATCGCGGCGGTGATCGTGTTTCTGTGCTCGGAGCCGGCGTCGAACGTGGCCGGCGCTTCCTGGTCGGTCGACGGCGGGGCCGTGCCGGTGATCATCTGAGCTAGTGGTCGCTCACGACCACTTAGACTGCCGCGGCGTGGCGGTCAAGACTGAGGCGATGGGCAAGACGTACCCCGCGTCCACCTACGCGGTGGGGCGCGAGAAGATCCGCGAGTACGCCTCGGCGGTGGGCGAGACCAACCCGCTGTACTTCGACGTCGACGCCGCACGGGCCGCGGGCTATGCGGACGTGGTGGCGCCGCCGATGTTCGCGGTCGTGTACGCGGGTCGGGCGATCGCGCCGGCGCTGTTCGACCCGGAGGTGGGCGTCGACTTTGCGCACATGCTCCACGCCGGCCAGGAGTTCGAGTGGGGACCCCCGGTGGTAGCCGGCGACGAGATCACCACGATCACGACCGTCGCTGAAATCGCGGAGCGCGGCGGGATGGGCTCGTACGTGTTCCAGACCGATTCGCGCAATGAACGCGATGAGCTCGTGTGCACCGGGATCTGGCGCCAGCTCGTCAGGGGGTCGGAGTCATGAGCCTGGCGGTTGGCGACACGATCGAGCTCCGCGTCATCCCGGATCCGTACGTCACCGTGCGCTACGCCGGGGCCTCGGGCGACTTCAACCCGATCCACATCGATGAGGAGTTCGCCCGGAGCGTAGGCCTTCCCGGACGGATCCTGCACGGGCTGTGGACGATGGCCCAGGTCGCGCGGGCCCACACCGAGGCGGCCGGCGGACCCGAGCGGCTCAAGCGGCTCTCGGTGCAGTTCCGCGGAATGGGCCTGATGGGGGAGGAGATCGTGGTCAGCGGCACGGCCCAGTCGGTCGAGGACGGGCTGGCGATCGTCGACTCGCAGGCCGAGCAGTCGGGGCGGCGGATCATCCGCAACGGCGTGGCCTCGGTGGCGGTCGGCTGACCGCCCAGACGCGCCCTCGGCCCGACCTACAATCAAACCGATGCTGACCTCCCGTCAGGAGCTTGTGCTGCGCAAGGTCGTCGAGGAGTACCTCGAGGGAGGCGCTCCCGTGGGATCGAAGGCTCTGGCGGTGGACGTCCAGTGGGGCCCCTCGACGATCCGCAACGAGCTGGCCAGCCTGGAGGAGCTGGGGCTGCTCGCCCATCCCCACACATCGGCCGGGCGCGTCCCGACCGAGGCCGGCTATCGCTACTTCGTCGATCGCCTGCTGCCCCGCCAGGACGTCGGGCCGCGGCTGTCGCTGTCGCTGGTGCGCCGGGAGCTCGACGAGGCCATGCGGGTCACCACCGAGACGCTCTCGCAGGTTACGAACCTCCTGGCCATCGTCACGGCGCCGCCGATCGAGACTTCGACGATCCGCCACGTCGAGGTCCTGCTGCTCCAGCCCCAGGTGCTGATGGTGGTGGTCATCACCTCGACCGGTGGGGTCACCAAGCGCATGTTCACGTTCTCGCGCCCGGTCGATCCCGGGCTGGCCGACTGGGCCGCCAGCTACCTGAACGAGCGGCTGGTCGGCCTCGGGCTGGGCGCGCGGATGATGCAGAAGCGGCTGCACGATCCGTCACTCGCGCGCTCGGAGTCCGACTTCCTCGAGGCGCTCTCACCGGTGTTCACCGAGCTCGAGGCCGGCGCCAACGACAGCTTGTACGTAGAGGGGACCTCGCGCCTGCTGCGCGACGACCGCCTCGGCGAGGTGTCGGAGCTGAATGTGCTGATGGACATGCTGGAGCGCCGGGTGACGCTGCTCGGGGTGCTCCATGCAGCGCTCACAGAGCGCGACGTGCTGGTCCGGATCGGGACCGAGAACCAGGCGCCCGGCATGCGCTCGCTGGCCCTGGTGGCGGCCGGCTACGGCTTGCCCCAGCGGCGGCTGGGGACGGTGTCGGTGATCGGGCCGCTGCGCATGGACTACGGCCAGGCGATCCACGCCGTGCGCGATGCCGCCGCGCAGCTGTCGAGCTTCATCGCCGAGGTCTACGACGAGCGATGAGCAGCACTCGCGACTACTACGAGGTCCTCGGCGTCTCGCGCGACGCGGACGACGCCACGATCAAGAAGGCGTTCCGGCGCCTCGCCCGCGAGCTGCATCCCGACGTCAACCGGCACGATCCCGACGCCGAGGACAAGTTCAAGGAGGCGGCCGAGGCATACGAAGTGCTGTCGGACGCCGACCGGCGCGCCACCTATGACCGGTACGGGCGCGAGGGCCTGCGCAGCGGCGGCTACGCCCCGAACTTCGAGTCCTTCGGGTCGGTGTCCGACATCTTCGAGGCGTTCTTCGGGGGCGGGGGTGCCTTTGGCGATCTGTTCGGAATGGGCGGCGCCGCGCGCGCCGGCGGCGCCATCCAGGGCGGCGACGTAGCGGTCTCGGCCGAGGTCGACCTGGCCGAGGCCGCCCGGGGCGCATCGGTCGAGGTCAGCTACGAGGCGGTAGGGGTGTGCGAGCACTGCCACGGCAACGGGGCCGAGCCCGGAACTCCGATCGAGACCTGCCCCCGTTGCCAGGGGACCGGTCAGCTCCGGGCGGTGTCGCGCACGCCGTTCGGCCAGGTCATGCGCACGACGGCATGCGACGTGTGCCACGGCGACGGAAAGGTGGCCCGCGAGCCGTGCAAGGTCTGCCGGGGGCGAGGACGCCGCGTGGAGCGCCCGAAGGTCAAGGTCGAGGTGCCGGCCGGAATCGCCGACGGCCAGCGCATCCGGATCTCCGGGCGCGGCCATGCCGGCGAGCGGGGCGGCCCGCCTGGAGATCTGTACGTGCTGATCCGCGTGCGCGAGGATCCGCGCTTCGTCCGCGACGGGGACGATCTGGTCACCGTCGTCGACGTGTCGGCGCCACTGGCGGCGCTGGGGACGGTGGTCGAGGTTCCGACGGTGCTCGAGGATGAGATCGAGGTCGACGTCCCGGCCGGAACCCAACCGCACGAGACGCTGATCGTACGGGGCGCCGGCATGCCGGCGCTGCGCGGGCGTCGCAAGGGAGATCTCCGGGTCGTGGTGAACGTGGTGGTCCCGCGCCACCTGAACCACAAGCAGCGCCACCTGTTCGAGGAACTGGCCGAGTCGCTCACGCACCACAACCTCCGTACCGAGGAGGGCGTGTTCGGCAAGCTGCGGCGGGCCTTCGGCGGGCACGGGCACCACTAGCGTGCTGCGGCTGGCGGTCCGGGTCCGCCGGGAGCAGGCAGAGATCGTCCTGGCCGAGCTGCTCTCGCTGGCGCCGAGCGGCGTCGAGGAGGTGGACCTGGACGGCGGCGTGGTCGAGTACGCGGTGTACGGGGCGCCGGGCGAGCTGCCGGCACTGCCCGACCTGACCGCGGTGGCCGGGGCGGCGCTGGTCGAGGTCTCGACGTCCGAGATCGCCGACGACTGGGACCAGCAGTGGCGCTCGTTTCACAAGCCGCTCGTGCTCGATGGAGGCCGGCTGGTCGTGCGCCCCCCGTGGGAACCGGCGCCGGCGGCCGCGGCCACCGGGATCGACCTGGTGATCGACCCGGGGCAGGCGTTCGGGACCGGGGCGCACGCCACCACCCGGTTGTGCCTTGAGCTGATGCTGGCGATTGGTCCGGCGTGTGGCGGGTTCCTGGACCTGGGCTGCGGGTCGGGCGTTCTGGGCATCGCAGCGGCGCGCCTGGGATGGTCGCCGGTGGCGGCGGTCGATTTCGATCCCCTGGCGGTCTCGGCGGCGGCGGAGAACGCGCGCGTGAACGAGGTCTCGATCGAGGTGCGCCGCCACGACCTGCGGGTCGACCCAGTGGTCGTGGCGCCCGTGGTCGCCGCGAACCTGCTGCGGCCGCTGTTGCTGGCGTGGGCGAGGCGGCTGGCCGGCGCCGGCGTCGGCGATCGCGATGCGCTCGAGCTTCCCGAGCGGGTGATCGCCAGCGGGCTGCTGGTCGGTGAGGCCGACGAGGCGGCCGGCGCGTTCGCGGCGGTGGGTCTGCGCGAGTCCGACCGCCGCGTCTCCGGGGACTGGGCCGCCCTGCTCCTAGAACGCCGCCCCTGACCCCCGCCGCGGGAAATTTCCGCCATTGGCGACTCGCCACCGGAGCCAGTGACGGATTCTTCCCGCAGGACGGGAATGATCCGGAATTCGCCGGCGCGACGTGCCGTAGTGGCGGAAATTTCCCGGGAGCGTGGACCCGCGACAGCGTGGACAAGCGTGGCGGAGCAGATCTTGTCCACCGGGCCCATGGCGCCACCGCCCGGTTCGCGCATCCTGTCGATCACGTTGCGAGCTCGACTTTCAGCAGAAGGAGGTGAACCCAGTTGCCCAACCCGCTCGCGATCGGTGTAACGCTCGGTGGCCTGCTCCTCGACGTGCTTGTACCGCGGCCAAAGCCTCGGGCCGGAATTGCGCATGAGTCCTCTCTCCTCGCTCCGCGCGCCGTCTCGAGGACACCGCACCACGAAGCCGCCCATGAGGAGCACGACATTCCGCCGGCCGCGGGCGTGCGACTCAACTGAATCTGGACGTCCACGGTGGCCGCGCTAACGTGCGGCCATCGTGGCGTCTTTCGCCGTCAAGTTCCTCGGCTGCAAGGTCTCGCAAGCTGACGCGATGCTGGCCCGGCGCGCGCTGCTCGCCGCCGGGCACACCGAGGCCGCCGAGGCCGAGGCCGAGTTGCACGTGATCAACACGTGCTGCATCACCAGCGAGGCCGAGGCGAAGTCGCGCCAGGCGGTGCGGCGCTCGCTCACGAGCGCCGACCGGGTGCTGGTGGCCGGGTGTGCGGTCAACCTGAACGGGGCGCAGTTCCGGGAGATCGACGATCGTGTGAGCGCGTTCGTCGGCACCGCCGAGGAGGTGGCCGGGGCGATGGCGGCGGGCCTGGGCGGATGCGCCGACCTCGAGCACGACGTCCCGGCCCGCCGGTCGCCCTCGGCGTCCGCGCCCCGCGGGCAGGCCTCCGACCGCACGCGTGGCTTCATCAAGGTCCAGGACGGGTGCGACTGCCACTGCGCGTACTGCATCATCCCCACCGTGCGGGGCCCGGCGCGCTCGCGCCCGGCGAGCGCGATCCTGGCCGAGGCCCGCCGTCGCGTCGAGCAGGGGCAACCCGAGATGGTCATGACGGGCATCAGCGTCGGGGATTACCGCGATCCCGACACAGGCCTAGAGCTGGGTCAGGTGATGATGAAAGTGGCGCAAGTCCCCGGGGTAGAGCGGGTGCGGCTCTCGAGCGTCGAGGTGATCCACGTCAAGGATTCGCTGCTCGAGGCGCTCGCCACCGAGCCCAAGGTGTGCCCCCACCTCCACGTCCCGATGCAGTCCGGCGACGACGCCGTCCTCGAGGCCATGGGCCGCCACTACGACGCCGGCGAGTACCTCGACGCGATCCAAACCCTGAGACGGGCGGTGCCCCGCGTCAACGTCACGACAGACGTGATCGTCGGCTTCCCGACCGAAACCGACGAGGCGTTCCAACGCACCCTGGATGCCGTCGACGAGGCCGGCATCACGAAGGTGCACACATTCTCGTACTCGCCGCGCCCCGGCACGGTCGCCGAACAGCTCGGCGACCGCATCCCTCCCCAGGAGAAGAAGCGCCGTTCACAAACGCTGCGCGGCCTCTCCGAGGTGCGCTCGCGACACCATCGCACCGGCAAGCTGGGCACCGAGCAGCGGGTGCTCATCGACAAGACCGCCGACACCCAGTGCTCGGGGTACACGGACGACTACACCCGGTGCTATTTGCCTGCCGGCGCAGCGGTGCGGGGACAGCTCGTAGACGCCCGCTTTGACGAACTCCACGCTGACGGCATCCGGTGCGGGGCTATCCTGAGGGCGTGAGTGTGATCGAGCAGGTGCACGGCGACATGACCACCGCGATGAAGGCCGGCGAGAAGGTTCGCGTCGGCGCGCTGCGGCTGGTCCTCTCCGAGCTCCAGAAGGCCGAAAAAGAGGGCAACGCGGACGAACTGGCCGTCCTGCGCCGCGAGCGCAAACGGCGCCTCGAGGCGGCCGAGCAGTTCCGCGGCGGCGGACGCCCCGAGCTGGCCGAGCAGGAGGAGGCCGAGGCCAAGCTCATCGAGGGCTACCTGCCGGCCGAGCTCGACGACGCCGAGCTCGACGCGATCGTGGCGGCCGCGATCGCCGAGACCGGCGCGAGCGACGCCAAGGGCATGGGCCAGGTCATGAAGGTCGTGATGGCCAAGTCCGGTGGCCGTGCGGACGGCAAGCGCGCCTCCGCGCGTGTGCGGGAGGCCCTGCAGGCGTAGACGGGACATGGTGGGTGCGTAGGCAGATCGAGCTCCAGAATCCGGTTGCGGCCGAGCTCGCGGGCAGCAAGGACGCCGTCCTGCGGGCGCTGGAAGGACATCTCGACTGTGACGTGTTCCTGCGCGGCAACGTGCTGACGCTGGACGGCGAGCCCGAGGCGGTCGACGCGGCCGCCGCGGTGGTGCGCGAGCTGTCCGCGCTGATCGTGCAGGGCCACGAGATCGCGCCCGGCACGATCGAGGCGGTCAAGCGCGCGCTCGACGAGCACGAGTCGCCCGGCAAGATCCTCGAGGACGTGGTCTGGCGCCACCGCGCCACGAAGGTCTCGCCCAAGAGCGTCAACCAGAAGCGCTACGTCGACTCGATTCGCAACAACACGATCACGTTCGGCATCGGCCCGGCCGGCACCGGCAAGACATTCCTCGCGGTGGCGCTGGCCGCCGCGGCGCTCAGCCGGCGCGAGGTCAACCGGATCATCCTCACCCGGCCCGCGGTCGAGGCCGGCGAGCGTCTCGGGTTCCTGCCGGGCGACCTGATGGCCAAGGTCGACCCCTACCTGCGGCCGCTGTTCGACGCGCTGCACGACATGCTCGAGCCGGAGCGCGTCTCCCAGCACCTCGAGCGCGGCGTGATCGAGGTGGCGCCGCTCGCGTTCATGCGGGGTCGCTCGCTCAACGACAGCTTCATCATCCTCGACGAGGCCCAGAACACGAGCGCCGAGCAGATGAAGATGTTCCTGACCCGACTCGGCTTCAACTCGAGGATGGTCGTCACCGGCGACATCACGCAGATCGACCTGCCGCGCGACCAGGACTCCGGGCTGGTCCTGGTGGCGGACATCCTGAACGACGTCGAGGGGATCGAGTTCGTGCGCTTCGGCGAGGAGGACGTGGTCCGCCACAAGCTGGTGCGCCGGATCGTCGCCGCCTACAGCGAGCACTCGCAGCGCCTCGCGCCCGAGCTGCGCCCGCGCGCGGCCACCCCGAGGGGCTGACCGAAGGCCGCCGCCGTGCTAGAGATCGAGGTCATCGGGATCGATCAGATCGGGCTCGACGGCGAGCGCGCGGTCGGGCTTGTCGTGCCCACCGCCGCGGAGCTCGAGCGCCTGTGCGCGCTGGCCATCGCTTCCGCCGGCATCGACGAGGGCCACGTGGCGATCGAGTTCGTCGACGCCGAGCGCATTCAGGCGCTCAACCGCCAGCACCGCAAGCTGGACGAGCCCACCGACGTGCTGTCGTTCGCGATCGACGGCGAGGGGACCAGCGCCGGGCCGCGCGAGCTGGGCGACATCGTGATCTGCCCCGAGCACACAGAGGACCTGCGGGAGGCCGTGATCCATGGTGCGCTTCACCTGACCGGGATGGACCACGAGACCGACGACGGCGAGATGCTCGCGCTCCAGGCCGAGCTGCTGCGCTGGGCGCGGTGAGCGCCCCGACGCGATCGGGCTTCATCGCGCTGGCCGGACGGCCCAACGTGGGCAAGTCCACGCTGGCCAACGCGATCGTGGGCGCCAAGGTGGCGATCGTCTCCGACAAGCCGCAGACCACCCGCCGGGCGATCCGGGGCGTGGCCACCGGTCAGGACTGGCAGCTCGTGCTGATCGACCTGCCCGGCGTGCAGCGCCCCCGCGACGAGCTGACGGCGCGCATGCAGCGGCGGGTCGAGCAGGAGCTCGAGGACGCCGACGGCTGCCTGTTCGTGCTAAGCGCCGAGCAGGGCGTGGGGCCGGGGGACCGGTTCATTGCACGGCTGCTGGCGTCGGCACCGGTTCCGGTGGTGATCGCGGTCAACAAGATCGACCGGACCCGTCGACCCGCGCTCGCGGCCGCCCTGCAGGCCGCGGCCGACCTCGACGTGGCCGAGGAGATCCTTCCGGTCTCGGCCCGCACCGGCTCGGGGGTCCGGCCGCTGGTCGGCCATCTGATCTCGCTCCTGCCGGCGGGACCGTTCTACTTCGAGCCCCGTCAGCACACCGACCAGCCCGAGCACGTAATGCTGGCCGAGCTGGTGCGCGAGCAGATCCTGGCCCGGACCCGGGAGGAGGTGCCGCACGCAGTGGAGGTCGTGGTGGAGAGCATGGACCACGGCGACCCGCTTCGGATCGAGGCGGTGATCCTGGCCGAGACCGAGTCGCAGAAGCGGATCCTGATCGGCGCCGGCGGGCAGATGGTCAAGGCGATCGGTATCGCCGCACGGCGCGCGATCGAACGTCATCTTGGGGCGCGCGTGCACCTCGACCTGCGGGTCCGAGTACGCCGGCATTGGCGGGCCGACGAGCACCTGCTCGACCGCCTGGGCATCGAGTAAGGGTCCGCGACTGAGTAAGTGGCGGGATCCGACGAGTGGCTGGGCGTGGCTGGCGCCGCCCGCTCGCCGCGATCGTACTGGTGGTACGTGAGGGCGAGCGGGTAGCGCGAGGCGCGTCCAGACGCCGTCGGAACCGTCAATTACGAAGTCGCGGGCCCTAAGGCCCCCGGGCCGCCGCGTAAGGCCCCGACCGCTCAGATCGTGACCGAACGCCCGATGTGGCGCGGCCTGGCGTAGCTCACTCTGGCCCTCAGTTCAACGAACCCCGGAGATGAGACCGATGAGCCAGAGCCAGACATCAACCGCAGCCACCGACCGGCACAGATGGATCGCGCTCGTGGTCCTCTGCGCCGGCTTTCTCATGATCGTCCTCGACCAGACGATCGTGAACGTGGCGCTGCCCTCGATCCAGACCGATCTGGGCTTCTCGCAGTCCTCGCTGGCCTGGGTGGTCAACGCATACCTGATCGCGTTCGGCGGGCTGCTGCTCCTGGCCGGCCGGATGGGCGATCTGATCGGCCGCCGGCGCGTCTTCCTGGCCGGTCTGACCGTGTTCACGCTGGCGTCGCTCGCCTGCGGCCTCGCCGACAGCCGGTCGACGCTGATCGGCGCGCGCTTCGTCCAGGGCGTGGGCGGTGCACTGACCTCGGCCGTGATCCTCGGGATGATCGTGACGATGTTCCAGAGGCCTGCCGAGCGGGCCCAGGCACTGGGGGTCTACAGCTTCGTGGCCGCCGCCGGCGGGGCCATCGGACTGCTCGCCGGCGGGGTGCTGACCCAGGCGATCAACTGGCACTGGATCTTCTTCGTGAACCTCCCGATCGGCATCGCCACCGGCGTCCTGACCATGCGGCTCTTGCCGAAAGACACCGGGATCGGCCTGAAAAAAGGCGCCGACGCGCCCGGCGCACTGCTGATCGTCGCCGCCCTGATGCTCGTCGTCTACGCGATCGTCGAGACCGGCGACTACGGCTGGGGATCGGCCCGCACCCTCGCGGTGGGCGGGGCCGGGATCGCGCTGCTGGCGGCGTTCGTCGTCCGCCAGGCGCGCGCGGCCAACCCGCTGGTCCCGCTGAGCGTGTTCGCTTCGCGCACGGTGAGCATCGCGAACCTGATGTTCGGGCTGGTGGTGGCGGGCGTGTTCGGAATGTTCTTCGTGGGAGCCCTGTACCTCCAGCGGGTCCTCCACTACGACGCAATCGAGGTTGGCCTCGCGTTCCTCCCGGTGGCGATCGGGATCGCCGCGCTGGCCCTCGGGCTGGCGGCCAAGCTGATCATGCGCTTCGGCGCCAAGCCCACGCTGATCGCCGGGCTGATCCTCGTCGTGATCGGCCTGATCGTGTTCCGCGGCGCGCCGGCGAACGCCGACTACCTGACCGACCTGCTGCCCGCGATGGTGTCGATCGGCGTCGGCGCGGGGCTCGTGTTCCCGTCGGTGGTCACGCTCGCGATGTCCGCCGCCACGCCCGAGGACTCGGGCCTGGCGTCGGGGTTGGCGAACACGACCCGGCAGGTGGGTGGCGTGCTCGGCATCGCGGTGCTGGCGACGCTGGCCACCGCCCACTCCGATGCGCTGCGCTCCCACGGCGCGACCGCCACGGCCGCCCTGCTCGGCGGCTACCGGCTGGCCTTCACGATCGCCGCGGCGCTGGTGCTGGCCGCGATCGCGGTCGGCCTGCTCCTGCCCCGGGCGGAGCGCAGCCCGGAGACAGCCGCGGAGCCGGCGCCCGCCGTGCTGTCCGGTCCCGAAGTCGAGCCGACGTATCTCGAGCAAGCCGCCTAGATCCTAGGCCTCGACTGGATCGTCTGTTGCCAGATCTTCTGGTTTGCGAACTATCCTTGTGGTCATGGCCACCGACATCGCGCAAGCGCCGGCACCGCTCGCCTCGGACCTGTGCTGGCTGCTCTCGCGCGCCAGTCACGGCCTCACTACCGAGTTCACCGCCGCGCTGGAGGATCTGGGCATCTCGCCGCGGGCCCACGCAGTCCTGACCACGGCGATGTGTGGGGAGCGCAGCCAGAGCGAGATCGCGCGGTTGGTGGGGCTCGACAAGACCACCATGGTCGTCACCGTGGACGAGCTTGAGGCTGCCGGTCTGGCCGAGCGGCGTTCCTCCAGCGCCGACCGCCGAGCACGGGTGATCGCGGTCACCGACGCCGGCAAGCGCAAGGTCAAGCGGGCCGACAAGGTGCTCGACCGGGTGCGCGAAGACGTGCTCAGCGTGCTCGAGCCTGGAGAGCGCGAGGTCTTCTTGGGCGCGTTGGGCCGGCTTGCCTGCGGCCGACTGGCCGAGCCGGCGGTCTGCGCGCACACCGTGCGTCGCCCGCGCTAGAGACCGCGCTAAGGCCACTCGAACCGCGGCTAAGCCCCAACGCCGCCGACTTCGCACCGAACGCCCGATGTGGCGCCCGGAAGCGTAGCCCAAACTAGAGTGCGACCGGAGCAGATCGTCTATTTATAGATCATCTGCTACGGTTCTTTCTTGAGCGGATCTAACCCTGGGAGATGACAGCGATGAGCCAGACACGTGCAGCCGCCGGAACCGACCGAAGCAGATGGATCGCGCTGGTCGTTCTATGCGCGGGCTTCCTGATGATCATCCTCGACCAGACGATCGTGAACGTGGCCCTGCCCTCGATCCAGACCGACCTTCACTTCTCGCAGTCGGCGCTGGCCTGGGTGGTCAACGCGTACCTGATCGCGTTCGGCGGGCTGCTGCTGCTCGTCGGCCGTCTGGGCGACCTGATCGGCCGGCGGCGGATCTTCCTGGCGGGCCTCACCGTTTTCACCACAGCGTCGCTGGTGTGCGGGCTGGCCGACGACCAGGGCCTCCTGATCGGCGCGCGCTTCGTGCAGGGCGTCGGCGGGGCGATGACGTCGGCGGTGATCCTCGGGATGATCGTGACGATGTTCCCGCGGCCGTCCGAGCAGGCCAAGGCGATCGGCGTCTACAGCTTCGTGGCCGCGGCCGGCGGCGCGATCGGACTGCTGGCCGGCGGCGTGCTCACGCAGGCGATCAACTGGCACTGGATCTTCTTCGTGAACCTCCCGATCGGCATCGCCACGGGCATCCTGACGACCCGCCTGCTCCCGGATGACGTTGGCATCGGCCTCGAACGCGGCGCCGACGCTCCGGGCGCGGTGCTGCTCGTGACCTCCCTGATGCTCGCCGTGTACACGATCGTCGAGGCCAGCAACTACGGCTGGGGAAGTGCGCACACGCTGGGCTTCGGCGCGGTCGCGGTGGGGCTGCTGGGGGGGTTCATCGCCCGCCAGGCCACCGCCGCCAACCCGCTGATTCCCCTGCGCATCTTCCGGTCGCGGACGGTCACGATCGCGAACCTCATGCAGGCACTGATGGTCGCCGGCATCTTCGGGATGTTCTTCCTGGGCGCGCTGTACCTCCAGCGGGTGCTCCGCTACGACGCCATCGAGGTCGGCCTGGCGTTCCTGCCGGTGGCGCTCGGGATCGCCGGGATGTCGCTCCGCTTCACGGCTCGGCTGATGATGCGGTTCGGCGCCAAGCCGACGCTGCTCGCCGGCCTGGTGCTGGTCGCCGCGGGGCTGCTCGTGTTCCGGAGCGCACCCGTGAATGCCGCCTACGTGACCGATCTGCTCCCGGTCATGCTGCTGCTCGGCGTTGGCGCGGGCCTCGTGTTCCCGGCGCTTATGACGCTCGCGATGTCGGGAGCGACGCCCGAGGACTCGGGCCTCGCCTCGGGGCTGGTCAACACGACCCAGCAGGTCGGCGGCGCGCTCGGGCTCGCCGTGCTGGCGACGCTGGCCACCACGCGGACCGGGGCCCTACAGGCCCACAGCGCGTCAACCGCCACTGCGCTGACCGGCGGCTACCACCTGGCGTTCACGATCGCGGCCGGCCTGCTGCTGACGGCGATCGCGATCGGGCTGGCTCTGCTCCCCTCCGGTCAGACGCTCCACGCGGTGGCTGCGCCGGCCGAGGACTCGCCCCCGGAGGAGGCGGCGTTCCTGGAGCAAGCCGCGTAGTCGCAGGAGGTGTGCTGGATTTGGTCGCAATAGCAGCCCAAATCCAGCACGCCCCCCAACGGGCGGCGCGGCCGGGGCGGCCAGAGCGCCCGTAGAATCGGCCTCCCGTGGACGATTCGAACATCGCCTTCGACGAGCGCGGCCTGGTGCCGTGCATCGTGCAGGACTGGAACAGCGGCGAGGTGCTGACGCTGGCGTACATGAACGCCGAGGCGCTGCGCCTCACGCGCGAGACAGGGGAGATCCACTTCTACAGCCGCTCCCGCGAAACGCTCTGGCACAAGGGCGCCACCTCGGGCAACACGCAAGCCGTCAAGGCGATCCGCTACGACTGCGACGCCGACGCCCTCCTGGCACTCGTACAGCCGGCCGGGCCGGCCTGCCACACGGGCGAACGCTCGTGCTTCCACAACGGGGACCTTGCCCCAGGCGCCCCCCACGAGTCCCTGCCCACGCTCGAGCGCACGATCGCCGAACGGGCGAGCACACGCCCGGAGAAGTCCTACACGGCGAAGCTGCTCGACGACCTCGACCTCGCAGGCGCCAAGGTGCAGGAAGAGGCCGAGGAGGTGGCCCGGGCCGTGCGGGAGGAATCCGACGAGCGGGTGGCCGAGGAGGCCGCGGACGTGATCTATCACCTGGCGGTTCTGCTGCGGGGGCGGGGGCTGTCGCTGGCCGACGCGGAGCACGTGCTCGATGGCCGTCGCAAGTCCTGACACGACCCCCGCCGGCGCGATCCCGTCGCTCGCGGACGCCCGAGCGCTCGCCGCCGACTATAACGTGATCCCGGTCCGTGAGACGTTCATCGACGACTGCCAGACGCCGGTCTCTGCGTTCCTCAAGCTGCGCGAGAGCGGACCGTCGTTCCTGCTCGAGTCGGCCGACCAGGGACGCGTGGGGCGCTACTCGTTCATCGGAATCCGGCCGCGCAAGGTGCTGCGATGGTCGCTCGGCGAGCCCGGGGACCCCTACCGGCTGGCGCACGCCGAGCTCACCCGAGTGCGCGCGGCGCCGCTGCCCGACATGCCCCCGTTCGCCGGTGGCGCCGTGGGGCTGTTCGCCTACGACCTGGTTCGCACCGTCGAGCCGCTCGGCCCCCCCAACCCGGACCCGCTCGGGCTGCCCGATCTGGCCCTGATGCTGACCGACGCGCTGGTGGCCTTCGACCACCTCAAGCACACGGTCACGGTGATCGCCAACGCGTACGCCGACGACGATCTCGACGCGTCCTACGCCCAGGCGCGCGAGACGATCGCCGAGGTCCGCTGGCGTCTAGCGGGCCCGGTGCCGCGGTCGCCGAAGCCCCCTAGCGCGCAGCGCACCGTCAAACCCCTGCAGGCCAACATGACCCGCGAGCAGTTCGAGGCCAACGTGGCCCGGATCATCGAGTACATCTACGCCGGCGACGCCTTCCAGGTCGTCCCCTCGCAGCGCTGGTCGGGACCGGTGCCGGTCGAGGCGTTCTCGATCTACCGCGGCCTGCGCGCGGTCAACCCCAGCCCGTACATGTACTTCCTGGACTTTGGCGACTTCGAGATCGCCGGCGCCAGCCCCGAGCCGCTGATCACGGTGGCCGGCCGGCGGGTGTCGACGCGCCCGATCGCGGGGACCCGCCCGCGCGGCTCAAGCAGCGAGGAGGACCGGCGGATCGCCGAGGAGCTCCTGGCCGACCCCAAGGAGCGCGCCGAGCACGTGATGCTGGTCGACCTGGGCCGCAACGACCTCGGTCGCGTGTGCAGCTACGGAACCGTCGAGGTCGAGGACTTCATGGCGGTCGAGAACTACAGCCACGTGATGCACATCGTCTCCAGCGTGACCGGCGAGCTGCGCGAGGGCGTGGGCGCGCTCGACGCGCTGCGCTCGGTGCTCCCGGCCGGGACGCTCTCGGGCGCGCCCAAGGTGCGTGCCATGCAGATCATCGACGAGGTAGAGCCGGTCAAGCGGGGCGGCTACGGCGGGGCGATCGGCTACGCGAGCTACACGGGCGATCTGGACACGTGCATCCACATCCGCACCGTGGTGATCAAGGACGGCATCGCCCACGTGCAGGCCGGCGGAGGGACGGTGGCCGACGCCAAGCCCGACTTCGAGTACCGCGAGTCCGAGGCCAAGGCGCGCGGCGTCACGGCGGCCATCGAGCTCGCCGCCGCTCAGCCCGACTGGCCGTAGCGCCCCTTCGGCAACCGCAAAGGAGCCCCATGGAGTTCGAGCAGATAACCACCGAGTTGAGCGACCACGTGCTCACGATCACGCTGAACCGTCCGGAGCGGCTGAACGCCTGGACGCAGAGGATGTTCGAGGAGCTCATGAGCGCGTTCGACGCCGCCGACACCGACGACGACGTGCGGGCGGTGATCGTCACCGGGGCAGGTCGCGGGTTCTGCGCCGGCGCCGACCTCGAGCGCGGCGGGGAGACCTTCACCAAGCGTGGTCACGAGGACCCCGACACGATCCCTCGCGACAGCGGCGGGCGGCTCACGCTGCGGATCTTCGACCTGAGCAAGCCGGTGATCGCGGCCATCAACGGCCCGGCGGTCGGCATCGGGGCGACGATGACCCTCCCGATGGACGTGCGGCTGGCCGCCGAGGACGCCAGGATCGGGTTCGTGTTCACCCGGCGCGGGATCGTGCCCGAGGCCTGCTCGAGCTGGTTCCTGCCGCGCGTGGTCGGCATCAGCCGGGCCATGGAGTGGGTGGCCACCGGCCGCGTGTTCGACGCCCGCGAGGCGCTCGAGGGCGGCCTCGTCCGCAGCCTGCATCCGAAGGCCGAGCTGCTCGACGCCGCGAACACACTCGCCCGGGAGATCGCCGACAACGCAGCGCCGGTATCGGTGGCGCTCGCCCGCCGGATGCTGTGGCGGACGCTCGGGGCCGATCACCCGATGCTCGCGCATCGCACCGACTCTCGCGGCATGCTCTACCGCGGCCGCTCAGCGGACGCGGCCGAGGGCATCGCCGCGTTCCTGGAGAAGCGGCCGGCGGTCTTCCCGGACAAGGTTTCGGACGGCCTGCCGGACATCATGCCCGGCTGGGCCGCCCCCGATTTCAGCTGAGCCGCACCAGCCGCCCCGGGACACTACGGCGCCCAGGTCACCGGCGAATCGATGTAGTCGGTCGTGCCGTTGTAGCTGACCTTGGTGATCCCGCCCGGGACCAGGAAGGTCAGGCAGTCGTCGTAGCTCGTGCCGGTGCTCATCGGCTTCGTCGAAGCTGCGTCGGGGCACTTCGGGAAGTCTCCGATGAACGTCACGCTCGACTGGTTGTTGCCGGTGTTGTCGACGCCCTCGATGGCGGCGGCCGAGCTGTCAACGTCGATGGGATTGGGCCCGAGATTGGTCACGTGAACCTTGACGTAGACCGGCGTGCTCGCCTTCTCGTTGGCGTCGAGCTGGATCCCGTTGAAGTCGGACAGCGAGCCCTTGTCGAAGGACTTCACGGTCACCTGCAGCGTCGAGGCCTTGCTCTTGTCGGTCGAGCCGGCCGGCGAGAAGCTCACCTTCGCGCTCTGGCCGATCGTCAGCTTGGCCCCGGGGGCGGCGACCGCGCCGGAGCTCGACGCGGAGGTCGTGGTGGCCGCAGTCGTGGACGAGGCCGCAGTCGTGGCCGAGCTCGATGTGGCCGCCGGCGGCGCGGCGCTGCTGGGGCTCGACGACGAACTGCTGCTCCCCCCGCACGCGGCGAGCGCTACCGCGACCGCCATCGCGGTCAGCGCAGCGCCGACCGATCTGCCCCAAAGTGTCCCGCTCATCATCACCCCTTGTTATCGGTTGATAGGAAGGTGACAAAGCAAGACGCTTCAAACAAGGAAAATGCGCCAAGCGCGACGCGCGTTTACCGTTTCGTAACCATGCGCGTCCTCGTGTTGGACAACTACGACAGCTTCACCTACAACCTCGTCCAGTACCTGGGCGAGCTCGGAGCCGGCATCGAGGTGGTCCGCAACGACCACGCGTCGGTGGACGAGTTGCTCGTGCGCGGCTACGACCGGGTGGTCGTCTCACCCGGGCCCTGCACTCCCAACGAGGCCGGCATCTCGCTCGAGGCGGTGAGACGGTTCCCCGAGGCCCAGGTCCCGACGCTCGGGGTGTGCCTCGGCCACCAGGCCCTCGTGCAGGCGTGGGGCGGGCGGGTCGTGCAGCACGAGCCGGTCCACGGCAAGACGACGGTGATCGACCACGACTCGAAGACGATCTTCCGCGGCCTGCGCCGCCCGCTCGAGGTCGGTCGCTACCACTCGCTGGTGGTGGATCCGGAGCTGCCGGAATGCTTCGAGGCGAGCGCGCGCGGCGGAGAGGTCGTGATGGCGGTTCGCCACCGCGAGCTGCCCGCCGAGGGCGTGCAGTTCCACCCCGAGTCGGTCCTCACCGAGCAGGGCCGCGAGCTGCTGGCCAACTTCCTGGCCGGGACGCGATGACCGGCGGGGCCGACATCATCACGCGGGCGATCGACACGCTCGCCAGCGGGCACGACCTCGGGCTCGAGGACACCGCCGCCGTCCTGCACGAGATCATGGCCGGCAACGCCACCGAGATCCAGATCGCCGCGTTCCTGATCGCGCTGAGGACCAAGGGAGAGACCGTCGAGGAGCTCGCGGGACTGGCCCGGACCATGCGGGCGATGGCCGCGCGCGTGGCCGTCTCGAGCGACGATCTGCTGGACACGGCAGGGACGGGGGGAGGGCGGCGGACCTTCAACGTGTCGACCACCGCCGCGCTGATCGCCGCCGGCGCCGGCTGCACGGTGGCCAAGCACGGCAACCGCTCGGCCACGGGCCTGTCCGGATCGGCCGACGTGCTCGAGGCGCTGGGGGCGCGCATCGACCTGGGACCGCGCGAGGTGGCGAGCTGCATCGACGACGTCGGATTCGGCTTCATGTTCGCCCCGGCACACCACCAGGCCACCCGGTATGTGATCCCGGTCCGGCGCGAGCTCGCGGTGAGGACGATCTTCAACTTCCTGGGGCCGCTGACCAACCCGGCCGGCGCGACGCGGCAACTCATCGGTGTGTCGGACCCGGCCTATCTCGAGACGATGGCTGGGGCCCTGGCCCTGCTCGGGACCAAGCACGCGCTGCTCGTCTCGAGCGACGACGGGCTCGACGAGCTGAGTATCTCGGCGCCCACGCAGGTCGTCGAGGTAATCGGCGAGGAGGTGCGCAGCTACTCCGTCGCGCCCGAGGACGTGGGGCTGGCACCCGCGCCCGCCGACGACATTCCCGGAGGTGACCCGGCGCAGAACGCGCAGACGGCGCGCTCGATCTTCGCCGGCGAACCCGGCGCCGCGCGCGACCTGGCGGTGCTCAACGCCGGCGCGGCGATCTACGCCGGCGGCGGTGCCGACACGCTCGAGGCCGGGGTGCGAGCGGCCGAGCAGGCGATCGACGGCGGCGCGGCGGCGGCCGCGCTCGAGCGATTCGTGGCGCGAACCCAGGAGCTGGCCCCATGAACCGGCTCGATCCCATCCTGGAGGCGACCCGGGCCGAGGTGGGGCGCAGACGCGCCGCGGTGCCGCCGGCGGCGCTGGAGGAGGCGATGGCGGCGCGCACCGCCGGCGACGAGGTCCGGCCGTTCGCCGACGCGCTTGCGCGCCCGGGCCTGTCGGTGATCGCCGAACACAAGCGCCGCTCGCCCTCGGCCGGGCCGATCCGGGCCGATCTGGAGCTCGAGGACGTGGTCGTGGCCTACGAGCGCGGTGGCGCCGCGGCGCTGTCGATCCTCACCGAGGGGCCAAGCTTCGACGGTTCCCTCGACGACCTGCGGGCGGCGAGGGCCGCCACCGGGCTGCCGCTGCTCCGCAAGGACTTCATCGTGGACCCGTACCAGGTACAGGAGTCGTTCGCGGCCGGCGCGGACGCGATCCTGCTGATCGTGGCCGCGCTGACGCCGGGCGAGCTGTCCGCGCTTCACGACCAGGCGACGGGGCTCGGTCTGAGCGTCCTGGTCGAGGTCCACGACGAGCCGGAGCTCGAGGCGGCGCTCACGCTCGGCGCCCGCATCGTCGGAATCAACAACCGCGACCTCAAGACGCTCGAGGTCGACACCCGCCGCACGTACGAACTGCTCCCGCGCGTGCCCGGCCAGGCGCTCAGCGTCGCCGAGTCCGGGTTCAGCCGCCCGGAACAGCTGAACGAGCTCGTCCGCGCCGGCGTCGACGGCGTGCTGATCGGGGAGGCGCTGATGCGCTCCTCCGACGTCGAGACCGCCTGCCGGGCGCTGACCGCGCGCCGAGCGGGCCCCGGCCTACGATTGTCTCCGTGACCCGGATCAAGTTCTGCGGCATCACCAACCTGGACGACGCCGAGCGGGCGATCGCGGCCGGCGCCTGGGCGATCGGGCTGATCTTCTGGCCGCGCTCGCCGCGCCGCTGCGAGCCCGACGCCGCAGCCCAGATCGCCGCGGCGGCCAAACGGCGGGTCGAAGTCGCCGGCGTCTTCGTCAATGCGACCCTGGACCACGTGGCGGAGACGGCCGACGCGGTCGGGCTGACCCTGCTCCAGCTCCACGGCGACGAGGGGCCGGTCTACTGCGCCGAGGCGGCGCGTCGCACCGGCTGCAAGGTGATCAAGGCGGCGCGGGTGCGCAGCGGCGCAGACGTCCAGGCACTGAGCGCATTCCACACCGACTATCACCTCCTGGACAGCTTCACGGCCGGGGTTCCAGGCGGAACCGGCGAGACGTTCTCGTGGGAGATCGCGAGCGCCCACCGGGGACGAATGCCGGTCATCCTGTCCGGTGGCCTGACCCCCGACAACGTCGCCGATGCGATCGCGGCCGTCCATCCGTACGCCGTCGACGTCGCGAGCGGCGTCGAGCGCCGCCCGGGTCGAAAGGACCCGCAGAAGCTTCAGGCGTTCGCCGACGCCGTGCGCTCCACCGTCCCGGTGGCCTTGCCATGAGCACGGTCGAGCACCGCTTCGGGCCCTACGGCGGCCAGTACGTCCCCGAGACGCTCATGCCGGCGCTCGCCGAGCTGGAGGCGGCCTGGGTGTCGGCGCGCGAGGATCCCGACTTCCAGGCCGAGCTCGACCGGGTGCTGCGCGACTACGTCGGCCGGCCCTCACCGCTTTATCTGGCGCGGCGGCTGAGCGACGCCGCCGGCCACCCGATCTATCTCAAGCGCGAAGACCTCAACCACACAGGCGCCCACAAGATCAACAACGCGATCGGGCAGGCGCTGCTGGCCACGCGCATGGGCAAGCCGCGGATCATCGCCGAGACCGGGGCGGGCCAGCACGGCGTGGCCACGGCCACCGCCTGCGCGCTGCTCGACCTGGAGTGCGTCGTGTACATGGGAACCGAGGACATGCGCCGGCAGAAGCCGAATGTCGAACGGATGGGGCTGCTCGGCGCGCGGGTCGAGCCGGTGGAGGCGGGAGCGCGCACGCTCAAGGAGGCCGTGTCGGCGGCCATCCGCGACTGGGTCACGAACGTCGAGACGACCCACTACATCATCGGCTCGTGCGTGGGCCCGGCGCCGTACCCGGCGCTGGTCCGCGACCTCCAGCGCGTGATCGGTGACGAGGCGCGGGCCCAGATCCTCGAGCGGACCGGCCGTCTGCCCGATCGTGTGATCGCGTGCGTGGGCGGCGGCTCGAACTCGATCGGCGTGTTCAAGCCGTTCGTGGATGACGCCGAGGTCCGGCTGATCGGCGTCGAGGCGGCCGGCGAGGGCATCGAGACCGGTCGGCACGGCGCGCCGCTGACCGCCGCGGGACTGCCGGGCGTGCTGCACGGCGCGTTCTCGGCGATCATGCAGGACGAGGACGGCCAGATCCTCGAGGCGCACTCGATCTCGGCCGGGCTGGACTACCCCGGCACCGGGCCTGAGCACGCGTGGCTGCGCGACAGCGGCCGCGCCCGCTACGTGGCGATCACCGACCGCCAGGCGCTCGAGGCGTTCGCGACCTGCGCGCGCCTGGAGGGGATCATCCCGGCGCTCGAGAGCGCGCACGCGATCGCCTGGGCGATGGCCAACGGCCCGAGCGAGCTCGATCTGATCTGCCTGTCGGGGCGCGGCGACAAGGATCTGGCCGAGGCGTTGGATCACCTCGGTCGACTGACTTCGTGACCGGCATCGACCGCATCGCCGAGGCGTTCGCGTCTGCGCGCGCCAACGGGCGCCGCGCCGCCTTCATGCCCTATCTGATGGGCGGCTTCCCCGACCTCGACACCTCGCGACGGATCGGGATCGAATACGCGCTCGGAGGTGCCGACCTGGTCGAGCTCGGGGTGCCGTTCTCCGACCCCCTGGCCGACGGTCCCGTGATCCACGCCGCCGGGACCGCGGCGCTACGCGCGGGCGTGAAGCTGCCCGGCGTGCTGGAGGTCGGGCGGTCGATCGCCGAGCACGTACCGGTGGTCCTGATGTGCTACGCCAACCTGATCCTGGCCCGGGGATTCGAGCGCTTCGCGGACGCGCTCGTGCAGCACGGCGCCAGCGGCCTGATCGTGCCCGACCTCCCGTTCGAGGAGGCGCCGGCGGCGCTGCGTGCTTGTGACGAGCGAGGGCTCGCCCTGGTGCCGCTGGTGGCGCCGACAACCCCCGACGACAGGCTCGCGCAGATCGGCGCCCAGGCCCGCGGCTTCATCTACACGGTGTCGCTGACCGGAACCACCGGCGAGCGAACCGGTGCCGTGCAGGACGGTCTCGCCAACGTTCTCGCGCGTGCCGCCGCCTCCACCAGCGTGCCGTTGGCGGTCGGGTTCGGGATCTCGACCCCCGAGCAGGCGGCGGCCGCTGCGGCGGCCGGAGCCGACGGGGTGATCGTCGGCACCCGCCTGGTGCGCGCTGCGGGCGAGGCCGAGGATCCCGTGGCGGCGGTCGGCGCGCTGGTGCGCGATTTCTCCTCAGGGCTTACCGCGTCCTCTCTCGGTTAGCATCTGCGTCACGCGATGGGCCTGATCTTGACCGCCACCGCCGGGCTGTGCCTGTGGATCATCCTGTGGTCGCTCAACGTGAGCGGCCTGGATGCGATCCTGATTGCCATCGTGATGGTGGTGATCGCCGTCGGCGTTCGGCAGCTCTTGCCGTTCCTGCCCGGTCGGCGGGAATAGCCGGAGTCGATCGTGTCGAGCCGGGTGCTCGGACGCGGACGGGCGGCTTGTGCGTGGGTCCTGCTGGCGGTGGGGATCGCCGGCTGCACCGCGCAGGGCTCCGGCAACTCGGCCGTGACGGTCTCGGGCAAGACGCTCACGATCTACCTGAGCGACGCGCCCACCACCCAGCCGCAGGTCGCCCGTGACGTGCTCGACGCCGAGCAGCTCGCCTTCAAACAGGGCCCCTCGAGCGTCGGCGGCTTCGCCCTCCAGCTGAAGACCGTGCACGGCGAGATCTCCGACCAGGCCCGCACGGTGATCCAGAACAAGACCGCGATCGCCTACCTGGGCGAGATCGTCCCGCACTCCTCGTACGCCTCGCTCGGGATAACCAACGCACTGGATCTGCTCCAGGTCAGCCCCACCGACACCGCGCTCGAGTTGACCCAGGCCAGTCCGGTGGTGCCGAACTCGCCCGACACGTACTACGAGTCGATGAGCACATACGGGCAGACCTTCGCTCGCGTCGTGCCGACGACCGCCGTCGAGGCCAAGGCCCAGGTGCAGGAGATGCGCTCGCTGGGCGTCACGAAGCTGTACGTGGCTGACGACGGCAGCCCCTACGGCGCGACGATCGCGAATGCGGTCAAGCACGACGCGACCGGCGGGATCACCGTGAGCGGGAGCCTGACGGGCGCCGACGGCGCGTTCTACGGCGGCACCTCGCCGGCGCGCGCGGCGCGCTTCTTCCAGGCCGCCGGCTCGTCCAATCCATCGATCAAGCTGTTCGCGCCGTCGGCCCTGGACGACCCGACGATCGCCGGCCGGCTCTCCGGCGCCGGCCGCCTGTACGTGTCCGCGCCCGGGTTCCTCAAGCCGAACCTGACGCCGGCCGGCAGCACGTTCGTGTCGCAGTTCACGACCACCTACGGCCGCGCGCCGGTGCCCCAGGCGATCTTCGGCTACGAGGCGATGTCCGCCGTGCTGGCCGTGCTGCAAAAGGCCGGCACCGCGGCCAACAACCGATCGACCGTCGTGCACGACTTCCTGTCCCTCAAGAACCGGCAGTCCGTCCTCGGCACCTACTCGATGAGCTCGAGCGGGGACACAAGCCTCACGGCGTTCGTGTTCAGTCGCCTACAGCAGGGCAAGCTGGTGCCCTTCGCCCAAGTCCAGGGGTGAGACGGGCGACGGGGTCGGAGGGGGCGATGAGGTGGGCGCGGCTCGCGATCGCGCTCCTTGCCGCGCTCGCCGCGGGCGCCGCACTCGCCGGCTGCGGCACCAAGGAAAAGGCCGGGAGCCGCATCCCGGGTCGCACCCTCACGATCTACGCGAGCGTGCCGTTGCGGGGCGACTCCCGGGTCAGCGGCATGGCGGTGATCTCCGGCGCGCGGCTCGCCCTGTCCCAGGTGCACGGCCGCATCGGCGACTACCGGATCGCGCTCCGGGTGCTCGACGACGCGACCATACAGCGCGGCGGCTGGGACCCCGGCCAGACCACGATCAACGCCCGGACCGCGGTGCTCGACCCGACCACGATCGCGTATCTGGGCGACCTGGACTCGGGTGCCAGCGCGGTGTCGATCCCCCCGCTCAATCGCGCCGGGATCCCGCAGGTGAGCCCGACCAGCACGGCCGTCGGTCTGACCTCGGCGGCGCCCGGCGCGTTCCCGGGCGAGCCCCAGAAGTACTACCCCAGCGGGGTGAGGACGTTCGCGCGCGTGGTGCCCAACGACACGTTCCAGGCGGTCGCCCAGGTGCGTGCTCAGCAGAGCATGGGATGCCACCGGACGTATGTGCTCAACGACGACGAGGTCGATGGCGCGGACGCGGCCAGGAGCTTCGGGCTCGAGGCGCAGGCCGCGCACTTGCGGCTGGCGGGCATCCAGGCGTTCCCGCGCAACGCCACCAGCTACGCGCCGCTGGCCGCGGGCGTGGCCAAGACGCGTCCGGACTGCGTGCTGATCAGCGCCGACACCGAGTCGGGCGCGGTGCGGCTGACCCGGCAGCTGGCCGCGGCGATGCCCAACGTGACGATCTTCGGGTCGGCCGGACTGGCCGAGACCACGTACACCGATCCGGCGCAGGGCGGGATCCCGCTGTCGATCGACCCGCGCGTGGTGCTGACCGCGCCGACGCTGGCCGAGAGCCAGTACCCGGCCTCTGCGCGCGCGTTCAACGCCGCCTACCAGCGCCGCTACGGGTCCGTCGAGCCCGACTCGATCTTCGGCTACGAGTCGATGAGCCTGCTGCTCAGCGCGATCGACCGCGCCACCGGCGGCGGGACCGAGCCCGCGGTGCGCTCGGCGGTGCGGGCCGCGCTGTTCGCCACCCACGACCGTCACAGCGTGCTCGGCACCTACAGCATCAACCGCGACGGCGACAGCACGCTGCGCCGCTACGGCGTGTACGTCATCGTGAGCGGGCGGCTGACGTTCTGGCGGGCGATCGCCGCCTGAGGGCCCGGCGGCGCCGCTGAGCGGTCCCGGCCGGGCCGGTTACCGGATCGCCCCGAACTCCTCGGTCGACCCGAACCCGAGCTCGGCGCCGGCCTCCGCCGTCCCGGTGGCGCGCGCCTCGGCCGCCACCGCGGCGGCAACCGCCGGCGCCACCTCGCGGTTGAACACCGACGGGATGATGTAGTCGTCGCGCAGCTCATCGTCGGACACGATCTCGGCGATGGCGCGGGCCGCCGCGGTCTTCATCGACTCGGTGATCGCGGTGGCGCGGACGTCGAGCGCGCCGCGGAACACCCCCGGGAAGCACAGCACGTTGTTGATCTGGTTCGGATAGTCCGAGCGGCCGGTGGCGAGGATCCGCGCGTATTGCAGGGCCTCCTCGGGCGGCACCTCGGGGTCGGGATTGGCCAGCGCGAACACGATCGGGTCCGGGTTCATTCGGCCCAGCGTCTCGGCCGGGAGGATCCGCGCGCCCGAAACCCCAATCAGCAGGTCCGTGCCCTCGATCACGTCGATCAGGGCGCCCGACCGCCGCTCGAGCGCCGGCGCCAGCGCGCGCTTGACCGCGGTCATCGTCCCGTCGAGATAGTCCTGGCGCTCCACCGTCACCGCCCCGCGCGAATCGCAGGCGATGATGTGCTGGGCGCCCGCCTCGAGCAGGATCTTGGCCACCGCCACGCCGGCGGCGCCCAGGCCGACGATCACGATCCGCAGGTCCTCAAGGTGCCGTCCGGTCAACCGCAACGCATTCAACAAAGCGGCCAGCACGACCACCGCGGTGCCGTGCTGGTCGTCGTGGAACACCGGGATGTCGAGCTCGGCCTTCAGCCGGTCCTCGATCTCGAAGCAGCGCGGGGCCGAGATGTCCTCGAGGTTGATCCCGCCGAAGCCCGGGGCGATCGCGCGCACCGCGGCCACGATCTCGTCCGGATCGCGGGTGTCCAGGCACACGGGGAAGGCGTCCACGCCGCCGAACTCCTTGAACAGCATGGCCTTGCCCTCCATCACGGGCATGGCGGCCCGGGGGCCGATGTCGCCGAGGCCGAGCACCGCGGTGCCGTCCGAGACGACCGCGACCGTGTTGCGCTTGATCGTGTACTGGAACGCCTTGTCCGGATCCTCGGCGATGGCCAGGCACACGCGCGCCACCCCGGGCGTGTACGCCATCGACAGGTCCTCGCGCGTGCGCAACGAGCTCTTGTTGCGCAGCTCGATCTTGCCGCCCACGTGCAGCAGGAAAGTGCGGTCGGTGGCGTCGAGCACCCGCGCGCCGTGCACGGCGTTCACCGCCTCGGTCAGGCGCGGCCAGTCGGAGGCATCGCCGGTCTCGACCGTGATGTCGCGGATGGTGTGCTCGCGGTCGACCGAGACCAGATCGACCGCCCCGATCGTCCCGCCGATCTGCCCGATCGCGCTGGCCACGCGCCCGAGCATGCCGGGGCGATGCTCGATCTCCACCCGGAGGGTCAGGCTGTATTGGGCACTCGGTGTAGCGGCCACGCGGCGAGATAGCCTGACATAAGTGGCATCCACGACGGCCCCCGACGAGCTCTTCCTGATCGACGGCAACAGCCTGGCCTACCGGGCGTTCTTCGCGTTGCCCGAGTCGATCGCGACCTCGACCGGGGTGCCAACCAACGCGATCTTCGGGTTCGCCTCGATGCTGGTCAAGATCCTCACCGACTACGGGCCCAAGGCGACCGTGGTGGTGTGGGACGCGGGCGACACCGGCCGCAAGGCGGTCTATGCCGAGTACAAGGCCCAGCGGACGACCCGCCCGGACCTGCTCAAGGAGCAGTGGCCTCACCTCGAGCCGCTGGTCGACGCGTTCGGCTACCGGAACCTCCGGGTCCAGGGCTACGAGGCCGACGACGTGATCGCCTCGATCGTCGAGCGCGCCCGCACCGCCGAGCCGCCGATCCCGGTGATGGTCGTGACCGGCGACCGCGACGCCTACCAGCTGGTCGACGACGGCGTGGTGAAGATCATGACCACCTCGCGCGGGATCACCGACACGCGCGTGTACGACCGCCGGGGCGTGATCGACCGCTACGGGATCCCACCCGAGCTGATCCCCGACTTCATCGGGCTCAAGGGCGACACGAGCGACAACATTCCCGGGGTTCCGGGGATCGGCGACAAGACCGCGGCCGAGCTGCTCCAGCGCTTCGGGACGCTCGAGGAAGTGCTCGGCCACATCGACGACATCTCCGGGGCCAAGCGCAAGCAGAACCTGACCGAGCACGCCGAGGCGGCGCGCATCTCCAAGCAGCTGGCCACGGCCAAGCGCGACATCGACGTCGAGCTCGACCTCCAGACGTTCGCGGCGACCGCCCCGGATCGCTCCAAGCTGCGCGAGACCTTTCGTACATTCGAGCTGCGCGAGCCGCTGCGCCGCCTGGAGGAGGCGCTCGGCTCGGCCGACGCCGCGGCGCCCGCGCCGGAGGCCCAGCGGGCGCTCACCGCGCGCCTGCGCGCCGGCGTCAAGGTCGCGGACCTGCGGCGTCTGCCCGAGCGCGAGGTCGCGATCGCCGTGCGGGCGCCGGAGACGCCGCCCGACCAGCTGTTCTCGCCGGATCTGGCCTGGCGGTTCGCGGTGCACGCCGATGGGGCGGCCGAGGTCCTCGCCGGCGAGGCCGCCTCGGCGGAGGACGTCGTGCGGGCGGTGGGGCGCCGGCCGGTCATCGCTCATGACGCCAAGTCGCTCGGCGAGGTGCCCGCGGTGCTCGCCCACGACACCGAGGTGGCCGCCTACCTGCTCGAGCCGGCGCGCCGCGCCTATCCGTTCCGCGAGCTGACCGAGGAACGAGGCCTGGGCACGGATCTCGAGGATCCGGCCGCCGGCGACGCCCTGCTGCTGGAGGCGCTGGCCGCGTGGCAGCGCGAGGAGATCCGCGGACGCGGCCTCACCGACCTGCTCCACGACGTCGAGCTGCCGCTGGTGCGGATCCTGCGTGAGATGGAGCTTGAGGGCTGCAAGCTCGACACCGACCGTCTGCGGGAGATCTCCGCGCGGGTCAAGGCCGAGGCCGACCAGCTCGAGCGCGAGATCTTCACGATGTGCGGGGAGGAGTTCACGCTTGGCTCGCCCAAGCAGCTGGAGGAGATGCTGTTCGGCCGGCTCGGCCTGTCGCGCAAGCGCCGGGGCAAGACCGGCTACTCGACCGACGCGCGCGTGCTCCAGGCAATCCGGCACGAGCATCCGGTGATCCCCAAGATCGAGCGCTGGCGCGAGCTGACGAAGCTGGCGCAGACCTATCTGGACGCGCTACCGCTGCTGATCGACTCGAGCGGGCGGATCCACACCACGTTCAACCAGACCGCGGCGACCACCGGCCGCCTCTCCTCGAACAATCCGAATTTGCAGAACATCCCGATCCGGACGCCCCTGGGACGCGAGATCCGGGCCTGCTTCGTGGCCGAGGCGGGGGATCTGCTGGTGTCCGCCGACTACTCGCAGGTCGAGCTGAGGCTGCTCGCGCACATCGCGGGCGAGGACGCGCTAAAGGAAATCTTCCGAAAGGGCGAAGATGTCCACACCGCCACGGCGTGCCGCGTGTTTGGGGTCACGCCGGAGCAGATCGATCCGGGAATGAGATCCAAGTCCAAGATGATCAACTACGGCATCGTCTACGGGCTCTCGGCGTGGGGGATGGCCGACCGGCTCGACATCCCGCAGGAGGAGGCCGAGGAGTTCATCAAGCGCTACATGGCCGGCTTCCCGGCGGTGGCGCGGTGGATCGAGGAGACGATCGAGCAGGGCACCGAGCACGGCTACGTCTCGACTCTGTTCGGGCGCCGGCGCCAGGTCCCGGAGCTGCGGGCGCGCCGCTGGGAGCTGCGCAAGCAGGGCGAGCGGTTCGCGGTGAATATGGTGATCCAGGGCACCGCGGCGGACATCATGAAGGTGGCGATGGTCCGGTGTGACCAGGCGGTCAAGCAATCGGGGCTGCGCTCGCGGATGATCCTCCAGATCCACGACGAGCTCTTGTTTGAAGGGCCGGCCGACGAGGCCGAGGAGGTCAGCCGGATCGCGGTCGAGCAGATGGGCGGGGCGTTCGACATGGACCCGCCGCTGGCCGTCGAGGTGGGCGTGGGACCCAACTGGCTGGCCGCCAAGTGATCATGCGCGGGGTGGTCTCCGGGACGGTGGCGTTGGCCTGCGCCGCGTCGGCGCTGGTGCTGTTGGCGTCCCCGGCGGCGGCCCGGGCCAAACACCTCGGCGGCATGGTCCGCGACGTGGCATCGGGCAGCCAGGTTCAGGCCCACGTGGCCGACGACAACGCCAACCTGCCCTACGGCGGCGGGCCGGTCCTGCACTCAAACCGCACGCACCTGATCTTCTGGGCACCCGCCGGATCCGGACTGGACTTCGACTCGGATTATCAATCGCTGATCCAGACGTTCCTGATCGACGTCGCGGCCGACAGCCACCGGGCCAGCAACGTGTACGGCCTGAGCGGGCAGTACACCGACGCCGGCGGGCCGGCGGCCTACGACTCGACGTACGGCGGTTCGGTGCCCGCCGCCGATCCGCTGCCAGCCAGCGGCTGCACGGAGCCCGCGGTGACGGGCCCGGGCTGGAAGGTGTGCATGACCGACGACCAGCTCGAGACCGAGATCGAGCAGGTCATCGCCGGCGACCACCTGCCGACCACGAACCGAGACGTGTACTTCCTCATCACCCCGAATGGGCTGGGCAGCTGCACCGACGCGAGCTCGTCGAGCTGCGCGCTGGGGGGCCGCGTGAGCGGCTATTGCGGCTATCACTCCGAGACCCCCGACGGGATCCGGTACGCGGTGATCCCCTACAACGCGGTGCCCGGCCACTGCCAGTCGAACAATCCGCGTCCGAACTCGAGCACGGCCGACCCGACGATCTCGACGATCAGCCACGAGCACAACGAGATGGTCACCGACCCGGACGGCGATGCCTGGATCGACGCCCGCGGCAACGAGAACGGCGACCTGTGCCTGACCAGCTTCGGTCCCAGCCTGAGCGGCGAGGGCACCACCGCGTGGAATGAGACCATCCACGGCGGGCACTTCTTCCTCCAGGAGGAGTGGAGCAACGCCGACTCCAGGTGCGAGCCGCGCGCCAAGCCCGACGCGCTGTCGTTCGATCTGACCCGGCGCCCGGGGCGACCCCGGGCGGTGTCGTTCCAGGCCCACGGGTCCGATCCCCAGGGTCACATGGTCGGCTATGCGTGGACCTTCGGCGACGGTCACATCGGCGCGGGGCGGCAGGTGTCCCATACCTTCAAGATCCCCGGGAGCTACCGGGTGATGGTCCACGCGATAGACAGCTGGGGGAACTGGGCGTTCGCCCGGCGGACGGTCCGGATCAGGGCACCCTGATCTGGCTGAGAGCCTGTCTTAAAACCCGTCGCACGCGTCTGGCGGCGGCGGATCTGCGCGGATGCTGCGTCCTCGGAGTCTCGCGTAGCGCTGCTACGCGTCGACTCCTGCGTCCTTGCCCCGCTTGACCCGGCGCTCGCCAGCCACGCGCGCCGGGCTATTGAGACCGACTCTGAGGGCGCCCCGGCGCGGGCCGGCCGCGGCGAACCGCGGGTGGGCGATCTCCAGGTAGTGGTTGAACGACCAGTCGAGGAAGCGCCGGCTCTGCATCGCGCGCAGTGAGCCGGCCAGCAGGCGGGGCGCGATCCGCGGGATCAGCCGCTGGACCCGCAGCAGCCACGCGAAAGGCCTCGCGTGCGAGGCACTGAAGGCGCCGTAGCGGTTCAGCGCCTCGGCAGTGGTGCGCCGTCCCGACACGACCTCGCACAGCTCGCGCCCGGCGGCGATCCCGAAGTACAGCGCCGTCCGGATCCCCTCTGCGGTGAGCGGCAGGCAATGGCCGGCCGAGTCCCCCACGAAGAACAGCTCGTCCTCGGCGGCGGGGCGCAGGGCGTGCGGGATCCAGTTGCCCTGATAGCGGACGGTCGGCGCCTGCAGGTCCGTGGCCAGGCGCTCGGTCGGCTCGCGGACGTGGAAGCGCGGATCGAACGAGCCGACGCCGATCCGGAGCTCCTCGCCGGCCGGGAAGCTCCAGCCGTAGCCGGCCGGGACGTAGGAGCGGTCGATCCAGATCTCCATGTCCTTGCCGGAGCCGTTCGGGTGGACCTCGAGCCCGCGGGAGAGCAGGGCGTCGGGAGGCTGGATGTTCTCCCCGGGTCCCAGTACGCGGCGCCAGCCGAGCGCGTCGACGACGTGGGTGGCGCGGATGTCGCCGCGGTCGGTGTGGACGGTCTTGCCGGTCCGGCCGTCGACCTTGGCGGTTTCGAACGTGAACGCGTCCTGGCTCTGTTCGGCCAGAAGGCCACAGAGCGTGCGGTAGTCGAAGGTCGAGAAGGTCCAGGGAAGCCTGTACTCCACCGTCGTGTACGGGGTGTGGATCACGAGCTCGCCGAAGGTCTGCTGCAACGCGCCTTGCAGCTCGAGCTGGGTCAGCCAGGCCGTGGGAATCCCGCACGCGGAGGTCTGCCGCTCGCCGATCTCGTAGCGGTCGATGATCAGCACCTCGGCGCCACTTTCGCGAAGCTCGCGGGCCACGGCGAGGCCGGCGAAGCTCGCCCCGCAGATCAGCACGTCGCAGTCGCGGTCCAGGGGCGTCCGCTCGGCGCCGCGCTTGGTCGCTCTGATCGGCATCGGCATCGGATGATAGGGAGGGGGTTCGTGGCTCTCACCTCAACGTCCCGCCCGTAATGCCGGCCCGGATGACAGCCAGGCTTTGTCCTCGGATCCTCGCGTAGCGCCGCTACGCGTCGGATCCTGCGTCCTCGCCTGACGGCCCCCGGCCTCGGCCTTCCGGACGGATCGTTTCGGCTCGAGCCACCGGAGGGCATGAGGAGCGCTCATCCCCCCATCTGCGGCTATCCTCCGCTGAACGCATGTCTTCCACAACCACGCTTAATCCCGCCACCGATCAACCGAACGCCAAGGTCGTCGAGGGCTCCGACGGCCTGCTGCTGGAGATCGACGGCCAGATCGTCCCCAACTACGACGCGACCGTTCACCCCTTCCAGGAGGGCGACGTCGTCACCGGTCAGGTCGTCCGCATCGACAACGACGAGGTCCTCGTCGACATCGGCTACAAGTCCGAGGGGGTCATCCCCTCGTCAGAGCTCTCGATCCGCAAGTCGGTCGATCCGAGCGACGAGGTCTCCCTCGGCGAGGAGGTCGATGCCCTCGTTCTCACCAAGGAGGACCAGGACGGTCGCCTGATTCTTTCCAAGAAGCGCGCCCGCTTCGAGAAGGCCTGGCGCCGCATCGAGGCCGCCGCCGAGTCGGGCGAGCCGGTCGAGGGCGCCGTGATCGAAGTGGTCAAGGGCGGCCTGATCATCGACCTCGGGGTGCGCGGCTTCCTGCCCGCCTCGCTGGTCGACATCCGCCGCGTGCCCAACCTCGACGAGTACATGGGTCAGGCCATCGAGTGCAAGGTGATCGAGCTCAACCGCTCGCGCAACAACGTGGTCCTTTCCCGGCGCGCCGTTCTGGAGGAGCAGCGCAAGGAGGACCGCGAGCGCATCCTCGACCGCCTGCAGCCCGGCCAGGTCGTGGAGGGCACGATCTCGAACATCGTCGACTTCGGCGCGTTCGTCGATCTGGACGGGATCGACGGACTGATCCACATCTCCGAGCTGTCGTGGTCGCACGTCAACCATCCTTCCGAGATCCTGTCCATCGGCGACAAGGTGACGGTCAAGGTGCTCGACATCGACCGCCAGCGTCAGCGGATCTCCTTGGGTCTCAAGCAGACCCAGGAGGATCCGTGGCAGCGTGTGGTCGACACCTACAACGTGGGCGACGAGCTCGAGGGAACGGTGACCAAGGTGGTCACGTTCGGGGCGTTCGTCGAGATCCTCGACGGGGTCGAGGGCCTCGTGCACATCTCCGAGCTGGCCCAGCATCACGTGGAGAATCCGCGCGAGATCATCCAGCCGGGCGACCCGGTGCGGGTCAAGATCCTGGAGATCGACTCCGAGCGCCGGCGCCTGTCGCTGTCGATCAAGCGAGTCGAGGGACAGGTACTCCCGGTCCGGCCGATCACCGCCCCGGTGGACGGCGACGCAGGTGATCTCGACAACATGCCCGAGCTCGGCCTGTCCGAGGACGTGTTCGCCGGCGCGGACGAGGCTGCGTCTACGGCTCCGGATGACGAGACCGGGGACGGCGTCGCCGAGTCCGAGTCCGAGTCCGAGTCCGAGCTCGAGCTCGAGCTCGAGCCCGAGGCGGCCGAAGCCGACGAACCGTCGCAGGCGGGGCCAGACGCCTGAGCGGATCCCGTTCGTCGGACTGACGGGCGGAATCGGAGCCGGCAAGTCGACCGCGTTGGCTGCGCTCGAGCGCGCCGGGGCTTGTGTCCTGTCGACCGATCGGGTCGTGCACGAGCTGTACGCGTCTTCGGACGTCGTCGATGCGGTCCGCTCGCGTTTCGGCGCATCCGTGGTTGTGGACGGCGTCGTCGATCGCGGGGCGCTGGCCCGCGTGGCGTTCGCCACCGCTGCGGACCGGGAGTGGCTCGAGGGGCTGTTGTGGCCGCGGGTGGGGGAGCGGATGGCTGCCTGGCGAGAGTCGCTCACGCCGGATCGGGCGCGTGCCGCGGTCGTGGAGGTGCCGCTGCTGTTCGAGTCGGGGATGGAGGGCCAGTTCGACGCCACGATTGCGGTGATCGCCGCCGAGGATCTGCGGGCTTCGCGGGCAGGCGCGCGGGGGCATGAGGCGCTCGAGGCGCGGTCGGCCCGGCAGTTGACCCAGCAGGAAAAAGCGCACCGTGCGACGTACGTGGTCGTTAACGACGGTACGGTGGAAGAGTTGGAGTCGAAGTTGTCGTCGCTGCTTGAGATGCTGGGGTCGTGAGTCCCTCCGCGACGGGTACCGCCCCCCGTTCTCGCGGTCCACGCGAGGATTCCGCGGCTGCGCGGTCGGCGGCCGCCCGGCGCCGCCGGCGCGCGACGATCCGGCGCCGGCAGCGGCTGGCGCTGCTCGGGGTCGCGGTGCTGGCCGTGACGATCGGGGTGGTGCTCTCCTTGCCGGTGGTGCGCAAGGCGGTCAACGAGCTGTCGCTGCCGCTCTCCTACCCAGGCGTGATTCGCCAGCAGGCGGCGGAGAAGCACCTCGATCCCGCCCTGATCGCCGCCGTGATCTACGCCGAGACCAAGTTCGAGCCGCGCGACTCGGCCGTCGGTGCGGTCGGCCTGATGCAGGTCATGCCCCAGACCGCGAACTTCCTGGCCCGCCGCTCCGGCGCCACCACGTTCACCACCAGCGACCTCGTGAACCCCCAGGTCAACATCGCCTACGGCAGCTACTACCTTCGCTACCTGGTAGACGAGTACCACGGCAACGTGACGCTGGCGCTGGCCGCGTACAACGGTGGCGAGTCGAACGTCGATCGCTGGGTGGCGGACGCCCGTGCGCACGGGCGCTCGCTGTCGGTGGCGGAGATCCCCTTCCCGGAGACTCGCGCCTACGTCACGCGCGTGCTGCGCGCGCAGCAGCAGTACCGGCAGAAGTACGCCAGCCAGTTGTACGGCTAGAGCGGCCCGGCTGGGAGGCAAGCGGCTCTGGCCGCCCATCGGGCGGCGCGGATCTGGCCGTGCCGGTGGGTCGCGTGTCGTGGGGTCCGCGGCTCCACTGCGCCCGAGGGCGGCCAGACCCGCTCCGCCTCCCACCCAAACACCCACGAAGCGCCGCCGTCCGGCCTCCCGACCCCGACTTTGCGGCCACTAGCTGACCGCGATTCGCGCCACCATTTCGCGGCCGCCGCCACCGCTACGCTAGAAGGCCGTCCCAAGATGCCCAAGTTCGAACTCGACGCCACCTATAGCCCGACCGCCGATCAGCCGGCGGCGATCTCCGGGCTAGCCGAGGGGATCCTCGGCGGCGAGCGGAGCCTGACCCTGCTCGGCGCCACCGGCACCGGCAAGACGATGACGATGGCGGCGACGATCGAAGCGGTGCAGAAGCCGGCGCTGGTCATCGCGCACAACAAGACGCTGGCCGCCCAGCTGTGCAACGAGTTCCGCACCTACTTCCCGCGCAACGCGGTCGAGTACTTCGTCTCCTACTATGACTACTACCAGCCCGAGGCCTACGTCCCGAGCCGGGACCTCTACATCGAGAAGGACTCGGCGATCAACCAGGAGATCGACCGGCTGCGCCACTCGGCCACCGCGGCGCTGTTCGCCCGGCGCGACGTGTTGATCGTGGCCAGCGTGTCCTGCATCTACGGCCTGGGCTCGCCGGAGACCTACGACGAGAACCTCCAGACGCTGCGCAAGGGCGAGATGATCGACCGCGACGGGCTGCTGCGCAAGCTGGTCTCGATCCAGTACTCGCGCAACGACACGGCGCTGGCGCGTGGCAACTTCCGGGTTCGCGGCGAGACGCTCGAGATCTTCCCCGCCTACGCCGAGACCGCGTACCGGATCGTGCTGTTCGGCGACGAGGTCGAGCACCTGCAGGAGTTCGACCCGCTGACCGGCGAGATCCTCCAGGACGACATCGAGCACGTCGGCATCTGGCCGGCATCGCACTACAACGTCCGCGACGGGATGATCGAGGACGCGGTGGCCGAGATCGGCCGCGAGCTGAACGAGCGCTGCGCCGAACTCGAGGCTCAGGGGAAGCTGCTCGAGTCCCATCGCCTGCGCCAGCGCACCCAGTACGACATGGAGATGCTCCGCGAGCTGGGGTTCTGCAGCGGGATCGAGAACTACTCGCGGATCCTCGACGGGCGGGCCGCCGGCTCGCGGCCCTACTGCCTGCTCGACTACTTCCCCGAGGACTTCGTCTGCTTCATCGACGAGTCGCACCAGACCGTGCCGCAGATCGGCGGCATGTCTGAGGGCGACCGGTCGCGCAAGCAGACGCTCGTGGATTATGGGTTCCGGCTGCCGAGCGCGATGGACAACCGGCCCCAGACCTTCCAGGAGTTCCTCTCGATCACGCCGCAGATGGTGTTCGTATCGGCCACGCCCGGCGAGTACGAGCGCAAGAACTCGCCCCGGATCGTCGAGCAGATCGTGCGCCCGACCGGCATCGTCGACCCCGAGGTCGAGGTGCGCGAGACACGCAACCAGATCGACGACCTGATGAACGAGATCCGCGCGCGGGTCGATCGCAACGAGCGCACGCTGGTGACCACGCTGACCAAGAAGATGTCCGAGGACCTGACCGACTACCTGCTCGAGATGGGCTTCCGGGTGCGCTACCTGCACTCGGAGATCGACACGCTCGAGCGCATCCAGATCATCCGCCAGCTGCGCCTCGGCGAGTTCGACGTGCTCGTCGGCGTCAATCTGCTCCGCGAGGGCCTCGACCTGCCCGAGGTGTCGCTGGTCGGCATCCTCGACGCCGACAAGGAGGGCTTCCTGCGCGGCGAGACCTCGCTGATCCAGACGATCGGCCGGGCGGCCCGGAACATCGAGGGCAAGGTGCTGATGTACGCCGACAAGGAGACCGCGGCGATGCGGGCGGCGATCGGCGAGACCGACCGGCGTCGCGCGATCCAGGTCGCTTACAACGAGGAGCGCGGGATCACGCCCGAGACGATCGTCAAGGGCATCTCCGACATCGCCGAGTTCCTCCAGTCCGAGTCCAAGGTGCCGCGCTCGCGCCGGCGGCGCCGGCCCGCGACCGAGATGCCACCGGCGGAGATCGAGAAGACGATCGTGGAGCTCGAGGAGGAGATGCTCGCCGCGGCCGAGGAGCTGCGCTTCGAGTACGCCGCCAAGCTCCGCGACGAGATCCGTGACCTCAAGCGCCAGCTCGATCAGGCGATCGCCGAGGGATACGCGCCGACGCGCTGATCCGGCCAGGGCGACGCCGGACTATTAGATACCCTGCGGACGCTTCCCCACCTCGAGACGGAGGTAGTTCCGTGGCGCTGGACCGACAGAGCATCGAAAAGAAAGACTTCCCCATCGGGCGCCGGGGCTACGACCCGGACGCGGTCGACAACCATCTGCGCGCCCTCGCCGACGAGATCGACGAGCTCAAGCGCTCGGCTCGCCGGCGCAGCGAGTCCCTCGCCGCTGCCGCCAGCGAGCAGGTTCGCTCGATCGTGGAGGCCGCGGAGACGACGGCCGCCGACATCCAGCGCCAGGCCGAGGACGAGGCGCGCGACATCCGCGCCGAGGCCTCAACCGAGGCCGACGCCACGCGCGAGCACGCCACCACCGAGGCGCGCGACTACGTCGGCAAGGTCTCCGAGTCGACCACGGGGATGCTCGAGCGGATCGACGCCATGGAGAATGAGCTGGGCGCGCTGATCGAATCGCTGCGGACCGGGTCCAACCGGCTGAACGCGGACCTCCAGTTGCTGGAGGGCAACCTGGCCGCGGTCAAGAACGCCGTGGTCCCGCGTCCGCAGTTCGAGCCCGAGGTGGGGGCGGCGCAGCGGCCCGCGGGGGCGCCCCCGGAGGCGGTCGAGCAGGCCGCGCCGGCGGTCCTCACGGCCGAGCCGTTCGAGGAGTCGGTGGGCGTGGCCGGGGCGGCGGCCGGTGAGGTCCTGACCGATGCCTCGAGCGAGTCCCGACCGGCCAAGGCGACCAACGGTGGCGATAACGAGAGCGCGCGGCTGATCGCGCTGAACATGGTCATGAACCGCACGCCGCGGGACGAGATCGACCGCTACCTGGCCGAGAACTTCCGGCTCACGGACCGGCGCGGGCTGCTCGACGAGGTGTACTCCTCGTTCGAGGACTGAGCCCGCAGTTCACTGCGGACAGGCGCTGACCGCGGTTTCCCCGCAAACACCGGGTCCCGATCGTCCGAACGTCTGTTCGGTTCATTAGACTCGGTTATGTGGACAAACTCGTCGTCTCCGGAGCCCGCGAGCACAACCTGAAGGACGTCACGGTCACGATCCCGCGGGACGCGCTGACCGTGATCACCGGCCTGTCGGGGTCGGGGAAGTCCTCGCTGGCCTTCGACACGATCTACGCCGAGGGGCAGCGCCGCTACGTCGAGTCGCTGTCGGCCTACGCCCGCCAGTTCCTGGGCCAGATGGACAAGCCCGACGTCGATTCGATCGAGGGGCTCTCGCCGGCGATCTCGATCGATCAGAAGACGACCTCGCGCAACCCCCGGTCGACGGTGGGCACGGTGACCGAGATCTACGACTACCTGCGCCTGCTGTGGGCGCGGATCGGCCACCCGCACTGCCACATCTGCGGCCGCCCGATCACCGGCCAGTCGGCCGAGCAGATCATCGACCAGGTCATGGAGCTGGCCGAGGGGACGCGGTTCATGGTGATGGCGCCGATCGTCCGGGGACGCAAGGGCGAATACGGCAAGCAGCTCGAGGAGCTGCGGGGCGAGGGCTTCACGCGGGCCAAGATCGACGGCGAGCTCCGCCGGCTCGACGAGGAGATCGTGCTCGACAAGAAGTTCAAGCACGACATCGCGATCGTGGTCGACCGCTTGGTGATGAAGAGCGAGCTGCGCAAGCGGCTGGCGGACTCGATCGAGACCGCGGTGGCGCTGGCCGACGGGCTCGTCGAGATCGAGCTGGTCGACACCGGCGAGATCCACACCTACTCCGAGAAGTTCGCCTGTCCGGAGCACGGGCCGAGCCTGGTCGAGCTCGAGCCGCGCATCTTCAGCTTCAACTCGCCGCACGGGGCGTGCCTGCGCTGCACGGGGCTCGGGTCGCAGATGGAGATCGACCCTGAGCTGGTCGTGCCCGATGCCACGCTGTCGATCGGCGAGGGGGCGATCGCGCCGTGGGCGGCCAGCGCCTCGGATTACTACGACCAGCTGATCCAGGCCATCGCCGAGCGCTACGACGTCGATCTGGAGACGCCGTGGGAGGATCTGCCCGACCAGGCGCGGGACTTCTTCCTGTATGGGACCAACGGCGACCGCGTGCAAGTCACCTACCGCAACCGGTTCGGCCGGCGCCGGTCGTACGCGACCACGTTCGACGGCATCATCCCCAACCTCGAGCGGCGCTACCGCGAGACCGAGTCCGAGCTCGCGCGCGAGAAGATCGAGGAGTACATGACGCTCCGCCCGTGCCCGGACTGCAGGGGCGCTCGCCTGCGTCCGGAGTCGCGCGCGGTGCTGGTCAACGGCACCGCGATCCACGATTTCACCGCGCTGTCGGCTCGGCGTGCGCTCGAATGGGTCGACGGGCTCGAGCTCTCAGAGCACGATATGCGGATCTCGCGCCTGGTGCTGCGGGAGATCGAGGAGCGCCTGCGCTTCCTCGACAACGTGGGCGTCGGGTACCTCTCGATGAACCGCGCGGCGGCCACGCTGTCGGGCGGCGAGGCGCAGCGGATCCGGCTGGCCACTCAGATCGGCTCCTCGCTGGTCGGCGTGCTCTACATCCTCGACGAGCCGTCGATCGGGCTTCACCAGCGTGACAACAACCGGCTGATCGCCACGCTCGAGCGGCTGCGCGACCTGGGCAACACCGTGCTGGTGGTCGAGCACGACGAGGGGACGATGCGCGCGGCGGACCATCTGGTCGACATGGGGCCGGCGGCCGGCGAGCACGGCGGCCACGTGGTGGCGGAGGGCACCGCCGAGCAGGTGGCCAAGGTCGCGGAATCGCTGACCGGGCAGTTCCTGGCCGGGACCCGGCGGATCGACGTCCCGCGCAAGCGGCGCAGGCCGAGCGGTCACGTGACGATCGAGGGCGCCGCCGAGCACAACCTGCAGAAGGTCGACGTGAAGATCCCCCTGGGCGTGCTGTGCTGCGTGACCGGCGTGTCGGGATCGGGCAAGTCGACGCTGGTCAACGAGGTGCTCTACAAGGCGGTGGCCAACCGGCTGCACCGCACAAGGCAAAAGGCGGGCGCCCACCGCCGGATCAGCGGGCTGGACCAGCTCGACAAGATCATCTCGGTCGACCAGTCCCCGATCGGCCGCACGCCCCGTTCGAACCCGGCGACGTACATCGGGCTGTTCGACCAGATCCGGGAGCTGTTCTCCAAGACCCAGGAGGCGCGGGCGCGGGGCTATAAGCCGGGCCGGTTCTCGTTCAACGTCAAGGGCGGGCGCTGCGAGGTGTGCCGCGGCGACGGGCAGATCAAGATCGAGATGCACTTCCTGCCGGATGTGTACGTGCCGTGCGAGCAGTGCCACGGCAAGCGCTACAACCGGGAGACGCTCGACGTGCGCTTCAAGGGCAAGACGATCGCCGACGTGCTCGAGATGCCCATCGCGGAGGCGCTCGAGTTCTTCGCCCACATCCCCAAGATCCGCCGGCGCGTGGAGGCGCTGAACGACGTCGGACTCGGGTACATGCGGCTGGGCCAGCCGGCGACGACGCTTTCAGGCGGCGAGGCTCAGCGGGTGAAGCTCGCGGCCGAGCTGTCCAAGGTGGCCACCGGACAGACTCTCTACATCCTCGACGAGCCGACCACCGGCCTTCACTTCGCCGACATCCAGCGCCTGCTCGAGGTGCTGATGCGACTGGTCGACGCCGGCAACACGGTGGTCGTGATCGAGCACAACCTCGACGTGATCAAGGTGTCCGACCAGATCATCGACCTTGGGCCGGAAGGGGGAGAGGAGGGTGGTCGCCTGATCGCGACCGGCACACCGGAGAAGGTGGCCACCGCGGCCGGGTCGTATACCGGCGCGTTCCTGGCCGACGTGCTGCCGGTCCAGGCGGCGAGGACGGCCAGGTCGGGGAAGGCAGCCAAGCCGGCGAAGACGGCCGACACGGCGAAGGCGTCGAACGGCTCCGGCGCGAACGGGCGCCCTTCGCGCCGGCGTGCGGCGGCGACCGCTCGCTGATCGGCGCAGGTTGAGCGAATCCGGTCGAGTCGGCGCAGGGTGAGCGAGCCCACGCCACCGGGCGTGGACGCCGCGGCGCTCAAGCTGTGGCTCCAGAAATGGCGCTGGTACGAGCGCAACTCGTTGCCGTGGAACCGGGCGCGGATCCATTGGGAGTTCATGCGCCGCGGCGCGTTCGTTCGGTGGCCGGTTCACGGGAACGTGCTCGAGGCGCTGCTCGAGGGACGGCTGGAGGTCGGCGAGCACACGCTGCTCGAGCCCGGCGTGTGGATCACGGCCCCGGAAGAGGCCCGCGTGCGCATCGGTTCCGGCACGTTCCTGAACCTGGGCGTGATGGTGGCCTCACTCGAGTTGGTCGAGATCGGCGATCACTGCATGCTGGCTAACGGCTGCTACGTGACCGACTCCTCGCACCGGTTCGACGATCCCGTGCGGCCGGTGCCGTGGCAGGGCTTCACCAGCAAGGGCCCGACGAGGATCGGCGACAACGTGTGGTGCGGGGTGAATGTGGTCGTGACCAGTGGCGTGACGATCGGCGAACGGTGCGTGATCGGCGCCAACAGCGTTGTGACGAGCGACATCCCGCCGTTCTCGGTGGCGGCCGGGGTGCCGGCGCGGGTTCTGCGCACCATCACGTACTAGCGGCCCCCGACGCCGCCCGGACACCCCGGGCTCAGTCGCCGTCTCCTCGGGTTGGGTCGGGGCTTCTCTCGCGGTCGCACGGCATCAGGGGTCGCGCTTCACGCGAGGGGTGTCCGGGCGGCATCGAGGCCCGCTTGACGAGCCGGGCGGGGCGACGGGTGTCGGCACACTGCGCCACCGGCCGGCCGGGCGCCCGCTGGCGTTTGACTGAGCCAGCGGGTCGGGAGCTTCAAGCAAGGCCGCGCGGTGCGCGCCGAGGGGGGCTGGGATCACCGTCTGCGGCACCTCGCGCCCGCGGGCGTCGCGGCCTGCGGCACCGTTCGCCGGCGCACGGTGCCGCAGACGGGGTGTCGCAGCCCTCCTAGCTCGAAGGGATACCGGTGGCCGGCGGCGCCGGTTGGGTGGCGTTGGACGGCGTGATCGGGCTGCCGGCGGCCGGGGTGGTGGTGAGCGGCTTACCGGAGAGAACGATCTGGCCGCCCTTGATCATGCCGGTCTGTCCGCCGGAGTAGCCGCCGTGGTCGCTGGTCGAGTAGCGGAACGGGGCCAGGCCGGGGCCGGTCCAGCTCGCGCCGTGCTGGTTGATCGCGTCGATCAGGCCCTGGCGGGTCAGGTGCGAACCGGCGGCCACGAGCGCCTGGACGAGCGTGTAGGCGTTGGCCATGCCGTACTCGACGTTGCCGTCCCATGGGGCCTTGGCGTCGTACTGGTCGTGGACCTTCTTGAACAGCTGGATCCACGGGTTGGACGTGTCGCCCGTCGAGGGCAGGTAGCCATCGGTGATCGCTCCCTCGATCAGCGCGGTGCCTGCCTTGCCCTTCGAGTACGTCTTGAGCAGTCCGCCCACGGTGGTGGGATCGATGCCGACGTTGGAGACGACGAGCTGCGGCTTGTAGCCGATCTTGAACGCGGTCAGTTGCGCTATCGCGGTGAAGGCCGGGATCGTGAAGTCGACCATGAGCTTGGCCTTGGACGACGCGATCGCCGTCACCTGAGGGGCGAGGTCGGTCGTGGTGGGCTGGTAGGGCTGCTTGGAAACGATGTCGGCCGCCGGAAGCTCATCTTCGATGCCGGCGAGGCCGCCCTGGCCGAAGTCGTCATCCTGGTAGAGCACGCCCACCTTCTGGCCGGCGAAGTGCTGCTTGATGTACTGGCCGAGGATCTTGCCCTCGATCGTGTAGTTCGGCTGCCAGCCGAACGTGTACGGCTGCTTGGTCCCGTCGTCCCAGCACGGGCAGCCGGAGGCCACGAAGATGTCGGGAATCCGCGAGGCGTTCAGGTAGCTGACGACCTTGGTGTGGGTCGGTGTGCCGAGGCCCTCGAAGATCCCGAACACCTTGCTCTGGAGGACGAGCTGGTGGACGACGTTGACCGTGTTGGTCGGGTTGTAGGAGTCGTCCTTGATGGTCAGGTGGATCTTGCGTCCGAACACGCCGCCGTTGGCGTTGACGTAGTTGAAGAAGGCCTGCGAGGCCGGCGCGATCTCGCTGTACCCGGGTGCGGCCGGACCGGTGAGCGGCTGGTGCGTGCCGAACGTGATGCTCGTCCCGGTCACGCCCGGAGCAGTGCTTCCGCCGTTGGCGCTGCTGGCGCTGCTGCTACTACTGCTGCCGCCGCCCCCACCTGAGCTGCTGCTGCTGTTGCTCGACGAGCCGCAGGCGGCCACGGCAAGCGCGGCCGCGACGATCACTCCCACGTACGCCAGAGATTTGGTGCCGCGAAAGCTCATACCTCTCCTCCTCCACACGGTGGACCCGACTGGGACAGCGCGTAAGTCGACGCGCGGACTCTAATTAGATACGTTTTCCCTCAGGTGTTTCAAATATTAATTTCCGTTGAGGGGCATGGCAACACGGACGGACACGAATCTTGGGGCGAGCGACGCGCCCGTCGACCGGCCCGGCCGGTCGGGTAGGCGGGGCCGTCCGCCCACCGCTTCGCCCGACGACGTGCTGGCGCTCGTGACGGAGTTGTACCTGGACGGCCAGCGGGTCGACATCACCGTGGTCGCTTCGCGGCTCGGTCTCGGCCGGGCCACGATCTACCGCTGGTTCGGCTCGCGCGAGGCGCTGCTCGGCGAGGTGATCGCCCGGCAACTCGAGCTGCTCGTGGCGCGCAAGCGGGCCGAGGTGCGCCGGCGCGGCGCCGCCGGGCTGCTCGAGGTCCTCGACCGGGTGAACCGCGCGCTGACGCGGTCGCGCGCGGTGCGCGGGCTGCTCGAGTCGGAGCGGACGGCGATGCGGATATTCACCTCGAGCGCGGGCGTGGTCGAGCCACGGGCGGTCGCATGCGTCCAGGCTCTGATCGAGGAGGAGATGGCGGCCGGCGACTATGAGCCGCCGGCCGATCCGGCCACGCTCGCCTATGCGCTCGTACACCTTCGGCACGCCTTCCTGTGGAACGACGCGACGAACGGGGTGCGGGGCGACTACGAACGGCTGCGCGACGTATCGGCAGCCCTGCTCGGCATACCGCGCAAGCGGGAGCGACCGGTCGTGCGGCGGACGATGCGCGGCTAGCTCTCCGACGATGTCTTTGCGCCGGCCTTGCGGACCGGCTCGCCGGCGCGCTCGCCTGCGGAGGTGGGCTCGGCATCGGGGGTTGGCTGGGACTCGGGGATGCGCCCAGCGCCCGCAGCGCCACCGCGGCCAACTCGCGCCGCCACTGCCGGCCGGGCCGCGCGCACGATCGCCCGCACGCCGCCCTGGAGGCCGCTCGGCCATACAAGCATGGCCACGATCAGCACGACGCCGTACACCGCGATCGGCAGGTTGTGCGACACGTTCGAGGACAGCGAGAACGAGTTCGCGATGTCGTTGGTCCAGTTCGGCAGGAGCACGATCAGCGCAGCGCCCCACACCGCCCCCACGAGAGACCCGAGGCCTCCGATGACCACGCCGGCCAGCAGCGTGAGCGACAGTTGCAGCGGAAATGCGCCCGGTTGCGCCAGCTGCGTCACGACCGCCAGTAGTCCGCCGCCGAGTCCGGTCGTCGCCGCGCTGAGTGCGAACGCGAGCGTTTGCGAGCGTCCCACGCGCAGGCCCGCCAGCGAGGCTGCGATCTCGTCGTCCCGCACCGCGCGCAGCGATCTCCCGATCCCGCTGTGGGTCACGTTGTAAAGCACGAACAGCACGACGAGCGCCCCTGCGCAGGCGATCCACGCCTCCCAGCGTTCGAGTGGGAACGTCAGGCCGAGGGACGCGGGCGGAATCGGTGGGTTGACCGAGAGGCCGTTCTCGCCGCCCAGGAACGAGGGGAACTTGTCCGCCAGGGCGGGCAGGCCCACCGCGAACGCGAGGGTCGCGCCGGCCAGGTACGGACCGCGGAGTCGGCTGGCTGCCATCCCCACGGGAATCCCGACGAGCAGGGTCATCGCCGTCGCTGCGATGAGCTCTGGGACCAGCGCCCAACCGGCGTTTCCCAGCTTGGCCACCGTGTACGCGCCGACCGCCATGAACGCTCCCTGACCGAGCGAGATCTGCCCGCTCCAGCCGGCCAGCACGGTCAGACCGGCCAGCGCGCAGAAGTAATACGCGCCTTCGGCCAGCTGCAGATTGCGGTAGGCGCTGAGGGAGTCCGTCACCACCAGCAGCACCACGCCGGCGACCACCACCAAGACGAGCGAGCGCAGCAATGTGCTGGCGCGGAAGACATCCCGCACCGCGGTCATACACGTCGCTCCCGCTGCGCGGCGAACAGGCCGGTGGGCCGGATCATCAGCACCAGCACGAGGATGACCAGAGCGGCCATCGGCACCATGGCCGAGCCCTCGTAGCCGGAGACGTAGGACAGCGCGAGACCGAGCACGAGCCCACCGACGACCGCCCCTGGTGGACTGTCGAGTCCGCCGAGCACAGCGGCCACGAACCCTGCGATCAGGATCGGGTCGAAGTTGTTCGGACCCAGGAACACCGAGGGCGCCACCAGAATGCCGGCCAGCGAGCCGGTCATGGCAGCAAGGCCCCACCCGAGCGTGAGCATCCGTCCTACCCGCACGCCGAGCAGGCGCGCCACCTCGGGCGCGAACGCAGCGGCTCGCATCCGCAGCCCCAGGGCGGTCCTCCGGAACAGGAGCGCCAGCGCCGCAGCGACCGCGATCACGACCAGCACGGTGAAAGTGTCGTTGGGGGTGAACAGCAGGTTGGTCCCGCCCACCCGATAGCCGCGCAGCGAGAAGGCCGCGGGGAAGGAGCGCGGTATGTTGCCCCAGATCATTCCCGCGATCGCCACCAGCAGCGTGTACAGGCCCAGCGTCAGGATCACGGCGTTCAAGGGCGGCGCATTCTCGACCGGCCGGACGATCACCCGCTCGACCACCGCGCCCAGCACCAGTCCGGACGCCAGCGCCACAACGAATCCGAGCACGTAGGAGCCGCCCCCGTTGATCACCGACGAGGCGATGAACGTGGTGAACATCAGCATCGCCCCCTGGGCGAAGTTCACGATCCGGGTCGAGCGCCAGATCAGCACCAGCGCGAGGGCCACCGCGGCATAGATGGCGCCGGTCGAGATGCCGTTCAGCGTGAGATCGATGAACTTGGTCATCGAGCCAGCCTCAGAACCCCAGGTACGCGTGCAGGAGACGGTCGTCGGCGATGAGCTTGCGCGGATCCTGCTCGGCCACCACCCGTCCCAGGTTCAGGACGATGCCCTGATTGGCGATCGACAGCGCGCTGCGCGCGTTCTGCTCGACCAGCAGCACGGCCAGCCCGAGCGTGTCGGCCAGCCGGCGCACCATGCTCATGATCTGGGCCACCAACACCGGCGCGAGGCCCAGCGACGGCTCGTCCAGCAGCAGCGCGCGCGGGCGGCCCATCAGCGCCCGGCCGATCGAGAGCATCTGACGCTCCCCGCCCGACAGCCTCGAGGCCGGCTGGTCGGCGCGTTCCTCGAGCCGCGGGAACAGGTCGTAGACCTCCCCGAGCGGCATCGCCTCGCGTCCCCGCCACAGGCCGCCGAGCCGGAGGTTCTCCTGCACGGTGAGCTCGGCGATCACCCCGCGCCCCTCGGGCACGTGGGCAACCCCGAAGCGGACGATCTCCTCCACCGGCCAGCGCGTGATGTCCTCGCCTTCCACGGTCACACGGCCCGAGGTCGGGCGCACCAGGCCGCAGACCGTCCGCAGCAGCGAGGTCTTGCCCGCGCCGTTGGCGCCCAGCACCGCGGTGATCGACCCCTCCGGCACCTGCAGGGACACCCGATCGACGGCGCGGATCGGGCCGTAGTCGGTGGTCAGCTCCTCAATCGCGAGCATCCTCGCCTCCCGTGGTGACCGGCGCGTCGGTCGACTCGGCCTCGCGCCCCAGATAGGCCTCCTGCACGCGGGGATCCTGCTGCACCACGCGTGGTTCTCCGTCTGCGATGACCCGCCCGAAGTCGAGCACCACGACCCGGTCGCACACCGAGACCACGAAGTCCATGTGGTGGTCGACCAGCATCACGGCCACCTGGTGGCGCAGGGACTCGATCAGCTCGCCGAGGTCGGAGAGCTCGCGCGCGTCGAGTCCGCCGGCCGGCTCGTCCAGGAGCAGAGCTCCGGGTCGCAGACCAGCGCACGGGCCAGGGCGACCCGCTTCTGCACCGCGTAGGGGAGCGTCCCGGGCAGGCGATCCGCGGCGTCCTCGCAGGCCAACCGGGCGAGGGCGGCCAGCGCGCGCTCGCGCAGCCGGCGCTCGTCGAGATCGGACCAGGGGAGGCCGAACATCGCGCTGCCCAGCCTGGCGCGGCGGAACCGGTGGGCCCCCACCATCACGTTCTCGAGCACGGTGAGGCCGCCGAACAGCCCGACGCCCTGCAGCGTCCGGGCGATCCCCTGGGCGGCCAGACGACCGGGATGGACGCCCGCGAGTGGCTTCCCACGCCATCTGAGCGTGCCCGACTGCGGCCTCACGAAGCCGCAGATCACGTTGAACAGGGTGGTCTTGCCGGCGCCGTTGGGGCCGATCACCCCGAGGACCTCGCCCGGCGAGACGTCGACCGACACACCCTCGAGCGCCTTGATGCCGCCGAACGAGACGCCGATGTCACGAACCGACAGCCCGGCGTCGGTGGGCGGCGGGTGGGAAACCGGGTCCCTCTCCACGCGCGCAAGCTACAACAGCACACCCCGCCTGCCAATAGTGAGACACGCAGGGCTACGAGTTCTTAATGACGATCCCGTAGAGAATGTCCGCCACGTGCTCGGTGGAGTCGATCGCCGCCTCGAGGCGCTCGAAGATGTCCTTCCAGCGGATCACCACCATCGGGTCGATGCGCGCATCGAACAGCGAGGCGACGGCCTCGCGCGTGATCCGGTCGCCTTCGTTCTCGAGCCGGTTGACCTCCACCGTGTGCTGGGAGATCTCCGCCTTGAATCCGTGCAGCAGCGGGATCGCCTTGCCGATCTCCTTGCAGGCGGCGCTCAGCACATGGGCCAGGCTGATCGCCTGGTCCATCGGCGCCTCGATCCGGTACAGGCCGAGGTAGTCGGCCACCTCCTCGGTGTAGTCGACGATGTCGTCCAGGGCCGAAGCCAGCGCGAGGATGTCCTCGCGGTCGATCGGGGTGACGAACGTGTGGTTGAGGCGATCGATGATCTCGTGCGTGATGCGATCGCCCTCGTGCTCGCACTCGAGGATCTCCGATGCCAGCTCCCGGTTGTCGGGGAAGTTCTCGAGCAGCCGCTCGAGCAACTCGGCCGCGAGCAGGGCGTTCCGGCCGGCCTCCTCGAACAACTCGAAGTAGGCCCGGTCGCGCGGAGCGAACAGGTCTCCGAGGCGCGGCGGCATCCCGACGGATGGTATTGGCGGCGCGCTCCAAATGGGCCGCCGGCCCGGCTCCGGTCAGCCCTCGATCGCGTCCAGCCCCGCCTCGAACGCGAGCAACTCGTCCTCGTCGATCGAGTAGGTGTGCTCCGGCGCCGGGAAGGCGCCGCTGCGCACCTCGGAGGCGTAGGACGCGACGCCCGCGACCATCTGCTCGCGAAGCTCGCCGTAGCGCTTGGCGAAGCGCGGCGCGTGTCCGTCGTAGATGCCGAGCAGGTCGTGGAACACGAGCACCTGGCCGTCGGTGGCGGGACCCGCGCCGATGCCGATCACCGGGATCTCCAGGCGCTCCATCACGCGCGCCGCCACGCTGGCCGGAATCGCCTCGAACACGAGCGAGAAGCAGCCCGCCGCCTGCAACGCAAGCGCGTCACGGGCGACGCCAAGCGCGCGCTCGGCCGTGCGGCCCTGGGCTCGGTAGCCGCCCAGCGCGGTGGCGGTCTGGGGCGTCAGCCCGACATGTCCCATCACCGGGATCCCGGCCTCGACGATCGCGCGGGCGCGCTGAACGCTCGTGCCGCCGCGCTCGAGCTTGACCGCGTCGCAACCGGCCTCCTTGATGAAGCGCTGCGCGGTGGCGATCGCCTGCTCGTCGGAGGCCTCGTAGGAGCCGAACGGCAGGTCGCCGACCAGGAGCGGCGTCTGCAGTCCACGGCGCGTGGCCGCCGTCAGCATCAGCATCTCTTCGGTCGACACCGGCACGGTCGAGGGATACCCGAGCACGGTCATCGCGCCCGAGTCGCCGACCAGCACGAGGTCGACTCCGGCCGCCTCGGCGACCTGGGCCGAGGGATAGTCGTAGGCGGTGACCATCACGATCGGCTCGCCGAGGCGCTTCTTCTCGGCCAACCGCGGCAGCGTCATGGGGAGCGGGGAGTCGAGGTTATGGGGAATCGGGATGCGAGGGGTGGCGGACACTTTCGTTCTCTCCTTCACGCGGTGGTTGGCGCCCGCAGCGGGGTCGCCACCTCGCGGTTGTGGTTGAGGGACGGTTGGATCAGCTGGTTGTCGATGAGGCGGGTGCCCCCGACGTGTGCGGCGAGGACGGCGAGCACGTCGCGGTCGATCCGGCTCACGGGTGCGAGCGTGTCGGTCGCGACGAACTCGACGTAGTCCGGGTCGATCCCGGCGGATCTGAGTTCGGCGAGGGTCCGGGCGCGCAGGACGTCGGCGTCGCGTTCGCCGGCGCGCACGGCGTCCTGGACGGCGGCGAGCGCCTGGTATAGCGCGGTGGCGCGGTCGCGGTCCTCCGGCGCGAGCAGGACGTTGCGGCTCGAGAGCGCCAGCCCGTCGTGCTCGCGGACCGTCGGGCAGATCTCGATCCGCACCGGCATGTCGAGGTCGCGCACGAGGCGGCGGATGATCAGCGCCTGCTGGGCGTCCTTCTGCCCGAAGTAGGCCACGTCCGGCCCGACCATGTTGAACAGCTTGGCCACCACCGTGGTCACGCCGTCGAAGTGGGCCCGGCCGCGATGGGCGCCCTCGAGCGTCTCGGTGATCCCCGCCACCGAGACGGCGGTCGCGAAGCCGGGGGGATAGACCTCCTCGACGGGTGGCGCGAACAGGTGGTCGACGCCGAGCCCGGCGGCCAGCGCTTCGTCGCGTTCGGTGTCGCGCGGGTAGCGCTCGAGGTCGGCGGGGTCATTGAACTGGGCGGGGTTCACGAACAGCGACACAACGACCACGTCGCAGTCGTGTCGAGCCTGGCGCATCAACGACAGGTGGCCCTCGTGGAAGGCGCCCATCGTCGGAACCAGGCCGATCACCCGGCCGGCGCGCCGGGACTCGCGCAGCGTGGCGCGCAGCTCGGCGACTGTGCGGATCACGTTCATGCCGGCTGGGTCTCCCGGTCGCGCTCGCCGGCCAGCGCGCGGGTAGCGCTCACCAGCGCGTCGAACAGCTCGAGCAGCTCGGGCGCGGACTCGGCCACCGCCTCGCGCTGACGGGCGACCGTGGCCTCGTCTCCGCGCGCCACCGGCCCGGTCAGCGCTCGCTCGGGGCCGAGACGCGCCCAGTTCTCGACCGCCGCGCGGACCAAGGGCACGAGCTGGTCGCGCTCGAGGCCCACGGTGGCGCCGAGACGCTCGGCCGCCGCCTCTAGCGTGATCAGGAAGTTCGAGGCGATCGACGCCGCGGCGTGGTAAGTGGGGCGGTTCGACTCGGCGATCTCGACCGGCCGCATGCCGAGCGCGTTGGCCAGACCAGCAGCCACGGCGAGCGCGCGTGGCGTGCCGCCGGCGATCGCCGCGCCGGCACCGGCGAAGTCGGCGCCGTCGGCGGTGACCGTCATCAGCGGATGCAGCGAGAAGGCCTCGTGCGGGGCGAGGGCGCCGAGGCCGGTCGCGCCCGAGCAGTGGCCGACCAGGCGCCCGGAGGCGATCTGCGCCGCGGCAAGAGCGATTTCCCCGTCCGGGACGCACAGTAGAACGGCATTCGCGCCGGCGCCGTCGGCACCCCGGCCGAGAGGCCCCTCGACCTCGTAGCCGGCGCTGGCCAACGCGTCCGTCAGCGCATAACCCACGCGGCCCCGGCCGACGATGGCCAGCCGCCTACATGAAGGGTTGTCTGAGGTGGTGTTCCGTTCCAGTTCCCGCATTGAGATACCGGTCGGCGTGGGCGATCAAGAGCAAATGTCATCGAGGTCCATCCGCGCGATCCGCGTGACGGCCTCACGACGGAGGATACCCGGGTGCCGAATCGTGGTTACCGTGAAAACCACGGTCCTGCCGGGGCCTTTCTACCCGGTTCGGCTCCCGCAAATACCGGAAACGACCGGTTGCAGCGTCCGCGCGCCGAGTTACCATCGCCGCCAGTGAGGACCGCCGCAGAGCGTCGCGAGCTGCTGAAGGCCGTCTACGAGGAGGCGCGGGGGTGCACGCGCTGTGCCCTGCACCAGACGCGCACGACGGTCGTGTTCGGCGCCGGCAATGCCGACGCCGACCTGATGTTCATCGGCGAGGCGCCTGGAGCCAACGAGGACCGGATGGGGCTGCCGTTCGTCGGCCAGGCGGGCAAGCTGCTCGACAAGCTGCTAGCAGAGATCGATCTGGATCGCAAGGACGTGTTCGTGGCCAACACCTTGAAATGCTTGCGGTACGACGCCCCTATTCAGCTGGCCGATGGCACCTGGGAGCGCATCGGCCGCCTCGTTCGCTCTGAGTACTCAGGGGGCGTGATGTCGGTGGATGCCGACGGGCATCTGGTGCCGCGTCGTGTGATCGGTTGGCACGCAACTCCGTTGGCGGATCGCCGGGTCTTCCGCCTGCGCTACCGGTCGGCTAAGAAGGCCGGGGGAGGACGCGTTGGCATCCAACTGACCGGCGATCATCCGGTGCTTACCCAGCGCGGCTACGTGGCAGTCGAACAGCTTGAGCCAAGTGATCGGATAGCCACCGGCCAGGGCATGAGCGAGCTTGCTCGCGATGTCGTTTGCGGCACCATCCTAGGGGATGGCTGCCTGCAGGGCGCCTCGTCGTGTTTGACGTTCGGCCATTCTCAAAAGCAGCGCGAATATGCGCAGTTCAAGGCCAATCTTCTGGCCGAGCTACGCCCCGACGTGCACGAGCGTGAGGTGGCAGCGGTTTCCGGTGGAGACCCGGTTTACCCAGTGGTTCATGTTCGAACTCGCGCTCACCGGGCGTTGCGGGTGCTACGTCAGGACTTCTATCGGCCGAGCAAGGTTGTTCCCGATTGGATCGCGGACGAGCTCAACGCCCGGATGCTCGCGTTCTGGTTCATGGATGACGGCTACACACGGATCCGCGGGGGCGGCAGACAGCCTCTCGCCGAGATCGCCACCGTTGGTTTCTCCGACGCGGATCTGCAGACGCTGATCCGCGGCCTGCAGCGGCTTGGGCTGCCGGCCAAGGCCTCGCGGCGGAGGCTGTACTTCGACGTCCCCACCACTGAGCATCTCAGCGAGTTGATCGCCCCATACGTGCCGCCTTCGATGCGCTACAAGCTCCATCCGGATGTCGAGGCGCGCGTTCCGTTCGATCCCGACTTCCTCGATCCCGGTGAGAAGCTCGTTCTCTACGACGAGGTCGAGGTCGAGGACGTGACCGATCGCGAGCGGCACGACGTCACCTTCTTCTGCATCGACGTGGAGGAGACCCACAACTTCGTGACCGCGGGGGGCGTCGTCCACAATTGCCGGCCCCCGGACAACCGGGACCCGCATCCGAACGAAATCGAGACCTGTAACGACTACCTGCGCCGGCAGGTCGACCTGATCGAGCCGACCGTGATCTGCACGCTGGGCAACTTCTCGACCAAGCTGCTGCGGGCCGACACGACTGGGATCTCCCGCCTGCACGGCCGGGAGGAGGTGCGGATCATCGGCCCCCGCGCAGTCCGGCTGTACCCGCTATATCACCCGGCCGCTGCGCTGTACACGCCCTCGATGCTCGAGGCGCTGCGGGCTGACTTCCACCGCATTCCCGAGCTGCTGGCGCTCGGGCCGCCCGAGCAGCCGCAGACGTTCGAACCCGTGCCGGAGCTCGAAGACGACGACGAGCCCGCGGATGCGCCGGCCGATGGCGAGCTCGAACCGGCGGCGGCGCAGCTCGGCCTGTTCTGATCAGTCGGCGCTTACTCGCTGACGCGCTCGATCAGGAACGAGATGCGGACCAGCGCCCGCCACTCGTCGAGGTTCTCGCCGCGGAGCCCGATCGAGACGACGTCGACTGCCTTGATGTTGCGCAGCGAGGCCTGCGCCTCGGCCAGGGCGGCCTTGACCGCGTCGTCGGAGCTTCTCTTCGAGCTCCCGACCAGCTCGATGATCTTCGTGACCGCCATCTACGAGAGCCCCGAGGCGCCCACGAGCTCCGGCTCCCGTACGTCCTCTTCCGGCTCGCGTCCTGAGTGGGTGCGCTTTGCCGGGCGTAGGGCCAGTCCGAACGCGACCAGCGCCCCGGCGATCTGAACGCCCAGCACGACCAGCGCGAACTGCTTCGGCTGGTGTGAGGCGTTGAGCAGGAGGATCGGCTCGGCGACCGCCACCGCGCCGAGCGGGAGCAGGAACCAGCTGCGCTTGAGCGCGAGCATGTACTGAACGGCGAGATACGTCCCCGCGAGCACGGTGAAGGCCACCCCGAGGATGAACAGCGCGTCGACGGCCTGTAGACGGTCCGAGCCGAACGCCAGCTTGATCAGCAACCGTGAGGCCACCGCAAAGATCAGCAGGCAGGGAACCGCCGCCGCGCCGACGATCGCCAGTGCCTTGCCCAGCACCGGGCGCGTTTCCTCGCCGGCCGCGTGCCGGCGCGAGACCTCGGGCACCAGGTAGAAGCCGGCCCCCATCGCGACCCAGATCAGGACCTTGGCCGCCACGGCGGTCGCGCTGTAGGAGCTGGCCAGGTCGGTCGAGAACTGGTGCTTGGCGGCGATGATGTCGATGTTCTGGAGCACCGCGATCACGCCGAGCGCGGCGATCGCGGCCCAGGCATTCCGGACGTGCGCCCACAGCGGGAGGGCGGGGCGGCGTGCGGGGTCCGCCGTGCCGAGCCGACGGCGCAGGGGGACGGCGCAGTAGAACATCATCACCACGAACGACAGCGGCGTGCCGATGTACGCGCCGGTAACGCCCAGCCCGACGCCAGCGAGGATCCCGCCGATGGCCAGGCGCGCGGCCTGTTCCCCGACCAGGCTGATGCCCACGGCGCGGTAATCGCCGAGCCCCTGGAGGAAGCCGCGCAGCATGCACAGCAGCAGGTACAGGCACCCTGCCGGGATCCCCAGTGCGGCGGCCCAGTCCTGCTTCACGCCGACCGCGGATGCGATTGGATGGCGCACGAGCACCGAGACGACGGTCATGACCGCGGTGAAGATCAGCAGCGAGCGCGTCCAGCTACGGATGGTGGCGGCCAGGCCGGGTCCGACGCCGAGGTGGCCGAGGACGGCCTCGCGCGCGGTCGCCAGCTGCATCGCGTAGCCGACCACCGCGAGGATCAGGAAGTAGCTGACCAGCGCGGCGAGCGAGCCGTAGTCGCTGAGCTCGCGCGAGAACACGATCACGGACCCGAGCGCGATGACGTTGTTGGCCACCATCGCGCCGGCGAGGCCTGCGGCCTTGGCAGTGTCCGAGCCGCGCAGGGCCGACAGCTGGGGCTCGAAGCGTCGCCACATCGTGGCTGTGACGGTACCGAACCGGTCGGAACGGTGGTGCGGGCGGCCTGCACTACATTGCTTTTCAGGCGATGTCCAGCCGCCACGAGACCAGTAGCTACGAGCAGACCGAAGCTCTCGCCGCCGACCTGGCGGCGGGTCTGGCCCCCGGCGACGTTGTGCTGGTGGAGGGGGAGCTGGGCGCCGGCAAGACCACGTTCGTGCGCGGCGCCTGCCGCGGGCTCGGGGTGCAAGCGCTCGTCACGAGCCCGACCTTCACGATCGGCCAGCGCTACCCGGGCCGCGTCCCGGTGGCCCACCTCGATCTCTACCGGGTGGCGGATCTGGCCAACGAGGACCCCGATCTGCTCGCCGACTACATCGGTCCCGACCGGATCGCGTTCGTGGAATGGCCCGGCGGCGCGGCGGCGCGGATCGCGGGGCTCGGGCGCGTGTCCGCGAGGGTGCTGATCGAGCACGCCGGGGGGGACACGCGGACGGTGACGATCGAGACGCCGCTCGCGCCCGACCGGGTGCTGACCATGGTCGAGGGCGCGTGAGGGTCCTGGCCTTCGACACGGCCACGCCGGCCACCACGGTGGCGCTGTCGGGCGTGGGCAACATCGTTTTCGCCGCTCGCCACGATCCAGGGCCCGGCGAGCGGCCGGGTCACGCCACGCGACTGCTGCCGCTCGTGGCTCTGGTCCTCGAGCGCGCCGGAATCGGCTGGGAGGGCGTGGACCGGATCGCCGTTGGCGTGGGCCCGGGGACGTTCACCGGCCTTCGCATCGGGATCGCCACGGCGCGGGCACTGGCCCGCGCCCGGGACATCCCGCTCGTCGCGGTGTCCACGCTCCAATCGCTCGCGCTGGCCAGACCGCATCCAGACGCGGTCCCGGCCGGGATGGACGCGGTTCTCGCGGTGCTCGACGCGCGGCGCAGCGAGGTGTTCGCGGCGAGCTGGCGGATCGAGGAGGCGGGCGAGTTCGACAGCGCCCTGCTGCCCCCGCGCGTGCTCGCGCCCGAGGCCCTCGCGGAGCTCGTGTCGCCGCTCGGCCCGGCCACGCTGGCGATCGGGGATGGGGCGGTAGCATTCAGGGAAGTTCTCGAGCGCTCGGGATCGTTCATTCCGGAAGACGATTCCCCGCTCCACAAGGTCACGGCCACGAACCACTGTCGACTCGCTGACCACCTGGAAGGGGGCGTCCCCGACGAGGTCCGGCCGGACTACCTCCGTGCTCCCGACGCCGAGATCGCCTACCGCACGCGATGAACACCCCGCCCGTCACGATCCGTTCGCTCGGCTATTCCGACCTCCCTCAGGTCATCTCGATCGAGCGCCGCGCCTTTCCGACGCCGTGGTCGCTGGCCATGTTCGTCCTCGAGCTGTCCAAGCCGTCCGGGGTGTGCCTGGCCGCGATCGAGGAGCGCCGGATCGTCGGATACCTGATCTGCTCGCGCTACGCCGACGTCTGGCATCTGATGAACATCGCGATCGACCCGCCGGCCCGGCGCCGCGGAATCGCCACCGTGCTGCTCGAGGAGATGATCGCGCGGGCCGGCCAGGATGCCTCCTACACGCTCGAGGTGCGCCCCTCCAACAGCCCGGCGATCGCGCTGTACGAGCGCTTCGGCTTCCGCTCGGCCGGGACGCGACGGCGCTACTACCAGGACACCGGAGAGGACGCCGTGATCATGTGGCGCACGGCCGACACGGCCTCGACCTCGAGCGCCTCGGGGTGATCCTGGCCGTCGAGACGAGCTGTGACGACACCTGCGCGGCGGTCGTCACCGAGCAGGGGGAGATCCGCTCCAACGTGATCTCCTCGCAGGGCGTCCACGATCGCTTCGGTGGCGTGGTCCCGGAGATCGCCTCCCGTCACCATCTCGAGCTGATCGGCGACGTGGTCGACGACGCGCTGGCACGAGCCGGCGTGTCGCTGCCGAACATGGACCTGGTGGCGGTCACGATGGGTCCCGGGTTGGTCGCCGCGCTCCTGGTCGGCGTCGCCACGGCCAAGGGCCTCGCCGCCGCGTACGAGCTGCCGCTGGCCGGCGTCGATCACCTCCACGGTCACGTGGCCGCGGCGTTCCTGGGGCCCAAGCCGTTCGAGCCACCGTTTCTCAGCCTGATCGCGAGCGGCGGCCACACGCTGCTCGCGCGGGTCACCGATCCCGGTCCGGGCTACGAGGTGCTCGGGCAGACGCTCGACGACGCCGCCGGCGAGGCATTCGACAAGGGCGCTCGGCTGCTGGGTCTCGGCTACCCGGGCGGCCCGGCGCTCGAGCGGCTGGCCGCCGGGGGAGATCCGGGCGCGTTCGAGTTTCCGACGGCCAAACGGCTCGCAGGGCTCGACTTCTCCTTCGCCGGCCTCAAGACCGCGCTGCTGTACCGGGTGCGCGATCTGGGCGAGCCCGAGGCCGAGCGCCGGCGGGCCGACCTGGCCGCGTCCTACCAGCACGCGATCGTCGAGTCACTGGCCATCCGGGTCGAGCGGGCCCTGGTCGAGACCGGGCTCGAGCGATTGTCGATCGGCGGCGGCGTGGCGGCCAACCGAGCGGTCCGCGAGCGCATGCGCGCGCTGGGGGTGGAGCTGCACGTGCCGCCCCGGGAGCTCTGCACCGACAACGCGGCGATGATCGCCAGCGCGGCCCGGTTCGTCGACGCCCGCCCCTATCCCGAGTACCTCGGCCTCGATGTGTACGCGACCGGCGAGCGGATGCTGGTCGCGCGATGACCACGTTGATTCTCTACACCCGCGAGGGGTGCTGCCTGTGCGACGACGCGCGCGAAGTGCTCGAGCGGGTCCGCCGGCGACGGCCGTTTTTCCTCCAGGAGCAGGACATCGAGTCCGACGAGGCCCTGCTCCGGGCCTATCTGGAGCGGATTCCGGTCGTTACGATCGACGGTGTCGAGGCGTTCGAGCTGTTCGTGGACGAGTCCGAGCTCGAGCGCCGGCTCGATATGGTGCACACGGCATGAGCTACACGGTCGGGAGCGGCGCCGAGACGGCCCAGCCCGGCGTCGAAAAGCCCGGGGAGAAACTCGCGCTTGGGGTCGCCGCGCGACTGTCGCGCTACCTACAGGTCCTCATCCAGGCCCGCAAGATGGGCAAGGAGACCATCTCCTCCCAGGAGCTGGCCGACTACACCCACGTGAACTCAACCCAGATCCGGCGGGACCTGTCCGGCTTCGGCAAGTTCGGCAAGCGCGGGGTTGGCTACAACGTCGAGTCGCTGGTCAACCAGATCCGCAAGATCCTGCACACCTCGGGCCAGCACAACATCGCGCTGTTCGGCGCCGGCCATCTCGGCACCGCGATTGCCACCTCGGACATCTTCGCCGACCACGGCTTCCGCGTGGTCGCGGTATTCGACGTCAACCGGGGCAAGGTGGGGGAGCGGATCGGGCCGCTGGAGGTTCGCCACAACTCCGACCTGCGCGAGGTGATCGACGAGGAGGACATCGTCGTCGCCGTGCTCGCCGTGCCGTCCGCCGCCGCGCAGCGCCTGGCCGAGGAACTCGTCGACGCCGGCGTGAAGATCATCTTCAACTACTCCGACGCCCTGCTGCAGGTGCCGCCCGAGGTCACCGTCCACACCTCGAGCCCGGCCGTCGACCTTCTCTACGCGCTCTACTTCTATCTCACCTGATCCGCGCCCGATCCCGCCTAAGGTGATCACAGTGAGCAGCAGCCTCGATCTGGAATCTGCCTACGCCGCGTTCGAGGAATCGACCGATTTCACGGTCGGCCTCGAGGAGGAGTTCGCCCTGGTGCAGCCGAGCTCGCTCGCGCTGGTGGCTCGGTTCGAGGAGCTCAGAGACGCGGCCCAGGCCGATCCGGTGCTGGCCGACTCGATCGCCGGCGAGCTGATCTCCTCGGAGGTCGAGATCCGCTCCGGGCGCGCCAGCGACCTGGCCTCGGCGTTCGCGGCCCAGCGCGACCGGCGGCGGAGGCTGTTCGCGCTGGCGGCCGAACTCGGCGTGGCGCTCGGCGCCACCGGGACTCATCCGTGGTCCGATTACCGCGAGCAGAAGATCATCGACACCGAGCACTACCGCCGGGTCGAGGACGGGCTCAAGTACGTCGCGTGGCGCAACAACACGTTCTCGCTGCACGTCCACGTGGGCGTGCGGGGGGCCGACCGGGCGGTGCTCGTATGCGACCGGCTGCGGCCTGTGCTGCCGCTGCTGCTGGCCATCTCGGCCAACTCGCCGTTCCTGGACGGCCGCGACTCCGGGCTGCACAGCGCCCGCTCGCAGATCTTCACCAAGAGCTTCCCGCGCTGTGGGGTGCCCGACGCGTTCGGGAGGTGGGGGGCGTTCGCCGAGTACATCGACTTCCTGGTCAGGACGCGGTCGATCGTGGAGTACACGCAGGTGTGGTGGTCGGTGCGCCCGCACTTCTCGTTCGGCACCGTCGAGGTGCGGATCTGCGACGCCCAGATGACCGCGGCGGAGTCCGAGGGCCTGGCCGGCCTGATCGTGGCCTGCGTCGCGCAGGCCGCCCGCGACGTCGATGAGCGCGTGCCGTTCACCGATCTGCCGCGACGGCTGATCGAGGAGAACTTCTGGCGAGCGATCCGTCACGGCCTGGACGGCGACCTGCTCGATCTCGATCGGGCCGAGGCGTATCCGGCGGCGGAAGCCACCGAGCGGCTGCTCAACTGGTGCGCGCCGGTCCGCGCCGAGCTCGGCATCGACGTGTCTCTGCCTACGCTCAACGGCGCCCAGCGCCAGCGCCGGATGACCGACACCGGGGTGAGCCTGCCCGAGGCGTACGCCGCCGTCGTGGCCGAGACGCGCGACACTTATGCGGCCAGCGCAGCGGAGGTGACTCGATGAGCAGCGATCCAAACCAGCCCTCGGAAGAGGAGCTTCGCGCCGCCTACGAGGCGGAGCTCAAGCGGCTTCGCGTCGAGCACGTCCTGCTCGAGAACGTCGCGGCGCTCGTCAACCTCGGTATGCGCCGGACCGGGCTGGTCCCGGGCACCGAGGACGAGCGCGACCCCTCGCAGGTGAGAATGGCGATCGAGGGGGTCCGGGCGCTGATGCCCGTGCTGGAGGAGGCCGCCCCCACGCAGGTCGGGGCCATCCGCGACGCGGTTTCTCAGCTCCAGATCGCCTACGTGAAGATCGGAGGGCAGCCGGCGGGGGCCGCGGCCGGCGGGGCCGAGGGCGCCGGCCCAGGCCCAGGTGGCGCCGCCGGGGGCGCGGCACCCGGCGAGGGACCCGGGCAGCCCGCGCAACCGGGGCAGCCCGCGCAACCAGGGCAGCCACCGCAACCAGGGCATCCACCGCAACCGGGGCAGCCCGCGGAGCCAGAGCCTCCCAAGCCCGGCGAGCCCGGCCCGGCGCAGCGCAGCGGCCGGCTGTGGGTGCCCGGCCAGTAACAACGCTCCGGTAATAAGTCTGACCTCCAGGTCGGCCTTCAGTCGCCTGTCTGCGCCCGCCCCTGGCGCCGTCCCGCCGACCCGCACGCTAAACTCGCGTTCCTCCGGGGCCTCCGCTCGAACAGCACGGGTGGCGGCCCTTTTCCAGTTTGTGTTGGCTGCGCTTGTTCGCGCCCTCTCTCTAACTCAGACCTTCCCTGGAGGACCTCCTTGTCCAGCTTTCTTGCCAATCACGGCGTGATCATTGCGCTCGTGTGCGCCGGCGCTGCGGTTGTCTACGGCATCCTGACCTCGCGCGCGCTGCTCGCGCTGTCGCCCGGCAACGAGACGATGCGCACGATCTCCGCGGCGGTGCAGGAAGGTGCGCGCGCTTACCTGAATCGCCAGTACACGGTGATCGCCGGAGTCGGCGTACTTCTGTTCATCGTGCTCATTCCGATCCAGAACATTCGTGTCGCGATCGGCTTCGCCATCGGCGGCGTCCTTTCGGCGGCCGCGGGATACATCGGGATGAACGTCTCGGTGAGGGCGAATGCCCGCGTAGCGGAGTCGGCCCGGAGCGGCGTGTCGCACGCTCTGGACGTGGCCTTCCGGGGCGGGGCGGTGACGGGTCTGCTCGTCGTCGGCCTCGCGCTGCTGGGCGTCTCCGGCTACTACGGCGTGCTCACCTGGATCGCCGGGGAGACGCCTCGGAACGCGGTCACCGCGCTGGTTGGCCTCGGCTTCGGTGGTTCGCTGATCTCGGTGTTCGCCCGTCTGGGCGGCGGCATCTTCACCAAGGCCGCTGACGTTGGCGCCGACCTGGTCGGCAAGATCGAAGCCGGGATCCCGGAGGACGACCCCCGTAATCCGGCGGTGATCGCCGACAACGTGGGCGACAACGTCGGGGACTGCGCCGGGATGGCGGCCGACCTGTTCGAGACCTACGCGGTCACCGCGGTGGCGGTCATGCTCCTCGGCGTCCTTCTGTTCAACCAGCAGTCGGCGGTGGCGCTGTACCCGCTCGTGCTCGGCGCCGTCTCGATCGTCGCGTCGATCATCGGCACGTTCGCGGTCAGGTCGAAGGCCGGGAACGTCGAGCGGGCGCTCTATCAGGGCCTGATCACCTCAGGCGTGCTGGCGGCGCTCGCCTTCCTCCCGATCACCTACTGGATGATGCACGGCCTCACGTTCAAGTCGGGAGTCGCGGCTCCGCACTGGTGGAAGTACTACCTGTGCTCGTTGATCGGTATCGGCGTCACCGCGTGCCTGTTCGTGATCACCGACTACTTCACTTCGACCCGCTTTGCGCCGGTCAGGAGCACGGCGCGCGCCTCGCAGACCGGGCATGCGACGAATATCATCCAGGGGCTCGCCCAGGGCCTTCAGTCCACCGCGCCACCGGCGATCGTGATCGCGCTGGGCATCTTGGGCTCGTGGAAGCTTGCCGGCGGCGGCACCACCACTGGGATCTACGGCATCGGCGTGGCCGTGATGGCGCAGCTGTCGCTCACTGGCCTGATCGTCGCGCTCGACGCCTTCGGCCCGATCACCGACAACGCCGGCGGCATCGCCGAGATGGCCGACCTTCCCCAGGAGGTCCGCGACGTGACCGACCCGCTCGATGCGGTTGGCAACACGACCAAGGCGGTCACCAAGGGATACGCGATCGGCTCCGCCGCACTCGCGGCGCTGGTGCTGTTCAGCGCGTTCGAGAACGAGCTGTCCGACGCGGGCAAGCATCCGAACTTCTCGATCGGCAACCCCGCCGTGCTGATCGGCTTGCTTCTCGGTGGGCTGATGGTCTACCTGTTCGCTTCGCTGGCGATGGAGGCCGTTGGCCGCGCCGGCGGCGCGGTCGTCGAGGAGGTGCGCCGCCAGTTCCGCGAGCACCCGGGGATCATGGACGGCACAGAGCAGCCCGAGTACGGAGCGGCCGTCAGCCTCGTGACGCGCGCTGCTCAGCGCGAGATGATCCTGCCCGCGCTGATCCCGATCCTGATCCCGTTCATCGTCGGGTTGATCAGCATCGAGGCCCTCGGCGGCCTCCTCATCGGGGTGATCGTGGTCGGGCTGTTCGTGGCCATCTCGATGACCTCGGGCGGTGGCGCCTGGGACAACGCCAAGAAGCTGATCGAGGACGGCGCGTACGGCGGGAAGGGCTCCGAGGCGCACGCCGCGGCGGTGACCGGCGACACGGTCGGCGATCCCTACAAGGACACCGCCGGGCCGGCGATCAACCCGATGATCAAGGTCGCCAATATCGTCGCCCTGCTGATCATCCCGATCATCACCTGAGCCCGGGCCTACGGCCCTCGGGCCTTCGCCGGGGTCCTTGGACGAATTTGCGCATTAACACACCGCGTTCACTTGGCGCGAGCTAGGCTGCTGTCCTCGCAAATGCGACTACCCTGCAGGCCATGTTCATCCTGATCGTCGGTTCGGGTCGCGTCGGGTCCGCCGTGGCCAAGCGGGCCCTCGATGCCGGGCATGAGGTTTCCGTGCTCGATAGCGATCCGCTGTCGCACGAGCGACTCGACAAGGATCAGCTCACGACGTGGGAGGACGCCGGCGGGCGGTTCACGGTGAGCACCGCGCTCGAGATCGATGGGCTGATCGAGGCGGGCATCGAGCAGGCCGACGTGTTCGTTGCGGCGACCAGCGGCGACAATACGAACCTGGTGATCGCCCAGATTGCTCAACGGCGGTTCAAGGTCGGGCGCGTGGTGGTGCGGGTGGCCGACCCTGGCCGCAGCGCCTGGTACGCCGAGCAGGGGCTCCTGACGATCTGCCCCACCCAGGTCGCGATCGACGAAGCCTCGCGCGTGGTGCTGGCATGACCGCGGACGGGCCCCAGCCGCTCGGCCACGACATCGGAGACCGGCCATGTACGTGATCATCGCCGGCGCCGGCAAGGTGGGCTGGAACCTGGCTCGCGAGCTGATCGCCAAGGAGCGCGAGGTGACGCTGGTCGAATCCGACCATGCCCGCTACCGGGTCGTGGAGGAGGAGCTCGAGCACGCCGTCCAGTACGGCGACGCCACCGAGCTGTGGGTGCTCGAGCGCGCGGGCATCCAGCGCGCGGACCTCGTGATCGCGGTCACCGGCGACGACGAGGACAACATCCTGATCTGCCAGATGGCCAAGGAGAAGTACGGCGTTCAGCGCATCGTGGCCCGGGTCAACAACCCGCGCAACCTGCAGCACTTCAGGCTGCTCGACGTGCAGCCGGCCGTGTCGGCGACCGACCTGATCCTCCGGCTCATCGAGCACGAGGTTCCCGAGTACGGGCTGGTGCAGCTGCTCGCCCTCGAGGAGGAGCATCTGGAGATCATCGAGCTCGAGGTCGGGCAGGGCTCGGACGCCGCCGGCCGCAAAGTGCAGGACGTCGAGCTGCCCGATGGCTCGCTGATCATCTCGGTCCTGCGCGGCGGCGCCGGCTTCGTGCCCAAGGCCGACTCCGTCATCCAGCCGGGTGATCAGGTGCTGCTGATCCTCGACCCCGGGCTCGAAGCCCAGATCACGCCGCAGTTCGCTCCGAACGGTGCGCGCCCCGGCGGCTGAAAGATGGCCGATCGTCACGTCGCCTACGCGCTGATCGGGGGCGGGCTCGCCGCCGGCAACTGTGCGCGCTGGCTGCGCGAGTCTGGCGCCGACGGCTCGATCCTCCTGATCGGCCGGGAGCCCGACCTTCCCTACAACCGTCCGCCCTGCTCGAAGGGCTACATGCAGCGCAAAGAGTCGCGGGACGACACGCTGTTCCGCCCGCCCGAGTGGTACGACGAGCAGCAGGTCGAAGCCCTGACCCGCGTCTCGGTCAAGACGCTCGATCTGTCCGAGCGCAGCGTCGAGTTGACCGACGGGCAGGAGGTGAGCTTCGACAAGGCATTGGTCGCCACCGGCTCCGGCGTGCGCCGGCTCTCGGTCGCGGGCGCCGAGCTCGAGGGGATCCACTACCTGCGCACGCTGGGCAACAGCGACACGATTCGCGAGGACGCCGCCGGCAAGCGCGTGGTTCTCATCGGCGGGTCCTACATCGCCACCGAGGTCGCGGCGTCGCTCACCGAGCTCGGCAGCTCCTGCTCGCTGGTCATGCTCGAGCCTGTCGCGCTGAGCCGCGGCTTCGGCGAGCAGGCCGGCCGTTTCTTCCAGGGCCGCCTGGAGGAGCACGGGATCGAGGTCCACGGCGACGACGAGCTCGACCGCTTCGAAGGGACCGGCGGCCGCGTCACGCGCGTGGTCACCAAGAGCGGACGCCAGCTCGACGCCGACGCGGTCGTGATCGGCGTCGGCGCCGTGCCCGATGTCAGGCTGGCCCGCACGGCGGGCCTCGAGATCGGCGACCGGGGCGGAGTGGCCGTCGACTCGAGACTGCAGACGTCCGTCCCCGGCATCTTCGCGGCGGGCGACATCGCGGAGTACGAGAGCGTGGTCCACGGCGGCCAGAGGCTACGGGTTGAGCACTGGGACGTCGCGTTCAACCAGGGGAAGACCGCGGCGCTGAACATGCTCGACCGCGACCAGCCCCACGACGTCGTTCCCTACTTCTTCTCCGACCTCTCCGACTGGGCCTCGCTCGAGTACATCGGGCCGGCGTCGGAGTGGGACCAGGAGGTCGTCCGCGGCTCCATCGACGAAGGCGAGTTTTCGATCTTCTACCTGCACGACGGCCGCGTGGCCGGGGCGCTGTCCGTCGGACGCTCCGACGACCTGGAGGACGCGCGCCGGCTCCTTGCCTCGGGCACGGACGTGAGCGAGCGAACCGGCGAGCTCGAGGACGTCTCGAGCGACCTGAGCTCGCTCTGATCGCGGTCGGCAAACTGCGATCCTCGCCGACTTCCTGACCTATACTCGGCTACCAGTCCCGATAGCCACGCACAGCACTGGGGAATGGTGTAATGGCAGCACGCGACGCTCTGGACGTCGAAGTTGGGGTTCGAGTCCCTGTTCCCCAGTTCTCATCTCCGGCTGGCTAGCGGACTCGGACGATCTCTCTAATGGACCGCGCGCGGCGGTGGCGCGCGTGGGTGCAGCACATGACCGGACGCGTGTCGGGACGCGAGGCGCGCCCCGCACCAGCCATCGCGCCTGACCGCGGGCGCGGCGCATGATTCAGCCGTCATGTGCTAGGTTCGCCCTGCAAAGCAGCCGTTTTTGACCGGTTCCCGTCCAAAAAATAAGGTCGAGCGCTGAGGGAGGCGCAAGATGCTTCATATGCGTGATCGTCGATCCGACTGTCGATCTACTTGGGGGACTTCGGGGCGATGGCGTCCACGCGTGCTCGCCGCCGCGATGATCGCCGGTGCGGCGATGCTCGCGGCGACGACGTCGGCGTTGCCGGCGGGGGCCGCGACGGCCCGCCACAGCGCCCGAGCCCATGCGGCGGACGCCCAGTGTCCGTGGGTGGGCTCGGGTCAGCCGATTGCCCGTCGCGTCGCCCACGTCATGAGCCACATGACCGTGGCCGACGAGATCTTCCTGGTGCAGGGGCATGGCACGACCAACGAGGGGCCGAATCCGTCGCCCAACCCGTATGTGTTCTGGATGCCGGGCCTGCAGACGTCGTCCTCCGGCGAGCCGCTGTGCATCCCCGCCCTCGGTGAGGAGGACGGACCGGCCGGCGTCGCCGACCAGCTGATCGGCGTCACCCAGCTTCCGGCGGGAGTCGATCTCGCCGCGACCTTCGACCCGAGCCTGGCGCGCCAGTACGGCCAGGTGATCGGCTCGGAGGAGTTGGGCAAGGGCGCGGCAGTGAACCTCGGGCCGACCGTGAACATCGACCGCGACCCGCGGTGGGGTCGCTCGTTCGAGGCGTTCACGGAGGATCCGTTCCTGAACGCGTCGCTGGCGACCGGCGAGATCGACGGAGTGCAGAGCATGGGTGAGATGTCGCAGGTCAAGCACTTCGCGGTCTACAACCAGGAGACCAACCGCAACACGCCGCAGGACGACACGCTGGTCAGCAATCGCACGATGCACGAGATCTACTTCCCCGCCTTCGAGGCGGCCGTGAAGCAGGCCAAGGCCGCGTCGGCGATGTGCTCGTACTCCGTCGTGAACGGCGACTTCGCCTGCCAGAGCCCGTTCCTGCTCACCAACGTGCTCAAGCAGGAGTGGGACTTCCCCGGGTTCGTCACCTCCGACTATGGCGCCCTGCACAGCACTGCGGGTGGTGCGCTCGCGGGCCTCGACCAGGAGCAGCCGTTCAACCAGTTCTTCGGGCAGCCGCTCGAGGACTCCGTCAACAATGGCACGATCTCCCAGTCGATCCTGAACACGATGGTCCAGCGGATGCTCACGGAGATGTTCCGCTTTGGCCTGTTCGACCATCCGCCGGCGTCGACGACCGGGAACACGGTCACGACCCCAGCCCATCAGGCGCTGGGAACCCAGGTGGCCGAGACCGGGGCGACGCTGCTCCAGAACAACGGCCACACGCTGCCGATCGCACCCAAGAATGCCGGCACGGTGGCGGTCATCGGGCCGTCGGCGTCGGCCTCACCGACGTACGGTGGCGGGGGGCAGCGCGTACGTGGTCCCGTCGCAGACCGTCACCCCGCTTCAGGGCATCCAGTCCGCGGCCGGATCGGGCACGAACGTGACCTACACGCAGGGTCTGCCGACCGACGCGTCGCTGCCGGATATCCCGGCTTCGGCGCTGAGTCCCACCTACAGCGGCACTCCGTTCGGCGGCACGTACAACGGAACGCTGACCGCTCCGGAGACCGGCACGTACGTGCTCGCGCTCACCAATCCGTGCGGTTGCTACACGTCGGCGAACCTCACGCTCAACGGCAAGCAGATCCTGGCCGATCCAGGGACGCCGCCGGTGGGCGTGTACTCGGTCGCGGTGAATCTGACCGGCGGCCAGACCTACCAGGTCCAGATCACGGGGGCCTCGAGCCACTTCGCCTGGGGCACCCCGTCGGCGCTCGCGCCCGGCATCACCGCGGCGGCCAACGCGGCGAAGTCGGCCTCGAATGCCGTCGTGGTCGTCTCCGACGACACCGAGACCGAGGCGGCCGACCGGCTCAGCCTGAACCTGCCCTCAGCACAGGATGAGCTGATCGCGGCCGTGGCGGCGGCGAACCCGCACACGACGGTCGTGATCAACGCCGGCGCCCCGGTGGCGATGCCGTGGCTCGGGCAGGTGGGCGCGGTCCTCGACGCGTGGTATCCGGGCCAGACGAGCGGTACGTCGCTCGCGGACGTGCTGTTCGGGAAGGCCAACCCGAGCGGTCACCTGCCGGTCACCTTCCCGACCAGCCTCTCACAGGTGCCGGCCTCAACGCCCGCGCAGTTCCCCGGCACCAATGGTGAGGTGGAGTACTCCGAGGGCGTGGACGTCGGCTACCGCTGGTATGACGCCAACCACATCACGCCGCTGTTCCCGTTCGGCTTCGGCCTGTCCTACACGCGGTTCAGCTACAGCAACCTGCGGCTCACCCCGGGCGCCACGAACGGCGTGCGGGACGTTCAGGTCACGGCCAAGGTCACCAACGTGGGTAGCCGCTCCGGCGCCGACGTCGCGCAGCTGTACCTGAGCGATCCAAACGCCGCGGGCGAGCCGCCAAGGCAGCTGGTCGGCTTCCAGCGGGTGAGCCTCGTCCCGGGACAGTCGACCCGTGTGCAGTTCACGATCACCCCGCGGGACACGTGGTGGTGGGACCAGAACGCGAACGGCTGGAACCAGAGCACCGGGCGCTACGCGGTGTACGTGGGTGACTCCTCGGCACTGCGAGACCTGCCGTTGCGTGATGCGTTCACGATCAACGGCACGCCGGGAGCCCGGCAGGTCGTGGTCCATGCCCCGCGCAGCATCCACCCTGGTCAGACCAAGACGGTCACGGTCAGGCTGACCAAGGGCGGCGACGAGACGCTGCGGGGCGTGCAGATCGCCCTCCAGCTCCCGCAGGGCTGGACGGCGCAGCCGCTGGGACAGACGTCCTTCCGGCGCCTGGCGCCATCGCAGGCCGCGGTGGTCAAGTTCCGGGTGACGCCCCCAAGCTGGGCGCCGTCCACGAACTCCGTGGTGCACGCCACCGCCGACCTGGGGCCGGACGCCCAGCGCGAGGACGGGGTGACGGTCGGCGTCGGATAGCTAGTTGCGGATGCGGCGGGCCGCCACCACGGCCCGCCGCGCCGCGCCGCCACTGATCGGGCAACCGTCCGCCCGCGCGTCGAACCGGGCCAGACGACTCGTGTAGTCCTGCACCGCCGCGGAGGCGCAGATCGAGGCCGGCGCGCCGCGGGTCGCTCGGCAGATCTCGGCGGTCAGCACCTCCGCGGTGGCGGCGATCGCCTGCCCCGACCGGGTGCGCGGCCGGCCAACCGACGCCGCCAGCTGTGACCACGACAGTCCCTGGGCCAGGTCCGGCGAGACTGTCGCTCCCACATCGGCGAACTGGTTCGCGACATCGATGAACGGCGCGATCCCCCGCGTGTCAAGGTCCCGGACCACGCGCGCCTGTGCCGGAGTCAGCCGGCCGAGGGGCCGGAAGCCCCCCGGCCCGGACAGGTCGCTCGTGAGTTCGACCGCGTCGAGCGACAGGTACGGGCTGGAATATCTCGCGCCGGAGAACGTGAACGAGCGGACGAACGGGTGCTCGGTGGTCGCCGACTCGCCGAGCCGCAGGTTCGAAAACGTCCCGAATTGCTCCAGCGCGACGACCAGCCCCCAACGCTCGATCGCGCAGGCCGGACAGCTCTCCTGGCCGACATACAACACCTCGGGTTTGCCGGACCGCTCCAGCGCACCCCGCCCGGCCACGACATGAACGCCGGCCGGTCGGACCCCGGGACCGCCCCCAATCGCCCGTTGCGCCCCGTTGGCAAGCGCCTGGGGCGAAACGAACGCGGTTCGCACGCGGACCAGCTGGGTCAGCGCCTGGAACGCGTCTCGCCAGCCGGCGCCGTACTGCTCGGCCGCGAGATCGAGACGGCTCGTCTCGCCCCACCGGTCGCCGGACAGGATCATGCCGCGCGCCCGCGCCAGCAGCCCGCCGGTGCCGCCTCGGGCCTGCAGGATCGAGCCCTCGGCCAGCACGCGGTCGGCGGCGAGAATCTGGTGCTCGACTGCCGACAGACCACCGGACGGCAGCGACCCGGAGGGTGCGTGCTTAAGGTCCAGCAGCGCCTCGCGGCTCCCGGCGAAGACAATCAGGCCGTAGCCGGGGGCGATCGCATGCGATGGGTCGATCCACAGCGCCGTCGGGGTAGCCCGGGCCAGCTGGCCCTGGGCGGCAACCACCGCCTTCCGGGCCGCGGCCGAGCGCGTTTCGCCGGCCAGCACACCGAGCTGGGTCCCGGCCGCGGTCAGGCCGGCCAGGGGAGACCGCGCGGGGGCAGCGGTCGCTTCTGGAACGAGCCACGCCGCGCACAGCAACGGCAGCAACACGGCGCTCATGCATCGCACAGTCCACCCCCGACGTTGACCACGGCGCGAGTCTAGGTTGGCCTGCGCCACCCGTCAACGCGGGCGACGAACCGACCGCCGGCCGTCAGCTCGGGTCGGTGAACTGCGCCGGCTCCTTGAGCATTCCGGCGCGCACGGCCTCAAGCTGATTGGGCGTGCCGAGCAGCCCGAGCTGGATGTCGGCCTCGAGCCGCAGCGTCTCCTCGGCCGGGCGGGTCCAGGCCTCGTTGAACAGCCGCTTCATGCCCCGTACCGCGTGGGGTGAGCGGCCGGCGATCTCCGCCGCCAGTTCTCGTGCGGCGGCCAGCGGGTCATCGGCCACGTGCGTCACCAGGCCAAGCTCGCCCGCCTCCCTGCCGCTGATGATCCGGCCCGTGAACGCGAGTTCCTTGGCCACGTCGATCCCGACCAGCCGCGGGAGCGTCCGGGTGATCGCCATGTCCGGGATCAGGCCCCACTTGACCTCGAGCACCGACAGCCGCGCGTCGGACGCGGCGAACCGGATGTCCGCGCCCAGGGCGATCTGCAGCCCGCCGCCTAGACAGTGGCCGTGGATCGCCGCGATCACCGGCACCGGCACCTCGATCCAGGAGTATGCGGGCCGCTGGAACCAGTTGGGAACCGACCCGCGCAGCGGGGCCATCAGGTCGTCCGAGTCCGGCTGATTGGCCATGACCCCGGCCACGTCGAGCCCCGAGCAGAAGCTCGGCCCCTCGCCGTGCAGGACGACCGCCCGCACCCCGGGCTCGCTCCCAACCCGCTCGGCGGCGGCGCCGATCGCCTCGAACATCGCCACGTCAAGCGCGTTGTGCTTCTCGGGCCGGGTGAGCGTGACGGTCGCGACGTGATCGGAGATCTCGATCGCGACCCGTTCCTGGGTGGCCACGTCAGTCATCGGCCCGGAACACTATCCATCCGGCGGCGTGACCTCGTCGCCCACCCGGACCGTCCCCGGCTCGAGCACGCGGCCCCAAACCCCGAACGGGAGCGGCTCGGTGCTGTCAAGCGCGCCGCGGTAATCGCCCAGGATGTCCAGCGTGGGCAGATCGACCACGCCGCTGTCGGGATCTCGGCTCGTGATCAGGCAGCGGCCCACGTGGCCGCCGAATGCGACCACGGCGCCACCGATCCGCACCGAGCCGCCGTCCACCCACCGGTCCTCGGCGTGCGCGTCGACGCCGTCGATCTCGACCAGCATGCGGAACCGGCGCGGGTCCACGGTCTCCACGCCGCCGAACTCGGCCAGTCGCGCAAGCGACGCGCGGGAGATCAGCGACACCGCCCCGTCGCCACCGCGATCGACGCCGTGCCCGGCCACGCACGGCTCGACCAGGCGCAGCGGGCGGCCGGCCACCTGGCTGAGCGCCTCCGACCATGGGCCTTCAACCAGACGACCCCGGCGCTGAGTCGAGAAGAAGCGCGTGTCGAGCTCGTCTCCTAGCCGGACCTCGTCCTCGACCACCCGTCCGTCCGGCAGGGAGAGCCTCAGCGTGCGATCGGCGTGGGAATAGTCGGCGACCACCGTCTGGAGCTCGCCGACGATCTTGCTGTTGATCATCCGGTCGTGATCGTCGATCACGTAGAACCGCCGGTTCTCCCGCACGCCGTCCGGCCCGAGTTCGATCCGGTCGACCACGTGCAGTCGCGTGGCCTTGACCGGGGTGAAAGCAAGCCCCACGACCGTCGGCATGAGGAGAGCCTACGCGGCGGAGGCCTGGTCGGCCCAGTCGCGGTACAGCCGCCAGTAGTGGCCCTGGGCTTCGAGCAGCTCGTCGTGCGTCCCGTCCTCGACCACCTGGCCGTGCTCGAGCACGAGGATCCGCCCTGCGCCCCGGATCGTGGACAGGCGATGGGCGATCACGATCGCGGTCCGCCCGGCTACCAGCCGGCGCAGGCCCTGCTCGATCAGCGTCTCGGTGTGCACGTCGACGTTGGAGGTGGCCTCGTCGAGCACCAGGATGCGGGGGTCGGCCACCAGCGCGCGGGCGAACGCGACCAGCTGCCGCTGCCCGGCCGAGAGCTGGACGCCGCGCTCGCCGATCTGGGCGTCGTAGCCGTCCTCGAGCGCCTCGACGAACGAATCTGCCCCCACGGCGCGCGCCGCCGCGCGGATATCGTCATCGGTCGCGTCCGGGCGGCCGAACGCGATGTTCTCCCGGATCGTGCCGCTGAACAGGAAGCCCTCCTGGGGGACGATGCCCATTTGCGAGCGCAGCGACTCGGCGGTGACGCTGCGCAGGTCGTGCCCGTCGACCAGCACCGCCCCGGACGTCGGGTCGTAGAAGCGCGCGACCAGCTTGGCGAACGTCGACTTGCCGGCGCCGGTCGCCCCGACCAGCGCGACGGTCTGCCCGGGCGGGATGACCAAATCCACGTCCTGAAGCGCGTAGGACTCTGGATCGCCGCCGCTCGTCCCGTACTGGAACGACACCTCGTCGAAGCGCAGCTCGCCGCGGATCGGCGGCAGCTCGATCGCGTCGGGCGCGTCGAGGAGGTCGGGCTGCTCGTCGAGCAGCTCGAAGATCTTGTCCAGCGCGGCCATACCCGACTGGTAGGTGGTGTAGAGCTGCGAGAGCTGCTGGATCGGGTCGAAGAAGTTGTTCAGCGCCGCGACGAACGCGAACACCACGCCGGTCGAAGTGTTGCCGTTGATCACCTCGAGCCCGCCGACCACGAGGATCTCGACCGTCACGAGCGCCGAGAGGAACTCGACCGCGGGGAAGTAGGCCGCATTCAGCTTGACCGTGGTCATGTTGGCCGCGCGGTTCTCGTCGTTGAGCTCGCGGAACTGCTCGATGTGACGCGGCTCCTGGCCGAACACCCGGACCACGCGGATGCCCGACAGCGTCTCCTGCAGGTAGCCGGTGATGGTCGCAATCTTCTCTCTGGTCAGGCGGTAGGCGTCGGCCGACGCGATCCGGAACGCCACCCCGCCGATCAGCAGGATCGGGATGGCGAGGAACGTGAGCAGCGCCAGGTGGAAGTCGAGCACGAGCAGGATCACCACCACGCCGATCAGCGTCAGCCCCGACTGGAACAGCGTGGCGATCCCGTCCTCGACCAGCTGGTCGAGCGCCTCCACGTCGTTGGTCAGCCGCGAGATGATCACTCCGGCCCGGTTGCGCGAGTAGAAGCTGATCGAGAGCTGCTGCAGGTGTCCGAACAACCGGACGCGCAGGTCCTGGAGCGCGCGCTGCCCGACCCACCCGACCAGATATGTCTGCGCATACGACGCCACCGCATAGATGAGCGCCGAGGCGAGGAAGGCGGCGACGATCAGATCAAGGGCGCCGGTGTCGCCGGGGCGGATCCCGTCGTCGATGGCCAGCTTGGCCAGCGGCGCGGGCGCCAGGGCCGCGGCGGTCGCGGTGACCAGCGCGACGAACATGGCCATCACCCGCCACTTGTACGGCGTGAGTAGCTCGATCAGCCCGCGCAGCTTGCGCGCGCGCCCGCCGGTCTGACGCAGCCGGCGCCTCACAGTCCCACCGCCTCAGCGGCCTTGCGCGTCATGAACACCTGATCGGGCATTCCCTTCTCGACGATCTCGCGGTAGAGGTCGGACTCCTCGAGGAGCTCGTCGTGTGTGCCGTGGGCGGCGATCCGCCCGTCCTCGAGCACGACGATCTCGTCGGCCAGCGTGATCGTCGAGAGCCGGTGAGCGATCACGAACGTGGTCCGGTCGGTCATCACGTCGCGCAGCGCGAGTTTGATCTCCTGCTCGGTCGAGGCGTCGACCGACGATGTGGCGTCGTCCAGCACGAGGATCCGGGGATCGGACAGGACGGCGCGGGCGATCGCGATCCGCTGGCGCTGCCCGCCCGAGAGCGTCAGTCCCCGCTCGCCCACGCGCGTGTCGTAGCCCTTCGGCAGCGCGGAGATGAACCCGTCGGCCTGCGCCACTTCAGCTGCGCGGATGACCTCCTCACGGGTGGCGTCGGGGCGCCCGTAGGCGATGTTCTCGTGCACGGTGGCCGAGAACAGGAACGGGTCGTCGGTGACCACCGCGATCGCGCGGCGCAGCGAGACCAGGTCGACGTCGCGCACGTCGGCGCCGTCGATGCGCACGGAGCCCTTGGTCGCCTCGTAGAGGCGGGGGAGCAGCGAGACGAGCGCGGTCTTGCCCGAGCCCATCGCGCCGACCAGCGCCACCGTCGAGCCCGCCTCGATCTCGAGGTCGAGGTCGCGCAGGGCCGGCCGCGAGCTGCCCTCGAAGGTCAGGCTGACGTTCTCGAGCGACACCCGCCCCGACCCCTCAGGCAGGGGCGGCGCGTCCGCCGCCGTCGTGATGCGCGGCGCGCGATCGAGCACCTGGAAGATGCGGGCGCCCGACGCGGTGGCGCGCTGCGCGGCGCTCAGCATGTAGCCGAGCGTCCGCATGGGGGAGATCAGCATCAGGAGGTACGCGTAGAAGGCCGTGAAGGCGCCGATCGAGAGCGAACCGTTGATCACGTCCCGGCCGCCCACGAGCAGGATCAGGGCCAGCCCGAGGTTGGGCAGGAAGCTGATCATCGGCGTGTACTTGGCCTGGATCTTGGTGGCGTAGAACTGCTGGTCGAACACGCGCTCGACCGAGTGCTTGAACCGGTCGAGCTGGCGGTCCTCTTGCGCGAACGCCTTGACCACACGCACGCCGGAGACGTTCTCCTCCGCCTCGGCGGTCAGCTCGGCGATCCGCTGCTGGGCCTCCTGGAGCGCCGGACGCGAGTGCTTGCCGTAGCGGTTGGCGATCAGCACCACGAAGGGGACCGGCGCCAGCGCGAGCGCGGCCAGTTCCGGCTGGAGCACGAACATGGCCACCGCGGCGAGCGCGATCGTGAGCACCGACTGCGCGATGAAGATCAGCCCGTAGCCGAGGAAGAAGCGCACGGACTGCAGGTCGACGGTCGCCCGCGACATCAGCTGTCCCGTCTGCTGGCGGTCGAAGAACCCGAGCTCGAGCCGCTGGAGCTGCTCGTAGAGCCCATTGCGCAGATCGACCTCGACGCCGAGCGACACCCGGCCGGCGACCAGCCGGCGCGCCGTGCTCAGGCCGAGCCGCAGCAGGCCCACGGCCCCGATCGCGATCACGTACGCGATCAACGCGTGGCGATGATGAGCGCGGATCGAGTTGATGGCCTCGCCGGTCAGCAGCGGGATCAGGACGGTCATGACCATCGCGCCGGCGGCCAGGACGAACGACCAGACGACAGCGGCCCGATAGGGCCGCAGGAAGCCGAGAAGTCTCCTGAAGATCAGCACTTCATAAAGTATAGTGGCCGGCGCCAGCCGGGCCGCTCTCCAAGGTGGGTGAGCGGCCCGGGGTTACCGTCGGCCTGGATCGGAACCGTGTAGAGCCAAAACATCCCCGCGTGATGTGGCGTGGGCGCCGCTCGCTCCCGCAGCGAGCAGCGCCGTCGCCACGACAAGCGCCCACAACCTGCCCCACTTCACGCGAGTTGCTCCGCGATGTAGGCGCGCAGCATGTGCTTGCTCTCGGTCAGCACGACGCCGTCGCCGCTGCGGTCGCGGCGGAACGCCTCGCGCAGGAGCCCGTCACCGGCCAGGACGGCCATCTCGGCCACGCGCAGGCGGGTGGGGGCCGGAGCGTTCGGCCAGTGGTGGTGAAGGATGCGCTCGATCGAGCGCGCGATCGCGGTCCGAGTGGGACGCGTGGCATCGCGGACCTGCTCGGTCCGCAGGCCCCCGAACCAGAGGCCGAGAAACCCGGGGCGAGCGCGGAACCCGGCGATCAGCACGTCGACCACGGCCCCCACCGGATCGTCGAGCGGCTGCGCCTCGTCGGCCTCGGCCACGCCGGCCACGAGGTCCTCGAAGTCGCTCCAGTACCGCACCGCCAGGGCTTCGACGATCGCTTCCTTGTCGGGGAAGAATCGGTATATCGATCCGATCGACACGCCGGCCACCTCGGCCAGGCGCGTGGTCGTGAACGCGCTGGGTCCCTCGGCGGCGAGCACCTCGTCCGCCGCGTCGAGCACGCGACGCAGCCGCTCGCGGCTGCGCGCCTGCATCGGCGCGTTGCGGAGTCGATCGGTGGAGGGGGGACGTCTCACGGTTCGAACTTGAAAGTGAGGTTCCCTTCACGTAATCATCTCAATCGTGCCAGGGGAGATCGAGCGGGAGCGAGGGCGCGTAGCCGCGGCTGCGCGCCGCCTGGCGGCGGACGGATTGGTGACCGGGACCGCCGGCAACGTGTCCACGCGCGCCGGCGAGCTCGTGGCGGTCACGCCGACCGGCGCACGGCTCGAGGAGCTCACCCCCGAGGCGATCGCGGTGGTCGACCTCGACGGCGAGCAGGTCGCCGGCGAGCTGGCCCCGACCTCCGAGCTGGGACTGCACCTCGGGATCTATCGGCGCCACCAGGCGGGCGCCGTCGTGCACAGCCACGCGCGCTTCGCCACCGCGCTGGCGTGCGTGCTCGACGAGCTGCCGGTCGTGCACTACCAGATGCTTGCCTTGGGCGGCCCGATCCGCGTCGCTCCCTACGCCACGTTCGGCACCCCCGAGCTGGCCGAGCTGACCCTCGAGGCACTGGAGGGCCGGAGCGCCGCGTTGATGGCCAACCACGGCGCGATCGCCTACGGACCCGACCTCGACACCGCGATGGACCACGCGCTCCTGCTCGAATGGGCGTGCGAGCTGTACTGGCGCGCGTCCGTGGTCGGCGCGCCGCGCACGCTCGATCGCTCCGAACAGCTCGCGTTCGTCGAGACGGTCAGCCGGCGGGGCTACGGGATCACGCGCCGGAGCGACTTGTGAAGGTCGTCACGCTCGGGGTGCACGTCGTCGACGTGCTGGTGCGCCCGGTGGAGGAGATCCCCGCGGGACAGGGCGGGACCCTGGTCGAGCAGATCCGGATCACCCCGGCCGGCCCGGCCGGGGGGACCGCGGTCACGCTGGCCAAGCTCGGCGCCGGCGTGCGCAGCGCCGGGGCGATCGGCAGCGACGCCCTGGGCGACGTCCTCGTCGATCTGCTGGGGCGCTTCGGCGTCGACGCGTCGCTGCTCGTGCGTCGCGAGGACGTGCAAACCTCGGCCAGCGTGCTGCCGATCCGGCCGGACGGCTCGCGGCCGGCCTTCCACGTGATCGGCGCCAACGCGACGTACTCCTCGGCCGACGCGCCGCTCGAGGCGATCGCGGCCGCCGACTACCTGCACCTCGGCGCGCCCGAGTTCATGGGCGGCGAGGAGGCCGCCAAGATCCTGTCGCTCGCGCGGGAACACGGCGTCGTCACCTCGGCCGACATCCTCGCCCCGGGCGAGCAGGCGGCCGCGATCCTCGACTGGATCGCGCCGGCCTTCGCGCACCTCGACTACCTGCTGCCCAACGAGGAGCAGGTCCTCGCGCTGAGCGGCAAGGCCGACCTGGCCGAGGGCTGTCGCGCGCTGCTCGAGCGCGGCGTGGGCTGCGTGGCCGCCACCCGCGGGGCCGAGGGCGCCGTTGTGCTCGACGCCGAGAGCGAGGTGCGCGTGCCGGCGTTCGAGGTCGAGGTGGTCGACACGACCGGCTGCGGCGATGCGTTCTCCGCCGGCTTCCTTCGCGGCCTGTCGCTTGGACGCGGCCGTGTGGAGGCGGCGGCGCTCGGCTGCGCCGCCGCGGCGCTGGTCGCGCAGGGACTCGGCTCCGACCACGGCGACTTCGATCTGGCCACGGCCGACGCACTCATCAATCAGGCGAACAAGGCGGTTTCCGGATGAACGAGCAAGAGGGGGTCACACGGCGGCGATTCGTCACGGGAGCGCTTGTCGCGGGCGCCGCCGCGTCATGGCCTGCGGCCGCCGAGGCCGCCAAGCACAAGAAGCGCAAGCCCAAGCCCAAGGCCAAGCACCACAAGAAGAAGGGCCACCACGCCGACGTGGTCGTGGTCGGGGCCGGCTTCGCGGGTCTGACCGCGGCGCGGCTGGTCGCGGCCGCGGGTCATTCGGTGACCGTGCTGGAGGCGCGCGATCGCGTGGGCGGCCGGGCCTGGAACCACGACCTGGGCGGCGGTCGGGTGTCCGAGCGCGGCGCGACGTTCGCCGGGCCGACCCAGGACCACATCCTGGCGCTGGCTCAGGCCGTCGGGGTGTCGACGTTCCCCACCTACGACGACGGTGACGACATCTACATCAACGACGTCGACAACCCGCTGGGCCTGATCGGACCGCAGCGCTACTCGGACAGCGGACCGCTGGGTGGGCTGCTCGGGACCGCGCCACCGGACCCGACGATCGTGGCCGAGCTGGCCGAGGTCGTCCAGCAACTCGACCAGATGTCGACGCAGGTGCCCGTCGACGCACCCTGGAGCGCGTCGAGCGCCTCGAGCTGGGACGGCCAGACGCTCCAGAGCTGGGTTGACTCCAACAGCGTGACGCCGCGCTTCAAGGCGCTCGTCCCCGCTGCGACCCGCCCGATCTTCGGCGCCGAGCCGCGCGAGCTCTCGCTGCTGTTCGTCCTGTTCTATATCGCGGCGTCGGGCAACGAGCAGAACGCCGGCACGTTTGAGCGCAACTTCGACACGCGCAACGGGGCGCAGCAGTGGCGCTTCGTGGGCGGCACGCAGGAGATCACCGACCGGGTCGCCGCTCGTATCGGCAAGCGCGTCGTGCTGGGCTCGCCGGTCCGCCGGATCGCTCACGCCAAGGGCGGCGTCACCATTCATTCGGACCGGATGACGGTCGCGGCCAAGCGGGTGATCGTGGCAGTGCCGCCGACCCTGGCCGGCCGCATCCACTACGAGCCAGGGTTGCCTTTTGCGCGCGACCAGCTGATCCAGCGCTATCCCCAGGGCACGCTCACCAAGGTGGCCGCTGTCTACCCGACGCCGTTCTGGCGCGGCGCCGGCCTCACCGGCACCGTGCTCGACACCGGCGGCCCGGTCAACGCCTCGTTCGACGACTCGCCCCCCGAGGGCTCGCCGGGCGTGCTGTTCGGCTTCGTCGGCGGCGACAACGCCCGCACCTACAACGCGATGTCGCCCTCCGCCCGTCAGTCCGCGGTGGTCAATCAGTACGTCAGGTGGTTCGGCTCCCAGGCGGCCAACCCGATCGCCTACTTCGACACCCAACTGGTCAGACGAGGTGTGGACCCGCGGCTGCCCGGTCGGAATCCCCTCGCTGGGAACGCTGCTCGCCTACGGCCCCCTGATCCGCCAGCCGGTGGGGCGCATCCACTGGGCCGGCACCGAGACGTCGACGTACTGGAACGGCTACATGGACGGCGCCGTGCGCTCGGGCGAGCGTGCGGCGGCTGAGGTGTTGGCTGGCCTGTAGCGCCGTTGGGAGATCACCGGCGCTATCCGACGGTTATCTCCCAAATGGACCGAGTAGGGTCCCGCAACGAAATGGCCACCGTCCGCGAGGCCACGCTGGACCTCTTCCGAGCCCACGGGATGACCACGATCTTCGGCAACCCCGGCTCGACTGAGCTGCCGATGCTGGCCGATCTCCCGGATGACTTCACATACGTCCTCGGGCTGCAGGAGCAGGCGGTGGTGGGGATGGCGGACGGGTATGCGCAGGCGACCGGCCAGCCCACCCACGTCAACCTGCACACCGCGCCCGGCGTCGGCAACGCGGTCGGCGCGATCTTCACCGCCCGCGCCAACAAGGCGCCGCTGGTAATCACCGCCGGCCAGCAGGTGCGCGCCCAGGTCACGCATGAGGCGCTGCTGACCAACCGCGACGCCACCGTCGGCCCGCAGCCGTACGTCAAGTGGAGCCACGAGCCGCCGCGCGCGCAGGACGTGCCGGGAGCGATCGGCCGGGCCATCCATCACGCCACGCTCGCCCCGCGCGGGCCGGCGTTCGTGTCGATCCCGATGGACGACTGGGACGCCGAGGCTGACGAGGACCGCGCCGTGCACGCGCGACGGCGGGTGCTCAGCGGTCGGGCGGTTCCCGACTTGGCGCAGCTGGCCCAGCTGGCCAGCCTGCTCGAGTCGGCGCGCAACCCGGTGCTCGTCGCCGGCCCGGACGTCGACGCCAGCGGCGGCTGGAACGCGGCGGTGGCGCTGGCCGAGAAGCAGCGACTTCCGGTGTGGGCCCCGCCCCCGACGGCATCCAGCCGGATCGGGTTCCCGGAGCGCCATCCGAACTTCATGGGCATCCTGCCGCCGGCCATCGGCCCGGTGTCCCAGGCGCTCGAGGGGCACGACGTGGTGCTCGTGGCCGGCACTCAGGTGTTCGCCTACTACCCCTACATCCCCGGTCCGCTGCTCCCCGACGGGACCACCTTGGTCCTGCTGACGAGCGATTCGGACGAGGCGGCGCGCGCGCCGATGGGCGACGCGCTGGTGGGCGACGTGGCGCTGGCCCTGCAGGAGCTGGTCGAGCTGACCGGCGAATCGCACCGGCACGCCCCCGACCCACGTCCCGACCCGCCGGCGCCCGAGCGCCAGGACCCGATGAGCGGCTCGCAGGCCATGGCCGTGCTCGCCGAGTTGTGGCCGGCCGGCGGCGTCGCCGTGGCCGAGGCGCCGTCGAGCTCCTCGGCCCTGCGCAACCGGCTGAGGCTGTCGGAGCCGGGCAGCTACTACCAGAGCGGGAGCGGCGGGCTCGGGTTCGCGATCTCCGCCGCCGTGGGCGTTCAGCTGGCCCAGCCCGAGCGGCCGGTGGTGTGCGTGGTGGGGGAGGGGTCGGCCCAGTACGGGATCACCGCGCTGTGGACCGCGGTCGCGTACAAGGCGCCGGTCATCTTCCTGGTCCTGCGCAACGAGGAGTACATGATCCTCAAGTGGTTTGCCGCCTTCGAGCAAGTGCAGGGGGCGCCGGGCCTCGAGCTGCCGGGCCTCGACACCGCGGCGGTGGCGCGGGCGTACGGAATGCCGGCGACCGACGTCGCGACGCCAGGGGAGCTCGCGGTGGCGCTGCGCGCTGCGATCGACGCGGCCGACGGCCCGCGGCTCGTTCAGGCCCGGATTGCCTCGGGCATGTGGGTCGAGTAGCCGCCGGCGCTAAGCGGTCGTGCGCTTGCCCTTCTGCAGCTGGGCCAGCTCGCGGTCCTGTTCGGCCGTCTCGCGCTCCTCGACCCGGTTTACCTGGTCGCATAGCAGGCCCCACGCGATCCTGTCGTCCTTACCCCGATAGCGCTCGCGGCCCTGGAGAAAGGCCCACATCTCGCTGCGCAGGTTCTCGGCGGCGATGCCGCGGCGGGTCGCCCGCTGGGCCGGCTTCAGCCACTGGCTGATGCTCTGCAGGAACCCGACCACGAGCCCGAACATGATCGGCCACACCTTCGGGAAGTCCAGTGCGGCGGACAGCGACGCGCCGATGCCGGCGAGGATCGAGACGAAGTTCAGGACGTTGTCCAGGTACGCATAGAAACGATTGCTGCGCTCGAAGCGCTTCATCGGCACGACGAATCGGTGAGCGAGGAACGAGCGCTGGATCTCCAACTGGTTGAGCGCCTGGGCGTGGGTGCCCCATTCGATCTGGGCGAGTCGGCGCTCGACCAGTCGGGCCAGATCCTGGGCCTCGCCGCTCAACTGTGCGCGCATGCCGAGCGCCTCGAGCAGCGCGTCGACCTCGTCGTTGCCCTTGTGCATGAGGCGGGAGACGATGCTCTCGCCGCGCCGCGGCTCGGACGTCCCCGACATCCCGGCCTCGATCTGATCGGTCATGTGTGGCCCCTTCCTCCTGCGTCCCGGCGCCCCCCGACAAACCGTAGTCGGTTTTGCCCCCGCCGGTGGGATTCCTCTTGCACCCGCGGGTTCCTACCCAGCACCCCGCGCCCCCCGGGGTGGGCGCGGGCGGACCGGCTCCCTCAATCCGGCCCGCCCGCGCCCGTGGGCGGACGGACTACAGGCTTGCCAACCCAGGCACTTGCAGAAGCTGCTGGAGGATGTTCAGCAGGCCGGCCAGAGCTGCTGGAGGATGTTCAGCAGGCCGGCCAGCTGTCCCGCGGGAAGCCCGGGGTTCAGCAGGTTCGTCACCCCGCACAGCAGGTTGCCGAGCAACTGGCCTGCTCCTGTGACCCCCGTGACGTTGAGCACCACCTGGTTCAGGTCAACGTGCAGCCCGAGTAGGTTCAGATGCAGCGGCCCGAGCACCAGGTTCAGGATCTGGCACGTGGCGGCCGGGGTAGCCCCCAGAGGGGTGCCGGTGGCGCTGCCGACCGACACAGGGATCGCGACGTTCGACTTCTTGACCGTCCGGTTCCCCAGCTTGCCGGTCAGCGTCCCGAGCGCGTAGGTTTTGCCGCCGCGCGCGACGAACCGGCTGACGTTGAAGTGGCCGGTGAACGACTTGCCGTTCTGCGCCTTGCCCGAAACCGGGATGTGCGAGAACGAGGTGGTCGGCACGGCGGCCGGTGTGGTCTGGGCCCCCGCGGCGACCGGGACGACTAGCAGGGCCACACACACCGCGGCGAGCGCCAACCCTAGTTTGCGTACAGACATGGATCCTCCTGGATCAAATTGGACGACATCTTCGTTTCCCGGCCGTGAGAACCGAAGGTCCGGTGCGCTCGTGGTGAATTTGGACAACGACAACCGACGTCCGCCGGCGCGGCCAGACCTGAACGGCCACGCCGGCAAACGCGGTGGACCTCCCTTGCTCCTCTACCTCCTTCGTGCGCGATGATTGCTTACCCGTCCATTAGCGCTCCTCCCGGATGCTGGACGGATGTTCTAGGTACGTCAATCGGCGTTTACCAACGGATGTTCTAGGACCCCTGGACACAGCAGAAACGGCCCCGTGAGGGGCCGTTCGTGCGGTGGGTGGAGTTGTGCGGGAAGCGCTACAGGTTGACGGCCACGTACTTGGTCTCGAGGTACTCCTCGATGCCCTCGGAGCCGCCCTCGCGGCCGAACCCCGACTGCTTGATCCCGCCGAACGGGGCGCCGGCGTTCGACACCATGCCCTGGTTCAGTCCGACCATGCCGGTCTCGAGCCGCTCGACGACGCGCAGCGCGCGCTTGAGGTTGTTCGTATAGACGTAGGCGACCAGGCCGTACTCCGTGTCATTGGCCGCGGCGATCGCCTCGTCCTCGTCGCTGAAGCCCTTGACGGGCGCCACCGGCCCGAAGATCTCCTCGTGCAGCAGTTTGGCGTCGTCGGGGACGTCGGTCAGGACGGTGGGGTCGTAGAAGTAGCCGGCGCCGTCGCGCGCGTGCCCGCCGACAACGGCCTTAGCACCGCGCCCGATCGCGTCCTCGACGAGTTCGGCCACCTTGCCGCGCTGGCCGTCGTCGATCAGCGGCCCGACCTCCACGCCCTCCTCGGTGCCGCGACCGACCTTCATCGCGCCCATCTTCGCGGCCAGCTTCTCGGCGAACTGGCCGGCGACCTCCTCAGCGACGTGAAAGCGGTTAGCGGAGGTGCACGCCTCGCCGATGTTGCGCATCTTGGCGATCATCGCGCCCTGGACAGCAGCATCGACGTCGGCGTCGTCGAACACGATGAACGGCGCGTTGCCACCGAGCTCCATCGACAGGCGCAGCAGATTCTGGGACGCCTGCTCCATGAGCTTGCGCCCGATCTCGGTCGAGCCCGTGAAGGACAGCTTGCGCAGGCGCGGATCGGCGATCAGCGGGGCCATCGTCTCGCCCGAGGAGGACGCCGTAATGAGGTTGACCACGCCGGGCGGCAGGCCGTTGTCCTCGAGGATCTTGACCAGCATGAGCATCGACAGCGGCGTCTGCTGCGCCGGTTTGACGACCATCGTGCAGCCCGCCGCGATCGCGGGTCCGATCTTGCGCGTTCCCATGGCCAGCGGGAAGTTCCACGGGGTGATCAGCAGGCATGGCCCGACCGGCTGCTTCATCGTGAGCACGCGTCCCTGCCCGTTCGAGTTGGTCGAGTAGCTCCCGCTGATCCGGACCGCCTCCTCGGAGAACCAGCGGAAGAACTCGGCGCCGTAGGCGATCTCGGCCTTCGACTCTGCCAGCGGCTTGCCCATCTCGAGCGTCATCAGCAGCGCGAGATCGTCGGCGCGAGACCCGATCGCCTCGAATGATCGGCGCAGGATCTCGCCCCGCTCGCGCGGGGCGTGGGCGGCCCAGTCGGGACCGGCCTCGACGGCCGCGTTCAGAGCGGCCTCGGCGTCATCGGTCGACCCATCGGCGACTTCGCACAGGGACTCGCCGGTGGCAGGGTCCTCGACCGACAGCGTCCCTTTGGCGCCGTCGACCCATTTCCCGCCGATGTAGAGCTGCTTGGGGACCTCATCGAGGATCTTCTGTTCCGCTGGGGCTGTAATCGTGGTCATGTAATCAACCTACCACCGGTGAATTGCCGCCAACCAAGTGCCGCTTAAGCGCGTGAGCCCCGGCGGACCGTGGCGGTCCGCCGGGGCTCGGCGCTGCGTTGCCAGCTGGGGAAGCCTGGTTTATGCGGCCTGGCGGAGCGGCGCCGGCTCGAGCGCCACCGCCAGCACCTCGTCGACGGTCATCGCGAAGTGGAAGGACATCGCCTCGCGCACCTCGGCCGGGACGTCGTCCAGATCGCCTCGGTTGCGCTCCGGAAGCACCACGTCGGTCAGACCCGCCGCATGCGCCGCCAGGACCTTCTGCTTGACCCCGCCGATCGGGAGCACCCGGCCCTGGAGCGTGACCTCGCCGGTCATGCCCACGGTGTGCCGGACCGGCCTGCCGCTGAGCAGCGACGTCAGGGCCGTGACCATGGTCACGCCCGCGCTCGGGCCGTCCTTCGGGATCGCGCCCGCCGGCACGTGCACGTGGAACGAACGCTCCTCGAACGTCGACGGGTCGATGTCGAGGGCCGAGGCGTGGCCGCGCACGTACGACAGGGCGATCTGCGCCGATTCCTTCATCACGTCGCCGAGCTGGCCGGTCAGGGTGAGACCGGGCTTGCCCTGCATTGCCGTGGCCTCGACGAACAGGACGTCGCCGCCGGTTCCCGTGACCGCCAGGCCCGTGGCCACGCCGGGGACCGCGGTACGGACCGCGGACTCCTGGAAGTGGCGCTGGCGGCCGAGGGCGTCCCGGACCGCGTCGAGGTCGATCGCGACCGGCGCGCCGGCCTGGCCTGACGCGATCTTGGTCGCGGTCTTGCGCAGCAGCGTGCCCAGCTCGCGTTCGAGCTGGCGCACGCCCGCCTCGCGGGTGTACTCGGCCGCCACGGTCTCGAGCAGCTCGTCGGAGATCTCGACCTCCTCGGGCCGCAGGCCGTTGCGCTCGAGCTGACGCGGCCACAGGTAGCCGCGGGCGATTGCGGTCTTCTCGGAGGTGGTGTAGCCGTCGAAGCGGATCACCTCCATCCGGTCGAGCAGCGGCCCGGGGATCGTGTCGGCCATGTTGGCCGTCGCGATGAACATGACGTTGCTCAGGTCGAGCTCCACGTCCAGGTAATGGTCGCGGAAGCTGTGGTTCTGGGCAGGATCGAGCACCTCGAGCAGGGCCGAGCTCGGGTCGCCGCGCCAGTCGGCGCCGACCTTGTCGACCTCGTCGAGCATGATCACCGGGTTCATCGTGCCGGCGTCGCGCAGCGCCCGGACCAGGCGGCCCGGGAGCGCGCCGATGTACGTCCGCCGGTGGCCGCGGATCTCGGCCTCGTCACGCACGCCGCCGAGCGACATCCGGACGAACTCGCGACCGGTGGCGCGGGCGATGGACTCGCCGATCGAGGTCTTGCCGGTGCCGGGCGGCCCGATCAGCGTGAGGATCGCGCCGGAGCGCTTGTCCTCCTTGATCCCGCGCTCGAGGCGCAGCTTCTTGACCGCGATGTACTCGACGATCCGGTCCTTGACGTCCTCGAGGCCCGCGTGGTCGGCGTCCAGCACCTCGCGTGCGTGCTCGGGATCGAGCCGCTCGTCGGAGCGCTTGCTCCACGGGACTGCGATCAGCCAGTCCAGGTAGGTACGGATCACGCTCGACTCGGCGCTCTGCTCGCCCATCCGCTCGAAGCGTCCGAGTTCCTTCTCGGCCTGCTCGCGCACGGCCTCGGGCATCTCGGCCTCTTCGATCCTGGTGCGGTACTCCTCCGCGATCGAGGCGTCGTCCTCGCCGAGCTCCTTGCGGATCGAGTCCATCTGCTTGCGCAGGAAGTAGTCGCGCTGCTGCTTCTCGGCGCCGGACTCGACGTCGTCGCGGATCCGCTTGCGGACCTGGAGCTCGGCCAGCCGCTCGCGCTGGAAGCGCACGGCGATCTCGAGCCGCTCGGTCACGTCGACCGTCTGGAGCAGCTGGACCTTGTCCTCGTAGCCGATGTCCGGCGAGTAGCCGCTGGTGTCGGCCAGCGGGCCCGGCTCGGTGATGCTGCGCAGGAAGGAGGAGATTCGGCCGTCGTCGCCGCGCAGCTCGAGGATCTCCTCGACCACCGCGCGGTACTCGCGCTCGAGGTTGCGGGTGCGGCCGTCGACCGGAACCGGATCGGGCTGCTCCTCGACCTCGACGTAGAGCCGGCCGTCCGGCATCGTGTGTGCGGCGCCGGCCACGCCGCGGTGCAGGCCCTGGAGGGCCACAGCCCGCGCGCCACCGGGGAGCCGGACCCGGTCGGCCACCTGCGCCACCGTGCCCACACTGGCAAATTCGTTTTCGTGTCTGGGAACGAGCAGGACTCGCTCCTCCTCGCCGGCGTCGACCGCGAGCGTGAGCGACATGCCCGGGAAGGCGACGACGTCGTCGAGCGGGATCAAGAGAAGGCGACTAGACATCTGAAGGGCGTTCGCTTTCGATAGTTGCTTACTAGAGATAAGTAAGGATACCACGTGGGTAGAGGCGGATCTCAGTCGTCCAGGCTGAGATCTTGGGAAGCGCCGCGGCCGTCCCTCGAGGGCGCGCGGTCGACACCAAACCTTCACATCTGGGATCATCGGGCCCGATGCCAGGCCGGGAGTCCCCGCTGCCCGAGAATGATGCGCACGACGTGCTGGCCGCCGAGGCGTTCGCCGTTCCCACGGCCGATCCGTCGTTGCGCCACCAGCCGATCACGCTGCCCGACGACCCGACCGGGATCGCCGAGCCGCACGATGTCCTGGCCGCCGAGGAGTTCGCGATGCCGGCCCCCCGCCAGCCCTCTTCGCCAAGCGGCCCCGCCGCAATCGCCGCCAAGGCGGCCACGCCGGCACGGATCGGCGCCCTGGCCGCGGTGGCGCTGCTCGTCCGGCGCGCGCTACGCCGCCGGGGCGGTTCCTAGCTACTTGCCCCGGATAAACCAGTTGGGGCGGTGAGGGGCGTGATTGTGCCGTCGGCGGTGACCGGCCGTGGTTCGGTTCGGGGGGTTCGTTCGCCGGCTTCGGTTCTCGGTCCCATTTCTTGGTGTTTGGGTTCTCGGGTGTCATCCGAGGGTGGTGTAGGTGTCGGCGTTGTAGGTGAGGGTCGCCCACCCGTCCCAGATCTGGTGGCCGTGGTTGCCTTTTAGGCGTGACCGATCCAGGCCGTAGCCGCGTTTGAGGTGACTGACGCGGCCCTCCATCCCGGTGCGGTAGCGCCGCCGGCGGCGGCGGGTGCGTTTGGAGCCAGGTTCTTGGCGGCCGGCGATGTGGACGGTGTCGGCCAGGTCCTCGAGCGCGGTGTTGGTCGCGGTCGTCGTGAACGCGCCGTCGACCATGATCTCTTTGAGCGTGATGTCGAGGTTGCGCAGCTCCTTGGCGGTGTCGGGCAGCAGCGCGTCCTCGGCCGGGTTCCCGATCTTGCTGGTCGGCGGCAGGATGAACCCGCGTGCGCCCTTCTTCGTGTTCGGGGTGATCTCGCAGAGCTGATCGACGTACCCGAACTCTGTCGGTTTGCCGAGCTTCCCCTTGCGGATCGGGCGCGCGTCCGGGTCCCACAGCGACACGAGCCGGTCGGTGATCTTCTCGCCGTTGACCCGCTTGCGAATCTGCTCGGTCACCTTCTCGCAGCGATCGGCGAGTTCCTCCAGCGCCTGGGCGGCCTTGAGCTTCGCACGCGCGCCGCGACCGCGCGCACGAGACCGAGCGGTCGCAGCCAGTTTCCGCGCCTCCTTGATCGACTGCTTGAGCAGCGTGCCTGTCGCGCCGGTGAGCTTCAGCACCTCGGTCTTCGCTTCCCCGGAGCGGCGGCGAATCGAGCGCGTCAACGCGCGGAGCTTGCGGCCGATCGACCTGGAGCGGTCCCTGACCGCGTTGCGCTTCGCGCCGATCCTGGCTGCGAGTTTGCGGGCCTCGCGGGCGAGCGCTCGGATGCCGGCGTCCGCCAGTCCCGAGTCGGTCGGATACTTCACGTCTGCTTCCACCACGGTCGAGTCGATCCTCGCCGCGCGTGGCCGGAACCGCTTCTCCCGCCTGGCCTTGGAGATCAACTCGCGCGTGATCTCGTGCACCACCTCCGCTCCCAGCCGGCGGGTCAGCTTGCGCACGGTCGACTCGTCCGGCACCCGGTCGCTCATCCCGATCCGGCAGAACCGGCGCAGATGGATCGAGTCCGACACCTCGCGCATCAACGTCTCGTACCCCCAGCCCGAGCGATGCTTGACGACCATCAACCGCACGTAGGTCTCCATCGCGATCGTCGGCCGACCCCGCCCCGCCTGACGGCCGGCGTCGGCCAGCAGTCGCCCCCACCGCACCGCGATCGGCGCCAGCAGCACCGGGTCGGCCAGCAACTCGTCCAACGCGGCCAGATCCTCCGGCAGGGCCTTGACCTCCGCCGGCAGGATCTCGTCCCACAACGACTCCGCGCCGGTCGCTTGCATCCGCAGCACACGCACCTCCAAGATCGATCATCAACCCGGTCATTTGCAGGTAAATCATCTCTCTGAGACCGGACGGAACGTGCCTTCCGACCGGACCGGATGCGACTCTCACGGCAGGCGATTTGAGAGGAGATCTAGTGCCCGGATCCGGACGTAACCAGCCCTGTGCGTGCGGCTCAGGCCGCAAAACGAAGCGCTGCTGCGGCGAGCACCGCGGCCCTTCCGAGGAACAACTCGCCCGCGCGCACCTCGCCCAGCTCGCCTATCAGACGATCCACGAGCTCGACGGGCTCTCTGACGGTGCGCTCGAGCACCTCGCCGACGAGATCATGGATCTCCCCGCGCTCGACCTCTCGCTCCTGGTCGAGCTGCCAAGGTTGATCGGCCCGGACCTCGAGCGTCTGTGCGAAGCGATCGAGCACGACGACCCCGAATGGGGCTGGGACGCACTCACCGCCGTCCACAAGCAAGTTGACAGTCCCCAGCAACGCTCCCGACTCGCCGACGCCGTCGTCCGGCTGCGCGACCAGAACCGCATCGGTCGCCGCCAAGCCGCTTTCGCGCTGCTGAACCTCCACAGCAAGAGCAACCGCTTCATCGCAGCCTGCCTCCTCGAAGCCGTCGCCGTTCACACCGGCGTCAAACGCACGCCCGGCGGTCTCAAGATCGCCGCCTGACCCAACCATTTATCCGGGGGAAGTAGCTAGAGCCTGCCCACCCGCCTCGCCCGCGACACTCTCGCCCGTCCGAACCCGCTGGCCCTCACCCGCCCGCCCGAACCCGCCCGAACCCGCCCGCCCGAACCCGCTCGCCCCCGACGCGCCGCGCGTGAAAATTCCGTCAATAGCCACCCGCGACGGGGGTTAATTCCGGATACCTCCCGTCTCACAGAGGAAGAATCCGTCAGCAGACGCGCGGAGCGTCGCCAGTGACGGAAATTTCCCCCTTGGGGCGGCCGCTCGGGGGAGACGGAGCGGCCGGGCGGGTCAGGCCTTGGCGCGCTCCCGCTTACGCGGGGGCATCAGGTCGGTGATCGTGCCCTCGGCCATCTCGGCCGCGAACCCGATCGTCTCGGTGAGCGTGGGGTGGGGATGGATGGTCAGGCCGATGTCCTCGGCATCCGAGCCCATCTCGAGGGCGTGCACGGTCTCGGCGATCAGTTCGCCGGCGTTGACCCCGACGATGCCGGCGCCGAGCAGACGCCGGGACTCTGGGTCGAAGAGCAGCTTGGTCATGCCCTCGTCGCGGCCCAGGGACAGGGCGCGACCGGATGCGGCCCACGGGAACGTCGCCTTGTCGTATTCGACCCCCTGCTCACGGGCCTCGGACTCGGTCAGGCCCATCCAGGCCACCTCGGGGTCGGTGTAGGCCACCGACGGGATCGTCCGCGCGTCGAACTCCACGTTGCGGCCGGCGATGACCTCGGCCGCGACCTTGCCCTCGTGCGAGGCCTTGTGGGCGAGCATCGGGCCGCCCACCACGTCGCCGATCGCGTAGATGTGCGGCACGTTCGTGCGCATCTGACGGTCGACCCGGATGAACCCGGCGTCGTCGACCTCGACTCCCGCTTCCGGGGCGCCCACGGCCTGGCCATTGGGCTTTCGGCCGATCGCCACCAACACCCCGTCGAACTTCAACGACTCGTCGTTGGAGAGCTTCACCGTGAGGTGCTTCTCGGCAGCCTCGACCGACTCGACCTTGGTCCCCAGGTGGATCGCCTCGTAGCGGCCGGAGATCCGCTTTTGCAGTGGCTTCACCAGGTCCGGATCGCAGCCGGGGATGAGCTGATCGAGCAGTTCGACCATCGTCACCTTGGAGCCGAGCGCGTGGTAGACGGTGGCCATCTCCAGGCCGATGATCCCGCAGCCGACCACCAGCAGCCGCTTGGGCACGGAGGGCAACTCGAGCGCGCCGGTCGAGTCGAAGACCCGCTCGTCCTCGGGCAGGCCGGGAATCGTGGCCGCTTCGGACCCGGCCGCGATGATGCAGCTGTCGAACGACAGCGTCCGGTCCCCGACCGAAACGGTGTTGGGCCCGGTCAGCTTGGCCTCGCCGGTGATCACCTCGACCTTGCGCTGCTTGGCCAGCCCGGCCAGCCCGCCGGTGAGCTTGCCGACGACCGACTCCTTCCAGGAGCGCAGGGCGTCCAGGTCGACCTTGGGCTTGTTGAACTTGATCCCGTGCTCGGCCATCTCCTCGGCCTCGGACACCACGCGCGCGGCGTGCAGGAGCGCCTTGGAGGGAATGCAGCCGACGTTCAGGCACACGCCGCCGAGCGTGTCGTAGCGCTCGATCAGCGCGGTCTTGAGCCCCAGGTCGGCGGCGCGGAAGGCCGCGGTGTAGCCGCCGGGGCCGGAGCCGATCACCACGACCTGGACGTCGTGCTCCGCGCCGGCGCCGTCGGAGGAGGGTGGGGGAGGCGCGGGCTCGCGCTCGACGCGCGCTTCCGGGGATGAGGCGGAGGCGCCATTCGTCTTGGCGGCCTTCTCGGTCGCTTGCGCGGACTCGGCGCCGCCGTCGCTCGACGCAGCGCCATCTGACTCGAGCGTGAGCAGCACGCTGCCCTCGGACACGCGATCGCCGATCTTCACGGAAAGCTGGGTCACCGTCCCGGACTCAGGCGCCGGCACGTCCATGGTCGCCTTGTCGGACTCCAGCGTGACCAGCGGGTCCTCGGCCGACACCTCGTCGCCGGCGGAGACGTGGATCTCGATGATCGGAACATCCTGGAAGTCCCCGATATCCGGGACGCGAATGTCGGTCACAGCAGCGCCCGCCTCAGATCGCTGAGCACCTTGACCAGGTGGACGACGAACCGGGCCGCGGCCGCGCCGTCGATCACTCGATGGTCGTAGGACAGTGACAGCGGGACCATCAACCGCGGAACGAACTCTGCGCGAGCGGCGTCCCACACGGGCTTCATGGCCGAGCGCGTGGCGCCCAGGATGGCCACCTCTGGCGCGTTGATGATCGGGGTGAAGCTGGTGCCGCCGATGCCGCCCAGCGAGGAGATCGTGAACGAGGCGCCCTGCATGTCCCCGGGCCCGAGCTTGCCGTCGCGCGCCTTGCCGGACAGTTCGGTCAGCTCGCGGGCGATGTCGAGGAGCCCCTTCTGGTCGGCGTTCTTGATCACCGGCACGACCAGGCCGCCGGGCGTGTCGGCGGCGAACCCGATGTTGTAGTACCGCTTCAAGATCAGATCCTCGCCGTCGAGCGAGGCGTTGAACGCCGGGAACGCTTTCAACGTGGCCACCGAGGCGACGATAAGGAACGAGACCATCGTGATCTTCACGCCCTCGCGGGAGTGCTCCTCGTTGAGCTGCTTGCGCCAGGCCTCGAGGTCGGTGATGTCGGCCTCGTCGTTGTGGGTGACGTGGGGGATCATCACCCAGTTGCGGGCCAGCACGGGGCCGGAGATCCGCTGGATCCGCGAGCGCTGGACGCGCTCGATCTCGCCAAACTTGGAGAAGTCCACCGAAGGCCACGGCGGCAGCTCCAGACCGAGACCGGGACCGCCGGCGCCGCCCCCGGCCCCAGCCGACGCAGCCTGAGCGCCGTCAGCCGGGCCGCGTTCGGCGAACGTCTGGACGTCCTCCTTGGTGATCCGTCCCTTGCGGCCGCTGCCGCTCACCTGGTGCAGGTCGACGCCGAGCTCGCGGGCGATCCGGCGCACGGCCGGGCTGGCGTAAACGGGGCCGCCGCCATCGCCATCAGCCGGGGGAGCCGCCTGGGGCGACGCATCGCGTACCGGTGGGGGAGCGCCTGGCGTGGCCGCGGCCGGCGCGGCCGCGGCCGGCGTATCCCCGGCCGGCGGGGAACCGGCCTGGTCCGCCGCGTCTTGCGACTCCGCCTCGGCGGCGCTGCCGATCGCCTCGGGAGCGGCACCCTCGCTCGGCGCGCCCTCCGAGGCCACCGCAGCGGCCTTGCTGCCGGTCGACTCGTCCGCGCCCCCGGCCGCCTCCAGCGTGAGCAGCTTGACGCCCTGGGACACCTTGTCGCCGACGCCTACCAGCAGCTCGCGGACCGTCCCCTCGAACGGCGCCGGGACGTCCATCGTGGCCTTGTCGGACTCGAGCGTGAGCAGCGGATCGTCGACCGCCACGGTGTCGCCGGGCGAGACGTGGATCTCGATGATCGGGACGTCGTCGAAGTCGCCGATGTCGGGAACTTCGACTGCGACGGCGTCGGATGTGGTGCTCATACGGTGGTCGGCATCGGGGCTTCGGCGTCGATCTCGTAGCGCTCGATCGCCTCTTGCACCCTACCCGGCTCCACCTGACCTTCGTCGGCCAGTTCCTTGAGCGCGGCCACCGCGACGAACTGCCGATTGACCTCGAAGAACCGCCGCAGCGCCGCGCGCGAGTCGCTGCGCCCGAAGCCGTCGGTCCCCAGCACGCGGTAGCGCCCCGGCACCCACTGGCGGATCTGGTCGGCGAAGGCACGGATGTAGTCGGTGGAGGCGACGACCGGACCGCGCCCCTCCAGCTGCTCGGTCACATAGCTTCGGCGAGCGTCCTCCACCGGGTGCAGCATGTTCCAGCGCTCGACCTCGATCCCGTCGCGGCGCAGCTCGGTGAACGAGGTCACGCTCCACACGTCGGCGGCCACGCCGAAATCGGACTCGAGCAGCTCGGCGGCGGCCAGCACCTCGTTCAAGATCGTCCCCGACCCCAGCAACTGCACCCGCGGGGCCTTCTTGCGCTTGGACACCTTCCCCTCGCGCAGCAGATACATCCCGCGCAGGATCCCTTCGGCGGCACCCTCGGGCATGGGCGGGTGGTGGTAGTTCTCGTTCATCAGCGTGAGGTAGTAGAAGGCGTCCTCGTGCTCGGCCACCATCCGGCGCAGGCCGTCCTGGATGATCACCGCCACCTCGTAGCCGAAAGCGGGGTCGTAGGCGCGGCAGTTGGGCACGACCGAGAACAGCACGTGGCTGTGGCCATCCTCGTGCTGTAGCCCCTCTCCGTTCAGCGTGGTCCGCCCAGCGGTGCCGCCGAGCATGAACCCCCGCGTGCGCGAGTCGGCGGCCGCCCACACGAGGTCCCCGACCCGCTGGTAGCCGAACATCGAGTAGTAGATGTAGAACGGGATCATCGGCACGCCGTGCGCGCTGTAGGAGGTGCCGGCGGCGATGAACGAGGAGATAGAGCCGGCCTCGGTGATCCCCTCCTCGAGGATCTGGCCGTGCTTGTCCTCCTTGTAGAACATCAACTGCTCGGAGTCCTGGGGCTGGTAGAGCTGTCCCACCGGGGAGTAGATGCCGACCTGGCGGAACATCCCCTCCATGCCGAACGTGCGCGACTCGTCGGGCACGATCGGGACGACGTGCTTGCCGAGCTTCTTGTCGCGCAGCAGTGCGGCCAGCACCCGCACGAACGCCATCGTGGTGGAGACCTCCCGCTCGCCCGTGCCCTCGAGCTGGCCCTTGAACGTCTCGAGTGGAGGAGCCTCGAGCGGCTCTGACCTGCTGCGCCGGACGGGCAGGCTGCCACCCAGCGCGGCCCGGCGATCACGCAGGTACTGCATCTCCGGGGAGTCATCGGGCGGCTTGTAGTACTCGGCCGCGCGGACCTGCTCGTCGGACAGCGGCAGCTCGAACCGATCGCGGAAGGCCAACAGCGCGTCCTCGGTCATCTTCTTGGCCTGGTGGGTGATCATCTGGCCCTCGCCCGAGACGCCCATCCCGTAGCCCTTGATCGTCTTGGCCAGAATCACGGTCGGCTGATCGGTGTGCCGGACGGCCTCGTGGTAGGCCGCGTACACCTTCTGCTGATCGAGGCCGCCCCGGTTCAGCATCCAGATCTCGTCATCGGACATGTGCGAGACGCGCTCCAGAAGCACGGGGTCGCGTCCGAAGAAGTGCTCGCGCACGTAGGCCCCGTCGCGCGACTTGAACGTCTGGTACTCGCCGTCGACGCACTCCTCCATGACCTTGACCAGGCGGCCGTCGTGGTCCTCGGCCAGCAGCGGATCCCAGCGCGAGCCCCAGATCACCTTGATGACATTCCAGCCCGCGCCGCGGAAGTCGGCCTCGAGCTCCTGGATGATCTTGCCGTTGCCGCGCACCGGACCGTCGAGGCGCTGGAGGTTGCAGTTGACCACCCAGATCAGGTTGTCCAGCTGCTCGCGCCCGGCCATCCCAATCGAGCCCATCGTCTCGGGCTCGTCGACCTCGCCGTCGCCGATGAACGCCCACACCTTGCGGCCATCGGTCTCGGACATACCCCGAGCGGCCAGATACTTCATGAACCGCGCCTGGTAGATCGAGGTGATTGCGCCGATCCCCAGCGACACCGTCGGGAACTGCCAGAACTCTGGCATCAACCAGGGGTGCGGATACGACGAGAGCCCGCCGGGCGTCGAGACCTCCTGCCGGAAGCCGTCTAACTGCTCCGGCGAAAGCCGTCCTTCCAGGAACGCCCGCGCGTAATTGCCGGGCGAGGAGTGGCCCTGGAAGTACACGAGGTCGCCGCCGTGGTCGTCAGACGGCGCGCGCCAGAAGTGGTTGAAGCCGACCTCGTACAGCGTGGCCAACGACTGGAAGCTCGCGATGTGCCCGCCGAGCTCCGAGGAGACCTTGTTGGCCCGCACGACCATCGCCATCGCGTTCCAGCGGATGATCGAGCGCAGCCGCCGCTCGACCGCGGGGTCGCCCGGCAGCTTGGCCTCGCGCTCGACGGCGATCGTGTTCACGTACGGCGTTGTGATGCTGGCGATCGGTCCGCTGCCGGCCAGCTGGGCACGCTGAACCGCCTGGGCAAGGATCTGGCGCGCGCGATCGGGGCCGTCGTGCTCGACGACCGCGTCGACGGCCTCGAGCCACTCGCTGGTCTCGGCGGCGTCGATGTCCGCGCCGGCGCCGTTTGTGCTTGCTCTCTGAAGCGAATCAGTCATGCGCTGAGGGCCCTGTCGTAGCCACGCGGGGGTGGGGCGGGACCCCTCAAAATCAATATACCCCTGGGCATCTCGCCGAGATCCCACGCGCGACTCGATTTCCCCTACGGTTGGGGGGTGTCGCTGAGAGAACTCGACGGGGTCGTCGGGGCGCCCTGGGCGCGCCCGCTGGCCGGCTCGCTCGATCAGCTCGTGGTCGAGTCCGACGCGCTTGCTGACAACCCGCTCGGCGACCCGGCGCGCCGGCCGCTGTACGTGTACCGACCGCCCGGGGTGGAGCTCGATCACCCCAAGCCGCTGCCCACCGTGTACGTGATCCAGGGCTTCACCGGGCAGATCGACATGTGGTTCTCGCGCTCGGCGTTCGAGCCCACGATGATCGAGCGCGTGGACGCGATGTTTGCGGCCCGCGCGTGCCCGGACGCGATCCTAGTGTTCGTCGACGCGTGGACCTCTCGGGGCGGCTCGCAGTTCATCAACTCGGCCTCGATCGGGCGCTACCTCGACTATCTGTGCGAAGAGGTGGTCGCGTTCGTCGACGGGCGCTATCCGACGATCTCGAGCCGCGACCACCGCGGTCTGGCCGGCAAGTCCTCGGGTGGCTACGGCGCAATGGTGGTGCCGATGCTCCGCCCCGACGTGTTCGGGGCACTCGCTTCGCATGCCGGCGACGCCTTGTTCGAGTGCTGCTACTTGCGGGCGTTCCCGGAGGTCGCGCGCATCCTGCGGGATCACTATGACGCCTCCTACGAGGTGTTCTTCGAACGTCTGCCCACGGTCGAGCACTTCGAATACGCGCGCCACGGACCCCCGTTCGAGATGTATGGCTACGCCTGCGCGTATTCGCCCGACCTCAACCAGCCCGGCGCGGCGCTGCTGCCGTTCGATCCCTCGACCGGGCGGCTGGTCGACGACGTGTGGGCGCTGTGGCTCGAGCACGATCCGGTGCGCATGGCCCACCAGCACGCCGACGCCCTGCGCAGCATGCACCGCATCTACCTGGACGCCGGCAAGGGCGACGAGTTCTTCCTTGACCTCGGCGCCCAGGCATTCGCCCAGGAGCTCTCGAAGATCGGCGCCGCTCACACGCTCGAGCTGTTCGACGGCAAGCATGGGGGCATCACGTACCGCTATCCGGGCGCGATCCGCGAGCTGGTGACGGCACTCCAGGCATGACCGCCACCGCCGAGCAGGAACTGGCCTTCGCCGGCCCCATCGCGCTGGCCGACCTGGTCCGCCGGCGCGAGCTGCACCCCCGCGAGCTCGTCGAGCTGTTCCTGCGCCGGATAGAGGCGATCGATCCCAAGCTGAACGCGTTCAGGGTCACCCTGGGCGAGCAGGCGTTGGCGGAAGCCGACGGGCTCGCGGCCGACCGGTCGGAAGGCCCCCTGGCCGGAGTGCCGATCGCGGTCAAGGACGAGATGCCGCTGGCCGGACAAGCGGCGACTCAGGGATCGCGCTCCTATGGGCCCCCAGCGGCCGCGGACGCCGAGATCGTGCGCAGGCTGCGCGCCGCGGGGGCGATCCCGATCGGTATCACCAATGTCCCCGAGCTGATGATCTTCCCCTGGACGGCGAGCGACGCGAACGGGATCACCCGCAACCCGTGGAACCTCGAGCGAACCCCAGGCGGTTCGTCGGGCGGGTCGGCGGCGGCGGTCGCGGCGGGGCTCGCCGCAGCCGCAACCGCGGCAGACGGCGGCGGCTCCATACGCATCCCGGCGGCGTGCTGCGGGCTGGTCGGCATGAAGCCGACCCGTGGTCGCGTGTCGCAGTCTCCGGTCGTCCAAGGCTGGCTCGGCCTGACCGTGTACGGGGCGCTGGCGCGTTCGGTGAGCGACAGCGCCCTGCTGCTCGACCTCGTTCACGGGCCGATGCCGGGCGACGCGGACGCCGCGCCCCCGTTCAGCGGAAGCTACGTCCAGGCGGCGGCCACCGCCCCGGGCCGGCTGCGGGTGGCGGTCTCGCGCAAGCTCCAACCCGGAGCGATAGCCAAGCTGTCGAGCGACCAGCGCGGCGCCTGGGAACGCACCGCCGCCTTGCTGACCGACCTCGGCCACGACGTCGTGGAACGCGACCCGGCCTACGGCCTCAGCGGCGTCGTGTTTCTGCAGTCATGGGTGCGCGGCACCTACGAGATGGCCCGCGAGGTCCCCGACTGGTCCAAGCTCGAGCGCTCGACCCGCCAGATGGCGACCGCGGGGCGCCATGTGGTGCCCGATCGCCGACGCGCCAAGCTGATCGCCAAGCGCGAAGAGGCCGGCGCTCGGATCCTCGAGCTTTGGCAGGAGGTGGATGTCCTCCTGACTCCTGGGCTCGCCAGCACCGCGATCGCGGCCGAGGGCGGGTATGGGCGATCGGCGCCCGTGGCCGTCGACAAGTCCAGCCGGTTCACGCCCTGGACCCCGGCCTGGAACCTGACCGGCCAACCCGCCGTGACGCTGCCGGCCGGTTTCGGGGCGGACGGCCTGCCGCTCAGCGTGCAACTGGTCGGCCGGCCGGGCGCCGAGGACCTGCTGTATTCGCTGGCCGGGCAGATCGAGACCGCTCGGCCCTGGGCGCACCACCAGCCGAGCGTCTAAGCAGCGTCAGCCTCCGCGTCCTGCCCGCCGAACAGGTCCTTTGAGAGGGCCAGGAACTCGGCGGCGGCCGGCGCGAGCCGGCGACCCTCCCGGCAGGCCAGCGTGATGTCGCGGCGCAGCGAGGGATCGGTCAGCGTGGCCACCGCCACCTGGGTGCCCGGGCGCTCGGCGTCCGAGCGCGGGAGGATCGCTACCCCCATGTCCCGAGCCACCAGGCGCTTGATCCGCTCGCTCTCGTTGGACTCGAGCTTGATCTGCGCCTCGAAGCCGGCGTGACGCGCCGCGAACGTCAGGAGCTCGCGCAGCCGAGCGCCCTCCCGGTAGCTGATGAACTGCTCGTCGGCAAGCTCCGCCATTCGCAGGTTGCCCCGCCCGGCCAGCGGGTGGTTGGCCGGGAGGACGACCACGAGCTCCTCGGACACGAGCTGCTGCAGGCCCAGTCCGTGGCTCTCCATCCGCTCGGTGACCGACAGGAAGGCGAGATCGAGAACGTCGTCGCGGAGCATCTCGGCCAGCTCCTCGCTCGACTGCTCGCGCACCGTCAGCTCGACTCCGGGATGGCGCTGGTGGAACACGGCGAGCGCCAGTGACACGTCCACCGGCCCCATCGTGTGCATCGTTCCCAACATCACATGGCCGGTGCGCACGCCGGCCAGCGCCTGCATCTCGGCGTTGGCGGCGTCCACCTCGGAGAGGATCCGGCGGGCTCGGGCGACCAGCGTCTGGCCGGCCTCGGTGACCGTCACCCGCCGGGTGGTGCGCTCGACCAGGGCGAGGCCGACCTCCTGCTCGAGCCGGCGGATCTGCTGCGACAGGGCCGGTTGGGCGATGTGCTCGCGAGCCGCCGCGCGCGTGAAGTGCTGCTCGTCGGCGAGCGCGACGAGATAGCGCAGCTGGCGAAGCTCCATAAGCTAAGCCTATAGATAACTGCGAATCTTCGTCTTTGACATATCAAAGCGCGGCCGCAATCATGACTGCACACCCTCTCCTCCCTCAGAGCGCGCCCCGGAGGTTCGGCCAGACATCTTTCGCCGAATCCGGGGCGCGTCTGTTTTTTGGACCTGGGGTCAGCCGATCAAAGAGGCCAGCTCGCCGAGACGCGCAACCTGATCGACCTCGGGGTCGACGAACTGGTTGCACATCACCCGGCCGACCCCGGCCTGGCGAATCGGCTCGAGCTGCTCGGCGGCCTGCTCGAGCGTCCCCACGATCCAGCCCTTCGGCGGCTCGCGCACAAGGCTGCCGGCGTCCCAACCGGTCGCCTCGGCCACCCGCCGGGCGCGCTGCTCGACCTCGGCGCGGTCGGCGCCGAGCACCGCCCCGGCCATGATCGAGAACGGGATGGGCTCGCGGCCGGCGCGCTCGAACGCCTGGTCGATGTTGGACTTGCGCTGCCGGATCTGATCGAGCGACGGGAACGGCGTGTTGTACTCGTCGGCGAATCGCACCGCGAGCGCCGCGCTGCGGGGCCCCGCGTTGCCGCCCATGATCAGCGGCGGATGCGGGCGCTGGGCCGGCTTGGGCTGGGCGTTCAGGCCCGACAGCGCGTAGTGGCTGCCGTCAAAGGAGAACTTGTCCTCGCCCCAGGCGCCCATCACGATCTGGAGCTGTTCCTCGAGCACGTCGATCCGCTCGCTCGGCGATAGGAACGGGAAGCCGTAGGCCTCGTGCTCGCCCTCGTGCCAGCCGGCGCCGAGGCCGAGGTCGACACGCCCGTCCGAGACGTGGTCGGCGGTGACCACGAGCTTGGCCAGGATCGAAGGGTGACGGAAGCTCGTCGGGCTCACCAGGGTCCCGAGCCGGAGCTTGGTGGTCAGCGCCCCAAGAGCGATGATCGTGCCCCAGGCGTCGAGCGAGCCTCGCTCCGGGTGCTGCCCGTCGAGGTTCTGGTAGTGGTCCGAGCGAAACAGCGCGGGGATGCCGTGTCGCTCGCAGGCCTCGGCCAGTGCGCGCCACTGGGGCCAGGTGACGCCTTCCTGACCTTCGATCATCAGGCAGAGGTCCAAGCTGAGCGCTCCTTGGATAGAAGGGGCCCGCGATCGTATTTGGTTCCGCGGAGCGCCGGCGGATCTGGGTCCGCTGTCGGGGCGAGGTCGGCCAGAGTTCACGCCGTGGCGTTCCTCCACGCGATCCGCGGGGTTTGTCTTCCTGTCCCGTTTTCGCCCCGACCGGCGGGCATCGCAGCCATTCCTGGCTGCTCTGCACCAGAAACGCTCGGACGCCTCGCTTTCTCGCGGCTGCGGCCAAGGCCAGGCGCTGAGGCGGCGGCGTGGGTCGGGTCGGGTCGGGTCGGCCGGGCCGGTGTGTCCGCAAACGGGCTTCTGAATTCAACCTTTGGCGGACCGGGCCGATGCACGCGTCCGTGATGAGGAAGAACCCGACCCAGCGTCGCAGCGGCGACGGCGGTCCGACGGTGGACGTCTCGGTCCTGCGCGCGGTCATCGACATGCAGCACGAGCTCGCCGCGGTCGGCCTCGACCTCAAGGCCGTCATGCAGCGCATCGCCGACCGCACGCGCGAGCTGACCGGCGGCACCTCGGCCGCGGTGCGCCTGCTCGATGGCGACGCCCTGGTATGCGGGGCGATCAGTGGCGCGCCGGAGATCGCGCAGCCGCACCGTCTCCCGCTGGGCAACAACTTGTCCGGCCACGCGATGCGCAGCGGGCGCTCGCTGCTCTGCCTGGACACCGAGGACGACGAGCGGGTCGACGCGGCGCTGTCGCGCCGTCGCGGCGTGCGTTCGATCATCGCCGTCCCGCTGCTCCACGCCGGGCAAGCGGTGGGCCTGCTGCTGCTCTACGGCGACAAGGCGGGAGCCTTCGGCGAGCGCGAGCTCACCACGATGGAGCTGCTCTCGGTGGTTCTGTCCGGCGCCATGGCGCACGCCGCGGAGTTCGAGGCCAAGCGCGACCAGGTGCGCGCGCTGGCGCGCTTCGAAGCGACGTTCGCCAACGCGCTGACCGGGATGGTGCTGCTGGACCTCGACGGACGAATCCTCGATTCGAATCCGGCCATCCAGCGATTCCTCGGATACGGCCACGAGGAGATCGCGGGCTGCCGGCTCTCGAAGTTCGTGCACCAGGCGGACCGTCGCAAGACGCGCTCGGCCTACCTGCGGATGATCAGCTCGGGCGGCAGTTCGCTCCGTATGCAGCATCGCTTCGTGGGACGCGAGGGCCAGGTGATGTGGGTCGACGCGTCCGCTTCGCTCGTGCACGACAGCGCGGGCGAGGCGAACTTCGCGATCGCGATGATCCAGGACATCACCCAGCACAAGGAGGCCGAGGCGGCGCTGCTCTCCCAGGCGGCGCTCAACGAGCATCGGGCGCAGCACGACGCGCTCACCGGGCTGGCGAACCGCACGCTGTTTCACGCGCGAATCGGCGAGGTCGTGTGTCCCCGGCGCCGGGCCGACGGGCGTGCCGCAGTGGTGGTGGTCGACCTCGACGGGTTCAAGGAGATCAACGACTCGCTCGGCCACGCGGCGGGCGATGAGCTCCTCGTCATGCTGAGCGGCCGGCTGGAGTCGGCTCTGCGCGCCTCGGACACGGTGGCGCGCCTGGGCGGCGACGAGTTCGGCGTCTTGCTGGCCGAGACGCAGACAGGCGAGGACGTGCTCCACGCGGTGGAGCGGATGAAGGCTGCGATCGAGGAGCCGGTGGCCCTCCAGGGGCTCTCGCTCTCGCTCGAGGGATCGATCGGCATCGCGCTGTATCCGCAGGATGGGGAGGACGTGGAGACGTTGCTCCGCTGCGCCGACGCGGCCATGTATCACGCCAAGGACGAGAAGTACGGGTGGGCTTTCTATGACGCCAGCCGCATCCGCCACGGCACGCCGCGGGTGACGTTGATGGGCGAGCTGCGACGTGCGCTGGACCACCGTGAACTGGTCCTCTACTACCAGCCCAAGGCGGGGCTCGACGACGGAGAGGTGCATGCGGTGGAGGCGCTGCTGCGCTGGCAGCATCCGGAGCGCGGCCTCGTTCCGCCCGACGAGTTCATTCCGATGGCGCAGCAGACCGGGCTGATCAAGCCGCTCACGTTCTATGTGATCGACGAAGCCCTGCGGCAGTGCCGCGCGTGGCTCGAGAACGACCTGCGACTGGCGATCGCGGTCAACCTGTCCGCGCGCAACCTGGTCGATGCCGACTTCCCCTCCCAGGTGGAGGGTCTGCTTGCGCACTGGGAGGTTGAACCCTGCCTGCTCGAGTTCGAGATCACCGAATCGGCGATGTTCACCGACCCGGGGCGGACCAAGCTGATCCTCGAGCAGCTCTCGGCGATGGGGATCCGGTTGTCGGTCGATGACTTCGGTACCGGTTACTCCTCGCTGGCCTATCTCAAGCGCCTTCCGGTCAGCGAGATCAAGGTGGACCGCTCGTTCGTGATGAACATGGACGAGGACGAGGACGATGCGACGATCGTGCGCTCGACCATCGATCTCGGTCGCAACCTCGGCCTCGATGTGGTCGCCGAGGGGGTCGAGAGCAGGCAGGTGTGGGATCGCCTGCGCGCCCTCGGCTGCACCGCGGCCCAGGGCTACTACCTGAGCCGTCCGGTCCCGGCGCCCGACCTGATTGCCTGGCTCGCGCGCCGTCGCGTCGCGGTCTGACCCACTACAGATCGAGGGTGAGCTCGGAGGCCGGCTGGCTGCAGCAGACGAGGATCCGGCCCTCTGGGGGCGGCTCGAGCGGATCGAGCGTGTAGTTCACGCTTCCAGCGAGGACGCCGCTCTCGCAGTTGTGGCAGGTGCCGTTGCGACAGCCGAAGCTCACGGGCACGTCGCAGGCTTCGGCGAAGTCGAGCAGGCTGGGGTATCGCGTATCCCACGCGACGGTGAGGCTGGAGCGCACGAACGTCACGGCCGGTCCGACCCCGGGTGGGCCGTCGGGCGGATGGGGTGCCCGCTGAGCGTCGCTCACGATTCCCGAGGCGTGGACCGCGACGGCGCCGAATGCTTCGGTGGCCACGCGCTCGGGCCGGACGCCGCGGGCGATCAGCCCGGCGCCGATCTCGCGCATGAAACCGTCCGGCCCGCACAGGTAGTAGTCGGCGTCCCGGGGGACCTGCGCTGACTCGAGGACGGCCATGTCGAGCCGACCGGAGAGGTCGTGGTGGCGGTCGTGGAGATCGGCCTCGTTCGGCCGGCTATAGGCGACGAGGCGGTGTGCGTCCGGGAGGGACGCGAGCAGCGCCTCCACCTCGTCGCGGAAGGGATGCTCCTCGCCGTTGCGCGCGCCGTGCGACCACCAGATCGGCCGGGGGCTGGCTTGGCGCGCCAGCGCATGGAGCATGGCCAGGACCGGGGTGGCGCCGACCCCGGCGCTGATCAGGACCACCGGCCTGTCGCCGTCGCGCAGGACGAAGCTGCCGCGGGGTGCCGCGACGTCGATCTCCTCGCCCACCTTAACGTGCTCGTGCATGTAGCGGCTTCCCGGGCCCTCGCGCTTGACGCTGATCCGGTAGCCGCGTTCGCCGGCCAGGTCCGAGAGCGAGTAGCTGCGCACGAGCGCCGGCGCGTCGGCATCCGGGCGCAGGCGAACCGTGAGGTACTGACCGGCCATGGACGCCGGAGCGGGAAGCGTGTCGTCGGTCGGGACGAGGATGAACGAGGTGACGCTGGCGCTCTCCGGCCGGATCTCCGCCACCCGCAGCGACCGGAACCCCGTCCACGCCGGACCTGCGGCAGTGTGGCCGTCGGCCTTGGCCAGCAGCGTGCGGAAGCTCTCCTGCCAGCCCGCGCTGAGCGCCGGAACGCGGAGCGCCCGCTCGAGCACCTCGCGCGGATGGCCGGGCAGGTAGAGCAGAGCGTCAACCTGCGCGATCGTCAGGCGCTCCGGACCGTCGGCGACCTTGACGATCTCATCCCCGGCCTGCACCTCTCCCTCTTCCAGGACTCGGAGGTAGAAGCCCGGGCGGTGATGGGCGACCAGAAGGGTCGGCATGGCGGGCTCGTCCATGCGGATGCCGACGCGGTAGCACGTGACGCGGGGCTGGGTGACCTCGAACAGCGCGTCGCCGATCCGGAAGCGATCGCCGACGCAGACCTCATCGTCGGCCAGGCCGTCCACGGTGAAGTTCTCGCCGAACTGGCCGTAGGTGAAGTCGCTGCGTCCGAGCTCACGCTCCCAGTAGCGGTAGGAGTCGATCTGGTACACGAACACCGCACGGTGCTCGCCCCCGTGCGCGAGCCGGTCGGCCTGGTCGTCCCCGTCGATGTTGATCCGTCGGACCATGCGGGGTCCTTCCACCGCCTCTTTCCAGATCGCGGTGCGGACGGTCTTGCCCTGCCACTGCACCTCTCGGGGGCCACCGACGTTGAGGGACAGCAGGCGGCCGGTCATCCTGAGATGAGTGTGCGACCGCCCGCCGGTCTTACCGTCTGGCCGATCGGCGTCCGCGAGCACTAATCCGGCTCGAGGTCGCCGAAGCGCCGCGCGGCTTCGAGCACGCCGTCGTGGTCGGCCCGGCATCCGGGACAGACCCCGAGGTGGATCGCGGTACCCGGGAACTGCGTGCTCGGATCCTCGCCCCGCAGCTCGATCTCCACGTACTGGTCCATGATCGGGGTGCCGGCGTCGCAACCCGCATCGCCCTCCTGGGCGCGGAGCAACTCGTTGACGGCGTGGGGGTCAGTCATGCGCTCGCCTCCTCTTCGTTGAGCGGATGCCCAGCGGCAGCCAGGCGCCTGCGAAGCCGCAGCCTGGCGTCGAACAGGTTCTTGTAGATGGCGTTCCGGTTGGAGCCGAGTTGTAGCGCCAGCACGTCGATCGGGACCTCGTTCAAGGCGATCGCCACGAACACCTCTCGCTGGCGTGGGGTCAGGGCCTCGCTGATGGCCTGCGATAGCGCGGCCAGCTGCTCGCGGCGCTCGGCCCGCTCTCCGGGCTCGGTCGCTAGCCGGTCGGGCAGTCGCTCCCAGGAGACATCCTCCGTGCTCGGCGGCTGGCGGCGCCAGGCGTGGCGCGCGACCTTGCTCGACACCTCGAAGATCACGAACTTGTAGGCCCACGTCGTGAAGCGGCTGAGCCCGCGGAAGTCGTCGACCCGGGCGAGGATGTTCATCAGCGCGTCGTCGGCGCACTGCTGGGCGATGTCGTCGAACTCGGGGCCGGATGCCGACCCGAGCTGCCCGCGGCGGCGGTGCAGCTCGTGCAGCGCTGCGCGTCGCAGGATGTCGTGCAGCTTGGCCACCGCCTGATCGTGGCGCGGGTGGCCGGCGTGCAGCCGCTCGACCCAGCGCCGCGACGCGGGATCGCCGGAGCCGGCTCGCCGGTCGGGCGCATCCGCGGTTGGTTCGAGGCTCACGACCGGATCGTATTCCGGCTGGTGGCGGGCGCCGGTAAGACCGGCGCCCGCCGCGCAACCAATCGCCCGAGACCGTTCCCCTCCCGAAAGCTTGGAGCGAACGATGGGACTTTCATGGCAGCAAGGGCCACTGGGCCGCAACCCCAACGGGCAGTTCCTCGTGCCCGACATGCCGCCGCGCGTGCTGTTCGCCGAACCGCTGCGACGCGGAATGCGCGTCGAGCTTGGCGGCGAGACCGTGGTTCAGAGCAACGACGCCGTGCTCCTGTTCGAGCCCGGGCGCTATCCCGTGGCGTACTTCCCGCTCGAGGACTTCGTCGACGGCGTGCTCAGGGCGACCGGGCGCCGGACCGACCACCCAGACCTCGGCGAGACCGCCTGGTTCGAGGTCCAGGGAGGCAGCCGGAGCGCGCCCCGCGGCGCCTGGCAGCACGTCGCGCTTCCATCCCACGCGGGGATGCTCGAGGGCAAGGTCGCGCTGGCGTGGCGGGCGATGGACGCCTTCTACGAGGAGGACGAGCGCATCCTCGGTCACGCCGCCGACCCCTACCACCGCATCGACATCCGCCGCGCGTCGCGTCACCTGGTCGTACGTGTCGGCGATCGCGTGATCGCCGACACGACCAGCCCGCTGGTGCTGTACGAGTCGGGCTTTGCGCCCCGCTGGTACGTAGCCCGGTCCGACGTCGTCGCCGAGGCCCTCACCCCGTCGGACCTGCAGACGTTTTGCCCGTACAAGGGCATTGCGTCCTACTATGACATCGACGCAACCGCGCACGCCGCCTGGTCGTACCGCGCGCCGCTCGACGAGATGGCGGCGATCGAAGATCTCGTCTCGTTCGAGCCCGATCGGGTCGAGGTCACGCTGGACGGCGAGCGACTGGAGGCCGAGCCCGGCCAGACCGTCGTCTCGCACGGGATCGACCGCGACCTGACGATTGGCGAGGCCGGCGCTCTCACCGCGGTCGCGGCCGGGTGACGCTACCGGCGCCGGGCGAGACCCCCTCCGGCGTAGGAGCTCAGGTCGATGAAGAACCCGAGGACCACGAAGAACCACTCGAACCCCGTCACATGGTGACCGGGGCCCCACGACCAGAAGGCCGCGTAGGCGAGAGTCGTCCACGGAAGCAGGAAGAAGCCCAGGAACGGGACGATCCAGCTGTGATAGGCGTGGCTCAGCACGTCGCTGAAGATCCAGAGCAGGAACAGCACGAGGCGCGGGGAGATCAGCGCCAGCAGTGCGAGGAAACAACCCATGGACCAACCCTGCCAGTGGAGCGCGGGGTGGAGATCACCCGTTCCGGGTGATCTCGCGCGCATGTCTCATCCCAACGGGGTGATGACGGCCCCAAGCGAGGACGCGAGGCTTTCTCGCGAGGGACCAGTGGCGGCGAGTGGTCGGGTGATTCTTCAGTGCGGGGCGGCACTCCTCGCCGCGGCCCTGGTGGCGGCCTGCGGCTCGGGCGCGGGGCAGAGCCTCTCCAAGAGCCTGACCGCCAGCCTCACTGAGACGAGGACGCAGACGGCCACGGCGCCGGTGCTCACCGGGAGCACCGAGAGATCCACGACCGCGCCCGCGGAGACTAAAGCCGAGCGATCACAGTCGGCGACGAGTTCATCCACGACGGAGCGGGCCAAGACGGCGGCCGCAGCTCCTTCGACCACGACGACGACCGGCACCTCGACGTCGCGGACGACCACGGTGACCAAGACCGGGTCGGCGACGACATCGACGCGGACCAAGACCGTGACAGCGCCCGCATCCTCCACGACCGTCACCCGCACCCAGACCACGACGGCGACGGCGGCCGCCGCCCCGACCAGCACCACGTCCGGGAATCACATCGGGGCGGCCGCGGCCGCCGCGGGCTCGAAGGAGGAGAGCTCGGAGTCGAGCGGGTTGCCGGGGTGGGCGTGGGTCCTCATTGGGGCCGCGGCCGCCGGCATCGTGATCTGGATAGTCGCCGCGGTCCGGCGGCGAAGAGGCCGAGATGTGTCGCCGCCGGGCCCTCCACCGGCGGCAGAGGGGCCGAAGGGGTGACATCACCCCATTGGGGTGAGGAGACGCAGCACCGCCGAGAGGAGACTTTGCGCCAGACGCGCCGAAAGCCTGTGACGGTCGCGGGCGCGGCGGGGTGAACAACACACAGGAGGCCGTCATGTCCACTCAAGCTGAGCGTCAAGTTCCGGAGAGCTACTTGGATCCATACGAGGAGCGCGGTGGTGGGTGGATCGCGTTCGCTGGGACGCTCCTGTTGATGATCGGAACCCTGAACGTCATCCAGGGGATCGCCGCGATCTCTAGGGCGCACTTCTACGTAGCAAACGCTCACTACGTGTTCGGTGACCTCAAGACGTGGGGATGGGTCGTCTTGTGCCTGGGCGTAGTCCAGCTGTTGGTCGGCGTTGGCGTGTTCACCAAGAACCAGCTCGCCCGCTGGGTGGGCGTGTTCGGCCTGAGCCTGAACGCGATCGCTCAGCTGCTGATGATGCCCGCGTATCCGTTCTGGTCACTGTCGATCTTCGCGGTCGACATCCTCGCGATCTACGCGCTGGTCGCCTACGGAAGTCGAATCGCGGACTAGCGCACACCCCCTCGGGGCGCGCAAATCTTCGCTCGAGGCAGCGGGGCGGCCCGGAGCCCGCCCCGCGCCTCGGGCGAGCAGGCGGAGACTTCACCCGCCGAGGATGCGGGCCTTCTCGGTCGCGAACTCCTGATCGGTGAGGATGCCCTGCGTCTTCAGCTCCGCGAGCTGCTTGAGCTTGGCGATGCGGTCATCCGCAGGCGCGGGCTGTGGCGCGGGCTGTGCCTGCTGGGCGTACTGAGGCTGCTGGGCGTACTGAGGCTGCTGGGCGTAGTGAGGCTGCTGGGCGTACTGCTGCTGCTGCTCCTGCTGGGACCACCGGTTGTACTGGCGCCGGGCCACCCGGTTGGAGACAGCGGTCCACGTGCCGGCGGCGACGGCGGTTCGGGCGACTCCACGAAGTAATCCGGGCATCGCGGTTCTTCCCCTACGACGCCACCTCTGCGGCGTCGAGTGCAGCCAAGAGATCCTGAACGCCCACCCGCTCGTTGGCGATCACCACACCGCCGTTCCGACGCACCGCCGCGATGAATGGAGCGGCCCAGCGGTTCTCATACACGAGCAGCACGGCCGCACTCCCAGGTTCGATTTCCGCCGCCGCCAGCGCGACGTCATCGCCCCCCAGCAGGCCGGTGTTGGCTCCGGCAAAAACCGTCAGATCGCCGGCAGTGTCCTCGTCGAGATCGGCGAGGTCGAAGCCCGAGAACGTGCCGTCCTGGAGCTTGCGCACGAACAGCGCATCGAGCACGCGAATGATCCCCCGGTCAACCAGGTCGAGCAGAAGCGGCACGGCTTCGCCGGTCATCGGCGCACCCGGGGGGTAGCCGATCAGCACTACGTCAATCGGTCCGAAGGTTTCTTCGTTGCTTTCCATGACGGGTCACGCCGTGGCGTTCCGCGAACGCGCGGCGCAGTAGCCTGGCCAGGGACTCACCGCTGGTCATCATCCGAATCGGGTGAGGACCGCGGCGGCGACGACGCGCACCGTCAGCGATCGCTCACCGAGTCACGGCACCTATTTGGCCGCTTGGCGCTGCGCTCGTCGCTCGCGCCAATGCCCCGGATCGACGAGGTATCCGTATCGATGGTGGAAGCCGAAGGTGAGCCGGTGCGAGGATGACTTGAGCGCGCGGAGTGACTCGGACGCGACCGGGCGAGCGGCGGTTCCCAGTACGGCGAGCGCGAGCAGAGTGCTCAGCCCCGGCGCGTCGGCGACCGTCGGTCCGGCGACCCCGCGCAACGCGTTCCTGAGCGAGGCGTCGAGGAACGCCCCGTCGGCCAGCGAAGGCGGACCCGGTGCCCTGAGGAACCGGCCCACCTTGTCGTGGGCGGTCTGGGCGAGCAGGATCAGCCCGATCACCGTCACTGCGTTCGCCTGGTCGGGGGAGATGCCGAACAGCCGCTCCAGCGCACGGTGGCGAGCGGCGTTGGCCAGGAGGAACGCGGTCCGCGCGTCGGCCAGGAGCAGGTTGGACCCGCCTGACGGCCTGGCGCCGTCCTGCCGGGGCTGGGGCAGGGGAACGTCCACGCGGTCAGACTCGCCGCGCCGCGCCCCTCTGACAAGCCTGCGCACCGGTCAACGCCCGGTGGGGCGCGCACCCCCGTGGCGAACGATCAGGGTGGCGAGTTCTCGTCTTCTTCCGCGAGGAAGATCAGGGTCGCCGCGACGCGCCGGCTCACATCCTGACTGTCAGTCAGGTTGAGCTTGGAGAAGATGGAGTTGACGTGCTTCTCCACGGCACGCTTGGTGAGAAACAGTGACTCGGCGATCGCCGCGTTGCTCTTGCCAAGCGCGATCTCGGCCAGCAGCTCGCGTTCCCGCACGGTGAGCTGGGACAGGCGCGAGCTCGCTGCGCGGGTTCGCGCCTGGACCAGGACGTCGACGATCATCGGATCGACGACCGAGCCGCCGCGTGCGACCGCCTGGATCGCGCCGAGCAGCTCGCGGCTGTCACGGATGCGTTCCTTGATCAGGTACGCGCGGCCGCCGGTGCCCTCGCCGAGCAGCCCGAGCGCGTACACCGGCTCGGCGTACTGGCTGAGCACGACGACGCCGACCCGCGGGCGCGACTCGCGCAGACGCGCCGCGATCTGGACGCCCTCTGCGCCTCCGGACGGCGGCATACGGATATCGGTGATGACCACGTCTGGGTCGCAGGCGTCGATCGCGGCCCGGAGCTCCAAGCCGTTGCTGCACACCGCGACGAGCTCGACCTCGGGAGCTGCCGTCAGCGTCTCGGTGAGGTACTCGCGGATCAGGTATGAGTCATCCGCGACGATGACCCGGATCGGAGGAGCGAAGGCGTCCGCGGCGCCGGTCCGTGGGGACGTCGCGCCCGGCCGCGACGCAGCCCGTCTGCTCTCCTGGTTCCGGGGGATCTCCGCTGTCATGTCGATCCTCCGTGTCCGCTCGTGCGCCCGGGCGGCCGGGGAAGTCTCCTCCTGGGAATTCTAGGCGGATACCGAAATCATCCAGATTGGGTGATGAGGCCGGGCCTTTCGCTTCGTCCTGACCCTGCTCCCGCTCACGCTGGTGGCCGTGGTCGGGCTCGGTTATCTGAGAGCCGCCGGCGGTACTCCGTCCGACGCGCTGACTCAGTTCGCCATCAAGGGGGTCCTCGCGACCACGATCAACGACTCGGCTTCGTTCCATGACCCGGGGCGCGCCACGGTCCTGCTGCTCGGGCTGATCTTTCTGGGGGGCGTCGTGGTCGGCTTTGCCTGCGCCGGTCTGGCCGCCCGCGCGCGCGTGCAGGGCGGCGTGGCGCTCGGATTCGGGGCGTCCCTGTTCCTGGCCGTCGTCGTCGCCGTGCTCTGGCTGGGTGCTTCCTGGCTACTGCCGCATCCGGACGAGGTGCGGTGGACGGACCTCGTACCCGGTGCCGTCCTCGTGGGAGCCGGCCTGGCGCTCATCCAGGTCATCACGGCGAACTTCTTGGGGCCGAAGCTCGCGCACGAGTCGTCGCTGTACGGATCGCTCGGTGTGTCGTTCGTGGTGCTGGGCTGGCTTTACGCGCTGGGGCGCCTGCTGGTCGCCGCGCCGCTGCTGAACTCCGCGATGGTCGAGCACCGCGAGCGCATCGGAGTGAGGAGCGGCTCAGCCTCCGATCAAGGCGGGTCGGCGCGAGACGCCGGATCGTCGCTCGGCGCGGACGCTCCCTGCTCCTCTGCCCGAAGCCGCAGCGCGTCGAGCCGCGTACGCAGCTCACGGTTCTCCTGCTGAAGCAACGCCGCTCGTCGTCGCTCGGTCGCGAGGTCCTCGGCCAACCGGCGCAGCGCGTTTCCGATCCGCTTGCCGGTGATTTCTCTCACCGCGGGCAAGCCTGGCATCGGACCAGGGGCCGAGCAAGGAGGCCGGCACCCGAGCGGATTAGGTGCGAGCACGATTGCGCCGGACGGCGGGCGGATGTCAGACTCGCGCTCGATGGCTGACACGGGGCATACGCCCGAGCACCGGCGGCTGGAGGAGGCGCGCGTCGGCAAGGCGGCCTGGAAGGCCTGGGGCCCATACCTGAGCGAGCGCCAGTGGGGAACCGTGCGCGAGGACTACAGCCCGGGCGGAGACGCGTGGAATTACTTCACCCACGACCAGGCCCGGTCGCGAGCGTACCGCTGGGGCGAGGACGGCATCGCCGGAATTTGCGACGAGCGGCAGCGGCTGTGCCTGGCGCTTTCGCTCTGGAACGGGACCGATCCGATCCTCAAGGAGCGCATGTTCGGGCTCTCCAACGGAGAAGGCAACCACGGCGAGGACGTCAAGGAGTACTGGTTCTACCTGGACAGCACGCCGACCCACTCCTACCTGAAGTGCCAGTACAAGTACCCGCAGCGGAACTTCCCGTACTGGGACCTGGTCTCCACCAACCGTCAACGGACCAAGCAGGAGATGGAGTACGAGTTGCTGGACACCGGCATCTTCGACGAGGACCGCTACTTCGATGTGGTCGTGGAGTACGCCAAGGCGGCGCCGGACGACATCTTGATGCTGGTCACGGCGCACAACCGGGGACCTGAGCCGGCGACCCTGCATCTCCTTCCCACGCTGTGGTTCCGTAACACGTGGTCATGGGGCGACGACACTCCCAAGCCCGGCATGCAGGCACTCGACGACACTCGCGTGCGCGTCGAGCATCAAGAGCTCGGCGAATGGACCCTTCGGGCGGAGGACTCCGCCGGCCTGCTGTTCTGCGAGAACGAGACCAACAACCAGCGGCTGTTCGGGGTCGCCAACGCATCGCCCTACGCGAAGGACGGGATCAACGACTACGTCGTGTCCGGCGCGCCCGACGCCGTGAACCCGTCGCGAACCGGCACCAAGGTGGCGGCACACCACGTGCTCGAGCTGCCCGCTGGGGAGAGCGCGCAGATTCGCCTGCGCCTCACCGCCACGGCAGCGGCGACCGCGGCGCCGGCGGCCAGAGCGTCCACTCCCGGTGCTGAGGCGCTCGGCGCCGACTTCGATCTCACGATCAGCGAGCGCCAGGCCGAGGCCGACAGCTTCTACGCCACCGTGATCCCGCCGACCCTGAGCGGCGATCAGGCGATGGTGATGCGCCAGGCGCTGGCCGGCCTCCTGTGGGGCAAGCAGTACTACGAGTACGGCGTGCATCGTTGGCTGCGCGAGCACGGCGTCGATCCCTGGGATCCCCGTGCCCCCGCGACCTCGGTCCGCAATGCGCCGTGGTTTCACATGGTCGCCGCCGACATCATTTCGATGCCGGACAAGTGGGAGTACCCCTGGTTCGCCGCCTGGGACCTGGCCTTTCACTGCGCGCCGCTTTCGCTGGTCGACGTCGACTTCGCCAAGGAGCAGGTCGAGCTGTTGCTCCGCACCCGCTACATGCACCCCAACGGTCAGATACCGGCGTACGAGTGGAACTTCAGCGACGTCAACCCGCCCGTGACGCCGTGGGCGGCGCTGTACGTCTACGAACGCGAGGTAGCGGTGCGCGGGCAGGGCGACGTCGACTTCCTGAAGCGCGTGTTTGCCCGGCTGCTCAGCAACTTCGCTTGGTGGGTCAACCGCAAGGACCCCGACGAGCGCAACCTCTTCCAGGGTGGCTTCCTGGGGCTGGACAACATCGGGATCTTCGACCGCTCGGCACCGCTGCCCGGCGGCGGGCAGCTCGAGCAGGCCGATGGAACGGCCTGGATGGCCCTCTACTGCCAGTGGATGCTCCAGATCGCCATCGAGCTCTCCAACCACGATCCCGTGTACGCGGACATGGCGCTCAAGTTCCTGGCCCATTTCGTGTGGATCGCCATCGCGATGAATCCGCCGGAGGGGGACGCCGAGCTGTGGGACGAGGAGGACGGCTTCTACTACGACGTTATGCGCATGCCGGACGGACGGACCATCCAGCTCAGGGTGCGCTCGCTGGTCGGCCTGCTTCCGCTGTGCGCCGCCACGGTCTTCGAGGGCGATCTGCTGAAGCGGTTCCCGTGGTTGCTCGAACGGGTCACGGAGTACCTCGGCCACGTCGGGGATGTCTCGCGGTTCGCCCATTTCTCAGAGGCCAGCCCCGAGGGGCGGCGCATCACCTCGCTGGTCGACGAGCGGCGCCTGCGGCGGATCCTCGCGGTCATGCTCGATGAGGAGGAGTTCCTGGGGCCCCACGGGATCCGCGCGATCTCCCGCCGTCACCTCGAGCAGCCGTGCGTGTTCGACTGGGCGGGCCAGGAGTACACCGTGCACTACCTGCCCGCCGAGTCCGACACGGGCATGTTCGGCGGCAACTCCAACTGGCGCGGACCGGTGTGGTTCCCGATGAACCTGGTGATCCTGCGCGGGCTCATCCAGCTCCATCGCTACTACGGGGATCGGCTGAAGGTGCAGTGCCCGACGGGCTCAGGTCGTGAGCTGAACCTGCTCGAGGTCGCGGCCGAGATCGCCGGGCGTCTGACCGCGACATTCACCGAGGACGAGCACGGGCACCGGCCGGTGTTCGGCGGAATCGAGAAGTTCCAGACCGATCCGCACTGGCACGACCTGCTGCTGTTCCACGAGTACTTCCATGGCGACAACGGCGCCGGCATCGGGGCGAGCCACCAGACCGGTTGGACGGGGACGGTGGCGCTGCTGCTCGAGCTGAGCGGCGCCGTGGAGCTCCCCGACGCACTGGCAGCCGTCGGGGAGTGACGGCTACTCGCCCCGACCCTCAGACGGGGACTGCGATCGACTTGACCGGTGGCTTGACCTTGAACGTCTCCATCCGGTCCTCGCCGCCGCCGACAACTCCCCAGCTGGACTCCGGGACGACGTTCCACGCGCCGGGCACCTGGCCGATCGGCTCAGAGACTATGAGCCGGGTGCTCTCGGAGACCTCCTTGAGGATCGGCAGGTCCGGATAGAGCTTTCGCAGGGTGGGCACGCTGCCGGTGAAGAACAGCGATCGCGAGTTCCCCTCGCTCGAGTAGCGGAACGCCCAGGTGCGCTCGCCGTCCGTGGTGGCGATCGTCCCCTGGAACGGATACTTCACGCCCTTGGCGTGTCCGACTTCCTCCACGACCCCGATGGCGCGGGCGACGGCGTCGGCTGGATCGTCCTCGAGCCCGAGCGTCAGCGCCAGGTAGAACAGAAGCTCGGTGTCGGCCTGGCCGGCGATCTCCGGGTAGAGTGACTCGTCGACGGCCATGGCGAGGTCGCGCTTGACGCGCCCGAGGTCGGCGATGAAGCCGTTGTGCATGAACAGCCAACGCCCGTGCCGGAACGGGTGGCAGTTGGTCTGCTGGACCGCCGACCCGATCGCCGCGCGGATGTGGGCGAAGAAATGGCCCGAGCTCACGTGCGCCGAGAGCTCGCGCAGGTTCTGGTCGTTCCAGGCCGGTTCGATGCTTCGGAACACGCCGGGCATGGGAGAGTCGTCGTACCACCCGATCCCGAACCCGTCTCCGTTGGTCGCCTCAGCGCCGAGTGTCGAGTGAAGGCTCTGGTCGATGAGTGAGTGAGCCGGCGAGTACAACGCCGTCTCGAGCAGGATGGGTGAACCGGAATAGGCGAGCCAGCGACACATCAGCCGCTCCTTTTCTGATCAATGGGCGCAGTCAGGGGCCCCCTAGCCTGCCTCGGCGGCCACCGCCGGGCAAGGAGGCGCACACGTGTCAGCCCGACAGGCCCGCATCCGCGAACGGGCCTTCACCCGGATCGGATGATGCCCCCTCACCGCCGGGCTCGGAGCATCCGTCCACGCCGACGAGAGCCACCGCAAAAGGACGGGCCATGACCACGACAGTCCGCACGCGCCCAATCACGACAGTGATCGAGGCGTCATGAGCGCGACCAAGGCCAAGAAGAGCGCCCAGCGGGACGGGCACCCGGTCGCCGAGGCTCCGGTGGCTGCCCCGGCGCCGCAGAGCGCCGCGGGCGCTTCGCCGTTCACCCCGATTGCCGAGTACGGCTTCCTGTCCGACTGCCACACTGGCGCGCTGGTGGCGCCCGACGGGACGATCGACTGGCTGTGCGTTCCGCGGTTCGACTCGCCCAGCGTGTTCGGCTCGCTGCTCGACCGTGGGGCCGGCGCATTGCGCCTGGGCCCGTTCGGGATCAACGTGCCCAGTGGGCGAACCTGGGAGCCGGGAACCAACATCTTGGTTACGGCATGGAAGACGCCATCGGGATGGGCGCTGGTCCACGACGCGCTGACCATGGGGCCTCGGCGGGGCGAGGACACGGTCACCCCCCACACGCGGCCGCCGACCGACGAGGACGCCGATCACCTGCTCGTCCGGACCGTCAGGTGCATCTCGGGCAGCGTCGAGATCGAGCTCGTGTGCGAGCCCGGGTTCGACTACGGCCGTGAGCCCGGCGAGTGGTCGCTGGGCCCGGACCGTCACCGGGCCGACGCCACCGGCGCCGGGCAGGCGATCCGGCTGCAGACCGACATGCTGCTCGGGATCGAGGCCAACCGCGCCCGGGCGCGGCACGTCCTGCGCGAGGGCGAGGAGTTGTTCTGTGCGCTCTCCTGGGACGAGGAGGCGTCGGTGCCGACCACGGTCGAGGAGGCCAACGCCCGGCTCGCGGACACCACCCGGTTCTGGCGCAACTGGCTGGGGCGGGCCCGGATTCCCGATCACGAGTTCCGGCCGCTGATCCAGCGCTCCGCGCTGACGATCAAAGGGCTCACCTACATGCCGACCGGGGCCACGGTGGCGGCGCTCACCACCTCGCTGCCGGAGACGCCCGGCGGAGAGCGCAACTGGGACTACCGCTACACGTGGGTGCGGGACTCGACGTTCACGCTCCAGGCACTCCACTACCTCGATCTCGACTGGGAGGCCGACGAGTTCATGCAGTTCATCGCCGATCTCGAGCGCAACGACGACGGCGCGCTGCAGATCATGTACGGGATCGACGGCCGCCGGGATCTGACCGAGACGCTCCGCGAGGACCTCTCGGGCTACGGCGGCGCCCGCCCCGTGCGCATCGGGAACGGCGCTTTCGATCAGCGCCAGAACGACGTGTTCGGCGCTGCTCTGGACTCGGTGTTCCTGCACACCCGGCGAAGCCAGCGCCTGCCGCGGCGGCTGTGGCCGCTCATCCAGGCCCAGGCCGAGTGCGCACGGGCGGTCTGGCGCGAGCCCGATCAGGGCATCTGGGAGGCGCGCGGCAAGCCCAAGCACTACGTCTCCTCCAAGTTGATGTGCTGGGTGGCGATGGACCGTGCCGCCAGGCTCGCGGCGATCCGTGGCGAGAGCTCGCTGGCCGCGGAGTGGGGCGAGGTGGCGAGCGAGATCAAGGCCGACATCCTCGAGCACGGCGTCGACCAGCGCGGAGTGCTGGTGCAGCACTACGGGACCGAGTCGCTCGACGCCTCGACTCTCCTGGCCGCGATCTTCGGCTTCCTCCCGGATGAGGACGAGCGGCTCCGCGCGAGCGTGCTCGCGATCGCGGACGAGCTGACCGAGAACGGCTTCGTGCTGCGCTACCGGACCGACGAGACCGATGACGGGCTCTCGGGCAAGGAGGGGACGTTCGTGATCTGCTCGTTCTGGCTGGTCTCGGCTCTGGCGATCATCGGCGAGATGCAGCGGGCCCGCGACCTGATGACGCGGCTGATCAAGGTCGCCTCGCCGCTCGGGCTGTACGCGGAGGAGTTCGACGTCCAGACCGGCCGGCACCTCGGCAACTTCCCGCAGGCGTTCTCGCACCTCGCGCTGGTCGAGGCCGCCGGCCGGATCGTCCTGGCCGAGCGGCTCGAGGAGCTCGGCGCATGAGCTCAGGTTGACCACGACCGCTGTCGATCGTCCCGGCGCCGGCGCGCCACCCGCTGAGCCTACGGCCGAACAGGCGGCGGCGATGATGCGGAGCCGGCGCTTCATGCTCCTGATCGTCGTGGCCGCGATCGTCGGGGTCGTGGTGTCGCTGGCCGCGTGGTGCTTTCTCGAGCTGATCTACCAGCTCCAGCGCGAGCTCTACACGCACCTGCCGAACGCGCTGGGGTACACACACGGCCCGCCACTGTGGTGGCCGCTACCCGTGCTCGGCGTCGCGGGCCTCCTCGTCGCGCTGTGCATAGAGCGACTTCCGGGCCGCGGTGGACACCTTCCGGCGAACGGACTCGCGATGGGCGGTGGGCTCCCGAAGGTGATCGACCTGCCCGGCGTGATCCTGGCCGGGCTCGCCACCATCGCGTCGGGCCTGGTGCTCGGTCCCGAGGCGCCCCTGATCGCCCTCGGGTCGGGAACGGCGCTCCTCACGATCCGGGCGGCGCGCCGGAAGATGCCCCAACAGGCGCTGCTCGTAATCGCCGCCACCGGGAGCTTTGCGGCCATCTCGTTCATCTTCGACTCCCCGCTGATCGCGGCGGTGATCCTCATCGAGGGCACCGGCATCGGGGGTTCAAGGCTGCCGATGATCTTGGTTCCCGGGCTGCTCGGCGCGGGCATCGGCTCGCTGGTGGCGATCGGGATGGGCTCGTTCACCGGTCTCAGCACCAGCGCATTTGCGCTCGGGCCCCTGCAGATGCCCCACTTCGGCCATCCCGACCTGGCGGAGTTCGGTTGGACGATCGTGCTGGCCGTCGCGATCGCCGTCGTGGCCCGCTTCGTCATGCAGGGTGGCCGGGCGACCCACGGCATCGTGACTCGTCGGCCGCTGCTCTACCCGACGCTCATCGCCCTGATCGTCGCCGGTCTGGCCATCGCGTTTCACGGGGCCAGCGGCAAGGGCGTGGACCAGGTGCTGTTCTCGGGCCAGGACGCCCTCCCAGGGCTGGTGCAACAGGCGGGGACGTGGTCGGTGGCGGCGCTCGTCTGGTTGATCTTGTTCAAGGGGCTCGCCTACTCGCTGTGCCTGGGCAGCTTCCGCGGCGGCCCGACGTTCCCCGCAATATTCCTGGGAGCAGCCGGGGGCATCATGGCCTCCCATCTGCCCGGCTTCTCGCTCACACCGGCGGTCGCGGTGGGACTGGGGGCGGCCACCGTGGCCATTCTCCGGTTGCCGCTGTCCGCGGTCGTGCTCGCCACGCTGCTCACGGTCAAGGCCGGGACCGGCGACGAGCCGCTGATCATCGTCGGCGTGGTCGTCGCTTATCTGATCGCGCTGGCCGGACCCGCGGCGGCGTCCGGAGATACCGTCCGGGTGGCTGAATCGACCGCCGAAGGCTGAGGAGGTCCGACTGTCCCGGGGGGTGGCGTACCGTGCGGCTCGGCCGAACGCAGGGCCTCATATTCGGACCGCTTTCTCAGCCGCAGGGCCCCGGCGGTCGAGAGCGCCGGCGCCTCCACCACGACCGTGCCGGCCAGCCAATCCTGAAACGCCCGTCGGCGCTGGTCGTACAGAACCGGCGCGAAGCCGGCGAACAGCGGCAGCGCCGCGAGCAGCACGCCGGCGCAGCGCAGAAGCGCGACGCGCGGCTTGAGGGCCTGGCCGTCCGCGGTCTGGACCCGGAGTTGCAGGAACCGAGCGCCCGGCGTCTGGCCGGTCGTCGACCAGAACACCACGAAGTAGCCGACGAGCCAGAGGACGTACGCGACGGCACCCGTCGCGGTCAGGATCGTCCGGACTGTCGTAGGTAGGTGCAGGAGCGAGAGGATCAGCGCTGCCCCGACGCCCACGATCGTCGCGACGACGTTGATCACCACCGCGTCGACCGCGAAGGAGATGGCGCGTGTGACCAGTCCGACGTAGCGGACGTCCGGCGCCGGCGCAGCCGCGGCCGGCGCCGGCGTCGTCCCGGCCTCCGGCAGGCTGACCATCACATGCCCAGCTCGGGCTCCGGCGGCAGCGGCCGTGGCGAGCGATGGATCAGGCGGCGGGCCGTACGTTCAACCCAGTCGTCGGCCTTGCGAGAGCGATCGCGGACCTCACCGCCGACCTGATCGGCGAAGCCGAGGCCCTGCTGCGAGATCGCCGCCGTGACCGTCGGGCTCGCCGCGATCTGGTCGATCATGTGCCACAGCGCGTCGCTCGCCAGCAACCGATCGAGGAACCGGTCGATCAGGCCGCTCTCGAACAAGCTGTCGATGAGGCGCTTGGCCGAATCGCTGGCCAGCGCGTTTTCGAGCGCGGCCTGCACGTGGGTGCTGTTGATCGCCGCCGTGAGGACGCGCTCGAGCTCGTCGCTCTCGAGCACCCGGTCGACGGCCCGCCGCTCCAGCGTGATCCCCGCCTCGGCGGCGGCCTCGATCACGCCCGTGAACGGCTTGAGCGTGGACGCGGCCGCGCGGCCGCCGATGTGCACAAGCGGACGCAGAACCCGTGGGCCTGAGGTGGTTCTGTGGTTGTTGGAGCTCATTCGGGCACATCCTCACGCCGGCGCCACCGTCCGCCATCACCCGAATCAGACGATGTCCGATCGCGACAGGGCGCGACCATCGGGGTTGCTGTGGAAGCCGATGAGCACAACGGGACGAGCGCCGGCTCCGAGACCGAGACGGGCGCGGCCCAGCCGCACGAGGGATCGGGCGGAGAGACCCGAGAACGCGTCATCTCGCGCCGGCGCTTGATCGGCGTTAGGGCCCTGATCGGGGTGACGACGCTGCTCCTGATCGTCGCGATGTTCGCGATCTGGGCCAACCGGCTCCTGTTCAACCCCGACCAGTGGTCGAACACGAGCACTCAGCTGCTCGAGAACCCCGACATCCGGAGCGCCACGGCCAATTACCTGGTCGATCAGCTGTACGCCAACGCCGACGTCCCGGGTGTGATCAAATCAGGGCTGCCTCCGGCGCTCCAATCGCTGGCCGCCCCGGCGGCCGGAGCACTGCGCAACGCCGCCGTGCAGGGCACGGAGCTCGCGTTGAGCCGGCCTCGGGTCCAGGCGCTCTGGGCCCAGGCCAACCGCGCGGCCGACAAGACGTTCATCGCGATCGTCAACGGGGGCAAAGGCTCCGTCGAGGTGAACCAAGGCGTCGTCACGCTGAACCTGGGCGCGATCCTCGACGACGTAGCCACGCGGCTCGGCCTGCCGTCGAACCTGAGCGAAAAGCTCCCGCCTAACGTCGCCAACCTCACCGTGGCCAAGTCGGACCAGGTGAAGTTCCTCGAGAACGTCGGGAACGCCATCAAAGGCCTGGCACTGTGGCTGACGATCCTGGTCCCACTGCTCTACGTGCTGGCCCTTGCCCTCTCACGCGGCCAGCGCCGACGGACTCTGATGACGATCGGCTTCGCGGCCATCTTCGCCGGTGTCCTGGTCCTGTTCGGGCGCAAGCTGCTCGAGTCGCAGCTCACGAACTCGCTGACCGACGACGCGACCCTCCGGCCGGCCATCCGCGCCACGATCGCCATCGGCACCGGCCTGCTGAGCGAGGTGGCCGGCGCGGTCATCTTCGTGGCCGTGATACTGATCGCCGCCGCATGGTTTGCCGGGCCGGCCCGTCCGGCTCGCCTCGGCCGGCAGGCGATCGCTCCGTTCCTGCGCGAGCGGCCCGTGGCGACCTACGCGATCGCGCTGGGGATCCTGGCCCTGGTCTTCATCTGGAACCCGATCCCGGCCACCGGCAAGCCGGCGGGAATCATCGTGTTCACGTTGATGACGCTCGTCGGCACCGAGGTGCTGATCCGCCAGACCGTGCGCGAGTTTCCGGATGCCCGGCCCGGCGCGGCCAGGCAGGCCATCCGCGCCCGCTGGGCTGGCAGCCGAGCCCACGGGAGCGCCGCCGCCCCAGCGGGGGGACAGGCGACGACCCCCGAGCAGCTCAGACAGCTGGCCGATCTGCGCGACCACGGCGAGATCACGCCGGACGAATACCAGGCCGCCAAGGCCCGGCTGCTTCATGATTAGTGGCGGCCGGGTGTGGGCGGTGGCGGTGGCGGTCGCGGTGGCGCTGGTCGCCGGGTGCGGCGGCAGCAGCAGCAAGCCGTCCTACTGCTCATCGGTGGCCAGCCTCAAGAGCTCGGTCAAGGCGCTTCCCGAGACCAACGTCGTGAAGAACGGGACCAGCGCTCTGACCTCGGCCGTGACCAAGATCCAAACGGACGCCCAGAGCGCGGTATCCAGCGCCAAGAGCGACTTTCCCAACGAGACGAGCGCGGTGAAGAGCTCGGTCGACGCGCTCTCGACCACGGTCAAGCAGCTGACCAGCTCGCCGAGTCCCGCGACGATCGTTCAGGTTCCCGGTCAGGTGAAGGCAGTGGTCACGGCCATCGACGGCTTCGTGTCCGCGACGTCGTCGAAGTGCGACTGACTCAGAGCCCCGTCTCAGCCTTGACCCGGCCGCTCCTGACCGCGCCGACGAGTGCCTGGTAGTCGCGATCGTTCTGATCGGCGTACGCCTTGGAGAACTCCAGGATCGCACGGTCGAACGCGTTGCCGCCGCCCAGATAGGAGGCGATCGCGATCCGGTCGCCGGTGCGCGCGTGCGCGCGTGCGAGCGTCCAGCCGCACAACTTGCCGTACACCGACATTCCGGTTGGCACCATCTGCTCGATCTCCGCCGAGCCCTTCCAGTCCTTGAGCTGCCGGCCGTAGAAGTCGCGGGCCAGGCCGTCGAGCCCCGCCGGGACGTGAACCCAGCCGAGGAAGATGTCGCTCGAGGCCTGGGTCAGCCGCTGACCCATCACCACCCGCTGGCCGTGATTCTCGAACTCGCTCCTGCCGACATGCTCCTCGAGCACCGATGCCTCGGCCTCCTTCATCTGCAGGAACAGCGGGTCTGACCCGTCACGGCCGAACAACAGCGCGATCCACGCGCGCGTGCCGACGCTGCCGACGCCGACCACCTTGCGCGCGAAGTCGGCTAGCTCGAACTCCTCGAGCAGGACGCGACGGTCGTGGTCGAGCGACCGACGGAAGCTGTGCAGCAGCCTGTGCAGGTACTCGAACAGCACCTCCTCCTCGCCATCGGCGACCAGTGCGCGTAGCGGGACGATCAGCGGCGAGCGGTCGACGATCTGCGTCCGGCCGTTCGAGCGCTGCGTCAACTTCGAGAACGCCGACATGCTGTCGCGCGTCCTGGCCTTCGCGAGCGCGTCCGCGGTCCGCTTGACCATGCGGGCCTTGAATTGGGAGGCGTGCTCGGTCAGGAGTGGCTCGATCTCCAGGCGGGCGTACCACACGGCCAGGTTCGGCATCCCGGCGAACGTTCGCATCGTCTCGCGGTAGGAGGTGACCGTGTCGAGCACGATCCGCTCCTGGTCCTTGACCGCATAGCCGTTGTCGCGGGCCGCGATCAGCATGCTCGCCGCGAGTCGCTTAACGTCCCACTCCCAGGGGGCAGGCAAAGTCTCGTCGAAGTCGTTGATGTCGAACACCAGCCGCCGGTCCGCTGAGGCGAACACGCCGAAGTTCGACAGGTGCGCGTCGCCGCAGCACTGCACCGACAGGCCCGAGCGGGGAGTCCCTGCCAGGTCGCTGGCCATGATCTTCGCGGCGCCGCGGTAGAAGGTGAACGGCGAGACGAGCATCCTGCCGTAGCGAATCGGGACGAGCTCGGGGACGCGGGTGTGCGCCTGGACCTCGAGCAGGTCGACCGGGTCGGGCCGGTCGGCGGGTGCCTCGTACTCGGCGTGGCGGGACCGCGGAACCTCCACGCGCGCCGCCTTGCCGCGCGCGATCCGCTCATCGACGGTGAGGTGCGGTACCACCTCGAAGGGAACTTCTGTCGCTGTCATGACTGGCGATCGTCGCAGCGGCCCCGGTGGCGTCCATCATCCGATGCGGATGAAATGAAGCACCGACGCGGGCGAGATCATCCGGCGCATGGACTCGACCGGCTCGGACGCAGGCACAGCGGTAGCCACTGACGATTCCTACGGCGAGGAGATGACGTGGAACCCGCAGGCACCACGCATTCGTGTCCTGCACGTGCTGCTGTCGTGGCTCGTCACCGGTACCTCGGTGTTCGTCGCGGCGGCGATCGTGCCCGGCGTCAGCGTCGGCCGCTTCGCCGACGCGCTCATCGCCGCGCTCCTGATCGCGACCCTGAACGCGATTCTCCCGCCGATCCTCGCCGCGCTGCGCCTGCCGTTCACACTCGGGCTGGGCTTCATCCTTGTTCTGGCGCTGGACGCGGTGATCTTCAGGCTCGCCGCGCGCATCGACCCGAACTCGATCCAGGTGAGCTCGTACGGCTCGGCGCTGGCCGCGGCCCTGGTCAGCTCGGCGGCGAGCCTGGTGCTCGAGATGATCCTCGGCGTCAACGACGACGAGGGTTACTCGCTGCGGGTGATTCGCCGGATCGCGCGGCGCCAGGGCGGGGGGGCGCGCACCGACGTGCCGGGGATCCTGTTCCTCGAGATCGACGGACTGGCCCGGCCAGTGCTCCAGCGCGCCATGCGTGACGGGTCAACGCCCCAGATGGCCGGCTGGCTCGAGGCCGGCACGCACCGGCTCGACGGGTGGGAGCCCGATCTCAGCTCGCAGACGGGCGCCAGCCAGGCCGGCATCCTGCTCGGCTCCAACGAGGACATTCCGGCCTTCCGCTGGGTCGAGAAGGAGACCGGCAAGGTGATGAGCTGCTCATCGGCCGGGGACTGCGCCGAGATCGAGCGCCGCCTGGCCAGCGGGCGCGGGCTGCTCACGGGGGAGGGGGCCAGCCGAGGCAATCTGTTCTCCGGCGAGGCGGACGCCGTGATCCTCACCGTGAGCCGGTTGAGCGCCGAGAAGCGGGCCAACCCCGGCTACCGGGCGTTCCTGGCCAACGGCTTCAACGTCACCCGCGTGCTCGTGCTGTTCTTCTGGGAGGTGATCCTCGAGAGGCTCGCGGCGGTGCGCCAGCGGCGGCGCGGGGTGTGGCCGCGCGGTCCCCGCGGCGGGGTGTATCCGTTCCTCCGCGCGACCATGTGCGTGGCGGTCAGGGACCTGATCGTGTTCGGGGTGTTGACGGACATGATGCGGGGACGCCCGGTGGTCTACGCGACGTTCTCGAGCTACGACGAGGTGGCTCACCACTCGGGCCTGGAGCGGCCCGACACGCTCGAGGCGCTGCGCAAGCTCGACCAGCAGTTCGGCCGGATCGCGCGCGCCCGGCGCTACGCGCCACGGCCCTACGAGATCGTCGTGCTCTCCGACCACGGGCAGACGCAGGGGGCGACGTTCAAGCAGCGCAACGGGTACGACCTGCAGACGCTGGTCGAGCGCTCGCTCAGCTCCGGCAAGGTCGCCCGCGTCGGGGCCGGCGACGAGAACGACGCCGCGGTCGCGCATGCCGTGGCCGAGGCCACGGGCCGCCCCTCCGATGAGGACGGCGAGCGTCCCCAGGATGCCGAGGTCATCGCGCTGGCGTCCGGCAACCTAGGCCTGATCTCGCTGATGGAGGAGCCGCGGCGGCTGTACCTGGAAGAGATCGAGGAACGTCATCCACATTTGATCGAGAAGCTGCGCCACCATCCGCACATCGGCTTCCTCCTGGTTCGCTCACGTGAGCGGGGTGCGGTGGTGCTGGGCGCTCGCGGAGTGCGCAACCTCCAAGACGATCGGGTCGAGGGGGAGGACCCGCTCGCGCCGTTCGGACCCCGAGCGGCGGACCACCTGCGCCGGACCGACGGCTTCGCGCACGTCGCGGACATCATGGTCAACAGCTTCTACGACCCCGAGCTCGAGCAGGCCTGCGCGTTCGAGGAGCTGATCTCCTTCCACGGAGGGTTGGGCGGACCGCAGACCCAGCCGTTCATCCTCCATCCGGTGGCGCTGGCGATGCCGGACGCGCCGGTCGTGGGCGCGGAGGGCGTGCACGAGCTTCTGATGCGCTGGCGCTCCGCCCTGCAGCGGCCGCGAGAGCTCGCGGCCCCCGCGGTCGATGGCCGGGCGCCGCAACCTTCTCCATGAGATCGTCGCGGATCCGCGACTCATACCAGCGTGCGTAACGGACCGCGAGGGGAGCCGCCGAGGCGCCGTGCGCCAGCACCGAGATCCCGATCGTGCAATAGGTCGTGACCAGAATCGTGCTCGTGGCGGCGAGGTGCGCCTCCTGCACGACGATCACGGCGAACACGATCGAGGCCAGGCCGCGCGGCCCGAACCAGCCGAGAAAGCCGATCGTCGGCATGCTCGCGCCACTGCCGATCATCGCCACCGCGACCGGAAGCATCCGAACCAGGGTGAGGCTCAGCGCCGCATAGAGTGCCACCTGCCAGCTCATATGCTCGAGCGCGGCGCCCAGGAGGACCGCGCCGAAGACGAGGAATGTCACGCCCCCCAGCAACTCCCCGCCCTCCTCGGCGAACCGCGAGGCCTGTTCGGACTCTGGGTTGACGAGACCTCCGAAGAGCAGGCCGGCGACGAACGCCGCGATGAACCCGGAGCCGCCGAGAGCGGCGGCGGTGCCATAGGCGAGCGCTGCCGCCGCGGGCGGGATGAGCTGCAGCCATGACCCGGCGATCAACTCACGGCGCGTGCCGATCCAGGTCGCGGCCGCGCTCAGCGAACCGGCGGCCACACCGGCCAGGATCCCGTAGCCGATCTCCTCCCAGACGATCGTGAACGCGTGGTGAGCTCCGACCTGGTTGGACTCGACGTCCGCCACGGCGAGCGCCACCAGCAGCAACGGGACGCAGATGCCGTCGTTGAGCCCGCTCTCGACGTTCAGGCCCTGGCGAATTCGGGACGGCAGCCGCTCGTCGCTGACCACCGCCTCGCCGAGCGCGGCGTCGGTGGGGGCGAGCACCACGGCCAGCACCAGTGCCTCGGCGACGGTCATCTGCGGGAAGAGGGCTACCGCCGCCGCCGTGCCGAGCACGATCGTGAGGGGGAGCCCGATACCGAGCAGGCGAAGCGGGACCGCGTACTCGTGACGCAGGGCACGCAGCTTGATCCGCGATGCGTCGAGGAACAGCACGACGGCGAGCGTCGCCTCGGCGAGCGTGCGGACTGTGGCGCTGGCCGGGTCCAGCTTCAACTCGTCGACGACAAGGGGCCCGAGCAGCAGACCCAGCCCCACGAACAGCATCGTCGGGGTCACCGCCGAGCCGGTCAGGTGCCGCGACACCGTCGCGACCGCGAGGACGGCCAGGGCGACAACCGTGAGATCCCACTTCATCCTTGGTGATCACCCCGTCCCCGAAGCATCCCCACCGCGTGCGAGGACCTCGTCCCTGGCTCTGGAGAGCTCCGGTCCGGGACGAGGAACCTCCCACGCAGGTGCAGCTCACCCGAGGATGAGGGCCTTTTGCCGGGCGAACTCCTCGTCGGTGAGAATGCCCTGCTCGTGGAGCTTGCCGAGCTCCTGCAGGCGGCCGACGTCATCGGAGCTGACCCCGGCCGGCGCAGCCGGCGCCGCCGGCGGTGGCGCCGCCGCCATCGCCGACTGCTGGCCTTCGTTGAAGGCCTGGTCCTGCTCTTCCTGCTGGCTGGCTGCGCGGTGCTTCCCAGCGAGGTACGCGCCGCCGCCGACAGCGGCGGCGCGAAGAAGTGGACGTCGTCGGCGGAGGAGAGGCATCGCGACCCCCTACTCCACGCCGTCGATGTCGAGGCCGAGCGCCAGCATGATCTCGGGCGCGGCCGCGATCACCCGCGGTCCTCCGACTTGCGGGGCGACGGCGACGAGCACGCCGAGGATGTCTTCGGGCGTCACGTCGACGGCGAGCGCGTTGCCGAGCTGCCATGCATACGACGCGGGCGGCGCGTCCAACGCGATCAGGGCGGCGATCTTGACCAGCGCGAACGTGCGCTCATCGAGACCGCTGGCCGCCCGGTCTGCTTCCCGGAGCCCGACCGCCCGCTCGAGGGCGTCGTACTTGCCCGCGGACAGATCCGTGAGGGTCTGGTGCGTGTCCGCTCCAACTACGGGCATGGGTGATCTCCTTTCAGGTCGTTGCCGTAGCCAGTCTCAGGAGACCGGAACCGGCGGCTGGAGGGCTTCCTGCAGCTTCTTGGTGTCCTCGTCGGACAGCGAGGTCCGGATGACAGTCCCGCCGTACTGCTGCAGCGCGGCGACCGCCTTGTCGGGCGTCGCCTGCTCGATCACCATGAACAGCGCGGAGGTCCCCGGCTTGACGTAGTCGCGCACCTGCTCCTGGAACGCCTTGTCGATCCCCTTCGCGCCGAAGTGACCGAACAACGCTCCCATTCCGGCGCCGACGGCCAAGCCCGCGAACGGGATGAAGAACAGCAACCCGAACAGCAGGCCCCAGAAGCCGCCCCACCATGCGCCGCCGCCGGCGGACGCGCCGCCGTGCGAGGTGTGCACGTGATACTTGCCGTCGAGGTCCCGTGAGATCGATGCGACCTGGTCAGCTTGGATGATCAGCTCAGCCTCCAGCTCCGAGACCGTCTGCCTGGCCTGCTCAGCGGTTCCCTGATCCGGATAGCCGATCGCAACAAGCGTCGCCATTCCTTTGTCTCCCTTCTGACGGTTCCGATGAGCCCGGCGCCGTGTTCTGCCCCGGAACCGAGCCGGACGTGCGGTTCACGCCCACGAGAAGCATCCGAGGCCCGCCGCGGCCGGTCATCACCCGAAAGGGATGAGCGACTCAGTCGCCCCTGGAGCCGACCGCTCGAGGCTACGTGGCGGACGGCGGCCCGCCACGTACGACGAAGGACACCAGCGCGTGGATGGTCCGCCATGGTGTGTCCGGCATGAGCGCGGACGGTGACGCGCCTGGATGCTTGCGCGCGATTCGGACCCGCAACGCTCCCGGTCGGATGCGGAAGCGCAGAGGCGAGTCGAGATGGGTGGCCTCGCCGTCGATCCCCGCCGCGACCGGCGACTGCGCGTCGATCTCGCAGCTCGTCGCGGTCCACTGGCGCATCGCCAGTCTGCGTGCCGGGCGTCCATCCCGACCCGACGCGACGGGCGCCAGCAAAGCGACACCTAGCTCGGCACCGTCGAGCCGCGGTCGGGTGCCCGAGCCGAGCGCGCGACCCAGACGGTACGGATTGTTGGACACCAGGATGGCAACTGCCGATCGCGCCGCCTCGCCGCTGCCCCAGCGCAGTTCCGCAGGATGGGCGTCCGTCCCGAGGACGTCGGGCACGGTGTCCAGCAGCGTGTGCAGCTTGGCCTCTCGGTATCCGGGTCGCTGCACCGCGTCGGCGTACAACCCGAGCGAGACGTTGTTCACGAAGATGCGTCCGTTCACCTCGGCCAGGTCAACGCGGCGCTCGCTGCCGTCCACGAACGCGTCGAGCGCGCCGACCACGTCGTCGCGGTCCACCCCCAGATCGAGCGCGAAGTGGTTGCGCGTCCCCGCCGGGATGCAGGCGTAGGGCAGCCCGAGCTCGGCGGCGATCATCGCCACGATCGCCTGCGAGCCGTCCCCTCCCGCCATGGCAAGCGCATCGGCCCCTCGTGTAACCGAGGTCCGCACAAGCTGCTCGAGGTCATCGCCGCGGTGGAGCTCGACCGTGGAGATCCCGCGCCGGCGGGCTTCCTCGACCAGATGGAAGCGCTGGGCCTTCCCACCGCCGGACAGCGGGTTGTAGAACAGGACGGGTCGGTCCGGCCGGGTTGCGCGCGGCAGCTCTGCCTTCGGCTCGAACGCCTTGCGTGCCGCGGCGAGCCCGCCGGCGATCCCCGCCAACACGAGCAGGTCCTCTAGCACTCGTCCCTCCGTGATCACGCGCAGGATCGCGACGCATAGCAGCAGCGCCGCGACGCCCAGACCCACGGCTCGCGCGGCTCCCCGGCGGCGAACCGCATACCAGGCCGCCCATACCGCGAGGACCCCGCACGCGAGCACGGTCAGTCCCCTCGGGAACGCGCTCACCGCCGTCACGATCGCGAGAACGATCGCGCCGAGCCCCAATGCGAGAGCGAGGATCGACCACATCCTCCGGGCGATCATCGCGTCGCTCCGGCCGGCCCGGGGAAGCCTGTGTCGCGCCCCTCCATCACTGCGGAGAATGCTCCGATCCCACCGTGCCGCGTACATCACCTGATTGAGGTGAGGCGCCTGAAGGTGGCCGGTGCGATCGTGCGCGCCATATCCAGGCGCCTGGCCCGGCGCAGCATCCGCGCCGGGCCGGGTCGTTTCCACAGGGATCGAGCGATGAGCGGCTACGTGCAGCTGCCGGAGGGTTGGGAGCGGGTCTCCTCGGCGGGCCCGGGCGTGTTTGTCACAACCGAGGAGTTCCGGCGCCCCGACGGCAGCCGGGTGAGATGGGAATCGCGCAGGCATCGAAAGCGGTCGGCGGCACGCGTGGCCGTGGCCTCACGCACGGACGCTCAGGGACCCGCCGCGCTGCACGACGCCAAGCCGCCGGTGTGGTGGCGCCCGAAGCAGCGGAGCTGGTGGATGGCGGTGCTGTTCGCGCTCGGGTCGGCGTGCTTCATCGCCGGGGGGATCGCGTCGCAGTGGGCGTTGTCCTCTCGGCCCGCGATCGGGGTGACGTTCTTCGTCGGGTCGATCTTCTTCACCACGGCGGCCTACCTCCAGTGGTCGGAGGCCGTCAACGCCGAACGGGGGATCGCCGCCGCCAGGCGTCGCCATCGCTGGCGCCCGGCCTCCTGGGAGCCACGGCGGATCGACTGGCTGTCGGCCGTCGTGCAGCTGATCGGGACCTTGCTTTTCAACATCAGCACGTTCGCTGCGCTCAACCACAGCCTGACCACGCATCAGAGCAACACGCGCGTGTGGGCACCGGATGCCTTCGGCTCGATCGCATTCTTGATCTCGAGCGAGCTTGCGTTCGCCGAGGTCTGCCATCGATGGCTGTGCCTCAGGTGCCGCACGCTGGCGTGGAAGATCGTCGCGCTGAACCTGGGCGGATCGATCGCCTTCGGCATCTCGGCGATCGCGTCGCTGCTGGAGCCGTCCACCGGCGAGCCCTTGAGCGCGCGCATCGCGAACGCTGGGACGTGGCTGGGCGGCGTCGGCTTCCTGATCGGCGCTCTGCTGCTGATTCCCGAAGCGGCCGGCGAGGGTCGCGGCGCCGACGCCCCAGCGGCGCCCGCTCCGGCGATTGGAGCGCACCCCCGCGGGTAGACTCGCCGCGATGGGAGGTGGCGAACCGCTCGACGACAGTCCCGTGGTGACGCGGCGCTTCACCTCGCGCCTGCAGCCGCGTCTCGTGCTCGCCGTGGCGCTAGTCACCGCGCTGATCGGCATGGCGATCTGCGCCGCCGCGATCCTGGCTCACGCGCCGACGGCCGTCGTTCCGCTGGTGGTCGCCGTGAGCGTCGGCGCCCCGCTGTTCGCGGCCTGGGAGGCGCCCGGCGCCCTCGCGTGGATACGCGCCGAGCGCTCAGGTCGCAAGGCGCTGACTCATCTGCGAAGCGCCCTCGACCGGCTGCCCGAAGTCGAGCACCCGCTCGGCGACTAGCGCCCGCCCGCCGACCTCACCCCTTCCGGATGATGCGCCCGGGCTGCCCGGGCGGCACCGTAGTCCGCGCATTCAACCACCAAGCGAGGACCCATGACCGCGACCAGCGAGGGCCGACCTGCTGCCCCTGCGCTTGTGTTCGAGCAGCGCATCCAGGATCTCTGTCACGACCGGCTCTTCGAGCAGGGCACCGGCACCGAGGTCGCCTATGACTTGATCTCGAACGAGCTGCTGCTGGACGGCAGTGCCCGGCTGAACCTGGCCACGTTCGTCAGCACCTGGATGCCGCCGCGCGCCGCTGCGCTGATGGCTCAGACCGCCGACAAGAACATGATCGACAAGGACGAGTATCCCCAGACCGCGGAGATCGAGCGACGCTGCGTGAACATCATCGGCCGGCTGTGGCATGCCCCGGGCGAGGCCGACGTGACGGGCACGTCGACCACCGGTTCGAGCGAGGCGGCGATGCTCGGCGGGCTGGCGCTCAAGTGGCGTTGGCGGGAGCGGATGAAGGCCTCCGGCAAGCCGACCGATCGCCCCAACCTGGTCACGGGAACCAACGTGCAGGTCTGCTGGGAGAAGTTCTGCCGCTACTGGGACATCGAACCGAGGCTCGCCCCGATGGAGGGTGAGCGGTTCCATCTGGGGCCGGAGCAGGCGGCCGCGCTGTGCGACGAGAACACGATCGGCGTGGTCAGCGTCCTCGGGTCCACGTTCGACGGCAGCTACGAGCCGGTCGCCGAGATCTGCTCCGCGCTCGACCAGCTCGCCGAGGCGGGCGGTCCCGACGTCCCGGTGCACGTCGACGCCGCCTCCGGCGGATTCATCGCGCCGTTCGTGCAGCCCGATCTCGAATGGGACTTCCGCCTGCCTCGCGTCCAGTCGATCAACGCATCTGGTCACAAGTACGGGCTCGTGTATCCCGGGGTCGGTTGGGCGATCTGGCGCGACGCGGACGCGCTGCCACCGGATCTCGTGTTCGACGTCAACTACCTGGGCGGATCGATGCCGACGTTCGCGCTGAACTTCTCTCGCCCGGGCAGCGAGGTGATCGCGCAGTACTTCATGTTCGTCTCCATGGGCGCCGAGGGGTACCGCGCCGTGCAGCGCGGCTCGAGCTCCGTCGCCCAGCACCTGTCTCGAGAGATCGCCGCGATGGGGCCATATCGGTTGATCACCGATGGCAGCGACCTCCCGGTGTTCGCCTTCACGGTGGCCCCTGAGGTCAAGAACTACACCGTGTTCGACGTGTCAGCACGCCTTCGTGAGCAGGGGTGGCTCGTGCCGGCCTACACGTTCCCCGAGAATCGCCAGGACCTCGCGGTGCTGCGAGTCGTAGTGCGTGCCGGCATGTCGCACGATATGGCCGACCTCTTCCTCCACGGCCTCCGCAAGCAGACGGGCTGGCTCGAGTCGCTCAGCGGGCCGCTGCCCCAGCGCTCGCCCGAGGACGCGGCGGCGTTCAAGCACTGACCTGATGAGCGTGGAAGGAATGAGCACCGAGGAAGTGGCGAGCCAAGGGTGCGACCTGCTTCGCCTGCTGGCGAGGCACGACGAGCGCTCGGTCCATACCGTCCTGGCGCCGGCGCCCACGTTCACCGGCGGCATGAAGCGGGCCGCGTCGGCCCTCGACAGGAGAACCAGGATGCTCGTCCACCTTGCTGCGCTCCTCGTCGTCGGCGCCTCGACCGAATCCCTGCGCTGGGCGGTGGAGCTCGCGAGCACCACGGGCGCGGACGACGATGCCCTGGTTGCCGTGTTGGTGGCCGCCGGCTCCGCGGCGGGCTCGGCCGATGTAGTGGCCGCCGCACCTCGTCTGGCACTGGCGATGGGCTACGAGCCCCTCGATCGCCCGAGCCCGTAGACCGCCCTTACCGAACTACTGACCGAGCAGGCCGGCGTCCATCGCGCGCGCCACCGCCTCGGATCTGGAGGCGGCCCCGAGCTTGCGGTACACCGCGTGCGCCTGCGTCTTGACCGTGTTCGCGGACACCCCGAGCTGAGCGGCGATCTCCCGGAAGGATCGATGGGTCGGGAGGAAGCGCAGGATCCGCAGCTCGGCGATCGTCAGCGACGAGGGTCCGGCCAGCCTGGTCTCGGCCATCGCGTCCATGCATGACCAGGCGTTGTCGAACCAGCGCTGGAAGATCACGGCCCCCTGCGTCCTGCGCGCGAGTCGCGAGGCCTCGGCCAAGAGCGTGCGCGCCCCGACGATGTCGGCCAGCCACAACGAGGCGTGTGCGAGCAGGATGCGCGCCTCGGCGCCGTACCACGGAATGAAGTCGCCCAGCGAGGTCAGCAGGTCGATGCCGCGGCGAAGATCGAGCTTGGCCTCGTCGACGCGACCATCGTGGGCGCGGACGGCGGCCGCTGCCGCGAACGCAAGCGCGGACATTGGATAGCCGTCCAGACCCCGCTCCGCGATCACCTCGACCGCCTGGTCGGTCAGATCGGCTGCGGTGTCCCATTCCTGACGCTCCATCGCGATCATCGCGGCCTGCGCCAGGCACATCGACGACACAGTCGGGGCGGTCGGGTCGCACAGGTTGGCTGCTTCCCCGAGCAGCCGCGCACCGCTGGCGTCGTCTCCGCTCAGGTGCAGCGCGGCGCCGTGGAGGAACAGATACAGCGGGCGCCAGGGGCCGTCCTGAGGCTGGAGCGCGCACGCCCGGGCGGCGGCATCGCGCATCCCGGCCACTCCGGCCGGGGCGACCATCGCCTCGATGCCGGCCAGGCCGGCGGTGAGCGACGCCGACTCGTCACCCGCGCGCTCGACGGCCGCGGCGGCGGTGATCGCGCAGTGGCGCGCCTCCGAGGCGTTGCCCGCCGCCAGGTGGCTGTAGGCCGCCGACAGTGCCAGCGGCGGATAGCCGGCAAGCTCCGCGCTCGAGAACTCGGCCAGCCAGCCCTGGACCACCTCGTTGCGGCCCTGAGTCAGGAAGGAGAGGATGCCCGACCAGAGCAGATCTCCGGTCAGCACCGCGTCGCGCGCGCGGACCGCGTGATCGATCGCCTCCTCGCCGTCGCCGCGCGCCTGGCACCAGGAGCTGGCTCGGATGTGCAGCGCGCGAGCCATGTCAGGGTCGCCGCGGCGGAGTTGCGCCTCGAGCACGTCGCGTACCAGGCCATGCCACCGGTACCGGTCGTGGGCCGAGTCGAGCGGGAGCAGGAACTGGCTGGCGCGCTCGAGCTTGCTCAGGCGCAGGCCCGAACCACGGCACCCCAGGAGGGCATCGCACGCCGGTCCTGACAGCTCGTCGAGTACCGAGGTCTCGACCGCGAAGTCGATCAGCTCATCGGACAGCCCCGCCACGACCTCGTCGCGGATGTACTCGGCGAGAAGGTGATCTTCTCCGCACAGGTGGGTCGCCGCATCGTCCTCGTCCGTTTGCTCGCGCACCGAGAGCGCCGCCAGGTAGAGCGCCGCCGGCCAGCCCTCGGTACGGCGAGCCAGCGCCTGGACCGCTTCGAAGCGCAGCTCGAGCCCCGCGTGCCGCAGCAGGATGGCCGCCTCGGCGGGAGTCATCGCGAGGTCGCCGAGCCGTACCTCGACGAGCGCGCGGTTCGCCCGCAACCGCGCAAGCGCGAGCGAAGGCTCGCAGCGCGAGGCCACGGCCAGCGTCGAGCCCTCTGGCAGCTCCTCGAGCAGGTGGTCGGCGATTGCGCGAAGAGCCTCGGGCGCGAGCAGGTGTGCGTCGTCGATGACCGCCACGACCGGACGCGCGGCTGCCGGCAGCGCGCGAACCGCGCTACGGACGCAGTCGGCTGCTGCTAAGTGGTCGAGCTTGGTCTCCGCGAGTGCCAGCCACACGAAGCGCCGCTTGTCGTTTGCCGCCCATTCGGCGATCAGGGTCGATTTTCCATAGCCGGGCGGGGCCACGATCGCCACGAGCCTGGCGTCCGAAGCCTCCACGAGGTTCCCGACGAGCCGGGCGCGGCTGACCAGGCCCGCCCGTGGCGCGGCCGGCCGCGGCCTCGCTTGGAGCGCCAGCGGCGGGTGGACGTCGCGGGTCTTGGAGCGCGAGCGCTGGCGGACGGCGGGGGCTATGGCGGCGGGGGTCATCGATGCTCGGGGGACGGCAGGCTGAAGCCGCTGGGGACATTTGTCTCCGAGCCGGTCGCCCTGAGCAAGGGCGCAAGCCTCCGTGTTGGGGGAGGCCGGCACCACGCCCGGGGTTCGCGAATCGCCCGGGAAGGCACCCGGTGGGACGCTCGCCGGGGCGAGGAGGCATCACCCGGTTGGGAGGATGTTCCCCACACCACGGCGATTAGCCTCAGTCGCCGTGGACGAGGGCGAACGGCTTCTCCGCCGGCTGGCGCTCAACGACGAGGAGTCGGTCAGCCTCGTGCTCACCGGCACGTCGGACGCGGCCGGCGCCGCGGTGCTGCGGCCGAAAGTCGACATCCTCGTCCGGCTGGGCGCTCTGCTCGCGCTGGGTGCCGCCACAAGCTCGCTCCGCGCCACCGTGGACCGAGCGCTCGCGGCCGGCGCCACCGAAGACGAGATCGTGGGCGTGCTGGTCGCCGTGGCTCCGGCCGTGGGTCTCGCGCGTGTCGTGTCGACGGCGCCCCGGCTGGCCATGGCCATCGGCTACGACATCGATGCTGACGAGTGAACTGAGGGGTGTGACGACTTGCGTGTAGAGGCAGAACGTCGGGACACGGTCGATGCGGCCCGGCTCTGGTGGCTGCTCGCGCTCCTTGGCGTGGCCAGCCTGGTGGCCGGCGTCATCCTCGTGCTCAAACCCAGCAACAGCCTGGCCACGCTGGCCGTCGTCGTCGGGATCTTCTTGCTGATGGACGGGATCGTCGAGCTCGTGGGGTCGTTCGCCAACTCGGCCGAGCATCGGGCGCTGGCTGCGATCGCGGGGATCTTCGGGATCGTCGTGGGGATCATTCTGATCCGGCATCCGACCCACGCGGTCGCGGCGATCGGGTTGCTGATCGGTGTCTGGCTCGTGGCCGTGGGCGCGATTCGCCTACTGCGCTCGATCACGCTGGGTGGTGGGAGCGTCTTGAGCCTGGTCATCGCGCTGCTCGAGATCGTCGTCGGGATCGTGATCATCTCCGATCCCCACATCGGCTACGCGACGCTGGCCGTCCTCACTGGCATCTGGCTGATCGTCAACGGGATCGGCACGATCGCGCTCGCAGTCGCCCTCCGGACGGTAGGAGAGTGAGGTCGGAGATCGTCGCGCCGAGGAGCGCGCCGGCGAGGACGTCTCCGGGATAGTGAACACCGGTGTGCACGCGCGAGTAGGCGACGAGCGTCGCCAACACGTGCAGCGGCACCCCGGCCTCCGGCATCACTCGCCCCACTCCGGTGGCGAACGCCACTGCGGCCGCGGTGTGACCGGATGGGAACGAGCGCGACCGCGGCATCCGCACCTGGCGCCCGAGCGGCACGTCCTCCGCCGCGCGATCCGGACGGTGACGTCGTCCCAGCGGTTTGACGAGCGCGTTGACGATCGCGGCCGTCGTTGCCACCGACGCCAATCCAGAGGCAGCCGCCCGGCGCCCCTTGGGTCCACCGCTGACCGCCAGGACCGCGCCTGCCAGGATCGACAGCCGTGAGTAGTCGGCGGCCTGCGAGAGCCGTCGCATCGCGCGATCGAGGTGCGGCGTCTCGGTGCCGGCGATCGCGGCATAGACCGCCAGGTCGACCCGCTCGGCCTCGGCCAGCCAGGACACCGAGCGGGCCGGGCGCGTCGAGGCGATCGGGCTGGTCCCCCCGGGGCTCACCGCATCACCGCTCCCGCCGGCGCGGCCGGAGATTCGACACGATCAGGGACACGATCGTCACGAGATAGATCTGCCCCACCAGTGCCTCGGTCACCGACAGCGTGTGCCCGACGTTCGTCTGGGCGGTCAGGTCCCCGTACCCAGTCGTGGTGAGCGTCGTGAAGCTGAAGTACAGGCACCGCGGGGTCGTCGCCTTGATCCCGCCGGCGAAGAACTGCCCGCTGAGGTTGGCGAGCGCCCCGTAGAGGAGCGCGAAACCCATGCCCACCAGGATGTACAGGCAGAGCACCCCGAACACGGCTTCGACGCTGACGCTGCCACGGGCCCGCAGGCTCCGGATGAGGCCGACGACGATGGCCGGGGGGGCGAGCACCACCAGCAGGAGATTGGCCAACCGCGGGGCGGCGCCGTCGACACTCCCGGAGGCCGCCTCGACGATGCTGGCGACGAGCACCGCCACGCTGATCGCGATGGCCGGCCGCATGACCCCGGGCCGCGCTTCGGCCGCCCACAGCGCGAGCAGAAGCGTTGTCGCCAGCAGTGCGGAGATCGCGACCTGCTCCCACGGCCCCGGCGTGGCCGTGCCCTGGATCACGAACGCGGCCAGGATCGCGGACAGCAGCAGCCCGTAGCGCTCACGGCCCCGCCGACCGACCGACCCGTCGCGCGGCTGATCCGAGGCGGGCTGTGTGGCCGACCCGGAGGAGCCGGCGGTCGAGTCGAGGCTGTGATCCATGGGGTGGCGGGGCGGTTCACGAGACGATGATCCACGGCGCATGGCCCGCATCGCCCGGAACGGATGAGAGAGGCGCGCCCGCCTCGTCGCTCGGACTGGGGTGCATGCCTGCCACCGGCGGGGGGGCGGACGCCCTTGCGCTCCGCGCGGCCGATGAGGACGATCTCATTGGGAAATTGTGAACGCCGACACGCGGAGGAGCAGCATTTGGGGACCACCCGCGACCAGGTGAATCCGGCCCCCCGGCCGGCGGGCGAGGCGGCCTCCAGGCCCGTCCGGGTCATCGTGGCCGAAGACTCGTACGTGATCCGCGAGTTTCTCACCGCTGTGCTCAGCGCATCGCCGAGCGTGGAGCTTGTCGCCGTGTGCACGAACGGAAAGGAGCTGCAGAAGGCGATCGATACCTGGGACCCCGAGGTCGTGGTCACCGACATCCGGATGCCGCCGTCCGGCGCCGAGGAGGGGGTTCGGATCGCGCGGAGGTTGCGCGAGACCCGTCCCGAGGTCGGCGTCGTCGTGCTCAGCCAGTACGCCGAGCCGGCGTACGCGATCAGTCTGCTCGAGCAGGGAACGGGTGGCCGCGCATACCTCTTGAAGGAGCGGATACGCGACAAGCGGGACCTGATCGAGGCGATACAAGCCGTCGCCTCCGGCGGATCGGTGATCGATCCGATGATCGTCGACGTGCTGATCGAGGCCCGGTCCCGGGCGACTCGGTCTCGGCTCGCGCCTCTGACCCCGCGCGAGCGGGAGTTGCTGGCCGAGATCGCGGCGGGCAAGAGCAACGGCGCCATCGCCCAGTCGCTGGTGCTCACCAAGCGCGCGGTCGAAAAGCACGTGAACTCGATCTTCGCCAAGCTGAAGCTTCCGGAGACCCAGGACGTCAGCCGGCGCGTAAGAGCGACGCTGATCTTCCTCTCGGAGGAGGGAACCGAGGTTGACTGAGTCCGGCCCGCTCGCTGCCGGACACGGCGTGCTCACAGCAAGGTGATCGCGCCTCGGATCAAGAGCCAGGCGCCGATCACAGTAGCGCCGATGATCGCCGCGCTACGACCGCTGCGCGCCATCCAGTTCCGGAACCGCGCGACCCGGTCTCCGGTGCTCTCCGGCGCGAACACGTAGCCCAGAAGGGGCAGCTCCAGGAGCATCAGCTGTATCACGCAGAAGCCCACGACCAGCAGGACGGTGGCGGGCGCTCCGGGGTCGATCTTGTGGATGCGAGTCAGGGCCGCGATGTAGGAGACGCCGGGGAAGCTGAGAGCCACGCCAACCGCGAACGTGACCTTGGGATCTCCCTTGCCGAGCATGCGCAGCGGGAGGGACTGGGTCGGCTTGCCGGCGTCGAGCCTCGCTTTGAGCTTTGCGTCCTTCTTGGCCCGCCGGCGCTCGTTGAACGGCCGGTCGCGCCCGGTTCGGAGCACCCATGCGAGCAACAGCGCGATCACGCCGAGGATGATGTCCTCCAACGGGCTGATCGTGTGCCTCGAGGTGCTCTCGGTGCCTGAGCCGTGCAGCGTGGAGACGATCAACAAACCGGCGGTGATGCTCGTCGTGTAGGCGCCGAGCAGATAGCCGAACATCAGCCGTCTCGGGCTCGGGAGCAGGAGCATCACGGTCACCGCGCCCAGCAGCGAGGGGTTGAAGGCCGCGAGGAGTGCCAGCAGGAAGATGTCGAGGAGATCGCTGGTCACGTCCGCGGGCCCACCGCCGGGTCTCGCCCGTGCGCCCGCCAGACCTCGCACAGCAGCGTCTTGGTGAGCTCTTGCTTGCGAGCCAGCACGACCGCACTCCCCACGGGGATGTGCTCCTGGTCGGTCGCCTCGACCGACACGAGCAGCGTGACGATGCCCGGATGCCGCGCCGCGATCAGCCGGGCGGCCTCGACTCCCCCGATGCCGGGCATCCGCTTGTCCATGATCACCATCCGCGGAGCCAGCCGATCCGCGGCTTCGAGCGCAGATTCGCCCGAGGCTGCCTCACCGACCAGGAAGAACCCCTCGGTCGCGTCGACCAGCTCCCGCAAGACCGACCGAAACGACACGTGGTCGTCGACGACCAGGACCGTGACCTCCTGGTCCGCCCGCGACCGCACGGCGGCACCATCCTCTGGGCGGTCGCTGAGCATCCTCAAAAGCTCCTCCTGATTGCGCGTCGGAATACTTCCACAGGCCTGCATACAAGTGCGGACAACGATTTCCGCTCTACCCCGCCTGGGGAGGGATAATGTCCGAACGGAGGGCGCTGGGCCGCTCGAGGGGACAGTCGCCGTCCGAACATCCATGGCTGGCATAGCGTTCGCAGGCAACGCCGTCCGGGCACAGACACGGCGAGTCCGCCGTGCCACTGGCCCGTTCGCCCTCGTCCGTCGCGACCATCGCTATCTGCCCCAGGTGGCGCTCGTCGTTGCCCTCTACTACGCGGCGGCGCACATCGGCTTCGCCTTCGAGTTCGCCGGCCCGGTCGCTTCGATCGTGTGGCTCCCGGTCGGCGTCGGGATCGCCGCCCTCTACGTGCTCGGGCTCCGGCTGTGGCCCGGCATCGTGGTCGGCGACCTGCTGGTCAACAACTACACGGCGCTGCCGGTCGGCTCGGCGATCGGCCAGAGCTTCGGGAACCTGCTCGAGGTCGTGATCGCCGTGCTCCTGCTGCGCCGGCTGGTGACACGGGACGCGCCGCTCTCGACCCTGCCCAGCCTGGCCGGCGTGCTCGCGGCCATCACGGCGGGAACCCTGGTGAGCGCGACGATCGGGTCGCTTTCGCTCCGGCTGGGGGGCGTGGTCAGCGCGCAGTCGCTGCCGTCGGTCTGGCGCACGTGGTGGCTCGGCGACTTCTGCGGGGCGGCGATCGTGCTACCGCTGGTGCTGGCCTGGTTGCCCTCCGCGCGTGAGCGCTGGCGTCGCAGAGCGATCGTCGAAGGGGGCCTGACGCTTGTCCTGGTGGCCGCTCTGAGCATGATCGCCATCCGGGGAGGTCATCACGCCCTCACCTACCTCGCGTTTCCCGCGCTGATTTGGGCCGCGCTTCGCTTCGGCCCCCGGGGCGCGACGTTGGCAATCGCGATAGGCGCCGCCGTGATGATCCGCGGCACCACGCACAACCTCGGGCCGTTCGCGTTCGACTCGATCAACGAGAGCCTGCTCGAGATCCAGATCTACCTCGCGGTGACCACGGTGTCCACGCTGGCCGTCGCCGCCCTGGCCCGTGAGCGTGAGCTACTGGCCGCTCGTGTTCGGGCGTCGAGGGCCAGGCTCGTGGTGGCCGCGGACGAGGAGCGCAGGCGGCTCGAGCGCGACCTCCACGACGGCGCACAGCAGCGGCTGGTCGCGCTCGCGGTCAAGCTCAGGCTGGCCGCCGAGCAGACCTCGTCCACGCCCGACGACGCAGCTGCCTCGTTCGAAGGCGCCCGCACGGAGGTGCTGGAAGCCGTCGAGGAGATCCGCCAGCTCGCCCACGGCGTCCACCCCGCAACGCTTCGTCAGTTCGGCCTGGCGCGCGCGGTCGAGGACGTGGCGGCGCGTTCGGGCACGCCGATCGAGCTGCTCGAGCTGCCCCAGGGAAGGTTCGTCGAGACGGCCGAGGCGACCGCCTACTACGTCATCCTCGAGGCGGTGACCAACGCCCAGCGATACGCCCGAGCGTCGAAGATCACCGTCCGCGCTCACGCCGCCTCGACGGTTCTCGCCGTCGAGGTGCGAGATGACGGCATCGGTGGCGCGGTCGAGCGAAGCGCCCTGGGGCTCCAGGGCCTGAGAGACCGCGTGGAGGCGACCGGCGGTCGGTTCACAGTCGAGAGCCCGCCGCGCGGCGGCACCAGGATCATCGCTCGGATACCCGCCGTGCCGGTCTGATCGGAGCGGTCAGCGGCGCGCCCCGCGTCCGCCGTGATCATCCCGATCGGGCGATGAGCTCGGCGCATCGGGCCGGTCCAATGCCAGGACCATGGTCTCGGATACAAGCTCACCGGCCGGGCCGCCGCCTCGGGTGGGTGAGGTGGCGATCACCTGGCTCGGCCATGCCACCGTGCTGATCGAGATCGATGGCGTTCGCGTGCTCACCGATCCGGTGCTCCGCAACCGGATCGGCCCGCTCGTTCGGATCGCTCCAGGCCTGGATTCCGACGCTGTCGGCGCCGTGGACTGCGTTCTGATCTCCCATCTTCACGCCGATCACGTAGATCTCCGGACGCTTCGGGCGGTGCGCCGCTCGGGACCGCTGGTCGCGCCCCGCGGCAGTCGGGCATGGCTCGCCGCGCGCGGGGTCTCCGAGGTGGTCGAGCTAAGCGCCGGCGATGCGATCGGGCTCGGCGACGTGCGGATCACCGCCACGCCCGCCAGACACGACGGGCGCCGGTGGCCGCTCGGGCCGACGGCTGATCCCGTCGGCTACCTGATCGGCGGCTCGAGCGGCGTCTACTTCGCCGGCGACACGGAGCTGTTCCTGGCCATGGCGGAGCTCCGCGGTCTGGTCGACGTGGCCCTGCTGCCGATCTGGGGCTGGGGCTCTCGCCTCGGCGCGGGTCATCTGGACCCCGAGGACGCCGCCGCGGCGGCCTCGCTGATCGCCCCCGCCGTCGCCATCCCGATCCACTGGGGGACGCTCGCGCTGGGCCGTCCGGCCCGCCGCCCCGGAGATCCGCAGCGCCCGGCGCGGGAGTTCGCGGTTTTCGCCGGTCGATACGCGCCGGCCGTCGATGTGCGGCTGCTCTCTCCAGGAGAGCGCCTCGTCCTCTGACGCGGCGCAAATCCGCCTGCACACCCGGCATTTTTACCAACCGGTCGCGCCTGGGTGGGAAGATACGTGTGCCTCGGTGGAAAATTACGGATGACCGAGCCACCGAGCGGGGCTTAGATCCGGCAGGGAAGCCCACCGTACGCCGATGAGACCCCCCACGACTGCACCCCCGCCTTGAGCTCAGACCTCGCCGCCGGCGTTTCCCATCCGTCGGGCATCCCGGACCGCCTCGGAGCGGTCGCGTTTCACCGGGATACGGCCGGTCCCTCAGGGGATCGACCCGGTCGGCACCTGCCAATGCTGCCACTGGTGTGGCGCCTGCCCGCCGTCGCGCTCGTGGGCATCGCCGCTGCTACCGGCGTCGCCTACGCGACCGCCACGAACCCGGCAGCCTCGCCGGCGCACGCCGCCGCGCCTCTCAGAGTCGCGATCATCCTGTCGCTGATCGCGGCCGGACTGTACGCCCAGACAAGCAAGATCCAGGCACGGATGGGAGGGCTGCTCGTCGGCGTCGGGCTGTTCTCGTCGCTGTGGCTGCTCAACGGGTCGAGCAATCCGATGCTCTTCAGTATCGGCGTGGTGTGCTCGGGCACCGCGCCGCTGGTCTTCTCCTACCTGGTGCTTGCCCACCCGACGGGACGCCTGCGCTCGCGTACCGAGCAGCGGTTCCTCCTGCTCACCGGCGCGACGCTGGCGCTGCTCTGGCTGCTCGGGATCCTGGTCTCGCGCCAGCCCCCGCTGAAGACCCCGCTGCTCCAATGCGTGCCGTCCTGCCCCGGGAACGAGTTCACGTTGGGCTCGGGCACGGACGCCGGCGACCTCTTGCAGGCGATCACGGTGATCGTCTGGCTGGCCCTCGCGGTCGGCGCGCCGATCTTGCTGTGGCGCAGGTCACGGTCCCGTCCGGCCCCGGTCCGACGGTCGCTCACGCCCGTGGCCACGATCGCCACCGCGGCCGCCCTGCTCCTGGTCTGTGATCTCGTCTCGGTCGAAGCCGGCTGGTCGGCCCGTACGTTCGGTGCGCTATACGTGTGCGCGGCTGCGGTGATCCCGCTTGGCGTTCTCCTCGGGCTCAGCCGGGAACGCCTGTTCATGGGGCAGACGCTCGCGGAGTTCGTCAACCAGCTGGCTCGCGCTCCCCAGGCCGAGCCGGAAACGCTGATGGCTGCGGCGCTCCGCGACCCTTCACTGAAGATCGCCTACCGCCGACCGGGACGCGGGACCTACGTCGACGCCACGGGCGCTCCGCTGCTCGAGCTTCCCGGCGACCAGGCGGTCACGTGGATCGAGCGCGATGGTCGTCCCATCGCGGCGGTCATCTACGACCCGGAGCTATCCGACTGCCACCGGTTCGTCCAGGCCGCGGGCGCGGCCGCGCTGATCCGCTTGGAGAGGGCCCAACTCGAGGCCTCCACCTCCGATCTGGCGGCCTCGAGGCTCCGCGTGATAGACATGGCAGCCGCCGAGCGCCGGCGCCTGGAGCGTGACCTGCACGACGGCGTCCAGCAGCACCTCGTGGGACTTCGCATCAGGCTCGAGCTGGCCGCCGAGGCGGTCAAGGAGGATCCCGGGCGGGCCGAGCGCTTGCTTGCCGTCATGGGGAGTCAGATGGACGAGGCCCTGGACGAGGTCCGGTCACTGGCGCGGGGCATTTACCCCTCGCTGCTCGCGGATTGCGGCCTGATCGAGGCGCTCCGAGCGGTCGCTCGAAGCTCGACGACCCCGGTCGAGGTACGAGCGGCTCGGGTCGGTCGCTACGGAGAGGACGTGGAGATCGCGGTCTACTTCTCGTGCCTGGAGGCGCTGCAGAACGTCACCAAGCACGCCGGGTCAGGCGCACGCGCGACGGTGACGCTGCGGGCAGGGGATGGGCAGCTTTCCTTTGAGGTTCGGGATTCCGGCGTCGGCTTCACCCCCCGAACCGCTGATCCACGCGCGGGGATCGACAACATGCGCGACCGCATCGAGGCGGTCGGCGGGAAGCTCGACGTGAGGTCCCGCACCGGCCGCGGTACGGCGGTCCGAGGCTCGGTGCCCGTCGCTTGACGCGGCCGATCAGCGACCCGCGGGCACGTCCCGGCCGGGCCGCGACGAGCCCTCGGGGAGCGCGGCCGGCACCCGCGGTCCGGGTCGCGGGTCGAGCGCCAGCAACTCATCGACCAGTCCCAGGGTCAGCGCGTGCGATTCCGGGCCGCGGCGGGAGAGCTCGTGGACCGCGTCGCCCGCCAGCCGCTCCAATGACTGGTCGGCGGGCGGGAAGAGGCCAGGCCACCGGCGTCGAGGCCTCCTCGACACGCGCTCCGAGAGGTACCTGACCCGCGCCTGCTCGAGCCGCACCGAGCCGCGGCTTCCGACCACCTTGGCGGCATACGGATAGAGATCCTGTCTGCGGCGGTCGTCGAGGGAGTCGTTGTAGCGCCTCAGCAGCGCGGCAACCACGGGACACACCGAGCGAGGATGGTCGCTGAACGGCTCGTCCGCGAGCATCGACGCGAGCTCGATCACGCATGCGCCCTTTTCCGGTGATGTGTGCCTGCCGGCGCTGAGGCGGACGGTTTGATGTGTGACGGTGTTCATTGCGACCTGCCTTGCTCGGGGTTCCTCACGCAGCCACGGTCTCAGAGAGCGACCCGGTCTGCATCACCCCGACCGGGTGAGGCGAGAAGGCGAGGAAGTGCGCCGCCCACGGCCGCAGCGAGACGTACAGCCCCGCGCCCGCGAGTTCGTCCCCGTCGCGCTCGAACCGCTGGCCGTCCAGCCGATCCTCGAGGCGCCAGCCTTGTCCCGGCAGGTCGTCCCACGGGATGTGCACGCGCGCCTGCGCGTCACCGGATGACAGGTTCACCACCACGAGATGACGCGAGTCCCGCGTGGACCAGCACCAGGCCACGAGCCCGCGGTACGAGTCGTTGTCGGGCCATCCCTGAACGTCGCACAGCCGCCAGTCGCCATCGCGAAGCTGGGCGTCCGCCGCTGCGCCGAGCAGCCGGTGGTAGAACGCGCGCAGCACTTCGTCCTCGGGCTCGTCGGGCTCGCGGCCGAGGAACACCGGGACGTGGACGCGGCGGCCCTCGAACTGCCCGTGGTGATAGAGCCGGGCACCCTCCAGCGTCGACATCACGATCGCCGCCGCCCGGGCCTGACCTGGGTCGGCAAACGTCGCGGCGGCGCGCGGCTCGTCGTGGTTCTCGATGAACCTGACCAGCCGCTCCTGATAGCTCCGGTCGGCTCGAAGGTGCGCCTGCACGGATTCGGGTCCCGCCTGCGCCTGATCGTGGAGCAGCCGGTCGTAGAGGCGCTTGTCGTAGCACAGGTCGAAGCCCTGCTGCTGGAGCGTCCACTCCATGTCCCAGTACGCCTCGGCCATGAACAGCATGTCCGGACGCTCGCGCTTGACGCGCGTGATCAACGTCGGCCAGTAGTCGTCGACCGGAACGGTGCCCGCCCGCGCGCCCCACGTCCGAGTGAACACCTCGTTGGTCATCAGCATCGCCATGTCGCACCGCAGGCCGTCGCACTGCGCCCCGAGGTCGACCAGCGTGTCCGCGACGGCGTCGCGTAGCGCCGCGGAGAACGCGTTCAGCTGGACCACGTCGGGCCACGGCGGGAAGTAGGGGTCGCGTCCCCGGGCGGCGACGGCACCGGCCGTGCGGATGAACGCCTCTGGGTGCTCGGCGAGCTCCTCCTCGGTGCCGGGCAGCAGGTACTCGGGGTGCTCGTCGGCCCACCGATGGTCCGGCGCCACGTGGTTGGGCACATAGTCGAGGATCAAGCCGAGCCCTCGATCCGCTAGCTCCTTGCGAGCCGCGGCCAGTCCCTCCGGGCCCCCGAAGCGCTCATCGACGGTGTAGTCGCGCACGCAATACGGGGAGCCGATCACGTCCTCCGGGCGCAGGTCGGGAAGAGTGGTACGGAACGCGGCCTCGAGGCTGGGATCGCTCAACGCGATCTGAAGCCCCGCCGGGCTGCGCCTCCAGACGCCCATCAGCCACACGGCGTCGATGGGCACGGCCGCGAGCGCATCCCACTGTGCCGCAGGCACCTGACCCAGGCCGAGAGCCCGCGCCTGGCCCCGGCTGAGGCGCTCCAGCCAGGAGGCGGTGTTTATCTCGTAGATGGTCGGTCGGACCGGCAGGCGCACGCGAATCGCTCGCAGTCTGTCCGCGGAGAGATTCTCGCGCAACGGTGTACACACGCATCCATCGCGGGTGCTGGCCTTATTGCCGCGGTCGAGCGGCCGTGGCAGGCTGATGCACCGTGGAACACGCGTCACGCGAAGAGGTCGGTACGGCCCTGCGCAGGCTGGTCGAGGAGCTCGTAGCCGAGCGGCGCCGGATCGTGCTGCTTGAGCGGGAGAACCGCGAGCTCAGAGCGCAGATCGAGGCGGTCGAGCAATCCCTTCGCGACCGCCGGGCCGGGCTGGCGCCGCGGGCCGCGTGATCTCGTAGCAGGGCTCTCCGTCCCGTTATCCCTCTCCGTCCCGTCGCCCCTCTCCGTCCCGTCGCCCCTCTCCGTCCCGTCACCCGAAGCGGATGACGCGATCGTCCCGGTCTAGCTCGATCCTGGCCGCATGAGCGAGGCGTCTTCAAAGGCGGGAGTGGCGGCGGCCAGCTGGGTCGGTTCCCCCCGCGCCTTCATCGCGCCGCTCGCCCTGGCCCAGTTCATCTGCAGCTTCGCGGGCTCGAACATGAACGTGATGATCAACGACATCAGCCACGACTTGGACACCGACGTGCACGGCGTGCAGACCACGATCACCCTGTTCCTGCTGATCATGGCCGTCCTCATGATCCCGTGCAGCAAGCTGACCGACCGCTGGGGGCGCAAGCGGTGCTTCACGATGGGCCTGACGCTGTACGGAATCGGCGCGCTACTGAGCGCGATCGCGCCGGGGCTGGGCGTGCTCATCCTCGGCAACTCGGTGTTCGAAGGTGTCGGCACCGCGTTGCTGATTCCACCCGTGTACATCCTCACGACGATGGCGTTCACCTCGCTCGAGTCGCGGGCCAAGGCGTTCGGCGTGATCAGCGGGATGGGCGGCATCGGCGCCGCGGCCGGGCCGTTGATCGGTGGAGTGATCACCTCCACGATCAGCTGGCGAGCCGCGTTCGTGTTCCAGGCGCTGGTCGTCGGCACGATCGTCTTGATGAGCCGGCGAGTCACCGATCCGGTGGCGCCCGACCCGTCGCGTCCCTTCGACCTGGTGGGCGCGGTGCTGTCGGCCGTTGGGATGTTCTTCCTGGTCTTCGGGATCCTCCAGGCCGGGAAGAACAACACGCTGCTGGTCGTGTTCCTGGCGATCGGCGTCGTATTCCTGGCCGGCTTCTTCGCTTATATCCGGTCCCTCGAGCGGCGAGGGAAGGAGCCGCTGCTGTCGCTGGCCCTGTTCCGCGACCGCGTCTCCAATCTCGGCCTGGTCACGCAGAACCTGCAGTGGCTGATCCTGATGGGCGTCTCGTTCGTCGTCTCGGTCTTCCTCCAGACCGAGCGCCACTACAGCGCGATCAAGACCGGCGTTATCTTCACGGCGGCGACGGTGGGGATCCTGCTCTCCTCGCTGCTCGCCGAGCGCTGGGCAAAGCGCTACCGGCAGCGGACGCTGATCGCTGCCGGGTTCGTCGTGGTCGCGGTGGGGGTCGGGCTCCTGCTCGCCCTCGTCAACACGTCGTTGTCCAGCGACTGGACGTTCGCGCCGGGCCTGTTCCTGATCGGGTTCGGGCTCGGCGGCATGCTCACTCCGTCGGTCAACCTTGTGCAGTCCGCGTTCCCCGAGGAGCAGCAGGGCGAGATCTCGGGACTGTCGCGCAGCATCTCCAACCTGGGCTCGTCCTTCGGTACCGCGATCGCGGGCACGGTCCTGGTCTCCGACCTCGCTGCGGGAATCGGAGGCTACGTCGCCGCGATGCTCGTGCTCGCCGGTTTCGCCCTGGTCGGCCTCGGGGTCGCGCTCCTCCTTCCCGCCGACCCGCTCCAGGCCGCGGCGGGAGATGTCGTACCCGCCGCCACACGCACCCTCGACTCGGCCGTCTGACCCGCGCCACCATGACAGACTCCGGGCGTGAGCGAGACCGCGGTGTATGTCGCGCCGGCCGTGGCCGCGGTGCGCGCACTGTGGGATCGCAGCGGCTCACGCGCCGTGTCGGCGATCCGCGCCCAGCTTTCCGCGTTCGCCGACGCCTTGATCGCCGCGCACGCTGCACGCGAGCGCGCCGCTGAGGTGCTCGTCGGCAACTGGCTGGACGCCCCGCGGTGGCGGTCTGAGGACCCGGGCTTTTCCGACGAGCTTTCTTCGACGGGGTTCCTGCCACCGGGACACGCGCGCCTGGCCGTCGCCCGCGACCATGGGTTCGCGTCGTGGTCGGTCGTGGAGGGCGAGTGCGATCCAGGGTTCGAGCGCGCCGTGGATGCGGTCGTACTCGGTCGGGTCGGCGAGCTGGACCGCGCCTTGGCGGACGCCCCCGATCTCGTCCATCGTCGGTCGGCCTACGGTCATCGCGCCACGCTGCTGCACTACACGGCCGCCAACGGGGTCGAGATCCGTCGCCAGGTCTTTCCCGCCAACGCCGCCGAGATCGCCGGCCGGCTCCTGGAGGCCGGCGCGGATCCCGCGGCAAGGCTGCACGCGTACGGAGGCACCCCCGACACACTGGCGATGCTCCGGTCGAGCGCCCATCCACGCGCCGCCGGCGTGGCGGCGGAGATCGAGCGGGTGCTGATTACTCACTGAGGGGGCGGCCGATCCTCGCCTCCCGTGAAGGCGACTGCAGAACTCGCAGGTCGGAATGAGGCCGTGGCCCCATCTGAACTCGGGCTCGGGTGGGGGAGGGTGGGACGGCCGCAGCTCAGCCGCGGGCTCTGGCTGGTGAAGTGGCTACTCGCGATCCCTCACTTCATCGTGCTCCGGATGAACCGCTGGGTCTTCCGGGTCGCAGCCTACGCCACCCTGATGACCGATGTCTATCGGCCGTTCCGGCCCGACATGGGCGGCGAGGAGCCACCGGCCGAAACCGTGCCCTGGGCTCCCGCGCCGGCGATCCCATAACCGTCACGCCACCCATACACCAACCAGGCCGAGCCACTGACCAGTGTGATACTCACGCGACCGCTTTGTCGACTCGCAATCGCAGGTTCACGACTTGCCCGGCTGCCGACACGTCGAGTGTCTCGAGCGAGGCGCGGAGCGTCGAGACGTCGAACAGCCGGACCCCGTCCCCGATGAGCTCCGGCACGATGTGCAGGAGGATCTCATCGACGAGCCCAGACTCGAGGCATTGATTAACGACGTTCGCCCCGCGCTTGCCGGGTTGCTGCACCCGCCGCCCGACGTCGTAGACGCGGCGGCCTCCCAGGACCGCCCCAGCCCTCGCGATGACCTCGTCCACGACCCCGCTGGGCATGTCGCCGGCGTGCTTAAAGACCCAGCTCATGTCGTCGTTCGGGCCCGCGATGAACCCGTCGAGCGACATCATCGTATGTACGAAGACGTTGCCCGTCATCACCTCCGCAACATACTCTCGCGATCTCTCGACGACCGGCACGAACATGAACGCGGGTGCCAGGCGCCCCTCCGACGCGTGCGACAGTCAATGCTCGGGCTGCCCGTGGTAGGTAGCCTCGGGGCGATGTTCGACCACGTGGGAATCGCCGTGTCCGACCTCGCCGTGTCCGAGCGCTTCTACCGCACCGTGCTCTCCGTGCTCGGCATCGAGCCTGGCCACGCGGACGCCAAGCTGGTCGAGTGGGAGGACTGGGCCATCGGCCCGATGGACCGCGAGCACCCTGTGACCCACGGCCTGCACGTCGGCTTCCACGCGCCGGACCGCGCGGCCGTCGACGCCTTCTGGCGGGCGGGGATCGACGCCGGTCACCCGGACGACGGCGCGCCCGGGCCGCGCCCGGTCTACGGCCGCGATTACTACGGCGGCTTCCTGCTCGACCCGGACGGCAACAGTGTCGAGGCGGTCCACGGTGCGCACGAGCGCCCTGTGACCCAGGAGTGCATCGACCACCTGTGGCTCCGCGTCCGCGACCCGCGGGCGTCGCTGCGCTTCTACGCGACGGTCGCGCCGTACGCCGGGCTCCGCCTGGCGCACGACGCGCCGGATCGCGTGCAGTTCTCCGGCCCCGACTTCTCCTTGACGTTCGTGCGCGACGAGCGCCCGCTCACCGAGCACGTCCACATCGCGTTCCCCGGGGACGCGGACGCCACCGTGCGGGCCTTCCACGCCGCCGCGCTCGCCGCGGGCTACGAGGACCACGGCGCTCCCGGCGAGCGCGCCGTCTACCACCCGGGCTACTACGGCGCCTTCGTGCTCGACCCGGACGGCCACAACGTCGAGGTCGTCAACCACAACCGCTGAGGCATGGCCGGCGACTCCGCCCACCAGATCTGAGCCCGCTTCCGAGACCCGCACCAGCGCGGCCGCACCGCCACGTCCTGATGCCCTGTGTTTTCATCCCATAGGGTCCAATGGCGGATGAATCTGAGAGAGAGACGGCCGCGACCAGGTGCAGGTGGCGTGGCTGAGTCTGGTGCACGCATTTGTGCGCTCCGGTAGGAAGCTCATCGAGGTGGCCGAGTTGCAAGCTCGAGCGAATCGCCCGGCGCGCGCGGACGCTGCGTTGGTTGATGCGCGGAGTGCACACAGGCGATATGAGCGCGCGCTTGCGATGAGGGCGCTGCTCGCGCGTGAACGTCCGGTGCGATGATCTTGTGATGAGCGGACGAGATGACGAGAGCTTTGAGAAGAGGGTTCGCGCGATCGCGACTGAACTCAGCCGGTCAGTCGAGCGTGCCGTAAAGAGCATCGACCTGGACGAGATTGCGCGGCAGGTCGAGATGGGTGGTGAGCGCTTCAGGGAGCTCGCCGACTTGACGGGGGGGTGGATCCGCGACCGACTCAGCGATCCCGGAGCTCACGACGCGGCCCAGGCAGCGGGCTTGGAGCCGGAAATGGCTGCGAGGACGCTGCCCGTCGCTGGTCCGCATCCGCTTGATGTTCCCAGCGACGAACAGGGGCGTGCGCTCAGCGCGCTTGACTCGGGTCGCTGGAAGGTTGAGCCGGGGACCGACGAACTCATCGCCGGAGGCGACGAGGCGAGTCCGACCGATCCTGGCGGGCTGGTCGGCGAGTTGCGCGCTCGTGACTGGATCGCCGCCAACGGCGAGGTCACGTTGGTCGGACGGGAGGCGCTGAAACGCTGGTCAGAAGGCGCGACCGGGACTGAAGACGCACGTTGATGAACGGCCCCGCTGACGGTCGCCTCCGATCCGACCGTCGCACCCTGGGGGATCGGCGCATCAGCGAGCGTCCGCGGTGGCGCCCCCATCCGGGCCGTTGGGGCCGTCAGGGGCAACGCGCGGCTCGCCAAGTGTGCGTTTGAGGAATTCCACCTGGAGCAGCATCAGATTCTCCGCGACGTCTTCCTGCCGGGCCATGTGCGTGACGCCGGACAGCGGGAGCACGGTGTGCGGCCGCCCAGCGGCCAGGAGTGCCGACGACAGCCGCAGCGTGTGCGCGACCACCACGTTGTCATCGGCCAGCCCGTGAATGAGCATGAGCGGGCGTCCCAGCCTCGGCGCATCGTCGATCAGCGAGTTATGGGCGTAAGCATCAGGGTGATCGTCCGGGTGACCAAGGTAGCGTTCCGTGTAGAACGTGTCATACAGCCGCTGGTCGGTGACGGGCGCGCCGGCCACGGCCGTGTGAAAGACGTCCGGGCGCCGCAGCACGGCCAGCGCGGCCAGGTAGCCGCCGTGGGACCAGCCGCGAATGCCGACCCGGGTTAGGTCCAGGTCGGGTTGCGCCGCTGCGGCCGCGTGCAGCGCCTCCACCTGGTCCTCCAGGTTGGGCGTGGCCTCGTCGTAGTGGATTAGCCGGTCCCAGGCCGGCCCGCGGCCGGGTGTGCCCCGGCCGTCGGCGATCAGAACGGCGAAGCCCTGATCGGCGAACCACTGCGACGTCAGGTATGCGTTGCGCGCACTGACCACGCGCCGGGCGGCCGGGCCGCCGTAGGGGTCGCACAGCACCGGAAGCCGGGCCGACCCGGGCTGGTGCCCGCGCGGCAGCAGCAGCGCGCACCGCAGCCCGTGCGCGCCGACGGTCAGGAACGTCACCTCCGGGTCGAGCACCGGGGTCTCCGCGAGCGACGCGATCTCCCCGATCTGCTCGCCGCCCCGCCAGGCCTGCACCCGAGATCCGAACCAGCGGAGCGACCGGGATGACGTGACCACGAGGCCCCCGCGCCGGGCCGCCTGGTGCACGCCGGGCTCGCGAGTCACCCGGACGATGCCGTTCGCACCGCCGGTGTAGACGTGGACCTCGGCCGGGTCCTCCCCGGTGGCGGTGAACAGCACGTCCTCATCGACGTCGAGGACGCCGGCGACATTCATGCCCACAGGCGTGACCGGGCTGTCGCCGATCATCAGCCGGTACGCGCCGTCTCTGGCCACCACCCGGACTAGCTCGCCGCGGGGCGTCCAGGCCGGAGTCCCAACGACCACGTCGACCCAGTCCGGATCGGTGTCCTCGCAGATCTGCTCCGCCGTGCCGTCCGTGGCCACGGCCAACATCCGCATCGTCCTCTGGTCGCGCGACGCCACCTGCAGCAGCGCGGGTCCGCCCCGCGACCAGTGCGCCGAGGTCAGGTAAGGCGCGTCAGATGAATCCCAGCCCACCGGCGTCACGTTTCCGTCCAGCCCGGCGAGCACCACGCTAACGTCGGCGTTCGCCGTGCCCGCCATTGGGTACGCGACCTCGACCGGAGAGCGGTCCGGCTGGGCCGGATCCGACAGGTGCCAGCGGGTCACCGGCGTGGTGTCCACTCGGGCCACCAGCAACCGCCGTCCGTCGGGTGACCACCAGAAGCCGCGCGTCCGGTACATCTCCTCGGCCGCCAGAAACTCAGCCAGGCCGTATGTCACGTTCTCGGCCTCCGGCACGGCCAGCGCACGGTCACCGGCGCCACCGACGGCAACTACGCGAAGCGCCCCTTCCGCCACGTACCCGATGTGCGCTCCCGTCGGGTCCGGACGCGGGTCGAGCACCGGCCCCGGCACCACCAGCTCCCGCACATGGGTGCCGTCCAGGTCGGCCAGATCGGCCACGAACAGCCGCCCGGACAGCGCGAACGCCGCGATCCGCACCGCCTCGTCGGCCGCGAAGGACACCACACCCGCCGCGGCCTGCCGGGTGCGCTCCCGGCGTGCCCGCTCTTCTGGCGGGAGGTTCTCCTCGCCGCCGGAGAGCAGTTCCTCCGGGTCGGCGACCAGCCGCTCGGCGCCGGTTGCGGTGTCACGCACCCACAGGCCTGTGCTGCGGTTAGCACCCGAGCGCGCCCGGAGGAAAGCGACGCGACTACCGTCCGACGCGATCGCGAACGCGTACGGGACGCCCAGCGAGAACCCGACCGTACGGGCGTACTGGCGCGGGAAGCTGATGCTCACGTCGTTCAGAGCCCGATCCTCTCAAAACGGCCGCCAGTCAATGCCGAGCCTCCCTGCCGCTCTTGGCGCCTCGTGGTCCGGCGCGTGGCGCTCGGGGACTCGGGGTGCCCCGATCGACGGCTACAGCACGATCTTCGTCCGTTGCAGCAGGCAGCTCGAGACCGGTGTCGCACGCGGTGACGAGAGGGTCGTACCGACACGAACGCAGGAGAGTCGAGGCGGGATGAGGTGCCGCCGTTCGCTCGGAGCGACTGAATCGACTGGCCTGCATACGAGATCGCGAATGTATTGGCGTTTCCGCGCCTCCGGGCGTCTGCCTCCCGCCCTGGCGCTGTCGAGATCCGTCGTCGCCGATGGCCGGGGAGTGCGTCGTCTGCGCGTTTGGTAGTCACCGAGCGTGTCCGGCGGCGCATGGCCGATCGTTGGGATCGACCTCCCCGCGCTGGATCAGCCATTGGCTCAGGCCGCGGGGGGACTGTCGGAGGATTGCTGACCTTGGAGGCTGTGCGTGAGTTGTCCTCGCGAGGTGATGCCGAGCTTTGCGTATGCCCGTGAGAGGTGTCCTTCGACGGTCTTGATCGTGATGAAGAGTGCTCGTGCGATTTGCTTGTTCGAGTGGCCGGCGGCTGCGAGCTCGGCGACGTGCTTCTCGCTCGCGGTCAGTTGACCGTCGCGCCCCGGACGGCGCGCACCGACCCGGGCAAGCTCCGAGCGCGCCCGTTCGGCCCAGCCGGTCGAGCCGATTTGATCGAAGGCCTCGACCGCCAGGTCGAGCGAGCCGCGGGCGGCGGCCCACTTCTTGAGCCGCCGTTGGGCTCTGCCGAGGGCGAGGAGTGACCTGGCTTGGTCGAAGCGCAGGCCGAGTCCGCCATAGGACTTGGCGACAGCCTTTAGTTGGTCCGCCGCCGCCTCGTCGTACGATGGTGCCGCGAGGGAGATCAGCGCGCCGGATCGTCTCGCGGTGAGGAGACCCCAGGGGTGCTGCTGCTGTTCGGACAGGGTCTCCAACCGGGCCGTGACCGCGCGCGCGTCGTCAAGCTCGTGTAGCTCGATCAGTGCCTCGACGAGGTCCGGTGCCACGGGGAACACTCCCGGCTCGTCCACTCCCTCCCGGCTCGTGTGGCCCCAGACTGTGCCGAGGCTTTCGGCTGCGCGCGCGGGCTCGCGTGTAAGCAGTCCGGCGATGCCGCGCGCGCGCAGGCTCTCGAGCCAGTCCCACTGGTGGTCGATCGCCTGGGCCTGGGCGATCGCATCGGCGGACCACTTCATCGCCTCGTCAGGTAGGCCGCGGCCTGCCGCGAGGAGGGCGCGGCAGCGCTGGTAGTACGGCTCGACGAACAGCTCACGTTCGGAGGTCTCGGCCCACTCGTCGAGCAGCCGCTCCCCGGTCTGCCAGTCGCCCACCCGAAGCGCGAGCTCACACAGATGCAACCGTGCCCAGACGTAGGAGGCGAGTTCGCCTCGCTCATCGCTGAGCGCGAGCAGCCGGTCGAAGACCGCCTTCGCCTTGTTGATCTCGCCGCGCCAAACGGACCGCTGGCCCGCCACCCGCTCTGGGGACTCGGCGAGGTGGCCGGGAGCCGCCGATGCAGCGAGCCACCGCTGGCAAAGATCGTCGATCGGTTGTCCACGCAACGCGCGGGCCCAGGCGAGCGCGAAAAGCACGTCCCGCTGCACCTCGCCCCCGGCGCGCTCGGCAGCCGGAAGCACCTCGAGCGTCCGCGCCTCGGCATCGGCGATCCTCTCGACACTGATGAGGGCGCTCGACATCCTCGCCACGATGCGCGCGCGTAGGGCGGGATCGGCCTGTGCCTCTGCGAGCGCGTACTCCAGGTGCCGTCGATAGTCGTCCAGTCGCATGTGAGCGCCTTCGGACAGGAGCAGCCACGCACGGGCTCGCAACGATCCGGCTGGGATCGACTCGAGGTTGGTCGTGAGGAGCTCTCGTAGGCGTTCGGGCTCCCCGGCGGTCTCGAGGTAGGACCCCAGGGCCAGCAACCGCTCCGCCCGCTCCGGGGACTCAGTCGGGGTGAGGCGGACCGCGTGCTCACCGAGCTCGACGGCCTCCGTGCGTGCGCCCCGTGCGAACGCGTTCGCGGCAGCGGCGGCGACGGCGCCTGCAAGTTCCGGATCCGGATGGGAGGTCGCGAGCGCGAGGTGGTGAGCGCGCAGCGTCTCGTCAGGCGCGCTCCGGGCGAGGATGAGATGGAGCTCGCGGCGCTCGCGCGCCCCCGACCGTCTCTTCGCCGCCGCTGCAAGAAGCGGATGCGAGACCCTGATGCGGCCGCCGGTGACGAGCAGCAGCCCGCGCTCGATCGCGTCGTCCAGCGTGTCGGTCGAGGTGATCGCGCCCAGCTGGGAAAGCTCGAGCTCGCCGTTGAGCGCGACGGCGAGGAGGAGCGTTCGCACCACCGGGGACAGCTGGTTGAGCCGCGTGCCGAGGAGCTCCTCGATGGTGTCGGGGACCGGCAGGTCGCCGCCGGGCGTGGACATGCCTCGCTCGACGAGCAGGCGGCCGAGCTCCAGCGCGAACAGCGGGTTACCGAGCGTGGTGTCGTAGATCTGCCGAAGGAGCTGGCGGGACAACGTCGGCGCCGCCTGCTCGGCCAGCATGCGGCGGATCGCGCCGATGCTGAGCCCGCCCACTTCGAGCCGGACCACGTTGGGCGCGAGCGCCCGCTCGAGCGCGGAGGCGGAGCGGGGACGTCGCGTGAGGAGGAAGCGCACGGGCTCGGCGCGTAGCCGACGCGCAGCGAACACGACGGCGTCCGCCGAGGCGCGATCGAGCCAGGGGATGTCGTCAATCGCCACCAACACCGGCTGTGAGCTCGCGAGAACGCGTAGCGCGCTGAGGACAGCAGCTGCGATCGCCAGAGGCGCGCTTGGCGCGGCAGCCGCGTCGACCCGTAGCAGCGCCACCTCGAGTGCGCGCGCCTGCGGTGACGGGAGTTGCGGCAGCACCTCATCGGCGGCGTCCCCCAGCAGATCGCCCAACCCGACGAAGGTCAGCTTCGCTTCTGCCGATTCGCCGATGCACGCCAGCGCCCGGTAGCCACGGGCGCGTGCTGTGTCGAGGAGCGTGCGCCAGATCGCGGTCTTGCCGACTCCAGCGGCACCCGCGATGACCAGTCCCCGCGCGTGCACACCCTCGAGGAACCTTCGCCCGGCCTCAAGCTCGCGATCTCGCCCGAAAAGCGCTCCATCCACGCTGAGTTCGAGCCTACTAGCCTGGCCGCGGCCAGACCAGCGCAAGGGTGGGCGCCTATAAGTCAAGGGTGATCCCCCGTTTCGCGTCCGGTGCCGCGCCCCTAGGTTTGGGCGCATGCCGGAGTTCCTAGTCGAGCTGTTCGTCTCGCGAGCCGACGCGGCGAGCACAGGCCCAGGGCTGAGCGGGCCCGTCGCGCCGCCGAGGCGCTGAGTAACCAGGGGACCTCGGTCCGCTATCTGCGCTCGATCTTCGTGCCGGACGACGAGACGTGCTTTCACCTCTACATGGCGAGCAGCCTCGCAGCCGTCCGGGCGGTCGGCTCGCGGGCCGGACTGCGGTTCGAGCGGATCAGCGAGGCAGTCGCCGAGCCGCACGAAGGACACACGTGAAACCGAAAGGATCGACGATGACCACAAACGGCAAGGTCGTGATCAACCTCGCGACTGGACTCGAGGATCCGGAACGCGTCACCGTCGCGTTCCTCGTGGCCGGCGCGGCCGCCCAAGCGGGCAAGCAGGTGACGATGTTCCTGACCAAGGAGGCGGTCCGACTGGCGCTTCCCGGCGTCGCCCAGGGCGTCGCGTGCGATGGCTGCCCAACCCTGCCGACGCTCGCGGCACAGTACGCGGAGGCGGGTGGGCGGATGCTCGTCTGCCCGGTCTGTTTCAACGCGCGCAAGCTCAGCGAAGCGGAGCTGATCGACGGTACTCAACTCGGCGGCGCCACTCCGCTGTGGCAGTGGATCGACGAGGGCGCCACGGTCTTCAGCTACTGAGTAGGGACTTTTTCGGGCATCGAAACGGGGCGTTTGCTCAATAGAGCGGGACATGGATGGCTGGAAGCATCAGCGATCACGACGTTGCTGGCAAAGGGCAATGCCGAAAGGGGACATGTGATGGGCGCGACTGACACTCACAGTGGGGACTACAGGGCCGGCACTCGGTATCTCGTTTGTGTGGTGCTTGCCGGCGTGATGCTGGCTCTGCCCGCGGCGGGACGAGCCGCAGTGCTGCGCACCGTGTGCTCGTCCGGGTGCGACTTCACCACCGTGAACGCGGCGGTGATGGGCAGCAGCGCCGGCGACGGGATCGAGGTGATGCCCGGCATCTATAACGAGAAGATCGTTGTCACTCAGAAGCTGAGCATCTCCGGACCGGCCGGCGGTCCGCGCCCGGTGATCGAATGGGCCGAGGCGGGCGCCGCGACCGTCACGATCGAAGCAGGCGGCGCCGGGACGACGCTCAGTGACCTTGACATCCGGGGCACGGGCGTCCAGACCTCGGCTCTGGTGGCGCGCGGTGCGGTGACCGCCACCGACTTGGATCTGACCGCGTCGGATGAGTGTGCCGTCCTCGCGGGGTCTGCGCCTTCCCACCTGGGGCCGGGGGTCACCGCCACAGCCGCGCCAAACGACACCAGAGCATGCGTCATCGCCGGGGTGATCGCGGCGGACGTCGTCACGGGGGTGAGCGTTAATGCGCCGGACGGGACTGGGATCGACATTCAGAACCCAGGCACGGTGACGGCTTCGACCGTCAACGCCCGCTTCGCGCTGGACCTGGCGGGCGGCACCGTCCGCCGCTCAACGCTCAACGGGACCGTGGACGGGGTGGTCGCATTCGGCCTCGGACCGATCGCCGGCGTGGTTTCCGACAGCGTGATCACCTCGACGGCCGCCGACGGCGGGGCCGCCGTGCTCGCGGAATCGGTCAGCGTGTTCCGGCTCTCGGTGAGGCTGCGCAACGTGACCGCGATCGCCAGCGGCAAAGACTCCACCGGGCTCGAGGCCCAGGCGCAGGACAGCTCGAGCGTCACCCCCGGCGCGATCGACGCGCTCAACGTGATCGCGCGAGGCACCGCCCACGATGTGTTCGCGCAGCCGGGCAGCGGCACGGGATGCGGGAATGGATGCGCGCCCGGCCGCGTCACGATCGGCTACTCGAACTTCCGCACCGCCGACGGCTCGGTTGACGCGACGGTCGGCCACAACCAGCCCGCCGACCCGCTGCTGGTCAACCCCGTGACGGGCGCGGGACAGGACTTCCACATCGCCAGCGCGAGCTCCCCGCTGATCGGCGCGGGAACGCCCGACCCGAGCAATGGGCCGGCCGACCGTGACGGCGTCGCGCACCCCGACCCGCCGTCGATCGGCGCCTACGAATACCCGGTGCCGCCAGCCGCGCAACCGGGTACCCCACCGCCCGGCCCGGCGCTCCCCACCCAGAACACACCCACGAGCACCAGACCAACCATCTCAAGGCTCGCGGAAACCAACGCCGTGTTCGCGGTCGCGCGCACCTCGACACCGCGGCAAGGCCGCACAGCGTCTGCCTCACACAAGCGCGGAACGGTCTTCTCGTTCCGGCTCGACCAGCCGGCCACGGTGACCGTCGTGATCAGCGCAAACGCTGCGTGCCGCCGCACCACAGCCGCGACGCGCGGCAAGTCCCGCTGCTCGGAGACGGCCGCCACCTTGACCCGAAGCGCGCACGCGGGAGTCAACAGACTCGCCTTCACCGGGCGCATCCGTGGCCGGCCGCTGAAGCCCGGCGACTACCGCGCCGTCTTCGTAGCGACGAACGCGGGCGGCAGTTCGGCGCCGAGGACCCTCCGGTTCAGGATCGTGGCGCGATGATCACTCTCCGGTCTCGGGTCCGCGTCGTCCTGCTCGCGGTCGCGGTCGCGGCGCTGGCGCTGCCGGCGAGCGGCGGGGCGTACGTGTACTGGGCGAACTATGACCCGAACGCTGACACGACGATCGGCCGGGCCAGCCTGGACGGCACCGGCGTCAATCAGAGCTTTATCACCTCGATCGGTGGCTTGATCGAGATCGCGGTCGACGGGCAGCACATCTACTGGCCAAACACGCTCGCGGGTACGATCGGCCGCGCCAACCTCGACGGCACCGGCGTCGACCAGTTCTTCATCACCGGCGCCAGCGATCCGGAGGGCCTGGCGGTCGACGGCAAGCACATCTACTGGACCACGTACAACGGTCCCGGAGACACCGGTGTCGGCCGGGCCAACCTCGACGGCTCCGCCATAAACAACAGCTTCATCACGGGCGGCGATAACCCGGACTGGGTGGCGGTCGACGGACAGCACATCTACTGGACTAATCCGTCCGGAAACGCAATCGGCCGCGCCAACCTCGACGGTACGTCGGTGGATCAGAGCTTCATCAGCCTCCCGGGTGTCACTGGGCCAGACGGGGTGGCGGTCGATGGCCGGCACATCTACTGGACGAGCGAAATGCCCGGCTTCGTCGGCCGGGCGAACCTGGACGGGAGCGCTCTCGATCAGAGCTTCATTCCCACCGGCGACGCCGTCCCGCATGGGGTAGCGGTCGATGCCCAGCATGTCTACTGGACGAACCTCGTCGCCCGCACGGTCGGCCGCGCCAACCTCGACGGCTCCTCGCCGGACCCGAGTTTTGTCAGCGGACGTAGCTACCTCACCGCGGTGGCGGTCGATTCGCTGCCCTACCCGACCACCACGAGCGTGGCCTGCTCGCCTGTCGCGCTGTCGCTGCCGGCGTCGTCGAGCTGCACGGCAACGGTGACCGACACCGCCGGCCTGAGCGCACCAACCGGCATGGTCGCGTTCAGCTCCACCGGCCTGGGCCCGTTCGGCTCGCCGGGGAGTTGCTCTCTTCTCGCCGCGGGCGGCGCTCGGTCGGCCTGTCAGCTGAGGTTCACCCCGAGCCTCGCCGGCGCGGACACGATCACCGCTGCGTACTCGGGCGATGTCATTCACGCGGCGAGCAGCGGGACAGCCTCGCTCACCGTCCTTGCTCCGCCCTCGTCATTCGTCCCGCCACTCGCCAAGCCGTCGAACTCGTTCTCGCTCTCGAGGGCGAAGCTCAACACGCGAAATGGCAGCGCGACCCTAACCGCGACGGTCCCCGGCGCGGGCACGCTCCTCCTCACGGGACGCGGAACCAAGCAGCTGACCAGAGTCGTCAGCCACTCAGGCACGGTCAAGCTCACGATCAAGGGGCAGCCGAATACGCAGCGAAAGCTCGGGCGGACCGGCAAGGCGACGATCACCGTCAGGATCACTTACACCCCGACTGGCGGAGATCCGAACACGCAGTCCAGGAAGCTCACGCTGAGGAGCGGCCGGCGATGAGCGAGTCCACCAAGTCGCTCGCACGGGCGCCCCGGCTCGGCCGCCATTGCAGCCGGGCCGCGCTTCGAGCCGCCGCCGTCTTGCTGGCGGCACTCGTCCTCTCGGTTGCGGCGTCGGCCCGCGTGCCGGGACGGGGAGCCGATCTGGTCGAGACGCGGGTCGGGACCCCGCCGGCTCAGGTCGTGGCGGGCGGATCGTTCGAGCTCGCCGACACGGTGACCAACCGCGGCCGCGCTCTGGCCGGGCGCTCGGTGACGCGCTACTACTTGCGCAGCGGGCGAGCGTCGATGCTCGTCGGCGCACGCCGCGTGCCGGCGCTCGGGCCGGGACGCAACTCGAGCAGGCGCTCGAAGCTGCGGATGCCTTCCGGCGCGCAGCCCGGACGCTATGTGATCGTGGTTTGCGCCGACGCAGCGCACGCGGTCCGCGAGTCGACCGAGGCGAACAACTGTCGTGGCGCACATCGACAGCTTGTCGTGACGGCACCGACCGCCGGCGGCGGAGGCCCCAGCGACGGCTCCGCGCCCCCCCCGGGACCCGTGCCGCCAGCTGGTTCGGTCGACACCGACGGCGACGGGTATCCGGACAACGTCGACTGCTCGCAGCGAGACCCCAATGTCCACCCGGGGGCCCCGGATCTGCCCGACCCGCAGTTCGTCGACTCCAACTGCGATGGGATCGACGGGACGGCGGCCGGCGCGATCTTCGTGTCGCCGATCGGTGACGATGCCAACCCGGGCACGCAGACCGCGCCGAAGCGGACGTTCGCGGCGGCTATGCTCGCCGCCGCGGCTGCCGGCGAGGACGTCTATGCGACGCTCGGCACCTACACCGAGCGGCTCGACCTCCAAAACGGCGTCAGCGTCTACGGCGCCTACAGCAGCGACTGGACGACGCGCGGGATGGGGGTAACCCGTGTCACGGGCGTAGCCGAAGCGGGCAGCACCGCTGGTGCGGTGGCGGTCGGAATCAGCGCGCCGACGACGCTGCAGTTCGTGACGCTCGCGCCCGGCGCTCCGCCACAGCCGGGCGGCAGCTCGTACGGCCTGCGCGGCGTGGACAGCCCCGGCCTGCGCCTCGAGTACGTCACCGCGCTGGCCGCCCCGGGAGCGGACGGAGCGTCGGGGCAGTCCGGAGTTCCCGGGCGTGCCGGCGGCGCCGGGGCCGACGGCACGGCACCGGGTGGGCCACTCGGCGGCTCGAGCCCCATCGGGCACCCGGGAGGCGTCGGCGGGGCACATGGCATGGCGGATCTCCCGCACGGCGGACCCGGCGGGCCCGGGCAATCGACCGTACCGGACCAGCGGGGCAGGATGGGGGGGCCGGGCGGGACTGCCGGCGCCGGCGGCTCTGACCACAGCTCAGGGGGCCGCGGTGGCTTTGGGGACTCGGGCGTGTTCCTCGGCGACGGCACCGGTGGCGGCCAGGGAGGACCCATCCCCGGCCTGGGGATCTGGCAGACCGGCGACGGCGAGAATGGAAATGGAGGCACGAACGGCCACGGTGGCGGCGGTGGTGGTGGCGGTGGCGCCGACGACTGCCTGCTGTGCTCGGACGACGGCGGGACCGGTGGTGGCGGTGGTGGTGGCGGCCAGGGCGGCGGCCCTGGCCTTGGCGGTCAGGGCGGCGGAGGCTCGTTTGGCGTCTTCCTTGTGAACTCCGCCGGCGCGTGGCTCGATCACGCGACGATCGGCGCGTCGAACGGAGGAGCCGGCGGTCGCGGCGGCAACGGCGCATTCGGCGGCCTCGGCGGCGCCGGCGGACACGGCGCCGCGGCGACCGGGAGCGACGCCAGCCCAGGCGGAGACGGCGGCCTTGGCGGCGCCGGAGGTCGCGGCGGCGATGGCGGAGGCGGAGCCGGCGGCCCAAGCATCGCCGTGTTCGGCCTCGACCCCGCCAGCAGCACGGAGACGATCGTCCGCCACGGCCTCGGCGGTGGCGGCGGTGCCGGCGGGTTCGGCGCCGGCAGCGGCGGTGGGCACGGCGTCTCTGGCCCAGCAGCCGACTACCTGTCCTGAGCTGCGGTGGGGACGCATGCACCCGCACCAGTTGGCCACTGCCACCTCATTTGCCGTGCGTGCGTGATGGCGAGGTGTCGGCCAGTCCCTGGTCAACCTCGCAGCCCAAAGTCAGCGGCATGTGCCGACGTCGCGGGGATGCACTCAGCCATGACTCCGACGATCCCGAGGTGTGCGTCGCCATCATTTCCGTCCTCGATAGCCAGGGCTCGCCGCCTGACGAGGTTTGGCTCCCGACCGGGCTGGTCCGACATTGCTGGCGGCGCAGTAGAGCTGCCGGACAGCCAGAGCGTCGCAGGCCCGTCTGGATTATGCGTCGGCCATTTCAACGCATGCGGCTTCCTGTCTTTGCTCTCGGATGCGACGCCGGGTCGTGCCTTGACACCGGCCCCGGCCGCCGCCCCGTCACGGGCGGCGGCCTGTTCGCCAATGGCTGCTCGAGCTCACGAGGGGACGCTCCTCACTGCTGGTGCGGGACGAATCTGAGCGGTGAGCGCGTTGCCAGCGGGAATGGCGGTCGCTGGCCACGCGGTCCGGGAGGGCGGCTCGCACCGGCCGTGCTCGGAGCTCGACTTCTGCGTTCTTCGGCGAGCAGGCACGCGAATGGCGCTGAACGACACTGATGAGATGGACGGGTTGGGACAGCGCGCTCACAATCGGGGGAGGCCCTGCTCCGCCAGGTCAACGAGCAGCGCCGCCGGCCTACACGTCGCTGCCGCTTGCGATCGAACGCAGCCACGATTCCGACATGACCCCTTCAGGCGTCGAGGAGTAGCCCTCGCCGGCGGAGTGGTTCTGCTGACGGTCGGCGCCGTCGACGACCCGCCCGGCGTTGTCGGTCGTGTCCGGTAGGAGCCGTGTCAGTCGGGTGCGGTAGGTGACCCATTTCGCGGGGAAGCGGCAGCGAGCTTATGACGCGCGACTGCCGTGATACTCGAGCAGCAGCCCTGGGCTGGAGTTGGCTCCCGGCTATGCGCCGCGCCGCATAGCTTGGAAGACTGCCGAGCTCCTCGGGCAAGCGCTGGGCGCTGCGACGCGGTTTGATCGCTGACCTGCGCGGAGCGCTCCCGGCCGGTGGCAGTTAGGCTGGTGTTGGTTGACCGAAGCGCTACGTGTACGCATGGCAGGCGCGATCGACCGCCGTTTAGAAGACGACTGTCCAGCCTTCCAGCTTCGCCTGCGCGGCCGTATACGACACGCCGTCCACCTTGAGCCCGTCGGCATCGAGCAACGTGATGGCTCCGCCGTTGTTGCCGAGCTGGACGCCCCCGCTCAGTGTGACTTCTCGGGTGCCGCCTGGCGCCAGTTTTTCACCCGGTAGGTCGCACTTGTTCTTTAGGCGGTCAGCGATTTGCCAGCCGGTCAGATCGACGGGGTTCGGGGACGCATTGATAAGCAGCACCGACTCCCTCTCCGGAGCTGGCCCGACGGGATTGACCATGGCCGCCACGATGCGCACGAGGGCCATCCCGCCTGGGGCGGGCGGGCCATCGGCGATGGCGTGACCCGTCTGGTCGTCGGTGTGCCATTTCTGGCTCTGGAAGGCGAGAAAGATGCCGATCCAGCGCGACTCCTCGGGCAGGTGCAGGAGCAGCCCGCCGTCTTGCCACACGCCGTCGTCTCTGCTGAAGTTCTCACTGTTGCCCTGGTTCATGTGGACGTCGTGGACCCCGTTGCCTGGGGAGAACCCGAACACCTTGTCGGGAGTGCTCGCCTCCGGCCCCCACCGCTGACCGAATGCCGACAGCCGCGCGGTGTCGTCAGCGATCGCGCGCTCGACGTAGTGATCGAGGAGGTCCGCCAGGTCGTTGTCCGGTCCGCTCACGTCCGGAGGCAGTGGCCGCATCCGCGCGGGATCGAAAAGGTTGGCCCGCACGTAGTCGAGGCTCGCCCCGCCGGGGACCCGCGACAGCTCGTGCCAGCCGGGACTGAGCGACTGCACCGCGTCCGTCACGGGGTGGTGAAAGTAATCATCCACGAGGAACAGCAGATCCGAGGGCGACTCCTGCGATAGGACGTTCACCGCGACGCGATAATCGGTGCCGTCTTGGTCACGAAGGTGGATCTGGAAATGCGGCGTGTCGGTCGACCCCTCGCGCCGGCGGTCGACCACCGTGGCGCTCAGCACCCCATAGCCCTGCAGCGGCATGTCAGCTCCTCTTTGTCGCGTTGCGCGTCGACGAACTCGGTCGCGGACGGCGATCCGCCCGCATAGTGGCACGGGGCGGACGGCCGTAGCAATGACGCCCGCCTGCCCAGGCGGACCGAGCAGAAACACGTCGCGACGACCGTTCGCGTCCGGAAGCGGTCGTGCCCGGATGGGCAGTCAGCTCCTACGGCATGGCCCTTTGGTCTCCGAGCAGGAGCGCGGGGCCACGACCTGCCGGACAAGCACGATCAATTCCGAGCCCGAGGTCGGCTCCTGCTCCGCCAGCTCGACGCGGAGCGGCCGGCACATCTCGTGGCCGGTTCGTAGCTGTTCCTCATCGTCGTCCCTTGCGGAAGAGATTTCCTTCGATTCCTACAAACGACGCGGACCGGGCATGACGCTCCAGGCGACTCGCACGATCGGCACCGGCGACGGCTGGGAGTGGACCGACGGCAGCATTGACCTCCCCGACTGGGCGAACCTCGATACCCGGCGCGCGGACGCGGCCTCGCAGCCGCCGCGCGATCGACCTATTCGCCGGCGCCGGTTGCTTCTCGCTCGGCTTCAAACAGGCGGGCTGACACGTCATCGCCGCCAACGAGGTGCGACACCGACGCCGCTCACACCGACGCCGCTCGTACCTACTCTGCAACCTCGGCTTGCCGCACACCCGGATTACGGCGGAGGTGCCTTATCCGTTGTCCTGCGCGTCGTTTGCGCGGCAAACTACGGGTGAGCTCTTCTGTCGGTTCTCATACGCTTTTGTAGTTCCGAGTGGAGAGGATCCTAATGACGCTCGAGGATGAGGTTCGGCGCCTCATGGATGTGGGCGTGAAGGCGACGCCGGCTGGCGTCCGCGCCCTCACTGAAGGCCCTCAGTATCTCGCCGACCCCATCGGCGACATCGTCATGCCGATGCTCGCCGCCAACCGTGCGGCGATCTTGCGCATTGCCCGCGAGATTGACGAGCTCGAGACATATCGTTCACCGACTCGGATCAGAGCGAGCCGCGCCATGGCGACTGTCGCTAATCGTTTCGCCAAGCCCTCCTAGGAGGTTGAGCAATGGGAGTAGAGGATCACGCACCGTCGGCCGCGGAGGTTGCCGAGGCGGCCGTGTCTGAGGCGCAGATCGCGGTTCATTGGCGCGAGGAGGAGTACTACCCGCCGCCGCCGTCGTTCGTCGCGCAGGCGAACGCGGCGGACCCGGCGATCCTTGAGCGCTTCAGCGAGGAGCACTACCCGGACTGCTTCGTCGAGTACGCGGAGATGCTGACGTGGGATCGCAAGTGGGACACGATTCTGGACACGAGCAACCCGCCGTTCTGGAAGTGGTGGGTGGGTGGGCGTCTGAACGCGAGCGTGAACTGCGTCGATCGGCACCTGGAATCGCGCGGCGACAAGAATGCGCTGATCTGGGTGCCTGAGCGCGAGGAAGAGGAGACGCAGGAGATCACCTACCAGGAGCTCCACCGGCGCGTGAACGAGTTCGCGGCGTTGTTGCGTGATTTCGCTGGCGTGCAGACTGGCGATCGGGTGACGTTCCATCTGCCGATGGTGCCGGAGCTGCCGGTCTCGATGCTGGCGTGCGCTCGGATGGGTGTGATCCACTCCGAGGTGTTCGGCGGGTTCGCGGGCGCGGCTTGTGGTCATCGGATGGCCGACTCGCAGAGCAGGATTCTGGTGACGATGGATGCTTACTCGCGCAACGGCGAGCTGATCGACCACAAGGCCAAGGCCGACGAGGCGATCGCGGCCGCGCGCAAGGAGGGTCAGGAGATCGAGAAGGTGCTGGTGTGGCGGCGGCACCCCGGCGAGTATCACTCGCAGAGCCCGATGGTCGAGGGTCGCGACTTCTTCGTCGACGAGCTGTTGGACAGGTACCGCGGGCAGAAGGTGGAGCCGGTGTCGATGCCGGCGCAGGCGCCGCTGTTCTTGATGTACACGAGCGGCACGACCGGCCGGCCGAAGGGCTGCGAGCATTCGACCGGTGGCTATCTGTCGTACGTGACCGGCACGGCGAAGTACTACCAGGACATCCACCCGGACGACACGTACTGGTGTTTTGCGGACATCGGCTGGATCACCGGCCACTCCTACATCGTTTACGGGCCGCTGTCGCTCGGCACCACGAGCGTGATGTATGAGGGCGTGCCAACCTACCCGGACGCTGGGCGGCCGTGGCGGATCGCCGAGAAGCTGGGCGTGGACATCTTCCACACCGCGCCGACGACGATCCGGATGCTACGCAAGCTCGGGCCCGAGGAGCCGGGCAAGTACGGCTGTCACTTCAAGACGATGACGACGGTCGGTGAGCCGATCGAGCCGGACGTGTGGCGCTGGTACCACAGCTTCGTCGGCAAGGGCGAGGCGGCGATCACCGACACTTGGTGGCAGACCGAGAACGGTGGCTTTCTGGGCAGCACGCTGCCCGGGTTGCAGCCGATGAAGCCTGGGAGCTGCGGGCCGGGTGTGCTTGGCATCTTTCCGGTGATCTACGACGAGACCGGCGCGGAGGTCCCGAAGGGCTCGGGCAAGGCGGGCAACATCTGCATCCGCAACCCTTGGCCAGGGTCGTTCCAGACGATCTGGGGGCAGCCGGAGCGGTACGTGGAGACCTACTACGCCAAGTACAACAAGGACAGGGACAGCAAGGACTGGCACGACTGGCCGTACTTCGCCGGAGATGGCGCGGTGCAAGCGGCCGACGGCTACTTCCGGATCCTCGGGCGCGTCGACGACGTGATCAACGTCGCCGGCCACCGGCTCGGGACCAAGGAGCTCGAGTCGGCCGCGATCATGGTCGAGGAGGTCGCCGAGGCCGCCGCGGTCCCGGTGATCGACGAGGTGCGCGGCAAGATCGTCGAGATGTACGTGGCGCTCAAGCCAGGGTTCCCGCCGAGCGACGAGGTCGCGCAGAAGATCTCCCAGACGATCGTTAAGGAGATCGGATCGATCGCCCGCCCGAAGAACGTGTGGATCGTCACCGACATGCCGAAGACCCGCTCGGGCAAGATCATGCGCCGAGTCATCGCCAGCATCTCCAACTTCGCGGACGTCGGCGACGTGACGACGCTCGCGAACCCCGAGATCGTCGATGAGATTCGCCACCACGTACAGACCGAGAAGCTCGCGCACGGCGAAACGCCGCGCGAGCTCTCAGAGAAAGAGCGAGAGGAGATCGCAGCGTACGGCCACGCCGAATAGACACCGTTTCAGCGCGACCCTCAACCCCTGCCGGCGGCGATCGAGCGGAGGCCCGGGCGCGTTACCTCTGCAACAGACCCGCGCTGTCGATGAACTCGCCAAGCGCGGCTGCGCTCCTCGCGCACCCGCGGAAGCTGTCTACGTCCCCCTGCTCAAGAGCACTCCAGCAGATTAGGTCGGTCAGACCTATCGCTTTCCGAGCGAGCCGCGGGAGCATCGACAACGGACACGACTCAACCTCCCTGCGCAGCTCCCGAACCGCCGCGAGCCACTCGCCGGAGGGAGGTTGCACGTCCTCGAGCAACACCGAGAACTGCCCGACGATGTACTGCTGGGTCACCGAAACTTCCAAAGACGCGCTGCGCAGTCAGCGTACCTTGCGACGCCCGCTCGGGCAACCAGCTAGGTTCACAAAGCGCAGTTAGCCAGGGTTCACGCCGGCGCTGCGAGCAGAAGAGGAGCAGTGTCGATCTTGCGATGATCCGCAAGCGACCAAGCCGCGGATCGGCACCGCCGTACTCGCAGGACGAGCAGAAGAGTCGGCGACCGCGCTCGGGCACCCGCGCTACCGGTCGCCGAACAAAGCGGCCACGCGGGCACCGCGACTGCAAGAGGCGTCGAGGGGAGTAGCCCTAACGCGGCGGCTCGGCCGAGTTGACGGTCGAGGTCGTCGCCGGCGAGTCCGACATCACCGGTTGTGTCCGGAAGCGGCTGCCGTTTCGGGCTGTTCGGCGGTCGATCTCGTGGCTGCTTCTCGCGGAGAGCAGGAGCGAGGCGATCTAGCGCTGGCCTGGGCCAGCGTTTGGGAATGTCCCCGAATGGGTGCTACTGCTTCGTCCGAACGTTGGCGTTTCGGCCGTCAGACTCACGCCCTGACGGCTGGGAGCACGGTCGTCGCTGCGAGCTCGACCTGCCGCGGCTCGTCGCCGAGTGGCCAGAGGTATACGCGGTCGCAGCCTGCGTCCGCGTAGCGCGAGAGCAGCTCCGCGCAGTGCGCCGCGGGTCCGACGCAGAGCTGGTCGCTCAGCGGATCTGGATCGCGCCTGAGCATCGGGGCCAGGACCTCTCGCAGCACGTGATCGGTGTCGCGGGCGTCTTCGGTGATCCAGGTCCACATTGTTGCGAGCGCGTTCGGGAACCGATCGGGATCCTTATCTCGTGCGTCAAGGTGCTCGGACAGCGACTGTTTCGCGGTCCTGAAACCGTCGGGTGTCGTGTTGTACGCGGATGCGAGCCACCCGTCGCCGAGGCGCGCGACGCGCCGAAGGCCGGCGGCTGAGCCCCAACTCGCGATCCAAATCGGGACTCCGCCGGGTCGGCTTGGGGCGGGCGCCAGCCGCATGCCCGGTAAGGCGTAGTGGCGGCGGGTCTGCGGTGGCGGTTCGTCCCGCAGCAGCGAGCGCAGAATGGCGACGCTTTCGTCGAAGCGCTCCCAGCGCTCCTCGAACGGCACGCCGACCGCGTCGTAGTCACGCTCCGATGAGCCGGGCCCGACCCCGGCGATGACCCGCCCGTCGGACAGGACATCCAACGCGGCGAGCGTCTTCGCCAGGGGCACAGGGCCGCGCAGCGCGACGTTCGCGACCGTGGTCGCCAGCTCCATAGTGCCGGCTCGGTCGACGATGGCAGCCAGAGCCGTCGCGCCGTCAAGCCACGGCGTCTGAAACAGGAAGTGGTCGTTGGCGGAAACCGCGGCGAAGCCGCTCGCACACGCGGCGTCGACCGCGCCGCTCAGACGCGCGAACGACTGTCCCTCGTCGCCGAACTCGATCAGCGGCAGATGAAGGCCGAGTTCCAAACCGGGCCGTTCCCTTTCACCCCACGGCCCACCCGACAAGACAAGCTGCGGCTCGATCTCTCGGCCGCGCGCATCGGATTCGTTCAACGACCACCAGCGGCCGTGTCTAGAGCTACGCCGCTCGTGACCGGAGGATGTTCCGCACGGTCGCCGGCAGCGGCCGGTGGCCGGCCGGCGCTGGCAACCACAGCAGCGCTAGTCAGCGCCACCGCCGCCGCGATCAGCAGGAGCGTTCGATAGTCGGTTAGCGGCGAGGCCAGCGTCAGCAGATACGGAGTCGTGAGCCCGAGATAGGCCAGCGCGTAGTACACCGCGGTGAGCGATCCGAGTGCCTCGGGACGCGCTAGCCGCCCAACCTCGATCAGCCCGGAGACCAGACACAGCCCGTAGGCGCAACCCAGCACCGCAGCGCACGGCGCCAGCAGCCAGAGCGAATTGACCTCCACCGCGTAGGCACCGAGTCCCAGTCCGGCTGCGCAGACCAGCAACCCGACCATCCCGACCGGCCACCGCCGCTGGCGGGCGTCAAGTGCTCGCGCTACCGGCTGGATCACCACGCCGGCCAGCGCCGTCAATCCGGTCACCGCGCCCGTTACCACCACCCCGCCGGTCAGTCGGTCAGCCCCGATCGCCGCGGGAAGGAAGGCGAACGCCACAGCCGGCGCGGCAAACACCCACGGCGCGATCACCGCGACCGTCCGCCAGAATCGCCACCGCCGCCCGGCCTGCAGCCCGGCACCGATTGACAGCCGCGTCCGCCGTGTGATCGTCTCGGGTGCGAACCGGGCCACCGCGCACAACGCCGCGACAATGAACGCCACATGAGGCAGGTACGGGAGAACCCGGCTGTCCGGACCCCACTGTGCAAGCAGCCCCGCCACCAGCGGTCCAATTGCAAACCCGGTCGTCATCGCGACCGCCGCCCGCCGTGCGGCCTGGGCGGAGTCAGCGGTCCCACGCGGGAACAGTGACAGTTCACGCAGCCACGCCGTTCCGGCGCTAAACGCCGCGCCGCTGCCGAGCCCGACCACGAACCGACCCAGGTACAACAGGGCCGGGAAGCGAGCGCCGGCGATCAATAGGAGGCTCCCCACCAACGACGCCGTCGCCGCGGCGAGGACGGGCGGGCGACGGCCCCGGGCGTCCGAAAGCGGGCCGGCGAGCAGGAGCCCTGGGATCAAGCCCAGCGCGTAGACCCCGAACATCGCTTCCAGCGACCCCGCACCCAGACCGAGCGAGTGGCGATAGACCAGCAGCATTGGCGGGAACTGGTTGGACCCCCAGCCAGCTCCGACCAGCACCGCAGCAACCGCGAGCCAGTCCGAGCGGCTCGGATCGGCGTGCTCGACGGGCACCTCGTTTCTGATCCGCCGCTGTTCGCTTTTGCGGGCCAGCTCGGCGATCCGCTGCTGGGCAATCATGTAGTTGAGCTCGGGGTGCATCGCGTTGCTATGTGTTGTGCCTCGAGTTCGCGGCGACTGGCTAGAACGGGCAGTTCCCCGGACTTGCGGCGGGCACGTCCGGATTGACGCCGTGCTCGAGGCCGAGATAGGTGACAAGAACCACGGCCGGGCGGCTACCTTCGTTGCGGGCAAGGTGGACGTGGTGCGGGCGCTCGGTGAAGCCCTGGCCCGCGGAGAAGCGCTGCGGCGTGCAGGTCCGGTCCACGCTGTCATACAGGGTCAGCGTTCCGGACTTGACCACGACCACGACGGCCGCTCGGTGGTAATGCCAACCAAAGCTCGCGCCGGGTGGGACCGTCGCCTTGGCCACGACGACGTCGGCCGGCTTGGTGACCGGGATCGTGTAGGGCCGTGAGATACCGGCGGCGCCGAGAACTTTCTCGGTAATCGGGGATGACCCGGCGCCCAGGGCGGCTGAGGTCGTGCCTAGCACCGTCAGTAGCGCGGCTGTGATGAGGAGACGCTTCATAGGAAACTTCCTTCGCATCGGAGTGGGCTTTCCGCCGGCAGGCAGAAGCAGCCCGCTGGCGCACGACTGGGGGAGCCATGCGCCAGCGGTTTCGGCGTGTGATCGGGTCAGGCGGGCGCTCCGGCGGCGAGCGCCTTGACGGCCTCGGTGCTCAGCGGCTGGCCGCCGATGCCCCAATCGCCGCTCTGTACTTCCTCGACGACGACCCAGGTCACGCCTCGCATGTTCTCCCCTTCGATGGAGACCATTGCGTCGGTGAGACGCTCGACGATCTGACCCTTCTGCTCGGACGTGAACACGTCCTCGATCAGCTTGACACTGATGAGCGGCATTGCGCTTCTCCTTTGGCTTGGGTTACTGGAACCTGATGTCCGCGCGCACCGCCTGGTTCGTGCGCGTGTGGAATATGCGTTGGAACCGCTGTGCGCCGTGGTTATGGCGCGCCGTTGCCCGGGGCCGTCCCGTAATGGACGGCCGCGCGGCGAACCTGCCCGCGGGCGTCGAGCTCCATGACCTCGATCGCTTCGCGGTCTTCGACCGAGCGGTAGTGCAGGGCGATCGATCCGATGCCACCGAGCGCTGCGATGGGCTGAAAATGCAACGCCGGGTACGAGGCGAGCCCGCGCTCGAAGTAGGCCCTCAACCCGTGCCGACCGTGCACCTCTCCATGCGGGGTGCCAAATCGAGCCGCGATCGGCGAGACGAATCGGACGTCGTCGCGATAGTGAGACAGGATGCGGTCGATGTCGTGGGCATTCCACGCTTCGATCCATTCGTCTTCGAATTCGGCGATTAGATTCGCTGGGAGGTCCAATGATGTGACTATTCGGTCCATATGTGGCATCATGCGCCGAGTTGGACCGCTTGTCGATAGCCAATCTACGAAAAGCGGACTGATATGGCAGAAAGCTCGGAACGCTTGGTCGCGGCGCTAGGGCAGTGGCGCGCGGGTCGAAGCCCGCTGTTTGAGCGGCTGGCCGCCGCGCTGGTGCGTGCCGGCGAGCAAGCCGCGCTGCCGCCGGGAGGTCGGCTACCGGCCGAACGCGTGCTCGCGCGCGAGCTCGACATCAGCCGCTCGACCGTAGTCGCGGCCTACCAAGAGCTACGCGAGCGCGGCTTCGCGGTGACCCGCCACGGCAGCGGAACCATGATGCGCAACGTCACGCGCGCAGCGGCCGGCGCCTCCTCGCCCGCGGTAGCCGCACTGCTGGCACGCACAGACCGCGCAGCCCCACTGATCGACCTGTCCGTCGGCGCACCCGACTTCGACGACCTCGTCACCAACCTCACCGTCTCCGGGTCGGCGCTGCCGCAGCGTGCGCGCGGCCACGGCTACGTCCCGCTCGGCTGGCCGGAGCTGCGAGAGCTCGTTGCCCAGCTGCTGTCGCGACGCGGAGCGCCAACCTCGCCCGACGAGGTGTTGATCACCAATGGTGCCCAAGAAGCGATCAGCCTCGCGGTCGGGCTCGTGGCAGCCGACGGGCGGCGGGTCGCGGTCGAGTCGCCGGGCTACTCAAGCGCGCTCGACGCGATCGTTCGCGCCGGAGGCCAGCCGCTCGCCATCGACCGAGACGCCGCCGGTCTGCGCGTCGACAGCCTCAAACAGCTGCTCGAGCGCCACCACGTCCACGCGCTCTACATCTCCCCATCGTGCAACAACCCGACCGGCGGCCGCACGGCGCCGCATCGCCGTGAGCGGATCGTCGCGCTCGCTGCCGACCACGAGCTGACGGTGATCGAAGACACCGTTCTCGACGAGCTGTGCTTCGACGGCGATCCCGGTCCTCCCCTCTGGGCGCTGCTACCCGAGCGCGTGCTCGCGGCCGGCTCGCTGAGCAAAGTCGCCTGGGGTGGCCTGCGGGTCGGTTGGCTACGAGCCCCGCGACCAGTCATCCTGCGCCTCGCGCGCATCAAGGGAGCGCTCAACATCGGCGTCGGCGCATTCGATCAGCTCGCGGCCCTCGCCATCCTCGACGACTTCCCGAAGCTGTGCCTGCAACGGCGCGCACAGGCGAGCGAACACATGCACACGATCGTGGATGCACTGCGCTGCGAGCTACCCGACTGGAACATCCCGGTGCCCCACGGAGGGTGGTCACTATGGCTCTCACCACCCGTCGGCAGCGGCGCCGCACTCGCGCAAGCCGCGCTGCGCCACGGCGTCGCCATCACCCCAGGTGCCGCGAACAGCCCCGACGGCGCATTCCCCGAGTACGTCCGAATCTGCTACGGCCCGTCTCCACCCCTCCTCCAGGCAGCCGCCCAAAGACTGGCAGCCGCGTGGGACGACCTCAAAAGCACCGCCCCGATCCCCAGCCCGATCAACGCCTAACGACGGTATACCCACGCCTTGAATCTCGCCCGGCAGATACGCGAGCAGCTGACGTTCGTCGACCTCGCAGCGATACCCGCTCGAGTCGCTGGAGGGGACGGTCACGACCGGCGGCCGAGCAAAGCGGCCGCGCGACCGCCGCGACCGCCGCGACCGCCTTAGCTTAGGCGTGGACCAGTAGGGGCCGGCGGTCGACATTGCGGTTGACGCCGCTGGCCGGCCGGGATGTGACCGATCGTGTCCGAGAGGGGCAGTCTCGAGCGCCGCGGCACCGGTCTCCGAGACTGCCCCTGCTTCGTGGGAGCAGAAGCGAGCAGCGGCGCACCCGTGGGGGTCGCTCATCAACACGAGTACGCGGCACCGTGCAGGCTCTCCTGCCTCAAGACCAAGCGTCGTTAGCCCGCTGAAGGGATGACATACCTCAGGGCCGTCCCAACAGCTGCGGCCGCTCGGTGGCCGGTGCTAGTTTCGATGATGTCCGCCTCTGGGGAGCAGACGGCTACCGGCCGAAGCGGCGAGAATGCTCGCAGTGAAGAGCTTCGCCGAAATCCCGGCTGAGGTCCGACGGCGCGTCGCCGCGGGCGAGCGGGTGGTCCTGATCCTGCTGGATGCGTTCGGGCTGGAGTTCCTCGAGCGCCACCGCGATCACCCGTTGATCCAGCGCCTGGACGTCATCCCGTTAACTTCACAGTTCCCGTCCACGACGACCGCGCATGTGCCCTCGGTGCATTTCGGGATGTCCGTGCATGAGCATGGTCTGTACGAATGGAACATTCTCGAGCCGGCTCTCGGGGAGATCATCTGCCCGCTTCGCTTCAACCCGACCGGCGCCGAGGAGGAGGGCACGCTGGTCGGTCGGCTGGAGCCGTCCGTGCTGTCGCCCGGTCCGACGTTCTATGAGTCGCTGGCCGTCCCCTGCATCGTGGCGCAGCCCTCCCGGCTGGCCGGGTCGTTCACCGCCGTCGCGACTCGCGGCGCGCGGGCCATCGGCTTTCGGCGGCTGCGCGAGGGCGTGCGTGCGCTTGGGGAGGCGTTCGCGGCACCGGGGAGCGATAATCGCTACGCGCTTCTGTACTGGGATCTGATCGACCGGGCGGGACACGATTACGGTCCCGGGTCGCCGGAGTTTGCGGTTGCGTGCCGACGCTCGCTCGATGAGCTGTGGGAGGCCAGCCAGGCTTTGCGCGGGGTGACGGTGCTGATCACGGCCGACCATGGCCAGGTCGACGTCGCGCCGGACCGCGTCGACTACCTCGACGATCTCTGGCCTGAGTTGCCGACGCTGCTGTCGCAGCGGCGGCCGGCGGGATCCTCGCGCGATATCTTCTTACACGTGCATGCCCAGCATGTCGTCACGGTCATCCACGAGCTCTCGGGAAGGCTTGACGGCCGCGCCGAGGTACGGCCCGCCCGCGAGCTGTTTGAGCGGATCGGCCCCCGACTGAACGCCCGTCTGGGTGATGTGGCGGTGCTGCCGGTCAGGGGCCGGCAGGCCTGGCTTCGCTCGGCGGCGGCCAACGAGCAGCGATTTCGCGGCCAGCACGGCGGCTTGCAAGAAGCCGAGACGAGCACCTACCTGGCGAGGCTGACCGATTGAAGCTCGTCGCCTCCGCTGCTGTCAACGCGGTGTCTTAGGTTCGACTGCCCCTCCGGGAACTCGTAAGCCGAAACCGGAAGTCTCCAGCCCGGGATTCGTGCCTGGCGACAGTGCTCAGGCTTTGTTAGAGGGTAACTCTTCGAGCTTGCTCAATTCAGTGTGACTCGGGTTGCCGTTGTGGTGAACCTCGAGGCGTGGATCGCGCTGCACACGACGCAGCGCTCGCCGGACTTGTCGACGAGCAGGCGATGTAGGCGGGCTATGACCCGCTGGTCCGCCCTACTCCCTTGATTGCCGGGAGCGGTGGTCTAGGCACCGCCCCGCTTGACGGCGAGGTTCGGACGGCGGGTTCGGCGCATACCGGCTTGGCGTGTTTGTGGCGGTAGGACATTGCCGGGGAATACGCTGCCGCGGATGGACACCGATCAAATCACCATCCGGCTTCACCGCGACGCCGCCGCCGTACTCGTGCACGTCCTCGACTACTACATCCAGCAGGACTCGGGAACCGGCTATGGCGGCATCCTTCGAAGCCTCCAGACAACCATCATCCAGGACGGCTTCGGCGGGGTTAGGCCAGGCCCGCCCGCGGGCCTGGCGGCCCACGAGCAGGAGCAATAGGTCACGCCACGCGTCTCCACTTGAGCAGTCCGAGCAGCCTCCCGGTCGCGCGGTCGGCGAGCTCGTGCAGACCACACTAACGGTGGCCGGCAAGCCGAACACCGACATTCCCCCGGGTACCCTGGGATCCATCCGGCGTCAGTCAGGGCTAGAGGATGAGCTGCGGTGAGCGAATACGTGGTCATTTACGAGCAGGGACCCCTGGGGCGCATGGGTGCCCGACCTCCCGGGCTGCGTGGCCGCCGGGGAAACGCGTGCCGAGGTCGAGCAGCTGATCCGAGAGGCCATCGACGCCCACATCGAGAGCTTGCGCGAGCACGGAGAAGCCGTTCCTGAGCCGTCCTCGACGGTGGGGATGGTCGAGGCGCGCGCCGTCTGAGTGCTCATCCGTCACAAGGATCCGGATTGGGCTCCTTGGTCGCTCGGACATCTTGGGGCAACTTGTGATTTGGCCGCGGTGATCGGATCGTCCGGCGCGTGGACCGCTCCGCAGCGTTCGGCAAGCTGTTTCGTGCTCCCGGCGCCGGCAATAGCGAGTGGCCAGCGCGCTGCCAGGTCGCTGAGCTCAGGGAGTGCTCGGTCTACCAGTCCAGGCATCGCGGCGGTAATTGTTGTCAGGCGGGGCTGGACGGCGGCGGCGGCTTCGATGACCATCGGTATCGGGGTGTCCGCGCCGAGGTATGTGATGCGCCAGCCGTGTTCGTGCAGGGCGATGCCGAAGGCGATCAGCCCGAATGTGTGTTGTTCGCCGGGGGCGCATGCGAGCAGCGCTCGGGGGCCGAGGCCGCGATCCCAGCCGCGTGCGAGTGCCAGCAGCCGGCTGTGTATGAAGCCGCTGGCAAAGTGTTCCTGGGCGATGTTGAGGTGACCGTCGGCCCATCGTTCTCCGATCTCGTGGAGGTAGGGCAGGAACACGTCGCGGATTACTGTGGCCGGACCTGCACTGGCGAAGAGCTTCTCGAGCGCTTGCTCGGCGGTCGTTTCGTCGTAGCGCTCGAGCGCCCTCTGCATCTCCGCGCGGGCTGCAGAGAGCTGATCGGTCGTTGTCTCGGAGGTGGCGCCTGATGCGATCCTGAATCGGGTGGCGATCGCCAGCTCTGCGGCTTGGGCGGCCGGAACGCCATCGCGGACGTGGCGCAACATTACCCGTGCCCTTGCCTCGTCCAGCTGTGAGTACAGGCGTTGGTTGCCGATCGTGCGGCCGGGTTTGAGGACGGCGTACCGCCGCTCCCATTTGCGCAGGAGGTCTGTGCTCACGCCGAGTCGTCGGCTGAGCTCGCCGATCGGCATCCATGACGCACCAGGAGCAACCACCTCAAAACGTCAGCAGCTGGGGATGATCTTGGGGCGCTACCCGGTTAGGCGACAGCCATCACAACGACGGTGGCGTCATCGTCAAAGGGTTCTCGCGAGCAGTCGGTGAGCGCCTGTTGGATAGCCATCGCGGTGCCGGCAGCAGTTGGGCTCGCAGCACCCTCGATCGCACGCTTGACGCCATCGACGCCGAAGGTCCCGCCCCCCTCGAGCTGCCGGTTCGTAGTCCCGTCGGTCAGAAGGATCAATCGTTCGCCCGGCTTGAGCCGGCGCTCGGTCGGCTCGAAGCTCGGCTTACCACCCCCGGTACCGAGAGCGGGATGATGGGGACTCTGGAGTTCGCTGAGCGTCCCATCTCCGTCGAGGAGGTACGCGGGCGGATGGCCGCAGTTGACCCATTTGAGGCTGGCGGTCGCGGCGTACCAGCGGCCCACCCATGCGGTTACGTAGAAGTCGGCGTTCTCCAGTTGTTCTACGGTTGTGTGCATGAGCGACATTGCCTGCTCGAGGTCCGATCCCGCGCGCCGCGCGGCGCGTAGCGCACCGAGTGCGGCAGCGCCGAGTCCTGCGGCTGTGGGTCCTTCGCCGGCTGCGTCGGCGATCGCGAGCCAGGCGCCGTCGCGGTTCTCGACGAAGTCGAACCAGTCCCCGCCCACCTCGTAGCTGGGGAGCAGCACGCCCGCCAGTTGCGCGCCGGATATCCGGGCGATCCGGGGCGGGAAGAGGTTCTGCTGAATCTCCGCGGCCGGGGTCGTGGGCTTGTGCCGGCGAGCCGCTTCGATGAAGTCGGTGTAGTCGTTGGAGAGCTCGAGCGCGGCGGCGCCCTGCTTGGCCACGTCCGTCAGCGCGATGACGGGCGTACCGACACAAAGCAGCAGACCGATGACGCGACCCCGCAACCAGAGCGGCTCGGCGACACAGCCGGGGAGCTGGCGCTGAAGCCGCTCGTAGAACTCGGGCAATCCCTCCGGGACGATCTCAGGCCCGAGCGCCGGCGGAGCGTCGATCTGGTCTGGAAACTCCTCCGTTCCCGCGAGCCGAAGCAGATGCGAGCCGTCGATATCGACAACGTACAGCGCGACGGGCACGCCGGCGGCTCGACGGGCTTCGGCCACGAGCTGATCGGGGACCAGATGCGGCGGCACCTCGTCGAGAACGCGCGTGACCTCAACTGCCACCGGTCGCTCCCGGCCCAGTTGCCCCGGCATCAGGAACGGCATCGTCGCGACCTTCCCAAACTGACGGGCTGGCTCGCCTGGTGAGGACTGCGCATCGGATTCCCGCTGAAGCAGGGCACTGCTGAGCGCTTGCCGCGTGGGAAAGTGGCGATAGAGAGTTGAGCGACCGACGCCTGCCGCCGCGGCGATCTCGGCCATGCTGACCCGCCGCTCACTGGCGAGCGTCGCGGCCGCTTCGAGGATTCGCTCGCGACGGGCCAGGGCATCCGCGCGCAGAAACACCGGAGCTCCGGATGATCCGCTGCTCTGCTGTTCCGGCCCTACGGATTGCGCCATCGCACGCGGGACGGTAGCGGTCGGCGACCACGCCAGGTAGCGGTGGACCCCAGGCGGCTTGTCCCAGTTCTGTCCAACTTGAATGGTTGCGGCGCCGCGCCAGGGGTAAGGGGTACAACAGGAACAAGAGACGTCCCAGATAATTGGGACTCGAAACTGAGAGAAGGGGTGGATGAATGCCGAAGACGACCGAGGCATATGACTTCCGCGGCCGAACGCTTATCGATGGCGACGGAGAAAAGATCGGGAAGATCGACGAGCTCTATTACGACGCGCAGGGCGGCCAGCCCGAGTGGGCGCTGGTCAATACCGGGCTTTTCGGGACGAAGAAGACCTTCGTGCCGATCCGCAGTGCGAGCCCGGCAGGAGAGGATCTGAAGGTACCCGTCAGCAAGGAGCAGGTGAAGGATGCTCCTCGGATCGACGCCGACCAGGAGCTTTCTGAGTCCGAGGAGCGCCAGCTGTTTGACCATTACGGCGTCCCGTACACGACCGAGGGCTCCACCACCGCCGCGGGCTCTGCCACCTCACCCAAGCGCGGGGCTGGCGACGGTACACGCGGCCCGAACGGCGGCGAGGCGATGACGCGCTCGGAGGAGGAGCTTCGTGTCGGTACAGCCGAGCGCGAGCGGGGTCGCGTGCGCCTGCGCAAGCACGTCGTGACCGAGAACGTCCAGCAGACCGTGCCGGTCCGGCGCGAAGAGGTTCGCGTAGAACGCGAGCCGATCACCGGCGAGAACATCGACGATGCAATGTCCGGGCCGGAGATCTCCGAGGACGAGCATGAGGTAGTCCTCCACGAGGAGGAGCCGGTCGTCGAGAAGCGCACGGTCGCCAAGGAGCGCGTGCGGCTCGGCACCGAGACCCACGAGGACGAGCGCGAGGTCTCTGAACAGATCCGCAAGGAGCAGATCGACGTTGACGACACCCAGCGCCGCTGACCGGCATCCGAGCCCATCGACTTCATCGCTCCCCGATAACTCAACAAAGGAAGAGAACCGTATGCCCGAGGACATAAATCAACCGGCTCCGCGCGCTGGAGTAGATGGAGGCGATCACGGCGGCACGCAGACGAACGCCGCCGAGATCGCCGGCCACGCGCAGAACACAGCCCTGCAGACGGCGGGGCAGGCGCAAGAGAAGCTCCGTGAGCAGTTGAACCAGCGCTCCTCACAAGCCGCCGCGAAGATCACCGAGCAGGCCGCGGACATGCGCTCGGTCAGCCAGGCCCTACGCGACCAGGGAAAGCACGGACCGGCCAGGGCGGCCGACCGCATCGCCGGATACGCCGAGAACCTCGGCGGCTATCTGCGCGATAAGGACTCAGACCAGCTGCTGGCGGACATGGAGGACTTTGGGCGTCGTCAGCCATGGGCGATCGCGGCGGGAGGATTGACATTGGGCTTCATCGCCTCGAGGTTCCTGAAAGCGTCGAGCAGCCGGCGCTATCAGACGCGCACCGTCGGTGCTCGGCCTGAGCAGATGAACCGGCCCTCCTCGCCGTCCGTCGGTCACGAGGTCGACAGCGAGACACCGTCAGGTCTGCCATCGCCGGGGCCAATTCCAGAGAGCACGCCGGCAGTCCCGGCAAGACCCGGCGCGGTTCCGGTGGTTTAGCGATGGCCTCGCACGATTCAGATAACGGTCTTCGCGAGCAGCCGATGGGCGAGTTGTTCAAGCAGCTGTCCATCGATGTCTCGATGCTGGTGCGTCAAGAGCTGCAGCTGGCGCAGGCTGAGATGACCCAGAAGGGAAAGCGGGCGGGGATTGGCGCGGGTATGTTCGGCGGCGCGGGGATCCTCGCGCTGCTTGCCCTGATGAGCTTCACCGCGTGCGTGGTTGCGGCACTGGCCACGGGTATGGACGTGTGGTTGGCAGCGCTGATCGTGGCCGCCGTGTATGGCGCGTTGGCCGGGGCACTGGCGCTGCTTGCAAAGAACAGGGTCGCGGAGGCAGCTCCTGCGGTGCCCGAACAAACAGTCGAAAGCGTTAAGGAGGATGTCCAATGGGCCAAGACCCGGATGCCATCAGGCAGGAAATAGAGCAGACACGCGAGCGGATGGGCGACACAGTCGACGCGCTCGGCTACAAGGCGGACGTCCCGGCACGAGCGAAGGAATCGATCAGCGACAAGGTCGACACGGTGAAATCAAAGGTCACGGGAATCGGTTCCGGAGTCTCAGCTGCAACACCGCAGCCTCATGATGTGAAGCAGGGCGCCAAGCAGGCGGTGGGCGTCGTGCAGGAGAATCCCCTTGGCCTCGCGATCGGCGCGACAGCAGTGGGCTTTCTTGCCGGCATGCTCATCCCCAGCAGCAGAATCGAGGATGAGCGCGTGGGACCGGTCGCCGACCAGGTCAAAGAGCAGGCCAGACAGACCGGGCAGGAGGCACTCGAGCACGGCAAGCAGATCGCTCAGGAGACGGCGACCGTCGCCGCGCAGAAGGCGCAGGAGAGCGGACAGGCACACGCCCAGGAGATGTCCGACAGCGCCAAGCAGTCAGCCGAGCAAGTGCAGCAAACCGTCAAGAGCTCGGGCTGAGCCGTGGCCACCAGGGAAGTTCATTCAGACAGCACCTCCGGCGCCGTGCGGGCTGATCCCGCACGTGCGCAGGTGTCAGCGCTTTCCAACGGCTCGATCGAGGCTGAGCGTCGACGTGAGGAGTTCGGCGGCCTCAACTGGGGAGCGGCATTCTTCGGTTGGCTAGTGGCGGTCGGCATCGCGGCGATCTTAACCGCGTTCATCAGTGCAGCGGGTGCGGCAATCGGCCTCACCGACATCAGCTCCTCAGAGGCGAAGAAGAATGCGGCCACGGTCGGCATCGGAGGGGCAATCGCGTTGCTGATCGTGTTACTGCTTGCCTACTACGCAGGTGGATATGTGGCAGGACGGATGTCGCGCTTCGACGGCGGCCGGCAGGGTTTCGGAGCGTGGCTGATCGGAGTGATCATCACGGTCCTGTTGGGCGCGGCCGGCGCGATCTTCGGCTCGAGATACAACGTCCTGAGCGCCCTGAAGCTGCCGCGCGTCCCTATCCAAGAAGGAACGCTCGCGATGGGCGCCGGGATCACTCTGGCGGCGATCGTGCTCGGGACCTTGCTTGCGGCGATTCTTGGGGGACGTGTCGGACGCCGCTACCACGGCAAAGTCGACCGCGTCGCCGTGACTTAGCCGCTCGTGCTCTGCCCCGGCGGAGCCGGGTTCTGGCAATCAGCGGCGCGTGGCGAGACCGCGGGTGCCGTCGCGGTTGGTCGGGTAGTCCCCATCTTGAGGGTGATCACCCGGGGTGTTCCGTGCAGGGGATGCGAGATCCCTTTCCTACCGATATGACGATGGAGGCAGTTTGATGAGCAAGTCAGATGAGAAGGTCGTGCAGTACCTAAACGAAGCACACGCCAGTGAGATCGGCCTGGTGAGCGTTCTGCGCTCCCAGATCGCGATGACCCCCCGCGGCTCCTACCGCGAAGGGCTCGAGAAGCACCTGGATGAGACCCGCGCGCACGCCCAGCGGATCCAGGAGCGGCTGGGCGAGTTGGAGCAGGGCCGCAACCCCCTGCAGTCGCTTCTCGGCTTCACCGAGTCGCTGGTAAGTCAGGGGCTTGCTCTGAGCAAGACGCCGTTTGACCTCATGCGCGGATCAAGCGGGGACGAGAAGGTGCTCAAGAACGCCAAGGACGCGTGCGCGACCGAGGCGCTGGAGATCGCGACTTACACGGCCTTGGAGCGCCTTGCGCGCGATGTCGGAGACGAGCACACGGCCAAGCTCGCCGCGTCGATCCGCGGCGAGGAGGAGCGCATGCTCGAGCGCATCATGCGCGAGATCCCCAAGCTCACCGACGCGGTCGTCGGAGCGGATATCGAGGGTGAGCCCTTCTACGACATCACCACGACCGGTGCGGCAGACGCCGCGCGCGGCGTTGCCGGTGAGATCACGAATATCGCGAGCAAGACACAGACGCGCGCCAAGCGAACCGCCCGGCAGGCGCGTAAAGTCCCCGGCGTCGCACAGGCCGAAAGACAGATCAAAGGCGCAGTCGCCTCCGAGGAAGATCTCGCGATCCCGCGGTATGACTCGCTCACAGCCGAGGAGATCCTCAGCAGGCTACCCGAGCTCTCGCAGATCGACCTTGCCAAGCTCGACTCCTACGAGCGCAAGAACGACAACCGCGCGACAGTCCTTAACCGCATCAGCGCGCTGCGGCGCGAGGAGCCTTGGCCCGGGTATGACGAGCTCACCGTCGCCGAGATCGAAGCGGTGATCGGCGAGGGGGACGAGCAGCGCGCGAAAGACGTCGTTGCCTACGAGCGCTCCCACAAGAACCGCACCGGCGTACTCAAAAGCGCACAGCGCGAGACCGCCAACGCCTGAGTCGAGTCCGACGTGCGTGGACGGAGCCACCCAAGCTCCGTCCACGCACCGGCGCCGATGCTCCCGACATGACAACGCTTGGCGCAGCCTCGAGATGATGCGCATGCTGGCCCCGATCTCGATCCCGCAGGTGCTCGGAGTCGTCGCGGAGTTCGATCATTTCGGCGGGGCAAGCCTCGGCCTAGTTGCATGGGAGCTATGCGTCGATGAGGAACTGGTTGCGGCCGCTTGGCAGCAGGCAATCAGTCACGGGTTGATGAGCCCTGCCGGTCGCGACCGGCAGGAGCAGTTGTGGCGGCTCAGTGCCGCAGGCTGGGCCGCCACTCGAAGGGAGCGCGCCCGCTCCTGAGCCAATCGGCAGGGAGGTTTGCTGCATCGAGTCCGGCGGGGGCGGGCGCGGCCTCTGGGGTGGGATGCCGTGGCGTTGGTCTCCGCGTTGAAGCGTGAGGGTGCGCGGCCACGGCGTATGTTTCGTAGCGATGGATGGACAGCCGGACGCGGTGGATTTGCTGGGCTCGGCTCCGCCGCATCTGGTGCCCGAGCGGGTTGTGGAGGTCGCGTCGATAAAGGCGGGGTGTCCGGTCGCGGCGTATGTGTTGGATGTGGAGGGGTTGTTCGCAATGCGTCTGGCCGGTGATGCGGAGCGATTCCCCGCGCGGATCCGCACGCCGGTTGGGGTGGGGCCGGAGGTCGTTCCGGAGGCTCTGCCTCGACTGCGGGGGCTGGTGGCAGACCGCGTCGGGGCGAGCACGCTGTGGCCGTTGTCGGTGCGCGACCGGGTGATGGGCTTTTTGCTGGCTCGTGATCGGCCGGCGGGTGATCTGGCTGTGTTTGCCAGCCAGGCGGCGTTGGCGTTGGAGCTGGCCTCGGGCTATACCGATGCGCTGCATGCGGTGCGTCGGCGCAAGGACACCAAGCCGGCGGCCGAGATTCAGCAGAACCTGCTGCCGCCGCGGCTCGCGCGCGTGAGCGGTGCTGACGTCGCTGGGGGGGTCCTTCCCGGCTATGACGTGGGTGGCGATTTCTTTGACTACGCCGATAACGCGGACGGCTTGTGGCTGGTGGTCGCTGACGCGACTGGCAAGGGTGACTCGGCCGCCGCGCTGTCCTCGCTGGCGGTCGGTGCGCTGCGCGCTGCCCGTCGTGCTGGTGCCGGGCTGCAGGAAGCCGCGCGGCTGACCGACGAGGCGATCATGGGGCTTGACATGCAGCGTTACCTGACGGCGGTGTTGGGAGCGTGGGACGCGGCCCAGCATCGGCTTCGCTGGATCAACTGCGGGCATCCCACGCCGCTGATCCTGCGCAGCGACGGACGTGTCGAGGAGCTCGACGGTGAGCGAACGTATCCGCTGGGCGTGCGGTTCACCGAGCGGGTGTTCCCGGTCCTAAGCGCTGTGGTGGAGCCGGGGGATCGCCTGCTGCTGTACTCCGATGGGATCACCGAGCACCGCACTAATGACGGCGGGCGCATCGGCGAGAACGGGTTGCGGGCGATCCTGTCGGAACTGGGTGCACGGTCGGCGGCGATGACGGTGCGGGGTCTCCAAGACGCGGTGCTCGCCGCGTCTTCAGCTCCGCTGCGCGACGACGCCACGCTGCTTGTCATGGCTCCGCGCAACTGACCACAGTCATCGCCCAGCAACAATTGGCGATGATGGATCCCGGGTAGCCTCGGGCTCGTGTACGAGCAGGTAGCTGGGTCGGTAACGAGCGTGCTGGACGATGTCGCGATCCTGACCGTAACCGGTCAGCTCGATTTCGCGCTGTGCGTCAAGCTCGCCCCGGAGCTCGATGCCGCGCTGCGATCCCCGGTGCGAGCGATCGTGATCGACCTAGAAGGCGTCTCATTGGTGGACTCCTCAGGAATCGCTCTGCTGATCAACGCTTCCCGGAGCCTGGACCACGCCGGACGCGAGCTCGCGATCGCCTGCCCGCTGGGACCACAGCGCCGTGCCTTCGAGCTGACCGCGCTCGATCGCCACCTCCCGATGCACGAGACCCGCGAAGCTGCGCTGGCTGCCGTCAGCGCCAGCTAACCGCCGAGGTCATGTACCAGATGCCGCGGCCGGGTCTCGCGTCTCCGGACAAATGCCCTGGACCAACCAAACGGCCCGAAGACCGCGCGGTCGCGGACTTCCATCCGCGACCCTTCGGCTTATAGCCCACGAGCCGCGGCCACGATGTCAACACATGTCCTCCTCGCTCGCGGCGCGCTGGGGCCGAGCGGCCCAGCCTGCACCGGACTCCTCCTCTGCGGCATTGCGGAAAGCGCAAACACGCGATTCAACGGCTCATAACACGCCCGCATCGGAACGCCACCCCACGCCGACCGACACGGCCACGCCTGCCCGTCCGCCCCGGCGATGAGCACTTGGCGGCCCGATCTGACGCCGGCCTCCACCGTTAGCCACGAAATGCTCAGCAGCAAGCGCAAGAGCAGCAGCCTCGCGGGCACCGCTCGGACTGCTGCCTTCGGACACATGCAGTCGGACTACCGTCCTGCCCTGGCGTGGCTGCTCCGTCGCCAGACGGGTCGTTGGATAGCAGCCGGTCCACAAGCAAGCGGAATCGCGCGGAGGGACGTTTCCAGACACGAGCCGCTCTTGGCGGCGCCCGTATGTCGCTCAGTGCTGCTGGGCACGTCCAAGCGGCGTGTCCTTTCCGCAATCAGGGCACAACCTCTGTTCTTGACGGCGCATGGGGCCACCCACGCGACGAAGATCAGCGACCGGGCCGCACAGCCGTACCTCTGGCCGCAGTGTTGGCGTTGGCGTAGGGTGCGACTTCGATGGACGTCCGCGCCTCCGACTCCAAACGTGATGCGACCGTCGAACGGCTCCGCGAGGCCGCCGCCGAGGGGCGGCTGACGCTCGAGGAGCTCACCGACCGCATCGAGGCCGCATCGAGCGCGGTGATGCGTAGCGAACTCGTGCCGCTGACGACCGACCTCCCGGTGGCCGTCGGGCGATCGCACTCGGAGCCGGCCGACGTACGCAAGGTCGGGGATATCAAGCGCAAGGGTGCGTGGGTTGTCCCGGCCGAGTGCCGCTTTCGCTCGTATTTTGGCGCCGTCATCGTGGATCTGCGAGAGGCCACGATCACCGCTCAGGAACTCCGCATCGACGCGCGTACGTCGTTCGGGAACATCGTCCTGCTGGTGCCCGAGGGGGTGGACGTGGAGGTGCGCGCCAATGCCTTGATCGGCAAGCTCAAGCAGTAGCAAAGCCCCGCGGTGCACGGCGCGCCGCGGATCATCCTCACCGGCGGCACATGGCTCGGCGACGTCAAGATCCTCCACCAGCGGATGTGGGAGAGGTTCGTGAATCGCCGTTGAGCCTGCGCTATATCGAGCGGTCCGTCGACGCGGACTTCTACCGCAGAGGCTCGCGGCACTCATAACCGCCTCGCGATCGAAGTGCTCGCCTTTCCACGATCTGGCACATCGGGCCCGCTCCAGCATTCCATGCGTTGGGGAAGCTCTCGCGAGCTCAACGCGGACGGATTGCGTCCTGCTTTCAGACAGGAACGCGCGCCGGCGATCGAGCCGCACGGACGACTCGTTTCGTCGTCTGTCAGATGATCATCGCCCGCACGGCGCTTCTGCTTCGGCGACGAAAGCGGTGTGTCGAGTGCGCCGGTCAGCGTGGGATGCATGTTTACGGGCACGGCTGGCTGGGGGAGGGCTCAGCCTTCGCGCCGACGATTGACTCGGTCACTTCGAAGTTGAGCCCCCAGGCTCTGCCGCGTTATGAACGCTGGGGTGGATCTAGACCAGCAGAGCCCCCTTGCCGTCGCCAGGCAAATCCCTAGCCGCCACGGGATTGGCCTAGCCGCGCCTGGCCGCTACGCCGCCACGAGCTCGGGCTGGCTGGCGAACACACCGCGGGGCGCCGGAGCGCCCAGCGAATCCTCAAACTTCCGAAGAGCACGGGCGAGCGCACCTGCGTTCAGCAGCGCGGCAACCGCGGCCTGAAGGAGCTGGGCAGTCAAACCTCGGCGGCGGCGTATGCCCACGCGTGCGTGGACGCTCACGCCGTCGTCGTGCTCGGTGAAGCTGTAGTTGACGTCAAGTGAGATCGGACCGACCGCGACCAGCTCTAGGCCCTTCTTGTCTGCTCTCATGACCTCGACATCGAATGTGGCCCCGATGCCTGCGATCGAGCCGCTGACGCGCTCTCGACTGCCTGCGGCCAGCCGTCCGCCGGCGAGGCCATCGACCTCGAAGTTGACGGGGGCCCAGCCGGCGATGGCCGCGGGATCGGTCAAGGCGCGTAGCACCCCGTCGGGATCATTCTCCAGCCACGCACTGGCCGTCCAGACATCCGGCTCGACAGCGATGGCCGTGTGGTCCCTGAGCAGCATGAGCCTAGTCTCCCGCCGCCGGATGGCGAAATCCATACGGCAGCCCGGTGGTGAGGGGTACGGCTATCCGTACTCAGAAGCGGCGCGCGTGCGGAGTCGCGGCGAGACTTCCCGGGCCGGACGGGATGCGAGCCCTGAGCGACGTGGCCCCGTCGACCCCCTTGTCGGCGCGGACACCGCGAGTCGCCGCGGCGACTGCCTTGACCGTGCGCTCTTGCAAACTCGGACGGTTCCTTTTCACGACGTCAGGATCACCGGATCGCGCCCTGCCGGCTGGCTGTCCTGGGATCTGCGGCGCGGGGGTCGCTGAGCCGAGAAGCAGGTTCTCAGAAGCTCGGACGTAGGATCCGGAGCGTGAGGTCGCTGACGATCGAAACAGTCGCCAAGATCGACCAACCCAGGGTGATTGCCACGCTGGTGTCGGCGTTCATCGCGGATCCCGTCGAGCGATGGCTCTACCCAGAACCCTTCGCGTACCTGACCGAGTTTCCGGCGTTCGTAGCTGCTTTCGGTGGCGAGGCGTTCGAGAAGGCGACGGTGTGGAGCTTGGACGGCTTCGCGGCTATCGCGATGTGGCTTCCTCCGGGTGCTGAAGCGGACGGTGACGCGATCGTCGCTGCCCTGAGCGAGTCGGTGTCGGCGGAGAAGCACGCGGATACGTTCGCGGTCCTCGAGCAGATGGACGCCGCTCATCCGAAGGAGCCCCACTGGTATTTGCCCTGGCTCGGGGTCGATTGTGCTCATCAGGGAGCCGGCCGTGGCTCTGACCTACTCCAGCAATGTCTGGTGCGCGTCGACGCCAATCACAGCCCCGCGTTTCTTGAAACGCCCAACCCGCGAACGGTTCCGTTTTATGAGCGCCACGGCTTCCGAGTCACGAGCATCTCGCAAGCCGGAGCCTGTCCGCCCGTGACCAGCATGCTCCGACCCGCGCGATAAGCGATCCACGCCCAAGCCGTCCGCGGGTCGCTCATCCAAGCCGCGAACGTTGCGAACGATGCTTTCAACGTCTGCCGACTCGCCGCGCGACGAATGCCTTGGCGCCATAGGAGCGGTCCGCCGGCGCCGGTGCCGACGATCGCAGCGACACGCACTCTGCTGTCTTGCTGCGCGCGGCGGACGGCTGCATGGCCCGGATGATGCGCAAGCCGAACCGCGGGAGGCTGACGTCAGACGCCGCGCTGCTTTCGGGGGGATCGGGCTGCTGGTTCGCCACGAGAGTAGTCACGACGCTCTCGTTCGTCTTGTGGCTGGAGTTGTCCGAAGTCAACAGTCCGGGCGGTGCCGCCGAGGCTGCTGCTCTTGTGCTTGCTACTCAGGAGTTCGTGGCTAACGGTGGAGGGCGGCCGTCACGGCGACGCTGGAGTGCCGCATCGCCGGGGCGGACGGGCAGCCTTGGCCGTGTCGGTCAGCGTGGGCTGGTGGCGTTCCACTCGCAACTCTCGCCGCCTCGTCGCCAGACTTCCGAGTTCTCGGGTGGATGCGGTGGTCTCGCGCCGCCAGCGAGACGGCTCGTCCTCGTCCGCAGCAGGAGCCAGCGGCACGGTGGTCGGATCTGGTGCTCCCCGATTTGGATGCGGAAGCGCTGTCGCTGGCGCCGATCCGGAGAGCAGCCGCTGTCGGAATCCCCTGGCTGAGCGACAGCGCGACCAAGCGGACGAGCGGGCTATCGCCGTTCGTCCATCTCGAGAGCGCCGGCACTGCCCGCGAGCGCTACTGCTCGCAGATCGGAAAGCAGCGGCGCCAGCAGAACTTCCAGCCGGTGCTGAGATTCCTCACAAGGCCCCTCTGAGGTTGCGCTACCGCATTTGCCAGGTGAACGGAGCAGTCCGTCGAGCCCGTTGTCGGACGCCTGCTGCTTGTCCGCAGCAGCAGTCCGCTCAAGGTCGATTGGGGGGAGTCCGCCTCGATGCCTGCGGCGTTTGCTGCTCGGCTGGCTGCACGGACGGATCGCGGACTGTCGCGCTTCTAGCTCGGCGCGGCCGACGCGTCGACCGTCGATGTCCGAGGCGGTTTCCCGTCCGGTAGGCTGGCAAGTCGATCGTGGCGCCACACCTTCCGCGCGCCGCGGCGGTGTTGGGTCGATCGAAGGGCGTGCAGCGATGGCGTTGAGGGTGGAGGAGGCCGAGGCGGCGCTCATTCAATCCGTCTGCAGCCGTTTGCGCGAGCACGTTGCGCCCGAGCTGGTAGATCAGTGCGAGGCGTTCGCCCGGCAGTTCTATCACTGGGTGCCGCAGGGGGATCTGGCCGAGCGCAGCACCCGTGACCTCTACGGCGCGGCGATGGCTGTCTGGGACTTCGCTCGTGACCGCACGCCTGGGTCAGCGATTGTGCGGGCCTATAACCCCGGGCTCGCGGAGCACGGCTGGCAGTCGATGAACACGATCGTGGAGGTGGTCGCCGATCACATGCCTTTTTTGGTGGACTCGGTCGGCATGGAGCTCTCCCGCTGCGGATACGGGATCCAGCTCTCGATCCATCCGGTCATCGACGTGCTTCGGGAGGGGGACGGTCGCCTTGCGGAGGTGTTCCCGGCGGGCGCAGGCATGACCGGCGCGGTGACCGAATCGGTGATGCAGTTCGAGGTTGATCGCGAGACTGAGCCGGAGCGGCTCGAGGCGCTTGTCGGTGGCGTCCGTCGGGTTCTGAGCGATGTCGGGGCGGCGGTGGAGGACTGGCCGATGATGCGCCAGCGGATGCGCGAGATTGTGGCTGGGTTCGTGTCGGCTGCGCCGCCGCTCGATCGAAGCGAGGTCGAGGAGGTCAACGCATTCCTCGAGTGGGTCGATGGCGGGAACTTCGTCTTCCTCGGGTACCGCGAGTACGACCTGGTCAGGGAGGCCGGCGAAGACCATCTCCGCGCTGTCGACGGCTCGGGGCTCGGCGTCCTCAGACACCGTACCGCGATCGTCTCCGGGAGCTTCGCGAGGTTGCCCGCCGACGTCCGAGCAATGGCTCGGACGCGTCGGCCGCTGATTCTGACCAAGGCGAACTCGCGCTCGACGGTGCACCGGCCGCTGTACCTCGATTACATCGGTGTGAAGCGCTTCGTGGCGGGCGAGGTCCGTGGCGAACGTCGTTTTCTCGGCTTGTACACCACCGCCGCCGAGGAGGCGAGCCCGCGCAAGATCCCGATCCTGCGCGACAAGGTCGAGCGCGTCATCCGCCGGGCGGCGTTCCCCGCTGAGAGCCATGACGCGAAGGCGCTGGCAAAGACGCTGGAGATCTACCCACGGGACGAGCTGTTCCAGATCACGGACGATGAGCTGTTCGCGATCTCGATGGGAATCGTCGCGCTCGGCGAGCGCCAGCGTGTGCGCCTGTTTGTGCGGAACGACCCCTACAAGCGGTTTGTGTCGTGTCTGGTTTTCGTACCCCGCGATCGTTACAACACCGACAACCGCGAGCGGATCGCCTCGGTCTTGAGCGACGCGTTCGGCGCGACCGAAATCGACTGGGCGCTTCGCCTATCCGACTCGATGCTCGCGCGCATCCACTACATCGTGCGCTGCCGCGTCGCCGACGCGGACCACGACGTCGCTGAGATCGAGCGGCGGATCGCCGAGGTGACGCGGCCCTGGACCGGCGACCTCGCGGATGCCCTGAGCGCGGCGCATGGCGAGGAGCGGGGCAACGCGCTGTTTCGCCGCTACAGGGCGGCGTTCCCGATCGCGTATCGCGCCGACTGGCGAGCTGGTGCGGCGGTCGACGACATCGACCGTGCCGAGGCTCTCGCCGCCGGCGACGGGCTCATCATCAGCGTTTACCAGACCGTCGAGGACGACCGGACCTCTTGGCGATGCAAGCTGTTAAGCCCGGGCGAGCGCATCCTGCTGTCGGACGTCTTGCCGATCCTGGAGAACATGGGCTTGCGGGTCGGCGACGAGCGTCCGTACGAGATCAAGCCCGAGGATCGGCGTTCCACTTGGATCTACGACATTGGCGTCGTTTGCGGCTTCGACGTCGACCTCCGAACCGAGGCGATGCGCACCGCCTTCCAAGACGCCTTCACGAGGGTCTGGCGCGGTGAGTTCGAGAACGACCGGCTCGGCGCGCTGGTGCTACGAGCCGGTTTGACTGGTCGCGAAGTCGCGTTGCTGCGCGCGGTCGTGAAATACCTGCGGCAGGCCGGCACAATCTTCAGCGACCGCTACCTCGAGCAGGCGCTGACCGGCAATCCGGCTGTGGCGCGGCTGCTGGTCGAGCTTTTCGGTGTGCGGCTTGACCCCGACCACCACGACCTCGCTGCGGCCGACCGACTTGGGGCCGAGATCGAGCGAGCGATCGACGAGATCGCCAGCCTCGATCAGGACCGCATCCTGCGCAACTGTCTCGCCGTCGTCCGCGCCATCGTCCGAACTAACTACTTCCAGCGCTCTCCAGAAGGGCAGTCCAAGGCCCAGCTGTCGTTCAAGCTGGATCCCTCGCTTATGCCGTTTCTCCCGATTCCCCGTCCCCGGTTCGAGATCTTCGTCTACTCGCCGCGTGTCGAGGGCGTGCACCTCCGCGGCGGGAGGGTCGCGCGCGGCGGGATTCGCTGGTCGGACCGGCAGGAGGACTTCCGCACGGAGGTTCTCGGGTTGATGAAGGCACAGATGGTCAAGAACGCGGTGATCGTCCCGGTCGGTGCGAAGGGCGGATTCGTGACCAAGCGCCCGCCGTCCACGGGCGGACGCGAGGCGTTGCTCGAGGAGGCCGCTGACTGCTACCGGCTGTTCGTCTCCGGCCTGCTCGATCTGACCGACAACATCGTCGGTGGGAAGGTCGTTGCACCACCTGCCGTCGTCCGCCACGACGAGGACGACGTCTACCTCGTGGTTGCCGCCGACAAAGGGACCGCCTCGCTGTCGGACCTCGCAAACGATGTCGCGGACGAGTACGGCTTCTGGCTCGGAGACGCGTTCGCCTCGGGCGGATCGCATGGCTACGACCACAAGAGGATGGGAATCACCGCTCGCGGGGCGTGGGAATCGGTCAGGCGCCATTTCCGCCATCTCGGAGTGGCCGTCCAGTCAGACGACCTCACGGTCGTCGGCATCGGCGACATGTCGGGGGATGTGTTCGGCAACGGGATGCTGCTCTCGCCGCACATCAAGCTCGTGGGCGCCTTCAACGACAATCATGTCTTCCTCGATCCCTCCCCCGATCCGGAGGCGAGCTTCGCCGAGCGGCGCCGGCTCTTTGATCTGCCGGCCTCGTCCTGGCGTGACTACGACCCGGCGGCCATCTCCGAGGGCGGCGGTGTCTTTGCCCGGTCCGCCAAGCGGATTCCGCTGTCGGCACAGGTACGCGAGGCGCTCGACGTCGAGGCGGAGGGTCTCACCTCGGATGAGCTGATTCGGGTGCTCCTGTGCGCGCCCGTCGACCTCCTTTGGAACGGGGGCGTCGGTACCTTCGTCAAGGCGCGGTCGGAGAGCAACGCCGAGGTCGGCGACAAGGCCAATGACGGCGTGCGGGTCGACGGAGCCGAGCTCCGCTGCCGGGTGGTCGGCGAGGGCGGCAACCTCGGCTTCACCCAGAAAGGCCGGATCGAGTACGCCCTCTCCGGCGGGCGGATCAACACCGACGCCATCGACAACGTGGCGGGGGTCAACTGCTCCGACCACGAGGTGAACCTAAAGATCCTGCTGGATGCGGCGGTGGCCGACGGCGAGATCACGACCTCTCAGCGCAACGAGCTCCTGGCCGCGCTAACAGATGCCGTCGCCAAACACGTCCTCAGCGAGAGCCATGCGCAGGCCCTGGCGTTGAGCCTCGAGCGAAGACAGGCTTCCGGCTTGCTCGACCTCCATGCCCGCCTCATCGACGACCTCGACCGCAGAGGCCAGCTCGATCGCGAGCTCGAGGGCCTCCCGCGCGAAGGAGGCATTCGGGAGCGGAAGGCCGCGAACGAGGGATTGACCGGCCCCGAGCTGGCGGTCCTGCTCGCCTACGCAAAGATCGCCTTCCACGCCGACCTGCTCGAGTCCGACCTCCCAGAAGACGAGTATCTCGGCAGTGATTTCGTCGACTCCTTACCGGCATCGCTGCGCGAGCGTTTCCGGCCCCGCATGCGTCACCATCGTCTGCGCCGAGAGATCATCACCACCGACCTCGTTAACACCATCGTCGACCACGCGGGGACGACATTCGTATCTCGGTTGGCCGAGGAGACCGGCGCCGACACTGCCCACATCGCGCGCGCCTACGCCGTCGCGGTCGCGGTCTTCGAGATGCGCGGATTCTGGCGTGAGGTCGAGGCGCTTGACGACTTCGTCGATGAGGAGACGGAATTCAAGATGTTGCTGCAGGGACGCAGACTCCTCACCCGAGCGGCACGCTGGCTGGTCCGCAAGCGGCGCCCTCCGCTCGACATCGCCGCGGCGGTCGCGGACTACGCTCCCGGGGCCGCCACGCTGTGGGAGGCGCTGCCGGAACTGCTGAGCGGCCTTGACGGCGACGCATGGTATGCGCGCGTGGCGGAATTCGCCGATGCTGGAGTGCCGAGCGCGCTCGCATCGCGCGTGGCCGCCCTCGATGCCCTGTTCTTCGCCTTCGACGTCGTCGAGATCGTCGGTGGACGCGAACAGCCCGTCCGCCGCGCGGCCGGCATCCACTTCGGGCTCGACCGCCGCCTGGAGTTGGCATGGCTCCGCGATCGCATCCTCGAGTTACCTCGCGCCGACCTCTGGCAAACGCTCGCCCGTGCCGCCCTGCGCGACGACCTGTACAAGACCCACCGGGCACTCACCGCGGCGGTCCTCGACGCGTCATCGACCTCTACCGACGGCGGCGCGGCGATTGAGGCATGGGTCGAAGCCAGCGCCGCAACAGTCGAGCGGTATCTCGGGATGCTCACACACATCCGGGCAACGCATGGAAACGAACTGACGACCCTCTCCGTCGCAGTCCGCGAGCTCGCCAACCTTATTCCCTCCAGCGATAACTAGCGGTCGGCGACCTCCGCGGGCGTCCGACGCTACCGGCGGCCCAAGCCGCCGTCGCCGAAGTGCGCTGCGTGCGCCGTTCCTAGACAGCGCGATCGAGGATCGCGAAGCGCTTGATCTGCTCGATCCGCGCGAAATGCGCATTGACAGCGTCGATGGCTGCCTGGATCTCGGCGCGGACTAGGTCGTCGTGCGGCATCGTCGCCGGGTCGGCGGGGATGCCGATCCCCGCGACCAGTCGCGCGGCCGCGTCGCCGTAGAGCGTTACGAGCGCGACCAGGTAGGGCTGGCGGTCGCCGTAAACGACCGCGTCGGAGACCAACGGCGTCTGCCTCAATTTCTGTTCGATCTCCAGAGCGATTGCGCGCCGGCTGGGCAGGTCTCCCGCGACGATCCGTCGCGAGATAGCGCGTCATGGCGGGCCAGGCAGATATCGCGCTGCTGAGGCTGACCGGCGAGCGTGGATTACGCCAGACGCCCGCCGAGGTGCAAGCTCGCTCTGCACCCAGCGTTGTGCAAGCTCGTCGCGTGCAAGCTCAGCGAGGACTGGTCGCCCGAGCAGATCGCTGGCTGGCAGAAGCTCGGCAGCCCGGAGGATCACACTTGCAGACTGTCGCACGAGACGATCGACCAGACCCTGTTCATCCAGACGCGCGGGGCGCTGAAGCGCGAGCTGTTGTTGCATCTCCGAAGGGCCGGTTCCGTCCGCCGGCCCCAGGTCGCCAAGGGCCCAGCATGCCAGCCAGGGGCAGATGCGTGATGCGTCTCGATTCGAGAGCGCCCACCGGAGGCCGAGGACCGTGCGGTTCCCGGTCACTGGGAGGGGGACCATGCTTAGGGGGGCGGCGCCTCGAGGGTCTCGCGGGCCTCGAGGGAGGCGGAGACCCCAGGATCCGTACTCCTCCCAGCGCCGGGACGTGGATCGCACCGGATGCGGGCCGCCAGCGAGACGAGGAATCTACTGCTATGCCCGACCGATCAAGCCACGGGTCACAGCTACAGCACCTCCGGGTGCGCGATTGCATGCATGCCGGCGTACTGACCTGCTCGGCCGACACCCCACTCGTTGAGGTCGCGGGCATCATGACCAAGCACCGCGTCCACGCGGTCGCGGTAATCGACGACAAGCGGCGGCCGATCGGTGTCGTATCTGCGCTGGATGTCGTCGCCGCAGCCACGAGAGACGAGCCCGAACGGGTGACCGCCCGCGTCGCTACGGCGGGAACCGAGCCTCTTATCACGATCTCCACGGACGCGCCGCTGGACCGCGCCGCGAAGCTGATGACAAAGCACCGCGTTCACCACGTGATCGTTGTCGATCCGGCCAACGGCTACCCAGTCGGCATCCTCTCGACACTCGACATCACGGCCTTGGTCGCCGAGAACAGCGAGCGGTGAGCCTGCTTTAGCCCAAGCATCGAGCAAGACCGCCGCGCGGCAACACCGGAAGTCTCGATCGCGCCGAGGATCCGTTGGCTTCGGACCGGAACCGGCTGTCAACCGCGCGCTCGGACGACCGCTGCTCCGTCCAGCGAATGCCGAAGAGCTGGCACTGGCTCTCGGTCCTGAGCAGACGCAGCCATCTTGCTCGCGAGCGGCGCCAAGACTGCCCGCTCAGCCGCAGATGCAGCAGCGGGCACCTTGTCGTGTTAGCTGAGTCGCCGCGTCCCAGCAATCGTCGGCGGCAGATCGGGAGATCACCGACCCTTTGCTGAGGATCGAGACCGAAGTGTCCAAGCTAACAATCACCCCGACCGCCGGCGCGCTCGCAATCGCCTAAGAGAGGAGAAGTCACTAGCCATGCCGATTGGCTACTTGACACTGCTGCAAAGGAACGCCACCAGCCACGCTGACCGACACGGCCACAGCTGCCCCTCCGCCCCGGCGATACAGCAGTCCGGCGGCGCCGATCTGACGGGCCGCCCTCCACCGTTAGCCACGAACTCCCGAATAGCAAGCACAAGAGCAGCAGTCTCGCCGGCATCGCCCGGACTGCTGCATCAGGCATGGTCCACCAGCCAGCTCTCTGCGAGATCGCGCGGACGAAGTCGACGGCACGATCGCACCCGCCTCGCGCGGCCTCGACGCGGCGGGCTACGGCTACGGACACGTTCCAATCCGTGCCGGTTCCTGCCTTTTCTCGGTGCTGCCGGCGACAGTCCCCAGCTGCGTGGGTCATGCGCCGGCCAGCCAGAACCGGGAGGGAGGCATCGATGCGGGGTCCCGATGTTGGGACACATCGGGGACATATTCGATCCCGATGCCGCGAAGCCCAGGATAGAAAATTACGATCAGCTCCAGGTATTTCGAAGATGTCCGGATCGTCGTGGAACTTTGGCGGCGGCCTCCAGGTGAATGGCAGTCAGACGGTAACGGCTTCTGGCAGCTGAGTGACGGTGGTCGAGGGTCGCTGGGCGGTCCGGGCGGCGTGGCGCTCGATCGCGATCACGAGTGTGGCGAGGTCGCGGTAGCCGATGATCCGCCGGAACTGCTGCTCGGCGACGAGCATGCCGGCGGCGGTCCACCGCTTGCGCATGTCGCCGTCCTGCCAGCGCTTGACGTTGCGCTGGGTGTACCGAACGATCTCGATCATCGACTCGCACGGGTTGGTCGAGCAAAGCGTCTTGGCGAGCTTGCCCGTGATCCCGAGGCGCATCAACGTCAGCGTCTCCGAGAGGCCCTCCCGCAGCGAGCCGGCGGCGTCCGGCCAGGTACGCTCGAGCTCGGACGCGAGTCGCTGAGCCGCTGTTGAGCGAGGTCGGCGTCCGTGAGCGCCCACGCGCCGCGGATCTTGGCCAGGACCTGCGGGCGGTCGCGCTCGGGGAGCAGGTCAGTGACATTTCTCTCCTTGTGACGGTGACAGCGGTGCACCAGCGTCTGCTCGCCGAAGACGTCCTTGATCGCGCGCCTGAGGGCCTTTCCGCCGTCAATGACGAAGAGGATCGCCTGCTCGGGGTCGAGCCCTCGGTCGACCAGGTCCGACAGCAGCGAGCGGGCCAGCGTCGCGTTCTCGGTCGAGCCCTCCCACAGCCCCAGCGGAATCTTCACACCGTCGGTGGTGATCCCCAGAGCGACCACGTGCGTGCGCTCAGCGATGTCGATCCCATCGAGCATCATCACCGCCAGGCGCACGTCCGCCAGCGAGCGGCCCATCAACTCCCCGAGCGCGGTCTTGGTGCGCTCGACGAACAGCTCAGAGATCGTGCTCTTCGACGTCGAGCGCGACTCCCGCTCGACCTCCGTGCCGACCGGCTCGCCGACGCCCGCGTACCTGCGGGTGGACACGCCCGCCAGCATCCGGTTCATCACCACGACGGTCAGCGGATCGCGATCGGCGAAGTACTCGTACGTCTCGACCGGCAGCTCGCGCTCATCATCCGCGCTGCGGATCCGCGGCCGGCTGACCTCCACCCGCCGGCCGCCCAAGGTCATCGACCCGCGCTCGTGACCGTGGCGCTTGGCCGTCCGATCCGGGTCGTGCCTGCCCTTCGGGCCGACCACCTCACAGACCTCGGCCTCCATCAACGCGTGCACCACGCTCAGCCCGACGCCGACGCTCAGCGCCAACAGCCCCTCCCGCGCGGCGCCGACCAGCTCCCCCAACGCCTCCTGAATCCCCGCAGGGAGCGGCCTCTCCAACGCCTCTGCGGGCGTGACGACCTGCGGGCCGGATACCTTCTGCATGGCGGTTCCTCCTGTCCTCTCGGACTTGGGTCTAGTCGCCCCGAACGCTCCCAACCGGAGCGGACGGGACGGGAGGACCGCCACTCAAATTTCTACGAGAACTCGGACAACCTCGGTATTTCCTGATGCCGGAGGAGGGACTCGAACCCCCGACACGCGGATTATGATTCCGGCCGCCTTCCCAGCATTTACGGGCGATTCGGGAGATGTTGGACGGCAGGTTGGACTGTTTTGTCAGCGAGCGTGCACGCGGCGGCCCGAATCCGACCTAGTACGGACGGTCCCTATCCGCCCTCATGGCCCGGTCCGCCGTCCCGGTGGGACTGGGCTCAGCCGACGCGATGATCTCGTCAACGATCGCGAGTCGTTCTGCGTGCGTCGTCGGACTCGCTGCGACGACGCGCACGAGGAATTCGTCGCGTGCAAGATCCCCGGGTTCGACCTCGACGCGGAGTACCTCGCCGCTGTCGAGCGTCAGAGTGGCCAATTCGCGCATCTGTTCGCCAGTCTGTCAGTTCAGCGACTGCGCGGAATCAGGACCGTCAGGCGATATCGATCTGCCGCGTCGAGGAGGAGCGGACGCAGCGCCGCATCGCCGAGCCGTCCGCGGGGCGCGATGTCGACCGCCGACCGGCAGCGGTCGAGGAACAGGCAGAAGTTGCGGAACTGCCCTCCTGCGTGGCGCGACGCGTAGCGAATGCCGTCGGCGTCCGGGAACCAGCGGCGTAGCGCCCGGCTCCACAGCATCGTCGTTGCGTATTGCTTCGACATCGCGATGCGTCCGTCGAGGCGCAGGGTCTTCTGGACCGTCGGATCATCGAGCGCGATGAGCCTGAGCCGCCGATTTGCGATGAGTGTGCTGAACCGGCGGTCCGTTTCCCTTTCGCTGATTAGCTGCGTGTCGCCGTAGACCTCCGCGAACGCCCCATGGTCGGCGAGGTTGGCGTACGTGACCGGATATTCAGCGCCGTCGCGAGGAGCATCGAAGCGGGACCTCCCATGCGGGTGGCGCTTCGACCGCAGCGGGTTCGCGTCCCAATGCAGGCGGAAGACGACGAGCTCCTCGACGACGTCAAGCGCGAACCCCGGCGCGGGAAGATTGCGGGGCGGTCAGGAAGGCGATCGAAGTCCGCTGGATCGACCGTCAAGACCCGTGCGCGTTTGAGGCCGCCACGAGCTGAACGACGTAGTCCCGCTTCCCGGAGGCAAGCCAGTCTGCCGGCGCGGTTCCGTCCTCCGCGGCGGAGGAGACCATGAGCAGATGCAGCCCGAGCGGCGACAGCCTCGCTTCCTCCGCGGCCTGCGTAACCTCCGAGATCCCTTCGAGGGGCTCTCCGGTCGCGGAGAACTGCCATGCCGGGTACACGAACTCACGACGCAGCGGCAGACGAAGCGCGACCAGCCTGCCTGCGTCGCGTAGGTGCTTGAGCTGCTGGCGGCTGACGCCTAGATCCTCGGCGGTCAATGACTCCTCGGCCGCCCGACGCCATAGCGCGAACACGCGCCGCAGGTTTCGTGCCTCCTGCTCGGCCAGGGACGGGGACTCAGCGTCATCGCCTTCCGACCGCACAAGTCGCGCGGCGTCCATCAACGCCGACGTGTCGCGCATCAGCACGGTTCCGACTGCTGTGATCGCCTCTTCCGCGCCCTGGCGGTCCGACTCGGGAAGCCGCGCGACCTCATGTTCCAAGGTCTTGAATGACATACAGACATCCTAGATCAGCCGTCAAGAACGTCAAAACCGTCAATGTCGTCCGCCCTAACCCGTCACTTCCTCGATGTTGGCGAGCGCCTCGCGATCGAAGCCGTCGGGGTCCATGAGCCGCTGCCACAGCGCGTTGAGTCGCTTGGTCCGCTCCTCGGGCGACACCTCGGCGATCTCGCCGGGGTGCTGCTGCGCGCGGGGGCCATCCTCTGTCCGCTCGGTTATTTCACCGCCCTCCTTCGGAGGTATGAGTTGAGGCGCTCTGCCGGGTCGGTCTCGTCGAGCGGCGGCAGCAACTTTACGTAGCGCTCCGTCGCTTGCAGCGAGCTGTGGCCCATGTGCTCCATCAGCTCCCGCAGCGTGTAGCCGGCGGCCATCAGGAAGCTCGCGTAGGTGTGTCGGCACTCGTGAAGCGTGATCGGCTCGATGGCCGCGGCAGCCCATCGCTGACGAGCGCGTTCCCCGATCTTGCCGGAAGTCACGGACACGGCGCTGACCTGCCCGTGCTCCCGCCGCCCCTGCCGCATGTACTCGCCGAGGAGGATCGGGCGGAGCGGCTCCGCGATCGGCGGCCGACGGCCCGTGCCGGCCCGACTCTTGGCCTTCCTCACGACGAGTCGGTAGCCGTCGAGCTCGACGTCCGGCAGTCGAGTCGCTTGATCTCGGCTCGTCTGAGCCCGGCGTAGAACGCGAGCGCGTAAGGCACGGCGTCGGCCGGTTCCAAGGCGGCGATGAGCGCGGCGGCCTCATCCGCGTCGGCGACTCTCGTGCGCGGCTTCTCGTCGTTCGGCGGCAGCTCGATGCCGGCAAGCGGGTTGCGCTCGACGAGGCGTCGCGTCGGCCGGTTCGCCCATCCGTAGATGGCACGGGCAACCGCGAGATGGTTGGCGATGCGCGAGCGTGAGAGGCCCTCACGGCTCAATCGGTCGACCCAGGTTTGCCACTCGCGGTCATCGATCTCGCTCGCTCGGCGAGCGCCGAACTCGGGCGTCAGGACGTAACGCAGCGAACGCTCGTATCCCTCCAGCGTCGTCGACGAGTACCCGGTGCCCTTCCTGCCGCGGCGGCGGCCAACAGCGCCAGAGTGGACGCCGTCGAGCCATTCGCTTGCGAGCTCGCCAAAGGTAGGTCCAGCCGCGTCGGCCTCCGCGACCGCCTCCTGGCCCTTGATCGTCGAGGCGAGCCAGCTGAGGACCTCAGCGCGGTCCCCGAATGTCGCGGACCACACCATCCCCTGTTTGCTCGAATCCCAGCGTCGCCCTCGGTACGTCGGCCGGCAGCGGCACCGAGCGTCGGACAAACCCGCGGGACATCGTGCTTGATGGCGGACATATACGCCGGCCGTCTTGGTCTTGCGGTACTCGGGCACGATGCTCTCCTGATCCGGTTCCGACCAGCCTACGCCCGGCTCAGGCGCCATCAAGCGCTCTTGTTGAAGAACGAGCGCGAGTTGTCTCGGGCCCAGCGCCGGAGCTCCTCCGGCGGCACCTGGACCAGCGCCCCGCAGGGCACGACGCGGATGAACGGCTGAACCCGGCGCTCGAACGTGTCGACGCTCATCCCGAGGGCAGTCGCCGCCTCCTCGCGCGTGTACAGAATGCGCTCGACCGCAGCCACTGGTCGCTCACGCCGCTTCGCCGCCATCGCTTCGGTATGGTAGCCTAATTGCGCTAATCACGCTACTGTTGATAGGAGCCAATTGACGGATCAAGAGCCAGATGCACCTGAAGATCCGTGGCTGACCCTGACGGAAATCGCCGACGAGCTACGAATGAGCCCGGCGACGATCCGCTCATGGATCTCGAAGGGGACGCTCAGAGCGATGCGTGCCGGTCAGCGGAAGTGGCTCGTCCGCCGCTCCGAGCTAGACCGCATGCTCGCGGGCGCGGACATGGCGGGGCCTGACGACGCGGCGGACACGCCGGATTGGCGCACTTTCGACACGATCGCGCCGCCGCACCGCTCGCCGCACTGGACGAAGCCCGAAGCGCTCGAGCAGGTCTCGCCAGGGGGTTGGCTCGGGGTCGCGGAGTCGGCGTGGCGAGACGCGCTCCGCGCGAGCGCCCAGGCGCCACCGGATCCGGGGTTCATTGTGCGCATCAAAGACATTGCCGAGGCGGCCGCGCGCAAGGCGGCAGCCCTGGACGACCTCGGCGACCAGGAGCCAGGGCCGTGGTGGCAGCGCCAGTCAGGGCTGCCGGGCGGCCTATTGTCTTACGAGCTCCGGCCCGGCGGCAATCGACCCGGACCAGCCGAGCTCTGGTTGCGGTTCGATCGAGCCGTCGACAAGCTCGGGCGCGCGATGGCTGAGCACTCCGTGCCAGCCGAGCGGCAGGCGCTCGAGGATGTCTCGCTGGTCCTGCACGACATCGTCGACGCGCTGCTTGACCAGGAAGGCCGGCAATGGCCTCCTTCACCTGATGAGCCGGACGCGAGCGACACGGATACCGCCGGGCAACCGGATGACGCGTGACTTGAACCGGACCGCAGCCTGGTCCGCAATCCCGCGCCCCGGACGGACCGGCTTGCGGACCAGCTCAACTGGCCATCCGCCCCGCCCGCACAGGCTTTTCCTCACGCTCTCGCCCTCTTGGTGGCAGCTGACTACCCGCCCTCGACGTATTCGTTCGGGTAGTCAGCTGCCAGTCGAGGCCGGAGTTTCGGTCTGCGTGCGGGCGGGGCGGACGGTCATCGGGCGATTGCAACCTCGGTTGGTAGGTTCGTGATCACCGAGGGCGTGGTTCCAGGGCCTGGGACGCTGAGGGTGGCGCGGTTCATCGGACGGCTTGGAATCGTGTCGCTGCCAGCGGTGGAGGTCGGGCTTGATCTCGATCAGCGTGTGGTACGGAGGCATGTCGCAAAACTCGAGGCGGTCGCGTCGGTAGAAGTGGTGTGACGAGCGCCTGGTAGGTCGAGGCCCGCGAGGGTCGGCCATCGCGGCGCCGAACTCGTCGGCTGTTACCGCAGTCGACGTGAAGGAGACACCACGATGGCCGATGGTCAGAGCATGACGACGGTTGCCGATGTCGTCGCGCAGGTCCGCGACGGGCGGCTTGAGGATTTCGTGAGGGAGGCGGTCGCGATCGTCGCCCGCGAGCTGATGGAAGCCGAGATCAGCGCGGAGGTTGGTGCTGGGCTTGGCGAGGTCGTGCCGGAGACCCGGCTGACACATCGAAACGGGTATCGGCCGCGGGCGTGGGAGACCAGGGTCGGGGAGATCGAGTTGCTGATCCCGAAGAAACGCTCGGGCAGCTCGTACTTCCCGAGCTTCCTGGAGCCGCGCCGGCGCTCGGAGCAGGCGATCATCGCGGTCGTGTTGGAGGCGTACGTGAACGGCGTCTCGACCCGGAAGGTCGACCGCCTCGTTGAGCAGCTGGGGATCGACGGGATGACCAAGGACCGGGTCTCGGCGCTCTGCCGGGCGTTGGACGAGCAGGTCGAGCTGTTCCGCCAGCGACCGCTTGAGGGCGCCTACCCCTACCTGTGGTTAGACGCCAAACAGGTCAAGGTCAGAGATCACGGCCGCGTCGTGTCCAAGGCAGTCGTCGTCGCCTACGCGGTGCACGAGTCCGGCGTGCGCGAAGTGATCGGCCTGGATGTCGGCGAGGTCGAGTCGGGCGCGTTCTGGACAGAGTTCTTGCGCTCGCTTAAGCAGCGCGGGCTCGACGGTGTGCGGCTGGCTGTGTCCGATCAGCACGAGGGGCTCAAGGGCGCGATCGCCCGCGTGCTCGGCTGCCCATGGCAACGCTGCACGGTCCACTTCACGCGCGACATGGTCATGCACTGCCGCCGCGATCAGCGCGGGCTCGTCGCCGCAGCACTCAGGGAGATCTTCAACGCCGAGGGATACGAGCAGGCCAAGGACAGGGTCACGCACGTACTCGAACGGCTCAAGGACGTGGCGCCAAAGGTGTGCGCGCTGCTCGAGGCGGCCGAGGAGGACCTGCTCGCCTTCTACCGGCTGCCGCCCGAGCACTGGACCAAGCTGCGGTCCACGAATCCGTTGGAGCGGGTCAACAAGGAGATCGGACGCCGGACCGACGTCGTCGGGATCTTCCCCAACGACGCCGCCGTGATCCGCTTGGTCGGTGCGCTGCTCTCAGAACAGAACGACGAGTGGCTGGTGCAGCGCCGCTACCTGTCGGTCGAGTCGATGGCGCTGATCCTGGCCGAGCCCACCCAGCCCGAGCGGGCCCAGGTCGAGCAGGAGGTACCCGGTCTCACCGCCGCCTGAACCGCGATCGGGCCATCTGGCCCCGATCCAGGACCGCAGCCGCGAACCGCGGCGCGTCCCGAGCCGTTCTGCGGCCCTCGGACAGACGCACGCGACCGATAGCACACCCCCAAATCCAGGCGCGCACGCGCGTTTCGGCGCTCGCCCTCGCCCTCAGGGCTCGCCCAGGGGCTCGCCCCTCGGTCTCGGTCTCACACCAACACACGCGTATTCCCTCCCCGCACCAGGCAACGAGGAGGTGAGCACCCTCATCCCGGTCTGAGCCGCCACACTCGCCGACGAGCTCTACCCGTCACACCACAACATCCGACTTGACTCTTGAGGCCGCGGGTTGGCTTGCTCGGATGCCTTGGGTCTGGGGGCAGGGATCGGTCGCGTGGCTGACCGCGCTTGGTATCGAGCGGGCAGGCCTCGGCGGCATCCGCCCGGTTAAGTCGCCGCCGGCGCCGACCACGATTGCCCACGCCGTACTCGTGGAATGGTCAGCGGCACGCGCCGAGCGCCGCGGCCGCACGTGGAAGTCGGCGCGCGAACTTGCGCTCGAGGGCGAACGCTGGGAAGTTCCGACGCGCTGCGAGCGCGGCTACATGACGCAACTCCCGGACCTCGCTGTCTGGCTGAAGCCAGCCGGTCCACCGTGGGCTGTGATCGCCGAGAGCGGCGGGCGGCGCGAGGATCGCCAGAAGCTGATGCTCGAAGGGTGGCGCGACGCCGTCCACGGCGGACGCTATGCCGGCGTGCGCTACGACTGCTCGAGCGCATCGGTCGCGAGCTGGATCGGCCGTCTCGCAAAGAGGGTCTGGCTCACCGCGCCAGACCTCAGCGTGATCGTGCAGACAACCGCGGAGGAGATCGCCACTCTGGCCCGCGCCGACGCAGACGCCGGTGAGCATGAGACCACCGCTGGGGACGCGCAGATCCCGAACGGGAAAGTCGGCATCGCGCCGGTCGACGTCCGAGTCTCGGCAGTGTCTGCGCCTGCGCCGGCAGCTAGGGCCGAGCGACCGGCCCCGAGGCCCGAGACGCCCGAGGAGGCCGCTGAACGAGAGCGGCGCTATCGAGAGATCTTCGGGATCCCTGAGCCAAGGCGCCGCCGACGATGGCGACGCTGAGCAAGGAGCCTCCTTCGGGGGCATGAGCAGGACCACTTCGCGAGAGGTCGCCTGCTGCGTTTAGCCCAAAGCGGAAGGCACGGGAACCTGCGTTTCGCGATTATGTGAGGTCGGGGATGTCACACCGCGCGGTTGTTGGGGTTTGACGTGGTGGACATGTCTGCGACTGTCGAGCGTGAGGGTCAACGCGGGACGCGCCGACGACGTACGAAATAGACGAATGAAGTGGTTCGGCGAGATCCCCTTGCCACGACTCGGCATGATGGTCGCGCGTGCCACGGAGCCGTCAAGGTCGGGCCTTCGGCCCGCGCTTCGCGCGCCGCTGACGCGGCTCCCTTGACTGCCCGGCGGTCACGCGCTGTGCGCTGCCGAAGTCGAGGCAGGGGGAGCCTGTCGCCAATCCGATCTAAGGAACACACGGGGTCCCGTGTCTGCTGCTTGAGCTCGTCGCGCGCGCGAGACGTCGCGGAATGCGACGGGGTGGCCGGTGTCAGGCGGCGGGGGTGAGCACGGGGATCCACACCTCGGCGCAGCGGCCGCGCTCGGCCTGGCGGGTTTCGCGGCGTAGCCGCCCCGCGTCCTCGAGCACGCCGAGGGCGCGCTCGATCTCGCGGCGCTTCTTGTTGCGGCTGAACAGTTCGGAGACCTCGGTGCGGGTGAGGCCGGCGGGGCGCTCCTTCGCGGCCGACCACAGCTCGTCGGCGGTCGGGTCGCCGAGCGCGTCGCCGAAGATCCAGTGCGCGGAGGCGGTGCTGTAGCGCCACACGGCCAGGGCGGCCTCGAGGTGCTCGAGGCAGATCCGCTCGGAGCAGTCGAGCAGCGCGTAGATCAACGCCAGGCGGACGGTGTGCGCCTCGGCGCGGGCGGTCGCGGCGCCGACCAGGCCGGGCCGGTCGGCCGTCAGCTCGCGGTAGGCATCGACCCACCGCTCCCGGGCGGCGTCGTCGAAGCTGATCGGCCGGTGCTGGGCGGCGAAGCGCAGCGCCAGGCGGACGGTGTCGCGGGTGTCGGCGAGGCGTTCTTGATCGAGCGCGCTGCCGAACGGCAGAAGTTTCGAGCGCTGCACGGCGATCACCAGGTAGCGGTTGGCGAACCCGTTCGCGAGTTCGGTCGCGGTCAGGTAGCGCAGCAACTCGTCGCGGGTGATGTGACCGAGGATCGCGATGTGCGCGCCGGTCGCGCGGAGTGGGTCGTTGCGAACGATCGTCTGAAGCGGCTCGCCGTCCCACGCCTGGCGGACGATCGCCGACAGGGTGTTGCCTTCGCGCGCCAGCACCTTGAGCACCTGCGCGAACTCTTGCTCGATCACCAGTCGGCGCTTGTCAGCGCTCGCGGGCGCATCTTCGCCGGCGGCCGGGTCGCGAACCTGGGCGATCAGACCCTCCCCGGAGCTCAGGCCGCCGACCAGGCAGCGGGGGAAGGTCTGATCGACGTCTTCGAGTAGCCGCCGGACGTGACCCCAGGCTGATCCCTTGCGGCCCCGCGATGAAGGGCCGACCAGCACGGCAAACTCGTTCGGGTAGTGGGAGTCGGCCTCGACGTGGTAGTGGCCGCCGCGGCCACAGGCGCACCCGAATGCGACCAGGAACTGCACCAGCAGCGCCATCGGGTGGGCTTCTGAGTGCGGCTCGGTGCGCAGCACGAACTCGCCCGCCGGGCCATGAAGCGCCTGCTCGGCGACGGGCGCGGGCCACTCGCTCACTTCGCGCTCCCGTGGCGGCCGGCGAGCTTGAGCTCGCGCACCTCGCCGTGCGCGAGCTCGAGCTCGTCGCGTAGCTGGGCGTTCTCGGCCCGCAGGCGCTTGTTCTCCTCAAGCATGCCGCGCAGCCGGGTGCGGAGCGACTCCTCGCTTGCGCGCTCATGTGCAGGCAGTCGCGAGGGGATGCGCCGGGGCTGGGCGCGGAGCTGCTCGATCGCGGCGCGCAGCTCGGCGTGGCCGTAGAGGAACGCGCGGCTGACGCCCGCCTCGGCGGCGACCGCCTGAAAGCTGATCGTCGCGCCCCGCCGCTCGAGCTCTCTGATCGCGCGGCGGGCTCGCTGCAGGACCACAAGCGAACGGGCTGAGGCTGCGTCACGCAGCGCGTCTGCGCGCCTGTCGCTCACGGCTTGGGATCCTCGGTCTTGGCCTGCCGGCGGGCAGCCAGCACGACCACGTCGACCCCGGAGTGCTCGGCGCGGTCGGCGTCGTCGACCGCGATCGCGTCAAGGCCTTCGAGGATCCGCCGCAGGGCACGCTCGTCTGCTTCCAGCAGCTCGACCAGCCGCACGTTCTCGCTCTCCTTGACGCGGTCGCGCAGCGCCTGGGTATGGGCGAGCTGGCGCTCGTGGACATGGCGGAACGAGCCGTCGGTGAGGAAGTTGTCGCAGCTCAGGCACGCGTTCGGGTGCGGGCATGACTGCACCAGCGGCAGCCCGCAGTAGCCGTTCGGCAGCGCCTGCTTGGCGCGCGCGATCCGCTCCTTCATCCACGCCGCCTCACCGAACGGCCCATCGGCGGGCAGCGCGATCCGCTCACCGCGGATGTTCACCCGCTCGTGAAAGCTCATGATCTCCTGCCTGACCGTCGCGTCGTCGAGATACGCGTAGCGGGCGGTCATCGCGATCGAAGCGTGATCGAGCACCCGCTGGATCACCGGCAGCGGCACCCCCTCATTGACCATGCTCGAGCCGAGGTAATGCCGGAACCGGTGCGGGTGAACCCAGACAGCCAACCGCGCCCGGCTGTCACGGATCTCGGCCCTGCGCACGTACCGCTTGACCAGCTGGCGGACCGTGCTCACATCGAGATGCTCCTGGCCACCGATCACGCTGCCGTCACGACGCCTGCGCGAGGGCAACAAGAACCTCGTGCCCGCCGCGCCATAGCTCTCCTCCAGCAAGCGCTCCTGGCGGCGCAGCTGCTCGCACAGCGCCGGCCCGATCGGGATCACCGCCTCGCGCCCCAGCTTCACGTTCAGATAACGCAGATACGGGTGGTTATCCGAACCGATCTGCAGCGCGTCGCGGGGCAGCGTGACGATGCTCGACACCCGCAGCCCGGTGAACGCCAGCAACAAGATCACCGTGCGATGCTGCTCTGAGGAGAGCAGCGCCAGATTGGCCGGGTCGATGAACTGCTCAAACACCCCCGGCTCGATCCCCCGCGGCAGCCACCGCCCGATCTTCGGCAGCTCACCGGCATAGATCACCGCCGTGACCGGCAACCCCGACAGCCCATCCTCACGCTGCTCATCCAAAAACGCGCGCAGCACCCCCACCCGCTGGTTCTTCGTCGCCGACGCCAGACCGCTCGAGCGAACCGCGAGCAGGTAGTCCTCCAACAGCTGCCGCGTGATCACCGCCGGCGACCCGGCCGCGGGCGCCCGCTCGCAAAGCCAGCCGCTGAACGCCTGCAGGTGCTCAACGTAGTGGCGCAGCGAGATCGGCGCCGTGCCCGACAACAGCCGGACCCTCATCCAGCGCTTGGCCGCCTCCTGCAACCACGGCTGCGCAAGCCCCGAGAACACAATCGCCCCGCTGCTGCTGCTGCTGTGCAGATCGCTGTGAGGCAGCGCCCGCAGCGGCCACCGATCAAGCACCCATAGCTGCTCCCAACCATCCGGGGCGCGCCCACCATCGACCGCTCGCAGTTGGCGTGCGCTCATGTCAGCAGGTCCGCCACCCGGTCCAGCACCCCGCGCTCGGCCAACACCGCCCGCAGATCCTCCGCCGTCAGATGCGTATAGATCAGCGTCGAGGACCGCGAGCGGTGCGTCAGCACCGCCCCGATCACCTCAAGCGCCACCCCGTCGCGATACGCCAACGTCGCGAACGTGTGCCGCAGCATGTGCGCGGTGAAGTGAAACCCGACCAGCTCCCTGGTACGCATCATTAGCGGGAGGGGGCAGGCCCCCTCCCGGCCTCCCCCGTTGAGGGAACAACCGCGTCGCGTCATTCTGCGTGGATGGCGAGCGTGGCGAATATCAACGACGTGCTCGAGGGTCACGTGGCGCTCGAGATCGAGTGTGTCGACAGGCTGATCTTCAACGCGTATGTGCCGCGGCTGCAGGTGGCCGGTCAGGTCGTGCGGTTCTTGTGTGGTCATCTCGGGCATCCGATCCCGTCGCCGGCGCTGCTGGGCAAGATCGGGGATCGGTTCCGCGCCGAGACGCGCCGGTTCGTCCGCGACCGCGGGATCCCGGTCCTGCGCTTGGCCTCGCCGGATCGCTCGCGGTGGGATGACCGCAAGCTCGATCACGTCCGCTCGTACCTGGACGCAGCAGAGCAGGAGGGCCGCTACGGCGTTGTCGCACTCGTTGTCGCCGAGGAGTTCCAGCGGGTCTGGAGCGCCCGGAACCGATCCGAGAAGCCCGGGGTCGCGAGCCTGGAGTTCTTCTGGCAGAAGCGGCGGGTCGGCGCCTACTACTTCTACATCCACGACCCGGAGTTCGGGCCGGCGTTCATCAAGATCTGCACCTACGGTCCGTGGTTCGCACGGGTCTGGGTCAACGGTCACGAGTGGGCCAAACGCCAAGCCTCGAAGGCGGGTATCCGGTTCACTGCGCTGTCCAACGGGTTCGCTTCTTGCGAGGAGCCGGAGCGGTTGCAGGCGATCTGCAACACGTTCGGGCCCGAGGACGTGCAGGCGTTCTTCGATCGTTGGATCGCGCAGATCCCAACGCCGCTGACCCAGGAGGATCGCCACGCCGGGTACTGGTGGGAGCTCTCGATGCGCCAAGTCGAGACGTCCCGCACCGTGGTGTTCGACGACCCGCGGCGCGCCCGCAGCTTCTTCGAAGCGTTGGTGCAGGACAACATCGGGATCGGCCGTCCCGAAGAAGTCTCGCTCGTGTTCGCCAGACGGTTGCGCCGCCCCACCCAGCATCGCTACCAGACCCGGGTCTTCACCACCGGCACCGAGATCCGGATCGACTTCCGCTACAAGCACTCCCGCGTCAAGCAATACCTCAAAGACGGCCGCGCGCTACGGATGGAAACGGTCATCAACCGCCCCGACGATCTCGATGTCAAACGTCGCCTGCAGCATCTCCCCGAACTGATCGACAAAGCCCGCGCCGTCAACCAGCGGCTGCTTATGATCGAGCAGGCCGGCCAGAGCTGCGCCATCGGCTCTGCGCTATTCGAGCGCATCCACCAGCCCTATCACCAGGAGGGCCAAAGAACCGGAGCCCTGCGCTTCGGGGACGAACGAGCGACAGCCCTGGCCGGCGCACTATGCACCGTCCTGGGCGCCGTGACCGGCTTTCAGAACAAGACCCTGCGCCCGCTCGTCGCCGCGCATCTCGACCAGCCCTACACCCAAAACCAGATGAGCTACGACCTCCGACGGCTACGACTCCACGGGCTGATCAAACGCATCCCGCGCAAGAACACCTACACCCTCACCCCCGAGGGAATCCGCGTCGCCGTGTTCTACACCAAACTCCGCAACCGGCTCCTGCACCCCCTGCTCGACGCCGACAAACCACCCGCGAAGATCGAGATCCGCCAGGCGCTCAGAACGCTCGAGACCGCCGTCGCCGACTACATCCAAGCCGCACGCCTCGCCCCGGCAAAATAGGACCCGTGACAACGTCACGACTTCCGGCCTCCAAGTCGAACTAGCTCGTTGACCGCCGCATAGCTCAACGGCCGGCCGCGCTCGCCGCCCCACAAGTTCACGAACACGAAGTCCGACTCAACCGCGCCGTACTCCTCGTGCATGTAGTCAGACCACAGCCGGATCAGCTCGCCCGGCACCGGCACCGACCCCCGCGCGCCGCCCTTCGATCGCGCCCGGCCACGATCGTCCTCGCGCGGCACGATCTCGATCCGCCGCTCCCACGAGACGAGATCCTCGTGACGCAGCCCCAACGCCTGACCGACCCGCATCCCCGTCGACGCAAGCAGCGCGAACAAGAACCGATCACGCAACCGCTGCTGGCAGTCGATCACCGCCGCCACCCGCTCCAAACTCAACGTCCGCGGCAGCCGCTGCCGCTCAGGCAACCGCACCGCCCGCCCCCGCGGCTTGGCACCAGCGATGCCATGCAGAAACGGCTTATAGCCGCCCCGTCCGCCGCGCGTCTGCACCACCAGATCCCTGGCCAGCGAACTACCCCGCCGACCCTGGAACTCATAGAACGCCATCACCGCCGTCAACATCCGGTTCACCGTCCGCGCAGACCGCTTCGCCGCCAGCTCGCTGATCACCACCACGTTCTCCGCCGGCCGCCGCGCCCACGCAGCGAACTCGCCCAACTCCGCCACCGACACCCGATCCCACGCCACGCCACGCCCAGCCAGAAACGACCAGAACGCCGCCAGATCCCGCGCATACGCCTCGACCGTGTTCGGCGAACGCTCGATCCCCGTCAACCAACCAAGGAACTCATCAACCAGCGGCACCGGTCGAGCATCTGGCCCGACCACCGTCCACGACTCAACCCCGCTTGACGGCATCCGCACCCGGCGAGCCACAAACCCCCGTCGCATCCCATCAACGTCAGCGTCATCCATGACACAACCCAACATAGAACGCCCCGCGGACGGACCCGGCCCGCGCAGCCCTCACTGACGTCGTTGACATCACCGACAGCCTCAGATACTGCCTCAACCGAGGCGCCCCAAAGGCCGCTCGTGGACGTCGTTTACACCCTCAGACCGACCTCACATAATGGCGAATACGAGGGCTCGTACGCGGCCGGAAGCCTGCTTTGGTGTCAGTGCGGTGCGTCGTGCCGAGCTGCGTGAGCGCAGCGTTCCGCTACCCGTCAGAGCATCAGTCGCGCGGTACCGTCTCGCCCATCGACGCACTTGCTCTGGTGAGTACCGGGAGGTTCGCCGCGAGCGGCATCGGACGAGCTGTCAATGGCCATCGGTTTCTCCGTATGGCGGCCATGAAATTTCCCGTTGGTGGGCATTGTTTCTCCCGGCGTGGTTGGCCGTCAAATCTCCCCACTCGTGGCCATCGAATTTCCCCACCGGGGGTTTGCTGGGGGTCAGGTCAGCGACGTCCACCCTCTTGAAGGGCGAGCGGGACGATCTGGGTACCGCGCCCTCTTGAGGATCCCGAGCTCCGGACATGCGCCCTGGAGGGACACAAACTGGCTCGCGGTTGGCCGCACGAGCACGACGTCGGCGTCTCGTCTTCCTCTAGGGGCTCGCTGGGTGATCGCAGCCTGACCGGCGCGCTCCCGGCCCGTAAGCTCGGCGACATCGTGGCCCAGCTCGCGCGGTCGCTGGCCGCCGACGGGGCGGTCAGCGACTATGCCGATGCGGGCGTCCGGGAGAACTTCGGGCAGGCCTGATCCCGGTCAGGCGGGCAGTTGGTTGAGCTTGCGGATCTGCTTGTCGAAGACGGTGGCGGGCGCGTAGCGGCGCGCTTTGCTCACGCGGCGGGCGGTCTTGCCGGCGGGGTACCTGAGCTTCGGGCGTTCGTCGGTGGCGGCGGCGGCGATGGCGTGGCCGACGATCGATGGCGCGTCGCCCGCGTTCAGGGCGTCGGCAAGCCCGGCGTCGACGATCTTGCGTCGTTGGGCGTAGATCGGAAGCGGTGTGTCCGCGGCAGCGAGATTCGCGTCGAAGGAGGTCTTGGTGAACCCGGGCTCGACCAGCAGGACGCGGACTCCGTGCTCGCGCAGCTCGTGGTCGACCGACTCGGAGTAGCCCTCGAGAGCGTGCTTGCTCGACGCGTACAAGGCCATGTAGGGGACGGGAATGAGACCAACGATCGAGCTGACGTTGATGATCCTTCCGCTGCGCTGCTCGCGCATATGCGGCAGTACGGCGCGGGTCATGCGGATCGAGCCGAAGAGGTTGGTCTCGAACAGCGCGCGTGCCTGCTCTACGGAGCTCTCCTCGGCAGCGCCGGTGACACCGAGACCGGCGTTGTTGACCAGCACGTCGATGCGGCCGGAGCGGTCGAGTACCTCGCGTACCGCGTCGGCCACCGACTCATCGTCGGTGACGTCGAGTGGCAGGAACATCACTTCGCCGCGCTTCTCGCCCGGGGTCGCTTTGCGGCTCGTCCCGTATACGGTGAACCCAGCGCCGACGAGGGCGCGTGCGGCGGCCTCTCCGATCCCGGACGATGCTCCCGTCACCAGCGCTACTTGGTCTGTCTTGGCTGCCATGTCTGCTCCTTGCTCGTTGAATTACGGTCATAATATCATAGTACGACTATAATGTAATGGCGGGTTGTGTGCCGGGGCCCTCCGGTTGACGGCCGAGAGGTCAGGCCGCGCGTGGCCGGGCGCACGCCATGATCGAGACCAGTTCGTCGAGAGAGGTTCGCGATGCGATACGGCAAGGACCAGAAGCAGGCCACCAGACAGCGCATCCTCGAAGCGGCCGGGCGGCGCTTCAAGCAGGACGGCATCGATGGTGCTGGCGTGGCGACCGTTATGTCCGACGCCGGCCTGACCAACGGGGCCTTCTACGCGCACTTCGCCTCCAAGGAAGACCTCGTGGCGAACGTCCTCGCCGACCAGCTGCGTGCCCAACGCCAAAGCCTCGACTCCCAGCCCGCAGATCGGGCGGGATTAGAGGCGTTCATCCGCTGTTACCTCTCTCCCCAACATCGCGACCAGGGCGCCGACGGCTGCCCGTCGGCTGCGCTGCTCGACGAGATCGCCCGCCGCCCTGCCGCCACCCGACAGGTCTTCAGCGACGAACTGACGGCAGAGATCGACGACATCGCCTCGCGCCTGGACCCGACCGATCCCGAGGCCGCTCGGACGGACGCGCTCACGGTCTTCGGACTGATGGTCGGCACCCTGCAGCTCGCCAGGGCACTGACCGACCGCGACCTCTCCGATCGGCTTCTCGATCAGGGCGCGGAGACCGCCTTGAAGATGCTGGACGACTTCGCCGTTAGCGCGCGAACCTGATGCAAGCTTCCGGTCTGCAGCGCCCGGTGCCGGGATCAGGATCGAACGGCCCGCCGACGTCCGCGTCTCAGTGCTACTGCGTGGTCACCACCTCCTCGACGATCTCGATGCCCGCGTGACCGCGATCGCCGGCCGTGCGCTTGAACCTCACGACATCGTGATCTATTCAATGGCGTCCGCAAGGTGATCTACCCGAACCCGGACGCAGCGAGCTGAGCTTTTGCGGGCCGCCGCTTGATGCTGGTTCATCGGCCTGACGACGCTTGCTCCCGGAGAGGCCGGCCGGACCGGTGTCGCTCTAAACGCCGACGAGGTTCGAGAGACGCTCGACGAGCGACACGCTTCGCGCAGCTAGCCGGGGCTCGTCGACCCCGCCCGCGCTAGCGACGGCACCGGTCGCGCTCGTGGCGAGCAGCAGGGCGCTCACTCTCCGCCCGGTCGAGCCCTGCTCTTGTGTTCGGGCGGGCATCGTCCGTCCGGGCATCGTCCGTCCGGGCTCGGGCGTGGCTGCCTATATCCGATAGCGAGTCCCTCGTCGGCGGTCGCGTCGTGCTCGGTCGTGGTCACGTCGGCCGGGAACGGCTGGGGGGGTGCTCGCCGCGGTGATGATCGGCTCCCATATGGCGCGGCGGCGATCTCGGAATCGAAGGCCACGGACATGGTGTTGATGCTCCTGTCCGTCAGTTGCTGTTGTCAACCACGACGACGATCTTGCCGGAGAGATCGCCGGCGTCGGCCTTTGCGTGGACGTCCGCCAGCTCGGCCAACGGGAAGCGCTCCGCGACGTCGACGCGTAGCTCGCCGCCGTCGACCAGCGCGACCAGCTGGGAGAGCTGCTCGGCGTCGCTGCGGACGAAGACGCCGACAGCGCGTACGCCGCGCTTCTCGTCGGCGGGCGTGTCGATTGTCGGCACCGTGTTGACGACGACGCCGCCGTCTTTGACGAGGGCGGCCAGCGCGACCAGCTCTTCCGGGGCGATGCGCGCGAGGTTGAGCAGCACGTCCACCGGTTCGGCGACGGCGTCGGCCACGGTGCTGTTCGTGTGGTCGATGACCTGGTCGGCGCCCGCGGACCGGACACGGTCGGCGCTGCGCGTGCTAGCCGTGGCGATCACGTGCGCGCCGGCGCGCTTGGCCAGCTGGATCGCGTAGCCGCCGACCGCGCCGCCGGCGCCGTTGATCAGCACGCGCTGCCCCTCTTGGAGCCCGGCGTCGTCGAAGAGCGCCTGCCGCGCGGTGAGCCCGACCATTGGCAGCGCCGCGGCGTCCGGGAGCGGGATGCTCGTGGGGGCCGCCGCGAGGACCTCAGTCGGCGCGATGACGAACTCTGCGGCTGCACCCGGCGCGGTCATCGGCAGGAAGGCGACGACGGCGTCGCCGACGGTGAAGTTCTCGACGTCGTCGCCGAGCGCGTCGACCGTGCCGGCGACGTCGATGCCCGGTGTGTGGGGCAGCGTCACCGGGAAGGGGCCCTGCAGGTAGCCGCCGCGGATGCCGGCGTCGACGCCGTTAAACGAGGTTGCTGCGACGCGGAGGCGCACCTCGCCGGCGCCGGGGGTGGGCTGCTCGACGTCCTCGTAGCGGAGGACGTCGGGGCCGCCATACTCGTGGAAACGCATTGCCTTCATGGGAGTCTCCGTTTCTGATGGTCGTTGTCTGTTTGAATTCGAAGCATCTGATGAATACGCGGCGCCTGGTGACGCGCGCCCGCTGCCTGCAAGAGGAGCTGGTCGCGACGGTCACGATCCCCGATACAGGACCGGCGCTGCTCGCGAAGGTGTCCCCCATCACATCGAGGTCCTGAACCGGCTGCTCTCCGCGCCGCCGGTCGCGCAAGGACGCCAAGGCCGTGGCCGATCTGCTCGCGCCGGTGCGCGATCACATGCGCTCGACCCCGCCCCGCTCGGCGGTGGTGCGCCGCCGTCGGGCATAGGCAGCCATGCTCATGGGGCGGGCGGGGGGAGGATCTCCATGCCGTACCGGGGCGCCGCCGCCATCGCGCGGCGTAGCCGGTCTTCGCGCTCGGTGTCGCTGAGCGCCGGGCCCGGCGAGGTGCGCGTGGGTACGGGATCGCCGAACTCGGCGAAGAACTTCTCCAGGCCCGCGGGGGCGGCGATGCATAGCAGCCGTGCCGGAATCTGCGCCGGGTTGCGGAACGCGTGGGGGGCGTTGGCCGGGACATTGGCTGTGTCGCCTGCCTCCAGCCGGACGGGCGGAAGGTCGCGCACCCACACTTCGAGCGAGCCCTCAAGGACGCGGAAGCACTCCTCGAAGTTGTGCCGGTGCGGCGGCGGACCACCGCCCGGCGGGATCAGCATGTCGAGCATCGCGAACCGCTCGGCGGTCTGCTCGCCTGAGAGCAGCACGGTGTAGGTGTCGCCCACCACCGCCAGATGCAGTAGGGCAGGGTCCTCGGGGCGTGCGATCGCCGGCTCGCGAGTGCGGTCGTCCTCCGGCAGAGCGGTCATCGGACCGCCGCGGCTCCGTCGTCTACACCCATCTTCAGTCGTGTCGTTGCCATCGGATCTCCTTGGGCAGTCATGCGTTTCGGACGATATCGTCCGCTTATGATACGGACGATATCGTCCGGTTGATCGGTAATCATGTGACCAGGTGCCGCATCCCGCCGCCCGTCAGCCGCGCAAAGACGCACTTCGCAACCGCGAACGGGTGCTTGACGCGGCCACCGAGCTCGTCCGCCGCGACGGGGAGAAGGTCCCGATCGCCCAGATCGCCGAGCAGGCCGGCGTGGGAGTCGGGACGGTCTACCGGCACTTCGCCACCCGCGAGGACCTGCTCGGCGCGCTGGTGTACCGCTCGTTCGGCCTCGCGGTCGACAACGCACGAGCGGCGGCCGCGCACCCGGGCTCGGCCCTGGAAGGCGTCCGCGCGTTCTTCCTCGCCACGCTGCGCGACCGCGAGCGCTTCGTGTTGCCGCTCCACGGCGGGCCGGTGATCTTCACCCCCGCCACGCGCGAGCGCCAGGCACAGGTACGCACCGTGCTGCGAGGACTGATCGAGCGTGGGCAGGATGCAGGGGAACTGCGCGCAGACCTGACTCCCGAAGACCTGATCGTGGCCGCGTCGCTGCTCTCCCGGCCACTCCCCGGCACCGGCGACTGGGAGCGCCTCGCGCGCCGTCAAATCGACCTGATGATCAGCGGCATTGCCCCCGCCGCGCCGTAGACCACGACCCCACAGCGACCGTGACCGCGGAACCCGCGTCCGGATCAGCCTTGCGATGATGGGTCGGCGAGCCCCCGCCGGCTTCGAGTCGTTCGCGCCATGTGTCATCGGTCACCTCGCTCGGTGCGCGCCGATGAGACGCGCGTTCTCGAGCATCGGCGCGGGCGACGCATGGACGGGTTCACCGACGCAGGATGAGCGGCATGCATCGGTGAGCAGCCGGGCGGTCATCGGAGGCTTCGCTCATCCCAGCGCCAGAATTAAACCCGCCGCGACGAGCAGTCCTGCCGTGAGCCCGTGGACGCCCAACGCTCTCGAGAGCTTCCCGCCGTTTGTTAGGACGATCAGCGCGTCTGCGGTCGGTGTGATCGCCGCGGCAACCAACACCCAGCTCGAGCAGCGGGGCGAGACGTCGAGATTCGATCATCGTGGCCGATAGCTATGCTGGTAGTTGAGGTCGCAATCGCCCCAAGGAGAGTCATGTCCACCAAGGAACATCTGATCCCCGGCCCCGACCACCCGATCACCGTCGCGCCGACCGGCAAGCACGTCGTCGTCAAGGCGGGGGGCAAGGTGATCGCCGAGACCGACAGCGCGCTGACGCTGCACGAGTCCAACTACCCACCCGTCCAGTACTTGCCGCTGCATGACGTCGACGCCGACGTCATCAGCCCTACAGACCACGAGACGTACTGCCCTTACAAAGGCGACGCGTCCTACTACAGCCTGTCGACCGCCGACGGCGAGCTCGAGAATGTGATCTGGACCTACGAACAGCCCTACGACGCGGTCGCCGAGATCAAGGACCACGTCGCGTTCTATCCGAACAAGGTCGAGATCAGCGTCAGCTGATCGCGCCTGACTGCTTCACCGCCAGCCTGATCGGTGGCTGGCGTGCGCGCTAGATCTCGGCGCCGTCAAGGGCTTACCGAATTTCATGAGCAGGCCTACGCATGATGCGGGGCCCGCACCCCCTAAGCGCGGAAAGCTGTCCCGGCGCAGAGTGTCGGTTCGATCGACAATCAGCAGCACCACCGACCGCAAGCGGTGCGTCCGTTGCGTTTATTCGCTAGCCGCAGAGAAGTGCGTGACGATCCGCTCCGCGTACCACTGCGGCCACGGTGTTTCGGGCTTCGCGGCTGCGTAGTCCTTGTCCAACGAGACCAGCAGCCATGTCAGCTCGCTCCGAACCGGGGTCGTCTGCAGGATCTGCGGCAGCTCCGACAGGTTGGTCAGCCAATCCGAATACCAGGAGGCCCAGTCGGGATCGTCGCCATCCACGATGCGGTAGACGGTGTGGTGCGTCTCGCCGGCCTCGTGAAGAAGGTCCGCGATGTGTGACGACCGTTCGTCAGTCATGCCTACGAATTGTGCCGGAAGCGAGTATCGGCGCCGCCTCAAGGCTTCCGCTCCTCGATCAAAGGGGGAGCCAAAACCCAGCGGGCGAATGGGACGCAGAACAACCCTTAGCGGCGAGCGCCGCTGTGTGGTTGCGGAATAGCTCTGATCAACGCTCCTCGCGGATGCGTACCGCGCCTCTGGTGAGTTCGAGAGCGCGCTCGACGAGGTGGGCGGCCTGTTCGGCAACCCACGCCTTCGCCAGCACAACCGAGGCTTCGACCGCCTCCTCGGTCTCACCGACCGTGACCGACGTGACGGTGCCGTCACCGCCGTCAACGACGTAATAGGCAACGAAGCCCTCGATGGACTTCACGCGCTCGACGAACTCGTCCTGGATCTTCTTTATGAGAGGCTCCGCGTCCACGGCCCGGTATCTGCGTATCGAGGCGTGCATACACCAGCTCCTTTCGTGGGCTAGGCGCTGTCGTTCAAGGCAGGACTCTAAACAGACGCCGTCGGATCTACTCTCAGCGGTGCTCTCGCGTATCGATCGAAGCGCAAGCGCTTGCGGTGAACAGCGCTAACCGGGGACGTGACTAGAACTCGTTGCCCACGCTGCCCAACGCTTCCGCAGTCCCTCGAACTCATGAATGGAGGTTGCTGGAAGACGTCAGCCGTCGCGCCGAAAGGGCCGCGTGAGGAACCGCCCCATGCCCTTGAAGAAGCGCCCCATGCGCTTGAAGAACAGCCCCACGCGCCGAAAGAAGCGCCCCAAGAACACGACTACATCATGGCGCGTAGAAGCACGCGCTGCAAGGCCCGGATCAGACTGTCGAGTCGGGCTACAAGCAGCGGCGAACCGACTTCGCCTGACCGCACTCGGCGCTGGTCATTGTGAGACCGCTGCTTGTCGATCAGAGCGGCACTCTCTGATGCGGCCGGGCCGCTCTGCTTTCCGCGCATGTCAGCGGGAGGTGCCGCTGAAGGCGAGCTTCCACGAGTTGGCGGCGAGCCTGGTCAGGAGACCTTGGTGGTAGAGCTGTTGCAGCGCCAGTGTCGCGGTCGGTCGGCGGCTGGCGGTCAACCGGCCGATGAGCTCATGGTTAAGCGGTACGTCGATCACGATGCCGTCGGGGGTGACGCGGCCGAAGCGTTCGCCAAGCTCGGCAAACAGGGCGAGTATCCGGTCTTCCGCCCGCCGCAGGTGCAGCATCGCGAGGTGCCTCGACGCACGGTGTGCCTGCTCGGCGATCTGGCCGTGAAGAAAGTCGGCGATCTGCGGCCAGCGCACCGCGGCACGCTTAAACCCCGCTCCCAGTGTCGCGATCGACACATCGCCGAGCGCCAAGTAGCGGCTCGCGGAGGGAAAGTCAAGTTGGCGGGTGGCGCTCAGAGGCAGCGCGAGGACGTCGCCGGGGCCGAACAGTTCAAGCGCCGAACTGCTCGCCAGTGTCGTCTCTTTGAGCACCGTCCCCTCGACCAGCACGAAATCGAACGCGTCACCCGGCTCCCCCGCGAGCGCCGCGGCCAGGTCCTCATCGCGCGCCCTCACGAGCGGAGCCACGACCGCGCGCTCGGCAACGCCGCGCTCCTCGGGAGCAAGCCTCCCGGCAATGTCGGGCCACACACGTAACAGGCTCACCCCGCTCAGCGGCGCATCGGCCACGCGACGCCCGTCCTCATGCCCGCGTGCTCCTTGGCGCGGAGGCGTCCGGTTCAATCTGGGACCGATCCTTCCCCGCGGACTACGCGTCGTGGTTGATGCGCAAGCCCCGGGTCATCAAGGTACGTCGTGACCAAGCTGTCGAGCGTGATTTGCACCAGCAGATCGGTGTCGAGCTCGGCGAGGACCCGCAATGCGTCGCGCGCGCTTTCTGGTCCGATCTCCCCGTCCCTCAGCCGCGCGATCAGCGAATGAAGGTTCCCCGAAGCCACGAGTTGCCTCGCGATTTCCAGCGTCGCCTGCTCCTCGGACGAGAGATCATCAGCGAACGCCATCTCAGACGCCATCTCAGCAGGCTACCCGACGCACGCCTCAGATAGCTCTCTTGAGGCACGACCGGCAATCGCTCGCAGCAGCCGAACTGGCTTCGGACGAACAGCAGGACGTGCGCCGCCGCCTCCGGACCCGAAACCCGGCGCGGGTCCGGCGGCGCTGCTCACGCACGCAACGAACGGAGCGACGCGCATGGGACCCGGCGACAGCCGCGCACCAGAACCAATGCAGGTCAGTCCTCGCTGCCCGCACGGCATCTGCTCCTCGCAACAAGCACGAGCGCATGCTCGCTTCCCCTTTGGGCTAAACGCAGCAGTCTGCGTATCGCCGCTCCGCGTCGTATTCGTTCAGCGTTGCGGTTCGGACAGGCGCAGCCCACGCGGGCGACTGCAGCGTTCGCCTCGGCGGATGTATCCGCCCGTCGGCTGGCGCTGAGTGCCACCTGCGCGCGGAAGCGCAACCACAGGAGGTCGTCGACGTTGGACGGTTCGTTGGACTGTTTTGTCAGCCAACCAGCGGTTTCTGGCGGTCCGTAGCGGTCGCCAGCCGCGCCACCAGATCCGCGGAATCCCCCGTAAACAAAGGGAATCCTCGCAAACGACGTGATGCCGGAGGAGGGACTCGAACCCCCGACACGCGGATTATGATTCCGCTGCTCTAACCGACTGAGCTACTCCGGCGAGGGACCGCGAAGGGTACCTGCTCAGCCTCGCGCCGGGCCTATGTCGGTCGCGCTCCCCGACGGCGGTGGAGCGACCGGCGTGCCTATGATCCGCCGATGAGTAACCTTGAACCGGCCGTCGAGACCGTGGTACGGCGATGCCTGGGCGTCCGGGCCGGCGAGGAGGCGGTGATCGTCGTCGACCGGGGCACGCGGTCGATCGGTGAGGCGCTGCGCGACGCGGCGAGCACGGCGGGGGCGGACGCGGTGCTGATCGTGATGGACGAGCGCGTGACCGACGGCAGCGAGCCGCCCGCGAGCATCGCCGGCGCGTTGGCCGCGTGTGACGTGTTCATCGCGCCGACGAGCCGGTCGCTCAGCCACACGACCGCGCGCAAGCGCGCGACCGACGCGGGCGCGCGGGGCGCGACGATGCCGGGCGTGACCGAGGACATGCTGGCCCGCGTGATGGCGGTTGACTTCGACACGATGGCCGCGCGATCGAAGGCGGTGGCGGCGGCGCTCGACGCCGGCACGGCGGCGCACATCACCTGCCCGCGGGGTACCGACCTGCGGCTGGCCCTCGACGGCCGGGCCGGGATCTCCGACGACGGCGAGCTGATCACGCCGGGCGCATTCGGGAACCTGCCCTGCGGCGAGGGGTTCATCGCCCGGCGTTCGGGGAGGGCACGGTCGTGGCCTCGAGCCTGGCGCCGCTCGGGCTGAGCGCCGACCCGGCCCGGCTGACCCTGGCGGAAGGTCGGATCGTGGCGGCCGACGGCGGCCTGGGCCCGCAGTTCATCGAGTTGCTGCTCGCTCACGGCAGGCTGGGCACGAATCTGGCCGAGCTGGGTGTCGGCACCAACGATCGCGCGCGGCTGACCGGCAACGTGCTCGAGGACGAGAAGATTCTCGGCACCGTGCACGTCGCGTTCGGCGCCAGCGCCGGGATCGGCGGCACGGTGTCGGTCCCCATCCACCTCGACGTGGTCATCCTCGAGGCCAGCCTCGAGGTCGACGGGCGCCCGGTGCTCGACGGCGGCCGCTACGTGCTCGACCAGTAGTGCTGCTGGCGATCCCGAACGTCTCGGAGGGACGTGACTGGCGCGCGATCGAGGCGATTGGCGCCGCGTTCGACGCCCGCCTGCTCGGCATCCACGCCGACCCCGATCACCATCGCAGCGTGTTCACGCTGGCCGGCGCGCCCGGGAGTCTGGCCGGCGCGGTGTTGAGCGGAGCGGCCGAGGTGATCCGGCAGATCGACCTCGACCGCCACGAAGGGATTCACCCGCGGGTCGGCGCGATCGACGTCGCCCCGATCGTGTACCTCGACCCGGCGCAGCGGGGGGCGGCCTGCGCGGAGGCGCTCGTGCTCGGCGATCTGCTGGGTGAGGAGCTCGGTCTACCGGTGTTCATGTACGGCGAGCTGGCGGCCGGACGCACCCGGGCCGAGCTCCGGCGCGGCGGGCCGGTCATGCTGGCCGAGCGGATCGACGCGGGCGAGCTGCGCCCGGACTTCGGGCCGCGCCGGCTTCACCCGAGCGCGGGCGCGGTGCTGGTGGCCGCGCGCCCGCCGCTGGTCGCCTTCAACGTCGAGCTGGCCTCGCCGGCCACCGTGGAGGACGCGCGCGCGATCGCGGCGTTGATCCGCGAGGGCGGGCCCGAAGGCCTGCCTGGCGTCCGCGCGATCGGTCTGTGGCTCGACGCGCGCGGGGTGGCGCAGGTCTCGACGAACGTAGAGGACCACCGTCGCGTACCGCTGGCCGAGGTCGTCGCGGCGATCGCCCGCCACGCCCCGCCGAGCCGCGCCGAGCTGGTCGGGCTGGCGCCGCGGGCGGCGTTTGAGGGGTTCCCGGCCGAGCTTCCGGTGGCGAACCGGCGCACGGTCGAGGACGCGCTCGCGGGCTGAACGCGCCGGCGGGCTGAACACGGTGCGAAACGTGGCTCGGCGGGCGCTCGTCCCGCGCCGAGTGCAGATAAGCGTGGGGGAGACGCTTATCTGTACTCGGTGGCGCGGCCCAGGGGGGACGAGGCACGTTATGCACGCACGGTGCGGTGGCGCGTACCACGCTCTGCCCACTAAGCTCCATTCCACCATGGCTCAGACGAGACGCAAGCGCCGCAGCAAGCATCGCGGGACCGCCGCGGGCACGATCCAGACCCGAGGCCGGACCGGGCGTCCGCCCTCGGCCGACGAGCGCAAGAAGCAGACCCGGACGGACGCGCGCGAGCGCCGGTTGAACACGCCGCCGACCTGGAAAGGGTCGGCCACGCGCGGCGCACTGGCCGCGATCCTCCTGTTCGTCCTGTTCGCGTTCCTGGGTCGGGGCAAGAGCCCGCTGGTGAGCGCCGCGATCTTCGCCGTGTTCGCGCTCGCGCTCTACATCCCGGGCGGTTACTACATGGAGATGTGGATGTACCGCCGGCGCCAGGCGCGCAGGCAGCAACCGACGCCGCGGGCCCGCAAGTGAGCGGGCTCGACGTCCGCATGTTCACCGTGGGCCCGGTTCAGGAGAACTGCTTCATCGTGCGCCACAAGGACGCGCCGACGGCGGTGATCGTCGATCCGGGCGACGAAGCCGACAAGCTCCTCCAAGCCATCGACCGCCTCGGCATCGAGACGGTCGAGGCGATCCTCGTGACCCACACGCATTTCGACCACGTCGGCGCGGTGGCGCCGGTGGCGGAGGCGACCAAGGCTCCGGTCTACTGCCCTCAGCTCGAAACCCAGGTCCTGGCCAACATCATGGACTACGTCCCGTGGCCGGGCTTCGGGCCGTTCGAGAGCTATGAGGCCGACCACACGGTCGCCGGTGGCGAGACGCTCGAGCTGGCCGGCCTGACGTTCGACGTGATCTTCACGCCGGGGCACAGTCCCGGCCACGTCACCTACGCGCTCGCCGAACACGAAGCGCTGTTTTCGGGCGACGTCCTGTTCCAGGGCTCGGTCGGGCGGGTCGACCTGCCGGGCGGCGACTGGCCGACGCTGCTCGCGTCGATCGAGACCCTGGTGAGCACGTATCCGGACGAGACGACCGTCTACCCCGGCCACATGGGGGTCACCACGCTCGGTCGCGAGCGCGCCACCAACCCGTTCCTGCGCGAGCTCGCGGAGCGGTGAGCTCTCTGTGATTCAAGCCCCCCGCGGCACATTCGACATCCTTCCGGAGTCGGCGGCGCAGCGGAAGGTCGTCGAGGAGCAGGTGGAAAGGATCCTCGGCGCCGCCGGCTACCGGCGGATCGAGACGCCCACGTTCGAGGCCACCGAGCTGTTCGCGCGCGGAGTGGGGGAGGCGACCGACATCGTCCGGAAGGAGATGTACACGTTCGACGACGGCGGCGGACGGTCGCTGACGCTCCGACCGGAGGGGACCGCACCGGTGTGTCGCGCGTACCTCGAGCATGGGATGCGCAAGCTGGCCCAGCCCGTGAAGCTGTGGTACCTCTCGAGCTTCTACCGAGCCGAGGCGCCGCAGCGCGGGCGCTACCGCCAGTTCTGGCAGGTCGGCGCCGAGGCGATCGGCTCGGCCGCGCCCGAGAGCGACGCCGAGCTGATCGTGCTCCTGGCCGACCTGCTCGAGGCGCTGGGCGTAAAAGGACTGCGGCTTCGCCTCTCGAGCCTCGGGACGCCCGACATGCGCGCCCAGTACCGCGAGGAGCTCAAAGCGTTCCTGCGCGCGCACGAGGACGAGCTGTCCGAGGACGTCCGCAGCCGGATCGATCTCAATCCGCTGCGCGCCTTCGATGCGGATGACCCCGGCACCCGCGCGGTGATGCGCGACGCGCCGATCCTGCTCGACCGCCTGAGCGACGATGATGCCGAGCACTTCGCTCAGGTCCGCGCCCTGCTCGACGATGCCGGGATCTCCTACGAGCTCGACCCGACCCTCGTCCGCGGCCTCGACTATTACACCCGCACCGTGTGGGAGTTCACCAGCGACGAGCTCGGCGCCCAGTCGGGCGTCGGCGGTGGCGGGCGCTACGACGGCCTGATGGAGCTGCTCGACGGGCCCTCCACGCCGGGCGTCGGGTGGGCGGCCGGGGTGGAGCGCATGTTGCTCGCCGCGCGTGACGTGGTCGCGCCGGCGGAGCTTGTCGACCTCTTCGTGGCGCTGGCCAAGCCCGACGGTACGCGCACCGCGTTCGAGCTCGCCCGCACGGCGCGCCGGGCCGGGCTTCAGGCCCAGCTCGAGTTGGCCGGCCGCTCGCTCAAGGGACAGCTCAAGCATGCGGACCGCATCCACGCCCGCTGGGTGGCGATCGTCGGCGAGAACGGGGTGGTCACGCTCAAGGACATGGAGTCCGGCAGTCAGCACGACGCCCCGGTCCAGAACGTGATCCCGACGATCCTGCGAGGAGGGACGCCGTCGTGAAGCACTCGCCACGGCCGAACAACTACCGAGACGCGTGGTGCGGCGAGCTGACCGCCGAGCGCGCCGACACCGAGGCGCGGGTGGCCGGCTGGGTGCACCGCCGGCGCGACCACGGTGGGCTGATCTTCATCGATCTGCGCGACCGCTCAGGGATCGTCCAGCTCGTGTTCCACCCCGAGAACGCTCCCGAGGCACACGAGCGCGCGCACGCCCTGCGCTCCGAGGACGTCGTCAGCGCGGCCGGCACGGTCACGCGGCGCGACCCGCAGAACGTGAACCCGAACCTGGCCACCGGCGAGATAGAGCTCGCGGTGAGCCGGCTCGAGATCCTGGCCGACGCCGAGACCCCGCCGTTCCCGGTCGACAACGGCTCGGATGTCGACGAGATCATCCGCCTGCGCCACCGCTCGCTCGACCTGCGCCGCCGGCAGCTCCAGCGGACGATCGCACTGCGCCACCGGATCATCGCGACCATGCGCGAGATCCTCAACGAGCGCGACTTCCTGGAGATCGAGACGCCCTACCTGACGCGGTCGACCCCGGAGGGCGCGCGGGACTACCTGGTGCCCGCGCGGATCCAGCCCGGCTCGTTCTACGCCCTGCCGCAATCCCCGCAGCTGTTCAAGCAGCTGCTGATGATCGGCGGCATGGAGCGCTACTACCAGATCGCACGCTGCTTCCGCGACGAGGACACTCGCGCCGACCGCCAGCCCGAGTTCACGCAGCTCGACGTGGAGCTGGCGTTCGTCGAGGAGGACGACGTGATCGACTGCATGGAGGCGGTGATGGGCGCGGTGTTCGAGCGCGAAGGGTTCGCCGTCCCATCCCCGCCGTGGCCGCGGATGACGTTCGCCGAGGCCGTCTCGCGCTACGGCATCGACCGGCCCGACACGCGCTTCGGTCTCGAGTTGCACGACCTCGCCGACGCCCTGGCGGGCACCGAGTTCAAGGTCTTCGCCGGCGCCCTGAGCACGGGCGGAGTGGTGCGCGGGATCAACGCCGGGCCGCGCGAGCTGCCGCGCTCGGATCTGGAGGCGCTGACCGAGCTGGCCAAGCAGCACGGCGCGAAGGGGCTGGTGTGGGCATTCGTCCAGGAGGACGGCTGGCGCTCGCCGATCGCCAAGTTCCTTTCGGAAGCCGAGATCGCCACGATCAACGCCAAGCTCGAAGCCAAGCCCGGCGACCTCCTCCTGATCGTGGCCGACGAGGTCACCACCGTCGGCCAGACGCTGAGCGCGCTGCGCATGGAGCTGGCCCGGCGCTTCGATCTGATCCCCTCGGATCGCCACGACATCCTGTGGGTGGTCGAGTTCCCGGCCTTCTTCTGGGACGACGACGGTCAGCGCTGGGATGCCGCGCACCATCCGTTCACCGCCCCGTCGGGCGATCTGGGCGATCCCGCGAACCTCAGCTCTCGCGCTTACGACCTCGTCCTCGACGGCGCCGAGATCGGGGGCGGATCGATCCGTATCAATCGACTCGACATCCAGCAGCGGGTGTTCGAGCTGCTCGGCATCGGTCCTGAGGAGGCCGCGGCCCGGTTCGGGTTCTTCCTCGACGCGCTGCGGTACGGCGCCCCGCCCCACGGCGGGATCGCGATGGGCATCGACCGGATCGTGACGGCGCTCGCCGGCGTCGAGTCGATCCGCGACACGATTGCCTTCCCGAAGGCGGCCAGCGGCGCCGATCCGCTCACCGGCGCGCCCGCGCCGGTCGATCCGGGGCAGTTGCGCGAGTTGGGGCTCCGGCTGGCCTGAGCGTCCGTTTCGGTCGACTGGGGCTTAAAAAGGGGGCCCCACCTGCCGAACACAGGCGTGATGGGAACTCTGCCCAAACCCCTGATCAGCCTTCTGCTCGGGACCGTCGCGTTCTTCGCGATCTGGATGGTCGCGCTCAAGCCCAGCTCGTCGTCTTCGGGCGGTGGCTCGCAAGGCGGCGTCGGCCAGTATCAGCCGGCGATCAACCAGGCCCATCGGGCGGTCACGACCTCGGGCCAGGCCAACGCCAAGCTGGGGGCGCCGACCGCGACCACGGCGGCCACCACGCCGGCGGCCACCGCGCCGACGGCCAAGACCGTGGCCAAGCCGACCGCGAAGGCGGCCGCCAAGGCCCTGACGAAGGCCCTGTCCGTCCCCGTGACCAAGCCGGTCCTCCCCGTGACCAAGCCCGTCCTGACCCCGGCCCAGTCCGCCGCGGCCGATGCCAAGTCGGTCGGGACCGCGCTTCGCGCCGGCAAGGTGGTGGCGATCCTCTTCTACAACGACGCCGCCGCCGACGACCGGGCGATGAAGACCGAGTTGGCCGCGATCCCCACGCACGGCGGCCAGGTCGCGAAGTTCGCCGAGCCGGTCAGCCAGCTCATCCAGTTCTCGTCGCTCACCCAGACCGTCGACGTCAACACCGCTCCCGAGCTCGTGCTGATCGACAAGGCGCGACAGGCGAGCACGCTGATCGGGTACGCCGACGGCGTCGAGATCGCACAGCGCATCGACGACGCGCTGGCCGCCAAGTAAAGCCCCCGCCGGCCGCCCTATCCTCGGGAGGCGATGGATGCGGTCGCCTTCGAGCATCACCTGACCTCGCCGCAGGGCCATCGGCGCCTTCCTCACGGAGCGTTCACCGCCACCGTGGGGGGCTTCGCCTGCTGCGACCAGATCACCCTCCGGATCGCCGTCGACGGCGAGCGCGTGACCGACGCCGGCTTCGACGCCCACGGCTGTGGCGCGGCGACCGCGGCGGGAAGCGCCGCGGTGACGCTCGCGCGAGGCGCCTCGATCTTCGATGTGGCCAACATCGGGCCGAGGCAGATCGCCGCGGAGCTCGGTGGGCTCAGCCCGGGCAAGCTGCACGCCGCCGAGCTGGCCGCCGACGCGCTGGCCCGTGCGCTGGGTTCCGCGGCACGCGAGCGCGCGCTCGCCCCCGAGCCCGCGAGCGGCCGCACGCTCGTGGCGATGAGCGGCGGCGTGGACAGCGCGGTGGCGGCGCTGCTGTGTGCGCGCGAGGGCGCGACCGCGGCGGTGACGCTCGAGCTCTGGTCCGACCCCGAGAACGACGCCGAGCGCAGCTGCTGCTCGGCCTCCGCGGTCGCCCAGGCCCGCGCGCTCGCCCACGACATGGGCCTGCCGCACTTCACGATCGACCTCCGCGAGGAGTTCCGGGCCGGGGTGGTCGATCCGTTCATCGCCGGCTTCGCAGCCGGCGAGACACCGAACCCGTGCGTGGGCTGCAACGGTCACGTGCGTCTCGACGCAATGCTCGACCTGGCCGGCCGCCTGGGCTGCGCGCGCCTGGCCACCGGCCACTACGCGCGGACCGCGGAGACCGACGACGCGCGAGGGCCGCTGCTGCGCGCCGCAGCCGACCCGGCCAAAGACCAGACCTACATGCTGGCCGCGCTGGCGCCGAAGTCGCTGGCCCGCATGCGGTTCCCCCTGGGCGAGCTGACCAAGCCCGAGGTGAGGGCGATCGCGGCGCGGGCCGGCCTGCCGGTCGCGAGCAAGGTCGACTCCCAGGACCTCTGCTTCATCGCGGGCACCGACCGGGCGCGGTTCCTCGCGCGCCACGGTGCCGTCCGCGAGTCACCGGGTCTCCTCGTCGACACGAGCGGCAACGTGATCGGCCGCCATAGCGGCCAGCATCGCTTCACGGTCGGCCAGCGGCGCGGCATCGGAATCCCCGCCGCCGGCGAGCCGCTCTACGTGCTCGACAAGGATGCGGCCACCAACCGGGTGATCGTCGGTCCGCGCCGGGCACTGCAAACCAGAACCGTGCTGGTCCGCCACGCTCGCCTGCGGCGCGACGGGGCCCGGGTAGACCGCGTCAAGCTCCGCTACCGCTCGCGTCCGATTCCCTGTCGCGTAGACGGCAACCACGGGGCCGGCGCGCATGCGGCGCTCACGCTCTACCTCGATGAGCCCGTCGACGGAGCCGCGCCGGGCCAGCTCGCCTGCTTGATGGCCGGGGACCTGGTGGTGGGGTGGGGGACGATCGTCCGCGGCGCGAGCGTGGCCCGCGACCGCACGCCCGGCCCGGATCTGGTCGCTACCGGACCTTGAAGTCGGCGTTCTGGACCAGCATCTTCGCGTAGGCCGGCCAGTACTGGCCGGTGGGCGGAGCCCCTGGGACGCAGGGGCCGCCGGACTCGCCCGGGTTGCTCGTCCAGGCGAACATGTCCACGTTGCGGTTGCCGGTGTTCGCGGTGGGGAGCGGGCCGAGGCCACGCCCGGGCGGGTTGCAGAGCACTTCGTTGCCCTGGTGGACGATGTCCTTCGGGCGCAGCGGTCCCCGGCCGTTCGTGCCGGTGTTGACCACGAAGTGCTTGCCGCCGGTGATGCGAGAGATCTTGTTGCCGTAGCGGATCTCGTTCGAGGTCCAGTCGTGGTGCGTCGAGTTCAGGAAGAAGCCCTCGGTCTGGGCCACGCCCGAGGCGCGCAGGAAGCGCGCGGCCCGAGGGGCGGTGAGCGCGTCCGCGGCGCCGGCGTCGAGGTAGATCACCAGGTGCGGGCAGTCGGCGGTGAGGATGTTGATCGCGTCGGCCAACTCGTGCTCGCGCACCGCCTGGCCGTGGTGCGAGAGGCAGGGCATCGTGATGATCGAGTCCATCTCGAGGAACAGCACCGCGCGGTAGGAGCCGATGCCCTGGGCGAAGCCCTCGATGAAGTCGTGGTAGCCGGCCGCGTCGGCGGCCGAGTCCGACGGGTGGTGCCCCGAGCACAGTCCATGGAGGAGCCGGTAGGTGGCCAGCAGGGGCACGGTGCCGGGCGACTGGACGGACGCGCGGGTGAGATACCGGGAGACCGCGGTCTGGATGTCGGGGACCCCGTTCTTGCCGAAGCTGAAGCTCCCGAACCGCGCGGTCCCCGGCTGCCGGGCGATCACGCCGATCGCCGGAACCGACTCGGCCGCGTGGGCCGGCTCGCTCTGTGGGTCGACGAAGAAGCTTGCGCCGGCCAGCGGGTCACCGCCCGTCGGAGCCACCGGCAGGGCCAGCGGGTTGGCCGGATCGCGCGGCGTCACCGGGTCGTCGTTCAGGATCGTGAGCACCGCTTTGTTCGGCGAGGCCATCTCGATCGGCGATGGTCCGAACAGCGAAACCTCGATGGTCTTGGGGACGCTCGAGGTGCCGTGGTCGACGATCGGCATGGTGAACGTCTCCGAGGCGACGCCAACTGGGAAGTCGAGCATGCCCTTGACCGAGGTGAAGTCGTAGGGATCGACCGCCGTGCACTGCGACGCGCCGCACTGGACGCCCTGGCCGAGCGTGATGTAGCGGATCTGGGCGTCGACGCCGGTATTGGCGCGCGAGATCGTGATCACGGCCTGGCCGGCGTTCTCGTGCACGTACAGCGAGGTGGAGTCCAGATGGAATCCGCTCGGGTCCGGGGCCGCGTCGGCGTGGGCCGCGGCGGGCGCGAGCAACGCGCAAAGCAGGGCCAGGGGAAGGATCGTGCGGCGACGCAGACGGTGCATCACCCTTACGTTCGGCTCGTCCCCCTCCGAGCTTGATGTCAGCGGCCAGACCTCGACGCACCTCCACCTACCTACACTCCGTTAGTCCATGACCATGTCCTCGGATGAGATCCGCCGCACCTACCTCGAGTTCTTCGCCGAACGCGACCACCGGCGCCTGCCATCCGCGCCGCTGGTCCCGGCCGAGCACGATCCCTCGGCGCTGTTCACGGTCGCCGGAATGCACCCGCTCAAGCCTTACTTCCTCGGACGGGAGCGCCCGCCCCACCCGCGCGTGACCACCTGTCAGAAGACGTTCCGCACGGTCGACATCGACATCATCGGCACGACCAGCCGGCATCTCACGTTCTTCGAGATGCTCGGCAACTTCTCGTTCGGCGACTACTTCAAGCGCGAGGCCGCGCGCTTCGCCTGGGAGCTGTCGACCGAGGGCTTCGGCTTCTCGCCCGACGACATCTGGATCACGGTGTTCGCGGGCGACGACGAACTGGGCCTGGGCGCCGACGAGGAGGCGATCGAGGCCTGGCTCGAGATTGGCGTGCCCCGGGAGCGCATCGTCGAGTGTCCGCGCTCTGAGAACTTCTGGCAGGCCGGGCCGACCGGTCCGTGCGGGCCATGCTCTGAGCTCTACCTCGACCGCGGCGTCGAGCTCGGCAAGCCGGACGACCTGCCGGGCGGCGACAACGAGCGCTTCCTCGAGTACTGGAACCTCGTGTTCATGCAGTTCGACCAGAACCCGGTGAACACGCTCACCCCGCTGCCGGCCAAGAACATCGACACCGGTCTGGGGCTCAACCGGCTGGCCTTGATCCAGCAGGGCACGCCCTCGGTGTTCGAGACCGATCAGTTCGCGCCGCTGATCGCGCTCGGCGAGGAGCTCTCCGGCCGGCGCTATGGCGAGGACTATCCGACCGACCGGGCGCTGCGCCTGCTGGCCGACCACAGCCGGGCGATGACGTTCCTGATCGCCGACGGCGTGGTCCCGTCCAACGAGGACCGCGGCTATGTGCTGCGGCGGATCATGCGCCGCGCGATCCAGCACGGCCGGGCGCTCGAGCTCCCGCCGGGCTTCCTGACCCGCTACGCCGACGTGGTGACCGAGCTGATGGCCGGCGAGTACTCGGAGCTGCACTCCGAGCGCGACCTCGTGCGCAAGTGGCTCGAGTCCGAGGAGGAGGGCTTCGGGCGCACGCTCGAGCAGGGACTCAAGCGCCTCGACGAGCTGATCGAGCGTGCCCGGCAGTCCGGCGCCGAGGGAATCGCCGCCGCCGACGCGTTCCAGTTGCACGACACCTACGGCTTCCCGATCGACCTGACCCTCGAGCTCGTGGCCGAGCACGATCTGGGCGTCGACGAGGACGGGTTCGAGGTGCTGATGGAGGATCAGCGCCAGCGGGCGCGGGCCAGTGCCGGACGCTTCGGGAGCGAGGCCGAGGAGGTCCGCGAGCGGGCCGTGGCCCTGGCGCAGGAGGCCGGCTTCGCCACCGATTTCGTCGGCTACGAGACCACCGACCGGGAGACGACGATCGGCGCCGCGGCGACCGAGGACGGCAAGGTGCTGATCAAGCTCGTGGAGTCGCCGTTCTACGCCACCGGCGGCGGCCAGGTGGCCGACTCGGGCTACATCGAGTGCCTGCACGGGGATTGCCGCGCGCGTGTGGAGGACGTCCTGCGCGTCGGCGATGATCAGGTCGTGGCGGTGGTGCCCGAGCAGGGCACGATCGAGCCCGGCGAGCGCGTGCGCGCGCACGTCGACCGCGCCGCCCGCCACGCCACCGAGTGCAACCACACCGCGACGCACCTGCTGCACGCCGCGCTGCGCCAGCGGCTGGGCGGCCACGTGCGTCAGGCCGGCTCCTATGTCGGACCCGACAAGCTGCGCTTCGACTTCACCCACGGCAAGGCGCTCAGTCCGGAGGAGCTCCGGGACATCGAGGACCAGGCCAACCAGTGGATCCTCGAGGCCCAGCCGGTGCGCGCGATTACCACCACGCTCGAGGAGGCCCGGCATCTCGGAGCGATGGCGCTGTTCGGCGAGAAGTACGGCGACGTCGTGCGCATGGTCGAGGTCGGCGATGGGTCGTTTTCGCGCGAGCTGTGCGGCGGAACCCACGTGCGCAACACGGCGGAGATCGGGCTGTTCAAGCTGCAGAGCGAGAAGCTCGAGCGCGGCCAACATGCGCCGCATCGAGGCGCTCACCGGCCCCGCTGCGGTGGAGCTGATGCGCCGCCACGACCGCGAGCTGGGCGAGGCCGCCAAGACCCTGCGGATCACGCCCGAGCGGGTCGCCGCCGAGGTGGCCGAGCTTCGCTCGCGCGTGCGCGAGCTCGAGCGCGCCGAGCGCCGCGGCGCCACCGAGCAGGCCGTCGACGTGGACCAGCTGGCCGCCGCAGCCGTCGAGCGTGACGGCGCGCGGGTGCTCGTCCAGGAGGTGCAGGCGATCGACGGCAAGGCGCTGCTCGAGATCGCCGACCGTCTCAGGAACAAGCTCGGCGATTCCGCGATCGTGCTCGCCTCGACCGGCGAGAACCGGGTCGACCTGGTGGCCAGTGTGGCTCCCGCGCTGGTGCAGCGCGGCGTCAAGGCGGGCGACATCGTCCGGCAGGCCGCCGCCGAGGTCGGCGGGGGCGGCGGCGGACGGGACACGCTGGCCCGCGCCGGCGGGCGCGATCCGGCCGGGCTGCCGCGGGCATTTGAGGTAGCGCGTGCCGCGATTGAGTCCGCGTTAGGTGAGTGACCCGCATCCGTCTACATAGGTAAGGTCATGCGCGTGCTTGCGCTCGATTACGGCCGGGCGCGATGCGGGTGTGCCGTCTCTGACCCCACCGGCGTGCTCGCATCCCCGATCGAACCGGTCCGCGCGCCGACGACACGGCGCGGCCTGGCGCGCCTGCGCACATTGGTGCGCGAGCTCGAGGTGGAGCGGGTGATCGTGGGGTTGCCGGTTTCGCTGTCGGGGCGCGACTCGGCGCAGACCACCGAGACGCGAGGCTTCGCGGCCCGCCTGGCCGAGGAGCTGCCGGTGCCGGTGGAGCTCTACGACGAGCGGTTCACCACGCGCCTGGCCGAACGCACGGGGGGGGTGGCGGCCGAGGACTCGCGGGCCGCGGCGCACCTGCTCGAGGGCTGGCTGGCCAGCCGGCCTGGGGGGAAGGAGGGCGGGGAGTCGCTTGGCTGACGGGTTCGAACGCGCAGCCGAGGACCGAGAGGAGGCGCGGCTCGAGCGCCAGCGCTACCGGTCCCCCGACGGGGAACCGCCCGCCGCCCGGTCAGACGGACGCGCGCGCAGGCAGCCCCCTCCCCGCCGGCGACCCACGCCGCATCGGCGCAAGCACTCCTGGGTGGGACGGATCTTCGCCCTGCTCACGCTGGTGCTCGCGGCGGCGGTCATCTGGTTCCTGATCCAGCTGTTTCAGCCGTTTCACGGCTCGCCGCACGGGAGCGTGACGGTGACCGTTCCCGCGCATGCGAACGCGCGGCAGATCGGCGACGAGCTGGCCAAGGATGGCGTGATCCCATCGGGATTCTTCTTCGAGGTGCGGGCCACGCTGGCCGGCGAGCGGTCGGATTTGCGAGCCGGCACGTACCGGCTGCAGCAGGGCATGACCTACGGGTCGGTGCTGAAGATCCTCACGACGGCGCCGCCGGCGGCCAAGACGACCAACATCACGATCACCGAGGGCCGGACGCGCGCTCAGATCAACGACCTGCTGGGGTCCCAGGGCGTGAAGGGCAGCTACTTCGCAGCCACCCGGCGCTCGCCGCTGATCAACTTCGCGGCCTACGGCGCGCCGCGCCACACGCCCGATCTCGAGGGCTTCCTGTTCCCCGACACCTATCAACTGGTTGAGCCGATCAGCATCCAGAAGCTCGTGCACGACCAGCTCACGACGTTCCGCCGGCAGTTCGCGCACGTGAATCTGGGCTACGCGCGGAGCAAGCACCTGACGCCCTACGACGTGCTGACGATTGCCTCGCTGGTCCAGGGAGAGGCCGCGACCGCCCACGACGAGCCGCTGGTCGCGTCGGTCATCTACAACCGGCTGAGGTTGGGGATGAAGCTTCAGATCGACGCCACCGTCCGCTACGCCACCGGCAACTACACCAAGCCGATCACCAACTCCCAGCTTCACAGCGGCTCACCGTGGAACACCTACGCCCATAAGGGTCTGCCGCCAACGCCGATCGACAACCCCGGACTCGCCGCGATCCAGGCCGCCGCGCATCCCGCCCACACCAACTTCCTGTTCTTCGTGGCCAAGGTGTGCGGGAACGGATCGAGCGTGTTCGAGTCGAACTTCAAGCAGTTCCAGGCCGACGAGGCGAAGTACCAGCAGGCGCGCAGCGCCCGGGGCGGCCACTCGCCCGAGCGCTGTAAGTAGTGCCCCCCGATCGAACCCGCCTGGGGGTCGTCGGCTGGCCGGTGGCCCACAGCCGCTCCCCGGCCATCCAGAACGCGGCCCTGCAGGCCGTCGGCCTGGCCGACTGGCGCTATCAGCTCCTGCCGGTCCCGCCGGAGCTGTTCGCAGAGACCGTGGCCGGGCTCCCCGGCGCGGGCTTTCGGGGCGTCAACGTGACGATCCCCCACAAGGAGGCGGCGCTCGCCGTGGCCACGGATCCGAGCGCCCGGGCGGCCGCGATCGGGGCGGCCAACACGCTGATCTTCGAGCCGGACGGCCGGACCAGGGCCGACAACACCGACGCGCCAGGGCTGATCGCCGCCCTGCCGTTTGACCCGGTCGGGCGGACGGCGCTGGTGCTGGGGGCGGGTGGGAGCGCCCGGGCGGCTGTGTGGGCCCTGCTCGAGGCCGGCGCGCGCGAGGTCCGGGTGTGGAACCGCGCGCCGGAGCGGGCCCGCGCGCTGTGCGCCGAGCTCGGCGGCGTGGCGGTCGAGCGAGCTGCGCCTGCCGATCTGCTCGTCCACTGCACCGCGAGTGGCCTCCACCCCGGCGACGACACGTTCAAGACCCTGCCGATAGGTGCCGATGACGTGAACGGTTACGAATGCGTGGTTGATCTCGTGTACTCCGATACTGAGACCCCGCTCGCGCAGGCCGCGCGAGCTCGCCGCGTCCGCGTCGTTGGCGGGCGCGAACTACTCGTGCGCCAAGGCGCCCTCAGCTTCGAGCAGTTCACGGGTCGCGCGGCGCCGGTCGAGCTGATGCGCCGCGCGGTGGACGGGCGATGAGCATCAGCGAAGCGCAGCAGCCTGAGACCTTCACCGGCATCACGCCGCCCACCCGGCGCGGCGGCTCGAGCCGGCAGCTGACCGACGTGGTGGTGGAGCTCGGCTTCTCCGACCGGGAGACCGTGGCCCGCGCGGTCGAGAACGCGCGGTCGGCCGGCGTCCCGCCGGAGCGCATGCTGCTCGACCAGCAGGCCATCACCGCCGAGCAGCTCTCACGCGCGATCGCCGAGCGCTACGGCCTCGATCACCTCGACCTCGGCATCTTCAAGGTCGACATGGCGGCGGCCAACCTGCTGAGCGCCGCCGCGGCCAAGCGCTACGCCGCGGTGCCGGTCTCCTATCTGGACGAGCACACCCTGCTGCTGGCCATGTCCGATCCTGCCAACGTGCTGGCGGTCGACGACGTGGCCCTGCTGACCCATCTCGACGTCCGTCCGGCGGTCGCCTCGGCAGAGGACATCAATGCGCTGATCATGCGCATGAACCGCTTCGAGGATGCGGTCGCCGAGGCGGTCGAGGAGGACGCGGCCGGCCCGAGCTACGAGGAAGTCGTCGACCTCAAGGAGACAGCCGACGACGCGCCGGTCATCAAGCTCGTGCACTCGATCATCGCGCAGGCCACCGAGCGCGGCGCGTCCGACATCCACTACGAGCCCCAGCCCGATGCCAGTGGCCGCGGCGCCCGCGAGATGCGCGTGCGCATGCGCGTGGACGGCGTGCTCACCGAGGCCACCACGGTGCCCAAGAAGATGGTTCCGGGCGTCGTCTCGCGTATCAAGATCATGGCCGACCTCGACATCGCCGAGCGCCGCATCCCCCAGGACGGGCGCGTCGGCATGACGATCGACGGCCGTCACGTCGACGTTCGCGTGGTCACGATCCCGAGCGTTCACGGCGAGGGCGTGGTCATGCGCATCCTCGACAAGGAGAGCATCCGCCTCGAGCTCGACAAGCTCGGCTTCCAGGAGCAGGAGCTCCTGCGCTTCCGCAAGTCATTCAGCCAGGCGTACGGATGCGTGCTGACGACCGGCCCGACCGGCTCGGGTAAGTCGACCTCGCTCTACGGCGCGCTCCAGGAGCTCAACACGCCCGAGAAGAACATCATCACGATCGAGGATCCGGTCGAGTACCAGATCGGCGGCATCACCCAGGTCCAGGTCAACAACAAGGCGGGGCTCAGCTTCGCCGCAGGGCTGCGCTCGATGATGCGCGCCGACCCGGACATCCTGATGGTGGGCGAGATCCGCGACCCCGAGACGGCCCAGATCGCGATCGAGGGCGCGCTGACCGGCCACATGGTGCTCTCCACCCTGCACACCAACGACGCGCCGTCGGCGATCACCCGCCTGGTCGAGATGGGCATCGAGCCGTTCCTGGTCGCCTCGGCGATCGACTGCGTGGTCGCCCAGCGACTCGCCCGCACGCTGTGCGCCCACTGCAAGAAGCGGACCCTGATCCCGGCCGAGGTACTGCGCGATCACGGCTTCCCGGCCGAGTTCCCGATCGAGGCCTACGAGCCCGGCGGTTGTGTGCGCTGCGGCGGCATGGGCTACCGGGGCCGGATCGGCCTCTACGAGGTGATGGTGATGAACGAGGAGATCCGCTCGCTCGCCCTGCAGCGGGCCTCCGCCGATCAGCTTGGCGCTGCGGCCGTGCGCGGAGGCATGCGCCGGCTGCGCGAGGACGGTCTGGACAAGGTCAAGCACGGCCTCACCTCGGTGGCGGAGATCGCCCGCGTGACGGGCACGGGCGGTCACTAGCGGCGTCGACGCGCGTCCAGGCCGCGACACGGCAGTAAACGACCACGGTCTGCCTGCCGATACATCCATGAACTTCTCGAACCCAAGGACGGATTAGGAAAATGCAGCTCGATTTCGCCGACGTGTTGCTCGAGGTCATCGACCGCCGGGCCTCCGACCTGCACATCACCGCAGGCGCACCCCCGACGGTGCGCGTGCGGGGCCGCCTGGTCCCAATGGAGGGCTTCCCCGTCCTCACGCCGACCGACACGCGCGAGATCGTGTACTCGATCCTGTCCGAGGGTCAGCGCCAGAAGTTCGAGAACAATTGGCAGCTCGACTTCGCCTACCAGATCCCGGGGCGGGCGCGCTTCCGCGTCAACGCCTACATGCAGCGCTCGGCGGTGGGTGCCGCGCTGCGCCTGATCCCGTTCGACGTGGTGCCGCTCGAGCGCCTCGGCCTGCCGCCCGCGGTGGCCGAGTTCGCCAACAAGCCGCGCGGCCTGGTCCTGGTGACCGGCCCCACCGGCTCGGGCAAGTCGACCACGCTGGCCTCGCTGATCGACGTGATCAACGCCACGCGCGAGGAGCACATCATGACGGTGGAGGATCCGATCGAGTTCCTGCACCAGCACAAGAAGTGCATCGTCAACCAGCGCGAGCTCGGCTCCGACGCCATCAGCTTCGCCGAGGCGCTCAAGGGCGCGCTTCGCCAGGACCCCGACGTGATCCTGGTCGGCGAGATGCGCGACATGGAGACGATCGGCACCGCGATCACCGCGGCTGAGACCGGCCACCTCGTGTTCGCCACGCTGCACACCCAGGACACCCCGCAGACGATCGACCGCATCATCGACGTGTTCCCGTCCGAGCAGCAGGGCCAGGTGCGCGCCATGCTGTCGGTCGCGCTCCAGGGGATCATGACCCAGATGCTCCTGCCGACCGCCGACGGCGCCGGCCGCTGCGTCGCCGCCGAGGTGCTCGTGCCGACCCCGGCCGTGCGCAACCTGATTCGCGAGGCCAAGACCCACCAGATCTACTCGGTGCTCCAGACCGGCGCGTCGCACGGCATGCAGACCATGGATTCCGCGCTGGCCCAGCTGGTGCGCGCCGGCAAGGTCAACCGTCAGCTCGCCGAGTCCCGCTCCCACGCCGTCGAGGAGTTCCGCCGGCTCGTCGCCGGCGGCGGTGGCGGCGGATACCAAGTGGCGGCATAAGCCATGGCCACCTACGTCTTCAAAGCGATGGACCTCGCCGGCGTTCAGGCCAAGGGCGAGGTCGAGGCCGAGTCCAAGCAGGCGGTCGCCGAGCAGCTCAAGGAGCGCGGCCTGGTCGTCGTCGACATCGCGGCCAAGTACCGCTCCAAGGAGATCAACCTGGAGCTGTTCTCGCGCGTGAACGCCAAGGACCTGGCGGTGGCCTCGCGGCAGCTGGCCACGATGGTCACTTCGGGCATGTCGATCATGCGCGCGCTTCAGGTGCTGGAGACCCAGACCGGGTCGAAGATGCTGAAGGAGGCGATTGCCGGAGTCCGCCACGATGTTGAAGCCGGTCTGCTCCTGTCCGACGCGATGGGTCGACACCCGCGCGTGTTCGGGCCGCTGTACGTAGCCATGGTGCGTGCCGGCGAGACCGGCGGTGTGCTCGAGGAATGCCTGATGCGCGTGGCCGATCAGCTCGAGAAGGACGCCGCGCTGCGTCGACAGGTGCGCGCCGCGATGATCTATCCCGCGATCGTCATCACCTTCGCGGTCACCGTGCTGCTCGCGCTGGTGGCGTTCCTGATCCCGGTGTTCGTCGGCGTGTTCAAGCAGTTCCCGGGCAAGCTCCCCGCGCTCACCCAGTTCATGGTGAACTTCTCACACCTGGTCACCCACCAGTGGTATCTGCTGATCCTCTTCCTCGTCGCCAGCGTCGGCGGCTTCATCGCGATGAAGCGCAACCAGCGTGCGCGCGATGCGTGGGACGCCTTCAAGCTGCGCATCCCGATGAAGATCGGCGAGGTCGTCCAGAAGGTGGCAATCGCTCGCTGGTCGCGCACGCTGTCGGCGCTGACCTCCGCCGGCGTGCCGATCATGCAGGCGATCGAGATCACCGGCAAGACGGCCGGCAACGCCGTGATCGAGAAGTCGATGGGCGACGTGATCACCTCGGTCAAGTCCGGCGGCACGATCTCCGCGCCGCTCAAGGACTGCCCCGCGTTCCCGCCGATGGTCGCGCAGATGGTCGGCGTTGGCGAGGAGACGGGCGCGCTCGACTCGATGCTGGCCAAGATCGCGGACTTCTACGACTCGGAGGTCGAGGCCGCCGTCAAGGCGCTCACCTCGATCATGGAACCGGTCATGATCATCTTCGTCGGCGGGATCGTCGGCGTGATCGTGATCTCCATGTACCTGCCGCTGTTCTCGATCTACAACAGCATCAAGTAGGCGCTTCGGCGGCCGGACGTCGCCGCCTCCACTACAGCTCTGCGCCGGGCGCTGTTTTCTCGCGATCCCGGCTATGGTGCAACGCGATGAGCGCCACCTCGGACGACTCCCGCGCAACGTGCACGCCCTGCCGGGGAACCGGGAAGCTGAGCTCCGGACTCGGGGGGACGCCGCACGAGGTCACCTGCCCGTGGTGCGGCGGCAGCGGTGAGTTTCAGCCGGGGCGCGACGCGCAGCAGACAGGCCCGGCTGACGCGCCTAAACCTGGATAAACGTCCAAACGCATAAGTCTCCGCGGGCGGCATGTCGATACATGGCGTGCCAGAGTCACTGCGGTGCCAGGGGCAAACCGTCCGCGAGGGCGGGACGCAAAGCCACGGACCTCTCAACGGACAGAGAGGAAGCCGGGTTACCACCAATAGGGACGTGACGTTGTCATGGATGACCGATTGGGGCCTTGGATCTGGCGCAACAGACCCAATCAAAATCCCAGGAGGGCTCCATGCTTCATACACTGCGCCGTCGCGCCGAGGACGAGAAGGGCTTCACCCTGATCGAGCTCCTCGTCGTGATCCTGATCATCGGCATCCTTGCCGCGATCGCCATCCCGACGTTCCTCAACCAGAAGAGCAAGGCCAACGACGCGTCGGCCGAGTCTCTGGCCCGGAACGCCGCCACCGCGATGGAGACGTACGCCACCAACAACAACGGTAGCTACGCCAACGTCAGCGTCTCCGCGCTGAACACCATCACGCCGGCGCTCAACACGAGCACCACCAACGGCCAGGCCTACCTGTCGGCCGCCACCGGTACCGGCACGAGCTACTCGGTCTCGGCGATCTCGCCGACCGATACCGCGACGTTCACGCTGAGCAACACGAACGGCACCGAGGCGTTCAGCTGCTCGCCGGCGAACACGGGCGCCTGCAACGCGGGCGGCTCCTGGTAGTCGATCGCCACACCTGCTGTTGGACCGAGGCGGCCTACGGGCCGCCTCGGTTCGTTTAACCGCAGGCCGCCCGGGTAAAGGACGTGGCGCCCGCGCCGATGACAAGGGCATGCGGCGAACGCTCCTCGCGCTCCTGTCCCTGCTCGCGCTGATCGGCGCCGTGGCCCCGACCACCGCCAGCGCCGCAACCCCGACCGCCGCGGCCAAGCGTGCGCCGACCGATGTGGAGCAGGCGATCTTCAGGGTGTACAACCTCGATCGAGCTCCGCGCGGCTTCACGATTACTCCGCGGCAGGCGCTCGCGGTCGCCAAGACGTCGCCCAAGCTCGACGCGATCCACCGGGCCCACCACCCGCTGCGCTGGACGGTCTACGTGTGGGGCGTCAACCATTACGAGATCTACTTCGAGTTTCACGGCAAGCTGATCGCCGACCAGGTGGTGTCGGCAAACGGCAGGCTCGGTCCCACCTACACGGGCCCGCTGATGATCGGGATCTACGCCCGCGGTCAATACGGGCAGGTGTTCGACTCACCGTGGGTGCTCATTCCGTTCACGCTGATGTTCCTGTTGCCGATTCTCCTGCTTCGGCGATGCAGCTGGCTCACCCGTCTTGACATCGCCGCCGTTCTCTTGTTCGGCGTCTCGTACTGGCGGTTCGACACCGCTCACCTCGAGTCCGCGGTGTGGCTGTTCTACCCGCCGCTCCTCTACCTGCTGGTGAGAATGTTGATTCGAGGCTTCAAGCCGCGGTCGTTCACCCGCCCGATCGACATTCGTCTGCCCACCGCGCTGCTGGCGATCGGCCTGCTCGCACTGGTGGCCGGTCGCGTCGCGGTGACGCTCATACCGCAGAACGTGGTCGATGTCGGCACCGCGTCGGCGCTCGGCGCCAACAAGATCCTGCACGGGCAGAGCATCTACTTCCCGTCGGTCGGCCATCCCGACACCTACGGACCGTTCGCCTATCTGGTCTACGCCCCGTTCCTGGCCCTGTCTTCGCATTTCTCGTGGAGCTACCTGTTGCCGGTGCGCGAGGCGACGATCGCGTTCGACCTGCTGACGATCGCCGGGCTGATCTGGCTGGGCGTCCGCCTGCGCGGCGGTCGCGCCGGGTGGCGCCTCGGGCTCCTGCTGGCCTGGCTGTGGGCGGCCTGTCCCTTCAGCGTGCTCGACATGGAGAAGAGCACGAACGACATGCTGGTGGCGCTGATCGTGGTGGGCGTCATGCTCGCCTTGACCAGCCCGATCAAGCGCGGAATCGCCGTGGGGTTGGGGGCCGCCTCGAAGTTCTTCCCCGCTGCGCTCCTGCCGCTGGTCGCGGTCGGGCCCGGCACCGAGCCGCGCAATGCGATCCGCAAGGTGCTCGCCGGCTTCGTGATCGCCGCCGGTGTCTCGTTTGCCGTGTTCCTGCCGCCGGGCGGCCTCCAGGAGGTCTGGAGCCACACGATCGGCTATCAGCTCACCCGCTCGGACATCTTCTCGATCTGGGCGCTCTACCCGTCGCTCGCCCCGATCAAGGTGGCGGTCGAGGTCGGTGCCGTGCTGCTCGCGCTCGCGGTCGCCTTCCGCCCGCGTGGCTCGCGCACCCCCGCGCAGGTCGCCGCGCTGGCCGCTGCCGTGACCATCGCCCTCCAGCTTCCGGCCCTGCACTGGTTCTACATGTACATCGTGTGGTTCCTGCCGCTCGCCCTGATCGCTGTGCTCGGCGCCGGCGGGACGGACGGGAGCGAGCCACTCGAGGACGAGTCGGCGCCGGCGCTTCGACCAAGCCGACACCGAACCCGCCCTGGCCGGGGCCGCCTGAGGCGATCGAGATGCCGCTCGCCTTCGCAGCCACCTTCGCCGGCGTGCTCGGCGCGATGATCGGGTCGTTCCTGAACGTCGTGGCGTACCGGCTCCCGCGCAAGGAGTCGCTGGTGCGGCCGGGCTCGCGCTGCCCAGGTTGTGAGACCGCGATCAAGCCCTACGACAACCTGCCCGTGCTGGGCTGGCTGCTCCTGCGGGGACGCTGCCGCAACTGCCGCGTGCGCATCTCGCCGCGCTATCCGATCGTGGAGGCGACCACCGCCGCGCTCGCCGTCGCTGTCGTGCTCACCAAGCACTCGGCGGTCGACATCGCCCTCGGACTGGTGCTCGTCGGCGTGCTCGTGCCCGTCGCGGTGATCGACCTCGATCACCGGATCATCCCCAACAAGATCACGCTCCCGGCCGCCGTGGCCGCGGTGGCCATCGGCATCGCGCTGGACCTGCGCGGCGTGCCCGAGCAGCTGATCGCGGGCGCCGGCGCGGGCGGCTTCCTGCTCGCCTTCGCGCTCGTCTATCCGCGCGGGATGGGCATGGGCGACGTCAAGCTCGTCGCCGTCCTCGGCCTGTTCCTTGGCCGCTCGGTTGCCGTGGCGATCCTCGCCGGCGTGCTCCTCGGCACGATCGTGGGCACCGTCGTCATGGCGCGGGTGGGCGTCGAGCAGGGCCGTAAGACGGCAGTCCCGTTCGGGCCGTTCTTGGCCGTCGGAGGCCTCGTGGGGCTGTTCGCCGGCCCGGCGATCATCCACTGGTACCTCCACGCCGGTCTCTGATGCGCGGGGCGGGCTCTCGCGCGCCCTGCTCGAGGCAGGCACCACTCGCCGTCGGGGTGCTGGTCGCGCTGCTCGCCGCGCTCGCCCTGACCGTTACGCATCACGCGCCGCGTCCGGCCATCCCCACCGGTCGCGCGATCCAGACCGCGCTGCGCGACACCAAGACCCGTCAGGCCCTGGCCGGCTCTCACTGGACGCGCGCCACCGCCGAGCCGCTGGATGCCCAGACCGAGCGGGTCGCCTTCTTCGCCGGAGCCCAGCTGGTCGCCGAGGTCGCCCTGAAGCGCGACGGCACGGTGCTCGCGGGGGTCAACGACCGCGCTCTGAAGGTGCCCTACGGTGACTGGATCGCGTATGAGCCGGCCCTGCTCGTCGGGCTGTGCGCGCTGTTCGCGCTGATGACCGGCGTGACGCCATGGCGGCGGCTGCGCAATCTCGACGTCCTCGCGTCGCTCTCGCTCGTGGTCGGCGTGGTCCTCTTCCAGCATCGGTACCTGAACGCGAGCCTGCTCGTGACGGCACCCGGCATGGCCTATCTCCTCGGGCGCTGCGCGCGCCGAGCGCTCGGGCCGGCGCGCGAGGAGGCGGCCTCGACGCCGCTGCTCGCCGCGATCACGCCGGGGTTCGATCCGGCGCGCCGCGTGCGCTGGCTGCGCGCCGCGCTGGTCGTCCTCGGCCTGATCGTCGCGATGATCGGGCTGAGCTCGACCGATCCGGTCGACGTGATCTTCGCGGTCATGGAGGGCGCCACGAGGATGGTCCACGGCGTGCTCCCGTACGCGCACATGCCGCCCGGAATCATCCACGGCGACACCTACCCGATCCTGAGCTACGCGCTGTACACGCCGCTGGCCCTGCTCTCGCCGGTCAACACGCTGTGGGACTCGGTCGACGCTCGGACTCGCCGTCGCCGTGCTGGCCGCGCTCTCGGCAGCCTGGGCGGTCTTCCGGATGATCGCCGGCCGTCGTCCGGCTCGCCCCGAGGCCCGGCCGGCGCAGGCTGAAGAGGCCGGGCTCCGCGCGGCCCTGGCCTGGCTGGCCTTCCCGCCCGTATTGATCACCGTCTCCACCGGCACGACCGACGTGGTGCTGGCCGCGTTGCTCGCGATCGCGGTGCTCCTGTGGCGCCGCCCGACCGCGTGCAACGGAGTGCTCGCGCTCGCCGGCTGGTTCAAGCTCGCGCCATTCGCGCTGTTGGCGGTGTCGCTGGCGCCGCTGCGGGGCCGGCGGCTCATCGGATCGCTGGTCGCGATCGGGGCGGTGTCGGTGGGCTCGCTCGCGATCCTGCTCGCCCTGGGCGGCGTGCACGGCCCGGCTCAGATGGCCCACGCCGTCGCGTACCAGTTCTCCCGCGGCTCGCTCCAGTCGGTGTGGAGCGCGCTGGGGATCGAGCGCCTTCAGCCGGTCGGACAGGCCTGCGTCCTCGGCCTGGTCGCCGGCGCCGCGGTGAAGCTCCGCCGCGAGCCCGAGCTGACCAACGGACCGAGGCCGGGTGGCGGCGCTCACCGCCGCGATCCTGATCGGTCTCCAGCTGGCCGCGGATTACTGGGCGTTCCTCTATCTGGCCTGGGTGGTGCCGCTGGCCGTGTGCGGGCTCTACGCGGACCGGAAGGAGGCGCAACCGGCCGCAGCGCCGGCCACGCTCCCGCGATCGCTCGATCCGGCGGCGGGCTGGGCGCGATGAGCGCCACCGCCCAGGCGGCCGGCGTCCACCCGACGTCGTCTGCTCGCGCGCGTCGTACGGGCGCTCGCCGACGCGCCGCTGCCGATCCGTGCCTTCGTCGCCTCGCGGCTGCTCCTGCTCGGCGCCGGCGTCGCCGGCGCGCTCGCGGTCCCCCTCCAGACGGGGTGGTGGCCCGCCGCCGACCCGATGCGGCTGAGCGAGCGCCTGGGAACGGTTGGCAACGTGCTCGCCGCGCCGGCGGTCAGGTGGGACTCGATTCACTACCTCGACATCGCCCGGCACGGCTACTCGAGCGCGACTCAGACCGTGTTCTATCCGCTCTATCCGCTGCTGATCCGAGTCGTCGGCTTCGCATTGGGCTCCGACGTCGCCGCCGGGGTGCTCATCTCGCTGGTGGCGATGACGGTGTCGCTGGTGGCGCTGCATCGGCTCACCGCGCTCGAGCTCGGGCCGCGGGCGGCAGACGTCACCGTGCTGTTGATCGCGTTTGCGCCGTTGTCGTTCTTCTTCAGCGCGGTCTACACCGAATCGCTGTACCTGGCCGTGTCGGTCGGATCGGTCTATGCCGCACGACGCGGGCGATGGAAGCTGGCGTGCGCCCTGGGCGGCCTCGCCGCCGCCACTCGCGTGACCGGCGTGGGCCTCGTCATTCCGCTCGGCCTCATGTATCTCTCCGAGCGCGGCGTCGATCGCCGCCTCGCCTGGCTCCTTGCCGTGCCGGCGGGGCTTGTTGCCTACCTGGGCTTCACCGCCGTCCGAGGCTATGGCTTCCTCGCTCCCTTCGCGGGGGAGAGCAGCACTCAGTTTCACCACTACATGGCCGGGCCGCTTCAGACGTTCATATCGGCTGTCCAGTCCGCGGCCGCCGGCGCGCGCTTCCTGCTCACGCAGCCGATCTACCAGCCGTCGATCGGCGGGCCGTTCTCCGACGGCGCCGAGAGCATCGTGCTGCTCGCCGTGCTGGGGATCGCAATCGTCGCGCTCGTGCTCGTCATCCGTCGGTTGCCAATCGTCTACGGCACGTACGCGCTGGCGGTGCTCCTGGTCTGCACCTGGAGCCCGGTGGACGGGCAGCCGCTCAAGTCGTTCGATCGCTACGCACTCACGATCTTTCCCCTGTGGATGGCCGCCGGCGCCTGGTTGTCCGAGCGGCGCCTGGCGCGGCCGGTCGTGCTCGTGAGCGCCGGCCTGCTGGCGTTCTGGACGTTCCAGTTCGCCACGTGGGCGTGGGTGGCGTGAGACCCGATCGCCTGGACGAGGCCGCGCTCACGTGGCTCGCGGTGGTCGCCGGCGCGGTGGCCTGCGGCGCGGTCAGCTGGTACCCGATTGAGCGGCCTTTGCAGCGGTTGTTTGCCTCGCGCGGGAGCGGCCAGGAGGGCCGCCGGACGCGTGGACGCATGGTCGAATTGGACGGGGCTGTCCAGTCAACGCTTGATCCCCTCAACTCGCCGGGGGTAGCGGTCGATCACTTGGCCTGAGCCACTATGGGGTACGCCAAGGGAAAAGCCATCGTCGGCCTCGACATCGAGCCCGGCTACGTCGCCGCCGTCGAGACCCGGCCGGGTCATGTGACGGTCGAGCGCGCGGCCAGCGCCCAGCTGCCCGCTGGGATCGTCCGTGACGGCGAGGTCGTCGACGTCGAAACGCTGGCCAGCTCCCTGCGCGACCTGTTCTCCGCGCACAAGCTCTCAAAGCGCGTGCGCCTCGGAGTGGCCAACCAGCGCATCGTCATGCGCACCCTGGACCTTCCGCCGCTCAAGGGCGCCAAGGAGATCAGCTCCGCGATCCGCTTCCAGGCGCCCGACCACATCCCGATGCCGCTGGAGCAGGCCGTGCTCGAGCATCACTCGCTCGGGATCGTCGAGACCCCGGACGGCCCGCGCACCCGCGTCGTGGTCGTCGCCGCCCGGCGCGACATGATCGAGCGGCTGCTCGACGCGACCCGCAAGGCAGGCCTGCGCCCGGTCGGCGTGGACCTCTCCGCCTTCGCGATGATCCGCGCCCTCTACCGCCCCGAGCTGACCGGCGCGACCCTCTACACGAGCGTCGGCGGCCTGACCAACCTGGCCGTGGCCATCGACCAGACCTGCGCGTTCACGCGCGTCGCCGGCCAGGGCATCGAGTCCATCGCCGGCGAGCTCGCCGAGCGCCGCGCCCTGACCCTTGAGCACGCCCACGGCTGGCTGCGCCATGTCGGGCTGCTGAGCGCTGTCGACGACGTCGAGGGCGATGCCGACATTGTGCTCGAGGCCCGCGAGGTGCTCAACGACGGCGTCCGCCGGATCGCCGACGAGGTTCGCAACTCCCTCGACTTCCTGGCCATGACCGACGCCACGGCAGTGGTCGAACGCGTCGTGCTCACCGGCCCCGCCGTGGCCATCCCCGGCTTCCCCGAGCGGCTCGGCGAGCAGGTCGGCCTTCCGCTCGAGGTCGGCGTCGTCCAGGAGAGCCATCCCGGCGGGTTCGGCGGCATCGACGCCGGACGTCTCGCGGTGGCCGCCGGCCTGACCGTCGAGGAGATCCCGTCATGAGGGCCGTCAACCTGATCCCGGCGGACTCCCGAGCAGGGGGCTCCCGGAGCCGCGGTCCGTCGACCGGCATGCAGATCCCCGTGTACGTGCTGCTCGGGTTCCTGGCCGCCGCGGTGGCCCTGGTCACGATCTACGTGCTGACCAACAACTCGATCGCCGAGCGCACGGCCAAGCTGGGCAACCTCAAGACCGAGGTGACCCAGGAGCAGGCCGCGGTCGCCCGGCTCGGCGAGTTCACCCAGTTCGCGTCGCTCGCGCAGACGCGGATCAGCACTGTCCACTCGATCGCCGCCGCGCGGTTCGACTGGCACACCGCGCTGTCCGATCTCGCGAAGGTGGTTCCGTCCAACACCACCCTTCAGTCCATCGTCGGCACGGTCGTCCCCGGGGCGACCTCCGGCGGCTCCGGCTCGCGGCGGCACCGGCTCGATCCGGAGCGGCGTCACCGCTCCCGCCTTCGAGCTGAGCGGATGCACCGCCTCGCAAGACGACGTGGCCAAGCTGATGTCGCAGCTGCGCCTGATCAACGGCGTCACGCGCGTGACGATCAGCGACTCCCAGATGTCGAGCAACGCGGCCGCGCCGTCGGCCGGCGGCTCTTCCCAGGGCTGCGGGGCCAACGCGCCGACCTTCGACCTCGTCGTGTTCTTCCAGCCCGTGGCGAACGCCGGACCGGCCGGCGTGACCTCGGTCGGTGGCGCCACGGCACCACGACGACCACCGGAGGGACCCCGTGACCGCCCGCGATCGCATCGTGATCATGGTCGTGCTCGCCCTGGGTGCGGTGGCCGCCGGCTGGATGCTGGTCGTCTCGCCCAAGCGCGACCAGGCCGCGGCCCTGAGCACGCAGATCAGCGCTCAGCAGACCCAGCTCGATAGCGCCCGCAGCGAGCTGGCCGCGGGGGAGACCGCGCGCGCGGCCTTCGCCGGCCAGTACGCGGAGCTCGCCAAGCTCGGCGAGGCCGTTCCGCCGGACGATGACGTCCCGTCGCTGATCTACCAGGTCCAGAACGCGGCGCGCGGCGCCAAGGTGAGCTTCCGCGGCCTGCAGCTGAGCAGTGCGCCCGCCAGCCAGCACGCCCACGCCGTCGACCCCCAGCACCACCACGCCTTCGAGCTCCGGCTCGACCGGCACTCCGGCCACCGGCACCACCCCGGCCGCCGGCACCACGGCGCCCACCGCCCCGCAGCTTCCGCCGGGCGCCGCCGTCGGCGCCGCCGGGCTGCCCATCGAGCAGTTCACCTTCACGCTGACCGGCAACTTCTTCCACCTCGCCAACTTCTTCAACCGACTGCAGAACTTCGTCACCAGCCGCGGGAGCACCCTGCTGATCAGCGGCCGCCTCATGACCATCAACGCAATCAACCTCGCTCCGGCCACCACCGGGTTCCCCCAGATCACCGCAAGCGTCTCCGCGACGACCTACATCGTCCCGGCGAGCGAGGGCACGTTCGGTGGCGCCACGCCCGCCGGCCCCGCCACCGCGCCGCCGGCGCAGGCTTCCACGTCCTCCCCCTCGACCGGCGCGCCCGCTGCCGCCATCACCTCACCCCTCCGATGAGCGTCTCTGTCCAACATGATCAAAGAGCTGCTCGAGCGCAAGCTGTGGCCGATCGCCATCGGGCTGATCGTGGCCCTGGTCGCCGTGCCCGTGCTGCTGTCCAAGAAGGCCCCCACGGACCTGGTCACCCAGCCGACCGGCGGCCTGCCCTATTCGACCGGAAGCGCGCTGCCCGCGATCTCGGTCAAGACCCAGCCGGCCAACTCCAAGCTCGCGGGACGCGGACGCAACCCCTTCGCCCCGCAGCAGGGCGCGACCACGACGACCACCACCACGACCACCACCACGACCGCCGCGGTCAGCACGCCGTCCTCCGGAGTGACCGGCGCCACCGGGTCCACCGGGTCCACCGGGTCCACCGGGTCCACCGGTCCACCGGGTCCACCGGTCCGTGCCGAGCAGTGGCGGCTCCACGACCGCCACCCCCGTCACGACTTCCCCGGCCACCACGCCGGCACCGCCGACCACCACCCCCACGACGCCGACCAAGCCGGCGCCCCCCGCGCCGAACGGCCTGACCGCCAAGCAGAGCTACCAGGTCTCGCTGGCCATCACCACCTCCGGCGGTGGGCTGAAGACGATCGATCCGCTCGAGCGCCTCAGCGTCCTGCCCAGCCCGCAGCAGCCGCTGCTGGTCGAGCTCGGCGTGCTCCACGACACGCATCGGGTCCTGTTCGCCGTCGAGCCCGGTGCCGCCGTCGGCGGTCCCGGTACCTGCACCCCCGGGCCGATCGACTGCGAGATCCTCTCGCTGGCCCCCGGTCAGACCGAGGGCGTCTCGAAGCAGACCGCGACCGGCTCGACCCCGGTGGCGCTGTTCTCGGTGAACTCGATCAGCGCGGTCGATCATCCGACCGTCGCCGCGGCTGACGCGGCTCGTCGCGCGGCCTCGGAGGCCGGGCGCCAGCTGCTCGCCAACACCTCGCTCAGCGCGGTATCCCTGTTCCAATACGACCCGAGCGTCGGCGCCGTCGTCGACCTGCGCAACCTGACTGTTGGAGGTTGATGATGCGCCGTTACTCGTTCAATCCTCGACGGACCCTGCTCGCCCTGGGCGCGACGCTGGTCGCCTCGCTGGGCGTGGCGACAACGGCCGCGCATGCGGTTGTGGTCACCGACGACAACACCCACAAGGTGGCCGGGGTTGACCTTGTTCCGAGCGCGCGCGGTTTGGCACCGACGGGCTATCTGAGCAGTGCCGGGGTGACAGTTGACACCAACCCGGGCGGGTCGTGCTCGGACCCGGCTGCCTCGACCGAGCCTGACATTCTCAGCAGTGGCACGTGGCCGGTACCGCCCCTGACGGCGCACCTGGCGGAGCCGATCTGCTGGCACAGCAACGGATCGGTGCTGCACGCCAATGAGACGTTTGCGCTGGAGTGGGAAGGTCAGTCGCCCACCAACTACTGGGGGACGACCAAGAAGTACGTCCAGGACTTCCTCCAGGACGTGGCCGGCGCCAGCGGACAGCGTGTCAACCCCTACTCGGATACGACCCAGTACTGGGACGACATCCAGGCGAGTGGGCGCGCCGCATATAACTCAATCTTTGGCGGAGGTTGCGACGACAACGGGACCGCCAACTGCAAGTTCGGCAGCATCACCGGATCCGGGGCCGGTAACCCGCTGCCCAGCGCCCCAGGTACCTGTGGCCCCAATGTGCCTGGAGACAACATCGATGGCGGAAGCTTCGGTGGCGGACCAGTGTCGATTCCCAACACCCTGTGCATCACCGACTCCGACATCCAGAATGAGGTGACGACCCTGGTCCAAAATGATGGGCTGATCGCGCACGCCAAGAGCGGATACCCGTCGCTCGTCACCGTGCTCACCCCGCCCGGCGTCGTCGTCTGCCTCGATTCCACACCGAACCTGTGCTCGTCGAACTCCCTGGTCGCTCCGCCGCCGCCGGTGCTATCCAACGCCGACACCGGCGGACATGTCACTGCCGGCACCTACCAGGTGGTCGTCACCTATTACAAGTCCACGGCTCCTCAAAGGCAGTCAGCGCCGAGTGCGCCCGCGAGCATCACCACCACAGGCTCCACCTCGACGATCACGATCGCCTCGCCCCCTGATCACAGCGGGTTCGACAGCTGGTACGCCTACGTCACCGGGCCGAACGGTTCTGTGTACCACCTCCAGAGCAGTACGGCCAACCCGTCTGGCGTCAACTCGCTCGGTCAGGCGTTGACCTTGACCGATCCGCCCAGCAGCGGTCAGGCGCCACCGACCGGCGCCGCAACGTTCTGCTCCTACCATTCCAAAGATGCCCAGGTCGTCGACCCGAAGACCGGCCAGCCGTTGACTTACGTCGTGCAGCCGTGGAGCGCGTTCACCATCTGCGATGAGCCCGATGTCCCGTCGGTCACGCCGTACGCGGCCCCTAGTGTCGTAGAGAAGAGCGCCGGTCAGCGTCTCGTGAGCCCGCTCAGCCAGTCTTCGATGGCGGCCATCGTCAACCCGCAGGTGACGACCGGCTGGTTCGGTCTTGACGGCCTCGAAATCGACGACCAGAACGCCTGCCAGCCGCTGGGTCACGGACTCGACACGTTTACCTTCGGCAACAGTGGCGAGGGCAACTACTACCTGCAGCGCGAGTCCAACAACGCGAGCGTCGTGAACAACGACCCGTGGACCTACAACGGTTGCCTGCCTTCTGACGTGCTGGATCCGACCTTCGCCGCGCCGGGCCTGATCAACCAGGGCGACACCGTCGACCTCGATGGCTCCGCCACCGCCTCCTCGCTAGGGATACCCAACGGCGACTACAGCTGGGACTTCGGCGACGGTGCGCGCGGGACCGGCCCGAGCGTCACGCACACCTACACCAAGGCGGGCACGTTCAACGTGACTTTCAGGGTGACGGACCGCGGTGCATACTCGGAGACGCTTACCCAGGCGATCCAGGTCCTGGGTTCGGACGGTCAGCCGGCAGGCTCCGCGCCGACCACGCCCGCCCCGACGACCGGCGGTGGCTCGGGCTCGGGCTCCGGTCCCGCCCTGAACGTGCACCTGCAGATGCTGCCGCAGAGCCTGAAGTCCGTGCTGCGCAACGGCATCGCCGTGCGCGTCAACTCGAACCGGGCGGCCAACGGCATCGCCACCGTGTGGATCACCCGCGCCGCGGCCAGGAAGGCCGGCATCAAGACGGGTAAGGCGGTAGCGGTCCGGATCGGACTCGGCACGGTCTCCTCGATCAAGAGCGGCACGGTCACGCTCCGGCTGCACCTGTCGCCCACGATGGTCAAGAAGCTGCACCATCTCCGGCACGTCACGATGACCGTCCGCCTGGCGCTCGTCTCCGCGGGCAACCAGCGCCTGTCGATCGACGCGGCCGGCCGCTACTAGACACTTCGCCTCTCCTTTCGCAAAGCGACCCCGGTGGGCTCAGCCCGCCGGGGTCTTTTTTGTTGGCCCGTACACGTGTGGGTGGGTCATAACCGCTCACTCGGCGCGTCGCCTCGCTCGAGTGCGCAACAGTGACCCATATGCGGCTCAGAATCGGCGCTCGCGCCGCCGGTGGAGGCGAGTGCCGCGTTATGACCGACGCGGGTTCGGCCGGGCCTGTCGTCACTGGTGTCGCGCGGGCTCTCGTCGGGTGCCCCGGATGGCGCGGGCCGTCCGGACGGGGTCTCCCGGCGGTCGCGGCGACGGCCCGCTCGGCATCCATGCCTCGCCTGACGGGCCTGCCGCGCCACATCCGACGGACGCCGAGCGAAGCGAGGCCCAGCATTCCGGTCGGCCCAACGCCACACTCGGCGATGGGCCGCGGCCGAGAGTGGATCTACGTGCGTATGGCGCTGGTTTCTGCACACTCGGGCCCGGCAGAGCGGCGAGTGTGCGGTTTGGCCGTACGGAGGGGCCGGCGGCGTCAGGCGGCGGGCGCGGCGGCGGCCGCCCGGGCGGCCCGCAGACGGCGCTCGAAGGCCGTGGGCGGCGAGAGGCGCTTGGGGGCGCCGAAGTGGAAGCCTTGGGCGTAGTCGGCGCCGATCGCCTTCAACACGCCGAGTGTGTCGGCGTCCTGGACGCCCTCCGCGATCGTGCGCTTGTCAAGGCAGCGCGCGATGCCGACGATCGACTTGACCACCTGGTGGTCGAGCTTGCTCGAGGCGAGCTCGCGGATGAAGGCCATGTCGATCTTCAGGTATCGCGCCGGGATGTACTTCAAGAACGTAAACGACGAAAACCCGGTTCCGAAGTCGTCCAGCGCGAGGCTGCAGCCGAGGCCGTAGAGCGTCCCGGCGAACTGGCGGGTGGCCTCGAGCTTGGTCATCGCGGCCGCCTCGGGCACGTCGAAGATCACCTTGCCCGGGTCGACGCCGTCGGCGATCGCCGAGCGGATCTCGGCGATTATCAAGGGGTCGCCGATCGAGTAGCCGGACAGGTTCACGGCCACGCCCTCGCCGTCTATGGCGAGGCGCAGCCCGGCGCTGGTCACCCAGCGGTCGATCTCGCCGATCACGCCGAAGCGCTCGGCCATGGGCAGGAAGGCGGCGGGCGGGATGATGTCCCCGTCCTCGGAGAGCATGCGCACGAGCAGCTCGTGATGGGTGATCCGGCCGGTGCGCAGGTCGGCGATCGGCTGGCCGTACAGGACGAAGCGGTCCTCGGCCAGGGCGGCGCGGATCCGCTGCACCCAGGTCAGGGCGCCGCTGGCCTGGCCGGTGTAGACGCGGGCCCGGTCGCCACCGTGCTCCTTGGCCTCGTACAGCGCGATGTGCGCGCGGCCCAGGATGTCCTCGGCTCCGACCTCCTCATCGCCGGTCAGCAGCGCGATGCCGATGCTGACCATGATCGGCGGTCCGAGCGGGCGCTCGGCCAGGGCGGCCCGAATGTAGCGCGCGACGATCAGCGCCTCGTCCTCGCTGGCCTCGGGCAGGATCAGCGCGAACTCGTCGCTTCCCAGCCGGGCGATGACGTCGGTGGCGCGGGCGCGGGCCCGGAGGATCTCGGAGACCGACTTGAGCATCACGTCGCCGGCGGCGCGGCCATAGGTGTCGTTGGCCAGCTTGAAGTTGTCGATGTCGAGGGTGAGCAGCGCGCCGGCGCGGGAATAGCGCGCCGAGTAGGAGAGCTGGCGATCGAGCTCGTCGACGAGCCGCGATCGGTTGAAGACCCCCGTCAGGAGGTCGTGCTCTGCTAGATGCTCGAGGGGATCCGCCATCGGGATCGCGTCACGGTAGGCGCAGCACGCTCATAGGGACCACACACACCCATCGGCTCCGCGACCCCAGGTCTCTATCCGTAGAAACCACGGATTGGTCCGTGGAAAGCGCGGACTCCGGCGAAACGCAACCGCTCCGTAACCTACATCGGCCATGTCGCTGCGATTGACCACCGCCGGGGAGTCCCATGGCCCCGGCTTGACCTGCATCCTGGAGGGCCTACCGGCCGGCCTCGAGCTGCACCGCGACGGGATCAATCGCGACCTGGCCCGCCGCCAGCTAGGCCACGGCCGGGGTGGGCGGATGAAGATCGAGCGCGACCAGGCCGACGTCACCGGCGGCGTCCGCCACGGCCGGACGCTGGGGGGCCCGATCGCCCTCCAGGTCACCAACCGCGATTACGCCAACTGGGAAGAGCGGATGAACCCCTGGCCGGTCGAGGCCGAAATCCCGGAGGTGCACCTCCCACGCCCCGGGCACGCCGATCTCGTGGGGACCCAGAAGTACAAGACCACCGACGTCAGAAACATCCTCGAGCGGGCCAGCGCGCGCGAGACCGCCGCCCGGGTGGCAGGGGGCGCGGTGGCCAAGGCATTCCTGCGCGCCCTCGGCGTCGAGGTGTTCTCCCACGTGATCCAGATCACGAGCGTCCAGGCCCCTCGCAACGACGATCTCACACCACGGGACTTCGCCACCGTCGACGAGTCGCCGGTCCGCTGCCTCGACCCCGAGGCAACGAAACAAATGGTCGCGGAGATCGACCGGCTCAGAAAGGCCAATGAGTCTCTCGGGGGCGTGTTCGAAATACGGGCATTCGGGCTGGTCCCCGGCCTCGGTTCGTACGTCTCGTGGGAGGAGCGCCTCGACGGCCGCCTCGCTCAGGCCATCCTCTCGATCCAGGCGCTCAAGGCGGTCTCGATCGGGGACGGGATCGAGGTGGCCGGCCTCCCCGGGTCCGAGGCCCACGACGAGATCTTCTATGACGAGAGCCGCGGCTATTACCGGTACACGAACCGCGCCGGCGGCCTCGAGGGCGGCATGACAACCGGCGCCCCTCTCGTCGTCAAAGGCTCGATGAAGCCGCTGCCGACGCTGACCAAGCCGCTGCGCTCGGTCGACATCGCCACCCATGCGCCGGCCGAGGCCCTCCGGGAGCGGACCGACTCGTGCACGGTGCCCGCCGCCGGCGTGGTGGGGGAGGCAATGGTGGCGTTCGTGCTCGCCGATGCGTACCGGAGAAAGTTCGGAGGCGACCACATAGACGACGTGAGGGCCGCCCTGAACGCCTACGAGGAGCGGATCCAGTGGCGACGCCCCTGATCGACCACCACCGGCTGGCCAAGCGCGGGGTGGCCTGCATAGGCTTCATGGGCGCCGGCAAGTCGACCGCCGCGCGCAGTCTGGCCGAGGCCCTCGGCGGGACCCCGGTGGACGTCGACCGGGTGATCGAGGAGCGGCTGGGCAAGCCCATCGAGCGCGTGTTCGCCGAGGACGGCGAGGCGGCATTCCGCGCCACCGAGGAGGAGGTCACGCTCGAGTTGCTCGACAACCCGGAGGCCGGCGTGCTGGCCCTCGGCGGAGGCGCGATCGGCCACGAACGAGTCCGCGCGGCCCTGCAAGACCATCTGACCATCTGGCTCGACGTTCCCCTCGAGCTGGCCTGGTCGCGCTGCCGGGACAGCGATCGACCGCTGGCCCGCGAGCGCGCCCAGTTCGAGAGCCTGTACCACCGGCGCGAGCCGATGTACGCGGCCCTGGCCGACGCGGTCGTCCCGGCGCAGCGCTCCCACCACATGGGCCCCGTCATCAGCGCGCTCGAAGGCGTCCCCGAGCACACCACGCTGCTGTGGGCGGCGAACGAGTCGACCGACTATCCGGCCTACGTCGGGGACGGCCTGCTGACCGAGCGGCGCTTCTGGCCGCCCGCCGTTCCCGGCCGCCGGTTCCTGGTAACCGATGGAAACGCCGGCCGCCTGTACCGCGAGCACCTCGAGCCGCTGGGCGGCCGCGTGGCGATCATGCCCGGCGAGCAGTCCAAGACCGTCGCGCACGCCGAGATCGTGTGGACCGAGCTGGCCCGGGCCGGGATGACGCGCGAGGACGTGGTCGTCGCGCTCGGCGGCGGCGTGGTCGGCGACCTGGCCGGGTTCTGCGCCGCCACCTACCAGCGCGGGGTCCGCTACGCCCAGGTGCCGACGACGCTGGTCGCCCAGGTCGACTCGGCCTACGGCGGCAAGACCGGGGTCGACCTGGCCGAGGCCAAGAACTACGTCGGCGCGTTCCATCAGCCGAGCGCGGTGATCGCGGACACCCGGACCCTCCAAAGCCTTCCCGCCCCCGAGCTCGCGGCCGGGTACGCCGAGGTGGTCAAGACCGCCCTGATCGCCGGTGGTGATCTGTGGGCGCGCGTCCGCACCGGGGTCGACCCCACCGACCCGAAAATGATCGCCGCCTGCGCCCTGACCAAGCTGCGCATCGTCGCTCAGGACGAGCGCGACTCCGGGCTCAGGCAGGTGCTGAACCTGGGGCACACCGTCGGGCACGCGATCGAGACCGCCACCGGGTACGCCGCCTACCGCCACGGCGAGGCGGTGGCGCTGGGCCTGCTCGCCGCGCTGCGGCTGTCCGAGCGGGACGAGCTGAGAGCAGAGGTGGCCGAGCTGCTGAAGGCCCGCGGCCTTCCGACCGAACTCAAACGGGCCGACCCCGACGCCGTCGTCATGGCCACGGCCCGCGACAAGAAGCGCCGCGGCAGCGGCGAGGTGCCGTTCGTGCTCCTCGACGGGCCTGGGCACCCCCGCCCGGGATGCGAGGTGCCGTCCAAGAGGCTCGTCGCGGCCGTGCGCGAGCTGTCAGGCTAAGCCCCGATCGCGATGCGCAACCGGGTCGAAGTCATGCATGGTGTCAACCTCGACCAGCTCGGCCGGCGCGACCCCACGCACTACGGGAGCGTCACGCTCGAGGAGATCGAGCGGGGGATCAGCGAGACCGCCCGCGAGCTCGGGCTCCAGGTCCGCTTCTTCCAGACCAACCACGAGGGCGAGTTCGTCGAACACCTGCACCGGCTGGAGGGGATGGCCGACGCGATCGTGCTGAACCCGGGTGCCTGGACGCACTACTCCTACGCGATCCGCGATGCGCTCGAGCTCACGCACCTACCCGCCGTCGAGGTCCACCTGTCCGACGTCGACGCCCGCGAAGAGTGGCGGCGCCACTCGGTGATCACCGACCTGTGCGTAACCCGCGTCTCCGGTAAGGGGCCAGGCGGCTACCGCGACGCGCTCGAGCGCCTGCGCGAGGAGATCGCCGAGTGAGCGCCCGCGCCGATCGGCTGATCGAGAAGCTGGCCGAGGCCGCCGTGGACCTCGTGCTGGTCACGGATCTGATCAACGTGCGCTACCTGACCGGCTACACGGGCACCAACGGCCTCGCGCTGATCGGCCCCGACACCCGTGCGTTCGTCACGGACTTCCGCTACGTCGAGCAGGCGGCCGAGCAGGTCGACTCGTCGTTCGACCGACGGCGCGCCCCACAGGATCTGCTCGAGTCGATCGGGCAAGCGCTCCCAGGGGGCGATCTGCGGCTCGGCTTCGAGGAGGCCCACGTCAGCGTGCGCGAGCACGCGCGCCTGCGCGAGCTGTTGCCGAACCGGATCGAGCTGGTCGGGGTGCAGGGCGTGGTCGAGGGACTCCGGGCGGTCAAGGAGCCCGGCGAGGTCGCCGCGATCCGCGCCGCCGCCACGCTGGCCGACGCCGCCTTCGAGCACCTCATCGCCGGCGGGCTGGTCGGGCGCACCGAGCGCGCGCTGGCCGTGGAGCTCGAGTTCGACATGCGCCGGCGGGGCGCCGAGCGGCCGAGTTTCGAGCCGATCGTGGCGGCCGGCGCGCACGGGGCGCTCCCTCACGCCTCGCCGCGCGACGTCGAGGTGCTCACCGGCGACATGGTCGTGATCGACTGGGGCGCGCAGCTCGAGGGCTACTGCTCGGACTGCACGCGCACGGTGGCCGCCGGCGCGAGCACCGATCACGGGGCCGAGATCTACCGGCTCGTGCTCGAGGCCCAGCTCGCCGGCCTCGACGCGGTGGCGCCCGGCGCTGGCGGTCGCGACGTGGACGCAGTGGCGCGGCAGAGGATCGAGGCCGCCGGGTACGGGGAGCACTTCGGGCACGGGCTTGGGCACGGGGTCGGGCTCGACATCCACGAGGCGCCCCGGCTGGCCCAGCGCTCCGACGCGGTGCTCGAGGCGGGGAACGTGGTCACGGTCGAGCCCGGTGTATATCTCCCCGGCGATCTCGGGGTGCGAATCGAGGACCTCGTTGTGGTCACGGACTCGGGACGGGAGATCCTGACCTCGCTGTCCAAGGAGCTCGCGGTCACGAGCTGACCGGGGCCCCAGGCCAGCTCGTCCGCAACCGGATCCGCCCACTCAAAGCGCGAGCCACGCGAGTCGATACGGACTCGTGTGAGCACGCGAAGCGCTGCACTGCCGTCGCTGCCCGCGGCGTGGCGAGCGCGGCGGGCCGCGGCCCATTCCCCGGAGACCGGGGCCGCGACCGCGACCGCGATCGCGGTTCGGGCCTTGCTCGTCTCGCGGGCGATCGTGTGGGGCGCCGGACTGCTCGCGCTCGCCCTGTTCGGCAAGAAGACGTCGGTGCTGGCGTCGATGGACGCCCACCACCTCACCGAGCCGTTCGGCAACGCGGCGGCCAACTTCCTGTTCGCGCCGGCGGCTCGATGGGACTCGGCGTGGTATCTGACGATCGCCCACGCCGGCTACCCCACGCGGGCCTCGAGCGCGTTCTTCCCGCTGTACCCGCTGCTGATCCGCGGCGGCGCCGTCCTGCTCGGCTCGGCGCTGCTCGTCGGCACGCTGATCTCGATCGCCGCCACCGGGGCGGCGCTCCATCTCCTCTACCGCCTCGCGCGTCTGGATCTCGACCCCGCGCAGGCCCGCGCCACCGTGATGCTGGTCGCGTTCTTCCCCGCGGCGCTGTTCCTGTCCGCGGTCTACACCGAGGCGCTGTACCTGATGCTCTCGGTCGCGGCCATCTATGCGGCGCGCCTCGATCGGTGGGCCTGGGCCGGCGTGCTCGGCGGCCTCGCTGCTGGGACCCGCTCGGGCGGCGTCTTGCTCTTGCTCCCGCTCGGGTGGCTTTGTCTGTCCGGCCGGCGGCGCCCGCGCCGGGTGCTCGATCGCTCGGCGGCCTGGCTCGCGCTGGTTCCCGCCGGGCTGCTGGCCTACATGGGCTATCTGGCGCTCGCGCACCACGCCCCGCTCGCTCCGTTCCAGGCCGAAGCCGTCTGGGGCCGTCACTTCGCCGGTCCGCTCGGCGGGCTGGTCAAGGCGCTCGCCGCGGCCCCCACCGACCTGCGCCTCGGCATGACCGGCCATGCGGTCGTCGTCGGCGGTGCGGCCCCGATCAGCTGGCCGACGCACAACCTGATCGACCTGGTGTTCGTGGCGTTCGCGGCCGGCGGGCTGGCGCTGTCGTGGCGGAGGGTGCCGGCGGCTTATGGTCTCTACGCGCTCGCCCTGCTCGCGCAGGCGCTCAGCTACCCGACGATCGCCGAGCCGCTGCAGTCGGTCCCGCGCTACGTGCTGGTGATCTTCCCGGTGTTCATGGGCTGGGGGGCCTGGCTCGGCGAGCGCCCCAGGCCGTATCGGGGCGCGCTCGCCGCCTCGGCGCTGCTGCTCGCCGGATTCAGCGCGCTCTGGGCCACGTGGGCCTGGATCGCCTGAGTCGTCCCTCGAGGCCCCGTCTACACTCGTCGCCGTGCGAAGGACCGAGCAGCGCCGCGCTGCGATCTGGGCGCTGTATCAGAGCGATCTGCTCGGTCGGCCGCTCGAGCAGACCTTTCCCCGGGACGCCCCCGGGTTCACCCGTGCCCTGGCCCAGCTCGTGCGCGACCATCAGGGCGAGCTCGACGAGCTGATCCGCACGCACGCGAGCGGCTGGTCGCTCGAGCGGATCGCGCCGCTCGAGCGCTCGATCCTGAGGGTCGGGCTGGCCGAGCTGCTCCACGGCCGCGAGCTGCCCGGGGAGCACGCCATCCCGCCCGAGGGAGCGATCGACGAGGCGGTGGAGACGGCCAAGCGGTTCTGCGGCGTCGCGGCGCCCGCGTTCGTCAACGGCATCCTGGGGGCCGTGCTGCGCGAGCTGGACGGGGTAAGACCTAAGTAGGAACCGCTCGCGCAAAGCCCCGCAACGGACGACAATTCACCCAAGATGAGACTGCTGGTGGTGGACGATGATCGCGCCCTCCGGGACGTTCTGCGCCGCGCGCTGTCGCTGGCCGGCTACGAGGTCCGGCTGACCGAGAGCGGCGCCGGAGCGCTGTCGGAGATCGGCTCGAGCCTGCCCGACGCGGTGGTGCTCGACGTGGGGCTGCCCGATATCGACGGGCTCGAGGTGTGCCGGCTGCTCCGGCGCGAGGGCAATCGCGTTCCCGTGCTGATGCTCACCGCGCGCGACACGGTCTCAGACCGCATCGACGGCCTCGACGCCGGTGCCGACGACTACCTGGTCAAGCCGTTCGACATCGACGAGCTCAAGGCCCGGCTGCGGGCGCTGCTGCGCCGCGCCGGCGGGGAGACCACCGCCGACGGCGCGCTCAGGTTCGGCGACCTCACGCTCGACTCGGCGCGTCACGGAGTGATGGTCGGCGAGAAGTTCGTCGAGTTGACGCGAACCGAGTACCAGTTGCTCGAGCTGCTGATGGTCAACCCGCGCCGAGTACTGCCGCACACGCTGATCTACGATCGGGTGTGGGGCTATGACTTCGGGCCCACCTCGAACGCCCTGCGCGTGTACGTCGGCTATCTGCGCCGCAAGCTCGAGGAAGCCGGGGCGCAGGCGCAGATCCACACCGTGCGCGGAGTCGGGTACGCCCTGCGGGAGCCGCAGGAATGAGCCTGCGCACGCGCATGGTGCTGGTGGCCGGCGTGGCGGTCGCGATTGCCGTGGTCGCCGTCGCCGTGGCCTCCTACGCCGGAACGAGGTCCGAACTCCAGGGCCAGGTCGATCAGTCCCTGCAAAGCCTTAGCCAGAGGCCGCTGAACAACGTCGGTGACGGGGGAGGCGGCCGTCGCTCACCGCTGCCCCAGTCTCAGCCTCGTGTGCCCAGCGGGCCAGGCAACGGCGACCCCGACGAGGGGCTCGGGATCGACCGGCTCCCTCCGCAGGCGTTTGGCGGGCCGTCGGGTACGTTCACGGTGTTCAAGGCCGACGGGAGCACGTATGTGCCGCCGAACCAGACCTACCAGATCCCCTCGACGCCGGCCATCGAGGCGCTCGCCCGAAGCGGTGACGGCCACTTCTTCACCAACATGCGGGTCAAGGGGACCCACATCCGCGTGCTCGTCACGGGGATCGGGCCACGGGGCGCCCTGGCCGTAGCCCTGCCGCTGACCACGGTCGACAACGCGCTCAACCGGGAGCTTGTCCTGCTGCTGCTGATCGGAGGCGGGGGCATCCTGCTGGCCGCCCTGTTGGGCATCGGCGTAGCCAGGACCGCGCTGGCTCCGATCGCGCGCTTCACGCGCCAGTCCGAGTCGATCGCCGCCAACCCCGAGCGGATCGAGCACGAGCGTCTCGACGTGCTCGGCTCCGACGAGCTGGCCCGTCTGGCCACGACGTTCAACCAGACGCTCGACGCGCTCGAGCGCGCGATGGAGGCCCAGCGCAACCTGGTGGCCGACGCCTCCCACGAGCTGCGCACGCCGATCGCCACGATTCGCGCGAACCTCCAGCTGATGCGAGACGAGGCGCTGCTCTCGCCCGAGGACCGGGCGGCGCTCCGGGCGGACGTGATCGAGGAGCTCGACGAGCTCACGGCTCTGGTGAGCGACGTCGTTGAGCTGGCCCGCGGCAGCAAGCCGAGCGGCGAGCAGGGCGAGGTGCGGCTGGACGAGATCGTCCGCGACGCGATCGAGCGGGGCCGGCGGCGGGCGCCGGGGCTCATCTTCCAGCAGGTAATCGAGCCGACCCTGGTGCGCGGCGAGGCCGACCGGATCTCCAGAGCGGTGACCAACCTGCTCGACAACGCAGCCAAGTGGAGTCCCGAGGGCGGGATCGTCGAAGTGACCCTGCACGGCGGGACGGTGACCGTCCGAGACCACGGTCCCGGCTTCAACGAGGAGGACCTGCCGTTCGTGTTCGACCGCTTCCACAGGGCCAAAGACGCGCGCTCGAAGCCCGGCTCGGGCCTCGGCCTGGCCATCGTCCGCCAGGCGGCCGAGGCGCACGACGGGTTCGCCGAGGCCGCCAACGCCCCGGACGGCGGCGCAATCCTGCGCGTCGGGTTCGGTCCTCGCCTGGAGCTCGAGGAGATCCCGCCGGAGCCCGCGTTGGGCGTGCCGCGGAGCTAGCGCCTAGCCCGGCCAGTCGTGGAACCCGGCGAGGGTCAGGCCGAGCGCCTCGATCCGCGCCCGCAGGTCGGGGTGGGTGAGTGTGGCCAATTCGATCTCGCGCTCGCCGCCGTAGCTCGAGGCGGAGCTCGTCGGTCACCCGGCCCGGATGGCAGCCGAGCTCGCAGAAGCCCTCCTCGGGGCCGATCTCGCCGAGCAGCTTGAGGAGGAACGGCTCGCGGATCCGGTCGTGGTCGACCACGCCGGGCCGTGGGTGGGCGAAGAACGCGCCGAGGTAGCGCACCCGCCCGTCGCCGCGCAGCGGCACGCCGAGCGGCTCGACCAGCGGGGTGAAGGTCGACATGCGCTTGACGTGGACGTGGTGGTGTGAGTCCACGTGAGTCGGCTCGCGGCCCATCAGCGTGCGGAAGCGCGACAACTGCGCCTCGAACTCGGTGGCCGCATGCCCGGGGTCATCGAGCGCCGGCGAGTCGTCGACGAAGTGCAGCCCCACCGACAGCTTGGAGTGCTCGGACGCGCGGGCGGCGGCGTGCTCGGCCGCGGCGCCGTCGACCATCAGGCTCGTGCTGGTGACGATGCCCCGCAGGTGGGCTTCCAGGATGCCCTCGGTGACCCCGGCGGTCAGCCCGAAGTCATCGGCGTTGACGATCAGGCGGCGCAAGTCCGTCAGCCCTTCGCGAGCAGGGGCTCGAGCGACGGGGTACAGCCGCAGGCCGCGCCGCGCAGGCGCCTCAGCCCGAGCAGATCCTCGATCGTCTGGAGCACCGAGTACTGGTCGGTCGGTGTGCCGAGCCGGGCGTGGGGCCGGGCGCCGCCGCCGGCCACGATCGTCACGATGTGCCCGCCCGAGGCCAGGCGGCAGCATCCGTCATCGCTCGTCCCCTCGTCCCAGGTGAGGAACAGGAGGCCGCGCGGGCCGAGGGCGCGCAGGAGCGGCGGAACCAGACCTGACAGGAACCGGTCGCCGGTCGACACCGGGCAGTCGTGCATGTCGTGGCACAGGTTGGGCGTGATCCACACGTATCTCGGAAGTGTCTGGTCGCGCTCGTCGGTGGCCAGCCGGGCCATCGGGACGATGTTGGCGCAGCGCGCGGGGTCGCCCGTGACCCGGGTGTAGTACGCGAACGGATCGTGCTTCTTGGCGTAGTCGCCCGCGCTCGCCCCGGTGAAGCACGGCCTGGGGAGGTCCTCCATGTAGGCCCGCCAGGACAGGTGCGCCCGCTCGAGCTGGTCGACGATGCTCGTCGCGCCCACCGAGCAATCGGTGCAGTCGCTGTCGATCCCGAACGTGGCGCCGCCGGTCAGCGCCAGGTAATTGGGCAGCGACGGGTGGGTGACGGCGTACATCTCGCTGGCCAGGCCGTAGCGGCGGGCGAGCGAGTTGATGAATGGAGCCCCCCCACCCGAGCGGGACCCGATGATGTCCCCGTACTCGTGGTTCTCCATCACGATCACCGCGATGTGGGCCGGCGGACCGCCGGCCGCGCGGGCCACGGGGGAGGGCCGGGTCTGGATCGGCAGCGCCTTGCTCCCGCCGCCGCACGCGGCGAGCAGCACGAGCAGCCCGCCGGCCAGGGCAGCGACCGCGCGGTGTCGGCAACCTGGCATGACGATCCGATTCTGGCGGCTCCCGGCTGGGTATCCGATTGTCATGGCCCTGTGCTGTCCCCCCGGTCATGGGTGTAACGCCCCCGGCGGAGGGGAGCCGTGTGCCTTGGCGCTGTGCCGCGCCGCCGCCCAGGAACAGGACGACGCCGCGATGGCACTCGCCCGCTGGGGCGCGCTCGAGGCCGCCTCGCAGGACAACTGCGGGGACGGCGAGCGGCGCTTCCGCCGGCGGGCATTCGAGCGCGCGCGCGACAAGGCACTGATCGCCCTGGCGATGACGCGGGGCAGGCGACGCCGGCGACCCGTGGCCGCCTAGGACAGCTGCAGCTCGTAGGTCTGACCGACCAGGTCGGCGCCGAAGCTGTGGTGGGGCTCCTCGGCGATCAGCCGGAAGCCCCGCTCCACGTACAGGTGCCGGGCGGCCGCCAGGGGGTGGTTGGTCCACAGTCGCATACGCTCGTATCCGGCGTCCCGCGCGAACTGGAGGCAGGTACCGACCAGGCGGCGGCCCAGGTCGCGCCCGCGGCCGTCGGGGTGGACGAGCAGGATCCGCAGCAGTGCGGTCCCCGGATCGTCCGGATCGCGCACGCAGAAGATGCAGCCGACGCGCCGGCCGTCCAGTTCGGCGATCCAGGCCGCCTCGCGCGCCGGATCGCGCCCGGCCGCGTAGTCGGCCACGATCCGGGCCACCAGCGCCTCGAAGCTCGAGTCCCAGCTGAACTCCTCGGCGTACACCTCTCCGTGGGCCATCACGACCCAGCCCAGATCGCCCGGATGTCCGAGCGGCCGGATCGTCGCGGATTCGGAGCCTCTGGTCACTGAAACAGTCGTTTCAGTAGCCTACACTACGACTCAATGGCCGCGAGCCCGTCGCCCCGGCGTGAGGAGCTGCTCGAGCGCGCCTACGGGTACGCGCTCGAGCACGGGGTGGCGGACCTGTCGCTGCGGCCGCTCGCCGCGGCCGTGGGCTCCAGCCCGCGCGTGCTCCTGTTCCTGTTCGGCTCGAAGGCCGGTCTCGTTCACGCGCTCCTCGCCCGGGCCCGTCGCGACGAGCTCGAGCTGCTCGACCGCGCGCGGGCGGCCGACGCCGGCGACCGCGACCTGACAGCCATCGCCGGCGAGTTGTGGGCGTGGCTGGCGGCCGAGGAGCACCGCGCCCTGCTGAAGCTGTGGGTCGAGGGCTACGCGCGGTCGCTGCTCGACCCCGCCGTGGAGCCGTGGGCGGGATTTGCACAGGCCACGGTCGCCGACTGGCTCGACCTGCTGGCCGAGGTCACCGGGGACGTGGCTGAGCGCACGCTGATCCTGGCCGTGCTGCGTGGCGCGCTGCTCGACCTCCTGGCCACGGGCGACGTGGCGCGCGTGAGCGCCGCCGTCGACCGGCAACTCGAGCTGCTGCGCCTCGCGCCGGCGAGATGAGCGATCGCCCGAAGCACGTCGTGCGCCGGGCCACGGCGGCCGACGCCGAGGACATCGGCCGGCTCCTGCACGACTTCAACGCCGAATACGACGACCCGACCCCCGGCCCCGAACGGCTGGCCGAAAGGACCAAGACGCTCCTCGCCGGCGGCGACACCGCGGTGCTCCTGGCCGGGAACGGTCCGGACGGCCTGGCCCTCCTGCGGTTCCGTCCGGCCCTCTGGAGCGAGGCGCTCGAGTGCTACCTGGCCGAGCTGTACGTGGTGCCGGCGCGGCGGGGAAGGGGATTGGGGCGCGCCCTGATGGACGCGGCGATGGAGCTGGCGCGCCAGACCGGGGCGGATTACATGGACCTGAACACCGCCGAAACCGACGTGGTGGCACGCGCGCTGTACGAGAGCCTCGGCTTCAGCAACCGCGAGGGCAAGCCGGACGGCCCGATCAACTACTACTACGAACGCGATCTCGAGTAGGAGGGGTCGGCTGAGAAACGTGACGCATCTTGACGTTTCTCAGCCAGCCTCAGGCGGGCGAGACGTTGCTCGCCTTCAAGCCCTCGTAGTCGACACTCGAACGGCTCGGCGACCACGTCGGGGCGGTCGAGCGAAACGGTGTCGCGCATGACCACCACGTCTCCGCCAACGCTTTGATCGCCCAAGCGTGCCGCCACATTGACCGTGCGCCCGAAGTAGTCGAGCCGGTCGTTGGCGGTCATCGCGATCACCGGACCGACGTGCACGCCGAGCTTCAACACGAGCGGCGGATCGATCTCCTGGGTGCGGCACCACTCGGCGACCTCCTCCTGCATCGTGATCGCCGCGGCCAGCGCGTCCTCGAGCTGCAAGAACGCGCACATCACGCCGTCGCCCAGCGTCTTGACCACCGTGCCGTCGAACCGGCCGACGGTCTCGCGGATGAACTCGAAGTGGCGGTTCACACGGCCGTAGGCGGCCGCGTCGCCGATGCCCTCGTACAGGCGGGTGGAGCCCCTCAGGTCGCTGAACACGAGTGCGATGTGGCGGATCGCGTGCTGCTGGCCGGGGGCGAGCACCTCGGAGGAGAACAGGTCGCGGAACTCCTGCAGCGCGGTGACCTGCGCGGCGGTGGTGGCATCCCGGGTCCAGGCGGCGTCCTCCACGACGGCGAGCACGGCGCCACCGGTTTGATTTCTCAGAGATAACACCGAGTCCGCGGCGAGCGTGAGGGTGTCGCCATCGAGCAGGCTGTGCGGGGCGGCCCAACGACCGTCGGCATAGGTCACCCTGACCTGGGCCGGCCTGCCGCGGGGCGGGCAGGCCGCGATCGCGAGTGCCCGCGTCGAGCCGACCGTACGCAGATGCATCGGCTGGGTGAGCGGCAAGGTCAGGGTTCGCTCCTCGCCCGCTCGCAGGTACTGCTGGGCGGCGATGTGCGGCATGCGCAGCGGACCGCCGATGCAGTACACCTGATCGCTGGCCGCGCGCACCGCGGGGTGCACCGAGAAGCGCAGCTCCACGCCCCGGTCGAAGTCCGCGCCGTAGGAGATCCCGCACAGCTCGCAGTGGAACTGGACCGGGAGCTTGCTCAGGCTGTCGACCTCCTGCTTGGGCACGCGGCAGTTAGGGCACATGAGCTCCCAGCGCAGCTCGAACAACCCGGCGCGCGTCGCGTACAGCATCAGGCGCAGCACGTCGAGCCGGTCGGCGCGCCACGCGTCGGCCAGGACGAACGGCCGGATCCTGACCAGCTGGTCGTCGCTGCCCTCCAACACACGATCGTGCAGCGCATCGACCAGCTCGGGCCGGACGGGGTGGCGGCGCAGGTCGAGGATGGTCCGCTCGAGGCGGGCACGATCGACCGGCCCAGCCTCCGAGGGGATGGGCACCGGGTCCGCCCGACCCGCGGCCTTCCGCGCCAGGTACTGATCGCAGAAGTCGAGCAATCCGACGACCGGCGCCTTGCCCAGCCGCCACAACGCCCGGCCGGCCAGCCCCGATGAGACGAAGTCGGCGAACGAGGTCACAGTCACCCCGCCGCCGTCGGGGGTCAGCTCGATTCCCACCTCGACCGCGCGCATCGGACCGCGCTCGAACTCGCGGCGCACCACGTAGCGGCGCTCGCGCACCCACTCGAACGGGAACTCCCGCCAGCGGACCGGCAGCACGCCGAGCGCTTTCGCCTCCGCGCCGCGCAGCAGCGGATCCGCGAGCATCGTGAACTCGATCGGCGGCAGGCCGATCGTGCGGTTGAGATGGTCGGTGTCGGCCAGCAGCCGCCACGCCTCGGACACCGGCATCGGATATCGACGCCGCTGCTCGAAGCGAGTCGTGTGCGCTCTCATTCGGACCCCCTCTGGTCGGTCCGTTACCGACCGAAGAGCACTGTGGCCTTAGCGTATAGTTGCGGCCCGCCACGCGTAAAGGGGGCCGAGGTTGATACAGCGGATCCTGGTCGCCACCGACCGGTCCGACACTGCCACCCGAGCGGTCGACTGGGCGGCCGAGATGGCTGACCGCTACGGCGCCGAGTTGCTCGTGCTCCAGGTCGTCGCGCCCGAGCACATGATCGGCAGCGCCGCGCACGGCGGCGATCACACTGCCGAGCTGGCCGAGCTGGCCCAGCGCTGCGCGGGCGCCAGGGGGCGGGCGCGCGTGGAGTACGACTCACAGCCCGCGGAGGCGATCGTCCAGATCGCCGAGGAGGAGCACGCCGACATCGTCGTGGTCGGCAACCTCAGCATGAGCAACCGGACCGAGTTCCTGCTCGGCAGCGTGCCCAACCGCGTCTCGCACACCGCCCCCTGCACGGTGGTGATCGTCAACACCGCCGACGCAAACGGCCGCGCGGTCCGCTCCCGGCCGGGGGGCGGCGAGGACGAGGCCGAGCCGACCGATGGGCAGCTCCTGGGGCGGGCCGCGCGCATCGCCGCGGTTCTGGCCAAGTACGGACTCGGCAACCGGCTCAGCCCGGACCGCTCGGAGGGCGAGCCGGATTCGGCCGAGGACGCCCGCGCCCAGCGGTTCCGCGGCGCGCTCGAGGAGCTCGGACCGACCTTCGCCAAGCTCGGCCAGATCCTCTCCACCCGTCCCGATCTGTTGCCGCCCGCGTTCGTGCGCGAGCTCTCGAGCCTCCAGGACCAGGTGACGCCGCTCTCGGAAGGCGAGGTGGTGGCGGTCATGGAGGCGGAGCTGCGCGTCCCGTGGGAGGACGTGTTCGCGAGCATCGAGCCGCAGCCGATGGCCGCGGGCACGATCGCCCAGGTGCACCGCGCGGTCCTGGTCGGCGGCGAGCGGGTGGTGGTCAAGGTGCAGCGCCCGAGCGCCCAGGACGAGATCCTCCAGGATCTCGGGCTGCTCGAGCAGCTCGCGGCCAAGGCGGCGGGGCGCCAGGCCTTCACCCAGGTGGTCGACGTCCCCGCGATCATCGCCCACCTGTCCGCCTCGCTGCGCCGCGAGCTCGACTTCCGCCACGAGGCGGCAAACCTCGAGCGGATGCGCGCGGTGCTCGCGCCGTTCGACCGGCTCGGCGTTCCCGGCGTCTACGACGAGCTCACGAGCGCCCGGCTGCTGGTGATGGAGGAGGTGCAGGGGATTCCGGTGCAGGACGCTCCGCTCGGCGAGGCCCGGCGCGCCGCCGGCCGGCAGCTGCTCGAGGCCTACTACCAGCAGGTGCTGGCCGACGGCTTCTTCCACGCCGACCCGCACCCGGGGAACATGATGTGGTCCGGCGAGAAGGTGTACCTGCTCGACCTGGGGATGGTGGGGGAGGTGGACGGCGAGCTGCGCCGTTCGCTTTTGCTCCTCCTGCTCGCCTTCTGGCGGGAGGACATCGGCTTCCTCGCCGAGCTGATGCTCTCGCTGTCGGCCGAGCCGGTGAGCGCCCGGTTCGACCAGGACGCGTTCCGGGCCGAGCTGGCCGAGCTCGTGTCGCGCTACCGCCACCTGCCGCTCAACGAGCTGCGGCTGGGCCCCTTGCTCCAGCAGCTGACCGAGATGTCGCTGCGCCACGGCATCCGGCTGCCCGCGGCCCTGGCCCTGATCGGCAAGGCGTTCGGGCAGATGCAGCTGGCGGCGGCGGAGCTCGATCCCTCGCTCGACCCGTTCTCGGTGGCGGGGGCGTTCTACATGCGGCAGCTGGGCGAGCGCCTGCGCACTTCGGCCGACCCGCGGCAGCTGTTCTTCGAGGCGCAGAAGCTGCGCGTCCGCGCCGACCGCCTGCTCGACAGCCTCGAACGCGTGGTCGGCGCCCGGCCGGGAGTCGGGCTTCAGGTCGAGATGACCCGCAGCGACGAGCTCACCGGGGTGATCGAGCGGACCGGCAAGCGGATCGCCATCGGGCTCGGCGCGGCGGCCGGCGCCACGATCGGCGCCGTCGTGCTCGCCGAGGTGCGCAGGGCGAGGCGATGACCCGGATCGCGGCACGGCTGCAGCGGGCGACCCTCGACGTGCTCATGACCGTCGTGGTCCTGATGCTCGAGCGCCGGATGCGCAAGGCGGTGCACGGCCGGCGCTCGGGCGTCGCCGAAAGATAGGTACCCGCGCGCCTAAGATCGGTCGCCGATCCCGATGCGGGATCGGAGCCCCGGCGCGTACGGTAGGCCCATGTTCTTGGATCCGCACACACGAATCGAGTTCGCGCGGGCTCGCGCCGAAGAGCTCCAGCGCGCCGCCGCGCGCGCGAGAGGGAGCAGCCTCACGCACGGAACGTCGATCGGCGCCCCCTCGCCGGCCGAGACGTCGATCGTGATCCGCCCGGACCGGCCGGAGGACCGCCGCGCGCTGGCTCGGCTCGCCGGCTTGGACTCCACGTCCGTCCCGCCGTCGCCGCTCCTGCTCGCCGAGGTGGCCGGCGAGCTGCGGGCCGCGCTTTCCCTGGCCGACGGCGCGGCGATCGCGGATCCGTTTCATCGCACCGCGTCGGTGTTGGCATTGTTGAGAATGCGAGCCGAGCAGCTCCGTGGCGAACCGCTCCCTCGTGGTCGCCTGCGTGCCCGTCTGCGCCGCGTCAGGAGCCGGGCCCCGGCGGCCGCACTTCCGCGCCCCTGAGCGCCGGCGGTATCGTGCTCCCACGCACGCACGTGGGGACGCGCAAACCCGACAGCCTGAGGAGATCAACATGGCATTGCAGCTGGGTGACACAGCGCCGGACTTCGAGGCCGATTCGACCGAGGGGAGGATCAGCTTCCACGACTGGATCGGCGATTCGTGGGCGGTGCTGTTCTCGCACCCGAAGGATTTCACGCCGGTGTGCACGACCGAGCTGGGCTACATGGCCAGCATCAAGCCAGAGTTCGATCGGCGCGGGGTGAAGATCATCGGGATGTCGGTGGATCCGACCGACAAGCACGAGCAGTGGGCGCGGGACATCGAGGAGACCCAGGGGACGGCGCCCAACTATCCGATCATCGGCGACAGCAACTTCGAGGTCTCGAAGCTGTACGGGATGCTGGCGGGCGATGTGTCCGGCGATCCGGCCGCGCGCACCCCGGCGGATAACCAGACCGTGCGCAACGTGTTCGTGATCGGCCCGGACAAGAAGATCAAGCTGATCCTGGTCTATCCGATGACAACCGGGCGTAACTTCGACGAGGTGCTGCGGGTGATCGACTCGCTCCAGCTGACCGCCAACCACAAGGTTTCCACGCCGGCCCAATGGCAGCCGGGCGACGAGGTGATCATCGCCGGCTCGGTGTCCAACGATCAGGCCAAGGAGATCTTCGGCGAGTGGAAGGAGCCCAAGCCCTACATCCGCATCGTTCCCCAGCCGAGCTGAGACGAGGGGAGGGGGGGCGCGTTGGTCCTCGAGCAGTACTACCTCGGCTGCCTGGCCCACGCCTCGTACCTGATCGCTGACGAGGCGAGCGGCCTGGCGGCCGTGGTCGATCCCCAGCGCGACGTCGAGCAGTACCTGGATGACGCCGCCCGCCTGGGCTGCCGGATCGGCCACGTGTTCCTGACTCATTTCCACGCCGACTTCGTGGCCGGGCACGTGGAGCTGCGCGAGCGCGCCGGGGCGGCGATCCACCTCGGCGCGCGGGCCGAGGCCGAATACCCGTTCAGGCCGATGGGCGATGGCGAGAGCGTGCAGCTGGGCGACGTGCGCCTGACCGTGCTCGAGACGCCGGGCCATTCCCCGGAGTCGATCTCGATCCTCGTCTACGACCCGGAGTACGGGATGGACGAGCCGTACGCGGTCCTGACTGGCGACACCCTGTTCATCGGCGATGTCGGCCGCCCCGACCTGCGCGGCGCGCTCGGGTGGAGCGCCGAGCAGCTTGGCGACATGCTGTACGACTCGCTGCACGGCAAGCTCGCGCAGCTGCCCGACGACACGCTCGTGTATCCCGCGCACGGCGCCGGCTCGCTGTGCGGCAAGAACCTGTCGAGCGAGACCGTGTCGACGATCGGCATCCAGCGCGCGTACAACTACGCGCTGGCGCCGATGACCCGCGAGCGGTTCATCGAGACGGTGACCAGCGACCTTCCGGACGCCCCCGCCTACTTCACCTACGACGCGGTGCTCAACGCGCGCGAGCACCCCACGCTGGAGCAGGCGCTGGAGCGCGAGCTGCACCCGCTCACGCTCGAGCGGGTGCTCGAGCTGGCCTCGACCGGGGCCCAGCTGCTCGACACCCGCGAGCCGGCAAAGTTCGAGGGCGCGCACCTGAAGGGGAGCGTCAACGTTGGGCTGAGCGGGAGCTACGCCACCTGGTGCGGAACGCTGCTCGATCCGCAGCGACCGATCGTGCTGGTTGCCGAGCCCGGACGTGAGGTCGAGGCAGCCACCCGGCTCGGCCGGATCGCGTTCGACACCGTGGCCGGCTACCTGGACGGCGGGATGCAGTCGCTGGACGCCGAACCCGGGCTGGTGGACCGCATCGAGCGGATCACCGCCGGATCGCTGGCCGAGCGGCTGGCCGCGGCCGATCCGCCGATGCTGGTCGATGTGCGCGCGCCGAGCGAGTGGCAGGAGCGGCACATCGACGTCGCGGTCAACCTGCCGCTGTCCCGGCTTCCCGAGCGGATGTCTACGCTGCCGCGCGATCGCTCGATCGTCGTTCACTGCGCGAGTGGCTACCGCTCGGCGATCGCCGCGAGCCTGCTGCGGCGCGACGGCTACGCGCACGTGTCGGATCTGGTCGGGGGCATGGCCGCGTGGGAGGCGGCGGCGGTCGAGCCGGCCGGGCCGTAGCAGGCAACGATCCGCTGCTCCTGACCGCGATCGCCGACGGGAGCTGAGCACGGGAGTGGCTATGCTGCGCGCAGCCTCGACATGCTGAGTGCCACTTCGATCACACCTCGCGCGGTGGTTCGTCATTGCCTCGTGGCGATGGTGAGCATCGTTCTGTGTCTGAGCGCCGTCGGCTCGACGGCGCTCGCCGGCGTGGCGAACCGCGGGCTGCCGCATGCGTCTCGCTCGAACCCGCTGGCCGGCATGCAGTGGGGGGTGTACCGGGGGTCTTTCTACAACAGCATCTACCCGGACTATCAGCAGGCACAGGGACGCAACCGAAGCCTGCTGGGCAAGATCGCACTGCGTCCGCTGACGTTCACCTTCGGCGACTGGTTCGCGGACGCCGACGCGGGGAACGTCTCGCGACAGTTCATCCAGGCCGAGACCGCAGGCAATCCCGCGGTGCTCAGCCAGATGGCGATCTTCCGGCTCGATCCTTGGGAAGGCGCGGCCTGCCCCAACGGCTCGTGGAGCGCGGCCAACCAGCGCAGCTATCGCACGTGGGTCGACAACTTCGCCGCGGGCATCGGGAACTCACGCGTCGCGCTCATCGTCCAGCCCGACCTGCCCTTCGCGGAGTGCGCACACTCGCCGGTGCCGCTCGAGCTAGTCAACTACGCCGCGCGCCGCTTCAACGCACTGCCGCACACCACGGTGTACATCGACGGGGGCGCGCGTTACTTCCCATCGTTCAGCCAGGCGGTGTCGATGCTCGAGCAGGCCGGCGTGCGAAACGTGCGCGGGTTCGCGCTGAACACCAGCGAGTACGACACGACGAGCAGCGAGATCGAGTACGGCGCGCGCCTCCTCCATGCGCTGGCCGCGGCCGGAATCCCGAACAAGCACTTCGTGGTCAACACGGCGGAGAACGGCGCCGGCTTCCTCAACGGCCAGTATCCCGGCGATGTGAGCCACCCGCGGGTGTGCGGCAGTCCCACTGACACGCTGTGCGTGACGCTCGGGATCCCGCCGACCACGAAGGTCGCCAGTCCTCGCTGGCATCTCTCGGGCGCCGACGCCGGCCTCGCGTCCCGCTACGTCGACGCGTACGTATGGGCGGGGCGGCCGTGGCTCGGCCCCGCCGGCCAGCTCGAGTTCCAGCGCGCGCTCGGGCTCGCCGCCTCGACGCCGTTCTAGACCTACACGCTGATCCAGCTGGTCTCGACGGGCTGACCGTCGGGCCCGTTCGCACCCAGCACGCGAAGGCGGATCGGACCGCCGGCCGGCAGCCGCACCCGGAAGCGGCCCAGGCGGTCAGCCTCGGCCGAGAGTGGCGGATCGGCCATCGTGTGGATCTCGACCGTGGCGGCCATCGGCGGCGAGAGCTGTCCGAGCAGCGTGCGGCGCTGATCGTCGACGTGAACCTCGAGATCGATCGTCACCGAGGCGGAGCTGAACGTGACCGACCGCACCGGTGCGGCGCCGCCACGGGTCAGCGCGACCGCGTCCTCCTCCAACGCCGAATCGCTGAGGAGCTCGGCGAGGTCGGCGTCGACGCGTCGCCATCCCAGGGACGCCTTGGCCGTGTCGATGACCAGCGGCGGGACCGGATCGACCTCGGCGAAGAAGGCTCGCAGCTCCGCCACCAGCGGCGCGTCTGGGTCCAGATGCTCGCTCATGAATCGCGACTACCCGATCCCGAGCCCGGTCAGCTCCGGCGTGCGGCGGAGCGCATCCAGGCATCGAGAGCGCGTAGGCCCGATCGCGCCGACCGGCATGCCGAGCGCCGCGCCGATCTCCTCATAGGTGAGCGGCTCCGTGGCCGCCAGCAGGCGCAGGAGCGCCTGGCATCGCTCGGAGATCCTCGCGAAGGCCCGGCGCAGCGCGGCACTGCGCTCGCGGGCGATCAGGCGCTGATCGACGCGGTCCCCCGAAGGTGCCTCGAACAAGGCGTCCTCGCCGGTCGGGAGCTCCCGGCCCTGAAGGCGGATGTGGCGCAGGCATTCACGTCGCGCGGTCGTCGCCAGCCACGCGCCGAGGCGCTCCGGGTCCTTGATGCGATCGAGATTCTCGACCAGTCGCAGCCACGTCGTCTGGGCGACGTCCGCCGCTTCTGCCGGCGCGAGCCGATGTGCCCGCGCGGTCGCCCACACGAGGCCGGAGAAGCGATCGACGATCGCTCCCCACGCTGTCTCATCCCCACCACTCGCGGCGCTTATCAAGGCTTCCAGGCTTGGCGTGGTGGCGATTATGGCCGACTCCTAGCCGATCTGCAGGTACGGAAGGGTCACACCGGGAGCCCCCGACAGGGTGGCATCGGTCACCTCGCGGACCGGCACGCGCCCCGCCCCGGCCTTGAGCTGGTTCCAGGCATCCGCGGGTGACGCGGCGCCGCCGCTGGTCGCGACCAGCTCGGCGATCTCGGCCGCCACCTTCGGCGCCGCGAACGAGGTTCCATCCCACCTCGCCCAGCCACGGAAGTGCTCTACGTCGGTAGGTGAGTCTCCCTCGACCGTGCCATCCCAGTGCACGAACGTCGAGTACACATACTCCCCGCGGGTGCAGCAGTCGCACCAGTCACCCCAGTTCGAGAACCACGCGCGCGCGTCTCCGCGGCGGTTGGTCGACGCTACGCCAATGACGTCCGGAAGGGCCGCCGGCCAGTACCGGCGGCGGGACTGCTCGTTTCCCGCCGGCGCCACCACTACCACGCGATTCCCGTACCTGCGCCGGATCTCCTCCATCACGGCGGCAAACGGGATCGACGGGTAGTCGTCGAGCGTCGGGAACGCGAAGCCGCACTGGATCACGTCGGTGTTGCAGCGCCGCAACATCGCGTGGGCGATCGCCACTTCACTCTCGAACACACCCAGCTGCTCGTCGGGATTCAGGGCCCCGATCTCGACCTCCTGGTTGCGCAGCCCCACGACCTCGAGCCGCGTGTGCGGAGCGATGTGGGAGATCAGCCCAGCGATGAACGTGCCGTGCCCGGAGATCCCGTCGAGCTGGCCGGCCGCATCCGTGTACAGGCCGTCGGGCTTGTCCGGTTTCCAGCGGCGGTTTCTCGCATCCAGCCACTGACCGTGGACGACCGACACACGATCGTCGAGCTCGCGGTGTGGCGGGTCATTCCAGATGTAACCGCTGTCCAGGATGGTCACCTTGGCCGTCGGCCCGTCGGTAGGTGGCTCGATGAACGGCCTGTCGGGTTCCGGAGCCGGCTTGGGCGGCGCGGCGGGGCAGCCGCCGGCCGTGGCGGCCAGGATCGGAGCGTGGTGAGGTGAGATCGTCGGCAGGACTAGTTCCTCGCCGCTCAGCGTGAGAACGCGCTCTTCCCCAGCGACCTCGCGCAGCCGGCGTGACTCGTCGACCGCGCTGCGAGTGTCGGGATCCTTCAGGCGCCAGATCTCCACCTCGCGCAGCGGGCTGTCCCGGTCGGGGACATGATCCGGCTCGAGCTTCATCCCCGGTCGCGGGTGTGAGGGCACGAGCCTGGTGGCGGGCCGCCGAAGTGTCGCCATGTTCCCGACGCGGTCTGCCACCCGCTTCAGCTCCTTGGCGACCGAGGGGCGGAGCGCGCCGGCACGGACGATCAACTCGGCGTGGGCTGCGATCACGATGCCGTCGTGGCTGAAGTCGTGGGTCAGGCTTTCGACGTTCAGCGCACGCCCGGCGATCGGGTTGAGCGCGCCGTTCTCCACCGGGATCACCTTCCTGGGGCTCACGGGCGGTCCTTTCCTATGTGAGTGTGATTGGGCAATCCTATGAATATTCAGAGCACGCGCGGAGTGTCCTGATACATCTACCGGCATGACAGTCGCGGTTGGCGAGGACGCGCTCGAGCTCGCGCAGTCCGCCTTCGAGCTGGTGGAGGCGGACGCGTCCGCGGCCGCCGCACTGGCCGAGCGGGCCCTCGGGCTCGCCCGCAGGCGACGACATCCGGAGGCCGAGGTCGCGGCGCTGCATGCGCTGAGCTTCGCCCAGCACGAGCTGGGCGACGGCCGGGCGATTCGCACGATTCGCAGCGCGGTCCGGTCCGGCGAGCGACACGGCTTGACGCGTCGAACCGCGCTGGCTCGTCGCCGTCTCGCGCTCGATCTCGCCGGCCGTGGTGCGATCACCGCGGCGATGCGCGAGCTGGAGCTGGCCTACGCGGCCCTGGACCGCCACGAACGGGCGCGCTCGGAGGTGTTCAGGCTCGCCGTGCTGTGGTACGCCGGGACTACGACGGAGCCGCTCATGGGCACCGACGCGGCGCTCGCCACGCTGCGCGAGCAAGGAGACGCATTCTGGGAGGCGCAATTGCTTCGCAACCGGGGGGCGTTCCTGGCTGAGCGCGGCGAGACGGTCGCGGCCGAGCGCGATCTCACCCGCGCTCGTGAGCTGTTCACGGGGCTTGGCGCGACGTCGGCCGCCTTCGCGGCGGAAACCGAGCTTGCGCGCAGCGCGCTCATCCGAGGCGACCTGCCCGAGTGTCTGGCGCGGATCGACGCGATCGACCGGCGCGACATCTCGGCTCGGGTGGCCGCCGAGCTCTCGCTGCTGCGCGGGCAGGCCACCGCGATGGCCCGCCTTCGCGCCGAGTCGCTTCGGGCCTTGGGTGAGGCCGAGGAGATCTGGAAGCTCTCCGGCCAGGACGACCACGTGCTCCGCCTGGAAACGATCCGCCTGAAGCTGCTGGCCGGCGACGCGCTCGCCGCGCGGGCTCTCGCGCTCCAGACCCAGCGGTCGTTCGTCGCGCAGCAACGCCACGTGTACGCCGCTCGGGCCGCCGTCCTCGGACTGGCGGCGTCGATTGCCGCCGGTGCCCTGAGCCGGACGGCGCTCCGCTCCGGCCGCCGCGCCGCCGAGACCCTCGCCGGCGCCGGCTGGCAGGAAGAGGCGCGGCGCGCCCAGCTGATGGTCGCCCGTGCCGCCATCGAGCTCGGCTCTCCGCGCGTGGCTCGGCGTGAGCTCGCCGGCTGCTCGGTGCTCCTGCGCCGTGGTCCCCTCGCCGACCGGATCGAGGCCTGGCACGTGGAGGCGCTGTTGCGCCTGAACCGGGGCGATCGCGCCGGTGCCCAGCGGGCGCTGCGCACCGGTCTGGGGCTGCTCGAGGGCTACCGGGAGACGCTTGGTGCATCCGATCTGCGCGCCACCGCGTCGGAGATCGGCGTCGAGCTTGCGGCGCTCGGCCTGCGGACCGCGCTCGCCGGCGTGCGCTCGGAGTCGATGCTCGCCTGGGCGGACCGGCTGCGCGGGAGCGCGCTGCGATTGCCTCCGGTCACGCCTCCGGACGTTCCCGAGCTCCGGGACCGAGCCGCCGAGCTACGCCGGGTCAGCGCCGAGATCTGGCGCGCCGAGCGGCGCGGCCGCGCGGTCCGCACGCTGCTGGCTCGCCAGGCCGCGCTGGAGGCAACGATCAGCCGCCTGTCTCGGCACGCCGCGGGCGAAGCCGTCTCGGTGAACGCCTCCCTCGATCGGCGTAAGCTGAGCCGGGCGTTGGGGAGTTCCGCGCTCGTGGAGCTGATCGAGCTCGACGGCGCGCTCACCGCGCTGACGCTGGCGGGCGGCCGGATCGACCGCTATCCGCTCGGTCCCGCCCAGGCGGTCACGGAGGAGCTCGAGTGGCTGCGGTTCGCGCTCGCGCGGCTCGCGCGGCGGGGCCACGGCGTCGCTCAGCGAACCGCGATGCTCGAGGGCGCCAGGGCATCGGCCGAGCGCCTCGGCGACCGCTTGCTCGCCCCCCTGGCGCAGGGCCTCGACGCTCGCCGGCTGGTGATCGTGCCGACCGGATCGCTGCATGCCCTGCCCTGGGCGATGCTCCCCGAGCTGCGCGGGCGCCCGGTGGTGGTCGCGCCGTCGGCGGCCACCTGGTCGGCGCTGCAGTCGCCGCGGCCGACGCGCCGGAGCAAGGTCGTGCTTGTGGCAGGGCCGCGCCTGCGGCACGCCGCGGGCGAGCTCTCCGAGCTGGGCGGCCTCTACTCGCAACCGATGATGCTGGCCGGTCGGCAGGCCACTGTGGCGGCGGTGATGCGGGCGCTCGAAGGCGCCACGCTCGCGCACCTGGCCTGCCACGGACGCTTTCGCTCCGACAGTCCGCTGTTCTCCTCGCTCGAGCTCGCGGATGGTCCGCTCACCGCGTACGAGCTCCAGCGTCTGCGCCGCCCTCCCGAGCTGATCGTGCTCTCGGCGTGCGACCTCGGCACGTCCGAGGCGCGACCCGGAGATGAGCTGCTGGGGTTTGCGGCCGCATTGATCGGGATGGGCACCCGCACGATCATCGCCAGCGTCGTGCCCGTCCCGGACGCCGGGGCCAAGCGGCTGATGATCTCGCTTCACCGCCACATGACCGCCGGCGACTCTCCGTCGGTTGCGCTCGCGAAGGCGCAGGCGCAGCTCGGTCCACGCGGGTACGGACAAGCCGGGTTCATCTGCTTCGGCACGGGCTGACCGGACTCGCGCGGGCCGCGAGCGGGTCACCGGCTGTATCACACGGCCGTCATCGCGCTCTTACGGGTGACGCTCGCCTTGGCGGCGCCACTTGAACCCCGCAGTTCACGGAGGAAGCGACGATGAGCACACGACACCGGGATGCAACTCAGGCCCGGTCCGCGCCCACGCGCGAGGAGCCACGCAAGCGCCATGAACTGGCCGAGATCGGATTTCGCCTGCTCGACGAGGCGCACACCACGTGGCAGTGGGCCGAGCTCGAGTGCGAGCACGCCCTGCAGGCGTGGTACGACGGATCGCCGCGCGCGAGCGCTGACCACTACCTGTCCTACCGCGCGGCGCTCGATCGCGAGCAAGCCGCGGCGCGCGACCTGCAGCGGCTGTGGGAGCTGGCGCGGTCCGGACATGACGCACTGGCCGCCGCGGCGGCGCGGACAGACGCATGATCTCTCGGCTTGAAAAATCGATGTATCAGCTTGGGCGCTGGGGGCTCTTACAGCCAGACACGATCCTGACACGGGCCACCGGAAACTGACCGAGTCATCTCGTGTGGGGGCGCAGCTACCGGGGGAACGCGGGCGGGAGCATCCCAAAGGGGCATGGCGATGCTCCCGCCCGAGACGTCCGGCGGATCTCCCAGGAGGGCAGCGATGTGGAGAACACCGCCTGATTTCGGGGCTTGGACCACACAACAGAGCCAAGGGAAGCGCGGACATGACCGGGACAGTGATCTTGCACGTAGTTCTCGTCGCGACCGCAGTCGCGGGGATCGCCTGGCTTGCGAGATGGAGCATCATCTCCTCGATGCCCCGGGCGCCAGAGCGCCGGCCGCCGTCACATCGCACGAATCGCCGCTACTGCATGCCCGAGGCGCACTTGACCCGTGACGGCAGCGAGTGAGCGCAGCCGGCTTCTATAATTCCCTGCTCCCATATCGCGGCTGTAGCTCAGTTGGCTAGAGCGTCTGCTTGCCATGCAGAAGGTCGAGGGTTCGAGTCCCTTCAGCCGCTCCTCGCGAAAGCCCTCCAAACCGGGGGTTTTTGTTTGGTCGGACAGCGCGAACAGCCGGTGATCCCGCCGGCGCTACCACTCGGCGCTACCAAAACGGCCGGGAGCGTCGGCGGGCGTCACCAGTCGCGCAATAGGCGATTTTGCAGGTCGCGTAGGTCTTTGGTCGAGAGACCTGCATCGACTTGGTTGCGGTACTCGGATTCGACTGCCCCGACACTTCCCACATCGTTTTCGATGCGGGCCGGTGTTGAGTGTCCCCCAGGCGACCGCTACGTCACGTTTGTGGTTGGTGAGCTATTGCGGCTGATGCCGGCGGCTTCGATGATCCGGGCGGCGCTTTCGCTCTCGCGCAGCACAAAGCGCGTGAAGTCGGGCTGCGTCATGCTCATCGGTTCGCCACCGTGTTTCACCAGCGAGGCGCGCACGGCGGGATCTGACAGAGCGCGCGCGATGTCCTCGGCGAGCTTCTGAACGACGCCGGGTGGAGTGGCGCCCGGCGCCCATATCCCGTACCAGATCGGGAAATCGAAGTCGGGGACGCCTGCCTCGGCAACGGTCGGAACGTCGGGTAGCGCGGTCGAGCGTCGAGCGCTGCTCAAGCCGAGCGGCAGGAGTCTGCCCGCGCGGATATGGGGCAGGGTGGTCGGGATCGGCGACAGCGCGTAGTCGGTGCGCCCCGCGATCGTGTTTGCGATCGTGTCGGCGATCGCATCGCTCCCTCGCGCAGGGATGTGGGTGGCGTTGATCCCGGCTGCGAGGTTGAATTTCTCGATCCCGAGGTGCGTGCCCGTGCCCACGCCGGTGGAGCCGAACCGCAGCTGCCCCGGCTTTGCCCTCGCTGCAGCGATCAGCGCGCCGACGGTAGCGAGGCCTGTGGTCTCGCCCGCGACGAGCACGTAGGACTGAGTGGTGAGCGCCGCGACTGGGACGAAGTCCGTCAGAGGGTCGTAGGGGAGGTTCGTCACAAGCGCCGCGCTATATGCGTGCGCGTTGGTGTGGACGAGCAGCGTGTAACCGTCGGCGGGGGACGTCGCCACCATCGCTGGGGCCGCCGTGCTACCCGCACCGGGATGGTTCTCGACCGTCACGGGACGGCCCCACAGCTCAGCAAGCTTGCGACCCACCGCGGTCGCGATCACCTCTGGCCCACTGCCCGAGCCGAACGCTTCAATCATCCGCACGAGTTTGGTCGGATAGTCGGCTTTGGCGGTCGGGATCGCTGCTCGCATGGTCTCCGCTTCGAGGAGCAAGGGTTGTACCACGGCTCGCCCGCGGCGCTGATGGTTTCGAGCAGCACCCAGCGGCCCGACCGACGAATCGTCGCGTCTCAGGAGTGCTGTAAATAGCGCCGGTGCTGTCAGAGCGACGGCGTAGGTTCCCTCAAGTCCTGCGAAGACGATGAAGGAGGCCTACGCCGTGAGACGTACCGTACCGCCGTCGGCGGAGATCGAAGCCCGGATCGAGCACATGCTGTCGGTCGGGGTTGGTGAGAACCCGCGCGAGTCGCTCTCAGAGCTGGCGAAGCTCGGAGCCCGACTGATCATCCAGTGGGCCGTGGAGGACGAGTTCGACGCTTGGCTCGGGCGTGCCCGCTATGAGCGCCGGGCGGCTGATCAGCGTGAGGAGCGCAGCGAGGAGAGCGGAATGCGCAATGGCTTTCGGCCGCGGAGGGTGCAGACTGCGGAGGGGGAGCTTCAGATCGAGATTCCGCAGGTCCGTCAGGCGGCGGAGACGTTCGCGTCGAAGCTGTTCCCGCGGACGCCGAAGCTGGTGCGGACCGAGCCGTTGAAGGCGTTGGTGATCGGCGCGTTCGTCCGCGGCCTGTCGATGCGTGATGTCGAGTCGCTGTGCGAGGAGGCGGGGCTCGGGAAGCTCTCGAAGGCGACGGCCTCGAGGATGTGTGAGGAGCTCAAGGAGCGCTTCGAGCGGTTCCGACGCCGTGACCTCTACGAGATCCGGCTGACCGCGCTGTTCCTCGATGCGACGTTCATCTCCGTCAGACCGGACGGGCCGAAGGAGGGTGTCCAGGTCGCGTGGGGGTTCACCGAAGAGGGCGAACGGGTGCTGCTGGCCGTGTCGCTGGGGATGCGGGAGTCCTTCGAGGACTGGCAGGCGCTCGGCCGGGATCTGATCAGCCGCGGGCTCGGGGCGCCGATGCTGATCGTCGCCGACGGCGCCCCGGGACTGATCAAGGCGATCGAGCAGTGCTGGCCGGCGTCTGACCGGCAGCGGTGCTGCGTGCACCGTGCTCGGAACCTCTACGCCAAGGTCCCCGACCGTGAGCGTGAGCGCGTCAAGCACGCTTACTGGCAAGCCCTGGACGACGCGATCTCAGAAGCCGACGCCAAGCGCCGGCTCCAGGCCCTCGTCGACGACCTCGACAAGGGCGGCTTCACGGCCGCCTCCCGCTGCCTCGCTGATGACCTCGACGCCCTCGTCGTGCACCTGCGCTACCCCGTCCGGCATCGACGACGGTGGCGCTCAACGAACCTGCTCGAGCGCTCACTCGGCGAGGTCAAGCGGCGCACGAAGGTGATGGGCCGCTTCCCGGGCGAGACGAGCTGCCTGACCCTCGTCTGGGCCGTGCTCGATCTCCTAATCACTCACCAGACGAACGGCATCAACTTCAACGCGCTCGACCGCCAACGCCTCAAACGAGCCCGCTACCACGGGACCGAGCAGACCGTCCCCGAGGAGGTGACCGCCGCCTAAACTGACTATCACCCGGGAACCGTATTTACAGCATCAAAGAGACGCGACCCGACGAATAGCGTCGCTCCCGCTTTGACAACTCGACGAGCATCTGCAGGCCGTCGATGAAAGCCCCCCAACGCGCGGTAGGCGCGTCTCGCAGGTCGGCCGAGCAAGCCTTGGCCCCTTCGTCGGCCCGGACATGCTCGAGATCCGCGCGATGCGGGACTGGTGGCGCCATGCCCAAGATGCTCGTGCCGCCCCGGAGGCAGGGCTCGCCGGTCGGTGTGCCGATTGTTCACGTGCTGCTGCTCCACGCCTGAAGCGGTTAGCGCCGGCCCAGTGGTCGCTTCGGCTGGAAGGTGGAAACGCGTGAGGGCGGCAGCCGAACGATCGCAACTCGCGCGAAGCGATCGGTGGCCGGGTCTACGCGCGTGCCTACGGAGGCTCTCGCACATGGCTGAGAGCTGCATCGTGAACGCAAGCGTCCGGAGGCTGGGCAGGGACCTGAGGGGAGAGCTTGACGAGCAGGTCAGCGATCGCGTGGGGCACGACGGCGCGCAGCCCGGCCTGGGATGCTCGCTCATTGCGGGGCGATGCGCGCCGTACGGCTGGTGAGTCCTTGGACAGCCAGTGTGAGCTGATGCGCTAGCCCGTCCCCGGTCGGGTCGGTGTACGCCGGTCCGGTCCCGTCGGCGAGGACCAGCTTTAGCATCGCGATGCCGCGGCGTAATGGAGTTGACTATGGCGCAGCGTCCGCGCCGGTGCGAGCAGCGCCTCCTGGTTGGGTCGCAGGGCGCCTCGCAACGGCAGCGTCTGGACGCGGCTGCGCAGCCGGTCAGCAGTGAGCGCGAACTGCTCCAGACGGGCAGCGATCCGCTGCCGCCTGCGCGGATCGACCAGCTGGGGGCACGGGCGGCGAGCTGCGGCGGAGCTGACGGATCCGCCCCAGCCGCAAGCGCGCGATCGAGCCTCAGTCGGCGCGTTCGCGGTCGTAGCTGCAGCAGGAGGCTGGGCTCAAATAGCTGGGTGGTGTACGCGACCAGGGACTCGCGCTGGCTACGGGCCGATGCTGGCATGCTCAGCGCGAGGCGAGGGCGCGCCGTGGCGACCATGAGCGCAGGCGCCGGGAACGCCCGATCCGGGGGGCGTCGAGTTGGCGCGCTCGTGCCCGGAGGAGGTCGATCAGGTCCGCCGTCAGATGAAACGGGTCAGCGACGACGGTGCCATCGGTGAGTGCGAGCGCTGCTCGGAGCTGTCCGTCGACTTCGGCGAGCAGGACCGGCTGCGCCGGAGGCGTCGCGCTGTCGAGCTCGGCCAGTCGCGCTAGCGGATCCCGATCGGCCGGGGAACCTAAACGAAGCGTCACACTCCTTTGAATCGCAACGGACGGCGCTGCCTCAGCTCGGTGGTGGCTGAGCCGGTGAGCGTCGGCAGCTCGGCGGAGGTCATCCGCCTTTGCTCGTGCAAGGGCTCTGTTGAGCTCGGGGGAAAGCATTGTCGTGTCCTTTCAGCCGCAGCTCTGCGCGGCGCCTCGTGGTCGGCCGGCGCTAGCAACAACGGCAGCGCTGGTCAGCGCCACCGCCGCGACGATCAGCAGCAGGGTTCGATAGCCAGCCAGTGGCGAGGCCAGCGTCAGCAGATATGGAGTCGCGAACCCGAGATAGGCCAGCGCGTAGAAGACCGCGGTCAGCGATCCGACCGCCTCAGGACGCGCTAGGCGCCCGATCTCGATCAGCCCGGAGACCAAGCACAGTCCGTAGGCGCAGCCCAGCACCCCGGCGCACGGGGCGAGCAGCCACAGCGAACCGCGCTGGACCGCGTAGGCGCCGAGGGCCAGTCCCGCTGCGCAGACCAGCAATCCGACCATCCCGACCGACCAGCGGGAGCGGACCGCGTCAAGTGTTCGCCCTGCCGGCTGGATCAGCACGCCGGCCAGCGCCGTCAGTGCGGTCACCGCTCCGGTCACCACCACCCCTCCGGTGAGCCGGTCGGCTCCCACCGCCGCGGGCAGGAACGCGAACGCCACCGCTGGTGCCGCGAACACCCACGGCGCCATCACCGCCACCGACCGCCAGAACCGCCGTCGCGACCGCCCGGCGGGCAGCCCGGCGCCCACCGACAACCGTCTTCGCCGTGTGATCGTCTCGGGCGCGATCCGGGCCGACGCGAACAACGCCGCGGCCATGAACGCCACGTGAGGCAGGTACGGCAGAACCCGGCTCTCCGGCCCCCACTGCGCGAGCAGCCCTGACAGCAGCGGCCCGACCGCAAACCCGGTCGTCATGGCCACCGCCGCTCGCCGTGCCGCCCGGGCGGAGTCGGCGTTCCCAGGCGGTACGAGCGACAGATCACGCAGCCATGCCGTTCCCGCGCTGAACGCCGCGCCGCTGCCAAGCCCGACCACGAACCGAGCCACGTAGAGCAGCGCCGGCGAGCGAGAGCCGGCGATCAGCAGGAGGCTCCCCGCCAACGACGTCGCCGCCGCGGCGAGGACCGGCCGGCGGCGCCCCCGAGCGTCCGAGAGCGGGCCAGCGAGCAGCAGCCCCGGGATCAAGCCCAGGGCGTACACCCCGAACATCGCTTCGAGCGATCCCGCACCGAGACCGAGCGCGTGGCGATAGACCAGCAGCATTGGCGGGAACTGGTTGGAGCCCCAGCCCGCTCCGATCAGCACCGCGGCAACCGCGATCCAGGCCGAGCGGCCTGGGTCGACGCGCGCGACAGGCATTTCGTTCCTGACCCGTTGATGTTCGCTTACGCGGGCCAGCTCGGCGATCCGCTGCTGGGCGATCATGTCGTTGAGCTGGGGGTGCATGCGTTGCTTTGCGTTGTGCGTTGAGTTCCCGGCGACTGGGTTAGAACGGGCAGTTCCCCGGGCTCGGGGCGGGCACGTCCGGATTGATCCCGTGCCGGAGCCCGAGATAGGTGACAAGAACCACGGCTGGGTGGCTACCTTCGTTGCGGGCAAGGTGGACGTGGTGTGGGCGCTCGGTGAAGCCCTGCCCTGCGGAGAAGCGCTGCGGGGTGCAGGTCCGGTCGACGCTGTCGTACAGCGTCAGCGTGCCGGACTTGACCACGACCACGACGGCCGCTCGGTGGTAGTGCCAGCCGAAACTGGCGCCGGGTGGGACCGTCGCCTTGGCGACGACGACGTCGGCCGGCTTGGTAACCGGGATTGTGTATGGCTGCGAGATGCCGGCGGCGCCGAGCACTTTCTCGGTGATTGGAGACGGGCCGGCCGCAAGGGCAGCTGAAGTCGCGCCGAGCGCCATCAGGAGCGCGGCCGCGCTGAGGAGTCGCTTCATGTTGTTGTCCTCTGGTTCAAGTGGATTGGTGGGCGGTGGGCAGGGCCGGGCCGCCGGCGCACGACATGCGCCGCGCGCCAGCGGTTTCGGCGCCTGATCGAGTCAGGCGGGCGCGCCGGCGGCGAGCGCCTTGACGTCCTCGGTGCGCAGCTGCTGGCCGCCGATGCCCCAGTCGCCGCTCTGGACCTCCTCCACGACGACCCAGGTCACCCCTCGCATGTTCTCCCCTTCGATCGAGACCATCGCATCGGTGAGACGCTCGACGATCTGACGCTTCTGCTCGGACGTGAATACGTCCTCGATCAGCTTGACGTTGATCAGTGGCATTGCGGTCCTCCTGGTTGGTTGTGTGACAAGACTGGATGGCCGCGGGCGCGGCGTGGTGTTTTGGCTGATGTGGAAGCCGTTGTCGGGGTCGTAGGCTGACTTGACCTCGGCCAGCCGCGGTAGTTGTTGCGGTAGCCGGCGCGGGCCGATTCCTGGCCCTCCCCGATCAGGAAGTTGACGTGGGCGCCGCTGGCCGAACGCGGGTGCCGTCGCCGCGCACCGCCACCGGCAGGTCATGCGTGTGCGCGGAGTCGATCGCACGGGCCACGTCGTGCGGATCCGCGGAGCGCCCGATCAGCGTCGGCCGGCGATCGATGATCGTGTTGTAGACCTTGTCTGTGTCGTCACAGGCGGCGTCGCGGGGCGGGAGCAGCTGTCCGGCGAATTTGCTCTGATGCTCGTGACGCATTCCGTTTGCGGTGCCCTCATTGGTGATCATCTGGCGCGTTCTCCTCGTTGGTTGATCGCAGAATGCACGACGACCATCTCAGCCACCGTCACAGCAGCCGTGAAAGCTTGCTGTGCGTGGGACGATCGCGACGGTACGCTTGCCGCATGCTCCAGATCCGCTTGCTGGGCGAGCTGGGGGTCGAGACCTCGAGGGGACCGATCGAACTGACCGGGTCGTGGCGTGCGCGGTCGCTGCTTGCCTGGCTCGCGCTCAACCCGGGTAGCCACCAGCGAGCCGACGTCGCCGGGCGGTTCTGGCCGCAGGTGCTCGACTCGAGCGCCCGCGCGAGCTTGCGGAACGCGATCTGGGCGATCCGGCGATCGCTCGATACAGAAGCCGAGGCGCTGGTGGCGACCCGCGAGCGCGTCGGCTTCGGCGGCCACGGCGTGTGGATCGACGTGATCGCGTTTCGCGACCACATCGAGCATGACCGGCTCCACGCGGCGCTCGAGCTGTGCCGGGGCGAGCTGCTCGCCGGCCACGAGGAGGAGTGGGTTTACGAGTATCGCGACGCGCATCGCGATCTCCTCTCGGGGTTGATGGAGCGAATCGCGGCGCAAGCCGCGGCGAGCGGCGACTTCGCGAGCGCGCTCGCGCTAACGCGCAGGCGCGTGGCGCTCGATCCCCTCGCCGAAGAGGCGCAGCGGATGTTGATTGTCCGCCTGGCTGCCGGGGGCGACCGCCCGGGCGCGCTTACCGCGTACGCGCGGCTGCGGGATCGGCTTCGGCGCGAGTTGGGGATCTCGCCCTCCCAGCAGACGCGCGAGCTTGTGCACCAAATCCGTGACGACGCCGCCGCGAGCGGGCGCACCGACGCCGTGAAGCCTCGCCTTGCTCGGGGGGCTCCCGCTCCCACCGGTGCCGGGTGGGCGCCCGGCGCGTCCTTTCCGCTGCCACCGGGGCTTCGCCACAAGGTGGCGGCAGCGTTCGTCGGGCGCTCTCGGGAGATGTCGAGTCTGCGCGAGCTTTGGTCGGCCGTCTGCGCTGGCTGCGGCGTTCGCATCGCGCTTGTGGTGGGCGAGCCCGGAATCGGCAAGAGCCGTCTGGCGCGTGAGCTCGGTTTAGACGCGCGGGAGCAGGGAGCGGTCGTGCTCCATGGCTCGGCCGACGAGGATCTGGTGGTGCCGTATCGGCCGTTCGTCGAGGCGCTCAGGCACTACCTCGCGGTCGCTGCGCCGGAGGAGCTCCGCCGTCGGGTGCAGCCCCGCGCAGCCGAGCTGGAGCCGGTCACTCCGGGTCTCCCGCGACAAGTCGGCGAGGAGCGGATCAAGCCGACGCGCGGAGAGGGCCGGCGCTACCGGCTGTTCGACGCGGTCGCTTCGGTTCTCGCGGATCTGTCCGCCGACGCGCCGGTGCTTCTGGTGTTGGATGACCTCCACGGCGCCGATCAGTCCTCGGTGGCGCTGCTGCGTCATCTGCTCGAGTCGCGCCCGGAGATGCGTGTGCTCGTGCTCGCCACCCAACGGCACACCGAGATCCCGCCCTCAGGACCGCTCCCGCAACTGCTACACCGCCTCGCCCGGCAGGAGCTGCTCGAGCGCGTCCCGCTTTCCGGGCTCGTCGACGCCGACGTGGCGCAGTTGTCCCGCAGCCTGACCGGCCGCGAGCTCTCGCCCGAACTGGTGCACGCGATACGCAGGGAAGCCGCTGGCAACCCGTTCTTCGTGCAGGAGATCGTGCGTCATCTCAGCGAGTCCGACCCAAACAGCGGGGTCCTCTCGCTCAAGCGCGCCGAGCTGCCCGAGAGCATCCGGGAGGTCGTCAACCTTCGCCTCGCGCCGCTCGGGGACGCCTGCGTCCGGATGCTCACTGTCGCCGCGGTGATCGGAGCCGAATTTGATCTCGAGCCGCTCGAAAACGTTAGCGACCTGCAGGGCGAGGATCTCGCCATGACACTCGACGAGGCGCTCGCGGCCGAACTCGTGTTCGAGCTGGCTGACAGCGAGCGCGAGCGTTTCGCGTTCTCGCACGCGCTGGTGCGCCGCACTCTCCTCGAGCGCCTCAGCCTGGCGCACCGGCGTCGAATCCACGCTCGCGTCGCCGAGGCCCTGCAGGCCTCCCGCGGGGAAGCTGCGCTCCGCGAGATTGCGTACCACCTGTGCGAGGCGATGCCGGTGGCCAACCGCGAGCTCGCACTCGATTACGCCACGCGCGCGGCCGAGCAAGCGACGGCCGACCTGGCCTACGCCGAAGCCGTCGACCTGTTCACCCGGGCGCTGTCACTGCTACCTCACGACGACGAACGCCGGCGGATCCTCGCGCTCAAGAGGGCGCTGGCCTACCAGGCCCTATGGCACGCCGTGGCCGACGCGCCCCGCCCCGAGACGCGGACCGACTCCGCCGCCGCTTCATCGGACCAAAGGCCGATCAAAGCGTGATCTCCTCCGGCGTGATGTCGCCGACGATCTCGTAAACGTTGATCACCGCATGGCCGCCCACGCGATTCGCGTGCTCGAGCACACGATCGGCGCTCGGTGCGCTGTACACGCAAAAGCTCTTGATCGCCCCCTGATCGTCGCTACAGACATGACTGTGCTCCCACGTTATGTCTGGGAACTGCTCGATCCCGGTCGCCTTCGAGAGCGCAGCCACCTCCTGCATCTCCTCCTCGCCAACGAGCCCGAAATCGCGCTCGATCACATACCGTGGCATGCGCACCTCGATCTCGACGGGTTGCTCATCATGCTCACGTCGGTCCTCCTCGGGTCGCCTGGAGCGAGCGCAGTGGCTCGCGTCACATCAGACGTCTGATGATTTGGTAGACAGGACGCCGACGACAGGGCGATCCTTCCCAGCCGCGGACAGCAGTTCTGAGCGGACGCGCTCTATGGGACACGTTTCGTCTTCCCGATGAAGCTGCCGAAACCACGGGCCGACGACAGCAGTCTGGCGACATCGAGCGAGAGCGCTGGTGCTCGTCCAACGCGACAACGCGAACACCTGCGAGCCGCGTGCTCGCAACCTGCAGGCAAAGCATTAGCGTTGGCCGATCGGGCGGCTGGCGCCTCCTTTTGGGCGATAGCGGAAGCGTCGCCGTCGGTCCAGTTGCGTAGGCGGGCAAATCTCCCGTAACCGAGGGTCTTTCGGGTCGCCGGGGGGTCGCTGCGGTCGTCGGAGAAGGAGTCAATCACAGCAGCCGCCCAGGCGGTCAAGCCACGGCAGGACTCGGCCGCGGCTCCAGACCGGTCAAAACGCGGGGCAACTGCGCCCTCTGGCCCCCGGATCGCCCGCAAGTCCGGGGATTCTGCCTCACTCGAGAGGAGCCGCACCCATTTGTCCGGGGCTGCTGGCTTACTTGAGGACGCTGCAAGCACCGGGGCACTTGCAGCGTCCTCGCCGCCCAAAAAAATCGCACCGGGGCGGTTTCGCGATCGCTACGCGACGGCCGCTGGGTGGATGTTCTGGTTGACCCGGAAGACGTTCTCGGGGTCGTATTGCGCTTTGACGCGCGCGAGGCGGTCGTAGTTGTCGCGGTAGGTGGCGTGGACGCGTTCCTGGCCCTCGTCCATCATGAAGTTGACGTACGCGCCGCCGGCCGAGTGCGGGTGGGTCGCGTCCCAGTACGCGACACACCAGTCGCGAATTGCGTCCGCGTTGGCCGGGTCGGGATCGACCCCGAAGATGACCTCGGCCCATCCAGCGTCGCGGTAGCTGAAGGCGGTGTCGCCGGATCCGATGTCGTGCACGGCGCCGTCGATTGGGTAGAGGTGCATCGTCGAGTGCATCGAGGGGAGTTTCTTGCCCCATTCGAGGTGCTGGTCGATGAGTTCATCGGAGAGCTCGTTGACGAAGTCTGCGCGCCAGTAGCACTGCAGCCCCTTCGTGTAGAGCCCGTCGAACAGGCTCTGCAGCGCCGGATGCGGGACCGCTCCGACGCCGTGCAGGAGCGGGGTCCCCACGGCGTGCACCGGGGCGAGCAGGCGCGTCGCGTCCTCCTCGGATCCGACGATGCACCACATGATCGCGGCGACCTTGCGCATGTGGAGCTCGGCCGGGAACAGGTCGACCGGCGGCACGGTCATCGCGGCGAAGAACCCGTTGACCGCGCGCGGGGCGGCCGGGAGGAACTCGCGATAGAAGCGCATCACCTCCGGCGTCTGCTCGATCGGCCAGAAGGTCGGCCCGGCCATCACGGCGGAGCCGATCGGATGGGTGCGGAACTCGAACGACGTGACCACTCCGAAGTTGCCGCCCCCGCCGCGGAGCGCCCAGAACAGATCCGGGTGTGCGTCGGCGGTTGCGTGCACCTGCGAGCCGTCGGCCAGGACGACATAGGCGCCGATGAGGCTGTCGATCGTGAGGCCGAAGGGCCGCGTCAGATGACCGAGGCCACCGCCGAGCGTGAGCCCGCCGACGCCGGTTGTCGAGATGATCCCCGACGGTGTCGCGCGGCCGAACTCGGCGGTCGCCTGATCGACCTGGCCCCAGGTGCAGCCGCCGCCAACACGGACGCTGTCAGAGCCCGGCTCGACCGCAACCTCGGCGATGCCCGCGAGGTCGATCACGACCCCGTCGTCGACGATGCCAAGGCCGCCGCCGTTGTGTCCCCCGCCGCGGACTGCGATCGGAGCTCCGTGGGCACGCGCGAACGCGATGCAGCGTGCCACGTCGTCCGCGCTCGAGCAGCGCACGATCACGGCCGGATGGCGATCGATCATGCCGTTGTGGACTGCTCGCGCTTCGTCGTAGCCCGGATCGCCTGGCCCGATCGTGCGGTCGTTCAGATCTGCGAGCTCGCGCCGCGCGAGCTTGAGGACGGATGTGGTGGCAGTCATTCGACGCTCCTTGTGTGGTTGGCCGGTGCCCGGCAGCCCCGGGCGGAATGTGTATGACACGACTGGCGCGCTGTCACGCCTTGTCCTGCGGCTCCGCGCCTGCTCGCCGCGCTGCGTGACGCCCGCCGCAGCTGGCACGCCGGGCTTGGTCGCGCGGATCGTCGAGCCCATCGCGCCGAACCTCGCAGCCTTGCGACGAGTGTCCTCGAACGCCGACCTCGCGTAAGTGTCGACGAGATCGCCCTGGTCGATGTCGGTGTACGCCCGCTGGACCAGCAGGCGTGCGTGCTCCCCTGAGAGCAGCGCGCCCGCGATTCAGCCTGTCCAGAGGTCGATGCGCTTGCGGGCGTCCTCGGAGACCTCGGTGTGGATCACGACGTCGGCGATTTGTTGGCGCCCGCCGGGGCGCAGAACGCGGTCGATCTCATCGAACACGGCGTCCTTGTCGGGCACGAGGTCGATCACCCCATTGGAGATCACGACATCGACCGAAGCGGCGTCGAGCGGGAGCGATTCGATCAGCGCCTCGTGCAGCTCCACGTTTCCGAATCCCATCTCCCGTGCGCTCGCGCGGGCGCGGTCGAGCATTGCCGGGGTCATGTCGACACCAATCACGCGTCCCGCCGGCCCAGTCATCTGCGCGGCGATCAGCAGGTCGGTGCCCGCGCCGCAGCCGAGGTCGAGCACGACCGACCCCGGCCGCGCGCGCCCGAGCAACCAGTGGTTCGCGACCCCGGCGAAACTCTCGACGGTCGCGTCCGGCACACGCGCGAGCTCCAGCTCTGGGTAGTCGAGCTCCTCGGCCCACGCGCGGCCGGTCGGGAAAGTGAACTCGTGCTCCTGATCGATGGAAACATCGGTGTAGGCCTTGCGGATCTCCTCGCGCAGGACGTCGACATCAACCGGGATGCGGGCGGTGCTCATGTCGAGATCACTTTCTCGCGGGTGGCGCTGCCACCAGGCGAGCGCTTCTGAGGGCAGACAGAACTTCGTAGCGGCAACCGTTGCGCGGGCGGCGACGAGCAGCCCGCCGCCGACGACCAGCCAGATAACAAAGGGACTGGAGCGAGCTGCGGAGCTCGCGACCGGCGATCCGCCCCACGGTTCGACAAGACATCGGACGTCTGATGGCTTAGATCCATACAGCCCAAGACACCGACCACACAGCGATCCTTCCCGCACCCCAATAGATCTCCACGGCCCCTAGCTGCCGCGTGCCGCCCGGCCCTGCCAGGAAGCAGCAACGCCAATTCGGTCCGCTTCCGCAATCGCTCAAGGAGGCGCCAGCCGCCCGATGGGCCAACGCTGATGCTTTGCCTGGGATTGCGAGCACGCGGCTCGCCGATGTTCGCGTTGTCGCGTCGGACGACGAGGGGCAGCGCCAGCCCGGACTGTCGGATCGTCGCAATGCGGAAGTCCGCCGGCTGGCCGGCGGACGCCGGCCGACCTTGAGCCCAGCCGCGCTACCGGTCGCCAAGCAGTCGCGCAGGCGCCGTGACCGGTGTAGGCGTGGAGCAGCAGCACGTGACCAATGGCTCGCCGACAGGCGGAGCCTTGCATCGGTTGCCGCACGGTCATCTTGGCGTCCGCGCCGACTCTCCCGGATTGCGCGGGATCCGCGAGGCCCGCCCCTCACAGACCTTCGGCGAGCACCGTCTGGATGAGCTCTTGCGTGACCTTGACAAGTTGCTCGATATCGCTGCGCTGCGTTTGCCAGTTGACGATCGCCGGCCGTAAAGCGGTTCTGCCGCCGTAGGTCGTGGAGCCGACGAAGACACGGCCGTCGGCACGCACGGCTTCCCCGAGCCGTGAGTTGAGCGTGTCGAGTTCCGGCTCCGCCATCCCCTGCGGGTGCGCTCTAAAGCAAACGATGTTCAGCGGTACGTCCGCGAGCCGCTCGAGCTCGGGCGAGCCGTCCACCAAGTCGGCAAGGTGCTGTGCCAGCGACAAATGGCGCTCGACCATCTGCCGGTAGCCACTACGACCGTAGGCGCGCAGCGTCGCCCACACGGCGAGCGAGCGGGCTCTGCGCGAATTCTCCGGTGAGAGGAAGCCGAAGTTCGGGTGCGGCTCATCCACCGCGGGCAGGTAGGCGGCACCCACATTCAACGCTCGCGGCAACCGCTCGGCCTCTCTCACAAACGCGAACCCGCAGTCGTATGGGACATTCAGCCACTTGTGCCCGTCTGAGACGACCGAGTCGGCCCGCTCGACCCCTTCGGTCAGCGACCGAACCTGCGGAGAGACGCGCGCGAACAGTCCGAACGCTCCGTCAACGTGCAGCCACACGTCATCCCGCTCGCACAGCCCGGCCATGTCCGCGATCGGATCGAAGTCCCCGGCGTTGACCTCGCCGGCGTTCGCGATCACGATCGCCGGCCCCGCCCTGCGCAACTCCCGCGCCAGCGCATCAAGGTCGAGGCGCCCAACCGCGTCCCTGCACAATCGCCGGATGTTCCCCTGCCCCAAGCCGAGCATCCCGACCGCCTGCACCGCGCTCGGATGCAGATACCCGCTCGAGAGGATCCGCGCCGGCGGGAGCCCGGCGAGCCCGTGCGCCTCGACATCCACCCCGTGCCGGTCACCCCACCAGTTCCGAGCCGCCGCCAGCGAGACGAAGTTAGCCATCGTGGCGCCCGTCGTCAGTACCCCGCCGAACTGATCCGGAAGCTCAAACAGCTGCCGCAACCAGTCGACCGCGACCTGTTCCAAGCGCGCCGCAAACGGCGAGGACGCCCACGCGAACGCGACCTGATCATAGGCCGACGCAAGCCAATCGGCCGCGAGCGCCGCCGGCGTGCCCCCGCCCATCACGAAATGGAAAAACCGCGGCCCGCTCGACCGCACGGCCGACTCGCGCGCCCGCTCCGCGAGCTCGCTCACCGCGGCGAGTGTGCCGACGCCATCCTCGGGCATCGGGTCACGCCAACGCTCAATCGCGGCCTCGCTCCCGGCAACCACCACATCGTCGACCGCCAGCCGCTCGAGATAACACCGAGCGGCCTCGGCGGCAAACTCGACCGCCGCGACCAACTGATCGCGCTCAACCAACGGATCCGCCACAGCGCAATCCTCCCAGACGCCGTCAGCCGCGACCCGGTCTCGCATACCAAGCACCCGCTTTCATCACACCGCGATCATCACGGGCGCCGCGAACGACGCACCTACGTTGCGCGGGGTGCGCGTCTCTGCGATTGGCCGACCCTGCGCAGCACATCGCCGGCCGCTCGGCGAATCGTGGAGCAGGAGCTGCGGCTCAGACCGGCGCGGCTCGCGCAGGCGTTCTGATCCGGCCAGCGTGATCGGTCTCGAATCGGTGCTGACTTCTCCTCACCGAGGGATGCGCTCGGGGGCTGGCCGCGGTCCGCGACAGGCTGTTTGATCGGCGTTTGCAGAAGTGGGAGCGCTTGCTACGGGCCGCAGTTCTGTCCGTTGTCAGGATCTGCCGTGTGTGCGGCAGGTCCGAGTTGTCCCGAGCGGTGATCCTGACGGCTGTCGGTTTCGTATACAGAAGCGTTGCGCGTCTGTCGGCGCGAGCTGAGCCGGCGCGATCCATTATCAAGTTCGATCCGAGGAGGGGCAGTGTCTAAACCGAAGTTCCCGCCAATAACTGGCTTTTGAGAGGCCGGAATCCTTGTGGTTGCTGGGGTTTCGGCCTTTCTTGTGGTGGTTTGGCGTAGTCATCAATAATGTGATGTGTCCGTCCGGTGGTGCGGGTATGGTTCGGGCATGTCGCGGAGACCTCGTCCAGCTGGGGCTCTACACGTTGTCACCAATAGGCGGCAGGGGAAGGGGCGGGAGTACGTCACGCACCTGTTGCGTCGCTCCTATCGGGAGGGCGGGAAGGTCAAGAACGAGACGGTCGGGAACATCTCGCATCTGCCCGAGGAGCTGGTCGAGCTGGTGCGGGCGGGGCTGCGGGGCGAGCCGGTCGCGGTGCTCTCGGACGGGTTTGCGATCGAGCGCTCGCTGCCGGCTGGGCATGTGAACGCGGCGTTGATCATGGCTCGCCGGCTTGAGCTGGCCCGGTTGATCGACCGGCGGCCGTCGCGGGAGCGGGATCTGGTGCTGGCGATGGTTTGTCAGCGAGCGATCGCGCCGGCGTCGAAGCTTGGGACCGTGCGGGCTTTGGGCCAGTCGACGCTGGCGGAGGAGCTCGGCGTCGCCGAGGCGGATGAGGACGATCTGTATGCGGCGATGGACTGGCTGCTTGAGCGCCAAGAGCGGATCGAGGACGGGCTGGCTCGTCGGCTTCTGAAGGACGGGGAGCTGGTGCTCTACGACGTGTCCTCGTCGTATTTCGAGGGACGTTGCTGTGAGCTGGCCAAGCTCGGCTACTCGCGCGATCAGAAGCGCGGCAGCCTGCAGATCATCTACGGGCTGCTCTGCGACAAGCCCGGCCGGCCTGTCGCGGTCGAGGTGTTCTCCGGGGAGCTGCACGACGACAAGACGCTGCCCTCCCAGATCGAGAAGCTCAAGAGCCGCTTCGGGCTCTCACGGGTGGTCGTAGTCTCGGACCGGGGGATGGTGACCAAGGCCAACCTCGAGCTGCTGCAGGCGGCGGACGCAGGCTGGATCACGGCATTGAAGGCGCCGCAGATCCAGAAGCTCGCCCGCGAAGGCGACCTGCAGCTATCGCTGTTCGATCAGCAAAACCTGGCCGAGATCACCTCCGAGGACTATCCGGGCGAGCGGCTGATCGTGTGCCGCAACCCGCTCGTGGCTGCCGAGCGAGCCCGCAAACGCCAAGAGTTGCTGGAGGCGACCGAACGGGGACTGGCGGAGATCGCTCAGCGCGTGGAGCGCGGCACCCTGACCGGCGCCGACCAGATCGGGCTTGCGGTCGGACCGGCACTGAAGCGCTACAAGGTCCGCAAGCACTTCGAGGTGACCATCACCGACACCAGCTTCACCTATGAGCGCAAGACCGAGCAGATCGAGGCCGAGGCGGCGCTGGACGGGATCTACGTGCTGCGCACCAACCTCCCCGACACCGAACTGTCCACCGGAGAGGTGGTGCGCTCCTACAAGAACCTCGAACAGGTCGAGCGCGCGTTTCGCACCTTCAAAGGCCCCGAGCTCGAGATCCGCCCCATCCACCACCACCTCGAGACCCGGGTCCGCGCGCACGTGTTCCTCTGCATGCTCGCCTACTACCTCACCTGGCACCTACGCCAAGCCTGGGCACCGCTGATCTTCAAAGACGAGCAGCCACCGATCCAGCCCGACCCGGTCGCCAAAGCCACTCGCTCCCCCGCCGCCCAGCGCAAAGCCCGCACCAAACGCACCAGCACCGGCGACCCGTGCCACAGCTACAAGAGCCTGCTCGCCGAGCTCGGCACCCTCACCCGCAACACCATCCGCCTGCCCGGCACCAACGCCACCTTCCACAAGCTCGCCCAACCCACCACCCTCCAAGCCCGAGCGCTCGACCTCGCCGACCACGCACCGCTCGACCCGTAGTCACCACCCATCCACCCCCAAACCCGCTAAAACCCAGCACGGACGGGGAATCCCGTCACCCGGTCAGACGGAACTTCGGTCTAAATCACCGACGGACATCATCAGCGAGCTTTATGCCGCGTTTGCGCGGGGTGACATCCCGGCGATCGTAGGAATGGTCGCGGAGGACGTAGACTGGCGCGTCCCCGAGAACCTCCCCCACGGCGGAGACTTCCACGGCCGCGATGGCGTCATGCGCTTCTTTCAGGGGCTCGGCGCGAATTGGGACGGCCTCGAGCTAGATCTTGATGGTCTCGTAGGTGGCCCCGACCGCGTCCTGGCCGTAGCCAACATCCACGGCCGCGTGCGGGCGACGGGAGAGCAGAGTGGCTACAAGTCAGTCCATGTGTGGACCGTGCGCGATGGCGTGCCGGTTCGCTTCGCTGAGTACGTCGACGCCCCGGTCAGCCTGCCGACGGCGGGCACGCCGTGATGATCTGAGCTTCGCCGCATCATCAGCTCGCGCGCCGCCGGTGGGAGGGAAAGCTTCAGCAAAAGCAGTCGTTCCTGGCGCGCATCGTCGATATCGGTACTGAGCTGTTCGCGATCGCAGCCGCCGTCTGCTACGCCGACACAATCGGGAGCGAGCATCCCGAGCGCAAGACCGATGCAGTCGGGCTCGCCGAGCTGTTCTGCGAGCAGGCCAAGGGCCGTGCCGAAACACTCTTCAGCGAGCTTTGGTCCAATCGCGACGACGCCAATTATGCCGCCGCCCAGGAGGTGCTGGCCGGTCGCTACACGTGGCTTGAGGACGGGATCGCTGACCCCTCGGGCGACGGCCCGATGATGCCGCCGCTGGTCGGGTAGGTCTTCCCACACACGGTTTTCAGCCGGGCGCGTCGGGTCGGCCGCCACGGTCTCGAGGTCTGCGGGCAACTACGCGCTCGTCTGGGTCGTGGTACGGATGGCGCGAGGACGCGATGATGCGGACAATGAGCGTCGAGTCAGAACCGTTCGCGTCCTCTTTGATCCGTTTGGCGTCAAGAGGTGCCCGAAGGTTAGTGAGGAGGGACCGCTCTCCGTCACCCAGTGTTTTGCTCTCTATCCGAGGAGAATCGCATGGACAGCAAGATTGCCGGCGTTGTTTCGCCGTGGCCGACGCGCACAGGCGTCAGCCGCACTGAGCTAAATCCTGTGTCGTTCCTGTACCGCAGCGTCGCGGTACACCCCGACCGTGTCGCGGTTGTGCACCTTGACCGCCGTTACAGCTACCGGGAGCTGGGCGACCGTGTGAACCGCCTTGCCTCCGCACTTCGCCAGCATGGGCTGGAGCCGAACGACCGTGTTGCGGCTCTGTGCCCCAACATTCCGGCCCTGCTGGAGCTCCTGCACGGCGTGCCGGCGGCAGGCGGGGTCCTGGTCGCGCTCAACACCCGGCTCGGCGCACTCGAGATCCGCCACATGCTCGAGCACTCTGGGGCGCGCAAGTTGTTCGTGGATGCCGAGCTCGAGTCGCTGGTCGCGGACCCGCCTGCGGGCGTCGAGATTGTGCGGGTCGACGACGACGGGCAGAGCACCGATCCATACGAGCAGCTGCTCGCGGAGGGCGATCCGGCCGGTGTGCCCCTGTTGTTGGACGAGGAGCAGCCAATTTCCATCAATTACACCTCCGGCACGACTGGACAGCCGAAGGGCGTTGTGTACACGCTCCGCGGCGCTTACCTGAATTCGCTTGGACAAGTCATCGAGGCCGAGCTCGGACATCACCCCGTCTACCTCTGGACGCTGCCGATGTTCCACTGCAACGGCTGGTGCTTCCCGTGGGCAGTGACGGCGGCGGGCGGAACGCACGTCTGCCTGCGTCAGGTGGATCCCGAGCTGATCTGGCGCTTGTTCGAGGATGAGGGGATCACTCACTACTGCGCCTCGCCCACCGTGCAGACCGCGCTCGTGAACCATCCGCGCGCGGATCGGCTCGAGCGAGACATCACCACGTTGGTCGCGGGCGCGCCGCCTTCGCCGACCCTCCTGGCGCGCCTGGAGGAGTTCAACATCCGGTCGGTGCACGTGTACGGGCTCACAGAGACCTATGGACCGAACACGCTGTGCGTGTACCACGACGGCTGGAACGAGCTCCCGGCCGAGGAGCGCGCCCGCCTGCTGTCCCGCCAGGGCCAGGGTTACACCACAGCGGACGCGATCCGCGTCGTCGACAAAAACATGCAGGATGTGCCGCGGGACGGCACCACGATCGGCGAGGTCGTGATGCGCGGCAACACGGTGATGACCGGCTACTTTGCGAACGAGGAGGCCACCCAGGAGGCCTTTGAGGGCGGCCGGTTCCACTCCGGGGACCTCGCAGTGTGGCATCCCGACGGGGCGATTGAGCTGCGCGACCGACAGAAGGACGTGATCATCTCCGGCGGAGAGAACATCTCCTCGATCGAAATCGAGCAAACGATTGTCGCGCACGCAGCGGTGCTTGAATGCGCCGTTGTGGCGGTCCCGGACGAGCGTTGGGGCGAGCGTCCAAAGGCGTTCGTGACCCTCAAGGCGGGCGCCGTCGTAAGCCAGGAGGAGATCATTGCCTTCTGCCGCGAGCGTCTCGCGCACTTCAAGTGCCCCGACGAGGTCGCATTCGCGGCATTGCCCAAGACATCTACCGGAAAAGTGGAGAAGTTCGTTCTGCGCGAGCCCGAGTGGGCCGGCCACGAGCACCGCATCAACTAGTGGTTCATCCTGTTAGTTGATTGAGTTACTTACTTTTCTACGCTTCGAGGACCTTGCCGGTGTATGTCCACTTGAACGGGTTGGCGGTCTGGTTGTAGGTCTCGACGAACGCGAGCATCTGGCAGGCGAGGTCGGCTTCGCTGGTGAAGATGCCGTGCTTTAGCAGGCGTCGCCAGAGGATCGAGAAGAAGATCTCGATCTGGTTGAGCCACGAGGCGTGCTTGGGGGTGAACTGAAAGCTCCACCGCGGATGGTCGGTCAGCCATTGCTCGACTTCCTCGGTGCCGCGGGTCGAGAGGTTGTCGGTGATCGCCACGATCTCCCGACCCTCGACGACTGGGATCTCGTCGTCAAGGTGATCGAGGAAGCGGATCAGGTCCCACCGGTTGCGGGTCTTGGACGGCATCGCCAAAACGTCACCCTCCTGCACGTTGAGACACGCGAACAGGCACTGGGTGCCGTTTCTGGTGTACTCGTGCTCGCGCCGCGCGGGCTTGCCCGGCTGGGGTGGTTGGTCGGGCTTGGTCGGCGCCTTGGCCTGGATCCCGGTCTTCTCATCGATCGAGACGACCAGCACGTTCTCCGGCGGATCGATGTACAAGCCGCAGATCTCGCCCAGGCGCTCCTCGAACTCCGGCCGCAAGTAGTCGGTCATCATCCAGTACTCGGTCCGATGCGGCTTTATCTCCGCCCGCTGAAGGATCACGTGCGCTTGGGACGCGGACATCCCCACCTCCGCTCCCAACTCCTCATAGGTCCACCGCTCCCGCCTAGCGCCCTCCGCAGTCGGCTCCGGCCGGGTGCACGCCTTCGCGATCAACAATGCCCTCGTCTCCGGGCCGTGCGTCAACGGCGCCCCCGACCGCGGCGCGTCTTTCAGTCCCTCGATTCCGCGCTCGGCATAGCGCCCGCGCCACTTCACCACCGTCGGCTCAGAGCACCCCACCCGCTCGGCGATCTCCACGCCCTTCAACCCCTCCGCCGCCGCAAGCACGATCCGCGCACGCTCGACCATCCGCACCTCAGAGCTGACCGCGCGCACGATCCGCTCCAACTCCAGCCGATCCTCTACTGACACCTCGATCTGCTTGATGACACCCATCGCCAACCTCCATCCTCGCCGAACCTGTCGGCAAGGACTTCGAGGCCACAAGCAGGGAACCTACCCGATACAACGAACTTGAAGGATGAACCACTAGTGGCGTCCTCGCTACCCGATGTCGCGGCCGGAGCGTGGGGGCCGCGCGCCCTCGTGAAGGGCGTGGGTGGCCTCCTCGAAGTTCCGGTAGATCTGCTGCGAGAGCCTGGCGTCCGCGAACGCGCGGCCGAGCTTGCGTCGCAGGAACGCGTCGGTCGAATAGCGCGTAGATGACAGGAAGTAGCGCTGCTCGTGTTCTCGGACCATCTCGAAGAACCGTGGCGCGGCGGGGCGCCCGAGCTCGAAGTTGTCGTAGTTGACGATTAGGTTGACCCGGCAGCCGAGCTCGTGCAGCCGGCGGTTCAGGAAGCTGGCGAGCAGGTCGGCTTCGTCCAACGTATTCACCGTCATGCCCTCGAAGTTGATGAACACGAGGTTGTCGTCCGCGCGGTAGTCAATACGTTCATCGAGGGTGAGCGGTGAGCGCTCACCAAGTCCTAGCGGCGCGTCGGTGAATATCGCCGCGTCCATCTCTCGCAGATCGGGCGCAATCTGGGGGAGAAAGCCCATGCGGGCCAGCACATCGCGCTCGAGGTCCACACCGGGCGCGATCTCGATCAGCTCAAGGCCTTCGTCGCCGAGGCGCAGCATGCAGCGCTCGGTGATGTAGTACACGGACTGGCCGGCCGCACGGGCACGCTCGCCGCTGAAAGTCACATGTTCCACTTCGTCGACGAACTTCGGGACCGCGCCGTCGCGGCGAATGCGCAGCCGGCCGTCGCCCACGTCGACCTGGGCGCCGACGGTGAAGGTGCCGACAAAACACACGTTGCGCGCAGCCTGACTGATGTTGATGAACCCGCCGGCCCCGGCGACTCGCCGACCGAAGCGGCTGACGTTGACGTTCCCGTGGCGGTCGACCTGCGCCACGCCAAGGAATGCCTGATCCAGTCCCGCGCCGTCGTAGAAGTCGAACTGGTACGGCTGATCAACGATTGCCTGCGCGTTGGCGGACGCCCCGAAGCTCAGGCCGCCGGCGGGCACGCCGCCGATCGCGCCCGCCTCGACGGTGAGCGTGATCAGATCGAGAATTCCTTCCTCGCCGGCCACACTGGCAATGCCCTCCGGGATCCCAATCCCAAGGTTCACGACCGAATTGATCTGCAGCAGCATCGCGGCGCGGCGCGCGATCACTTTGCGAGCGTCCAGCGCCGTCGCGCGCGGCGCGCTGGCCGCCGCGGCCACCTCGCCGACATAGGCGGGGTTGTAGGCCTCGGCGAACGTCTGCATGTGAGAGGCGCTGTCCCCGGCAACGACCACGCCATCGACGAAGATTCCCGGGATGCGGACATCGCGCGGCGGAAGCATGTGGCGGGTGGTGACGCGCTCGACCTGCACGATCACGATCCCGCCCGAGTTCTTCGTCGCCTGGGCAATGGAGAGCGAGTCCAGCGTGGCGGCCTCGCGCTCCATCGTAACGTTGCCCTCCGCGTCCCCGGTCGTGCCGCGCAAGAACGCCACGTCGAGCGGGCGGCGCGGATAGAACAGGAACTCCTCGCCATCGAGTTCGATCACCCGCACCACTTCCTCGCTCGACACCGCGTTCAGGCGACCCCCGTCGATCCGCGGGTCGACGAACGTGCCGAGCCCGACCCGCGAGATCAGCCCCGGCCTGCCGGCGGCGGTTTCCCGGTAAAGATGCGACACGACGCCTTGGGGCAGGCAGTACGCCTCGATCCGGCCGTCCAACGCGAGCGTGCCCAGAGCAGGGACGAGACCCCAGTGCCCCCCGATCGCGCGCCGGACCAGTCCTTCGTGCGCGAGGTGATTGAGCCCGCGGGCGCCGCCATCCCCCTGTCCTGCGGCGAACACGAGCGTCAGGTTGCGCGGCGTGCGAGTCTCGGCAAAGCGCTTCTGGAGCGCGATAAGCAGCTCCTCGGGAACGGAGAGCCCGACAAATCCCCCGACCGCCAGCGTGTCACCATCGACAAGCAACTCGGCGGCCGCCTCGGGAGTGATGAGCTTCGTGCGCCGCCCACTCGTCACCGCGCCATGCTATCCAATCCGCGCCGCCCTCTGGTCTGTGTCTTCGGTCTCGAGCGGGATCGCGCGGAGCCGGATGAATACTTCTCTCCTGGTCGGATAAGGTGCGGTCACGGTACCGAGGTGGCGATAGCCACAGGAAGAGCAGGCATCATGTATGCGGTCGTACGAAGCTATTCCGGGCAGGGTGCCTCGGAGCTGTTCGATGCCCTCGAGCGGAGTGAGGAGGACGTGAAGACCCTCATCAGCAGTGTGCCTGGCTTCGTCAGCTATGCAGCATTTCGCAGCGGCGACGGCGGCTTGACTGTGACGATCTGCCAAGACAAGGCCGGCACGGACGAGTCCTCCCAGCGCGCCGCCAAGTGGGTCAAGGAGAACGTCAGCACGACGGGGAGCCCGCCCGTCGTGATCACGGAGGGGAGCACGGTCCTGCTGTTCTGAGCGCATCGTTCATCCGAGAGCCGGAGGCGCTACTCGTAGTCGTAGAACCCGCGCCCGGATTTACGGCCGAGCCTGCCTGAGGCGACCATCCGCTTCAGCAGCGGCGGCGGCGCGTACTCGTGAGCCTTGAACTCCTCGACGAGCGAGTCGGAGATCGCGTAGACCACGTCGAGTCCGATGAAGTCGCAGAGCGTCAGCGGTCCCATCGGGTGTCCGCAGCCGAGCTTCATCCCCAAGTCGATGTCCTCGCGCGAGGCAAAGCCCTCCGCGTACATCCGCACGGCGGCCATCAGGTAGGGGATGAGCAGCATGTTGACGATGAACCCTGACCGGTCCTTCGTCTCGATCGGGCGCTTGCCGAGCTCCTCGACGAACGCCGTTGCCTGCGTGAGAGTGCTCGCGCTCGTGTCGAGCGCGACGACTATCTCGACCAGCTTCATAACCGGCACGGGCGAGAAGAAATGCAGCCCGAGCACGCGCTCGGGAAGACGAACCGCCTGCGCGAGCTCGGCGATCGGGATCGAGGAAGTGTTCGAGGCGATCACGCAGTCATCTCCCGCGACACGGTCGATCGCCTGCATCACCTCGAGCTTCAGATCCAGCATCTCGGGCACGGCCTCGATCACGAGATCCGCGCCGGCGATCGCGTCCAGCTCGGTCGTGAGCTCGATCCGCTCGCGCGCGCCGCTGGCCTTCGCCGCGTCGAGCTTGCCGCCGCCGACGGCCCGCGCGAGCGAAGACTCGACCCTGTCCCGTGCCCGCCCGATGCTGACCTCGTCTACGTCCCGTAGCACAACCGGGATGCCGGCGACGGCCACGCACTCGGCGATCCCGGAGCCCATCAGACCCGCGCCCACGACCGCCACGGTCTCGATGCCGGATGCGTTGCCCACGGCGAGATAGCCTACTGGTCGGGCACGGGACGGGTCGGTTTATGAACCGGCCGTTGCCCAGCCACGCTCGTCACCAGGTCTTGGCCTGGTCGGCTGGGCGCCGGTGCTCGATTCGTAGTCGCATGTCGAGCACGATGCAACCGCTGGTCATGCACCGGACGGGGTTGAGGTCAGCCTCGACGACCTCCGGGACCGCCCGCAACAGGAGGGCAAAACGCAGGATCAGCTCGCGCATCGCCTCGCGATCGAGCGGCGCACTGCCGCGGAACCCCCGCAGCTCGGTGGCAACGCCCTCGGCCGAGTCGATCAGCTCGTCGGCGTCCGCGTCGGTGACCGGCGGCAGGCGAAACGCAGCCCCTCGGCCAAGGCCGGCCCGGTGGCCGCCGAGGCCGACGGCCAGCACCGGCCCCAGGTCGGGATCGGCGACGGCCCCGACGAGCACGTTCGCCCCGCCAGACTCGACCATTCGTTGGACGATCGCTCCGGTCCATTCCCGTCCGGCTGCCCGCACACGCCGTTCGAGCTCGCGCCAACAGGATCGAACGGCCCGCGTCCCCCTCAACCCGAGCAGCACAGCGTCGATGTCGCTCGCATGCGCCGGAGCCGCAAGGTCCGCCTTCAGGGCCACCGGAGCGCCGATTTCCGCCGCCAGCGCAACCGCGGTCTCGACGTCCCGGCAGTGATGCGAGGCGGCGACCGGGATCGCGTGGGTGGCCAGCAAGGCTTCTGCCTGCTCGGGCGACAGCCAGCCGCCGGCGGGCTCAGAATCGAGCACCGAAGTGATCACCGCACGTGCCGCCTCGGCGTTCAGGTCGAGATAATGCGGGGGCTCGCCTAGCGGCCGCGAAAGCCATTCGCGACGTTCCGCCGCGCGCGCCAGCACGTCGGCGCACGACTCGGGGAAGAGGAAGTTCGGCGGCCCCAAGCCGCTCGGCGCCGGGAGCCGGCCGTCGGAGCGTACGACCGATGCCGTGACCGGCTTAGGGAGCCCCTGGGACGCCGCGGAGACCGCATTCAGCACGGCCTCGGGGTCGCCGTCCCGAACGTCGACGTATATGACCATCAGCGCATCGATGCCGTCATCGGCGAGCAACGCGCGGACGCTCGCAGCATATTCGTCCGCTCCGGCGCTGATCCGCACGACCCGCGGGTTCTCCGTTTCGCTCATCTCGTTTACGTGCAGCCCTCGCGTTGCGCAGGCGTCGGCGGCGAGCGTCGCCGGCCCCGCTGAGTTGCTCACGATCCCTATCCGCCGTCCGCGCGGCAGCGGCTGGCGCTCGAAGAAATCAGCGACGTTGAACAGCTCCTCGCCGCTGTGGAACCGCAGCACCCCGGCGTGTTTCAAGAGCGCGTCGACGGCCGCCTCGCTGCGCAGGGCCGCAGCCGAGTGCGAGCGCGCTTCGCCGAGCACCTGCTCGGCTGTTCGACGGCCCTTCAGAGCGAGGATCGGCTTCCTGCGCGACACCCGCCGGGCGAGCCGCGTGAAGTGTTCGGGATTGCCGAACGTCTCCAGGTACAGCATCACCACCGCCGTCCGGTCATCTCTCTCACACCATTCGAGGAGATCGTTGCCCGAGACGTCAGCACGGCCGCCAAGCGAGACCAATACCGAGACTCCCAGCTGCCGCGCCTGTGCGTGTCCAAGTAGCCCGATCCCGGGCGCAACCGCCTGCGCGCCGATCGCCAGGGCGCCGGCGCGCACGCGCGCCTGGCTGAACGTGGCGTTCAAGCTCACCTCAGGGGCGGTGTTGATCACTCCCAACGAGCTCGGCCCGACCATCCGCAAGCCTGAGCCCCGAACGATCTCCAAGAGCCGCTGATCGTGCTCGATTGACGCTTCGCCGTCGACCTCGAGCCCGGCAGGGAGCACCAGCAGCGCCTTCGCTCCAGTCGCGGCGGCTTCGGCGGCGAACTCGAGCGCCTCATCGCCCGCGGCGGTGATGATCACGAGCTCCGCAGCGATCTGCAGCTCCGCGAGGCTGCGAGCGGCGCTCATCGAGCAGACCACACCCCCCGCACGATCGACGGGCGCCACCACCCCTCGGAAGCCGCCGGCGATGATGTTCTGCAACACCGCGCGGCCGATGTTCCCTGGCGTATCCGCAGCACCCGCGACAGCTATCGACGACGGTGCGAGCAGCGCCCGCAACGAAGCGACCGCGGCGAAGTGATCGCGTTCGTCAATCCGCTCCCGCGCTGCCTCCGTCGGCGTGATGTCAAGCGACACCGTCAGTTCAGACAACCCCCGGCGCCGCACCGCGAAGCCAGCGTTCTCGAACACCCCCAGCATCGCCCCATTGCTGGCCGCCACCTCAGCATCGAAACGGTGGATCGCGCGGTCCGCCGCAATCGCCGCGAGCTGCTCGAGCATCCGCATCCCGATCCCACGGTGCTGCTCATCATCAGCCACGGCAAACGCGACCTCGGCGACACCCGGCTCGCGCAACCCGTTATAGCCGGCGACAGCCACCACCCGATCGTCACGCCGGCCGATCAACACCAGGCGATCAACGCGACTCGCCTCCGCCTCCGCGCGCGCGACAGCGTCGGTCCGCACGAACCCGTGGAAGCGCTGGTAACGACTCTCCGCCGAGAGGCCGTCATAAAACGCCTTGATGTCCTCGAAGTCCACCGGCGACGGCGCCTGCAACCGCAACGTCGACCCATCGCGGAGGAGCACATCCCTGACCAACGGCGTGGGCTCGCCCTCAGGACCGACCACTACATCTCCCGTCTCCCGTTGACCACCCACACCCGACCGGATGTTTAGCACGACGCGTCAGCTCGACCCAGGGCCTTCCCGACCGGTCGTATTAGGGCACCCTAATTAGGGTGCCCTAATTTGTGGTACGGTGCCCGCGCGAAATGCTCGCCACGCGGCAAGCTGACCAGCGACTCACCGCGCGAAGGCCTCCGCGGTGAGGGCACTGTCTTCGCTGCCTCGGAACCTCGCGACCTTGCCGTCGCGCAGCTGCCAGTAGTGGTGCATGGTCATCGAGGTCTGGCGCCCGTTGGCGAGCGGGCGGAACGTCCAGTCGACGAGGAGGTGGACGTCGCCGTCCCCGGCCGCATAGCTGTGCGGCACGAACTCGGAGATCTCGATGCTGGTGTTGAGGTCCGCGAAGAAGCTCGCGACACCTTGCTTGCCGGTGCGCGGTCCGTGCCACGGCGCCGCGTTGCCCTCGACCTCGGCGGCCCAGTCGACGTCGTCGGCGACCCGTTCGAGGATCGCGTCGAGGTCTCCGCGACCGACGGCGTCATAGATGTCCATGACGGTCTGGATGTTGTCCTGCTGACTCATGGTGCGTACTCCTGTGTGTGGTGTTGGTGATCAGTGGGCGTGCGCGAGGGGAGCCGGTCGCTCCCCTCGCCACGGCCTGGTGGACTCGATCTGTGCCGCCAGTGAGACGATCGTCGTCTCGCTGTTCGACGGGCCGGCGAGCTGGATCGCCTGGGGGAGTCCGTCGCGATCGAAACCGGCCGGGATCGAAGCAGCAGGTTGCCCGACGTAGTTCCAGGTCGGCGTGTAGCAGACGTACGGGCTGCCCTGGTTGAAGGTGCGAAGCGCGCCGGTGCCGCGCGAGACTTCCGCGATCGGCGGCGGGGCAGCAGTGACCGGCGTCATCACCAGGTCGTACTCGTCGAACACGGTGTTGAGGCGCTCGGCCACGGCCGGCTCTCGCTCGATGCTGCGCCGCAGAGCGCGTCCGCCGAGCCGGCGTCCGACGGCGCTCATCCGTCGCGTGCGCGGTTCGAGGCCGTCGCCCTGGATGAGCGCGTCGTCTCGGATCCCGGCGGCCCAGCGTGGGGTGAACGTCGTGAGTAGCTGAGGGTGTGCGAGCTTGCGAGTGTCGACCACGTGCCCGAGAGATCGCAGCACTTCGGTCATCTGCTCGATCGCGGCGATCGATTCCGCTGATGGCTTGACGCCCGGGATCGCCGGTTTCAGCGACACCGCGATGCGGAGCCGATCCGGGTCGCGACCGGCCGCTGCGGCCAGCGAGCGCTCCGGTTCGGAACCCGGCGCGGCACTGATCGCGTCGTCGAAGATCGCGACATCGAGAACGCTCCGCCCGATGCCGCCCAGGACCGTGCAGCCGTACCAGTGGTCATCAAGCGGAGCGAGTGGCACCCGGCCACGCTGGAGCTTCAACCCAAACAGCCCGCAGAAGGCCGAGGGGATCCGGATCGAGCCGCCGCCGTCCGAGCCGAGCGCGACCGGGACCATGCCCGCTGCGACGGCTGCCGCGCTGCCCCCGGACGAGCCGCCGGGCGACCGGTCGAGATTCCACGGGTTGCGCGTCACGCCGTGCACCTCGGAGCTCGTGAAGTGGCCATATGCAGCCAACTCGCACAGCGCGGTCTTGCCGAGGATCACCGCGCCGGCGTTGCGCAGGCGGCGCACGACCTCGGAGTCGGCGCCGGCCGGTGTCGGGTTGCCACCCGCGCCGTGCGTGGTGACCTCGCCGGCCACGTCGACGTTGTCCTTTACCGCGACGGGCACTCCGAGCAGGGGACTCCGCTCGCCTGACCGGAGGCGCTTGAGCGCTGCGTCAGCCTCGGCAAGCGCGGCGTCGGCGCGCACCGATATGAAGGCGCGCAGCGTCGGGTTCAGCCGCTCGATGCGCGCCAGGTAGAACGCGGCCAGCTCTCGCGGGGCAAGCTGTCCCGCGATCAGCAGCTCGCTCAGCCGGGCGACGCCGGCGAAGGCGAGATCTTCGTCGGCGCTCGCGCGAGGGCTGGCGTGGTCTTGGCTCATGGTCGTCATCCGGTCCTCCTCGGTGGTCGTGGGAGGCGACGATAAGCGCGAGCCTTCGTCGCCACATGGGGCGAACGCCCCATGGACAGGGCCCGAAGCGCTACGGGCGCAGGAGGTCGTGCTCGACGGCGAACAGCGCCGCCGCAGCCCGAGTCGACGCACCGATCTTTGAGTAGATCGACTCGACGTGGCGCCCGACCGTCTTGGCCGAGATCCCGAGCTGCGCGGCGGACTGCTTGTTCGTGCACCCGCGCGCGAGCAGCCGCAGCACCTCGACCTCCCGAGCCGTCAGCGCAGCCGGAGGCTCAGCCGGCGGACGCGCTTGCTCGCCGACCGCCTGCAGAACCGCGTCGACGGCGTCACCGGCCAACCTGCCGGCGTCCGCCTGCTCGCGCAGCTCCCGGGCGGCCTCGCTCGCGGTCTGGGCCGCCCGATGGGGGCGCGGCTCGCCTATCGCGCACCACACGTCGGCCGCAGCGAGCACGCGCGCGACCGGCGAGAGCTGCTCGGCGCCCACGCCGCGGTGATAGCCGGAGCCGTCGAGGCGCTCGTGGTCCGAGGCAGCGGTGCGGGCGAGATCGCTCAGCGCCGGGATCCGGGCGAGCAACCGCTCGGTGTGGTAGCTGTGAAGGCGTACCTGCTCCCATTCGCCGCTCGTCAAAGGCCCCGGCTTCTCCCACACGGCGGCCGAGACGCCGACGCGTCCCAGGTCGTGCAGCCAGGCGGCGCGCCGCAGCTCGGTGATCGCCTCGGGCGCCAGGCCGAGCCGCCACCCCGCCGCCTCTGCCACCTCGGCCACCGAACGGCCGTGCCCGAGGGTCCCGTAGGACTTCAGGTCGGCGTAGTCGGCCATCACTTGACACGCCTGATCGAGATCCTCGCCCGAGAACAGCCTCGGCCGGGGCTCCGCCGCGACGACCTCTTGCCACGCGTCGAGCGCGCCGACGCGCTCCAGCAGGCCCGGCGCGTGCTCGCACAGCAGGGCCGCGAGGGACGGGTCGAGGCTCGCGCCGGCCGCGCGCTCGGCCATCGAGGTGACCATCTCCGCGCCGCCGGCGGCGGCGAAGGCGGACGCATCCCGGGCGGCGTGCAGGATCCGCGCGGCGATCGGAATTCCCTCACCGCTCGTGCCGGCCGGCATGCCCTTGCCGTCCCAGCGCTCGAATACGAACCACAACCCTTCGCACGAGCGGTCGGGCAGACGCAGCCGCTGCCCCAGCCGTTCGCCGACCTCGCAATGGCTGCGGAGATTGACGCGCGCGAACCCGGGTCCCGCGGCCAGCGCGCTCACGAAGGCGCGCACACGCTGGGGCGTCGGCGCAGCGGGATAGACGTTGTGCCAGAGATAGGAGACGATCTCGGGCGGTCGCCCCGCATCGATCAGCGTGTACGCTGCCTTGTGAGCCCTGTCGTCGCCGAACGCCTGCGCGGTCACGGGCGCGTCCGCGGTGCAGCCGATCGAGTGCAGCAACCCGAGGTAATACGCGTCCTCGACCTGCTGGGCGTCGAGACCGGCGAGCTCAGCCAGCTCGAGCGCCAGCAGGCACGTGCGCAGCCCGTGCTCGGCGGCCTGCCCTGTGCCCAGATCGGTCGCCAGCGACAACGCCGCGAAGAACTCACCCGACCGTACGGGGGAACTACCCGCGCCCCGGTGCGCCGGGGATGCGCCCGTTCCCGTCATGTGCCAGTTCTACACGCACAGTGTGGGCCGCGGTGAGATTCCCGGCGGCGGGGTGCCCGCGGTTTCTTCGCGGGCACCCTCCCAGAATCGGACCTATCGCGCTCGCGGCGCGAACGAGTAGTGGTACGAGTACGTGGCGCCCGCCGGGCCGGCGCTGAACGGACCGCCGCCGTGGAGGCCGGCCAGCCCGCCTGAGCCACTGACGAAGATCTCCGTCCCGCTCACCCCGCTGTCGTCCCCGTGGAACGCGAACACCGCCGTGAACGTGCCGGTCCTGCCGCCGATCGTGCACGAGTGACAGACCTCGCTCCCGTAGCCGATGAACGATCCGTCGCTGTGGACGATAACCGTGTCGGTGGCCTGGGCGATGCCGGTGAGGCCGCCGCTGTACGAGATCGACGCGTCTTCGTGGATGAACAGGTTGCCATGCGCCTGTCCGATGGGCATCTTGGTGTCGCTCAGGAACGCCAACGCGCCCGTCGCTGTCCCTCGAGTGTCGGCGGCGGCGGGTATGGCCAACGCCGCGGACACGGTCAAGGCCATCGCCACGCCATAAAGGATCCGTCGTCCTGCTGTCGTCGGGAGTCTCATTCGACCCTCCTCGATTTGGGGTTGCCTACTGTCCCGGCGACGCTAGGCCTCGCGAGGCCGAAAGAAAATTGCGAATGTCGCCACACTTTGGGCGCATCGCTAGTGATGTTTGAGGGCGTCGCGACCCGGGTGTGGAGCTAGTGCCCCGAGTCCAGGACCGTCACAACGCCGGCATCGCCGTCGACGCGAATCCGATCGCCGGTCTTGATCCGCTTGGTCGCGGACCCGGTGCCAACCACCGTCGGGAGGCCGTACTCCCGCGCGACGATGGCCGCGTGGCACATGATCCCGCCGATGTCGACGACGACCGCTGCGATGCGGCCGAAGACCGGGCTCCAGCTCGGGGACGTCGAAGCCGCGACCAGGATCTCGCCGTCCTCGACCTCCGCGAGCTGGCCCCGGTCTGCGACCAGCCGCGCTCGGCCCTCGGCCACTCCCGGCGAGGCCGCGATGCCGTTCAGCGTGGCGCCTTGAGCGTCTGCACCCGACGTCAGCCATTCCCGAACGCGCTCCGGGGTGACGCCGAACAGCATGATCGTGACCGGATCCGGTATTGCCTCGGGCGGGCGTCCCACGGCTACCGGAGGCACCCAACGCCGCAGGGACTCGTGGATCGACTTACGCCGTGTGACGAGCGCGGGCCAGTAGTGGGGTCCGGTGGGGGCGCCGGCGTCTCCCGAGCTCCACGCGAGCCGAAGCTCCTCGAGGGCCGTGCGTAGCTCGTCGTGGCGCAGGTAGAAGACGTCGTCGGCCTCCGCGAGGAATCGGCGCGAGGCCAGGAGGGCTCCGAACTCGCGCACCTTGTTCCAGAAGATGGTCAGGTACCAGTGGTCGACGTAGAAGCTGTGGTTCTCCACGTGCGCGAACACGGTGCGCGCGAGCGCGAGCTTCTCGTCGAACGCGACCCGCATCGACGCGGGCATGAGCTCTCGATACTCGGCGGTTACTCGATCGCGCTCCGCGATCAGGGCCTCGCGCGGACTGGCGATCGCCTCCCCGGTTTCGACGCGTCCGATATACGACGCGATCGTCGCGAGCGGCACGGTCGTGTCGTCGATCCACGACCGGTGATGGCTCGCGAGGCCGTTTCCGTACGAGAAGTAGAACCACGGGTCCTTGGCGGCGTCCCAGCTCGAGAGCCACTGCCTACCTGCTTCGTTCGCCGCCAGGGCGATCCGGAGTTGATCCTCGCGGGCGACCGCCTTCACTTCATCGGCTGCGCCGAGTTCGATCGCGAGCCTGGCCAGGCGTTGCAGCTCCCGGTCCGGGCGCAGCGGCAGGAGCTCCGCGCCCCCCAGCAGGCCGGCGAGGGTCTGGTCGGTGATGTCCGGGAACGCGCCCCGGCAGAACTCGTAGAAGTCGACGTAGGCCGCGTAGCCCAGGTTGAGGAGCTCGAAGTGGTAATGGATCACCCGGTCGACGCTCTCCAGCAGGCGTGCGTACGCGACGAGCAGGGCGTGGCTCGATCCGTAGCCGCGGCCTGTGGTAACGATCGACTCGTCCTCGACCTCCGGCAGCCCGGGAACGTCCAATCCTCGAAGCTCCGCGATCTCGTGCTCGACCTTGCGCACCCAGTTGGCGTAGAGGTCGTCCCAGTGCCGGAAGTAGTAGCCGGCCCGCTTCTCGAACAGCTCGGCGCGCCCGGCAACGAGCCCGGGGTCGGTGAGCACGTTGGGGCTCGAGTAGACATAGCCGCCGAGCAGCCGGTACTCCGCCCCGAGGGACGGCGGTATCGCGAACAGGCGCGCGCTCGCCTGGTTCAGGCCCACGAACAAGGCCTCGACCAGGACGGCATCGAACGGGCGGATCGGCTCGGGCCAGTGCAGCCCCTCCTGGAACCAGAAGCGGCCTTCGTCGTAGTCGTGCCGAGCCTCGACGAAGAGCGCATGGTGGGCGTACATCTCCTCCCAGCCCGCGCACCCGGGTGGAGAACAGTCGAACGGACTGGAAAGAAACCGTTCAGTCATGTCGGGCGGTTGTTCCCGCTGCGACGTCGAGGTCGGCGAGGCTGGACGGCAGCTCCGCGCGTGAGCTGATCCCAAGCTTGCGATACGCCCGCGTCAGATGCGCGCCGACCGTGTGCACGCTGATGAGAAGCTCGGCGGCGATCTGCTTGTTCGAACGTCCCTTCGCCGCGAGCCTGGCGACCCGCTCCTCGGTCTCCGTCAGGCTCTCCGCAGCACGACGACGACCGCTGATCCGTCTCAGCTCGGCCGCCGCCTTCTCCGTCCAGAGTCGGGCTCCGAGTTCCTTGAAGATCGCCGTGCTCCGTTCCAGCGCATCACGCGCGGCGCCCTTCTGCTTCGCCTTGCGGTGGACGGAGCCCAGACAGAGAAGCGTGCGCGCTCGCTCGAGCGGATACGGCAACGCCTTCAGCTCAGCGACCGCGCGCTCCAGAGTGCCGGACGCGGCACCGACGTCGCCCTCGGCGGCCGCGAGCAGACCGCGGCAGCGCGCCGCGCAAGCGAGTGCGAGCGGGTTGCCGATCCGTCGCGCACAGTCCTCGTGGCGATCGAGGTAGCCGCGGGCCCGCTCGAGCTCGCCCAGCCCGAGCAGGACCTCGATCGCATCCGCCCACACGGGCGGGGTCGGGTCGTTGTAGCCAAGGGCGAACAGTCGGCCCGGAAGCTCGCGCACGTACTCGCCCGCCGCGGGCAGGTTGCCGAGGGCCAGCTCGAGGCGCCCGAGTGCGCCGAGGCCGAGGATCTCCCATTCCTCGTCGGACAGCTCCCGGGAGATCGCGACGCCTCGCTCGGCAGAGGCACGCGCCTCGTGTACCCGGCCAAGGTCCACCTCGAGCAGCGCCCTGAGGCAGGCGGTGAAGGCCAGGCCATGGGGCGCCTGCATCAGGTCCCAGAACTCGAGCGCGAGCGCCGTTCGCTCGAGCGCCGATTCCCAGCGACCGGCGAGCCAATCAACTCTGCCGAGGCTGCGGAGCAGCACGCCCCGGAGCTCCTCGCTGCCCCACGTCGCCGCGTCGCCCTCCAGCTCTTCGAGGATCACGCGCGCGCGATCCAGCTCTGCTGTACCGATCAGCCTTCGGGCCAGCGACACCCGCGGGCTCTGGTTGTATTCGAGCCGGATCCCGAGGCTCTCCTCGAGCTCCACCCCACGTTCGAGCAGGCCGGGCGTGATGTCGGCAGCTCGCGTTTCCACGGTCGTAAGTTGCGCGATCGCCACGGTGAGGAGCGTCGGGTCGCCCACCTGCTCAGCCGTCTGGAGCGCCGTGCGGGCGTCGCGGAGCGCGGCGTCGATGTCGGCCTCGAACAGATAAGCCCAACTTCGGTAGGCGAGTATGCGGGTGCACCGAGCGTCGTCCCCGCCAGCCTCGGCGAGCGCCTCGTCGCACAGCGCGACCATTCTCGGTAGATCGTTCTTGCGCGTCGTGGCCAACTCCAGCAGCACATCGGCACGCTCGAGGCCGGCCGGGGACTCGGCGAGCAGCTTCTCCAGCAGGGCGACAGCGCGCTCGAGATTCCCAACCAGGCGATGCAGATTCGCCGCCCGGAGCCGCCGCCGTCGGGCCCCTGTCGCGTCATCGCCGGCGGTGAGCGCGGCGGCCAGCTCCGACAGCTCCGCGCCGGCGGCAGTCGCCCCGCGGGCAGCGGCATGCTCAGCGGCCGCCTCGAGCTCCGTTGCGGCGATCGCGTCAGGCCCCTCGGCCGCGAGCGCCAGATGCCGGGCCCGCTCCTCCACATCGGTTACGTGTTCGGCCAGCATGCGGTGCGCCGCCCGGCGCCTCTCGGCCGGAGCCTGCTGGTAACACACCGAGGCCAGCAGCGGGTGGACGAAGCGCACGCGCTCGCCTTCGACCGCGACTACACCCTCACGCACGGCGAGATCCAGCGCGTCGTGCACGGCATCTGCGCTGCCGAGCACCGCGGCGATGAGCTCGACCGGTGGTCGGCCCGCGACCGCCGCCATGAACACGACGTCGCGGGTCTCGACCGGCAGGCGTGCGAGCCGTTCGCCGAGCAGATCGCCGAGGCTGTCGGGCACCCGGAGGCGCGATCCACGCTCGACGCGGGCTCCATAGCGCGCTAGCTCCAGCGCAAAGAACGGGTTGCCGCCGGAGGTCTCGTGAATCAAGGAAAGGTCGGCCCGGCTCAGCTCGAGTTCCAGCCGCTCACTGAGCAGGCGCTGCACGGCGCCAAGCCCGAGGGCACCCGGCGAGACCCGTGTGATCCGTCGCCCCGCAAACGAGCGCTCGAGCTCGAACGGCATTCGCGAACGAGGCTCCGCGCGCAGCGTCATCAGCACGCCGACGGGTTGCTCGCGCAGTCGCCGCACCGCGACTCCAAGCACGGCCGCCGACGAAGCATCCAGCCACTGGACGTCATCGAGCGCCACGAGCACGGGCCCTTCCCTGCAGAGGGCTCCAAGGACGTCGACGAGGGCGAGCCCGATCGCATGCGCGTCCGGCGACTGGCCGTTGGGTTCCGCAAGCAGCAGGGCAACCTCGAGCGCCCGCCGACGCGGCGCCGCGAGACCGGACGTCACGCCGTCCAGCACGCCGGCGAGCAGCTCCGACAAGCCGGCGAAGGCGAACATCGCCTCCGCCTCCACTCCGCGCCAGGAGAGGACTTTGCCGTGCCGCTGGCGTGCGTCTTCGCAGGCGATCTCCCACAGGACCGTCTTTCCGATCCCCGGCTCGCCGGAGATGATGACGGCGGCGGGTCCCGCCGCCAGATCGGCGAGAAACCGCCGGACCGAAGCGAGCTCCTCGTCGCGCCCAACGATGGCTGTGGCCTGCATCCGAGCCCATTCTGACGGCGCGCTTGGGCGCTCGGCGAGAGTTCTCGCGCGGCGTGCCGGTCGTCGCGGGCATGGCATGATCGCGGAGGTCCGATGAGCGCGATGCGTGAGACGATGGCGACGCAGCCCGAGATGCTGCGGCGGCTGCTAGACGAACGACGAGCGCTCGAGTCCGCGGCGCAGCGATTGGCCGGCCGGAGAGTCCTGGTCGTCGGAACCGGAACGAGCTGGCACGCCGCCAATCAGGGCGCCTGGTGGTTGCGGATGGGCGGCATTGACGCGTGGGCCGTCCCGGCCGCTGATGCCGCCGCCGGCCAGCCTCTGCCCGGAGATCGCGATGCGCTGCTTCTGCTCAGTCATCGTGGAACCAAGCTGTTCACATCAGACGTGCTCGCGCGCGCTCGAGCAGCGGGTGTTCCCACCGTGGTGGTGTCCAAGCGCGGAAACCCGGATGCGGACCTGGAGACGGTTTCGGAGGAGGTCTCCTCGGCGTTCACGGCGAGCCACCTCGCGGCTCTGATGCGAGTTGCGCAGCTCGCCGAGCTGCTGGGTGCCTCGCTGGGAGCGCTCCAGGAGGTGTCCGACGCGGTGGCCCGAGAGCTCGCGCAAGGTCCGGTGGGTGTGAAGCCGCCTGTCCGGCTCCTCGAGTTCGCCGGCGTGGGAATCAACGCCTGGACGGCTGCGGAGGGCGCGCTGAAGACCCGAGAGACTGCGCTCCTCGCCACCGAAGGGCTCGCCTGCGAGTCGATTCTGCACGGGCCGGCCGTGGCCCTCGGTGCCGATGACTCGCTCGTCTGCCTGGACGGCGGGGCCGGATCTGACCGCCTCAAACAACTGGCCGACGTCGTGAGAGCACAGGGCACCGTGGTGTACGAGTTCGCGCGTCCCGAGCTTGGCGAGGCCCTTTCGGTTTTCCCGCTCACGGTGATCGTCCAGAAGATCGCCGCCGAGGCCGCCGAGGCGCGCGGCACCAACCCCGACAGCTACGGGCGCGACCTGCCTGGCCGAGACGCGGCTTGGAGCGCGATCAGGTTGTAAGCGACGGGTCGTAGCGTCCCGGACGGCCCTCGAGGATTACCGTCTTGGTCTCGAGAAAGGGGTGGAGCCCTTCGGTTCCGCCTTCGCGGCCGATCCCCGATTGCTTGAAGCCGCCGAACGCGATCCCGAAGTCGGTCCGGAAGGCGTTGTGGCCGACCGTGCCGGAGCGCAACTCGCCCGCAACCGCTCGCGCCCGCTCCACATCGTCGGTGAACACCGAGGCGTTCAGGCCGTAGATCGTGTCGTTGGCAACGCGTACCGCGTCGCGTTCGTCCTCGGCCGGGATCACGCTGAGGACCGGGCCGAAGATCTCCTCGCGGGCGATCGTGGACCCGTTGTCGACGTTCCCGAACACCGTCGGCTCGACGAACCAGCCCCGGTCGAGGTCCGCGGGACGCCGGCCCCCCGTCGCGAGGATCGCGCCCTCCCGTACGCCCTTCTCCACATATCCGAGCACCCGGTCGCGCTGGCGCTCGGAGGCCAGCGGTCCCATCTGGGTCTCGGGGTCGAATGGATCGCCGACCCGTACCTGCGAGAACGTGGCCGACAGCGCGTCGAGCAACTCGTCATGGCGGTGGCGCGGAACCACGATCCGCGTCAGCGATGAGCACACCTGACCGGCCAGGAAGCACTCGGCGCCGGAGATCGTCCGAGCGACGGTCTCGAGATCGATGTCATCCAGGATCACCGCCGCCGACTTGCCACCCAGCTCCAGCGTGCAGCGAGCGATCCGCTCACCGCAGATCGCCGCGATTCGCCGGCCGGCCGCCGTCGAGCCGGTGAACGTGATCTTGTCGACGCGCGGATCGCGCACCAAGAGCTCGGACACCTCGCGGTCGGCGGTCACGACGTTCAGCACACCGGGCGGCAGCCCGACCTCCTCGGCGATCTCGGCCACGAGGTGGCCCTCACCAGGCGCCTCGGGTGAGGACTTCAGCACCGCGGTGCAGCCCGCCAGCAACGCCGGCGCCAGCTTGTTCGCGATGAGGCCCATCGGCACGTTCCAAGGGACGATCGCGCCGACGACGCCCACCGGTTCGCGCACGAGCAGCCCGAACTTGCCGCCGTTCGTCGGTCGGGCCTCCTCCTCGAAGGGGAAGGTGTTCGCCAGCGAGGCGTAGAACTCGAACCTTCGGGCCGCGCCCTCGGCCGCGCCCCCGGCGATGGCGTGCAGCACGCCGGATTCACGTGGCCAGATCTCCCCGACCTCGTCGGCGCGCTCGCGCAGCGCGGCCGCGATCGCGCGAAGGTAATCAGCCCGTTCGGCATGGCTCATCCGCGGCCACGGACCCGCGTCGAACGCCCGGCGCGCTGCCTCGACGGCGCGGGCTATGTCCGCCGCCTGCGCTTCGGCGATCGAGAAGAAACGCTCCTCGGTCGCGGAGTCGGTCACCGTGATCGTCGAGTCGCTGGTCGGCGCGACCCATTCGCCGCCGATGAAGAAACGGTCGAGATGGCGCAGCTGCACCACCGGCTGTTCGGTCAGGCTCATCTCTGAAATCTCCTCGGTTCGGGGTACCGCTGTACTGATAACGCAGGAGCGGTCCCCGGTCTGACGCTCTCCTGTTAGATGGAGCGGGCCAGGGCGCTGACGTCGTCGGGGTTGATCAGGTCGGGCACGGTCCAGCCGTCGAGGTCGTACTCGTTCATGCACTGCTCGGCGAAGCCCTTGTAGCGGTCGGTCTGGCCGCTGCCCGTGGCGGCGAACAGGACCTCCATGCGGATGTTCTCGTTGTTGCCGCTGTAGTTGCGCTCATAGAGCTCGTGGCGGCCGCCGAACTCGGTGCCGATGGCGTCCCACAGGAGCTTCATGAGCTTGACGCGCTCGACCGCCTCGATCCCGTTCGAGCCGCGGACGTAGCGGTCGAGGTACTTGCGTATGTCGGGGTTCTTGAAGTCGCGCGCGCTCGAGTTGATGTAGATCAGGCCGCTGGCCACGGTCTGCTCGATGATCTCCTTGACCCGCGGGTAGCCGATGGTCGAGAACAGGCGATAGGCCATCGCGTAGTCCATGTTGGGCAGGAGCGCGCCCTCCTTCCACGGCTGCGGCTCGCGGGCCATGGCGCTGGCCAGGCCCCAGAGAAGGTTGCGCCAAGCCAGGACCTCGCCGACCTGGGCCTGGACGCCGCGAAAGTCCTTGGTCCCGGTGGCCTCCACGGCCTTGAGCAGCAGGCCGGCGATGAAGTCGAGCTTGACGGCGAGGCGGATGCAGCCGTGGAAGCAAAAGCGGGGGATGAAGCCGGTGTGGGGGAAGAAGTTGTTGGCCTTCTCGATGTCGCCATAGACGAACACGTTCTCCCAGGGCACGAGCACGCGGTCGAAGATGAAGATCGAGTCGTTCTCGTCCAGGCGGCTGGACAGCGGGTAGTCGAAAGGGCTGCCCATCACCTCGGCGGTCATCTCGTAGGACGGGCGGCAGATCAGCTTCACGCCGGGGGTGTCCATGGAGACCGCGCAGACCAGCGCGTATTCCTTCTTCTGAAGCGGGATCGGGCCGTAGTGCGCGATGAAGTTGTAGTGGGTGAGGGCGGAGCCCGTGGCCACCACCTTCGCGCCGCTCACCACGATGCCGTCGTCGCGCTCCTCCTCCACGTGCATGAACACGTCGCCGACTTCTTCGGGGGACCGGTTGCGATCGACGGGCGGATGGATGATCGCGTGGTTCCAGTAGAGGACGCGCTCCTGCGCCTCGCGATACCACCGCCGGGCATTGTCCTGATAGGGGTCGTAGAAGTCGGCGTTCGCCCCGAGCGTGGCCAGGAAGGCCGCCTTGTAGTCCGGGCTGCGGCCCAGCCAGCCGTAACCGATCCGCGCCCATTCGGCGATCGCCTCGAGGTCGCCCACGCAATCCTCGACGGTGCGCGGGAAGCGGAAGAACTTGTGGGTCACGCCCCCGGAGCCGGTGTCGGTGGCCGTGGTGATGATTCCTCGCCGCGCCTCGTCGTGGAGCGCGTCGTACATCCGGGCAATCGAGCGCGCGGTGTTGCGGAACGCCGGGTGCGTGGTGACGTCCTCGACCCGCTCGCCGTAGACGTAGATCTCCCGCCGGTCACGGATGCTCTCCAGATACTCCGCTCCCGTGAACGGCTCGGGGATCCCGGTGGTGCTGTCGAGCATTCGAATCCGCGCTCCTCGATCGGCGTTTATGTAAGACCGATCCTTCCAGGCACGGTTGTCGCGATCAACCCGGCGCCCGACAGATAGGCTCCGGCGGTGCCAACCGGCTGCTTCGTCTCCACCGGCCGTTCCCTGGAGGAGGCCGTGGCACGGGTCAAGCTGGCCGAGTCGGTGGGGTATGACTCGGCGTTCGTAACCCACATCGCCGGGCGCGAGTCGCTCACGGTCGTCACCGCGTATGCGCTCGCGACCGAGCGGATCCGCGTCGGCACGGGCGTGGTCCCGATCTACACGCGCACCCCCGCCACCATGGCCCAGACGGCGGCGACGATCGACGAGCTTTCGCACGGCCGGCTCGCGCTCGGCCTGGGCGTCTCGCACCGGGTCGTGGTCGAGGGCTGGCATGGGCAGACGATCGACCACCCGGTGGCCGAGATGCGCGAGTACGTGGGGATCGTGCGCGCGATCCTCCGCGGCGAGGAGCCCCCGGCGGGCGAGAAGTGGCCCACGCGCTTTGCCCTGAGCGGGCTGGAGCCGCGGCCGAAGCTTCCGATCTTCATCGCCGCGCTGTCGCCGGCGATGCTCCGGCTGGCCGGTGAGATCGGCGACGGCGTGATGCTGTGGCTGTGCAACCCCAACTACATCCGCGAGGTGGTGCTGCCGGCGGTGCGGGAGGGGCGCGAGCGCGCCGGCCGGACGATGGATGGGTTCGAGGTGCTCGCGGCCGTCCCCGGCGCGAACACCGAGGATCCGGGCGGGGCGTACGACGCGATCCGCGGCGAGCTGCTGACCTACTTCTCCCTGCCCTTCTACCGCACGATGCTCGAGCGCTCGGGCTACGGCGCGGACATCGCGGCGTTCGACGCGGCGCACGGCGACGCCGACGCGATGCGCGGCGCGATCTCCGATGAATTCCTCGGTGCGCTGACCGCGGTGGGTGACGAGCCGGCGGTGCGGGCCGGCGTCGAGCGCTACCGGGACGCCGGCGTCACCCTTCCCTGCGTCGGGCCGATCTCAAAGACGGACTTCGAGGCCACGCTGCGCGCGGCGGCGCCGGCGCACTGACGGCCGGTGGCCTGGCGCGGCCCGCGCCGCACATCGTGATCGCCGCGAATTACTTCAAGCTGCATAATCGACGGCCCGTGATGGCTCGACTACCGACCGCCCCGATCGCCGCCACCGCGCTCATCGCTGGCTACGGCGTCGCGGTGGCGACAGGGTCACGACCGCTGGGCGGCCTGGTCCTGGCAGTCTGCGGCCTCGTCTGCGTGGCGATCTCGGCGCGCCGAGACGGGCACCGCACGGCGATCGCGTTGACGCTCGTCGGCCTGCTGGCGTTCGCGCTCTCGCATGTCGTAGCGCTCGCGATCGGCGCCTGGCCCGCCGTCCTACTCGCGGCCGCGGTCACGTTCGCGGCGTGCTGGCGGCTCTCAGACTCGAAGCGGCCGGGCGTCGGGCAACGCGCCGAGGCGGCTCGCACGAGCGCCTGAGACCGGCGCGATCACCACGGTTGGGTCAACAGGCGCATCGCGCGCAGTCGCAGCGGCCGAGGCTCGGGCACGGTCAGCTGGCGGCCTCGCGCCCGGACGAGCGCGACCACCTCTGCACTGTGCCTGAACGGGTCGGAGATGACCGCCCCGGTGGCGGGTGAGAAGGCCACCCACAGCTCATCGCCGACGAAGGCGAGGAGCTGTGGGGCAGGGGGGACCCGGGCCTCGTCGAGCTGAGCCAGGATCTCCACGTCCGGGGCGTCGGCCGGCGTGGCCCAGCGGATGGTCACGGCCGGCGTGCGGCGGTAGCCGCCGGGGCGAGTCTGGGTCTTACGCTGGAACAGGGTGACGGCCATGGCCTTCACTCTGGCGTAATCCGCCATAAATGCAAATAGGGTTATCGCGGGTACGCTATAACTTTCCGTTATGTTGGACGTGAGGCGACTGCGGGTTCTCCGCGAGGTGGCTCGGCGTGGGTCGTTCTCCGCGGCGGCCGAGGCCCTCGGCTACACGCAGCCCGCCGTCTCTCGCCACGTCGCGCTGCTCGAGCGGGAGACCGGAGCGACGTTGCTCGAGCGGCGTCCCGCCGGCGTCCGGCTCACCGATGCGGGCGACCTGCTCGTGCGGCACGCCGACGCCATCCTGGCGCGCCTGCGCGATGCCGAGGAGGACCTGGACGACCTGCTTGGCCTGCGAGCCGGGAGGCTTCGCATGTCGACGCTGAGCTCCGCGGCGGCGACCATCGTGCCGTTGGCCGTGGTCGAGTTCCGCAACCGCCTGCCCGAGGTCGAGCTGTCGGTGTCGTTGGTCGAACCGCCCGGGGTGCTGCCGATGCTGCGGTCCGGCGAGGTCGATCTTGCCTTGTGCAACGACGAGAGCTGCCTCGAGGTCCCGGACGTGGACGGTTTGATGCTGCTGTCGGAGCCGATGCTGATCGCCCTGCCGCGCGGGCATCGGCTGGCCGGCCGCAGCCGCGTGCGCCTGGGCGAGCTCTCAGACGAACGGTGGATGCTCGGCACCAGCAACGCGTGTCCCGACGCTGACCGGTTCATCCGCGCGTGTCACGCTGAGGGATTCGATCCGCAGATCGCCTTCCACCACGACGACTACACGGCGATCCTGGGCTTCGTGGCCGCGGGGGTTGGCGTGGCCCCGGTGCCCGACATGGTGGCGCGCAGCGTGTCGCCCGATGTGCGGATCTGCGCCCTTCGCGGCGTCAAGCTGACCCGGCCAATCGTGGCCCTGATGCCGGCCGGATACCAGTCGCGGCCGGCGCGGGCCATGGTGGAGGTCCTCGAGCAGGTCAGCGCGGAGTGGCAGGCGGCGGGACGCACGCCGGTGCCGCTGGCGCGCACCCGAGCCGCATAGCTTCCACGAGATGGTCGAGGTGACGCGAGACCCGGCGCGGCGGTCGGCGCTCGCGCCCGTGTTCGGACGCGCGTTCGTGCGCGAGCCGATGATGCGCTGGCCGCTGGGCTCGGACGGCGACCCCGCGGAGCGCTTCACGCGATGCTTCGCATACTTCCTCGAGGCGGCCCTTCCGCTCGGCCTGGTCTGGGAGGCGGGACGGGCGGACGGTGCCGCGGTTTGGGTCGCGCCTGAGCAGACCCAGGTGTGGGAGGTCCATCCGTGGAACCAAGCGCGGATCCTCGCCCTGGCCGACGACGGCGGTCGCCGCTATGACGCGTTCTGGGACTGGGTCGCCACCCACGACCCGCCGGAGCCGTCATGGCAACTGGACTCGATCGCGGTGGCGCCCGAACTGCAGGGACGCGGGATCGGAAGAGCGCTGATCGAGGCCGGACTGGCCAGGGCTCGCGCCGAGCGAACCGGCGCCTTTCTGTCGACCGGCACGGCGGCGAACGTCGCGATCTACGCTCGCTGCGGCTTCCGGGTCCACCAGGAGGCACAGGCGCCGGGCGGCGGGCCGCGCATCTGGTTCATGCGCTGGGACCCGTGAGCCCCGGTGGCGGCCGCGGTTGCGCGCGCAGCCAGGGTAAGCCCACAGCCCGAACCGCTCTGAGCCGACGATCCCAGCCTCGCGGAGCACCCGGAGGTGGTGGGAGACCGTCGGCTGAGAGAGGTCGAACAGGGGGACGAGCTCGCACACGCATACCTTGCCCGCGTGCTTGCGCAGCACGTCGATGAGCTGCAGACGGACCGGGTCGCCCAGCGCCTTGGCCACGACCGACATCCGCACGGCCTGATCCCGCTCGACGTCGGGATACACCACCGGCTCACAGCAATCGGTCACCGGCCGCGCGCTTGGTCTTCGGCGCCAGCTGCAGATCGACAGGCATCGATATATGGATATCAATTGAAGTGATGAACGTCAATGGATATGCTTCGGCGGAGATGGCGCACGTCCTGTTCGTCTGCCTGCACAACGCGGGCCGCTCGCAGATGAGCCAGGCGCTCTTCGCGCGAGCGGCCGACGGTCGCCACACCGCCGACTCGGCCGGGACCGCCCCCGGTGACCGCGTGCACCCCGAGGTGGTCGACGTGATGCGCGAGCTCGAGATCGACCTCGCCGGCCGCCGGCCACAACTGCTCACGCGCGAGCTCGCCCAGGAAGCCGACGTCGTGGTGACGATGGGCTGCGGCGATCAGTGCCCGGTCATCCCGGGCAAGCGCTACATCGATTGGGACCTCGCCGACCCCAAGGGCCGCCCGCGCGATGAGGTCCGAGCCACCCGCGACGAAATCGCGCGGCGCGTCCAGCAGTTGCTCGCCGAACTCGACTCGGGCCGGCGATCTCGCGTCTAAGCGCGGCTGGGAGCCTTGCGACCGTGGCGAGCCCGCCGCGCGCGAGGCCGGTTGCGGGAGCCGGTCGGCTGGGCCGGTGCCCGGCGGTCGTGAGTCCCGCCTCCGAGCCCGTGGTCGAGCCCGAGCTTCGCGGCGATGCGGCTGACGTCCTGATGCTCGGACGGCGCGACGAGCGTGATCCCGATGCCCTGGGCACCGGCCCGGCCGGTTCGTCCGATCCGGTGAACGTAGGTCTCGCTGTCGGCGGGTGGATCGAAGTTGATCACATGCGAGATCCCGGTCACGTCGATCCCGCGCGCGGCGACGTCCGTGGCGACGAGCGTGTCGATCGCCCCGGACTGAAACCGCGCGAGCGCCTGCTCGCGCTGGCGCTGTGACTTGTTGCCGTGCATCGCCACGGCGTCGACGGCGCGAGCGCGGAGCCGCTTGACGAGCCGATCGGCGCCGTGCTTTGTCCGCACGAACACCAGCGTCAGCTCACGGTCGCGCTGCAACTCGCGGACGAGCGCCTCGATCCGGTGCTCGTGGGCGACCGCGACGAACCGGTGCTCGACATCGATGCTCGCGCGGCGGGCCGTTGGCCCTTGCTCGTAGACGGCGGCGTCGCGGGTGTACCGTCGCGCCACGAGTCCGGCCTCGCCGTCCAGCGTGGCCGAGAAGAACAGCGTCTGGCGTGCCGGCGGACACTGCGCGACGATCCGGTCAACGGCTGGCCGAAAGCCCATGTCGAGCATCCGATCGGCCTCGTCAAGCACGAGTATCCGGATCGCCTCGAGCGTGAACACGCCACGGGCAAGCAGATCCTCGAGCCGCCCGGGCGTCGCGACCAGCACATGCGACCGGGCCGCGTCCCGCGCCTGTTTGACCAGGCCGGCGCCGCCGTACACAGCGGTCACACGGAGGGCGCGCGAGTGCGCGACGGCGTGAATCTCCTCGACTATCTGGGAGGCGAGCTCGCGCGTCGGTGCCAGAACCAGGGCCGAGGGTCTGGGATCCTCGGCGTTGATCCGCTCGACGATCGGAATCCCGAAAGCGAGCGTCTTGCCCGATCCGGTGGGCGATTTCGCGAGCACATCGCGCCCGGCGAGAACATCGCCGATCACCCGGCGCTGAATCGCGAACGGGCTGGTGATGCCGCGCTCGGCAAGTGAGTTGACCACGGCGCGTGTTACGCCGAGATCGGCAAAGGACTGCGTTGACATCGGTACGGCTCCTTGCGGCGCTGATGGGCCGCGGACGGTTCGGGAGGCTATGGCTGACCCGAACCGCTCATGGCGGGACCCAAGCGAGCTGCCTCGCGGCCGACGTCGTCGACCGCTCCTACCGAACGTAGCAGCTCGCATCTGCCGTCGCCCGCGGTCCGGTCGGGCGGCTAATCGCCGAGAACCCGAAGCATCACTACACACTCGGGATTGATAGCGAGCGAGTCTCCGGTCTGAACGTCAGTCATCCAGGCGAACTGCATTATCGACCCACGCGCCGCATCGAGGATGAGACGCTCGACATCCTTGGCCTCGCCCTCAACGCGATAGCGCTGGCCGCCAAGAACGGTGATCTCTGTTATCGAGGCCATGACGACGAGATCTTGGCATGCGGAGCGGGTGGCGCGACTGTCGCCGCGCAAGGCCTGCGGTCCTCGCCCGCGCGCGCAGGTGCTAGCGTTCTTGGAGGTGGGCGGGTCCTTCGCCCGTGAGGTTCTTCTCGGCCGACGCAGCGAATCTCCCTCCCAGCAGTCGGACCGCGCCGGCCCAGGAAGGAGACGCCGCGATGAAGACGACGCGTGAGAGAGCCGAGGAGAAGCGCCAGGCCAAGCTTGATCTCATCAATGAGCAGGTCCGGAACGGCACGCTCGTGATCCGCCCCATGACAGCCGAAGAGCGGCGGCGGTACGCGCCCCGGGCCGTGCCACCGAAGCGATCGGGGAGAGGATGACCATGGGTGAGCGTGAGGGACTCCTCGCACGAATCCGCCAGGTCCGTCTAACGGGGGCTGGCTCAGAAGCATCGGAGCGGCGCTCGACGGTCGACACCGAGGACGATCGTGTGCCCGCCCTCGAGGCGCGAGTCGCGCACCTGGAGCGGCTGATCGAGGGCCTGCAGGACTCCGTGCATCGGGAATCCGAGCGACATAGCAGGCTGATCGCCGAGCTCCAAGCGCAGACCGAGCCCGGCGCGATGGGCGCAGCGCTCGCGGAGGATGCTCGCAGCCGCGGGCTCTAGCCCCGACGTGACGAGGCCTTTGTCCCGGGTGGGGTTCGACTCGTGAGCCGGGCCCGCGAGATCGAGTTGGCGCAGGCCGACGTGTGCGATTGCCACGACCGGGTGGCGCTCCTGCGCGCGGAGCTGTACAGGTGGGGCGTGCGACCGAGCCCCCGCCTGCGAGAGCTCGAAGGAGAGCTGCAACGTGCCGAGGAACGGCTGCGTGACGTCCGTGCGGCGGGAGCGGCGCCTCGGGCAGCGGGCTGACGTGGCCCGAACTGGACGGCTCGTTAGCCGTCGCCAGGACAACAGCGACGCAGCGCAGTGGCCGACCGACGTCGGCAGCTGGGAGTCGCTTCGCCTGCCAGGTCGCCGGCCGGGACCTCACCCCGGCTGAGTGGCTTGACATCCTCCCCGCCCGCCCGTACATGCGCGTCTGCGGTTGACAACGGCGAGGGGTAGCGCATTTCGCGCCGGCGCAGGTGTCCCCGATGGTGCGAAATCGCTGACCCTTGAGCCAGCGCGGGCGGCGTCGGTGTCTTCGCGTTGATGCGTGTGGTTACCGCGTCGAGTTGCTGAGCGGTTCGTCGAGCACGATGCCTTCCGGGGTGATCTTGAACTCGCGGACGTCGGGATCGTGTCTGCTTGCGCGGGTTTTGAGGACGGTCACGGCACGCCGTAGTTGCGCATCTCGAGGCACGAACTGCAGCAGGATGACGTTGTCGGAGAGGTGGGAGATGCCGTCTTCGGAAAGGTGCGCGATGCCGAACAGCGCTGGTGTTTCCTGGCTCATCATGACGCTGATCTGTTGGTTCGCGCAGCGTTGCAGCAGCGAGTAGAGATATTCGCGAAAGCGCAGTTCGTCGACGGCTGCGCGCCGTAGGTCTCCGAGGCTGTCGATGAACACGCGGCGTGCGCTGGTCCGCTCGATGATCTCGAGAAGTTCGTAGAACCACTCGTCCAGGTAGAGGTCCACGGGTGAGCGATACATCAGCTCGACCGATTCGCTGGCCAGCGACCAGCCAAAGCCTTTGGCGATCCGATCGAGCTGCGTGGTGTTCTCTTGGAGGCTCGCGATGATCCCGGCTTGTCCCGCGGCGGCGCCGTTGAAGATGAAGTGCAGCCCCATGAGCGTTTTCCCTGACCCTGACGGCCCGGCAACCATGGTGGACGCGCCCGGCCAATACCCATCGGCGAGCATTTCGTCGATCGCGGGGATGCCGGAGGACATGCGCTCGGTCTGCATCTCGTACGTCTCGACGGGGACGCTTTCCGCGAGCCTGGGAAATACGTGCAAGCCGTCGTGGGCGATCCTGTAGGCATGCTCCCCAGACATGAATCCGGTGCCCCGAAGTTTGAGGACCTCGAGGTGGCGGATCGCGCGTTCGGCTTCGCGGCGTGTGGTGAGCGAGATGATCCCGTCGGCGACCGCGAACTCCGGTGCGGTCGCGATTTCGTCCCGCCCGTACTCGCCGACCCAGAAAGTGGTCGTGGGGAAGGCCGTGAGGATGCCGCCAAGCTCATGCAGGAATTCGCGGAAGGCTTGCGCGTTCGGTGCGTAGACCGACAGCGCCTTGAAGCTGTCGATTGCGATCACGCCCGGCCGGCGCTCTGTGATCAGCGCGCGAACGTGGGAGAGAACATCGTCGAGGCCGCCGTCGTTGAGCTTCTGGCCCAGTTCGTCGAAGAACACGCTCGTCCCGATCGCCTGGGCATCGAAGAAGTCAAGGCGTTGCCCGTAGCGGAGAACCTTCTCGAGCGGTTCTGAGACCGTCGAGAGATACATGCCCGGCCGCTGCGGGGACGCGTTGTGGAACATGAACTGTTCGGCCAGGATCGTCTTGCCGCTGCCCGGCAGACCGATGATCATGTTGAGCGCGTTCGCCGGCAGGCCCCCGCCGAGGACCGCGTCCAAATGGTGGTTGCCGCTTGAGAAACGCTCATTCATCAAGATGCGTCCGGGGCTCGGCGCATGAGTCCGCTACGGCCGATTAGGTCCCTCACGGTCGACACAAGCTGCTGCGGCTCGAATGGCTTCTTGAGGAAGGCGTCTGCGCCCGCGGCCAGCGCTTGCTTGTGGAGATCCAGGCTCGAGATGCACAGCACCGGCGTCGCGCGGCGTTTTTTCAGTCGTTCGCATAGGTCCCGGCCGACGCCCCCTGAGATCATCAGCTCAACGATCGACAGCGCCGGCTCCTGGGAGGCGAACATCTCCTCAGCGTCGTGTGCGGTGAGTGCTATCTCGACCTCGTAGCCGTCGGCGCGGAGGAAGAAGTCGTTGAGTTCCGCGCCATGCCGATCGCTCTCCGCCAACAGGACCACCGCGCGCGCGGGCGAATTCGATGTCGGCCGCTCCACGATCGGCTCTGTGCCCGCTTGACGTTCGGCGAGCAGGCGGTGTGCGTCGGCGGCGGACAGACCTTCATGGAGGCGCTCCTTGACGAATTGCAGCTGGTCGATCTGATCGCGCGTGTAGAGCCTTCGCCCGCCTTCGCTGCGCTGGGCCACGATCAGTCCGTAGCGGTCCTCCCAACTGCGGATCGCCGGCTGAGACAGACCGAGCATCCGAGAGACTGCCCCGATGCTGTAGATGCCGCGAGCGCCAGCCACGGGCTGAGCGTATCGCGAAGGACCCTCACCGATTCGTTTTGTCAGCAATATGCGCGCACTTCGCATCTAGTACATCTTAGATAGTTTGACAATATCTCTTCAATCTGCGAGCATAACTTCCGTAGTTCCTCACCAGTGAGGTATCCGGGGAGCTGATGCCGCAATGCACCGCGCCCACGAACAAGTGGCCGATCGTCTCCGCCTCCGCAGAGCGCCGATGCGATCAGATCTCTGGCTCGCCGGGGAGGCGCGGGCCGGCGCGCCGTGGTGCACGGACGGCTCGTTGTCGGTGCGCCTGCTAGTGGCGCAAGGCGATGATCAGGACGTTGCGGTGCTCAGTGTCGACGGGGACATCGACCTCGGGAACGCGCCTGTGCTGCGGGAGGCCCTACTGCCGGTTCTCGAGCACGACACCGGTCCGGTCGTCGTGGATCTGTCCGGGGTCCCGTTCATGGACTCGACCGGGGTGCATGTTCTCGTCGACGCACTCCAGCGGCTCACTCCCCAGAACCGCCGATTCGCGATCGCATGCCGCGAGGGTGGCCAGGTACACCGGGTGCTCGCCTTGGTTGGCCTGCTCGATGCTCTGAACGTGCATCGTTCCCGCGAAAGCGCCGTGATCGGCGGCGGCGACCTACTCCGACCTGAACCTTGCGGGACCAGTTGGCGGTCCGAAGCGCGAGCGCTGACCGAGCGCCCGGCTTCTACCCGGCCGGTAAACCGTCAGCCCCCGCAGGCTCGTGGCCGCTGAAGCACTGAACGCTCCGACCCGTCGTTCGACCCTTGCATACGTGAAGCTGCCAGCGCCATCCTCAGCCGGTGAGTTCACAGAGGGATCCTCTCTCCTCCCTCCGCCCACATCTGGCGGGACGCCTCCGGGCGCCCCGCCAGATCACTTGTTCTCGTTGGCCGGTCGAGTTCTTGGACGGCACCGAGCGCGTCATAGAGATCACTGGCACAGTCGAGCAGCCAGCCGTTCGCCTCGACCAACCAGAACCTTCCCTGACCCGCGAAGGCTCGGGACGGCCGACCTCGCCGGGCCATCGACCGCGCTGGCCCGGGCACGCACTCGCGACCCGGCGAGGCCTACCGCCCAATCCCCACCGTGGCAACCGAACAAACGCATGCGTTGCCTCCACAGCGGCCGGTGAGTGCGACGACGAACGATCCCCGAGCGAGCGCGTATCCGACACACCTCGCGAGCCCGCAGCTCGAGATTGCCAACGCGATGGTAGCTGCGTATAAGGACGCGCTAGGACGCGGGCCCACCAAATCCCACGTGCACTTCGCTGGAGCCGACACGCTGGTCGTCGTGCTCGAGGACACGATGACCGTTCAAGAGCGCAACCTCGCGTCCCTTGGCGAGCAGGAACTGTTGCGCGAGTATCGGTTCGTCCTCACGAGAGCGCTCGAAGACCGGTTGCGATCGATCGTGGAGCGTGCGCTCGGGAGGCGCACCCAGGCGCTCGTCAGCGGCTTCGACACCCTCCGGGACGTCGCGGTGGAGGTCTTCACCTTGGCGCGCGAGTCCACGCGCGGTCAGACCAGCGGCTAGTCGATTGCCATGACGACCACGGTCGCGTCGTCCTCGAGTGGCTCGCGCCAGCAGTCGGTGACTGCCTGCTGGATCGCCATCGCGGTGGCGGCGGCGGTGGGGCTCTCGGCGCGTTCGAGCGCGCGCTCGATGCCGTCGGCGCCGAACCGGCCGCCTCCATGGACGCGCCGGTTGACGATTCCGTTGGTTACGAGGATCAGGCGCTCCCCGGAGTGCAGCTGCAGGTGGGTCGGCGTGTAGCGGGGCTCGGAGTCCGGAGCGCCGAGGGGTGGATGCTCGGGCCCTTCGAGCTGGCGAAGGTGGCCGTCGCTGTCAGCCAGGTAGGCGGGTGGGTGGCCGCAGTTGATCCAGGTGAGCGTCGCGGTGGCGGCGCGCCACCGCGCCATTACCGCGGTGATTTGGAACTCGCGGTTGCCTAGGCGACGCACTGTCTCGTGCACGCTCGCCAGCGCGTGCTCGAGATCCTGGCCGCTGCGCCGCGCGGCGCGCAGCGCGCCGAGCGCGGCGGCCCCGAGTCCGGCGGCGGTAGGGCCGTTGCCCGGGGCGTCGGCGATCGCGAGCCAAGCGCCGTCGCGGTTCTCGACGAAGTCGAACCAGTCGCCGCCGACCTCGTAGGTGGGAAGCAGCGTCCCGGCGAGCTGCGCGCCGGCGATCCGGGCGATACGCGGCGGGAACAGATGCTGTTGGACCTCGGCGGCCGGCGTGGTCGGTTTGCGGCGGCGGGCGGCTTCGATGTAATCGGTGTAATCGTTGGCCAGCTCGAGCGCAGCCGCGCCCTGCTTGGCGATGTCCGCCAACGAGGCGAGCGGCGTCCCCACGCAGAGCAGCAGCCCGGTCACCCTTCCCCTCAGCCAGAGCGGCTCGGCTACGCAACCGGGCAACTGTTGCTCGAGCCGCTCGTAGAACGCCGGCAGCCCCTCGGGCACGATCTCGGGTCCGAGCGCCGGAGGATCCTCCAGACGGTCGGGAAACTCCTCGGAGCCGGCTAGGCGGAGGAGATTCGAGCCGTCGATGTCGACTACATACAGCGCGACGGCCACACCGGCTGCCCGTCGCGCCTCGGCCACCAGCTGATCGGGCACCAGGTGCGGCGGCACCTCGTCGAGGATCCGCGTCACCTCGAGCGCGAGCGGCCTGTCCCGCCCGAGCTGCCCGGGCGCGCGGAATGGCAGCGTGGCCACGCGGCCGGTCGGCGGCGACGCCGCGGGGCTCGGGCGCGCCTCGCGGTCGCTGTCCTCGAGCGCCTGCTCGAGCGCCTCTCGGGTGGGGAAGTGGCGGTACAGCGTTGAGCGGCCGACCTTGGCCGCCGCCGCCAGCTCGGCCATGGTCACGTGGCGGTCACCGGCGAGCGCTCCGGCGGCCGCGAGGATCCGCTGGCGACTCGCGAGCGCGTCGGCGCGAGTGGGTCCGACGGCGCCGGCCGCGGCCGGAGGCGGGGCTTCGGCGGGGTCTGCCACCTCCCCTTGTACCACCTCGGACCTCTGACGGAGACACATCACCCGGCCTCTGTCCCACAACCAGGGCCATCTTGTCTCAAATTCCTGAGCAGGCTCGGATTGAGTCCCATCTTGATGGGTATGTGAGAGCCATCTGTCCCATTTACATGGGACTGGCCGCGTGGGACTAGGAGGAGAAGATGACGGAGCCGAGATGGCTGTGAGCGATCGGGCGGTGGCAGCCGCGCCGTATCTGCAGGCACTGATGGATGACAGCGAGGTCCGGAGTGCGCTCCGGCGGGCGGCGAGTGCGGGACACGACACCTATCGCCGGGCCCGGGGCAAGCGTCCCGGCAAGGCGGTCAAGGACAAGCGTGTGCGACGCCGCGCGCAAGAGGCGGCGATCGCGAGCTGGAAGCTCGTATGTGCGATCGACGCGGCGCAGGCACCCCGTCGACCACGTCGAGGGCGGCGAGCGCTGCTCGTGCTCGCCGCCCTCGCCGGCGCGTACGGCGCGTACCTCGTGTCCAACGACGACGGTCGCGAAGCGCTGCGTGAGCTGATCACCAACCGTGAGGCGAGCTCTCAGGGCTCGAACGCCAAGTAACGGAAGGGAGTCGTCCGATGGCAGAAGTCCGCCCCGGCAGCGAAGAGTCGAGCTTGACCGATCGCACGATCGCGGAGCTCCTCACGCAGCTGTCCGATCAGACCACGGCGCTGGCGCGACAGGAGGTCGACCTGGCCAGAGCCGAGCTTGCCGTGAAAGGCAAGCAGGCGGGTTTGGGCGCCGGCATGTTCGGCGGCGCCGGCATGTTCGGGCTCTACGCGCTCGGCGCCCTGACCGCTTGCCTGATCCTGGCCCTGGCGACGGCGGTGGCCGGATGGCTGGCGGCGTTGATCGTGACCGCGGTCTACGCCGTGATCGCCGGCGTGCTCGCGCTGACGGGCAAGAACAAGGTCAAGCAGGGCGTCCCGCCCGTACCCGAGCAGGCCGTCGAGAGCGTGAAGGAGGACGTGGAATGGACCAAGCAGCGAGTGAAGGAGGGGCGGCAGTGAGCGCCACAGCGGGCGAAGGGCAACAGAAGACCCCCCAGGAGATCGAGGCGGAGATCGAGCAGACCCGACAAGAGCTCGGCGACACCGTCGAGGCGCTGGCGGGGAAGGCCGACGTGAAAGCGCAAGCCAAGGACAAGATCGCTCAGATGAGGGACAGCGCCCAGCACAAGAAGGACGAGCTCACCACGAGGGCAGGCGGGGCGACCCCCGATTCCGCCGGCGCCGGAGCCCAACAGCTCGCCTCAACGGTGCAGCGCAAGCCGCTACCGTTCGCCGCGGCCGGAGCGTTCGCCGGTGGGGTCCTCGTCGGGTGGATCCTGCGCCGCCGGTAGGCGATGGCGATGCGCGAACGATCGCACCTGCGCGAAGCCGACCGCGAGCGCGACGGGAACAAGCCCGACCAACCGACGGAGCTTCCCCGCCGGGCGTGGCCGGGGGTATTGAAGCGCACGCTGCGCGAGTACAAGGCCGACAACCTCGGCGATCTGGCCGCGGCGCTGACCTACTACGGCGTACTGGCGATCTTCCCGATGCTGATCGTGTTGGTGTCGCTGCTCGGCCTCCTCGGCCATTCGGTAACCCAGTCGCTGATCCAGAACCTCGGCAAGGCGGCGCCCAGCGACGCCCGCCAAATCTTCACGAGCGCGATCCAGAACATCCAGTCGCACCGGAGCACGGCCGGGATCCTGTTCGTCGTTGGACTCGTGCTCGCGCTGTGGTCGGCCTCGGGCTACATCGCCGCGTTCATGCGCGCCTCCAACATCGTGTGGGACGTCGAGGAGGGACGGCCGATCTGGACGACGATCCCGCTTCGCCTGGGAGTGACGCTGATCACCGTCGTGCTGCTCACGATCACCGCAGCCGCGGTGGTCTTCACCGGCGGCCTGGCGGAGCAGGTCGGGAACGTGATCGGAGTCGGGCACTCGGCGGTGACGATCTGGGACATCGCCAAATGGCCGGTACTGTTGCTCGTCGTCGCGTTCATCCTGGCGATCCTCTACTGGGCCGCGCCCAACGTGCGCCAACCAGGATTCCGATGGGTGACCCCCGGCGGCCTCATCGCCGTCGCGTTGTGGGTGCTCGCCTCCGGTGCATTCGCGTTCTATGTCGCCCACTTCTCCTCGTACAACAAGACCTACGGCACGATGGCCTCGGTGATCATTTTCCTCGTCTGGCTGTGGATCACCAACACCGTGATCCTGCTCGGGGCCGAGCTGAACGCCGAGATCGAGCGGGGGCGCCAGATAGAGGGAGGCACGCCCGACGACCGCGAGCCATACCTACCGATGCGACGGGAACCGAAACGGTGACAACCAGCAACCACAACGTACAGCGAGGTGAGCGATGTCGAAGGTGATGTTCGTGCCGGTCAGCGTCGGCAGCGGACTGCTCGCCGGTCTGATCGGCAAGAAGCTGTTCACCCTGATCTGGGGAGTAGTCGACGACCAAGAGGCCCCGAAAGCCGAGCACCGCGAGATCAACCTGCTCAAGCTCGTCATCGCCCTCCTGATCGAGGGAGCGCTCTTCTCCCTGATCAGGGGGCTGGTCGACCACGGGTTGCGACACGCGTTCGCACGCGCGACCGGCGCATGGCCCGGAGACGAGCAACCTGAGAGCACGTGACAGCAATCGGAGTCACGCATCTGCAGGCAATAGGAAGGCGACGACCGAGCTCGCTCGCCAAGGACACATCCAGCGTTGGCTGCATTGTTAGCGCCGGATCATCGGCTGCGCATGTGCTGACCCGGTCGCCCGCCGTGGCCGGGCTTGATGCGCGGCGCCGCCTCGTCGGAGGCGTAAACCTACTTCTCGTCGAACAAGCGAAGGTCTGAGGGCTCGCGCAGCAGGTCCTCGAGGATGATGTTCCCCTCGGTGTTGTAGGGCTGGCGCATGTGCTCGTCCCAAGCCGCGCGAGAGCGGAACATCTCGAGCATCACCCACGTGTTCGCCTCGTCCTGCGGCTGCACCAGGTGCATGAAGACGCATCCCGGTTCGGTGAGGGAATTCTGACGCATGGACTGCAGCTGCGCCTCAGCTTCCTCAAGCCGGTCCAGTCGAGGCTTGATGGTGACCACGAGGAAGAGAGGGCGCTCCTGATCGCTGATATGCCGTTCTTACCCCGAGTGTCTGCCCCGGAACCTCGTTCCGGGTTGACGACGAGGGCGGTTCGGGGACCATTATGATGTCGCGAGGGCGGCGTCCGCCGCGGCCCGCTCGGTGCGGCGGCGTGGGCGTCCACCGATCTCGTCGAGTGAGGAAACGCGGATGTTCGTTGTCGTCGGGGAAGCGCTCATCGACTTGGTCGGGCAGCGCGGAGGCCGGACATTGGCCGCACATCCGGGTGGCAGCCCGGCAAACGTCGCGCTTGGTCTCGCCCGGCTGGGCGTCCCGGTGACGCTCAAGACGCGTCTGGGGCGGGATGCGTTCGGAGAGATGATCTCGGCGCACCTGGAAGCCAGCGGTGTGCGTGTCGAGGGAGGCCCGGAGGGGGGTGCGTCGACCAGCCTGGCGATCGCGACCCTCGCTGCGGGGATCGCCTCCTACGACTTCCGGATCGACTGGGATGTGGGGCCCCTGGCGCCGCTCGCGATCGAGACACGCTGTCTGCACACTGGTTCATTGGCGACCGTTCTCCCACCCGGCAAGGAGAGCGTCGTGGATCTTGTGGAGCGGGAACACGAGCGGGGTCGAGTGACCGTCTCGTACGACCCGAACGTGCGGCCCGCGCTGCTCGGAGACGCGGCGCGGGCGCGATCGGACATCGAGCGTCTCGTCGCTCTGTCCGACGTCGTCAAGGCGAGCGACGAGGACCTTCGCTGGCTCTACCCTGACCGGCCCGATGAGGAGGTCGCGCAGGCTTGGCTCGCCTCGGGGCCCGCCCTCGTCGTCGTGACCCGCGGTGGTGCAGGTGTCTACGCCGTCTCCGCGGGCCTGCAGTTACGCCGGCCTGCGGTGCCGCTCGATCTCGTTGACACGGTCGGCGCGGGTGATTCCTTCACCTCCGGTCTGCTCGATGGGCTGCACCGTGCCGACCTAGTCGGCGGCGCGCGCCGCGACGCGCTGGCGGCGATCGACGAGGCGACGCTCGGCAGCGTCGTCGATGCAGCGGCCCTGATAGCCGCGATCACATGCTCCCGGCCGGGCGCCGACCCGCCGACGCGAGCCGAGGTCGACGTCGCTCTTGCAGGCCAATGCTTTTCATAGCGTGCGGCAACGGTTGGGCTCGGTCATGATGCTGCACGACCGCGGCGAGCTACGGACGGACTTTGGGCCGCTGTGGCTCACCGTCACGTATCACGCGCCCTGCCAGCGGCAGGGGCACCGCATCGGCAAACCCCTAATCGTCGGCGCGATCGACGACCTCGCAACGCGACTGCGATGACCGCGGCAGCGAGCATCGGCGCCCTGCCCCATGCGCTGCGCGACGAGGGGGAGCTCACCCGGCGCTTCGCCGGGCGCCGACCGGCCATCTTCCTCGACTACGACGGAACGCTGACTCCGATCGTCGACCGCCCCGAGGACGCCGTGATCTCGCAGAGCATGCGCCAGGCCGTCCGGGGGCTCGCCGAGCGCTGCCCCGTGTGCGTGGTCAGCGGCCGCGACCGCCGCGTGGTCCAGGAGCTGATGGGCGTCGACGACCTGATCGTGGCCGGAAGCCACGGCTTCGACATCTGGAGCCCGCAGGAGGGCACGCTCGAGCACGAGGCGGGCGGTGACTTCGAGGAGCTGATCGAGCGCGTCACCGCACGCGTTCGGGAGGAGGCCGATCCGATTGAGGGGTCGCTCGTTGAGCCTAAGAAGGCATCGGTCGCGCTGCACTACCGGCTCGTCGCCGACGCCGACCGGCCGAGGATCGCGGCGATTGTCGACCGGCTGCTGGCCGAGCATCCCGACGAGCTCAAGGTCACCCCGGGCAAGATGGTCTACGAGATTCAGCCGCGGCTCGAGTGGGACAAGGGCAGGGCGGTGCTGTATCTCCTGGAGGCGCTTAGGCTGGACGGCGACGACGTCGCGCCGCTGTACCTGGGCGACGACATCACCGACGAGGACGCCTTCCGGGCGCTGTCGGGCCGGGGCATCGGCATCTTCGTCGGCCGTGCCGACGATCCGGAGGTCGGGGGCCGTGGCACGTCGGCCGCGTTCGTGCTGGATTCGATCGAGGAGGTGGAACGATTCCTGGACCGGCTGGCTCGGTGAGCGAGCGACGCCTCGACGAGGCCTTCGCCCTCGCCTACGAGAGCTTCGAGCCCCGCGAGGAAGGGCTGCGCGAGGCGCTGACTTCGACCGGCAACGGCTATTTCTGCACGCGCGGCGCGGCGGAATGGGAGGACGCCGACGAGGTTCACTACCCGGGGACATACGCGCACGGCGGCTTCAACCGCGAGACCACCGTGATGGGCGGCCGTCCCGTCCTCAACGAGGACCTCGTCAACCTGCCGAACTGGCTCGTGCTCAAGCTGCGGATCGAGGGCGATGACGCGATCGGCCTGGACAACGTCGAGCTGCTCGAGTACCGCCACGAGTACGACATCCGCTACGCGCTCCTGTTTCGGACCCTGCGCTTCCGTGACCGGGCCGGGAGGGAAACGAGCTTGCGCAGTCGCCGGTTCGTCAGCATGGCCCACCATCACCAGTCGGCCATCGAGTGGGTCATCACCCCGCAGAACTGGTCCGGCCGGCTGGAGGTCGTCTCTGCGATCGATGGGCGCGTGACCAACCGCGGCGTCGCCCGCTATGCGGAAGCTCGAGGGCCGCCACCTCGACCCTGTGTCCCCGCGGACGTTCGGCCCCGAGGTCATCGCGCTGAAGGTGCAGACCCGCCAGTCGAACCTCTACGTCGCCCAAGCCGCCCGCACCACCGTGTTTCGCGGCGACGAGGCCGTGGACGTCCAGCGCAGCCTGTTCCAGACCGAGGACTACATCCAACAGGTCGTCGCCTGCGACGCGCGCGCGGGCGAGCCGGTGCGCCTAGAGAAGATGGTCGCGTTCTACACCTCACGCGACCGCGCCATCAGCGAACCGCTGGGGAGCGCGGGGGAGTCCGCCGGCCGCTATCCCGGGTTCGCCGAGGCGCTCGAGCGTCACGAACGGGCCTGGGATGAGCTGTGGCGTGCGTGCGACATGCGGCTGCCGGGGGACGATCGGGTCCAGCTTCTCCTGCGCTTCCACATTTCCCACGTCCTGCAGGTCTGTTCCCGCTACACGGCCGACCGGGACGCCGGTGTCCCGGCGCGAGGCCTCAACGGCGAGGCCTATCGCGGGCACGTCTTCTGGGACGAGCTCTATGTCTATCCCTTCCTGAACTTCCGCCTTCCCGATATCACCCGCGCGCTGCTGATGTACCGCTTCCGGCGTCTTGGCCAGGCCCGGGCCGCCGCGCGCGAGGCCGGCTACCGGGGCGCGATGTACCCGTGGCAAAGCGGGAGCGACGGCAGGGAAGAGACGCAGGTCGTCCACCTCAACCCGCTGTCGGGCCGATGGGAGCCGGACCTCAGTCACAACCAGCGGCACGTCAACGCCGCGATCTTCTACAACATCTGGAGCTACTACGAGGCGACCGAGGACCTCGACTTCCTGCGCGAGTACGGCGCCGAGATGATGCTCGAGATCGCGCGCTTCTGGGCCTCGATCGCCACGTTCAGCCCGGACCGGGACCGCTACGAGATCCACGGGGTCATGGGCCCGGACGAGTTCCACGAGAAGTATCCGGACGCGGCCGAGGGCGGGCTGCGCAACAACGCCTACACGAACGTCATGGTGGCATGGATCTCCGAGACCGCCCGGAAGGTGCTCGGCCTGCTGCCCGAGAGTCGCCTCGAGGCGCTGTCCGACCGCATCGGGCTTACCGAGGAGGAGATCGCCTGCTGGGATGAGATGAGCCGCAAGATGTTCGTCCCGTTCCACGACGACGGCATCATCAGCCAGTTCGAGGGCTATGAGAAGCTCGCGGAGCTGGATTGGGACGCGTACCGGGCGAAGTACGACAGGATCCAGCGGCTCGACCGGATCCTTCGCGCCGAGGGAGACGATCCCGACCGCTACATGCTGGCCAAGCAGGCTGACACGGTCATGCTGTTCTACCTGTTCTCCGAGGAGGAGCTGCGGCGTGTGTTCCAGCGGCTGGGCTACGAGTACGGGCCCGACACCGCGCGCAGGAACATCGACTATTACGACGCGCGGACCTCGCACGGCTCGACGCTGAGTTTCATCACTCACGCCGCGGCCCTTGCCTCGCTGGATCCCGAGAGCTCCTGGGATCGCTTCATCGTGGCGCTCGAGAGCGACATCGGAGACGTCCAGGGTGGCACGACCAAGGAGGGCATCCACCTCGGGGTGATGTCGGGGACGCTCGATCTGATCCAGCGCGGATACATCGGCAGCGACATCCGTGACGGCGTCCTTCACTTCAGCCCAAGGCTCACCGACCGGCTGAAAGGGCTGTCGTTCCCGATGCAGTTCCGGGGCACGCCGATCAGGGTCACGCTTGCCGACGGCGGGCTGACGATCGCCGTGCCGGCCGAGGGACTCAGCCGGCCAATCCGCGTCGCCGTGGGCGACGAGGTTCGTGAGCTGCGTGCCGGCGACCAGCACACATTCGCGCTCAAGGCGACGACGAGCGTCACGCAATAGCGACGGAGAGGAGAACAGTGGCTAGTGGATTTCGCGGCGCGATCTTCGACGTTGACGGGGTATTGGTCGACTCGCCGCATGAACGGGCCTGGCGCGATGCGCTGAAAGAGCTCATGGAGACGCAGTGGAGCGACGTCCGGCCCGAGACGAGTTACTCACCCGAGCGTTTCACCCCGCAGGTCTACCAGCAGGTCATGTCGGGCAAGCCGCGCTTCAGCGGCGCGCAGGCGGCGCTCGAGTACTTCGGCGTCCCGGACGCGGAGACGCGGTCGAGGACGTACGGCGATCGCAAGCAGTCGATGGTGATCGAGCTCATCGAGGCCGGCGAGTTCACCGCTTACCCCGACGCGCTGCGGTTCATCATCGCGGTCAAGGACGCCGGGATCCGGGTCGCCGCCGCCTCCTCGTCCAAGAACGCGGGCCTCTTCCTGCGCAAGATCCGCCTTGACACCTTCGCGCAGGAGAACGGCCTACGGTCCGAGCAGGTGACGCCGGGGCTCACCCTCCTCGAGTTCTTCGACGCCGACATCTCGGGGCGCGACTTCGCGCAGGGAAAGCCGCACCCCGAGATCTTCCTTACGGGGGCCAAGGAGCTCGGCGTGCCGCCGGAGGAGTGCTTCGTCGTCGAGGACGCGGTGTCCGGAATCCAGGCGGCCAAGGCCGGCGGAATGGCGGCCCTCGGCCTCTCGCGCGCGCATGACGAGGAGCTCCTCGCCGCCGCCGAGCCGGATGTGCTGGTCACCTCCCTGGACGAAATCGACCTCGACGCGTTGGCCGACGGCCGCCTGGCGCAGAGGGGCGCCTGATCGCCGCAGTCACCTCGACGAGGGCACCACTGCCTTACCCAAGGTCACGATGTTCCCACTAGTCGAACTCCTGTTTTCCGGGTGAACACGGGCCACCTCTCCGTGTGCGCTAAGGAGCACCGGTCTGACGCCGATATCGCCGGTGCGCCGCGTCTCTCGCACCATTAGCGGGTAGAGTGCGCTGAGAAGGTGAACGCGGCCGCGAAGAGGAGCGTGAGTCGTGAGCAGCATCGCCAAGGGCGTTGTTGTCGAACGCCCTGAGCAAGCGCGAAGCCAGCCGCTGATCGGCAGAGGCATGGTGGTGCTGTTTATCGCGCTCATCTGCTGCTTTACGGCCTGGGGTATCGCGCAGGACCTGACGACGCCGATGGTCGCCGGGTTCAAGCGCATCTTCGACATGAGCACGTTTCAAGCGTCGCTTGTGCAGCTCGCGTATTTCGGCGCGTACTTCCTACTGGCGCTCCCGGCGGCCTTCATCAATCAGCGCTTTGGCTACAAGACGGGCATCCTGAGCGGTCTTGCTCTCGCCGCGGTCGGCGCGTTTCTGTTCTTCCCGGCGAGCAAGATCATGACCTATGACGCGTTCCTCGTCGCCCTGTTCGCGATGGCGGCGGGCTGCTCGATGCTCGAGACGTCAGCGAATCCGTATGTCATCGCGCTGGGTCCGGAGAGCACGGCAACGCGTCGCTTGAACCTCGCCCAGGCGTTCAATCCGGTTGGCACGAACCTCGGCGTGTTATTGGCTTCGACGCTGATCCTGCCCAGGCTCGCCGATCCAGTCGATATCTCGTCGCTCACGCCGGATCAGATACACACCATCCGCGCCGGCGAGTTGGGGGCGGTCATGGCGCCATACGTCGGCCTCGCGATCCTGCTGATGTTGATCGCGGGCGCTATCGCAACTCAAAAGGCGCCGCCGATCGTGGAGGAGTTCTCGGACGCGGGCCGGTACGAGGGCGGCACTCGCGCGCTGTTTGGCCTCCTGTGGCGCAACAAGCGCTACCGGTACGGGGTGGGTGCCCAGTTCATGAACGTGGGCGCCCAGGTGTGCACGTGGACGTATCTGATCCAGTATGTGGGTCAGGCGCTCGGCGGCAGTCTCGCTAAGGGAGGCGCATATCTGCAGCTGAGTCTCTTGATCTTCCTCGCGTCGCGCTTTCTCATGACCTGGGTGATCGGATTCGTCCGGGCCACGAAGGTGCTCGCGGTGCTCGCGTTCCTCGCCGTTGCGCTGTGCGCCTTCGCGATGGGGAATCCGAACATGGCGGGCGTGATCGCCGTCGTGTCGCTGTCTTTCTGCCTGTCGCTGATGTTCCCGACGATTTACGGCGTGGCGCTGAAGGGCCTCGGCCCGGCGACAAAGTTCGGAGCGGCTGGCCTCGTCATGGCGATCGTGGGCGGCGCGTTCATGCCGGTGCTCCAGGGCAAGCTTGTAGATGCGACCAGCCCGGCCTTTTCGTTCATCGTCCCGGCCTTCTGCTTCGCGCTGGTCGGTCTCTACGCACTCTACGACCTCAAGGCCGAGCCGAGCGTGACGGGCGGCCAACCAGCCCACGACGTCGCTCCGCCGACCGGCGCGAGCCCGCCGCAACCCGCCGGGGGCGCGGGGTGAGCCGACGCTGGCGGATCATGATCGCCACCGCCGCCGTGGTCATCGTGGTCAGCGCGTGTGGCAGCCAGGCGCCGACGAGCCCCGCGACGAGCACCAAGCAACTCGAGGTCGTGTCGTGGTGGACCTCACGATCCGAGGCGGTGGCCCTCAACGCCTTGTTCGCCGCCTTCCGCCAGGCAAATCCGGGGGTCAGGGCGATCAACGCGGCGGTCGCTGGCGGCGCCGGCTCCAACGCGATCGTCGAACTCGCGAAACGACTCCAGCGCAACGACCCGCCCGATGTCTGGCAGACGTTCGCCGGAAAGTCGGTCCAGGGCTATGCCAGCCGCGGCGTCATCCGCAGCGTCGCCTCAGTCTTCGCGCGCGAGCATCTCGGCGCGACGATGAACCCGACGATCCTCACCGCGCTCATGCACGATCACCAGCCCTACGGCGTCCCCACCGGCGCTCACCGGAGCAACGTCCTGTGGTTCAACACCAAGCTCCTCGAGCGCGCTGGCGTCGCACGTCCCTCGAGCGGCTACACAATTGACTCGTTCATCAGGGACCTCGGGAAGATCAAGGCGTCCGGCGCGACGCCGCTCTGCCTCGGCGCCAAGGACCGCTTCACTACGGTCGAGCTGTTCGAGAACACGCTGCTCAGCTCGATCGGACCCCACGGCTGGCAGCACATGATGCACAACGGGCTGGACTGGCGCAGCAAGCAGGTGCGGACCGCGCTCAACAACTTCGGCGCCATCCTGCGCTACGCCGACCCCGAGGCCAACCAGCTGACGTGGGACCAGGCGACGAAGAAGCTCGCGGCCGGCGGGTGCGCTTTCGAGTCCATGAACGACTCGGCCTTCGGCGAGCTCATCGCCGACGGCGCACGCGAGGGCAAGGAATTCGACGGCGCCCCCTTCCCCGGCACCGGAGGCAGCTTCCTCGCCGTCGTCGACGTCTTCGTCGCCGCAACCAAGGCAAAGAACGCCAGGAACGCGCTCGCGTTCCTGAGCGGGATCGACGATCCCGCCACGCAGCTCGCGTTCAGCAAGGCGAAGGGATCAATCCCCGTCGTCCACGACGTCGACGTCTCGTCCTTGCCCGCGTATCAGCGGGCGTCCTCGAAGGCGTTCTGGGCCTCGCCCGTGCTGCTGTCAGTGGCACACGGCGAAGGGCTGAGCCCCGACTTCCAGGAGGCCTTCTACGACGCCGTCTCGACCTACGTACGCACACGCGACCCCAGTGCGTTCGCATCCGACCTGTACAAATGGCTCGCGCAAAGCACGGTCCCGCAACGCTGATCGCGACAGAACCCTCGGCTTCAACATGCTCGTGAACGAACGCCGAGTCCAAACGAACGACGAGGCCTCGTCAACGCACAAGCAGGACGCGCAGTTCGCGCCGGTCGTCCCGCTCCTCGCCAATTTCGGGACGCGCGCCGTCGTCGGCGCTCCGGCCGCGGCTGCCGATCTACCGGAGTTGCGCTTTGGCGTGAACTCGGGTGTTGATCGACGTGACCTCCTCGAGGAGGTTCTCGATGCGCGGTCGGGTATCAACCGCGACCGACACCAGCGGAAGATCTTCGGAAAGGGTCAGTATCCGCCCGGTGCGCAGATAGCCTAGGGCGCTTCCTGAGCCACTTCTGGATCGGCGCAGCCGCGCTCGACGCCAATCGCAGCGCCCTTTACTTCGGCGGCTCCGGGGTCGCAGCGACGTGCTCGAGATGCTGACATGGGTCGAGGCCTGGGCATGCCTACTCGCGGGTCCGATTCGAGTGCGCGCAGTGGCGCTGGCCCGCTTGCGTCGTGAGTCGTGATCGGAGAGGATCAGGCGGGTGAGCCCCGACTCGGACAGCTGAACGGTAGCCATGGCTGAAGCGCCGATGCGGGTGCTGATTGTCGGGGCCGGGATGGCGGCGCTCGAAACGGTGATGGCGCTGCACTCGCTGGCCGGGGATCGCGTCGCGATCGCGCTCATCGCCCCCGAGGCCGAGCTCGTCTACCACCCGATAGCGGCCAAACCGCCCTACGCCGTCGGTCGGATGCGTCGGATTCCCCTCGAGCGCCTCATGGCTGATGCCGGCGCGCAACGGTTTCCCCTCAATGTCAGCGCGGTTGACTCGGCACGCAGGGTGGTGCGGACGACGGCTGACCGGGAGTTCGAGTACGACGAGCTGGTGCTTGCCTTGGGAGCCGACCCGGTTCCGGTGGTCCAGCACGCGACGACGTGGGACGACCGCACTGGGGCCGATACTCTCGGCGGGCTCGTCCGAGACTTCGAGCTGGGGTACAGCAGGAGGCTGGCCGTGGTGATCCCATCCGGGCCGGTGTGGCCGCTGCGTGGCTACGAACTGGCGCTGATCCTGACGCAGGATGCGCGTGGGATGGGACTCAAGATCGAAACATCGCTCGTCACGCCGGAACGGTCACCTCTAGAGATGCTCGGCGACGAGGCGGTCACGGCCGTCTCGGATGCGCTGCGCGAAGTCGGTGTTGCGGTCGTCTTCGCCGACCAGGTCGAGATCGAGCCCGGACAGCCTCAGGTGCTGGTGGCACATCCCTCGGGGAAGCGGGTCGACGTCGATCGGGTCGTCGCGCTGCCGACACTGCGCGGGCGGCCGATCCCCGGCGTTCCGGTCGAGGAGCACGGATTCGTCCAAATCGACGAGCTCTGCCGCGTAAAAGAACTGGAACACATCTGGGCGGTCGGAGACATCACCACCTTTCCGGTGAAGTCCGGTGGGATGGCCACTGAGCAGGCCGACGTCGCCGCGGAGGCCATCGCCGCCGCTGCGGGGGCCGACATCGAGCCCCGCACGTTTGTCCCGGGCGGGCGCGCAGAGCTCGCCGGCCTCCCAGCCGGCAGATACCTCGAACCGCGGCTGGGAACAGACGAGGCGGCGGAGTCGACAACGTATCTCCCGACGCTCGCAGTGCCGGTCCTCACCTACCTGCAGCGCGATTTCAGCGCCGGGTGGCGCGGAGAGATCTGACCGACCGGACCCCTCGAGCAGGCCATCGAGCACCGCGGGGTCAGGTCATGCGCCGGTAACGCCAAACGGACAGCGGGATGAACACGGCCAGGAGGCCGGCGATCCAGGCGACTGCGCCGCCGAGGGAGGATGGTGTTCCGGGGACGAGGGCCAGGGAGCGCGCTGCGTTCGCCGTCAGGCTGACCGGGCTTAGCCTCGCGAACGTCTGCAGCCAGCTCGGCATGCTCGAGACGGGCACGAACACGGAGCTCGCGAACACGAGCGGAAACAGGATCACGAACCCAGCCGATTGCGCGGCTTCGGCGCTGCGTACGGTGAACGCAACGAAGGCGAAGATCCAACTCAGCGCGAGACCGAAGGCGCTGACCAGCGCTATGCACGCTAGGGCCTGTACGACGCCGGCCTGGAACCGGAAGCCGATTATGTAGCCGACGATGATCATCAGCAGGATGATCAGGACGTTGCGGACCAAGTCGGCCGTGGTACGGCCGATGAGCACGGCAGACCGTGCCATCGGCATGGAGCGGAAGCGGTCGATCACGCCGAGCTTCAGGTCGTCGGACAGGCCTATCGCTGTCATGCTCGCCCGGAACGTCACCGACTGAACGAGGATGCCCGGCAACAGGTAGTCGATGTAACTCACGCCGGGGGGCAATGAGTGACTGATCGCGCCGCCGAACACGTACGTGAACAGGAGCACGAACATGATCGGCTGGATCGTCGAGAAGACCAGCAGATCCGGCTGGCGCACAAAGTGGCGCAGGTTGCGCACGCTGACCACCCCGGCGTCGGTGATGTCCGCGCGGAGCTCCCGCGGCGAGACGCGCCGCCGCTGCGCCGGCCGCCTTGCCGCCCGGCGGACGACCGGGGGAGTGGGAGCGGCGGGAGCGGCCGGAACGCCCTCACGGGCCGGTTTTGGCCGGCCGTCACCCGTCGCGACCCCCGCCCCGTTCTCGCTCGGCGGCGCTCCTGTCAGCTGCAGAAACACGTCGTCGAGCGTCGGCCGGCGAAGCCCGAGATCGCTTACCGCGATCTCCGCCCTGCGGAGCGCCGAAGCCGCATCCTCGATCATCTCGAGTCCGTCCCGGGGCGCCGGAAGCGTCAGCTGCGCGAGCCGCTCGCCAGGCTCCGGCTCACCACAACCAATCCCGGCCAGCGCGACCCTTGCATTGTCCCGTTCCGCCGCGCTCACCAGCTCGACCTCCAGGATCTGCCCACCGACCCGGTCCTTGAGCTCGCTCCCCGTGCCCTGCGCGATCACCCGACCGTGGTCGATCACGGCGATCTGCTCGGCTAGCTGATCTGCCTCCTCGAGGTACTGAGTGGTGAGCAGAAGCGTCGTCCCCTCGCGGACGAGCTCGCGCACGACCGACCAGATCTCATTGCGGCTGCGCGGATCCAGCCCAGTCGTCGGCTCGTCTAAGAACAGCACGCGCGGGCGGGTCAGCAGGCTCGATGCGAGGTCGAGACGTCGCCGCATCCCACCCGAGTACGTACGCGCTGGGCGGTCGGCGGCATCAGCGAGGTCGAAGCGCTCGAGCAGCTCGTTCGCCCGCCGGCGAGCATCCGCGGCCGAGAGGTCGAACAGGCGCCCGAACATCTGGAGGTTCTCCCGGCCGGTCAGCATCTCGTCGACCGCCGCGAACTGCCCGGTCAACCCCAACAGCTCCCGCACCCCGGCGGCGTCCTGGACGACGTCGCGGCCAAACACCTCGGCGCGCCCGGCATCCGGAGCGAGCAGCGTGGCCAGCACCCGGACGAGGGTCGTCTTCCCCGCGCCATTCGGCCCCAACAGCCCAAAGACCGTAGCCTCCCCGACATCGAGGTCGACCCCAGCCAGCGCCGTGGTCGTCCCAAAGCGCTTGACGAGACCCTCGACATGAACAGCCGTATCGGGCATCAGTCACTCTCCGGAAATGAGGCGCCCTGATCGCGGCAGCCGCGCGACCATCGGCTCTGGGTCCTCGAGTGGCGGGTCATCCCTCATCACGGTAGGGAAGAAATCGTCGCAGGGGAACCGCGGACGCGCCGCTGCAGCACAGGCCCCACTATGCAGTGACGCGTTCTGCACCGGCGAGATGCGCCGAAAGGAACTGTCCGGCTCTGTCCAGCGCCGCGGCCGCTTCGTCAAGGATCGGCGAATAGCCCTGGAAGACGTGGGGCACCCGAGGGGTGATGTCGAGCGCGACCGCGACGTCGGCGGTGGCGGCTTGTCGCGCGAGTCGGACGGCGTCGTCGAGGAGAACCTCGTGACTTCCGGCCTGGATGCTCAGGGGCGGTAGGCCGGACAGGTCTGCGAATACGGGGCTGATGAGGCCAAGTGCGGCATCTTGTCCCGACGTGTAGTCGGTGACTCGGGGTTGGAGGAGTTCCCGGCTGAGCAGCGGGTCGACCTCACGCTTGGTTTCCATGGTCGTCCCGGACAGGGTGAGATCGACATACGGAGACATGACGAAGGCCGCGGCCGGCAGGGGCAGCCCGTGATCGCGGGCGTTGACCATGGTGGCGATGGCGAGGCCGCCGCCGGCGGACTCTCCCGCGAAGGCGATGTCCGAAGGGGCCATGCCGTTGTCCAGCAGGGCTTCATAGGCCGCAAGAGCGTCGTCAACCGCTGCTGGATACGGGTGCTCCGGGGCGAGCCGGTAGTCGACGGAGATGACCTTGGCGTGCGTCCGCCGGCCGATCTGCGAGGCCAGGCCAGCGGCGAGGAACGCGTCCGATATCACGTAGACGCCGCCGTGGAAGTAAAGAACAACGTGGCGAGGTTCGATTCCGTCGACGGTGATCTCGGCGGTTGGGACGCCGCCGAGTGCGGCCGCGGTCACGGTCACGTCGGCGGGCAGCGGCTGCGCCGATATCGCCTCGCGGAGCAGCCGCCGTTGCTCGTTGACATCGCTGCCGACCGGGAAGGCTGACTGTCGCAGGATTGCGTCGAGCGTCTCTTGTTGCTCGGTGCTCATCGGGGGATCTCCCTTCGGTTGGGTTGGTTTGGCAGCGCTCCAGGCTCCCTCGCCCATATCAATCCGCTCCTGAAATCTCCTGGCGGAGGCCGGCCACCACCAGTCTTGCCGCCGGTCAGGTGAGCAGGCGTCACCGAATCACGGTGATTCGCGCGACCGGTGCGCGCAGGGGGTGACCTCGCCCGGGGGCGCTTGGACGAGGCGGCCACCCACCTGGCCGCCGCCGAGACGACGCCACCGGATCCCAGCGCCGCCTCCGGGCTCAGGGCGTCCAGCTCTCGGCCAGCGGGGTGAGCTGGAGCTCGTGTGTCGCTGAGCGCGCGTCCTGGTTGGCGAGGTAGAGGGCGGCATCGGCGATCCTGCGCGGGTCGGCCAGCGATTCCGGCGAGACACCGGCGCGTGTGAACCCGTCGAGCGGCTGGATGCCCGCGTCGACGATCAGCAGCGCGACCTGGATGCCGTGGGGCCGCAGCTCGAGCGCGAGCGCGTTGGTGATCGCTCGCACGCCGAACGATCCTGCCGCCCACAGACCGCGGCCCGGCATCGCGCGCCGTGCCGAGCCGCCGGTGACCTGCACCAGAGTCGCTGCTCGGCCCTGCGCGATCGCGAATCGTCCGCTGGCGGACAGAAACGAAAAGGCCGCGCGGGCCGGAGCCGCTGCCCACGCGTAAAGCCGTCGAGGTCGGCCTCGGCAATCGGGCCGCCGCCGAAGGGCCCGGTGCGCTCGCCGCCGCACGCGGCGGCCGCGTTCAGCACGAGCTCAACTTCACCGTGAGCAGCGGCCGCCTGTTCCAGCACGCCGTAGACGCTCGCGGGGTCCGTCACGTCCGCCTTCAGCGCGAGCGCGCTGACGCCATCGAGGGTGCTCCGCGACCGCGCCACCCCCGCCACCACCCAGCCGTCGCTCACGAGCAGCTCGATGACCGCGCGACCCAAATTGCGCGCTCCGAACACAACCGCACTTCGCCGCTCACGTTGCATCTCGCTCATCGAATCGCTCGATTCCGTCGGGGTGTTGGTTCAAAGGGTCGCGACCTTGGCCTCTACGAGCGTGCAACGCGGGTGCGCACACGGCGGCCGAAGGCGACCGCGCGCGCGAGGTGTCCGCAGTACGGCGCGCCTGGGCAGCGCGTAAACGACAGCGCGATCGTCTCGACATCCTCGTCGGCGGCTTCGCGGCGGCGACCCGGCAGCAACACGATCGTGAAGACCGCGCCCATCGCGCACAGCGCGCCGGCGACGATGAACGCGCCCTTGAATCCGTGTGTCAGCGCCGCCGGTAGTGCTAAGCCGGTGTGCAGCGCGTTGGTCGTGCGGCTCGTCGCGACCGAGGAGAGGATCGCCAGGCCGAGCGAACCGCCGACTTGCTGAGTCGTGTTCAGAAGTCCCGATGCCAACCCAGAATCCCCCGGTGCCACGCCGCTCGTCCCCGCGATCGTGACCGGCACGAACGACATCCCCATGCCCGCGCCGAGGGTGATCATCGCCGGCAGCACGTGGCTCGCGTAGTCGCCCCGACCGGACACGCTGGTCAGCAACACGAACCCGCCGGTCGAGATGAGGAGACCGGCGACCAGAATGGGCTTGGGCGTGAAGCGGTCGACGAACCGCGAGGCCACGGCGGAAGCGGCGATGAGCGTCAGGCTCAGCGGCAGGTACGCGACCCCGGTCTTCAGCGCACTGAAGCCAAGCACCTGCTGGAAGTAGAGCGTGAGGAAGAAGAACATCCCGAACAGCGCGGCCACCACCACGAGCAGCGTCGCGTCCGCGGCGGACAGGCTCCGGTTCGAAAAGATCCGCAGCGGGACCAGCGGGTCCTTGTGACGGCGCTCAATCACGACGAACGCAACGACCAGCACGGCCGAGACGACGAAGCCGGCGATCGTGCGTCCGGATGTCCAGCCCCAGCTATTGGCTTTGATCAGCGTGAACACCAGCGCCATCGTGCCGAGCGTGATCGTGACCGCGCCCTCCACGTCGTATCCGCTCTTCGCGACTGACTCCGACCGGCTCTCGGGGACGATCCGCGGCGTCAGCGCCAGCACCACGGCACCGATCGGCACGTTGACGAAGAACACCCAGCGCCAGCTCAGCAACTGCACGAGCGCGCCGCCGAGCAGTAGTCCCACGGCACCCCCGGCGCCGGCGATCGCACCCCAAACCGATAGCGCGCGATTGCGCTCTGGTCCTTCGGCAAACGTCGTCAGGATGATCGAGAGCGCAGCCGGCGACACCATCGCCCCGCCGAGTCCCTGGAACCCGCGGGCGACGAGCAGCTCGCCCTCGGACTGCGAGACTCCGCAGGCGAGCGAAGCGAGCGAGAACAGCGCGATGCCGGCCATGAACAGCCGGCGCCGTCCGAGCCGGTCGGCCAGCCGGCCACCGAGCAGCAGGAAGCCCCCGAAGATCAACGTGTACGCGTTCAGGATCCAGGACAGGCTCTGCTCCGAGAACCCGACGTCGCGCTTGATCGTAGGCAGCGCGACGTTGACGATGCTGGCGTCCAGGATGACCATGAACTGAGCAACGGCGACGATCGCCAGCACCGCGTTCGCGTTGACGCCAGCCGTCGCGCCCGCATCAGTTTGAGCGGCAGCGGCCGACATGCGTCTCCTCGGAGTGGGTTGGACGTTCGCTCAGACGGCTGGCGAGGACGCCCGCTGAGCCTGCTCCCACTTTGACTACGTCAGCGCGCCCAGCGCGACCGTTGCCGATATCGGACACGGGGGTCGTTTTCCTTGGGTCGGTAACTCGACGAACCGGATCGTGCCGAGGGCGCGGGTGATCTGTCATCGCCGGATCCCGGTGATTGACCAGCGCGGCGCGCATCATGCCTCCCGACGGTCGCCGACCGACCAACCGCGCGTGAACATCCGGCGCCGGGCGCGGAGGACGCGGCTGACCGAGACTCCGGAGAGGCGGCGCGCTCGCCGCCAGTTTCGTCCGAGTCTGAGGCGCTTCGACACTCGAGCCTCCGCTTCCTGATTCTCCGGGTCTGGGGGCTCCGCCTCGGCCCCTCGCCCGGCCTCGTCCACGGATCCGTCGCTCGAGTGGTTGGCGCGGCGACCGAACATCAGGTTTGATAGTCGGATGAGGCACAAGACTTCAAGCCGGGCGCGGCGAATTTGGGCGATGGTTCATCGTCAAACGATCGCCGGGCTAACCTGATCGAGGTACCCGACCCGTGGGGACCGCATGAGGAGCTTGGCCACGACGCAGCGCGAAGGGCACCGAGATCAGCCGATCTCAGCGGACACTTCGATTGCCCGGGGCCTGCTCCATCGGGAAGACCTCCTCGAGACGCTGGATCGTGCCGTAACTAAGCGGGTGACGATCGTCTCGGCGCCGCCCGGGAGCGGGAAGACCTCGCTGTTGCGTGCGTGGGCTGACCGCTCGACCAACCTTCGTCGGGTGGCGTTCGTGTCCGTCGACCGCGACGAGCACGATGCGGAGCGATTTTGGTCCGCCATCCTTCATGCGATCCACAATCCGGCACACTGGATCGATCCTCAGGCGCAACCTGGGGCTGACGCTCAACTCGACGCGGATCAGCTGGTCGACAGGGTCCTGTCGGAGCTCGCCGAGCAAGTAGGACAGATCATTCTGATCATCGACGATCTGCATGAGCTGAGGTCGACTGCCGCCCTCACGCAACTCGCGCATCTGCTCGCCATTCTGCCGAGCTATGCGCACGTCGTGCTGTCGTCTCGGCGGGATCCGCCGATCAGGCTCCACCAGCTCAGGCTGGCCGACGAGGTCACCGAGATTCGCGCTCGTGATCTACGGTTCACCGAGAGCGAAACGCGCGAACTGCTTGCTGAGTCGGGGATCGGTTTGTCCGACGGCGGGGTGGCCGCGTTGCACCAGCATACGGAAGGTTGGGCGGCTGGCCTGCGCCTGGCGGTGATCTCCCTCAGCCGACATTCGGATCCCGAGCATTTTGTGACTGAGTTCTCAGGCACCGACAGGGCGATCGGGGAATACCTGATCGCCGAGATGCTCGAACGCCAACCGAGCGAAGTTCAGAGCATGCTGTTGCGAACCTCCCTCGTCGATCGGGTGAACGGCGAGCTCGCCGATTTGCTGGCGGGCCGCTCGGGCTCGGAGCAGATGCTGCTGGAACTGGAGGACGCCAACGCGTTCGTCGTGTCACTCGACTCTCGGCGCACGTGGTTTCGCTACCACCAGCTTCTGGCGGATTTCCTCCGCCTCGAGCTCCGCCGACGGTTTGCCGACGAGCTTGGAGACCTCCACCGCAGGGCCGCCCAGTGGCTTGTTGACCACGGGGAGGTCGTTGAGGCGGTGCGGCATATGCTCGCGGCGGGCGATTGGCCTGATGCCGCCCGGCTGGTCGGTGACCACTCGTTCAGTTGGGTGCTCGACGGGCAAACGGGAACGATCGACGTGGTGCTCCAGGCGTTTCCTGAGGGCGCGTCAGCCGATCATCCCGACCTGGCGCTAGCCCACGCTGCAAGCGAGCTGAACCATGGGCGGTTGGAGGACGCAGCTGCTCAGTTAGAGCTGGCAGAGTCCCACGTTCAGAACGCCCCTCCGACTCGCCGCCGGCGCCTCGCGGTGGCCATCGCATCTCTTAGGTTGGCGCTGGCACGACGTAATGGTCAGTTCAGTGAGGTGATCGAGCAAGTGAACCTCCTCGATGCTTCGATCTCAGACGCATCGAACGGTCAGATCGCGATGGATAGCGAACTCCGGGCAGTCGCGCTGCTGAATCTCGGGATCGTCGAGACCTGGTCCGGGCGGCTCGCCGACGGTGAGCGGCACCTCTCCGAGGGAGCCGACCTCGCCCGAACGATCGGCCGGCCCTACCTCGAGGTCGCCTGTCGGGCTCATCAAGGTTTCCCGTCAAAGACGGTCTCGGTTGCCACCGCACGCGAGCGTGGCCGTCGGGCGGTGGTGCTCGCCGAGCTCCACGGCCTCGACGATCGGCCGATTCTGGCGCCGGCGCTTGGAGCGGTTGGCGGCATGGCGATCTGGATGGGCGAGTTCGACGAGGGAGAGCGCTGGCTGCGCCGCGCCTGGGAGGTAGCCGATCCGGACCTCGACCCGGCCGCCGCGGTGCTTCTTCACGTGGCGACCGGCATGTTGCACGCAGGTCGCGGGCAGTATCAGGCCGCGGTCGAGGATTTCGGAGCGGCCGCGCGGGTGCAGTCGAGACTCACGGGTGTGCACGCCCTCGCGCCACGGATTACGGGGTGGCGGGCGACCGCGCAGGCGCGCCTGGGGATGCTGGATGAGGCGCGCGAAACGCTTACCTCATTCTCCGCCGACCCCGAGCGAATCGGCGCCATCTATGACGGTCAAATGGGTGCCATTTACAACGCTCGCGCAGTGATCTGCCTGACGGACGGGGATCCCGCGGGAGCGTTGGATGCCCTCCGGGGCGTTTTGGACACAGCGCCCCCTGTCGCCCCCGCGTTCACGGTAGTTGAATCCCATCTGCTCGCCGGCATCGCGCATCTACAGCTGGCAAATCGAGCCGCTGCTGCTGCCGCCGCGGAAGCCGCGCTCGCGGTCGCCGAGCCAGACCGGCTGATGTTCCCGTTTGCGATGACGGACGCCGCGGAGCTCATCGACACGCTCCCAGGTCACGAAACTGCTCATCGCGCCCTTCTCGCCGACATCGTCGACCTGCTGCGAGGCGAACCGATGCCGAGCCCCGAACAAGAACGCATCTCGCCGCCGGAGGAGCTCAGCCCGAGCGAACTCCGCGTCCTGCGATATCTGCCGACAAACCTGACGCGGCCCGACATCGCGCGAGAGCTCTACGTCTCGATCAACACGGTCAACACGCACATCCGCAACATCTACTCCAAGCTCGGGGCGCGCGATCGCGCTTCCGCGGTCAGGCGCGCACGGGAGTTGCGGCTCCTCTCAACCGGGCGCTCCTGAACACGGCTCAACGAGCGGGAGCGCCGTCGTACTCGCAATCACCGGATTCCGGCGGTGCTGGCTCACTAGGTCGGACGGCACGATGATCGAGTGGACACACCGCCGGGCTTGTACACGATCCGGATAAAGGGCAGCCTCGGGGCGACCGCACTGTCCGCGTTCCCCACGATGGTGTCTCAGCTGGAGGGCGCCGAGACCGTGCTCACTGGCTTGCTTGAGGATCGGTCCGCTGTGTTCGGCGTCCTTGGGCAGATCGAGTCGTTGGGCCTCGAATTGCTCGAACTCCGACAGATCCGGGCGAGACCGACACCGCCCGAAAGCAAAGAGACGCAATGAACACGACGGCATTTCTCGGTCACAAACCGATCAGCCGCATGGGCCATGGCGCGATGCGGCTCGTGGGTCCCGGCGGGTTTGGGCCGCCCCGCGATCCGGGCGCGGCTCGGGCCGTACTGCGGCGAGCCGTCGAACTCGGCGTTGACCACATCGGCGCGGGCAGCCTTGCCGTTGGCGCGTGGCTGATGGTCGAGCCCGGCGCACCCGCGGGACGGATCGCCGAGCGCTCGGCAGTGCTGTTCCTGTACACGAGCGCGATCAACGTGATCACGCTGATTCTGGCGGGCGTCGGCCTGTTCCTGGGGCTCCCCGGTCCTGACAACCCGCTGCTCAGCATCGTGCCGGCCGCGGTCGGCACCCTCGTGCTCCTGCTGTTCCTCCTCTTGCCGCGCTACGTCGACCGCGTGGTGCGGCGGATGCGACCGGGGCGGCTCCATGCGTTTCTGACCGGGACGCTGGCCAGCGTACGCGATACCAAGCGACTCGTGTTCCGTCCTGACTGGCGGGTCGTCGGCGCGATCGGCTACCTGTGGTTCGACATCGCGGTGCTGTTCGCGTGCTTTGCCGCCGCCGGCCAGCTGCCGCCGCTCGCGCCGGTGGTGCTGGCCTACCAGATCGGCTACCTCTCGAACTTCATCCCGGTGCCGGGCGGGATCGGCGTGCTCGACGGCAGCATGATCGGCATGCTCGTTCTCTATGGCGTGGGCGTGACGGTGGCCACTGCGGCCGCCCTGGTTTACCACGCAATCGCACTGTGGGTCCCGGCCGTGCGGCCGCGTTCATCCTGCTGCAGAAGAGCAAGCGCCAACCGATCGTCCTGCGCAACCCGCCCGAGGAACTGCGGCCCGGGGCAGTCTGAACTACTGTCTGGCCGGCGCACTCTGCCCGCCGACTGGGGCGGGAGCGGAGCACGTAGAGTCCACCCCGGAATGACGGCCGAGCGGTCGATGATCACCCCGCTGGAAGATGGCATCGATCACGTGCGCGGTCCGAAGGGCGCGAGGCTCATCGTCGAGTACGGCGACTACGAGTGCCCCTACTCGCGTCAGGCCTATCGGTCGATCGAGCGCGTCGAGGCCGAGCTGGGCGGGGGTGTGCGGTTCGCGTTTCGGCACTTCCCGCTGACCGAGATCCACCCGCATGCGCTCGCCGCGTCCCGGGCGGCGGAGGCGGCCGCGCTCCAGGGTCCGTTCTGGGAGATGCACGAGCTGCTCTTTCGGCGTCAGAAGGCGCTCGAGGAGAGGGATTTGCGCCGCTATGGGCGCGAGCTTGGGCTGGACGTCGGGCAGTTCGACAACGAGCGAAACAGCCAGGCGGTCCTCGACCGGATCGAGCGAGACTTTCGGAGCGGAATCGAATCTGGCGAGGTGCGTGGCACTCCGACGCTGTTCATCGATGGCGTCGTGCATCTCGGCGGCTACGACGCGGACACGCTGGTGGAGCTGGTGAAACGATGAGGGAGGGAAGCTGATGTCGACTTGGATCTTCGAGCCCGGGCACACCGAGGTGGAGTTTCGGGCGCGGCACATGATGGTCACGTGGGTGCGCGGGCTGTTAAAGGACGTCCATGGCCGCCTCGAGCTCGAGTGGGACCGCTGCCTCGAGGCCACGTTCGAGGGGGCGATCGACGCGGCCGGGATCTGGACCGGCGAGCCGCAACGTGACGAGCATCTGCGCAGCGCCGACTTTCTGGATGCCGAGAACCACCCCAAGATCACGTTCGCCGGCCGCTTCACGGAGCGCACCGGCAGCACCACGTTCAAGGGCGACGTCGATTTGACGATCCGCGCCGTGACCCGGACGGTCCCGCTCGACATCGTCTCGCTCGGGGAGTGGAAGACGCCGTTCTGGGTCGGTGAGGAGAACAAGGGCGAGTTGCTTCGAATCGGTTTCGAAGGCACCGCCAAGATCAACCGCCACGACTTCGGCGTTTCCTGGCAGGACGAAATCCCCGGCGGTGGCGTCGTGGTCGGCAACGAGATCGAACTGAACCTCGATGTCGAGGCGATTCTGCTCGACGATCTCGAACGAACCGGCGCGATCGAGTATTACCGACAGTAGGCCGCGAACTGCCGGTGGCCGTCCATGTCACCGAGCTCCGTCAGATCCCGACGGGCCGAAATCACCTGGATGCGGTGATGACGTCTCACCCGAACCTTGGTGATTGTTCGTCGGGTGATTGGATCCCAACGACACGTGGCCCGAGTCGACAGCCGGGCGAAGCTCTACCCGGAGGCGGCATATGCCCGAGCCTGTTGACCCTCGTCACCTCTTGCTGATCGGGGCTGGACCCGGCGTCGGCGCCGGCGTCGTTCGGCGCTTCGGCCGTGAGGGCTTCCGCAGCACCCTCATCTCCCGCGGCGGAACGCTCGAGCAACTTGCCGCTCAGCTGCGTAGCGACGGGCTCGAGATCGCGGCGTTGGCCGCAGACATCGAAGACCTGGACGCCTACCGTGCGATGCTCGAGCGGATCTTCCACGCCCCGGGCGCCCCCGGTGTCGTCGTGTACAACGCTGCCGTGCCGGATCCCGGCGAGATCCTCGACACGACGGTCGGACGGCTCCGGACCGCATATGACGTCGACGTCGTTGGCGCCGTCGTCGCGGCCCAGGTCGCCGCACCCGTCCTGCGGACCGCCGGCAGCGGCACGCTGCTCTTCACCAGCGGCGGCTTCGCCGACCATCCGGTGCCCGCGCTGGCGAGCCTCTCCATCGGGAAGGCCGCCCTGCGCTCGGCGGCGACCCTGATCGCCGCCGGTGTCAAGGAGGACGGCATCCATGCCGCAACCGTCACGATCGCCGGCTCGGTCGTGCGTGGCACGGCGTTCGATCCGGACAACATCGCGGAACTCTTTTGGACCGCCCACACCGACCCGCCCGACGCCTGGCAGACCGAGTATCGATTCACAGGCGCGTAACGGGTCCACGACACCGAGACACTCGGACCAGCGGCTTGCGGCCGTGTGGATCGAAGCTGTAGGTCCGGGCGGTCCTGTCAGAGAAGGAGACGAACGGACACCCCGATCGATGTCGACAGATCGGCACCCGTTCTCGCCCATCACGAGATCGACATCCCCGCCTCGCTGGACACCGTCTGGCAGCTCCACGTCGACGTCAACGAGTGGCCGACCTGCGTTCATGAGTGGCTCTTCGCCGAGACAGACGGCGGCGTTCGAGTGACCACAAACGAGTCCTTCGCGGGCGATCCCGTGAGTGCCGATGTCGCGGGGATGCAGGCCCAGCTCGACGCATCGCTCGTCGCGTGGCTCGACCACCTCGGGTCAGCCGCCGCGAGCAGCGGTTGACCTGCTCCTTGTGATGGGGGAGTCAGCGCCCGGCGACGGCGGTGGCGGAGAGCTGCGCGAGGACTTCGTGTACGGCGGCGATGTCGCGGTGTGCGTATCCGAGCTGCTCGGCGCGGGTGAGGATCTCCTCGGCCACTGCGGCCGTGGGGAGCGGTGTCGCGAGCTCGGTGCCGGCCTGGCGGGCGAGGCGGATGTCCTTGTGCATCAGCTCGACGTCGAACCAGGTTTGGTTCGGCTTGTCGAGCACGAGGGGGACGCGCGCCTTGAGCATCGGTGAACCGATAGCACTCTCGGTCATGATCTCCGCGGCGCGGTGAGGATCGATCCCGTCGCGTTCTGCGAGCAGCAGGCCTTCCGAGAAGGCGAGCATCTGGACCGCGAGGCTGATGTTGATCGCGAGCTTGAGCACGAGGCCCTGACCGTTCTCGCCGACGTACTCCGGGGTTCCCAGAATCCGAAGCACCGGCTCGGCGCGCCGGAAGGCGTCCTCGTCGCCGCCGACCATGATCGTGAGCGTTCCGGTCTGAACCTGCGGGACGCTTCCTGATACAGGGGTGTCGAGCATCTTTGCCCCATGCCCCTCGTCGCGGACTCGCTCAGCCAGCTCGCGGCTCTTGGGGGGCTGATCGTGCTCAGATCCGCCCACACCTTGCCGGCCGCGAGGCCGGCGAGGAGACCGTCGGGTCCAGTCGCGACGGACTGGACCACATCGTCGTTCGGAAGCGAGGTCATCACGACATCCACCGCCTCCGCGAGCTCACGCGGGCTGTCAACCCAGCGCAGACCTTGATCGATCAGCCACTGGGCGCCGCTTCGGTCGCGGGCCTCGCCGTACACGGTGTACCCGGAGGCGAGGTACCGGGCGGCCATGTTGCCGCCCATCTTTCCCAGCCCGATGAATCCGATGGTCTGCATGGCTACTGCTCTCCTTCGATCGTGGTGATGTCTTCTGCTGAGAGCTCGAGGTTGGCGGCGTCGATCAGGGGGTCGACCTGCTCGGGGGAGCGGAACCCGACGATCGCTCCGTCCACCGCCCGGTTGCGGAGCGCCCAGGCGATGGCCACCGATCCCGGGACCGTGTCGTGGCGATCCGCGACCGCCTTCAGACGCTCGACCAGCTCCAGGTTCTGGGAGAGCTGGGGCTCGGTGAACCGCTCGTCGTGCTTGCGCCAATCGGTCTCTGGGAGAGTGGCGGCGCGCTGGCGGGTCATCGCGCCCGTGAGCATTCCGGAGGCCATCGGGGAATAGGCGATCACTCCGATCCCGTGCTCGCGAGTGTAGGGGAGGATCGCTGCCTCGATGTCTCGTTCGATCAGCGAGTACTGCGGCTGGAGCGTCTCGACCGGAGCGATCTGCTGGATCCGCCGCAGCTGCTCGACGTCGAAGTTCGAGACGCCGATGTGGCGGACCAGCCCCCGCTCCTTGAGCTCGGCGAAGGCTGACCAGCCCTCCTCGATGTCCTGGGCGGGGATCGGCCAGTGAATTTGGTAGAGGTCGATCGCGTCCAACCCGAGCCGCGTGAGGCTGGCGTGCGCCTCGCGCAGGATCGAGTCTCGCTTGAGGCTGTGGACAATCCGGCGTGCCGGGCCCTCCAGAAGCGAGGCCTTGGTGAACACGTAGGGGCGCTCGGAGAGGCCCCGCAGGGCGCGCCCGACGACCTCCTCGGAGTGACCGAAGCCGTAGGCGGCGGCGGTATCTATCCAGTTGATCCCCTGCTCCAGCGCGTGGTGGATCGCAGCGATCGATTGCTCGTCGTCCTGAGGTCCCCAGCCGTGCTCCCAATCACCGCCGCCGATCGCCCAGGCGCCGAACCCGACGCGGGTTATCTCGAGGCCGGTCTGGCCGAGCCCAGTGGTCTTCAACTGTGTTGTCTGCATCGTGCTGCCTTTCAATGTGCGATGGGTTGTGGTTGTGCGGATGCGCGGTGGCTGCGGCCGTCGAGTAGGGCCGGGGTCGCGGCGAAGATTCCGAGGGCAAGTAGCCCGGAGAAGACGAGCAGGCTCACGCGTGTCGACGCGACCTGGGTGAGCGCTCCGAGGCCGATCACCGGGCCGGCCAGGCCGAGGTAGGCGGCTAGGTACAGCCCGGCGAGCGCCTCGGCGCGGCGTTCGGGAAGGGAGATGTCCCCGACCGTCCCGATCGCCCCTTTGAACATCAGTCCCGCCCCGGCGCCCGCGACCAGATCACCGGCCAGGAAGAGGCCGAGGCTCGGTGACGGCACCCAGACGGCGAGCGTCAGCAGGCCGGTGCCCGTGAGCAGCGCGGGAATCGCCGTGGCGAGGAGTTGACGCGGAGGGCGCGCTCCGGTCAGCGTCTGCGCCAGAGCGGCGGCGGCGAACATTACGAACGAGACCGCGCCGGCGAGCGCTCGGGAGGGCTGGTGCAGCGTTCCGGCGAGGAAGCTTGGCGCGAGCGAGGTGATCAGCCCGAAGATCGAGAACGTGATCGCCGCGCCCGTCGCGGCGGCGAAGAACCGGGTTCGCGACGCGGGTGGCACGGATACGCGCTGCGGCCGGTACGGCGGGCGGGGTGATGATGCCTCGCGAGTTTCAGGGGCGAAGCTGATCGCGAGCAGTGACAGCACGATCAAGCCACCGAGGAATAGGAAGGGAAGGGTGAGGGCGTGACCGAGCCACTGGGCGATAACCCCCGCGATGAGTCCTCCGAGGCCGAGTCCGCCGAGGTTTGCCGCCGCGGCGATGACCTGAGCCCGGCGGTGGTCGTGCGCGGGCCGACCCGCGGAGTCGAGTTCCGCGAGCCACGCCGTTGCCGTCGCGGTTACGACGCCGACGCCCAGCCCGCTCAGGACTCGGGCCAAGAGCAGCCCGGGCAGCGCGGGCCAGACCACGAACTGGGCAGGCGGCGAGTACGTTCGGCGCCAGGCCCAGAGCGACCATCCGCCGTCTTCCGAACCAGTCGGAAAGATGCCCGGCGAGGAACAGGCTGAGGGCGACCGCCACCGCGTAGGCGGCGAACGCGATCGTGATCGTCAGTGAGGAGAAGCGGTCATGCTGCGCGAACAACGGCCACAGCGGCGTTGGCGCGGTGGTGAAAGCCATTACGACCGTGAACGCGGCCGCGACGAACCGGAACCAGAGCCGGCCGTCGCGACGGCTTGTGGATGGGGGAGAGGTCTTGGTCATGCCATCAGTTTGCGCTCCGGAGTAATCACGTTCAACGCAAAAGGCTGCTGACGGTTATCGCATTACGCGATAAGCTCGGCGGGTGGAGCTCAGGCACCTCGCAGTGTTCGTCGCGGTGGCCGAGGAGGGCAGTTTCACGCGCGCGGCCGATCGTCTGCACGTTGTCCAGTCCGCGGTCTCTGCCGGCGTGCGCAACCTCGAGCGGGAGCTCGGCGCGCGCCTGTTCGACCGCTCGACCCACAAGGTGCAGTTGAGTGATGCCGGCCGCGCGCTGCTTCCGGAAGCACGCGCGACTCTGGCGGCGGCGGGCGCGGCGCGCGACGCCGTCGACGCGGTGCGGGGCGGGGTGCGCGGGACGGTCGTCCTCGGCAACATGCAAGCGCAGGGGATGCGCTCCATTGACGTCGCCGGGATGCTGGCCGAGTTCCGCGCAGAGCACCCAGCAGTCGAGGTCCAGATTCGCCAGGGCGGCTCACTCGAGATGACCACGAAGGTCCGAGACGGCGAGCTCGATCTCGCTTTCGTGGCGCTCCCCGACCAGCGGTTCCCCGGCGTCGACCTGGTCCACTTGGCGAGCGAACCGATCGTGCTCGCCGTGGCCGCCGACCATCCGCTCGCTGCGCGCAGACGCATCGATCTGGCCGCACTCGTCTCGGAGACGATCGTCGACTTCCCGGATGGGTGGGGCATCCGGATGGCCAACGACCGAGCGTTCGCCGCGGCCGGTGTAACGCGCACGATCGCCTACGAGATAAACGACACGGGCAGCGTGATCGGGTTCGTCCGCCACGGGCTCGCCGTCGGGCTGCTCCCTCGATCGTTCTTCGAAGACACAAGCGGGGTCGCATTCGTCCCGATCCGCGGGCGCGCGCCACAGTTCCTCACCGCGATCGCAACCCCGTCAAACCGCCGCCCAACCGCAGCCAGCCGAGCGCTCCTACATACCCTGCAGGCTGACAACAACAAGTAACTCCCGTCCCCACGAGTCTGCTCGTCCCGGCGCCGCGAGCTCGAAGTGGGAGGATGAGCCTCTCATGCTCAGCACGGCTCGTGACGAAATCGCCCCCCTGCTCGGTCGCACAGACGAACAGAAGCTCATGACGTCACTACTGAACGAGGTCGCAACCCGTGGCCAAACGCTCGTGCTCCGCGGCGGGGGCTGCTCAGAGCAGAAGCTCAGAAGCGAGCGGTCATTTGCAGGCGAAAAGAGAGGCGACGACCGGAATCGAACCGGTGTGGACGGCTTTGCAGCGCGCCGATTCGAGGTCATCTGAGTTGTTTCCAGGCGTTTTGAGTTCTGTCAGATGCTCTGAGTTCTCCTCAGGGCTCTGAGAACTCGTGAGTTTGGGGAGCCTTTTGGGGAGACCTCGGACGGTCGGCCGGCACCGCGCGAACGCGCGGTGGTCGGAGCCGATCCACAACGGCGATTCCGCGCGTATTAGGGGGCGGGTACGACCCCAACTTCGGTCGGCGTCTAGGTCCGTAGATTTTCGGCCGTCGACGGTCGGTCGGGCAGTCGCGTGGCCCACCAGTCGAGCGGGACGATCCGTAACGCGAGTTCGAACGAGCCTCGATCCAGCGACTCAGCGAGTTGGGCGATCGCTACGAGATTCTCGCGTAGCCACTCGTCCTCACCTGGCTCCACGGCCTGAGTCGCCGGGCTGACACGGCTCAGCCTCGGCCGACTCAGACGGCTGTAGAGCTCGACGTGGCGATCGACGATCTCCGTGTACCCGCGCGAGCTGACCATCACGCTGGCCCACCGTCCGAGCACCTCCTGGCCGTGACCGAGCAGCCGCTCGATCAGGCGGTGAAGCTGTTCGCGGCGGTCAGCGTTCGCGAGCATTTCGTCAAGCGCCGCCGTGAGACGCGGCGTGTCACGCACCGCTTCGCGGGCGGCCGCCAGCGCCGGGTCCCCGAGCTCGCCGTCCGGAACAAGCCCCGCGAGCTCGAGCAGAGCGCTCCAGACGAGGCGGGCTACGCGGACGAACTCGAATACTGCGTACTGGGCGAGCACGGACCACCGCTCGCGCTGTCGGCGCTCGAGCACTTCGTTGAGTACCGCTGCGGTCACCGCGACGACGATCAACTCCGCCACGAGCGCTGTGAGGAGCGCGTGGCGTGACCAGAACTCGTCGTTGGCGAGGTCCCATACGATCGCGCCGGAAAAGACGAGCACACTGAGGCCGGCGATTATCCGCGTCGCGTGCACGTACGTTCGAAGCCAGTCGGTGCGGCGCGGTCCGACACTGTGGCGGGCCATCTCTTGCCAAGGCATATCTGGTCGGCGTCGGTGTGCTCGGTAGCGATGATCTATTTCATCGCTGCTTCGATGACGGCGACATCCTGCTCCACCGTTCCGCCGCTGACTCCGACGCCGGCGATCACCTGGCCGTCGCTGGTGACCGGCACGCCGCCGCCGATCGCGGAGTATCTACCGCCGGAGACGGCGAGGAGCGGATAGAGGGCCTCTCCTGGTTGCACGAGCGGGACGAGGTCAGCGGTCCGCAAGCCCACGAGGGCTGACGTGTAGGCTTTTCGCTCCGCGAGCTCGAGGGAGAATGCGGGGGCGTCGGTCATGCGGTGGGTGAGAACGATGTTGCCGTGGATGTCGATGACGGTAACCGCGACGGGTACGTTTTGTTTGACCGATTCGTCCTCGACGCGGTTAGCGATCTTCTTTGCGATGGCGAGTAAGTCCATGGTCGTGCGCTTCCTTTCAGTGGCGGTCGGATTTCAGCGCTCGCCGTTGAGGCTCAGCTGTCCGAGGTAGGATCCGAGTCGAGTTTCCGCGTCGCCACCCTCTTGGAGCCCTTGCTCGAGGAGGGCTTTGATTCTTTCCTGAGCCGCTGGTCGCTTGACGGAGGTCATGCAGGCGTCCCAGCCCGCTCTGATCTCGACGTCGGGCGGCAGGCTCGCTTCGTTGACGAGGCGCTTGGTGTTGGCGATCGCCCACCTGTCAAAGGACGCGATCCGGGTCGCGAGTGCGTCGACGAACTTGTCGAGCTCGGCATCCGGTAGCGCCCGGTTCACGTAGCCGAGGAGTTCGGCGTCGGCGGCTCGGATGTCGTCTGCGCTCAGGAGCCCTTCGAGGGCGCGTCCTCGTCCCATGACCCGGGGCAATCGCGCCATGGGCCCTCCACCGGGGACGAGGCCCACGCCCACCTCGAACTGCGAGAAGAGCGCTTTCTCTCGGCTCGCGAAGCTCATGTCGCAGGCGAGCGCGAGCTCACTGCCGTTTCCGGTCGCCCGCCCCCGGATCAGCGCGATCGAAACAAAGGGGGCGCGCGTCAGGCGGACCAGGACGTCGGGCCATGCCTCGAGTCCGGTCGGACCTTGCGGGATGCTGGTCAGGTCCTCGAAGTTCGCGAGAAAGTCCGAATGATTCAGAAAGAAGTCTTCGACGGCGCTTTCGAAGACCACCACCTTCACGCGATCGTCGTTCTCGAGCGCGGTAACGATCTCTCGCATCTCCAGAACGAACTCCGGACCCATGAGGTTGACCGGCGGGTTGTCGAGCACGACTCGACAATGTGAGGGTGTAACTCGAGTGAGTCTGACTTGCGCGGCCTTCGCGGCTGAGGGCATGACGCTGCTGCTCCTGGCGTATGGGATGACGGTGTGACTGGGATGCTGCCCCCGGGGCGCGCCTGTTCGCGTCCGGGCAACCCCGGGTCGGGCCCCGGTCTGCTGTCCACTGTCGTGTGGACGCGGGAAAGGAGGAACCTGAGCGCCAGGGGCTGCTAAGAGGGGACGACGGCTGCGCCGACGTCGGACAGCGCCGAGCTGAGCTGCTTGCGTGAGGTGATCCCGAGCTTGCCGAACGCCTTGGTGAGGTGCCACTCCACTGTGCGCGGGCTGAGGAACAGCTGGGCGCCGATCTCAGGGTTCGTTTGCCCGTCGGCGGCGAGGCGCGCGACCTGCACTTCCTGCGGGGTCAGCTCGTCGAGTGTCTCGACCGTGCGTTTGCGCACCGTCTCGCCCGTGGCGAGCAGCTCGTGGCGGGCGCGTTCGGCGAACGCGTCCATGCCCATGTCGGAGAGCATGGTGTGCGCGACTCGCAGCTGCTCGCGGGCGTCGACGCGACGGTGCTCGCGCCGCAGCCATTCGCCGTAGAGGAGGTGCGCGCGGGCCAGCGTCGCTCGGGTTTTGATGTGTGACAGCCGTTCGACCGCCTCCCGGTAGAGCCGCTCGGCGGCTTCTCCCTCGGCGAGCATCGCTGCGGCGCGCGCGTGGGTGCCGAGTGCCCAGTCCGTGCCGGCGGCCCGCGCAGTCTCAGCGAGTTGGGCGAGCGGACCGGTCGCGTGCTCCACCTGGCCGCTGCGCGCGGCGGCCTCGATCAGCTCCGCGAGCAGCAAGATCGCCAGCCTGAGCCCGAGCGCGGCATCGGCGGCCCGCTCGGCCGCGATCAGGGCATCCTCGTAGCGGCCGAGTGCGTTATAGCGGATCGCGGAGCCCCAGTCGGTGGCGGCGAGCCAGAGCCCCTCGCCGCGTCGCAGCACGTCCTGCCGGTGCGCCTCGATGAGCGCCACTGCCTCGGCGTCCCGTCCGCGCCAGTTCGCCAGCACGATCGAGGTGCGCAGCGTCATGTGACTGCCGGTGGCCTCGACGACGGCGTCGGACTCGGCGGCCAGCGACATGGCCGCCCCGATCCTGCCTAAAACAGCTCGACGAGTACGCGGTCGGTGAGCGCGACGGGCAGCGCGGAGAACGCGCCGGCGCGGCGCGCGAGTTCGAGATGGCGTGCGGTGAGCTCGTCCCACGCCTCATCATCGGCCAGCGCCCGGGCGATGCGGCAGGCCAGCCACAGCCAGCGCAGCTCGTCCTCCTCGGAGGGCGGTTCGTCACGGAACGCGCGCAGCGCGACCTTCAACGCCGGCGCCCCCGCAACGTAGCCCTCACGGGTGAGGTGGGCGAGCCCGTCCAGCAGTAGGTCGCAGGCACGGGTCGAGGGCTCCCAGTCAGCGGCCAGAACGGCGGCGGCGACCTCGCGCGAATCGCCTCCACGCACCAGGCGGTCGGCGGACAGCGCAGCCGCGAACGCTTCGAGGTATGCCTCGCGCGCGAGCCTGGGATCCAGCGGCTCGAGCCGCTTGGCCGCGTCGAGCAACAGGGGGGGAGCGTCGCGGCCGTGCGTCGTCGCGAAGGTGATCTGCGCGTGCAACAGCTGGGCGCGCGCTTGCTCGAGCTCGTCCAGGGGTCCTGCCTTGGCGATCGCGAGCAGCCGTAGCGCTGCGTCGTTGGCGGCGGCCTGGTGCTTGCCCTTTGCGGCGAGGAGCGCACGCTGTGCCCGGCGCCTCGGATCGGGCGTCAGTTCGACGGCACGCTCGTGAAATGCCGCGCCCGCCGCCAGGCCGCCTCGCGCCCGCGCTCGGCCGGCCGAGCGCTCGAGCTCGGCGGCGACGTTCTCGTCGAGCCCGGCCGTCGCGTGCGCGAGGTGCCAGGCACGGCGATCGGGGTCGATGTCGGCATCGGTGGCTTCGGCCAGCGCCTGGTGAACGTGCTGTCGCTCCTCCGGTGCTGCCGCGCGCTTTACCGCCGAACGCACGAGCGGATGAGCGAAGCGCACCTGCGCGCCGAAATCGACCAGTCCCGCGGCGGCGGCCGGTGCGGCCGCGTCCGGCGCGATGCCGAGCTCCGCGGCCGCTCGCCACACCAGCACGGGATCCCCCAGCGGCTCTGCCGCGGCAACGAGCAGCAACAGCCGAGTCGAGGGCGGCAGCGGCGCCAGCCGCTCCCGGAAGCTCTGTTCGATCCGCTCCGACAACGCCGGGCCGTCGGACATCCAGAACCCGCCCGCGAGCTCGGCCGGCGTCAAGCGGCGTGGCAGCTCGAGCAGCGCCAGCGGGTTTCCGTGCGTTTCGGCCACGAGCCGATCACGCACGCGCTCGTCAAGTGGACCGGTGACCACGGTCGCGAGTAACTCGTGCGCATCACGGTCATCCAGCCCGCGAATGGTGAGCTCCACCAGGCCTTCGAAGTGCGGCTCGCCGCTCGGCTCGCGCACGGCGAAGACCAGCCCGACCGACTCCGCGCCGAGACGGCGCGCGACGAACGCCAGCGCCTGCGCCGAGGCCGCGTCGAGCCACTGCGCGTCGTCCACGATGCAGACGAGCGGTCGGTCTTCCGCGACCTCGGAGAGCAGACTCAGGACCGCCAGGCCGACGAGGAACCGATCCGGCGCATCCCCATCGCGCAAACCGAACGCGGTGCCTAGCGCATCGCGCTGCGGGCCGGGAAGACGCTCCAGGCGAGCCAGGAACGGGGCGCACAGCTGCCGCAACACCGCGTACGCAAGCTCCATCTCCGACTCGACTCCTGCCGCCCGGGCGATTCCGCATCCAGACGAGTGCTGCGCGAGATACTCCAGCAACGCACTCTTGCCAACCCCGGCCTCCCCGCGCAGCACCAGCGCCCGGCTTGAACCGGCACGCACGCTCGTCACCAGCTGATCCAGCGCCGCGCACTCGCTGCGCCGGCCAAGCAGCCGCGGCGCGGAAACGGTAGTCGACATCGCCACGCCAGCGTAGGGGCGGCTCCCTGCGTTGGCAACCCCGGCCGCGTGGCCCCCCGTGGCCCCCGATGAAGCAAACCGGGGGTGCTAACCCGGGGGCTCCCCGGACGCGACGAACCGGCGCGGAGAGCACGCTTCATGGCATCAGCACCGCGAAGACCGATCAACGTCTTCCACAAACCAGGAGGTAGCCATGAGCGCCACTGAAGAAGGCACCGCTAGCCGCAACGCGAGCGTCGGACGGGCGGACATGAAGCTCGAGGTCCAGGTCATCCCCGTGTCCGACGTCGACCGATCCAAGGAGTTCTATGAGCGCTTGGGGTGGCGGCTCGACGACGACGTCGCCCCGATGGAGGGCCTAAGGATCGTCCAGTTCACACCCCCAGGCTCGGGTACCTCCGTCGATTTCGGCCAGGGCATCACGACCGGCGCGCCCGGCTCGGCCGAGGGTACGCTGATTGTCTCCGACATCGAAGCGGCACATGACGAACTCGTCAGCCGTGGGATCGCCGTGAGCGACATCTGGCACGGCCCGCCATTCCCGGTCGAGGCGCGGCAACCCGGCCCCGACCCCGAACGCAGCAGCTACGGATCGTTCGTGTACTTCACCGATCCCGACGGCAACACGTGGCTGGTCCAGGAGGTCACGACCCGGCTTCCCGGTCGGATGAACACCACGGAGACGGGCTACGCGTCCGCTGCCGACCTGGAGAGCGCGCTTCGCCGTGCCGAGGCCGCCCACCGCGAGCATGAGAAGCGCACCGGGCGATCGCACCTGTTCCACCGCTCGGACCAAGACAAGAACTGGCTCGACTGGTACGCCGCCTACATGGTGGCCGAGCAGGCCGGGACGGACTTGCCTTCGTAACGGCCCCGCGCTCGCCCCGGCCACCGCGACCGCGGCTGCCGGGGCAACGCGCCACCGACGCGGATCGACTGTCAAACCACTTCCCGGAGGAACGTGAAATGAGCACGTTGAACGGAGCAACCTACCTCGACGGCGGCCGGCCATTGGTCGGGTGATCGCGATGGACTTCCTCATCGAATTCGAGATCAACGTTCCCAACGGCACTCCGGAGTCCGAAGTCACAGCGCGCGAGGCCGCTGAGGCGGCAGCCGCAGCCGAGCTCGTGGACCAAGGACACCTGATCCGGCTGTGGAAGCGGCACGTCGCCCCCGGCGAGAGCCGACCGATCGGGTTGTACCGCGCCGAGAGCGAATCCGACATCGACGGCCTGCTGCGCGCGCTGCCGCTGTACGAGTGGATGCGCGTGACGGTCACGCCGCTGGAGCCCCATCCGAACGATCCGGCGGTCGCAATGCGTCCCGCGTCACGGTCAGGAGAGAGCAATGAGCGGTGACCTTCCCGAACCTCGCCTGACCCGCGTTTATCGTTTGGAGGCGACTCTCGCCCCGCCGCTGGAGCTCGGGGAGACAGCCCAAGGCCACCGGCGTATCGTGCCGCTGACCGACGGGACATTCAGCGGTCCGGAGATGAGCGGCAGGCTGCTCCCGGGCGCGAGCGCCGATTGGCAGATCATCCTCGCGGATGGCACCGCGCTCGGCGACATCCGCTACACCCTGCAGACCGACCGCGGGGATCTCCTCTATGTCCGGTCACGCAGCATCCGTCACGGCAGCCCCGATGTGCTCGCGCGCCTTGGGCGCGGGGAGGAGGTCGACCCCGGCGAGTACACGTTTCGAACCTCAACCGAGATCGAGACGGCAGCGGCCGATCTCGAGTGGTTGAACAAGGGCATCTTCGTCAGCGTCGCCGGCCGCCAGGCGGCCGGCGTCATCTACGAGACCTACCTCGTCGCATGAGGGCAGCGCCGTCCGCGAGCAACCCGACCCATACCGGTCACACACGCGAAAGGAAGGCACCATGCCATTCGTCAAAGTCGGAACGGAGAACACCGCCGACATCGAAATCCACTACAACGATCGCGGCACCGGCAAGCCGATCGTCCTGATCCACGGCTACCCGCTGGACGGCAACTCCTGGGAGCGCCAGGAGCGGATGCTGCTCGCAAACGGATACCGCTGCATCACCTATGACCGCCGCGGGTTCGGCAAATCCAGCCAGCCGACGACCGGGTATGACTACGACACGTTCGCAGCCGATCTGAAGGCGTTGCTCGACCACCTCGCGCTCGACCAGGATGTCGTCCTCGCCGGCTTCTCGATGGGCACCGGCGAGGTAACCCGGTACCTCGGTACCTACGGGTCGGCCGGGGTCAGCAAGGCGATGCTGCTCGGAGTGATTCCACCGTTCCTGCTCCAGACCGACGACAACCCGAAGGGCGTGCCCCGGGACGTGTTCGACGGCATCAAGCGGACCGTGCTGGCTGACCGCTACGCGTGGTTCGACAACTTCTTCGCCAACTTCTACAACACCGACGTGCTCGCGCCGGAGCGGATCGGGGAGGCCGCGCTGCGGGCGAGCTTCCAGGTCGCCGCAGGCGCGTCGCCGTACGCGTCATATGCGTGCGTCGACACGTGGCTGACCGACTTCCGCGGCGACCTGCCCAAGATCGACGTCCCCACGCTGGTCGTCCACGGCACCGCCGACCGGATCCTGCCCTTCGAGGCGACGGCCGCGCGACTCAGAGACGAGAACCTGATCGCCGACCTCACGGTCGTCGAAGTCAAGAACGGCCCGCACAACATCGGCTGGACCCATCCCGAGGAGACCAACGCCGCGATCCTCGAGTTCCTAAGCGGCGAAGCCAAAGCCGACACCGCGCCAGCCGCAACCGCGCCGTTGGCGGCAACCTCAGCCTCGCGGTCGGGGCGAGGTTGGCCGCCATCCAGCGGTCACCCTCGCCCGGCCAACGGAACGCTCTCGGAGCGCGAGTCAGCGCCGGCTCACGCGCCGCCCCCGCACCCGGCGGCCAGGCCCACCGAACAGGAGAAGCATCCCGATGAGCACCGAATCGACAGAGCTGCGGCTGGCCTCGCTCACGTTGCTCCTGCCGCTGTACATCGCGGTCGTGTTTGGCGCGAACTACTTCGGAGCGCTTCACGCTCCCAAGCCGCACGGCGTCAAGGTGGCAATTGTCGGCGCACCGTCGCGTATTTCGCGGATCGCACACCAGTTGTCGACCCGGCCGCGAGGCGGGTTCGATGTCTTACGGCTCACATCCATCGACCAGGCGCGAGAGCTCGTGGGCGCGCGCAAGCTCGCAGGCGCCTACGTGCCGGGTCAGCGCCCCACCCCCGTGATCGTGGTCGCCACGGCGGCGTCTGCTTCTCTGGCCACCTTCGTCGAGGCGACATTCCGCGAGCTGGCCGCGGCGCAGAATCGCCCCCTCGTAGTCGACGACCTCAAGCCCCTACCCGCCAACAATGCATCGGAGTCCCCCAACTTCTTCTTCATCGTGATTTGCACGCTGGGCGGATTCCTCACCGTCACCGCACTGGGATTCGCGGCCCCGACGCTGCCAGAGCCTCAGCGACTCGGGATAGTCGCCGCGGCGTCCCTGCTCGCCCCGATCGTCGCCTACCTGATCGGCGGGCCCGGCTACGACACGTTCACAGGCTCGGTGGGCGCCATCCTCGCGATGCTGGGCCTGGGCGCGCTGTACGCATTCGCGGTGGCGGTGATCACCCGTCTGCTCCAGTTGGGGCTTGGAGGATTGGGCGCCCTGATCGGGTCGCTGGTCTTGATCTTCCTGAATGTCCCCAGCAGCGGCGGGAGCGTCGCAGCCCCGTTGCTGCCCGGGCTCTGGCGCTTCCTGAGCCACTTCTGGATCGGCGCCGCCGCACTCGACGCCAATCGCAGCGCCCTCTACTTCGGCGGCTCCGGGGTCGCCAACGACGTGCTCGAGATGCTGGCCTGGGTCGCGGCCTGGGCATGTCTACTCGTGGTTCCGATCCACCTCCGAAGCACGCGCCGAGCCCGCGGGAGCCTCGTATCCCGAACGATCACGACGAGCAGCCGTCGTGGTCCGCAAACGTCCACGCCGGTCGCGGTCGGGTCGTGTCGGTAGAAGTGGTGTAACGGACGTCGTGTAGGTCGACCGCTGCGAGGGTCGGCCATCGCGGCGCCGAACTCGTCGGCTGTTACCGCAGTCGACGTGAATGGAGACACCACGATGGCCGATGGTCAGAGCATGACGACGGTTGCCGATGTCGTCGCGCAGGTCCGCGACGGGCGGCTTGAGGATTTCGTGAGGGAGGCGGTCGCGATCGTCGCCCGCGAGCTGATGGAAGCCGAGATCAGCGCGGAGGTTGGTGCTGGGCTTGGCGAGGTCGTGCCGGAGACCCGGCTGACACATCGAAACGGGTATCGGCCGCGGGCGTGGGAGACCAGGGTCGGGGAGATCGAGTTGCTGATCCCGAAGAAACGCTCGGGCAGCTCGTACTTCCCGAGCTTCCTGGAGCCGCGCCGGCGCTCGGAGCAGGCGATCATCGCGGTCGTTTTGGAGGCGTACGTGAACGGCGTCTCGACCCGGAAGGTCGACCGCCTCGTTGAGCAGCTGGGGATCGACGGGATGACCAAGGACCGGGTCTCGGCGCTCTGCCGGGCGTTGGACGAGCAGGTCGAGCTGTTCCGCCAGCGACCGCTTGAGGGCGCCTACCCCTACCTGTGGTTAGACGCCAAACAGGTCAAGGTCAGAGATCACGGCCGCGTCGTGTCCAAGGCAGTCGTCGTCGCCTACGCGGTGCACGAGTCCGGCGTGCGCGAAGTGATCGGCCTGGATGTCGGCGAGGTCGAGTCGGGCGCGTTCTGGACAGAGTTCTTGCGCTCGCTTAAGCAGCGCGGGCTCGACGGTGTGCGGCTGGCTGTGTCCGATCAGCACGAGGGGCTCAAGGGCGCGATCGCCCGCGTGCTCGGCTGCCCATGGCAACGCTGCACGGTCCACTTCACGCGCGACATGGTCATGCACTGCCGCCGCGATCAGCGCGGGCTCGTCGCCGCAGCACTCAGGGAGATCTTCAACGCCGAGGGATACGAGCAGGCCAAGGACAGGGTCACGCACGTACTCGAACGGCTCAAGGACGTGGCGCCAAAGGTGTGCGCGCTGCTCGAGGCGGCCGAGGAGGACCTGCTCGCCTTCTACCGGCTGCCGCCCGAGCACTGGACCAAGCTGCGGTCCACGAATCCGTTGGAGCGGGTCAACAAGGAGATCGGACGCCGGACCGACGTCGTCGGGATCTTCCCCAACGACGCCGCCGTGATCCGCTTGGTCGGTGCGCTGCTCTCAGAACAGAACGACGAGTGGCTGGTGCAGCGCCGCTACCTGTCGGTCGAGTCGATGGCGCTGATCCTGGCCGAGCCCACCGAGCTCACCCAGCCCGAGCGGGCCCAGGTCGAGCAGGAGGTACCCGGTCTCACCGCCGCCTGAACCGCGATCGGGCCATCTGGCCCCGATCCAGGACCGCAGCCGCGAACCGCGGCGCGTCCCGAGCCGTTCTGCGGCCCTCGGACAGACGCACGCGACCGATAGCCACCCCCAAATCCAGGCGCGCACGCGCGTGTCGGCGCTCGCCCTCGCCCTCAGGGCTCGCCCAGGGGCTCGCCCCTCGGTCTCGGTCTCACGCCAACACGCGCGTATTCCCTCCCCGCACCAGGCAACGAGGAGGTGAGCACCCTCATCCCGGTCTGAGCCGCCACACTCGCCGACGAGCTCTACCCGTCACACCACAACATCCGACTTGACTCGCGGTCGATGGCTCTGCCGAGACCGCTCAATGAAGGAGCGGATCATGTTTCACAACATCCTGGTAGCGATTGATGGCTCGCCAGAGGCCGAACAGGCGCTGATGCAGGCGATCGACCTAGCGGAGAGCGAGCACACAAGGCTCACTCTGATTAGCGGCGTTCAGAAGCTCCCAACGATCGCTTACGCCGGACTCAAGTCACCGACTGAGCGTTAAGTGTTGCCGTCCGCGGTCGCGGACGGAGTCGCGCATCGTCGCGTGCCGGTCAGCTACTAAAAGCGTGCAGGCACCGCGCGCGCCTCATAACAGAAGCGGGCGCGGGTCGAAGGTCACTCGGATTCGGGTGACTCGCCCCGCTTCGACGTGACTCCAGTTGACGATCGCAAGAGGTCCTGCGGTCGCGGTATGGAGCTCGAACCATGTCAGGACGTCGGGGCCGTCGACCCAGCGGTGGATCACCTCGACGTGCTCGGTCATCGCAAACATGCGGCCAAGGCCTGCGATTGTCTCCTCGATACCCCGCGTCGATCCCAGGGCACCGTCGAATGCGACGTCCTCGTGAACCAACGGCCGTACCCGCTCGATGTCATTGCTCTTCCAGGCGTCGAAGTAGGCGGTCGCGACGCTGGCCGGGGAGTCACTTGATCTAGACATACCCCGACATCTTGGCAGCCAGGCAGCCGCTGCTGGAGTCGAAGCACTGTCGCCTGCCATGCCCTCCGGCGGTCGGCCGATCGGCATCCGAGCGTGGGCGGACCGTCGGCGCACGACTGGGAAGCCGCCGTCGCAGACTGGTCTCAAAGGGCTGGCTCAGCGGACGCGGCGCCCCCGAGTCGATTTTCGGGCGGGCCGGGCCGCGGAGTGAGCTACGCGGTGGCTTGGTCGAGCTCCTGTAGAAGCTCGTGTGCGGCGAGCTCGATTGCCTTGTGTCGCCATTCGGCGGCGCGGTAGTGGCAGGCGATCAGCCCCGAGCGATGGATACGACGGAAGTCCCCGAACACGAACGCGTAGCGCGCCTTGGTGTCCTCGTTCGCGCCGTCGGTGAGCCCGAGAAACCACCGCCCATATGCCTCCCAGTCGTGGTTGTCCAGGTAGGCGTTCTCGGCGGCGGCCGTGGGCTGGACCTCGCCCCACTGGCTGCGCAATACGTACTGACGGGCGCCGATCAACTGTCTCGCGTGCGCGACACCCGCCTCGTTGACCGAGTAGGAGGCCGTCGCCGACTACCTCGGCCCGTTGGCTGACAGAACCACCCGACTCACCGCCCCCGCTCTACCCGCAGCGGGGACCCGAGAACCGTCGCCGTGGCCTGGAGTGTCCGGTTAGGCGCGGGCGGCCGACGCTCGCCGGCAGGCTCATCCACTGCTGAGCCGGCCCAGCACCGATACGAAATCGGTCCTGCGGTCACGGCTTCGGTGCGCCGGTCCGGGGGGGTCGCGGCGCCAAGCAGCGGCACGGCCAGCGGGCGCACGGGTCCTCGAGGCAGCCCGTGGTTCGTGGAAGTAGGGGTGTCGCCTGACTGGGCTGCAGATTCCCCGGCGATCGCTTCTGGAGGGTGAACTCGGCGGGCGAAGGCCGCGATGAACGTGCCCGGGGAGGGTCTTGACGGCGCCGGCGCGCGTGACGGCCGCTAAGAGCCGGTTAGCTGGCTCACCGAGAAGGTCGCCCCAGCGGGGTCGGCGAGCACCGCTTCGCGGAACGGCCCCGCGTCCTCGGGGCCGGCGACGATCGAGCCGCCGAGCTGGGTGGCGCGCGCGGCAGCCGCGTCGGCGTCGGCGATCCAGAAGTCGGCCCTCCAGTGCGCCGCCTCGCCCTCACCGGCACGCGCCATCACCGCCACCACCTCGCGCGAGACCGGCTGCTCAGGGACCCCGCCCACGTAGCCGGGGAGGCGCCACAACACCATCGGGCCGAACGCCTCCGTCGTCCAACCGAGCACCGAACCGTAGAACGCCTTGGCGCCCTCGGGATCCGGCGTGCGCAGGAAACTCATCGAATAGGCGCTCAGCTCGTTGACGCGCTGCGCGCCCCGATGGGCGCCCGGCGTCCACACGCCGAACACCGCGCCTGAAGGATCGGCGACGATCGCCATCCTCCCGCCGTCGAGACTGCCGAACGGCTCGACCAGGAGGCCCCCGCCGGCCTTCACCGCGCTCGCGGCGACCGCGTCGGCGTCATCGACCCACACGTACGTGATCCACGCGAGCGGCAAACCGGCCGGCGGTGGCGAGCCGATCGCGGCGACGTCCCTCCCCCGCAGCCGGCACATGTAGTACCGCGTTCCCGTATCGGCCGGGGTGCCCTTCTCCACGTCCCAGCCAAACACGCCGGCATAGAACGTCGCCGCCGTGTCGGGGTCTTCCTGCCAAGTCTCGACCCAGCAGGGAACGCCGTGCTCATACCCGTCGCGCTCGGTCAAGGTGGCTCCTTCGTAGCAGATAGTCGGAAAATCCAGTCCCACCAGTACCCCTCGGGTCGCGGCTTTGCTCAGGCCACCAACCTAGGCAGATCGGCGGGCGGACCCTGCTGGGCGCAGCGTCGCGCTTCTGGCGAGATGCGAGACGGACGTCGTCTACGGGGGCGAGACCTGCATTCGCGTCGGCGCGTGTACGCGGAGCCTGCGTGGTCCTCGTGACTCCCTCTGTCCCGAAAGCAGCGTTGCGAACTCCGTGGCGGCATCGCGAGAGTGCTGCTGGTTCGTGGATGCAGCATTCTCGTCCTGCGGGTCCCTGGCTGCTGCGGCTAGACCCAAAGCAGAACCGACTTTCTTCCGGGTTTGCTCACTCGACGATCGTGATGAGCGGCCTCCCGTTTTGACGGTCACGCGCTGCGCCGAGGTACGCGGGGCGAAGCCGTGGTTCACCGCGCCGAGCCTGCGGTCCCGCACTGTTGTCGGGGCGAGATCGGCGGAGCAGACTGCGACGATGGCGGTCGATTGTTCGAGGAAGCGTCGTGTAACGAGCAAGTTGTCCGCTACCGGGCACGGCGATGGCCAGTCGGCGCAGGCGAGAAAGCCTGCCGGCTCGACGCGGCGCGGCGCGGCTCAGACCAGCGAGGACGACTTTGCGAGCTTGGACCGAACGCTGCAGGCGTGGCGCGCGCGGCTTGCGAGCGGGCTCTCTCCGATCGCCCTGTCGATTGCGTTGCTCGACTGGGCAGCGCATCTCGGCGAGCTGCCGGGCAGGCAGACGGACCTGGCCGCCAACGCATGGTGGGACACGCTGGGGCTTGCAGGTACCGCGTTAGGCGGTGAGTCGGACGGCTCGGGGATCTGCGAGCCGCGGCCGGGCGATACCCGATTCGCGGCCGCGGACTGGCGAGCGTGGCCGTTCGATCTGATCTCTCGGGCGTTCCTGCTGACCGAACGTTGGTGGGAGCAGGCGACGACCGAGGTGCCCGGCGTCTCGCCCCACCACGAGCGGATCGTGTCGTTCGGCGCGCGACAGCTGCTCGACACGATGGCTCCGACAAATTTCCCTTGGACCAATCCCGAGGTAATAAAGGCGACCCTCGAACAACGCGGAGCCAACTTCACGCGTGGCGCTGGGCTGCTTGCCGAGGACTGCTGGCAGCTGCTGACGGGCGCTCCACAGGTAGGAACCGAGGCATTTGTGCCCGGCGAGTCGGTCGCGGTCACGCCTGGCAGGGTGGTCTTCCGAAACCGTTTGATCGAGTTGATCCAGTACGAGCCGACGACTGAAACCGTCCATGCGGAACCGGTCCTGATCGTGCCCGCGTGGATCATGAAGTACTACATCCTCGACCTCTCACCGCACAACTCGCTCGTCAAGTACCTCGTCGATCAAGGCCACACGGTGTTCATGATCTCCTGGCGCAACCCGACGTCCGAGGACCGTGACCTCGGGATGGAGGACTATCGCGAACTTGGCCCGATGGCCGCCTTGGACACAATCGCAGCGATCGTGCCTGAGCGTCAAGTGCACGCGGTCGGATACTGCCTCGGTGGCACCCTGCTCGCGATCGTCGCGGCCGCGCTGGCACGCGACGCGGACGATCGACTGCGCACGGTGACGCTGTTTGCGGCGCAGACCGACTTCACCGAACCGGGCGAGCTCGGGTTCTTCATCGACGACGCCCAGGTCGCGCAGTTGGAGAACCTCATGTGGGACCAGGGATACCTGGATTCAACCCAGATGGCGGGCGCGTTCCAGATGCTGCGACCGTACGACCTAATCTACTCGCGCGCCGTGGGCGGCTATCTGCTGGGTGAGCGCCAGCTACCGAACGACCTGATGGCGTGGAACGCCGACGGCACACGACTTCCCTACCGGATGCACTCTGAGTACTTGCGGACAACGTTCCTGCGCAACGATTTGTTCGAGGGACGCTACGTGGCCGGTGGCCAGCCGGTAACGCTCGGCGACATTCGCGCTCCCATGTTCATCGTCGCCACGCAGCGCGACCACGTCGCCCCTTGGCGGTCGGTCTACAAGCTCAACCTGGTCACCGAAAGCGAGCTGACGTTCCTGCTCGCCAGCGGTGGTCACAACGCAGGCATCATCAGTGAGCCTGGCCACCCGCACCGTAGCTTCCAATCCCACACCCGTGCGGCCGGCGCACCCTACCGCGATCCCGATCGCTGGCTCGCCGAGACCGCCGCGCAGGAGGGCTCCTGGTGGCCCACCTGGGAGAAATGGCTGACGAAGCGCTCAAGCAGCCGCGGATCGCCTCCGCCGATGCGCTCGCCCGATCATCGCTATCCGCCGCCGGCGCGGGCACCCGGCAGCTACGTGCTGCAGCGCTGACCCGAACACAGGCTCAAGGAACCGACACGATCCGCAACCAGCCGATCCAGCCCCGGAGTGTTCATCGAAAATCCAGCTTTCGACGAGTACATTGCCCGCTTCGCTGCTGCCCAGGACGACGACCGGCGCTGTTGCGTGACGCGCTCCCCATCAAGGAGCAGCAGCCTCCTGGTCTCGCGGTGATGCTGCCGACGCGAAGGAGACCGAGGACTTCTCCTTCGGGACGCGAACGACAGTCGGGCGAACGCTTGCCGGCCGCTGAATCGGCCCAACCCGGGCAGGCACCGGCTCTTCTGCAATCCTGAGAGACGAGGCGTCGCGTCCATCGCCGGGCTCGCTGCGCCTAGGACGACCACCAGGAGCCTCGCGCCGGCGGGACCGACAGTCAAGTCGGATGTTGTGGTGTGACGGGTAGAGCTCGTCGGCGAGTGTGGCGGCTCAGACCGGGATGAGGGTGCTCACCTCCTCGTTGCCTGGTGCGGGGAGGGAATACGCGTGTGTTGGCGTGAGACCGAGACCGAGGGGCGAGCCCCTGGGCGAGCCCTGAGGGCGAGGGCGAGCGCCGACACGCGCGTGCGCGCCTGGATTTGGGGGTGGCTATCGGTCGCGTGCGTCTGTCCGAGGGCCGCAGAACGGCTCGGGACGCGCCGCGGTTCGCGGCTGCGGTCCTGGATCGGGGCCAGATGGCCCGATCGCGGTTCAGGCGGCGGTGAGACCGGGTACCTCCTGCTCGACCTGGGCCCGCTCGGGCTGGGTGGGCTCGGCCAGGATCAGCGCCATCGACTCGACCGACAGGTAGCGGCGCTGCACCAGCCACTCGTCGTTCTGTTCTGAGAGCAGCGCACCGACCAAGCGGATCACGGCGGCGTCGTTGGGGAAGATCCCGACGACGTCGGTCCGGCGTCCGATCTCCTTGTTGACCCGCTCCAACGGATTCGTGGACCGCAGCTTGGTCCAGTGCTCGGGCGGCAGCCGGTAGAAGGCGAGCAGGTCCTCCTCGGCCGCCTCGAGCAGCGTGCACACCTTTGGCGCCACGTCCTTGAGCCGTTCGAGTACGTGCGTGACCCTGTCCTTGGCCTGCTCGTATCCCTCGGCGTTGAAGATCTCCCTGAGTGCTGCGGCGACGAGCCCGCGCTGATCGCGGCGGCAGTGCATGACCATGTCGCGCGTGAAGTGGACCGTGCAGCGTTGCCATGGGCAGCCGAGCACGCGGGCGATCGCGCCCTTGAGCCCCTCGTGCTGATCGGACACAGCCAGCCGCACACCGTCGAGCCCGCGCTGCTTAAGCGAGCGCAAGAACTCTGTCCAGAACGCGCCCGACTCGACCTCGCCGACATCCAGGCCGATCACTTCGCGCACGCCGGACTCGTGCACCGCGTAGGCGACGACGACTGCCTTGGACACGACGCGGCCGTGATCTCTGACCTTGACCTGTTTGGCGTCTAACCACAGGTAGGGGTAGGCGCCCTCAAGCGGTCGCTGGCGGAACAGCTCGACCTGCTCGTCCAACGCCCGGCAGAGCGCCGAGACCCGGTCCTTGGTCATCCCGTCGATCCCCAGCTGCTCAACGAGGCGGTCGACCTTCCGGGTCGAGACGCCGTTCACGTACGCCTCCAAAACGACCGCGATGATCGCCTGCTCCGAGCGCCGGCGCGGCTCCAGGAAGCTCGGGAAGTACGAGCTGCCCGAGCGTTTCTTCGGGATCAGCAACTCGATCTCCCCGACCCTGGTCTCCCACGCCCGCGGCCGATACCCGTTTCGATGTGTCAGCCGGGTCTCCGGCACGACCTCGCCAAGCCCAGCACCAACCTCCGCGCTGATCTCGGCTTCCATCAGCTCGCGGGCGACGATCGCGACCGCCTCCCTCACGAAATCCTCAAGCCGCCCGTCGCGGACCTGCGCGACGACATCGGCAACCGTCGTCATGCTCTGACCATCGGCCATCGTGGTGTCTCCTTCACGTCGACTGCGGTTACAGCCGACGAGTTCGGCGCCGCGATGGCCGACCCTCGCAGCGGTCGACCTACACGACGTCCGTTACACCACTTCTACCGACACGACCGGACCGACGCAACCACACGAGGATCCGGGTGTCGGCCGGGGCGCGCCGCGTGCTCCTCCGCTCCAACTTAATTCTCCTTTGTCGCCCACGCGGCGGTGACGCCTCGAGTGCTTCTTCAGGAGTTCCAGGAGCCGAAGCGGAAGCATCGATCCGAGGCTGGCAGCTCCTCAAGAGGGTCCGGGCTTGGCGGGAGCGCTGCCTAGCTACTTCCCGAGGAAAAACTCTTGAGAGACAAAACGGCCGCGGAGCGAACCCCGCGGCCGTCTCGTAGTAATGGGTTTGCTCTTGCTGAAGGAGCGGTTGGGAGTGTTTCACCGCTCCCGGACGGTGAGCGTGTCGGCGTTGTAGGCGAGGATGCTCCACTCAGTCCAGATCTGCCGGCCCTCGTCGCCTTTCAGACGGGATCGGTCCAGCCCGTAGCGGCGTTTGAGGTGACTGATCCGGCCCTCCGCGCCCGTTCGATAGCGCCGCAACCGACGCTGCGTGCGTTTCGAGCCGGGTTCCTGGCGGCCAGCGATGAACACGTTCTTCGGTTGAAGGTCCTCGAGCGCGCTGCTGGTCGGACCGACGTTGAACCCACCATCCAACGCGACCTCCTGCACGCAGATCCCGAGCCGGTCGAGCTCCTCGATGGTCTGGGGCAGCAGCGTGTCCTCGGCGGGGTTGCCGATCTCGGTCGAGGCGGGGAGGATCAGCCCTCTGGCGCCGCGTTTGGTGTTCTCGGTCACCTCGGCCAACTGCGCGACGAATCCGAATTCGTTGGGCTTGCCCAGCTTCCCCTTGCGAATCGGCCGTGCGTCCGGATCGTGCAGCGACACGATCCTGTCCTTGATCGGCTCCCCGGCGACACGCTGCTTGATCTGACGGGCGACCTTCTCGCAACGATCGGCCATCTCCTCCAACGCCGCCGCGGCCTTCACCTTCGCCTTCGCGCCACGCCCGCGCGCCTTGGCCCGTGCGATCTGCGCCAGCCTGCGCGCTTCCTTGACCGACTTCGTCAACAGCTCCCCGGTCTCGCCGGTCAGCTTGAGCACCTCCTGCTTGGCCTCCCCCGAACGACGGCGAACCGTGCGCGTGATCGTGCGCAGCTTCACGCCCATCGCCTTGGAGCGATCCCGCACCCGCGCCTTCTTCTCGCCGATCAACCTCGCGAGCTTGCGACCCTCCCGCGCCAACACCGCGACGCCGCTGGAAGCCAGGCCCGCGTCGGTCGGATACTTCACATCCGCCTCGATCACCGTCGAGTCGATCCGCACCGCCCGCGGACGAAACCGCTTCTCCCGACACGCCTTGACGACCATCGCGCGCGTGAGCTCCGACACCGTCTCCGGCCCGATCCGCCGCGTGAGCTTGCGAACCGTCGACTCGTCCGGCACCCGCTCCGAGAGGCTGATCCGGCAAAACCGGCGCAGATGAATCGAGTCCGACACCTCCGCCACCAACGTGCGGTACCCCCACCGATAGCGCGCCTTGAGCACCATCAACCGCACGTACGTTTCGAGCGGGATCGTCGGCCGCCCCTCCGTCAACACCAGCCGGCCGGTCTCGCGGAACTCCTGGCGCCAACGCTCCACCAACGGCCAGAGCAACTCGTGATCGGCCAACAACACATCCAACGCCGCCAAATCCTCGGGCAACTCCTTCACCTCGATCGGCAACGCGTCCTCCCACAGGCACTCCGGCTGCTCCGCCAAGAGCGTCAGCATGCACTCCCCTTTCAGCGAGAAACCCCATTAGTTGCAGGAAATTCTCACTGTCACACCGGACGGAAAAGCCCTCTCGCAGACCCCGACTTATTCCTCGGGAAGTAGCTAGCCTCGATCCGCCGGTAAGGGTGTAGCCGCGGCGCCTGGGAATGTCCTCCCGGGCCGTGAGAATCGGGATTTCCGAGGTCTCGAAATCACGATCCAGGAGGACACCCAGTTGGTGAAGCCAAAGGCTCGGTTGGAAACGGTAGAAGTCTCGGCGGACGGCGAGGGTTTGGTTTCGCACGCGGGGATCGCGCTGCTGTCCGAGTTGGCCGATCGGTCCGGGTTGACCGGCGCGTTGTCTGATGCGCTCGCTGTCACGCGGGAGCGGCGCTCGGCGCACGAGCCCGGCCGGGTGCTCGTCGAGGTGGTGGTGATGCTCGCTGATGGCGGCGACTGCGTCACCGACCTTGATGCGTATCGGGGGCAGGAGCGGCTGTTCGGGGCCAGAGCGTCGGAGACCACGACGCATCGGGTGCTGAAGTCGATCGACGAGCCGTTGCTCGCCACGGTCCGCGCTGCTCGGGCGCGGGCACGCGCGCGTGTGTGGGACGCGGGCGCGCGTCCGGGGACGATCACGTTCAACATCGACGCGACCTTGCTGACCGCGCATTCCGAGAAGGAGCGGGCGGCGGGGAACTACAAGCATGGGTACGGGTTTCATCCGATCGGCTGCTGGCTGGATGAGACCGGCGAGCCGCTGGCGGCGATCCTCAGGCCTGGGAACGCGGGCTCCAACACGGCCGAGGATCACTTCACCGTGCTCGGCCTCGCGCTCGCGCAGATCCCTGCCCAGGATCTGGAGCGGGAGATGCTGGTCCGGACCGATATCGGCGGGTGCACACACGCGTTCACCGCCGACTGCCGAGAGGCCGGGATCCGCTTCTCGGTCGGCTACGAACTGACCGACACGGTCCGCACGGCGATCCTCGACATGCCCGAGGCCCAGTGGGTGCAGGCGATCGACGCCGACGGCGCCGAGCGCGACGGCGCCTGGGTCGCAGAGTTAACCGACCGTGTGGACCTCTCCGCCTGGCCGGAGGGCTCGCGGTTGATCTGCCGGCGCGAGCGGCCGCACCCGGGCGCGCAATTTCAGATCTTCGATGAGCACGGCTACCGGCATACGTGCTTCCTGACCGACCAGCACGGCGAGAACATCGCTGCCCTGGAGGTCCGTCACCGCGGCCGCGCCCGCGTCGAGGACAGCATTCGCGCCAGCAAGGACACCGGCATGCGCAACCTCCCGCACTACGCCTTCGAGCACAACCAGACCTGGCTGGAACTCTCGCTGATCGCCCAAGACCTCCTCTGCTGGACACGGCTGGTGTGCCTGACCGGCGACCTCGCTCGCGCGGAGCCGAAGCGGCTGCGGCACTGCCTGCTGCACACCGCCGGGAAAGTCGTCCGTCACAGCCGCCGCACACAGCTCAAGCTCGACCGCGACTGGCCCTGGTCCCAGGCGCTCGCGGCCGCGTTTCACCGACTGCGCGCGACCCCTCAGCTCTGCTGAGCGCCAGCGGCGCAAGCAACGGGCCCGACGACGACTCCGAGCAGCACCCCCAGCGTCGCCCTGCCCGGAAACGACCCCACATCATCCTCGCAACCAGCCGCGGCTCGCTACCCACTCGCGAGCGCCGACCAACGGCCCGCCACCACGACCTGTCACACCCAAACGACCCCGCGACGGTCACCTCCGCGCCGATAACGGCGCTTCGAGGCTAGGCATCGAAGGTGACTCGGAGACGAGTCCGCCACGGTCAGGAGCTACGGCGCGGTGCGTGCCTGACAGGGTGGAAAGGCCACTCCTCGAAGTGGCGACAGCGGGCGTCGCTGGACAGCGTGATGATCCACAGATCGCGATAGGTGCGCTGCGCCGGATCTCCGTAGACGATCTCCAACCGGGCCACCGCGGTATCCCCCTCAGCGGCCACGATCTCCGAGGTAAGCGTGAACACCTCATCTGGACCTTCGCGCTCGGTTTCCCAGAACCGAGCGATCGCGCCTACTCCCGCGAGCGGTTCGTCGAACGGGGCCGGGCGGTATGTCGCATCGTCGGTGAACAACCGTCTAAGGGGTGCCGTGCCTGCCGTGCGCCAGGCCGTCTCATAGGCCGCGATCCAGTCAGCGAACCGGTTGCTCACGCCGCGGACTGTAGTGGCCCCGCCACGAACAACCTCGAGCGCACCCGCACCAATCGCTCCGCTTCGGCGCCGCCTGGATAGCTTGGGTGCCACTGCGTCTCCGGGAGCTCGTCGACCCGAAGCGAAGTGAGGAGCGACTGGAACGGGGCCGGTGAGAGACGGCTCAGGCTACGTCACCGCGGCACTCTAGGGCTGTTCCCGCGCCGCACGCTCGCGGCCGTGGGGGACCCGCTTGTGCTCGAGCAAAAGCATCCCCGATCGATAGGTCTTGAGCTCGCCTGGAATAACTCGGGGCCGTTGAACGTCAACTGCATCAACAAGCCCGAACGAGATCGGCAGGCGCCCGGTCGAGACGGCGTAAGCACGTACCCAAGAGGACCGCATGATCATCCCGACAGTAACCCCGCTTGGCAGCGACCCGACCGCCCACCCGCAGCGCGAACATTGCGGGCACACGCGCCACGTTGGAACCTGCCCCGTCTGTCAACGTGCCGCTCAACGGCGATCGGAGGCGCAGTTGGCCGCGGCCGTGGCCGCTCGGGAGACGTGGGCAACACTAGGGCGGCTGGCGCGCGCCGCATGAAAGGACGCCGGAACCCCAGCAGCCTCGCGGCGCCGGCGCTATTCAAACGAGTTGGCCTCGCGCCGTCGTTGTTGAGCTCGGCGTCCTTCCAAAAAGCCGCCGAGCTTGTGGCGGGTTAGTAACTCGACCCCGAGCCCAGCGGGCGCGGTCGCGGGCCACGGCGCGATGTCGATTCTTGCCGATGGAAGCTATGAGCCGTCCCGGTCGATCGGCGCCATCTCACGCGAGCGCGGTGGACTGAGCGAGGGTAGCTTTCCTGACCAATTTGCCGGCCTGACTTCCCTTTTGGAGCCCAGGCCGTCACGCTTGACTTGCTTTCGCCCCAGATGTCGAACGACGGGAAGTAGAAGTCCGACCTCGCGATCGGACCGGCGCCCTCGTGGCGGGTGTGCGTGAACGGGGAGCGCCGGACGTGTTGGGGTGCGCGCCCGTTGTCCTCAAATCGGGCAGTCGTCGAGAGTGTCTGGAACGATTACGAGATGATCGTGCGCGCCGCCCGCCTGCACAAGCACGGCGAGCCTCTGAAGATCGAGACAGTCGAGTTGCCGGAACCGCGCGAGGGCGAGGTGCTGGTGGACCTTGCGTTCGCCGGCGTCAACCCGATCGACCGCTACACGGCGGAGGGCAGCGTGGCGCCCGAAGGCCCTCTGCCGCGAACGCTCGGCTTCGAGGCCGCGGGGGTGCTCGACGGACGCCCCGTGGTCGTCCACGGCGAGGGACTCGGGACCGCCCGCGACGGGGTGTGGGCACAGGCCGCGGTGGTCCCCCGCGACGCGGTGACCGACGTCCCCAAGGGAGTCGACCTGCGCGAGGCAGCGGCGATGGGCGTGGTCGGCGCGACTGCGTGGAGCGTGGTGCACGACGTCGGGCAGGTGGGCGCCGATGATCGGGTGCTGGTGCTCGGGGCATCGGGCGGAGTCGGCTGCGCGGTCGTGTCGCTCGCGCACGCCACTGGCGCCATCGTCTGGGGGCAGACCAGCTCGGCCGAGAAGACGCGGGTGATCAAGGCACAGGGAGCGGACCGCGTGATCGTTACCGGCCCTGCGCAGCTAAGCGAGGAGCTGGGCGACTTCGAGCCGACGGTCGTGCTGGATGCGCTTGGCGGCGGATTCGTGCAGCCGGTGGTCGAGGCCCTGGCGGTGCGCGGCCGGCTGGTCGTATACGGGACGTCCGCCGGCCCTGAGGTGACGTTCAACCTGCGACAGCTCTACCGCAAGCGGATCTCGCTGCTCGGCTATGGGGGAACGGCGCTGACGCGCGACGAGCGGCGGGAAGGGACGCAGCGGGCGCTTGAGGCGCTCGCCCGACGCGAGCTGAAGCTCCCCATCCACGACCGGCTGGCGCTCGAGCATGTCAACGAGGCATTCGAGCGCCTGGCGGCGCGCACCGTGCGCGGAAAGCTGCTGCTCGACCTCGACGGCCCATAAGCTAAGTCGATGGCGGTCGGTGGGTCCAGCGGCAGGCCGGGCACGACCACTAGCTCGCGGCGCAAGCCACACAGGCTGTCCGTCGCGCGTGATGGTGCAGACGCGTGCCAGGAGGGTGCGGGCCTCGGAGCGCGCCGGCGCTTGCAGCACCGCCATGCGCACTTTAGGGTCGTGAGGCCGATGCTAAGGGCTCAGTACGAACGGCGCGGTTCGGTGCCGCAGGATGTGATTGAGGCGGTGGAGTTCGAAACGCCGCGGCTTGACGCCTGGCAGGCGCTGATCGAAGTCGTCGCGGCGCCGATCAACCCGGCGGATGTCCTGACCCTGACCGGCGACTACGGCGTGTTGCCGCCGCTGCCGGCGATCGGAGGCCGCGAAGGCGTCGGTCGGGTCGCCGAGCTCGGCTCCGATGCCGGAGAGGTCGCGGTGGGTGAGTTGGTATTGCTGCCGCTCGGCTGCGGCAGCTGGTCCAGCCATGTCGTTACGGAGGCGGCGCAGCTGCGGCCGTTGCCGGAGGACGGGGACCCGTTGCAACTGTCGATGATGGCGATCAACCCGCCGACGGCGGCCCTGCTCTTGAGCGAATTCGTGACGCTGGGGCCAGGCGATTGGGTGATCCAGAATGCGGCCAACTCGGCGGTGGGGTTATACCTGGTGCAGCTGGCGCGATACCGCGGCTATCGGACTGTCAACGTCGTTCGCCGCCAGGATGCGGCGGCGGTCGTGCGCGACACCGGCGGCGACGTCGTGCTCGTCGACGGCGAGGACCTGGCGGAACAGGTTGTCGAGGCGACCAGCGCGGCGGCGATCCGGCTCGGCATCGATGCGGTGGGCGGGGCCGCCACCGGACGCCTCGCCGACTGCCTGTGCAACAGCGCGACGCTGGTCAGCTACGGCCGCATGAGCGGCGAGCCGTGTGCGGTGCAACCGGACGCCTTCATCTTCCACAACCTGACGCTGCGCGGCTTCTGGCTCGTGAACTGGTTTCGGCGCACGCCCGAGGACGAGCGCCGTGTGCTCGTCGACGAGCTCGCCGGACTCATCGCGCGAAAGGTCCTGCACGCGCCGATTCACGCCACCTACGACGTCAGCGAGATCAAAGAAGCAGTGGCAAGCGCCGCGAGCGGGGAACGATCGGGAAAGGTCCTCATCGTCCCACAACGGTGAGCTCACGCCCGAGCGCACGCACAGTTCATTCCAGAGCTGCCCACATGCCCGCGGGAGCATGAATGCAGATCTCGTCCCGTGGATCGCGACACACCCGCATCTCGCGCCAAAAGCGGCGAACGAGCCCGCCCTGACGCTACCGGGCTGACAACGGAGCGGCCACGGCGCGCTCGCTGCCCCTTGAGGCGTAAAGGAGCCACGGGCCGACTCGCGACGATCGACGCAGACCTGCCTCTCGTTGTCGTACGGGCATTGGCCTGACCCCCTGAGTTCGGTCCGACCCTTGTGAGAGTTTCTCGCGCCCACGATCATGGGCGAGGAAGGAACTCTGATGAAGCGACGGAGGCACACGCCGGAGCAGGTGATCCGCAAACTGCGCGAGGCCGAGCGGCTGCTCGGCGAGGGCAAGACGATCCCGGAGGCAGCGAAGGAGTTGGGGATCAGCGAGCAGACGTATCACCGGTGGCGTAATCAGTACGGCGGGGTGAAGGCCAACGACGCGAAGCGGCTGAAGGAGCTCGAGCGTGAGAACGCGCAGCTGAAGCGGATCGTCGCTGACCAGGTGCTTGAGAACCAGGCGTTGAAGGAGATCGCTCGGGGAAACTGGTAGGCCCGGCCCGTCGGCGCCTGGCGGTCGCGATGCTTCGCGACCGCCTCGGCGTCAGCGAGCGCTGGGCATGCAAGGTGGTCGGGCAGCATCGCTCGACGCAGCGTCACGAGCCCAAGCGGGCTGATGATGACGCCGTGTTGCGTGCCGAGCTGCGGAGGTTCTCGGTCGAGCGTCCGCGGTGGGGGTACCGTCGCGCGCACCATCGGCTACGGGAGCTGGGCTGGGAGGTGAACCGCAAGCGGGTGCAGCGCCTGTGGCGCGAGGAGGGGCTGCGGGTCCCGCAGCGCAAGCGCAAGCGCCGGCGGCTCGGGGAGTCGACGGTCCCGGCCGAGCGGCTGCGCGCGGAGCGGCCGAATCACGTGTGGGCGTTCGATTTCCAGTTCGATCAGACCGCCGACGGGCGGGCGCTGAAGCTGCTGAACATCGTTGACGAGTTCACGCGCGAGTCGCTGGTGATGCTGGTGGCGCGCAGCATCGACGCCGACACCGTCGTCGCGACGCTGGAGCGGCTGGTCGCCGAGCGCCGCGCGCCGGAGTTGCTGAGGTGCGACAACGGCCCGGAGATGACCGCGCACGCGCTGCGCGACTGGTGCGTGCTCTCCAAGACCGGCACCGCGTTCATCGAGCCGGGCTCGCCGTGGCAGAACCCGTTCGTGGAGTCGTTCCACTCCCGCGTCCGTGACGAGCTGCTCGACGTCGAGGAGTTCTCCTGCCTGGCCGAGGCGCGCGTGGTGATCGGCGATTGGCAGGAGGATTACAACTGGCGCCGGCCGCACTCATCGCTCGGGATGAAGGCGCCCGCGGTGTTCGCCGCCGAGTGGGCCAGCAAGGAGAGGCTGCAGGTCGCCGCCTGACCCGGCGACCGTGCAGCCCCGTATCACGTCGGGCGTACCGCGGCGAGCGCGCCGCGACCATCGCCGCTACGCCGTCGCGCTACGCACGCCGGCTCCGCGACGACGGTCGCGCATCCCCCGAGCCGCCTCTTCCTCCAGCGAGCCACGTCCGATCCGACCGCCCCCGCCGCTACCTTCCTTCGAGACCCGCATCCACCACCAACTCTCACCCGTGGTGGACCGACAAACGGGGTCCGGTCAGCATCTCGTCGCCGACTCGGCGCGCTCTGCTTTGCGCGGTGAGGAGGGAGCCGCGACCGCTCGGCCGGGGGGACCAATCGCCGTCGCGCTCGTGGCGACGAGCAGGTCCGTGCCGCTCCCTGACACTCGACCTGCTTTCGCCTGGTCTTGCGTCGCAGGAGCATGCCCGATCCATCATCGAGCTACCGCGCGATCGAGAACCTCATCGCGACATACGCCGAACTGGTGGACGCCCGCGATTTCGCAGCGGTGGGCGAGCTGGCAAGCGACGAGAGCGCGATGGCATGCCGGCACACGCTCTCGATCGACGGCGGGATGAGCGGCTGATTCGCGCCGCGCCGTCCGCGTTAGCGGTTGCCGCTTGCCCGCGCGGGTAGCACAGCACCATGCTAATTGCCCTGATTATCGTCGTCTGCATCCTGCTGCTGATCCTCGGGTTCCTGGTGCCGCGCTTGTCGACGAAGCCACAGCGTGGCGTCGACGCCACGCTAAGCACCGGAGGGCGCGCGGCTGGTAAGGCCCCGGCTCCGATCGGCCGGTGGCTACGCAAGCCCTTCAGCACCTCGCAGCGCGCTGCCGACAAGAGCGCGTCGGCTGGCCGCCGCGGCCGCGGCAAAATGCCGTTGTAAGACTTTCAGCGGGACGGGCCGTCCCCCCAGGTCTGACGACTCCGCCGCCGGCCGGCTCGTTATGCGCGGGTAGTTATCGCCGGGGCATCCGGCTCCCAAAGCTAGGGGACCGTCATCTGCGCGATCCAGCCGCGTCTGCTTTGTCGTCGACGGCGATCAGTACACCTTCGCTACCCGCAAGCATCAGTCTGCCGGCCGGCATTTCGACGGACCGGTGAGGATCGGTGCTGAGCAGCAACTGTCCGCGGTCGGCGCCGGGCAACTCGACCTCGTGAGGTCGTTCAGCGAAGTTGAGCGCGACCAGCACCGCGCGCTCGGCATGCGCACGCCGGAACGCGAGCACCGTCGGCCCGTTGGCCAGGGGGGTGTGGGTGCCGAGTACGAGCGCCGGTTCGGCGCGACGGAGCGCGATCAGCCGCCGATACAACGTCAGCATCGAGCCCTCGCGGCCATCTTGTTCCTGGACGTTGATCCGGTCGCGTGTGGCGGCGACCGGAAGCCATGGCGTCGTCCCCGCCGGGCAGAAGCCGGCATTGGCCGCGGCGCTCCACTGCATCGGGGTGCGGCACGCATCACGCCCGTCAGGGTCGCGCGCCAGCGCAGCGGGGATCGCAACATCGGTCATGCCGATCTCCTCGCCGTAGTACACAAGCGCACTCCCGGGCAGGCACAGCAGCAGCATCGCCGCCAACCGCGCCCGCGCCGGGCCCCGACCGCCCTCGTCATAACGCGACGCGAGCCGAGGCAGGTCGTGATTGCCCAACGCCCACACCGGGCATGCGCCCTCCGGTAGCACGCGCCTGGTGGCGTCGACCGCCTGGCGGAAGCCGTCGGCCGAAAACGGTGCCGACCAAAAGGCGAAGTTCAGCGGCAGATCCAGCTCGTCCCCAGCGCCGTAGTAGGCCGCCCACCGCCCCGGGTCGGCGACCCCGACCTCACCGATCAGAAGCTTGTCCGGTCCGTATTCGGCCACCACGGCCCGCAGTTCGCGCAGCACCGCGTGCACGCCCGGCTGGTCGATGTGCCCCAGCCGCTCGGCGCCCGGCTCGAGCGCCGTGCGCACAGCGGCGACATCCGCCGGGTTATCGGCCAGCGTCGGGTCCTTGATCAGCCGGTGCGCGGCGTCAACGCGAAAGCCGTCGACACCGCGCTCTAGCCAGAACCGCAGCACCCCGGCCATCGCCTGCCGCACCTCCAAGTGATGCCAGTTGAGATCCGGCTGGCCAGGGGTGTAGGAATGCAGGTAATACTGTCTGGTCGCCTCGTCGCGCGTCCACGCCGACCCGCAGGCCGGAAACGTCGATAGCCAGTTGTTGGGCGGCCCACCGTCCGGGGCCGGATCCGCCCACACATACCAGTCGCGCCGCCGGCTGCCGCGGCCCTGGCGCGAGTCGACGAACCACGGATGCTGCTCGGAGGTGTGGTTGGCGACGTAGTCGATCAGGACGCGCACCCCGCGAGCGTGGGCCGCCGCCAGCAGCTCGTCGAAATCGGCGATCGTCCCGAACACGGGGTCCACCGCGCCGTGATCGGCAACGTCATAGCCGAAGTCCAGCATCGGCGAGACATAAAACGGCGACAGCCACACGGCATCGACCCCCACGTCGACCAGATAGTCCAGCCTTCCGGTAATTCCGGCGAGATCACCAACCCCGTCGCCATCAGCATCCGCGAAGCTACGCGGATACACCTGATACACGACAGCCGACCGCCACCAGGCCAGCCCACCCGAACCCGCCTCTGCTGATGTGCAGCTACGACCTCGCATCCGCGCCAATCCTGCCAATCCCGATCGCGGAGCGCTCAGCGGACGTCCCCGACCGCGCAATTGGTAGCGCCCAGTGGCGGATCTCGGCTAACCGGACACCCGGTTCCGACTCAGCACACGAACCTTGCGTCCGCCTCGGCGCTCCTGCAACGCGCCGAATCCCGGTGAGTCGAAACGCTAACTACTGCCGTGTCCGCCGGCTAGGACCGGCCGACAGCTGACGATCGCTCTGCTCGCCTTGGAGTGCCCCCGGCTATGCGCCGCGGCGCATAGACGAGTCAAGTCGGATGTTGTGGTGTGACGGGTAGAGCTCGTCGGTGAGGGATATGGCGGCTCACGCCGTCGGGAGCGTGATCACCTCCTCGTGTTTGGCTTGGTCGGGCGGTCGGGCTGAAACCGAGGGGGGTGAGGTTGCGCTGATGCGCAACCTGTCGCTGCCAGAAAGCGAAGCGGCCGCGGTCCCAGTCAAGGGCGGCCCGGCAGGGCCGAGCGCAGCGAGCCGCGAAGCGGCGTCCTTGACGGGGCGGCGGCGCGAAGCTACGTCGTTTCGCTGGCCCGATCGGGCGAGGCTTATCGGTCGTGGGCGTTCGTCGCGGGGCCTGAGAACGGCGTAGGACGCGCCGATCAGTAACCCAGAGGTTGCGTCTGGGTGGCATCTGGCCGGCGGGCTGCTCAGGCGGCGGTGAGACTGGGGACCTCCTCCTGTGCTGGCTGTGCCTGGTCTGCGCGCTCGGGCTCGGCGAGGATCAGCGCCATCGACTCGACCGACAGGTAGCGGCGCTGGACCAGCCACTCATCGTTCTGCTCGGAGAGCAGCGCGCCGGCAAGCCGGATCACCGCGGCGTCGTTGGGGAAGATCCCGACGACGTCGGTGCGGCGGCCGATCTCCTTGTTGACTCGCTCCAACGGATTCGTGGACCGCAGCTTCGTCCAGTGCTCGGGCGGGAAGCTGTAGAACGCGATCAGGTCCTCTTCGGCGGCCTCTAGCAGTTCGCACACCTTCGGCGCCACGCTGGCGAGCCGCTCGAGCACGTGGGAGACCCGCTCGCGCGCCTGCTCCTGACTCTCGGCGTTGAACACCTCGCGCAGCGCGGCGGCGACGAGGTTGCGCTGGTCTCGGCGGCAATGCATCACCATGTCTCTCAAGAAGTGCACGGTGCAGCGCTGCCATGGGCATGAGAGCACGCGGGCGATCGCGCCCTTGAGCCCCTCGTGCTGGTCGGAGATCGCCAGGCGCACGCCGTCCAGCCCTCGTTTCTTGAGCGAGCGCAGGAACTCCGTCCAGAACGCGCCCGACTCGACCTCGCCGACATCCAGGCCGATCACCTCCCGCACGCCGGACTCGTGCACCGCATAGGCAACGACTGCCGCCTTGGAGACGACGCGGCCGTGGTCGCGGACCTTGACCTGCTTGGCGTCCAGCCACAGGTACGGATAGGCGCCCTCCAGCGGCCGCTGCCGGAACGCCTCGACCCGCTCATCAAGCGCTCGGCACATCGCGCTGACCCGGTCCTTCGTCATCCCGTCGATCCCCAGCTGCTCCACGAGGCGGTCGACCTTGCGCGTGCTCACCCCATTGACGTACGCCTCCAGCACGACCGACACGATCGCCTGCTCAGAGCACCGCCGCGGCTCCAGAAAGCTCGGGAAGTACGACGGCCCCGACCGCTTCTTCGGGACCAGCAGCTCGATCTCACCCACGCGGGTCTCCCACCCCCTCGGCCTGTACCCATTGCGATGCGTCAACCTCGTCTCCGGCGCGACCTCCCCGAGCGCGGCGCCGATCTCAGCCGAGATCTCGCCCTCCATCAACTCGCGGGCGACCAACGCGACCGCCTCCCTGACGAAATCCTCAAGCCGACCATCCATCGTCTTGGCGACGACATCGGCAACCGTCATGCTCTGACCTTCGGCCATCGTGGTGTCTCCTTCACGTCGACTGCGGTTACAGCCGACGAGTTCGGCGCCGCGATGGCCGACCCTCGCAGCGGTCGACCTACACGACGTCCGTTACACCACTTCTACCGACACGACCCATAGACGGGGCTATGAACAGCCCGGGACTATGCGTACATGATTGACGCCGCGCCCGCAAATTGGGCGGTCCGTGAGGGATCGACCGGGCTGCTGCCTGGCTGGCGCTGCGCATAGTCCCGACGCTTCTCCGGGTTCTTGTTGTCCGGGAAAGGAGCGTTGGATGTCGGTTGAGTTGTGGACCCTCGACGCGCTGGTGGAGGCGTACAAGCTGCATCAGCGCCGCACCCGCGGGCTGCGTGAGCAGACACTTGACGGTTACGCGCGGCTGGTGCGGACGTTCGCTCGCGCAGCGCTCGGAGATGATCCGATCGACCCGTCTCGTCTTTGCGGCGGTGACGTGGTCGGGTTCGTCGTCGCGATGCAGGCGCGGTTCTCGCCGTGCTCGATGAAGGCGGTGCGCACGGCGTTGCGGTCGTTCTTTCGCTTCCTGCGGTTCGAGGGGCTGTGTGACGAGCGGCTTGAGCGGGCGGTTCCGAGGGTCGCGCATTGGCGGTTGTCAACGCTGCCGCGCTACCTGAGCGACGCGCAGCTGGCGCGATTGCTCGCGTCGCTGGATGGCTCCGGGTCGCACGGGCGCCGGGATCGCGCGATCGTGCTGTGTCTTGCGAGCTTGGGGCTGCGGCCGGGCGAGGTCGCGAACCTCCGCCTGGAGGACATCGATTGGCGCGGCGGCAGCGTCCGGTTGCGCGAGCGCAAGACCCGCCACGGCGCGGTGGTCCCGCTACCGCGCGACGCGGGCCGGGCGATCGTTGCCTACCTGCGCGAGGAGCGCCCCATGACTGAGGAGCGCCGCGTGTTCGTAAAGCACCACGGTGCTGGTCGTGGTCGGCCGCTGTCGGGCAACACGGTCTCGGCGGTCGTGGTGCGTGCGCTTGAACGCGCCGGGGTTCAGTCGCCGCTGGCGGGCGCCTACGTCCTGCGCCACACGGTGGCGAGTCGACTGGTGCGCCGGGGTGCGAGTCTGAAGGAGGTCGCTGACTTCCTCGGGCACCACTCGCTCGACACGACGGCGATCTACGCCAAGCTCGACGTCGGGACGTTGCGCCAGGCTGCGCTCCCGTGGCCGGTGGAGGTGACGCGATGAGCCTCCGCGGGATGGCTGTCGCTCGTTGAGGAGTACCTGTCGGCGCGTCGGGGGTTGGGGTTCGCGCTCGAGCAGCCGGCCTATCTGCTGCGGGACTTTGCTCGCTACGCCGACGCGGTCGGACATCACGCGCCGCTGACGACCGAGCTGGCGGTGCGCTGGGCGCAGGCCTCGCGCTCGGGCAGCCCTGCACAAGCGGTGCGGCGGCTGGGTGCGGTGCGCCAGTTCGCGCGCTACCGGGCGCTGCTGGATCCCAAGACCGAGGTGCCGCCGCCGGGGCTGCTCGGGCGGGTCCCGCGCCGCCCGCAGCCGCACATCTACAGCGACGCCGAGCTCGCCGCGCTGCTCGATCAGGCGAGCCGGCTGCTCCCCCGGCGTGGTCTGCGCCCGCGGACGTATGTGGCGTTCTTCTCGCTTTTGGTCTGCACCGGGCTGCGAGTCTCGGAGGCCTGCCGGCTCGCGGTCGAGGACGTCGACCTGACCGCCGGCGTGCTGACCGTGCGGGAGGGAAAGTTCCGCAAGGCGCGCCTGGTGCCGCTGCACCCGAGCACGGCCGCGGCGCTCGCGCGCTACGCCGCCGACCGCGACGCCTGCTGCGAGGGGCCGGGGCGGTTCTTCCGGACCGAGCGCAGCCCAGCGCTTCACAAGGACACCGTCGAGAAGACGTTCGGCCGGATCCGGAAGCGTCTCGGCTGGACGGCTGAGGGGCGAGCGCGCCAGCCGAGAATTCACGATCTCAGACATAGTTTTGCTGTGCGCCGGCTCCTGCGCTGGTATGAGGAAGGCGCCGACCTCGACCGCAAGCTGCTCGCCCTGTCTCTGTATCTCGGGCACGCCCACGTCAGCGACACCTACTGGTATCTGACCGGCGTGCCCGAGCTGATGGCGATCACCGCCAGGCGCTTTGAACGTTTCGCCAGTGACTCGGAAGCAGGTTAATCGTGACACCCGCAACCCCCGGTTTCCCGGCGCTCCTGCAGGAGTTCTTCCAGCGGCAGGTGACAGAGCGCGGCGTCAGCGCGCACACGATCGCGAGCTACCGCGACACCTTCGAGCTGCTGCTCGGCTACGCGCAGCAGCGCACCGGCCGAACCCCGACCGCGCTCACGCTCGACGACCTCGACGCGCCGCTCATCCTCGCGTTCCTTGACCATCTCGAGAACGCCCGCGGTAACTCCCCGCGCACGCGCAACCTCCGCCTCACCGCGATCCGCTCGTTCATGCGGTACACCTCGCTGCGCGCCCCCACGGCGTTGCCGGTCGCCCAGCGCGTGCTCGCGATCTCCCCCAAGCGCTACGACAAACCAGCGCTCGGTTTCCTCTCCCGCGAAGAAATCACGGCAATACTCGACGCGCCGGACCGCGAGAGCTGGAACGGGCAGCGCGACGCCGTCCTGCTCGCTGCGCTCTACAACACCGGCGCTCGCGTCTCCGAACTCGCCGGCCTGCGAATCGCCGACCTGCTCCTCGACCGCCAGGTCGCCGTGCAGCTCCGAGGCAAAGGACGCAAACAACGCGTCGTCCCGCTCTGGAAGAGCACCGCCAAACAGTTGCGTGCCTGGCTGCCACGGATCGACCAAAGCCCCGGCGCGCCCGTGTTCCCTAACCGCGCCGGCAAACCAATCACCCGCTCCGGCATCGAGCACCGCCTCAGCCTCGCTGTCACGACCGCGTCCAAACGCTGCCCCTCGCTCGCGGCACGACGGATCTCACCGCACACGATCAGGCATTACGTGGACGGCTGGGTTATGTGGCCGGCCGGCGTGTTTCCCTTGCTGGGCCTGTCGCTGAGCCCGGTTCCGGCCACATAATCCGGGCGGTTATCGGCAGATCTGGTCGAGCCATTCGAGGAGATCTCGGTCGGTTGTCCAGCTGGGCGGGGGCTCGGGGGTGAGTGACTCGTAGGCGTTCTCGATGGCTTTGCGTTTGGTCTCCGGGTCGGCGCGGGCGTAGATCTCGGTGGTGGAGACGTCGGCATGGCCGAGCAGGTCGCGGATGTAGATCACGTTCACTCCGGCTTTCAGCAGGTGCATCGCTCGGGTCCTTCTGATCACGTGCGGGGTGATGTTCAGCCCGGGCGCGTAGCCGGGGTCGCGGCGGCGTAGGGATTGGACGTGTTTGGCGAGGAGTTTGGTGACGGCCCAGCGGGTCAATCGGGTCTGTTGGGGACCTTGGAACAGCGGGTCGGCGTCTGCGCCGACGCCAGGGTGGGGCGTGCGCCGGTCGAGGTAGTCCTGCAGGAGTCGGGCGGTGGGGTCCATCAGCGGGACGCGCCTGGTCTTGGAGCCTTTGCCGTGCAGCGTGACGAGCATCGGGCGGGCCGCGCGGACGTCGGCGGTGTTCAGGTCGCAGGTCTCTTGGACGCGGGCGGCTGTGTCGTAGAGCGTGGAGAGCAGGACGGTGTCGCGCAGTCCGCGCCGGGTGGCCGGGTCTGGTGCGGCGAGGAGGGCTTTGACCTCGTCGCCGGTGAGGTAGCCCATGTCGGTGGCCGGCGTCTTCTTCTGCTTGACGGCGATGATCTGGGTCGCTTGGTCGAGGAACTCTGGCCGCTCGATCGCGGTGTACCGGGCGAACGACTTGATCACGGCGAGGCGCTGGTTGCGGGTCGCCGGCAAGTTACCGCGTTCGGCCTCCAGCCAGTCCAGGAACGCGAGCATGCGCTCCCGGTCGAGGTCGGCGAGGCGCAGCTTTTCGGGCGGGGTTGCCTGCACGTCGCGAAACCAGGTGAGCAGCAGTTTGATCGCGTCTCGGTAGGACGCGATCGTCTGCGGGGACAGGTCCCGCTCGCCAGCGAGGTGGTCGGTGAGGAACTTCGACAGCCAGCGGCCGGCCAGTTCCCCGCCGGCAGGGGTGACGCGGCTCACTGGTCGGCTCCTTCCCGCGGCGCGGGGCCGGGGATGACGTACCCGAACCTGGCTTGGGCGATCGCGGCGACCTCTGGGTACGCGTCCGCGGTCAACTGGAGGTAGTACTGGGTCCCGCGTAGGTCGGCGTGCCCCATGTACGCGGACAGGTAGGGCAGCATCACCGCCAGGTCGCTGCCGTCAGCTGCCCAGCGCCGCAGGTTCTGCACCGCGAACCCGTGCCGCAGCGAATGGACGTGCGGGCCGCCCGGGAAATGGGGAATGTCCGCGTCGCCGAGGTACCGGCGCAAGCGGTTGTAGATCGTGGACTTGTCGGCCGGTTTGGCCGGGTCGCCGGTGTGGAACAGATGGTGGGCAGGTTCGGGGTCGGGGTCCGCGGCCGTGATATACGCCTCCAGCGTGTCGGCGAGGCGCCGGGTGACGGGCACGATGCGGTGCTCGCGGTTCTTGCTGTCGCGCACCTCGAGCGTCGCGCGGGCCGCGTCGACGTCACGCAGCTGCAGGTTGAGCGCTTCGGAGAGCCGCAGCCCGGTCGCGTAGAGGACCCGGAACAGCACCGGGTCAACCAGCGCCCGATTCGACATCTCCGACAGCGGCTGGGTATCGATCGCGTGAAACAGGCGGCGGATCTCCTCGTCGCTGAACACATACGGCGGCGGCCGGTGCCGCGTCTTGAGGCGGGTCAGCGTCGGCGGCGCCCACGCCGGCCAGCTGAACTGGCGGGCGTGCTCTGCCAGGTCGCGCAGGATGATCTCCTCGCGACGGACCGTCGACGCCTTGAGGTGGCGGCCGTAGAGGAACCCCTCGACGGCCTCTTGGATGATCGACCCGTCCGCGTACCCTTCTCGGCGGCAGTGCTCGGCGAACTGCGCCAGCACCCGTGCTTGGCGGTCGTACCGAAACCCGCCGGCGCGGCGCGCCGCGACGAGCGTCGCGATCAATTCGGGCAGCGTCGACGCGGTCACGACCGCGCCCCTGCGTCGAGGACATCTTCGACGTCGAGCGCGCAGTGGCGAAGGTGCTCGGTGTCGAGCCTGAGGTAGTGCGCGACGGTCGTCGCGCCCGCCGCGTGACCCAGGACCGCGGTGACGACCGGCGGCGGCGTGTCGGTCTGGAGCATCGCGACCGCCAGCGCGCCGCGTAGCGAGTGCAGGCCGTGCGACCGCCCGGCCGCGAACACGATCCCGGCGCGCCGCGCGTAGTAGCCGAGCCGGCACCCCGCCGACGTGGAGGACCCGAACGCGGTGAACGGGTAGCGGTGTTTCACGAACACCTGCCGGCAGGCCGCCTCAGGCCGGCCGTGCCGGATGTAGTCGATCACCGCCCATCCGACGTCACCAGGCAGCGGCAGCGTCAACGGCAGCCCGGTCTTGTGCTGCGTCAACGCCAGCGTCTTGGCGCGCCAGTCGAACCACCGGAGCTCCAAACGGCGCAGATCCCCGACCCTCACACCGAGTCTGACGGTCAGCAACACCATCGCGTAATCGCGTTTCCCGATCGCGGACTGCCGATCGATCTGCTCCAACACCAAACGGACCTCACCCGCCGTCCACGGGTGCGGGACCGACTGGCCACGTCGCGGATAGCGCTGCGGCGGGAGCCGTCGGGCCAGGTCTTCCCGGATCTGCCCGACCTCGTGCAGGTGGCCCAGGAAGTCAGCCAACGCCGAACGCAGCAACCCGGTCGTCTTCGGGGCGTACCCCCGCCGATGACGCCGAGCCCAGAACCCGGCCAAGTCCCGGGCCTGCGCCTGCTCGAGGGTTTCCCGACCGACCTCCTCCAGGTAGGCGAGGAACTGGTCCGCGGCGCGCTGCTTCGTCACGACGGTGGCTTCGGCGTTCCCCCGCCGCCGGCACACCGACAGGTACTCGTCCCTGGCCGCCCGGAAACGCGCTGGACAGCGCTCCACCGGCGGCGTTGTCGGCTGCCCCACCTCAGGAAAACCCCCAGCCAACGCTTCCATCAGCAGAAGCAACGGCCGGCGTGCGAGCTGAGCCCGTCGGGCACTGGTCGGCTCGCGCAGACCCGCGAGCCTTGACCCGGACCGCTCTGCGATGAAATCGAGGCAGTCCACCTCGGTCGGGACCGCCCGGCCACGAGCCTCGAGGAACCCGGCGAACGCATTGAACTCCGCCTCGTGGCGCTTGATCGTCGCCCTCGACCGACCCGCCGCCTTCAACGCGACGATCACCCGCCCCGACGCGTCGCGAACCGCTGTTGGCTGCATGAGAATCGACCTCCCCGATCGCTTTGAACAGAGAGGCGATTCTTCGCCGCACCCACAGCCTCAGCAGGCGGCCCCCCGCCCGGAAGTGGGCAAGGAATCCCGCATCAAGGAGGAGGCGCGAATCTGATCGGACCCGTCGACCAGACCGACCAGCACGCTCCCCCGGATTATGTGGCCGGAACCGGGCTCAGCGACAGGCCCAGCAAGGGAAACACGCCGGCCGGCCACATAACCCAGCCGTCCACGTAATGGCGATTACGTGGAATTCCACGTAATCGGCACACCACCGCGATGCACCTGCTCCAATCCGGAGTCGACATCGCCGTGATCGCCCTGTGGCTCGGGCATGAAGACACCGCCACCACCCACCTCTACCTCGAAGCCGACCTCGCCATGAAGGAAGCCGCGCTCAAACGCCTCCACGAACCGGCACTCAAGCCCCTCACCTACAAAGCCCCCGACCGCCTCCTGGCGTTCCTTGAGACGCTATGACTATGCGGACCAGAACGACCCCGAACCGCCCACCGCCACACCGTCCGCTGGCCGACTGCACATAGTCCGGAGCTGCCCATAGCCCCGGTTTCGAGGACACCTGAGGGCTTTCGTCGAAAGACGACGGCCAGGAGGTGAGAAGTGCCTCGGACCAGACCGCCGTACCCACCGGAGTTTCGACGAGAGGCGATCAAGCTCGTTCGCATCTCGAGCCGCCGTCGGGTGCGGAGGTCCCCCGGCTTCGGGTCGCGAACACGACCGGTCGGCGAACCGGCGTGGAGTGGGTCGACAAGACGAACTACCTCACGGTCGAGGTGTACGGCGCGCGAGCGCGGGCCTGCGGCGAGTACCTCGGGAGGGGTTCACGAGTCGTTGTCGACGGCGAGCTCGAGTGGCGCGAGTCGACAGACCAGCACAGCAGCAGGCGCGAGGCGGTGACGCTGCGGGCGCGGCAGGTGCTGTTCGAGGGCGGACGCCCGAGCGAGCGTAGCCGCGCCGAGGATGGCGCGGACGGGCGTACATCGCCGGCGGACGCCGAGTCTGTCGGGGCGACCGCAAAGGGTGATGGGTCGGCCGGCGGCGGCGACCTTCCGTTCTGGCATATGAACGCACCGGCGTCCGCGGGCAGCTCAGTATCCCGATCTCATGCTGGGCTCAGGGTCAGCGCGTGCGGTAGGGACGGCAGTCTCGGATCGGCGACGATCAGCGCGCGGCACTTCCCGAGACCTCTCGCAACCGCTTGAGGACGCGGCGAGCTGGACTTCCGAGAGCGCCTGGATCGCACTGCGCGTGGAGGCCACTCGGCGCTTCGCGAGTCGATTCAGTATCCGCGCAGCCTCGCGGCGTGCGGGCTATCGTGGTCGATCACAGAGTTCTGCGGCGTGGAGGAAGCTCATGCAACCAGCTGCACGAAGCCTGCGGCTCGGTCTGACCTTACTGGCGATGACGGCGGCGGTGACAACGGTGGGCTGTGGCTCATCGGAGACATCTACTAAGAGCACCGCGGCAGCGGCGGGTGCGATGTCGGGGTCGTCGAGCACCTCGATGAGTGGCGGCTCGGGTATGGCGATGCCCGCCCGGTCGGTGAAGTGCGCCTCGCCGGGTCCCGGCAGCCAGACCCTCAGGACCGGAAGCCATGTGTTCATCGTCAGCGTCGGTCCGTCGGAGACGATGTATTCGTCACCGCAGGTGCGGCGGATGCATCCCAAGAGCGGGGAGGTCATGCTAGGAGGACACATGAAGGGGTCGGGTATCAGCGGAATGAGCGGAGGGAGCTCGATGTCGGGCATGGGCGGAATGCGCCATCTCGAGGTTCATGTCTGCACGCGCCGCGGCGACAAGGTGGTTACGGCGCCACCGCCGACGATCATGATGGTGTCCGGTTCGAAGACTCAGATGGTGCCGGTGGCGGAGATGGAGGGGGTCGGCGAGGGCCTCAAGGACTTCCACTTCGGCAACAACGTGCAGATGATGAAAGGCCAGACTTACACGGTGCGTGTCACCGAAGCGAGTGACCACGCCGTGTTCCACGTTACGCCTGGCTATGGCTAGGAGCTGGGTCCAGGTCGCCGCGTTTGGGGCGTGCCGGCCCGACTGAGCGACTGCGCCGGTCAGGGTGTTGAGCTCACCCCGGCCTCATTGTCATGCCAATCGACCTCCGGATAGCGGTCGTGCAGGTCGGCAAGATCAACGCTCAGAACGCGCTTGTGCGAGTGCTCACGCGTCATGCGACGGCGGGTTCTGCGGATCGGGGAGGCGGAGCTGTTTGAGCGCGATCGCGTTGACGGCGACGATCACGCTGGAGGCCGACATCGAGATCGCCCCGACCTCGGGACGCAGGATGAAGCCCAGCGGCTCGAACACGCCGGCGGCGACGGGGATCGCCAGCGCGTTGTAGCCGACCGCCCAGGCCAGGTTCTGGTGCATCTTGCGCAGCGTGCCGCGGCTGATCGTGATTGCGGTGGCGACGTCGAGCGGGTCGGAGCGCATGAGCACGATGTCGGCCGTCTCGACGGCCACGTCGGTCCCGGCGCCGATGGCGATGCCGACGTCGGCCTGCGCCAGGGCCGGCGCGTCGTTGACGCCGTCACCGACCATGGCCACCGTGCGCCCCTGGGCTTGAAGCTGTGTGATCTTGGCCGCCTTGTCGGCGGGGAGCACCTCGGCGATGACCTCGTCGATCCCGACCTGGGCGGCGATCCGGCGTGCGGTCGCTTCGCTGTCGCCGGACAGCATGACCGAGCGGACGCCGAGCTCGCGCAAGGCACGCACGGCCTCTGCGGCGGTCTCGCGCGGCGCGTCGGCCACCGCAATCACCCCGGCCAGGTGATCGTCGAGCGCGACCTCGACCACCGTTCGCCCTTCGCCGGCCAGCTCGCTCGCTCGGCCACCGAGGCCGTCGACGGCGACGCCGATGTTCTCGATCAGGCGGCGGTTGCCGATCGCGAGACGCCGTCCGTCGATGGTGGCCAGCACACCGTGGCCCGGGATCGCCTCGAACGCCAGCGGCGCGGCGAGCGCAAGGCCTCGCTCGGAGGCCGCTTTGACAATGGCCGTGGCCAGCGGATGCTCGGACTCACGCTCGATCGACGCGACCGCTGCCAGGAGCTGGTCTTCGCTTTGGCCGGGCGCGACTGCGATGGCGACGACCTGAGGCTCGCCGCGGGTGAGCGTGCCGGTCTTGTCGAACACCACGGTGTCGATCTGGGCGCCACGCTCGAGCGCGAGCGCGTGCTTGAACAGGATCCCGCGCTTGGCGCCGAGGCTCGAGCCGACCATGATCGCGGTGGGGGTGGCGAGCCCGAGGGCGTCCGGGCAGGTGATCACGATCACCGCGATCGCGAACAGGAGCGACTGCTCGACGTCGCGACCGACGATCGCCCACCAGATGAGGAAGGTGAGCACGCCGGCGGTGAGGGCGACCAGCACGAGCCAGAAGGCTGCGCGGTCGGCGAGCCGCTGCCCGGGCGCCTTGGAGTTCTGGGCCGTCTGGACGAGCGCGACGATCTGCGCCAGCGCCGTGTCCGAGCCGATCGCGGTGGCGCGAGCGCGCAGGGTGCCCTGCTTGTTGATCGTGGCGCCGATCAGCTTGTCGCCGGGTCGCTTGGCCACCGGCACGCTCTCGCCGGTGACCGCGGACTCGTCGACTTGCGAGCTGCCGTCGACCACCTCCGCGTCGACGGGTACCTTCGCGCCGGGGCGAATCAGCAACACGTCCCCGACCGCGACCTCGGCGGTCGGCACCTCCACCGGCTCGTCGTCCCGTATGACGACCGCTCGCGGCGGGGCGAGGTCGAGCAGCGTTCGCATGGCGTCATTGGCGCCGCCACGGGCACGCATCTCGAACCAATGCCCGAGCAGCACGAAGGTCGCGAGCATCGCCGCCGCGTCGTAGAACGTCTCGCCCGAGAGCCCGAAGGTGACCGCGGCGGAGTAGGCGAACGCGATCCCGACCGCCACAGCGACCAGCACCATCATGTCCAGCGTGCGCGCCCGCAGCGCGTTCCACGCGCCCGTGAAGAAGATCGACGAGGAGTAGAGGACCACGGGCAGGCTCAGCAACAGCAACCACCAGTTGCGCCCAATCCCGAATGGCGTCGCGAGGTCCGATCCGATCAGGCCGGACCCGACGCCGGACCACAGGACGATTGGGATCGTGAAGATCAGCGAGACCAGGAAGCGGTTGCGCATGTCAGCGACCATCGCCGCCATCGACATCCCGGCGTGACCTCCGTGACCGTGCCCGTCGGCCGCGTCCGCGCGAGCCGCCGCTTGACGGTCGTGCGGGCCGTGATCGGGCGCAACGAGCGGATCGCAGACGTGTCCGGGCGCCGACTGTCCCGCGCAGTGATAGCCGCAGTCGACGACCCACTCGCGGAGCGCGTGAACGCTGGTCGCGGCCGGGTCGTAGATGACGGTGGTGGTCTGGGCGACCGGGTTGGCCTCGACCGAGATCACTCCCGGGCGTCGTGCCAGCACCTGCTCGACCACGGCCTTCTCCGAGGCGTAGTGCAACCCGCCCACGTGCAGCACCGTCGTCTCGGGGGCAGAGCGGGCTGCGGTGGTCACTACCCGCTCCCGGCTGTATGGGCGTGGTGCGCCACGCGTGAGCTCGACGGCGCGCTGCGAGCGGCACGCGCGAACGCGTGGAGGCAGTGCTCAGAGCAGAAGTAGAAGCGCTTGCCGTCGATCTCCGCGCTCAATGCCTTGGCGCGGTCGACCTTCATCCCGCACACCGGATCGGTCGCTCCGCGGCGGGCGGTCAGCCAGAACAGCGCGCCGAAGATCACCACGCCGAGAATGTTCAGCGCCAACTTGTAGTTGAGCTGGACCTGGCTGAAGATGTCCGCGCGGGTGGGGCGAGGCCCCGTGGGAACCAGGCCGAGGGCGCTAAAGATGGCGTTGACGACCAGGGCGGCGAGGACCATGGTGACGAACATCAGGGCGGTGATCCGGACCGTGTACGTCGCGCCGTAGTACTTGCGGTAGATGAGAAGGATCGGGATCACGATCAGGTCGGCGAACAGGAACGCGAGCACGCCGGCGAACGAGATCCCACCGGACCACAGCACCGCCGCCAGCGGGACGTTGCCGACCGAACACACGAAGCTGAGCACGGCGATGATCGGGCCGACGACCACGTTCTCGATCGTTGGCAGCGGCGCTGGGGCATTCGTGATGAACAGCTTCTCGAAGAAGCCGTTCGTGAACTGAGCGATGAACCCGGCGAGCAGGAACCCGAGTGCGACCTCCTTCCAGAGCATCTGCCAGTCGCCGCGGAAGTTGTGGGCCACATCCGACCATGCGCGCAGGCTCAGGATCCGCTCGCGCCAGGGCAGGTGCTCGCCGGCCGCGTGATGCTGATGACCGGTATCCGCCTCGATCGCGTGCACGCGGGCCTGCTCCTCAAGCCGGCGATTGACGAACAGCCGCAAGAGAACCGTCATCAGCACGATCATCACGATCCCGCCTACGAATTCGGCGAGGGTGAACTGCCAGCCGATCAGCACCCATAGCACCAATCCGAGCTCCCAAACCAGGTTGGTCGAAGCAAACTGGAAGGCCAACGCGGAGGCGGCGCTGGCCCCCTTCTGGAACAGGGACTTCGCGATCGCGATGGCGGCGTAGGAACAGGCCGAGGACGCGGCGCCGAGGCCGGTGGCCCAGCCGATCGGCCGTGGTCCGGAGCCGCTCATGAGCCCCTCGATCCGCTCGCGCGGCACCCAGGCCTGCACGATCGCCGAGATCGTGAACCCCAGCACGAGCGCCCACCACACCTGCCAGGCCATCAGGAACGAGTCGCGCAGGCCGTGCCAGATCACGTCGAGGACATCCATCACCAGACAACTCTACCAGTACCCCTGGGGGGTAGGGGTAATTGGTATAATCTCGGCCATGGCAACGACCCAGACACCCACGCGGGGATACACAGCCACCAAGGACCAGCTGCTGGCCCGGCTGGCGCGGATCGAAGGCCAGATCCGCGGGATCCAGGGCATGGTCGAGGACGACCGCTACTGCATCGACATCCTCACCCAGATCGCGGCCGCGCAGGCCGCGCTCGACAAGGTCGCCCTCGGGCTGCTCGACGGTCACGCCCATACATGCGTGATCGGCGCCGAACCAGACCAGCAGGACGAGCGGACCGAGGAGATGATGGCGGCCGTCGGGCGGCTGTTGCGAAGGGGCTGAGAATCTGGCCGGCCGCGTCGGCGGGCTCGCGGTTGGCGGCGCGGCCAACCGCGGACAGCGCTCGCGCGCTCAGGCTGGCTGCAGGATCGCCTCTAGCTCCTGAAGCTGGCGGCGCACGCCGCCGCACACCTGGTCGCAGAGGTCGAACACGCTGGGGTCGCTGATCGCGTAGCGAGTGCTGTTGCCTTGCTTGGTGCGGGAGACCATGCCCGCAGCGTGAAGGATGCCGAGGTGCTTTGACACGTTCTGCTGGGAGGCGCCGAGCGCCGCCTGGAGCTCACCGACCGTGGCGTCGCTCTCGCGCAGCCGATCGAGGAGCTTGATCCGCATCGGCTCACCAAGCACGCGGAAGCGCTGAGCAACGAGCTCGATCAGCGGCTCTGGGAGGGGGTGCGGAGTTGCGGTGGAGCGTGGCATGCCAGGAACGATAGCACAACTGCACAGTTGTACGATTGACACCGCGTGGGAGGGGCGCTATCCTACGTATTCACCACTTTACAGTTGTGCAGTCGTCAAGGCTGTGCGAAGGGGACGGATGACGATGGATGCGATCGAGCATTTGACCGAAGACACCTTTGAGGCGGCCGCCAACGGGCCGGGGCTGACGGTGATCGACTTCTGGGCGGGCTGGTGCGGCCCGTGCCGGGCGATGGCGCCGCAACTCGAGCGAGCCGCGGCGCTGCGCCCGCAGTACCGCTTCGCCAAGGTCGACGTCGACGCGGAACCGGCGCTCGCCGCCGCGTACGGCGTTCGCTCGATCCCGACCTTGATGGTGCTTCGCGACGGCAAGCCGATCGCCGCTGAGGCCGGCGTCGTCGGCGCCGATCAACTCGTGCAGGCAATCGACCGGCTCGCTTCCGCGGACGCCGTCGCAGCGTGAGCGGAGCATGGACCATGAATCGATCTCCCTCCCGCGAGTGGCCGGTCGAGCGCGTGCTGTTCGCGCTCGTCGGCATCGTGACGCTGGTCTCGGTCGGGCTGGCCGCGGTCGTGTCGCCGTGGTTCTTGCTGTTGACCGCGTTCGTCGGGGTCAACCAGTGGCTGCGTGTGATCGTGGGCGCCTGCCCGGCGTCGGTCGTGCTACGCCGGGCGTGCGGGTTGCGCTCGGCGATCTACGCCGGCGGTGAGCCTGCCACGTCGCGCCGCTCGGGGGTGACGGTCTGATGGCGGTCGCAGAACGCGGAGCTGGCCTCGCCAATCACGCGCCGGCGGAGGAGTATCCCCACGCTGTCAATGTGGGTCCGATCGGTCGGATCGGCCGGTTCACCGCCACGCATTTCCGGGCCGTGCTGGCGGCCTGGGTCGTGCTCGCACTGGCGCTTGGGTTCCTGGCGCCGAGGGTCGAGACCGCTCTCTCCGGAGCAGGTTGGGAGACCACCGGATCCCAATCGGTCAAGGCCCGTCAGCTGATCGACAGCAACTTCCAGGGCCTGTCCAGCTACGCGCTGATGACGGTCGTCTCCTCGCCGTCCACGACGGTCACGGACCCGGCCTTCCGGGCCGTGCTGACAAACGTGGAGCGCACGCTCAAGGCAGACCCCGCCGTCAAGAGTGTGATCGCGCCCGCGGCTGGCGTCTCGATCAGCCGCGACGGCCACACCGCGATCGTTCAGGCCGGCGCGGCGCGCAGCTCCAACGGGATGGTCAAGGCCGCCGAGGCCATCAAAGGCAAGCTCGCCGCGATGTCGGCCAACGGCGTCCAGGTGCATCTCACCGGTGCCTCGGGGATGTGGTCTGACTTCAACACCGCCAACCGCAACGCGATGATGAAGTCGGAGGTGATCTCGTGGCCGGTCACGCTCGGGATCCTGCTCCTCGCGTTCGGCTCGCTCGTCGCCGCCGGGCTGCCGCTGATGCTGACCATGGTCGGGCTCGCCTCGGCCGCCGGGCTGCTCTATCTGGGCACGCTGGTGATGCCGATCTCGATCTGGGCCATGAACTTCGCGCTGATGTTCGCGCTCGCACTCGGGATCGACTACGCGCTGTTCGTCGTGCACCGTTTCCGCGGCGCGCTGTTCGGCCATCAGCTCTCGCCGGTTGAGGCGACCGCGGTGGCGATGGACACCGCCGGCAAGGCAGTGCTGTTTTCCGGCATCACGGTGCTGATCTCGCTCAGCGCGGTGATGCTCGTCCCGTCGCCGGCGTTCCGCTCGATGAGCCTGGGGATCATGCTTGCGGTGATCTTCGTGCTCGCGGCGACACTCACGCTGCTGCCCGCCGTGCTGGCGAAGCTCGGAGCGAAGGTGGACAACCTGGCGCTGCCATGGGCGCACTCGGGCGAGCATCGTTCCGCGCGCTTCGAGCGCTGGGGCGAGCGGCTGTGGCGCCAGCCGGTCCGGCACGGCGTGGTCGCGCTCGCTCTTCTGGTCGGGCTGGCGCTGCCGGTCACGCAGCTGAAGACCTCGATGCCCTCGATCAAGGTCGTCCCGACCAGGGACAGCTCGCGGATCGGCTACCACCAGGCCCAGGCCGCGTTCGGGCCCGGCGCCACCGGACCGCTGCAGATCGTGACGCCGGCGGCCCAAGCGGCGGCGACGCGCCAGCTCGCCGGCCGCGACGCCGGAATTGCCGCGGTGATGCCCACGCAGACAAGCGGTGGCTATGCCTTGATCACCTCGATTCCGAAGCAGGACCCTTCCAATCCCGCTGTCGGCCGGACGATTGACCGGCTGCGCACCGTTCTGCCCGCCGGCTCGCTGATCGGCGGCGCGGTGGCCGAGAACCACGACCTGCAGGCCGCGCTGGCCGCCAAGACACCGCTCGTCATCGGCGTCGTGCTCAGTCTCGGCTTCCTGCTGTTGCTGATCGCACTGCAGGCGCCACTGCTCGCCGCCGTGGGTGTTCTCACTAACCTGCTGGCCACCGGCGCAGCGTTCGGGGTCGCCAAATGGATCTTCCAGGACGGCGCCCTTCACTCGCTGCTCGGCTTCCAGTCCCAGGGGTTCCTCGACGCCTGGGGACCGGTGTTCTTCTTCGCGATGATCTTTGCGATCTCGATGGACTACACCGTGTTCCTGCTCTCAGCGGCCAAGGAGCACTGGGACCGCACCCACGACGCCAAGGCGGCCATGGTCGGCGGCGTCGCCCACTCGGGACGTGTCATCTTCGCAGCGGGTGCAGTGATGGTGGCCGTGTTCTTCACATTCGCGCTGTCAGGCCCACTGCCGCCCAAGGAGATGGGCATCATCCTCGGCGTCGCGGTGTTCCTGGACGCCGCGCTGATCCGGCTGCTGCTGCTCCCCGTTCTGCTCAGGCTTATGGGCAGCTGGGCGTGGTACCTGCCGCGCTGGGCGCACCGGCTGCTCCCCGACGTCACCTTCGGACACGCGTGAGATCAGGAGGAACTGGCATGTCAGCACCAACGCTCGAGCTGTGGCAGACCGAATGGTGTCCAGCCTCGCACCGGGTACGCCAACGCCTGACCGAGCTCGGCCTCACCTACACCTCCCGCCAGGTGCCGGTCGAGCGCGATGGCCGCACCGAGCTCCAAGCCGTCACCGGAGCCAGCGAGATCCCCGTGCTCATCGCGGGCAGCGACACCGTCCGCGGCGAGCGGGCAATCCTCGCCTACCTCGACGAGCACTTCATCGAACCGCCGGACGCCGCCGAACAGCGCGCCAAGGCAGCGAAAGCCAAGCGAAAGGAACTGGAGGCGGCATGCCCCAAGTTGACAGCCACACCTACACCCTGACCACCAGCACGGAGGCTCGCGTTTGTCGACGCGGTGGGCCGCGTGCGCGAGGAGCTCGCCGCCGAGGGCTTCGGCGTGCTGTGCGAGATCGACGTGCAGGCAACCCTGGAGGCGAAGCTGGGCATCGAGCGAGAGCCCTACCTGATCCTCGGCGCATGCAACCCGCCGCTAGCCCACGCAGCGCTCGAGGCGGAACCCGAGCTGGGGGTCCTGCTGCCGTGCAACGTAGTCGTCTATCAGCAACAGGGCGAGACACACATCGCCGCCGTCGACGCGGAGCGGATGCTCTCGATCGTCGGCAACGACGACCTCGCCGACACCGCGGGCGAAGTGCGGCGGCGTCTTTCGGCAGTCGTTCACCGGGCGGCCCAGCGCTGAGCGGACTGCCCGCCTGGCGATGAATGTCGAGCGCTTCGATGTTGTTCAGGCGTACGCCCTCGATCACGGCTGAGCACGCAGCCGCGGGCCTGGCCAATCGGCAGCTCGTGCTCGTCGACGTCCGACAGCCCGTCGAGTTACGCACGGGTCGTATACGCGGCTCGGTTAGCATCCCGCTGGGACAGCTGAGAGGCCGGTTGGGCGAGCTCGAACGGGACCGGCAAGTCGCTTTCCTGTGCCACTCGGGCGCCCGCAGCTCACGCGCTACTAGCCTGGCGATCAAGGCCGGATACAACGCCGTGAACGTGCGCGGCGGGATGATGGCCTGGAACCGCGTCGGACTGCCTCTAACCGATTAGCAAGGTTGCCTAGCCGTGGTTCTGGCCGCGATACCGTTCGGGCTCGAGCGCGGAGATCTTGCACAGCCGATCATGTGTTCGGTAAGGTGCGTAGCGGGACCGAATCTCTAGTCGGACGGAACGGATCAGGGGAGTGTGATCCTGGAGTAGTTGAAGGTTCCAGCAGTGCGAGTGTCTTGACGCGCTCGCCGCGGCCACCGCAGTGGCGGCTGCGGCCACGGGCGAGTCCGAAGGTTGTTGGAGCCGTTGCCCCGACGGTTCGGAGCTTCCCAACCCCCGGGGACGGCTGCTGCATGCAGCGATTCTTCGCAGAGGAGCAAACGATGACCGAATGGCATGAGACTCAGCCGGTATCGGCAACCCGTGCAACCGGCGATGACCTGGAGGTGATCGTCGTCGGCGGCGGCCAAGCCGGTCTTGCAATCGGTTATTTCCTGGCTCAGCAAGGCCGGAACTTCGCGATCCTCGAGGCGGCGGACGAACCTGCGGACGCCTGGCGCACGCGCTGGGACTCGCTGAGGCTGTTTACGCCGGCCCGCTATAGCGGCCTGCCGGGTTTGCCGTTCCCCGGCGACCCGGACGCCTATCCCCGGCGCGACGACGTGGTCGCCTATCTCACCGAGTACACGCGCCGTTTCGCTTTACCGGTTGCGCTGGGCAGCCGCGTTCGCTCCGTCCGCGTGGCTGAGGACCGGTACCTCGTCGAGGTCGACGGCCGGAGCTATAGAGCGGATCAGGTCGTGATCGCCACCGGACCGTTCCAGGTGCCGTTCGTGCCGTCGATCGCCGACGAACTCGGTCAAGACGTCTTTCAGATCCACAGCACCCGGTACCGGGCGCCGGCGGAACTACCCGATGGGCCGGTGCTGGTCGTTGGTGGCGGCAACACTGGCTTTCAGCTCGCCGAAGAGCTCTCCGCTACCCGTGAGGTTCACCTGTCGATCGGGTCGCGGCAGACGCCGCTCCCTCAGCGGATCCTCGGTCGCGACCTGTTCTGGTATCTCGAGAAGACCGGGGCGATGGGCAAGTCGAAAGACACGCGGATCGGCCGAAGATTGGAAGGCAGAGACACGCTGATCGGCTCCAATCCCCGGACCCTGCGCAAGCGCGACGGCGTCCGGTTGCGTCCGCGCGCGATTGAAGCTTCCGGACGCACCGTTCGTTTCAGCGACGGAAGCGGGCTGGGTGTGAGCGCCGTGATCTGGGCCACCGGCTTTCGGAACGACCACTCATGGATCGACGCACCGATCTTCGACGACCGGCAACGCGTCGTTCACCGCCGCGGAGTGACCGACTCCCCGGGCCTGTACTTCCTCGGCTTGACGTGGCAGTACACCAGAGGCTCAGCGCTGATCGGCTGGGTCGGAGACGACGCCGCCTACATCGCCGATCAGATCAACACCTTCCGCATAGCCCGACCGAAACGTGCGGCGGACGAACCCGTCGGCACGCGATGACTCACCAGGAGATTTGAACATGGCCACAACTCACGATCAATTCCCGACCGACGCCACCGGCCTCGCCGAGGCACGCGCGTCAGAGGTGGTCGAGCTGAGCGACGGAGATCGGTTCTACCTGACCATCGCCCCGGTCGCCAAGCGGATCGGCGACGCGACGGTGCGAATGCTGGCCTACAACGGTTCGATCCCGGGGCCGACGCTCAAGGTGCGCGAGGGCTCAGAGGTCGTCGTCGATATCGAGAACCGGGGCGACACGGAGGCAACCGTCCACTGGCACGGGCTACGTCTGGAGAACCGCTACGACGGAACCCATGAGACCCAACATCCGATGGCCACCGGCGAGCGCTACACCGCGCACGTCACCTTCCCCGACGCCGGTGTGTACTGGTACCACCCGCACATCCGCGAGGACTACGGGCAGGAGATGGGCCTTTACGGCAACGTGATCGTCGAGCCCGCCGACCCGGACTACTGGCCGCCCGTGCACCACGAGATCGCCCTGACACTTGATGACATCCTGATCGAGGACGGCAAGGTGGCGCCCTTCAGCCGCGCCGAGACCACACACTCGGCGATGGGCCGCTTCGGCAACGTGCTACTCGTCGGCGGCAAGACCGATCCGTCGCTCGCGGTCAAGCGTGATGAAGTGGTCCGGTTCTACTTCACGAACACCGCGAACACCCGCGTCTTCAGGGTCGCGCTTCCCGGAGCGCGGATCAAGCTCGTCGGTGGCGACAGCGGCCACGTCGAGCACGAACAGTTCGTTGACGACGTGGTACTGGCGCCGTCAGAGCGCGCTGTCATCGACGTGCTCTTCAACGAGCCAGGCGAGCTGACCATGGAGCACCGCACGCCCGAGCGGACATATCGACTCGCGTCAATCCGGGTTGGCGAGGAGCGAGCCGAGCCATCGCTGATCGAGCCGTTTGCTGTGCTCAGAACGAACCGGGACATGGCGGCCGAGCGAGAGCGCATCGCGCGGTACTTCGATGCCGAGCCGGACAAGACGCTTGGCTTCCTGGCCGAGATGGATATGGGCGCGCCAGAGGGCGACGGACCGGTCGTCTACAGCTGCCCGATGCATCCGGAGGTCATGCGCGAGGAGCCCGGGCATTGCCCGGAGTGCGGCATGAAGCTGCTGGCGGCTGAGGCGCCGGCGGTGACCTACACCTGCCCCATGCACCCAGAGGTCGTCAGCGACGAGCCAGGTCACTGCCCCGAATGCGCCATGAAGCTGCTTCCGTCACACCTCGTCGCCGAGGCCGGCGGCGACGAGCACGGAGGAGGGCACGGGCATCACACGCACGAGCACGATGCCCACGAGCACCACGACCATTCGCATGAAGGTCACGACCACGCTGCGGCGGGCGGCATCGAGTGGGAAGACGACATGGTTGAGATCAACAAGCTGACCACTCCAGCGAACATGCGCTGGAAGCTGATCGACAAGGCGACCGGCGACGAGAACGCCGCGATCGACTGGCGATTCCGGGTCGGCGACCAAGTGAAGATCCGGCTGCTGAACGAGATGGCCGGCGATCACCCGATGCACCACCCCTTCCACGTCCACGGCGCGGGCCGCTTCCTGGTCCTCTCCCGAGACGGGGTTGTGGAGCCCAACCTGGTCTGGAAAGACACCGTGCTCATCCGCACCGGCGAGACCGTGGACATTCTGCTCGACGTCACCAACCCGGGACTATGGATGGCTCACTGCCACATCGCCGAGCATCACGAGAGCGGGATGATGTTCAGCTTCAACGTGACGCCATGAGCGCTGTGGCCGACGCGGGCGCGCGGTCCCCGGCCGCGGTTGGGCAGGGCATGACGCCTAAGGCGCTGTGGACGTTGGCGATCACGTCGGTGGCGGTCTTCATGGTCACGCTCGACAACCTCGTGGTGACCACTGCGATCCCGGTGATCCGCAAAGACTTGCACGCGAGCCTGAGCGGGCTTCAGTGGACGGTCAACGCCTACACGCTGACGTTCGCGGTGTTGCTGTTGACCGGGGCGGCCCTGGGCGATCGTTTCGGCCGTCGTCGGATGCTTGCGGTCGGGATCGCGATCTTCACGGCGGCATCCGCAGCGGCCGCGGTGGCGACCTCGATCGGGTCGCTAGACGTTGCCCGGGCGATCCAGGGGCTGGGCGGCGCAATCGTCATGCCGCTGACACTGACCGTGCTGTCCGCCGCGGTGCCGGCAGAACGGCGCGGGTTGGCGCTGGGCATCTGGGGCGGCATCAGTGGGCTCGCCGTCGCTATGGGGCCGGTGGTTGGCGGCGCGATCATTACCGGCATCTCCTGGCACTGGATCTTCTGGCTCAACGTGCCGATCGGGGTGCTGCTCGTGCCGCTGATCCTGGTGAGGCTGGACGAGAGCCGCGGCCCGGCATCCAGGCTCGACCTCGTAGGGGTGGCCCTAGGCAGTCTGGGCCTCCTCGGGATCGTGTGGGGGCTCGTGCGCGCCAACGAGCTGGGCTGGACTGCACCGCGGATCGTTGCTTCGTTCGTGGTGGGTGTTGCGCTGCTCGTGTCCTTCGTCGCTTGGGAGCTGCGCGCTGAGCAGCCGATGCTGCCGATGCGCTTCTTTCGCAACCGGACATTCGCCCTGGCGAACGTCTCCAGCCTGTTCATGTTCTTCGGGATGTTTGGCTCGATCTTCTTCATCGCCCAGTTCTTCCAAACGGTGCAGGGCCTCTCCCCGTTTCAGTCGGGGTTGCGGATCCTGCCGTGGACGGCGATGCCGATGCTCGTCGCGCCGATCGCGGGCACGCTCTCCGACCGCATCGGCGGCCAGCAGCTGATGGGCACCGGGCTGGCGCTACAGGCGATCGGCCTCGCCTGGATCGCCGCGGTGACGACACCGGCCACACCCTACGCGGAGCTAATCGGCCCGTTTGCGATCTCGGGGCTCGGCATGGCGTTGTTCTTCGCGCCCGTGGCCAACGTGATCCTGTCCGCCGTCCGGCCCGACGAGGAAGGACAGGCGTCCGGCGCCAACAACGCGATCCGCGAGCTTGGTGGTGTGTTCGGCGTCGCCGTCCTGGCCGCCGTGTTCACCGCCCGCGGCGGCTACGGCTCGGGCCAGCAGTTCGTCGACGGCATGAACCCCGCCGTGATGATCGGTGCGGCGCTCGTCGCGATCGGCGCGATCGCCGCGTTCGCGATCAAAGGCGGCCCTCGAACCGAGGGCGTCAAGGTCGGCACCGAAGTCTCGTTGGTCGAGGCGTGCGCCTGCGCCTCGTGCTGGTGTGCACCCATTGACGATCCCCCAGCGACCGGCGAACAGCAGGCACCGCCACCACCGACCCCCGTCATCGCGGGGGCCTAATGACGCGCCGCAGGTCCCGCCGAGCGCCCGTCCGGAGAGGGCGCCGCCAGCGTTGAGCGCGGGCGGAATCGCCTCGCGAAGCAGTGTCCACTCGACCGCACGCCACTTCCCTTAGGACGGGCAAAGCAGGAGCGCACACTCCGTCGCAGACGCCTCCTCGGAGGAGCTGCGGGCACATGGTTCGGTGGGGAACGCACGGCCGCAATCTCAGGCGACAGGAGGAGTCGGCCGGTTGAGTCGGCGGTCGCTCGCCATCCTTCTGCCACGCGCAGGCCGGTGCGAGCCGTGAGCTGGGGATGCCCGAGCGACTCGACGCGCGCCTCACGTCCGATGCCCCTCAAGGAGATGCCCAAGCCCAACCGGGACGCGCCGTTTTCGCCTTCCGAAGGGGCGGCGTTGGTACCGTCGGGCAAAGGAGCAAGCCGGCGATATGGCGAGCGAGCCGGGCGCTGAGCCAGTGGCAGGCCGCGCGGGAGGACCGGACCACCGTCGACCGCTCACATGGCGGGACGTGCGGGGAGACACCAGGCGGTGCGCGGACGAGCTGGTCTGCACGAAGTCCGAGGCCGCCGCGCTCGAGGCGTTGCGAACGGCCACCGGCGAGACCGACGCCTGCCACACTCGCCACCACTCGGGCCCACTGGCGGCGAATGCTGCCGGGTGTGTTCAGGCCGCCGGCACCCGGACGGTCGTCCACGGCGGGGTAACGACGACGACGACGCGGGCGCGCGAGGGGGCGATACTGGTTCCGGCCGCCAGACAGCGGCTCGCCCGATGCGAATCCGGAGGCGCGCCGTGGTGCGGTCCTGCCGGCGGGTCCTGAGCTTGCGGGGCTGCTGGGCGACCGCCCGATGAGAGCAGCCGCCAACATCGACCGGCAGGCGCTCAGGCTTCGCCGGGGCGGCCCGCTTGGCGCTCGACGAGTGACTCGCCGACCAGCTCGCGCCAGAGCTCGTCGAGTCGCTGGCGCGCAGTCGACGCCCTCCCGCGCCAGCTGCTCGCGCACACCTCAGGCGGGCCGAACCATTTCCGGGAGGGTCTCTTATGCGCGCGTCCGGGACGATCCCACCCGAGCATGGCGGCCGGTCGATCTGGTGGACCATGCGGCTGCGCATGCATCGTGGCCTTTCCCTCCCGGCTCTGCCGGGAGCTGCGCGCGGCGGCTTGACGGGCGCGGCGTGCAGCACACACCCAGACTCGGGCCTTCCTAGCGCTCGTCGATGTGTTGGGCGAGGTAGGTGTGCAGTAGTGCGATCGCCATCGCACCTTCTCCCACGGCGGAGGCGACGCGCTTGATGGAGCCGTGGCGAGCGTCGCCTGCGACGAAAAGCCCAGGCTGACTCGACTCGAGCGGCAGCGGGTCGCGGGTCAGCGGCCACCACTCGGTCGGGCCGTCCTGGTGGAGATCGGGGCCGGTCATGAGGTAGCCGCCCTCGTCGCGGCGCAGCCAGCCCTCGACGCCGGCGGTCAGGGGCTGCCCGCCGATCAGCACGTACATCGCGTCGGCGTGCAGCGCCCGCTGCTGTCCATCGCGGTAGACCACGGTGACCGTTTCAAGCCAACGCTGGCCGGCGGCGGCACTGACGCGCGTTCCCGTGAGCAGGGTGATCTTGGGGTGCGCGGTGACGCGGTCGACCAGGTAGCGGGACATGCTGGCCTCTATCGAGTTGGCTCGGACGATCATCGTGACGGAACGGGCGTAGTCAGCGAGGTGCAGCGCCGCCTGGCCGGCGGAGTTTGCCCCACCGACAAGCACCACGTCCTGGTCGCGATGGCCTGGGGCCTTCGCTGGGGCTGAGCCGTAGGAGACGCCGCGGCCGATCAGCTGCTCGACGCCGGGTGCGTCGAGGCGGCGGTAGGCGACGCCGGTGGCGATGACGCCGGTGGCTGCGCACAGGTGCCCGCCGCTGCTCAATGACAGCTCGAAGGTGCCGTCGGTCTTAGGCTCGGCGCGGATGATCTCGACGCCAACGAGGATCTCTGCGCCGAAGCGCAGCGCCTGCTGGTGGGCGGCGCTGGCCAGATCCGCCCCGCTAATGCCCTGCGGAAAGCCCGGGTAATTCTCGATCCGCGAGCTGGTACCGGCCTGGCCGCCAGGGGCCACGCGTTCGAGAACGACGGTGGCCAGCCCCTCAGAGGCGGCGTAGACCGCGGCGGTGAGCCCGGCGGGGCCGGCGCCGACGACGACGACGTCGTACAGCTCGCGCTCAGGTTGCGTGCGCAGACCAACGCGGCGTGCCAGTTCGCTGCGCCAGTGCGCGCTCGTGAGGTACGCGGCGCTTCCATGTGGCGGCGTTCGTGCCGGCGATGTCATCCCGACGAGCCGTTCGCCGGCCGCTGGGAGTCGCGCGGGCTCCCGCCCGGCGCGTGCCGGACCCGAGACGACGAACTCCTCGGGCGCCGGCAGGTGAGAGCCGTCGGCGAACACGGCGACTGGCCGCTCGACCCCGAGCTGGGCATACTCGGCCAGGACCCGACCGACGGGATCGGTGTCGGTAGCAATCCAGCGATGCGGTACGCCGTTGCCGGCCAGGAGGGCGCGCGCAGCCAGCATCGCCGGCGCCGAGCCGGAGCCGATCATCGACACCACAGGGTCAACGTCGTTCACGGCGCTGCGGCGATCTCGCGCGGATCGTGGATCTCGGCCGCGACTGGGGGAGACGCGTCCTCCGTCTGCGTACGCGTGGGTTGATGACGTCTGTGATCTCGATCATTGCTTGGTGTGAGCGGTCGGGCTGCTGCCGGAACGGTCGCGCTCCATTTTCCGCTGCTCCGGCGTTCGTCGGAAGGTAGTGGGGGATTGTCTTGGACGCGGGCGGAGCGGGCTAGCCACGCCTCGTAGCCGAGGGTGTCCGGGCGCCACGTTCTCGCAGGTCCCGACCGGCAGCGCCAGGCAAGACGCGGCTGTCCAGATTCCCCCTTGAACTCAGACACACGTGTCTGATATCGTAATCCGGACATCGCTGTCTGATCTAGGAGCTCTCTCATGCATGGCAATCGACATCCCGCAACAAGACAAGCCTCGGGAGCGCAGTCAGGCCGCTTCTCGAGCTGGGGTCTGCTCATCCTGCTCTCCCTGGCGCAGCTGATGGTGATCCTCGACATCTCTGCCGTGAACGTGGCGCTGCCCGACCTGACGAAGGATCTGGGCATCGGCCAAGCGGGGCTGAGCTGGACGATCACAAGCTATTCGCTGATCTTCGGAAGCCTGCTTCTGCTGGGCGGGCGCGCCGCCGACCTGATCGGACGCCGGCGCGTATTCCTCACCGGATTGGCCATATTCACGGCCGCTTCGCTTGGCTCCGCGCTTGCGGGGAGCGCCGCGGCGCTGTTCGCCGCTCGAGGTGGACAGGGACTCGGAGCCGCGCTCCTCTCTCCCTCCGCGCTGTCGATCATCACCTCCCACTTCAAGGGTCACGAGCGCGCTCGGGCACTCGGCGTCTGGGGCGCCGTCGGCGGAGCCGGCGCGGCGATCGGCGTGCTCCTGGGCGGTCTGCTCACGCAACTGATCGACTGGCGCGCGATCTTCTTCATCAACCTCCCGATCGGGCTGATCGTCGCGGCCGGCGCGGTCCAGTTGATCCCACCCGATACCACCCGGGCGGACTGGCGGCGGCTCGATCTGCGCGGCGCGCTGCTCGCGACGGCGAGCGTCGCCGCACTGGTGTACGCGTTCTCGCAGGCGCAGACCGCGGGCTGGGCCTCGACCCAGACCGTTGGACTGATCACCGCCGGGCTCGCCGGGCTGGTGGCATTCGGGCTCGCTGAGCGGCGGGTCTCGGTGCCGCTGCTGAGGGTGCAACGGTTGGCCGATCGCGCGATCGGCGGTGGGTTCTTGATGATGCTCGCCGCCACCGCGGTGCTGTTCGGTTCGTTCCTGCTGTCCTCGCTCTACCTGCAGGATGTGCTGGCCGCCAGCGCGCTCGCGACAGGGCTCGCGTTCTTGCCGTTTGCGCTTGCCATCGGGGCTGGCGTCCACGCGGGAACGCACCTCGTCAGCCAGCGCGGGGTGCGGGCGCCGCTGGCGGGAGGGTTCGCGATGGCGGCCACCGGCCTGTTCCTGCTCACCGGAGTCAGCGACCACGGCAGCTACGTCAACGACCTGCTGCCCGGCATGCTGATCGCCGGCATCGGCATCGGTGTCATCCTCGTGGCGGTCGCGTTCTCGGTCCTCTCGGGCGCACGGCCAGAGGAGACCGGCATGCTCTCAGGACTGAACACGACCGGTCACGAGGTGGGCGGCTCGCTCGGCCTCGCCGTACTCACCACGATCGCCGCCGGCACGCTCGGCCACGCACACGGCGCCGCCGCGACAACCGCGATCACGAGCGGCATCGGCAATGCGTTCCTTGCAGCCGGGATAATCGCCGCCGTCGCAAGCATCCTGGCGCTGGCGATCCTCCCGGCCGCAAAGAAGTTCCTGCCCAGACTCGAGCTCGCTCCCCCCGTGACGATCCACTAACCGGATAGATGGCGACCATCCACAACGAGCCCATTACCCGCGGTCGGCGTCGCCGCGCCGACGCCGACCGCAGCGAGGCCGCGATCCTGGACGCCGCCGTCGACGCGCTCGCGAGCGATCCCGACGCCAGCATGGCCGAGATCGCTCGCCGCGCCGGTGTCGTCCGGGCCACCGTCTACGTCCACTTCCCCACGCGCGAGGCGCTGATCGCCGCCGTCACCGACCGCGCGATGACCGAGGCCACCGACGCGATCCGAGCCACAGCCCCAAGCAAGGGCGACCCCGCTGACGCTCTTGCCCGCATGCTCAGCGCCAGCTGGCAGACGCTCGGGCGCTACCACGCCCTCGTTCACATCAACTCCCGCCTCGGTCCCGAACACATGCACGCGCTGCACCAGCCCATCCTGCGCCTCGTCCGGCCACTGCTCAAGGGCGGTCAAGCAAGCGGCGCCTTCAACCCCGACCTACCGCTGGACTGGATGCTGACCGTCATGCTCGAGCTCATCCACGCCGCCAGCCGCGAGGTAACCACCGGCCGGCTCCCAGCGGACAAAGCCGAGCGCGCGCTGATCGCCAGCATCGCCGGCGCTTTCGCGCCCACCCCGGAAGTCACGGTCGCCGCGACATAGATGATCGCGTCATCGGAGGCGGCGAGACCGGTCTTGCCATTGACTGCTACCTGCCTCGCCAGGGATCGACCACAACAATCCTCGACGCCGCGTCCGAACCGGCCGCGGCCTGGCCGTCGCGCTGGGACTCGCTGAAGCCGTTTATCGCGGCGCGCTGCGACGGTCTGCCGGACGGGTGTTTGCCGACGAGTCCGACCGCGACCCGCCACGGGACGAGGTCGGCGAGCATTCTGCCTGCGGGACGGGCGGGGTGGCGTCATTCGTGTCGGCCTCGTAGGGTTTCACCGGCCGGGTCGCCGTGGCCTGGAAGCGCTGGCTGGAGCAGCGATGAGCCAACACACCACTCCCGCGCTGGCTAACCCATCAACCGCATCTCACCGTGCGCCGATGCTCTGGGGAATCGCCGTCGGCATCATGCAAGCGGCGACTCCATTGGCGTTTTGGTGGCTAGACAGCGCGACCGTCTACGCCCTGGGGCTGGCCGTGATCGCAGCGATCTACGTCGGCTTCGCCGTGGCCGACGGACGCCTGAAGATCATCGCCACCGAGACCGGTGTGGCATTCGGCTTCGTCGTCATCTCCGCCGCCGCAATCACCGCCTCACCATGGCTCCTCGTCATCGGCTTCGTCGGTCACGGCCTCAAAGACCTCTGGCAGCACCGCACCCACTTCGTTTCGAACACGAGGTGGTGGCCACCCTTCTGCATGGTCGTCGACTGGATAGTCGCCGCGATCATCGTCATCGAGATCATCGCTGGCATGAACTTTCGGTAGCCGGTCGGCCCGCCGGGCACACGTACTGGTCGTCCCCGTGGTCAAGGACCGATCTCGGTCAAGTTCAAGCGCCACGAACTGCTGCGCGAACCTACCCTGCGCCGCCTGATCGCAGAACCGTGTGCACCGCAAAGCGGGGCTTCGACCACTGATGATCCGGTCGAGACTCCATCGTGCTGACGTGGTATCGGTGGGGCCGAACGCCGAGAACCCGAAGAGCTGCGTGGTAGGTTGTGTCTGGGCGTGTGAGGGCGCCTCCGGGTCCGCGGGCAGAACTGAGTTCACCTCTCGATTTGAGGGTTGCAGGTTGTGACCATCTCCGGGCTTGGCACGCGGACCACCGGGCCACAGAGGAGATGTCATGTCCGTACTTCCCGAGCACCCGGACCTTGACCAGGCGCGGCGCCAGGCGAAGGAGTTGTTGCACGCCGCCCAGGACGGCGACGCTGGAGCGGTTGCCCGATTCGCGGCTGTCGCGGCACCGCCGACGCTTGCCGGGGCGCAACTGGCGCTCGCACGCGAGCTTGGGCAGCCGAGCTGGCCGGCGTTGGTGCGCGAAATCGAAGCGCGCAATGCCTCGATCCCGGAGAACGTCGTGCGGTTTCTGAGCTGCAGCGTCAACCTGCAGATCGGCGCTGCAGCCCGCATGCTGCATGAGAACCCGGCGCTCGCGGAGTCCGGGTTTCCGGCGGCCGTCGTCCTGGGCGACGTTGCCCGGGTCGAGGCCGAGCTTCGCCGCGATCCCGGCGCGACGACCCGCGTCGACCCGGGGAGCGGTTGGACTGCGCTGCACCTTGCGTGTGCGTCGCGCTTCCACCTCGACCCGGCGCGGGCGCCGGGCCTGGCCGAGGTGGCCCACCTGTTGCTTGACGCGGGCGCAGACATCGACGGAAAGAGCGCAGGGAGGCGGTGCTGGCGGCCGCTGGAGTGTGCCGTCACGAGCGCCAACTCGAGCCGCAACAACGAGCCGATCATCCGCCTGCTGCTGGAGCGGGGCGCACCGCTGCGGCCAGAGACGCTGCTCGCGTCGCTCTACGCCGCCGGCGGCACGTGGTGCCTGGAACTGCTGACGAAAGCCGCCGCAAGCACGCCCGAGCTGTTCACGGAGGCGCTGGCGGAGGCGGTCGCCGAGGCTAACTTGGACGCGGTGGCCATTCTGCTGGCGGCCGGCGCCGACGCGGACGCGCCCGGCCCAGACGGTCGCTCGGCCCGCCGACGGGCGCTGACCGCCGGAGTCGCAGCAACCGTCGAGCTCCTCGGGGGCGGGAGCGATGATCCGGTCGACCGGCTCCTCGAGGCGATCGTGACCGCCGACGGAGCCGCCGCCCACAGCTTGGCCGCCGCCGATCCCGCGTTCGTGGACCGGCTTGAGGGCGCCGACCGGGCGGCGCTGGTCGCCGCGGCGGAGCACGGCAACCGGGCGTCGGTTGGGCTGATGCTGGAACTCGGATTTCCGATCGAGGCTCGCCGCGAGGGCACCGACGACGACGGCGCCACCGCGTTGCATGCCGCGGCCTGGGCCGGAAGTGCAGAAACGGTCGCGCTCCTGCTCGACCACGGCGCCGATCTGAGCGCCCGTGACACGCGTTGGCAGAGTCAGCCGCTCGAATGGGCGCTCGTCGGCAGCGGCGAGGCTCCAGCCAGCGCCCCGGCGTCTGACTGGGTGACGACCGTGGCGATCCTGCTCGACGCAGGAGCTTCACTGGACGGGATTACCTTCAATCCGGACGAGCCCAAACAGCCAAGCGCCGCGGTGCTCGAACTGCTCCGCTCCCGGGGACTCGCCGCCGCTTAGACGGGGCGGGGCGCGTTGGCTGTGAACACGATCCGGATTCCGCCGCGACTCGCGGACGCGGTTGCGGAGGATGGCTACGCCAAGCGGCTGGAATGGCTGGCCACGCTGCCAGCGGTCACTAACCAGATCGCGTCCGACTGGGAGCTCGAGCTCGGCGACCCGTATCTCCCCGGCGGGCAATGCGCGTGGGTCGCGCCCGCCCGCCAACCGGCCGACGACGGGCTAGTGCTCAAGGTCGGCTGGCGCCACCGCGAGGCCGAGCACGAGGCCGACGCGCTCCGGTTCTGGGACGGCAACGGCGCGGTGCGCTGCCTGGCGACACGCTTGCTCGGGGACACGACCGCGCTGCTGCTCGAGCGGTGCATCCCTGGCCATCAGCTCAGCCTGGTGCCCGAGCCCGAGCAAGACGAGATCATCGCCGGGCTGCTCCGCCAGCTGCGGGCCCGCGTCCCGGAGGACGGCCATCCGTTCGGGTCGCTGGAGGAGATGTGCGGCCTGTGGGCTGACTGGTTCGAGCTCGACTACGCCACCGACAGCCACGGTCTGGATCCCGGTCTGGCGCGCGAGGGCATCGCGACACTGCGGCAGCTCCCCGCCAGCGCCGACTCGCAGGTGTTGCTGTGCACGGATCTGCACGCGGGAAATGTGCTCGCGGCGCAGCGCGAGCCGTGGCTGGTGATCGACCCCAAGCCGTTCATCGGCGATACCTGCGCGGTGTCGGCCGCCGTTCGCGAGGGCTCCGGCCTTCGACCCGGTGCAGCACATGCTCAACTGCGACCAGCGCCTAGCGGATGACCCGGACGCTCTCGCGCGCCGCATGGCCGGGCTGCTCGACCTCGACCCCGAACGGGTCAGGGTGTGGCTGTTCGCCCGCTGCGCTCAGGAATCGCTCCACGACGTGACGATGCGCGAACCCGCGCGGCGCCTCGCCCCATGACGTTCGCCCGGCAATCCGGTCGTCAGCGCGTCCTTGACGACCGAACAATCGTCAGGTTAACCTTGACGCAATGGCTGCGCTTCCCGACATTGATGAGCTGGAGGGCGCGATCGCGCCGGGAACGTCGCTCGAGCGGCTGGCCAGAGCCAGCGAGATGGCCGCCCGATTGCGCGCTCGGGGCGATGAGCTGCTCGATTACTTCGTCGACGCCGCACGCGCCGGTGGTGCCAGCTGGACTGAGATCGGGTGCACGCTGGGGGCCAGCAAGCAGGCCGCGCACGAGCGATTCGGCGCACTGGCGGATCCGTCGCCCGGACAGGCTCCGTTCGGATTGACTGGAACCGCCGCCGAGGTGCTGAGCGCCGCCGGGGACCAGGCACTCGAGCTCGGGCACCACTTCGTCAAGCCCGAGCATCTGATCCTGGGGCTACTCGTCCAGCCCGACGAGCTCGCCGCCGAAGTGCTCGCGGAGCTCGGCGTCACCGCGGAGGCGGCGCGCAAGCTCGTCGCGCAGCGGCTCGGGACCGGAGCACCCCGGCCGACGGGATCGTTGGGGGTCGCGCCGCAGACCAAACGACTGCTCGAGCTCGCGCGCGCGACCGCCAAGTCACTCGGGAACCGCTGCCCGAAGACCGAGCACATCCTGCTCGCCGCGACCTCGCCGAAGGTGCACAGCTCGGCCGGGGAGCTGCTCGCCGAGTTGGGCGCAAGCCCCGAGCGGGTCCGCGACGAGCTCAGCCGAACGCTGCTAGCCGAAGCCCCCGAACTCGCCGAGCGGCTGCGCGGTCGCCCGCGGCTCGCCCGACTTCGGATGCGGAGCCTCTAGCCGCACGCGGCCGGGCGGTCGGGGTCGCGCTGCTCCCGACGCAGCATCCGAACCATCGCCGACCTGAAACGGCGATCGGCGCGCAAACGTGCGCGACCGGCCGCGGTCAGCTGATACAGCCGGCCCCGGCCGTCGCGGGTGCTGCTCAACAGACCATCGCCCTCGCAGCTTCGCAGAGCGTCGTGAAGGATCACATCGCCGGCCGCGAGCTCGCGCAGGCCCCTGACCTGGCCGGCAGTGCGGCGGCCTCGAAGTGACCCGCGATGAACCGCGTCAAGAACCGCGAACTCGACATGACCCAACGGATCGCGGACTCCCATCGCCCGAGTCTACGAGCCCGGAGGCTCAGGACTGGCGGTTTGCGCCGACCAACCGCACCGGCGGCGATGGGATCGTCGAGAAGGTCGTGTCCCCGACTGCGGCCCGGTGAAGCGGTCGACTGTGGCGGCGTTGTCACGCTCGCCGCGCTACGGGGGGGATGTTCGCGTTGAGGTGGAAGACGTTGTCTGGGTCGTAGCGAGTCTTGAGCTCGGCCAGGCGCGAGTATTTCTCAGGTCCGTAGGCTGAGCGGACGCGATCTTGTTCTTGATCGGTGAGAAAGTTGACGTAACTGCCGACACCGACGGCGTGCGGGACCAGCTCAGACCAAAACGTCCGGACCCATTCTCGGTCGGCCTCGTAGAGATTCTTCTCGAGTGCGCCGACCGCGATGTTGACCAGGTACCGAACGCTGCGGCTGCCCGCGAATGCGGTGGCGTCGTCCTGGATCCGTGCGAACTCCCCGCCGAGCACGAAGATCGGCAGGAACGAGAGTGGCGCTTGCTTGTGCGGCTGGTGCTCGAGGATCACCTCGATCGCTCCGTCGGTCAGCTCGTCGAGGTACACGGCTTTCTCGTAGGCGAGAAGCCCCCACGGGGCCGATCCGTTGAACATCTGCTGGAGCGCGACGTACGGGATCGGCGTGACGAGCTCGAACGCCGGCGTGACCGCGTCGCGGACCGGCGCGACGAGCGCGTGGTGCGCGGCATCGTCGGCGAGCCCGACGATCGCGAACAGGTACACCGGCTGACCCTTGTGCTGGTCGGGTACGAACGGCTCCGGCGGAGCGGTCAGACCAGCCAGGAACACGCCGCACTCGTCGGGAAGAGTGCGTACATACTCGCGCGCGAACCGGAACACGTCGCCACCCTGCTCGGGCAGGTAGAAAAACGCGCCGAGGTGAACCAGCGGACCTACTCGGTGTAGCCGGAACTCGAACGACGTGACCACGCCGAAGTTCCCGCCGCCACCGCGCAGCGCCCAGAACAGCTCGTCGTTCTCGCTCTCCGAGGCGTGCAGGATGCTTCCGTTCGCGGTCACGACGTCAGCGCCGACGAGATTGTCCGAAGTCAGCCCGGCGAGGCGGCTGAGCCAGCCGAACCCTCCGCCAAGGCACAGGCCGGCTATCCCCGTGGTGCTGATGAACCCGCCCGGAACGGCCAGGCCGTGTTCCTGAGTCGCGGCGTCCAGCTCTCCCCACGTCACACCGCCTCCGCACTGCGCACGCCGCGCGTCCGGATCGACCCGCACGGATTTCATCGGGCTCAGATCGACCATCAGCCCGCCGTCGGTGAGCGCAAGTCCCGCGTAACCGTGCCCGCCGCCGCGGACCGAGACCTCGAGGCCAGCGCTCCGAGCGAACGCCAGCGCGGCGGCAACATCCTCAGGAGTGCGGCAACTCGCGACGACCGCGGGGCGCCGTTCGATCACCCCATTCCAGATGCCAACCGCGGTGTCGTATGCCGGGTCACCTGGCAGCGAGACCGCCCCTCCGATCGCGCCCCGTAGGGAACCCACATCGAACTCGGTCGTCGTCATCGCACCCTCCGGCGTCGTCATCTGATCCGGTCGCCCCGCCAGGCAACCGTATTGGATCCCAGTCGCCCGGTCCACCGAATGCGCCGCTTCGTCCTCGCGTCCATTACCTGGGTTCCGGCAGCAAGGGCGCCGGCCGAGCCAATCGGCCAAATTCGTCGTAGTACGGCGTGCCTGGCGCGGCGAGGCGTGCGGATCCACAGGCTGTGCCACGGGCAGGGCGAGATGACCGCGCCGACGGACCAGCTGTCCTGCGAGAGAACAGGCGGCTCGGGCACTGGCTCGTTCAGGAAGCGGTGGGCCACTCTTACCGCGAGGAGTAGGACGTCGTGGCCGAAGGAGGTTGCCGACCACCCGCCTCCACTTCTACCGTCGCGGTCGCTTCGCTCATGAACGGTTGGCGCTCGCGACGGTTGGAGGGCATGTCGAGAAGGACCCAGAGGCCGGAGGCGACCGTCATTGCGGCGACGATCGCGATCGCGCCACCATAACCGAGCGCGTCGGCGACGGCTCCGGCGATCAGCCCGCCCAATGCGTAGCCGCTGTCTCGCCAGAATCGGTACACGCCGACAATCGGTGCGCGTTCGACCGGGGAGACGGCGTCGGACATGGCCGCGATCAGCGTGGGGTAGACGAGCGCGGTCCCGAGCCCGATGAACACCGCGGTGACGGTGGCGATCGGGACCGATCCGCCGCTGATCGCGAGCACGCCGAGCGCCGCGCCTTGTAGCAGCATGCCCGCGACGATCAGTGGTTTTCGCCCGATCTTGTCGGACCAGGCGCCGGCGGCGACCTGCGTGCTGGCCCAGACGGCGGGGTAGACGGCCGCGATGAGCCCCACCTGGGTGACGCTGGCGCCGTGCGCGGCGAGGAATAGCGGCACCAGGCCCCAGGCCAAGGCGTCGTTGAGGTTGTTGACCAGACCGGCCTGGGAGCAGGAGCGGAGCGCCGGCACCCGGTAACTCGCGCGTGCGAACGCTTCGCGCAGCTGGGGCGGCTTGGCGTCGGCGGCGGGGTGCTGGCGCTGCTCGAGGGCGACGTGCGCGGCGGTGTCGCGCACGAACAGCACCGAGAGCAGCAGCGCGGTCACGGCAATCGCGCCGCCAGCGACGACCACCACGTCCCGCGGCGCGAACCGCGAGGCAAGCAGGCCGCTCAGCCCGGCGGCGAGCGCAACACCGCCGTAGCCGGCGGCCTCGTTGAGCCCAAGCGCCAGCCCGCGGCGTCGCGGGCCGACGAGGTCGATCTTCATCACGACCGTCATCGACCACGCGAGCCCCTGGTTGATCCCGAGGAACACGTTGGCCGCCACGACCCACGACCAACTCGGCGCAACCTGGATCAACACCGGCACGGGGACCGCGGCGGCCCACCCGGCGACTAGCAGCCGGCGGCGGCCAACTCGCGCGGCGAGCGCGCCGGCCGCCAGGTTCGTGAACGCCTTGGCGAACCCGAACGCGACGAGGTATGTGAGAACCGCGACGTCCGAGGTCAGATGGAAGCTCTGCTTGCCGATCAGCGGCAGCACCGCGCGCTCGAGCCCGACCATCAGACCGACGAACGCGTTGATCAGCACGAGCAGCGAGAACTGCGCAGCGTTCTCGCGCAGCCCGAGCCGAACGCGGTCGGTGCTCTCCATCGCCGTCTATCGGCTGGTTTGGATAAACGGTCGGCCAGAGCGGTTGGCGGCGACGATCGCCGCCTGCTGCTCGGGGGCGGGTGGGATGTCGCGGGTGAGCGCCTGCGCGAACTCGTCCTCGGATGAGAACTGGACCGCAAGGTTGTGGCGGCGCTCGAAGCCGATCGTCGAGATCGGGTTCCCGGACAGGCCACGGCCGCACACCGACCCGGAATAGTGCGACGGGTACAGCATCAGATAGTCGGGCAGCGTCAGGAGCCGCTCGGTGATCGAGCGGTAGAGCATCCGGGCCATCTCCTCGACCGTGTCCTCGCCGTGCGCGTGCAGATCGGGGCGGCCGGCATCGCCGACCAACAGCGCGTCGCCGGTCAGCACCAGCCACGGCTCATGGCCGCGAACGTGGTCGGTCACGAGGTAGACGTGGTGCGCGAGTGCGTGGCCCGGAGTCGCGATCGCCCGGATCTCCGTGTTGCCCAGCCGGACCACCTCGCCGTCGACCAGCGCATGGTGCTCGAACTCCACACCCGACCCCTCGGGGAGGTACGCGGGCGCGCCGGTGCGCGCCACGAGCTCCGCCATACCCGACGGGTGATCGGCCTGCACGTGCGTGTCGAGCACCGCGACGATCGGCGCACCCTGCGCGTCGGCCAGCCGGATGTACGTATCGACCAAGTCGATGTGCGGCTCGACCACCGCCAGCTGCGGATAGGTCTTGCACCCAAACACGTAAGAGGCGCACGCCGTCTCGTCGTTGAGCAACTGCCGGAAGAACACGCCGACCTCCAGACCTTCAAACATCCGATCGCTTGACAAATTATCAAGCGATCTATTGAATAGCAATCAATGAGTTCGAGCGCAGCGAAGTCCGCACTGTTCGAGGCGATCGCCATGATGGGCAAGGCGTTCGCGAGCCCGGTCCGGCTCGAGCTGCTCGACTTGCTCGCGCAGGCGCCCCGCACCGTCGATGAGCTCGCGCGAACCAGCGGCCAGTCGACCGCCAACACCTCTCAGCACCTGCAGGCGCTCTACGCCGCTGGAATGGTTACCCGCGCGCGCGAGGGAACCAGCATCCGCTACGCACTCGGCGGCAAAGAAGCACTGTCCCTCTGGCTCGCCCTCCGGGACGCCTCGGTCGCTCGGCTGGCCGAGGTCGAACGCGCCGCCCGCGACTACCTCGGAACCGAGGTCGACACGATCGGGCGTGAGGAGCTGATCGCCCGCATGCGCGCCGGCGAGGTCGTGCTCATCGACGTCCGGCCCCGCGAAGAGTTCGACGCCGGTCACATCGACGGGGCCCGCTCCATCCCGCTCGCCGAACTCGAACAGCGACTCGCCGAGCTACCCACCGACCGCGAGATCGTGGCCTACTGCCGCGGCCCGTTCTGCGCCTACGCCCACCAAGCGGTCAGAACCCTCAACACGGCCGGCCGCCGAGCCCAGCGGCTGCATGAGGGCTGGCCCGAGTGGCAGCTGGCACGACGGCGAACCACGAAGGCCGCGCCGCGGATCAGCGGCGGCACACGACGCCCGTGACTCCCACTCTCCCGCGCTCCAGTTCGGTTGCGCCCGGGGCGGGTGGCGAGCGCGAGACTTCCATCTAGCTCGACTAACACGCGACTGCTGGTCCTCCGATGCGGGCACGCGGTAAGCCGCCCCGTTGGCTGGGCCAGCGAGAGCTAGCTCGAGGCCGAAGCTAACCGCAGCCACACCCGCCGCTTCTCCTCGTAATGCCCCGGCAGGTTCGCCGATACTCCGAACCGTCTCGACCCAGCGCAGAGCCTCAGCGGAGTCGCGCCGCGCGGCCGCCTCATCCGCCCAGCGCAACGTCCTCGCGATGATCTCAGCGTGCTTTGACTCGAAGGCCTTCGGCCCATCAGCACCGCTGTCGCTCGCCGGCGCTGTCCCCTGCATCGACACGATGGCGCTACGTGAGCCCGCGGGCCTCGGCAATCGTCAGGGCTGCCGGCACTAGGGCAGCAGTCCGTCAGTCGGTGGCCGGCGGCTCGGGGGGATCGACCACGGTCCCTGCCGATGGCGCGTGCAGGCCGGAGGTGCTGAACGCTCGGCTGAAGCCGCGCGCGCCACTGCTGCCCAGGCCCGCCGTCGACCACGCAAATCGAGTGGCGTCCGAGGCCGGCGCGAGCGCGCCGGGTCGCTCGCCGCGCCTGACGAACACGATCGGGGCGGGGGCCGCTTTCGCGATCGCGCGCCGGGTGTCCCCCAGGCCCTCCTTGCGCCAGCGCTCGGACAGCCCGATCAGGAGCAGGTCGGCCCGGGAGGCCGCCGCGACGATCCCGGCCCGCCCGGGCTCAGCCACCGCTGTGGTCGTGGCCACGCCGGCGAATTGCTGAGCGAGCAACGCAGCGTCGGCCAGCATGTGCCCGGCACGCTTGCCCTCCGTGGTCTGGCCGCCGGCCCCGAGCAGCTCGAGCGAGGCGCCGGTCGCCGCGCACAGCCACGATGCGAGCTCGAGCGCGGCCCAGTCGTGCTCGGCCCCGCCGAACGGGACCATCACGTGCGTCCCGGGTGCGGGCGCCACCCGCTGTCCCTCGCGCGCCACCAGCACGGCCACGTCGCACGGCGCCTCCTGGAGGACCTCGCCGACGTCGCCCCGGGGGATGCCGTCTCCAAGCAGCGGGCGCCGGCCGTCCAGCAGCACCAGGTCGACCTCGTCGCCACGCGAAAGCCTCACCAGGTCGCTCCCCGGGTGGCTGGAGGGGAGGGCCACGGCGCGCGTGGCGATCCCCTCGTCGAGCAGCCCGAGCCGAGCCCGCTGGATGTGATCTGACGCTTCGCGGACCTCGAACTGCTCGGTCTGGAGCCCTCCACGAACGGCTGATCCGCGCGGCGGCGGGACCAGCCGCAGGAGGATCAGCTCACGGGGCGGCTCCCAGCGGGCGAGCGGCGCGGCGATCGCGAGCAGCGGCTCTAGCGACGCCTCGGTCTGCGGCGAGACCAGGATCGAGTGCGACGGAGCGGCGGTGTCCCCGACGGTCAGGCGGGTGGCCGTGGCGAGCTCTTCTTCCGGAGGCTCTCCGAACCGGTTCTTCGGATCGATCAGTCGTAGCAACGGGCCTGTCATCAGCGTGGTGACGAGCGCCATCACCACCAGCGCGGTGAACAGCGCCGGCGAGATAACCCCCTCGTCGAGGGCGATGTTGAGCACGATCAGCTCGGTCAGGCCGCGCGTGTTCATCAGCGCTCCGAGTGCGGAGGACTGTCGCAGGGGAAGGTTCATCGTGCGCGCCGCGATGAACGTGCCCCCGTACTTGCCGATGATTGCGATCGCGATCAGTCCGAGCGTGATCAGGATGAGTTCCGTCTGGCCGAGCGCGCCGATGTTGGTCCGCAACCCCGTGTAAGCGAAGAACAGCGGGAGCAGGAGCGTAAGCACGAAGTCCTCTAGTCGTTTGGTGACCTCGTTGCTGAGCCCGGCGTGACGAGGCATGACGAGCCCCATGAGGAATGCTCCCAGGATCACCGCCACTCCGATCTTGTCGGTGATGACGGCGGCCAGCAGCACTCCGGAAAGGATGACCGTGAACCAGGTGCCTGGGAGCCGCCCCTGCTCGTCGTAGGCCACCGCCGCGCGGGCCAAAATCCGTCGAACAACCGTGAACATGATCACGCCGAAAAGACCGGCCTCGCCGATCGTCTTGAGCACGTCGAGGCCCGTGCCCGCGCCCGCGAGCGCCGTGGCCAGTGCGATCAGGAACCAGGCCGAGACGTCGTTCAGGGCCGCCGCCGACAGTGCGAGCGTGCCGAGCGGGCGCTTGACCATCCGGCGCTCGGAGATGATCCGGGCCAGGACCGGAAAGGCCGTGATTGACATCGAGACGGCGATGAACAGGGCGAAGGCCAGGAAGCGTGTCGGAGGCGCGAGCAGGGCATAGAGCGGCAGCGCCGCGAGCAGTCCCAGCATCAGCGGGAAGAGCAGGCTCGTGTTCGAGATCGCGAGCGTCATCCCGACGCGGCCGCGAAGCTGACTGAGGTCGACCTCGAGCCCGATCAGGAACATGTAGAAGACCAGTCCGAGGTTCGCCGCGACGCCGATGTAAGGCACGATGTCGGTGGGAAAGACGTCGCCCTGGAGCGTGGGCAGGATCGCGCCGAACACGGTCGGTCCGAGGATGATGCCGCCGAGCACCTCGCCCATGACCCGGGGTTGCCTGATCCTCGGCATCAGGCTCCCGCACAGGCGGGCGAACAGCATCACGACCAGCGTGGCGATGAAGAACGCGACCACGGTCTGGTCGGAGGTCCGCTGCTTGGTGCCGGCTAGGTGCTCGCTCAGCGTGGGCGAGGCCCCGGCCGCGACGGGAGTGAGCATCACGTCGAGCGCGCGCCCGCCGGCGGTGCCGAACATCCGCCTAGACCCGCCGAGGTTGCAGGCCACCGTCCCGGCGAAGCTCCCCTCACGGTAGACGATCGTTCCCCGCCGGATGCTCTTGGTCACGACCTCGGCCCGCGAGCCGGACTCGGTCAGGGTCACCTTCGTGCCCAGACACTTCGAGGTCGGGCTCAGCGTGTAAATGCCGGAGATCGAGCCGGGGGCCCGCGGCAGCGGGACGCCCGGCGTGGGTGGATCGCCCTTGAGCAGTGCCGCAAGCGGCTGGCCGCCGATCGTCCCGAGCAAAAGGCCATTGACGACGTGGGCGTCGATCGCGGCCTGCGCGTGGCCGATGCAGTCGGCGGTGCCGGTCAGCTGGCCGTGCTTGAACGTGAGCTCGCCGCTCAGCGTGCCCTGGGTGTTCGACAGCGAGACGAACTGGCCCGACTGGACCACGAAAGCCTTGGCGCCCAAGCATGCGGCGCCCGAGGAGACGTCGTAGCTTCCCGCGATTGTCGGCTGGGCATGCTTGCCGCTCCCGGCCACGATCACCCCGATGACGACCGCGGCCGTCGCCAGGATGAGGACCACGTAATAAACCGCCACGCGCGACGGCGGCGGGGGTGGCGGCTGATCCTCGCCGGAAGCGACTCCCGCTTCGCTTACGACCGGGGTCGACACTGTCCCATGCCCGCAGCGCCCGGCGTCGGGCTTAGGACGGCGTCGGGCCGGTCGCGGCCCAGGAAATGCGACTCGAACTCAGATCGCAGGACCGTCTGGCCGAGGTTGTGCGCGTATTGCTGATAAGTGGCGACGGGATCGTTGTTGGTTCCGAGGATCGTGATCTCGCGATTCTCCAAGCTGCGACGGCGGGCTGTCCAGTGCACGAGAAGCGAGCCGAAGCCCTCGCCGACGAGGGCGATGACTGGGTCCCTTGGATATGAAGCAATCATTTTGGCGCGAGCCTACCGGCGAGGCGTTGCTGCTCGCAAGAGGCCCCAAGGCCCCGAGCACGTTACGGCTCGTGCGACTACGAGCCCGCTCGGCTGCTCCACATCGGCTACGCGACGGCGGCGGTCGTCTCCCACGCCGCGCGCGGCTCGGGTGAGTGTCGGGTCGAAGTCCGGCTTCATTCGGCGGAAGAGGTCTTGGAGGTCCTCCCACAGCTGGTAGGCGGAGGGCCGGCCCCAAAACCAGTAGCCGACGTGGACCCACGGCGAACAGCGATCGGTACTCGCGGGCCGACCGGCTCATCTTCACCGGCGACAGCATCGACTTCTACAACAAAGCGATCTTCGCCAACGGCGGGCTCAGGAGCACCCAGCAGTTCTGGCGCTACTTCCTCGCCCCCAGCGTCGCCCATTGCGGCACGCCCGGACCCGGCAGCATCGCCCCCACCAACCCGATGCAGCAAGTGATCGACTGGGTCGGTCACGGCCACGCGCCGGCTGCGCTCAACGCCAGCGGAACGATCAACGGCCAGCCGGTTACCAGGCCGCTCTGCCCATACCCGGAACCCGATGCCGTCTACACCGGCGGCGACCCCAACCAGGCCAGCAGCTACGCGTGCCGGAACACCATCCAACTCCATAACCCCTTGCAGCCGGGCCAGCGGGCAGCCGACCGCGAGGCGAACGGTCGCACCATGGGAAGTGGGGGGACGGTCGGGGCGACCGACCGTTCAAAGCGCGGGCGTAGACGGAGATGCCTGGGCGGCGTTCGCCCCCCACGGACGCCGCCAGCGTCGATTCGGCGCGCCGGCTCGTTTCGGTGCATATTCGGCCCGCGGCTTCGCGACCGCGGCGATCCTGACAGATTGACGAGCGCCGGAAGGCTGACCACCGTCCGAGTCGCGACAGCGGCTGCTCCGAGTGTGCGCAAAGAGTTCGCATCGGTGTAGAAGGCTTTTGCGCCATTCGGGGTGGACCGAGAGGCTGCCGACTCAGAAACCGGTTGTTTGCAGGCAAAAAGCAAGGCGACGACCGGAATCGAACCGGTGTGGACGGCTTTGCAGCGGGTGCAGTTCAGGGCATATGAGTTGTTTGCAGGGGTTTTGAGTTCTGCTGGCTGCTTTGAGTTCTGCTGCCCGGGGAGAAGCAGCGATGGAGGACCGAGCCCACAAGCGAGACGAGATCGACCAGGCGGACACCAGGTTCCGCAGGGCACGCACGCTCGATGAACTGATGGCGGGCGTGCCTGTGACCACGTCGGTGGATGAGCTTGCCATCCCGGAGCTGACCGATGAGGAGTGGGAGGCGTTCCAGGCGGCGCTGAAGGACGATTGACCGGCAGGGTCGTCGTCGACACCAACGTGTTCACGGCGTGGCTGCGCGGGAGCGGCTCCCCGCTCGCCTTGCAGTCTGCGAATCTTGTCGGACAGCAGGTGGCGGTCTCACCCCAGACAGTCGCTGAGGCTCGCTATGGCGCCCTCCATCAGCGGCTCCATAACGCTGATCTCTGGATCGCTGCGATCCGCTGGAGCCTGCCGCTGGTCGCCCACGACGGGGGTGTTCATCGGGTGTCAGGGGTTGGATCTCAGAACTGAACTCGCGGCCTGAATTGGCTTGCGGCGAGCCCTGGTGTCCGCAGGCGGAGCGGCAGCCAACCAGGTCCAGGCAACGGCGTATCTCCTGGCTAGCGACGGGTAACCCGCGACTCGCTACTCGTCGACGCCCACAGCAGCAGCCAGGCCGGGGTGACGCCCCGATTGGCCGCCAGCCCCGCCAACTGTCACTGCCTCTGCCGGCGGTCGCCGATGCCGGCGGCTGATGAGTGCGCCAGCGCCAGAACCGGGTTTTTGGTTCTGGCGCTGGCAGTTACTCGCGATCGGTGCTGGCTCAGGACGCGGTCGTGCCGCGCGCGAGGCGGGCCAGGTTGGCGTGGGGGAGCGTGTGCTTCTTGCCGCCGATGTTGAGCACGGTCTTGCCGTTGACGGTGCGGGCGTGGGTCGTCAGCCAGCCGTTCCCGACGGTGCTCGCCGAGGTCACGATGTTGGTCGCGGAGTCGAGGACGATGTTGTCGCCCGGGCCGCCGTCGAGTGTGTCGTTTCCGGGTCCGCCGATGAGGACGTCGTCACCTGCGCCGCCGAGCAGTACGTCGTCACCGGCGCCGCCGAGGAGCACGTCGTCCCCGTCGCCGCCGTCCAGGGTGAGCAGGATCGAGCCGGCGGCTACCCCGGAGGCGTCGATCACGTCATCGCCGCCAAGGCTGTGCACGGTCAGTCGGTCGTTGGCGGCGCTAGCCCCGGACACGGAGACCAGGGCCGAGAGACCGGCGACTTCCGCACTCGGCCCGTTCCCGGTGACGGTCGCCACGTCGTCGGCGTTGGTGCCGTTGACGACGACGTTGTCGGACGCACCGTCATCACCGCCGCCACTCGCGGCCAGGTCGGCCTGCACGTTGGTGACGTCGGTCCCGGACAGGTCGTTGACGGTCAGGTTGTCAGCGCCGCCGGACGTCTTGGCGACGATCGACTCGACGCCGCCCAGGTCCATCGTGATGTTGCCGACGTTACGGAAGAAACGCACCCGCGATCCGTTGGCGGAGACGTCGATGTTCTCGTTGACGTTGGCGCCGTTGAACAACATGGTGTCCGTGCCGTCCTGACCCTCGACCGTGTCGCTGCCGTCGCCGGGATCCCATTGGAAGGTGTCGTCACCGGCTCCGAGGAACGCAACGTCGTTGCCCTGGTTGCCGTCGATGAAGTCGTTGCCGTCCCCCCCGAGCAGCCGGTCGTTGCCGTTGCCGCCGAGCAGCGTGTCGTTGCCCGCGCCGCCGTCGACCGTGAGGTTGATCAGCGCCGCCAGGTTGCCGGTGGCGGAGAAGCTGTCATCGCCGCCGTTCATGTTGACGGCCAGGTTCTCGCTGGTTCCGATGTCGATCGAGAACGGCGCCGGGGTGACACGGTCGAAGCGGACGCGAGTGCCGTTTGCCGTGGCCGTGAACTGCTCGGCGCCGTTGCCGCCGTTGACCTCGACCGTGTCGACATCGTTTCCGCCTTCATTGAGGTCGGTGTCGTCGCCGGGGTTCCAGATCGTCCGGTCGTTGCCGGCCTGGCCGAACGCCTGATCGTCGCCGTCACCGCCGGTCAGCGTGTCGTTTCCGGCACCGCCGAACAGCTGGTCGTTGCCGCCCTTGCCGAGTAGCGTGTCATTGCCGGCCTGGCCGAACAGCTGATCGGCACCGGAGCCGCCGGTGAGAGTGTCGTTGCCGTTGCCGCCGAACAGCCCCGCTGCCGGCAGCGCGCCGTTGGCCTCGTTGAGCGTGATCTGATCGTTGCCGGCCTGACCGAAGACCCGGACCAGAGAGGTGTTGGCGACCGTCGGCACACCGCCGACGGCGGCCACCGCGCCGCCGTTCACCAGGATCTTGCCCGCAGCGTCGCGGCCGATCACGATCGAGTTATCAGCGCCGTCGCCCAACACGGTCAGCACGCCGTTGCTGAACGTCGCGGTGGTTGCCGCACTCGCCGGCACGGCCGTACCGGGGAGTACACCGACGGCGAGCGCGCTACTGGCCAGCAGCCCGCGAGTCGCCCGTCTCCAGGCGTTTCTTTCCTTCATGTTGTCTCCTTTAGGCGCCAGCCGTCGATGGGCCAACGCGATCGCCTTGCCTCTTTACGTCTTTGCAACCCGTTGCGACTTCTTGGCTTACGTACGGACCACACCGCCAATCGGTTCGCAGAGACCCGGTCCAAACGACGCACTCAAGGGAGAGCCAGCCAGATCAGACGTCTGTCGTCAGGCAACTAGCGTCGCGTTATTGGGGGGAGACGATGAAGACGCGCCAATCCTTTCCCGCCGGCACAAATCGCGGACGACTGTCTCCGCTCTACCACGAGCTAGGCCGGCGACCCCAGCCGGCCATTCGCGGGTGCAAGACCCAGACCCAGTACCTGGCTCGACTGACTTTCCGAGACAGCCCGGGCCGGACGAACAGGATCAGCGCTGAGCTCGAAGTGCGGAGCTGCGACGCTGGAGCGGCTCGGCGCTCGGATCTGGAGGTGTTCTTGTCCGCTGACGCCACGGACGGCCGGACGGGGCGTGGTCGTCTTGAAACCGAACGAGACGGCTCGGCGTGGGGAGATACCTGATGGACATGGTGAGCCACACGAGGCTGGTCGACGAGCTGGTTGAGGCGTATGTCGTGTGGCGAGAGACGTGCGCTCGTGTGGACGATGCGTATCGTTTCTGGGCGAGCGAAACTGGCCCCCGTGGCACGGTCGCGTTCGGGTTGTATATGGCGGCGCTCGACGAGGAAGGGCGGGCTGCCAAGGTCTACGCCGGGCTCGTGAGACGCGCCGACAAGCTGCCCTGGAGCGAGCACCCTCCCGCCGAACGACTCGGCCAGCAGTCAAGTCGGATGTTGTGGTGTGACGGGTAGAGCTCGTCGGCGAGTGTGGCGGCTCAGACCGGGATGAGGGTGCTCACCTCCTCGTTGCCTGGTGCGGGGAGGGAATACGCGTGTGTTGGTGTGAGACCGAGACCGAGGGGCGAGCCCCTGGGCGAGCCCTGAGGGCGAGGGCGAGCGCCGACACGCGTGTGCGCGCCTGGATTTGGGGGGTGCTATCGGTTGCGTGCGTCTGTCCGAGGGCCGCAGAACGGCTCGGGACGCGCCGCGGTTCGCGGCTGCGGTCCTGGATCGGGGCCAGATGGCCCGATCGCGGTTCAGGCGGCGGTGAGACCGGGTACCTCCTGCTCGACCTGGGCCCGCTCGGGCTGGGTGGGCTCGGCCAGGATCAGCGCCATCGACTCGACCGACAGGTAGCGGCGCTGCACCAGCCACTCGTCGTTCTGTTCTGAGAGCAGCGCACCGACCAAGCGGATCACGGCGGCGTCGTTGGGGAAGATCCCGACGACGTCGGTCCGGCGTCCGATCTCCTTGTTGACCCGCTCCAACGGATTCGTGGACCGCAGCTTGGTCCAGTGCTCGGGCGGCAGCCGGTAGAAGGCGAGCAGGTCCTCCTCGGCCGCCTCGAGCAGCGTGCACACCTTTGGCGCCACGTCCTTGAGCCGTTCGAGTACGTGCGTGACCCTGTCCTTGGCCTGCTCGTATCCCTCGGCGTTGAAGATCTCCCTGAGTGCTGCGGCGACGAGCCCGCGCTGATCGCGGCGGCAGTGCATGACCATGTCGCGCGTGAAGTGGACTGTGCAGCGTTGCCATGGGCAGCCGAGCACGCGGGCGATCGCGCCCTTGAGCCCCTCGTGCTGATCGGACACAGCCAGCCGCACACCGTCGAGCCCGCGCTGCTTAAGCGAGCGCAAGAACTCTGTCCAGAACGCGCCCGACTCGACCTCGCCGACATCCAGGCCGATCACTTCGCGCACGCCGGACTCGTGCACCGCGTAGGCGACGACGACTGCCTTGGACACGACGCGGCCGTGATCTCTGACCTTGACCTGTTTGGCGTCTAACCACAGGTAGGGGTAGGCGCCCTCAAGCGGTCGCTGGCGGAACAGCTCGACCTGCTCGTCCAACGCCCGGCAGAGCGCCGAGACCCGGTCCTTGGTCATCCCGTCGATCCCCAGCTGCTCAACGAGGCGGTCGACCTTCCGGGTCGAGACGCCGTTCACGTACGCCTCCAACACGACCGCGATGATCGCCTGCTCCGAGCGCCGGCGCGGCTCCAGGAAGCTCGGGAAGTACGAGCTGCCCGAGCGTTTCTTCGGGATCAGCAACTCGATCTCCCCGACCCTGGTCTCCCACGCCCGCGGCCGATACCCGTTTCGATGTGTCAGCCGGGTCTCCGGCACGACCTCGCCAAGCCCAGCACCAACCTCCGCGCTGATCTCGGCTTCCATCAGCTCGCGGGCGACGATCGCGACCGCCTCCCTCACGAAATCCTCAAGCCGCCCGTCGCGGACCTGCGCGACGACATCGGCAACCGTCGTCATGCTCTGACCATCGGCCATCGTGGTGTCTCCATTCACGTCGACTGCGGTAACAGCCGACGAGTTCGGCGCCGCGATGGCCGACCCTCGCAGCGGTCGACCTACACGACGTCCGTTACACCACTTCTACCGACACGACCTCTCGAGCCGCTGCGCCGTGAGGGAGAGCTTCGACATTCCCGACCTGAGCGACGAGGAAGTGGGAGGAGTTCGTGGCGGCGCTCCGCGAGTGAATGGCTCCGCACCCCCTGGACACAAACGTGTTCACGGCGAGGCTGCTCGAGCAGTCGCCGCTCGCAAGCCTGTACGGCAAGCACCTTCTCGGCCAGCGGCTGCTGATCACTCCTCAGACGCTGGCTGAGGCCCGTTACGGCGCCTTGAAGGCGGGCTGGGGGCCGGCTCGGCTCGGCCGTCTGGCCCAGCTCACTGCGCGGTCGAGGCTACCCCCTGTGTGGTGGATCTCCAGACGATCGAGGCTGCGGCGCGGCTTCGCAATCGCTGTACCGGAAAATACGCGAGTACTGGCTGGACTGATCGCGGCGAAGCGGAAGACAATCGCAGCAGGCAGACGATCGTGATCGGCGGCGGGACCCAGCGCTTGGAAGTGGGACTTCAGCGAGCGCCTTGGCTCGGGAAGCGCTTAGATGCCTCGAGCCGAAGACGGGCGGCGTTGTTGCGGCAGCGATCCGGCAATCCGCACGCGAGAATTCCGACGCCCGGCGCGTAGGTCACGGCGGATTACCTCGAGCGCTTGCGTGAGCACGGGACGGTCGTCATCTCGTCTCCATGCTGCGGCGAGCTCGACGCGCGTCGCGTCCTGGGCGAGCGGACGGTAGATCGCACCGTGAACGGTCATGTGGCGCACCGAGGCTGGGACGAGCGAGACCCCGAGCCCGGCCGCCACGAAGCTGACGAGTGTGGCGGTCTCGGCGACTTCGTGGGCGGCGCGCGGTGTGAAGCCATGAGCCGCGCAGGCGTCCTCGACAGCGTCGTGGAGGACAGATCTGAAGTGCGACGGATAGGTGATGAACGGTTCGTCTTTGAGTCGCTCGAGTGGGACCGCCTCTAAGGCCGCAAGTGGATGGGAATCCGGGAGGACGGCGATGAGCGGCTCTGATCGGAGCACCTCGGTCGTGAGCCCGCGCTCGTGGACCGGCGGGCGCAGGAGTCCGAGGTCGAGCGTGCCGTCGATGAGTTGCGCGACCTGGGCGGGCGTGAGCAGCTCACCCCGGAGATCGAGCATGACTCCCGGTAGTTCGTGGCGCAATGCGGCCGCGAGTGACGGCAGCATCTCGTAGGTCGATGAGCCGGTGAACCCGATCGCGAGACGGCCGTACTCGCCGCGGGCTGCGCGGCGGGCATCGTCGATTGCGGAATCGACTGCGGCAAGGATTTCACGGGCTCGTTCGAGTAGTACCTCGCCGGCGGGCGAGAGCTCGACGCTCCGTGTGGTCCGATAGAGCAGAGGCTCGCCGAGCTCAGCCTCGAACCGGCGAATCTGTTGCGAGAGCGGCGGCTGCGCGATGTGTAGTCGTGCGGCAGCTCGGCCGAAATGCCGCTCCTCGGCAACGGCAACGAAGTAGCGCAGCTGTCTGAGTTCCACGGTTTCACCCCGCGCGATTCATATCCAAGTCATAGTCAATCAACATCGGATTGGTCTTGCTGCGCGCATCGGCTTGTCTTAGCTTCTGCGCACGGCCCCGTCCGGCGCGGGGGCGACGTCTCGGAGAGGAGAGGAACGATGTCTCGCGCAGAACATTCGCGCCTGGTCGTGTGGCGGACGCCTCGGCGAATGCTCCACGGGCTGCTGCTCGCGGTTGTGACCGGCGCTGTGCTCGTCCAGGCGTCGGTGGCGTTCGCCGACCAGCCCTGGCTCGACACGAGCCAGCCGCCGCTTGAACGGGCCAACGAGCTGCTCGCGGCGATGACGTTCGACCAGAAGGTGTCGCTCGCGCTCAACGACTTCGGCTCGCTGTCGTCTCTTGGGATTCCGCAGATCACCGCCGACGACGGGCCGAGTGGTATCCGCGCGGATGGCACGACCTCGTTCCCGTCGGCCCAGACTCTTGCGTCGACGTTTGATCGACGGCTGGCGTGGGCGTATGGCGCTGCGATCGGCAACGAGGCGCGCAACAAGGGCTTCAACGAGTGGCTCGGGCCGGCGATGGACATCGCGCGTACGCCGCTCGCCGGGCGCCAACCCGAGAACCAGGGGGAGGACCCGTTCCTGGCCGGGAATCAGGTCGCCGAGGAGGTGGCTGGAGCGAAGAGCCAGGACGTCATCGCGACGCTCAAGCACTACGTGGGCAACAACCAGGAGTTCCAGCGCTTCGGGTTTCAGACCTCGACGCCCACTCGAGGCCCGGCCGTCAATGACCTTGTCTCCGAGCGCGCTCTGCGCGAGATCTACGAGGCGCCCTTCCAGACCGCGATCAAGCAAGGGGGCGCGGACGCCGTGATGTGCTCGTATAACCGGGTCAACGGGCAGCAGACCTGCGAGAGCCCATTTGTACTCGACCCGTTGAAGAGCTCCTTCCCGGGCTTCGTAGTCCCAGACTTCCTGTTCGCGGTTCGAGATCCGCTCGCCGCGACGCTCGCGGGCATGGACATGCCCGCGCTGCCTGGCTTCGCTGGAAACACCCGCACCGCAGCGATGTTTACCTCAGGCCAGGTGCCGCCGGCGCGACTTGACGACATCGTGCGGCGCGTCCTGTTTGCGCTGTTCGACTCCGGGGCGTTCGACAATCCACTTCCTTCGCCGGCCTCCAACGTGAGCACCGCCGCCCATCAGGAGTTGGCGACACAGGTCGCTCAGTCGGGGATGGTCCTGCTCAAGAACGACGACCGCGCGCTTCCGCTCGAACCACGACGGCGTGGTCTCAGGTCGCTCGCCGTGATCGGGCCCTCGGGCGAGGATGCCAAGTTCATCAACGGCGGTTCGGCCGCGGTTCCGTTCATCCCCGGCAGCGAAACCACGCCGCTTGCCGGAATCACCGCCCGCGCGGGATCAGCCCTGCAAATCACCAGCGCGCAGGGGTCACTCGGCGACGCGCCGCTGCCAACCCTCGTCCCGAGCAGCGTGCTGGCCCCGTCGTCGGGTACCGGGTCGGGGCTGTCGGCGAGCTACTGGAGCAACGGTGACTTCAGTGGCACGCCGGCTCTCACCCGTGTGGATCCGACCGTGGACCTGTCGGGTGCTCCAGCGGGGATCGGCGCGCCCTGGTCGGCACGGTGGACGGGCACGCTCACTCCTACGGAGTCCGGCCTGCACGTGTTCTCGCTGACGAGCACAGGCATCGCCCAGATCTATCTGAACGGCAAGCAGATCACCTCCGGCTACCGCGAGGCGACACAGTTCGTAACCGGACCCATCTACACGATCAGCGCTGTCGCGCGTCTCACCCGCGGCGTGCCGGTGAGCATCAGAATCGACTACTCGAGCAAGAGCCAAATGTTCGGGCCGCAGGTGCATTTCAACTGGCAGCCGCCGTCGGCCTCGCAGATCGCCGCCGCGGTGGCCGCAGCGAAGAAATCCGACGCGGCCGTTGTGTTCGCAAACGGTGCACAGGGCGAGGGAATGGATCGCTCGAGCCTGGATCTGCCCGGCGACCAGAACGCATTGATCGAGGCGGTCGCGCATGCCAACGAGCGCACGATCGTTGTCCTCAATACCGGCGGCCCGGTGCTGATGCCGTGGCTACACCACGTCGCGGGCGTCATCGAAACCTGGTACCCGGGCCAGCAGTACGGGAAGGCGCTCGCCGCGGTGCTCTTCGGCGACACCGACCCGGGCGGACGGCTTCCTGTGACCTTCCCCGCGTCTGCGGACCAGGGCCCGGCGCCGGCGAGCGAGCCGCAGCATTACCCGGGCGTCAACGGAGACGAGCGCTACGACGAGGGTATCTTCGTCGGCTACCGCTGGTACGACCAATTCGGGCAGCGACCTCTGTTCCCATTCGGTTACGGCCTCTCGTACACGCGCTTTCGCTTCAGCGACCTCGACACCAAACACCGCGGGCCGCAGGTGAGTGTAAGCGTCCGCGTGCGCAACCTCGGTCAGCAATCCGGATGGGCGGTGCCGGAGCTCTACGTCGGCTTCCCACCCGCCGCTCACGAACCGCCCGAGCAGCTCAAGGGGTACAACAAGATCTGGCTCGACCCAGGCGAAAGCCGGCGCGTCACGTTCGAGCTGACACCGGACACGCTGTCGTATTTCGATCAGTCGGCGGGCCATTGGGCCCTGGCCCACGGGCAATACACCGTATCGGTCGGAAACTCCTCAAGAAACCTCAGTCTGAGCGACGGCTTCCGGCTCTAGCGCCGTTGTACAGACCGCCGCCCACTCGAGCTCAGCCGGCGGCTCGAGCGCCGCATTCATATCAAACACAACTCAATCAACACCTCATTGGTGTTGCCATGTGGATTGAGTGCCCTTAACTTGTGAGGACCGGCGGGCCCAGGCTCGGGCGTGGCCGAGAGAGGAGACCTGAGGCGATGCGATTGGGGACTGATCCGGCGACGCTTGCGGCGTTTGAGACGTTCGCGGGCACGGTCCGGATTACCGCGGTCGAGGCGATCCCGTTCGTCGTGCCCTACACGCGGACGCCCAGGTTCGCCTCGGGGAGTGTGGACAGCGCGGACAACGTGCTGGTGCGCGTGCACAGCGACGCTGGTCTGATCGGCCAGGCGGAGGCGCAGCCGCGGCCGTACACGTATGCCGAGACGCAGACCTCGATCGTCGCTGCCGTCGGAGGTCAGCTCAACGAGGCGCTCACCGGGATCGACCCGCTGCGCATCGAGCTCGTCGGCGAGCGGTGCGCCGCCGTGGCGGGAAACCACGTGGCGCGCGGGGCTGTCGACCTCGCAGTCTGGGATCTCGTGGGGCAGATCCTGGGGTCCCCATGCCACACGTTGTTGGGTGGGTTCGCGGACGATGTCGCGGCCGCGCACATGGTGTCGCTCGGCGAGCCTGCGGCGATGGCGGCCGAGGCCGTCGCGATCAGTGACCGGCTCGGGGTCCGGACGTTCAAGGTCAAGGTCGGGCGCGATCCGGCCGTCGATGTCGCCGCGGTCGGTGCGATTCGTGACGCCCTGCCGGACGCCGATCTGTATGTCGACGCGAACCGGGGCTGGAGCTACGACGACGCCGTCCGCGCGGGCGATCAGCTCGCCGATCTCGGGGTGCGGGCGATCGAGGAGCCGATCTCGATCGAGGACCGGGCGGGCCGACGACGGCTCGCTGACCGGTGGGTCGTGCCGCTCGTCGGCGATGAGAGCTGCATCAGCCTCGCGCATGTCGATCGGGCGCTCGAGGAAGGCGCGGTCCGGATGGTGAGCGTGAAAACGGCACGGACGGGGTTCACCGAATCGCGCCGGATCGTCGACCTCTGCCTGGCCCGCAACGTCCCGGTCGTCGTCGGCAGTCAGTACGAGGGGGCGCTCGGCGCGATCGCGACGATCGCGTTCGCCGCCGCGTTCGCCGCGACCGCCGGCCGGCCGGCCGAGGTCACGAACTTTCTCGACCTGGCCGACGATCTCGTCCTCACCGCACCGGAGATCCGCGCCGGCCGGGCGACGGCCTCCACGACCCCGGGGCTCGGCGTCGAGATCGACGAGGACCGACTCGCCCACTACCGGCTGGACCGCTGATGCTGTTCATGGCCGAGATGGAAGTCCGCCTGCCGCCCGACATGCCGGCGACGCAGGCGGCGGAGCTCAAAGCCCGTGAGCGCGAGTACTCGCAGGCGCTCCAGCGCGACGGGCGCTGGCCCCATCTGTGGCGGGTCGCCGGCCGCTGGGCGAACGTCAGCGTGCTCGACGTCAGCTCGGTCGACGAACTGCACGAGCTCCTTTCCGGCCTGCCGCTGTTCCCGTACCTGGATATTCGCGTCACAGCGCTGGCGCGCCACCCCAATGCAATCGACCGAGGAGAGAGCGATGCCTGATCGCACCAACCAACTCATCACCGACATCCTGCGGCGAATCCACGAGGCGATCGTCGAGAACGGCATCACCTACGAGGAGTACCAGACCGCGAAGCAGTGGTTCATCGACGTGGGCGAGGCGGGCGAATGGCCGCTGTTCGGCGACGTATACATCGAGCACGTCGTCGAGGAGCAGGCGTTCGGAAATCGCGACGGCTCCCAGGGCACGATCCTCGGCCCGTTCCACCTCCCCGACGCCCCGCTGCTCGACGCACCGTTCGAGCTCCCGCACCGGGCCGATGAGTCCGGGGACCGGACTCGCGTATCGGGCCGCGTCACCGACGACGACGGCAACCCGCTCGCGGGCGCCAACCTCGACATCTGGCAAGCCGACGCCGATGGGCGCTACGCGGGCTTCATGCCGGGTCCGCCGGATGGCAACCTCCGCGGCCAGGTCCGCGCCGGCGCAGACGGCGGCTACGAGTTCACGACCGTGATCCCCGGCCCGTACACGATCCCCCTCGACGGACCGACGGGCAAGATGACGGCCGAGGCAGGATGGAGTCCGTGGCGACCGGCGCACATCCACCTGATCGTCTCAGCCGACGGATACGAGCCGCTGGTCACCCAGCTGTTCATCGACACCAGCGACTACCTCGACAACGACGTCGCCAGCGCCGTCAAGCCCGAGCTGATCGTGCACCCCGAACCGGCAGGGGACGCCGGCTACACGATCAGCTACAACTTCGCGCTGGCACCCGCGCGCACGCCGGCGATCGCCTAAAGCCATGTCCCGGCTCAAGGTCGCCGTCGTCGGCGGCGGGATCGGTGGGCTGGTCCTTACGCTCGCGCTGCGCGAGCGCGGGATCAGCTTCGAGGTCTACGAGCAAGCGGGGGAGCTGCGCGAGGTCGGCGCCGCGGTCGCCCTGTCGGGAAATGGTACCCGCGAGCTGCGCCGGCTCGGGGTCGGCGAGCAGGTCGAGGCCGTGTCAGTCGTCCCATCCGCGCTCGTCATCCGGCGCTGGGACTCCGGCGAGGTCATCGCCGATCACCCGATCGGGCGAGACGGGGCGTACGAGGCGACGTTCGGCGCGCCGTACTACGGCGTGCACCGCGTCGCTCTCCTCCAAGCGCTCGCGGAGCGCCTTGGAGGCGAGGGGCTGAACCTCGCACGGCGGTGCGTGGGCATCGAGGAGCGTCGTTCCGGCGTCGAGCTGCGGTTCGCGGACGGAGCGAATGCTGCAGCCGATCTGGTTGTCGGCGCCGACGGCGTGCACTCTGTCATCCGCCCGCACGTCGTTGGGGAGGTCCGTGGAAGGTTCTCGGGAACGGTCGGCTACCGCGGGCTGGTGGCTGTCGAGGACATGCCCTCGCTTCCTGATCCGACGCCGCTTCAGTTCTGGGCCGGTCCCGGGCGTCATCTGCTGCATTACGCGATCAACGGTGGCCGGACGGTCAACTTCCTGGCAGTCGTCCGTGTGCCGGACTGGACCAACGAGACGTGGATGGAGCAGTGCGCGGTCAGTGACGCCGTCGACGCGTTCGCCGGCTGGCACCCGGCCGTGACCGAGATGGTTGGTGCGACGCACGTCGGAGCGCGCTGGGCGCTGCATGACCTCGCGCCGCTGGACCGCTGGCATACCGACCGCGTCGTGCTGATGGGTGACGCCGCCCACGCGATGGTGCCCCATCAAGGGCAGGGTGCCAACCAGACGATCGAGGACGCGATCGTCCTCGCCGACTGCCTCGCCGACGACCACGCCGCAGATGATCTCGCCGCGGCGCTGCAGCGCTACACCGAGCGCCGGCGCCGCCGGACCGTCGCTGTGCAGTGGCTCTCACGCCGCACCGCCGACCTGATGCACCTCAGCGACGGTCCCGACGTGGCCCACCGGGATGCCCTGTTCGGGGATCTGTACTCCGGGCTGGCCTGGATCCACGCTCACGACGCGCACGCCGACTCTGTCCAGCGCCGTCCGGCGGTCGGCGTCGCTCAGGGTCTCGCCTAGACACGCCTATCCACTTCACCGAGAGGAGAACCACATGCCGACCGCTACCGCGGCGGTCCTGTCCGCCAATCACGAACCGTTCGTCCTGGAAGACGTCGAGGTCGAGAGCCCGCAGCGCGGTGAAGTGCTCGTCCGGATCGTTGCCACCGGCCTGTGCCACACCGACCTCAGTGCACGCGAGGGCCTCATTCCCTTTCCGCTCCCGGGCGTCCTCGGACACGAGGGCGCGGGCGTGATCGAAGAGGTCGGCGACGGTGTGAGCGATCTCGAGCCCGGCGACCACGTCGTGATGTCGTTTGCGTTCTGTGGCGGATGCCGGACGTGCCGCACCGGCCATCCGGTGTACTGCGAGAACTGGGCCGGGCTGAACCTGTTCGGCGGCGCCCGCGCGGATGGGACGCCGACGCTGCGCCGCGACGGCCAGGCGCTCCACGGCCACTTCTTCGGCCAGTCCTCACTTGCGACGCGGGCACTCGCCTCAGCGGGCGGCGTGATCAAGGTTCCGCGCGAAGCCCCGCTCGAACTGCTCGGCCCACTCGCCTGCGGCGTGCAGACCGGCGCCCAATCGGTGCTCAACGTCCTGCGCCCAGAACCCGGAACGACACTGGCCGTCTTCGGAGCCGGGGGCGTCGGGCTCAGCGCAGTCATTGCCGCCGTCCACCTGACCGGGGCGACGGTCGCCGTCGTGGACGTCAACCCAGCCCGGCTCGAGCTCGCAACCCGGCTCGGCGCGGCGCACGTCATCAACCCCCGCGAACAAGATCCCGTCGCGGGACTGCAAGAGGTCACGGCCGGACGGGGAATCGACCGCACGCTGGAAGCGACCGGCGTCCCCACCGTGCTGCGCCAGGCCATCGACTCCCTCGCGCCGCTCGGCGTCTGCGGCATCGTCGGCGCGCCTGCACCGGATGCGGATGTATCGATGAACATCCTCACCGCGATCGTCAAAGGCAGCAGCGTGGTAGGGATCAACCAGGGCGACTCCGTACCGCGCGAGTCGATCCCGGCGCTCGTCGAACTGCACCGCCAGGGCCGCTTCCCGTTCGACGAGCTCATCCGCGTGTATCCGTTCAAGGACATCCAACAGGCCGCCGAAGACGCTGCCGCCGGAACCGTCGTCAAGCCCGTGCTGAAGATGCCCGACGCGGCCAGCTGAACGGCGGAACAACCCCGAACGCGCTCTCACCGACGGCTTACACGCCGCTGTACCCGACCCACCCATCCTCGACAGACGACCAGGAGCGATCTCATGGACATCACCATCATCGGTGCCGGCAACATGGCGCGAGGCATCGCGACACGCGCTCTCGCCGGAGGCCACACCGTGAACCTCCTCAGCCAGGAGCCCGGCAAGGCACAGGCCCTCGCCAACGAGCTCGCCGGAGACGCCCGCGCCGGCACCCAACCCCCATTGACTTCTCATCGTTCACGCCGCTGAACCTTGACGTCGGCTCGGCAGCCGCCGAGATCGCCCAGAAGGCTCCCGATGCGAGGGTCGTCAAGGCGTTCAACGCCACGTTCCCCGGCACGCTCGTCACCGGGGCCGTCGCCGGACGGCCGCTCGATGTCTTCCTCGCATCCGACGACGACGCCAAGACGACCGTCCGCGAGCTGGTCGAAGCCGGCGGCATGCGCGCCGTCGACACAGGAGCACTCGCCCGCGCCCACGAACTCGAGGCGCTCGGCTTCCTGCACATGGCGCTACAGCAGCCACTCGGCACCGGGTTCGGGAGCGCCATCAAGGTGCTCGCCTGAGAAGCGCAAGCGCACTCATCGACGAGCGCCGAGCGCCACACGGCCAAACTCGCCCTGACTCGAGCGTGCCGGACCAGTTGTGGCCGCGAGCACGCTTGACCTAGCCGGCGACCAGACGTGCGGCATCCGACCCGCGCAGCGGCTTACCGATGGCGCTTTGGTTTGTGGTGCCTTCGCGTCTGGCGCCTCGGTGTGTGTGCGCGGTTCGTGGCTGCATCAGAGGCGCCGGTGCAGCTGAGCCTGCGTCCCTCCTGACTGCACCAGAGCGCACGACCTGACCGGTATTCCGTGTCGATGCCGACGTAGTGGTAATTGCTGTTGAGCCCATTGTTGTGCGGCGGCGGCGAGAGAGGATCGAACGGCTGCACGGTGAGAGAGGTGATCGGCGTTCCCGTCGACTGCCCGCTGACCGGAAAGGTGACCGCGGTCGGTGCCGTGTCGTGCTCGACCCAGTTGACGAGCGCGGCCATCAGGTTGATCGTCGAGGCCGGGTCACCAGTGCCGTAGGGACCGCAGGGGCAGTGATAGAGACCGGGGATCATGTACAACCGAGAGAACCGCTGCGCAGCCTGGTAGCCGCCCATCCTTTGGGCGAGCGCACTGTAATAGTCGAGGCTGGTCCACGGCGAGATCGACTGATCCGCCCAGCCGTGGTACAGAATCAGCTTGCCGCCGTGCGCGCGGAACGCGCTGAGGTCGGGGTCCGTCGCGTTGTAGATGCGGCCCAACGGCTCCAGCCGCTGGTAGGCGTCCCGCGTGAATGAGACATCGCGCAGTGTGAACGACACCGGGGGGTTGTGCCAGAAGGCTTGGTAGCGGTAGTAGTCGAGTCCGATCGAGCTCGCGATCGTGTCGTTTGGGAAGGCGGAGTCGGCCGGTGGGCCGACCATCCACCCTTGCCAGGCGAGTTCGGAGCCGTAGGGCTCGCCGCCGTCGTAGAGGTTCAATCCGTCGGAGGTCGGACCGCGATACAGGCTACGTACGGCCATTACCTGCGCCGGCGTCAGGCAGTCGGGTCGGTCGACGCCAGACGGACACATCAGCGTCGCCGGGTCAAACGTGCACGAACGAGGGTCGGCGATCACTCCGTTGGCGTTCGCGCAGGCGCGCATGACAGCAGCATGCAACGGGGGCAGCTTGGAGCTATCGAGGATCTGGCGCCCGTTCGCGTCCATATTTGCCCGCACGAGCCACGGCTGGTACATGCCGTTCAGCGCGGCCCAATTATTGGCGGGCGCGCCGACGAGGATGCCGTCGAAATCCGTCGGATAGCGCTGCGCGAGCGCGAGCGCCTCGTGACCGCCGTCGGACACGCCGTCGAAATACGAATACGCCGGACCGCGCCCGTAGTAGGCGCGGATGATCGTCATTGCCGTTCGCGCCAGGTCGTCCTCGGAGCGGTAGCCAAACACGACGCGGAGCATCGGGTCCTCCTTGCCCCAGAGGCCGCCGGGCCCCTCGTGCCCCTGATCGTCGGCCGCGACCACGAACCCACCATCTGCGAGTGGCGCAAACGTCTGGTAACCACTGGTTCGCGCAGGGTCTTGGAGACTGACGTCGTTATGCCCGCAGTAACCGCCGCACCCCTGCTGGAGATAATCGCCCCGCCAGGTGCTCTCGGGGAGAAGCACTGTGAACTGTGTCTGCGGGCTGATGTAGCCCTTGACGTCGCAGAAATCGACGCCGTTCTGGGTGCTGTTCGTCGCAGATGCCATCTGCGCGCCGACCGAACTGAGATCCAGAGAGCCCAGTGACGCGCACGAGACGACTGGCTGCTGCACACCGCCGGGCGCTACACGTGGAAGCGTCCGCGCCGTCGCGCCCCACACGTCCATGACGGAAATCGCAGTCACCGTCACCACCGTGCATGCAAGCACAGCAGCACCCATGATCCAGACGCGGTCGCGAGCATACGTCCACCACACCCGTAGGCGCCCGCGTTCTACACGAGACATGGCTTCTCTCCTCTCCGAGATGTGTTCCCCGGCGTGCGATAGGTGAGCACACCGTAAGGAAGGCAGATGTGCGCGGCAAGACCAATCGCGTGTTGATTGCCTATGTCTTAGGTATCAATCGCCACGGCCCAGGCCGGTACGCGTTGCGACGCGTGACCGTGGTGGCGGCCGCGACCTCCAAGTTATTTGCAGGGGTTATGAGTTCTGCCGGTGCTCTGAGTTCTCCTCAGGCCTCTGAGAACTCTTGGGTTTGGGGAGCCTTTTGGGGAGCCCTCGGGCCCGAGTCGTCGGGAGTCAAGCTATTGAGCGGTGGTGGTGCACCCTGCTGTGATCTCGGATGGAAGGCGTACCCAGGAAGTAGGCCCCGCCATCGATCGGCACCGCCTGTCTCCCGCTTCAGCGAGAACGAGCAGCACGGCGGCACTCCTGGCCCTCGTCCGATCCAGAAGGCCGCCACCGTGACCGGCGCGCATTTCTGCTCCGACCGGATCGTCATCAGCGATCTTGCAAGCACCTCGCGCCGGCATGTGCTCGCATTTCGGATCGGTGCGACCTGATAGGTGCTGGAATGCGTCTCATGACCGACGACGCTGACGCAACCCCTGTCACACCTGATCCCGACGACCAGGTCGCCCGCCTGCGGGCGCAGATCGACGCCGCCAAGGCTCGCCGTGCTGGCTACCGCGCGGAGGCCGCCGAGACAGTCGCCAGAGGGGGCCCCGTGCGCGCGACGGACGAGGAACTGGGGATCATCAAGACCGACGACACCGTCGGCAGGATCGCTGATGACGCGAGCCAGGAGATCCGAAGCAGGCTGAGCCGCCTGATCTCGCGGTTCGGGCGGGGCGGGAAGAAGTAGGGCGGACGGCCCCGGCCTTCGCACCCGTAACGCTGCAGCGGCGTGAACGGCCCGGGACTCTCGCACCCGCTGCTATCAGTGGAGAATGAGCTGGTTCAGCACCGATCCAGAGGGCTGCTCGGGAACACCGACAGGGTCGTTGTCCCGGCGGCGTCCAACTAGCGCAGTCCAGCAACCGGCGCCAAGCAGGGCTGAGCGACCAGCGGTCCGCGAGGCGCCCGGCCACGTCGCCGACGAGCTGGTCATGCTCCGCGCCGGAGCGATGGTCAGCGGCCACCTGAGTGATCCCGCGATCGTCGCGAGCGCCCTGTTCGACGCTGGCCGCGCGATCATCCGCCGCTGAAGCGCGGCGCGGGACCGGGGCCCGCGGCCTAACTAACTGTCCTCGGCGGCCAGGGCCGTGATCGCATCGACCTCCTGATCGGTGAGGCCGATGGTGGCGGCATCGAGGTTTTCCTTGAGGTGCTCGGCGCTGGTCGTGCCGGGGATCGGTAGGGCGTTCTCGGTGCGATGCAGCTGCCACGCGAGCGCGACCTGCTGTGCGGTCACCTCGTATCGCTCCGCGATCGGATCGATGACCGCGTGAAACGGCTGGCCCTCCTCGCCACCCGGGACCGCTCCCGGATGCCAGGGCGAGAAGACGATGCCGTTCTCCTCGGCGACCTCGCGTACCGCTCCACCGAGGCGCACGGCGACGTTGTAATGGACGGTGACGGCGGCGATCTCGGTGATCGTCGACGCGGTCCGCAGTTGCTCGGCGCTGACGTTGGACAGACCGATATGTCGGATCAACCCGTCCTGACGCATCCCGGCGAGCGTCTCGACGATCTGCTCGAACGGCGCGTCGGTCATCGTCGGGGTGTGCAGGTAGTACAGATCGATGCAGTCCAGCCCAAGCCGGCGCATGCTCATGTAGGCCGCCTGGCGCAGGTACTCTTTGTTGCCGACCGCGCCCATGTCGCTGTATTCCGGGCCGCCGCGAACAAAGCCGCCCTTGGTCGCGATGACCAGATCGTCTGGGTACGGGTGCAGCGCCTCACGGATCAGCTCTTCGTTGGAGTGGGGTCCGTAGACGTCAGCGGTATCGATAAAGGTCACGCCCGTGCCGACGACTTCGCGCAGCAACGCGATGGCCTTGCTGCGGTCGGGGTAGTCCCCCCACACCTTCGGCCCGGTGAGCTGCATCGCGCCGTAGCCGACACGCCCGACGGTCAGGTCATCGCCGATCGTCACGGTGGACGGGACCTGGCTTGCTTGTCGTGTCATCAGACGTTTCCTTTGGTTGATCAGATCTGGAGATCAGCGGGCCGTGTATCCGCCGTCGATCGGCAACGCGATGCCGGTGACGTAGCTGGAGCGTTGCGAGCACAGCCACACGATCGCGTCGGCGATCTCCTCGGGCTCCGCGGCGACGCCACAGGTTCTTCGTGCTTCGCGGGGTTTCTCGTCGACCATCTCGGCGCTCAGCGGCGTGTTGACCAGGCCTGGGCACAGGGCGTTGACGCGAATGCCAAGGGGGCCGTAGTCCAGCGCGGCGCTCTTGGTCAGACCGATCTCGGCGTGCTTGGAAGCCGCGTAGCCGGAGTATCCGCGTACCGCGACCAGGCCGGCGCCGGAGGAGATGTTGACAATTGAGGGATAGTCGACGGTCGGGTGGGCGTCGTTCCCGCCGTCGATTCCCGCGCTGTTGACCGCCATGTCGAGGCGCCCCTCCTGTCCCGCGGCGACCTGGACGGCGTGGCGGACGGCGTCCTCGTTGTGCACGTCGGCGACGACGAGCCGAGCGTTTCCCCCGCGTCGCGAACGAGCCGGACCGTCTCCTTGAGCGTCGTCTCGGTTCGGCCGGCCACAGTGGCGGTGGCGCCCTCGGCTGCCAGACCGATCGCTGCCGCGCTGCCGATCCCGGTTCCTCCGCCTGTGATGAGCGCGTTGTGACCCTCGATTGCGCGGTGAGTGTCTGAGTCATGGTTCTCGGTCTCCTGTGTGTGAGCTCACTGGGTTTGAGCGCTGGTGTCTAGGCGTTCTAGAACGCAGCCACCGTCCGCTGAAGGGGCTCTTTTTCCGTGCGCGTGATCCTGGCTTCACGGCGGCGTGAGACCCAGAGCCACGCGGCGAACAGCAGGAGCGCCCACGTCGCGAGGACGGCGATCGGCTGGGCGTGCTGGTGGTGGGTGAAGTAGATCGCGTCGCGCAGTGCCGTGACGGTCGAGCCGGAGGGCAGCCACTGCGAGAAGAACGCGAATGCCGGCGGGAGCAGCGGCGGCGATACGGCGCCGCCCGAGGACGCGTTGCCGAGCACGACGACGAACAGGAACGTCGGGAGGATCGCCCAGCGGCCGATCAGAACCGCCATGAGCGAGGTGAACGAGGCCGCCGCAAGCAGATTGAGCGCGAGGATCCCCCAGGTCTCGGGCACGGGCAGGGTGAGGCGGTTCAACAGCGGCCCGTCGACCAGCGTCAGGACGAGTGACGCGGTGAGGGCGAGCCCCGCCACGAACGCGATCTGGTGGCGCCGCCGCAACTCACCTGCGTTCGCCCGCACCTGGAAGATGGTGAGGAACCCCACGATCGTCGTCACGAGCATCAGGTAGAAAATGTTTAGGCCATTGGGGTCGTGCACGGACAAGGGGTGGGTGTCGCGGACCCGGACCCCCGGGTCGACCGTGGCGATCCTCTCGAGCACCCGCGCGACCGACGCTCCCGCCGCGCTGGCCAGGTACAGCGTTGGTCGCTGCGAGGCTACGTCGAGAGCGGCGTAGACGTTCTGCGAGTCGATCGCGCGAAGCGCGGCCGGAAGCGACGGGTACGGGTGGAAGTCCAGCTTGCCTCCCGCGACCCGCTCGATGGCGTCGACCGGGCCGGGGTGCGCGTCCCCGTCGCCAACGATCGCGGCGTTGATATGGCGGGGGATCGGGTCGCCGAGCGTGAGCGAGTATGTGGTGACGAACACTGACCCCATCGCGATCGCCACCAGTGAAATCAAGATCGCGCGCTCCTCGGGCGTCCACCGGTGTCCCCGCAGCTCGAGCAACCTCCTCCGGCGCGGCGCCGGAGGAGCGTCGGGGCGGTCGACGGTCCCTGAGCGCGCGACCGTATCGGCACCGGCCAAACCAACGGCCTTCAGGAACGAGCGCTGCGCGACGACCGGGCGCCGCTTGGCTTGAAGGTCGTCTTCCGCGAACTCTGGATGGTCTGCGTCAGTCCGAAGGCCGGCCGGGACGGACGCCTCGCGCGTGTGATCGGCTTTGCTTGTCATGTTTCCTCCTGCCAGATGGCTTCGGGTGGTGGGACGGGTGTGATCTAGTAGCCGAGACCGCTAGAGCCACCACCACCGCCGCCGGAGCTCAGTGCAGGTGCGGATGCCTGGTCTCCTGCCGGCGTGAGCGCGAACCAGGCGGCGCCGAACGCGGTCACGCCCTGGCCGGTGGTTTGGCCGGGCTTCAGGTCCTCGATGAACAGGTACAGCGGGTGGCCGTTGTAGGTGACCTGCTGATTGCCGCCCCGGCGCGTGATCGTTCCGAGCTTGGAGGCGGTCAGTCCGGTCCCGGCGGTCGGCGTGCCGGTGGCCAGCAGCGGCGGCCAGGCGGTCGCGCAGGCGCCTGTGCACGCGCTGTGGGCGCCGACGTCGGCGTTGAACAGGTACAGGGTCCGGCCGGTCGAGTTGACCAGGATCGATCCGAGGCGGCTGTTCGCGACGCCGACTGTGGCCGGGGCGCCAGTCGAGGTCTTCGGAGGCGACGCGGTCGCGGCCCCGCCGCCGCCGCAGGCCGCGACGGCCAGAACGGTGAGCGGTATCACCGCTGCGCTGGCGAGGAAGGTGAGGGGTCTGGTGCGTGTCATGTCGCTCCTTCGGGTTGGGGAGCATCGACAGTCGCAGCGGTGAGCGGTCAACGCATCACGCAACGCGTGGTCCGCGCCCTGAAACCTCGTAGTCGCGGGAGCCAGAACCGGGGCCCACGGGGAGGTCCGGCAACGGGAAACCGCGTAGTCGACGGGGTGTCGACGGCAGCGTTGGGCCGCGATATGGTCGGTTTGGCATGGTCACCGAGGGGCCAGCGGAGGTGCTGCACGGCCGGCGCGTCGAGCGCGAAGTGTTGGAGCGGCTGCTTGAGGCGGTGCGGGGTGGGCAGAGCCGGGTGTTGGTCGTGAGCGGCGAACCCGGGGTCGGTAAGACGGCGCTGCTGCAGTCTGCGATCGAGTCGGCGCCGGAGTTCCGGGTGATGCGGGCGGTCGGTGTGGAATCAGAGATGGAGCTCGCTTTCGCGGCGTTGCAGCAGTTGTGCGCGCCGATGCTGGATCGCCTGGCCCGGCTGCCTGCGCCTCAGCGCGAGGCGCTGGGGGTGGCGTTTGGGCTGCGTGCGGGGAACGCGCCGGATCGGTTCTTGGTGGGGTTGGCGGTGCTGAGCCTGTTGGCGGAGGTGGCCGAGGAGAAGCCGCTTGTATGTGTGGTCGATGACGCGCAGTGGCTTGATCTGGCTTCTGCGCAGGCGCTTGTGTTCGTGGCTCGGCGGCTGTTGGCGGAGTCGGTGGCGCTGGTGTTGGCGACGCGTGAGCCGAGCGAAGAGCTCGACGGATTGCCGAGGCTGGTGGTCGAGGGTTTGCGCGATGGTGATGCGCGCGCTTTGTTGGGCTCGGTGTTGCGTGTGCCGTTGGATGACCGGGTGCGGGAACGGATCGTGGCGGAGACGCGCGGGAATCCGCTGGCGTTGTTGGAGTTGCCGCGGGGGTTGACGGCAGATGAGCTGGCGGGCGGGTTCGGGTTGCCGGACGCGCCGGGACTGTCGGGCCGGATCGAGGACAGCTTTCAGGGGCGGGCAGCGCGCCTACCGGCCGATACCCGGCGGCTGTTGCTGGTCGCGGCGGCCGAGCCGGTCGGTGACCCGGTGCTCGTGTGGCGGGCGGCGGAGCGGCTCGGGATTGGGCTGCAGGCGGCGTCAGAGACCGACGGTTTGCTCGCGATCGGCACGCGCGTGACCTTCCGTCACCCGTTGGTCCGCTCGGCTGTGTATCGCGCGGCGTCGCCGCAGGAGAGGCAGGCGGTGCATCGCGCGCTGGCCGACGCGACCGACCCTGCTGTCGATCCTGATCGCCGCGCCTGGCATCTCGCCCAAGCGACGCCGGGGTTTGATGAGGACGTCGCCGCTGCGCTCGAGCGCTCGGCCGGCGGCGCTCAGGCGCGCGGAGGGTTGGCAGCAGCGGGCGCGTTCCTGGAAAGAGCGGCCGTCCTGACGCCCGAGCCCGGCCGCCGCGCCCAGCGAGCGCTCGCCGCGGCACAGGCCAAGCACCAATCCGGCGCGTTCGACTCGGCACTACGACTCATTGCGATCGCAGAATCCGGACCGCTCAACGAGCTCCAGCACGCCCAGGTCGACCTGCTCCGCGGCCAGATCGCGTTGAGCCGCGGCAGCGACGCTCCACCCCTGTTGCTCAAAGCCGCCAAGCGCTTCGAACCACTCGATCAGAGGCTCGCGCGAGAAACCTATCTAGACGCGCTCACCGCCGCGTTCTCTCCGGGCATGCTGGCGAGCGACGAGACCATACTGGAGACCGCTCGGGCCGCCAGGGCGGCGCCTCCCTCGCCGCAGCCTCCGCGCGCGTCCGATCTGCTGCTGGATGGCCTGGCGTTGTTGATCACAGACGGATACGCCGCAGGAACGCCGACGTTGAGAAGGGCCGTCAACGCCTTCCGACGCGAGGACGTGTCGGGAGGGGACGGGCCTCGGTGGCTGTCGCTGGCAGCCCGCCTCGCGGCATTTGTGTGGGACGACGAAGCCTTCGACGTGCTATCTGCACGCTTCGTCCAGCTTGCACGTGACGCCGGTGCGCTGAGCGTGCTCCCCATGGCCCTGGCGACACGCTCCGCGGCGCGACTGTTCGCCGGGGAGCTATCCGTGGCGTTTTCGCTGCTCGACGAGGTGGCAGCGGTCAACGAGGCGACCGGCGCCAGCCTGGCACCGTACGTCGGGCTGGCGCACGTCACCTTCCGGGACCGCGAAGCCGAGGTCACCCCGCTGATCGAGGCCGCGACAAGGGAGCTCGTGCGGCGCAGCGACGGACAGGGGCTGAGATTCATTCACTGGGTGACCGCCGTGCTCTACAACGGCCTAGGCCGGTACGAGGAGGCGCTCGCCGCGGCGCAGCACGCCGGCGAGGACACATACGCCTCGTGGTGGCGCGATTGGGGATTGGTGGAGCTGATCGAGGCGGCCGCCCGGAGCGGGAAGCCCGAGCTCGCGGTCGATGCCCTCGGCCGGCTTTCGCAGGCAACTGCGGCGAGTGGCACCGACTGGGCGCTCGGGCTCGAGGCCCGCTCACGAGCCCTGCTGACCGAGGGAGAACCCGCCGAGCGGCTCTATCGCCAGGCGATCGAGGCGCTCGGTCGGACCCGTGTCCGGGTGGAGCTGGCGCGCGCCCACCTCCTGTACGGCGAATGGCTGCGCCGCGAGCGCCGCGGGCTCGACGCGCGCCAGCAGCTACGCCACGCCCACGAGCTATTCACGGGGTTCGGCATGGAGGGGTTCGCCGAGCGCGCCCGCATCGAGCTCGAGGCGACCGGCGAGCACGCGCGCAAACGGACCGTCGAGACGCGCGACGACCTGACCCCCCAGGAAGCACAGATCTCCCGCCTCGCCGCCGACGGGGCCACCAACCGAGAAATCGCCGCGCGCCTGTTCATCAGCCCCAGCACCGTCGACTACCACCTCCGCAAGGCGTTCCGCAAGCTCGGAGTCAAGTCCCGCCACCAACTCACACAGCACGTGCTCCAGCCAGGCGCACACACCAACCCCGCGGCTCGGGAGTCCTGATCGGGCTCGTGTCGATCGGCTCGATCCGCGAAATGGATGCCCGCGCTCCTAGCCGGAGGAACTGGCCGAACCCTTCGGTTTGAGACGCGCTGCTGGCTCGGCGTCGTTCGCTACCCCAACGGTGTGGGACGAGCATCGATGCGGGGGAGTCGATTTCCCCGGTCACCGACCCGACTGCCGCACCGCGGCCGACCGCCAAGAGGCTGTGGCCCCCGACCTGCGGCCGCTGCATTCGCTGACCCAGCGCTATCGGAGGTGCCTCGCAGATAGCCAATTCGGAGTCTGCGGGTGTGACACCCGCGGATACGCCGGTTGGAAGCGACCGGCCGAGCGGCAACTCTCCTGAGCCGCCTCATCCGGTACCGGCGATACCCACGCGCTTGGTGTGGCCCCTGACTACGAGGTGTCGGGGCGCGGACTACGCGTTGCGTGATGCGTTAACCGCTTACCGCTGCGACTGTCGATGCTCCCAACCGAAAGAGCAACATGAGACGCAGTCCACCCATCACTTCCCTCGCCAGCGCAGCGCTGATACCGCTCAGCGCCGTGGCCGTCGCGGCGTGTGCCGCCGCCGCAACGCCTTCGCGCCAATCCCGCTCAAAGTCACCCGCTAAACGGAGGAAGCCATGAGTACACCCGAAGCCTTGACCAAGGAAAGCCGCGTTTCCACGGTGCAGGACGGTCAGCTGACGGCCGAGAACCTCTCGCTCGAGGTCGGAGACGTATCGTTCGTCTACCGCCGCTTCGGCAACGCGCAGACGGCCGCCCCGGTGCTGGTGATGCTCCAGCACTTCCGGGGGAACCTCGACAACTGGGACCCGGCGCTCGTCGACCGCCTCGCGCAGGATCGAGAGGTCATCCTCCTCAACAACCGCGGCGTCGGCGGTTCAACCGGCGTCGTCCCCGAGAACGTCACCACGATGGCTCGCGACGCGCTCGCGTTCATCGACGCCCTCGGCCTGAAGCAGATCGATCTGCTGGGCTTCTCGCTCGGCGGCTACGTCGCCCAAGAGCTCGTGCTCCTGCGCCCGCGACTGGTCCATCGCCTCGTGCTCGCCGGCACCGCACCGCAGGGCGGCCCGGACCTACACCGCTGGAGCGAGAACGTGTACGCGCTCGCGACACCGGACGAGCCCACCGCCGAGCACCTGCTCAGCCTGTTCTTCTCCGGCTCCGAGCAAAGTCGCGCCAAGGGCATCGAGTCGATCGGACGCCTCTACCAACGAGAGGTCGACCGCGACGAACCGACCGACCTGGCCACTCGCGACGCCCAGCTGGCCGCGATCACCGCCTGGGGGATTCCGGACGAGTCGAGGCTCAACCGTCTCGCCGGCATAACCCAACCGACGTTTGTCGCCAATGGCGACAACGACCTGATGATGCACACGCAGAACAGCCACCTGCTTGCTGAACACCTCCCGAACGCCCAACTGCGGATCTACCCGGACGCCGGCCACGGATTCCTGAACCAGTACCCGGAGCTATTCGCCGCCGACGTCCACGCATTTCTCGAGAAGTAACTCGCCGCCGCGTAGGCCAGTTCACCATCCACCACACAGAGGAGCCGCAAATGTCCGTAACCACGCACAACCCCGTTGTGCTCGAGCCGGCGTCGCAGGCGCTCGTCGAGGCGACCGCCGGGCCGCCGTTCCTGTACGAGCTGAGCCCGGTCGAGGCGCGCGCCGTGCTCGACGAGCTGCAGGCCGCGCCGATCGACAAGTTGTCCGTGAATGACCGCTGGATCACCGTGCCGGCCGATGTCGGCGACGTGCGGGTGCGGATCGTCCGGCCTCCGGACGCCGTCGGGACGCTGCCGGTGATCCTCTACATGCACGGCGGCGGATGGGTGCTAGGCAACGCCGACACGCACGACCGACTCGTCCGGGAGCTCGCAGTCGGCACCGGCGCCGCCGTCGTGTTCGTCGAATTCGACCGCTCGCCCGAAGCGCGATATCCCGTCGCAATCGAGCAGGGATACGCGACCGCGCAGTGGATCGTGCGCGAGGGCGCCGCCAACCAGCTCGACCCCAATCGCATCGCAGTCGCCGGCGACTCGGTCGGCGGCAACATGACCGCCGCGCTCACGCTCATGGCCCAAGAGCGCGGCGACGTGCGCTTCGTGCACCAGTCGCTGTACTACCCGGTTACCGACGCCGCGATGGACACCGGCTCATACGAGCAGTTCGCCGAGGGGTTCTTCCTCAGCGCGAGGATGATGGCGTGGTTCTGGGACGCCTACGAGCCCGATGTCGAGCGGCGCCGAGAGCCGTTCGCCTCGCCGCTGCGCGCAAGCGAGGAGCAGCTCGCAGGACTGCCGCCGGCGCTGGTGATCGTCGGCGAGGCCGACGTGCTGCGCGATGAGGGCGAGGCCTACGCCGCGCGACTGCGTGCGGCCGGGACCGCGGTCACAACCGTTCGCTATGACGGGATCACGCACGACTTCATGATGCTCAACCCGCTGAGCGACACCCACGCGACGCGAGCCGCGATCGCGCAGGCCATCGCCGTCCTCCGCAACGCGCTACACACCACCTGACCTGGGCCAGCTGCGCCGCGCCACGCTTTCGTCCGACGCAGCGCGGCGCGGCGGCACCGGTCCGGCGGCGCGCCTGCCCGGCTCACGATTGGGAGCAGCCGTAATCGAGAAAGGAAGACCCGTTGCGTGCCTACCGTCTTTTCGACTGGCACCGCAAGCACGAAGGGATCCCCAGATGAGCACACGACTCGAGCACAAGACCGCGCTCGTTACCGGAGCTACCAGCAACATCGGCCGCGCGATCGCGACCGTGTTCGCGGCCGAAGGGGCGCACGTCATCGTCAGCGGACGCAGCCCCCAGCGCGGCGCCGAGGTGGTCGAGCAGATCCACGCGGCTGGCGGACATGCCGAATTCATCGCCGCGGACCTCGACGGCTCCGCGCAGGCGTCCCAGGCCCTCGCTGCTGCCGCCACCCGGGCGCTCGGCGGCCGGATCGACGTGCTCGTCAACAGCGCGGGGATCTTTCCGGGCTCGACCACGTTGACCGTCGACGAAGCGATGTTCGACGAGGTCTACGCGGTCAACGTCAAGGCGCCGTTCTTCCTAACCGCTGCGATCGCGCCCGAAATGACCGCCCGCGGATCGGGATCGATCATCAACCTCGGCTCCTGGGTGGCTCGATTGGGCATCCCCGTAGGCGCACTGTACGCATCAACGAAAGGGGCGATGGAGACCTTGACCCGGGCTTGGGCGGCGGAGTTTGGGTCGCCGGGCGTGCGCGTCAACGCGATTTCCCCCGGCGTCGTGCGGACCCCGATCGAGAACGACCCCGCCGCCGCGATGATGAACGGCACCCCGTACGGGGGGTTCGGCCCGCCGGAGGCGATCGCACACGCAGCGGTGTACCTATCCTCCGACGAGTCGCAGTTCGTCAACGGCACGGTCATCGATGTCGACGGCGGCCGCGTGGGCGTCGCCGTCATCGCCGCCGCATAACCCGTGATCCGCGACCCGTCGATGAGTCGGCAAGCAGCTACCGCGCGGCAACCGTGCCCGGACCCCGCGCTTGGATCGGACACCCGGCCGACTCACCAGGCCTGCCTTTCTCCCAGCTGGCTCTGTTGGCCGGGCAGCACGCGTGGACCCGGTTAGCGCGGGGAAGGGGTGCTGGGCGGCAGGCGCAGAGCGGCGGCGCGCGGCTGCTACGAGCGTGCGGAAAAGGGCCGGGCAGCGGTGTATAGACGGCTTTCTGCGCCGTTCCTGGAGAAGGGCCTCGACCTGTGCCGCGCGAATGAGATTTTGAAGTCGACGAGCTTGTTTTTCGCGCGGGAGCTCGACCCAGGCCGGCCGAAATGACTCGCTTCATTGATCAGCATCGCGAGCGCCTCGGGGTCGAGCCGATCGGCTGGACCCTCGAGGCATCAGCGTCGGCGTATTACCACCGGGCGAGCGGAAGCCGCTCGCAACGAGCGGTGGAGGATCAGCGGCTGGTTCCGCCGGATCGAAGAGGTGCACCAGGCCAACTGGGAGGCCCACGGCAACCGACCTAGACCGGCTTGACTACGGCCAGCACAGATGGAAGCCACAGCTCCCCGGCTGGTATACAGGGCCCGTGACCAGCCACGACGGCGAGAGTGCGCTCGACGCGTACGCGACGGCCGCTGCGATTCGCAACCGCGAAGTCTCGCCGGGCGAGCTGGTCGAGGATTGCCTCGCGCGGGTGGAGGAGCGCGACGGCGACATCAATGCGTTCACGGTCGTGCTCGCCGAGCAGGCGCGCGCGGCGGCTCGAGACATCGAGCGGCGACTGCGGGCCGGCGAGATCGTCGGCCCGCTGGCGGGAGTGCCCGTCGCGATCAAGGACCACATCTGGCTCGCCGGCGAGCTCGCCACGAACGGCTCTCGATCCATGGCCGACTTTCGCCCCGCCGAGGACGCGGTCCCGGTCGCCCGCCTCAAGGCCAGCGGCGCGATCATCCTCGGCAAGACCAACAATCCCGAGTTCTGCTACCGCGCGTTCACCGCGAACGAGGTCTTCGGCGTCACGCGCAATCCGTGGAACCTGGCGAGGACGCCCGGCGGGTCGAGCGGCGGCTCCGGCGCGTGCGTCGCCGCAGGGATGGTGCCGCTCGCGCTCGGCACCGACGGCGGCGGGTCGGTCAGGATCCCGGCGGCGTTCTGCGGAGTGGTCGGCCTGAAGGGGACGTTCGGGTTGGTGCCGAAGCTACCGGGATTCCGCGGCTGGCCGACGCTCTCGGTCGACGGGCCGCTGACGAGAAGCGTGCGGGACGCGGCGCTGGCGCTCGAAGTGATGGCCGGTCCGCACCCGGCGGATGACCTCTCATACCCCTCGCCTGATCGCTCCTACCTATCCGCTGCGACCGAGGAGCGGGATCTCTCATCGCTGCACGTCGCCTGGTCGGTGGATCTCGGCTTCGCCCCGGTTGAGGGTGACGTGCGCCGGCGGTTTCACGAGGCCGTGGAGCGCATTGCCGGCACGGGCGTCGAGCTGGTGGAGGCGCATCCGCCGCCGCGGGACCCGGTTGCGCTGTGGAACACGATCGCCACGATCGAGGGCCACGCCTCGGAGGGAGCGCTGCTCGAACGCTCGCCGGAGCTGATCGAGCGCGAGACCGCGAAGATCATCCGCAGCGGCGCGGCCCACACAGCACGCGATTATCTGGACGCTCAGAACGACCGCGCGGCCTACACGCGTGAGTGGCTCGAGTTCTTCACCGACCACGATCTGCTGATCACGCCGATGATGCAGCTGACCGCGTTCGAGATCGGCGTTGCGGGCCCGGCGGAGGTCGACGGCGTTCCGGTCGATCCGTTCTTCGACGACTGGTGCCATCTCTGCTATCCGCCTAACCTGACCGGGCAGCCCGCGATCTCGCTACCGAACGGGTTCGGCGATGACGGTCTTCCGGTCGGCCTCCAGGTCATCGGTCGGCGCTTCGAGGAGTCGACGCTCCTGTCGCTCGCGGGGGCCTGGGAGCGGCTCGTCCCGCGGTAAGCCTCGCTGCGAGTGTTCGCGTTCGGTTCGATGCGAGCGGCTGACGTGCTAGAGGTGGCGGAGCTCGCCGCGGCCGCGTTCTCGCGCGAGATCACCGACGAGCAGGCCGCGCGCCGCTAGCGGAGCGGACGCCTACCCACTCACACCCGATCCGACGGCGCGTTCATCGCGGAACTCGACGAACGCATCGTCGCGATGGCGGAGGCGATCGTGCCCGAGCGCCTCTGGACCCTGTCGCTGCTGGCCGTGCATCCGGCCATCCGTCATTTGCAGGCAAAAAGTAAGGCGACGACCGGAATCGAACCGGTGTAGACGGCTTTGCAGCGCGTGCAATTCAGGTCATCTGAGTTATTTGCAGGGGTTTTCAGTTCTGTCAGGTGCTCTGAGTTCTGTTCAGTGCTATGAGAACTCGTGAGTTTGGGGAGCCTTTTGGGGAGACCTCGAGAGATGGCGCTGGCGGTCGCGCATCTCGTCGCACGATGGACGCGCCGCTCGCTTCCCTGTTAGCCGCGCATGGCAGGCCCGTCTCGGTGATCGCGAGATGCGCGCCGCGGCGCGGAAGCAGGGGTCCGACGCGGGCACAGTGAGACGGGGGGTCGTAGCGGACGGGCAGGGACCCGACCGGTTCCGCTCGCGAGCATCACCGGCGGGAGGACGGAGCGTGAAGGCTCACATTGCGTCGGCAGAGGTGAGCTGGCGGTCGCTGGAGGCGTTTGGCGATCTGCTTTCTGGGCCTCTGTCGATCTTGCTCGGTTGCGTCGGTGCGCGCCGATGCCGCGCCGCTCGGGGTGAGCGGCGCGGGCCGGCGACACGCGCAGGTTCCGGTGATGACGCAGGGTTAGTGTGTGAGGTGGAGGGTGAATCTCATCGTGTTATCGCCGGTTTCGATTTCGTTGTCGTAGCCGCGGGTGGTCTGGTAGGCGCCGGTGCCTCCGACGATCGGGTCGGTCGCGGTGGTGTTGCCGCTGAATCCGCGGCCGTAGCTGGCGAGGATTGCGATGTGCCCGGCTCGCAGCGCGAGGGTGATGGTGCATTCGCCGTTCTGCGGGGTGATGGCGACGCAGTCGAGCAGGAAGCTGCCTGCTTTGTGATGGGTCGCGGGTGAGCGCAGTTCGCCGCTGGCCAGAGCGGAGGTCCCGCTCCGTTTGGCGGTGGCGATCTTCGCGTCGAGCTTGATTGTGCGCTGGGCTGCGGGGCTTGCGGAATGACCAGTGTCGGCGATCGCGATCCCTGTCGACAGGGTGATGGCGAGCGCGACGGTGCTTGCGAGCAGTTTCATGGTCTCCTCCTGACGGGGTTGGCGTTGGCTGCAAGCTATGTTCAGCCGGCGACGCTGTCGTCGGTCCCGTGGTCGATCGTGAGTCGATCGGGAGGTCGAGGTTCCGGCGCGCCGGTAGGCGGCAAGATCGAGGCTCGTCCACCTTCAGGTGGACGCGGGGCCGGCGCGGTCGGACGTAGGCTTGGCGGGGTGCCGTCACGCTTTGAGACCTGGCGCGGAGCGAGAGTCGACCAAGACGTACTCGATTGGTTGGTCGCCGGCCTGCTCGCGGTTTGGGGGCAGATCGACCTGTGGCCGGTCGGGGGCGCGTTCACCGATGTCCCTGGCTCACGGGCGCTGACCGCCCCGTTTCTGCTGCTGTTCTCGTTGCCGCTCGCGTACCGGCGCCGGTGGCCGTTCGCGGTTCTGTGCGTGGTGGCGGGAGCAATCGCGCTGGAGTCGATCGTGGTGGGGAAGTCGCCGGAAGGCGGCGAGATCCTGTTCCCGACGCTGATCATGCTCTACACGGTGGGGGCGCACTGCGAGCGGCGTCGCGCACTGGCCGGGCTGGTGTTGATGCAGCTCTCCGGGGCACTCGAAGCGAGCCTGGACCCGCACATCCATTCGCTGGGGGATGTCGTGATCGGGGATGTGTTCTTCTGGATCCTGCTCGGCGGCGCGGCCTGGTTGACCGGCCGCTACGCGCGTAGCCGGCGGCTGGCGGTGCAACGCTCGGAGGACCGCGCCGAGTTGCTCGAGCAAAGCCGCGAGGAGCTCACGCGGGAGGCCATCGCGGGCGAGCGAAGCCGGATCGCACGGGAGCTACATGACGTGATCGCCCACAGCGTCAGTCTGATGGGACTCCAGGCGGCCGCGGCTGAGCGACTGCTGGGAACCGATCCGCCGCGGGCACGGGAAACCTTGCGTTCGATTCAGCTGACGGCTCGCGAGTCGATCGGTGAACTGCGTCGCTTGCTCGAGTTCCTACGCGCGCGAGAGGAATCCGCGGACCTGGCACCCCAGCCCGGCCTGGACGCGCTAGAGCCGCTCATCGAGGACGCCCGCCGCGCGGGCACACCAATCCAACTCATGGTCGAGGGGCCGGTCGGGCACATCCCGGCGGGGATCGAGCTCGTCGCCTACCGGATCATTCAGGAGGCGCTGACCAACGCGCGCAAGCACGCGCCGGGTTCAGACACGCGGGTGCGGGTGCGGCACAGCCCGCGTGAACTGGAGCTATGGGTCGAGAACGGACGGGCGGACGCAGCCGTCCGGCACAACGGGCGAGCACAGCCGGGGACCGGTCACTGGATCATCGGTATGCGCGAGCGGGTGGCGCTTTACGGTGGCCGGATGGACGCGCAGCCGCGAGCGGACGGGGGGTTCGCCGTCCATGTCCGGCTGCCTGTCGAGACGGGCCGATGATCCGGGTGCTGATCGCCGACGATCAGGCGCTCGTGCGCGGAGCGTTCCGCGTGGTGCTCGACAGCGAGCCTGACATCGAGGTCGTTGCCGAGGCGGTCGACGGCCGCGACGCGATCGAGCAGACTCAGCTGCACAAGCCTGACGTCGTGCTGATGGACGTGCGCATGCCCGGCGTCGATGGTATCGAGGCAACGCGCCGCCTACTCGCGACTGGCAGCCACGCGAAAGTGCTGATGCTGACCACCTTCGATCTTGACGAATACGTGTACGAGGCGATGAAGGCCGGGGCAAGCGGATTCATGCTCAAGAACGCACCCGCCGAGGAGCTTGCGATCGCTGTGCGGACGGTCGCGACAGGCGAGGCGCTGCTCGCCCCGGCGATCACTCGGCGGCTGATCGAGGCATACGTACAACACCCCTTCGTTGGGTCATCGACGCCACCACAACTCGGCGAGCTCACCGAGCGAGAACTCGACGTCCTCCGCGAAATCGCGCGCGGACTGTCCAATGCCGAAATCGCAGAAGCGCTGATCCTGGGCGAAAGCACCGTCAAGACGCACATCAACCGGATCCTCACCAAGCTAAACCTCCGCGACCGCACACAAGCCGCCGTCCTGGCCTACGAGACCGGCCTGGTTCGCCCCGGCACCGGCAACCAGCCCGGGTAGACCGGGCCGCGCTCACGCGAGCCTCGCCCCAGCCACGACCCCCGCAGCGTCGCGACAGCTCGACTCTGCCACCAGAGCCGCGACCCACGACCGAAGCGGTCTCAGTGAATCGTAATCACGGGCACCCGCACCGTACCCTCGAGCTCGTCCGACACGCTCGTGCGCCGGCCCCTGACGCGTTGCACTTGATGTGGGCCGACCACGATCGCGTCGGCGTGTCGGGCGTCAGCGACGCGCGCGATCGCTTCTGCAGGCCGGCCCTCGATGAGCTGCGGGATGTATTCAGCCTCCGGCAGCCACGTCTCGCCAAGTGACAGGTCGGTGAGGGCCCGATTGCCGACGGCTCGAGTTCGGGCGAGCCTCCGGTTGTAATACGGCGAGCCCAGGAACCGCGGCGGTCCGTCATAGGCGTAGACCACGAACACGCAGCCTGTCTGTCCCGCCCGTAGCCCCGCCTCCACCACGGCCGCCTGACCCTCCGGCAACCCGTCGTAACCGGCCACGACGACGTGGTTAGCCCCTCGCGACGGCTCTTGGCCCAACACGAGCCCCGACGCACTGGCGGCAGGGACGGACGACGCGTCGGCCGCTCCGTCATCCACTAATGGCTCACCAAACATTCGCCTCGAGCGCAGCGTTCGTTGCTCCTTTGAACGGACAATCGGCGCTTGTCCGCGTCCGAACACTCGTTAGCACTGCACGGACGAAACGCATAGTCATTACGTCAGCGGTATGAACAGAACGTCCACTCCGCACCGGCCGTCAGCGAGCCGCGCCAGCTCGGTGTTGGCCGCCACCTCGCCGCGGCCGACACGGCGAGCTGACCCCACGCGGGCAAGCCAAGCAGACCGGCAATTACCAGCCCGGACCCGACGAGGATCGCGGCGACCCGCAGTGGCACCAGCGCCGGCCCACCATGAGCGTCAGCAGGGCGAAGGGCAGGCGTGCAAGCGGACGGGTGCGTACTTTGCACGATGCACGCGCGCCGGCCCGGAGGCCAACCCCGGAGCGGGTAATTCTGGTGTCATGCTTTGTTTCGGTAGAGGCGCATGGTGAGGGGTGCAAATACGGCTGTCAGGACGGCGCTCGCCGCGAGCACCCAGATGATCTGTCCGGCGGTCGCCGTGCCGTTCATGAGCCCGCGTTCGGCGGTGACCAGATGTGAGATCGGGTTGAGGTCGACGAAGGTGTGCAGCCATGGGGGTAGCGTCGCCGGGTCGACGAACACGTTGCTGACGAAGGTGAGGGGGAACAGGACTGTGAGGCCGATGCTCATGATCGCTCGCGGGGAGCGCATGAGGAGCCCGAGCGAGGTCCAGATCCAGCCCATCCCGAACGCGAACGTGAGCACGAGCGCGACCGCGGCGAGTGTCCCGCCGGGCCCGCCGGCTGGGTTGTAGCCCATGAGCAGGCCGAGCCCGATCACTAGGGTTGATGCGAGCAGGTAGCGGCCGGTGTCGCCGATCAGTCCGCCGATGATTGGGGCGGGGCGCCAGATCGGCATCGAGCGGAATCGGTCGAACGCGCCGGTGGAGAGGTCGGTGTTCAGGGCGACGCCCGAGTAGACGGTGACGAGGATCACGGCGAGCACGAGGGTGCCGGGGAGGAGGAATTGCAGGTAGTGGGCGGTCGATCCCGCGAGCGCTCCGCCGAACAGGTAGGTGAACATCAGGGTGAAGAGGATCGGGATCCCGATCACGTCGCCGAGCTCCTCGGGGACGTGCTTGATCTTCAGCACGGCCCGCCAGGCGAAGGTCATCGATGCCGAGACCGCGCTTGCGGGCCGGTGGTTGATGTCGGCTGGGAGTGGGTGATCGGTGAGGGGTCGGGAGGGCAGGGTTTCGGTGAAGCTCATCGTGCCTCCTTGGCTTCGGTCTCGGGGCTGGCGGGTCGACCGGTAAGGGTGAGGAACGCCTCGTCGAGGGTGGGCTGGGCGAGCGCGAACTGGTTGATCGCGATACCGGCGGCGGTGAGCTCCGCCAGCGCGCGGGTGGCGCGAGTTCCGAGTTCTTGTGCGCCGTCGCCGGGCGTGATATGGGCGGACAGGACGGCCGGGTCGGGTGCGAGGCGGATGGATGCGTGGAGTTCGCGCCCGAGTAGTCGCTGCGCATCGCTGCGCTGGTGGGGGTCGTGCAGCCGGACCTGGAGCGCGCCGGCGCCGACTGAGGCCTTGAGCTCGGCACTTGTTCCCTCGGCGATCACTTTGCCGTGGTCGATCACCGCGATCCGGTCAGACAGCTGGTCTGCCTCGTCGAGGTACTGGGTCGTGAGCACGACCGTGGTGCCCTGCGCGACGATCGCTCGCACGATCTCCCAGGTCTGCTGGCGGCTGCGCGGATCCAGCCCGGTGGTCGGCTCGTCGAGGAACAGCAGCCTCGGCCTGACGATCAGGCTGGCGGCGATGTCCAGCCGCCGGCGCATACCGCCGGATAGCTTCATCACCTGTCGTCCTCCTGCGTCGGTCAGATCGAAGGTCTCGAGCAGCTCACCGGCCCGCGCCCTTGCGTCCCGACGTGAGAGGCCGAGCAGTCGCCCGAGCAGGATCAGGTTCTCGAGGCCGGTCAGTTCGCTGTCGACGGAGGCGAACTGGCCGGTCAGGCTCAAGTGGCGGCGCACGGCGTCGGGTTCGCGCACGATGTCGTGTCCGAATACGCTTGCGGTCCCTGCGTCGGGTCTCAGCAGGGTGGCGAGCATCCGGATCGTGGTGGTCTTGCCGGCCCCGTTGGGGCCCAGCATCCCGTACACGATGCCCTGGGGGACTATGAGTTCAAGCCCGTCGACTGCGCGGGTGCTCCCGAACGACCGAGTCAGCCCGATGGCTTCGATCGCCAGCGTTGCGGTTGGTGTCATCGTCTGTCTCCATGAATCTGATTACGGCTTGCTCTTTGTCTTCATTCACGACTCTACGCTAGATTTGGCCATATGGACAGTCCGGACGGCCAATCGGTCAGTAGGCGAACACCAATCTCCGAGGAGACGCGAGCGCGGCTCCTGCGCGCGGCCGCCGAGCTGATTGCAGAATTGGGCTGGGGACGGGTCACTACCCGTGCTGTCGCCACCCGGGCGGACCTGCCGCACGGCGCGGTCAGCTACCACTTCCGCGGCAAACAAGAGCTCCTCACCGAGGCCGCGCTGCACGTGTTCGAGCAGGCATTCCCAATCGAACAGCTACGGGCACTCGAACAGCTCCCCGATCTCGTCGCCCTGTTCGAGCCGTGGTTCGCAGAGCAGAGCGAGGAGGAGCAGCTCGTATCTCGCGTCGGGACCGAAGCGATGCTCGAATCCGAACGAAACCCCCTTCTGCGCAAACGTCTGGCTGACCTCCTGAACGACTTCCGCCAGGCCGTGACAGATCTGGCCAGGACCGGACAAGAACGCGGCACCGTCCCGGCCAACATCCCGCCCGAGGCCCTCGCGACCCTCCTCGGCGCCCTCGCCGACGGCCTCTTCCTGCATGCGCGCCTAGACCCCGAGCTCGACGCCACTGGAGCGCTTGATGCGTTGAGAACCCTCCTGCGTCCATGACCGGACCGGTGGAGCCGCTCCGGTGAGTCGGATGCGGACCTGCCGAAACGACCGCCGCGCCCTCGGTCCTCGCGGGTCGGACTTCATTCCCCCTGTGGCGGAGCCTCGTGCTCGTCGACCCAATCGCTGCTGGGGGGTGACTGGCGGGCACCTTTGCCGGCGCGCTGGAGCCGCGTCAGATCGAAGTCGATCCGGAGCGGTACGAGGTCGAGGCGGTGGGGAGATCGAGACCGAGGACCGGGTGTTGATGATCAAACGGATTCACGTGCGCTATCGCCTGGGCGTGGCTCCGGAGCGGCGTGAGGAGGCCCGGCGCGTGCATTCGTTCGACGCCCGCTTCTGTCCGGTGGCCAGAAGCCTCGAAGGCGCGATCGCGATCAGCACCGAGCTCGCGCTGAGCTGACTCACGGCCCGGGCAGGTCAAGATCGCCGGGCTCTGTCCGGATCCTCGTGGGGCGCTCGGGGTCGGCGACGCAACCTAGTGGCCAGGAGCGGCAAAGTGCTCGACGATGCGGTTCGCGTACCACTGCGGCCACGGAACGTCGGGGCTTGTCTCGGTGAACTCCTTGTCGAGTGAGACGAGCATCCAAACGAGCTCGCTTGGTACGGGGGTGACTCCCAAGATCTGCGGCAGCTCAGACAGGTGGAGGAGCCACTGCGCGTACCACGACGCCCAATCCGGGTCATCACCGTCGACGATGCGGTAGACGAGGTGGTGCGTCTCCCCCGCCTCGTGAAGGAGAGCGGCGACGCCGGCGGACTGATCGGTCATGGCCCTAGTCTCGCGAAACGGCGCCTCCGTGTGCAACCGCCGCACCGCCCCGGGAGTCGAGCCTCTCGACAATCGTTCGGTCTTGTGGCAGCCGGTTGATCGCGCGTCTGCCGGGCGTCACGTCACGTCCGGTCGAGGTCAACGAACGGCGCCCCGGGAGCGATGTTTCTCGACGCGGAGCCGCGGCTGATCAGCGTTGTGGCGCTCGATGTCGCCGGGCGGCAGATCAGATGGGCGCGCTCGGTGAGGGTGAAGCCGGGTGTACGCCGGACATGCCAGCGCCGAGTACGGCGCGAGGTGGCGTTGGCGGCGACGCTGGAAATGCCGTCCTAAATCGGGGACCGGCAGGGCCCGGCCGTCGGGGGCCGGGCCCTCTTGATTGATTGAGCTAGGCGGCAGCGGCAACGTGGAGGCCGAGCTTCTCGGCCGCCATCCTGGCGCCCTGCACGCGACTGGCGATCTTCTGGAACGCGACGTCGCGGGCGAAGTCGGGCGATCCGTGCAGCGGCTTCTCGTCGATGCTGAACGGCGAGAAACCGCAGTCATCGGTCGCGCCGAGCCGCTCCTTGGGGATGTGCTTCGCCGCGGCCACGAGTTCGTCGCACACCTCCTGCGCGGTTTCCACTCGTGGGTTCTGCGGGTTGATCACGCCGATGTGAACGATCTGCGGGACGCCGTCAGCGTCCTCGCGGCTGTGCTCGCCGACGAGCCTGTACACCTCTTCGCGGTCGCGTTCGCTCTTGTTCTGCATGAGGAAGTAGCCGGCGTTCAGCTTGAACAGGCTGGGCAGCAGCGCGCTGTAGGGGACGTCGGCGCTGTGCACCGCGTCGCGGTCGCCGCCGGGACACGTGTGGACACCGATGTTCGTGCGCTCCTCGGCGCTGAACCGCGCGAGCACCCGGTTGATGAGGTCGATGAAGTGCGGCAGCATGCCGCGGCCAGTCCAGGGGTTGCGCGAATCCTCGCGAAGCGCCAACCGGCCCTCGGTGAAATCGATCGAGACGCACGCCGCGCCGACGTCGAACGCCTGCCGGATGTCCTTCTCGCACTCGCCGACCAGGTCGTCCTCGAACTGCTCGCGCGAGTAGCCGGGGATCTCCTCGTCGAGCGGATACAGCAGCGCCAGCATCGACGGCGCGATCACCGCCTGCTTCATCGGCTTGGTCGCGAACATGATCGACCTCGCCAGTGTGTCGGCCGCGTAGGTCTTGTAGCGGAACGGCCCGCTGACGAGCTTGGGCAGCTGACGGTAATGACCGTCGGAGAAGATCGCGAAGTACTGCCCGCCCGGTCCGAGATGATCCGCCAGCCCCGTGCCCGCGAGCGTGTCGGTCACCGGATACGCAGCGAAGCTCGACCACCACTGCTCACCATCGGCGATGATCGGGGAGCCGGTCTCTTCAAAACGGATGATCGAGTCCTTCACCGCCTCTTCCTGCTCGGCCTCAAGCTCCTGCTTGGAGATCCTGCCCGCGTCGTACTCCGCATAGGCGGCCTGCAGCTTCGCCGGACGCGGCAACGAGCCGACGGGCTGCGTGGGGATCCCGGTTCCGGAGCGCAGGTCGTAAGCCATATGGACCCTCCTGTAGATAAGCCCCCGGTTGTGAGACCGACCGGTCTCCCTCGGATGTAGCCTACGCCCACGCACCAGCGTCGTCAAGCACCGCGAGTAAGACCGAACGTTCTCCTATCATCGAGCCATGGCACAGGCGATCGACACCGGCACTCGGAGCGCCGGACAGGGCGCGCGAGAGCGAATCCTTCATGCCGCCTACGACCTCTTCTCCCGCAACGGCATTCAGGCGGTCGGCGTCGACGCCGTCATCTCGCGCTCCGGCGTGGCACGCCAGACGCTCTACCGCCACTTTGCGTCAAAGCAAGACCTCGTGCTCGCGTTTCTCGAGCGTCGGGAACAGCAATGGACCAGACGCTGGCTCGAGGACGAGGTGCGGCGCCGCGCGACCGAGCCCGCCTCGCGATTGCTCGCGGTCTTTGACGTGTTCGACGAGTGGTTCCGCCGCCCCGACTTCGAGGGTTGCTCGTTCATCAACGTGATGCTCGAGCACCCCGATCCGCGCGACCCGGTTCACCGGGCGAGCGTCTCCTACCTCGCGGGGATTCGCGGCTTCCTCGAGGGTCTGGCCCGCGAGGCGGGAATCGCCGACGCGAAGGGCTTCGCGCGCGAATGGCACATCCTCATGAAGGGCTCGATCGTGGCCGCGGGCGAAGGAGATCAGGCCGCGGCACGACGCGCCAAGCGGGTTGGGCGGCTACTGCTCGCCGACGCGCTACCCGGTCGCACCTGAGGCGTAGGGTCACACCCCGCCGATTATGATCACATTGCTGGCGTCGGGCAATGACTGAGGCAGTTCTGGGGGTGGATTCGATCATCGCCGCTTGCGACGTATCGCCGGTGCTGGTTCGCGTCTGCTGGACGTGCTGTACGCACTTGGGTCGTCCTGGCGCCAGCGGCGTTCTGCTGGGCGAAGGACGGCCTCCGGCCCGTGTGCTGGCCAGCAATGGCGATGTGACCCCTCGATTCGGCCCGACCCGGCGCTGTAGCACTGTCGTGTCGTTGCTCTGACGTTTCACGGCGGGCATCGTCCGGCGCCTGACCTATGGCTCTGGCGCACCTCGCCCGAAAGGGTAGAGCTTCACCGTACGCGTGATTCAACTTGGAGGTGAAACCATGGGCAAGACCTTGGGCGTCACAGGTATCTTCATGAGCATTCTGGCCGGTGCGATCGTCTGGTTCGTGCTACAGGTGATCATCGGCGTCGTGGCGTGGGTCTCGGTCATCGCGGGCGGTGTCGTTGCGCTCGTCGGTGTCCTCATGGCTCTGGGCGTGTTCGGTGCCCGCGCGGCGAGCAAGCACCACGGAGGTCACCGCTCGACGCTGGGCGCGCACTGACACAGGCGAGTCACCTCCTGACTGGCCCCCGGCGGTCAAACCCGCCGGGGATCGCCGCAACCCTTGACAACCGACTGCTGGCTGCCGTCACGAGTCGAACGCACGCGGCGCTCAGATGTCGTCCTCCCACCGTGAGCATGGCCACCAGTTCGACTGGCGCAATGGTAGGGCTGATCACCGCGCCCTTCGGGATCCCAGGCACAGCGATGGCCCCCGACCATTTCGGGAGCACGCGCGGCGCGGCGCCGGGCCTCGCTGGTGTGCCGATACGGCGGCGCGCGCTTTGCGCGGCGGCGCTCGGGTGACTCTGCAGGTGCCCGTCGCTGGACCGGACCGGACCGGCCGGCGGCCCGGGCCGCCGCAGGTCTTCCCCTCGCCCCGCCGTTCCTCGTCGCAAGCGCCCGTCCGCTCGGACACTCGTGCTGGTAAACGTCGAGTTCTAGATCAAAGTGCGACCTGGGAGCCCATGATCACGGTGCGGTCGGCTGGTAGCCCGAAGTGCTCGATCGCGCTGGTTGCGTTGCGGGCCATGGCGATGAATAGGTTCTTGCGCCAGCGTCGCATGCCTGGGGAGTCGGTCGGGGTGATCGTGATGCGCGAGACGAAGTAGGAGGCGTGTTCGAGGTCGAGGTTGCGTTCGAGCAGCCCTTGTTTGCGGGCCAGCACCAGCGCCTCGGGGATGCTGAGCTTGTCGTGGTATCCGAATCGTGCGGTCAGGTGGACGATCTTGAACAGGCCGTGTCCTAGTACCTCTACGGCGCATCTGTCGAAGGTGTCGACGTGTGGGATGCTGACGGTGTCGACGGAGACGATCACCACCTTCTCTGGCAGTGTGTTGGTGTGCTCGACTTCTGCGCGGAGGGCGAGCGGGGTGGTGGCCTTGTCGCGGCACAGGAACACGGTGACGTTGGGGATGCGGATGGGTCGACGCTCCTTGGCGGCGAGCCCGTCGAGGAACTCGCCCAGCGATCCTTCCTGGGCGACGCGGTTGCGCGTGACGATCACCTGTCCTCGGCGCCAGTTGGTCATCACGATCGATAGCAGGACTCCCACCGCGAGCGGTAGCCACGCGCCGTGCTCGACCTTGGCGATGTTGGAGCTGAAGAACGCGACCTCCACTGTGAGGAAGAGAATTGCCACCGGCGCGAGCTTGCGTTTGGCAGTGCCCCATAGGAAGCGGGCGACGGCCAGGAACAGGATGGTGTTGAGGATGAATGTTCCGGTCACCGCCACGCCGTAGATGTCACCCAGCCGGGTGGCCGAGCGAAATACGAGCGTGAGCGCGACCACGCCGATGCACAGCGCCGCGTTGATGACGGGCACGTAGATCTGTCCTTCGACCTTGGAGGTGTGCAGAACCTTGAGCCGTGGGAGAAAGCCGAGCTGGACGGCTTGTTTGGCGACGGAGAAGGAGCCGGAGATGGCCGCTTGGGAGGCGATGACGGTTGCCATAGCGGCGAGAACGACTAACGGCCAGAGCGCCCACCTTGGCGCCATCTGGTAGAAGGGGTTGAAGGTGCTCGCGTCGTGCGCCAGGGTGGGGTGGTGCAGGATGAACACGGCTTGACCGAGGTAGTTGAGCATCAGCGCGGGCAGCGCGAGGCCGAACCAGCCCATTCGGATCGGGCCGGCGCCGAAGTGACCCCGGTCGGCGTAGAGGGCCTCGGCGCCGGTCACGGCCAGGACCACGCCGCCGAGCACGAGATAGCCGGCGGCGCCGTGATCGGCCATGAATCGCACCGCCCAGCTCGGGGACAGCCCCTGTAGCACGGCGGGGTCTTTGACCACCTCGCTGAGCCCGAGCAACCCGATCGCCGAGAACCAGACGACGATCACCGGGCCGAACAGCCACCCGATCGTTCCCGACCCGAACCGCTGCAGGACGAACAATCCGATCAGGATGGCGATCGATAGGGGGACGACCAGGTGAGCGAGCGCTGGCGTGGCGACCTGCACGCCCTGGATCGAACCGAGGACTGAGATCGCGGGGGTGATGACCCCGTCTCCGAAGAAGAGCGCGGCGCCGAAGATCCCCAACGTGACCAGCAGCGCGCCGTGCGGGACTCGGCTGCGCTGCAGCAGGGCCGTCAGCGCCATGATCCCGCCATCGCCGCGGTTGTGCGCGCGCATGATGAAGCCCGCGTACTTGATCGAGACAACGACCGTCAGCGCCCAGAAGATCAATGAGGCGACCCCGTACACGTTCGCCGCGGTGATGTGCTCGGTGGCGCGATACGAGCTGAAGATCACCTGCTCGGTGTAGAGCGGGCTGGTGCCGATGTCCCCATACACCACCCCCAGTGCGCCCAGAACCAAGACCGCCCGTCCGGCGTGCGCGATCACGTCTCGCTGTGAATCGGCCAGCGCTTCAAACCGTCGGCGCGTCGCCTCGGACTCCTCCTCGTGAGCGCTGACCGCCGGCGGCGCCCAATAGCCGAGCTTGTGCGCCGCCTCGTTGAAACTCCGCCTCGGCCCGACCTTTCCCACCGAGCCCGCGCCACCGTTGCCATCGACCGTCTCGTGCTTGTGCGCCGCTTCGTCGAAGTGCTGGCGTCTCGGAGGCCGTTTCGGAGCAGTCACCGGAGCGCCTCGGGAGTCGCCAGCCGGTAGCCGATGCCGGGCTCGGCGATCAAGTACTCGACGCGCGATGGATTTCGCTCCAGCTTTGCTCGCAGTTGCGCGATCGCGATCCTCAGGCGGTGAGTTTCCTGCCCGCGTTTGTCGCCCCATGCGGCGCGTAGTAGTTCGCGGTCAGTGACGATCCGCCCGTGACGCTGAGCGAGGACGCGAACGAGCTCGAACTCGGTCGGCTCGAGGAGCAGCACCGCGCCGGCGCGAGTCACCCGCCGGCGGACGAGGTCGATGATGACGTCGCCGATCTCGAGTCTCGAGTCCTCGACAATCTCGGCTGATGCGGCCAGCATCCGGTTCAGCCGGCCCAGCAGCTCCGCGCCGCGAAACGGCTTGGAGAGATAATCGTCGGCGCCGGCATCCAGAGCGTGCCGCTTCTCGCGCTCGGCTCCGATCGCTGACATGAGCAGGATCGGCACCTGGCTGAACCGCCGGACTTCAGCACACACCTCAATGCCCTCACCGTCCGGCAGCTCGAGGTCGACCAGGAGCGCATCGGGAGGACGGTCGGCCACGACGGCGAGCGCCTCCGCGGCAGTCCGCGCCGACTCGACCACGTAACCAGCACCTCGCAGCACGATCGTGAGCCCGCGGACAAGCGGCGGCTCGTCGTCGACCACCAGCACGTGGGCTGCCGCCGTAGTCGGCGAAGGCTGCGGAACGATCATTCCCATCGGTTGGCGGGTTCCAGCGCCGCCGCCGCGGCGCGGAGGCGACTGCCGAGCGCGCCGGGCTCCTCGGGCCGGTAAAGCGGACTTGTTGGCTCGGTGAGAAGCTCGCGCAGCATCGCCATACCTTGCGCCGTGAGCGGCTCGGGGCCGCGAAGGCGGCGCTCCAGGGCGTCAATGACAGCGCGCGCCGCGAGCACCTCCCCGCGGTCCGGCGCCACCGCCGCGGTCAACCGCGCCCTGGCGTCGCTCGCGCTGTGTAGGACCCTGCCTAGTCCATTCGCCACGCTCGCGCGGCCGCGTCGTCCAGTGATCCTCTGCGCGCGTACCGCGAGGTCATCGGAGGCCCGCGGACTGACTCCGGCGGCGAGCTCGCGGTCAAGCCTCGCTGCCTGCCACCGCACCACGACGGCGAGGCGAACACGATGCCACCAGCCCGCCGGCGGACGAGCCGTAACCCGCCACGGGACACCAAGCCCCGGCAGCGCAGCGTGGCGTGAGCTCGGGGCCAACCCAGCCCGACCGGCCGGATCATCGGTGACAGACACCTGGAACCGAATGCTGGCGGCGGGGTCGTCAACGACGCGCTAAGAAGCCGCCTGCCCGTATACAGAAAGTGTGAAGATCAGCGTTCGAGCGCCCAACCGGGGGTAAGCTGGGCGATGGCGAGCCGGGAAGTCTATGGCGAGCCGGGAAGTCTGGTCGGCATGAGGACGCGCGATGCGAACGACCGACCCGCTCCGACCATCTCCCAGCCCCCGGCGCCAGGGCGAGACCGGCGCACGTCGACTGCTCTCGGCCGCACCGTCGGGCAACCGCGCCGGTCAAACTGCCAGCGCTGTCCTCGGGCCGAGCCATCCCCTGACGCGCGCGAGCGAAGCCGCCGGGTGCATGGCCAGGCATTGGCTGACATGCGCCGCGATCCTGACCGGCGCCATCATCGCCCAAATCGAGGACCACACCTGGGCCACCGCCATGATCGTCAGCGCCGCGCTCGTATTGGCCGTCTTCACCGGCATCCTCGTCGCGCTGAAGCAGCGAGTATGCGACCGCGCGACGGACCTGATCGTCGAAGGCCGCGAGATGCTCCCAATCGTTGCCGTGCAGCGCCAGCGCCACCGCCTTCTGACTCGCAGGAGAAGAGAGCTTCTGGCTCGGACGCTCGAGATCATAATCCGGCACGCGACAAACCCTCCCAGGATCATCCCGAGCGGCGCACGACCGCTCTTCGACGTACGAGTCATAGCCAGCGTCGACCCCGATCTACGCGTGGTGATCGGGCTCCTCCGCACGGAGAAGGCCTGCGCCCGAGGCGTGGCTCTGATCGAGCGGCTCCTCACCGATGGCCACTCGCCGCTCTACGCTCGCGAAGTGAGTCTCCTTCGCGAGGAGCTTCACCGCGCACAGCACGCGTTAGCGGAATCGGCCAGGTGACAAATGGCGGGCACCGAAACGGCCGCCGTCCGCGCTCTTTCGATTAGCCCCGACGGGCTCACTGGGACAAGCGAGACTCCTCCAGATCGAGTTCGTGCTCGATCCGCCGCATCGAATCAGCTGAGACCTCACCGCGCCGTCGAAGATCAGCCAGCCGACTGCGCTCCACCGCGATCAACTCCCGTCGCAGCTCGCGAAGCCGTCGAGCGGTAGCAGCTTCGTCGCCGTCGGCGGCGTCGCCGTCGACCTCAGGCTCGAGCCGGTGGATCCGCTGCTCGTACGTAAGCCGGGCCGCCTCGGCGATTGGTTCCGGGAGCTCCTCGCGCTCGGCCAACTCCTCGACATGCCCGAGCGCGGCGTGAGCGAGCGCAACGCGCGCACGCGCCTCCTCTTTAGCGACCGCCTCCTCCTCCGCCAGCCCGAGCCGGCGAATCAGCGCAGAGAGAGTGAGGCCGGGGATCACGAGGGTCGCCGCTATGACGATGTAGGCGATGATGATGACGTTCGACCGTTCAGGAAAAGGATGGCCGGCCGCGGTGACGGGAAGGGCAAGGGCGGCGGCGAGCGAGACACCGCCGCGCATCCCGCTCCAGCCGAGCACGGTCAGCTCTGCAAGCGTTTGGGGAGGCTCGCCGCGTCGGGCGAGTCGAAGGACGAGTGGGATGCTGAACATCCATGTCATCCTCACCACAATCAAGGTGGCGAGGACCGCCGCCGCGTAAGCAAGCGGTCTTGCCACGGATAGGCCGCGCGTGATGTGGGGGAGCTGTAGGCCGATGAGCAGGAACAGCACCGACTCGAGCAGGAAGGTGAGCGCTTCCCAGAACCCAAGCGTGCGAAGCCGAGAGGTGGGGGAAAGCATCAATCCGGTCCGGCTTCCGGTGTAGAGGCCCGCGGCGACTGCTGCGAGCACCCCGGACACGCCGATGCGGTCGGCCGGGATGTACGCAAGGTAGGCGGTCAGCAGCGAGATGCTGATCTCAATCTGCGGCTCGTCGATGCGCTTGCGCACCTGAACCGACAACCATCCGGCCACCAGCCCGACAGCAACGCCGCCGGCCGATACGCCGATGAACTTGACGATGCCCAGGCCGGGCGAGAAGTGGCCGGAGACGACGGCGGCGACTGCAAGCTTGTAGACCGTGAGGCCGGTGCCGTCGTTGACCAGCGCCTCACCCTCGAGGATCGTGGAGATCCGAGCGGGCGCGCCGAGCCGTCGCAGCACCGAGGTCGCCGCCACGGGATCCGTCGGCCCGAGGATCGCGCCGAGCACCAGCGCCGGTCCCCACCCGATGCCCACGACCTCGTGCGCCGCGACCGCCACAGCCCCCATCGTCACCAGCACCAGACCGACGGCCAGTGTCCCAATCGCGCGGGCATGAGACCGAAGATCCTGCGTGGAGGAACCGAACGAGGCGGCGTAGATCAGGGGCGGCAGGAACACGAACAGCACGATCTGCGGATCCGCGCGCGGCGCCGAAGTGCCCGACACCAGCCCGACCACCAGGCCCCCGAGCACGAGCACGATCGCGTAGTGAACGTTGATCGCACGGGCCAGTCCCGCCAGCACGGTGGAGGCAAGCAACAGCGCGACGATGAGCTCGATCCCGTGCACTCGACCTAATCCCTACCCGACGAGAGCTCAGCGACGACCGCTCAGCTATCCCAGTCCGTGATCGGGCTCGCGAGACGGCAACGCATACACCCTCTCGAGCGCTTCGCTTTCTGATGACTCGGATGGCATGCGCTGCGGCGGGATCCCCAGCTGCAGTTCGATCATGCGACGCTGGGCATAGTCGATCTCAGCCCACGTATCTCGCAGCCATCTGACAAGTCGGGCCGCACCCGCGCAGAGCCTGGTTCTCATCACATCCGTCGATCCCCCACCATGCCGCACACACGTCGGAGCTCGTCGCGGAGCGCGTTGACATCCCGACCGTAGAGGGGCGAGGTTGCCTGCTCCACCAGTCGCTCGGCCGACCCGATGGCGCGAGCGGAGCATCTGTCGTCGCCGAGCAGGCGGATGACGGCGTGCAGCTCATCGGTAACCGCGGTGACAACTGCCCGCTCAAAGCGCGGCGGTGTCACCGAGAACGAGGGGCTCCTTCGGCAAACCTCGTGGATAGCGCCTACGAACTCGTCGATGATGCGCTCTCGCGTCCGCGCGGCGAGCAGCCGTTTTCGCTGACGCTGCACCGCCGCGATCGCGAGCGTTTCACGCCCTTCCAGAATCAGCACGATTGCGCAGTCGCGCTCGCGCTGGACGTGCGCGAACAGCAGACCTGTCAGCACGATCAGCACGCTCGCGGCGCTGTAGGCGAGTGGCATAGCCCAGTGGTCACACTCGATCAGCGCGATCACGCTCCCGGTCAAGACGGCGGCGACGTGAATGCACTGCCGCGCCGTGTACGCGACGGCTTCGCTCGCACGTACCAACGGGTGGTCAGGCTGCAAATCCGTGCCGGCCCGGCTCAACGCAACCCGCCGCTCGCGTGCGCCAATCAACGATGGCTGACGCATTGCCCCATTCCGTCGGACGGATAGCTCGCTGATCGAATGAAGTCTGGTCGTCTCACGGCACACCGCATGAAACGCCGACCAGACTTCCCGGCTCGCCTATCCGAATCGTACGCCCGCCGACGTCGGGCGACAACCGTCCGGGGTATCCGACTAGCCGCATTTTCCGCGGTTGGTGTGGGCATGGTGTTGTTGTTCGGGCCAGGGCGGTTGGATGGCGAGTAGCTCGAGCACGCGGCGTTGGGTGTGTGTGAGGCGGTCGAGGCGGATGCCGTTGGGCGTGTAGGTGATGCCGAGGCCTTGGAAGGCGGCGAGGATGTTGCGGCCGGTGGGCTTGGCGGCGCGGCCTTCGGGCAGTAGGCCTGGGAGTTGTTGTTCGTGGTCGTCGCCGAGGGCGTGGCGGAGTTGGGATTCGATCAGTCCGAAGATCAGGAGCGCGAGCCCGACGATGCTGGTCAGCGCGTAGATGCGGTCGTCGTTGTGAAGGAAGATGGGGCGGACCTTGAGGGTCTGTTTGTAGTCGCGGTGGCGGCGCTCGACGATCTGTTGGCCTTTGTAGAGCTCGAGCACTCGGTTGGCTGACAGGCGTCCTGGGATGTTGGTCGCGAGCGCGTAGATGCCGTCCGCGTGGGCGGCTTTGGTGATCGCGTCGTGGTCGCGGTGGTAGGTCAGGGTGGGGCGCCCGGCGCGGGTGGCGGTGGTGGTCGTGATCAGTCCCTGGACCTGGCCGGTGAGGATGGTCGCGACCCGCGCGTCAACCTGGCGGCGGGTCTTGTAGTGGCGCCCGCCGAGACCACGCTTGACGCGCGCGAGCGCGTCCTCGGCCTTTCTCAGTGCGCGTTCGCGGGCGGCGGCGACCTCGCGTGCTTCCTCGGAGGAGTGGATGTACGCGACGCGCAGCTTCAGCGGCTTGCCAGTCTCGGGGTCGGTGATCTCCCAGTCGCGCAACGCGCCGCGGTAGCGCGTGCGCAGCTCGGCGGGCAGGTCGCGCTGGCGCGCCGCGACATACCCCAGTGGCCGCAGCCCACGCTTACCGACATCGGTCAGGTAGCGCTCGCGAAACCCGGTGCTGGCCCGTAGCGGCACGATGAACTCAAGGCCCGAGCGGGCGATCTCACACAGTGTCTTGGGCCATCCGCAGGCCGCGTCGCAGATCACGAGACCTGGGGACGCCAGCGTCGCCAGCCGTTCCAGCGACGCGCCGATCAGCGCTACCTCGGCGGCGTTTCCTGGGTCCGGGCGCATGTACAGCGAGACACCACACGGCGTGGTCGCCTGCAGCGCGCGAACCTGACGGCCGACCGTGCGGTCCGGACCCCAGCCCTTCGCCACCAAGGCGGAGTTCTCGTACGCGCCAGCGACCCGCAGCGTCGTCAGATCGACGTGCAGACGGCCGGCGTCGATCCCGAACCGCTCGATCGCCTTCGCGGCCAGCGCGCCGCGCAAGCTCTCGGCGTAGACGGCGAGCGACTCCAGTCCGCGTCCGAGGCGATCATCATTGAGCAGCGCCGGCGGGATCCCGACCAGCTCCTGCAGCGCCGTCCCGGACGCCCACCCGGCGATGTCGTACAGCGGCGAGGGCGAGCACAACCGCGAACAGATCAGCGCCGCGACAATCTCCCCGGCAGACAGCTGCTGGTGCCCGCGCTGCGGCAACGCCCGGTCAACAAGCGCGATCAGATCCAGCTCTCCGAGGAAGTGCCAGGCCAACAGCAGCGGCCCGACCTCGCGTCGCACACCGACCAGCGGCGGGTCCAACCGCGCGAAAGAGCCCATCAGCTGCTCGAGTTGGCCCGACGCTTTGAGCTCGTCCTCACGCCCGAGCGTGCGCAGCACGCGATGACGCACGCGCCCATGCTCATCGCGATACGCCTGCACCAGGCGCAGATACACGTACCGCCTCTGGCCCCGCACCACGGCGTGACGCTTGACATACATGTTGGCCCTACAATAAGCGACCCATCGGACAGAACCCCGAACCGCCGATTTCTCAGCCCACAGCCGCTAGCAAGCATTCTCGACCAACACGACCGACCACCGCACCATGCGCCTGTATTGGCCCTACATAACGGCTCCGCAAGCACCCACCGCAAAGCGAGCATCAGACGCCCGAGCCCAACAACCAGCCGGAACCGCCTACACGAACACACCCAACCAGCAGCGGATCAACCCCAAAGCGCGGAAAATGCGACTAGCCGATCTGGTGCCGGCAACGGGCCGGCACTGGCGCAGAAGAAGCCGCCAAGTATCTCCACAGGTCGCTTAGCCCGTCCGACCGTACGCAGCTCCTGCTTCCTGCGGAAGTCGCTCACCGCTCCGTACGGCAGGCTGCCTCGCATGGCCACAGCCCCGGGGGCGCCGAGCCCGTATGCGCGGGCGCGAGAAGACGTGAAGTAGCCGGGTAACCGACGTGCGAGCGAGCGCCCGGCGCGGTGAACACGATTAGAGGGTCCGCGTCGAGCGCCCGCGATTGGATTGTTCCCCGGCGACGGCTCACGTGCCAGTCGTGGGTGGGGAATCGGTCATGCGGCTGACCAGAAATGGGTGGGCCGAGTTCGGCTCAGCGGCACGGTGGGAATCCTTGCTGTCGCCTGGGTATGTGGAAGATGGTGAGCAACCCATCGACGTGGACCGGCCCGGCGCAACGCAATCGGATCACGGCGGCCCGCCTCCCCGTGAGGTGGGCCGTCGGCGACATGGTTCAAGCTCGCCGGTGAGCGGGGGTCGGTCGCGGCCTGGCACAGGCGGCAGGCCGGGCCCGGGCCTCACGCGATGTCATCGCGGACCAGGCCGGATCTGCGCTCCTAGCCCCTTGAGCAGCGCGCCCAGGCCGAGCTCGTAGGCAGCATCGGCGTCGAGCTCGGCGAGCTCTGGGGCTCGGCCGGCCAGGATCGGGAACTCGCTTGCCGGAAGTCCCGCCAGCCGCCGGCGGCCGGCGGGTCGGGTGGCGTCGACGGTGAAGCCGGTCGCCTCCGCAAGGGCGTACCCCCGGGCATAGCTCACGGTCGCGCGGTAGATGGCGAGCGCCTGGTGCGGAGTGAACCGCTCGGCGACGAGCACGCCGAGGAGCCGTTCAACCGGGCGCAGTGACGCGGGGGTGTCGAGCGGCCGCAGGCCGAGGAGCTGAAACGTGGCCGGGCGTGCGACCGCGAGATCGCGCAACGCAATTGCGAACCGCCGGCAAGCCTTGCGCCACTCGTCACCCAGCTCGAGTTCGTGCAGCGGCTCCAGGAGCCGATCCCCGATCGCCCGGAGCAGGTCCTCGCGGCTGGCGAAGTGGTGATAGATGGCCATCGCCTCAACGCCAAGCGCCGCGCCCAGACGCCGCATGCTCAGGGCGTCGGGCCCCTGACGCTCGATCAGCGCCATGGCGCGGTCGAGGATCACATCCCGGTTCAGCGGGCGCTGCGGCGATTGATCCGATCGCGGAGATGTGGCTGCACGCGGCCTTCCGATGGCCAAAGACTTTACACTGTAAGGTCGAGCTGATGGACCGCACACAAATGGCTGCCCGATTACTGAGCGAGCTGGCGACGGCGCGGGCGGCGATAAGCGCGAGCTACCTGCGTTTGTGGCGACCGGCCGAGCGAGCGCTGAGCGAACCTGACGGCCTCGAGCGAGTACGCGATGCGATGCCCAATCGCGAGACTGGGGCGGCGCCCGAGGAGCGTCCGCCTCGAGATGGCGGCTAGTGGGGCCACGATCGTGCCGCTGAATGCCGAGCGGGCCCGTGACGCCTACGATCGAATCGGTCGGCTGCAGGACACGCAGGCGTTCTACGAGCACGCGGTCACCCGCCGTCTCGCCGATCTGGGGAGCTTCGAGCATGCGCGGTGGGTGTTCGAGCTGGGGTGCGGCACCGGTCGGTTCGCCGCTGAGCTCTTGCGTGACTGGCTGCCCGCTAGCGCGCAATATCGGGGCGTCGAGATCAGCCCGAAGATGGCCTCGCTTACGCGCAGACGGTTGGCGCCGTGGGCGCCGCGGGCCGAGGTCGTGCTGATCGACCCACCAGGGCGTGTGCTCCCAGGTAGCGATGGCCAGTTCGACCGATTCGTCGCCTGCTATCTGTTCGACCTGCTTGACTATCATCACGCAGGCACTGTCCTTGGTGAGGCCGGTCGGCTTCTCGCGCCCGACGCGCTGCTTTGTGTTGTGAGCCTGACCCATGGTGTGACGAGAACCGGACGGATGGTGTCGGATGCCTGGGACTCGGTCTCGGAGCGCTGGCCGTCGCTACTCGGTGGTTGCCGACCGATCGAGCTAGCGATGCTGCTTGAAACCAGCGCGTGGCACATCAAGCATCAGGAGTTGCTCACGTGCTGGGGCTTTCCATCGCAACTGATCGTGGCCTCGCCGACGCGGAAGTACGAGCGCGCGTCGTGACGGTGCAGAACGGCGTATTCGAAGCGGGAGGCATGAAGCGGACAATCCCACCGAAAGCTGTAAAACCGCAGCTCTGTCGTGTGCTGGCAGAGGACCCTGACCTGGCCGAGGGGCTCATGGCAGCACAACGACCTGACGCGACTCAGCATTGCCTCGCGCCCGCGATACATTTGCCACGCGGCCGCTGGGAGGGGCCGCAGGCCGACATGACTCCAGGTGGAATCGGGCTGCTCGTGCTGCGCGGGCTGTTGATCCGTCGTGTGACGATCCAGGGCGGTCTCGGGGCCGAGCTCTTGGGCCAAGGCGATCTGCTTCGCCCGTGGCAGGGGGAAGGCGCGCAGTCAACGCTCTCGCACACGAGTGGCTGGCGCGTGCTGGAGCAGGCACGGATCGCAGTGCTCGACCGGTACGCCGCTGTCCGCCTCGCCCGCTATCCGGAGCTGACCGGTCGGCTCGTCGCCAAGGCGCTCGAGCGCTCGCGCAACCTGGCCGCCGCGATGGCCATCGCCCACCACAACCGCGTGGAGGTCCGTCTGCACATGCTGTTCTGGCACCTGGCCGACCGCTGGGGCCGAGTTCGCCCCGAGGGGGTGATCGTTCCACTGCGCCTCACGCACGCGATCATCGCGGACCTCGTGTCCGCCCGCCGGCCGAGCGTCAGCACGGGGCTCTCGGTGCTGGCTCGGCAGGGACTGATCGAACGGGTCGGTCGGGAGTGGCTTCTGCGCGGCGATCCACCCGGCGAGCTGCTCGAGCTTCAGTCGATCAGCGTGGTGGGGAGCGGCGAGCGGTTAGCCGACGGGCTCTGACAAATCCCCGACTATCTCCCTGACGCGATCGCCCGAGCGACGCAGCCACGCGTTAGGAGTCGATGCGTCGGGGGCGCGGCTCCGGCCAGCCGATAGTGATCCGGTGAACGTGGGGCAGCGAGCTGTCATTCGTATGACTAAGAAGGTGGTGGCGGGGATACCTGCTCGCTAGGTTTGGCCATGTGATGGCCTCGGGTGTCACCGAGGCAGGGGACTTCGGCAGCGCCTTCCGCGCGCCGCTTGCGAGGCAGCTGCCTGTCACTGCCCACAACGGATGGGACGAAGTCTTGGCGGGTGATCGCTCCGCGACGCGTTGGTCGGTGGAGCGGTCTGGTCCCGAGTAGGAGGTTCATGTGAAGTCCATTTCTGTCAGCAAGTACGTGATCCAGCTCACGCGGGTGCGGTTCGTCAATGCCTTTCTCGTGCGCGAGGAGGATGGCTTCACGCTGGTGGACACGACGACGGGGGGCGCTGCTGAAGCGCTGATCGCGGCCGCCGAGCGAGAGGGAGGGCAGATCCGTCGGATTGCGCTAACCCATGGTCACGGCGATCACGTGGGCGCGTTGGATGCGCTCGCCGAGCGGCTTGGCGCGTCCGTCCCGGTGTTGATGCCGGAACTGGACGCGCGGATCCATGCGGGCGAGCAGATCGTGAACGGGAAGCTGCCCGGTGCGTGGCCGAAGCTCAAGAAATCGCCGGACGTGCGACTGAGCGATGGTGACCGCGTGGGGAGTCTCCAGGTTGTGGCAACCCCTGGCCACACGCCCGGGCATGTAGCGTTCCTAGACATCCGTGACGGCGCGTTGATTGCGGGCGACACGTTCACCGCGTATGGCCGTGTCGCGGTCGCAAGCCATTTCTACCTGCGGTTCCCCTTCGCCGCGATGGCCAGCTGGGACAGAGCGAGAGTCCTTGAATCAGCAGCGCAGTTGCGTTCGCTCGAGCCGACTTTGCTGCTCGTCGGCCACGGCCCCGCGACGCGAAAGCCAGCGGCGGCGATGGACGAAGCGATTGGCCGCGCCCGAGGAGCTCCCGCGTTCGCCAGGTCGCGAGCCGAGGCGATGCACGCGCCCGAGAGAAGCGCGCGGTGAGCACGCGCGAACGGTTCAGCCTAGTGCTGCGGGTGATGCTCGAGGTTGGTGTGGTTATCGCGCTGGCGGACTGGGGCATCCATACCGGACAGGGGACGCCGGCGAAGATTCTGCTCGGAGTCGGCGCACCGCTCGTGGGCTTCGGCTTCTGGGGTGCGGTGGACTTCCACCGCGCCCGGCATGCTGAAGGCCTTCGACTCATGCAGGAGCTCGTGGTTTCCGGGCTGGCTGCGGTCGCGTGGTATGCGACCGGGGCTCACCTGCTCGGGGTCACATTGGCGGCTTGGTCGATCCTCTACCACGCGTTCGTCTACGCGTCGGGCGCGCGCCTGCTCAAATCCGTGACGCCCTCGCCTCATCGGGCCGCGCTGTGAGTCCGCGTAACCGACACCTATGGGACCGGCACACAGTCGCGTCCGAACGGAGAAACGGCTACCCATCGCGCGCGAGGTGGGTTGAGCGCGAACGGTCCGGGTGACAGGACCCGAGCACGTCGGCTGTTCAGGGCGCCGAGTTGTAGAGCTGGCGGACGATTCCGTACATCTGCTGCGAGGTCTGGTGCATGGCGGGGCAGCATGGCGGCCCGCCGGGCGCGCTGATTCCGATTTCCAGATGTGGGGCGTCCGAGATGCCGACGCTCCCGCAGCCGACCTCCGCGATCGGCTGGCCCGCGGTGACCTGTGCGCCGACCGGCACGAGCGCGGGCTTGGCGTGACCGTAGTAGATGTAGCGCCCGGCCAGCGGTCCACCGGCGACCTTTAGAACCGGGGCGTAAGGGCCGAACCCGTCGGCGCCCTCCTGCACGATCGTCCCCGGCGCGATCGCCACCTCGACCACCATCGCGCCGCAGGCGTTGTTGACCGTTCCGATGTCGACGCCCTGATCCAGTGTCCAGTCAGAGGGCGTGAGCACTCGCGCGAGGGGGCGTAGCGGGAACGTCCAGCCGGCGGGAGCGGAGCTGGGATCGCCGCTAGCGGCGTCGATCGTCTTGCCCTGCCTGACCCATGATCGCAACGTCTTGGCCGTGAGCGCGCCGACAGTGGTCACAGGGGCAAGCTGAGCGACGGTCTGAAAGCGACGGACAGATTGCCGTGTGGCGGAGCCAAAGCTTCCGTCGGCCGCGGTCGGGATTCCGACTTGGGTGAGCCAGGTCTGCAGCTTCTTGACATCCCTGCCGCGGTCGCCGACCCGCAGAACCCGCCCGAACGGAGACGCGGCGTTGGCTGGGTCGAGCGATTGCGACAACGCGACCTTGCGGCCTTGTTGCACCCACGCCTGCAGCGCTGTGGCGGTCGCAGTACCCACGGTACCGGTCACCGGCTGCAGGCTGGCGGCGCGCTGGAAGCGCTTTACCGATCCCTTAGTCGCCGGTCCGAAGCTGCCGTCAGAGGCAGTCGGGAGACCGACCCGCGTGAGCCAGTTCTGCAGCGTGCGCACGTCGGACCCCTGATCGCCGACTCTCAACACGCGGGCGAAAGGCGAGGCCTTGGTCGCGCCGATCCGCGCAGGCGTGGCCCCGGCCGGCGGGACGAAGACCAGGCCGAGGACGAGCACGGCCGGCACCAAGAAGCGCGCGCGAAACATGTCGGAGTTGGGCATTCGATGTCGGCGGGGGTCTCGCTCCCGTTATGAATCTGCGCCTGTGCCTGCGGAGTTAGCTGACGGGCTCGCGCTCACGGCGGGCGAGCGCTTCCTGCGGATCACCGCACGATTCGCCCCGAGGGTTGGATCCCCCGCTCCCCGGAGTGGCGCTCCGGGGACTCGGCACCACCTACCAACACAAGCCCGCGAGCAAGGTTGCGGGCTTGTGTTGGTCGAAGCGGGGGAAGGCCTCTCAGCGGAACCCGACCAGTGCGATGGTCGCGCTCGCAGTCGTGTTGCCGGCACGAACGGCCAGGTGGGCGGCGAGCTGATTGCCGGGAGCGCGGACGAGCAGCGTGTGACCGGCCGGGGTGAGGCTGAACATCAGGTATCCGAGCTCGTTGGCGCCGAGGAACTCACTGCCGGTACGGGCGATAAGGGTGTGTCCGACCGACAGGTTCGCCGTTGCGTGGCATGGCGTGCTACTGAGACAGGCGGTCAGGATGCCGCCGACCCTGCCGTTGGACGCGAAGTCGGTGAGGCCGACGATCCGTAGCGTGGGGGAGTTGGCCAGAGTGCGGTGCGGCCCGGCGCCGCGCGTGTAGAAGGGAACGAGGTTGAGCCCGACAGTCGCTCTGGCTCCGGAGGAGTCCTGTGTGGTCACCCGCACCGCGAGCCGGTGGTTCCGGGCGCGTGCGAGGAGCCGGCGTCCGGCGGGGGAGAGCTTGAAGTACACGAGCCCGCCGGTGTTCTTCGCCGGGTACTCGCTGCCGGTGGGCGAGACCAGGGTTCTCCCGGCCCAGACGCTGGTCTTGATGTGACATCGGCGATTGGTGAAACATCCCACTGGCAGCCCGCCGACGCCGCCGTTCGGGGGCACGAATGCGCTGCGGCTAGATGGCGATGTGCGAAGGGATGGCTGTCGCCGGCGAAGCGGAGAGGACGTGTCCGGAAGCATCGAGCGCCTGGACCGCGAAGTAGTGGGACGCGCTGTGCGCGTGGATGTGAGTTTCGAAGCCGTGCTTGCCCGAACCTCCGACCGGCGCGAGCGCGTCAGCGGAAGGGCCGCCAAGAACGCGCCACGAGGACACCTCAGTCGCGCCGTTCCAGCTGGCATACAGGTCGGCGGCACCATTGGCGTTGGCCAAGACCGAAAGTGCGGGCTGTGATGGCGGCTCCGCGTTCCAGGCAAAGCGGTAGGCGCGGTAGCTCCCGCTCGGCGCGGTGAAATGGGCGTCGAAGATCTGGCGGCCGGTCGGGCTGTACTCCGAGAAGTAGGGCTGCTTGGCCCCAGTCGACGAGGGTGTCCCCGTCGGGCAGTAGCTGTGCCGAGCCCTCGAAGTTCGCCGAGAGCTGTGGCGAGTGGGCGTAGGACCGCAGCAGCGTCGCGGTCATCGCCGCGTCGTCGATGCTCTCGTGGATCGCCCGCGAGTAGGGATGGACTCTCGGCGGTCCGGCGCCGTCGTCGAACACCGTCAGCGTGCTGTCAGGCTGCACGATCGCGTCACGCTCGCCCCAGGTACTCGTGCCCACACCCATTCTGAAGCTCGACTGCTTGCCGCCGAGCGTCCACATCACCTGTCCGGTCTGGTGGTCGATCTTGTAGACCGCGGAGGTGTTCCGCATCGAGATCAGCAGGTTGCGGTCGCGGTCGACCGCGATCGAGTTGGCGTGGTAGGGAACGAAGATGTGCCCCGGACTCTTCGGCGTGAAGTATGAGGCGCTCAGCGGTATGTGGTCGAGTGCGTGCCACTCGAACAGGACGAGCCCGGTCTTGATGTCGATCTCCTGCACCACCGCGTCGACCGGCGGCTTGCCGACGCCCGGCAGGTGCACCGGCGAGGGCGAAGATGTATGCGTCTCCCTGGGAGGTCACCAGGAACTCGTGCAGGCCCATGTCCAGCCCCGTTGCCAGCCTTGACCGTCGCGATCTGCTGGTAGCCGCGGTTGAGGATCACGCCCTCGCCGCGGCCGTGGCCCGAGTTGGTGTTCCCCTGCCACCAGGTGAGTACGGGCTGGCCTTGAAGGTTGCTGGACGCGGAAGTCGGTGACGAGGGTGTTCTGCGAGACCGGGAACGGGTCGAACCACACGAGGTTGCCCTGCGGGTCGAGGATCATCGGACCGTCCTGACGGGGGCCGAACTGGGGAGCGACGAAGATGTCTCCTTCGCTTTCCGGTGCGTGGTTCTCGGTCACCGTAGCAGCGGCCGGCTGCAAATCCGGCCGTGAACGAGAATGCTGCACGCCGTTGCGGCCAGGGGAGACTAGCGGGAGCTTGCCGTACGGAAGCAGTCCCCAGGGTTGCGCGATCTGGAAGCTGAATGTTCCGCTGCCAGAGCCGAGCACGCTCAGGTCGGTGGTGACGGTGACCGTCTCGCCCGCGGCAAATGGCTGATCCGGGAGAAAGCTCCCGCCCTGCCCGTCAGCGTCGCCTGCGATGTGGCCCGAATGGACACCTGTCTGCGAGCTGACAACCCGCACTGACCCGAGCTGACTCGCAGGTGCGCCGCGGAAGGTGATCTGGGTCTGGGAACGGTTGTACTCGCTCCCCGGGACAGGAAAGACTGCGACGCGTCCAGACGCAGCCGTCGCGACTCCGACCTGAGCGAGCAGCACGATCCCGACGGCCAGCGGGAAGATGGCCGCGATGTGCCGACGACTGCGGAGGAGCCTGGCGGTATGGCGCGGGGGTCGCACTGCCTTCGCGAAACACCTGTCGCGTTGGATCATTGCCGACCGCAGTACGTAAACGTCACCGCGCTTACAGGAGCATCGGGTGTTGGTCCAGAGCCGCTCTTCTGCATCGTGCGACGGAGGGCGAGCGTCCGGGCCGCGATGAGGGAGCGTCCACCGACCCGACTCTGTAACCGTAACCGCGCTGACCACATCGCCACGGCGCCGCTCAGGCTAGGTCAGAAGGCGAACGAGGAGCCTTGATTGGCGACCGGACCAGACCGAACAATGACCGCCCGCGAGGAAGGGACGGCACGTCGATATGAACGGACAAGCAACGGATCGTCAGGCGCTATCGCTGGCGCTGAAGAGCCAGCAGTGGTCCGCGGCGCGGCGGCGGCACGATGCTGCGTTGCAAGCTGAGGTCAGACGCCTCGCTTTGTCGGCCAGACGCAAGACGAGCCCGCCGCATGCGGCGGCGCCGGATCGGGACCAGGACTCTTCTGTGCATCCGTCGGAGTAGCGGCTAGAGGCGGGCCCGATCGTGGACTCCGTTGCTTCCCGGTTCTCCCGGCGGCGTTCGGAGCAGCAGCCAGCCCTCAGGTGTCGGACGCACGATTTGCGCGGCGCTGCAGATCAGCCAGCGCGCCGCTGATGGTTGGGCGCTGTGCGGCGACCAGGTCGGCCGGAGCCTGTCAAGCCCGGTGAGACGCTTCGTGTTCGAATTTAGTGAGCGGCTGCCTCCTTCTCGGTCGGCTTGTTGATCCAGACGGCGGTCGGCAGCTTCGGCGGGGCGGGTGGCTTGCGGACGAATCGTTCGGGGTGACGGGCGTAGGCGTCGCCGAGCACGACGGCGCGGGCGGCGTGCAGCTGCGGGGCGTGTCCGTGGTGGACGACGGCGGGGGTCATCAGCCCGATCCCGGAGTGGCGGTGCTGGTGGTTGTACCAGTCGACGAACTGGCGGCTGTGGTCGCGGGCGTGCTCGATGTTGTCGAAGCGGGCGGGGAACGCGGGCCGGTACTTCAGGGTCTTGAAGTTCGACTCCGAGTACGGGTTGTCGCTGGAGGTGTACGGCCGGCTGTGTGTCTTGGTCACGCCGAGGTCTTCGAGCAGCTCCGCGAGCAGCTTGGCGCGCATCGGCGCACCGCGATCGGCGTGCAGCGTGAGGATCTTCGGGGTGATCTGCTGCTGCTCGGTCGCCTGCTCGATCAACGCGGTCGCGAGCTCGGCGTTCTCGTGCTGCTGGACGGTCCAGCCGACGATGTAGCGGCTAAACACATCGAGAATCACGTACAGGTAGAACCAGATCCCGCGCACCGGACCCTTCAGCTTCGAGATATCCCACGACCACAGCTCGTTCGGGCGCTCGGCGAGCAGCTCGGGCCTGGCGTACGGCGGGTGGGTCAGCTGGTCACGGCGGTCGCGTACCTCGCCGTACTCGGCGGCGAGGATCCGGTACATCGTCCGTGGTGAGCACAGGTACGTGCCGTCGTCCAGGAGCGTCGCCCAGGTCTCCTCCGGGGAGACGTCAACGAACCGCTCCGAGGCGAGCACCTCCAGCACCTCGGCCCGCTCCGGCTCGCTCAGCGCCCGCTCAGGTGTCGGGCGCGGCCGGGGCGGCCGCGGCGGCGCGGGTGGCCGCCGCCGGCGGTACACGGTCGCTGGAGAGGCGCCGAGCGCCCGGCACGCGGGCCGGGTCCCGATGATCGGCGTGAGTTCTTCGACGGTCCGCTCGATCATCGCTCGGTGCTCCTGTGCGCGCTCTCGGTACCGAGCATCTCCTCCAACAGCGCTGAGAGTTTCCCCTGGATCTCGATGACCTTCGTCGCTTTCGCGAGCTCGGCTTCCGCGCGCTCGGCCCGCCGTGTCAGCCCGGCGATCTCCGCGTCGCGCTTGTCGGCCGGCTTGCGGCCGCGCGGCTTGCCGAGCTCCTTCAGCGCACCGTTCTTGCGCTGCTTGCGCCAATAGGTCAGATGCGATGTGTATAGGCCCTCGCGGCGCAGCAACTCGCCGACCGCGCCCGGCGCCGTGCACGCGTCGGCCTCGGCCAGGATCCGCGCCTTGTACGCGGCCGTGAACGACCGCCGCTTCGCCTGCTCGACCAGCTCGGGGTCAGGCACCCCCGCCGGCGCGGCGCGCCCGCCGGCCACAAAGCCCAGCTCGGCTCCGCCTCCCTGGTCTTCGTGGCCGGCGGCAGCAGCCTCAACCGCGCCTCCGGCTCCAGCTCCATTCGTGCTCGTCTCCAACATTTCCGGCAGTCTCCGTTCTCGCCCTCAAGGTCAGTAATTCCTCGATGGTGAGCGTCTCGCCGGACGTTGACAGAGAGGGGGCGAGGATCGTGTGCGTGAGTCGCAATGGAAGCATCGTCCGGCCATCGCAGGGGCGCCCCCAGCGCTCAGCGAGATGCCAGAACAGCATCTGAAGACGGATGTCGACTCTCGGGCGGTGCACGATTGCCATGTTCACGGCAAGCCGTCGCGAGCGTTCGACGCTGCGGTCCAGCAGCCGGCCGATGACTCCCGAATAGTGGGCCATGCGCTCGACGACGCCGTCATCGAGCACGGCAAGGCGGGTGCCCTGGAGCGCCCGCCATGCGCTCGCTTGCGGGAGGATCCGCTGGGCGTTATAGACCTCGCGTGCACGGAGGAGGTCACCCGGCCCTAGGAGCTCCGCTGCTGAGCGAGCACCGACGTCCACTCGCCGGAGAAGCAGGCCCTCGAGCACGAGCAGCCCAAACCCGTCAAGGACATGATCTACAGGCGGGCCATTCAATCTCCCGCGCCTGATCTCCAACGTCACGCGATACACGCATCTTCGGCACGCTCTCGGCGTCCCGACGAGATTCCCTCGGCGAGATATGGGTCCTCGCGCAACAGGTGACATGTGGCGGTGGCGGTTGCCGCGCTGCGCGGACTCATCCCGGTGCCGCCGGTAGTCGAGCCGCGGAACCTCCGTCCTCCGCGGTTCGTGGGGGGACGTGACCGTCGGCGAGTCGAGCCAGTCAAGCGGCACTCTCCGATCCGGCAGCCGGTCGGTCCTCTGACTCGATTGCCGCGAGCACGACCACCTTGTGGCCGGGATCGAGTTGCAAGTCGTCCGGAGGCGCCACCATCTTCCCGTTCTTGCTCACGGCAACCAGAAGGCAACCAGCAGGCAAATCGACCTCTCGGACGCGTTGGCCGCTTGCTGGCGAGCCGGATCGGATCGTCGCCTCGACTATCCGATAGCCCCGAACGGGCGTCGTCGGCACGTGCAGGCGCAACTCGGGTTCGTCGATCGCGAACTCCGCGGCCAGCGCTCCGCGCTCGATCTCGGGCGTGGATGCAACCACGCGGTCCCCGAGGGCCCCTAGCAGGTCCTGACGCGTGATCCAGCCGCGGAGCTGCTCACGATTGTGGGAGAGCACCGGCAGCCCGTCGCGACCGAAGAGGACCAGCTGTCGCAGCGCTTGCTCGAGATCCTCGTCGGGGAACAGCGCCTGCGGTTGGTCGACCGCGGTCACCGGTCCGATTAGACGTTCGATGATTTCCGTGGTCGGGGTCGACGAGCTGGCCGCGCCGTTTTGCGGCTGCGGTCTGGCTGGGCCATCGACGGTGTCGAGAGGTTGCATGACCTCTGCCACGGTGAGCCGCTGAAGCATGTTGGGGGCTTTGGGGCGTTCGATGTCGATCCCGCGGCGCAGCAGCTTGGTCGTATAGATGCTGCCGTAGGTAAGGCGCTTGGAGAGCGCGGCGGCGATGCCCGTGGCGAGCATGACCGGCACGGTGAGGGTGAAATTGCCCGTCATCTCCAGCACACTTGCGATCGACGTGAGAGGGGCTTGCGCGGCCGCGCCGAACACGCCGCCCATCGCGACGACCGCGTACATCGCCGGCGGCCCGATCGACGAGCCGAAGACGTGATTGGCGACGATGCCGAACGCCATCCCTGCCATCGCGCCGGTGAACAGTGACGGTGCGAAGACGCCGCCTGACCCTCCGATCGAGAGGGTGAGGCTGGCCGCCAGCATCTTGCCGAGCATCAAGATCACGATGAACCAGAGCACGACGTGGCCGGCCACGACCTTGTCCATGACCGGATAGCCGACCCCGTACATCTGCGGGAGGACAAGCAGTAGCGCGCCAAGTGCGAGCCCGCCCACGGCCGGGCGCGCCCATTCGGGCCGGCCGTTCCACAAGTCATCGACCGCATCCTCGAGCCGGTACAGGAGAGTCTTGAGCCCCACCCCGATCAGTCCGGCAGCCAGGCCCAGGAGCGCGATCAACAGGTAGCTGTAGTCGTTGCCGGCGACGAGCCCGTGGGGCATTCCGGTGAAGAACGGGGCCGAGCCGAAGAACGCCCGGCTGACCAAGTCGCCAGTGACCGCGGCGAGGATCGTCGCGAACATCGCGTCGAGTGAGAACTCGCGCAGGACGATTTCGAATCCGAAGAAGAGACCGGTGATCGGCGCGTTGAAGGTCGCCGCGATTCCGCCGGCTGCTCCGCAGGCCACGATAATCCGCAGCCGCGTCTCGGACATCCGGACCAGCTGACCGAGGGTGGAGGCGAACGCGGACCCGATCTGCACGATCGGCCCCTCGCGACCGACCGATCCGCCCGCGCCGATGCAGATCGCGGAGGCAAGCGCCTTGACGATCGTCACCGGGGGGCGAATTCGACCGCCGTTCTCGGCGACGGCCAACATCACCTCGGGAACGCCGTGGCCGCGCGCTTCGCGAGCGAAGCGCTGGATCAGAGGGCCATAGAGCAATCCACCCACCACCGGAACGATGAGGAGGAACCAGATCCCAAGCCAGGGAGCATGGTGGCTTTGGACGTGGCCTTGCTGGCCGAACTGCTGATAGCCGGTCGCGAGCCAGGTGAAGGTGTAGATCAGCCACCGAAACGCGACGGCCCCGAGCCCCGCACCCGCGCCAACCGCGAGAGCCATCGCGGCGAGCCCCAGCCTGGAGCCACCCAGCCACGTGGATACCCGGCGCATCCCCGGGCGGCCGCCGGTCGGCCCCGGCACGGCCGCCATCGTCTCGGCAGGGACCTTCGCTGCGCCGTCAGGTTGCTCGGTGTCGGAACTCTCCTCCGAACCAACGGCGCTCCGCGCCTCGCCGTCGAGGGTCACTCGCCGCTCCCAACCGGCGTGCGGTGCACCGCAAGCGGCAAGAGGGACGCGTAGACACGAAGGTGTTCGTTCATGATGAGTCAGGAGAAGGCAGTCGATCCGACGTCTGGCCGGGATCGCTGGACTGCACATGTGTTGCCGGGACCGGAGCGGGCGTGCAACGGTGATCTTCCCCTAAGCGTAGGGACGCACGCCCGTACGACACCAAAAATCGTATGTAGGCTGACACAAAACGAGTACTGCGGCCTCTGCTTGAGTGTCATGCGTCGGACGCCGCGATCCGGCGAATGACAGCTGAGCGGAGGCGGGTATACGGGGGGAGCGCTCGATCAACGCCCCGTAGTAGCTTCCCCCGACAGAGTGCCCGTGCCAGCCATACGCCTGCTCCGAGCAGATCCGGACCTCGCCGAGGATATGCCGCCGGAGGCGCGAGAGCTTGCCACAGAGCTAGTTCGTGTACGCACCTTCCGGGTCCCGAAAGGGCCTTGGGAACCCCCGGCCGTGGATCACGGTGCGACGGGCCTGTTGTTACTGGAGGGACTCATGATTCGCACCCTGCGGCTCGGGCGTGTGTCGTCCTATGAGGTGGTCGGCCCGACCGACATCATCCGCCCATGGGAAGACGACCTAATACCCAGTCTCGTTCCGACCCTTACGGATTGGCGTGTCCTCGAACACGCGCGCGTGGGGCTCCTGGATGGTCGAGCGACGGAGCTGATCGGGCGCTGGCCGGAGCTCTCAGCCGCAATCGGGGGTCGGCTGCTTCGGCGTTCGCGATCGCTCGCCTATCTCATGGCCGCCCAGCATTTCGTTCGCGTCGAGGACAGGCTTCTGGCGACGCTCTGGCATCTGGCCAGCATGTGGGGGCGGGTCACACCGCAGGGCACCGTGGTGCCGTTTCGTCTCACGCACGAAATGCTCGCGAGCATCATCGGCGCCCAGCGTCCAACGACGACCACCGCGATCCACTCCCTGGTACGGCAAGAGCGTCTCGCCCGCGACGATCGTCGGCACTACGTGCTACTCGGCGACCCGCCAGACTGGGGGAGCGAGGCCGCGCCGGTCATCGAACCCGAGGTCTAGCTGCCTCCGCTGCGCTGCTCGGTTTCCATAGCGCTCCGCCACTTCACGTGCTTGGCCTTGTACTCGCCCGGGAGCTCGTTACCCGGGGCGCGCACCGTCTCGACCCACCGTACGGCCTCTACATAGTCGTCGCGTGCTGCCGCCTCATCTGCCCAGGCCAAGGTCTTGGCGATGATCGCCGCATGCTGGGCCTCGAACGGCTTCGCTCGCTCATGCTCGCCCCTACTCATGGTCCGTGGCTGTTCTCCATCGACCCAACGCCTTCTTCATAGCGCAGGCCTCGAGACGGTCAACCGATTCGGTCATTATCAAGACGATTCCTGCAGGTCAGCCCGCCGACGCGCTGGGCGCGCCGGCCAACGGGCCGGCGCGCCCGCCCCCTTTCAGCGTGGCGGGATCAGTGCCACACCCAGCGCGCGAGATGGATCACGAACGACAGCTTCTGGCCGGTGCTGCCGGTGGCCGTCACCGTGACTGCGAGCAGGTGGAACGTGCTGTTCGACCCGAGCATTTGCTTGCCCGCCGAGGTCAGCACCATGTTCTGGAAGCCGCCGCTGTCGGCCGGGATCGAGTAGTCGCGCTGGCCGATCACGGTGCCGTCGTGGCTCATCGTCAGGTGGCCTTTGCAGGTGCTCGTGCCGTGGAAGCAGCCGAGCTCGACGCCGACCACCGAGCCGGGCGAGACAAATCCTTCGTGACCGAGCACGACGGCCTCGCTCGAGGTCGTCGTCAGCGTCTGATCAGCGCCGTACGAGGTGCCCCCGCTGTTTTGCGCAACCAGCTGGTAGTGGTAGGCCGTGTTCGCGGTCAGTCCATGGATGGTGGCATGGACGCCAACGGACCCGGTTCCCGAACCGGCGCTCGCCGGGCTCGTCTGAAGGCCATAGGCCGTTGTGGTCCCGTACCGGAAATAGTCGGTGGTGGCTTGGCCCTTGGGGACGACGG
>CAWJDF010000007.1:0-373137 GCA_963841535.1 uncultured Solirubrobacterales bacterium | reverse complement strand
ACGCCGCGACCGCGAACCGCCGGATTCGCGCGGCGTACGCTTCTGCCGCGGACTCCTCGCAATCCAGCGCAGCCTCGAAGGCGGCGTACGTCAGTGCCCGCTCCGCTCTGCGGGCATTCGAGAAGCGCTCATAGTTCTGGCGCACCTCCTCGCAGCGGGTACGCCAATCGCAGTAGAGCTCGATCAGCTCGGCGTTCAGTTCGGGGCGCTTATCGACGATCATGCTCGGTGCCTCTCCTCTGTCTTTGTCGTGTGTGTGATGCAGGAGGCGACGATTTCAACGGCCGGTGACAGTCCGATGGTGGATTGCCGGTGCGATCACCGGTCGGGGTGAGCACCTCGGCGGCGGCACGCTCGCCCGAGTGGACGTCGGTCCGCTGCCGGCGCGCTGCAGCTCGCACGCCGCGGCAAGCCGTCGCCAGCCGGTCCCTTTTAACGACTACGTCTGCTGACTCCATGTGGGCTTCCTTTTGTCTCCCGAATCGCTCAAACGAGGGCTCGAACTGTTGCTGGGTGGCGCGCAACGGACCTCACCGATGTCGCGAAAGACGGCGCACCGAGTTACCGGATCCGCAGAGCGGCGAGGTGCCCTGGCTCAACCCGCGGAGCGTCGAGGCCGATCCCCGATCACGTCGCAGTGTTTGCCGCGCGCGCTGACCGCTTCTGGCACGTGCTCACCCGGTCGGGATCAGGGGGAGCGAACGCATGCATTGATGCCCTCGGATCCTGGCGCAGCTTGCGATCGGGTCAGCCGTCTGTACGCCACCCGACCTCGAGCGGCGAGTTCGCCGCCTCATGGTCCTGTTCGGGCTCGCAGCGCCGGCGTGATCGAGGGGTAGACTCGCTACATGGGAGACGTGGATGCCGATATTCGGCAGCTTGCGGCTTGGCTGGACTCCAACGCGCAGGAGGTCACGGATGTCGTGGACGATCGGCTCCACGACGAGGTGCCGGAGTATTTCGAGGGCATCGACCCGGGCATGGCCGACGTCGAACGGGCCAGCATCGTGGCGAACCTGCGTGCGGTGGCACACGGTTTGGGACACGGCCGTGCGATGCCTGAGCGCCTGCCGCCCGGCGCGGTCGACGAGGCGCTGCTGGCGGCCAACGAAGGGCTCCCGTGGGCGGCGCTGCATCGGACTTACTCGATCGGGCATGCCAGCCTCTGGGAGCAGATGTGCGCAGAGGTGGAGCGCCGGGGACTTCCGGACGCGCGGCGGGTCGAGGCGCTCCGGGTCCTGTCGCGGTACCTGTTCGCGTACGTCGACCAGGTCACAGGACAACTTGCGGAGGTGTACCAGGCGGAGCGTGACCGGCTGCTGCGCAGTCAGGAGCGCAAACGCGCGTCCTTGACGCGGGAGCTGCTCGCGGGCATGCCGGTTTCCGAGGAGGAGCTCGGGTACCGCTTGCGCGTGGATCACGTCGGCGTGGTTGCCTGGGGTCGGAGCCCCGAGGCGGGCGCCACGCAGCTCGCGCAGGAGCTGGGCTGTGCGTTGCTGATCGCGGGCGGCGCCGGGCGCTCGGTGTGGGCCTGGCTGGGTGGACGTCCGCGGATCGGGGCTGCAGCGGCGCGGGCGCTGGAGCGGTTCCTACCCGAGGAAGGAACGTTTCTGGCCTGCGGCGATGTGGCCTTCGGTGAGCACGGGTTTGTCCAGACTCACCGGCAGGCGCTCCAGGCTTACAGGGTCGCGATGATCGGCGGCGCGCCGGTTACCCGGTATGACGATGTCGCGCTCGAGGCGCTGGTCGTCCAGGATGAGCGCCGCGCGCGAGAATTCGTCGCACGCGAGCTTGGACCGCTGGCGGCCCCTGACGCCAAGACCGCCCGACTGCGTGCGACGCTGCGGGCCTATTTCAGCCTGGGTCAGAATGCGTCCGCGGCCGGCGCGCTGCTCAAGGTCCACGAGCGAACCGTGGGCTACCGGCTCGCCACGATCGAGGAACGTATTGGGCATCCGATCACCCGCCGCCGCGACGAGCTCGGGCTGGCCCTGCGGATCCACGCGCTGATCGAGTCCGACGCGGATGTGGCCGTCGAGGACGAGCCGGCGGCGCCCGCGGTCCGCGAGCGCGTCGTCGTGGACGGCGGCGAGTAGCTCCGGCGCGGTTCCTTTTCGGGAATCCGACAAACGGCGGGGAGCTCCTTTGCGGTGTACGCATGGTGAAGTGTGCCGGCGCCCGGCACTCTGCCTCTGAGCGAACGGCCGGCTCGCCAATCGAAGCGGACGGCACGTAGCGGTCGCACACCGCTCGTCCTCGCTCACCGACTCGCGCCTTTCCCTACCAGACCTCTCCTGGAGGACCAATGACGTCCACATCGCCGAATATCAATCGCTGGCGCGCGTTCGCGTTGTTGGCGGTCTCGTACTTCATGACGATCATCGACGCGACGATCGTCAACGTCTCGCTGCCGACGATCGGACGCGACCTGCACTTCACCGAGACGAGCCTGCAATGGGTCGTGACCGCGTACGCGATCACGTTCGGCGGCTTTCTCGCTGCTGGGCGGCCGCGCGGCGGATCTGCTCGGCCGCCGCCGGATCCTGATGCTCGGGCTTGCCCTGTTCACGGCGGCGTCGCTGGCCTGCGGGCTCGCGACCGGCGAAGCATTCCTGATCGGGAGCCGGGCCGTTCAGGGACTAGGCGCAGCAAGCATGGTGCCCGCTGCCATGTCAATCGTGATGAACATGTTCGAGGAGGGCGCGGAGCGCAACAAGGCGCTTGGGATCTGGGGCGGGCTCGCTGCCGCCGGCGCGACCGTCGGGCTGATCGGCGGCGGGCTCCTCACCCGCTACGCCGGGTGGCAGTACATCTTCTATCTGAACATCCCAATCGGCGCAGCCGCGCTGGCGCTCGCACCGCGACTCGTCCCAGACAGCCGGCCCGCCACCGTGCACCGGAGCTTTGATGCGCTCGGTGCGATCGCCGGCACGGTGCGGGCTGGTGCTGCTGGTTGACGCGATCGCCGGCGCGACGCAGTACGGCTGGGGAGCAACAAGAACGATCGCGCTCCTCTCGGGTTCCGTGGCGCTGCTCGCCGCCTTCGCGACGATCGAGAGCCGGGCGCAGGAGCCGTTGTTGCCGCTTTCGATCTTTCGGCTCCGCAGGCTCGCCGCCGCGAACATCGCCGCCCTGCTGTCGGGCGCCAGCTTCTTCGGGTTCATCTTCGTTGGCACCTTGTACATGCAGCAGGTCCTGCACTACAGCGCCCTTGAGACCGGGGTCGCGTGGCTCGCCACATCGCTGAGCTCGATCGCGCTCGCCGGCCTCTCGCAGAGGCTAGTAACGCGCCGCGGAGCCAACATCGTGATGATGATCGGGATGGCGCTCATTGGCGCCGGCGTGATCTGGGCAAGCCAAGGGCCCGTCCACGGGCACTTCCTGGCCAACCTCGCCGGCCCGATGGTCATCGCCGGCGCAGGGACCGCGTTCGCGTTCATCCCGATCTCGATCGCCGCGCTGGCCGGCGTCGCCGAGCATCAGGCCGGTCTTGCGTCCGGGCTGATGAACACCTCCCGGCAGCTCGGCGGAGCGATCGGGATCGCGATCGCCTCAAGCGTCGCCACCGGCCACACCAACACCCTGCTTCACGCCGGCACCGCGCTCCCCGCCGCTCTCACCAGTGGCTTTCAGCAGGCGCTGTGGGTGCTCGGCGCGATCGCGTTGCTCGCCCTCCCGGCGATCCTCACGCTCGTCCGGGGCGACAAGCGCTCGGACCCCGTCGCCAAGACCGCGATCCGCGAGGCGCAGACCGCCGTTGCCAGCACGACCTGACACACATCGACCAATCGCACACAGAGGAGACAGACCGATGGAGGACCTGATGCATTCGACCTACTATGCCGAGCAGCGCTCGGCGCCTCGTCCGGCAGCCGGCTCGATCCCGGAGTTGCGCGCCGCGCTCCTTGGTGAGGTGGTCGCGCCCGGCGATCCCGAGTACGAATCAGCTCGGCTAGTGGTCAACGCCGCAGTCGACCGGCGACCCGCGCTGATCGTCCGCCCTGCCGATTCCGCTGACGTGGCGCTCGCAGTCTCGCTCGCGCGCACCGAAGGGCTTGAGCTCGCAGTTCGAGGCGGCGGGCACAGCTTCGCTGGTCACGGCACGACCGACGGGGGACTGGTCTTGGACATGTCCAATATGCGCGCGCTGCACGTCGACCCGCAGCGGCGGATCGCGTGGGCCCAGGCCGGGCTCACAGCCGGCCAATACACCGCAGAGACGGCGCGGCACGGTCTCACGACTGGATTCGGGGACACGGGATCGGTCGGGATTGCCGGGCTGACCCTCGGAGGAGGCATCGGCTGGCTCGTCCGCAAGCACGGCCTGACGATCGACGATCTGCTCGCCGTGGAGCTCGTGACCGCAGACGGGGAACGCCTCCAGGTCGACGATGAGCGGCACCCGGACCTCTTCTGGGCCCTCCGCGGCGGCGGCGGGAACTTCGGGGTCGTGACGCGTCTGAAATACCGGCTTCACGAGATCGACACGATCCTGGGCGGGCTGCTGGTGCTACCGGCGAGCCCTGGGATCCTGGGCTCCTTCATCGCCGCCGCGGACGACGCGCCGGACGAACTCTCGACGATCGCCGTCCTCGCACGGCTCCCGCCGCTGCCGTTCGTGACCGCAGAACACCACGGCCGGCTGGCACTGATGGTGCGCGTGGCGTATGCCGGTGATCTCAAGCGCGGTCAGCAAGCCCTCGCTCCGCTGCGCGCACTCGCGACGCCGCTCGCCGACGCGGTCACGCCGATCCCCTATCAACAGCTGTATGCGGCGGAGGGTCCCGACCCGGCACGGGTCCGGATGGCCACGCGCTCGATGTTTCTCGACAAGCTGGACGCGCGCGCCGCGGCGAGGATCTTCGAGCGGATGCAAGCGCAGCCGTCGCCGACGACGGCCGTGCAGATCAGGGTGCTCGGCGGCGCAATGGCGCGCGTCCCGGCGAACGCGAGCGCCTTCGCTCACCGCGCCCGGTCCATGATGGTGACATTCGTCGCGAATCACCAAGACGCAGACCAAGCCGCTTCGCACGAGGCGTGGGTCGCTGACTCGCTGTCGGCGTTGAGCCCTACCGCACGCGGGGTCCACGTCAGCTTCCTCGGCGACGAAGGGACCGCTCGGCTCCACGAGGCCTATCCCGCCGACACCTACAAGCGGCTCGCAGCGATCAAACGACGCTATGACCCGACGAATCTGTTCCGCGTCAATCAGAACATCGCGCCGGATGGCCGGAGTGGCATATGAGCGACAAAGCACACGCGAACAGCGCGCACGACGTGCATCAGCCTGACACGACTCCCACCCCAATAGAGGAGAAACTCTGACCAAGGTACTTGTCAAGCATGAGCGATCGGTCATCGCGGCGATGTACGCGGGCGTTGCGCTCACCGTCGTCGCGATGATCGTCCCGTACATCGACCACGCAACCGCCAACGTGCTGGCCGACCACATCCGGGACGGCTATCCCACCTACAGTCGGCGGCTAGCAGTGGCGAGCGACGGAACGGCCATAGCGGGCCCGACCGCTGGGCAACCCCCGCTTCAACACGAACAACCCGTACGGGTCGACATTCACCCTGGTATCTAGCCGGGTTCGTCGGCCAGAATGGAACCGCTAGTCCCCCGGCGCTCGGCCCTCGGAATTGGCGGCGGGAAGCCGGTAGCGGGGAGGTCGCGACCGGCCGCGCACCGTCACGCGCTCCCGCCGGCGTTCCCACGACGCCCATGCGCCCATCACGGTGCCGGCGTAGATCCACCCGAGCAGGATGTCGAAGAAGTAGTGCTCGCCCGTGGCCATGAGTGCCAGCCCCATGGCCAGCGGATAGAGCAGAAGCCACGGCCGCAGCGGGCGGCGCACGCGAGGCCAGAGGAACAGGGCCACCAGCATCGTGAGCGCCGAGTGAAGCGACGGCACCGCGGCGACCAGGTTCACGCTCGCCTGGCCCTCGTCGAACAGCCCGGACGTCCCCCCGCCGATCACCTTCCAGCCATCCGACGTGGTGCGGGCGACGTGCAGCAGACCCATGTCGGCGGCCATCCACGGCGGGGCGGCCGGGAACGCGATGTAGGTGGCGAGGCCGGCGGCGAAGAGGGTGACGATCCGCCGGGCGAAGCGCAGGAACTCGAGCCGGTCGCGCGCCCACAGGAACCCCGCGACGGTGAACGGGACGATGAAGTAGGACGTGTAGATCAGCGTGAAGGCGACGTCGAGCCAGTTGACGACCTTCGGGTCGTTCAGGTGCGCCTGCAGCCACTCGCTTGGCGTCGTGCCGAAGAACAGGAAGCGGTCGAAGTCGATCATCGGGTGGACGTGGACGCCGATCCCGAGGGAGTCGGCCGCGCCGCGCGTGAAGTCGTAGGCGCTCAGCAGGATCATCACCGGCAGCCAGTCGCGCAGGAGCCGGAGTACTTCGCGCCACGGCCGGCCAAGCGACGCGCAGGCGAGCGCCCCGCACACCCAGGCGACGACCACCTGGTGCTGCCCGGGAATCCCGTAGTGGGCGCTCCAGACCCCGAGCGAGATGAAGTACAGGACGAGGACGCCGCGGCGGACCGCCACCCAGTGCCCGAACCCCGAGTCGGCCGCCCCCTCGTCCTCGACGTGTGCCAAGTCGGTCGCCGTCACGAAGCAGAATCTAATCCCCCAGACCCCTGGGCTCGACCAAGAGAGGACCCTCACAACCTTGAGTCCGTGGTCGGTGATCAAGCTCGAGCGCTGGAGTTCGGGCTCGACCCCGGGTGACGGAAACCGGCTGCCGCTCGGCCCGAGGACCCGGAAGCCCGCCCCGTTGTGGACGACGCTCCCTGGACGAGGTGTCGGCTTCCGGTGAAGACCGCCGAGCCCACGCACGGAGGCAGCAGTCTGGGCGCCACACTGCTCCTTGTCCCGGAAGCAGACGCCCTCCTCGCGCCACGTGGGCGCGGCACGGCGGCAGCCGGACCAAACCGCACCTTGCGCGCGACTGCTCTTGCGTTCTGAGCGCTCCGGAATCTGACCAGCGCCTTCGCGACGAAGCAGGCGCCGGCGCCGCTCCCTACGGGCGAGCGCAAAGCCACGAAGGCGATCGTGCGCCAAGAGCCGGGCCGGACTCGGCCAAGGACGGTTCAACGATGCTCCGTATCGCGACTTCGTGACGTCGATCTGCCGCGTTCTCTGGATTCCCGGGCTGGGCGGCGATGGGCATCGACCCCCGGCCTTCCCGTCGCGTCCTCGTGGTGGATCGTCCTCGATGCCTACCTGTCCCGGGAGGTCGGGTTGAGGTGGGCTTTCAGCCACGCGCTGATTCGCTGGTGCTCCCACTCGCCGGCGGCGATGGCGAGGACTGCGCGCTCTGCTTCATCGACGGTCGCGTACGGCTGCCATGTCCAATCGTTGATCTCGATGAAGACGCGAAGCGTCACCCATGCAGCGCGTTCGTTGCCGTCTGGGAGCGGGTGGTTGCGTGCGAGCCGCTCGAGCAGGACGGCGGCTTTGTCGACGAACTCGGGATAGAACTCGTGCTCGCCAAAGCCGGCGAAGGGGGCGTGAAGTGCCGACTCGGCCAGCGCCAGGTTCGGGAGCCGCGCGATCGTCGCGTGTCCATTCCCGTGATTTCGGCTGCGAGCGCGACGTAGTCGACGAGGTCGACTGGGCGGATCGTCACTTCGCGAGTCGTTCGAGCAGCTCGCGGTCCTGTTCGATGATGCGCGTGATTCGCTTGCGGAACTCGGGGTCCTGCCGGCGGCGTTCGACGGCTTCGATGAGCGCCTGCTTGACGGTCTCGTTGAGGCTCTTCCCCTCGGCACGGGCGACGGCCTCGGTATCGGCCGCGAGTTGGTCGTCCAAGCGGACAGTGAGATTCTTCGGCATGGTGTCATGGTATCACGATGCCATCTGTCCCGAACCGTGTCCCGAACTCAGCAATTCTGAGCTGCTCTAACTGCACTCAGACGCTCTAAGTCGCCCGTATCCAACGCAATTGCCCTGCAAATGAGGCACTCGTAATGAAGGGTCCCCGGTTTCGAGTCCGGGCGTCGGCTCTGGGAAAGCCCGGAAAATCGGGGCTTTTTCTTTGGATCGGTCTCGTCTGATTAGCCGACGTGTCCCGAATATGTTCGGAGCTCGTGGTATGCGCTATCAGGCGGTCGTGCATCGAGCCTGTTCTGTGCGAACAAGGTCGCCCGCGAGTCGCGCGGTTGCGGCAAACCGGGGGTCGACCGATGAGTTCGGCGAAGCGGCTCGGTCCTAATGTTGGATTACGAGCGACGCCGGTTGATCGCCCAGAGAGGGAGCGTCTGGCCGCAGAAAGGAGCTTCGTCATGGCTCGCCCAGTGGTGCACTTCGAGGTGATCGGCAGGAATCCGGATCAGCTGCGTCGCTACTACGGCGATCTGTTCGGCTGGACCTTCAACACGCCTTCGCCCGTCGCAAAAGAGGTCTCCGATGCGGACAGCTACGGGTTTGTAGAACTGATCACCGCGGACGATGGAACCGGCATCCGCGGCGGCATCGGTGGGGGCGACGGCTACGACAGCCACGCGGTCTTCTATGTTGGCGTTCAGGACGTCGAAGCCGCGCTTCAGCGGGCTGAAAGCCTGGGTGGCGCTCGTGTGATGGGTCCAGCCACATCTCCAAATGGACTCGTCGTTGGCCACTTCAAGGATCCCGACGGCACCCTGATAGGCGTTGCGGGAGTCGGTTGATACCCCCTCCAGCTCGGATGGGGTTCGCACGCATCGAAGCGCACGGGCTCTCCTCTTGCACCGGGGGGGAGATGCCTGACAGAGTGAAGCGATGCTGACTCAGGTGGCCGACGGCGTCTGGGTCCGGCAGAGCGACTGGGTCTGGACGAATGCCATCGTGGTGCGCGGGGAGGCTGGCCTGACCCTGGTCGATCCCGGCATCGATGGTTCCGAGCTGGACCAGCTCGCCGATGACCTGGACCGGCTCGGTGTTCCGGTGGTCGCCGGGTTCTCCACCCATCCCCACTGGGACCACCTGCTCTGGCACTCCCGGTTCGGCGACGTGCCGCGCTATGCCACCCCCGCCGGCGCCCACGCTGCCAGTGAAGCCCGAGAGCGGGCGCAGGCGATGGCGGCGGAGAGCGCGTCGGGCATCCCTCTTGAGCTGATCGGGCTCGTCACCGCGCTGCCCGCGGACGGCGGACCAGTGCCGGGCGAGATCATCGAACATCAGGCGCACGCCATCGGCCACGCTGCGATCCTCCTCGCGGATCGTGGCGTCCTGCTCGCCGGCGACATGCTCTCCGATGTCCTGATTCCGCTCTTCGACCCTCGCCAACACGATCAGCTGGACGCCTACGAGACGGCACTCGACCGGCTGGGAGAGGCCGCCAGGCACGTCGATGTCGTAGTCCCCGGCCACGGCGCCGTTGCCGAGGGTCCCGAGGTCGCGGCCCGCCTCGCCGCCGATCGTGCCTACATCGACGCGCTGCGGCTAGGCGAAGAACCGGTCGACGAGCGTCTGGCGGCTGCGGACTGGCTGTCCGGCCCACACCAGTCGAACGTGAAGAAGGCCCGAGGGCGGTAGGGATCGTCTGACGGCTCGGACGTCGAGCGAGGCGATCGCCGCGGAGATCAGCTTGGCCATTTCCACTGCGATCGTTCCTTACGGTTCAGCCACGGCTGCATATGCTGAGCCTGCGTTGATCACGGCATCGCAGGGAGCACGAGTACAGACAGACCGAGACGCCTGACGTGGCGGAGGGTGCAGTAACCGCGCTGCTGGGCAGAGCATGGAGGACGTCCTCGGTGACCCAGCCCCCCTCGCGGTTCGCACCGCTGCGCTCGACCATGCCGCCACGGCTGGAGCCCTGCGCGGACGTTCACCACCGACAACGGTCTGGATCGAGACGTCCGGCAAGTCGACCCGGCGACGGGCGAGGTGTTCGTAAACCAGCTGCTCGGGCTCGCGCCCGGATTGGACCAGGACTCCCCCCTGGCAGTCTGCGGCGCGGTCGCGGCGGCGTGTGGCGATCAGGGTCAGCGCGGCGCTCGCGAGCCGCTGGACTGCCGGTGGCGGCTTGCGCACACAATTGGCCTGCTCCTCGCGAGTGGCAGGAACGATGCCCTGGCGGGGCGCAAGACGTCAGTGCCGGCGGGCTCGAGAGAGCCGTCGTCTCGCGCGACCTCGATGCGCGGTCGCAGACCTACGTGATGGCAGGCGATGGGGCGACGGAGGACGGTCACCTGGATGTCCCGCGGCCTGCTGAGTTCAGCCACCTGAGAGATTCGGTTCCGAGTTAGTGATCGGAACGAAGGTTTGGCCCGCGCGGCGCCACCGCTAAGGTCGCTGCGGCGATCGCGCGCGCAAGCGCCAATCTCGTCCGCCCAGAGGTTGAGCGACCCGTGACGGTGACGGACAGGAAGTTGCCGCCGCGCACAGCAGTGCCGTTGGTGGCAAGCAATCTGTGCTGACCGGGTATCCATGCCGCCTTCGTCCCGATGCCCGATATCGGGAGTGGAATTTGACTACGATCATGCGGCCCGTTCGCTGGGCCAGGGTAGACGTAGGTCTGCACCTGGTGAACGAGCGTAGTGTCGTAGTCGCCCAACGCCTGGGCAATCGCTTGGGCGACCACGTCCACGTGGACTGCCCTGGCGTCCAGTATGCACTCCAGGTACGCCGGATCGGCGTCCGCGATTCGCATCGCGACGGCGACTCCTAGTCGTGCGCTGGCCGCGCCGGCGGCCCGCCCGCAAACGCGCGGCGCAAGCGCTGGCGAATGCGGCGCGGTCGTTGACGATGTGCGCGCGACGCTGCCCGAGCCCCGGGTCTGGTCGCCGGAGCCGCTCTCGACCAAACGGCCGCCGCAGCCCGCAAGAAGCAAGCAGCTCAGAGCCAATGCCGCGCACTCGTTGACGCGTCGACCGAGCGGTGTCTTCTGATGCATGCCCCGACCTTTGCACGAACCATGTGGATCCTGCAAGCCAACGGGCTGGGCATCGGTTCGCGTTGCGGTGGCGGCAGCCGCACCTATGGGACCCGCGTGATGCTCAAACTAGCCAGCACCAGGATCCCTGCCAACGACCCGGTGTCGGTCCGGATCTCCAGCGGCAACGACTTCACGATCGCCGGCAGCCTGGGCGGACAGACAACGCACCAGGTCACGGTCGCGCGCAAGCACCGAATCCACCTGAAGGCGAAGCACTTCACACTCGGTGCCCACGAGCAAAAAACGATCAAGCTGACGCTGCCAAAAGCCCTGCGCAACCTCCTCCAGCGCACGGGCAACCCCTCGCTGGCACTGTCGGCCACAGTACGCGATCCGGTCGGGCACGCCCGCACCGTTACTCCCAGGCTCAAGACGAAGCGCCGGCAATGACAGGCACAGCTGTATCGTCCAGGCCCGGCTGGTCCGCAGAGCGGCTACCACAACGGCCTGTCGCCGACGCCCGCGTCGCTACCCGGCACATAGCCGTCACGGGGCGGCCGAGGCAGCTGGTAACCGCAACAGACCACGAGGAGCGGTCTCGCGAGGGCGTCGTTCCATTTGAAGCAGAAGCGCCGATCGAGCGCGTTCGCCGGTCGCGGCCTGCCTTCGCTCTGGCGCAGGTATAGCGTCGTTTGCCGGGTGGTGTAGCGGCCGGGGTCAGGCCTAGCTTCTGGTTTTCGATCTGATTGAGGCAGGCCGCCGGTGTGATGAGCCGCTCACGGTGCGCAGGCCCCGGGCTTGCCGTGAGTGCGCGCCCAGACGGAGCGCACGGCGGCGATTACCGGAGGCTTGTTGTCGGTACCGGACGCTAACTCGTCACCGACGAGCATCAGGCACCGCCCCTGCGTGAACAGGATGTTGGCGTCGGCGTCCGCTTGGCCCCAGCCCACGGCACCGGGGACGCCCGCGACGGTGAAGCGCGTCGCGCCCGGTGCCTGAGGCCCGTAGGCGAAAGCGTGTAGCTCCGCTCCCTTCTCTCGCGCCGCCGCGGAGGCCGAACCCAACTCCATCACCCAGGAGACGCCCTGACCTTTGGTCGAGCCGGTCTGGACGCTCATCGCCTCGCGGAATCCCTCCTGGGACAGGCGCTTGGCCTCCGCGGCGCCGTTGGGCACGCCGTTAGAGGTCCACTGCGTGGCGGTCAGGTAATGAGTGGCCCGGCCTGTCGGCGGCAGCCCCGTCTCCTCGTGCCCTCGGACCAAGTAGGCGCTGAGAGGCAGCTTCGATGTGATGCTCTGCGACGTGCTGCTATGCGACGCGCTTCCGCAAGCGGCACACACCACTGCCGTACTCGCCAACACCGCCCACGCCCCACGTGCGTCCCTTCCGAGTCTCCGTAGTGCATCCTTGTGACCGCCCGCGAGTCTACGCCACCGCCGCAAAGCTGCCACGACGACTCCGCCGGCGGTAAGTGCCCTCCTTATTCCCATCACGCGGACAATGTCCCCCCGTGTGCGCCTTGACGGCGTTGACATGGGGGCCAGAGCCCGGAAGTACGCGACCCGCTGAGACGCGGTTGGCGCGGCCGACATGTCGCCGTCATCGGTGGTGCCCGCCAGCACTCCGACGCGACTTCCAACAGGACGCATGGGCACGAGCGGACCCTCTATCGCGCCGGCGTCTAGAACCACCGCCACCTGGCCATTCTTTCCAGGGGGTTCGGGACGGGGTGGGTTCAGGGGTGTCGCATGGGCGCGATACCGGGTCCGGGCGCTGCCGCACCGTCCTCGGTGCTGATCGCCCTGGCGAGCTCTGTCCGATTCGCGATCCCCAGCTTCAGGTACACGTTGGAGAGGTGCATCTTGACCGTGCTGCGCGCCATGAAGAGCTGCGCGGCGATCCGCGGGTTGGACATGCCATTGGCGGCCAGGCGCGCAGTCGCCAGCTCGGTTGGCGTGAGGCTGGCCCACCCGGACGCAGGCCGATTGCGTGGCCCGCGCGATCGCCGGGCGTAGTCGATCGCGTCGCCGAGCGGCATGGAGGCGCCCTCTGCCCAGGCGACGTCCCACGTCTCGGTGTCGTCGCGCACGACGCATTGGGCCCGGGCCGCAGCAACCCGAGCGACGCTCGTCGGAAGGGGGGCGCAGCCCAGCCGGCTGCGGGCCGCGTCGGATGCTGCGGCCAGGCGCGCCGCGCGGGGCGTGTCGCCTGTACGTGCCGCGATCAGCGCCAGCGCGTCGAGCGCGTCCGCGGCGCCCCGCTCGAGCCCAAGCTCGGCATACGCTGACAGTGCCCGCTGGACCAGCTCGCGCCCACGCTCCAGATCGCCGTCGAGGATTGCCCCCGTCCCCCGCACGATGTCCGCGACCGCCTGATGACGTGCGCTCTTGCTCTGGTGCGCCAGCGTCGCCAGCGCGTCGGCATGCCGGGCGGCCTCGTCGGTGTCGTCCCGGGCCAGCGCTATCTGGGCCAGCGTCTCGCGCATCAGCGCGACGGTATGGACCTGCGGCATGTCGAGCAGGCGACGGGCCCGGTCCTCGCCAGCGTCGAGCTTGCCGGCCATGAGCTCCGCGACCGCCAGCGCCATCTCGATGGCCGGCGTGGCCATCACCGCCCCTGATTCCTGCGCTCGACGCAGAGCGCGGCCCCCCTCGCTCAGGGATTCCTCCGTCCGTCCCGCCAGGGCCAGCGCATGAACCGTGAACCCGCTCAGGATGAAATGCGTCATCGACGGATAATCGCCCTCGAGCGCGAGGCCGAGGCGGGCATGTTCGAGAGCGCGCTCCGGCGAGCCGACGATCAGCTCGGTCCATGCCGCCGCCAGCTCCGCCCAGGTGCGGAGCCGGGGGTGCTGAGCTGCACTGGACACGGTCAGGAACTCCTCGTACGCGGTGCGCGCGGCATCGAAGCGATCACAGATGCCCTCAGCCATGGCGACATTCACCAACGCCCAGGCCATCCCCAGCGTGTCGCCCGATGAGCGCATGAGATCGACGGCGCGCTCGGCGCTGCTCAGCCCCAGCAACAGGTCGGCTCCGGTCAGGATCAGGACCATCGCCGACATCTGCAGGCACCGGGCCAGGATGTCTGGGTCGTCCACTCCGTCCATCAGGGCGAGCCCCCGCTGGAGATGGGTTACCGCGCTCGTGTAGTCCTCGCTGACCGTGCCGATCAAGGCGGCTCCGAGGTGCACCGCCGCCCAGTTGCCGGGCTCGTCGGAATCGGCCTTGGACTCGAGTAAGCGAGTGGTAGCGGCGCGGCCCTCCTCAAAATGCTCGGCCAGGATCCAATACCGCAACAGCAACCTCGCCATCTCGGCGGCGGCGCCGGGATCGGTGTGGCACGAACGCTCGAACGCCAGCTGGAGATTGGGTGACTCGCGATCGATCACGGCGTGCCCGGCCGGGATGAGCAGCAGCTCGTCGACGGTCGTCGCGAACGCTCCGTACCACGCCAGGTGCCGGTCGCGCACCGCGGCCTGCTCGACAGGATCTTCGGCGAGCCGTTCGGCCGAGTAGTCCCCGACGGTTTGCAGCAACGACCAGCGTGTCTCCTGGCCGGCGGCCTGGGCGACGACCAGACCCTTTCGCTCCAGCCCGGCCAGCCGCCCCGTCATCTGCGTCCCGTCACCCTCGGCGAGCGCCACGGCTTGAGCGGCCGGCGCGTCCCAACCGCCAGAGAACACCGACAGACTCCGAAACAGCCGCCGCTCGGCGTCGTCGAGCAGCTCGTAGCTCCAATCAAGCGATGCCCGCATCGAGCGATGCTGCGGCAGAGCATCCTCGTCACGAGCCCCCGCCAGCCGGCCACGCCGCATCAGACCCTCCGCGATCTCCGCCGGCGGCAAGTGCTCGATGCGTGCGGCGGCGAGTTCGAGCGCCAGCGGCAGCCCGTCCAGCTCGTGGCAGATCCTCACCACGGAACGCGCAGTCGACGGGGTGAGCGCAAAGCTCGGATCGGTGGCCGCCGCTCGATCCACGAACAGCCGCCCGGCGTCGGAGCGCACCACCGACGCCACGTCCCCGCCAGCCTCGGGAAGCCCAAGTGGCGCGAGCGAGAACACACGCTCTCCCGTGAGCCCGAGCGGCTCGCGGCTCGTGCTCAGAATCCGGACCTCGGCCGCGACGTCCAACAGCCACATAGCCAGGCGGGCGACCTCGCCCACGACGCGCTCGCAGTTGTCGATCACCAGCACAATCGGACCGGCCGCCAACCGATCCAACAACACCTCCGTCTGCGTAAGCCCGGGGCGCTCCCGGACACCGAGACCGCGCACGACCGTGCCCACGACGTCGTCGGGCCGGCGGACCGGCGCCAGCTCGACCACGACGACCTCCACCGGCTCAGAACCATTCCTCAGGCGCGCGGCGAGCTCGCGCGCCACGCGCGTCTTACCGCACCCTCCTGGGCCCGTTACCGTGATCAGCCGATCCGCTCCCACAGCCAGCGCGAGCGCCAGCAACTCGCGCTCTCGACCGATCAGCGGCCCCTCCGGCAGCATCGCTGCTGATCGTCTCAGAAACACAGCCCGAAATGGGCGTCCTACCGCCGGCCGGACGACAGCTCGCGCGATTGGAACCAGTGGCGCGGTCACCTGTCAACCCTAGGCCCACGGACCGCGAGAAACCACGGCCAGGTGGGGGTGGTTCGCGTTCCGCCGATGCGAGAGGCTCCTGCGCACGCCCGCACAGCAAGGGAGCACACATGCCAGAACAGACCGCCACGAGCCTGGAGGCCGAGACCGAGCGCCTCCTCCGACTGCTCGACGCGATGGAGCTCGAGTCCCTCAGCGCAATGCTGACCGAGGATGCGCAGAGCGTTGATGAGATCACGCGACGGTGGACACGCGGCCGGGAGGCGATCGACGCCTACCTCGAGCAACTCCGCGACACCGTCAGCGACGTGCACTCTCGAGGCCGCGACCTCCGCGCCGTCAGCTGGACCGACACCGGGATCGTCACCTTCGTCCTCGAGCAGACCTACATGCTCGAGGGCGCTCAGCAGACGCTGACCGCGCCGACATCTATCGTTTTTCGCCGCATCGGGGACGGCTGGAAGGTCGCGCTCATCCACACCGTCCCGCTTGCCGACGACACCGCCGCGTGACCCGCTGCCGAGTAGTGCGAGGATGGCATCGCCATGTCATTGTCGGACTGGGTGAATGAGCATCAGGTCCTGACCCGGGATGGCCGCACGCTTCTGGTGCTGGAACGTGGTGATCCCGACGGCCAGCCGGTGCTCGTCCACAACGGCACCCCGAATTCGCGATTGATGTTCGATCGCGACGTCGCGCGGGCGCGAGCGCGAGGGGTCCGGCTGATCTCGTACGACCGGCCTGGCCACGGTGGCTCCTCGCCACACCCAGGCCGTACGGTTGCCGATTGCGCCGGCGATGTACGGACGATTGCGGCAGCGATGGAGATCGAGCGCGTCGGCGTGTGGGGCATCTCTGGCGGAGGGCCGCATGCGCTGGCATGCGCGGCGTTGCTGCCCGATCTCGTCCCCGCGGTTGCGGTCCTTGCCTCCATCGCCCCGTGGGGGGCCGCGGGACTGGACTACTTCGACGGCATGGGCGAGTTCAACGTCCAAGAGATCCTACTTGCCGTGAACGATCCTGCTAGGGCGCTCGAGCGGCGCGAGACGCTGCGGCAGGAGATGCTCGCGACGGAGCCCGAGGGGCTACGGGCTTATCTGAGCACGCTGCTGGCTCCGGTCGACGCGGAGGTGCTGACCGGAGAAGCTCGCCACGTACTTCGTGGAGTCGGCACGGGTGGGCCTGGAGCCTGGGCCCGAGGGTTGGTGGGAGGACAGCGCCGCGATGATCGCACCGTGGGGCTTCGAGCTCGGATCGATTCGCACACCGGTGCTGCTCCTTCACGGCCGCCAAGACCGGTTCGTGCCGTTTGCGCACGGCGAGTGGCTCGCCGCGCAGATCCCGGGGGTGACGAGATTCCTGACGGACGACGACGGGCACCTAACCCTGCTCGAGCGTCACCTCGACGAGGTCCATTCGTGGTTGCTCGAGCGCCTGACCGTAGCCGCCACGCCACCCCTGTAGTCCAGGTCAGCTGAGTCACAGGGACGTGCGTCGAGGCCAACACTGGCCACCTGGCGGTGGTTCCGTATTCAGGATCGTGTCCGGCCACGACGAACTGCGGGTGTGGAAACCCGAAGGCGCCGGCGAGAAGTGGTGCTGCGGCACGTGTGGCTCCTCGGTCTACGCCCACAACCCTCATCACGCGGACCCGATCGGGATTCGCATGGGCACCTTCGACGACGACCCCGGGATCGTTCCAAGCGTTCGTCAATTCGTCGCGTACGCAGCACCCTGGGAGCCAATCCCCGACGACGGGCTGCCAGCCACCCCGAGAGTCGCCATGCACGGGCCGAACCCTGACGATGGGCCAGGAATCCGGTTTCATCTATGGACTGTGGCGGGTACAGCGGCGCGAGCGAAGCGGGTCTCGCCGACATCGCTTGCTCGTCAACGCGGTGAGCGGGGAAAGCTCTCACGGAGCGATGAGTTTCGCCGCACCCGACGGTCTGCGTAGAAGTACAGACCAGGAAAGGAGACGGCGTGTCGGCGACCATCCTTTACATGTCCATGTCGCTCGACGGATTCATCGCCGGTCCCAATGAGGGACCGCGGAACGGGCTTGGCGACGGCGGCGAGCGCCTGCACGACTGGGCGCTCACAGGTGCCCACGCCGGCGAGAAGGGCGTCCCCGCGCTGGTGTCGGGAGGCGTTAACGGCCGGCTCATATAGGAGTTCATGTCCACCGGCGCGGTCGTCGCTGGCCGGGGGACATTCGAGCCGGCAGGTGGTTGGGGCGGCGATCACCACGACGGCGTCCCGATCTTCATCCTCACGCGCCAGCAGCCGTACAGCTTCGCCGCCGACTGGCCGCTCGTGACGCCTGTGTCCGACATCGCGGCCGCGATGACGAAGGCCAAGGAGGCTGCGGCCGACAACAACGTCCTCGTCCACGGCGCCGGAATCGCGCGGCGCGCGCTTGCCGCCGGCGTGCTCGACGAGCTCGAGCTGCATGTCGTCCCGGTGCTCTTCGGCGCGGGGCGCCGCCTGTTCGAGGGCCTGCCGGCCGGGCAGATCGAGCTCGAGCGGACCCGGATCCTCGAGGGCGAGGGCGGTGTCACGCACATGCACTACCGCGTGAAGCGCTGAGAGCGGCCCTGAAGGAGCACCAGCAATGTCGCTCGCCCGCGTCCAATTCATGTCCGTCTCGCTCGACGGTTTCGCCACTGGCGAAGGTCAGAGCCTCGACGCACCGTTCGGCCACGCCGGCGAGCGGCTGCACAACTGGATGTTCGCCACCCGTTGGGGCCGCGAGCTGCTCGGCCGGCCCGGCGGGACCGGCGGCGTGGACGACGCCTTCTTGCACCTATTCGCCGCTGGGATCGGCGCCGAGATCATGGGTGCCGGGAAGTTCGGCCACCCCGGATGGCACGAGGACCCGGAGTACAGGGGCGCGTGGGGTCCCAACCCGCCGTTCCACACGCCGGTCTTCGTCCTCACCCATTACGCACGCCCCTCGATCGAGATGGAGGGCGGCACGACGTTCCACTTCATCGATGCTTCGCCTGCCGAGGCGCTGGAGACCGCCCGCGAGGCCGCGGACGGCCAGGACGTACGCATCGGCGGGGGTCCCACGATGATTCGCGACTTCCTTGCTGCCGGGCTCGTCGACCACATGCACATCGTGGCGGTCCCGATCCTGCTCGGCCGCGGCGTGCGGCTCTGGGACGGACTGGAGGGCCTCGAGAACGACTATGAGGTCGAGGCCGCGTCCTCGCCCAGCGGAGTTACGCACGTCACGTTCACGCGGGCGAGTGTGTGAACCTTCGGCAATAGATCACCACCGCTCCGTGATGCGAGCCGGCGCGCGAGGCCGCAGGATGCCTGCCGAGATGAGGCGCGACTCAGGAATCGCGCGATGGGCGGGGTGCGGGCTATCGACCGTAGCGCTGCTCCCGGCCACCGCGGGCGCGACGCCCCTCGACGACGCTGATCGGCCGCCGTCTCAGGTGGTACCTCGGCAAGCGGCTGATCGGAACCGGCGCGCAGATCACCGCGCGCCACCTACCGGCGGGACGGAGCGCGATCCGACTGATCGCCACCGACTCAAACGGCCGCGCGGCGCAGGACCTCGTACCCCACCGCGTCAGCGCGGTGGCGGCCCGTTACCTGTTCTTCGACGCGCCGCGGCTGGTGTCCGCCCGCGCGCGCACCGTCCGGATCAGGCTCGCTGCGAGCACGCCGGCGACGTTCGTAATCGCCGGCCAGCGCAACGCGGGTCGGCCCGCGTGTGCGCACGATCACGGTCCCCGTCTGGCGTGGCCGATCACCATTGAGGCCCCGGTGCGCGCGCCGACCTACCTCTATGAGTCCCGAGCTCTCGCCGCCGTGGTGCCCGTGCCTTGACATCCGCCAAGAGCAGGGCGACGCGTTCTTCCTCGCCCGGATCCGGGCGAGGTGTTTGTGGCGGTGTCGATTTTGAGCTGCTCCGTTCGATGCCTAGACGGAGGGTCCACACGGATCCGATGTCATCTACGAATGGAGGATCGAATGCGGAAGGTCGTTGCGATCGAGAACGTGACGCTGGACGGCTTTGCCGACTCAAAGGAAGGGCTGGGCTTCGAGTGGACGGCTCGTGCCTACGACGAGGAGGTCGACCGGTACAGCAACGAGCATGTCCGGGCGGATGTCGACACGGCAATGTACGGGCGCGCCACCTACTTGGGGATGCAAGGGTTCTGGTCGAAGATGCTCGACAGCCCCAACGGCACACCGGCCGAACGCACACACGCGGAGTGGGTGAACAACGTCGACAAGGTCGTCTTCTCGACCACGCTCCAATCGGCGGACTGGGCGAACTCGCGGCTCATCGGCGACAACGTCGCTGGGGAGGTCGCGACGCTCAAGGCGCGGCCCGGCGGCACCATGGCCATCTATGCCAGCCCAAGGCTGGTCCACGGGTTCGTCGACCTGGGCTTGGTCGACGAGTTCCGCATCCTCGTGCACCCCGTGACGCTCGGCCGCGGCACACCGCTCTTCCACGACAAGGCGAAGCTTGACTTGGAGCTTCTGGAGTCGAAGGCTTTCGACTCGGGCGCTGTGTACGTCCGCTACCAAGTCGTCTAGCGTCTCTGCGAGGTGATCCTGATGCGCTACCTGTTGCTGATTGAGATCAACCCGGAGACGGCACCTTCCACCGGTCCGGATGAGAGGCTTGCCGCGGAGATGGGCAAGTTGCTCGAGGACATGACCAAGGCCGGGGTGCTGCTCGACACGGCAGGGTTGCGCCCGATCGAGGAGGCCACCCGCATTCGCCTTTCCGATGGCAAGCAGACGGTGACCGACGGCCCCTTCACGGAGTCGAAAGAAATCATCGGCGGTTACTGCCTCCTTCAGGCGAGGTCGAAAGACGAAGCAGTCGAGTGGGCCTCACGCTTCCTCGCGCTTCACGGCCCGGACTGGGAGATGGGCATGGAGATCCGCCAGTTGGATGACCCGGTCTGAAAGCACACAGCTGATCGGTCGCGAACTGTCGCCGAGCGAGCGGGGTCGGAGGGCGGCGGAGGCGGCGTGGCGGATCGAATGGCCGAGGCTCGTAGCCGGCCTGACCCGGATATTCGGAGACATCGACGCGGCGGAGGACCTCGCGCAGGACGCGCTGGTCGCCGCTCTCGAGCAATGGCCGCGGGACGGAGTGCCGCCGAACCCCGGAGCATGGCTCATGCTCACCGCGAAGCACCGGGCAATCGACCGGCGTCGGCGCGACGCCACCTTCCGGCGCAAGCTCTCAGTCTTGGGCGGCGAGCTCGTGATCGAGGATGCCGAGCAGCGACTGCCGGCGAGCGTCGATCCGGACTTCGTGATCGAGGACGACCTGCTGCGCATGGTGTTCACCGCCTGTCACCCGGTCCTCCCGCCGCCCGCCCGTGTTGCGCTGACCTTGCGCCTCGTGGGAGGTCTGACGACGGGGGAGATCGCACGGGCGTACCTGGTTCCGGAGTCGACGGTGGCGCAGCGGATCGTGCGAGCCAAGCGCAGGCTCACAGTGGAACGGATCCCTTACGAGGTGCCCCACGGCGCCGAGCTGGCGAGCAGATTGGACTCAGTCCTCGATGTGATCTACCTGATCTTCAACGAGGGATATACGGCGACGTCGGGCGCGGACTGGGTGCGCGTCGAGTTGGTCGAGGAAGGGTTGCGCCTGGCGCGCATCCTGACCGGGCTGATGCCCGAGGAGCCTGAGGTGCACGGCCTCGCGGCGCTGCTCGAACTGCAGTCGTCGCGCGTGTGGGCGCGCAGCGGTTCGTCCAGGACGCTCGTACTTCTGGCGGATCAGAACCGCGCGCGCTGGGACCGCCTGCTCATCCGCCGCGGATTCGCCGAACTGGGACGCGCCCACGCGCTCAACCACCGGCAACGCCAACCGCCCGGACGCTACGCGCTACAAGCGGCCATAGCCGCTGCGCATGCGATGGCAGCAACGCCCGAGGAGACCGACTGGCGCCGCATCGCCGGTCTCTACGCCGTTCTCGCGCAACGGTTCCCCTCCCCGATCGTGGAACTGAACCGCGCGGTCGCCGTCGCCATGGTGGATGGACCGGGCGCGGGCCTTGAGCTCCTAGAGGCGATCGCGGGAGCACTGAGCGACTACCACCTCCTCTATGCGGTGCGAGGCGACCTCCTTGCCCGCCTCGAACGTGATCAGGACGCAGCGATGTCGTTCCTCAAGGCGGCGGAGCTGACCGCAAACATCGCGGAGCGAGATTTCCTCAGAGACCGCGCAGACGCCTGCGCCCAGCGGCGAGCAAGGACGGCGCCGACCAGATGACCCCGATTCGCATCGCGATCGTGGGCTGCGCAGGCGGTGCACCGGAGCAATCCACACAATGGCGGAGACGCACCACCTAATCCGATCGTTGGGTGCCGAGCGACCGTCAGCCCGGTCTGTCTACGGCCGGGTCCGTTTCCGCTAAGACGTAGATCGACGCGGGCAGAACACCGTCGGCGGTCGAGACCTCGATGTCGACCCGGCGATAGCCCGGACCCTCGAACGCGTCGAGACGGTGCCAGTGCTCGGGCAGCGCCGAGGACTCGAAGACGTCGACCTCGACCAGTGGCCCGTTGGCGTCGAGGATCAACCCCGGATAGCCGAACTTCGCGCCCCAACCTGCCTGGACCAGTGACCCGCGCACATGGCCAACCAGCCACCGGCCGGACAGGCAGTCGAGCTGGCCGTGATTCGGACGCCCTGGTCCCAGCGTCCCGTACGTGGCGAGCCGCGTGTCCGGCCCGCCCGTGCCGCTTTCGCGACGCGTCTTCGTATCAGCACAGCGTGGCACACCCGCGGCAGAGGTCGGGAGTCCGCTGACGTCACCGCCGTCCCGGAGAGCAACCGTTCGGTGCGTCACCCATGTTGGGTGATGCCCCTTGCCTGGGTTCTCGTTAGGTGTTCTTCCTGCTACATCGGCGCCCCGGTGCACACACAACACATGGGAGATGAGATGACACTGTTCGCAAGCTCCTACCCCTTCCTCAACGTCCTGTGGGACATGCTGATCTTCTTCGCTTGGGTGATCTTCATCTGGATCGCGATCACGGTGTTGATCGACGTTTTCCGCCGGCACGATCTGTCCGGTTGGGGCAAGGCCGCGTGGACCGTGTTGATCGTTCTGCTCCCGTGGATCGGTGTCCTCATCTACCTGATCATCAATCACGCCGGGATGGCCGAGCGTCGGTACCGGGAGGCCGCGTCCGCGCAAGCGCAGTTCGATCAGTACGTGCGCACGGCTGCCGGCTCTGGCGGCGCCGCCGGCGAGATCGAGAGAGCGAAGAAGCTGCTCGACGACGGCACCATCAGCCAGGACGAATTCGACGCGATCAAGGCCAAGGCTTTGTCCTGACCCGCATGGACCCAAGCGTGGCCGGATGCCCCCCTCGCTCTCGGCATCCGGCGCGGTTCGGCCATTCTGACGCAAGGGATGCGTGGCGGCATGGCGACTGGGGTACCCAGCGGTCATGCCTTTGCGGATCGCTCGAGCCCGTCTGCATCTGCTGTACATCGTCTTCAAGCTCGGCCTCTGGTGTACAGAGGCCGTGGGGGAATGGATGGTCCGTCTCGCGAACCTGCACAAAGCAGTCGCGCGATACGAGGGCAGCGCGGAGCGCGCGGTCCTCGTGGTTGGCGGCGGCATGACCCTTGCACTCTGGGGCGTCAGCCGCGTCACGTTCCTCGCCCTTTACCTGCCGACCCATCGGATCCAGAGGTCTCTCTCAGCGGCCGGCCTGTGAGCGTGGACGACGGCTCGGAGCTATCCCGGCCGTCCGAGACCCCTCGCAGGCCGATCCGGACTGGGTCAAACGCAACGAAATCTCTGGACTAGACGGAGTCCTCTGCTGGGCGCAGTTGAGGATCCGGGTGAGGCGCGTCGATGGAGCGCCCTGATCGGAGGTCGACCGTGAACGACACGATCTCGTTTCCTCGGCGCGTCGAAACCCTCCATCTGCAGCGTCTCCCCCTCAAGCCGCGCGGGCCGGAGATCGTCCCAAACCAGCCGCTCGCTCTCCCAAACCAGCCCGCTCGGGCCGTAGCCGGCCGGTCAGAACCGTGTGATCAGCGAACACAACAATCTCTGGCTCGGACGAGATGACCGGGTCAGCCACCCCGCCTTCCGCAGCGGCGTTCGTGTCCGCCGCCGAGATGAGCAGCGGATGGAAGACGCCGAGCCACGACGGAGCCCCGACCGAATCGACTACGACACACACCGGGTCGGGGAGCACGACGGCCGGGCCGGTGACCGCCGGTCCGCCGGCCAACGACCACGTCGTCGTCTGCTCGACGCGTCCCACGGTTGTCGTGTCGATCTCCCGGCCGGACGGAAACTCCCAGCAGGCCGCGAATGAATCGAGATCCTCAGCTAAGGCAAGCGAGTAGTTGCGAGCGAAAGTTAGATCGATCCTCATGCCGGCATTGTCGCATCTTGACCCCCACAGGAAGCGCCGGAGTGTGGTTAGGCCCGTGGCGGCGGCGTTGGTCTGGGCGTTATCGTTTGCCACGTGGATGGACCGTTTGGGCTGATCGAGTTTCCGGCCGATGATCCTGGCCGCGCCCGTCGGTTCTGGTCAGGGCTGCTCGGTATCGAGCTCGCGGAGCGCAGCCAGGCCGAAGGTCGCGGCTGGCAGACTCAAAGCGGGGCTCCCGTGCTGGGAATTCACGAGCGCGGTGCCGGCCCGGGCGACACGGCCTCACTGCCGTATTTCACGGTCGACGATATGGAGCTCGCGCTCGAGCAGGTCACCGCGCTTGGCGGAAGCGTGATCCATTCCGGGACGCGTTGGTCGATCTGTCGGGACTCCGAAGGGAGCCCGTTCGGCCTCGCTGCCGCTGGCGGGTCGTAGCCGGCGGCGCCGCTCAAGCACACGGGCCATCTGGCGTGCGAGGATCGGCGGGTCGCAAGTACACACGCCCGAGCGCTGGAGATGGCCTCATGCTCACTATCGACGCCCGACCTGGTTCGATGATGATCCATCCGTCACGGACCGCATGTGGGCCGGTCGCCGCCGAGATCACGCGGCTCCGGAAGGGGCACCGTTGCAACGCGCATGCAACCCCACATCAGCTTGAGTTCTGCTGCCCTGCATTCCTGAAGAGAAGAGGTTCCGCATGACTGTTACCGAGGCCACAACATTTGCGGCGCCCGGTGAGGCGGGCAGTCCGGTAGAGCTGAGGGAGCGCTACGACAATTTCATTGGGGGTGGTTGGGTCGCTCCGTCGACGGGTGAGTATCGGGAGAATCCGACTCCGTCGACGGGTGAGGTGTTCTGTGAGGTGGCGTATTCGGGCGCGGCGGACATCGAGCTAGCGTTGGACGCGGCGCATGCGGCGAAGGGGGCTTGGGGGCGGCGTTCCGCGACCGAGCGTGCGGCGGTGTTGAATGCGGTGGCGGATGCGATCGAGGAGAACCTCGAGATGCTCGCGGTCGCGGAGAGCTATGAGAATGGCAAGCCGGTGCGGGAGACGTTGGCGGCGGATGTTCCTTTGGCGGCGGATCATTTTCGGTATTTCGCGGGGGCGATTCGGTCTGAGGAGGGGCGGATTTCCGAGATTGATGAGAGTACGTACGCGTATCATTTTCATGAGCCGTTGGGGGTGGTGGGGCAGATCATTCCGTTCAATTTTCCGTTGTTGATGGCGGCGTGGAAGATGGCTCCGGCGTTGGCGGCGGGGAATTGCTCGGTGATCAAGCCGGCGAGTCCGACGCCGTGGTCGATTTTGAAGCTGATGGAGGTGATCGGCGAGATCGTTCCGCCTGGGGTGATCAATGTGGTCAATGGTCCGGGGGCGGAGATCGGTAAGGCGTTGGCGTCGAATAAGCGGATCGCGAAGATCGGGTTTACCGGCGAGACGGTCACGGGCCGGCTGATCATGTCCTACGCGGCGCAGAACATCATTCCGTCCACGACGGAGTTGGGTGGCAAGTCGCCGAACATTTTCTTCGAGGACGTGATGGCGGCCGACGACGCGTTTCTCGATAAGGCGGTTGAGGGTCTTGTGTTGTATGCGTTCAATAAGGGCGAGGTGTGCACGTGCCCGTCGCGGGCGTTGATTCACGAGTCGATCTATGAGGAGTTCATGGCGCGTTGTCTTGAGCGGATCTCCCAGATCAAGCAGGGCGACCCGCTGGATCGCGAGACGATGATCGGCGCGCAGGTCTCGACCGGGCAGTTGGAGAAGATCGAGAGCTACGTCGCGATCGGCCTCAATGAGGGTGCGGAGCTGTTGATCGGCGGGCATCGCCCGAACCTCAACGGGCATCTGTCGGGCGGCTACTACTTCCAGCCGACCGTGCTCAAGGGGCATAACAAGATGCGCGTCTTCCAGGAAGAGATCTTCGGGCCCGTGCTCGCGGTCACGACGTTCCGCGACGAGGCTGAGGCGCTCGAGATCGCCAACGACACCCTGTACGGCCTCGGGGCCGGGGTGTGGACGCGCGACGGCAGCCGGGCGTTCCGGATGGGACGCGCGATCCAAGCCGGGCGCGTATGGACCAACTGCTACCACCAGTACCCCGCGCACGCGGCGTTCGGAGGCTACAAAGCCTCCGGCGTGGGACGCGAGAACCACCGCATGATGCTCGAGCACTACACCCAGACCAAGTGCCTGCTCGTGTCCTATGACCCCAACCCACTCGGGTTCTTCTAAACATGTCGCACGCCAGCGCCAACTACGACGCTGACACGACGACGACCCCCGCGGCGCTCGAGGTCATCCAGGGCCTCGGCGCCGCACACGGGCCCGAACCAGCACCGGACGAGGTGCTCACTGGCTCATCGCGGATCTTTGCCACCCGGCATCCGGCGCAGAGGGAGCTCCGCGACGATGTCGGTTCTGTCAGTCCCTTGTGAGCTTGTCAGCAGTGTTCCCCCGATCAGCTCAAGCCGGGCTCGCGCTGTCGCGAGTCTGTCCAGCAGCTGCTGGTGCTGGTCCACTGAATGGCCGCTGAGTTCGATCCTCAGTGTGTCGCGGTCGTCATCTGCACTCAGCTTTATGGTCAGGGATCCGTCCAGGGCCTGGATTGCGTCCTCGATCACGTGGTACACGCAGGTCTCGAGTTCTGGGGCTAGATCGCGCGGATAGCGTCCGCAGTGCAATGTGATCCGCCGCATTCCGCGAGACCCTTCGCGTTCGGCGATCGTCTCGAGCGCTGTGGTCAGCCCGAGGTCGTCAAGCGATGGTGGCCGCACGCTGTGCGCGAGCTGGCGAAGCTCGACCAGCGTGGTGCGAGCGATATCGCGGACCTCATCGAGCTGCTTGCGTGCTGACTCCTGATCGAGGTCGCGCTCGAGCAACTGTAAGCCGAAGAGAACGCCGGCCATCGCCTGCGCGGCCTGCTCGTGCAGCTGGCGGGCGATTTCGCGCCGCTCGGCCTCATGGCTGTCGAGGATCTGGCTGACATTGCGCAGATTGCTTTCGAGGCGCATGCGAGCGTGCTCGAGCTCGGCGTGGAGTGCTGCTCGCTCGCGCTCGAAGGTGAGCAGGCGCTGGTTGTCGGCTGCCACGCCTGCCTGCAGCGCCAACTTCCTGGCGACGACGCGATCCTCGGGGCTGAAGGATCGGCCGGTCGTCAGCCCGAGCGTCAGACTGCCAAAGTCGACGGTCTGCGCGCTGATCGGAACGCACAGGGTTTCGCCCTCGGCGCGGCCGATCTCGATCGTGGGCATGTCACGCAGCTGCACCTTTACGCTCGCAACGTCGAGGGCCAGCTCGAGCTCTTCGACCAGTACCGCGGGTAACGCGTCGTGATTTTCAAGGCGCGCCAGCCTCAGTCCTGAGGCCAGCAGCCGCTCCTGGCGCGCACGGCCGTCTCGCATTTGCTCTCCGAAGCGGCCGGCGAGCAGGCCGGCGAGCAACAACACCGCGGATGAGGCTGCCAATCCGACCGGGGCCAACTCCGGGTGGCGTCCCGACTCGATCAGCAGCAGCGCGACCGCGGTCGCGGCTCCGGCCGCGCCGCCACGTGCGCCCAGCTCGAGGCCAATCAGCATCACTGGCAGTACGTAGAGCACGCCGAGCTCGTCCGGGTGGCGACCGCCGAGCATTGACCCGGCGAATGCCGCGATGAGGAGGAGCGCGGCGAAGGCGAGCACCACGACGCGGCGCTCCGCCCACCGGCGGACGGGAAGAACCCCCGGCTCAGGCCCTCGTGTGGAGTCGAAATCGGGGGGCGTTGGCGGGACCTCGCGCTCTGCGCCAGGGCTCGCCGCGCTCGCGATCAGAGCGCTGTGCCGGCGCCCGCGGAGCCAAGACCGGCGATCAGCAGACAAGCCACCCTCGTTGTTCCGAAGTTTGTGTAACGAAGTAATACAGCCGAACCGCGCGGCCGGCATGCGGACGTGTCCACGTGCCGCATAGGTAGAAACCCCCAAGCCGAGCCGCACGTGGCCCACAGTGGTGCCCGCTCGACGGGCACTCAAGCGCCACACAGCGGTCAAATACGTACGTGAGATGTGATGTTCGGCGGATGGTCCAGGGGCACCGAGCGCATAACCTGCGGCGATCTGGCGCTTTGAGGCCGATCTTGGTGCCACCACACGATTGTCGAGGTGAGGAAGCAGTGGCCGGTCCGGGAAGCAATCCGTGGGTCGCGATGGATGTCGCGACCGACCCGGTCGTGCGTTCCCGCTTGCTTCGTCGCGCCCATGAGCGGGAACTCGCTGGCGAGCGGGCGTCATCTACCGATGTTCGTGAGCTAGTGCGCGATAGCTGGCGACGGAGCCTCGCCGCAGGGGTTGTGCCGGAGCAGGGCGGGGCGCCGGTGCGGCTGACGCCGGCCGAGCTCGAGCGGGCGCGGGAGCGTTCAGGTCTGGGACCGGCGATCGATGTGATCCACTCGATGCTGTCGAGTCTGGACAAGGACGCGCGTCACATCGTCGCAATCGGGGATGCTGAGGCGAACCTTCTATGGGTAACCGGTGATCGGGACACATGCGAGCGCGCGCGTGAGATGCGCTTTCAGGAGGGCGCGACGTGGTCGGAGACCGCAGCAGGAACGAACGCTCTGGGCACTGCGGTGGCGCTCGATCACGCTGTGCAGATCTTCTCGGCTGAGCACGTCGTCGAGGCCGTACATCCGTGGACCTGCTCAGCAGCGCCTATCCACGATCCGAGCAGTGGTGGACTGGTTGGTGTGGTCGACCTGACGGCCGATCTCCGGACGCATCATCCGCACACGCTCCCGCTCGCAGGGCTCGCGGCACTCGCGGCCGAGACCGCGTTGCACCTCACATCACTGCAGGTTGCTCAGTCTCTTCGCGAGCGATGGGAGGCGGCCACCGGCGGGCGCCGGACGCCTAGCGCGCTCCTCGACAGAAACGGCTGCGTGATCGCGGCGTATGGAATGGGTGAGCTGCCGAGCCGGCTCGCACTTGCCGTGGACGAAGACGACGGCACGACCGCCCTCCCGGACGGGCGCGGCGCCGACGTCGAGCGCCTCGAGGGCGGAGGCGCGATCCTCCGGCTACGGCGGCGACCGCGAGCGTACGCCGCGCGACCCCGGCTTCGGTTGCTCGGGCAGGACGCGAGTGTTCAGCTCGGGACGGCACGCCGCGAGCGGGGGCTCCGGTCACTGGAGTTGCTCGCCGTGCTCGCAATGCACCCAGAGGGGATGACCGCCGAGCAACTCGCGCTCGCCGTGTACGGCGAGCGTGGCAAGGCGGTCACGATCAGGGCGCAGGTCCACCGCGTCCGCATGTACCTCGGGGCGCGATCGGTAGACACGCACCCCTACCGGCTAACTGTTCCGATCGAGGCGGACTGGCTCGAGGTCACTCGACTCGTCGCTGCCGGGAAACCAGGTGAGGCGCTGCGGGCGTATCGAGGACCTCTGCTTCCGGCGTCCGACGCCCCCGAGATCGTCGAGGCTCGCGCGCTGCTCGAGGAGTCATTGCGACGCTCCATCTTGACCACCGCCGACCCGGAGCTGCTGTCGCGGTGGCTCGCGCACCCATCGGGCGCAGATGATCTCTCGGCGGCCCGCGCCTTCGTGGCGGTGCTTCCATGCGGCGATCCGCGTCGCGCGGCGGCAACCGCAACGACAGCGGCGATCGCCCGTCGGCTGGCGCGCGTCGCCTGACCCCCGCCGACCGGTGTCGAACCCGGCTGCGGCGAGCGTGCAACGCGAATGCAACTTGCCGGCCCTTAGGTTTCCCGCCTCTGGCGTCGGTGTCCCACACCGCCCGGGCATCAATACAAGAGGAGAACCCGCGATGAACCCGTCGACCGTCACGACCGACAGTGGGCAGCAGCCGCTGCCTGCGGGCCTGGAGTTGGAGCGCCGGCTGGAGGTGCTGCTGGAACAAGAGGCGTTTCCGCCGCCCGCGGGTTTCTTCACCGAGCACTCCGTTCGCGACCGGCCGTTGCACGCAGCCGCCGAGCGGGATCCAAACGCGTTCTGGGCGGCGCAGGCGCAGCGGCTGCACTGGGATGAGCCGTTCACCACGGTGCTCGACGACTCCAACCCGCCCTTCTACAAGTGGTTCACCGATGGGAAGCTGAACGTCTCCTACAACTGTCTCGATCGGCATGTCGAGGCTGGCCGCGGGCAGCGCATCGCATTTCAGTGGGCCGGAGAGAAGGGCGAGGAACGCACCGTCAGCTATGCCCAGCTGCTGGACGAAGTGCAGCGACTGGCCAACGCGCTGAAGCAGCTGGGGGTAGGCAAGGGCGACGTCGTCGGGATCTACCTCCCGATGATCCCCGAGGTGGTTGTGGCAATGCTGGCTTGTGCGCGGATCGGCGCCCCGCACAACGTCGTGTTCGGGGGGTTCGCGCCGGAGGCGGTGAAGGAGCGCATGGAAGTCTCCGACGCGAAGGTCCTGATCACCGTCGACGGCGCGAGGCGCAAGGGCAAGACGGCGCCGGTCAAGCACGCAGTCGACGAGACGATGGGCGACCTGGAGTCGCTCGAGCACATCGTCGTCGTGCGGCATGCCGGCATCGATGTGCCGATGCGAGAGGGCCGGGATGTCTTTTACGACGAGGTCATGTCGGGAGCCGACCCGGTGTGCCCCGCCGAGCCGATGGAGGCCGAACATCCGCTGTTCATCCTCTACTCCTCAGGCTCGACGGCGAAGCCGAAAGGGATCGTGCACACGAGCGGCGGATATCTGACCGGGGTCGCGGCGACGCACCACTATGTGTTCGACCTCGACGCCGACCGCGATGTGTACTGGTGCTCGGCGGACGTCGGCTGGATCACCGGACACTCCTACATCGTGTACGGCCCGCTGGCCAACGGCGCCACCAGCGTGATGTACGAAGGCGCGCCCGACTGGCCGCACAAGGGCGTCTGGTGGGAGCTGATCGAACGCTACGGCGTGAGCATCTTCTACACCGCGCCCACCGCGATCCGGGCGTGCATGAAATGGGGCGCGGAGCACCCCAACGCGCATGATCTCTCTTCGTTGCGACTTCTCGGGACGGTCGGCGAGCCGATCAACCCGAAGGCGTGGCTCTGGTACCACGTCGTGATCGGCCGTGAGCACTGCCCGATCGTCGACACCTGGTGGCAGACCGAAACCGGCCAGATCATGATCAGCCCGCTCCCCGGCGTTACCGTCACCAAACCGGGCTCGGCGACCCACGCGCTGCCGGCCGTCGCCGCCGATGTACTCGACGAGACTACGGGCGAACGGGTCGAGCACGGCCAGGGACTGCTCGTGCTCAAGCGGCCGTGGCCGGCGATGCTCCGCACCCTCTACGGCGACGACAAGCGCTACGTGGAGACGTACTGGTCGCGGTTCGGACCTGAGACCTATCTCGTAGGCGACGCGGCGATCCGCGACAAGGACGGATACCTGTGGATCGTCGGGCGGATCGACGACGTGATCAACGTCTCCGGCCACCGCCTCTCAACCGCGGAGGTGGAGTCTGCGATAGTCGCACACGAGAAGGTCGCCGAGGCCGCCGTCGTGGCGCAACCCGACGAGCTCACCGGGCAGGCGATCGTCGCGTTCGTGACGCTTCAGGGCGAGCTCGAAGGCACGGACGAGATCGAGCATCAGATCCGCGAACACGTCGCGGTGCACATCGGCAAACTCGCCCGGCCCAAGCGAATCCTGTGGACCGATGATCTGCCCAAGACCCGCTCGGGAAAGATCATGCGCCGGCTGCTCAGGGACATCGCGGAGGGCCGCGCACTCGGCGATGTCACGACCTTGCGCGATCCCGCCGTGATGGCCGAGTTGGAAGCCAAGGTCGCCGCCGAGCAGGCGAAGGAGCAGTAGGGCCGGCCTGCTCACGGGAGCGGCGAGGCCCGGCGACCGCTCCCGGTGCTCGCGTGCAACGCACATGCAACTTCCCGTCTCGTAGAACTGCATCTGTATTTCTCATCCGGTCAAGAGGAGAGCCGCATGGCCGTCACAACCCCCAAGCACACCCCGTCCACCACGACGCCGACCAGTTACCGGGCGGCTGTGGTGCACGATTTCCACTCGCCGCTTACCGTCGAGGAGGTTTCCGCCCGGGAGCTTGAGCCGGGTCAGGTTCGGGTCAAGGTGGAGGCGTCGGGGCTTTGCCATACCGACATTCATGCGGCGCATGGGGATTGGCCGGTGAAGCCGTCGCCGCCGTTCATTCCGGGTCACGAGGGGGTCGGCAGGGTCGTGGAGCTGGGTGCCGGAGTGACGGAGGTCGCGCTCGGCGACCGTGTGGGAATGCCGTGGCTGGGCTATGCGTGTGGCACGTGCGATCACTGCGTGTCGGGTTGGGAGACGCTGTGCTTGGAGCAGGAGAACATGGGCTACTCGATCGACGGCGGGTTTGGCGAGTACGCGGTCGCGTACGCCCGCTACGTCGTGAAGGTGCCCGACGGGATCGACCCGTTCGATGCGGCGCCGCTGACGTGCGCGGGCGTGACGACGTATAAGGCGGTGAAGGTGGCCGGCACGCGTTCCTCTGATTTGGTTGCGGTGTTCGGCGTGGGTGGGCTGGGGCATCTCGCGATTCAGTACGCGGCGATTGCCGGCGGCCGGGTGATCGCGGTTGATCTGGTAGATGAGAAGCTCGAGCTGGCGCGCGAGCTCGGGGCCGAGTTCACGATCAACGCGACCAAGCAGGATCCGGTCGCGGAGATCCAGGCGCTGGGCGGCGCGGATCAGGCGATCTCGCTGGCGGTCTCGCCTCGGGCGTTTGAGCAGGCGTATGGCACGTTGCGCCGGGGCGGCAAGCTCGTGTTCGTCGCGCTGCCGGCGGACAATCAGGTCACGCTGCCGATCTTCGAGACCGTGCTGAACGGGATCACGATCGTGGGGTCGATCGTCGGGACGCGGACCGACCTACGCGAAGTGTTCGAGCTGCATGCGGCGGGCAAGACGCGGGTCATCCGCGAGGTCCGTTCGCTCGACACGGTTAACGACTCGATCGCGGACGTCGAGGCCGGCCGGGTCGCCGCCCGGATCGTCTTCGAGTTGTAGGTGGTCGCCCAACTGAGGCGCGAGCGTGGCTGATCCCGGCCGGGGTTCTGCGTCGGGCAGGCTCGGTCTGCTGGATCTGGCGTTCGGGGTACTGTCCGACTTGGATGTCGAGGCGGTGCTCGAGCGGGTGCTCGACGCGGCGCGTGAGCTGACCGGGGCCAGATACGCGGCGCTCGGGATCCTTGACCGATCACGGAGCGAGCTCGAACGGTTCATCACGGCAGGCCTGGATGAGGCCACGCGCGGGCAAATCGGTGGGTTACCCCGCGGTCGAGGAATACTCGGCGAGTTGATCGCGGATCCGAGGCCGTTGCGGCTGGCTGACGTCGGCGCGCACCCGCACTCGTACGGCTTCCCCCCCGGGCATCCGCCAATGAAGACGTTCCTCGGCGTCCCGGTGGTTGTCGCCGGGGACGTATTCGGCAATCTGTATCTGACCGAGAAGTGCGGCGAGGAAGAGTTCACGGCGGCGGACGAGCGGGCGCTCGTGCGCTTGGCCGAGTTCGCCGGCGTGGCGATTGATCACGCCCGCCGCTATACCGAGGTCGATAATCAGCGCTCGGCGCTGGGGCGCACCGTGCAGGCCCTCGATGCCACGGTTCAGATCGCCCGGGCAATCGGAGACGAGACCGACCTCGCGAAGATCCTGGAGCTGGTGGCCAAACGCGGGCGGGCGCTCGTCGCGGCGCGCAGCCTCGTGATCGAGCATGAACGCGGCGGCCAGATGGTCGTGGCGGCCGGCGCCGGTGAACTAGTGCCGGGGTTGATCGGGAAACGCGTCGACGTGCGCGACAGTCTCGCCGCCGCGGCGCTGCGGACGTCGAACACGCGGCGCTTGGAAGAAGGGCCGAACCGTGCGCGGTTCGAGCGCCACGGCCTGGGACAACTCGGCTTTCGCGCCAACGCAGGGCTGGTGGTGCCGCTCATTTTCCGCGGCCGGGGCCATGGGGTGCTGATCGCGGTGGACAAACTCGAACACGGACCGGCATTCACGGCCGACGATCAGCGGCTGCTCGAGGCGTTCGCGACGAGCGCGGCGACTGCGATCGCCACCGCCCGGTCGGTCGAGCTCGAGCGGGCCAGCCAGCGCCTTGCCGCCGCGGAGCAGGAGCGTGCCCGCTGGGCCCGAGAGCTCCACGACGAAACGCTGCAGAATCTCGCGGCGCTGCGGATCGGGCTCGCCAAGCAGCTGCGCCAAGGGAGTGTCGACACGCTGACCGAACTCGTGAGCGACGCGGTCACTCAGCTCGAGTCCGAGATCGCCAACCTCCGCTCGCTGATCACCGAGCTCCGGCCTATCGCGCTCGACGACCTCGGCGTCGAGAGCGCGATCGAGGACCTGGTCGAGCGCGCTCGCCGAGAAGGCCTCCAGGTGGAGCTCGCAATCGAACTCGGACGTGGATCAACCGAGCGACACAGCACCGAGATGGAGACCGCCCTCTACCGGATCACGCAGGAGGCGCTCACCAACGCACGCAAGCACGGCGTCGCCCGGCGTGTGTTCATCGACATCCAGGCGTACGACCACGACCTTCACCTGGTCGTCCGCGACGATGGCGTGGGATTCGATCCCAATACCAGGACGGATGGGTTCGGACTCGACATCATGAGAGAGCGCGCCGAACTCCTCGGCGGAAGGCTCGAAATCGACTCCGCTCCAGGCCGAGGCACGCAGATCAGCGCCGTCCTCGTCACGGCCCGCGCGACCGGTCAACACGCATCTTGAGGCGAGTGCAACCACGAACCTCCCACAAGGCGCCGGCGCTGCCTGGTAACGTCGCTCTCGTGGGCGTGCGGTTTGTCTCCGAGCTCGCGGACCGGGAGATGCAAGTGTCAGTTGGGACGCCGGGATGACCGCCGCGAGGCGATGCGGTGACGAGGAACTTGCCCGCCAGGCCGCGGATCTGGCGGGAAAGCTGCCGCAGGCGCTGGCGCCACTGGCTCGCATCGCCTACAACTATCGCTGGGCGTGGTATCCGCGGGGCAAGGAGGTGTTTCGCGAGATCGACCCGGTTCGCTGGCAGATCTCTGGTGAGAACCCGGTCCGCCTGCTCCAGGAGGCGTCGAGCGAGGCGCTGGCCCGGGCGGCCGGCGACGCTGGTCTGCTTGCCCGCGCCGCGGCGCTCGAGGATGCCTTCGCCGAGGATCTCGGGCGCCCGTCGGCAGGGCCGGTCGCGCCGGAGCGGCCGATTGCGTTCTTCTGCGCGGAGTACGGCGTGCATCACTCGCTGCCGGTGTACTCGGGCGGGTTGGGCGCATTGGCCGGCGACCTCGTAAAGGAGGCCTCGGATCAGGCGGTTGCAATGGTCGCCGTCGGCCTGCTGTACCGCCAGGGGTATTTCCGGCAGCGGTTGGATGCCTCGGGCTGGCAACAGGAGTACTGGATCGATACCGACCCGGATCGTCTCCCCATGACGCTGGTGCGCGCTCCGGATGGACAGCCTCTGACGGTCACCGTTCCGATCCGTGGGCGCGAGGTCCGCGCGCAGATCTGGCGGGTCGCGGTCGGCCGCGTGCCGCTGTATCTGCTCGACGCCGACCGGTCCGACAACGGCCCCTTGGAGCGCTGGATCACGTCGCAGTTGTACGTCGGCGACCCGGTCACCCGCCTCTCCCAATACGTGCTGCTCGGCGTCGGCGGCGTCCGTGCGCTGGCGGCGATGGGGATCGAGCCGTCGCTGCTCCACCTGAATGAGGGGCACGCGGCGTTCGCGGTGCTCGAGCTGGCGCGCGGGGAAGCGGCACGCGGGCTCGAGCTCGACGCGGCCTTCGAGGCCGCCCGCCGGCGAACGGTGTTCACGACGCACACGCCCGTCGGGGCCGGCAACGAAACGTTTTCACGCGAGGATGTGGTCGCCACCCTCAGCGGTGTCGCCGCCGAGCTGGGCGCCGATCCGGAGGCTATCGTGCGGCTCGGGCGGCTGAACCCCGAGGACGGCGCTGAGCCGTTCGGAGTGACGCAGTTCAGTCTGCGAATGACCCGCGCAGCCAATGCGGTGAGCCGCCGGCATGGAGGTGTGGCGCGCGAGATGTGGTGGGGGCTCTGGCCTGAGCGAGCCGTGGAGGGGGTGCCGATCACGCACGTGACGAACGGGGTGCACTTCGCGACCTGGGTGGGACCGGCCATGCATCGCTTGCTCGACCGTCGTCTCGGGGAGGACTGGTGGCGGCGGGCCAGAGACGTCGAGATCTGGAAAGCACTCGACGAGGTGTCAGACGCCGAGCTGTGGGAAGCCCGGTGTGAGCAGCGCGCCGATCTGGTGGCGTTCGTGAAGGAGCGCAGCGGGATCGACCGGCTCGCCGAGCGCCAGCCGCGCGCCGGAATCGAGGCCGCCGCCCGTGCGTTTGACCCGGACGTGCTCACGATCGGGTTCGCTCGGCGCAACGCTACGTACAAGCGGCTTGGGCTGCTCATTCACGATCCGGCGCGCGCGATCGCCCTGCTGGACGGGCCCCGCCGGATTCAGCTCGTGCTGGCCGGCAAGGCGCACCCGAACGATGAAGAGGCGAAGCGCGTCGTCCAGGATCTGTATCGGATCAAGTACGTGCACCAGGTCGCGGAGCACGTGGTGTACCTGCACGAGTACGACCTCGCGGTGGCCAAGCTGCTTGTGCGGGGCTGCGATCTCTGGGTCAACCTTCCGCGGCCGCCCCTTGAAGCGAGCGGCACGAGCGGGATGAAGTCGGTCATCAACGGCGGCCTGCAACTGAGCGTGCTGGACGGATGGTGGGCGGAGGCCTACGACGGCAACAACGGCTGGGCGCTCCCGGGCGACGTGCAGCCCGACGCCGGAACGCAGGACGGGCGTGATGCCGCCACTCTCTACCGCCTCCTCGAGCAGGAGGTCGTGCCCGCGTTCTACGATCGCGACGACGACGGGCTGCCGCGGGCCTGGTTGGCCCGCATCCGGGCCTCGATGCGCACGCTCGCTCCAGCCTTCACTGCGGGGCGCATGCTCAGCGACTATGTCGAGCGGGTCTACGTGCCCGGGTCGCACCTGACGGGGGCCTGACGCGCGGCGCGATGCGGGTCCGCGCGAACCCGACCATCTACGAGATCAACACTGCGTCGTGGCTGCAGCGGCTCGGGCGCAGCCTCGCGCGCCCCGTCATGCTGGCCGATGTGCCCGGATCCGAGTGGGATGCCCTGGCCAGTCTGCCGGTCGACGCGGTGTGGCTGATGGGCGTCTGGCAGCGCAGCCCGATCGGCCGCGCGATCGCCCTCAGCCTGCCGGAGTTGCTGGACGGCTATCGGGTCGCACTGCCGGACCTGCACGAGGACGACGTGCTGGGCTCGCCCTATTGCGTGCGCGATTACGTCGTGGACGAACGCTTCGGCGGACCCTCCGGGCTTGCGGCGGCGCGCGACCAACTCCGGCAGAGGGGCGTCGCACTGATCCTCGACTATGTGCCAAACCACGTCGCAGCCGACCATCCGTGGGTCACGGATCGCCCGGAATGCCTGCTCGTCGGCAGCGAGGACGACCTCGCGCAGCATCCGGAGGCATTCATGGGCATCGCCGGCGGCGTATACGCGAAGGCGCGGGACCCGTACTTCGCGCCCTGGCAGGACGTCCTGCAGCTGAACGCATTCTCGCCTGAGCTGCGTCACACCGCTGCTGCCGAGACCGTGACGGCGATTGGGGATCAATGCGATGGGGTGCGCTGCGACATGGCGATGCTGATGACCAACGAGGTGTTCGCGCGCACGTGGGGCGACCGGGCCGGTCCGGCCCCCGATCCCGACTACTGGCCCGGGCTGATTGCCCGGGCCAAGGAGATCCATCCCGATTTCCTGTTCATGGCCGAGGTGTACTGGGACATGGAATGGGCGCTGCAACAGCAGGGCTTTGACCTCTGCTACGACAAGCGGCTGTACGACCGGCTCGTATACGACTCGCCGGAGTCGGTGCGCGGCCACCTGCGGGCCGACGCCGACTACCAGGAGCACCTGGTCCGTTTCATCGAGAACCACGACGAGCCCCGGGCGGCGGGCACCTTCGGATGTCCGCGCGGGCGGGCCGCCGCGGTAGTCATGTCCACGCTGCCAGGCGGCCGCCTGTACCACCACGGCCAACTCCACGGAGCTCGGACCCATGTGCCGATACAGCTCGGGCGCGAGCCGGATGAGCCGATCAATTCCGACCTGCACACCTTCTACCGCCGGCTCTTACGCGCCATCGCAGAGGCCCAGATTGGAGCCGGCGACTGGCGCCTGTGCGAGTGCACACGCTGGTCGGACGACTCAGAGGGTCAGCTGGCTGCGTGGTCATGGTCGCGCCCGGAGGGCCGCCACCTCGTGGTGGTCAATCTCTCGCCGGCCCGAGCCGAAGGCAGCGTCCGGTTGCCATGGGATGACCTCGCAGGACGAACCTGGACCCTCGCCGACAGGCTGAGCGATTACCGCGTCAACCACTCGGGCGACGCGCTCGCCACCGACGGTTTCCGCGTCGCTCTCGAGGGTTGGGGATCGCGCTTCCTAGCAGTACAGAGCTGACCCGACGCGAATTGCCGAGGCCGGTTAGCGTCTGAGGAGTGTCACCGTGGCGCCTTGGGCGGGCGCGGTGATCAGGTTGCCGCGCCGTGAGGGCTCGCCCCGGCGGGCGATCGGCGCGAAGGTGAAGTGCTGCAGGATGGCGGCGAGGATCAGCCGTGCTTCGGTGAGCGCGAAGCCGGCACCGATGCAGCGGTGCACGCCGCCGCCGAACGGGATCCACGTGTACGTGCCGGGGCGTTGCTCGAGGAAGCGCTCGGGGCGGAAGGCGCGCGGGTCGGGGTAGATCTCTGGGCGGTGGTGGATCCGCTCGATGTCGACCGCGACCGCCGTACCCCGCGGGACTCGCAGCGTCCCGAGTTCGACATCGCGGACGGCGTAGCGGACGGTGACCGGAACCGGCGGGCGCATCCGCAGCGTCTCCTGGACGGTTGCTGTGAGATAGCGGTGTGTGCCAGCGTCGGCGTCCTCGAGGCAGCGCGCGAGCGCCGCCCGAGAGCGGCTGAGGCGCTCGGCGAGCCATGCGAGCGTGTTCGCCGTCGTCGCCCAGCCGGCGATCACGAGCACCCGCATTGCGGTGACGATCAGCTCATCATCAAGGGAGTCCTCGCCGCTGAACGCGAGGAACCGGGCGAGGCAGTCGGCGCGTCCGGCGCTTTCGCCGATGTGGCCCCGCGCGCGGCGGTCTGCGATCTCCTCGCGGGTGACCTGGGCTATGTCGGCGTGGACCCCCTCGATCCTTGGGAATGGTGCCCATCGGCCGCGTCTGAGCACAGCCGCGGCGAACCGGCCGGTGAGCTCGAGCGATTCGAGGATGTCGTCGAGCCGGTCGAGCGCGTCCGCCAGGCGCGCGCCGCGGCGCGGCTCGCGTACGCCGAACACCGTCTCGGCGATCACGTCGCGGGCGAGCGTCTGGCAGAGCGCTCGAAACGAGACGGGCACCCCGGTTGAGAAGTCGCGTAGGTGGCGCTCGGTGACCGCGACGATCCCGCGTTCGTAGCCGCGGAGCGCATCGCCGTGGAACGCCGCGGTGAGCACGCGGCGGAAGTGCGTGTGGTCGGGGCCGTCAAGCACGTCGAGCGCGTCGTGGCCGAACATCGGCTCGTGCGGCGCGAGCCGGCGCAGCCCCTCGCCGAAGCGGAGCGCGCCGTCGCGTTCGGTGAACACCGCGCGCGCATCCTGGGGGTCACCGAGCAGGAGGATTCGAGGGAGCGGCGGCACGGCCAGCGTAAGCCGGTCAGGGACATGGCCATGCCAGTCGAGAACCTGCTTGGGGCGAAGGAGGCGCTCCGCGTGGCGGAGACCGGCGGGGAGGGAGCGCATGCGGCGCGAGGCGATGTTGACGGTCATGAGAACTATAGCGTACAGTAGTACGATAGGGTACGCTTGAGTTCGGGATGGGATCGCTCGCTCAGGTGCAGATCGACCGAGGTCTACCGCGCGGGCGGGCGCGGATGCCCGCCGAGGCGGTCGGCGCCGCGCACCGCGCGCGGCTGCTGCGTGCCGTCGTCGGCGCGGTCGCCGACCGGGGCTACGCGAACGTCCGGATCGCCGACATCGTCGACCGCGCCCGCGTCTCCCGCCAGTCGTTCTACGCCCAGTTCGACAGCAAGGAGGCATGCTTCCTCGCCGCCCACGCCGACGGTATCGCGGTGATCCTCGCGGAGTTAGGCGCCCAGATCGCCGTCGCCGAGGTGCCTCTCGCTCAACTCGCCGGGGGTATCGACGCCTACTTCGCCCTAGCCAACCGCGAGCCCGAGTTCGCCCGCTGCATGCTGATCGAACTCCCCGCGATCGGCCCCGCCGGCCTCGCTGCCCGCCTCGACGCCCATGCCGGGGTCGCTGCCCTTCTCGCCGCCTGGCACGCCGCTGCCCGGACGGCCGCCCGCCCTACCGAGCGGTGGCCGACTGTCCCGCCCAGTCGCTACGCGGCCGTGGTCGGGGCCGTGCACGACCTCATCTTCGAGGTGGTCGCCGAGCCGGATCGTCCGCGTGAGGGCCCGCCGGCGCAGGACGCGCTCGACGCGGTACTCGCCCTGCTCGAGATCCCGCGCTAGCCACTATCGGCGCCGCTCAGCGACCGGGAGATCAGACCGGCAGCGCGTTCGCCGATCATGTTGGTCGGCGCCATCGTGTTGCCGGTCGTGACGGCCGGCATGATCGATGCGTCGGCGACTCGCAGCCCGCTCGTGCCATAGACCCGCAGCTCCGGATCCACTACCGCGAGCTCGTCGACGCCCATCTTGCAGGTCCCAACCGGGTGGTGGTACGTGACCACGTTCTGCCGGATGTACCGGCGCAGGTCCTCATCTGCGACCACATCAGGCCCAGGGAAGATCTCACGCGCCCCCCACTGTGCAATCGCCGGCTGAGCCCCGATCTGGCGACACAGCCGAACCCCCGCGAGCAACGCTTCTACATCTGCCGGGCAGGTCAGATAGCCGGGATCGATCGCGGGCGGAGCGTCCGGGTCGGCGCTCGTCAGGCGAACGGTGCCCCGGCTCGCGGGTCGAACGTGGCCGGGGAAAAGCGTGAACGCGTTCGCCGGGCCGGTGACGCCATCGGGATACAGCGGAACGTTGAACATCAACGGTTGCAGGTCGGGAGCCGGATAGCCATCGCGGCTCCACCAGAACAAGTGCGCCTGGTGCAAGGTGGAACCGGCGAACGCCGGGGGGAGAGACCGCTCACACGCGTAGATGAGCGGAGTGACGGTGTGATCGTGCAGATTGGCTCCGACCCCCGGGAGCGCGACGCGCAGCGCTACGCCGATCTCGCGCAGCTGGAGAGGGTCCCCAATCCCCGAAAGCAGGAGCAGCTTCGGCGACTCGATCGCACCCGCACACACGACCACCTCGGCATCCGCGAAGAGCACCTCGCGCCCGCCGTGGTGCTCGACCTCCACCCCCACGCACCGCTCCCCGTCGAAAACCAGCCGCCGCGCGGTGACCCGGCTGCGAACCTCCAGGCCCTCGGAGCCGAGCACGGGTGCGAGGAACGCAACGGCGGCGCTCGAACGGCGACCATCCGAGATCGTGAACTGGGCGAGCCCTACCCCATCAAGCCGCGGACCGTTGTGATCAGGGTTCTGGGGAATCCCATACTGCACCGCCGCCTCCACGAACGACGCGCTCAGAGGATGGGGGTCATACCGCGACTGCACCCGCAGCGGTCCCCCCGTGCCGCGGTACTCCGAAGCGCCACCGTCGAAGTCCTCACCGCGCTTGAACAACGGCAGCACCGCCTCATAGCTCCAGCCGGCGTTCCCGACGTACGCCCAGTGGTCATAGTCTCCACGCCACCCGCGGATGTAGATCATCCCATTGGTCGAGGTGGAGCCCCCGAGCACCCGCCCCCGCGGCAAGTGCAACCGGCGACCGGCGGCCCCCGGCTGGGGAACGGTGAAGTAATCCCAGTCCTCCTCGACGTGCCACAGCTCATGGCTGCGGCCCGGATCGTGAATCGCTTCGTGGACGTCCGGACCGCCCGCCTCGAGCAGGAGAACGCGGGCCTGGGTCGTCTCGACCAGACGCCGTGCGATGACCGAACCGGCGGCGCCCGACCCGACAATGATCACGTCCCATCTCATGCCCGAGTGGGCTCCAGCAAACGCCCCGCGTTAGTCAGGGTCGCCCCCGGCCCGGCCGACTCCGCACCGCGGCCTGATGGAGATCAGGACGCTGCGCTGACGCTATCCGGCACCAACTTGTACGTCTGGCCTGTGTCGCAGCGGAGGCAGCGCAGGTCAATCGACGGGATCTGGCTCGGCGCCCCGGCCGCCGCTGGGTCCGGCGCAGCCGCGGGCACGAGCCGATACGTCGTGGTCTCGCCGCAGTGTGGGCATGAGTAATCGATCGATGGTTCTGGCATGGGTGTGCTCCTTTCCCCGGTCGCGCGATCGTCGCTGCAACACTGGACTAACGCCGGCGGGGAGTCAAGTCGCAATGTTGCGGTTCCGGCAGCGAGGGCTAGCCGTGGGTTCGGCGCGGAGCGCGGCGCGGGAAGGGAAAGGTTTCGCCCGGCGTGAACGTCTAGCACAAGGAAGCAGCAGACATCCGATGTCCGACGATGCTCACCCGCGAATATCTGTGACCGGATCGCCCGCGCGATCCATACGAAGGAAACAATCGTGACATATCGCATTGTTGGCCTCGATCTCAAGACGCACTCGCCGTGGCACGAAAACGTCTCGGCGGACGGCATCGGGACGGCAAAACGGATTGCACGCGCACGCGCCGCAGCGCAGGGGGTCGACCTCGTGGTCGCCGCTGTGGTCGGACCAAACTCGGCTGTCTTGACAGAGCCTGCCGAGGAGTGGGCTCGAGGGTTGATGGCCGCCTAGTGTCGCGAGGCTGAAATTCGGCGGCACGGAGAGTGGTCGCTGGTGGATGCTGCGCGAGGACGCAGGACCCCGACGTGTAGCAGCGCTATACGAGGGTTCGAGGACAAAGCGCAGCGCCACCAGGGGCCGCTCGAATGCCGTCCAATTTCTGAATCGGGACACTGGCCAAGAACAGACGGCGGGTCCTTGAATCCGCGTGCATCCGGGTGCGCGGGTCGGGCCGCCGCGGGTTGAGGGCGCGAGCGGCGGCTGATAGGTTCGCGCTGCGTCGAGGGCGTAGAAGCCTCGCGTCGTCCGCGATCCGGAGAAGCCCGCAGTGTGCGCGTACAGCTTGGGAGTCGGGATGGCCGAGGTCACCGATCCGGCGATCGGGCTGCCGTTACAGGGCATGGCGGACGAGCGCCAGATCTCGGCGGGCGTGGAAAGACCGCTTTATGCCCGCGCGTTCGTGATCGCTGATCCTGACGCGGGGAGCCGCGTGGCGATCGTCATCGCGGACATCTGGGCGGCGACGCGGAGGCTCAAGGACGAGGTGCTCGCCCGGTTGGCCACGACCCATCCGGGTGTCTACACCGAGGCCACTGTGCTTCTGGCTGGAACCCATACGCACAGTGCGCCCGGGGGGTACTCGGGCAGCCTCATGTACGACTTTGATCTCGCGCGCGGCGGCCTTGACGAGGCCACGGTCGTCTGCATCGCCACCGGCTGCGTGCGCGCGCTCGAGATGGCCGACACGAATCTGGCCCCGGGCCGGATCTACGTCAACCGCGGCGACGTGGTCGACTGCGGGCGAAACCGCTCGCCCCAGGCGTATGCGCGAAACCCGCAGGCGGAGCGCGACCACTGGGGCGCGGACACCGACCACGAGATGCTGCTGCTCAAGTTCGTGCGGCTAGACAACGAGCAGCCGATTGGGTGCCTGAACTGGTACCCGATCCACCCGACGGACCTCGGGCAGAAGAACAAGCTCATCTCCGGCGACAACAAGGGATACGCGAGTGCGCTGCTCGAGCAGCACATGAGCTCGAGTTCGCACACACCATTTGTGGCCGCGTTCGCGAATGCCAACTGCGGAGATGTGTCAGGCAACGTCGAGCTTGGGCACATTCCGGACGGCGTTCATGACCGCGCTCAGATGGAGAAGCACGGCGGCCAGCAGTCCGACGTCGCGCTTCAACTGTTCGACAGTGCAACCGAGGAGGTCTCCGGACCCATCGACCACCGCCTCACGCGCGTGGACTTCTCGAACGTGGCCACCGGAGCGGCAGGGGAGCGCACCTGGCCGGCGGCGCTCGGCATCTCGTTCGCCGCAGGCAGCTCCGAGGACAGCGTCCCGGTCCCGGACCTCGGCATCCGCGAGGGCATCACAGCAGACAACCTCGACGTCGGGAATGCCGTTATCGCGGCCGCGTCCGGACTGGGTCTCAGCGTCATCTTCGGCGTGTCGGCGATCGGTCAGGTGAGCGCCCTCGACGTACGCGAGGGACACCTACCCAAGCCGGCCGTGCTCGTGCCCGGCATCGAGAAGCCCGCCGTAGTGCCGCAGGTGCTCCCCGTGCAGCTGATTCGCCTGGGGACGTTCGCGATCCTGGGCATCCCGGGCGAGCTCAGCACCATGGCCGGGCGTCGGCTGCGCACGACCGTGCTCGACGTCCTGCGTACCACTGGCGTGCGGTACCTGGCGCTCGCTACGTACGCCAACGAATACTCGCAGTACGTGACCACCCGGGAGGAGTATGCATCGCAGCAGTACGAGGGTGCCTCAACGCTGTTCGGGCCTCACACGCTCGAGGCCTACCAGCAGGTGGCGGCTGGACTCGCGACGGCACTCGCGAACGGTGCTCCGTCCCCGCCGGGCCCGCCGCCGGCGCCGCACACCTCGCCGCGACAGCGCCGCTACCGGATCCGGAACCTGTCCCGCGCGGCGATCAGGCTCCGCTTCTACAACCCCGACGACTCGCTCGAGCTGTTCACGCTCCCCAATGGTACGAAGGCGATCGACGCTCACCAAGAGGTCGCCTACCCCGAGCGAGAGTTCACCGGACCACCTCTACCGACCATCGAGCGGGTCAAGGTCCGAGTGAGCGACGACGTTGAGATGACGATGTCGGCAGGTCAACTGCTGACCATCGCCGTTGACGGCAAGTTCTCAGTCGGTGACTACACACCACCACCTGTGGGTTGACTTCTCAGGGGCCGCTCGTGAAGCGCATCACTCCCCAGTCATAAGCGTCGACGAAGCGCATCAACCGATCCCATTCCTGGTATCGGTGGCTGCCCACCTGGGCCTGCCCGGGCGGCAACCGCCCCTTCCTGAAGTGGCTGCCGAGCCCCGGATCCCTACGAGCGCCACGGGCCCTACAGGAGCTTCGCGAGGCGGACCTCGGGAGCATGATGAGGGTCGAGGAGCGCCTCGAGGGCTGATTCATATGAGGGAAACGACAGGGCGCCGCCGTCGTGAAGGACCATCAGGAACCGGTCCATGCGACGGAGGAAGGCGCGGTCGTGCGACACGGCCACCACGGTGCCCTCGAAACCGTCAAGCGCTTTCTCGAGCGCCTCCGATGAATCCGTGTCCAGGTTGTCGGTGGGTTCGTCGAGCAGCAGCAGGTTGTGGCCCTCGAGCTCCAATATGAGGACCTCCAGTCGCGCCTTTTCACCCCCGCTGAGCACGTCGTACTGGCGGCGAGCGGCATCGGCCAGCCCGTAACGAGCCAGGGCGGCCATCGCCGCCTGCGTTTCGCCGCGCCGCGCCAACACGATGTCGAGGACGCCGCGACCGGAGAAGTCAGCTCGCGACTGGAGTTGTGTGAACAATCCGGCGGAGACCCGCGGGCCGATCCGGAGCTCTCCGCTGTCGGCGGTCCTCCCACCGGCCAAAACGTGTAGCAGCGCGCTCTTGCCCGATCCGTTGGGGCCGATCACGCCGATGCGCTCACCGAAGCGAATCTCCTCCGAGAACGGCGCCACCAGCCCCGAGATCCCCACCGAGCGCAAGTCAAGCACCAGCCGCGCTGAGTCCCCGCCGCGGATTCGCACGGTGATCGCCTGATCTGTGACCGGCGACGGTGGCGGACCGCCGGCCTGGAACCGGCGCCAGCGCGATTCCATCGCGTCGGCCCGCTTGGCCCAGTCTGGGGCGTAGCGGGCGCGCTCCTTGAACGTCTTCATCAGCCGAAACAACCGCCGTTCCTCCTCGTGCCAGCGCTTCACCGCGTCCCCGAGCCGCCGCTGGCGATCCTCCCGCGCCTGGCTGTATGTGACGTACGAGCCGCCGTGCACCCACGCGCCGTTGCCCTCCAATGTCACGATCGCGCCCACCGCGCCGGAGAGCACCTCACGGTCATGCGAGATCATCAGGATCGTCTTCTTGGACGCCCGCACGCGGCGCTCCAGGGCCAGCTTTGCCGGTACGTCGAGGAAGTTGTCAGGCTCGTCGAGCAGCAGGACCTCGGCATCGGAGGCGAACAACACATCGAGCACGAGCTGCTTTCGCTCGCCGCCAGACAGCGTCCGGGCCGGACGATCGGCCACCTCGGCAAACGAGGCGTGGACGATTCGCCGGCACGCCGCATCCCACTGGCCCTCCAGCTCATAGCCACCGAGCGCAGACCAGTCGGCAATCGCCTCTCCGAGCTTCATGCCCGCCGTGGGATCGCCCCCCTCGAGCTGAGCCTCGAGGGCAAGCATGCTCTCCCCGGCCTGCCGCAGCGCTCGCGGCGTCAGGGACAACAAGAGCGCTCTGACCGTCCGCTCGCCGTCGCTTACGCCAACGTCTTGCGGCATATAGCCCGACCGGCCACCGACGGAGTACTCGCCCTCGTCGGGGGTCAACTCGCCGACGAGGATCTTCAAGAGCGTGCTCTTGCCGACTCCGTTCGTCCCAACAAACCCCACGTGCTGCCCGGGTGAGATTCGGAACGAGACCTCCGAGAAGAGGAGATCGCCGCCAGGATGAGCGTAGGCCAGGTTCGAAACCACCACATGCGCCACGATCCCATGTTCTCACCCGGCGTCAGGCAGGTGGTCCTTTCCGCAATGGCCTGTCCTAGTCCCCCGCGCCGCGCTCCCACGTCACATCGACGCGAGCGGCTGCCTGGTCGGACTTGATGACCGGCAGCACCTCGAACTCGGCCAGGTCACTCCACCGCTCGCGCCAACAATCGAGGAGGCTGGGATCGTCGGTTTCCATGAGCTGGAAGCACCGGTCAAGCTTGTCGTCGTCGACGACCCAGCTGTCGACGTACCGAAGCCCCTCCGGCAGCATTCTGCCGTGCGTTGCAGCGCGTTCATACACGGGCCTTGGCCCAGCAACGTAGCGTTCGACGACCATGTAGAGCATGGCCGCACTGTACGCGGCGGGCCAGCGTGTAGCGCGACACCGCTCTGGCAGATACGTCCACGGGCCGAAGCCGGGAATCAGTTGAACGCGCAGGACTTGGAGGTGCTGAGTTCGGGCGGTGGCTCCTGCCAGACGACGAACACGGCACCGTGCGCCTGGAACTGGGTGCCATCCACCTGCGTGCGGGCCTGGAAGTACGGTCGCAGACGCCTGGCCACGCTCGAGTCGGCGTAGAAGACGATCGTCGTCCCGCTCGTCTTCAGCGACCCGACGCTGGTCATCGCGTGCGACTCTCCGACCAGCATCGGCCCGCCGTTCGAGTGCACACCGTGCGAGCGCAGGCAGTCCCGGGTCCGATCGATGGTGTCGACGATCTTCTGCTTGTCCGGCGGAATAGTGATCGACGGCAGGCGCGAGCACGTCTTGTCATGCTCGGCGTGAGCGAGGCTCGGTGTGGGCGCGATCGGCTCTTGGGCGCACTGGAATCGCCGGCCGTCACGAGTGACGAACGTGCAGTTCTCGATGAACGGCTTGGTCGACGTCGGCTTTGGAGGGTGCGTGCCGGGAATCAACGAGCAATCCCACGAGATCAGCTCCGGCGACCCGGCGGCCGTAGTCTCACTCTTCGACCCGGCGCCGCACGCGCCGAGAGCGATGGTCACGGCCGCCAACGCTAACCCCGTATAGGCCATGCGTCTCGCGCCTGCGCCGTCCCGCATCGTCGGCCATGGTGGCAGATCGTGGCGGCGTCCGCCGCGCCTGGCACGTCAAGCGCCGGATGGTGGCTGCCACAGCTCGAACCGGTTGCCCTCCGGGTCGACTGCCCAGCCGAACTTCCCGTACTCGGCCTCTTCGGTCTCGTCGATCACGTCAACGCCGGCGGCTCGAAGCTGGGCGAGCATGGCCCCGAGATCATCCACCCTGAAGTTGATCATGCATGGCTGATCGGGCCGCCCGAAGTAGGGGGAGGATGCCGCGAAGATCGAGAACACGGTCGAACCGCCGGAGGTCCAGGTGAACTGAGCCCCTGAGTCACCATCGATCGTGATCCCGAGATGCTCTGAGTACCACCTGCGCAGCGCCTCCGCATCGCGGGCACGGATAAACACGCCGCCTATGCCAGTCACCCGAGGCATGGCGGCAACCATAGGGCAAGGCGCGGGACAGCGGCCGCTGGCCAACTCCGCTGACCAGTGGTCCCGCGATGATGGCCGTGTACCGACGCTCCGGCCGATAGCCTCGAGCCCGCTATGTCCGTGTCCGTCGCTCTCGGGCTGGTCCTCGCGCTGCTGACCGCGTTCGGCTCGGTGGCCGGCTTCCTGTACAAGTTCCGGGGTGCGCGGAGCGCGCCGCAGGTCGAGTTGCGCAGGCCGATTCGCAGCACGATCCTGCTGTTCCGCTCGCCGGTCTATGTGCTTGGGATCGCGATCGGCCTGAGTTCGTGGCTGGTGCACGTCGGCGCGCTCGCCTTGGCGCCGATCTCGCTCGCGCAGGCGACCGTGGCCGGGGGCCTGGTGCTGCTCACGGTGGTGGCCGATCAGCTGTTCGGGATCGAGGTCACGCGCCGGGAGTGGATCGGCGTGACGCTGATGGCGGCCGGGCTGGCCGCACTGGCCGCCACGCTCGAGGGCGATGCCCGCAGCGCCCATTCCGACTACGCGGTTGGCACGCTCACCGTGTTCTTGCTCGCGACCGCTGGCGGTGGGCTGCTCGTGACGGCGCTGCTCTCGCGCCGCGCGAGTGCCCTGGCGGTGGCGGCTGGGTTGGAGTGGGCTGCCTCCGACACGTCGATCAAGGCTCTCAGCGGGCACCTCGACTCGCTCGGCGCGGGTGTGCTGGTGCACCCGCTCGCGCTGCTCATCTTCCTCGCCTCGATGGTGGGGCTGTTGATCTCGGCCCGCAGCCTTCAGCTCGGCGAGGCCGTGCCGATGATCGCGCTGACCAGCGTTGCCGCAAACCTGACCACGATCGCCGCGGGACCGATCGTGTTCCGCGAGCCGCTGCCCGCCGGACAAGTGGCGCTGGTCGTGCGGCTGCTGGCCTTCGCGTTGGTAGTGATCGCCGCGGCGCTCACCCCGCCGCCGGGGCGCGCGCCCGTCGAGACATAGACTCTCCCGATGTGCGGTTGGCTAGGCGTCTTCGGCCGAGCGGCTGAGCCGAGTGACATATCGGCTCTCGTTAACGGCCGCCGATCGCCGGAGCGCCTGCGCTGCGGCTAGAAAGCGGCCACGATCGTGCGCCGAATCCATCTCTAGCTCGTCAGCCATCCGTTCGAGCAGGTCGGCGAAAGAGTCTTGCGCCTTGGCCAGCTCCCAGTGATCCCCTGCGGATCTGACGGCCGAGATGATCCGCTCTTGTTCCTCGCGGATCTCCGAACGTAGGCGTTCGTCAGCCATCGCCACATTCTCCTGCATACGCCTGGGTGCTCACCAGGGCAGGACCGCGGCTCGGGCAAATGCGATCGAGATCGGCGTGGCCTACCATCCACTTGGATGGTGGCAGGATGGTCTGCAGATGGCGACTCGTGGGAGCTCGGCAAAGGTGGGGGACTCCGATAAGAGCGAAAAGATCACGATCAACGTCGGCCTCGTCGACCTTGGTCAGATCGACCTGCTCGTCAGCGAGGGGTTCTTCGCCAACCGCACGGATTTCATTCGTACTGCCATTCGGCGGCAGCTGGAGAGCCGGTCAGACGCCGTGGAGAGAACAGTGCTCCGTCGCGACCTGGTGCTCGGCGTGGAGCACTACAGCCGCGATGCGCTCGAGCGGCTCCGGGACTCTGGTCGCATGGTGGAGCTGCGCGTTCTCGGGCTGGCCACGATTGCCGGTGACGTTTCACCCGAGCTCGCCGTCGCGACGATCGCGAGGGTCGAGGTCCTCGGTGCCTTTCGGGCGCCGCAGGCGGTGAAGGTGGCGCTCGCCTCGCGCACCACATCATCACCTACCGAGCCGGGCGAGCCCGATCGCGCGGTGGAGGTAGTTCCATCCAGCGACCGACTCCGAACTGTCTGCGCGAGCCGCGCCCTGAAAGGAATGTGGGATGAGCCCCGATACGAACACCCCGATGGCCGAGGCGTTGCGCCTCACGCTTGCAGGGCGGTTGACCGAGGCCACTGCGGTTCTGCAGCGGGGTCTGGCGAGCGCCGGCACCCCCGCGCCGCGTGAATCGGGCTCTCTCGGCATCGATGTGGTCAGCGTCACCCGATTCCGAGCGCGTGTAGCTCGTGTGGCAGGTGAAGGGTGATCGGTCCGCAGGTGAGCAGCACGAGCGCGAGCGCGGCTTTGGCTGAGTGAAACCCGTAGGCGCGGCGCGTGATCAGGCGGACCTTGTTGTTGAGCGCCTCGGTGCGGCCTTGGTTGATGCCGAGGCGGATCGCGGCGAGGATCCCATCGCGGTGCTTGCGGATGGTTTTGCCGAGGCGGACGAACGGCTCGAGCCGGCTGCGGGCCAGGCGGCTGAGCAGCCGGTCGATCAGGATCTCGACGTCGTCGATCGAGAGGCCGGGTTCGAAGATGCCGCGTACGGCTTCCTTGAGCGTGTACGCGCGCCAGACCTCGCCGCCGGCGGCCTTGATCCGGACGAGTGTGGCGGCCTGCTCGTCGGTGAGCTTCTCCGGTCTCTTGAGCAGCGACCAGCGGGAGTCCTTGAAGCGCCTGGCGGCTTGCTGGTCGCCGAGCGAGCGGAGCTCGTTCCAATACGCGCGGCGGACCTCGTCGAGCGCCTGGTTGGCGAGCTGCACCACGTGATACGGATCGATGCACACGATCGCCTGCGGGGCATGCTCGCGGACCGACTTCGCATAGCCGGGACCCATGTCCATCGAGACGGCGCGCAGCCGCCCGGCGCGCGCGAAGATCGCAGGCTCAATCTCCAGGCCGGGCGCCAGCCACGCGCCCGGGATGCCGTGTCCGGCGGGAACGGTCGCGCACGGGCCGAACGGCACCATGATCGCCGGCTCGCTCGCCGCGCGTGGCTGCTTGGCGTGCTCGGCCACGGCGTCGGGCGGCGGCGGGTCGAGTTCGTCAAAGAACGCGTCCGCGGCGGCCGCGCCGGACCCTTTGCATCCCCACACGACCTGGCGGCGCTGATGGTCGACCACGAGCGTGAGGTACTTGTGCTGGCGCTTCCAGCTGACCTCGTCGATGCCAATGTCGTAGAGATCGTTCAGGCGGCCGGGATCGAGCTCGTCGTCGCAGACGCGCTTGACGATCCGCCCGACCGTGTCCCAGTCGATCCGCAGCATCCGCTTGATCGTCGACTTGTCAGTCCGCGTCGCCAGCCACGCGACCAGACACTCGAAATCGCGCGTGAACTCGGCGCCCGGCCGGGCGAACGGGACGCCCTCCGTGCGCGCCCCATGCTGCGGGCACCACAGGCGCCGGCGACGGCAATGGATCTCAAGCCGCCAGACCCCGAGATCAAGATGCCGCCAGACCGAGTCCTCCGGCCGCGTGTCCTTACGAGACCGCGTCGAGTACCCGCACTCGGGGCAGACCAGCCGCCGGCGTCGCAGCGCCACCTCGACCACGACAACATCGGGCTCGAAGCGAACGTTCCTGACCCACACCTCCGGCAGACGCAGAAGCCTGGAAAATGCCGTCGTGACGCGCACGCTGTCCCTCCTTGCAAGCCGTTGACCTTGGACAGCCAGCAGCCTGCCGGTGAGGGCGGCGGGCGCGTCCCCAACCAGCGCGCAACTTGCGAGAACTACCTCAGGCCGGCAAAGACCTGCTCACGCGGCAAATCCCGCCGTCACCATCACCACATCGATGCCGGGAGACCCGTGAATCGACCGCCGGGCGGCGCCTCGCCGACGTCGGTCACCTTCGGTTGCCGGTGTCAAACAGACCCCGGGCGAGCGGTGAGGTCCGCCCTCTCGTTCACACCGAAAGCGCCGGGAGCCGCAGCTACGACCTCTACATTCCGACCGGCTACGCCGGTGAACCCGTTCCACTCATGGTCATGCTCCACGGCGGCAAGCAGAACGCAGTCGACTTTGCGGGCGGCACGAGGATGAACGAGTTCGCTGAGCAGCACACCTTTCTTGTCGCCTACCCAGAGCAGTCCAGGGCGGCTAACAGCGGTCGCTACTGGAACTGGTTCTCCGCGGCTCACCAGCAGGCAAATGCGGGCGAGCCAGCGATCATCGCCGGCATCACCCGCGAGGTCATGCGCGATCTCGTTGTCGATCCGACCCGCGTCTATGTCGCCGGGTTTTCCGCCGGTGGCGCCATGGCCGCCGTCATGGCCGCGACCTACCCAGACCTGTACGCGGCGGTCGGCGTGCACTCCGGAGTCGCCTACCGCGCCGCGCATGACGTCAATTCGGCCTTCGAGGCCATGCGAACCGGGGGTACGCCCGCCGCGACCAGCGCGGTGCCGCTGATCGTCATCCACGGGGACCGAGACCCGATCGTGGCTCCGGTCAACGCAGACAAGCTGATCGCCTCTCGGCTCGCAGCCGGGGACATCTCAGGCCGCACCGCGCCCACCTCGACGCGTAGCGACACCGCACGTGGCTACACCCGTACCGAGCACCGCAATCGCGACGGGATCGCCGTCGCGGAATCCTCGATCGTCCACGGCGGCGGTCACGCCTGGTACGGCGGCAGTCCAGTCGGCTCCTACACAGACGCCCACGGCCCTAACTCCTCTGCCGAGATCATCCGGTTCTTTCTCCAGCACCGGTCCTGTCCAGCCTGAGCCGCCCAGCCCTTGCTCGGCGGGATGCGCGTGCCGCTCAAACAGGGGGTCTTAGCAGCCGCGATTTGGGATCAGAGATCGTGGCGCCAGACAGCCGACCTGCTCGCTCGGGGTCCGGCCGTTTCGCATCGTGAAGACGAACCCTCGCCCGATGGCGTCGCGCTGGCTGATCGCCACTTCAAGCACCGTGCCGACGCGAAGGTTCAAGCCGCGGAAGAATCCCGTGAGGTCGACGCTGGTCATGCGTCCCTTTCGCCCGTGCCGGCTGCCGGGACGGATGGTGCTTGAGGCCGAGCGACACCCGGCTCCGTGGCAGAGGACCCTGATCGTCGCATGCGCTGGGAGGTGTCCGGCGATGAGCGACTCAACCTGAGTGGTCGATCCTTGGGGCCTGAACCCCCAGACCAGGGATGGATTGATCTGGCCCAGGACCAAATATGGACACTTGACCGTCGTGGTGTTTCCGGCGTTGTCCGAGCCGGTCAGGTGTGCGATCTTCGTGCCCGACCGAGATGTCGCGGCGGGCACGGCGACGGTCTGGCTTGCGGGCCCCGACGTCCTGTCCGCAACGGTCGCTTTCACCAGCGCCCCAACGGTTCCGGTCTTCAGGATGGGACGGACGGAGGCGCATCGGACGGTTGGCGGCGTCGCGTCGATCGCGATGCCCGTGGCGGTGGGTCGTTCCTTCTGCCCGGCGTCGTTGATGCTCGCGGCGTAGAGCACGTGCTGTCCGTCTCCGGTGATCTGAGCGCCACCGTTGACGAACTGGCATCGCGCGGGTAGGCCGTCGAAGCTGCCGGGGGCCGTGCCATCGAGCTGGCAGCGGGTCGCCACCACCGCGCCGATGGAGGTCGTCGCGGCCAACGAAGCATGCACAGGGCCGCGGTACCAGCTGTGACTACCGGTTGGTGACCCCGGGGACAAGCTGACCGTCGTCCTCGGAGGGGGCGGCGCCGGGCTCACAACCGCGAGACCCGGGATCGTCGTCGTGGAGCCCTGCACGTCCGCAACATGCACACTGACCGGGATCTGTCCAGAGGACGCGAACATGTGTGACCCGGTGATGAGGAAGCCGCTCGGCGACGCCGCAATGGCGCCGGCGCTGGTCACGCCGTCGCCCCAAGTTATCGTGGCGCTGAAGTCGGTGGCCACGGCGAACGGGTTGGGGTCGCTGAAGCCGGCGACGGGACCCGTGAACGGCACGCCAACCACGGCCGTGATCGGGTTCGGCGCGCCGGTGAGCAAAGCATCCGTTACGTCCGCCTGCGAGGGGGCCGTTGCGCTCGCGCCGTTGGGAGCGCCTGTGTTGTCGGCATGGTGAATCGCCACGCTGACCGCGAAGTTCCGGACTCGCGGGTAAGTGTGGCCGCCGAGGATCTGAAAACCGTCTGTGGTCTTTTGCACCGTCCCAGGCGATTGCGTCCCGTCACCCCAGTCGACGCTGCTCGTGAAATCCGACGCGGTCGTCTTGGTATTAGTGTCCGTGAACGTCGCCACCACGACGTTCGAGAACGGTGCGCCCACGACCGGCGCGAGCGTCTGTGGGGAGGGACTGATGCTGTTGGGATCATCGGTTACCGTCGCGCTGATCGGGACGGGCACATCACCGTCTAGAACTGACGTGAACGACGCGGCGTACGTGCCGGGTAACCGGTAGGTATGCGCTCCCTCGATCTTCCAGTCCGCCGATGGGCAACCGTCGCCGATACATGTCTCCTCGGCCTGCACCCTGGTGGTGACCCCGTCGCCCCAGTCGATCGTCACGAACGGATTGAGGCCGGTGCATCCGCCAGGCCCGCAGTTCGTGATGGTAAATCCGCCGACGGGCCCGGAGAACTGTACGCCCGCCGTCGCGTTGAACGCGTTCGGGGGAGGTGCCGCTCCGGCTGAGGAGATGCCAGCCCCCAGCGAACCCACGACGACAGCGAGGACCCCAGCGAGTCGGGTCACCATGACAAGGCATTTGGTGCGCATCTACGGCGCTCCCTTCTGCGCGCGTGCTCGGGTGGACAGATCCGTCACGGCCACACGCCGCGCGGGCGCCGCCCGCACTGAGGTCACGAGCGTGCGGCCGAAATCACGGTTCGCTGTTGAAACATCAGATGTCCGATGAATCGGCACGTGTGATAGCCAAGGACGCAACCGGCCGGCCGATCCTTCCCGGCACGGATCACACGCCGGCGATTACGTCAGACGGCGCCCGGCCGCGCGAGGCCCGATGGCTTCAAGCCGAAGGTGCGGTCGAGCCGCTGGGCCGATTGCGGCAGCGCCGGGTGGCTCAGCTGCGCCGGTCGAGCTCGCCTCGCACGAGCCGCTCGAGCGCGGTGAGCGCGAGCTCGAGGTCCGCCTCGTCGGTGTCCTCCTCGCGGGTGTGCGACAGTCCGCGCTTGCTGCGCACGAACAGCATCACCGTTGGCACACCCGCCTCCGCAACGCGCGCGGCGTCGTGCAGTGGCCCGCTTGGGAGCTGGGCGTCGACTCCCTGGAGCTCCGTGACGATCGCGCCCGCCGCGCTGACCATGTCCGGGTCGAAGTGGATCGGTGAGACCCGGAACAACGGCGACCACTCGACCTCCACGTGCTCCTCATCGGCAATCCTGCGACTCGCTTCGACGACGGCCTCATGGAGGGCGCTGAGGGTTTCGGCGTCGACGTGACGCTGGTCGACGAGCGCCGTCGCCACGCCCGCGACCGCGGTCGGGATCCCTGGCTCGGAGTCGATCCGCCCGACGGTGCCGACCCCGCCGCGAGTCCGGGCCAGCTCGCGGACCTCGAGCGCAAGTCGTGCGGCGGCCGACAGCGCGTCGCGGCGCTGATCCATGGGCGTGGAGCCGGCGTGGGAGGCCTGGCCGGTGAACCTGGCCGCCCATCGTTCCGTTCCGTACACGCCCGTCACCACCGCAAGCGGCAGGTCGCGCGCCTCGAGCACCGGTCCCTGCTCGATGTGCAACTCGATGTAGGCGACGACGTCCGTCAGGCGCGAGCGCGATTCGCCCATGCGATCGACGTCGACGCCGTGGGCGGCCAGCGCGTCGGCGGCAGACGTCCCGCCGGCGTCGCGGAGACCGCGGACGAAGTCGGGATCGTGCTGTCCGGCCGCGGCCATCGAGCCGAGCAGGCTGAGGCCGAACCGGGCCCCCTCTTCGTCGGCCCAGTCGACGAGCTTCACCGTCAACGGGGGAGGGCCGTCGGTGGACAGCGCGCGCAGGACCTCGAGCGCGGACAGCACGCCGAGGCAGCCGTCGAGCCATCCGCCGTTCGGGACGGAGTCGATGTGGCTGCCGACGATCAGCGTGTCGGGCGAGCGCCCGGGCAGCGTGGCCCACACGTTGCCAGCTTCGTCCCGGTCGACCTCGACCGGGAGCTCGGCGAGCAACCCCTGCTCCCAGTCGCGCGCTTTTGCCCAGGTGTCCGTCCAGGCGAGACGCTGCGCGCCATTCTCGTCTCCGGTGAGCCGCGCCAGCTCGCGCAGCTCGGCGATCATTCTCGTCGCGTCGGCGGCCATGGGCGTGTAGTCGACGGTGCTGTGATGGGTCGCGGCCGATAGCTCATGAGGGCACGGTGGCCGGCTCGAACTGCGGGATGATCTCTCGTCCGTAGCGCTCCATTGTCGCCTCGAACTCGGAGGTCATCAGGTAGAGGTTCACCTGCTTGACGCCCAGCCCCTCGAGCTCGCGCAGGCGCGCAATGTGCTGATCAGCGTCGCCCAAGAGGCAGAACCGGTCGCAGATCTCGTCGCTGATGTACTGACCGTGGCTGGCGCCGACGAGGCTGTGCTCGTTGTAGTCGTACTCCTTGACCGCAAGTGCGTACTCGGTCAGCGCGGTCGGGATCTCGCCCTCGGTGCCGTAGCGGGCGATCAGGTCCTTCACGTGGTTGGAGACCATCGCCGGGAACCAGCGCGTCTCCTCGCGCCAGCGCGGCAGGTCGGCGTCGACGACAACTGGGGCGACCACGATCGGCGCCAGGGCGTCGGGGTCGCGCCCGGCCTCGACGGCGGCGGTACGGGCGCGGTCGATGATCCAGCGGGTGATCTCTGGGTCGGCGAGCTGGATGATCACGCCATCGCCCACACGCCCCGCGACGCCGAGCGCCCGCGGGCCATAGCCGGCCACGTGCATCGGGATCTCGGGCTGGCCCTTAGCCCATTCGAGGTGCAGCTTCTTGCCGTTCCACTCGACTTCCCGCCCGTTCATCAGGTCCTTGATCATCTCGAGCGACCGCTCGAACTGTGCCATCGGCACCGGGTCCAGGCCAACCACCCGGCGCGAGGAGTCGCCGCGGCCGATGCCCAACACCATCCGCCCGTCGCTCACGCCCTGAAGCGTCGCGTAGCCGCTGGCGGTCACCGTCGGCTCGCGGATGCCGGGGTTGGTGACGCAATGCCCGAGACGGATCCGGGACGTCGCGGTCGCGGCGAGCGTCAGGAAGACATAGCCCTCCTCCCACAGGATGTGCGAGTCATAGGTCCAGGCGTGGTTGAAGCCCAGCTCCTCGGCCCGTACGACAAGCTCGACAAAACGCCGCCACGGTGGGTCCGGCAGAAACGTCGCCCCGAAATCGAGCATCTCTCTCCTCTCGCCGACCTGATGAATGCCTTCGTCAGAGCCTAACCCAGACGCGACCCACGACGGGGACTAGCGCGCGCGTCGGGGAGGCGAGCGGTCCTCGACCCCAGCGCCCCGACGGGGCTCAGCCACCCCGCCGCTCGGACCAGTACCGCTCAGCCTCCGTCTCCATCTTCGCCAAGCGCGTGTAGTAGTCCGGGAACTCGTTCAGATGCGCCCACGCGATCTTTCCCGTTGTGAGCTCGTCATCGTCACTCACGTTGGTCGCGGGATCGCGGCGACCGTGTTCGAGCTCCACGGCCAAGCCCATCCGAAACTGCTCCACCTCGAACGGGGAGCTCTGCCAGTCGATCCCGATTCGCTCGCCGATGCGGCGCGCGTCTGCCGTCGAGAACTCTCGCCCGTGCTCCACAGGAACAAGTATTACGCGGGGCGCAGCTCCCCTCAACGGACGTGCGTGCCGAGCGGCTCGCCGGTGTCGGGATCGAGGAACAGCTTCGGCGCCGTTGGACCGCGGCTCTTGAGGTTGAACATCCCGGTGAGGGGGCCTGACAGCGCGTCATAGGAGCCGTCGCCGATCCGCTCCCCGCGGAGCCAGTTGTCCTCCACGAAATGGATGACCGAGGTCTGGTCGGTGAGTGTGTGATCGACGTGGTTGACTCGGGCCCACGGGGAGATGATGAGGAAGGGCAGGCGAGGTCCGTGTCCGCACCTGCCTTGGTAGCCGCCGAGGATCGGCGTCTTGGTGCCACACAGGCCGGCCCCGGTGAGCGCATCGTCGATCGTCTGCGAGTCGTTGAGGATCGGCGGCATCACATGATCGTAGGCGCCGTCTGAGTCGTCGTACATGACCACCACGGCGGTGCTGTTCCAGGTGGGGAGGCGCTCGAGGCGGTTGACCAGGTCGACGATGAACTCCTGCTCGTCGAGCGGGTCCGAGTCGTCCCCGCCCCCCTGCTGGTAGCCGCCGGCCTTGATGAACGACACGGCGGGAAGGTTGCCGGCTCTTGCCGCCGCCCAGAAGTCGATGGTGTCGTACTGATGGTTCGCCTGATCCTGGTGGCCGATTGCCGCGACGGAGGTCGGCGGGAGGTGCAGCTGATTCGACGTCGACTTGTAGTACTCGAACGGCTCGTTCCCGCTGTCGTAGACCGTGTCGGTCACGCCGAACTTGCTTGTGCGGGTCTCGTTGCACACGGGTGTTCCGTCGGCCTGGCGCGACGTCGGCTTGAAGCCGTCGCTGAACCATCCCCACGAGACGCCGCGGGCGTTCAGGAGGTCGCCGATGTTCTGGCCCGTGAAGTGGATGTTGACCGGGTCCTCGGGACAGTCGTCGTAGGTCGGCTCGACGTTCCCGATCTGCGTCCCGTCGACGATGGCCGCCGACGGCTGGCTCAGGACCAAGCCATGGTTGTTCCCGCTCACTAGGTTGATCGCCCCGATGTGCGAGGGACCAAAGGTCGTCCCGAATGAGTTGTCGCTCATCGAGAAGTGCTGCGCGTAGTTCCACAGCGCCGTCACGGTGTTTCCGTCGTAGTAGTCCATGACCTTGGTCTGGTCGCAGCCCGGCGAAGTTGGACCGGTTTCCTGCAGGAATCGATCCACGAGGCCCATGTCGTACGCCTTCTGCTCGGCGAGGTAGGAGTGGTTGGAGCCGCACGTGTTGCCGACGTCAGGTCCGAGGCGCACAGGATTGGCCAGGTTGGGGTTGTGCGTGAGTAGGGCCGGCGTGAGCCCGTTGACCGTCAGGGTGCCCGGTGCCGGGACGAACCGTGGCTCCCCCGGCGGGTTCAGCGCGTACGGGTAGGTCCCGAAGTACCGGTCGAAGGAGCGGTTCTCCTGGAAGACCACCACGAGGTGCTTGATCGGGGTGGCCGTCGAGTAGAAGTCGGCGCGGTTGCGGAGATGGTGCACGGCGCGCGGGCCAGCGCGACCGTGGCGATGGCCGGGCGACGCGACCGCGATCGAGCCGAGCGCGAGCAACACCGCGAAGCCCCCGCCCGTCGCTTGCATCATCCTGACGATCCTCATGCAACCGACGCCACGCCTTCCCATCGATGCCTCCTCGTTCGTGCGCCCAGCGACTCTGACGAGCGGCACCGTACGCCCCGGGCCCCGGGCCGCGCGTGTCTATTCCGTTGCCGCGCGATAGTTAACAACTCTCTTAGACGAGGTTCTCATCTCGGTAACCGACTACCGAACAGGGCCTGCGTAGCTTGCCCGGCGCGTCGGCGCTTCGCCCGGCGTCAAGCCGAAAGGAGACGCAGATGATTCGCGGCAAGCAATTGCTCGCGCCGAAGCTGAGGGATGCCCGGGAGATTCACATGCGTCGACTCATCACACCGACACTGGCTGCTCTGCTCGCGGCGGCCATCACCACCGGTTTGGCGATGGCCGACCGGGGCGGTCACTCCCCGCATCGTTTCGGGCACTTCGAGCGGCCGTACGCGATCGGGCTATGGGGTGATCTGCCCTATTCGGCCACGCAGGCGACCGTTGGCGTGCCGAACCTTATCGCCGACATGAACAGCCAGGATCTGGCCTTCACTGCGCACGACGGCGACCTCAAGAGCGGCTCGACCGAGTGCACGGACGCCGTCTATACGCGGGCGCTCTCGTACTTCAACTCGCTGCACGCGCCGGCTGCATTCACCCCCGCCGACAATGACTGGGTTGACTGCGACCGGACGCCCGGATACAACGATCGGGTACAGCTCGACAAGGAGCGGAGCCTGTTCTTCTCCACGTCGTTCACGCTCGGTCAGCACCGGCTGCGGGAGGAGGTCCAGCAGACACCGCTGTGCCTGGGGGCGAACGGGAACGCGCCGTGCGTCGAGAATCGCCGCTGGACGGTCGACGGCGTCACCTATGCGACGCTGGATGTCCAGGGTACGTGCAACAACCTGTGCCCGAGTGGGAGCACCCCAGGCTTCGAGGATCCCGACCCTGCGGAATACGCCGCGCGCAACGCGGCGGACGTCGCCTGGATGCAGGGCACCTTCGACGAGGCGCGGGCCAGGCACTCGGCGGCCGTCATGTTCATCTCGCAAGCGGATCCGGGCTTCAACGACGACAAGGTGCAGGGCGCGCCGACGCGCAACCCGGAGACGCTGGTCGAGGATGACGGGCAGGCGGACGGGTTCCATGACTTCCTCAGCGCGCTGCGCGACGAGGTGATCGCGTTCCGCAAGCCGGTCGCCTACGTGCATGGCGACTCGCACTACTTGTTCGGCGACATGCCGTATGGCGCGCTCGGTCGCTCGCAATACCCGAACCTGCTCGCCAACATCAACCAGAGCGACGCAGCCTTCTCGATTTTCGACGGCGACCTGCAGGCGGGGGGCGACGGGCCGTGCAACGACAGTCTCTACACGACGTCGCTGGCGAACTTCAACAAGCTCGAGCGGCCGCTCGTCTGGGTCCCGGGCGACAACGACTGGACCGACTGCTGGGGACGTTACGGCCCTGCGCAGGCGCCCTATCACGATCCGATCGAGCGGTTGAACTTCGAGCGCCACCTGTTCGACTCGACCAACCGCAGCCTCGGTCAGAGGACACTGACGCTGACGCGCGAGTCGGCCGAGGGCGGGCAATACGCGATCTACTCCGAGAACGTCCGCTGGGTCTGCGGGCCCGTGGTCTACATCGGTCTCGATGTGCAGGGCTCCGACGACAACTATCCGTACCCGGAGACCGATGACGAGAGCGGAGCCGTGATCACCCGTAGCGACACGGAGATCCAGCGCGAGCGAGACGAGGAGATCGCGCGCAAGGCGGCCGATCTGCACTGGCTTGACGAGAGCTTTGCCTACGCCAAGCGGATCGGCGCGAAGGGCATCCTGATCGACTGGCAGGCCGACCCTAATTTCAACAACGAACAGCACCTGAGCAATCCCCATGACTGGGCCGCCTTCCCGGACTACGTCGACGCCTTGCGCACCGACACGATGAATTTCTCCGGGCAAGTCGCGCTGGTCCATGGCGACTCGCACTACTTCAAGATGGACAAGCCGATCAACCTGCCGAGCGGCGGCGTGCTCGCCAACTTCACCCGGGTCGAGACGTTCGGCGCCAGGCAGACCCACTGGGTCAGCGCCACCATCGACCCCCGCGACCCAAACCTGTTCGAGTTCGAACCGCGCATCGTCCCCGCCAACGTGGGCTAGCGACCCGTGCCGGCGCTCAGGGAGCTCACCGCGGCGCCCAGCGACGACGCGCTCGAACCGCCGTAGCTGTTCGTGGCCGTGACCGTCATGCGGATCCGCTTGCCCACGTCGGAGGCGGCGACGACGTAGGTGATGCTCGTGGCCCCTGAGATCGGGGTCCACGTGGTACCACCGTCGCTGGAGTCCATCCACTGGTAGGAGAAGGTGCCCGTTGGGCTCCAGTTGCCGACGGCGCCGGTGAGGGTCGCGCCCTGGTGGGCGATCTGGTTGACGGTCCCGCTGACCGTCGGGTGCGCTGTGTTCACGGGCGCGCCGGCGAGGATCGGTGCGGTGCCGAGCGATGATCCGCTGGCGCTTCCGTAGCTGTTGGTCGCGGTGACGGTGACCTTGATCTCGTCGCCGGTGTCCGAGCCCGCGAGCGTGTAGCTGGCGTTGGTCGCTCCGGAGATGGGCGTCCAGGTGGTCCCGCCGTCGCTCGAGCTCATCCACTGGAAGGTGAACGTGCCGGTCGGGCTCCAGGTGCCCGGATCGGCGGTCAGCGCCTGACCTGGGTACGCCGTCCGATTGGTCGTCCCGCTGACCGTCGGGTGCGCTGTGTTCACGGGCGCGGCGCTGAGGATCGGTGCGGTGCCCAGCGACGATCCGCTGGCGCTTCCGTAGCTGTTGGTCTCGGTCACGGTGACCTTGATCTCGTTGCCGGTGTCCGAGCCCGCGGGCGTGTAGCTAGCGTTGGTCGCTCCGGAGATGGGCGTCCAGGTGGTCCCGCCGTCGCTCGAGCTCATCCACTGGTAGGCGGGCGTGCCGGTCGGGCTCCAGGTGCCCGGATCGGCGGTCAGCGCCTGACCCGGGTACGCCGTCCGGTTCGTGGTCCCGCTGACCGTGGGGTGAGCGGTGTTGACCGGCGCAGCGGTGCTCGTGGTGAACGTGTAGTCGTAGCCGTAGGTGGTGCCGTCGGCGTTCTGGGCAACGAGCCGGTAGTGATAAGCCGCGCCCATCTGCAGGCCGGTGATGCTCGAGTTGATGGTCACCATCCCCGGGCCGGAGCCGATACTGACCGGCGTGGTCTGCTGGCCGTAGGAGGCCGTGGTGCCGTACTGCCAGTAATAGGTGGTGGCCAGGCCGTTGGGGTAGACGCCGGCGAGCAGGTTCAGGCCGTAGTAGCCGATGCCGGCGGCGTAGCCCCCGCTACCTGCGCTGCCGAGAGCGACGCCGGGAGCGCCCTGGGCGATGGCCCCGTTGATCGAGCCCGCGCCGGTGGGCCCGTCGTAGCCGAGAACGCCGTTGCAAACGTAGAAGTTGGCGCACGACCCGTTGGACCCCATCCCAACATCGTGCAGCAGGCCCTGATCGGTATACGCCCACTGGGGCGTGGATCCGTTCACGCCGGTGAGCGCCTCGAAGGCGGCGATCAGCGGACTCGACAGGCTCGTCCCGCCGACCGGGAACCACGAGCCGCCCGAATAGATCGTCAGGCCCGACCCCGGCCATGCGTCAGCGGACACGTCGGTATACGTGCGGCCCGTGCAGCCCGCGTCGCTCTGGTACGACGGCTTGGCCTCCCAGACGTTGCAGCCCGACCCGGCCCCGTTCCACGCGGTCTCGTAGAGGCCGCGGGCATGTGTGTCGGTGGGGCTGGCGCCGATGATCCCCGTCCCGCCGGCCGCCGTGACCCCCGGCAGAGATGCCGGGTACGCGGCGAAGCCCGTCATGTAGCCGTTGTCGCCGCTCGAGGCGATCACCGAGACCCCGGAGAAGGTGTAGGCGCTGCTCGAGACCGCCCCGGAGGCGCCGTAGCTCCAGGAATTGGAGATTTGCTTGGCGCCTATGGAGGCGGCGGTCTGTACGGCTGTCTGCAGGTTGCTTATGCCGTTGTCGCTGCCCTCGACCAGCAGGATCTTGCAGTTCGGGCACAGGGCCGAAACGGCATCGAGATCGAGCGCCTCCTCCATGTTCCATCCGCCATTGGTGGCCGGGAGCGGCGAGCTCTGGCCATTCTGGTTGACCTTCTTGAAGCAGCCGTTGGCGGTCGTGCAGGCGGGGAGCCCGTAGTTGGCCCGGTACACGGCCAGATCCGCCTCCGCCGTCGCGTCGTCATAGGCGTCCACGATCGCGACCGTGTCCCCGACTCCGGCGGTCTGCGAGAGGTAGGTGAGGTCGTAGACGTTCTGCAGGTAGGCCGGCGTGCCGGGGCTCGGCGTGGCGGCGGGCGCCGCGTCATCGGGAACGATCGCCGCGCGAACGCGGGGGAACACCTGCGTGAAGGACCGCTGACGGGAGACGTGCGCCCGCAGGCGTGCGTGCGTGGCCCGGGAGACCAGGACCTGGGCCATGCACGAGGCATGGCCCGCAGCCGGCGTGCCGCACGCGTCCCCGACGGCGACCTGCGAAGGCGCAAGGCCGGTCTCCTGCTTGACCGTGCGGCCCGCCGCGGACCGCGCGGCCGCGGACAGGTGAAGGCGGCCCATGGTCTTCACCAGCGGCACAACCGAGGTCGCGGCGCCCGCCGGGGACACCGGCAGGGCCGCCAACGACAGCACAGTGCTCAGAAGAAAGATGAAGCTGAGAAGGGATCCGCGAAGGCCCCGTGCACGACAGGTCATGCATCAGGAATAGGCAGGTTTTGACATTCGCGCGAGCCCCGTGGCGCAACTCTGGCCGTCTGTCCGAGTGAGCAGGCCGGGGCGGAGCGGCGACGCGGTGGGGGGGTTGACTGGCCCGCGGCCCCGCCGTTATGGTCGGCCGGGGGCCGCTGAGATCGGGGAGTGTTCGATGGAGGGCATCGGCGAAGTGGGCGTGGCTCTGCGCGGTGAGCGCAAGTTGCGCGTCGGCGTCCGCGTGGCCGTCAGCTGCGTGGCACTGGTGCTGTGGTCGGCGGTGACTCAGGCGGATGTCGCGCGGGCCTGGGCGGTGAGATCGGCTTCCGCGGCGACCGTCCTGCAGGGAGATCTGCTCGCGGTGTCGTGTACGTCGAGTAGCGCCTGCACCGCCGTCGGGGATCTCGCCAGTGACGGCAGTCGAACGGCGACGCTCGCCGAGCGGTGGAACGGCGTCACTTGGGCGATCCAGAGCACGCCCACGCCCGCCGGCGCCATTGGCGCGTCTCTTCAGGGAGTGTCCTGTACGTCGAGCAGGGCGTGTATCGCCGTCGGGTCGTCCACTAACCGCGCCGGCATCGCCCGGACGCTGGCCGAGCGGTGGAACGGCGTCCGCTGGGTGGTTCTGAGCACGCCGAGGGACCATGCCCGAGGCGGCGTCTTCCGCGGGGTTTCTTGCGCGTGGAGGAGGGCGTGTATAGCTGTCGGATCCCTCGCCGGTGCGGCGCTCGTGGAGCGGTGGAACGGCGTCAAGTGGGCCATGCAGACCACACCCAAGCTGCCCGGCCAGACGGTCGACTTGAGCGGCGTGTCGTGTTCGTCAAGCAAGGCGTGCACTGCCGTTGGGACCTTCCACGTGACCAACGGATTGTCCCCAACACAACTGGCCCCGTCGCAATTGGCGGAGCGTTGGAATGGCGCCCGGTGGGTGATCCAGAAGACGCCCGACGTCTTCAACGGCGGCAGCCTTGTTGGTGTGTCGTGTCCGTCGGGCAGGGTGTGCAGCGCCGTTGGGGTAGAGGACCTGGTTGAGGGGGGCCCTCCGCATCCCTTGGTCGATAGGTGGAACGGCGTTCGTTGGAGGATCCAGAACGCACCGCTTGCCCCTGAGGCACCTGGGGGCAGCCTCGGGGCCGTGTCGTGTCCGTCGAGCGACGCGTGCACCGCGGTCGGGCAGCCGTTCGGCTCCCCCGGGGTTTTGGTCGAGCGCTGGGACGGCGCCAGTTGGACGGTCCAGACGGCGCCGGGTCTTCCGGGCACCGGTGACAACTTTCTCAACGGCGTGTCGTGTCCGTCGAGCGATGCGTGCGTCGCCGTCGCAAGCGGCGCCTATGCCGAGCTGTGGAATGGCCTCAGCTGGGCCCTCCAGAACACGCTCAGCCCCACCGGCACCTAGAGTGAGTCGATCGGTCGTGCTGGTGACCGGCATGTCCGGTACGGGGAAGTCGACCGCGCTCGCTGAGCTGTCCCGGCGCGGTCACCGGGTCGTCGACACCGACGACCCTGGCTGGATCGTCCCCGCTGAGGCTCCGGACGGAGTCGAGCCCATGTGGGACATTGGTCGGATTCGTGCGCTTGTCGACGGACACCACAACGGGTGTCTGTTTGTCTCCGGGTGCGTGGCGAACCAGGGTGCCGTGTATGACCGTTTCGACGCGGTGGTCCTCCTGAGCGCACCGGTCGAGGTCATCTCGCTCGCGTGGTCGACCGGGCCAACCGGTTCGGTTCGCGCTCAGAGGACCGCGCGAAGATCGCCCGCGACGTGGCCGAGTTCGAGCCGCGGCTGCGCGGGCGCCGATCAGGAGATCGTCACGACGGCGCCCGTCGCGGAGGTTGTCGCGGCGCTCGAACGAGTGGCGGCTGCGGCCGGCGCCCGAGCCGGTCGCTCCCAGTAGCTGCTCGTTCGGAGACGTCAGGCGTGGGTCCAGAGCGCGGAGACGATGTTGCTCGTGTACGCGTCGGCGACGATGGAGTAGAGGAACTCCGGCGGTGAGCCGACCGGGGAGTTGACCAGGAGCACGAACTCCATGTCGTGCGGCAGGTAGAAGAGGACGGCTTGCTCGATCTGGCCCGCCGAGTCCTGCCACAACCCGTTCTTGGCGTAGTACGTCCCGAGGCGCGTAGGGACCGTCCAATCGATCCCGAAGCCGGCATCGAGCATGGACTGCGCGTGGAAGGGGCTCACGATCGTGCCGTCCCGCCGGAACGTGCCCATGACGTCGAGCAACTCATCGACCGAGATGTGCCAAGCGGCTCCGCCGGCCATCGTGCTCAGATCGCCGGAGTTCCAGCCTGAGCCGGAGACCGGGAAGTTGTAGGCCAGCGCGTCGGTCGACTGATGCTTGAGACTCGGGCCGGACACGCCGGCGGGCGAGAACACCTTGGTGGCGACGTAGGACTGGTACGCCCCGAGGGTGATGATGTCCCACACGATGTCGTTCAACGCGCTCAGGCCAAACAGCGGCGGCAGGGAGAAGTCGATCGGGATGGTCCCGTTGATCGTCCCGAGCAGGATCCTGCACAGACCGAAGTTCATGTTCTGATACCAGTACTGGCCCAGGTGGGCGGTGCCGGCCGCGATCTGCGCCCTCATGAACTCGAAGTCGGACGCCGAGGAGCTCACCCCGTAGTTCAGACCCGAGGTGTGGGTCATCAGATGGGCGAAGGTGATCTGGTCGACGTTCGGTCCCTTGGTCCAGTACGCCGGCAGGTAGTCGATGATCTTCGTGTCGCTGGGGATCCCATGGTTGTGCAGCAGCTTGGTCATCGCGATCGCGGTGATCTGCTTGCTCAGGCTGGCCACGTGCATCCGGATCCCGGTGGTCCATAGCTCGGCCGTGTCCTGTGGCTCCTTGGCCCAGTCCCAGTCGACCATCCGGATCGGCGTGCCGTGCTCGTTCAGTCGCATCGAGTAGCCCGCGACCTCGTTGCTCAGCGCTGACTCGAGCGAGTCGATGAACCCGTCCACATCCAGCCGGTAGTGCAGATGAAACTCCGAGACCGCCTCACTCGTTTCCACGCCGAACTCGGGCGGCTCCGAGAGGTCATGACGCCCGCGGTCGGAGCTGACGCCGTCGAGATGCGGCGGACGCATCACGTGGGAGCGCACCTGCGCTTCGGTGACCTCAACGCCACGGATGCGCTTCAGCGCCGCGGCGAGTCGCTCGCAATCGCTCAGGTGAGACGGCTCGGTCATGTCCCTTCCTTTCGTCGTCGTGCCCGGCGGGCGCTCGATGCTTCGCCGCCGTTGTCGACACGATCACGCACCGCGACCACTGTGAACACCCTCCCAAGGGTCAAGCGCCCACACCCGGCCTCTTGCCTGCGTGTGCAGGATCGGGGACGATCGGTGCGGTGCAGCGTGCGGAGCCCAGCCAGACCGCGAAGCTTGCGGCGGTCGCTCGTGGTGAGCATCGTCTGACCTACCGGCAGCCGTGGATCCTCGACGATCCGTACGCGCTGTCGCTCGTCGGCCCCGCGTGGGCGGAGTTGTTGGCGGGGTTGAGGGCGACATTCCCTGATCGGGTTCGCGAGGAGGCGATCAGCGGGATCGTCACTCGATCGCGGTACGTCGAGGATGTCCTGGAGGCGGGAACGTTTGAGCAGTACGTCATCCTCGGCGCCGGGTTGGACTCGTTCGCCTGGCGGCGGCCTGACCTGCTGGCGTCAACGCGGGTGTTCGAGTCGACCACCCCGCGACGCAGTCCTGGAAGCGACAGCGTGCCGAGGCGATGGCACTTCCGCGCAGTGACCAGCATGTGTTCGCGCCGGTCGACTTCGAGCGCGAGACCCTCGACGCCGTTCTTGCGTCCGTCGGGTTTGACGCGTCGGCGTCGACGCTGTTTTCGTGGCTCGCGGTCATGCCGTACCTGACTGTCGACGCGATCGAGACGACGCTGCGCGGGATCGCACGCACGGCCCCCGGCTCGCAGGTCGCCCTGTCCTACGGGGTCGCAGAGCAGTACCTCGACGACGTCGGACGCCAGTTCATTTCCCTATTGCGGCGTGTGGCGGCGCAACGGGGCGAGCCCATCCGGATGCTCTTGTCTCCCACCGACGCCGAGGCTCTCCTCAGCCGCTGCGGCCTCTCGGTGATCGATCACCTCGACCGAGATGCGCTGCGTGAGCGCTACCTCGCCGGTCGCAACGACGTTCCCGCGCCCTACACCACGGAGCGGCTGATCACCGCGGCAGTTCCCTACTGAGCGACCCTACATCTGCGCCGCCGCCGCCTCGATCGCTTCGCGGATCCGGGGGTACGTGCCACAACGGCAGACATTGCGCAGCGTGTCGAGTTGGTCGTCGGTGATGCTCCGGCCCGCCGCCTTTGCCTCCTGGACGAGCGCGACCGCGGCCATGATCTGGCCCGGCTGGCAGTAGCCACATTGGGCGACATCGAACTGAAGCCAGGCCTCTTGCATCGGGTGAAGGTCCTGGCCGACGGTGGCGGGCAGTCCTTCGATCGTGGTGATCTGGTCGGTGTTCGCGATATCGGACACCGGAACCGAGCAGGGATTGAACGCTTTGCCGTTGATGTGGCATGTGCAGGCCTTGCACACGTCCAGCCCGCATCCGTACTTCGGGCCTGAGATTCCGAGGAGGTCGCGCAGCACCCAGAGCAGGCGCAGGTCGTCCGGGCAGTCGACGCTCACCTGCCTGCCGTTGAGAATGAAGGTGTGGTTAGGCATCAGAACGCCTCGCTCAGGCCGTCGGTTGGAGATTGCGGGATCGGTGGGACCGTGGGCTCCGGCGTGAATCCGAGCGGTTGGTTGTGGTTGATCGGGAAGCTCGTGGGCAGCGTCCCGGTGGCGCGCGCGTAGGCGTTCGCCACGGCGGCCATCGCGGCCGCAACACCTAGCTCGCCGGCGCCGCCGGGCTCGTCGGTGCTCGGCGGCATCACGATCACCTGTATGTCGAACGGTGCGTTCCACTCGCGCGTGTAATAGGCGTTGTCCCAGCTTCCCTCGAGGAAGTAGCCGTTCTCGAGATGGAGGCTGTAGGTGAGCGCTTGGGCGATCCCGTCCATGATCCCGCCCATCATCTGCGCCTGGAGTCCCAGGGGATTGATCGGCAGGCCGACGTCGACCGCGAACACGGCCTTGGTCACACGCGGGCCGGTGTAGCCGTCTCGTACCTGCCGATTGACCGTCGCCGGCGTGCAGTCGATCTCCGCGACGCAGGCCGCGTAGCCCTTGTACTCGTGGTGAAGGCCGATCCCCTGGGCGGTACCGGTCGGCATCGACCGTCCCCAGTTCGCTGCCCTGGCGGCCGCGTCGAGCACGGCGGTCATTCGCGGGTCTCGGCTGAACGTGCGACGGAACTGATACGGGTCCTGACCCATCCGCTTCGCGATCTGATCGACCATGACCTCTTTGGCCGTGGTCACCTCGGGGCTGTAGATGTTGCGCACGCTCGAGGTGTTGAATGCGCTGCCGGGCGGGTGGTAGACCTCGTTCAGCAGTTGGGTGACCGGCCCGAAGTTGTACGGGACGTTCGCGGTCAGGCTGAAGACGCCCTGCGAGTAGGCGAGGAAATCGCCCTCGGGCCGATCGGCCAACGCGGCGGACAGGATCTCGCCGAGCCCGTGGCTGAAGTCGGTCGCGACGCTCGTCTGGCGCTGATCGAACGCCAGCACCTGGTCACCCAGGTAGATGATCCGCACCCGCGAGGTGCACATCGGGTGTACGCGGCCCTGACGGAAGTTGTCGGTCCGGTGCCACATCAGCTTGACCGGCTTGCCGACGGCCCTGGAGATCGCCGCCGCCTCGAACGCCGCGTCGGCGAACAGGTGACGCCCGAACGAGCCACCGCCCTGTGTCACGTGCGCGGTGACGTTCGAGACCGGCAGCCCGAGGATCCCGGCGACCGTCTCCTGGAAATACACCGGTGACTTCATCGCCGACCAGATCTCGGCGCTGCCGGGGCGCACGTCGGCGATCGCGCAGTTGGTCTCGAGCGGGTCCCCGGGGCGGAAGTAGAACGTGAAGCGCTGGTCCAGCGTCTGGCCGAGGCCTGGCGCCATGGGAAGCTCGGCAGCGACCAGGTCCTGGAGGACGCTGGCGTCGGACTTGCCCTCGGCGGTCCCCGAGGCCCACTTCACCTGGAGCGCCCGGATCGCGTCGATGCATTGCCCGAAGGTCTGGGCGCGAACGGCGACCCCGCCGGGGATGAACTGTGTGTGGGGAATGATCGCCACGTCGGTCACGCCGGGCATCGCCAGCACCTGCGCCCGGTTGCCGATGCTGACCGCGGACCCGTTGATCGTCGGGGGCCGGCACACCATCGTCGGCAACGCACCCGGAACGTCGAGGTCGAGGGCAAACTGCTTGCGGCCGGTCACAGCCTCGAGCGCATCGATCCTCCGCTGAGGCGTGCCGACCAGGCTGAACTCCGATCGTGGCTTCAGCTGGGCCAGGACCGCGGCGGTCTTCGCGGCCGCCGCCGCGCCAGTCAGCTCGCCGTACGTGACAGCTTTGCCGTCGAGCCCCACGACCGTCCCGTTTTGCAGCTTGAGCTTCGCGATCGGCGTCTGCAGCGCCTTGGCCGCCGCCGTCGTGAGCCGGCCGCGAGCGATCGCCGCCGCCACCCGCACCTGGTCGTAGAGGGAGTGGACCGAGTTCGACCCGCCGGTGAGCTGGTTCCACACAAGCTCGGGCCGTGCGTCCGCCAGCGTGATGTGCACCTTGTCGAGCGACAGGTCCATCTCCTCGGCGATGACCATCGCGATGGCGGTGGTGATGCCCTGCCCGACCTCGGCCCGGGGAAGCGCGAACGAGACCGTGCCGTCCGGGTTCACCGCGATCGTGATGAGGCTCGCGGTCGCCAGCGCCGCGTCCGTCAACAGGTCGGTCAGGTCAAAGGAGTCGACGGGCTGCTCGGTGGGGATCGCCGCAGCGGCCGGCTGGGCCCTACCCAGCTCGGCCGCGGTGACGAGCGTGGAGGCTGCGATCACATAGCCGATGAATTGCCGGCGGGTTATCCCGCGTGTGTCAGCGCGTCCCGACCTGAGCTCGACGTCCAGCAATGGTCCTCCCGTCGGGAATCAGCTGGATGCCGTGGATCATGACCGAACGGCGCCCGGGATGCGCCGGTTCGGGCGGAGCGCTCAGAGTTCCTAGAGCAGAGCGAGCGTGCTGAAGGTGCCTGCGTGGTCTGAATCCCAGAACCCGCCCACGGGTTGACGCCCGGTCACCGTCGAGCTGACGAGCTTGACCTTCTTCGGCGCGTTCGTCATCACGTGGTCGACCTTGTGGTCGAAGTCGCTGACCTTCCCGCCGCCGCCGGGCGCGGTCAGCACCGCGGTCTTCAGGCAGCAACTCAGCGGCTTGTACGTGCTCCGCTCTTGGAACCCGCTGTGCAGAAGCAACTGATCGGCCAGCTGGTCTCCGGGCTGTAGCGGGGTCTTGACGTCTGAGTTCAGATCGCCGACCAGGATCACCGGCAGCTTCCCGGTGGCCGGACCGCCCTTCTGGACAAGCTGGCGGGCCTGGGCCTGGCGCACCTGGCCGGGGCCGACGTCGGGGCCGCTCGTGGGGTTGCTGGCTTGACTGTCGAAGGACTCGAGGTGCGTGTCGACGAATCGGAACGAACGGCTGCCACGGACCGTGACGTCGGCGCTGACCCAGCCTCTGTCCACCGGAACCGTGAGCAGGCCGAGCAGCTTGGGTGCGTACAGGGCCTTGAAATGGCCTGTCCTGACGTTCTTCGTCTGAACGCCGTCGTGAACCCGGGCAAGGATCGCGTCGCGCATGGTCAGCCGCACGTCCTCGTCGCAGCTGTGGTCTGGACTTGCATCCGTGTTCGCCTCGGTCTCGAAGTCGAACTCGGGCTCGGTGCCGACGACCCGGTAGCGCTGCTTGCCCTTGTTCAGCTGCGCGAGCAGCAGCTTCACGTAGTCGTAGGCGACGTGCGTCGCCGTGTAGGGACCGGGCGGGACGAAGTACTTGCAGGTCGGATCGGTGCGCCACAGCGCGGCCTCCTGCAGTCCGACGAGGTCCGGGCTCTTCTTGAGGATCTCCTGCGCCAGGCCCTTCGCCCGGACCGGGAAGTTGTTCTCCTGGACCTGGTTGAAGATCTCGCCCGCCGCATCGTTGAGCGCCGACAGGCTCGAGGCCTGGAGCGCGGGGGCTAGATCGGCGCCCAGGTAGAGGTTCCGCGTCATCACCTTGACGATGTGCTCCGCCTTCGCGCCCGACGCCGACGCCGGCGCGGCGGTGATTGTCACGACCGCAAGCAGCGCAAGCGGCAGCGCGAGCCGCCACCACGAAGATCGACGCAACCGGTTGTCTGTCCCGGACAAGAGACCTCTCCCTCCTCAGCTGAGCGCCGGGATCACCTCGGCGGCCAGCCGCTCGAGCTGTTCCGCGTCGTCGAGGATCGGGTTGAGCAGGATCAGCTCCGCACCGGCATCCGCCACCGTACGGATGCCCGCGGCGCACGCGTCGGGCGGCCCCGCGAAGATGTGCTCGGACCAGCCGCCTCGTCCGTAGTGTCGGGTGAGCGCGTCCTCGAGTCGCCGGCGCCCGCGCGCCGCGTCGTCGTCGACGTGGACGTAGACGCGCTTTCCGATCCGGAACGTGCCGGGATCTCGCGTCTGCGCGCTCAGCTCCTCCCGCACCACCTTGACCTGTTCGGCGAACTGAGCCGGCGTCTGGGAGCCGGCGCCCATGAACCCGTCTCCGTGCCGGACCGCGCGCCGCATCCCTGCCGGAACGCTGCCGCCGAACCAGACCGGCGGGTATGGCTTCTGCACCGGCTTGGGCTCCATCGTGGCGCCCTGGAGCTTCCACAACTGGCCGTCGAAGTTGATCTCGGGCTCCGTCCAGCACGCCTTCATCAGCGCCAGGGCCTCGTTGAAGCGTGCCACCGGCTTGTCCGCATCGACGCCGAAGGCGTCGAACGGCCGTCCCTTACCGCCGGTCGCGAGACCGACCTCGACGCGGCCATGGCTGAGGCAGTCGAGCGAGCTGATCGCCTTGGCCATGTGCAGGGGGTTGTGCAGCGGGAGGATGAACACCGCACAACCCAGCCGCAGCTGCTCGGTGCAAGCCGCGGCGTAGGTCAGGATCTGGAGCGGCGCGACGCTGCCGGCCGCGCCGACCACCTGCTCCTGGGCCCAGGTGCTCTCGAACAGCCCGAGCTCCTCGACGCGGCTCAGATGCGCGCGAAACGCGCCGTCGTCGAAGCGGCTGTCGCGAGCGTACTGCGGGATGGAGATCGCGAATCGCATGGGCTCGCAGCCTAACGCGGCGGCGGATCTCGCGCCGATGAGCGCTCGGCTACCGAGTGGCGAGCGCCTCGCCCAGCGGTGTGCGCGCGTACAGGACCGACCGTCCGTCGCGCCGGGCGGTGACGAGTCCGGCCTCGCGCATGGCGGCGAGGTGGTGGGAAGTGGTGGCCGGGCTCAGCGAGAGGCGTTCCGCTAGTTCGGTGGTCGAACGCGGGGCGCCGAGGTCGGCCAGGAGGGTCGCGCGCGAGCCGCCGATCAGGCGCGCGAGTCCGTCGAGCGCCGCCTGCGGCTGGGCCCAGAGGGTCGCGATACCGCGCGCCGGATAGATGACGCCGGGGACCCACGGCGCGCGGTCGCTCACGACCGGACGGGCCGCGAAGGCCGACGGCACGAGCAGGAGCCCGCGGCCCTCAAGGTCGAAGGTGGCGTCGTGGGCCGGTACCTGCACCGTTAGATTCGGCTGGGCCCAGGTCACGTTCGGGCTCAGGTCGGCGAACAGCGCCGCCGGGCCGCCGGTGGTCAGCCGCCGCGCACGGTAGGCGATGTCCGCCTCGAGAAACGCGCGGATCCGCGGCCACACGGGCTCGATCGCGCGGTGCCAGTAGGCCTCGAGCACGTCAGCCAGACGCCGCACCTCCCGCCGGGGGTTGGCGAGGTACGGCGCGGCGATCTCCGGACCGCGTTTGTGCTGGGCGGCGAACAGCGCCATGTCCGCGCGAATGTGTGCGATCGGCGTCGCGCGGAGCGCCGCGAGGTCGTCGTCGATGTCGGCGAGCGGGCCGGCCGGGAGCGGCACCACGAAGTCGGGCGTATAGCCGCGGGGCGGGTTCAACGCGGCGACACGTTCGAGCGCCAGTCCTTTCAAGCGGCCGCTGAGCGAGCGCAGCCAGGGCAGGTGCAGGGCTGCGTGCGCCGGGTCGCGCAAAGCGACCACCGAGCGCACGAGCTCCCACATCGGCGAGATCGCGAAACGTGTCTGCGCCAGGTCTTCGAGGGAGAAGACGAATCGCACCACCGCTACCGCCTCGGCACCATCACCTCGAGCGTGGCTCCGTCGACATCGCGGAAGTAGATCGAATCGCTGTCGCGATGTGCCTCGTGCTGGTAGGGGATGTGGAGCCGATCAGCCGTTCGGCCAGGCGAGACTGGCCGGGCGCGTCCGTCGCGAGCGCGATGTGACGCAGACCCGCCGGCCTCTCCGCGAACAGCCCAAGGCTTGCACCCGGCGGTCCGAGGAAGATCGGTTCGTCTCGCTCCGAGTGGAGGGAGTGCGGGGCGAAGCCCAGCACGGCCTGATACCACGCGACCGACGCCGGTCGGTCGCGAACGTCGAGTGATACGTGGTCGATTCGCATGATTCGCATGGCGGGCATGATCGGTTCAGCTGCACATTCCCCGCCATAGATTCGATGTAGATCGAATCATTAGCCGCGGACTCAGGCCGCCAAGACGATCCCCCCATGAGCAATCTCAATCACACCCAAACCCATAATCGGTCCCACGTCGCTGCCGACCACGCCGATCCGATCGGTCCCGCCAACCCCGCCCTCTCCGTCCAGGCAACCGAGGAACCGTACGTCTCCCTGGAGAGCGAGGCACGCTGGTACGGCAACAGCCTCTGGGAGCACCTCATCCCCGCCGACGCCACCGACGGCAAGTTGTCGGTGTTCCAGGCCACGATGCCCGAGGGCTTCAGCCCGCCCCGTCACATCCACACGCGCGAGGACGAGGTGTTCCTCGTGCTCGAGGGCGAGGCCTGGTTCGACGTCGACGGCGAGCGGCGGCTCGCCGGGCCGGGCACGAGCGTCTACATGCCGCGCGGCGTGCCGCACACCTTCCGGATCAAGAGCCCCGTGTCGCGGATGCTGGGCATCATGACCCCCGGCGCGTTCGAGCAGTTGTTCCGCGATCTGAGCGTGCCCGCCGGTGAGCGCACGCTTCCGGAGCCGGGCACGGTTCCGTTCGACGTTCCCAGGGTGATGGCCGAGCAGACGCGGCTCGGCACCCTGGTCGTCGGCCCGCCGATGGCCGCCGAGGGAGCCTGAGACCGCCTGGAGGGAGGGCCGCCCCTGTAGTGGCGGTCCTCCCGTCGCGCCCGGGGCGGTCATCGTCGCGTCTGCGCGAGCGCACCCCGGGGCGATGGCAGCCGCACCTCGCCCCGGCGCTCCCAGTCCTCCAACGACCGAGACAGGTCGGCACGCTGATCGTCGAGGTGCGCCAGCGCCTGGGCGAACTGGTCGCGGACCAGTTGGGAGAGCGGCGCGTCGAATCCGACCCGATCGAACAGCGAGCTCGCGATCCGCAGGTCCTTGACCATCAGCGCGAGCTGGAACCCCGCGGCATAGCGGCGAGACATCGCCTCGTCGACCAGCGTGTTGGCTGTGCTGAAGTTGCGGGCCGTGCCGGCGTTGAACACGTCGAGCATGGTCTCCACGTCGACTCCGAAGCGCCGGCCGGCGATCATCGCGTCGAGCGCGGCGGCCAGCCCCGCGGCGGAGACGTAGTTGTTGAGCGTCTTCATGGCATGCCCGGACCCGAGCGGGCCGGCCCGGAAGATCCGCTCGGCCATCGCTTCCAGCACCGGCATCGCCCGGTCGACGGCGCCGTCGTCATCACCGCCGACCATGAACGTGATCCGCCGCGTGTTCTCGCCGACCGCCTCGGGGCGGGTGACCGGCGAGTCGAGCAGGATCAGGCCGTCGGCGGCGAGCTCGGCCCGAGCTTCCCGCGTGCCGTACGGATCGGAGGAGCTGGTGTCGACGACGATCGTCCCCGGCCTGAGCCGGGAGGCGATCCGGTCCTCGCCAAGCAGCGCGTCGCGCACGACCTGACCGTTGGGAAGCATCGTGACGAGGAGCTCGACGTCGGCGAGGGCGGCCGGGTCGCCGTCGCAGCCACGACCGCCGTGCTCGGCCACCCACCGGCGCTCGCGCTCGAGGTCGGTGTCGCGGACGATCAGGGGATAGCCGGCAGCGACGACGTTGGCCGCCATCGGGCCGCCCTGCTGACCGAGACCGACAAAGCCCACCGCGGTGGAGCGTGTATCTGGGAGGGGGTTCTGTGCCATGGGGAGAAGCCTGTCATCTCTCCGCCAACCCGGTGAACCCCGGCACTCGCGGCCCGCGCCCGGGGTGAATTCGGAGTCATCCGCTTATAGAGGCTGGCTTGTGAATCCGCGTCAGCCTGACGACCCCCCGAGCAGACGAAAACGGGCCTGCCGACCGGCAGGCCTGAGTGAGCCTGCTCGGTTGTCAGCTGCGGCCGGCGAACTCCTTGGTTGAAGGGGCTATGTGGGCCGCCGGGAGGAGCCTCCCAGGTATGAGTCTGGCTTTCGCGCTCATGGCAGCAATCAACGGTTCCACAGGCTCCTGCGCCACGCTGTCGCACGGGCTCTCACTACCGCACCAAGCCTCGCCGGCGTCAGCCCGGCGGCCGGGGGAGATTCTCACCCCTCATGGGTGGCGGCGCAAGCGCCGCCCGGGACGCTGTCGCCGAAATCCGCAGCGTTGTGAGGAGCGCACAACCGGCCGGCGCGCGGCGGCGGGGTTAGAGCACGACTCGAGGAAGGCTGGTCGCGAAACCCACCGTATAAGAGGCCGTCGCAAAATCCCGGTGTTGTGCACGTCTGTCCGGAAATGTGGACCGGTCCGGAGGGTGGGTTCTGTCCGGTGCGACTGGTAAAAAAACCTCCTGAGCAGGGCTTTAACGGCTGAGTGCAGCAGCCGGGGCCTGCATCAGGAGGTGGTGCTGAATGATGACGGGTCGGGCGGCGGAACTCGATGCGGGCGATGGTTGTGCGGGGTCGGCCGGGGTGACGCGGGGGTATGTGTGCCCGGCGCGCGATCAGTTGTTCTTGATGCCGGTGAGCATGCGCGACTGGCTCGAGGAGGGGCATCTCGCGTTCTTCGTGCTCGAGGTGGTCGGCGAGTTGGACACGCGCGGTTTGCATCGACGGCCGGGTGGGTGTCCCGGCCGGCCGCCATATGAGCCGGAGATGATGGTGGCGCTGCTGTTGTACGCGTACTGCTGCGGGATTCGTTCCAGTCGGCGGATCGAGGCGCACTGCCGGACCGATGCGGCGTTCCGGGTGATCTGCGGCGGGCTGGTGCCCGATCACGCCACGATCGCGCGGTTCGTCGTTGAGCACGAGCAGGCGCTCGAGGGGCTGTTCGTCGAAGGGGTGCGCTTGTGCGCAGCGGCCGGATTGGCGGAGTTGTCCGTGGTGGCGCTGGACGGGACGAAGATCGCCGCCGACGCGTCACTGGCGCGCAATCGCGACGCCAGCTGGATCCGCCGAGAGATCACCAAGCTGATGGCGCTGACGGCCGAGGATCAGCCGCTCGGCGCGGCCGACGCGGTCGTGTTGGCGGGGATCGAGCCGGCGTGTGAGCTTCTCCACATCAACCGGCCGGCTGGCCAGGTTGCACGCCGCGCTTGAGGTGATCAAGGCCGAGGACGCGGCCGTGGCCCTGGAGGCCGAGCGCTCAGCACAAGCGGCAGCGGCACAGGCCGAGCACGGCCGCCAACAGATCGGGCGCAAGCCCAAGCAGCCCCACGCGGCGCTGGCGCGCGCCGAGCTCGATCACGCAGTCGCGCACAAGCGCCTTGAGGATCTGCAGGCCGAGCATGAGCGCCGAGCGGCCGCGGCGGCCAGAGGAGAGAAGATCGCCGGCCCACGCCTGCGGATCGACAAGGCACGGGGCGCGCTCGAGCAGGCCGAGGCAAGACTCGCAGCGGCCCGCGAGGCGGTCCAGGCCGCGCCCGGAACCGAGCGCCGGGTGAACATCACCGATCCCGACAGCCGGATCATGGCCACCAAGGACGGCTGGGTGCAGGGTTACAACGCCCAAGCATTCGTCAACCCCCAACAGATCGTGCTCGCGGTCGATGTGAGCCAGGACGCTACTGACGTCCGACTCTTCGAACCGATGAACGAAAAGCTCACCCAGACGCTCACCGCCGCCAGGATCACCAACGCAGTCGAACTCGAGCTCGCCGACGCCGGCTACTGCTCAGAAGCCAATCTCACCTGCCCCGGCCCCGACCGGCTGATCGCCACCACCAAAGACTGGAAACAGCGACGCGCCGCCCGCGAACTCGGACACACCGACGGCCCCCCGCCACCCGGCCTTACAGCCACCGAAGACATGGAACACCTCCTGCGCACCCCCCAAGGCCACGCCGCCTACAAACAACGCTCGCAGCTGATCGAACGGTCGTGTCGGTAGAAGTGGTGTAACGGACGTCGTGTAGGTCGACCGCTGCGAGGGTCGGCCATCGCGGCGCCGAACTCGTCGGCTGTTAGCGCAGTCGACGTGAATGGAGACACCACGATGGCCGATGGTCAGAGCATGACGACGGTTGCCGATGTCGTCGCGCAGGTCCGCGACGGGCGGCTTGAGGATTTCGTGAGGGAGGCGGTCGCGATCGTCGCCCGCGAGCTGATGGAAGCCGAGATCAGCGCGGAGGTTGGTGCTGGGCTTGGCGAGGTCGTGCCGGAGACCCGGCTGACACATCGAAACGGGTATCGGCCGCGGGCGTGGGAGACCAGGGTCGGGGAGATCGAGTTGCTGATCCCGAAGAAACGCTCGGGCAGCTCGTACTTCCCGAGCTTCCTGGAGCCGCGCCGGCGCTCGGAGCAGGCGATCATCGCGGTCGTGTTGGAGGCGTACGTGAACGGCGTCTCGACCCGGAAGGTCGACCGCCTCGTTGAGCAGCTGGGGATCGACGGGATGACCAAGGACCGGGTCTCGGCGCTCTGCCGGGCGTTGGACGAGCAGGTCGAGCTGTTCCGCCAGCGACCGCTTGAGGGCGCCTACCCCTACCTGTGGTTAGACGCCAAACAGGTCAAGGTCAGAGATCACGGCCGCGTCGTGTCCAAGGCAGTCGTCGTCGCCTACGCGGTGCACGAGTCCGGCGTGCGCGAAGTGATCGGCCTGGATGTCGGCGAGGTCGAGTCGGGCGCGTTCTGGACAGAGTTCTTGCGCTCGCTTAAGCAGCGCGGGCTCGACGGTGTGCGGCTGGCTGTGTCCGATCAGCACGAGGGGCTCAAGGGCGCGATCGCCCGCGTGCTCGGCTGCCCATGGCAACGCTGCACAGTCCACTTCACGCGCGACATGGTCATGCACTGCCGCCGCGATCAGCGCGGGCTCGTCGCCGCAGCACTCAGGGAGATCTTCAACGCCGAGGGATACGAGCAGGCCAAGGACAGGGTCACGCACGTACTCGAACGGCTCAAGGACGTGGCGCCAAAGGTGTGCGCGCTGCTCGAGGCGGCCGAGGAGGACCTGCTCGCCTTCTACCGGCTGCCGCCCGAGCACTGGACCAAGCTGCGGTCCACGAATCCGTTGGAGCGGGTCAACAAGGAGATCGGACGCCGGACCGACGTCGTCGGGATCTTCCCCAACGACGCCGCCGTGATCCGCTTGGTCGGTGCGCTGCTCTCAGAACAGAACGACGAGTGGCTGGTGCAGCGCCGCTACCTGTCGGTCGAGTCGATGGCGCTGATCCTGGGAGTGTCGAAGGAACCGTGTAAGGCTGATCGAAAGGATTCCTCATGCCTACGACTACGCAACGCAGGATCGATCAAGAAGAAGATGTTCTGTCTGTCAGCGAGGAGCGAAGCGACCTCGGAACCGTGGAGCGGCGAGAGGTGTTTCCCGGGTTGCCGGGCGGTCCTGGGCTCGATGAGGAGCCGTTGGAAGTCAGCGATGAGCTGCTTGACGCGTTGCTCTCAGGGGCGAGGACCGCTGAGGAGATCGCGGGCCCAGATGGGCTGCTGGGGCGCCTGACGCGCCGGCTGTTGAACCGGGCGTTGGAGGCGGAGCTGAGCGAGCATCTCGGCTATGAGCCCGATCAGGCGCCGCCCGGTGGCGTGGGGAACGCGCGCAACGGCAAGCCGTCAAAGACGATCCTGACCGATCAGGGACCGCTGCGGATCCGCTCCCCGCGGGATCGCAAGGGCACGTTTGAGCCGCAGATCGTCAAGAAGCGTCAGACCCGGTGGGTCGGGTTCGACGACCGCGTGATCAGCCTCTACGCCCGCGGTCTGACGGTCCGCGAGATCCAGGGACACCTCGCGGAGATCTACGGCACCGAGGTCTCGCCGGATCTGATCTCGAAGATCACCGACACGGTGCTCAGCGACGCGAAGGCGTGGCAGAACCGGCCGCTGGAGCGCGTCTACCCGATCGTCTACCTCGACGCGCTGATCGTGAAGATCCGCGACGGGCATACGGTCCGAAACCAGGCGTGCTACGTGGCGCTGGGCGTCAACCTCGACGGCGAGCGTGACGTGCTCGGCCTGTGGTTCCAGCAGACCGAAGGCGCGAAGTTCTGGCTGCACGTTCTCACCGATCTGAAGACCCGCGGCGTCGCCGACATCCTGTTCGTCTGCGTCGACGGGCTCACCGGCTTCCCGGAAGCGATCGAGGCGACCTTCCCGCACGCGACCGTCCAGACCTGCCTGGTGCATCAGGTCCGCTCCAGCATGCGCTTTGTGTCCTACAAGGACCGCAAACCGCTCGCCGCCGACCTGCGCAAGATCTACACCGCCGTCGACGCCGAGCACGCCGCAGACGAGCTCACCGCGTTCGCCGACAAATGGGATCACCGCTACCCGATGATCTCAGCCAGCTGGCTCGAGCACTGGGAGCAGATCACCCCGTTCCTGGCCTACCCCGCCGAGGTCCGCCGCGTGATCTACACGACGGATGAAAGTGTCAAGGTCCCGGCTCAATTTTCGTGGCCGTGGTCGTGTCGTTCTCCCGTGCTTGTGGCGGAGGTTGGTGGTTGCGAGGGGGTCGCTCGCTGGCAGGGACGCCGGCGAAACACGGTCCGGATGGGGTGTTGGCCGAGTGTGGGCGTGCGAGATCCTCGCCCGGTCGGACGCCGTTGACAGGAAGGTTTGTGTGTTGGGGTTAGGCTTTGCTCAGGGCGTGGTCGACCCCCGAGCGAAGCGCAGGTTCTGGGACTTCTGATGCCTGCCGCGCAGCTTGCCCCACTGAGGGCCTTTTCAGTCGCGTCCCATTGGCGGCGGCCACGCCCGAGTCGCCCTTGGGCTTCGTGGGCCGCCGGGCCTGCCAGTCGGCGACGAGCTGGCGGTACGCCTGCTCGCCTTGCTCGGCGAGCTCGCGCTCACGGCGCCGGACCTCCTTGAGGGAGTATGCGGCGGCCGTGCCCTTGCGGCCCTGGCGGGAGGGCATGCCGGCGCGGAGCTCGAGCGCGCGGAGTTTCTTGTCGGTCAGCGACGGGCGCGCGAACGCGTAGTCCTCGCCGCGCTCGATCATCGTCCAGCACAGCACCGCGAGCTTGCGCGCGGTCGCGACCACGGCGATCTGCATCCCGCGACGCGAGCACACGCGCTGATAGAAGGCGCGCAGCGGCCCGGGGGTCTTGGCGGCTGACCACGCCGCCTCGACCAGCATTCCGCGAGCGTGCGCGCGGCCCTGCTTGGTAATCCGGCCGTGACTGGCGGGCTGACCCCCGGACTGCTTGACCCGCGGGTTCAAACCGAGGTACGAGACCAGCTGCTCGGGCCGGCGGAACCGGCGGAAGTCACCCACGGCGGCGACGATCGACAACGCCACGGTGGCGTCAACCCCAGGGATGGTCATCAGCCGCTTGACCTCAGAACTTGAGAGCGCCACGCGGCCGAGCTCAGCATCGATGATCCTCAGCTCCTGGGCGTGAAAGTCCAGCTGGCGCAACAGCGCGTCCACAGCGACCGACTCATCCGCCGGCAGCGGCTGAGCGGACAGCCAGCAGCGGCCCTTGATCCCGAACAGGTCCGCCGCTGGGCACCGGGGGATCAGGTTCCGGTGAAGAATCGCCTGGACCCGATTCTTCAGGCGGGTCCGCTGACGCACGATATGCGCGCGGCGGGCCACCTGACGGCGCAGCGCCTGAGTGGCCTGGTCGGCGATCCACACCGACGGCAGATAGTCCGCGGCCAACAGCTGCGCCAGCACCTCGGCGTCGACCTTGTCCGTCTTGACCTTGGCCTCGGCGATCGCCCGCGTCTTCTGCGGGTTGGATACCACCATCCGCGCGACGTGCGGCTCCAGCAGCCTGACGATCGCCTGCGTGTTGCACGTCGCCTCGATCGCGACTTCATCCTCCGGCCCGAGACTGTCGGCGAAGATCCGCAGCGCCTCATCGCTCAGCGCGATCCGCCCGGCCTGCCGGACCAGGCCGTCCTCCCACACCGCGACCTGCGCGAATTCGCGGTGCACGTCCAACCCGATACACCTACGTCCCACTGCTCACCTCCAACAACGATGGTTGACGGATGTGGGAGCCAGGCGGGCGAACGACACCTACGGATCCGCGCTCAAGGCGCATCCGGGCAAGTCGCAGGGGCGGCCAACTACTAACCCGCGCTCAAAGCGCAACGTATAAGAACGGCCTGCCCAGCCTGCGTTCGCTCCCGGATGCCCCGCGACCCGGACGGTCGCACCGTACTCACCGACCCCGATACGCTCAATAGCTGCAACAGGCCGTTCGCTGGGCGCGGTGGCATCTGGTGCCTTTCATACCGGATACCAACTCGATCGAAGCCCTACACCGCCAGCTACGGAAGATCATCAAGACCCGCGGGCACTTCCCGACCGAGGACGCCGCCCGCAAGCTGATCTACCTCGCGATCACCAAAGCCGAGACCAAATGGAAGCGCGTGTTCAACTGGCCAGCCGCCTTGGCCGCGTTCAAAATCGAGTTCGGTGACCGCATCCCCGACAACTGAAACCTGACTGTCACTACTTGACACACCAGGAGTAACTGTTACTATCAAATAGTCAGCTTACACGGAAGAACTGACACCCTCCTGATCCTGGCCGAGCCCACCCAGCCCGAGCGGGCCCAGGTCGAGCAGGAGGTACCCGGTCTCACCGCCGCCTGAACCGCGATCGGGCCATCTGGCCCCGATCCAGGACCGCAGCCGCGAACCGCGGCGCGTCCCGAGCCGTTCTGCGGCCCTCGGACAGACGCACGCGACCGATAGCACCCCCCAAATCCAGGCGCGCACGCGCGTGTCGGCGCTCGCCCTCGCCCTCAGGGCTCGCCCAGGGGCTCGCCCCTCGGTCTCGGTCTCACACCAACACACGCGTATTCCCTCCCCGCACCAGGCAACGAGGAGGTGAGCACCCTCATCCCGGTCTGAGCCGCCACACTCGCCGACGAGCTCTACCCGTCACACCACAACATCCGACTTGACTGATCGAACCCGTATTCGGCGACCGCAAACACAACCGCCACATCCGACGCTTCCGCCGCCGCGGCATCAACGCCGCCCGCAGCGAATGGGCGTTCATCCACCTCGCCGGCAACATCCTCAAGCTCTACCAACACCACAGCGCCGTCGCGATCGCCTGACCGACCAACCCGGCCACACCCCACCTCCAAACGCTGACACCCCGCCGGGAGCATCGCGGCCGAGCACTGCCCAAGACCGGTGCAGCCGGCCACGAAGGACCGCCGCACGGCCAACGAACGAAGCCAGTACGCAGACCGCGCTCAAGCATCACGCCAACGCCCTTCCAACCTCAACAGCCGCAAACGTTTTGCGACGGCCTCATAAGCACGGGTTTCCCCACCCTCGCCGGCAGCGGGGCGCCGAGTGTTGACTTACCTGGATCGGGCGCTCGGGATCGGCCAGCGGCGGCTCAGCCGTAGCTGAACTGCTCGGTCCAACCGACCGGGCGGCCCTCCGGGGTCAGGTCGAACAGGTTCCATAGCGGCTCCAGCGTGCCGACGTGCCGGGGCTCCTGCCCCGGAGCCGAGGGTGCATAGAGCAGCTCCGAGCTCCAGAAATGCCGAATCACGTCGCCGTCACGGTGAAACACGGTCAGCATCGGCCGCTGCACGCCGTTGGGCGTCTCGGCGAAGTAGTCGGCGTTGTAGGAGTTGCGAGCCGAGGAGAGGAGCCGTAGCCGACGCCATCCCCGCTCGCGGGCGAACGCCAGCACGCGGTGCAGCGGCGCCTGCGCAATCACCGCGAGGTTGACGTGCTGGCTCGCGTGCTCGGCGGCCCCGTTGAGCTGATCCAGCAACGCGGCGCATGATGGGCAGGGGCCTTCCGCGAGCGGCAGCAGCGCGGTCTCGCCGTCGGGGGGTCCCGGCGTCGGATCGCCGGGGTCGCGCGGGAACATGAAGCTGTAGAGGATGAGCGAATCCTTGCCCGGCTCGAACAGCTCGGACAGCCTCACCTCGGCGGGTGCCTGGTCGGCGCCCGCCGCGTCGAACACGTAATCCGTCTCCACGCGCCCGCCGGGTGGGAGCTCGCGCCGGGCGGCAGCGACCGCCTCCATCGCGCGCCGCAACTCGATCTCCCGCTCCAACAGCCGATCGCGCGCCGCCCGGTACTCCGGCGACTCCCCGGGAAGCGTGATGCCCATCAGTTCTCCTCTCGCTGGACCTTCGCGCGCGGCGCCCTGACACGCCCGCGGTGCTAACAGGACATTGGACCAGGAGAGACCGCAGAACTCATCGTTCGATTCGGAGGCCTGTGTAGCCGCCGGCCTCGGTGGATGAGGATCGACATCACCGCGTTGGCCAGGCAGTAATACGCGGGATAGAGAAGCATCGACAGGTCCACCTGACTGACGGCCCCGGCGGCGAGCGCGCCTCCGAGGCTGGCGAGGACGTAGGTCGAGAGCGTCTCCGAGTGGGGATCGCGGTGAACCTTCGGGGTCATCATCGCGCACGCGATCATGTCGGCGGCGATCACGCATCCCAGGGCGAACACGGGCTCACGGGCGAGGATCCAGCCGACGACGCCGGCACCGGCGAGCGCGATCAGGGAAAGGTCGGCGGCGCTCATGCCGCCCTCGCCGTAGCGAATCGCGAGGAGGAAGACGAGGCCGGTCAGGATCGCCTGGGTGGCGGTCATGAGCACGCTCCACGAGCCGCCGACGGCCCGCTGGGAGAGGCACGCGATGACGGCCAGGATGCCCCAGATCAGCCAGCTTCCCCGGTGCGGACGTGTGCTCCCGTGCAACGTGTCGCGGACGTACGGGATCGTGTCCGCGATGCCGGCGAGGCCGCCGAGGATGCCGAGGACGGGGGCCAGGTCGTTCATCGCGCCTCTCCGGGCAGCGGAAACCACCGGATCCGCTCGAACTCCGTGCTGAGTGTGGGGTGAGGTCTGGGTGTGGGGTGGGGGCTGGGCGTCGGGTGGAGGCTGAGTGCCACGATCCGCCTGGCCTCGGCGAGCTGATGCGCGAGCGTGCGGTCGGGCTCGAGCGTGCGGCACGGGACGACCGCGTCTGCAAGCGTCGGCGCGGGCGGGGCGTCGCGGTGGCGCCACGTGCCGGAGGCGGGGTCGAACCGGTACGCCGGCAGCAACTTCCAGCCGTGGTCGGCGAGCAGATGGACGGCCTCGAGGATGTACTGGAACACCGCCTCGGTGATGAAGTAGTTGAAGCCGAGGCGAGCGAAGGCGAGCTTGGCGCCCAACTGGCCGGCGGCGCACTGGGCGGCCATGCCTTCGGAGAAGTCATCATCGATCTCGTAGCGGCGGTGGACGTACGGCCCGGCGCAGAAGCACCCGCCGCGGGCCTGGATCCCGAACAGGTCGCTGAGCAGCGCGACGACGAAGTTCCCGTGCAGCAGCCGCGGAGGATGGCGGAGGCCAAGCGAGACGATCGGCAGGCGCTCGGTGCTGGTGTCGCCGAGGATCTCGATGTTGGGGTTGGGGGCCCAGGAGGCCAGCGCGCGGCGGGCGAAGTCGTGCTCGCGGCGGCGAATCTCCTCGACCCCGATTTCCTCTTTGAGCTCGAACACGAGGCCGGCGCGGATCGACTCGACGATCGCGGGGGTGCCCCCCTCTTCGCGGATCACCGGGTCGGGGTGGTAGGCGTGCCCGTGCGGGCTGACGAACAAGACGGTTCCCCCACCGGGCACCGACGGGACGGGGTTGTGCAGCAACGCGCGCTTGGCCACCAGGACGCCCGGGGTCCCGGGGCCGCCGACGAACTTGTGCGGCGACAGGAACACGGCGTCCTTGCCCGCCATGTCGATCGGCAGGTACGGCCCCGCGGTCGCGTAGTCCCAGAAGGACAGCGCGCCATGGGCGTGCAGCAGCCGCGCCGTGCGGTCGACGTCGGTGATGATGCCGGTCACGTTCGAGGCGGCCGAGAAGCTGCCGATCTTCAGCGCTCGGCCGGCGTGCCGGCGCAGTTCGCGCTCGAGATGGTCGAGATCCGGGCGGCCGTCCGCGTCCTCGCCGATCGTCACCACGTCCGCGACGGACTCGCGCCAGGGCAACTCGTTGGAGTGGTGCTCGTAGGGACCGATGAACACCACGGGACGGCCACTGCGACCCAGGTCGAGCACTCGGGTGAGCGTGTCGATCGCTCCGGTCGACCCCGAGCCGCAGAACAGCACGACGTCGTCGCCGCCGCCGTTGACCGCGCGGTGGATGACGCGCCGGGCGTCCTCGCGCAGCGCCGTCGTGTGCCGGCCCGTGGCCGAGGCCTCGGTGTGCGTGTTGGCGTACAGCGGCAGCACGCGCTCGCGGATGTAGTCCTCGATGAACGACAGCGCGCGGCCGGACGCGGTGTAGTCGGCGTAGACGAGGCGGCGCGGACCGAATGGACCCGGCAACATGACGTCCTCGCCGATGACCGAGTTGCGGACGCGCTCGATCAACCGCTCCGAATCCGGGACGGCGGATTCGGGCGCCACCACGGCAGGCTTCGCCCTCACGAGAGGTCTCCTTCCATCTGCGTGTCGCTCTGGCGGCTAGCGCGCCGCGGCCAGGACAGGCTCGGCGACACCGCGCCGGGGGCCGGCGGAACCAGAGTGCCGAGCGTGCGGCGGCTCGTGACCGAGCGGCACGAAGCGCCTCAGCTTGGCCGGTCCGGGGTCGCGCTCGAGCCGCTCGACCGCGACGACGTCGACGACCGGACGACGGATGGCAACGCCTGTCAGCGCCTGCGCGATCTGCGCTTGGAGCGCCCCGAGATCCACCGGCGCCGAGCACCGCACGGCGATCCGCGCGCCGTCCGGGGTCTGGCGCACCTGATACTCGACCACGCCGGCGTGCCGACCGAGCACCGAGCGGAACACATGCGGATGGACCCGTCGACCGTCATACACAAACACGTCGTCGAGCCGTCCCTGGATGTCCGCCACGCAGCGGTGAACCGACCCGCACGGGCACGGTTCGGTTTCAAGCGTGACCTCGTCGGTGATCTCGTAGCGGATCAGCGGCAGCACCCGGTTGAACAGATTCGTCAGGTACACCTTGGCCGAGCGCTCCCCGGGTGCGCACGGCCGGCCGTCCTCATCGACCGCCTCAACGATCACCAGATCCTCGCTGAGGTGCATGCGCGACTCGTCGCAGGGAATGCCGACGCCCCCGCCTTCCGAAGCGCCCCACAGGTTCCCCACGCGCGCGCCCCAGGCCTCCTCGGCCGCGGCTCGGATCTCGGGCAGGAGCGGCTCGGAGCAGGTCAGGATGCGTCGCGGATCGATCTGCAGTCGCCCGGCGCGGGCCTCGAAGGCCAGCACGTGAAGGGCGGAGGGATAGGCGATGAGGAAGTCCGGCTGGGCCTGGTTCAGCCCGGCCACGATCTCCTCGGTCGGGAGCGTGACCGGGAAGCGAACGTTGTCGAACTCTCCGCTTGCGAAGGTCCTCGCGAGCGCGGCCGTGGCATGGGTGAAGTGACCCGCGGTCACCCACGCGAGCAGAATCGGCCTCGAGGACAGGTCGGCCTCTGAGCGCTTGGCGCGCAGAAGGTAGCGGGCGGCGCCCACCCAGAACGTCGCCCAGCCGGTCCAGTCGTAGACAAACACACCGCGCTCGCCGGTCGACCCGCCGGAGGTGACAGCGGTATAGCCGTCGAGCAGGTATCCGCCGGTCGTGACCGTCCGCAGGTGATCGTTGACGCGCTCGAGCGACAGGCGCTCATCGCCGACGATCCGATCGAAGTTCTCCATCAGGTCGGCCTTGGTCATCGGCGGGACCTCGCGCAGGCTGACCTCGTCGATCTCGTCCGGATCGACGCCCGCCAACCGTTCGCGATGCCACGGCGCGTGAACGATCGCCGCGCGCACGAGCTCGCGCAGTCGCTGCACCCGGTGCAGTGCGAGCCGGTCCGCCGGCCAGTCCAGCCGCTCGATCAGCCGCGGTGTAAGCGCCATCGCGTAGGCCAGATGTTGTTGCCGGTCCGTCTCGTAGTCACGCATGTGCCAGCCCCCTTAGGTCGTTACGCCCGGCCCGGGCATTGACTGCGCAGCAGCGTAAGTCAGTGTCCCGACTCCGTCTTCGGTACCGATACGGATTCGGGTACGGATTCGGTTCAGGAGAGCCCCAGTTCCCCGGCCCGGCGCACCAACTGCACCTTGGAGTCCACGCCGAGCTTCGCGTACACGCTGGCCAGGTGGCTCTCCACCGTGCGCTTGCCGACGAACAGCGACTCCGCGATCTCCTTCGCGCTCATCCCCGTCGCGGCGAGTCGGGCCACCTCGTGCTCGCGGCGGGTCAGGGAGCTCGGGCCGAGCGCGGCCGCGGCGGCGCGCCGTCCCGCGGTGCCGAGGTGGCGCAGCGCTTCGAGTGTGCGCTCGCGTCGCCAGGTGGCTCCGCACTGTTCGAGCAGTGCCGCTGCCCGCTCGAGCGCCGCCACGGCGTCACCTCGCTCGCGCGCGGGCAACGCCCGACCGAGCACGTAGTGACACCTGGCAAGGTGGGCCCTCCAGCCCGTTGCGGACAGCAACTCGACCCCCTGTCGCGCCGACCGCGCGGCGCGCTCGCCCTCGCCGGCGGCCAGGCTTGCCCAGGCCGATCCCGTCGCGGCGATACCGCAGTACAACGGCAGCCCGATGAGGTCGGCCACGGCGTTCAGGTCCGTGGCCGCCTCCGCGGACGCCGCCGCGTCGCCGGCCTCCGTCGCGCATTCGGCGAGCTCGAACAGCAACAACGCCGCCAGCGGTCGCGCCCCCATCGCGAACAGTCGGTCTGCCGCGTGGCGCAGAAGCGCGGCGCAATCGCCGGGGCGACCGTCGTGCCAGGCCAGGAGGGCGTCCACGGCGCGGGACATCGGGAGGTAGAAAGACCAGTCCCGCTCTTCGAGTGCCGCCCGCGCCCGTGCCTGCAGGCGCTCCGCCTCGTGCGCATCGCCCGCTTCGATCGCCGACAGGGCGCCGAAGGCCATCCCCGGCACCCGCCGCCTCGTGGCTGCGCTCGGCAACCACGCGAGGATTTCATGTGCCGAGGCGACGGAGGCGGGGAAGTTCCCCGCCATCCAGTGGACCAGCGTCTCGAGCTCGACCAGGATGCTGTCGCGGTAGGCGGGGTTTGCCGTCTTCGCCTCCTCGAAGATCGCGGCGCTCTCGGCCGGGCGGCCCTGCATCGCGAGTCCGGCGGCGAGTCCCCCGAGCACGATCGTCAGCCGATACGCCTTCTCGTCTTCGCGGGCGATCGCCCTGGCGCGCCGGAGCACGGCCTCGCCCTCGGCGAACTCGCCACAGAAGTTGGCGCTGTAGCTGATCGCGGATAGGCCCTGCATGGCGACGAACCGGTCGCCGGCCGCGTCCGCCGCCTCCACGAGCGCCCTGGCGTCGACACCCATCCCGACGAGGTCGCCGCGCAGGCCTTTGATCCAGGCCAGCTCGCGGGCGGCCAGCAGCTCCTGCCGGTGCTCTCCGGCGCGGCGGAACAGCTCGTGGGCCTGCCGGCAAGCCTCCTGCGCCGCCTCCAGCTCGCCCATCCCCCAGGCCAGGAAAGTAGCCAGGCGGAACTTCACCACCGCGCGGCGGCCGTGATCGGAGGAGCCCTCGAGCAGACGATCGATCGCACGCAGCGCCTTGACGGCGATCGGGGCATCGGTCTCCGCCCGGTGGTCGATCAGCCACTCCGCGCGCGCGTACATCGCCTCGAGCACCTCGAGCCAGCGCTGGTCATCGGCGGGCAGGAGGTCGACGAGCTCCGCCTGAAGCTCGAGCGCCTCGCGGTAGGCCTCGCGTCGCTCGGCCTGGCGCATCGCGTCCAGCAGCACTTCAACCGCCTCCGGATCCCCCCGCACGGCGGAACGGGCGAAATGCAGTGCGGCCTCCGGCAGGCGGCCCGTCCTGAGCAGCGAGCGCGCCGCCTGCCGGTGCAGCAGCCGGCGCCGGGCACCCCCCGTGGCCTCGTAGATGACGTCGCGAACGAGCGGGTGCTGCACGACGTACCCGAGCTTCACCGCCCCGCTCCTCCTCGACCACGATCCGAGCGTCCACCAGCTCGCCGAGATCGGGCGCGACCTCCTCGAAGGATCTCCCGGTCAGCACGGTCATGTCGCTCAACGACACCGGCCGGCCCACGACCGCCAGCAGCTCGAGCAGCCCCTGCGGGTCCGCGTCGAACCGACGCAGTTCCGAGGTGACCCGCTCCGTGAGGCCTTCGGGCAGGCGGCGCAGATGCGGAGCGAGAAGGTCCCCCTGCTCCTCGAGGAGCGCCCTGAGCAATCCGATCGCGAACAGGGGATTGCCGCGCGAGCGCTCGCAGATCCAATCCACGAGCACGCGCGGCGCCGGCTGCTCGATCACCGCCTCGGCCAGCTCCCGCAGCGCGGGCTGGGGCAGCGCGCGCACTTCCATGCGGTTCAGCAACGCGTCCTGATCGAGCTCGAACAGCACCGGTGCGGCGACGGCATGGGTCGCAAGCTCGGCCGGCCTGCTCGTCGCGATCACCAGCAGCCGGGCGTCGTCGAGGTGCCGTGCGAAGAAACGGAGCGCCTCCCAGGACGACGCGTCAGCGAAGTGCACGTCGTCGAGCAGCACAACGAGCGGGGTCCGCTCGAGGACCTGCCCGAGCAGACGCGCGAGGCCCTGCAGCAACCGGGGAAGCGGGGGATCCCGGTCGGGGATGGCGCCGCGGATGAGGGCAACGCGATGAAACAGGCACGCGAGATCGTCGAGCAGTCCGCCGCACAGCTCGATCACCTCGTCGTCGGGCAACGACTGAAGGAACGGCTCGATCGCCTCGGTCCACAGGCCGAACGCGGCACTCGCCGCGAGCGGGTACCCCTGGGCCACGAGACCCGTGACTTCACGGTGGCGCCCCAGCAGCTCGCGCCCCAGGCGGCTCTTGCCCACCCCGGCGTCGCCAACCAACAGAACCAGGCGGAAGTTCCCATCCAGCGCGCGGCTCAGTTCGTCCTCGAGCGCCTCGAGCTCTTCCCGGCGCCCCACGAGTTCGAGGCCGGTGCGCGGCGGCGCCCGGCCCGCGGGAGCCAGGGTGCGAACCATTGCGCTCACGATGTTTCCCCCGGACGCTTCGTTAGGTAGCTAGGCTACCAGCCTCGCCTCCGCCGGAGTGAGAGATTGCCGGTGCGCGCACCGGCGTCCGCGAGGACGGTTGGCCCACGCACTCGACGCAGACCTCCCCTCCGAGGCGCTCGGTGATCCACCCGCGTCGGGCCATCAGTCCGTAGATCTTGCACCCGAGGCACAGCCCGAGCGCTGACTCCAGCCACATGAGCGTCAGGCAGATCAGGCACATCGTGCGCGGCAGGTAACCCCGGATGCCGATGTTCGTGATGACCGTCATGGCCATGGCCATCGCGAGGCCGAGTGACCACGCGAAGCGCTTGGGTCGTGCCGAGACCCAATCCGGCGTGCGTCCTCGGGTCATCGCATGCGCCAGCGACCCGAACGGGCTGTAGCGCAGGCCAACCGTCACCCGGATCAGGAACTCGATGAAGAACAGGCTGGCCACGACCTGGAGTGGCACGTACTGCTTGTCGAAGTAGGCGTAGCTGAACGCCACCGCGCCGACGACCATGGTCAGGCCGGCCGCGGCGCGCGCGTCGTGTTCGTTGACGAATTGATTCATGGGTTCGGTTGGCGTTTGACTTGGTCAGCGTAAGTCTGGGTCGGCGGCCCGTCTTCGGTAGTGGTACGGATCTCCGTACGGATTCGGTTCGCGAGATCCCGTTGCAACCGGAACGTGCCCGTGAGAGGGTCGTTCCGATCAGCGACCACAACAGAAGGGGGCCGGGCATGCTCACCGCGATCGACGAGCAGCTCGCTGAGCAGTCGAGCTGGGATTTCGGCGATCTGCGTGCGCTTTACATCAACTGCACGCTGAAGCGTTCGCCGGAGGTGTCCAACACGCAGGGTCTCGCCGATCGGTCGATCGCGATCCTCGAGCGAAACGGCGTGGCCGTCGAAGTGATCCGCGCCGTCGACCACGAGATCGCAACCGGCGTCTATCCGGACATGACCGAGCACGGCTGGGAGCGGGACGAATGGCCGGCGATCTTCGCGAAAGTGCTGGCTGCCGACATCCTCGTCCTGCTCTCGCCAATCTGGCTCGGCGAGAAGTCATCGGTGTGCACCAAGGTGATCGAGCGTCTGTACGGGAACAGCCACCTCCTGAATGAGGCGGGGCAGTACGCCTATTACGGTCGCGTCGCGGGTTGCATCATCACCGGAAACGAGGACGGCGCCAAGCATTGCGCGATGAACATCCTGTACTCGCTGCAGCACCTCGGCTACGCGATTCCGCCCCAGGCCGACTCGGGTTGGCTCGGTGAGGCGGGTCCGGGACCAAGCTATCTCGATCCAGGCTCAGGCGGGCCCCAGAACGACTTCACCAACCGCAACACGACCTTCCTGACTTGGAACCTCTTGCACCTGGCCCGAATCCTCAAGGACGCCGGCGGGATTCCGGCGCACGGTAACCAGCGGACGCTGTGGGACGCCGGGTGCAGATTCGACTACGAGAACCCCGAGCACCGGGTCTAACTTCGCGTCGCAACGGCAGCCGCCCGCCCACGCATTCGCGGCACTAGTCTCCGGCCGAGCTCCACTCCGGCGGCTCGTACACGCCGCCGGGTAAGCCGCCGATGCAGAGCACCCGCAGGCCATCCGGGCCGGAGGACAGCACTCGGGCTGTCCCGGCGTCGACCCGCACCAGGTGGTCGGCGTCGAGGGGCAGGGACGTGCCGTCGACGTCGACCGAGCCTGAGCCGCGCAGAGAGACGTACAGCTCCTGCTGCCCCGATTCGGATTCGTCGTGTGAGGTGGTCGAGTAGTCGGGCGGGAGGTCCATGATGTTGGCGCCGAATGCGGTGATGTCGAGCCCGGCGCGCACGAGCTTGGCGAAGCCGTCCCATAGCGTCGGCAGCTCGTCGATCGATTTGGCCGAATAGCCGGTCATGGTGCGGGTCATGATGGCACCAGGCCGATGTTCCGGGCGATGGTCGCCATCGTCCGGTCGTGCTCCTCTGCCGGGCTGATTTCGATGAGCTCGACCGGCTCGAGGGTCTGGACGAAGTGGCCGGGCCGCAGGTGGTATGCCTCGCCGGCACGGACGACCTCGTCGGGCGCGTCGGTGTAGGTAACCCGGAACGAGCCCTTGAACAGGTAGCCCCAGTGATCGCATTGGCAGCGATCCCCGGGCAGCCCCTTGAACGGCGACTCATCGGGCGGAAACTGTGCCGGCATCGACTCGAACGCGATGCGCATCTCACCGGCGTCGGTCTGGCGGCCCTCGTACTCGCCGAAGACCATCGGTTCCAGCTCATTCCTGGACACGTGCATGGAGAACTCTCCCTTCGTTGGTGGTTGGCGCCGCCGCGACGCGGCGGCGGGTGACGATGAGCAGCAGGCAGGCGGTGCCGATCGCGGCCGGCCCCAATCCGGCGGCGAGGAGTGCCGCGCGGGCGCCAACGGCGCCGACCACGACGCCACCGAGCACCAGCGCTCCGAGCTCGGCGCCGTTGCGCGCGCCGTTGTAGGCGGCGAAGACGCGGCCGCGCAGCGCCTCGGGCGCTCGCTCGTGGATCAACGTGCGCAGCAGCACGTTCTTGACTCCATGGGCGATACCGCCGAAGGTGAACCCGAGCAGTGCCATCCAGAGGACCGTGGACAGCGCCCCGCCGGCAATGCCGAATCCCTGGAGGATGACGGCAACCATCGCGCCGGCCGCCAACTGCGCCCGGGACACGCGATGGGCGAGCCCGGCAGAGCCGGCCGCCATACCCAGGGTCCACGAAGTCAGCAACAGGCCGTACGCGAGGCTGCCTGCCCCGAGCACGTCGGTGACGAAGAACGGCTCAGCCGTCGCGGACATCGAGAACACCAGGAGCGCGGCCACCGCACCGCCCAGCGTGATCGCGAGGTCGCGCCGGCGCGCGAGGAACACGAATCCGTCGCGCGCGCGCACCGCGTCGCCGGTAGGTTCGGTTCGCCCAGGCCGGCGGCGCGCGTGCAGCAGCACCGCCGCGGCAGCCACGACCACGAACGAAAGCACGTTGAGAGCGAGCGCGAGCCACAGCAAACCGGCCGCGCCGAGCGCGCCGCCGACGACTGGCCCGGCGGTGAAGCCGACCGCGCGCGCGGTCTCCATCATGCCGTTCGCCCGCCCGGCATCGATGTCCGGCCCGGCTGCCGCGGGCACGAGCGCGAACTCGGCCGGCTGGCTCACCGCGACGCCGCAGCCCAGCAGCACCATCAGCGGCAACAGCGCCCAGAGGCTGTCGACGCCGGCGAGCATTCCGGCGACGACCGCCGCCTGGACAAGCGAGACCGCGACAAGGATGCGGCGGTTCTCGAACCGGTCGACGATCGTGCCCGCCCATCCCGCCGCGAGGACGACCGGCCCCCAGAGCGCGAAGATCAGCGCCGAGACGGCGAAGGCCGAGCCGGTGCGCTGCTGGACGTGCAGGATCAGCGGGAAGATCGCCACGAAATCGCCAAGAGCGGACAGGCCCGCCGCGCCGGCGAGAAGGCGGAGGTCACGACTGCGTGGAATCGACATGCGCCGATAGTCGTGGCCGACCGTTCGCGCACCGTTCGGCCTCCGTGAAAGGTGGCGCGTCGGCTTGCGCGAACGTCGTGCGATGGGCGACAGTTGTGGCCGATGCTGGAGGTCCGACTCGCAGGTGGTTTGGCAGTGCACACGGACGGGGGCGAGATCGCGCCGCCGACGTCGAAGCGGGCACGCGCCGTGCTCGCCTATCTCGCGCTCAACCCTGGCCCACAGCCCCGCGGCCGGCTGGCGGCGCGCTTCTGGCCCGACGTGCTCGACGAATCGGCGCGGGCCAGCTTGCGCGTAGCCCTCACCGAGTTGCGGCAGGCATTGGGACCGGCCGCGGGCAACGTGCTGGCCACCCGGGACACGGTCGCGCTGGACGGAGAAGACCTCCAGGTCGACGCGCGCGCATTCCAGCGGGCGCTCGACGAAGGCGATCCCGTCCGGGCGCTCGAGGCATGCAGCGCCCCGATCCTCGACGGCTTCGACGAAGAGTGGGCGCACGAGGCACGTGATGAGCACGCACACCGCCTCGGCGAGGCGCTCGAGCGAGCCGCCCTGCTTGCCGAGGATCCGGCCGAGGCTGTCCGACTGACCCGGGCCCAGGTTGCGCTCGATCCGCTCGCCGAGGCGCCTAACCGCCGGCTGATCGAGAGGCTCGCCGCCACCGGCGACCGTGCTGCCGCGCTGTCCGCAGGCCGACAGTTCGCCGAGCGTCTCCGCACCCAGCTGGGCATCGCGCCGTCGCAAGAGACGCGGGCGCTACTGGCCGATCTGCGACGCGGCGAGCCGGCACTCGTTCCGCCACCGCCGAGCCTCACTCGGGCGTACGAGACCGAGTTCGTCGGCCGTCGCGCCGAGCTCGACCGGCTGCGTGCGTCATGGGGGGGCGTGCAGATGCATCGCGACCGGCGAATCGTGCTCGTCGCGGGCGAGCCCGGAATCGGCAAGACCCGCCTCGCCCACCACTTTGCGTCCGGCGCCGTCGCAGCCGGCGCTACCGTCCTCGAGGGACGATGCTCGGAGGAGCCGCTCGCACCGTTCGAGCCGTTCATCGAGGCACTCGCTCGAGCCGGCGCAGCCGAAACGCTCCAACCGGGCGACACCGAGGACAGCGGCGCCCGTCATCGCCTCTTCGACGCCGTCGACGACGCGCTCGCCGACCTCGCGTCGCGAGCTCCGCTGCTGCTCGTGATCGACGATTTCCATTGGGCCGATCGCGGCACCCTGGTCCTCACGAGCTTCCTGCTCCGCTCGAGCCGCAGGGGCCCCATGCTTGTGCTCGGCACCTATCGCGACACCGAGCTTGGCCGGCACACCCCGCTGACGGCTGCGCTTGTCGAGCTGAGGCAGGGCGGCGCGCTGGACCGCGTCGACCTGCGCGGGCTGCTGCTTGAGGACGTGGCGACGCTCGCGCGGTCGGTGTTGGGGAGCGACGAGATCGCGCCGCGCGTGCACGCGCGCACCGACGGCAACGCGTTCTTCGTCGAGGAAGTGCTGAGGGAGCTGGCCGAGTCCGGGTCGTCCGTGGTTCCCGAAAGCGTTCGGCACGCGGTCGGAGTCCGGTTGTCGCGCATGGGCGATGACGCGAACGAGCTGATCGCCGCGGCAGCGATCCTCGGCCTGGAGCACGACGCGCGCGCGTTGCAGGCCACCGCCGGACTTGAGCCAGACGCCGCCGAGGCAGCCCTCGACGAGATCCTGCGCGCCCGGCTCCTGCTGCCCGCGACGACGCCGCACGGCTTCGCGTTCACCCACGCGCTCGTGCGCGAGGCAGTGCTCGAGGAGTGCAACGTCCTGCGCCGCGCGCGTCTTCATCGCCGTGCAGCCGAGGCCTTGACCTCTCTGGGCGAGGACCGGCACCTCGAGGAGATCGCGATGCACCTATTCGAGGCGGCGTCCACCGGCGACGCTCGACGGGCGGCCGAGATGCTCGTGCGCGCTGGTCACCGCGCACTCGCTCGCCTCGCGTACGAGGACGCGGCGGAGAGCTTCGACCGCGCGGTCGAAGCCCTCGAGCTGGCGGGCGCGGAGGATGATTCGGGTCACGTCCTGCTCGCCCGCGGCGACGCCCTCCTGCGCGCGGGCGAGGCCGACGCGGCCCGCGCGGCGTTCACCGCGGCGCGCGGGCTGGCGCTGCGGCGCGACGATCACGCGCTACTCGCGGAGGCGGCGCTCGGCTTCGCCGGGCTGGGCATCGCCATCGTCGACCTCGACGTGGACGCGATTGCCCGACTCGAGGCGGCGCTCGAGCGCCTGGAGGATCCCGCGCTGCGCTCCCGCGTACAGGCGCGCCTCGCCGTGGAGCTGTACTACGCGCCCGATCGGACGCGCTCGGAAGCGCTGAGCGCCGAAGCGGTCACCACGGCCCGCGCGGCGGCCGACGCGAGCGCGCTCGCCTCGGCGCTTGGGGCGCGGCACGTGGCGCTTTGGCGGCCCGACCGCGCCGAGGTGCGACTGGCCGTGGCGGGCGACATGATCGCGGCCGCCCGCGACGCCGCCGACCGCCACGCCGAGCTGCAGGGCCACAACTGGCGCGTCGCGGACCTGTTCGAGCTCGGCGACATGCCGGCCTGGGAGGAGGAGACGGCGCGGCATGCCCGGATGGCCGAGGAGCTCCGCCTCCCGGTCTTCCAGTGGTACACGCCGCTGTGGGCGGCCGTGCAGGCGATGCTCGCGGGGCGCTACGACGACGTCGAGCGCCTCAGCGCCCGGGCGGAAGAGGCAGGTCTCCGGGCCGGTGACCGCAACGCGAGGCTGTTCGCTGGGATGGTGCGCTTCTGCGCACAGCTCGAGCGTGGGGCGTTCGAGGAAATGGACATCGAGTTCGTCGAGGACAAGATCGCGAACTCGGCCGTCGGCGTCGCCTACCGCAGTTCGTACGCCTGGATCCTCGCCGGCCGCGGCGAAACCGAACGCGCCCGCAAAGAGCTGCACGCCACGATGGCGCTGCCGCACGCCTTCGACGCCAACTGGCTCTCTCTCCAGGCGGAGTGCGCCGAGGCGAGCGTCTTGATCGAAGACGCCACTCATGCCGGCACCCTCTACGAGCGCCTGGAGCCCTACGCGGGTCGGCCCGCGACGGCCGGCCGCGGCGTCTCGAGCTACGGCGCGGTCGATCGCCTCCTCGGCGGTTTGGCCGAGATACTCGGCCGACACGACGACGCGGTGCGCCACCTTAAGGATGCGATTCGGCTAAACGCGGCGCTCGGCTGCACCGTCTGGCGTGAGCACGCCGAAAGGCACCTGGCGCGGATCGGTACTGGCGCGATGTAACGCTCGGGCGCGCGGAGTTACTACCGCGCATGCCCGATGTTCACTTCACTAATCTGCTCGTCGTCGTTGCTGTCGGTCTGCTCGCCCCGCTGACGCTCGGGTTCTTCCCGCGCTTCCGGCTCCCCGCGATCGTGCTCGAGATCGTGCTCGGGATCGTGATCGGTCCTTCGGGGCTCGGGTGGGTCAAGCCCGATCTGCCGGTATCGATCCTCGCGCTCGTCGGGTTGGCCTTCCTGCTGTTCCTCTCGGGCCTTGAGATCGACGTCCAGCGCCTGCGCGGGCGGATCCTGAAGCTGACGGCGCTCGGCTTCGCCGTGTCGTTCGCGATCGCGATCGTCCTCGGCCTCGGCCTGAAGGCGGGCGGGTTCGTCAAGTCGCCGCTGTTCGTGGCGATCGTGCTCGTCGCCACCTCGCTCGGGGTGATCGTCCCGGTGCTCAAGGACTCCGGCAACATCAGCACGAGCTTCGGCCAGCTCGTGATCGCCGCGGCCTCGATCGCCGACTTCGGCGCGATCATCCTGCTCTCGCTGTTCTTCTCAGGTCGGGGCTCGACGAGCACGGCCGGGACGCTGATCCTGCTCGGAGTGTTCGGCTTGGTCGTGCTCCTGGTCGGGCTGGCGATCGCCGGCTTCGAGCACTCGATGAGCCTCGCGCGCGTGCTGCAACGCCTCCAGGACACCACCGCGCAGATTCGGGTCCGGGCTGCCTTCCTGCTGCTGATCGGGTTCACCGCCCTTGCCGAGAAGGTGGGCCTCGAGACGATCCTCGGCGCGTTCGCCGCCGGCGCATTGCTCTCGCTGATCGACCGGGACGAGGCGATGACCCATCCGCAGTTCCGGCTCAAGCTCGAGGCCGTGGGCTTCGGCGTGTTCATCCCGGTCTTCTTCGTCACGAGCGGCCTGCGCTTCGACCTGAACGCGCTGTTCGCCAGTGCCTCGACGGTGGCCCGGGTGCCCCTGTTCCTGCTCGCCATTTACCTGGCGCGCGGCCTCCCCGCGCTCGTGTACGTCCGTCTGCTCGGGCGCTCGCGGTCGGTGATCGCGGGGGTCCTCCAGTCGACCTCGCTGCCGTTCATCGTCGCGGCGACGCAGATCGGCCTGCAGCTCGGCGTGGTCAGCCGGGCGAGCGCCGCCGGCCTGGTCGCCGCGGGTCTGCTGTCGGTCGTGATCTCTCCGACGCTGGGGTTGGTGCTGCTGCGTCGCCAGCAGCCTGCCCTCGGCCGGGTCGAGGGCGCAGTCTCGGCCGCGTGATGAGCTCGCTCATCACGCACCCCACCGCGGTCCGGACAGGGGCACTGACGCTCCGGTCGGCCGACGGTTCTACCGAAGCCGATTTCGTCCCCGGGGCCAACATGATCTGCAGCTCGCTGCGCTATTTCGGAGCCGAGTACCTGCACCAGGGCACCGGCGTCGAGGCCTACGCGCGAGACGGGCTGACGATGGGCATCCCGCTGCTCCATCCGTGGGCCAACCGGCTGAGTGGCTTTCACTATCGGGTCGGCGGCCAGGAGGTGGTCCTGCCGCGCGGCGAGAGCCTGATCCCGCTTGACGACATCGGTCTGCCGATCCACGGCGTCATGCCCGGGCTGATGCACTGGGAGGTGGCGCGCCTAGACCGGACGGCTCTTACGGCAAAGCTCCGCTGGACATCCGGCGAGCTGCTCAGGTTGTTTCCGTTTGCCCACGAGCTGACCGTCGAGGCCAGCCTCGAGAGCGGTGCGCTCACGATCGTCACCACCCTGGCTCCTCTCGGACACGCAAGCGTCCCGGTGTCGTTCGGGTACCACCCGTACTTACGTATCCCAAAGGAGGAACGGAGCGGGTGGGAGGTCAAGCTCGCAGTCCGGGGCCACCTCCTGCTCGACGGCGCGATGATTCCGACGGGCGAACGCGAACCGGTAGCCCGGCGCCGCTTCACATTGGCCGAGCGATTCCTCGACGACGGATTCGATGAGATCGATACGCCCGCGGTGTTCGAGGCGGCGGCCGGCGACGGCGCGGTGAAGCTCGAGTTCCTCGACGGCTACCCCTACGCGCAGGTCTATGCCCCCGCCGGTCACGATTTCATCTGCTTCGAGCCGATGACCGCGCCGGCGAATGCCCTGGTGAGCGGCGATGGCCTGATGCTCGTCGCGCCCGGAAGGACGTACCGCGCCGCGTTCCGGGTGTCGCTGTTCGCCCGGTCCCGAACGCGCTGCGCCCGCAACTAGACTGGGGCCGTGTCGGCGCAGGCGCAGGCGTCTCTACTGACGACCAAGCTTCATGCGCCCGACCCGCGCGACCGGATCGGACGTGAGGCGCTGGTCGCCCGTCTATCCGACGCGGCCAGGGCGCGGCTCGCGCTGATCCGCGCGCCGGCGGGCTGGGGGAAGTCAACGCTGCTGTCGCAGTGGCGGAGCATGGAACACGGGCGGCGCGGGTTTGCCTGGGTGACGCTCGATCCTTCCGACAGCGATCCAACCCTGTTCTGGGCCTACGTCATCGAAGCCCTGCGGTCGGTTGCGCCCGAACTAGGCTCACGGTCGCTGGCCCTCCTGCGCGCGCCCGGCGTCGACCTGGTCGGCGAGATGCTTCCCGTCCTGATCGGTGAGCTCGAGGCGTTCGAGCGACCGCTCGTGCTCGCGCTCGACGACTACCACCAGCTCGAGGGAGACGCGGTCCACGCCGGGGTGCGGCGGCTGCTCGATTATCTCCCCGATCACGTGTGCGTCGCGATCGCGACGAGGACCGAGCCGCCGCTCCAGGTTCCCCGCCTGCGAGCCCGTGGGCAGCTCGTCGAGGTCGATGCGAGCGGGCTGCGCTTCTCGGTGCCTGAAGCCGACGTCCTGCTCAACGAGCTTCTCGGGCTCGAGCTCGCCGCCGAGGACGTGGCCGCGCTGCACCAGCGCGCGGAAGGCTGGCCCGCGGCGGTGTATCTCGCGGGGTTGTCGCTTCGCAGCCGCACCGACCGGCACGAGTTCATCGTGAGGTTCGCCGGTGATGACCGGCACATCGTCGACTACCTCGGCGAGGAGGTCCTGGCCGATCTCGACCCGGACACGCGCGGCCTGCTGCTGCGCACGTCGATCCTCGAGCGGGTGAACGGTCCGCTGTGCGACGTGATCGCCGACGCCACCGGCTCGGCGCGGAAGCTCGACACGCTCGCGCGCTCGAATCTGTTCGTCGTCCCGCTCGACGACCGGCGCGACTGGTACCGCTACCACCATCTGTTCCGCGCGTGTCTCAACGCGGAGCTGCGAATCGAGTCACCCGAGCTCATCCCTGAGCTTCATCGCCGCGCCTCGCGCTGGTTCCAGATGACCGGCGATGCGACCGAGGCGATCAACCATGCGATCGCGGGGCAGGACTTTCCCGCCGCGTCCGAGCTTCTGGCCGCCCACTGGAACGCTGTGGTGTCGACGGGAGGATTGCGGACCGTCGAGATGTGGCTGATGGCGCTTCCCGAGGACGTCGTCACCGGCGATGCGCGGCTGTGCCTGGCTCGCGCCTGGACCTCGTTTGCCAAGGGCGCACTCGAGGAGGTCCTGCCCTGCCTGGAGACCGCCGAGGCAGCCCCCGTTCCCGGGCCCCTGCTCGACGGCACGACCTCTGTGGCCTCCGGCGCAGCCACCCTGCGGGCGTCCTACTGGCTGCGCATGGGTGATTTCGGCAAGACCGTGGCCTACTCGCGGGAGGCGCTTGCACTGGAGCAGGGGCCGTGGCGCGCGATCTCGGCAAACTGCCTCGGCACCGCCTCCTACTGGCTCGACGAAACGGCGCAGGCACGACAGCAGCTCGAGGCGACGATTGACGTAGGGCGCGAGTTGGTTCCGCTGGTGGCGCTGTTCGCGGTCGGGCTGCTGGCGATCCTGGATTGCGAGCGCCAAGACTGGAACGCGGTCTCCGGCCGTCTGCACGCCGCCCGTCAGATGATCGAAGCGGCCGGCCTCGGCGAGTACTGGATGACCGCCGGGGTCGAGCTGGCAGGCGGGCTCGCCTCTGAGCACCGCGGCGAGCAAGCACAGGCCGAGCTGGCGATGGCTCGGAGCCTCGTGCTCTACCGGCGCGGCCAGGCTCCGGTCGAGACCGCCAACGCGCTGCTGCACCTCGCGCGCGTGCACGTGCGGCAGGGTCACGATGCCGTGGCGACCGACGAGATCAGCGAAGCGGCGATGCTCGTCCGCTCCTGCCCTGACCCCGGGCCGAGGATCCAGCGGCTGCTCTCGCAGGCACGAGGGCGTGCGCACGCGGACGCGCGTCGCACGCCGGCGCAGGCCGGGGTGGAGGAGCTGAGCGAGGGTGAGTTCCGCGTTCTGCGCCTGCTGGCCAGCGATCTGACCCAGCGGGAGATCGGCGCCGAGCTGTACGTCTCGATGAACACGGTCAAGTCCCACACGCGCAGCATCTTCCGCAAGCTCGGAGCCTCGAGCCGCGAGCAGGCCGTCGCCCGCGCCCGCGAGCTCGAGCTGCTGTAAAGCCGGCAGTCCCGTGTAACGCGTCGCCGGGTCGGGCTACCAAGACCCGACCACTTCGACGACCAGGAGGGACAAATGTCAGCGACTGCGAGCACGCCGGCGCGACGCGAGGCGATGCCGGGCTTGAAGGGCAAGGGTGTGCTGGTCACCGGCGGCACGTCGGGCATCGGCCAGGCCATCGCGGTCAAGTTCGCTGAGTACGGCGCGAACGTCGCGATCAACTACCTGCGCACCGCCGAGGAGGCGACGGACACCGAGCAGCAGGTGCACGCGTGCGTGAACCGTGTGCAGCAGGAGGGCGTTCGCGACGTGCTCGTGCGGGGCGACGTCTCGCAGGAGGACCAGGTCGTGGAGATGGTCGGCCAGGCGGTCAGCGAGCTGGGCGGCATCGATGTGCTGATCAACAACGCCGGCATCCAGATCTCCCGTGCAAGCGACGAGCTCTCCAGCGCCGACTTCGACAAGGTGCTGGCGGTCAACATCCGCGGCGCGTTCCTGTGCGCGCGGGAGGCGATCAAGCACTTCCTGTCCGAGGGCAAACCGGGCGTCATCATCAACGTCTCGAGCGTCCACCAGCTGATCCCCAAGCCCGACTACCTCGGCTACTCGGTCAGCAAGGGCGGGATGCAGAACCTCACCCGCACGCTCGCACTCGAGTACGCCGCGCGCGGGATCCGGGTCAATGGCATCGGCCCGGGCGCGACCGTCACGCCGATCAACCGCGCCTGGATCGACGACCCGGTCAAGCGCGAGCAGGTCGAGAGCCACATCCCGATGCGGCGGGCCGGGACCGCCGATGAGATGGGTGCGGTGGCCTGCTTTTTGGCCAGCGACGACGGTGCGTACATCACCGGGCAGACGATCTTCGTCGACGGCGGTCTGACCCTGTTCCCGAGCTTCCGCGAGCCCTGGTCGTCGGAATGACAACCACGTCCGTCAATCCGCTGGGAAAGCTCGCGCTGATCGACGACGCCAAGCGCGCGGCCGCGCTGGCCGGCGTGCGGCGCGGCCGGGTGTACGACCTGGGGCACGTGCTCGACGAGCACGTGCCCGTGTTCCCGGGCCGCTACTTCAAGCAGACGCTCGTGACCACGGCGCACCACGCCAACCCCGGTGGCGGCGTGGGCGAGAACGACGTCAACTGGATCACTGAGCTGGTGTCCGGGACGATGCAGCTCGGGACCCACCTCGACGCGCTGTCGCACCTGCAGATGGGGAACCGTGGATACGGCGGCCTCACGGTCGAGGAGCTTGCGGACACGGGCGGCGTCCGGCAGCTGGGAATCGAGACCGTGCCGCAGATCGTCACCCAGGGCTGGCTGGTCGACGTCTCCGGCCTCGGGGCCGGAGCGGTGATCGAGCCCGAGCACTGCGTCGAGATCGACCCGGAGCCCGGTGACGCGGTGCTGTTCCACACGGGGTGGAGCCGCCATTGGAATCAGCCCGAGGTCTATCTCTCGGGCGAGCCCGGACCGGGATGCGAGCTGGCGCAGTGGCTGGCCGACCGTGACGTCGCGCTGACCGGCTGCGACACGTGGAGCTACGGCCCGGTTCCCCCCGAGGATCCGGATCGGCCGTTCCGCGTCCCCCAGATCATGAACATCGACCACGGCGTGTTCGTGGTCGAGAACCTCGACCTGGCGGAGCTGGCCGCCGACGGCGTGCGCCGCTTCGCCCTGATCCTCACCCACCCGAAGCTGAGAGGCGCCACCGGCGCGTGGACGTCCCCGATCGCCCTCGTCTAGACAGGAGCGTTGGCCATGAGCGAGCACTACGACGTGATAATCATCGGGACCGGCGCGGGAGGGGGAACGCTCGCCCACAAGCTGGCGCCGTCCGGCAAGCGGATCCTGCTGCTCGAGCGCGGCGGCTACCTCCCGCGCGAACCCGAGAACTGGTCAAGCCGGGAAATCTTCCGCAAGGAGCGCTACCTCGACGACGAGCTCTGGTACGACAAGGACGGCGCTCCGTATAAGCCGCACCAGCAGTACTTCGTTGGTGGCAACACGAAGTTCTACGGCGCGATCCTGTTCCGGCTGCGCGAGCGCGACTTCGAAACCGTGGGGCATTACGGTGGCGTCTCGCCGGAGTGGCCGATCTCATACGACGACCTCGAGCCCTACTACGCCGAGGCCGAGCGGCTGTACCTGGTCCACAGCCAGGCGGGCGAGGATCCGACCGAGCCCCGCCGCTCGGGGCCGTTCCCGTATCCGGCGGTGTCACACGAGCCGCGGATCCAGCAGCTCTCCGACGACTTCGAGCGGACCGGTCACCATCCGTTCCACCTTCCGGTCGGCATCGATCTCAACGAGTCGGACCCGGAGGCCGGCCGCTGCGTGCGCTGCGACCGGTTCGATGGCTTCCCCTGCCTGACCGACGGCAAGGCCGACGCCCACGTCCGTTGTGTACGTCCCGCGCTCGCGGCGCACAAGAACCTGAAGCTGATCACCCACGCGAAGGTGGACCGGCTGGAGACGGATCCCGGCGGGGGTTCCGTCACGCGCGTCCATGTCAGCCACCGCGGCGCGCCCGAGAGCTACAGCGCCGACATCGTGGTGGTGTCCTGCGGTGCGACCAACTCGGCGGCGTTGCTGCTGAAGTCGGCCAGCGACAGTCATCCGCGCGGACTGGCGAACTCCTCCGACGTGGTGGGCCGTCACTACATGGCCCACATCAACTCGGGCGTGATCGCGATCTCGCAAACGCCCAACACGACAAAGTTCCAGAAGACCCTCGGCATCAACGACTACTACTGGGGCGCCGAGGACTCAGAGCTTCCGCTCGGCCACATCCAGATGCTTGCGAAGTCCGACAAGGACATCCTCCGGGCCGGCGCGCCCTGGTTCGCCCCGAGCCTCGCACTTGACTACATCGCCAGGCACGCGATCGACTTCTGGATGACCACCGAGGACCTGCCTCACCCGGCCAACCGCGTCACCGTGGACCGCCAGGGGCGCATCCACGTCGCCAAGACCTATCACAACCTCGAGCCCCATAAGCGCCTGCTGGCCAAGCTCAAGCAGCTGATGGGACCGCTCGGCTGCCATGAAGCCGCGATCCCCAGTTGGTCGATCCTCGACCAGCGGATCCCGCTGGCGGGGAACGCGCACCAATGCGGCACGGTGCGGTTCGGCACCGATCCGTCGAGCTCCGCGCTCGATCTCAACTGCCGCGCCCACGACCTCGACAACCTGTACGTGGTCGACACGAGCTTCTTCCCCTCGAGCGGAGCGGTCAACCCGGCGCTGACCGCAATGGCCAACGCGCTTCGCGTCGGGGACCATCTGCTCGAGCGGCTCGACGTTCGTGCCACGCTCGCCGCGCAACCGGAAGGCAACGCCAAGCCAGTGGAGGTCATGTCATGAAGACCGCCGAAAAGGTCGCCAGCTGCATCGGCAAGGGCCTGGTCGCCGGGTTCGCCGGCACCGCCGCGATGACCGTCTCGAGCACGCTCGAGGCCAAGCTCCGCGGCCGCGCGCCAAGCAGCGCTCCCGCCCGGGCCACGGCCAAGGTGCTCGGCATCTCCGCCTTCGAGGACGGCGTCGCGCAGGCGCGATTCAACGATCTCTCCCACTGGGGTTACGGCACCGGATGGGGAGTCGTCCGCGGGCTGCTCGACGCCGCCGGCCTGCCTGCCGGCAAGGCGACCGCCGCGCACGGTGCCGCGGTGTGGGGCAGCGCCCAGGTGACGCTCCCCGCGCTCGACGTCGCCCCACCCTCGATCTTCTGGCCCAAGGAGGAGATCGCGATCGACGCGTTTCACCACATGGTGTACGCGGTGGCGACCGGAGTCGCGTACGAGCTGCTTAGCTCGCCCAACGGACGTTGATGCGCCGCCCGCGCCGCGATCGGGTTTCGTGAATATTCACCCGGAGTCGCGACCCCGATCCCTACGCTGCTGACGTGGGCACCAGATTGCGCGCGAGGCCCGACAACCTCCTGCTCGCCGCCCGCCTGATAGCCGGCGGGGTCTTCGTCGTGTTCGGTCTCGGCAAGTTCGTCAACCACGGCTCGGAGCTGGCCTCGTTCAAGGCGTACGGGCTGCCGGCGCCTGAGCTGTTCGTGGTCGTGATCGGTGTCATCGAGATCGTCGGTGGCGCGCTTGTGATGGCGGGCGTGTTGGTCAGGCTCGCGGCACTCGTGCTCGCGGCGGACATGGTCGGAGCGATCATCGTCTCGGGGATCGCCAAGGGAGAGCTCGTGAGCCTTACCGTGGCGCCCGCGGAGCTCATCGTGATGCTCGTGCTGCTCCGAACAGGGCCCGGCGACCGGACGCTTCTGTCATGAGTGGGCCGGCGGGTGGACCAACGGGGAGGTCGGTTGCGCGTCGTCTTCGCGTCCCGGTTGCGCCGCTGATCGCGGCGATCCTGGTCTTCGGAGTGTGGGTCGCCGGCGGCGTCATCACCGATGATTTCGAGACCTCGGTGGCGCTCACGGCGGGCTGGTTCACAGTCGCCGGTGTGGCGTGCGCGGCCACGGCGTACAACGTGCGCGAGCTCCGGGTCCCAGTCCTCGGAGCCTATCTCGTGACGGCGGTCGCGGTCGGGGGCTACCTCGGGTGGAGTACCCTCCACGACCGAGTCGTGCACGAGCACGTGGCGGTCGGCGTCCCGGCGAGTCGCGTCGCGGTGATGCCCGGGCGAGGGGGCGCCGCGGTCACGCCGGGACGAGCGGGCGCCGTGCCCACGCCCGGGCGAGCGCGGCGTATTGCGCCGGTGCAAGTCGCAGCCGGACGGTTCCGCTCCGGTGAGCACGAGACAACCGGACGCGCCGCGATCGTCCGTCTCGCCGGCGGCCGACTCGTGCTCACCATCACTCGCTTTCGGACCTCACCCGGGCCAGACCTACGCGTGCGACTGGTTCCGGGGAACACCGACCGTGGCGACGCCATCGGAGGCCGCGATCTCGGCGGTCTCAAAGGGAACGTCGGCGATCAGGAGTACGACCTGCCCGATCGCTCCCCGGTCGGCGACGCCTCGGTCGTCATCTGGTGCCGCGCTTTCACCGCGACGTTCGGCGCGGCTCACCTCACGCCGTCGTGATCAGGCGCTCACGGTTCGCTCCTGAGTCGACTGACGTGGAGCTGGTGCGGTGAGAATCCGCGGCGCCATCGTCGGCGAAGCCCCGGCCCTGGAGGCGCTGCAACGACGCTCCTCCGCGGTGTGGGAGGCGTATCGCGAACAGCTTGCCGCCCACCCGGACGCGATCGAGCTGCCGGAAAGCTTCATCGAAAATGGCTGGGTGCGCGTCGCGGTGGCCGGCGACGAGACGCCGCTCGGCTTCTCGGTCGTGATCCCGGCCGAGGACTCGGTCCACGAGCTCGACGGGCTGTTCGTGGAGCCGGCGCACATGTACCGGGGGATTGGCCTTGCGCTCGTCGAAGACGCCGCCGCTCGGTCGGCGGACCAGGGCGCGAAGTGCCTGGAGGTCACCGCCGGCCCGGCCACGGGCTTCTACGAGAAGCTCGGGTTCGCCACCGTCAGCGAGGCCCAGACCCGCTTCGGTCCGGCGGTGAGGATGCGCCGAGATCTGCCCTCGGATCGGTGAGCCGCCACCGTCTCACCCGAGCACGTTCCCGGCGCGGGCGACGACGAGCAGGATCGCGATTACGACACCCGCCCCCTCGCCTGGTCGATCGCCCAGGCGGCCGTGATCAAGCCGATGTGGCTGAACGCCTGGGGGAAGTTCCCGAGCAGCTCGCCGGTCGCCGTGTCGATCTCCTCGGCCAGTAGCCCGAGGTCGTTGGCGTAGGAGACGAGCTTGTCGAACAGCGCCTCGGCCCGGTCGACCTCGCCGGCCTTGGCCAGCGCGGACACGAGCCAGAACGAACAGATCACGAACGTTCCCTCCTCGCCGGTGAGACCGTCGGCGTTGAGGCCCTCCTCGTTTCGGTATCGCAGCACCAGGCCGTCCTCGGTCAGGCCGTCGGCAATCGCGTCGATCGTCGAGCGCATGCGCTCGTCGGTGGCGGGGAGGAAGCCGAGAATCGGCATCAGCAGCTGCGCTGCGTCGAGCTCGTCCGAGTCGAACGACTGCGCGTAGGCCTGGCGTGCCTCGCTCCAGCCTCGGGTCAGCACCGCATCGCGGATCGCGTCGCGCTCGGCCGTCCAGTGCTCGACCTCGGCGTGCATCCCGAGCTGCGGTGCGAGCTGGGTCGCCCGGTCGAGTGCCACCCAGCACAGCACCTTGCTCGAGAGGTGGTGGCGCGGCTCTCCGCGCATCTCCCACATGCCGGCATCGGCCTCGCGCCAGCGGCGCGCCGCCGTGTTCGCGAGATCCGCGACGAACCGCTGGATCTCCACGTGGAGGTCGCCGAGCTGCTCGCGGTACAGATGCAGCGAGTTGAGCAGCTCACCGTACACGTCGAGCTGGGTCTGGCCCCAGGCGCCGTTGCCGACCCGGACCGGGGCCGAGTCGCGCCAGCCGCGCAGGTGGGGCAGCTCGCGCTCGGTGAGGTCGTGCTCGCCGGCGATCCCGTACATGATCTGCAGAGAGCGCTCGCTGGCGCGTCCCCCGGCCGAGCTGGTCATGAACGAGACGAAGTCCTCGGCCTCGTCGGAGCAGGCGCCGATGTACAGCGCTTCCAGCGTCAGGCTGGCGTCGCGGATCCAGGCGTAGCGGTAATCCCAGTTGCGCTCGCCCCCGACCGTCTCGGGCAGCGACGTGGTCGGCGCGGCGACGATCGCCCCGGTCGGGCGGTAGGTGAGGCCCTTGAGAACGCGCGAGCTGAGACGCACGAGCTCGCGGTGCGGGCCCTTGTACACGTCGTGCTCGGCCTCCCAGGAGCTCCACGCCTCAATGGTGTCGTCGATCCGCGCCGCGACCTTGTCTAGCGCGAACGGCTCGGGCGCGGGCCCTTCCGGCGGCGCCCACTGCAGCGCGAATCCAACCCGCTCGCCGGCCGACACGGTGAAGGTGGCGGACATCGTCGAGTCCTCGATCGCGGTCGCGACCCCGCTGCTGACCACTACCTGGTTCGGCCCGCCGAACGTCCGGCCGCCACTCTCGGTCGCGCGGAACAGCGGCTTGACCAGCCCGTACTCCGGCCGGGGCGCCAGCACGAGCTCGAGCTCGACCTCGCCCTGCAGGCCCTCCACGGAACGCACCAGGAGGTGGGGTGCGCCGAGCCCAAGCTCATGGTGGCGCTGACCCTCGGGGAACGCCATCGCGTCGGTGAGCTTCACGCTGCCGGACTCGGTGGCGAACGTCGTCTCGATCACCAGCGTCCCTGGCACGTAGCGCCGCTCGCTGCGATACGCGGTCGACGGCTTGATCTGCCAGTGCCCACCCTCGGGGTCGAGGATCTGGGCGAACACCGCGGGGCTGTCGTAGCGGGGTAGGCATAGCCAGCCGATCGATCCGTCGCGGTCGACCAGCGCCGCCGAGTTGCAGTCGGCCAGCAGGCCGTACTCGGCGACCGGCCGAAAGCTTTCGTTGGCGGCGGCTGCCGGCGTCTCTGGGCCCGGGTGGGTCACGCTCATCTGTGGCTCCAATCTCGAGGGGCGAGCATGGGCATTCGTAGGCGAGGCCCTGAATGCGTTACAGCCGCAGCGTTAGACTGCGACCTACCGGGCGTACTGAGCGACCGGAGGGGCCAAGGGACCGTTGGCAACTGCAATCTCGAGAGCGTCGGCGACGCCGATTCTGGCAGCGACGAAGCTGCACATCCCGACACTCCGGCCGGGGCACCTGCGCCGCGCCGAGCTCGTCGGAGCGCTCATCGCATCCGACCAGAGCCGGGTGACCCTCGTCGCCGCCGCTCCCGGGTCCGGCAAGACCAGCCTGCTCAGCGAGTGGCACGCGGACCCGCGCGAGAGCCGGCCATTCGCCTGGATCTCGCTCGACGCCGCCGACAACGACCCGGTCCGGTTCTGGGATGGCGTCTTCGCCGCGCTCCAGACGACCGCGCCGGAGATCGGCAGCTCAGCCCAGGCGGCGCTTCACTCGCCGGGAACCACGGTCACCGACCAGGTTCTCCCGCTCCTCATCAACGACCTGGCCGAGCTGACCGGGCCGGTCGTGCTCGTGCTCGACGACTACCACCTGATCGAGAACGGCGAGATCCACGTCGCGATCGCGCTGCTGGTCGAGCGTCTGCCGGCGGCCGCCCATCTGGCGATCTCGACGCGCTCCGACCCGCCGCTGCCGCTGAGCCGCCTGCGCGCGCGCGGTCAGCTCACCGAGATCCGTGGCGCCGACCTGCGCTTCAACGTCAGCGAGGCGGGCGCGTTCCTGAACGATGTCGCCGGGCTTGACCTCGAGCCCGACGAGATCGCGCGCCTGCACGAGCGGACGGAGGGGTGGGCCGCCGGGCTTCAGCTCGCCGGCCTGTCGCTGCGGGGCCGTGAGGACCACCGGCAGTTCATCGACTCCTTCGCCGGGGACGACCAGCAGATCGTCGACTACCTCGGATTCGAAGTCCTCGACAGCGAGCCTTCGGAGCTGCGCGAGTTCATGATCCGGAGCTCGGTCCTCGAGCGACTGTCGGGGCCGTTGTGCGCGGCGGTGACCGGAAACCCGGACGCCGAGCGGCTGCTGCGACGGCTGGAGAGCGACAACGCGTTCGTCGTAGCCTTGGGCTCCAGGCGCGAGTGGTATCGCTTTCATCACCTGTTCGCCGAACTGCTGCGCCACGAGCTCACGCGCACGCGTCCGGGGCTCGCTCCCGAGCTTCACCGCCGCGCTTCGGCGTGGTACCGCGAGGCCGACGCGATCCACGAGGCGATCGAGCACGCGACCGCCGCCGGCGACTTCGGCGACACGATCGAGCTGATCACCACCCGCTGGTACGAATTCCTCCAGCGCGGCCGTCAGGAGACAGTGGCCGGCTGGATCGACAAGCTGCCCTCGGAGGCCATCCTCCAGGACCCGAATCTGTGCCTGACCAAGGCATGGCTCGGGGTGAACACCGGGCGGCTCGAAGAGGTGGACCGCTGGATCGAAGCCGCGGGACGCGCGGCGGATGGACAGCCCCGGGCCGAGGATCTGCCGCCGGTCGAATCGGGCATCGCCAGCCTGCGCGCGATTCATCGCTACATGAGTGGCAACGTGGGCGCGGCCGTCGCCGCGGGGCGCCGCGCGCTCGAGCTGGAGCGAGGCGGGGACGCCTCGCCGTGGCGGCCCGTCGGGTGCCCGGTCCTCGGCCTGTCACTGCACTGGCATGGAGAGCACGAGCACGCGAGCCAGACCCTGACCGAGGCCGTCCGGATCGCCAGGGCCGACGGCAACCATCTCGCCGCGATGCACGCCAGCGGCGGTCTCGCCGCGATCGAATACGAGCGCGGAGATACAACGAGTGCCGGCGCGCGCGCCGCCGAGGCGATTGCGCTGGCCGAGGAGCACGACCTTTCTGAGCATTGGGCGAGCTCTCTGTCGCTGGCGGTCCGTGGTCAGTTGCTCGAACAGACCGAGGATCTCGAGTCAGCGGACGAGACGCTCCTGCGCGCGACCGAACTGGCGCGCCGCGGCGTCGCCTCGGTCGAGATCGCGTACTCGCTGCTCGCGCTGGCCGAGATCCGCCGGCGGCTCGGCCGCCATGACGAGGCGCGGCGGATCTACGAGGAGGCCCGGAAGGCGGTGGCCAGGTGTGAGGATCCCGGAGTCCTGGGCGAGCGGATCGCGCGGACCGAGCGCCGGGGCAGGTTCGCGCCGCCTGCGCGAGCCGGCCGAAGCGCCGGCGGCGAGGCGGCTCTCAGCGACGCCGAGATGTCCGTCCTGCGACTCCTTCGCAGCGAGCTCTCACAGCGCGAGATCGCCGGCGAGCTGCACCTGTCGTTCAACACGATCAAGACGCACACGCGCAACATCTACCGCAAGCTGGGTGTGGCCGAGCGGGCCGCGGCGATCTCCCGGGCGCGCGAGCTCAGCCTGATCTGAGCGTCTCACCCGGGTGAAATCTGGGGCTGGGTGATGACAGCTCACCCAGGCCGCGCGGAAGCTACTCGCCGTGATCGGGAGCCAGACACGGCAGCGCTACGAGATAGTGGTGCGAGGCAGGTTGAGCAGCCGCTACGAGTGCGCCTTCGACGGCGTCACGCTGCTGCCTCGCCACGGACAGACTACCCTGTGCGCGGATCTCGTCGATCAGTCGCAGCTGTACGGGCTGCTCAACCAGTTGCGGGACCTCGGGATCGAACTCGTGAGCGTCAACGCCGTCGCGGAGACGACCGATGCGGCCTGAGCCGGCGATGGCGGGGGCGGCGCCGGCAGTCTCGGACGAGGAGACCGTGGCGGCGCTGGGCGCCGGGGACGAGCGCACCTTTCGTGAGTTGTTCGCCCGCAGCTATCCGATGATGAAGAGGGTCGCTCGCACGTACGTGGCCTCCGACGCGGTGGCCGAGGAGATCGTGCAGGAGACGTGGATGGCGATCGTGACCGGGATCGACCGCTTCGAGGGGCGCTCGGCGCTCGGAACCTGGATCTTCTCGATCCTCACCAACCAGGCCAAGACCCACAGCGCGCGCGAGAAGAGGGCGGTGCCGTTCTCCTCGATCGTCCCGAGCGACGTCGGGGCGCCCGCGGTTGATGCCGACCGCTTTCAGAAGGACGACGAGGCGTGGCCCGGACACTGGGCCACGCCGCCGCGCCCATGGCAGAAACCGGAGCGGCGACTTCTCTCGCTCGAGGCTCGCGACCGCCTCAAGGCCGCGCTGGCGCAGCTGCCCGACCGTCAGCGGTTGATCGTCGGGCTGCGCGACGTCGACGGCCAGTCCGCCGAGGAAGTCTGCGATCTCCTCGGTCTCAGCCGGGAGAACCAGCGGGTGCTGTTGCACCGTGGACGCTCGCGACTGAGGGCGGTCCTCGAGGAGTACGTCGACGCCGTGAACGTGTAACGAACCGCCACGCAGGGAGACCCAACCAGGTGAACAACTCGGGCGCGCCCCACAATGGCCACTCGGCCGGCGAATTCGACCTGCCCGTTGACGAGGTCACCTGCCGGCAGTTCGTCGAGCTCGTCACCGACTACTTCGAAGGAGAGCTCCACGGGCGCACCTTGAGCCAGGTCGAGGAGCACCTGGTGATGTGCGACTGGTGCGTCACCTACATCGAGCAGATGCGGGCGACGGTCGGGTTGCTGGGAGAACTCGGAGAACCGCGCTCCCCGGAGCCTTCAGATCCGGTGCTGGCGGCCTTGCGAGCGAGGAGGGCGGGCGGGGCATGATCGCCTACAAGTTCCTGCGCTCCGGGCGCGTCGGACCGTTCAGCGCCTTTCCGTGGCCCGAGCCAGGCGTGTGGGTCCGCGCCCCCCGGGACCTGGCCGCGTGCCGGCGCGGCATTCACGCCTGCCGACCAAGCGACCTCCCGTGGTGGCTCTCCGATGAAATGTGGGAGGTCGAGCTCGATGGCCAGGTCGAGGCCGACGAGCACAAGGTGATCGCCCCTGCTGGACGGCTGCGCGCGCAGATCGAAGCGTGGACGCCGGCGTGCGCTCAGGAGTATGCGGACGCGTGCGCATGGCGCGCGGGCGAACGAGCGGTACAGGCCCTGACCCGGGCGGGACACGGGCGTGCGGCAGACCAGCTTGCGAGCTGCGCGACGCTCGACGACGTGCTGGTCGCGGCGCGGCGGCTCGCCGACGACATTCCGGAGACGCGGATCATCCTCACGATCGCCGGGGACGGCGCGGTGCGAGCTCTGACCGGCCCGCCTCCGACGAGCGCCTACATCGCCGCGCATGCGGCGATGCGACTGGACGGGGCGGCCGGCTACGCGGCCGAGCGAGCGTGGCAATCACAGTGGCTCGGCGAGCGGCTCGGCCTCCGCGCGGACCACCCGGAGACCTGAACCAAAAGGAGCGAGAAGTGAACAGCGACTACGACGTGATCGTGCTCGGCGCCGGGGCGGCGGGCGAACACTGCGCCGGCGCGCTCGCCGCGGGAGGACTCGACGTGGCGATCGTGGAGCGTGAGCTCGTGGCCGGCGAGTGCTCCTACTACGCCTGCATCCCGTCCAAGACGCTGTTGCGTCCGGGCGAGGCGGTCGACGCCGCGCTGGCTGCGCCGGGCGCGGCCCAGGCCGTGGACGGTGCCCCCGACGCCGCGGCCACGCTGGAGTGGCGGAACTACATGGTCTCCGACTACGACGACAGCGGGCAGGTCAAGTGGCTCGCCGACACGGGGATCGAGCTGATCCGGGGCGACGGCCGGATCGTCGAGCCGGGCGTGCTCGAGGTCGACGGCCGGCGCTACAGCTCCCGGCACATCGTGATCGCAACCGGGTCCGATCCCGTGATCCCGCCGATCAACGGGTTGCGCGAGGTGGAGGGCGTATGGACCAACCGCGAAGCCACCGGCGCGCGCGAGATCCCGGAAAGCCTCGTGATCCTGGGCGGCGGACCCGTCGGGGTCGAGATGGCCCAGGCGTTTGCGACCCTAGGCACCGTCGTCGACCTGGTCGAGGGAATGGACCACGTCCTGCCGCGGGAGCCGCGGCCGCTGGGCAAGGCGCTCGGCGAGGCGATCAGCGGTGAGCGGCTGCGGATCCATCTGGGCCGCCGCGCGTCGAGCGTGTCACGGGACGGTGGGCGCTACGTTGCCTCGTTCGAGGACGGCACCCGGCTCGAGGGCGAGCGCCTGCTCGTGGCGACCGGCCGCCGGCCGCGGATCGAGGGGCTCGGCCTGGAGAACGTCGGCATCGAGGCTTCTCCGCGCGGCATACCGGTCGACGACCGCATGAGCGCCGGCGACGGGGTCTGGGCGATCGGCGACGTGACCGGCATCTGGCCGCTCACGTACATGGGCAAGTACCACGGCCGGATCGCCGCGGCGAACATTCTCGGCGAGAGCCGCCAGGCCGATTACACAGCGGTGCCTCGGGTCGTGTTCACGCATCCGCAGGCCGCCGCCGTCGGCGCCGCCGAGGGTCCCGTCACCGCGACGATCTCCCTGTCGGCGGTGCCGAAGACCGCCACCTACCTGCGGGCCTGGGATGAGCATCCGGGATTCCTCACGCTGGTCTCCGACGGGGACGTGCTGACCGGTGCCTACGGGCTCGGTCCCGAGGCCGGCGAGTGGATGCAGCAGGCCACGGTGGCGATCCGCGCGCGCGTGCCGCTCGCGGTGCTGAACGACACGATCCAGCCGTTCCCGACCTTCTCGGAGGCGTTTCACTTCGCGCTGGCCGAGCTGACCAGCCGGGTCCCGGCTGGAGCGCGATGAGCGCGCCGCACGGCGCGCGCGTAGGTGTCGTACCGGAAACGCGAGGTCATCCCGCAGCGCTCGTATAGCCTGAGCGCGTTCGGGTTGTCGGAGGCGACGCCGAGTTGGGCCTCCCGGAGGCCCGCCGCGGCGAAGCGCGCGAAGGCGGACTGGAGCATCGCGGTTCCGAGCCCCCGAGTCCGGTGGTCGGGGTGGACGCCGAGCAGGTCGACGAACCCGGCGTTCTTCTCCTGCCATCGCCGGGCCAGCAGGAAGCCGACGGGGCGACCGTCGTCTTCGGCCACGCAGCTGAGCCGGGGGTCGAAGTCGTGTGCCCGGAGATGCTCGTCGGAGAACGCGCTGAACGTGTACGGCTGGTAGTCGGGGCTCGCCTTGAAGCTGACCTCGTTCAGGGCATGCAGGGCTGCCGCGTCCGTGTCGAGGTCCACCGGCCGGAAGGTGACGCCGCGCGGTGGTGCGCCGTCCTCGAGGTCGTCGAGGTCGTCGAGCCTGCGAGCCAATCGCCAGTAGGACCGCTCGGGTTCATAGCCGGTGGCGAGGAGCAGGGCGCGGGCGCGCTCGTTGGTTGACGCGATCCACTGGCGGTGGCGGACGCTGCCGCGCGTGCGATCCCGTTGCTCCGCCCATCGGCGCAGGCGCGTACCGATTCCCTGTCCCTCGTGGTCCGGCGCGACGACGACCATGATCATCGGAGGAGTCATCGCCGCGTAGCCGACGATCCGCCCACCCGCGGCTTCGGCCACGCGCGCGTCGGCCGGGAGGTCGAAGTCGCCGCGCGACCACTCGTCGCGGATGTCGCCGAGCGTGATGTCGGGAGTGCCGATGTCGGCGATGTCGCGCTCGGCGAGCACGGCTACGACCGCCTCCGCGTCGGCTCCCACTGGCGAGCGAAGGCGATAGCGCTCATCGCTGATCCGCGCGCTCATGACGAGCGCCAGTCGCGAAACGCCACGAGCAGCCGCTGACATGCGTCAGGCGAGAGCGTGGGCTCGTCCAGGGTCCCGAGTCGCGTGATGGTGCTCTGCATCTGCGCGAGGTACTCGGTGCAGGCCGGGCAATTCGCAAGGTGGGTGTCGAACCGACGCCGGTCGGCGTCCGAAAGGGTTCCATCGAGGTAGGCGGTGATCGTCTCGACGACCTCCTTGCAATCCATCTCGTTCACGCTGGAATCTCCGTCGCGTCGAATGCCGCTTCGAGCGCGGCGCGGACCTTGGTGCGGGCACGGTGCAGGAGCACGCGATGGTTAGTGTCGGTGAGGCCGAGCGCGTTGCAGGTCTCCTGCGGTGTGCAGCCGATCATGTCCCGCAGGGTGATCACTGCACGCTGCGCCTGAGGCAGCGCTGCGACGGTGTTTCGGATGACCTGCCCAGCCTCGACGGTCTCGAGGGCATGCTCGGGCCACGGCGCCGGTGCGATCGCCCAGTGACCGGGCCAGCGCTCGTGATCCGGCGGCAGAAATCGGTCTGGATCGATGATCGGCCCCTCATCGCTGGTGAGCGAGGAGAACGGACGGCTGCGGGACTCGTGCCTTGCCCGCGCGCGGGCCACATTCACCACGATGCCGAGGATCCACGTGGCCAGCGAAGAGCGGCCCTCGAAGCGGTCGAGGCTTCGGAGCACGACGATCCAGGCCTCCTGCACCGCCTCCTCGGCGGTGGCCAGCCCCGCCAGGTAGACCCGTGCCAGCTTGAGCATCCTCGGATTGAGCTCATCGACCAGCCCAGCGAACGTGCGCTCATCCCCGGCCCGCAGCGCAGCGAGCCGAGCAGCGTCGGCTGACTCCGAGAGGGGCACTATGGTCATTGGTGTAACACGGACGCCCACCGTTACACCCACGAGCATGCTCATGATGAACGGGTCGCTACATGTGCTGTTGATCTCCGGGAGCCTGCGCGAGCGTTCGACCAACACCGCGGTGCTCCGGACGGCGAGTGACGTCGCCGGGACCGGCGTCATCACGACGTTCTATGGAGGCATGTCCGAGTTGCCGCACTTCAACCCCGACGACGACCGCGAGGGAGAGCCGGTGCACGGGGCCGTGGCGGAACTGCGAGCCCAGATCGCGGCGGCTGACGCGCTGTTGCTTTGCACGCCGGAATACGCCGGCGCACTACCGGGAGCGCTCAAGAACCTGCTCGAGTGGACAGTGGGCGACGGTGGCACCTATCGCAAGCCGGTCGCGTGGATCAACGCGTCTGGACCCGCCGCGCCCACCGGCGGAGGGGACGCACACGACTCGCTGCGCAAGGTACTCGGCTACGTCCACGCCGACATCGTCGAGGCGGCCTGCCTGCGCATTCCCCTGACGCGCGACGCCGTCGGCACGGACGGGACCATCACCGATCCCGACACGCGGGGGAGGATCGCCGAAGCAATCGCCGCGCTCGTTCGTCACGTCGCCGATCGCGCCTCGACGTGACGGCGTCGCGGTCAGCCTCGGTGCTGCTCATCCCGCTGGGACGTACTCCAGGATCCGGCCAAGGTCGCGGAAGCCCACGGCGCCGTATACGCGCTCTGCCACGGCCGTCGACTGGAGGCTGGCCGTCTGGCATCCGCGCGCCCGCGCATCGTGGAGGTGGATGGCGGTCAGAGCGGTAGCCAGTCCTCGGCGGCGAGCCGATGGGAGCGTCCCTACGTTGTAGATCCCGCAGTCCCCCGCGAAATCGAAGCCGATCCCCGTCGTGACGCTGTCGCCGCCCAGCCTCGCCACCAACACGTGAAACGCGCTGGGATCGGCGCCGCTGAGGAAATCGGGAGGCAGTCCACCGAGGCGCAGGTGCTCCGAGAAGTCGGCCGGCCCGAGCTCGAGGTCGGGCCGGGGCAAGCGGATGTCGTCGAGCGTCATGCCCATCGCACGCGTCACCTCGTCGAGGGTGTAGCCGCGCCGCTCGAGCGCGGAGCGCATTGCCTCATCGCTCTCGTGCACCCAGGCGGCGAACCGGGTCACGCCGCCTGCCTCGTACGCCGCCTCCATCGCGCAGATGGCGTCGGCCCGCTGGGAGGCGGCGAGGCCGCGCTCGAGCACAGCGTTGTTGTAGACGCCGCGCTCGGGGCCGCTGGGAAACACTGCGGCGACAACGCCCGGGAGGCGTCGCACGGTCGCCCGGGTCGCGCCCTGGGCGTAGCGCTCCCATGCAGCAAGCAGTGTCTCGGTCCCGCGGCGGTAGAGCTCGGCGTCGGTCGGCTCGTCCGTGCGAAGAGTGGGCGCCCATCCGGGTCCGGCCGGATCGGCTGTGATCCCGGTCATCACTGCCGCGTGCTCAGGTCGAGATCGAGCCAGACCCGGTCCCGCAGCCGCATCCCGTCGATCATCACGTCCGTCGGGTAGCCGGACTCCGGCGTGAACGCGTTTCGCTCGACCATGCGCATTCGGAATCCCGCCAGCTGGTAGAAGCGGAGGTTGCCGACATCGGCGGCGGCGGTCGCCACGGTGAGCGACGAGCGATCCCTCGCCCGGGTCAGGTCGATCGCGGCTTCGACCAGCATCCGGCCGATCCCGCGGCGGCGGTAGGCCTTCTGCACCGCCATGTTCTTGATCTCGCTCGTATTGGCGTCGAGATCGATCAGCTGCAGATGTCCCACCACGCGGTGGTTGGCGGTCGCGACCAGGACCTCGCCGGCGTCGATGTAGGCGTCCAGCGCCGCGGCCGAGTCCTCGGCCTCCTCGAACAGGGTTCGCAGCTCATTGCGCGGGCCCGCGTAGCGCTCGACGCCCACCTTCTCCGTTCTGGGGTCGCGGCTTCCCCACTCCGACCACGGAACGATCCCGCGCTCCGGCCGCGTCGGTTCCTCCAACATCGCCAGGTACTCGATCGAGTGGCCGTCGGGATCGCGGAAGTACACCGCGGCAGCGGGCATCCAGCCGATCACGCTGGGCTCCGAGGTCTCGACACCGAAGAAGGACAGCGGCGTGACGCCATTCGAGCGCAGCCCATCGCAGGCGGCGAGGACATCGCTGAGCGACGCCTCGAGCGCGATGTGCAGCGAGAGGCCCATGGGCGCCGAACCCAGCGACCACAGACCGAGCATCGCCTGTCCCGGCTGCCCGATCCAGAAGAACGCGGCTCCGCGCTCCTCGAGCACCAGGGCGAGGGGGAGGCCGACCAGGTCGCGATAGAACGCGACCGAGCGGTCGAGATCGCCGACCGTGAGGTGGGCTTCAAATAGGCCCGTGGCCTTTGGCATGGCTCTCATCGAGTCCCAGTGATCTGCGGATGCGATTTGTTACGCGTAACGAATTCGAACGACGGCCTACAGACAGCCAGCAGTTCGTCCGCACACCACGAGCGGAAAGAGGAACCCGCCATGCTCGAACCATCGATCGACTACTCATGCGCCCACTGCGGACACAGCCAGAAGTACCGGCTGGTGCCCACCGCCGCGCCGAATCCGGCGGCGAGCGCCGCTCCCAGCGAGATCCCATCGATCGACCTGCGCTGCCTGCGCTGCGACGCCAGCCAGACGTACAAGCTGGTGCCGGACAGCCTTCAGGCCGGATAGCGTCCACCCAGGATGACCGTGGCGATCACCGTCCCGGTGGCATCCGGGGCGCGCCGTCGCGGGCTGGGCCGCGATCACGCGTCGAGGCTAGCCCCAAGCACCGGCGGCGCGGCTAGGCCGCAGCCAAGCCGAGCTGCTTCATCTGCGAGAAGACGTCGACCACCCCCCAGGTCTCGGCGATTCGGCCGCCGGCGAAGCGGAAGATGAAGATCTCGTCGTAGGTGACGGATCTGCCGGTGGGCGGAAGGCCCATGTACTCACCCCGGTGGGTCCCGGTCACCGAGTTCCTGCCGACGACCTTGTCATCCTCCGCGATCAAGTCCTCGACCGTGATGCGAAGGTCGGGGAAGACGCGGTGGAGCCTGGCGAACACCTCCTTCAGTGCCTGCGCTCCGGTCGCGTCGATCGGCAACGGGGTGCGTATCACCGCGTCCGGCTCGACGAGCTCATCGATCGCGTTCGTGATGAGCTCGGCATCGCCGGTGTTCATCGCGTCACAGAAGCGCCTGAACGTCGCTTTGTTGCTGTCTGTCTGGACGGTTGACATGTGTCTCCTCGCTGATGGGGACCAGGTGACCCGTGACGAGCAGTTCGCTGCGCGCGGGGATCATCCCGAGCGGGCTCCAGGTCATTCCGAGGTCACGATGCGAGGCGCTCGTCGCCGCCTCGATCTCGATCTCACCGCCGACCCGGCGGATTCGCGCGTCGAGCTCGAGCGGTAGCGACTCCTCGCGGGCGATTAGGCGCCCACGCACCTTCAGCGTGTCCGCCCGCAGGACGACCGAGTCCGAGACGAACCGCACCCGCGGTTGGTTCTCGGCGTCGAAGAAATCGGCCGAGCGCAGGTGCTCGTCGCGCTTGCGGTTGCCGGTCTCCACGCTTGCGGCCTCGATCATCAGCTCGATCGCCGGCTGAGCGCTCAGGTCGAGCCGGCCCTCGTAGCGCTCGAAGCGACCTTTGACGGTCGCCAGACCCCAGAAATGCCCGGCCCGGAACTCGACGCGCGAGCGGTCCGGATCGAGCTGCCAGCGGCCGGCGAGCGTCTCGTCGGAGCGGTTGTCCATGGCTGTCTCCTTGTCACATCGCAGCGGTTTGCCGTGTCAATGCCGATGACACGCGCCGCGGAGAGAATGTGACCGATGAACGATCAGGACTGGCTGGCCGAGCGCTTTCAGGAGAACCGACCCCAACTGCGGGCCGTCGCCTACCGGCTGCTCGGGTCGCTCAGCGAGGCTGACGACGCGCTGCAGGAGGCGTGGCTGCGGCTCAGCCGCGCCGACACCGGCAGCGTCGAGAACCTCGGGGGATGGTTCACCACGATCGTGGCCCGCGTGTCGCTGAACATGCTCCGGTCACGTAAGGCAAAGCGCGAGACGCCACTCGAGGCGGGGATACCGGATCCGATCGTCAGCCCGCCCGACGGCGGCGACCCCGAGCACCAGGCGCTGATCGCCGACTCGGCCGGGCTGGCGCTGCTCGTCGTACTCGAGATGCTCGCCCCGGCCGAGCGGGTCGCCTTCGTGCTGCACGACATGTTCGCGGTGCCGTTTGAGGAGATCGCCTCGATCACGGGACGCTCTCCCGCGGCAGCCCGGCAGCTGGCCAGCCGCGCCCGGCGGCGCGTGCGAGGCCACGCGCCGGTCCCCGATGCGGACCTCGCTCGCCAGTGGCAAGTTCTCGAGGCGTTCGCCGCCGCCAGCCGAGAAGGTGACTTCGACGCGCTCGTGGCGCTGCTCGATCCGGACATCGTGCTGCGCGAGGACGACGGCTCGCAGCGTCCAGCCGCATCGCTGGTGATTCGAGGGGCGCGGGCGGTGGCTGAGCGCGCGCTCAGCTTTGCGCACCTCTCGCCCCAGGGACGGCCCGCTCTGGTCAACGGTGGCGCCGGGGTCGTCGTGGTGACCGACGGTCGCCCGTTCGCGCTCCTCGGCTTCACCGTGACCGATGGACGGATCGTCCAGATCAACGTGCTCTCCGATCCCGAACGCCTCGCCGCGATCGACCTCACCGGTCTCGAGGAATAGGGAATCACCCGGGCGCGATCAGGATCCTGGTGAAAAAGGCGGCCAACGCCTCGTATCCGTCCAACGGAAGGATGTGCGAGACGTATTGGTCGGGCCGGACGATCACCACACACCCGGTCTCGCGGTTCACACCGCGCAGCTCGAAGATGTCCTCCGCGTTCGGGTCCGGGCAGAACATCTTCTCGTAGTCGATCAGGCCGAACTGCCCCTTCCGCGGCAGGAGGACCGAGGGCATCTCGTCGACGGCCAGGTCACGATGGCCCTGCTGGAAGATCGCGCGGACATCGATCACCGAGTCGGGTTCGCACCCCGCCGGCGTGAACCGCTTGATCGGCGAGGCGTCCGACTCGAGGAACTCGCACAGCAGCCGGGCGCCGGAGTCCGCCCCCGCCGGGTCGGCCTGGTCGGCGAAGATGTAGACGCGCCAGGCGCCGTCCGCGCGGGCGCCGTGGCCCAGGTAGAGCGGCTTGGCATCGGCCAAGCGGACCACGCGGGCGGACTGAAAGCGCATCCCGACCGGGAAGCCCTCCGCGAGATGCTGGAACTCCGCCTCGGCGGTGATCAGCGATGGGGCGTACCGGGTGGCGACGCCCGCGGTGAAACGGCCCTGGGCCATGAAGTACTCCTGGAACTGCTCCGGGTCGACGCCCTCTCCGTCGGCGGACCCGGAGTCCCTGCGGCGGCCGGAGAACAGCCTCGAGAACTCGCGGTCGAAGTCGATGAGCTGCTTGGCCACCGCCTGGCGCTCCTCGGAATAGGTGTGCAGGAGCTCGGGCCTGGCCCTCCCCCTGAGAACCGAGGCCAGCTTCCACCCCAGGTTCCACGCATCGGCCATCGACACGTTCATCCCCTGGCCGGCCTTGGCGCTATGCGTGTGGCAGGCATCGCCCGCGATGAAGACCTGCGGCAGCCGGGTGGGCATCTCCGCCACCGGCACGTCGTCGAACTTGTCGCACAGGCGCTGGCCGATCTCGTACACCGACGACCACCCGACATCCCGGAGCTCGAGCCGGTAGGGATGCAGGATTCGATTGGCGACCTCGGCCAGCTTCTCCGGGGTGACACGCCGCTTGTCGAGGACCGTCCGGTCGCCGAGTTCGTCCAGCTCGATATAGAACCGGACCAGGTATCCGCCCTCGCGCGGGATGATCAGGATGTTGCCCTGCTCGGAGTAGATCGCGCACTTCACGCGGATGTCCGGGAAGTCGGTGACCGCCAATGCGTCCATCACGCCCCAGGACTCGTCGGTCGCGTCGCCGACCAGTTCGCGGCCGATCGCGGTCCGGATCGCGCTGCGTGAGCCGTCGCAGCCGATCACATACCTGGCGCGGACGGTCGAGGTCTCACCGGTCTCCTCCGGCCCCTGCATGTGCCGCAGGGTGACGGTCACCGGGTACTCGGACGAGCCGGTCGGGTCGATCTGGACGCCGCCGGCCTGGAGGCCGTAGACCGGCGTGAGCCGGCTCGCGGAGCGCTCCATGTGATCGCGAAGGTAGGCGAGCATCCGCGCCTGATTGACGATCACGTGCGGGAACTCCGAGAGGCCCTCCGGGGTGTCCTCAATCCGCCCGACGCGATGGATCTTGCTCCGGTCGTCCGGGTCCGGTCGCCAGAAGCACACCTCGTTCACCCAATACGCCTCGCCCACCACGCGATCGGCCAGACCGAACGCCTCGAACATCTCGACGGTCCGGCAGGCGACGCCGTCGGCCTGACCGACCTCGAGCGGGCCGTCCCTGCGGTCGATGACCGCGGTCCTGATGTCGGGGAAGGTGCTCAGCTGTGCGGCCAGGACAAGACCGGCGGGGCCGCACCCCACGATCAGGACGTCGACCTCCTCGGGAAGGCCTGCCGGCCGCTCCGCCACCGACGGATGCGGGTCCTCGATGAACGGATCGCCGGGGCGGTAGCCGTCGAGGTAGAACTGCATGGCACTACCGTAGAAGCTGAGTGGGCAGAATCGCGACGATCGGCGTCTACGAGTTCGACGCCCCCAGCTTCATCCGCGCGCTCGACGCGGCCGGTGTCACGAAGGTCATGGACATCCGCCAGCGGCGGGGCGTGCGGGGGCCCCAGTACGCCTGGGCCAACGCGCGCCGCCTGCAGGCGCTCCTGACCGACGCTCGCATCGGATACGAGCACCACCCGGAGCTCGCCCCGGACACCGAGCTTCGTCACCTCCAGTACCGCGAGGACGCGCGGCAAGGGGTCGGCAAGCGCTCGCGCGTGCATCTGTCCCCCGAATACATCCGCGCGTACACCGAGGAGATCCTCGATCTCGCGCCGCTCGAGCCGTTCGTCCGGCAGTTGCCGGTCCACGGGATCGGCGCGCTGCTGTGCGTGGAGGCCACGGCCGAGGCGTGCCACCGCTCGCTCGTGGCCCAGCGCCTGGCCGAGCGCTTCGGCTTCGAGGTGGTCCACCTGGAGCCCCACGAGCCCACCGACCTCGAGCTGCTCTAGGTGCGGGTCTCCCTACGGCTGCGCGATCTCGGCGACCGCTTCCAGCAGGCGATCGACGTCGTCCCGGTCGTTGTACAGGACGATGCTCGCGCGGATGGCGCCACCGCGGTCGTGCAGGCCGTAGCGGTGCATGAGCTCGTAGGCGTAGTTGTCCCCGGCCCAAACGGCGATGCCTTTCTCGGCCAGCCGCCGCGCGACGTCGCTCGGACGATGCTCGTCGATCACGAATGAGATCGTGGACGTCCGACGCCTGGGCGCTCCGAGCATCCGCACGCCGGGAACCGCAGCGAGCCCGGCGAGCGCGTGATCGAGCAGCGAGCCGAGATCCTGCTCGGCCGCCCCGAGGGCGGCGAGCACCCGCTCGCGACGGGTGCCCGGGGCGCCGGACAGCCCCGCGATCCAGTCGATCGCGGCGGTGACACCGGCGAGGAGCTCGAACGGCGGGGTGCCGCGCTCGAAGCGGTCCGGCACCGCGTGAGACGCGGGCGCGAGCTTCGCCGGCTTCAGCCGTTCCAGCAGGGCCGGGTCGGCGATCACCGCGCCGGTGTGCGGGCCGAAGAACTTGTACGAGGAGCAGGCGTAGAAGTCAGCTCCGAGGGCGGCGACATCGACCGGGCCGTGGGGGGTGGCGTGGACCCCGTCGACGTAGGTCAGCGCGCCGGCGGAGTGCGCGCGGTCGGTGATCGCGCGCACGTCGGGCTTCGTTCCGATCGCATTGGACGCCGCGGTCACGGCCACGAGGCGGGTGCGCTCGCCGATCAGGCCGTCGAACGCGGAGGGAGCAAGCTCGCCGGTGTCGGGATCGAACTCGGCCCAGCGGACGGTCGCTCCGGCGCGTTCGGCGGCGAGAACCCACGGCCGGACGTTGGCGTCGTGATCGAGCGCCGTGACCACGATCTCGTCTCCCGACTTCCAGGACGCCGAAAGGGAGTCCGCGAAATGAAACGTGAGCGTCGTCATGTTCGGTCCCAGCACGACGCCGTCAGGACTGCCCCCGAGCAGATCGGCGAGCGCGGAGCGCGCCGCCGCGACGGTCCGGGTGCTGTGCTCGCTGGCGGCGAACTCACCGTGCAGGTTGGCCATCGACAGGCGCAGGGCGTCGCTGACGGCGTCGATGACCGCGGCCGGGACCAGCGTCCCGGCGGCGCCGTCCAACCGCACGTCGCCCTCGAGTAGCCCCGGGAACTCCGTTCGGATCTCGCCAAGCGAGCGCGACAACGATGGGGGGTGCCCGGTGGGGGGACCGGCGGTCGTCGTGGCGGCCTGCTCGCGGATCACGACGCCCGATGCTACCCAGACTCCGTCAGGCGGCCGCTTCTCCGTACTTCGGCGTCACCAGACCGCGCGCAGGCGCCGTCTCGGGCCTGAGACGCGGCACGCTCGGACTGGCCTCGGGCCGCTCCGCGGCCACCAGCTCGCGCAGCGCCGCGACGCAGTCGGGATCGAACGCGCTACCGCTGTCACCCTCGAGTAGGCCGATGGCGCGCTCGCTCGGCCAGGCCTCGCGGTACACGCGGTCGGCGGTCAGCGCGTCGTACACGTCGGCGACGGTGAGGATGCGCACGGCGAGGTCGAGCTCGCCAGCGGGGACCCGGTTGGGATAGCCGGCGCCGTCGAGCCGCTCGTGATGGCTCTCGACGAGCTCGAGGACGAGCGGCGAGAAGCCTCCGAGCTCGGACAGGAGCTCGCGCCCGGCGCCGGGATGGCGACGGATCTCGGTGAACTCCTCGTCGGTCAGCCGCCCTGGCTTGTTGAGGATCGCGTTGGGCACCGACAGCTTGCCCACGTCGTGGAGCAGGCCGCCGAGCGCGAGCTGGCGCAGGCGGCCTTCCGGCAACCCGAGACGCTCGCCGATCGCGACGGCCAGCGTGGCGACGCGGCGCGTGTGTCCTTCGGTCGACGGGTCCTTCTCGCCCAGCCGGGTCAGGATCGCGCGGACCCGGCCACCCAGGAAGGCCTCTTCGTTGCGCACCAGGTCAAGCGCGCGAAGGTCGCCGACCAGCGGGCGAGACCCGACGGCGTGGCGAAGATCGAGCGCGACGGGGATGCCCACCATCCCGATGCCGGCGACCTCGAGAAGGTGCGCCGTCCACCAGGCGCAGTCCGCCATCGAGAAATTCAGCAGGCCGAATTGCGCGCCGATCAGCCAGATGACGCCCTCGGTCACCACGAGGTCCGACACCCGGCGGGTCAGCAGATAGGTCCGGGCGGCCCGCCAGGCGAGGAGTCCGAGCGGGACCGCGGCGAGGGCCACGATGAGGTTGGGCTCCCATGAGCGACGGGTCCGACAGCAGCGGGATGTCTTGCGACAGGATCAACGCCGCGGCTCCCGCGATGGCCAGCACACCGACCACGGCGACCTGGAGCCACAGCAGCAAGGTCACCCGGCGCGGCCGGCGTAGGATCGGAAGTGCTGAGGCGGCCAGGATCGCGCCACCGAAGGGCAGGTTGAGAACGCCGGCGATCTGCACCACGCCGTTGGCGGACACGATGACCCCGGGCGTGGCGAGGGCGTGGATCACGAGCATGGTGGCCATGGTCGAGAAGGCCATGCCGAGCCATAGCGCGCGGCCGTCGTTCCGGCGCGCGGCCACGACAGACATCACAGCAGATGCGGCGACGGCCAGCGCACCCGCGACACCGACCACGATCATGTGGACGATCGGGGGGAACATCATCATGCGCATCGAGGTAACGACAAGCACCGCCGCCGGGATCACCGCGGCGCGCACCAGCACAGCGACTACGGGTAGTCGCGGGCGCAGTTGAGCCATAGTCGGACCCTCGGTTCATGTGGCCGGGACCTTGATCAAAGCTCCGCGCACTGATCGAATGTCTGGGTGTCGGCGTTCGAGGACCTGCTCGAGGCGTGGGATGGCGAGACGGCGGTGATCCGTCGCGACCGGGAGACCGGCGGGTGGATCTTCGTCTGCATCCACTCGACCCGCCGTGGTCCCGCAGGCGGCGGCACGCGTCTGAAGGTCTACGCAAGCGCCGCCGAAGGGCTCCAGGACGCGATGCGACTATCGGCGGCGATGTCCCGGAAGCTGGCCGTTGCGGGGCTTCCGTTCGGAGGCGGCAAAGCGGTCATCGCGGTGCCGGAGATCCCCGATGGGCAGCGGCGACGCGGGCTCTTTCTGCGCTATGGCGATTTGGTCGCGTCGCTTGGCGGGACGTATCGGACGAGCTCTGACATGAACACGGATGAGTCCGACATGGACGTGATCTGGGAGCGGACCCAGTACGTGTTCGGCCGATCAGTGGCCGCCGGCGGGTCCGGGAACCCGGCCCGACCGACTGCGCTGGGCGTCTTCCACGGCATTCGCGCGAGCTTGGCGGAGGCCTTCGGGTCTGACGAGCTCAAGGGCCGGGTCATCCTGGTCCAGGGCGCGGGGGGCGTCGGTTCCCAGCTCGCAGGCCATCTGGCCGGGGCCGGTGCCTCGGTGCTCGTCTCCGACATCGATCCGGCCCGAGCGCAGGCCGTGGCGGCCCGCGTGGGCTCGGACGTCGTGCCGGCGGATGACGTCATCGGGACGAGGGCCGACGTTTACGCGCCGTGTGCGGTCGGCGGCACCCTCGACGTGGAGAGCGCGGCGCGGATCCGCTGCGCGGTGGTCGCGGGCTCGGCGAACAATCAGCTCGCTGAGCCGGAAGCCGCCGACGTCCTGCGGGCGCGCGGGATCCTGTACGCGCCCGATTACGTGATCAACGCGGGCGGCGCGATCGGCGTGGGGGGCGTCGAGCAACTCGGCTGGAGCGAGGCCGAGGTCAACGCCGCGCTCGCGCGGATCGGCGACACCTTGCTCGAGGTGTACCGGCGCAGCGAGACGCAGGGCATCTCGACCGCCGCCGCGGCCGACGCGATCGCCGCCGAGCGGCTCACCGGCGGCAGCGACGGCAGCGGCGGCGGATCCTCGCCATAGAATCGCGGTCTGTATGACGCGCGTTGCGATCGTCGGCGGTGGGATCGGTGGCCTGACCGCGGCGCGGGCGCTGTGCGGGCGCGGCGTCGAGGTCGCGGTCTACGAGGCGGCGCCGGAGTTGCGCGAGATCGGCGCCGGGGTGGCCCTTCACGCGAACGCCATGAAGGTGCTGGGCTCGCTCGGCCTCGAGGACGACGTCCGGGCCACCGCCGGGCGCTCGGAGTGGGCGGTGACTCGCAACGGGAAGACCGGCCGGGTGATCTCGAGGACGAGCCGGCAGCAGCAGTCCGCTCTGTTCGGCACCACGGGCGCCACGGTTCATCGCGCCGACCTGCTCGACGTGCTGGCGCATTCGCTGCCGAGCCACATCGTCACACTCGGCGCGCGCTGCGTCGGAGTGGAGGCGGACGATGGCGTCGCGGTGGCGCGATTCCAGGACGGGAGCGAGGTCGAGGCCGACGCGATCGTCGGAGCGGACGGGATCCACTCCGCGGTGAGAGGTTCGTTGTTCGGCCCGGATGCTCCGCGCTTCACCGGCAAGATCTGCTACCGCAGCGTCGTTCCGGTCGACGCCGTGCCCGGCGGCCCGCCCCCCAACGACAACGTCCAGTGGCTGGGGCCGCACGGCACGATCGTGCTCTATCCCGTGCGGCGAGACGAGCTGATCAACGTCGTCTGCCACTACGACGACGAGGGCTACCGCCACGAGTCATGGGTCACCCGGTGCGAGCGCGAAGAGGTGCTCGAGCGCTACAGCGGCTGGCACGAGTCGCTGCTGCGGATCTTTTCCGCGGGCGAGGTCTGGTACAAGTGGGCGCTCTACGACCGGGACCCGATCGGTCAGTGGACGCGGGATCGGGTCACCTTGCTCGGCGACGCCGCGCACCCGATGCTGCCGTATCTGGGGCAGGGTGCGTGCCAGTCGATCGAGGACGGCTGCGTGCTCGCCGCGGCGCTCGCCGCGCGGCCGGACGATCCGCTCGCGGCGCTCGGGTTGTATGAGCGCACCCGGCGTCCCCGGGCGAGCCAGGTCGTGCTCGCCTCGCGCGAGCGCGGCGTCAGCAACCACCTCGCCTCGCCGCTGGCGGCCTTGCGGCGAGACATCTCGATCGCGGTGCGCCGGCGCTTCGGCCGTGACCCGGACGGTCGCGGCACGGCGTGGATCCCGGAGTACGACGCAAGCTCGCCGGACGTGCTCGTCGCCTAGCGTCGACTCGGGGCACTAGCAGGCCCGCGCCCCCGCGCGCCGCGCGCTATCCCTCGACGATGCCCGGCGGTCCGCCGAGGGCGGCGATCAGCGCCGAGAAGCTCTTGCCCGCCGGGGTCGCGATGTTGTCTTGGTCGTCGATCGTGCTCCACTGGCCGGCGACCTTTGCGTAGGCCTTGGTGCCCCGGCCGGCGGCCCATCCGAGCTCGATCCCGGTCGGCCATTTCGGGATGATCGTGGCGATCGGCTGGCCGGCGGCGACCGTCTCGCCGACCGTCAGGCCGTCCGCCGGGGTCACTCCCTCGGCGTAGAAGACGTAGCAGCCGGCGTCGGCGCCGCTCAGCAGTTGGTACTCGATGAACGCCCCAGGCCATCCGGTGTTGCTCGTGGCCACGTAGATGACCCGTCCCGATCCGATCGCCACCAGCGCCCCCGAACCGGCGTAGTCGACCCCCTGGTCGATCCGCTCGGGCTTGACGGTGGCGCCGGCGAGCGGGTTCACGTACCCGGTCGGTTCGACCGCCAGCGGGCAGTCGCTCGAGCCGGCCGCGCCGGTGGCGGCGCCCGGGGCCCCGACCTGTGAGCGCTGGGAGACGAACGCGGCGCGCGACGCGTTGGCGCGCGCGGCGGTCGGCGACCTCTGCGGTCCGCCGTCGGCGAGGCTGCTGGCGACGATCGCCGAGAGCAGCGCAATGGCCGCGACGCTCCTCGGCCCGAGCGTCGGCATGCGCGAGCGCGCGTGCTCGCTCCACGCCACGAGGGTTGCCGTGACGGTGGCCAACCTGCGGACGCCTGCGTCTTCGCGCTGCGCTCGGACGGGCGCGGGTTCCGGGGAAGGCGGGGTTGGCCTCTCCCTGCGCGCCAGCGAACGCTCCAGCGATTCCCGCCACGGATCATTCCGGGCGAGGTCCCGGGCGGTGTCCACAGACCTCCTTCTTGTGACGGCACTCAGGAGCCTGCGGGGTTAGCTGACGGGCTCGCGCTGCGCGCTACGCCGAACAGCTCGGCGATTCGCCCCGGCGATCAGTCGCGATCGCTTTGGGTCCCCCGCTCACCGTCTACGGAGAGTCCGGTGATTCGGCTCGTTATGTGGGCGGGGAACCTATCACTCCGGCCAGCGGAAACGGGAAGCCGCCGCGCGGCGTCGGCGCGCGCAACGTCGCAATTTGGGCTGGTCGCTCGACCAGCACGCAGACATCCGTTTCGGTCGTTCGGCCAATGGCGTCACCGTCGGCGCCTGCCTAGCGTCGGCCCGCAGCGTACGGCCGAGGAGGAGAGGTATTCATGTCATCGGGCGCCGGGTACACAACCGAGGAACCGGGCTCCGCCGGCGAGCTGGCGGAGGATCGCGAGAGAGAGCGCCGCGAAGCGCACGAGGGGGGCGCGCCCGCGCGCGAGTTTCGCTTCTCGTCGGCGTTCGCGCTGGCCTTCTCGGACATCTCGCCGATCGTCGGCATCTACTCGGTATTCGCGATCAGCATCACGCTGGCCGGCCCGGGGTTCTTCTGGGCCCTTCCGCTGGTCCTGGCCGGGCAGTTGCTGGTCACCGCGTGTTCGCGACCTCGTCTCCCGGTGGCCGTTTCAGGGCAGCGTATACGCGTGGTCGCGCGAGCTGATCGGCCGCCGGTGGGGGTGGATGACGAACTGGGCGTACATGTGGGGCCTGACTCTGACGCTGTCGGTGCTCGGACTGGCGGCGGCGGGATACCTGCTCGGCGCGCTCAGCATCACGGGCGCGACCAAGGAGGAAACCGCCGCGGTGGCGCTGGTGATCATCCTGGTCGGCACCAGTGCGAACATGATCGGCGGCGAGCTGCTGCGGCGCCTGCTCTACCTCACGCTCACCTGCGAGTTGATCGCGTCGATCGGGATCGGGTTCGTGCTGTTGGTCTTCCACCGCAACAACTCTTTCTCGGTCCTGTTCCACGGCGCCGGGGCCGGCCACGCACCGTCGCTGCTGTTCAGTCCGTTCCTGGGAGCCGTCGCGTTCATCGGCTACTCGTTTGTGGGCTTCGAGTCGGCCGGCTCGATCGCCGAGGAGGTCAAGGAGTCCCGCCACGTCCTTCCCAAGGCGATGGTGGGCTCGCTGGCCGTCGCCGGCTTCCTGGTGATGTTCGCGTGCCTGGGCATCATCCTGGCCATCCCGAGCATTCCCGACGTGCTCTCGGGCAAGGTGGCCGACCCGATTTCGACCACGCTCCAGACCACGCTGGGGTCGGGCATCGGGCGGGTCATCCTGGTGATGCTCACGATCGGCTTCACGGCCAGCCTGATCGCCGTGCAGGCCGCGGTCAGCCGGGCGATCTGGGCAGCGGGACGTGACCGCGTGCTCCCGGCGGCCAAGCGCCTGGGCACGCTCTCGGGCCGTCACCGCATGCCGCGCTACGCGATCGCGCTGACCGTCGTGATCGCCGGACCGCTGCCGTTCATCAGCTTCTCGAAGATCTACACGCTGCTCCTGTCGTTCTCCACCGCGGGCTTCTTCATCTCCTACGCGATGCCGATCGTCGGGCTGGTCTACGTCCGGCTGCAGCGACGGTGGACGCCCGGGCCGGTTTCCATGGGCCGCTGGAGCGCTCCGGTCAGCTATATCGCCGCCGTTTCGATCGTGGCCAGTCGATCAACATCGCCTGGCCGCGGCATCTCAACAGCGAGTGGTGGCTGAACTGGGGCATCATCCTGACCAGCGTGATCCTGGGGATCATCGGGCTGGCGATCTGCACGCGGATTTTCCGCGAGTCAGATCGCCGCGGGACCGCCGTCGATCAACCGCCCCAGGCGATCCTGCCGCTATAGAAGGAGGTAGTGATGTACGAACCCTGGGACGCCTTCGAGGCGCCGCGCTTCACCGGTCCGCGCACGTACGCGCGCCTGCCCCACGTCAAGGACCTGGACGGGGTCGAGGCCGCCGTGTTCGGGATGCCGTGGGACGGAGGCACCTCGTTCCGGGCGGGCGCCCGCTTCGGGCCCGAGGGCGTGCGCTCGGCGTCGGGAATGATCCGGACCTACAACCCGGTACAGAAGGTGCAGGTGTTCGGCGCGCTGTCGACGATCGACTACGGCGACAGCCCGACCGTGCCCGGCTACATCGAGGACACCCTTCAGCGGATCACGGCGTTCGTGCAGCCGCTGGCCGAGGCGGCGATCGCGAGCGTCGGCGTCGGCGGCGATCACTCGGTGACGCTCGGCGAGTTGCGGGCCTACGCGTCGGTGCACGGTCCCCTCGGGCTGGTCCACCTCGACTCCCACACCGATCTGTGGGACAGCTACAACGGACGTCCCTATTCGCACGGCACCATGTTCCGTCGCGCGATCGAGGAGGGGCTGCTCGAACCGGCGCGGATGCTCCAGGCCGGCATGCGCGGTCCACTCTACGGAGAGGACGACGAGGGGATCCCGGAATCGCTCGGCGTCCACACCATTTCCTGGGTGGAGCTGGCCGAGATGAGCCCGGCCGAGCTCGCGTCGGTGGCGCGGGAGCGGCTCGGCGGCCGCCCGGCCTTCCTGTCGCTCGACGTGGACTTCGTCGACGCGGCGTTCTGCCCCGGCACCGGCACCCCCGAGGTGGGCGGGCCGACGAGCTTCCAGGCCCTGTCCTACCTCAGGGCGCTCGCCGGCCTTCCGTTCATCGCGTACGACGTGGTCGAGGTGGCGCCGGCCTACGACGGCCCCGGTCAGGTGACCGCGCTGTTCGCCGCCAACGCCGTGTTCGAGATGCTGAGCATGGTGGCGCTGGCGCGTCTCACCTCACCGGCCCGCTAGCCGCGCGGGATCGCCAGCGCGAGCGCGAAGTCGACCCGGCTGTCGGCTGAGTCGACCGAGCGGCCGGTCAGCCCGGCGATCTTGTCGAGCCGGTAGTGCAGTGTGTTGTGGTGGATGTGCAGCTGCGCCGCGGTCTGGCGCCAGTGCCCGTCGTTGGCGAAGAACGCGGCGAGCGTCTCGAGCAGCTGCGAGTTGTGCTCGCTGTCCCAGCGCTCGATCGGGCCGAGCACCGACTGGCGGTAGGCCCGGAGCACGTCGGCGTCGACGAAGTCGAGCAGGAGGCGGTGCGAGCCGACCTCGAGGCGGCGCACCACCCGCTCGCCGGCCGGCCGGTTGCGGGCCAGTTGGTGGGCGCTGATCGACTCGGCCAGCGCGCGGCGGAGCCCGTCGGCGCCGCCGAACGTGCGGCCGGTGCCGAGCACGGGATCCTCGCCGCCGTCGCGGATCAGACCGGCGACCTCCTCGACGATCGCCTCGTCGTCTGATTGGACGATCAGGACCCCGACGCCACGATGGCGGGCCGCCGCGCACGGCGCGCTGCACCCGATCGCGGCGTAGGCGACGTCGCGTGGCGAGTTCGAGCAGGCGAGCACGGTCAACTCGGCATCGGGGTTCAGGCCGAGCCCCTCGACTCGCGTGCGCAGCCCGCGCGTGCCCAGCTCGCCGTCCCACAGGAGCTGCAGGAGCTCCTCGGTCAGGCGCGAGCGGACCGTCTCGTGCTCGCGCTGGCGAGCATCCTCGAGCACGAGATACGCCGTGGCCTGCTCGATCACGAGGCGCGCGTCGTCGCTCATCCCGGCCAGCGGCGCTCCCACGATGACCGCCGTGGTGGACAGCGCGTCGACCACGCCGAAGGCCGATAGCTCCGGGGTGATCGCGCGGGGCAACTCGCCGCGCCGGGCGGCCCGGGCCGCGGCCCGCGCGGCGTCAGGATCGGGAGGAGGATCGGCGGTCAGGCTGCGTCCGCCCGGTCCCACCAGCCAGACCGGGAGGCGGGTCTCGCGTCGCATCAGCTCGAGCACGGCCCCGTGCCCCTCGCCGCGGGCCAGATCCTGGAGCAGCCGGCGCAGCCGGGTGAGCTGCAGACGGACGCTGGCCACCTGGGTGTGGTTGTGGGCCAGGATCGACTCCCCGATCGTGCTGAACGACAGGTCCTCGGGCACCTCGACCAGCGCCAGCCCCGATTCCCGGCACGCCTCGACCAGCCCGTGCGGCACGACCGGACTGAAGTTGCTCACGCCATAGCCGATGGCCACGGCGCCGGCGGCGCGCGCCTCCTCGACCCACTCGCGCGGATGGGTGTGCCCGAGCCACAGGCCGTTGGTGAGGAGCAGCTCGCCGGGCAGGACGTACTGGGCGGGATGCTCGAGATCCGAGACGTGGACGCCGCGCACGGGCTGAGCGAGGTTCCCGTCCTGCACCAGCACGCGCAGGCGCAGCGACGGGTCGGCCGCGATCTGAGTCAGCGTGCAGAACGTCACGGGCCCCGGGTCCTAGAGCCGCGCGAGCGAGTTACAGCTCCGGGTACAGCTCCTCGTCGACCTGCACCGGCGAGAGCTTCCGCCGCTGCGCGTCATCAGCCTGGTGCACCCGGTCCGCGACCTCAAGACAGGTCAAGAACTCTACATCGCCGCGCTCGAGCCCTGCCTCGATCACCCGGCGCAGCGCCTCGATCCGGCCCGCCCGGCCGCTCAGGAACGGATGGCAGGTGAGCATGAACAAGCAGCCGTGCCGGCGCATCGCGTCGAGCTCGTGGATCCACATGTCCGCCACCGTGAGCGGCGAGGTGATGATCCCGCCGATGTTCGGGTCGGGCAGGAACGCGTACTGCTCCCAGTCGTCGAGGCTCCAGTGCGGGGGGAGCTCCGCGATCGTCCCGACACCCGTGTCGAGCAGGTACGGAAAGTCGGCGTCCATCAGCGTCGAGTCGTAGCGCATGCCGTGCTCGGCCACGAGCTTCGGGGTGAACCAGCTGGCGTCCCACATCGCGGACCGGTGCCCGAGGGGCTTGGCCCCCGCCGCGTCGAGCGCGGCCAGCGCCCGCTCGAAGTCCGCCCGCTCCTCGTCGGCGGTGAGGCTCGCGGGGGTGCGGTGGGTGTGAGAGTGGTGGCCGACCTCGTGCCCCGCGGCCAGAACCGCCTCGACGGTCTCCGGGTAGCGGTCGGCGGTCAGGCCGGGGATGAAGAACGTGGCTCTGAGCTGGTACTCGGCCAGCAGCGCGAGCAGGCGCGGCACCCCGACGCGGGGACCGAACGCCTGGTGGGTCATCGCCATGGCGTGGCCCGCGTAGCGCCTGCCCTCGGCCAGGATCGGGGACTCGGCGTCGACGTCGAACGACAGCACCGCGATCGCCGCGTGCCCGGCTCGCCAATCCGCCATGGGGTGCCAGCCAACCAGCGCGGTGCGGTCGGGGACAACTGTTCACTTCACCAGCCGGATCGCCTCACTCTCGGTCGTTGTCCCAATGGAGCCGCGTCGGTGGCGTTGCCTAGGGTCGCGACGTGTCGGTCGCGGTCGTCACCGGAGGCGGATCGGGCATCGGCGCGGCCTGCGTGCGCGCACTATCGGCGCGCGGCGTCCGGACCGCGGTCGTCGACCTTCGCGCGGTCGCGGGCATCGCTGATTTGACTGAGATTCTTGATGTACGTGATCGCCCGGCGGTTGTGGACGCCATCGAGCGGACTGAATCGTCGCTCGGGCCGATCGACTACCTGGTCACCGCGGCCGGCTACTACGTGGCGGGCGAGGTTTCCACGCTGGAGGAGGCGGCCTGGCGCGAGATGCTCGAGGTGCACGTACATGGCACCGCCAACGTCTGGCGAGCCGTCCTGCCCGGGATGCGGGTTCGTCGCCGGGGGTCGGTGTGCGCGATCGGGTCCGAGCTGGGGCTGATCGGCGATCCTGTCGCGCCGCACTACGCCGCAGCCAAGGGGGCGATCCACGCGATGGTCAAGAGCCTGGCGGTCGAGGTCGCCGCGGAGGGGATCCGCGTGAATTGCGTGGCGAGTCGAGCGAGGCCGACTTCGCGCGCCGGGAGTGACCGACACGCCGCAGCTCGCCGAACTGGCCCCGTATGGCGTCCGGGTGAACGCGATCTGCCCGGGGGCGACCGACACGCCGCTCCTGCGCGCCGAGTACGACACCGCCCCCGACCCCACGGGCGCTCGCGCCGAGGGCGAGCGGTCGATCGCGCTGGGGCGACTGGGTCAACCCGAGGACATCGCCCGGGTCGTCGTGTTCCTGCTCTCGGACGAGGCCGCGTACGTGACCGGCAGTCATTATGTGGTCGACGGCGGGCGCACCACCTGCATCCCGACCGGGGTCCTGACGCCGGAGGCGGACCGCTCTTGACCGCCGCGGTACATCCGGCATTGACGCGGCGCGGCCACGGGATCTGCGCCTCGAGTTCCTTCTGGATGCCGACCCGGGCCGCGTTCGGCCGCGGCTCGGCCGCGCGGTGCGGGACCGAGGCGCGTGCGCTGGGCGACGCGAAAGTGCTGGTGGTCACCGACCCGGGCGTGCACGAGGCCGGGCTGTGCGAGCCGGTCCTGAGCAGCCTGCGCTCGGAGGGCATGATCGCCGCGGTGTTCGATCACGTGCAGGGCAACCCCCGCGACGTGCACTGCCTGGAGGGCGTGGACGTGGCACGCGACCTCGGCGTCGGGGTGGTGGTCGCCGTGGGGGGTGGGTCGGCCATCGACACCGCGAAGTGCATCGCGCTGCTGGTGTCCAACGGCGGTCACCCGCGCGACTGGGAGGATTTCGGCGCGCTCCGGCACCCGCCGCTGCCCACGATCGCGGTGCCGACCACGGCGGGAACGGGCAGCGAGGTGTCGCCCTCGGCGATCATCACCGACACCGAGCGGCGCAAGAAGATGAACCTGTTCGACCCGCGGATCTGCCCGGACGTGGCGCTGGTAGACCCGGACCTCACGTTCTCGATGCCGGCGCACCTGACCGCCGCCACCGGCATGGACGCGCTCTCGCACGCGGTCGACTCGCTGCACTGTCGTCTTGCCAATCCGGCCTCCGCCGCGCTGGCGTTGGAGGGCGCGCGGCTGGTGGCGCGGTATCTGAACCGTGCGGTCGCCGACGGGGACGACGTCGAGGCGCGTTGCGGCATGGCACAGGCCAGCCTCACCGCGGGATTGGCGGTCGGCGTCACCGACGTGGCCGGCTGCCACTGCCTGGCCGAGGCGATGGGCGCGGTCTACGACCATCCCCACGGCGTGTGCTGCGCGGCCACCATGCCGCTGATCATGGGCTTCAACGTTGAAGTAACCGGGGCGCGGTACGCCCGGCTGGGGGCGGCGTTCGGGGTGGCGAGCGGCGCGATGTCGGAGGACGAGGCCGCCCGGGAGGCGATCGCCTACGTGCGCCGGCTGAACGAGCGGCTCGGCATCCCCCCGCTCAGCCGGCTGATCGAGCGGCGCGACCTCGACCTGCTCGCCGAGAAGGCGGCCGCCAACACCTCCGCGCCGTCGAACCCGCGCGAGGCCGGCGGCGAGGAGTTCCGCGCGATGTTCGCCGCCGGCCTTGGGTCATAAGTACGCACTCGGGGTCACACGTGGCTCGAGCGCCTGGTTCTGACCCATATACGGCTCGGAATCGGCGTTCGCCGGGCGGCCGGGGCCGAGTGCGCGGTTATGACCCAGATCTCACAGCCGCGCCGGCCGCGGCGTTTCACTCCCATGACCACGATCACATCCACCCGCGCGGAAGACCGCATCGACGCCCTCGATTGGACCGATTTGCGCCGCGACCTCGACGAACAGGGCTTCGCCGTCACCGACCAGGTCCTGGACCAATCCGAGTGCCGGGAGTTGGCCGGACTGTTCGATGGCGAGGGCTTTCGCTCGACGATCGACATGGCGCGCCACCGCTTCGGCGACGGCCGCTACCGCTACTTCGACCACCCCTTGCCGGCGCCCGTCCAGGCGGCGCGCACCGCGTTCTACGCCCACCTGGCGCCGATCGCCAACGCCTGGTCAGAGCGCCTGTCGGGTGAGACGCCCCGGTTCCCCGACACCCACGCGGAACTGCTCGAGCGCTGCGCCGCGGCCGGGCAGGAACGCCCGACGCCGCTGCTCCTGGGCTACCGCCCCGGGGACTGGAACGCGCTCCATCAGGATCTCTACGGCGAGGTGTACTTCCCGTTCCAGGTCCTGACCGTGCTCTCCGATCCCGAGCGCGACTACGCCGGCGGGGAGTTCGTGCTGCTCGAGCAGCGCCCCCGCGCCCAGAGCCGCGCGCACGTCCTGCGCCCGGCGCAGGGCGCGTTCGTGATCTTCCCCACGCGAGAGCGACCGAACGCCGGCAAGACCGGCTATCACCGGGTCGGTTTGCGCCACGGCGTGAGCACCGTGACCGCCGGCGAGCGCGTCGCGCTCGGCGTGATCTTCCACGACGCCACCTGAGGAGGTTGAATTCCACCATGCCTTACACGATCTTCGAGAGCCCATTCGGGGCGCTGACGCTCGTCGCCGGTCCGGACCAGGCGCTCCGCCGCCTGTACTTCCCGGGCGCCGTGCCCGCGCTCGACCCCGTCGATCACGACCCAGAGGCGCTGGCTCCGGCCGTCGAGCAACTCGAGCAGTACTTCGCCGGCGAGCGCACGCGCTTCGAGTTGACGCTCGACTACGGCGGCACGCCGTTCCAGCGCAGCGTGTGGGATGCGCTGCGCAAGCTTCCATACGGGACGACGACGACGTATGGGGCGCTCGCGCGGGAGCTCGGCGCGCAGCCGCGGGCGGTCGGTGCGGCGGTCGGTGCGACGCCGATCCCGATCGTGATTCCCTGCCACCGCGTGATCGGGACCGACGGGTCCTTGACCGGGTACGGCGGCGGCCTGCCGCGAAAACGTGCGCTGCTCGACCTGGAAGCCGGCGTCTCGCAACTCGTGCTGCTGTGAGGCATTAGGATCGGCGGGTGCCGCAAGCCGACGTCGACGGTCTCAGGATCAACTACGACGTGCAGGGCGACGGAGAGCCGCTCCTGCTGATTCCCTACCTGGGCGCCGACCACGCCTGCTACGCCTTCCAGCTGCCGGCCTACACCGAGCACTTCAGCTGCATCGCGGTGGATCTGCCCGGCTCGGGGGAGAGCGACAAGCCGGCGGGCCCGTATGCCACCGATGCCTATGCCGACCAGCTGGCCGGCTTCCTCGGGGCGATCGGGGTCGAGCGCGCCCACGTGGCCGGCGTGTCGCTCGGCGCGTCAGTGGCCATGCACCTTGCCGCGCGCCATCCCGAGCGCGTGCGCTCGCTGTCGCTGCACAGCGCCTGGGATCGCAGCGACGCCTTCCTGCGCGCGGTCGTCGAGATGTGGCGGGCCCTGGCCGGTGCGCTGCCGACCGTGGCCGACGCGGTGATCGAGGGCATCTTCCCGTTCTGCTTCACGCCCGAGATGTACGGCGAGCGGCCGGAGTTCGTGCAGGCGCTCGACGACTTCGTGCGCGGCCGTCCGGCGCAGCCCCTGGATGCCTTCCTGGCCCAGGCCGACGCGGTGCTCGCGCACGACGCCAGCGCGGCGCTCGGTCAGATCCAGGCGCCCACGCTCGTCACCTTCGGCGCGCACGACATCGTCACATCGACGCGGTTCGCCGAGCGGATCGCCGGACCGATCGCCGGCAGCGAGCTGACCGTGTTCGAGCACCTCTCGCACGCCGGGCTGCACGAGGATCCCGAGGCGTTCAACACCGCCACGCTCGAGTTCCTGCTCCGCCACCGGGGCTAGTAGCGCGCACGTCCGCATCCGCCACGGCGAGCGGCCGGCGGAAGGGAGGACCGGCCGCTCGCCGTTTCGTTCACGCGGCGGGCGCGGGGGGGAATCGCTCGCTGCTGCGGGGTATGCCCTCGATGGGAGGCTGAAGGGGGAAGTGGCAGGCCGCGAGGTGCTCGGGGCCGAACTGGCGCAGCTCCGGGATCTCGCGGGCGCAGAGGTCCTGGGCCCGGGGGCAGCGGGTGCGGAACCGGCAGCCCGAGGGTGGGTCGAGCGGAGAGGGCAGCTCGCCGCGGACGGCCACCATGTCGCGCCGCTCGCGGGCGATGTCGGGGTTGGGCACGGGAATCGCCTCCAGCAGGCCGGCGGTGTAGGGGTGAGCCGGCCGTTCGTAGATGTCGTTGCCGGGGCCGACCTCGACGAGCTTGCCGAGGTACATGACCCCGATCCGGTCGGCCAGGTAGCGGACGACCGAGAGGTCGTGGGAGATAACGATGTAGGTGAGTCCGTGGCTGGCCTGGACCCGCTTCATCAGATTGAGGATCTGCGACTGGATCGAGACGTCCAACGCGGACACCGGCTCGTCGGCCACGATCACCGATGGGTTCAACGCCAAAGCGCGCGCCAACCCCAGCCGCTGGCGCTGCCCGCCGGAGAACTCGTGCGGATAACGGTCCATCGCGTCGTGGGCGAGACCGACCTCGTCGAGCAGGCGGCGCACGGTCTGCACCCGCTCCTCCGCGGAGCCGCGGTGGGCGATGTCCAGCGGCTCGGAGATGATCTCCTTGACCCGCATGCGGGGATCGAGCGAGGCGTAGGGGTCCTGGAACATGAACTGCAGGTCCTGGCGCAGCCGGCGCAGGGTGGCGCCCTTGAGCGTGCCCAGGTCGGTGCCGTTGAACAGCACCCGGCCGCGGGTGGGGGCGTCGAGCGCGACGCCCATGCGCCCCAGCGTGGTCTTGCCGCACCCCGACTCGCCGACCAGGCCGAATGTCTCCCCGCGGCGGATGGCCAGCCGCACGCCACTGACTGCGTGCAGCGTCCCGATCCGCCGGCGGAGGATGGCCCCGGCAGTGACCGAGAACTCCTTGAAGACGTCCTGGAACTCGAGCACCGGCTCTTGGGCCGCGGAGCCGTTCGAGCCGTTGACATGGGTCACGTCGGTGGCTGAGCTCGTCACGAGCAGCTCGATCTCCTTGCCGTAGGCGTCGCGGAGCGCCTCGTTGCGCTCGGCCACCGCGATCAGCGACGCCCCCAAGCCGGCGCTCTCCACGGCCGAGGAGTTGCGGGGGTGAAAGCAGGCGTACGGGTGGGCGGGGTCCTCGCCGCCCAGCGGCGGATCCTCGGTGCGGCAGCGCTCGGTAGCGAATGCACACCGCGGGGCGAAGCGACACCCCCGCGGCGGGAACCGCAGATCCGGCGGTATCCCGGGAATCGAGTACAGGTCCTGGCTCTTGTCCTGGTCGAGCTTGGGGATCGAGGCCAGCAGCGCCTCGGTGTAGGGATGGCGGACGCTGGCGAACAGCTGGCCGGTGGAGGCGGTCTCGACCTTGCGCCCGGCGTACATGACCACCACGCGATCGGTCCGGCCGGCGATCACGCCCATGTCGTGGGTGATCAGGATGATCCCCATGCCCAGGTCGTGCTTGATCGCCTCGAGCAGGCGGAGGATCTGGGCCTGGATGGTCACGTCGAGCGCGGTGGTCGGCTCGTCGGCGATCAGCAGCTTGGGTCCGCAGGCCAGGGCCATGGCGATCATGACGCGCTGGCGCAGGCCACCCGAGAGCTGGTGTGGGTAGTCGTGCACCCGCTCAGCGGGACGCGGGAGCCCGACCATCTCGAGCGTCTCGACCGCGCGCTCCATCGCCGCGGCCTTGGAGACGTCGCGGTGGATCGTGACCGCCTCGGCGATCTGGCGACCGATCGTCATGGTCGGGTTGAGCGAGGTCATCGGGTCCTGGAAGACCATGCCGATCTCGTTGCCGCGCACGGTGCGGATCTCCTCGTCGCTCAGTCCGACCAGGTCCCGCCCGTCGAAGCGGATCGCGCCGCCGCCGATGTAGGCGCCCCGCGGCAGCAGGCGCATGATCGACATGGCGGCCATCGTCTTGCCGCAGCCGGACTCGCCCACGATGCCGACCGTCTCGCCCGCCTCGACCTCGAACGAGAGACCGTCGACGGCGCGCACGGTGCCGCTGCGCAGCCGGATGCGCGTTCGCAGGTCCTCCACCTCGAGCAGGCGACTCACGATCTCACCTCTCCTGCAGGCGGACGTCGAACGCGTCCTGAAGCGCGTCGCCGATGAAGTTGAAGGCGACGACGGTGATCACGATGATGATCAGCGCGGGATAGACCTCCCACCAGTAACCCGCCTGGAGGTAGGTGATGCCGTCGGACAGCATCGACCCCCACGTGGGCGTGGTGGCGGGCAGGCCGAACCCCAGGTACTGCAGCACGGCCAGGACGAGGATCGCGTTGGCGATCTGGAAGGTGACCGTGACTACGATCGTCCCGATTGTGTTGGGGATGATGTGGCGAACGATGATGCGCCACGACCTTCCGCCCATCACCTGGACGGCCTGCACGTACTCCCGGGTCCGCAAGCTCAACGTCTCGCCGCGCACCAGGCGAGCCGGAATCAACCACGTGACGATCGACAGCAGGACGATCAGCAGCGTCAGCGTCGGCCTGTACACCTGCGCCATGAAGATGAACAGGAACACCAGGGGCACGGCCAGGCCGATGTCGACGATGCGCATCATCACGGCGTCGACCGCTCCGCCGAAGAAGCCGGACACGGCTCCGTAGACGAGCCCGAAGACGGACGCGATCACCCCGACCGCGAGTCCCACCTCGATCGAGCTCTTGCCGCCCAGCATCAGCCGGCCGAGGATGTCGAAGCCACTCTGATCGGTGCCCAGCGGGCGACCGGAGCCCGGGGCCAGATTGACATGCAACAGGTCGGGATTGAACTGATCGGTGTGGTAGAGGAGAGGGCCGACGAAGCTGAACAGGGTGACCAGCACGACGATCGCCACGCCGACGATGGCCAGGCGGTTCTGAGCGAAAGTGCGGCCGATGAGCCGCCACGGACTGCCCGCGGAGACGACCTGCCCGCCCTCGGGCGAGACCTCGACTTCCACCTGGGGCGGAGTGACCGTCGACACTGCTAGTACCGGATCCGCGGATCGAGGATGGCGTAGCTGATGTCGGCGAGCAGATTGCCGACCACGGTCACCACGCCGACCAGGACGGTGATGCCGAGCATCACCTCGTAGTCGTTGCGAAGCGCGGCGTTGAAGTACTCGAGGCCTGCCCCCGGATAGTTGAACACCTGCTCGATGATCAGCGTCCCCGTGATGATGTACGGGATGCTCAGGCCGACCAGGGTGACTACCGCGATCAGCGAGTTGCGCAGCAGATGTCGCGATAGCACCAGCCGCTCGGGCAGCCCCTTGGCCCGCGCGGTGCGCATGTAGTCCTGGGCCAGCGTGTCGATCGCCGAGGAGCGCATGTACCGGCTGAACTGCGCATATGTGACCAGGGTCAGGCTGGCGATGGGCAGGACCAGGCCGGCCGGGTGGGCCAGCATCCCCAGGGCCGAGGTGGCTTGCGGGGCCTCGGCCGGGAAGACGTGGAAGCTGATCGAGAGGAACTGGATCAGCAGGAGCGCGATCGCGTATTGCGGCATCGAGTAGAGGAGGAAGCTCACCCCGGTGCCGACGTGGTCGATCATCCGGTTGCGGCGGACCGCCTGCGCGATGCCGACCGGGATCGCGATCAGCACCGAGAGGATCAGAGCGGCGCCGCCCAGCATGAGATCCCGAGGTAGCTCGGTGGCCAGCAGCGAGTCGACCGACCGATTGAACTGGAACGAGTAACCCAGGTTCCCGTGCAACAGCTTGTCCAGGAACAGCCAGTACTGGTACCACACCGACCGGTCCAGGCCGTTGTCGTGGTTGAACTGCGCGATCGCCTGCGGCGAGGCCCGGGGGCCGAGGATGTCACGGGCCAGGCTCCCCGGCAGGAGGTGGAGCATGATGAAGGTGATCAGGGTGACGCCCAGCGTCACGATGACCGCCTCTCCCAGCCTCCGGATGATGTAACCCGTCACCCAGGCCTCGCTCGCACGTGCAGTTCGGCTTTGACCGCGGTTACTTGGTGAAGTACCAGGCCTCCGGGGTCATGTATCCGTACGCGTTGGCGGCGTACCCACCCAGGTTCTTGGCGATCATCGTCCCCGCGTCACCCTGATAGGAGCCGATGGATGTGGGGCCGAACACCACCGGCACGTGGTCCTGCATGTACTTCGCGTAGTTGGCCAGCGCCTGCTTCTCCTGCGAGGCCGCTCCGGTGATCGTCTGCTCGATCACCGCCGTGCCCTGCGGATCGTTGAAGCTGCCGTAGTTGGCCACCGCGCCCGGCGCGTACAGCGACTCGCCGGTGGGCAGGAAGTCCGGGGCGTAGATCCAGCCGGCGCCCCAGTTCTCCGCCGTCCAACCGCAGTCGGAGTCGGTGGGCTTGCACGCGACCGCGGTGCTGATCACCGTGTCGAACGGATGACTGGTCAGCTGGATGTTGATGCCGACGCGCTTCGCCTGGGCCGCCAGATCGTTCATCTCGCTGGCCAGCGTGGTCACGCCGGACTGGTAGTCGAGGTTGAATGAGATGCCTTCACCGGCGGTGATGCCCGCGCCGCATTCGTTGGCCGCGGTGCCGGGGTGCTGGCACGTGGTGGACCCGCCCGACACGACCTTCCAGCCGTGGCTCGTGAGCATCTGGGCGGCCGCGCTGGTCGAGAACGGGAACGGGTTGCTCGCGACGTCGACGCTGAGCAGCGGGCTCGGCGGCGACACCGGGATCGGCCCGTACGTGGGGATCGCCGTGTTGTGCAGGAACGCGTTGATCCACCCTTGCTGATCGATCAGATGCTGGAACGCCTGCCGGAAGTACAGCTGCTTGAAGATCGGCCCCACCTTGGGGTTGTTCAGGTTGAACGGGAAGTAGTTGATCGAGTAGCTCGCGGCCCGGTTGTAGTCGAAGCCCTCGCTCTGCACCTGCTTGATCTGCGGTGCGTACTCCGAGGGCAGGTTGCCGATCGTGATGCCGGACGGGCCGGCCGAGCGGATCTCGTTGAAGATCGCCGTATCACTGGTGAACGGCAGCTCGACCAGGCTCGAGATGGTCGGCTTGGGCGACCCGGAGTAATCGGGGTTCGGGACCAGCGTGACCTGCCCGTTGCTGGTGAAGCTCTTGAGCTTGAACGGGCCGTCGACCACGCTCCACAGCGGGGAGGATCCCCACGTGCCCAGCGACTTGGACTGCGTGTCGAGGAACTTGTAGACGCTCTCGGCGCCGGCCTTGGTCGAATCGGGCAGGTGGCCGTTGTCGGACTTGGGCGCGGACTGCGACAGCGAGGTCCGGTCCCAGGCCAGCGGCAGCGGATAGATCTGCGAGAGCTCGTTGTAGGTGAACCACTCCGGGTTGTACGCCTTGTCCAGCTTGAGCACCACGGTCTGGGCGTCCGGCGTCTGCACCGCGGTCACGTTGTCCGGGAAGTAGCCCGGCACGTAGCCGCAGTAGTTCTTGCTCGGGTCGGCCTTGTAGAGGTTCATCCAGAAGGCGATCTGACGCGAGGTGACCGCCTCACCGTCGGACCACTTCCACGGCTTCAGCTTGATCGTGACCGTCTTGTCGCCGTCCGAGAAGGTCGGCTGCTCGCCCAGCGAGTAGTCGGGGTCCATCTTGGGGCTGTAGTCGTTGCCGAACCAGTAGAGCGGTCGGAACAGCATCGTCTGCAGCTGGGAGATGTTGTTCGTGCCGCAGACCTGAGCGGCGGTCATCGGGAAGATGTAGTTCGGAGGCGCGCTCGGCCCCTCCGTGTAATAGACCGTCCCGCCCGTCTGCTTGGTGCCCGGCGGCGTGGTCGGCGAGGTGAGCCCCGCCCCGGCCGTCGGCGCGCCCGAGGTGGGCGACGCGGGGCTTGACCCCCCACTCGAACTCGAGCTCGAACTCGATCCGCACGCCGCGGCGAACAGCGCTACCAGTGCGGCCCCCAGGACAGCGACTCGTCGCACCTCAGACCTCCTTATGGCTCCTCGTTGCCAGTGCGCCCGGGCGAGCGGTGCCGCCCGCCCGGGCGAAGCGCCGCGCAGTATGGGACCGCCTGATTACCAGGCGCTGACGGGCCGCTGACAGCGCCGGTCAGAATTGCGTTGCGAGCCCGGGAGGCCTGGTCGATAATCGGCGGCGATGCGGGCACAAGCGATGCCGGCGGTGCAGTTCTCGATCCTCGGCCCGGTCGCCGCGTGGAGCGACGGCGAGTCGCTCGCGCTCGGCGGCGAACGCCAGCGCGTCCTGCTCGCCGTCCTGCTCGTCCACGCCGGGCAGCTGGTCAGCACCGAGCGCCTGGTCGAGCAGCTGTTCGCCGGGAACAGCTCGGGCAACGGCATCAACGCGGTGCACGTCGCGGTGTCGCGGCTGCGGCGGACCCTGCACGCCGGCGGGGGCGAGATGCTGCTCACCCGGCGCGGTGGGTACGTCCTCGAGCTGGGGCCCGATCAGCTCGACGCCACTTGCTTCGAGCTGGCCCTGGAGGAGGGACGGAGCCTGCTCGCGCGGGGGGACCCGGCCGGCGCGTCGGCGCGGTTGGGCGAGGGGCTCGCACTCTGGCGCGGCCCGCCGTTCGCCGACCTGGGCGCCGTGGAGGACGTGCAGCCCGAGGTGCGACGTCTGGAGGAGCTCCGCCTGTTGGCCGAGATGGAGCGGGTCGACGCCGAGCTGGCCCTGGGGCACGCCGCCGAGGTGGTGGCTCCGCTCGAGCGCCTGATCGCGCAGGCCCCGCTCCAGGAGCGACTGCGCGGCCAGCTCATGCTCGCGCTGTATCGCTCCGGCCGCCAGGCCGACGCGCTGGCCGCCTACCGGGAGGCGTGTGCGCTGTTGCGCGACGAGCTCGGCCTGACCCCGAGCGCCGAGCTGCGCGAGCTCGAGCACATGATCCTGTGCCACGACGCCGGACTGGAAAAAGGTGGGAAAGAGACGGCGCGATCCGCGCCGATGCTGTGCCCGTTCAAGGGGCTGGCCGCGTTCGAGGGCTCGGACGCCGACTTCTTCTGCGGTCGCGACCGGATCGTCTCCGAGCTGATCGCGCGGCTGGCCGAGTGGCCGCTGGTCGGCATCCTCGGCCCGTCGGGGATCGGCAAGTCCTCGCTGCTGCGCGCCGGCGTGCTCCCGGCCCTGCGCGCGGGCGCGCTGCCCGGGAGCGCCGGGTGGCGGCAGGTGCTGCTGCGACCGGGCGAGCATCCCTGCGCCGAGCTCGAGCGCGTGCTCGGCTCCTCGCCCGAGCACCTCCTGGCGAGCCTGCGCGGCGAGGAGCGGATCGTGATCGCGGTCGACCAGCTCGAGGAGCTGTTCACGGCATGCCAGGAGGAGTCCGAGCGTCGCGAGTTCCTAGACCGGCTCGTGGACGCCGCGGGCGAGCACGAGCGGCGGGCGCTCGTGCTCTGCACGCTTCGGGCCGATTTCTACGGCCGGCTGAGCGCCTATCCCGCCTTCGCCGAGCTGCTCAGCCGCAGCCATGCCCTGGTCGGAGCAATGGACCCGGCCGAGCTCAGGGAGGTGATCCAGCGGCCGGCCGCCCGAGCGGGGCTTGAGGTCGAGGATCGCCTGGTCGACGTGCTGGTCGCCGAGGTGGGGGACGAGCCGGGAGCTTTGCCGCTGCTGTCGACCACCCTGCTCGAGTTGTGGCAGGCCCGGGACGGGCGCGTGCTCCGCCTCCAGGACTACCGCGCGGCGGGCGGAGTGCGCAGCGGGGTGGCGCGGATCGCCGAAGCCGCCTACACGCGGCTGGCCGACAGCGAGCGCCCCGTGGCGCGGGAGCTGTTGCTGCGGCTGGCCGACCTCGGCGATGGAGCCCCCGAACGGCGGCGGGTGCCGCTGGTGGAGATCCACGGCATCGCCGACGCGGAGCCGGTGCTGGCCGCGCTGACCGAGGCCCGCCTGGTGACCGTCGGGCCCGGGGCGGTCGAGCTCTCCCACGAGGCGCTGCTGCGGGAGTGGCCGCGCTACCGGGGCTGGCTCGAGGAGGATCGCGTCGGGCGTCGGCTGCACGCCCATCTGCGATTGGCCGTGGGCGAGTGGGACGCGCGCGGGCGGGACGGCGGCGATCTGTACCGGGGCGCCAGGCTGGCGGCGGCGCTCGAGTTCTGCGCGCAGCGCCAAGACCAGATGGACCGCCTGGAGCGCGAGTTCGTGGCGGCCAGCCAGGCCGCCGCCGAGCGCGACGCGGCGCGCCAGCGCGTCCAGAACCGGCGCCTGCGCGCGCTCCTGCTGGGCGCCGGCGTGCTGCTGGTGCTCGCGGTGGTGGCCGGCGTGGTGGCCGTGGTCGGTCAGCAGCGGGCCTCGAGCGATGCTCGGCTGGCCACGGCCGAGGCGCACGCGGCGCTCGGACGCCAACTCGGGGCGGAGGCGCTGGGGGCACCGAGGCTCGACGTGGCCGCGCTGCTGGCGCGCGAGGCGGTCGCGCTGGACCGCTCGCCGCAGACCGAGGGAACGCTGCTCTCGACACTCGAGCGCAGCCCGGCCGTGATGGCCACGTTCGCGCTGCCGACGAACTCGACCCCGCAGGTCGCGGTCGGCCCTGACGGCCGCACCCTGGCGGTGTCCGACAGCGTCTCCGACAGCGTGCGGTTCTACGACGCGCGCACGCGAGCCCTCGACCGGAGCAAGGAGAGCGACTTCTTCGGCGATCAGCCGCCGGTGTACTCGCGCGATGGATCGCTGCTGGCCTATCGGGCCGGGGCGTCGCTGGTCGTGCGCGACGCGCACACGCTGGCCCCGCGCGCTCGGCTGCCGATCGGGCCTCCGTTCACGCAGCAGTTCACGGCCGACGTGCCCGAGGGCAGCATCCTCATCGCCCCGGACGACCGCACCGTCTACTACGGCTACTGGCTGATGAGCGCCGGCGGCCGCCCGGCCGCGGCCTGGCTCGCCCGCTGGGCGCTGCCGAGCGGCCGGCGACTGGCCCCGGTTCTGCTTGGTCGCGGGCCGCTGCTGGCGACGGCGCTCATCGGCGGGGGCGCTCGCCTGATGGTCGCGAGCCCGCGTGACGTCGACACCTTCGACGCGCACACGCTGCGACTGCTGCGGTCCGTGCCGATCCGGCCCGTGCCGGTGCTCCCGAAGGCGGCCGCGATCAGCCCCGACGGAGCCACGATCGCCATCGGGTCGCAGAACGGCTCGGTGTCTTTCGTGGCCGCGGCCACCGGCCGGGCCCGACGCGGGCTCGGCGGCCACGGAGCCACCGTGGCCAGCGTGGTCTACGCCCCGGACCGGCGCGCCGCGATGACCGCGGGCGACGACGGCAGGGTGATCGTGTGGGATCCCGCCGCCGGCCGAGAGCTTGCCGTGCTGACCGGCGCGCCGGAGCGCGTGCAGGACGCGCAGGTCAGCCCGGACGGCTCGACGCTCTACACCTCGGCGGTGGGCGGCGTGCTGCTGGCCTGGGATCTGACGGGGCAGCGGGGCTTCGGGCACAGCGCCCGGATCGGCTCGCCGCTGCCGTGCTGCGACCCGATCTCACCGCCCCACCCGGCGCTCGCGCTCTCGCCCGACGGCGCGCGCTTCGCCGTCCCGACCGGACCCTTCAGCGTCGGTGTGTTCTCGAGCCGGACGCTGCGGCGCGAGGCGTCGTTCACGATTAGGCCGGCGCAGGCCCCGATCACGGCGCTCGCCTGGTCGCCCACCGGCACCGGGCTCGCGGTCGGCGCGCATGGCGGGGTGGTGCAGCTGTGGAGCGTGGAGGGCGCGCCCCACTTCGTGCGCTCCTTCTCCGAACTCATGCCGCTGCCCGGTCAGGAGGAGGCGATCCAGTCGCTCGCCTTCTCGCCCGACGGAGCGCTTCTCGCCGCCAGCGACAAGAGCCAGACCACGTCGTTCGGACACACCTCCACCGCCCTGGTGGCGACCCTGGCGGTCTGGCGGGTCGCCACCGGCGGCACGGTCACGCCTCCCACGGACCTGGGCGGCGCCAACAGCCTGAACGGCTCCGACGTGGTCGCGTTCTCACCCGACGGCAAGCTGCTGGCGGCCAGCCTGCTGACCGCCGGGGTGCGCATCTACGACCCGCTGGGCGGGCGAATGGTGCGGACGCTCTCAGACCCGGGCGATGACGCGATTTCGCTCGCCTTCGGGCCCAAGGGAGTCCTGGCCGAGGGCACCCTCGGCGGGACCGTCGAGCTGTGGAGCGCGGCCGCCGGCAAGCGCGTCGCGCCGCCGCTGCTGGCCGACTCGGTGGCGATCACCAGCGTCGCCTTCGATCCGACCGGCCGGCGCTTCGCCACCGCTGGAAGCGGGGACGGGACGATCAAGCTCTGGTTTACGGCCGGGCTGCAGCAGGAAGGCCCCCGATTGGCTTCCGACCCGGGTGCCACGTCGGTCGCGGCCTTCGAGCCGAGCGGCAAGTCCCTGCTGGTCGCGGACGACCACGGCGGCGCGTTCGCGTGGCCGACCTCCCTGGACGCGTGGGAAGCGGACGCGTGCGCGCTGGCCGGGCGCAACCTCACCCGGGCCGAGTGGGCGCAGCTCGTGGCCGGACCGGCCTACACGACTGTCTGTCGCTGAGCCGAGGGTGGCTAAAGGGCCGGGTCGAGCAACTCGGCGCGCTCGTGCTCGGCCGGCGTGCCATAGGCGTAGACGAGCAGTTCGACGTCGCCGTGGTTCGCGCTCTGAAGCGGCGTGCCGGGCTCCACGTGCACGACGCCGCCGGTCGGCACGTCGACGCGCTCGGGCGGGTCGCCCAGGTAGATCGACAACGTGCCGGTCAGGACCACGAACGTCTCCTCCTGGTCGACCTCGCGGTGGCGCCGGCCCTTGGCCCCGGGCTCGTAGCGCCAGATGTTGCCCCGGCTGTGCGTCAAACCCAGCCGCTCGCTCAGCTCGGCGACGTGCCGGGCCGGCTGCCCGGGCTCGTGGGGACGGGTGATCCACTCGAGCTCGTCGGGACGGATGGCGCGATGTGCCACGAGAGTGAGGCTACGCGGTCGGGCTCAAGCCGAGCGGCCTCGCGGCCGATAACCCGCGTTGAACCGATCCTTCTGAGCGCCGCCCGGCGCTCCCCACCGCCGCTAGGGAGGCATCCTGCAATGAGCGTCACCGACCAGCTGAACGAGTCTCTGAACGGACACAACAACGAGCCGCGGCTCGTCCTCGACCTCGACCTGCTCGAGGCGCAGGCGCTGCGCGCGTGGCTGCTCGAGACCGAGGTCAACGGTCTCAGCGCGCAGGACACCCCGGTCGTCAGCACCGCGCTGGCCAAGCTCGGCCGTGCCGTCGACACCGCGCAGGCCACGATCAACATCCGTCGTGAGTTCCAGCAGGCCGGCGTCAACCTGGCCCACTGGTCCGACGAGCAGGTGATCGAGCTGGGCCGTCGCATCGCCGAGGCCGCTCGTCCCATCCTGAACGTCTGAGCCGCTCCGGCGACCGGTTCGACCGGGGTAAGTCTCCATGCCTCTGCTGATCGGGTTCATCAGCGGCGCGATCCTCGGCGCCGTGGTGACGCTGGTCCTCCTCGGCCGCTCCGGCGGCCGGGGTGGCACGGGTGAGGTGAGCGCTGAAGCGCTGCTCGATCCGCTCACCGGCCTGGCGACCCACGACGTGCTGCTCGGAGACCTGAGGCGCGAGCTCGACGGCGGCAGCGAGGTGACGCTGTACCTGTTCGCGCTCGACGGATTCAAGGACTACAACGACGCCTACGGCGATCAGTGCGGCGACGCGCTGCTCGGCTGGCTGGGGCGCAAGCTGCGCGACGCGGTCGGCTCGTACGGCACGGCCTACCGGATGCGGGGCGGCAGCTTCGCGCTACTGGCCGTTGGGTCCGAGCGGTTCACCAATGCCCTCTGCGCCTCGGCGGCCAGCGCCCTGAGCGAGTCCGGCGACGGCTTCCAGATTTCCTGCGATGTGGGCGGCGCGACGCTTCCGGTCGACACCGCACTCCCCCGTGAGGGGCTCGAGCTGGCGGCCCGCCGGGCCAGCAAGGCGGGCGGCGAGCGCCACGTGAAGTCCGGGCGCCGGGCGCCGTCGGACGCGATCGAGGCCCTGCGGCTCGTGCGCTCGCGCCAGGACGTGGCCGCGCTGGCGGTGGCGATCGCCCGCCGCCTGGAGGTCCCAGAGGCCGAGATCGAGCACATCGAGAACGCCATGCACCTGTGCGACGTGGGCAACGTCGCGGTGCCGCGGGCGGTCCTCAGCTACCCGGGCAAGATCACCGGGCCGGAATGGCAGTTCATCCTCCTGCACACGCGGGTCGGCGCGCGGCTGATTGCCGGACCACTCGGGTTGGAGCCCGTGGCCCGGCTGGTCCGCCACAGCCACGAGCGCTGGGATGGCGCGGGCTATCCCGACGGCCTATCCGGGGCGGCGATTCCGCTCGGCTCGCGGATCGTGTTCGTGTGCAGCGCGTTCCACGACATGACCTCGGAGCGTCCGCATCACGCGGCGCTCGAGCCGGTCGACGCGGTGGCTCAGCTCGAGCGCGGCGCGGGGAGCCAGTTCGATCCGGCCGTGGTCGAGGCCTTCCGGGCCGAGTTCCTCGGCGCGGCCAACGCCCCGGATCTGGAAGAGGCCGCGGCTTAGCCCACGCCGTCAGGGATCGTGGCCGGGCTCGATCCACTTGGCCCGGCGGAAGGTGAGTGGCGAACCCGATCGGTGGGTCTCGCCCTCGATCGGCTCGAGCAGGAACCCGCAGTGGTCGCCGAACGAGATCCGGTCGAGGACGCGGCCCGCGAACCAGTCCTCGAGGCCGGCCAGCACGGGCGCTCCGCCCGGGCCGGCTGACCATTCGCAGCGTTCGAACTTGTCGATCTCATCGCCGGTCTCGCCGCCGAACAGCAGGGCCAGCTCCTCGGCCTGCTCGGGGACGAAGTGCACTACGAGCGTGTCGGCGCCGTTGCTCGCCACCCGGTAGGTGCGGTTCTTGACCGACAGGCCGACCACGAAGCGCGGCGGGTGGATCGAGACCTGCGAGGCGAAGCCGACCAGGCAGCCGGCGCGCTGCGCCCCGGAAGCGACCGTGACGATCAGCAGCGAGTAGTCGAGCTAGGACATCAGGCGCTGGAAGTCGTCGGGCATCGGTTGCGCTGCTACCCGGCGAGGGACTCGGGTTACCGACCGCGGTGACCGGGTAAGGCGCCTTCGTGGCCATCCCAGACTCCTCCCGCCGCCAGCTCACCCCGCTGGAGCCGCTCGTGCGCGCGGTCGAGTCCGCCGACGTGCTCGACCCGGTGGCCCAGCGGGTCGGAAAGACCGTGCGCGGCGTGCTGTCCGGCGGGCCGGTCAAGGACGCGCTCAGCGGCACCTGGCTCGGTCACTCCTTGCACCCGATGCTGACCGACGTGGTGATCGGCTCGTTCACCGCCGCCTCGGTGCTCGACGTACTCGCGCCGGGCGACGACCGCCCGGCAGCCGAGCGGCTGATCGCGCTCGGGCTCGCCGCATATCTGCCCACCGCGGCCGCGGGAGCCAACGACTGGGCCGACAGCGAGGCCGGAGACGACGCCGTCCGGCGCGCCGGGCTGGTCCACGCCGCCTGCAACGCGGTCGGCGCCACGCTGTACACGGCGTCGCTGCGCGCGCGCCGGAGCGGCGCCCGCGGGCGGGGAGCCGCGCTCGGCTTCGCGGGCATGGCGGTGATGGCCGCCGGCGGCTACCTCGGGGGCCACCTGACCCTGAACAGGGGCGTCGGGCCCGACCAGACGGTGTTCGACCCCGGGCCGACCGACTGGACGCCGGCGGCCGATGCATCCCAGCTGCCCGAGGGCCGCCCGACGCGGGTTGTGGTCGACGACACGCCGGTGCTGCTCGTGCGCGACGGCGAGCTGATCTTCGCCATCCACGACCGGTGCTCCCACCGCGGGTGCTCGCTCAGCGAGGGCGAGCTCAAGGGGTCTGAGATCGTGTGCGGGTGCCATGGCTCGCGGTTCGATCTGCGCAACGGGGCGGTGCGCGGAGGCCCGGCGGCGTTCGCCCAGCCCACCTTCCAGGTCCGGGTGCAGGACGGCGTGGTGCAGGTGCGGCGGCTCCAACCCGCCTGAGCGCTCCGCCTCTGGGCGGGGACGCGGCTCCGCCCGCAGGCGGATGTGGGGGCGGGGATGGCGCAGTACCGTGCGCGCGTGGCTTCCGATGAGATGCGCCGGATCGTGCCGGTATTCGCAGTGGCGGTGGCGATCGTGGCCGCGCTCACCGACTCTTCGACGGCGGGCGAGCTGCTGCTGATGGCGATCCCGCCGGCGGCGCTGACCGCGTGGACGTTCGTGCCGGCGCTCCCGCTGACCGCGGTGACGATCGCGGTGGTGGTGCCCGTGGTGGTCGTCCAGCACAGCGGCGCCCACCAGCCGATCATGTTCGAGGCCTCTGTGCTGGGTTTCGTCGTCGCGTGCTGGTCGGAGTCGCTGGTGGTGGCGGTGGCGCTCGGGCTGGTCGCGGTGGCAGCACCGCTCGCGGTCGGCGTGATCGAGACGGCCGGCAACACGTCGGTGGGGATCTGGGCCGTCGGAGTGGCGTTTCCCTGGTTGATCGGGCGGGCCGTGCATCGTCAGGCGCAGCTGACCGCCGCGCTCGAGGCCAGCCGGCGCGAGCTCGCCGAGCGGGCGATGCTCGACGAGCGCCGGCGGATCGCCCGGGACGTGCACGACCTGGTCGGGCACGGGCTGGCCGCCGTGATGCTCCAGGTGACGAGCGCGCGGCACGTGCTGCGCCGCGATCCCGAGGGGGCCGAGGAGGCGCTGCGCACCGCCGAGGACGTGGGCCGGCGCAGCATGCGCGAGCTGCGCCGCACGGTGGCCTTCCTGCGCAGCGACGAGGAGAACGGAGTGGCGCCGCCGGTCCCTGTGGCCGAAGAGATCCCGGGGATGGTCGAGGAGGCCCGCGCGACCGGTCTCGATGTGGAACTGCGGTGCAGCGGCGACCTCGCCGGGCTGGAGCCGGGGGTCGGTCTGGCCCTCTACCGGATCGCCCAGGAGGCGCTGGCCAACGCGGCGCGCCACGCCCCGCACGCGCGGACGGTCCTGGGGATCGATCTGGGCGAGGACGAGGCGTCGCTGGTGGCCGACACGACCGGGCCGGTGGCGCCGGTGCCGCCGGGTGAGGGCGAGCGACCGCGCTACGGGGTCGTCGGGATGCGCGAGCGCGCAACCGCCCTGGGCGGAGAGCTGAGCGCCGGTCCAACCGTGGAGGGGTGGCGCGTGAGCTGCCGCCTGCCGTTGAGGACGGCTGACGACGCGTGATCCGGGTCGCCCTCGTCGACGACCAGGCGATCGTGCGCAACGGCGTCGCGCGCATCCTCTCGCCCGAGGATGGCTTCGAGGTGGTGGCCGAGTGCGTCAACGGCCGTGAGGCGGTCGACCGGCTGCCGGCGCTCGCGCCGGACGTCGTGCTGATGGACGTCCGCATGCCGGTGATGGACGGCATCGCGGCCACGCTCCGGTTGCGCGACGCACTCGAGGCGGTGGCGGTGCTCGTGCTGACCACGTTCGGCGAGGACGAGGTGCTGTGGGGGGCGCTCGAGGCGGGCGCCGCCGGGTTCGTGCTCAAGGACGCCTCGGCCGAGGAGTTGATCGCGGCGGTCAGAGCCGTGGCCGGCGGCGCGGCCTGGTTCGACCCGGCCGTCGCGCCGCGGATCCTCGAGGACTACCGCCGGCGGGTGGCGCCGATCGGGCGCCAGGCGGCGCGGCTCGAACTGCTTACCGAGCGCGAGCGCGAGGTGCTCCGCCTGATGGCCCGCGGGGCCACCAACCACGAGATCGCCGCCACCCTGTACGTGGCCGAGGCCACCGTGAAGACCCACGTGGGCAGCATCTTCGGCAAGCTGGGGGTCCGCGACCGGCCGGCGGCGATCGTGTTCGCCTACGACCACGGCGTGGTCACGCCGGGCCAGGCCGGACCGTAACCGGCTCCTTCTGCGGTCGGAGGTGAAGTGGGGACCGCAGACCGATGTGCGTGGCGCCGCCGCGACGTAGCGTGGACGGCATGAGAACTACAGCGATCGAGGTCCACGACCTCCACAAGTCATACGGGGAGCGGCCGGTGCTCGAGGGCCTGACCTTCGCGGTAGGGGAGGGCGAGATCTTCGGCATCGCCGGTCGCAACGGCGCCGGCAAAACCACCACGGTCGAGATCATCCAGGGCCTGCGCCGGCGCGACGGCGGCGAGGTGTCGGTGCTCGGCTTCGATCCGGCGCGCGAGCGCGGCCGGCTGCGCCCGCTCATGGGCGCCCAGCTTCAGACCTCGGCGCTGCCCGACCGGCTGCGGGTCGGCGAGGCTCTGCGGCTGTTCGCGCGGTTGGCCGGCGACGTGGTCGACTGGCGCGCGCTGGCGCGCGAGTGGCGCCTTGACGAGCTGCTCGGCAAGCCGTTCGGCGCGCTCTCGGGCGGCCAGTGCCAGCGTCTGTTCCTGGCCCTGACGATGGTTGGCGACCCGCGGGTGGTGTTCCTGGACGAGCTGACCCAGGGCCTTGACCCGGCGGCGCGCCGCGAGACCTGGAAGCTGATCGAACGCGCCCGGGATCGCGGAACCACGGTGGTGCTCGTGACCCACGACATGGACGAGGCCGAGCGGCTGTGCGACCGGGTGGCCGTCCTGCACGACGGTCGCCTGGTGACCTGCGGAAGGCCGGTCGAGCTGGTCACCGCCACCGGGACCGTGCGGGTGCGGTTCTCGATTGCGAGTTCCGCGGGGCTCGAAGGCCTGGGCGGGATCCCCGGCGTGGGCGCAATCGGATACGACGGCGGGACCGCGTGCGTCACGGCGACGCCGGCCGCGGTCGTTCCCCTGGCCGGCGAGCTGGCCCGTCGCCGGCTCGCGCCGGTCGACTTCACCGTGATCCGGCCCTCCCTGGAGGACGCCGTCGTCTCGCTACTGACTGGAGGATCCCGATGAGACGTGTCCTGCCGTTGATCGCGACCGAGGCGCGGCTGCTCGTGCGCGACTGGAACGTGCTGGTATTCGCGTTCGTCTTCCCCCCGTTCGTGATGCTGATCCTGGCCGGCGTGTTCGGTACCGAGCCGAGCGGCGGCTTCGGGCACCGGCGTCCCGACGACTACTACGTGGCGGCCTCGATCGGCGTGCCGGTGCTTGCGCTGGCGCTGGTCGGGCTCCCGGTCGCGCTCGCCGCCTACCGCGAGCGCGGCGTGCTGCGCCGTCTCGAGGCGTTCGGAGTCTCCCGCCTGGCGGTGGTGGGCGCCCAGGCCGTCGTGAGCTGCGCACTGGTGCTGATCGGCGTGGCCGTCGTGCTGGCCCTGGCGCTGCCCACGTACGGGATCCCGCACCTCGTGCACCCGGTGCAGACACTGGTGGGCCTGGCCGCCGGCACGGTCACGGTGATGCTGCTCGGGATCGTCATCGGGCTGGCGGCGCCGAGCGCGCGCGCCGCGCAGGCCATCGGCCTGCTGGCCTTCTTCCCGTTGTACCTGCTGGGCGGCGGCGGGCCGCCGCGCGGAGTCATGACCGGCGCCATGCACGTGATCTCCGATGTGATCCCGTCCACCGTGCCGGCGATCGTCGAGCCGTGGCTGGGCCTCTCCGGCCTGGGCTCGCAGCTCTTGGTGCTGGCCGGATGGGCCGCGGTGGCGCTCGGGGCGACCGTGTGGCTGGCCCGCCGGCCGGCGGCCTAGATGATCGATTTCGGGGCGCCGGCGCCGCGGACGCGGTTCCGGCGCCGGCCGTGCAGAACATGACAATCGAGGCGCCGGCCGGTGACCGTGGCATGTCATGCACGTATGTGATGCAGAACATGCCACGGCTCGGGGATTGCTCGCCGAGTGGCAGCTTGTGCATGGTGGCCGCTAGGTGAGTGAGACCGACGAGCGGACGAGACCGACGAGCGGAAGTCGCCCCTGGGAAAGAAACGCCGCTCCGGTAGCGTCCGTAAACGGACGACATGCCGACCGGGGAGATTGGAGTCGACGGGGCAGGACTCGACCTGCTCGAGCGTGACGAGCTGCTCGAGCGGTTCGAGGCGGCGTTGGCCGACGCCGCCGCCGGGCACGGGCGCCTGGTGCTGCTCGGCGGCGAGGCGGGCGTCGGCAAGACCGCCCTGCTGCGAGCCTTCTGCGCCGCCGACCGGCCGGGCCGGGTCCTGTGGGGCGCCTGTGAGCGGCTGTTCACGCCGAGGGCGCTGGGGCCCTTCCTGGACGTCGCCGCCACGGCCGGCGTCGAGCTCGAGGGGATCTCGCCCCACGCGCGGGCGCCGTATGAGCTCCTCGGCGCGCTGGCGCAGGAGCTGACCCGCCGGCCACCGACCGTGCTCGTGATCGAGGACGTGCACTGGGCCGACGTGGGAACGCTCGACATGCTCACGCTGCTGGCGCGCCGGATCGAGGCCTGGCCGGTGCTGGCGCTGGTCTCCTTCCGCGACGATCAGCTGTCTCCCGCGGCGCCGCTCCAGATCGTGCTCGGGGAGCTGGCCGGCGCACGCGGAGTGCAGCGCTGTCACGTGCCGGCGCTCACGCGGGAGGCGGTGGCCGCGCTGGCCGAGCCGTGGGGCGCTGACCCCGAGGAGCTGTTCGAGCGGACGTCGGGCAACCCGTTCTTCGTCACCGAGGCGCTGGCCGCCGGCGAGCTGCAGCTGCCCGAGAGCGTGCGGGGCGCCGTGCTGGCCCGGGCGGCCCACCTCGCGCCGCCGGCGCGCCGGCTGCTCGAGGCCGCGGCGGTGGTGCCCGCGCGGATCGAGCTGTGGCTGCACGAGGCGATCGCCGAGGCCGATCTGGGCGCGCTCGAGGAATGCCTGGGCTCGGGGATGCTCCGGCACGACGGCGGTGCGCTTCAGTTCCGCCACGAGCTGGCCCGCCTGGCCATCGAGGAGGCGGTTGCCCCGCATCGGCGGATCCAGCTTCATCGCGCCGTGCTGGCCGCGCTCTCTTCTAGCTCCGCGCCCGGTCCGGTGGACCCGGCGCGGCTCTCACATCACGCCGACGCGGCGGGTGACGCAGGGGCGGTGGTGCGCCACGCTCCGGCGGCCGGGGAGCGCGCGGCCGATCTGTGCGCGCACCACGAGGCGGCCGAGCAGTTCGCCCGCGCGCTCCGGTACGCCGACCTGCTGCCCGCCGAGCGACGGGCCCACCTGTGGGAGCGCCGCTCCTACGAGTGCTACCTGACGCAGCAGATCGCCGAGGCTTCGGCCGCGCGCCGGGAGGCGCTCGCGCTGCACCGGGCGCGGGGCGACCGCGTGCGGGAGGGCGACTCGCGCCGGTGGCTTTCGCGGCTGGCCTGGTTCGACGGCGATCGCGCCACGGCGGCGCGGGAGGCGGGCCGGGCGATTGAGCTGCTCGAGCGCCAGCCGCCCGGATGCGAGCTGGCCATGGCCTATTCGAACCGGGCCCAGCTGTGCATGCTGGCCGACGACATGGCGGGCGCCGTCGCGTCCGGGTTGCGGGCCATCGAGCTCGCCGAGCGCCTCGATGAGACCGAGATCCTCGTGCACGCGCTCAACAACGTGGGTGGGGCGCTGGCTCTGCGCAACTGGTCGGACGGCGTGGAGAATCTCGAACGGAGCCTGGCGCTGGCCCTCGAGGCCGGCCTCGAGGAGCACGTCGCCCGGGCCTACACCAACCTCGGCGCGGGCGCGGTGCGCCTGCGCCTCTACGCCGATGGCGACCGCTACTTGTCGGCCGGCCTGGCCTACTGCGAGGAGCACGACCTCGATGCCTGGGCGGCCTACATGGCAGGCTGGTGGGCCAAGCTCTGCCTCGACCGGGGAGAGTGGAACGAGGCCGCCGAGCACGCGCAGACCGTGCTGCGCGGGGCGAACGTGACGGTGGCGAGCCGGATCGAGCCGCTGGTCGTGCTCGGCCGGTTGCGCGCCAGGCGGGGCGATCCGGGCGCCTGGGAGGCGCTAGAGGAGGCGCTCGCGCTGGCCCGTCGCACCGAGGAGCTCCAGCGGCTCGCTCCGGTGGCGGCGGCGCGCGCGGAGGCGCGGTGGCTCGACGCGGACCCCGGCGCGGTGGCCGGGGAGACCGACGCGGCGCTGGCCCTGGCGCTCGAGTTCGAGGATCCGTGGGCCGTCGGTGAGCTGTGCGTGTGGCGCCGGCGCGCGGGTCTGTCCGACGGGGTCGATCCCGGCGCGGTGGCCGAGCCGTTCGCGACCGAGCTGCGAGGCGATTGGCCGGCGGCCGCGCGTGCCTGGGACGAGCTCGGCTGCCCTTACGAGGGTGCGCTGGCGCGGGCAGACAGCGACCGGGAGGCGCTCATGGAGCGGGCGCTGGCGGACTTCCAGCGTCTGGGCGCGGTTCCGGCGGCGCGCTTGACCGCGCGACGGTTGCGCCTGCGCGGCGTGCGCAGCATCGCCCGCGGCCCGCGACGCTCGACGCGCGCGAACCCCGCCCAGCTCACCTCGCGCCAGGTGGAGATCCTGGCGCTGCTCCGCGAAGGCCTGACCAACGCCGAGATCGCCGACCGGCTGTACATCACGCCGAAGACCGTGGCCCATCACGTCTCGGCGATCCTGGCCAAGCTCGGGGTGCGCTCGCGCCGGCAGGCGGTGGCCGAGGCGGCGGAGCTGGGCCTGCCCGAAACGTAGGCATCGGCCCCGCGCAAGATGGGTCATCGCGGCCGATGTGGAAGGGGCGGGGCGCGCGTAGGTTCGCTCAAGCGCAAATCCTCAACGCAGTAAGGAGCGAGCATGAACACCTACGTGATCCTTCGCCGGGGCGGATGGCGGACCGCGGCGGACCTCGAGCTGGCCGCGGCCCGTTCGATCGAGGTCGGCGATCAGATGCCCGATGACATCCGGTGGATCCGTAGCTACGTCCTGGCCGAGCCGGTCGGCGAGGTCGGCACGGTGTGCATCTACGAGGCGAGCAGTCCCGAGGCCATCCGCCGCCATGCCGCCAACGCGGACCTGCCGGTTGACGAGATCGTCCAGGTCGCCGAAACGGTGATCCTGCGCCCCGATCCGGTGGCCGCGTAGCCCGCGCGAGGGCTAGAAGCCCCGGCAGTCCGGCGGCGGCTGTGGCGAGCCGCCGCCGATGCCGGGCACGAGGGGGGCTTCGCGCCTGTGGGTGTAAAGACGCAGAGGGGGCTGATTTCTTCCCGGCGTTGGCTGTAGGATTGCGGCGCCCGTCCGCTCGCTGGAAACCGACACCGTCTGCACCTCTTGGCACTCGCCGGGCCATCGTTCGAGATACGGGAAAGCGTCGACGCCGATGGGGCGGCGCGGGTGACCCTGGTCGGAGAGCTGGACATCGCCGTGGCCGATGGGGTCGAGGAGCGGCTCAGGCGCTTGCGCGACGCCGGGCGGCGGGGGCGGCTCGACCTCTCCCAGCTCGACTTCATCGACAGCTCGGGGGTGAGGGCGATCGTGCTGGGCCTCAAGCACGCCCGCCAAGGCGGGCACGAGCTCGAGGTGGACCGGCAGATCAGCCCGACCGTGGCGCGGATGATCGAGATCATGGGGATCGGGCCGCAGCTCTGGCCCGCGAGCTGATCGCGGCGTCGTCTGGGTGCACGGCGGGTTGCAAGCGCCGGTCGGGCGGAGGGATCGCCCGCGGACCGTGGAAGCACGCGTCTGACCGTGAGACGCGCAGAGGAGTTATGGATGAGTGACTTCGAAAGAAGCGGCATGGCGTACGACGAGCCGGTGAAGCGTCGCTCGCCGGGTAACTGGTTCGCCGACCTGGGGGACCGGCTCGCCCGCGGCTTCAACGCCTACGACCGGCCGCCGGCCGAGGAGCCGGAGTGGGAGCCCTACGAGGAGCCCGACCAGCCCACCGCGGCGGTCGACGCGGTCCCGTGGGAGACGCCCCGCAAGCGCTTCGCCACCGTGCTGCACGGCTATGACCGCGACGCGGTCGATGCCCAAATTGCGGCGCTGGAGCGGGAGATCGACGACCTGCGCGCGCAGCGGCTGCCGGCCCCGGCGGTCGAGGCCGAGATCGAGCGGGTCGGCGAGGAGACCAGCGCGATCCTCCGCGTCGCGCACGAGCAGGCGTCCGAGATCACCCGCCGGGCTCGGGTCGAGGCCGAGCGCTGCGTGTCCGACGCCGCCGCCAACGCGGTGGCGATGACCGAGGACGCCAAGCGCCAGCTGCGCCAGCTGGACACCGAGACCGACGCGGTGTGGGCCGAGCGCGGGCGGCTGATCGAGGACGTCCGCAGCGTCGCCACCTCCCTGTTCTCGCTGGCCGAGGACGCCGCAGACCGCTTCCCCGAGGAAGGGGATCGCAGCGGCGGTGGCGCGACCGTGGCCGTGGCCGCGCCGGCGCCCGTGGGTGCGCCGGAGCCCGTGATCGCGCCTGAGCCCGCGCGCGCTTCGGTTTCCGCGAACCGTCCGGTGGCGGCGAGTGCCCCGGCGGCGGCGAACTCGGCGATGGCGCCGAGTACCCCGGCGGCTATGGCCCGGGGGTCCGCGTCCCCCGCGCCGCCCGCTCACGTCTCGGCCACCCCGGCCCCGGTGCCCGCGCCGGGCGACGAAGCCGACTCAGAGCGGGCCGACTGACTCGAACAGCTCCGCCCCGAGCTTGGCCTCGGGGTGCAGCCGTGGCGCGAGGCCCTCGCCGAGCGCGGCGCGGGCCAGGGCCTGCCCGAGCGCCGGCGCGTGCTTGAACAGGTGGTTGCCGGCCAGGATCAGCAGGCCGCCGAGCTCCCACACCGCGAAGCCGTCCTCGTGCCAGGGCAGCTCGGTCACCCAGCAGTGGCGGACGTCGACCGGCTCAGGGTCGAGCCCGGGGAGCGCGCGCTCTACGTAAGTGATGGTCCGCTCGGCGATCGCCTCCAAGCCGCCACCGTCGAGGAGGCTGCCGTCCTCGTGCACGGGTGTGTCGGCCAGGCCGACGGCGTAGGCGGCGTTTCCCGGTAGCGGATCGGCGTAGCCGCCGACGTCCCCGAACACGCTGCTCGAGTCGAGCAGGCAGGCCAGGCGCTCCGGAGGATCGGCGCGGACGCGGAAGGTGAGGCGCACGTGGGCGGCCTGGCGCAGCGGGAGTGGCAGGCCCGCGCCACGGGCCAGCGCCGCCGTGCCTCGTCCCGCGCACACCACCACGCGGCCATGCTCCACACGCGCGCCGCCGGCGCGGACCTCGACCGTCCCGCTGGCGAGCGGCCGCACGGACAGGACCTCGTCGAAGGTGATGCCCTGGGGGAGCGCTCCCACCAGCGCATCGATGCTCGCGCGCGTACGGATCGCGCCGCCGTCCTCGTCGAGCACCGCGCGGTCGAACCAGTCCGCCAGCAGCGGCAGGTGCTCGCTCACCTCGCCGCCGGGGATCAGATGGGCGCGGACGCCGGCGGCGCGCATCGTCTCCAGCTTGCGCTCCCCTGCCGGGCCGAGCGCTAGGACCCCGTCGCGGGAGAGCAGCTCGACGCCGAAGCGCTCCTCGTATTCGCGCCAGACGCGGCGCGCCTCCAGGGCGAACTCGACCAGGCGGCGATCGTCGTGGGCGTGGCGGAAGATCCGGGCCTCGCCCCCGGACTGCGCGTTCCCGGGCACGCCGCGCTCGTAGACGGTCACCGAGGCGCCCTGCTCGCTCAGCGCGTGAGCGGTGGCGAGCCCGACGATTCCGGCTCCGATGACTGCGACGTCCGCGCCAGCGTTCATTCCGGGGACAGTAGCGGCGGCGACAGTGGCGGCGACCCCCCACCTCGGGGGTCGCCCGGCGCAGCCTCCTGTGTCGGGCTCGGTTCATGGGGTAGCCTCGAACTAGGTAACAGCGAAGGAGGAATAGGCGGATGGCAGACCGGCGTAACGGTGCACAGTCCCCAGAGGAACAGGTGCGTGCGCTGTACGAGGAGGCCGAGTCGGGCGCGGCGAAGGCGTTCGAGGATTTGGTGCGCAAGCCGAGCTTCGGCCGGCTGCTGTCGATGAGCGCGGAGAACACCGCGGCGCTCACGCGGATCGCGTTCGACAGCGTCGACCTCCTGTGGCGCAACCTGCGGCTGGCGGGACGGGCCGACATCGTGCGGCTCTCGCGACAGTTGCACCGCACCGAGGACAAGCTCGAACGCGTCCTGCAGGAGGTCGAGAGCCTCCGCGACGAGGTGTCGCGCGAGCGCAGCGAGGAGGGGGCGAGATCGTGAGCGTGGTCGAGCGGGTGGTGCGCTTCCCGGTCAACGCGCTCGAGTACACGAACATCCTCCTGACGACCGACGACGCGTCCGTCGGCGTCACGCCCAAGGAGGTGGTGTGGACTCACCGGGAGACCACGCTGTACCGCTACCGCTCCTCGGAGCGGCGCCACCGGGTCCCGGTGCTCCTGGTGTTCGCGCTGATCAACCGGCCGGACATCTTCGACCTGCGGCCCGGCTACTCGCTGGTCGAGTACCTGCTCGACGAAGGCTTCGACGTGTTCCTGGTCGACTGGGGCTATCCCGACGAGGAGGACGCCGACATGGGGCTCGACGAGTTCGTGTGCGACGAGCTTGACTGGGCGGTGCGCGAGACGCTGCGCGCGGCCGGCACCGAGGAGCTGACGTTGATGGGCTGGTGCATCGGGGCGACCCTGTGCGCGATGTACTGCGGCCTGGATCGCGATGGTCGCCGTGCTCCGGTGAAGAACCTGGTGGAGCTGACCATGCCGATCGACGGGCGCAACTCGCCCTACGCCAAGTGGGTCGGCGACGACGACTTCGACGTGGAGCGAGTGGCCGAGCTTTATGGATCGCTCCCGGGTGGCGCGATCGATTTCGGCAACAAGATGATGAAGCCGGTGACGAACTTCTGGACCACCTACCGCCGGCTGTGGGACAACGTGCAGGAGGGGACCGCGCGCCGCGACGTGTACCAGCCGATGGCCAAGTGGGTGGCCGACAACCCCTCGTTCCCGGGTCGCGCCTGGGCGCAGTGGATCCCGCTCATGTATCGCGACGCGGGGCTGCTTCGCGGGCGCGTGCGCCTGCGCGACCGGCTGGTCGATCTGCGCCGCATCGACCAGAGCGTGCTGGTCATCACCGCCGGCGCCGACCACATCGCGCCGCCCCCGGGGACGATGCCGTTCTTCGACCTGATCTCGAGCGAGGACGTCGAGCACCTGGCTCGCCCCGGCGGCCACATCGGGCTGGTCGCGGGCTCCGCCGCCCGCAACGAGCTGTGGCCCGAGATCTCGGGGTGGCTGGCGGAGCGTTCAGATTCCAAAGAGTGAAAACGCTAAGGAGGCGAGGGATACATGAGCACTGAGACTTCGAGCACCGACACGAGAGCCCAGGACACGATCCAACCGACCGGCGAGGAGTTCCCCGCCGACATGCGCCGGCCGCGCATGAGCGGGCGGGTGGTGTTCGTGACCGGCGGGACGCGGGGGATCGGCGCGGCGATCAGCAGGAGCTTCGCCGCCCAGGGCGCGGCCGTCGCCGCGGGCTACGGTCGCGACAAGGAGACCGCTGACGCTCTGCTCCACCAGCTCGAGGAGAACGGCGTGACCGCGAGCATCCACCGGGGGAACGTCGGCTCGGCCGAGGACTGCCGGCGGACCATCGACGAGGTGATCGAGCGCCACGGCCGGCTCGACGTGCTGGTCAACAACGCCGGCATCACGATCGACAAGACCGCGCTGAAGCTGACCGACGAGGACTGGTACAAGGTGATCGCGGTCAACCTGTCGGGCGCGTTCTTCATGAGCCAGGCCGCGCTTCCCCACATGCTCGAGCGGGGGACCGGACGGATCATCAACATCTCCTCGATCATCGGCTCGACCGGGAACATCGGGCAGGCGAACTACTCGGCGTCGAAGTCCGGCCTGTTCGGTCTGACCAAGTCGCTCGCGCGGGAGGCCTGCTTCCAGCTCGCCAAGGCGGACAAGCTGTCAGAGGACTCGGTCGGCCTGACCGTGAACGCAGTGGCGCCGGGCTTCATCGCCACCGAGATGCTCCAGGCCATGCCTGAGAAGGCCCAGGACCGAGTCAGGTCCCAGATTCCGGTGGGCCGGTTCGGACGCCCGGACGATGTGGCGCGTGTCGTGCACTTCCTCGCCTCGGACTACTCGTCGTTCATCACGGGCGCCGTGTACGACGTCAACGGCGGGCAGGACATGTCGTAGGCGGGTAATCGGCCCGCGAAAAAGTCGCGGTCGGGAGGGCTGCGCGGTGGCTATGGCGGCGTGGACGCCGGGCCGGGCGCGGGATGCACCGGGAGGACCAGCGGCGGCCGGGGCGTCTGGGTGAAGTCGAAGTCGAAGGCCAGGTTGCCGAGGATCGGGTTGTCCTCGCGCACGTCGGGCCGGGGGTCGGGGCGACCGTCGGTGCTCGGATTCAGGCGGGCGCCGCCCAGGAAGTCGTCCTCGATGAACTTGCTGTAGGCGTCGTGGCTGAGGGTCTGGTGGTCGACCACGCCCGGCTTGGCGTACGGGCTGATCACGATGCCCGGCACGCGCAGGCCGTAGCCGTTGCGATCGACGACCGGCGGGACGACGTGGTCGTAGAACCCGCCCCAGTCATCCCAGGTGAGGAAGATCGCGGTGCTATCCCAGTCGGGGCTCTGCATGATCGCGTTGACCAGGCCGGTGACGTAGGTCTGGCCGGCGCTCACCAGCGCCGGGGGGTGCTCGGACACCATGCCGTTGGGGTTGATCCAGGAGACTGCGGGCAGGGTCCCGTCCTTGGCCGCCGTGAAGAAGTTCGAGAGCGACTGGATGTTGGACAGCTGGTTGTCCTGGGTGACGTCGGTGAACGAGGGCAGGGGGTTCCAGATGCCCGGTGTGGTGGGCCCTTGCTGCACGGGCGCGCAGGTCATCGCGGCGTCGTTCTCGCAGTCGGGCTCGGTGCCCTGGAACACGTAGTAGCCCCAGCTCACGTTCTGCTGATGGAGCAGGTAGGTGATGTCGGTCCAGGCGTAGTGCAGCTGGCCGTCGTTGGCGCTGGCGAAGGTGGTGGCCGTGAGGGTCGAGTCGGGGTTGGGGTTCTGGAGCGCGTTCGAGCACGACGACGGGTCCATCGGGTTCGAGCAGAAGGCCGACCACTCCGACACCATGTACAGGTGCTGGGGCAGGCTCCAGGACGCGTTGGGCTCGAACATGTGGTCCTGGAGCACGTAGTTCTGGGCGTAGGCCCAGTAGTTGGGGATCTCGCGCGCGTCGTGGTAGCCCATCACGTCGATGCAGCGCTGATGCTCGTTCTGGCCGCTCGAGTTCTCGGTGCAGGGGCTGCAGTTGGGGTCGGCCGAGCTGCAGCCGGAGCCCTGCTCGGCCTGGGCGACGTACCCGTCCATCCGCCCGGCGTCGATGTCGGCGAGCGAGTTGCCCATGCCGTGCGGCCCGCCGAAGTTGAGGTCGGCGGGGTCGTGGAAGGGCGGTACGCAGCCGCCGTTGGCCGGATCGGGCACGCACACGCCGGCGGGGATCCCGTCGGCCCCCGGGTAGGTGCCGAAGTAGCTGTCGAACGAGCGGTTCTCCTGCATGATGATCACCACGTGGCGGATCTTGTGGATCCCGGTGGCGGGGGCGATCTTGATCTTCAGGACCGGAGAGGCAGAGCCGAGGTTGCGCGCGGTCGCCGGGACCATCGCCCGCCACTGCTCGGTGCGCCCGGTGGTGAAGGCGTGGGACACCGAGAAGGCCGAGTCGGCGCCGATTCGGGGCCGGTGGACCGTCATCCAGCGCGGACCCACCCGGCGCTGGAGCAGGACGCGCTGGCCGGCCTGGGCGGGCGCGAGCGTCCCGCTCAGCCGCTCCGTGTCGCCCGCCACCGCGAACGTCGCCGTGCTGGACAGCGTCACCACCGGGTGGACCTGCTCGGCCAGCACGCGGCTGCGCAGGCCGCGAGTGGTCGCCACCCAGTCGCGGTTGGTGGTCACCGACCGGGCCGGGATCATGAAGCTGTAGCGCCCGCCGGTCGTCGTGCGCGTGCGGGCCACCGGGGCGTAGGCGCGCTGGCCCGGGAAGCGGCGCCATAGGACAATCGAGATCCCGCAGCGCTTGGCGCCGCGTCGGAACCCGACGAGCTGCCCGAACACGCGGACTCCTCGCCCGGCGGTCAGCGGGTTGGGAGCGGCGAAGATCGTGATCCCCTTGGCCGGCGGCAGCCGGGGAGGCTTGCTCACGGGCCTGCAGACAGCGGTGCCTGAGACGGGCGACTGGCCTTTCGACGCCGATGTGAGTGCCCCCGCGCCCCCTACCAGGGCGATCAGGACGGCGGATACGAGCAGAGCGAGTGAGCGGCGCAGCGGCAATCCTCCCGCAGGGGTTGTCTGGAGTCCTAACCCGCCTCGAGTGCGCGAGTTGCGATCGGGGCCACCCGACTACATTCTCCTACCGTGAGCGGCGGTCCTTCCGGGAACCAGAAGTTCGGGCCGCCCGAGCGGAGGGAGGCCGGTCATCCGGCGCTCGCGCTCAGCACCGCGCTGGAGCGATACGAGGCGGGGCACTCCACGCGTGCCCTGGACGTTGCGTTTGCCGCCGCTGCTGCGGCGGTGGCCGACCTGCGCGGCGAGCGCGCACGCGTCGCACCCGACGTCGGCGAGCTGCGGACCCTGTTCGAGCAGCTGCCCGATTACGAGCGGCTGGTCGAGATCGCGGTGTCCGAGACCGAGCGCTCGGTGCAGGCGGCCGGCGCCCGCCTGTGGTCGTGGTTCGGGCTGGAGTCGGATCCGCCGCGCTGGAACGACGGCGAGCGGGCGCGGGCCCGCCTGCTGGTGGCGTGCGCCTGCGCGCCTCTGGACGAGCACGTCGCGCAATGGCTCGGGCCGCGGCTGCTCAAGCTGGCGGCCGACCGGTGGTCGGGGCTGCTCGTGGGCGAGCTCCGGCGGGCCGACGAGGATCTGTGGCGCCGGGTCCTGGGCGAGCGCTACGAGTCGGTCTGGCGGCGGTTCGCGCCCCGGGGCCGGTGGCGCACGCGCGAGCTGGCCGACCTGATTCGCGACGACGACGTGGCCGGCGCGATGCAGCGCCAGCTGTCGCGCTGGCTGGCCGAGGGCGGCCACGTCGAGCGCCTGCCCGCCCAGGTGGAGGCGGCGTTCGTGCACAGCCGCACCCCCGACCGGCTGGCGTAGACCCCCCGCCACCAGGGTGTCGCGCTCGACACCGTGGGCGGTGAGGGGGACCCCATGGGGGGCTGGGCGTGGCGGCGCGCCGGCGGGAGATTGCGCTGGTCAACCACGTTCGGACGGAGGTCAGCATGAACGGACAGAGTCGGGGACGCCGGGCCAAGTGGATCCGTACGGGGCTCGCCGTCGCGGTGGTGATCGGGGCGCACGTGCTGAACGGCGGTCAGGCCGACGCCGCCACCATCGATGCGCGGCCGTTCGGACCAGCTCGGATCGCCATGGCGCGCGACGCGTCGGCGGCATCGGGCATCGTGCTCGCGGGAATCACGTCGCAGCAGTACCCGGTGTTCTTCAAGATCTCGGCGAACGCGAGGACGCTGACGTTCGGATCGATCGCGATCAGCGTCAACTGCACGTCGGGCGACCAGTTCGTGCTCCCCGACGCGTTCGCCCGAGTCTCGATCAAGCCGAATGGACGGCTGCACGCCACCTTCTCGCAGCCCCCCACAGCCGCATCCGGAGGGGTGACCTACAGCGGCACGGACTCGCTGACCGCGCACCTGGCTCGCAAGCACTCGCAGCTGTCCGGGACATGGCAGTTGCGCGTCAACTACAGCTTCACGAACGGCATGAGCGACGAGTGCGACTCCGGTCCGGTGCGCTTCACCGCCACCGGCTGACCGAATCGCCGGCCCTCACCCGCCGCCGCGCAGCGGCCCGGATGCCTGGCATCCGGGCCGTCGGCGTGAGATGCTCCGCACCCGAGATGGGTGAGACGTACGAGACGCGGCTGATCAGGCCGCGTCACCTCAAGGCGGTGATTCAGGCCGAGAAGACCGGGGTCCCGTTCCTTCACTGGCTGGACAGTGAGGGCGAGCAGCACATCCTGATGCTGCCGGCGGGCCGTGCGCGGGTCACGATCGGCCGCCGCGAGCAGTCCGACGTCTCGCTGAGCTGGGACGGCGAGGTCTCGCGCGAGCACGCGCTGCTCGAGCCGGTCGGTGAGGAGTGGACGCTGGTCGACGACGGCCTGTCGCTCAACGGCTCGTACGTCAATGGCAACCGGATCCGCGGCCGCCGGCGACTGGCCGATCGCGACAGCCTGTGCTTTGGCAACACCCACGTCCAGTACCGCGAGCCAAGTCCGGCGGACGGCAGCGTGTCCACCGCCCGGGGTCCCGGTTCTCCGGGGGGCGTGCCGTTGACCGAGACGCAGCGGAAGGTACTTATCGCTCTGTGCCGTCCGCTGGAGTCCGGCAGCGCCACGCCGGCGACCAACCCGCAGATCGCCGCCGAGGTGCACCTGAGTGTCGACGCGGTGAAGGGGCAGATGCACGACCTGTTCGACCGCTTCGGGCTGGGCGACCTGCCCCAGAACGAGAAGCGCATGCAACTCGCGGCGGTGGTGCGCGGATCGGGACTGCTGGTCCCGCACGACTTCTGAGATCGCGGCCCCGACGGGTCAGCGCCGGCGGACGGTGATCGTCGTCCAGGCGCCCACCCGGATGCGGTCGCCGTCGGCCACCGGGATGTCCGTGCGAGGGGCGATCGGCGCCGGCTCGTCGTTCAGCGCGGTGCCGTTGGTCGAGTCCAGGTCACGGAGCACGCAGGCACCGTCGGAGCGACACTCGAGCACGGCGTGCAGCCGCGAGATGCCCGGATCGACCGGGGGTGCGGCGAGGTCGATCTCGGGCCCTTCCTCGCCAGACTGGCCGCGGCTGCGCCCGATCCGGTTCTCGCCCTCCCGCAGCGGGAATCGCCGCTCGACGTAGCCGTCCGGGAAGCTCACGCCGGCGGTGGCGAGGCGCTCGAACTGCGGCCGGTCGGCGGAGGCGATCGCCTCCCATGTCCCGGCGACCCGCAGGGGGGCCAGGAAGTCGTGGCCGCACCCCTCGCAGTACCGGTCATCGCCCGAGCGCGGCGCGCCGCACGCGGGGCACGGCTCGCGCCGGGCGGCCGGAGAGGTGTCGAGCTCCTCGACCACCGGCAGGATCTGGGTTGCGCCCGGATCGGCGCCGCGGCCCCCGATCGGCGCGATCGGCGCGCCGCACTGGTCGCAGTAGTCGGTGGACTGGGACTCGTGACCGCTCGGGCAGGTGACGGTCATGTCGCGCCGGCGCCGACCCGCACGGTGGTGGTCGAGCGGGTGTCGAGCGACATCTCGTCGATCGCGGCCACCTCGCGCTTGAGGCGGACGGTGCCGGTCGCCGCGTCCTCGACCTCGACCACGGCCTGCAGGAGCTTCATCGTCCCGTCGTTGCCGCTCTCGGCGGCGAGCTGGACGGCGCGGCCCAGCTTGAACGTGGCCCTGCCGAGGTCGCCCCGCTTGCGCGCTTCCAGGCCGTCCTGGATGCAGTCGGCCAGCTCGGCCTGCCCCGTGTAATGGGCGACCTCGTGGTTGATGCTGGTCGAGAGCTGCTGGTCGGAGGTCCAGCTCGCCTTGATCAGCGCCTGGCCGAGGACCTGCTCCCCCTCGACGAGGCTGGCGCGTCCGGCGAGCATCTCCTCGCCGGCCTCGTGCGGGGCGACCGTGACGCAGAGGTGGTAGTCGCGCGACTCGGCGCCCCAGGTGGCGGTCGGGTAGTCGGCGGTGAGCGGGTTGACCTGCATGGCGCGGGCGGTCAGCTCCTCGATCGTCGGCGCCACCTGGCGGACGAACGCGACGCTCGCGCCCTGGGGGGTCCACAGCCGCAGGGCCACGTTGCGCGTGGCCTTGCCCATCGCCGTGCGCATCATCGCGCGGAAGTCCTCCGCCATGCTCTCGGGCTCAGGGATGATGTCGACCGTGCCGAGCAGCCTCGAGGCGATCCGGCGCAGCTCGCTGACCTGCCAGTCCGCCCCGACGCCCCGGCAGTCGCACTGGAACCGGCCCTCCACGGAGGCCAGCGCGGCGTCGAGCTCGTCGACCGTCTCGTGCTGGTTCTCCCCGTCGGTGAGCAGGATCGCGTGACACATGCGGTCGGGCGCGGTCCCGAACAGCCCGCCGGCGAGCCTGAGCCACGAGCCCATCGCCGTCCCGCCGGCCGCCTTCAGCCGGGAGGCCGCCTTCTGTGCCTCGCCTCGCGTCTGCTCCGATGCCGGGAGCAGCCGATCGTCGAGCGGGTAGAGCAGGCGCGCGGAATCGGTGCCCGCGATCACCCCGAACAGGACGCCGTCCCGGATGCAGTCGATCGCCACGCGCGTGGCCTCCTGCGCGGCCTTGATCTTGCGAGCTGGAGCGCCCATCGAGCCCGAGGTGTCGACGATCACGATGACCGCGGCGTCGGGCTGGCCGGCGGGCCCGCCGGCGCCGTCGCAGCTCACGGTCACGATCGCGTTGACCTCGGCGCCGCCGAGCGGGAGATACTCGTTCTGGTAGGCCTCGAGCGTGAACGTGCTCATGGGTGCTCCTCAGGCTGCGGATGGATCGACGTCCACGACGGCCACCGTGATGTTGTCGTGGCCGCCGCGGGAGTTCGCGGTGTCGGCGAGCGCGCGCGCCACCGCGGCCGGCGCCGCGCCGGCGGGCAGCGCCTCGACGAGGCGAGCGAGCTCGCCCGCGCCGGGCGCGTAGTTCCACAGCCCGTCGGTGCACAGGACGAGCCGCCCGGCGCGCTCGGGACGCAGGGTGACGTAGCGCGACGGCCGCGCGGGGGAGTCCGGGCCGACCCAGTGGGTGATCGAGTGCAGGAACGGGCTCTTCGCGGCCTGCTCGGGCGTCAAGATCCCCTTGGCGACGCTTTCCTCGGCGAACGAGTCGTCGACCGTGAGCTGGCGCGACTCGACCGGGTCAAACCAGTAGGCGCGGCTATCGCCGACCCAGCCGACCGTAATCTCCGGACCGCGGCACAGCGCCGAGACGAGCGTGCAGGACGGATCGACGCGCCGCGTGCGCGTCGTCCACTCGACCTGCACGACGGCGTCGTTGGCGGCCAGGATCGCCTCGTCGAGCGCGGTCTCGGCGTCCTTGGCCGGGTCGGCCAGCGCCCGGGCGAGGACCGTACCGGCGGCGCGGGCGGATTCCCGCGCGGCCACGTTGCCGGCGCTGGCCGACGAGATCCCGTCGCACACCACCACGGCGACGTCGCGCTCGTCGGACACCTCGAGATGGAACGAATCCTCGTTTCGGCGATGCACGAGGCCCTGATCGCTGACCACGGCGGCGATCACCAGATCGAGTTCGACGCGGGTGTCGCCCGCCGGCTCCTCGAGCGCCTCGTCCAGGCGCGCCCCGCATTGCTCGCAGAACCGATCTCCGGCCTGCTGGGGCGCGCCGCAGGAAGGGCAGGAAAGGCGAGTCTCAGGGGTCATGTCCACGTCCTAGGTCGAATTTGGTTCGCGCGATCCACCAGCTGGATGCGTTCGGAGCTCGAGGCCGCCCAGCGGGCGAGCTCTCGGTAGGAGCGCTCGACGCCAAGCCGCAGATCGCGCTCCAGGAAACGGTGGCCGAGCAGGCTGGCGCGGCCGTCGAGTGCGCCGCCACGCGCGACGAGGGCGAGCGCGGACTCGAGCACCTCGGCCTCGAGGCGGACCCGCTGCTCGCCCCGGATCGGGAGCGACTCGAGGATCGTGCCGGCGTGCAGCAGCTCGTCGGCGCGGCCCGGGCCATCGCCGTCCGGGGTGGTCATGCAGTGAATCCGGGCCGTCTGGGCCTGGAGGTAGGCGCTCGAGGAGTCCGGCACCCGGTCGTAGGCGGCGAGGGCCTCCTCGCGGGCGCTGGTCTCGAGCAGGCAGCGCGCCAGGCCGAACGTCGCCGCCGTGAACTCGGGATCGGTGCGCGAGACGACGTCGTACCAGCCTGCGGCGTCGGCGGTCTGCCCGGCCAGCTCGCACGCCATCCCCAGCGCGAGCTTGGGGGCGAGCTCGCCCGGGAGCGACTGGTAGACCGAGGCAAAGCTCACACGCGCCTCGCTCGGCCGCTCCCGGGCCAGGTCGGCCAGCCCGCGATACCACACCGCGCGCCACTCCCAGCGATCGGCCGCTTCGATCCCGCCCAGCATGTCCGCCACAGCGTCCCAGTCGCCCAGCTCGATCAACGCGGCGACGTGGCGCAGCTCGACCTCGAGCGTGCGCTCGGGGGCGGCGTTCAGCTGGGCGATCATCTGCCGCGGGTCGCCCGTGCTGATCGTGGCCAGGTAGCCGGCCGCGGCGTCGTCCGTGTCGACCTGAGGGCGGGGCAGCGCGCGCCAGTCCGGCTGCTCGTGGCCGCCCCGCATGGGGCCGCTGAACAGCTTGCTCGGAGCGGGCACCGTGCGCTCCTCCTGGTCGGCCACGATCTCGCGCAGCACGCCGTAGAGCTGGTCGGCCATCTCCTCGGCCGACTGGAACCGGTCATCGGGATCGGGGGCGGTGCCGGCCAGCAGGAACCGGTACAGGGAGTCGTAGCGGGCCAGCAGCGGGACTGCCTCCTGGGAGGGCAGCGTGTAGCGGAACGTGCTCTGGTATCCGCGGAAGTCGAAGCACAGGACGGCCAGGGTGCGGGCCACCGTGAACAGGTCGGAGGCGATCGAGGGGCCGGCGGCGGCGATCTCGGGTGCCTGGTAGCCCACCGTGCCGAACACCGAGGAGGACGGATCGTCCATCCGGTAGACGCCGCCCAGGTCGATCAGCTTCAGCGAGTGCTGGGTCTGGATGACGTTGTCGATCTTGAAGTCGCAGAACAGCAACCCCAGCTGGTGCAGGTAGCCGAGCGCCGGGAGGACCTCGAGCATGTAGGCGATCGCCTGGGCGGGCGGGAGCGGATCCGGCTCGCCGCCGCCTGCGTCTCGCCGGGCGGCCAGGATCTGCTTGAGGCTCCGGCCGCCGACGTACTCCATGACGATGTAGCCGGAGCTCTCCTGCTGGACGAAGTTGAAGATCTTCACGATGTTCGGGTGTTCGACCTCCGCCAGGAAGCGGCGCTCGGCCAGCGCCGCGGCCATCGCGTCGTCGTCGCCCGCGTTCAACAGCCCCTTGAGCACCACCCAGCGGTCGGACACGTTGCGGTCGCGGGCCAGGTATATCCAGCCCATCCCGCCGTGGGCGAGGCACCCCACGACCTCGTACTGCCCGGCCACTAGCTCACCCGTGCGCAGCTTCGGCTCGAACGAGAACGCAGCGCCGCACTTGCGGCAGAACCCCGCGGTCCGTCCGGGCGCATCGTCGCGTCCGCGGCCCACCGGCTCGTCGCAGCGCGCGCAGAAGCGGCGGCTCTCGGGAACGAGCGCGGCGGCCTCGTCGAGCACGGCGTCGGACGGGTCGCGGAACGGCACGAGGGGGATCTCGACCAGCCCGGCCCCGAGGCGCCCGCGCGCGCTCGTGCGGGTTCGGCCTGTGGTGGCACGGCGGCTCGCGCCGGCGGACGTGGCGGTGAGCGCGCTCGCCGGGGGCAGCTGTCCGGCGGGTGCCGAGGCCGGGGCCGGGGCTTCCGCGGGCGCCGAGGCCGGCGCCGCCGGGGCGTGCGCGGGCGCCATCCCGCACACGTCGCAGTAGCCGTCGACGATCGACCCGGCGCAGCCTGGCCGCGTGCAGTTCATCTGAGCACCTCGCCGGCCGGTCGGGACGTGTTCAGGAGCTCCTGGTAGCGGCGCACGAGCTGGGCTGCCAGCGCCAGGTCGGTCGGCGCGGTGTACAGGACCTCGTGGACCTGGGAGCCGATCCGCTCGAGCTCGGGATCCTCGATCGCGCCGAGCCGGCCTGCCTTGACCTGGTAGGCCTCGAGCAGCGCCCGGAGCTGGTTGCGCGCCTCGATCGGGGCGCGGTTGGCCCGGAGGATCCGCTCGGCCTCGTCGAGCAGCGCGTTCGTGCGCTCGTTCCAGCTCTCGAGGCGGCGCCGGGCCTCGCGCCACGCTCCCGAGCCCGCGAGGGCGGCGACCTCGTGAAGCCCGCTGCCGACTTCGCTCGGCAGCTCGAGCGCGGCCGGCGCCGACGGCACCGAGATCTTCACGAGCAGTTCGTGGTGGGCGCTCCGGCCCTCCTCGACGGCCGTCCGCAGCCGCGCCAGCCGCGCGCGGGCGTCCGACAGCCTGGCATCGAGCTCGCGGCGCAGCGCCGCGGTGGCTTGTAGATCGCGCTCGATCGCCTGTAGCGACTCGATCAGGCGGTCGACCTCGGCCGGCGCGACCGCCAGCGGGTCGCTGCCGAGCTGTGCGGTCAACGCGTCGATTCGTCCGGCGGCTTGGTCGAGGTCTGGCGCGTGCTCGGATTCGCCCTGTGTCGCGGCGAGCGTTCGGGTCCGCTGCACGGCGGCCCGAGCCTCGGCCAGCCGCGGGGTGAGCGTCTCCCACGCGCGGGCGAAGCCGGCCACTGCGGCCTTGACCTCGTCGAACGCGCCGGACATGCGGGCCAGGAGCTCGTCGGCGCTGCAGCGGACTGTGATCTCGGGGCTGCCGAGCAGGTCGCGCTCGGCCAGCGGAACCTGTGCGCGGGTCAGCTCGATCGACGGCCCGGTGAGGAGCGCGTACAGCTCGTCCGTGCGGCGGGCGCTTCGCCTCAGCTCCTGCGCGCGCTCGAGGAAGCCCTCGAGCTGCCCCCGCCCCTCCCACAGGTCGGTCAACGCGGCGCTCGCGGCCGACCAGCGCGCGGCGGACTCGCCGGTCAGCGTGCTCGCCTCGAGCAATTGGCGGCTCGAGTCGATCTCGAGCTCGACCAGGTTGGCGGCGATTCGCTCGTCAGCCTCGCGCAGGCGGTTCAGTTCGGTGTCGCAGTCTTCGAGCTTCATCGTTCAGCCCTCGTACTGGGGGGCGGGGAGGGTCGGGTTGGAACCGGGGCGCCTGAGCCACTGGTTGTACAGCCGGCGCCAGGTCCCGTCGGCGCGCAGCTTGGCCAGGACGCCGTTGACGAAGCGCACGAAGTCGGGGTGCGCCTTACTGATCGCCATCCCGTAGGGCACATCGGCCAGGTAGCCGCCGACGATCCTGGTGTTGGGGTCCTGGGTCGTGAAGCCGAGCAGGATCGAGTCGTCGGTGGAGATCGCGTCGATCCTGCCCTCCTGCAACCACACCAGGCAGTCGATCGCCTGGGGCGCCCCGACGGTGCGGGGCGGCGCGGCAAGGCGCTGCATGACCTCGATCGGGGTCGACCCGGCGCTGGCGCAGACCCGCCTTCCGGCCAGCGAGGTCATGCTGGCGTCCGGGGAGCTCTTCGGGACCAGCACGCGCTGGTGGGCCAGGTAATAGACCGTCGAGAAGTCGACGTCCTTGCGGCGCGCGCAGGTGATGGTCACGGCGTCGACGACGACGTCCACCTTGCCCGCCTGCACGAACGGGATCCGCTGCGGCACCGTGAGCGCTACGAGGCGGTAGTGGGCCGGGCTCGCATCGCCGAAGATGGCCCGGGTCAGCTCGCGCACGAGGTCGATCTCGAAGCCCTCGATGTGCCCGCTCGCGGGATTCAGGTAGCCGAAGTCGAGCAGCCCCGCGTTGACGCCGGCCCTCAGGTAGCCGCGCCGGCGGATCGCCGCCACGTAGCTGCCCGGCGGCATCGCCCCACCCGGCACCGGCAGGGTCGCGGGCGGGCGCAGGCTCGCGGTCAGGTTCGTGCACTTCGGCTCGGGGGACACCGTCGACGCGGCCGCCTTCGGCACCGGGGTGTTGAGCGCCGACAGCGTGGTCCGAACCGCTCGGTCAGACGCCGTGCCGCAGCCGGCGAGCGCGGCGGCGACGACGAGCGCGAGGCCGATCAGGTGTGGGCGGCGAGCTCTCATCGGTACTCGTTGATCCTCTGGCGCAGGCCGAGCAGCGCGAGCAGCGCGCCCAGCGCGGTGACCAGGGGGATGGCCAGGCCCAGCCCGCTGAGGGCCGAGCTCGGCGTGGGCGGCGGAGCTCGTGAAGCGCCGCTGGGCGGCGGCGATCCGCGTGTCGAGCCCCTTGCTGAGGGCGTCGGATAGGTTGCTCGCGGTCGGCTCGAGCGCGATCGCGGGTCCGAGCTGACCGCCGCCCTCGAGGTCCTGGATCCGCTTGGTCATGCTCAGGTAGGAGGGGAAGGTGGGTCCGACGCGGCTGGCCAGGCCACTTCTCGCCAGCACTTGCTTGACCCGCGCGAAGTCCTCCGGACCGGTCACATCGGTGCCCCGGCTGACCAGCGCCAGGCTGAGATCGCCCTGGGCGCGCGACAGCAGCACGTTGGCCGCCGACAGCAGCTCGACGGAATCGGAGCCCTGGCGCTGGGCGGTGGCCAGCGAGTTCTGCTCGCTGATGAGGCCGATCACGGCCCAGGCCGACACGCCCGCGAGCGCCACCGTGGCCAGCAACATCAGGACGTTGAGGATGCGCCGGCTCATCCGCGCGACGTAGCGCTGAGCGAGCAGCATCAGCACGAGCGCCACCGCGGCCGCCGCCACGAGCGCGACGAGCGACGCACTCGAGGTCCCCGTCCGGTAGTCGTCGTTCAGCCGCTTGGCCTCGGCGGCGTACAGCCGGCCGGCCGCGGGCAGGATGCTGCTCGTCAGCAGGGCGGCGGCCTGGCGCAGGTAGGCGGCGCCGATCGGGAAACCCTGGCGGTTGTTGGCGCGGGCGGTCTCCACGAGGCCGCTGTAGACCGGAAGCTGGTCGGCGACGGTCCGGAGCGCCACCGGGGCGCCGGCCGATGTCCCGCCCTCGCGGGTCAGCGCGGTGAGCGATTCGCTCGCCACGCGCAGGTCGTGGAGGTAGCGCGCGCGCTTGGCGGGCGGCTCGAGACCCCCCGCCAGCAGTCCCGTCGCGACCGTGGCGTTGGCGTCTGACAGCGCCGTATACAGATTGACCGCATGGACCAGCAGCGGCTCGGTGCCGGTCCGGGCGGCGTCCACGGCGCGCTCGCGCGACTGCTCGGCGCCCGTGGCGATCACCCCGAAGCAGACGGCGCCGACGACGAGCAGCGCCGAGATCAGGACGAGGCGGCCCGGCGTGGTTATCAGCCGCGCCCGAGCCCAGCCGAGCGCCGCGCCGGCGCGGGCCGCCCGGCGACGCGCGGGGAGCGGTGCGGTGGCGATTCCGGCGCCCTCCAAGCTCAGCTCCTCCTCCGAGGTCCACATGACGCGATTTTCGGGCGCCGGGCACACGCCGTGCGATAACCCTGGTGTCGTTCTCGACACCACGCCCCGACACCGGCCGCGTCACTGCTCCAGCCTCGCCGCGCCTGCCCCAGCACGTCGCGACCCCCGATCAAATCGATGCTTGCGGGGACTATTTAACTGCGGCCGGGTGGCTGTTTCCAGGGTGCCGGCCGGTGGGATCAGAGCCGTACGGCCACCAGACCGACGGCCAGCAGCACGAGCGCGAGCCACAGGGTTCGCAAAGCGCCCTCCAGCGGGGCGGACACGCTGGCCCGGGTCAGCTCGACGACGGTGCCGTCGCGCAGGTGCTGGCGCCCGGTCACCTCGGTCGTGTCACGGCGCAGCGCCCGCACCGGCGTCGAGAGCTGCCGCTGCGCCGCGCTCAGCAGGCAACACGCCGCGGCGGTGAGGATGCCGGCGGGGCGGATCGCCAGGGCGTTGGCGAAGTAGCCGGTGAAGGCGGGAAACCCGCCCCAGGCGAGGGCGAACCAGAGGTCGTTGTGCAGGCGGCCACCGAGTAGCTCGAGGTTGTAGGCGGGCACGAGGATTCCGCCGGCTATGACGAGCGGTATGAGCAACGGCGAGACCACGATCGCCCCTGCGACGCCGATCGCGATCGCGCCGATGAGGCCGGCGGCGGCCAGGGCGATCAGCGTAGGGCGCGTGAGCTTCGTGCCGAGCGGCCGGCCGTGCAGCTCGTCGAGGGCGTGCGCGCTGATCCCGACGGCGAGGAAGAACGCCCCGAGGGCAGCTATGAGTCGGTTGGCGTAGATGTGGGGCGCGGCCGCGGCGCCGATCGCCACGTAGCTCAGATGCCAGGCGGTGTACGGCGGGTGAAGGAGTGTGACGAGGTCCCGCCACCCGCCCGAACGCAGCGCATAGAAGGCCGGGCGGTCGAGCTCACGCGGGGCGCTGGCCATCGCGGCTCCTCAGACCGGACATCACGAGGCCGGCGCCGAAGCTCATCCGACGCTCGCGGACGTGCTCGATCCCCGCCTCGTGCCACAGCTTCGTGAGGTCAGGCTCGGCGCGGTAGAGCGCCTCGATGTTCGGGCCGAGAAAGCGCCCCACCTCGAACCACGCCGGCGAGGCCAGCCGTCCGATGAGCGGCAACCCGACGCGGGTGTGGAGCCGCCACAGCGCGCGCAGCGGTGGCGAGTGCGGGACACCGAACTCGACCATGCCGATCCGGCCGCCCGGCTTGACCACGCGCGCCAGCTCGCGCATCGTGGCGGCGCGGTCGTCTACGTAGCGCAGCAGGTAGGTGAAGGTCAGCGCGTCGAACTCGCCGTCCGCGAACGGAAGCCGCTCGGCTTCGCCCTGGACGAGCGTTATGGGCGAGACCAGGTCGGAGCGCTGCGCCAGCCGCCGGCGGGCGCCCGCGAGCATGTCCTCGCTCTGGTCGAGGCCGACCACCTGGGCGCCTCGCGCCGCCAGCCCGGACGCGACCAGGCCCGTGCCGGTGGCGACGTCGAGGATGCGCTGGCCGGGGCGGGGGTCCATCGCGGCGATCAGGGCGCGGCGCCACCGAGGATCCTGGCCGAAGCTGAGCACGGCGCCCATCCGGTCGTAGGCGGCGGGGAGGCCGGCGAACAGCTCGAGGGCGTGCCGCTTGCGGGGAGAGGCTTCGGTCGGGGTCGCCACGGCGGGTTCTCTCAGGCTACGCGCACCGGGATCGGGTGCCTCTCCAGGCGATCGGACAGGCGGCTGTGGCGGCGGCCGGTGTCGGGCGTGCGGGCGGCTCTGTGGACCACGTCGCGGGTGCCCACGATGACCGTGGCCAGCTTGGCGCGGGTGACCGCGGTGTAGAGCATCTCGCGGCGCAGGAAGAATGCGCCGGCGGCCGGGTGGGCGACGATAACGGAGATCGGCAGCTCGATTCCCTGCCCTCGGTGCACCGAGCAGGCATACGCGAGCCGCAGGCGCTCGGACTGCTCGGGCGGGAAGCGGAACACCTGTCCGTCGTCGGTGCCGAGGAGCAGGGCGCCGTCGTCGTGCTCGCCGCCGTCCGTCTCGTCCAGCAGGCGGAGCAGCGTTCCGTTCATCAGCCCGAGGTCATGCAGGTTGCGTCCGGTCATCATCAGCTTGTCGCCGATGCGCAGGCGCCCGCCGCGGACCGGCTGGCCGTCGGGGTTCAGGCGCGCGCGCAGCGCCTCGTTGAGCGCGTCGATGCCGAGCTCGCCGCGGTAGACCGGCGCGAACACCTGGATGTCGGTGATCGGGTCGACGTCGTAGTGCGCGGGAAGGCGCTCGCAGACGAGCGAGACGATCTCCTCGCGCGCCGCCGTCGCGTCGGGTCGCTCGATCAGAAACAGGTCGCGGCGCATGTCGTCTTGCGGGGCGAAGGTGGGGGGCTCGCCGCGCCGGATCGCGTGGGCGCCCTGCACGATCATGCTCCCGGCCGCCTGGCGGAAGATGTGCGTCAGGCGGGCGGTGGGCACGGTGCCCGAGGCGATCAGCTCGGCGAACGGCTTGCCGGCGCCGACCGGCGCGAGCTGGTCGGCGTCGCCGACGAGCACGACGTGGGTCTTCGCGCCGACCGCGCGCAGGAGGGTGACGAGCAGCTCGAGGTTGGCCATCGAGGTCTCGTCGACGATCAGGAGGTCGCAGCGCAACGGATCGTGCTCGTCGTGGGTCGGCCCCTCACCCGGGATCCAGCCGAGCGCCGAGTGGACCGTGGTGGCGTGCATCCCGCTGGCCTCGCTCATGCGGATCGCGGCGCGACCGGTTGGCGCTACCAGGAGCACCCGCGCGTTCTGCGCGGTGCCCACCTTGGCGATCGTGCGGATCGACGCGGTCTTGCCGGTGCCCGGGCCGCCGGTGATCAGCGACAGGCGGTAAGAGACCGTGTTCCGGACGCCCTGTAGCTGCTCCTCGGTGAGGCCGTCGGTTTGGCTGGGCTCTCGCCGATCGTTCGTGAGGCGGTCGCTGGGATCGCCCGCGATCAGCTCCTGGACGCGGCTCGCCAGCTCGGCCTCGAGCTCGGCGGTCTGCGCGCGGTAGATCCAGCGCTCCTCGCGGGCGAGATCGCCGTCTTCTACCAGCTGGTCGATGTCGGCCTCGGTGGGGTTTGCCTCGGGGCCGAGCAGCTCGTTCGCGGCGGGGAGGAGCAGGTCCAGCGGCATGCAGGTGCTGCCGCCGCGCTCGGCCTCCGACAGCGTGTGGAGGATCGCCGCGCGCGTGCGCTCGGGGCCGTCGGCGGCGGTGCCGAGCGTGCGGGCGATCCGGTCGGCGATCAGGAACCCCACGCCGAACACGCTGGTCAGCTCGTACGGCCGCTCGGACACCAGGCGGTGGGCGCCGTCGCCGTAGGTCTCCCGGATCCGGGAAGCCAGGTAGGCCAGGCCGTGGGGCGCCAGCAACAGGTGCAGCCGTCGGGTGACCCGCAGGCGCTCCCAGGAGCGGGTCGCCTCGGCGAGGGCGCCGCCGCGGATGCCGGCGGTGGCGAAGGCCTGGTGCGGGTCGTCGTCGATCGCGTCGAACGTCTTCGCCGGCCCGTAGCGGTCGACCAGGCGCTGCGCCCGCTTGGCCCCGACGTGCTTGACGCGGACCAGGTAGGCGAGGACCGCCTCGGCGTCGGTGTCCGACGGCGGCAGGGGGCTCGCCTGGGTGACCTTGACCTGCCGGCCGTAGCGGCTGTCCTGGACCCAGGTCCCGGACACGTGGGCGCGCTCGCGCTCCTCGAGGTGGATCAGGGGGCCGACCAGCACGACCGGCGCGCCGTCGGGGCAGGCCGCCTCGACGACGGCCCAGCCGGTCTCGGGGTTGGAGAAGCGGGCGCGGCGGACGGTCACCTCTGACTCGAACGCGCTCACGGCCGTGACATTAGAGGCGGAGGCGACGGACTCCGGGGTTTGTTTCAGAGTTGTTGCTCCGCGCGCCGCGCCGCGATCTCGATCCCGTCGCTGCCGATCAGCGACCCGAACGCCCGGACGAGCGGCCGGACGGCCGCCACCCCGACCCTGCCCTGGGCGCCGATCGCGTCGACGCGTGCCTCGGCGTGGATCGTCGCGCGGTGCCCTGGGGACTCGTCGATCCAGTTGGCGAAGACCACGCGGGCGGTGCCGGACTTGTCCCAGTGGCGGAACTCGTCCGGGGCCTCGAGCTCGGGGTAGTCGCGGCGCAGGGTCCAGATCCGGCCGACCAGGCCCGACACGAGCAGCCGCCCGGGCTGCTCGTCGAGCACGATGAACGGCGGCGCCCGGAACAGCTCGTCGAACGCGAGGTCGGCCGGCAGGCCGGGGATCCGCCAGCGCACCAGGCGACCGAGGCGGCGGGCATCGCGCAGGCGGACGGTTTGGGCGGCCTCCCACAATCGCTCGGCCGAGGCGCTCGATTCGCGCCGCTGGCTCACGCGGATCGAGGGGCCCGGGAGCCAGTGGTCGAGGTCGGGCGTCAGTGAGGGCTCGGATGGCTGCGTTCGCGACACGTTACGTATGTGTCTGACGCCGTGGCGGGGGCAGGCGTTCCCGGGCGCTGGCGGACGCCATCGCGTGCCCCTGGCCGCCGCCGCGGGAAAATTCCGCCAATGGGCTATCCACTTACGTCCCCCTCGGGTCGTAGGGTCTGCGTGCGATGGAAGGTGCGCTGCGTCCGGTGGCCGGGGTCGACTACCCGCGCAACTACCACGAGTTGGTGACGTGGTTTCCGGATGGTGTGGCGTGCCTGCACTATCTGGAGCGACTGCGGTGGGGCGATGGCTTCGCGTGCCGGTTCTGCGGGGCGGCTGGCCGAGACTTCTGGCGGATGGGTGACGGGTTGCGCCGGTGTGCGGTGTGCAGGCGTGAGACGTCGGTGACCGCGGGCACGATTTTCCACAAGTCCCGGCTGCCGCTGGTGAGCTGGTTCGCGGCCATCTGGTACGTGGTCAATCAGAAGAACGGCGTCAGCGCGCTCGGGCTGCAACGTGTGCTCGGGTTCGGTAGCTACCAGACCGCGTGGGCCTGGCTGCACAAGCTCAGGCGGGCGATGGTGCTGCCCGGCCGCGAGTTGCTGACCGGCGCGGTCGAGGTTGACGAAACGCATATCGGTGGGCTGAAACCAGGCAGTCGGGGACGGCGGGCGGACGGCAAGGCGCTGGTCGCGATCGCGGTCGAGTGCGAGGACGGTGGGCCGGGCCGCACCCGGATGCGCCGGATCCCGAACGCCTCGGCCGAGGTGCTTACCGACTTCGTGTTCGACAACGTCGCGCGTGGCAGCGAGGTCCGCACCGACGCCTGGAACGGCTACAACCACATCGGCCGCTACCGCTTCAGCCATGTGATCACGAACCTGGCCGAGTCCGGCGATCCCGCCCACGTCGCGATGCCCGAGGTGCACCGCATCGCCAGCCTGCTCAAGCGATGGCTGCTGGGCACCCACCAAGGCGCGGTCAGCCACGAACAGCTCGACTACTACCTCGACGAGTTCACCTTCCGCTTCAACCGCCGCCGCGCACGGCACCGCGGGCTACTGTTCTACCGACTCATCGAGGGTGCGCTCGCGGCGGATCCTCACCCGTACAAGGAGCTCCGGGCGTCAGAAGCCGCTTAGCCAGCATTTCCCGCAAATCGGGGTACCAGAGTGGATAGCCCATTTCCGCCATTCGAGGCACGCGGTTCCGCTGATGACGGAAAATGCGCGCCCAGCGGGAGAAATCCGGAATTACTTGCGGCCTTCGACGCCAATGACGGAAATTTCGCGTGCGGGGGGTGGGCTGCGCGGGGTGCCGGGGGTGGCGCGGGCAGATCGCTCGATGGCGAGCGCGGTGGCCGGGCGCGAACTGAAGACCCCCATCAAAATCCGGGGCCGTGCTTCGCCACCTGCTCGCACCCCATGTCCCCCGGGCCGCGCGGGGCCTCGGCATTCAGCGGACCGTATCCGGTGGCGTGGCGCTGACCTTCGACGACGGACCGCACCCCGAGGGCACGCCCGCGGTCCTGGCCGTGCTGGAGGCGGCGGAAATGAAGGCGACCTTCTTCCTGGTCGGCGAGCAGGTCGAGCGCCGGCCGGCGCTGGCCGCCGAGATCGCCGCGCGGGGACACACGGTGGCGCTGCACTGCCACCGCCACCGGCCCCAGCCGGCGCTGCCGGGCCGGGTGGTGGCCGACGATCTGGCCCGCGGAGCGGAGGCGATCGCGAGCGCCACGGGAATCGAGGCGGTATGGCACCGACCACCGTACGGCCTGTACAGCCCCGCCGGACTCGACGCGGCGCGCCGGCGGGGGCTGCGCCCGATCCTGTGGTCGCGGTGGGGCAAGGACTGGCGGCGCCTGACCACCCCCGAGCGGATCGCCGAGCGGGCGAGCGCCAACCTGCGCCCGGGCGACGTGATCCTCCTGCACGATGCGGATTTCTACAGCTCGCGGGGCTCGCACGAGCGCACCGCCGAGGCCCTGAAGCTGATCGTGAGAGGACTCAAACTTCAGAAAATCGGTACCGTCCTGCCTCTCTGAGAGGCTGGATCGCGCGCCCAGGCCGGCAGCGCAGCGCACGATCGGCTTGAGTGGGGCCCCCCACCCGCGCGACGAAGACGATGACCACTGTTTCCTCGCAACGCACCGTCGCTGACTACGCGCGCTTTGCCATCGGGTTCGATGCGCGCGACCGCGACCGCTTCCATGCCCTGATCGACGAGGTGATCGATTCGGGCCACTGGTCCGAGGGCGAGATGACCAAGCGCTTCGAGGCCGCCTGGCAGGCCTACAACGGGCTCGAGGCGGTGGCCATGGGAAGCTGGTCCGGCGGCGCGCTCGCCGCGCTGCACTTCGCCGAGGTGCAGGGCGAGACCGTGCTGTGCCCGTCGAACACGTTCATGGCCACCCCGCTGGCCGCGTTGGGCGCGGGCGCCACCGTGCAGTTCGTCGACTGCAACCGCGAGGACCTGTGCATGTCGTTCGCCGACTTCGAGGCCAAGGCGGAGCGCTACAAGCCGCGCGCGGCGTTCGTCGTCCACATCGGCGGCCATCTCGCGTTCGACTCGGAGGCGATCGCGTCGTACTGTCGCGAGCACGGGATCTTCCTGATCGAGGATTGCGCCCACGCTCACGGCGCCGAATGGAATGGCCGCCGCGCGGGAACCTATGGTGACTGCGGGATCTACTCGCTGTACGCGACCAAGACCATCACGACCGGCGAGGGTGGGGTGCTCGTGTCGAGCCGCCCCGAGGTGATCGAGCACGCGCGCGCGTTTCGCAACTACGGCAAACCGAGCTACGAAGTCCCCGGGCTCAACTTCCGCATGAACGAGTTCACCGCCGCGATGGGTCTGGTCCAGATCGAGCGGCTGCCCGAGATCGTGGCGTTCAAGAACGCGGTGGCGCGGGACAAGTTGAACGCGCTCTATCCGAGCCGGTTGGAGCTGCCGGACGGCATGGTCTCCGGCCTCTACAAGTACATCGTGTTCGACTGGCTCGAGCGCTCGACCGGCCGGGTCTACGACGAGCCGTGCCACCGGATCATGGGGCATGACGTCGAGCTGCCGAATTCCGACTGGGTGGCCCGCAACCATTCGTGCGTCCCGCTGTACTACAGACCGGAAAGCGCATGAGAGTCCTTGTCACCGGCGGCTCGGGGTTCATCGGCTCGCACGTGGTCGACAAGCTGCGCGCGCAGGGCCATCAGCCGGTGATCTACGACCTGCGGCCGTCCCCGTGGCACGAGTCCGGCAGCGTGGAGACCGTGCTCGGGTCGATCACCGACCGCGAGGCGCTCGAGCGCGCGCTGCATTCGTGCGACGCGGTGGCGCACCTGGCGGCGGTGGCCGACGTCAACGACGTCCACGCCGAGCCGGAGGACGCCGAGCGAGTCAACGCCCGCGGGACCGTGGCCGTGCTGGAGGCGGCGCGCCGGGCCGGGGTCAAGCGGATCGTCTACGCCTCGACGATCTGGGTGTATTCGGACTGCGAAGGCGAGGTCGTGGACGAGGACACGCTGCTGCCGGCGCCCTCGCACCTCTACACGAGCACAAAGCTGGCGGGTGAGCTCTACTGCAAGGCCTACCAGGAGCTCTATGGGATCGACTACACGATCCTGCGCTTCGGCATCCCATACGGCCCCCGCGCGCGCGAGGCCGCGGTCATCCCGGCGTTCGTGGGTCGCGCGTTGCGGGGCGAGCCCTTGACCCTGGCCGGGGACGGGGGGCAGTCGCGGCGGTTCGTGTACGTCGAGGACCTGGCCGAGGGAGTGGCGCTCGGACTGGCCGACGTGGCCCGCAACCGCGTCTACAACCTGGCCTCGGACGAGAACGTGTCGATCAAGCAGATCGCCGAGCGCGTGAAGGAGCTGCTGGGCGACGTCGAGATCGTCCACACGCCGGCGCGTCCGGGCGACTTCAACGGCAAGGTCGTGCTTAGCGCGCGCGCGGAGCGCGAGCTCGCGTGGACCGCGCGAACGCCGTTCGCCGAGGGCGTCAAGCGCTACGTCGAATGGCGCCGCGATCAGGCGGCCCGCGCCGCCGAGTGCGAGGCCGCCTCGGTGATCCCCGCCGGCGAGCCCGACACGGAGGCCCGGCCGCGCCAGATCCTGATCATCTCCGCCGACATCGGCGAGGGTCACGATCTCCCGGCGCGCGCGGTGGCGCGCGAGTTCCGCGACGAGGACCCCGACGCCAACATCGCGATCGTCAACGGCCTGCCCGCGATGGGCTGGTTCTTGACCAAGCTGCTGCGCGACAACTCGGCCTTCATGTTCCGGTGGGTCCCCTGGTGGTTCGACTTCCAATACCGGCTGTTCATGAGCTTCAAGCCGACCCGCTGGCTGGCGCTGAGATTGCTCACCGGGCTTGGTCGCCGAGGCCTCATGCGGCTCATCCGCGCCCACAACCCCGACGTGATCGTCTCGACCTACCCGGGCGTGACCGCGGTGCTCGGCGAGCTGCGAAGAACCGGGCGCCTGAAGGTGCCCTGCTACTCCTCGATCACCGACCTGGCCGGCATGCGGTACTGGGCCCATCCCGGGATCGACCTGCATTTCGTTACGCATCCGGAGACGATCGAGGAGGTCGAATCGATCGCCGGACCCGGCTGCGTGCGCTGGGCCAAGCCGCCCACGTCGCCGTCGTTCCTGGCCGCCCGATCGCGCGCCGACGCCCGGCGCGCGCTGGCGCTGCCGGGCGACGACACCAAGGTGATCGCGGTGTCGGGCGGCGGCTGGGGCGTGGGCGATCTGCTGGGTGCCACGCGCGCGGCGCTGAAGGTGCCCGACGCGCTCGTGCTCTGCCTGTGCGGGCGCAACGACAACCTGCGGGCGCGCGTGTCGCGGGAGCTGGGCGGGGAGCCGCGCCTGCGGGTCATGGGCTTCACCGACCGGATGGGCGACGTGCTCGCGGCCAGTGACGCGCTGGTCCACTCGAGCGCCGGCCTGACCGTGCTCGAGGCGATCATTCGCGGCTGCCCGGTGATCTCCTACGGGTTCGGCTACGGCCACGTGCGCGTAAGCAACGAGGCGCTGCTGCGCTTCGGCTTGGCTCAGGTGGCGCCGAAGGTGGAGGACATCGGGCCGGCGCTCGACCGCGCCCTGGCGCACCGGCCCGAGCCGGACGGCTCGTTCGCCCGCCGGCCGTCGACCGCCTCGCTGATCCTGAGCGACGAGCGCCGAGTCTCCCCGATGCCGGCCTGGCGGCTGCGAACCGCTCGGGCGATCGCCGCCACGGCGGCCGCCCTGATCATCGCCGGGTGGACGCTCACCGCCGGCGCCTCCTACAGCCTGGTCTCGCACTTCGTGCACATGCGGCCGGTGACCGCCGTGGCCACGAACCGGCCCGAGGTCGGCGTACTGATCGATGCGCCGGCCGACCAGATCCCCGCCATCGCCAACTACCTGGCCGACCGGGGGATTCGCGCCTCGTTCGCCCTGACGCGGCCGGATTCCGGCCAGGAGACGCTGGTCGTCGCCTACGGCGATCAGGCCGTGCCGCAGCTTCCCAAGGGCGGCTTGGTGCGGTGGCTCGGGGTGCGTGACCACCTCCGGGACCTCGGCTTCTCCCACCACTTCCTGTACGCGTCGAGCGGGCCGAGCATCGGTCAGTGGTTCATGGCGCACGGCGCCGGAGGGCGGCTGGTCGCCGGCGCGGTCCGTCTGCGCGACATCGACGACAAGGTGGGGAATCTGCACGCCGGCGAGGTGATCGAGCTGAGCGTGACCAGCTCGCGGCAGCTGTCGGAGTTCGTCGGCAAGCTCGACCGGCGACTGACCACCGAGCACCTGCGCGCGGTGCCGGTGGGGCAGTTGCTGCGCGACGCCGGGGCGAGCGCGTAGCGCGCCCGCCCCGGGGCCGAGCTCGTAGCGCGCGACCGCCCGGGGGCGAGCGGGGTCAGGCGAACGCGATCCCGGTCGGCTCGTCCGCGAGGCCAATCTCGACCGTGTTGCTGACTGCGGTGGTCGTGGTGTCGATCACCGCCACCGACCCCGACACGTTGCAGGCCACGCACATGTAGCGGTTGTCGGGAGCGATCGCGATCGCGGTCGGGATCTGGTTTGGCTGGGTGAACTTGGTCACGGCGTCGGTGTAAGTGAACGAGCCGAGCGGGATCGTTCCGGTCACCTTCTTGCGCGTGGTGTCGATCACCGACACGGTGTTGTCGTTGGCGTTTGTCACATACGCGTGCGAGCCGTCTGAGGTGAACGCCACGGCCCACGGCGTACTCCCGACCGCGATCCGGCCGCCCGTGCGCAGCGGCGAGGTCGAGAGCACGACGACCTGGTCGCGCTCGGTGTCGGTCACATACGCGTGCTTGCCGTCGGGAGTCACCGCCACGCCGCGCACCGTCTGGCTCGCAACGTCCACCACCGAGACTGTCTGCGAGCCGCCGCGGCCCGTGTTCGGTCCGGTGTTGGCGACGTAGGCGGTCTTGCCGTCGGGCGTGATCGCGATCCCATGGGGATACACGCCCACCACGACCGTGCCGATGATCGTGGGCTTGGCGGGCGCGGTCACTCCCGCTTCGTGCGCGGCCCGGCGGGGGCGTGTTACCAGTGCACGCCGCGGGTGGCGCGCACGAACGCGCGCTCCTCCGCGGTCGGCTCGTGGTCGGGCTGTTGCTTGTCGCCCTCGGGGATCAGGTGGTAGGCGCGGTTGACGAGCAGGTCCTGCGCTCCGGGCGCGATCGCGTAGGTCAGCTGCCCGAGGCTGCCCAGCGCGGTGGCGATCCGCTTGGGCCGCTTGCGGATGGCCTCGGCGATTATGTGGCCGGCGTCTTCAGGGCTGAGCGTGGGGAAGCGGTCGTAGATCTTGGTCGGCGCGATCATCGGTGTGCGCACGAGCGGCATGTACACGGTGGTGATGTGAACGCCGTCGTTGATGACCTCGGGCCCGATCGATCGGCTGAACGCATCGAGGGCCGCCTTCGACGCGACGTAGGCGCTGAACCGGGGCGTGTTCATCTGCAGGCCGATCGTCGAGATGTTCACGATGTGGCCGCTGCTCTGCTCGCGCATCGTGGGGAGAAGATCGAGGATCAGCTTGACCGCGGCGAAGTAGTTGAGCTGCATGGTTCGCTGGTAGTCGTGGAAGCGGTCATACGCCCGGTCGACCGACCGGCGGATCGACTTACCCGCGTTGTTGACCAGGACGTCGACCGACTCGTGCTGCTCGAGCACCTCCTCGCACATCCGGTCGATGTCGTCCGTGCTGGTCAGGTCGCACGGATGCACGTATGCGGTGCCGTTCAGGGATTCGATTTCGTCAGCCACCGCTTGGAGCTGATCCTTACGGCGGGCGACCAGCAGCATCGTCCCGCCCGCCTCGCCGATCTCGAGCGCCGCCGACTTGCCGATGCCCGACGAGGCACCGGTGATCATCACGGTGCGGCCGGTGACCGCGTCCTTGAGCGAGCGCGCGAGCACATCGCCGGCGCCCGGAATGCGCTGGCCGAACGCCCGCAGCGTGCGGATGCCCTCGGAGGCGATCTCGAACGGGTTCGGTGGCGCCATGGTTAGTTGCTGACCGTACCATCGCGCGGCGGTCGGTGGCGCGGTTGAGCGACCTGCACAGCTCGTCACTCCCCATCGGCGCTCGTGGGCGTGACGGGGCAGGCGCCCTTCGCCTCAGCCCAGTGCGCTTTCCACCTGCCGGGCCATGTTCGCCTCGCCCATCTGGTTGGGGTGCAGAGGGAAGGCGGCCGACGTGGGGATGATCCCGTTGACCCAGGCCACGCCCGGCGGTTTGCAGGCATCGTGGCCGATGCTCGAGTTCCAGGTATCGACGAAGGTCGCGTTGTTGTTGGCGGCGGCGGTGGTGGCGATCACCTGGTTGAGCTGCTGCTCGAGGCCGTTGAAGTAGGTGATGTCGCCGGCGGTGATCGGCACGAACGGCCAGCACCCGGAGCCGTCTGTCGGGAGGCCATCGGGGTAGCCAACGATCAGGACCTTCGCGTTGGGCGCTCGCGTGTGGATCCCGTCGAGCACGTTCGCGACCTTCGATCCGGTGGCGTTGATCGCGGCGACGTTCGGGTCGCTGCCGCCGGCGGTGTAGTGGTTCTTGCATGGGGTGCCGTTGGGTGTGGTGGCGTCGAGCCGGGCGCACTCCTCGGCCACGCTGATCAGCCCGGCGTCGTTCCCGCCGATCCCCACGGTGACGAGCGCGTCGCCGGCGCTCAGCGCGTTGAACTGCGGCGGGTTGCTCTGCAGGTTGTAGAGATTCTGGGACTGGGTCATGTCCGCGGTGGTGGCGCTCGAGCAGCTCACGTCGGTGAAGCTGGTCGGCCCGAGCTTGCGGGCTACGTCGGAGGGATAGTTGTTGGTCGAGCGCCCGCACAGGAATGGGTTGCCGGTGGGGGAGGGCACCAGCGGCGCGGCGGTGTAGGAGTCGCCCAGCGACACGTACGGACCGGTCGAGGCAGCCGCCGCGGCGGCGGTCCCGATCGTGACCAACAAGGCGGTGGCGAGCAGCGCTGCTCTGACCAGCAAGCGAACCGGCATGGAGTCCTCCCTCTGTGTCTGGCGTGGTTCCTGTCCCACGTCACCCTCTCGAGGCGCCGCGAGGCTACCCGGGGGAGGCGCCGGCAAATCGGCATGGTGGCGCTCACCATCCCGTCCGCGCCGTATGCGAACATGCGTTCGATCATGATCGCGTGCGTATTGCTCCCTCGGTTTCAGCTGACCGTCGCCGCCGGCGACCGAGCGGAGCTGTTGCAGGCACCCACCGCGCTCGCTCCCGAGCCGGGCGGAACCCAGCAGATCGGCGAAGTCTCACTGTCGGCCGAGGCGTTCGGCGTACATCCGGGGATGCGCCTGGGAGAGGCGCTGGCCCGCTGTCCGCGCCTGACGCTGATCGCTCCCGATCCGGCCGGCGTGGCCGACTTCTGGGAGCGGCTGCTGGTGCGGCTCGAGTCGATGGGGGCGGCCGTCGAGCCCGAGCGGCCGGGCCTGGTCTGCTTCGACGTGCGCGGATTGCTGCGACTGTACGGCGGCATCGACGGGGTGCTGGCCGCGGCGCGCCGGAGCCTGCGGGCGCCGGCTCGCTATGGGGTGGCGCCGTCGCGGTTTGCCGCGGTGGCGGCGGCCACGCGGGCGAGGACGCGCCGGGCGGTGATCATCACGGGCGGGCGCAATGAGGCCGGCGCCTTCCTGGCCCCGCTCCCGGTGGCGATGTTGCGCGCCCGGCCGGCGCTGGCTGACCTACCGGTGGCGCTCGAGCGGCTGGGCATCGGGACGCTGGGCGAGCTGGCGGCGCTCGCTCCGGCGGCGCTGGCCGATCGCTTCGGCACGGCTGGGTTGCACGCCCACGAGCTTGCCAGCGGGGGCGATGGCGCCCTGCGGCCGCGGCCGGCGAGCGAGTTCCTGCGCGAGGCGCTCGAGCTGCCGGAAGCCGCCTCGGGCACCCAGCTTGAACGGGCGCTCGGGCTGCTGATCGATCGCCTGCTGGCGCGCCGGGAGCGGCGCGGCCGGACGCTGCGGTCGGTCGTCCTGTCGGCGAAGCTGGTGGAGCAGGGCGGAACCTGGCGCGAGCAGGTGGTGTTCCGCGAGGCGCTGGCCGATGCGACCCGGATGCGGCTCGTGCTGGCCCCGCGCCTGGCGCTGATGCCGGCGCCGGCGCAGCAGCTGCGTCTGGCGGTGGAGCGCTTCGGCCCGCACGCCAGCGATCAGCGTGGCCTGCTGGACGATCCGGTCGCGGCCCGGATGGTGCGCCTGCGCGAGGCCATCCGCCAGGCCCGGGCCGCCGCCGGTCCCGACGCCGCCCTGCGCGTGTTGGAAGTCGATCCGGAATCCCGCGTCCCCGAGCGGCGCGCGGTGCTGACGCCGTTCGAGGGATGACACAGCTATCGTGTATAAATTACACAGTTATTGTGTAAAGCTAGCCGAGGGGACTGAGGTCTCGGAGGTAGGCCTGGAACAGCGGGTCGACGACGCGCCAGTCGCCGCGGGCGGCGTGCTCGACGATGCCGGCGCGGAGCAGCAGCTTCAGCACGCGGTCTCGAATCGCGGGCGCCAATCGCCGGGGAACGGGTTCGCCTCGGGCCAGGGCCCGGGCGACTTGGAGGGCGTTCTTGTGGAGCCTCCGGATGTGCTCGACGGTCTGCTCCATCGTGGGGAGATCGCTTTCCAGGGCGGCGTTGTAGCCGAGCTGAACGAGGTCGAGATCGATCTCATGACGATCGAGCAGCACCGAGACGAGGTGCGTCTGCTGGGCGATCCGCATGGTCGCGCGGGGGTGTCCCGTTCCCAGCTCGACGATTCGATCGAGCGCGGGCGGCTCGACCGTGCAGTCGTCCGCGACGAAGCGTACGAGCAGTCCCCGGGCCCAATCCTCGTGCGCGATGGGGCGAAGGCGATAGAAGCTCCCGAAGCCGCTGAACGCTCGTTTGCTGGGGGCGAACAGATCGCGCATCACGTGCTCGAGGCTGCCGGCGAACAGGAAGCTGACGCTGGGGCTGCGCTGGAACGAGGCGCGCATGCGCTTGGTGACCAGGTCGGGATCGCCGTAGGGACGGCGTTCGCTGGCCAGCTCCTGGAACTCGTCGAAGAACAGGACCAGCCTCCGGCCGTCGGCGCGGGCGACGCGCTCGGGCAGGTCGAGGACCAGGTCGAGCGCACGGACGGGATCCTCGGCCGCCCAGCCGGGCGTGATCGCGAGCTCCACGCCGTCTCCGAGCTCGCTCTTGAGCTTGATCACGGCGGCGGACTGGGCGGTGCTGAGCGCGGCGCGGCCGAGCTCCCGGGCCCGGCGCACGATGCGCCGGATCGGAGAGCGGTTGGCGATCACCGCCACCGCCAGCGCCTCGGCGAGCTCGGCGGTGTCGGAGATCCGAAACAGATCCAGCCGGGCCGTGTAGCAGCCGTTGCGCTGGGCCCGCCCGAGCGCGGCCTCGCACACGCTCGTCTTGCCGGTCCGCCGGGGCCCGGCCATGATCAGGTTCGTCCCGTTGATCAGCGCCGTCGCCACCTCCCGGACGTCGTCGCTGCGTCCGATCAGCTGGCTGGCGGGAATCGGAACGTCGGTGGGGAAGAGGTCGCCGCTGGCCTGGCGCATGACTCGATCTCATCATTACACATGTTTCGTGTAATGATTACACAATGACCGGACCACGTCGTCTCGCCACTCCTCGCCGGGTCACGGTCGGCGCCGGCGAGGACGGCTGTCCGGTGACCGTGGACGGGCGCGCGGTGGACGCCGTGCGGGAGTCGTGGCTGGTGGAGGACCGCTGGTGGACCGATCGGCCACTGCGCCGGCGCTACTGGGAGGTGGTGACCACGTGCGGGCGGGACGAGATCGTCTTCCACGACCTCGAGAAGGGGAGGTGGTGGCGCCAGCGGTGAGCGGTGGCGGCGGGCGCGGACCCGGTGGTGGCGGCCAGCGGTGAGCGGGCGGGCGCGGACTCGTCCCTAAACTCCAGCGCGGCATGACGCCCGCAGCCGCAACCCTCGATCCCGGACCGGTCGCCGTCGGCACGTGGAGCGGCGGGCGGTTCATGCGCTTCGGCGAGGCGCTCGACGACGAGCGGTTCCTCGCGCTGATCGCGCCCGACGAGTCGATCCGGACCGTGATGACCGCGGATGTGTACGGCGCCGGCGAGGCCGACCGGATGCTGGGCCGAGCGATCGCCGGGAGGCAGCGGGAGGAGATGTGCGTGGTCGGGGCGGTGGGGCACGACTTCTACTTCGGCGAGCGCGACGGGCCCAAAGGGTTTCCGCGCTTCACCGATCGGCGGCTGCGGGATGAGTCGGGCTATGGCGACTACCTGCGGATGGCGACCGAGCGCAGCCTCGAGCGGTGCGGGATCGATCGCTTCGACCTGCTCCTGCTGCACAACCCGGACCGCATCGGATACACGAGCGAGCGCGTGTGGCAGGAGATGGCGGCGCTGCGCGACGCCGGTCTCACGCGCCTGATCGGCGTAGCGCCTGGACCGGCCAACGGATTCACGCTCGACCTGATCGACTGCCTGGAGCGATTCGGCGGCCTGCTCGACTGGGCGATGATCATCCTCAACCCACTCGAGCCGTGGCCAGGGGAGTTGTGCCTCGACGCGGCCGCGAGTGCCGGCGTGAACGTGATCACGCGCGTGGTCGACTACGGCGGGCTGTTCTTCGACGACGTGCTGCCCGGGCAGGAGATGGCGCCGCAGGACCACCGCGGGTTCCGGCCGGCGGGCTGGATCGAGCAGGGCCGCGACCGGCTCGAGCGGATGCGGCCGATCGCCGAGCGCGCTGGCCTGACCATGATCCAGCTCGCCTGTCAGTGGAACCTGGCCCACGAGTCGGTGGCGTGCGTCGTACCGACGCTGATCCAGGAGGCCGGCCCGGGCGCCCGCCCGATCGAGCGCAAGCGGGCGGAGCTGGCCGCGCTGCCCGCGGATCTGCGCCTCGGCCCTGAGGACGTCGAGGAGATCCGCGCCATCGGCGACAACGCCGGCTGCATGGCGCTCAAGGGCGCGAGCCCTGAGCACTCCGGCGAGGAGCGGCCGGACCGCTGGGACCTCGACGACCACCTGGCGCAGGTCGCCGAGCGCTGGGGGATCGCCCCCGAGCGCGATCTGACCAAGCTGGCGGCGCACGTCTAGTGGCCGGGGTCGGGAAATAGCCGGCGGGACGATGGCGACGAGCTTCCGTTTGACAGGGGGATGTGGCTGCGGTGCGGTCCGCTTCGAGGTCACCGCGCCACTTGTCTCGGCCCAGTACTGCCACTGCACCCGCTGCCAGCGGCGCACCGGCACGGGGGCCTCGGCCAGTGCGCGGGTGGAGCCGGGGTCGTTCCAGGTCGTCCAGGGCGAGGAGCGGATGCGGGCCTGGAAGCCAGAGGGCGGCGCCGAGAAGTGGTTCTGCGGCGACTGCGGCTCGGCCCTGTTCAGCCGCGACCCAGAGGATGCGTCCAGGGTCGGCGTCCGCCTCGGGGCCTTCGACGAAGACCCGGGCATACGACCGGCCGCAAGGCAGTTCGTGGCCTACGCGGCGGCTTGGGAGCCGATCCCCGATGACGGCCTGGCGCGCTACCCGGAGCGCCGGGTGGCGGACTGATTACTCGCTGCCGGCCTGCGCGGCCTGCTCGGCGCGGACCCACTCGCATCCGACCGACAGGTCCTCGACGCCCATCGCGGCCGCGACGTTGAGCCACATCCCGTAGCGGAAGAACTCGTCGATCTCCTCGGACCCGGCGCCCGAGAGCCGCTCGACGTGCGCCACCAGCCGCGCATAGCAGGTCCGGACGCGGTCGCGGATGTCGGTGTCGTCGCAGGCGGCGTACGAGTGCAGCTGGAGCATCAGGTAGTCACGGTCGGACACGAGGAGCTCCACGTAGGCCATGCCCATCGCGTTCAGCACGGTCATGTCGGGCGGGGCGGTGGCGGGATCGAACTCCTCGGCTGCCTTGGTGAACGTCGCGGCGACCAACTCGAAGCCGCGCTCGACCGCGGCGAGGAACAGCTCGCGCTTGCTGCCGAACAGGCTGAACACGTACGGCTGGGCCACGCCCACCCGCCGGGCGATCCGATCGACGGGCGTGCCGTGCAGTCCACCGTGGGCGAACTCGTGGACCGCGGCGTCGATCAGCGCGTCCCGGCGCTCGGACGCCGGGATGCGCTGACGGGTGGTCTTGGCGGAGGTGGTGGCCATCGGTGTGAGCATCGATCGTAGGGCAGTGTCAGGCGGTCGTGGGTTGGTGGGGCCACGTGGTGGTGGTGGCGGGGATCGCGGGGGGGATCGCGGCGGGGCCCGCTTCGGCCGCGGCGTTCGCGGCGGCCGACGCGCGAGTGCTGAACGGGAACACGGCGGCGATCAGCGCGCCGGCGGCGAGCACGGCCACCCCGACCCACATCGCCGGCACCAGCCCGCTGACGTACGCCGCCGGCGCGGCATAGCTGCCGTGGCTCGTGAACACGGTGGCGAGCACCGCGATGCCCAGCACGCCACCGAGCTCGCGGATCGCGTTGGTCGCGCCCGACGCCTGGCCGGTCTGCGCGGTGCGGACCGAGGACAGGACGGCGTTGGCCGACGGCGCGAACACCAGGGCCATGCCGCTGCCGGCCAGCACGAACGGGATCACCATGCTGGCGTAGGTCTGATGGACGCTGGCCAGCGTCGCCAGCATCCCCAGGGCGACCGCCTGGAGGCCGAGCCCGGCGACCATGAAGAACCGGCTGCCGTAGCGCTCGGACATGAACCCGGCGACCGGCGAGACGACCATCACGGCGCCGGTCCAGACGAGCAGCTTGACGCCGGCCTGCAGCGGGGTGTTGTGCAGCACGTTCTGGAGGAACTGGCTCAGGAAGAAGATCGAGCCGAACATCCCGAAGTACATCGCGATCGAGACCGCGTTGGTCACCGCGAAGCCGCGGTTGGCGAAGAAATGCATCGGCAGCATCGGCTCGGAGGTGCGGAGCTCCTGCCAGACGAAGGCCACGAGCAGCGCGGTCCCGGCGGCCAGGCTCACGACCACCTCGGAGCTCGACCAGCCGAGCGACTGCGAGCGGACCAGGCCGTAGACGACGCCGAACAGTCCGGTCGAGACGAGGGCCAAGCCGGGGAGATCCAGCCGCTTGACCTCGCCGCGGCTCTCGACCAGGCGTGTCGCCGCGAGCGGGATCAGCGCGATCCCGATCGGGACGTTGACCCAGAAGATCCAGTGCCACGAGGCGACCTGGGTGAGCGCGCCGCCGACCAGCGGGCCGAGCGCCACGCCGATGCCGCTGATCCCGGACCAGACGCCGAGGGCGAGCCCGCGCTGCTCGGGCGGGAACGCCTCGGCCAGCAGGGTCAGGGTGAGCGGGGTCACGAGCGCGGCGGCCACACCCTGGGTGGCGCGGGCGGCGATCAGGAAGCCGATCGTGGGGGACAGCGCCGCGGCGGCCGAGCCGAGCGTGAACAGCGCGATGCCGCCGATGAACATGCGCTTGCGTCCGAGGCGGTCGCCGAGCGCCGCGCCGGTGAGCAGGAGCACGGCGTAGGCCAGGATGTATGAGTTGACCGTCCACTCGAGCGTCTGGATCGACGCCCCGAGGTCATGGCGGATGCTGGGGAGCGCCACGTTCACGACGAGGTTGTCGAGAACCATCATGAACAGCCCGATCGAGACGATCGCGAGGGTCCAGCCTCGCCGCGGGGTGTTGGAAGAAGTTCGCATAGCCTACCCTTTTAGTGAGTGCTAACTAGATAGATATTAGCAGCCACTAATAATCTGTCAAGGGGTGTCAGCACAAGAACCTCCTGGCGCGATTGCAAATCAGCGCGCGCGGCTAGGATGAAAGAGAGCGTCTTCGCCGCCGTGAGGCGGAGACGGCCGGCGCGCGTCCCGCTCTTCGCGGGCGGGCTCGGAGCCTCCAACGGCTCGCACGCCGGGAGCTGAAGCTTCTCCTAAAGCGCTTTACGTCGGTCCGACAGCGGGTCGGCCACCAAATCGTTTGGTGAGCAGGGAACCATCCAATCGCCTCGGTCGTGTCGAGCTGGCGCACTACGCCGGTCTGGACGGCCTGCGCGGGATCGCGGTGCTCGCGGTCCTGCTGTACCACGGCGGGGTGTCGTGGGCCCCGGGCGGATTCCTCGGCGTCGAGGTGTTCTTCGTCCTCTCGGGATTCCTGATCACGTCGCTGCTGGTGTCCGAATGGCAGCGATCGGCGACGATCGCGCTGGGCGCGTTCTGGGCCCGGCGGGCCAGGCGCCTGCTTCCGGCGCTGTTTTGCCTGGTCGGCGTGATCGGCATCTACTACCTGGTCGCCGGCGCCGCGGATGCGGTCCCCGGGCTGGAGGGCGACGGCATCTCCGCGCTCACCTACTTCAGCAACTGGCACCAGATCGTCGCGGGCTCTAACTACTTCGCCGCCACCGGCCCGGTCTCGCCGCTCGAGCACACCTGGTCGCTGGCGATCGAGGAGCAGTTCTATGTGGTGTGGCCGCTCGTCGTGCTGGGCATGCTCTGGCTGGCCGGGCGCCGCGGCGCGGAGACCGGCCGACGCCACCGGCCGCTCGTCGTGCTGCTCGCGCTCAGCCTCGCCGGCGCGTTTGCCTCGGCGCTCGACATGGCGCTGCTGTTCGACGGCGGGCAAAACCTCAACCGCATCTACTACGGGACCGACACGCGCGCGTTCGGTCTGCTGATCGGGGCGTCGCTGGCCATCGGGCTCGCGCTGGTCCGCGTCCGGCAGACGGCTGGGCCCGCAGTGGCCGAGAACGCCGCCGGAACGGTGGCGGCCGCCGGACGGGGCAACCTGGCCGATCGCCTCCAGCGACCAAATCTCGGCCTCGGACCCCTCGCGCTGCTCGCGATGGCGGCGACGTTCACCGCGATCGCGCTCGTCAACGGCGCCACCCCCTGGATGTACCCCTACGGCCTACTCGGCCTCGACGCAGCGGTCGCGCTGCTGATCATCGCCGCCGTCGTGAGACCCGGCTGTCTGACCGCGCGGATCCTGGCCGTGCGGCCCCTGCGCGCGCTGGGCACGATCTCCTACGGGATGTACCTGTGGCACTTCCCGCTGTTCCTGTGGCTGAGCGAGGACGCCACCGGGGTCAGCGGAGGACGGCTCCTGGCCCTGCGCCTGGCGATCACGCTGGCGGTGAGCACCGCGTCGTACGTGCTGATCGAGCAGCCGATCCGCCAGCGCCGCCGGCCGGCCTGGCTGATCCGCGCGCTCACGCCGCTGGCCGCGGGCGGCTCGGTGGCCGCCCTGCTGTTGGCCTCGGCGGCGAGCGCGCTGCCGGTCGGCGTCCCGGCTGCCGACACCTTGCCGAAGCCGCCCCCGGGGCTGGCCGGGAGCCAGCCGGGCTGCACGGTCACCCTCCAGGATGCGAGCCAGTACGGCGTCGCGCCGGTCGGCAAGTCCAAGGAGACGCGGTTCGTGTACGACGCGCTCGGGGATCACCAGCTGATCTGGAGCGGGTCGGGCCAGAAGACCTTCCACACCTGCCCGCCCAAGCGGGTGCTCCTGGTCGGCGACTCGCTGGCGTTCACGCTGGGCGTTCCCTGGCTCCAGGACGAAGAGCGCTACGGCATCAAGCTGGCCGATGCCGGCGTCCTGGGCTGCGCGTTCACCACCCAGGGCCAGCTCAACGTGGCCGGAACCTGGGAGGCGCAGTCGGCCGGCTGCCCCAACGCCCTCCAGCAGTGGGCGGCCGAGAAGAAGGCGCTGCATCCCCAGGCGGTGATCGTCGAGCTCGGCTACCGCGACCAGTTCGACTGGAAGATCAACGGGAAGGTGGTCCACCTAGGTCAGGCGGCCTTCGACAAGTACATCCAGAACCAGATCGACCATCTGGTCGACGTCCTCGGCGCGGGCGGGACCAAGATCGTGTTCCTGTCGATCCCATACACCCATCCGCCCGACCTGCCCGACGGCTCGCCGTCGCCGGCCGCCTCGCCCGAGCGTCGCAACCTGATCAACCAGATGCTTCAGGACGAGGCTAAGCAGCACCCGAAGAAGGTCCAGGTGCTCGATCTCGACCGGACCGTGTCACCGGGCAACCACTACGACGCCGACGTCAACGGCCAGGTGTGCCGGTTCGACGGCGTCCACTTCAGCGCCTACTGCGGCGAGCTCGTCGAGCCGACGGTGCTCGGCGAGGTGCGCAAGATGCTCGGCTGACCCCCCGCTCCACTACCATCGGCGTCCGGGACCAAGTTTGGGCGCCTGGTGGTGTGGCGAACAGGGGGGAAGTTGAGGAAGTCGCGGTCTGAGAACTTGCGCCGGTACGTCTGGGTACCGGTGGCGGTGCTCGCGCTGCTCAGGCTGGGCGACGCCGTCCTCGACGGCTCGTCGTCGGCATCGGTGCGCATGGTTCCGATCCCGTCCGGCAGCCATTGGGTCGCCACGTGGGGGGCCAGTCCCCAGGCGGCCGTCGCGGGCAACCTGTCAGGGCTCGGCTTCCGGCACGCGACGCTCCGCGAGATCGTGCTGACCAGCGCCGGCGGGAGCCGGGTTCGCGTGCGCCTGACCAACGCGTTCGGCAGCGCGCCCCTGCGCATCGGGCGCGCGGCCGTGGCGCTCGCGACCCGAGGCGCGGGAACCGCCGGCGGCACCACCACCGCCCTGTATTTCTCCGGCCGCCGATCGGTGCTGATCCCGCCTGGGGCCGAAATGACCAGCGATCCCGCGCCGCTCGCGGTCCCCCCGAGCAGCCATGTGGCCGTGAGCATCTACGTGCCGGGGCCGACCGGCGCGGCCACCCAGCACGCGGACGCGCAACAGACGAACTACGTCGCCACCGGCCCGCACGTGATCAGCGATTCGGGGCCGTTCAGAACCCGCACCCACTCCTGGTACTTCCTGGCCGGCGTCGACGTGCTCGCCCCCCGCAATACCGTGGGCTCGGTCGTCGCGCTCGGCGACTCGATCACCGATGGCGTCGGATCGCCGAGCGACCGCGACGACCGCTGGCCGAACTTCCTCGCCGCGCGGCTGAACGACCACTCGGGTTCGACCCTCGCCGTGGTCGACGAGGGCATCGGCGGAAACCGGGTGCAGAACGTGGCGCCGTGCTGCGGCGTCAGCGCGATCGCCCGGTTCCAGCGCGACGTCGCCGAGCAGCCCGGCGCCCGGGTCGTGATCGTGCTCGAGGGGGTCAACGACATCGGCTTCAGTCAGGGCCACGGCGCACTCAGCGCACCGCACACCGCCGTATCCGCGCTAGCCATCGTCGAGGGATACGAGCGCATGGTCACGCTCGCGCACACCGCCGGGCTCAAGATCTTCGCTGCCACCCTGACCCCGTTCCAGGGAGCTCGCTACTGGACGCCGGCCGGGGAGGCCAAACGGGAGGCGGTCAACCACTGGATTCGCACCGCCGGCGCGTTCGACGGCGTGATCGACTTCGCCCGTGCGGTGGCCGACCCGGGCGACCCTCAGCGCCTGAACCCGGACTACGACTCCGGCGATCACCTCCATCCGAACGCGGCCGGGTACCGGGCGATGGCGGCGGTGGTCGATCTGGATGCGCTCCTGAACCTCAGATAGCTATACCTATAGACATAGATATAGATCTATAGGTATGTCTATATCTATAGGGCGATGCGACCGGCCGGCGCGGCGGGGTCGCGGCAGCGCGGCGTGGGCCTCGGCCAGGGCGGCGACCCGTTCGCGCACGCCGTCGCGCACCGGCGGTGCCCGGCCAGCGCCGGAGCGGCCCGATGGACGCCGAGCGAAGCGAGGCCCCTATTGGTCGTCGCGCAGCTCGGGCTCGGTCCCGAGGGCCTCGTCCAGGCAGCGCAGCACGTAGCCATAGCGCAGCATCGTCTCGATCCGCGAGCGGCTCAGGTCCTGCCAGCTGAGCGCCTTGCCCGATGCGAGCTGGCCCTGGAGCTTCATCGCCGCCGTTGCGACGTACGACGTCCACACCTCGGTCGGCAGCGTCATCACCGACTCGAACCGCTCGGAGGCGAGCGCGCGCACGGGGTCGATCAGCCTGGTGACGTCGCCGGCCAGTCGGTCGAGGTCCGGTCGCGTGCCGAGCTGGAAGGCGGACGCGCGGGCCGCCGGCTGCTCGGTCGGCTCGACGATGACCACGCGGGTCGTGTAACCGGCGACCGTCGCGATGCGCAGCGCACGCTGGATCTCGCCGCCCGCCAGGCGCTCCTCCGCCACGTAGGTCTCTACGAGCCGGTTGCCCAGCGGTGTGGTCACCGGACTGAGGCCGTTGAGCTCGCCGGCGGTGCGGGATGCCGCCTGCCAGACCTCCTTGACCCACTTGCGGCCGCCCCTGGCAAGGGTCTGCTTCAGCTCGCGCTTGGTCAGCCGCGGCGACTGCCGGCGCTCGCGCGGTTCCGATCGTCGCTTCTGCCGCCCCCTCATCGGGCGCACCGTACCGCAGTCCCTTGACCCGCATGGTATGTTAGCGCTCACATCAGGGACCGGAGAACCGAAGGTAGGAGGCAGAGGCGTGTTCTCACTTGCTGCCCGCCAGGCGGCGGGCCGATCCCGTTTGCCCGTGCTCGCGGTGGTTTTCGCGGTCCTGCTGGGTGCCCCGGCGGGCGCCGGCGCCGCGACCGGCGCGACCCTGACCGGCCACTGGACGTTCGACGAGGGGTCGGGGACGACCGCGGCGGACTCCCTGGGCGGGGGTCACCCGCTGACGCTCGCGGGCGGAGCGTCGTGGGGACCCGGCGTGGTCGGCCCAAGCGCGCTGTCGGTGAACGGCAGCCAGCAGTACGCGGCGGCGGCCGGCCCGGTGATCGACACGACCCAGAGCTTCACGGTGTCGGCCTGGGTGAACCTGAACAACACGAACGGCTACCAGACGTTCGTGAGCCAGGACGGCAGCCAGGTCAGCGGCTTCTATTTGCAGTTGCGCGGGGACACGCACCGGTTCGCGTTCACGCACCTCGCATATGACTCGCCGAGTGCGCTGGGCACGATCGCGACCGCGAGCTCGATCGTTCCGCAGCCTGGCGAGTGGTATCTGCTGACCGGCGTCTACAACGCGTCCAAGAACACGATCTCGCTGTATGTCAACGGCGCGCCCCAGCAGACGCAGTCGAACTCGGGCAGCTGGGCGGCGAGCGGTCCGCTCGCGGTCGGGCGGGGCAAGTTCGCCGGCAACCCGGTCGACTTCGTCTCGGGTCGGATCGACGACGTGCAGGTCTACTCCGGCGTGCTCGGGGCGAGCGCGATCAAGCAGCTGGCCGGGCCGGGCACGCTGACCGTCAACGCCTCGCGGGCCGGGCCGGGGATCAACCCGACCGAGTTCGGCGAGTTCCTCGAGGAGATCAACCACTCGGGCGACGGCGGCGTGTACGCCGAGCTGATCCGCAACCGCGACCTCAAGGAGGATGCGAGCAGCCCCGTGTACTGGTCGGCGGTGACCGACGGCGGAGGCAGCGGGAGCATCGCGCTCGACACCGGCGGCGGGCCAACCCGGGCCGACCAGGACAGCCTCGAGCTGTCGGTCGGGTCGGTGCCGGCCGGCGGGCGGGTCGGGGTCGCCAACGCCGGCTACTGGGGCATCCCGGTGAAGCCCTCGACCACCTATCAGGTGTCGTTCTTCGCGCGCTCGAGCCAGTCCAGCACGGGGCCGCTGACCGTGGATCTGGAGAGCGACACGGGCCTTCTCTACGCGTCCTCGACGATCGCTCAGGGCGTAACCGGTGGTTGGGCGAAGTACACGACCACGCTGAAAACGCCCAAGGGCATCGGGCAATCGCTGTCCAACCGGTTCGTGATCTCGACCAGCGATGCCTCGGCGGCGGGCAGCACGATGTGGTTCGACATCGTCTCGCTGTTCCCGCCCACCTACGACGGGGTGACGAACGGCCTGCGAGTCGATCTGATGGACAAGCTGGGCGCGCTGCACCCCGGCTACTTCCGGGTGCCGGGCGGCAACTACCTCGAGGGCAACACGATCGACACGCGCTTTGAGTGGAGCGACACGGTCGGGCCGATCGAGGACCGCCCCGGCCACTTCAACAGCGCCTGGGGATACTGGTCGCAGGACGGCATGGGCCTGCTCGAGTACCTCGAGATGTCCGAGGAGGTCGGGGCCAAGCCGCTGCTCGCGGTGTGGGCCGGTTACACGCTGAACGGCACCGTGGTGCCGCAGGATCAGCTCGCCCCGTACGTGCAGGACGCGGTGAACGAGATCCACTACGCGGTGGATCCGGTCAGCACCTCGTGGGGGGCGATGCGCGCCGCGGACGGCCATCCGCAGCCGTTCGACCTGCTCGGGGTCGAGGTCGGCAACGAGGACTTCTTCGACGCCTCGGCAGCTACAACGCCTACCGCTACCCGATGTTCTACGACGCGATCAAGGGGGCGTTCCCTGACATGCCCGTGGTCGCGACCACGCCGGTGACCAGCCGGCCGATGAACATGCTCGACGAGCATTTCTACAACAACGATCCGCAGTACTTCGCGTCGAATGCTCATCTGTTCGACGGGGCGAGCCGGAGCGGGCCGAAGGTGATCGTGGGCGAGTACGCAACGACGGCGGGTCAGCCAACGGGGACCTTGGCCGACGCGATCGGGGAGGCGGCGTTCCTGACCGGGTTGGAGCGCAACGCGGACCTGGTCGTGGGTTCCTCCTACGCGCCGCTGCTGGTCAACGTCAACGCTCCGAGTTGGCCGACCAACCTGATCGGCTACGACGGGCTGAAGAGCTTCGGCTCTCCGTCGTACTGGATGCAGGACATGCTGTCGGCCGGCCACGGCGACCACGTGATCGGATCGCAGGTGGTGTCGGGCGCCGGGACGCTGTTCCAGGTGGCCAGCCAGTCGCCCGGGCACACGTATGTGGTGGTCGTCAACGACGGCGGTTCCGCGGCGTCGATGAAGGTTGTTCTGAATGGACTGTCCGGCGGCGTCCGGGGCGGGATCGCGACGACACTTGTCGGCGACCCCGCTGCGATGAACTCGCTAGCTCACCCGAACGCGGTCGCTCCGGCGGTGGCGACGCTGTCGGCGCGCGGGTCGCGCTTCAAGTACACCTTCCCGGCCGACTCGGTGGTCGTGCTCGACCTCACCACGTCCGGTGGGTCGTCGACCGCGGGAGGCTCGCTGTCGCGTGGTCAGACGACGACCAGCGCGGCGAAGATCGCCAGGCAGGCGATCCGCAGCGGGGCGGCCAGCATGAGTACGGCGAAGTGGGCGGCCGGGCGGGCGCCGCTGGTGCTACCAGCGGCGCCCGAGGTAGTCCCACAGCGCGGCGCGCTGCCGCTCGGACCAAACGGTGGCGCGTTTGCGCAGGGCCTCCTCGTCGTCGGACCAGCGCCGCGGGCCGCCGAACGCGTGGGTGAGCATCTGCTGGTGGGCTGCCTTCTCGAGCAGCACGGCGCGGATCACCGCGTCGCGGATGGTCTCGCCCGCGGTCACGATCCCGTGGTTGACGAGGAACAGCGCGTGCAGGTGCGCGAGCGTGTCCGCCACCTGGTTTCCGAGCTCTTCGGTGACGATGAGCTCAGCGGTCTTGGTGAAGCGCGGGACTTCCGGGGGGACGAACATCGTGCCGGCGTGGGATACCGGGAGCAGTGGCCGGCCACTCGCGGCGATCGCGATCGAGTGCGGGGGATGAGTGTGGACGACGCTCGTCAGATCCGGGCGGGCCTTCAGGATCTCGAGGTGGATCGGCCACTCGATGTGGCACGGGTGCTCGCCGACGAGCACCTCGCCGTCGAAGCCGACGAGGATCACGTGCTCGGCGGTGATCTCCTCGAGACCGAACGTGGACGCCTTCATCCAAGCGCCCCGGCCCTGCGGGTCGCGGGCCGAGACGTGGCCCCAGACGAAGTCGTCGTGCCCGTTGGCGGGAAGGATGCGGCAACCGAGGGCAACCTGCTCGCGGAGCTCCTTCTCAGTCATGGGTACCGCCTCCTCGTCGTCGGTCTGGGTCCGGTCTGGGTCTCGGTCTGGGCGAGTTCATACGATGACGGCGTGCCGGGCCGTCCCAATGTGCGGCTGATCATGGTCGATCAACTCGCCGCGCAGTGGCTGCCGGCGTACGGCCATTCCGTGGTCCGCGCCCCGGTCTTGTCGTCGCTGGTCGATGGGGGCGTGGTGTTTGATGCGGCCTATTGCGCGTCGCACTGTGCGCGCCGTCGCGCGCGGCCCTGATGTGCGGGCGGCGGGCTTCGGGGATCGAGGTGTTCGACAACGCCGCCGAGTTGCGGGCCTCGGTGCCGACGATCGAGCCCTAGCGCGTAACTCGTCACGCGAGCGCTCCGTCGTGGGGCGTGACGACTTATGCCCCTACGCGGTCAGCTGCGCACGGCGCTCGAGGGCCAGCGCGGGCCTGTCGGTGATCACGCCCTCGACCGCTGTGTGGGCGAGGTAGCGATCCAGCGTGCGCGGGGCGTTGACCGTCCAGATCACGCAGGGGACACCCGCCTCGGCTGCCTTTGCGAGAGCGGCGGCGTCGGCCAGCCGGCGATGGATGATCAGGCAGTCGGCATTGGCGTCTGGCAGGCGCGTGCTGAGTGCCCGGCGAAAGCCGGTGCCGATCAGCAGCCCTGTCCTCATCTCGGGAGCGAGCGTCTTGGCGTCGCGCACGACGTCGTCCAGGAACGAGCTGAGCAGGCAGCGATCGAGGTCAAAGGGCCGCAGCAGCGCGATCGTCTCCTCCAGATAGCCCGGCTCCTTGACCTCGAGGTTGAGCGCGATCCGGTCCTTGGTGAGCTCGAGTACGTCGGCCAGGAGTGGGGGACGGGACTTCGTTCCCTTGGCCGTGAGGGCCTCGTAGCGCAGCGAGCCGGTCGGGACCCTTTTGACGCGGGCGTCGTGGAAGACGACCAGTTGCCCGTCGCGCGTGCAGCGCACGTCGAACTCGATCATGTCCGCCCCCAGCGCGATCGCCGCCTCGAACGACTCGAGCGTGTTGGCGACCGGCGCGCCGGGCGCGCCGGGGCCCCAGGCACCGCGGTGGGCGATGACCAGGCAGGATCGGCTCACCGTTCGCAGCATGGCAGCGTCCGCGGCGGATGCGAACATGTGTTCGAATGGGATCGAGAGCCCACACACCTTATGTCGAGCTGCATTGCCACTCGGCCTTCTCGTTCCTGGACGGCGCCTCGCTCCCCGACGAGCTGGCTACCGCCGCGCTGGAGCTGGGCTATCGGACGCTGGCCCTGACCGACCACAACACGGTGTCGGGCTCGATGGAGTTCGCCGTCTCCGCCCGGGCTCTCGGGTTGCGCCCGATCCATGGCGCCGAGGTCGATTTATCCGACGGCCGCCACCTGACGCTGCTCGTGCAGGACGCGGTCGGCTGGTCGAACCTGTGCCGGATCCTGACGCGCGCGCACGCGCACACGCGAGAAAAGCCAGGACCCCCATCTCAAGCATTCGTGGAGCTGTCCGACGTGCTCGAGCACGCCGCGGGGCTGATCTGCCTGAGCGGGTGCGCGCTGCGTGGAGTGCACGACGAGTTCACGCTCCGGCGCCTGCTCGATGCGTTTGGCCCGGATCGCCTGCGGGTCGAGCTCCAGCGGCCGTTCCTATGCGACGACAGGGCGCGCAACCGGCGGCTCGAGCGAATGGCCGAGCGGCTCGGGGTGCCGTGCGTGGCGACCGGCAACGTGCACGCACACGCGCTGGCCCGGGCACCGCTGCAGGACGCGCTGGTCGCCGTGCGCCTGCACACCACGCTCGATGCCTCCGAGCCGCAGCGGCGCGGCAACTTCAGCCACGTGCTCGCCTCGCCGGCGGCGATGGCCAGTCGCTTTCCCGAGCATCCGGAGGCGGTGGCTGAGACCGCGCGGCTGGCCGAGCGGCTGCGCTTCGATCTGACCAGCGACCTCGGATACCGCTATCCGGGCTCGGAGGATGCCGAGGCGATGCGCAACCTCACTGAGCTGTGTCAGGCGCGGTTGGAGGAGCGCTACCGGGAGGCGGGTCCCACGGGCGGGGAGGCGCAGGCCCGGCTGGAGCAGGAGCTCAGGATCATCGAACGGCTCGGGCTGCCCGGGTTCTTCCTGCTCCACCACGACATGCTGGAGCTGGCCCGCGAGGTGGCGGTCGAGGTACGCGGGCCGGACAGCGTGAGGCGGCTGCTGCCGCCCGGGCGAGGCCGCGGCTCGAGCGTCTCCTCGATCGTGTGCTTCCTGACCGGCCTCTCGCACGTCGATCCGATCGCCAACGACCTGCTGATCGGGCGATTCCTGAACGACGAGCTGACCTCTCTGCCCGACATAGACCTCGACTTCCCGCGCGACATCCGCGAGAAGCTGATCCCTCGGGTGCACGAGCGCTACGGGCACGACCGCTCAGCGCTGGTGGCGGCGTTTCCCACCTATCGCGCCCGGGGGGCGATCCGCGAGCTGGGCAAGGCGCTGGGGCTACCGCCGGGCGAGATCGAGCGGGTGGCGCGGGGCAGCGAGGGCTGGGACGCGCGCGAGGTGGACAAGGACATAGCGTCCGCCTTCGGCCTCGGGCGAAACGGAGCGGCCGCCCAGCAGGATCGCCGCGGCGCCACCGGCCGCTGGGCGTGGCTGGCGCGCCTGGCCGCCGAGGCGCACGGGTTGCCGCGCCACCTGAGCCAGCACTCGGGCGGGATGATCGTGGCCACTAGGCCGTTGATCGACTGCTGCCCGATTGTCCCTGCAGCCATGGAGGGGCGCCAGATCGTGCAGTGGGACAAGGACTCCTGCTCGGACGCCGGCTTCCTCAAGATCGACCTGCTGGGGCTGGGGATGCTCTCGGCAGTGGAGCGCTCGGTCGAGTTGATCGCGCGCACGCGCGGGGAGCACGTCGACCTGAGCCGGATCCCCTACGACGATCCCGCCACCTACGAATGCATCCAGAAGGCCGAGACGACCGGCGTGTTTCAGATCGAGAGCCGGGCCCAGATGCAGTCGCTGTACCGGACTCGGCCGGAGAATCTCAAGGACATCACCGTGCAGGTGGCGATTGTCCGGCCCGGACCGATCCAGGGCGGCGCGGTCAACCCGTACATCGAGCGACGCCAGCGCCTGCGCGTGGATCCCGACTACCAGGTGCCCTACGAGCATCCCTCGCTCGAGCCCGCGTTGCGCGAGACGCTCGGCGCGATCATCTTCCAGGACCAGGTGATCGAGGTGGCGATCGCCTTCGCCGGGTTCTCGCCCGGCGAGGCGGAGGGGCTGCGGCGAGCGATGAGCCGCAAGCGCTCGGAGGCGGCGATCGAGGCCTACCACAAGCGGTTCGTGGCCGGGGCTCGCCGGCGGCACGGCGTGGACGAGGAGACTGCCGAGCGGGTGTTCGGGATGGTCCGCGGCTTCTCGGGCTTCGGCTTCCCGAAAGCCCACGGCGCCGCCTTCGGACTGCTCGCGTACCAGTCGACCTGGTTGCGGGTCCACTACGGCCCGGAGTTCCTGTGCTCATTGCTGAACGAGCAGCCGATGGGGTTCTATCCGCCCGACGCGCTCGTGCACGAAGCGCAGCGTCGGGGGATCGAGGTAGTGGCGCCGGACGTCAACGAGAGTGACGCCACATGTGAGATGCGCGACGGTGTGGTGCGCATCGGGCTTGGCTACGTGCGCGGGGTCGCCGAGCAGGAGGTGAGGGAGCTGGTGGCGGTTCGTGAGGCGGGCGGGCGGTTTCGCAACCTGGCCGATCTCGCTTCGCGCGCGAGCTCGAGCGCCGCCTCGCTCGAGCTGCTCGCCTGGTCGGGGGCGTGCGACTCGCTGGTGCCGGGCGTGGGGCCCGGGTTGGCGGACGTGGCGCGGGGGTCGGCCGACGCCGTGCGGGGGTCGGCCGACGCCGCGCGGGGGTCGGCGCGCCGGATCGCGCTGTGGCAGCTCGGCGTGGCCACACCGGGGCGGCGCGTCCCCGGCGGCGTGCAGCTCGCGCTGCCGCTCGATCTGCCGGCGCCACCCCGGCTGCGCGAGCTGACCGCCTGGGAGTCGATGCTGGCCGACTACAGCTCGACCGGGATGACCGTGGAAGCGCATCCGTTGGCGCTGTTGCGCCACCGGCTGCCCGACGGGCTGGTGACGAGCCGGGGGCTCTCGGAGCTGCGCCACGGCACCCGCGTGCGGGTGGGCGGCATGGTGGTGGCCCGGCAGCGTCCGGGTACCGCCAACGGCATCGTGTTCCTGCTGCTGGAGGACGAGGACGGGACGATCAACCTGATCGTCCCAGCACCGGTCTACGAGCGCCATCGGCTGACGGTGAGAACCGAGCCGCTGGTCATTGCCGAGGGCAAGCTGGAGCGTTTGCCGGCCGCTGGTGGCGCCATCAACGTGCTGGTCGACCGGGTTCAGCCGATCTCGGCACCCGATCACATCGTCGCCGAGATCAAGGACTTCTCGATGCTCGACGAGCAGGTGCGGCGGGGCCTGGCGGAGCAGGCACGTCAGGGGGCCACACAGCAGGTGCGTCCGGGGGCTGTGGCGGGGGAGGGTTCCGGCGAGGCCGAGGCGGAGGACTTCAGAGCGGTCGCGCCGCCTGTGCTGAGCTTCGCATCCGGGCGGCGGCGATGAGCCTGCGCTGTCAAGTCATACGCCGTCCGGTGATCCGTTCTCCGGGTGAGCACGGTAAGGTGCCGCTCCGTGCTCGCCGTCCTGCTGTTCGCCGCCTTCTGGGTCGTGCTCGGCTTCTTGGTGTTCTTCTTCGGGATCCGCGGAGGACCGGGCGCGGCACTCGAAACACCGGGTGCGCCTCGCTCACACGGCGGCCGACGCGCGATGGCATGGGTGTTCGTGGTCGTCTACGTCGCCTTCGGCGCGGTCCTGCCCGCGCTGTTCCTGATCGGCAACCACAACAGCGCCAATGGCCAGGTCGGCGGTATCGAGCTGACCGCCGCCGAGAAGCACGGCCGCGAGGTCTTCGGCGAGCGCTGCGGGCTCTGCCACACGCTGGCCGCGGCCAACTCGGTCGGCAAGGTGGGCCCCAACCTCGACGTGATCCAACCCACCCAGCAGCTCGTCCTGCACACGATCCAGTACGGCTGTCTCCAGAATCCGCCGAAGGGCAGCGAGGAGGCGTGCCTGGGCGAAGGCACGATGCCGGCGGTCGTCGTCCAGGGCACCGACGCCCAGGACGTCGCGAAGTTCGTGGCCAAGGTGGCCGGCCAGGAATAGCGCGCCGGCGGCCAATCCGCCGGCCCCGCGCGCCCCCGACCGAAGCCGCATCTTGCGCAGATTTGGTTAGGGTCGGATCGCACTCCGTCCGCGGCCGTTGTTAGGATCGGCGCCCGAAAGCTGAAATCCCGCGCCGCTCGGCACCAGGCGGGCGGCGGGAGCGGGGGACCCAAGTTGTTGGGGCGAATCGTGCCTGTCGCGAAGCGCCGCTCTTTCGGCGCGAGCCCGTCAGCTAACCCCGTAAGCGTGAGAAAGAGGTCGATACATGCCCGAAGCAGGCGTTCCTGCGCGTGCCCGGCGTCGGTATGCAACACCGTGGTGGGAGGAGCTGGATCGCGACGCGTTCCGGTTCCCGACTGCATACGAGCTAGAGCCAGCGCAGCGCAGGGTTGTCGCCCCGGCCCCGGCCCCGGTGCCGGCCTCGGCGCCCGTGCCGGTGCGCGCCGCGGTCGCGGCGGTTCCCGCCTCGGCGCGCCTGGTGGATGAATCGACCTCGCCTCCGGCGCCCGTGGCGGATGCGTGGGCGTCGGCTCCGGCGGCCGCTGGGCCTCGCGACGTGGACGGTGGACGGCGGACCGTGACGATCCGTGGCCGCGGGGCGGAGCGCAATATGCCGGTGGCGCGGCCGACGCTGCGCCGGCACGAGCGGCCGGGCTTCAGGCCCGATCGTGCCGCGTTGTGGGCCGTGATGCTCGGGCTGCTGTTGATTCTGGTGGCCGCGGCCAGCGCGCACGCGGCGATCCCGCACTAGCCGGACCCCGTCGCCCGCGCGGGTCCAAGCGCGCGGGAGGAGACCGGCGGGAGGAGACCGGTGGGCCGCGCCGGTTCGGACGGTCCGCGGGCGCGGACGCGCTTACTGGGGTCGCATCGGGCGCTGATGCGGGCTTTATCCAGCGATCTATATAAGGAGATCAGCCCCGTCTCGGCCCGTGGCCTGGACGTGGGGGCGAAGGCTCGGTGGCGCATTTGTGCGTGACGCCCACTTGTGCGCGCGGCCTCGCCGATTTAGACTTATGAACCGTAAGCAGGTCTCGAAAGTGAAGGGCAGGGCCCTTACAGCCCCCGGACCCCCTGGTGGTCAACTATGAAGACTTCAATGAGCAGATTCCAAATCCATGACGACCTGACCGCTCCGGAGGGCTCTGTTCCGGTGCTGCGTGGCGCGCTCGCGACCGGCGGTCAGTTGCCGAACTTCCTTGGCGTGCTGGCGGGTTCGCCGGCGGCGCTGCGGGCGTACGCGCGGTTCCGCTCGGAGCTGCGCCACGGGAAGCTGACGCTGGCCACGCTCGAGCGGATCGCGCTGGCGGTGGCGGAGTACTACGGCTCCGAGCCTGGCATCGCGATGCACTCGCGCACGGCCCGGGCGACCGGCCTGGCACTCGACGAGGTGGCGATGGCGCGCCAGTTCACCTCCAAGGACCCCCGCGAGGCGGCGCTGCTGCGCTACCTGAAGGCGTTGCTGGAGGAGCGCGGCCGCGCTCCGATGCACCTCCACGAGGAGGCGCGTGAGGCGGGCTGGGACGACGAGCAGATCCTGGAGGCGATCGCGAGCGTTGCCCTGGAGGGCTTCACGGCGATGGTCAACGTTGGCGGCGAGGTGCCGGTGGACGGATCCAGTGAGGCATCGCGCGCGCTCCAGGCAGCGTAAGCTTCCCGCCGGCGATGGGAGCGCCTGAAGACAATCCGTCACAGGGCGATCGCAGCGGGTCGGCCGGCGCCGACCGCGCCGGCTCCGCCACGACGGAACCCGCTGGCTCAGCCAACACGGCACATGTCGCCTCCGCCACTGCGGAACGCGCCGGCTACGCCACCACGGAACACGCGGCCTCCGCCACCATGGAACGCGTAGCCTCGGCCGCCAAGGACCGCGAAGGGCCGGCGACTGGTCGCGGCGACGCGCGCCCGACTGGCTGTTGTCCGCTCTACCACGAGGCGGTGGAGCTGGTCGGCCGGCGCTGGACCGGGGCGATCCTCCGCGTGCTGATGGACGGCGCGCTGCGCTTCTCGGAGATCGCCCAGGCGGTGCCGGAGCTGTCCGACCGGCTGCTGTCGGAGCGCATGAAGGAGCTCGAGCGGCGCGGGATGGTCCAGCGGCGGGTCATCTCGGGCCCCCCGCTGCGAGTCGAGTACTCGCTCTCGGAGATGGGCCACGCCCTGGAGCCAGCGTTGACCGAGCTCGAGCGCTGGGCCAACCGCTGGCTCAGCGACCGCCGGTCCGCCCGCGTCTGATCCGCCCCTCAGGGAGATCGGCGAGCCGTCAATGCAGGGTGCGTGAGATCGGCGAGGCGTCAACGCAGGGTGGCGTGGCGGGTCGCGCCACCGTTGACCCAGGACAGCCGCGAGCCGTGCAGGCGCAGCGAGTTCGGGTCGATGCGCGGCCCGGAATCGAGCACGCGGTCCCCGCCGGATCCTGCGGCGTGCACCTCGATCGAGCCGCGCGACGCGATGATTGAGCGCTCCGAGCCGATCCAGGCCACTGCGCCGCTGGCGATCACCGCCACCGACCCGATCGACTCGAAGCTCTCGGCGCTCACGGCCCGCGTGGCCGGGAGCTCCTTCAGCTTCTTGCCGTCGGTGAGCCGGCGGACCACGATCGAGGCGCTCACCGTGTCGATGCCAAAGCTCTGAAGGCCGTACGCGGCAAGTTCGCCGGCCACCGCCACGGGCCCGACACGCGACTCGGCGATCGAGCGCGAGACGTGGCCCAGGCGGAAGCTGCGACCCCGCGCCACCGCGCATCCGTAGACGGACTGGTTGACGACGTAGACCCGGACCCGTCCGTTGCCGGCGAGGGTCCTGGCGCCCGCCGGGCCGCATCGAGTGGCGCCGCCGGAGCTCGCCAGGGCGGTCCCGCACAGGGCGAGAACGACGAGCGGCGCAACCATCCAAGCGCGAACCCTCACCGCATCGAGAATAGTCGGACACCGTCGGCGGATCGGACGGCAGCAAGGCAACGTCCGGCGAGCAAGTAACGTTCGGCGGGTCATGGCAGCGACGGCTTCTCCGCTCACCCCCGAGGACGTGATGGCGCTCGTCCAGGAACGGGACATCAGGTTCATCCGGCTGTGGTTCACCGACATCCTCGGCCAGCTGAAGGCGTTCTCGATCAACGCCACCGAGCTGACCGACGCGTTCGAGGGCGGGATGGGCTTCGACGGCTCATCGATCACGGGCTTCAACCCGATCGAGGAGTCGGACATGATCGCGATGCCCGACGCGACCACGTTCCGGACGCTGCCCTGGCGCCCGGAGGAGCAGGGGGTGGCGCGGATGTTCTGCGACATCCTCACGCCCGAGCGCACCCCGTACGAGGGTGACCCGCGGCACGTCCTGCGCCGCGCGGTCGACCGGGCCAAGGCGATGGGGTTCGACCACTACTACGTCGGCCCGGAGCTCGAGTACTTCTACTTCAAGAGCGCGAACTCGACTGAGGTGCTCGACGAGGGCGGCTACTTCGACCTGACCACGCTCGATGCGGGATCGGACCTGCGCCGCGAGACCGTGCTCGCGCTCGATCAGCTGGGGATCCAAACCGAGTACGCCCACCACGAGGTCGGCCCGAGCCAGCACGAGATCGACATGCGCTACTCGGACGCGCTGAAGATGGCCGATGACTGCATGACCTACCGGATCACGGTCAAGGAATACGCGATGAAGTACGGCCTGCACGCCACGTTCATGCCCAAACCGCTGTTCGGCAAGAACGGCTCGGGCATGCACACCCACCAGTCGCTGTTCCGGGGCGAGCAGAACGCGTTCTTCGACCCCGACGATCAGTACTACCTATCCGACGTGGGCAAGGCGTTCATCGCGGGCCAGCTCCGTCACGCCCGCGAGATCTGCTCGATCTTCGCCCAGTGGGTCAACTCCTACAAGCGGCTCGTTCCCGGCTATGAGGCGCCGGTGTACCTCGCGTGGTCGCGACGGAACCGCTCGGCGCTCGTGCGCATCCCGATGTATCACCCCGGCAACGAGCGGGCGACGCGTATGGAGCTGCGTTGCCCCGACCCAGCCTGCAACCCGTATCTGACCTTCGCGGTGCTGCTGCAGGCCGGCTTGGAGGGGATCGAGCACCGCTACGAGCTGCCCGACCCGATGGAGACCAACCTTTACCACCTCTCCTCGGAAGAGCGTCGCCGGCTGGGCATCGAGCAGCTGCCGGCCACGCTGGGCGAGGCGATCGAGCTGACCGCCGAGTCCGAGCTCGTCCTGCGCGTGCTCGGCGAGCACGTGTTCAACCGGTACGTCGAGATCAAGCGCCAGGAGTGGGACGACTACCGCGTGCAGGTCACGCCCTGGGAGCTCGAGCGCTACCTGCCGGTCTTGTAGGGGGCGCCGGCGGCGTGGGGGGCGCCGGTGGCGTGGGGGGCGCCGGTGGGCGGGCGCCTACGGCGCCGCGCACTTGCGCACGTAGCGGCAGGCCACGACGGAGGGCTGCTCGATCGGGCGCCCGGCCGCAGCCGACCAGGCCAGGCGGATGAACTGCGCGTGCGACCAGGCCAGCGGCGTGGCCGAGAAGGTCGGCGTGCCGGGCGCGAAGCCGGGCTGACCCGAGGGCGGGTTCTGGTCCCACACCTGTTCGGGCAGCAGGCCGCCGGCGTTGGCGGTGGCGGCCATCGCGCGCAGCTCGGGAGTCGCGCCCTTTCCGGCCGCGAGCTCGTACTCGCCGCGCTCGCCGGCGAAGATCGGCCACACGCGCCCGACCGTGGTCCGGCTGTCCGGCGCGAAGCCGACGTCCCAGGGCTGACCGTTCTTCTGCTCGCCGTAGCCGTCGCCGGTGTAGCGGTGCCAGAAGCGCCCGCTCGGGGTGACCGTCGAGAGCTGAGCGTCGACTACGCGGATCGTCGACAGGATGTTCGGATCGCCGGGCCCAACTACACCCAGGCGGACCAGCTCGAGGAAGCTCGGATCGACGACGGCGCGCTGGTCGAGCGTGGGGCCGCTGTCGCCGACGCTGTAGCTGGTGGCGGCGTTCGGGTTGCCGTCCTTGGTCAGCCGCAGGTAGTAGGCGCCTCCGTAGGGGCCGGTGGTGGTGAGCGTCCAGGCGTTCAGATTGCGCCGCCAGGCGTCCGCGGTCTGGAGGTACTTGGTCGCGGAAGCGCTGTCACCGCGCTGCTGCGCGATGGTCGCCGCGCACACGAGCCCGGCGATCTCGGTGGCGATCGTGGCCGGCGAGTACCCGGCCTGGTTCTCCCAGCGCTCCTGAGGGGTGTAGGGCGCAGTGTGGCCTTGGTCGTCGTGGAAGCCGACGATGAAGTCGGCGGCCAGCTTGACGTGCTGCCAGGTCGCCGGGTCGTGCTGTCCGAGCTGCCAGGCCAGGATGATCGGGTCCGCCACCTCGTCGAGCTGGAGGTTGGTCAGCGCAGGCTTGCCGGTGACGTCGGAGTTCTGCGGGAACGAGCCGTCCGGCTCCTGCTGGCGGAAGAGCAGGAAATGCAGGGCGCGCTGGGCGCCGGCCGTGTCGCCCTCGGCGATCAGCGCCGTGGCGATCTCGTACAGGTCGCGCGACCACACCAGGTGGTAGGGCCCGCTCGGCGTCTGAAGCCCGGTGCCCCATGCCCACGGCATGGTCGGGGAGGCCACGAACGCGCCGCGGTAGGTCTTGTCCTCGCTGGCCGCGAGCACCATCTGCGAGACCCCGTACTCACGGCTTTCGGTGGCGGTGGCGAGGCTGGGGGGCGGCTTGCGCAGCGAGCTCAGGTAGTCGTGCCAGCCGTTGGCATAGCTCCGGGCCACGGCATCCCAGCCGGCGTGCAGCGAAGCCCGCGCCGCGGCCAGGGCGCCCCCGCGGGTGCCGGCGAAGCCCAGCGCCAGCGTCAGCAACTGATGACCCGGTCGCCCGCTCAGGGTGGTCGACGTCGTGGAGCTGACGATTCCGTCGTGTGCGGAGCACGCGCCGACCTTGACTGCCGGCCGGCCGGCGAGCGCGATCGCCATCTGCGGATCGCTGGCCAGCCCGCCCGACCGAGAGCAAGACCCCGGGGTGGGATCGGCTTCGTTGGACGGCGCGGCGTCGGCGAGGATCGCCACACGGTGGCGTCGCCCGTCGAGCGACTCGAAGCGGATGTTCATCAGCACGGTCGAACGGCTCGGATCGGTGACGTAGGTCTTGGTCAGGCGCCACCGGTGGTGCCCATCGGTATTCACCTGGCGATAGGTCAGGCTGCTCGGATCGGCGAGCACCACCCGGTGCGCGCTCCCGTCGCGTTCGGGCACGCCGTCGACGGCGAACTGCAGGCCGCGGAAGCTCGGGGTGTCGAGCCTGGGGTAATAGACCTCGCTCAGACCGCCACCCTCGAGCGTGAACCACACCTTGCTGGCCAGCGTGCGCGAGGTGCCGAAGCCCTGCTTGTCGGCCGGTAGCCAGTTGGGCGTCGGGGTGGTCTGGGCGACGGGATTGGCCGGGGTGCTCCGCTGAGCGGGATGCGACGCGCCGACGACCAGGACGGCCGGTCGGGGGCCGAGGACGGCGATAAGCAGCGCGAACAGCAGCGGCAAAACCACCCGTGGACGGGGCATGTGGAGCGTTATCCCCGGGATTCGGGCGCGTCTAACCCGTCAACGGAGCGCGGATATTCGGTCAACGGGGCGCGGCTAACCGGGCAACGGGGCGCGGCTAATCGGTCAACGCGGAGCGGCCCAGACCGGCGCCGGCACACCCAAGGCCCGGTTGAGCAGCCAGCCGGCGATCGTCAGCAGCAGCACCCCGATCAGCACGTCGAGCATCTGGCGGGGCGTGTGGAGCAGGCCCGACGCGACGATGATCGTGGTCGCGCCGGCCGGCGGATGGGCGGCACGGAGCACCCGCAGCACGCCGCCGGTGAGCGCCACCGCGAGCGCGATCGCGCACACCCGCCCGACCGTGATGCCCGAGACATACACGCTGGGAGAGTTCAACAGGCCGAAGATGGCGAGCGACAAAGCTCCCGCCAGGACGCCGACGGTATGGCCGACGATCGTGTTGCGCGGCGTGCCCACCTCGGCCATCGGCGTCTCGAAGATCAGAAACGCGGTGGCGCCGAGGCTCGGGAAGACCAACGGCTGCTTGACGATGTACGCCCACGTGCCGCTCAGCCCGATGGCCACCAGCGAGCCGAGGAACGTGTAGATCGCGTTGCCGTTGTTGCGCCAGCGGCGGTACAGCCAGCGCTTGAGCCCATATGACCCCGGCACGCCGACCAGCGATCCCTGGCGCTGGAAGATCCGCACGCCCGAGTCCGCGAACTCGGCGATGTGGTCGAGTTGGTCGTTGGGCTCGAACAGGCTGCTCACGGCGCGGGCAAGACTAGCCGTCGAACGCTCGTCCCCGCGCCGCCTCGACCGGCGCGGCTGTCCGACCTCGGACAGTTCACGCCGGGCCCGCGCCTAGAGCCGCCGGTAGCGCGCCTCGAGCAGCGAGTAGGCGGCGAACACGAGCAGGCCGGCGGCGGTCACGCCCAGCAGCCACGGCCCGAACGGCTCCCGTCGAACCCGCGTCAGCGCGCCGTCGAGCCCGACGGCATCATGCGGATTGAAGTCGATCGCGGTCTTGACCAGGAAGTAGCCCACGAGCACGAACACGAGCGCGCGGGCGACCAGCCCCACGTGTCCGAGCGCCATGAACGTAGGGCGCTCGAGCGAGCTCATGTCACGCAGCTTCGAGTCCTGGGCGAACCGGCCACGGCAGGCCTCGTAGATCTGAAACGCGCTGATCGCGATCAGCACCGCGCCGGCGACGCCGACAATGACCGATCCGCCCGGCCAGCCGAGCACGCCCGCGGCCGCCTTGGACGGTGCGCTCGAGCCGCTGCTCGAGCTGCCAAACAGGATGCGCAGCGCCACCACGAAGAAGGCGAGATACACGACACCCCCGCCGGCGCTGGACACCCGGTCCTTCAGGTCTGGATCTCCGCCGCCCTCGGGCCCTCGCCCGAACGCGGCTTGTTCCAGCTTCCAGAGCGCGTAGGCGAGCAGCCCCCCCGCCGCCACGGCCACTGCCAGTCGCCCGAGCGGGGCGCCGGCGATGAAGGCCAGGGCCCCCTGCTGGTTGGGCGCGGCCGGCGTCGAGCCCGCGCCCATCGCGAGCGCCAGCGCGATCCCGCCGATCACGCCGTAGGTGACCGCCCGGGCCACGAACCCGGCGCGCACCATCAGCCGGAACGGTCGCGAACCTTGTGAAGGAATTATGAGCATTGGGTATCTATGGGCCATGCGGGCGCCGCATGCGGCTCTTGAACCGGCTCATCCTGGGAGCTCGAGGAGAGGGGAACGCCCGGAGGTAGGGCCGGGGCATGCGGTGTCCGCGTCCAAGCCGCCGTGGCCCTCACAGGGCCGCGGCGAGATCGTCTGGGCTGGTCACCGGCGCCTGGCAGACGAAGCGCTCGCACACATAGGCCGCGGCGTGGCCGTCGACCGGCGCGCGACCCTCGAGCAGCGGCACGCCGTCGGCTCGGCCGGCGGCTAGGACCAGGTGCGGCCGGTAGCTCTCGCGGACCACCCGCAGCAGCTGATCCGCCTCCGGCTGCGGTCCGACGATGGCCACTTCCTTGACCGGCGCCAGGTAGAAGTCGCCGGCTTGAAGCAGGTGGCCGAAGGCCTGGGGATGACGCGCGGCGAGCGGGAAGAGCAGCCGCAACACGCCGAGCGCGTGGCGCTCGTAGGCGCCCTCGCCGGAGAGCGTGGCCAGGCGCAGCAGGCCGAGGGCGGCCGCCGAGTTGCCCGACGGAATCGGCGAGTCCTCCAGGTCCTTGCGCCGGGCGGCGAGCCGCTCGTGGTCGTCAGCGGTGGTGTAGAAGCCGCCCCGCTCGGGATCGGAGAAGCGCTCGATCATCACCGCGGCCAGCGCGGTGGCCTCGGCGTACCAGCGCGGATCCCCGGTGGCCTCATACAGCACGATCAGCGCCTCGAGCAGGAACGCGTGGTCCTCCAGGTACGCGGCGAGCCGGCCGTGACGATCCTTCCAGGTGCGCAGCAGGCGGCCCTGGGCGTCACGCAAATCGCTCAGCACGAAGGTCGCGCAGTCGACCGCCGCCTGCACGTAGTCGGGGCGACCGAGCGCGGCGCCGGCCTCGGCCAGCGCGCCGATCATCAGCGCGTTCCACGACGTCAGGCGCTTGTCGTCGAGGCCTGGACGGACCCGGTGCGCGCGGGTCTCGAGCAGTCGCCGGCGGATCTCTTCGAGCGTCGCCGGATCGGGCTCGGGACCGCGCCCCTCGAGAATCAGGCCGTGCTCGAACGGTCGCGGGCGGAAGTACTCGAGCGCGGCGTGGGCCAGCTCCGGGCCGAGGGCCTCGCGCAGCTCGGACTCGCTCCACACGTAGAACTTCCCCTCGACGCCCTCGGAGTCGGCGTCGAGCGCCGAGCAGAAGCCGCCCTCGGGACCGCGCATCTCGCGCAGCGCCCAGTCGAGCGTCTCGCAGCACACCCGCCGGAAGCGCTCCCGCCCCGAGACCTGCCAGCCGTGCAGGTACGCGCGGGCGAGCAGCGCGTTGTCGTAGAGCATCTTCTCGAAGTGCGGGACGGTCCAGGTGGCGTCGACCGAGTAGCGGGCAAAGCCGCCTCCGACCTGGTCGTAGATCCCGCCGCGGGCCATCGCCTCGAGCGTGCCGAGCGACATCTCGTGCTCGCCGCGAGCCAGCAGGAGCTCGATCACCGAGGCCGGCGGGAACTTCGGCGCCCGTCCGAAGCCGCCGTTTGCCCGGTCGTAGCCGTTCCACAGCGACACCAGCGCGGTGCGCAGGTCCTCGTCGCGGATCGGCTCGACCGAGGGCTCGAGCTGCTCGGTGGCGCTCAGCGCCTGGACCATCCGCGTGCCCTGGGTGAGGATCTCCTCGCGGCGGCCCGCCCACGCCTGGGCCACGCCGTCGAGCACCATCCGCCAGCTCGGCAGTCCGTGGCGCGACTCCGGCGGGAAGTACGTCCCGGCGTAGAAGGGAACCCCGTCGGGGGTGAGGAACGCGTTGAGCGGCCAGCCGCCGTGCCCCGTCAGCGCCTGGCAGGCCTCCATGCAGATCGCGTCGATGTCGGGGCGCTCCTCCCGGTCGACCTTCACGCACACGAACCGCTCGTTCATGATCGCGGCGACGTCGGGGTCCTCGAATGACTCGTGGGCCATCACGTGGCACCAGTGGCAGGCCGAGTAGCCGATCGAGACGAGCAGCGGGCGGTCCTCGGCCCGCGCGCGGGAGAGCGCGTCCTCGCCCCACGGATACCAGTCGACCGGGTTGTCCTTGTGCTGCAGCAGGTACGGCGAGCTCTCGCCCCCGAGGCGGTTCGGCACGATCTCAGGCTACCCCGACCCACACGCGGGCAATACGCTGTGTGAAGCCCCCCACCGAGGAGGAACCAGTTGCCAACACACCGTGAGTCGATATCGGCGTCCGGCGCTCCGGAGGCGGTGGGGCCCTACGTGCACGCCGTGCGCGCCGGCGGCCTCCTGTTCTGCTCCGGACAGATCCCGCTCGATCCGAAGAGCGGGGAGATCGTCGGGGCCACCGCCGCCGACCAGGCGGGACGGTGCCTGGAGAACCTGGCCGCGGTGTGCGCGGCGGCCGGCGCCACCCTCGGCGACGCGGTCAAGCTGACTGTGTATCTGACCGACATGGGCTCGTTCGCGGCGGTCAACGAGGTCTACGAGTCGTTCTTCGAGTCCGATCCGCCGGCCCGCGTGGCGATCGCCGTGGCCGGGCTGCCTCGTGGTGCTCTGGTGGAAATCGACGCGGTGGTGGCGATTCCTGATTGACATCGACTTCTTAGACGTGCGGCGCGCCCGCGTGGCCGGAGCCGGGATCGTGCGTGAGACGCCGGTGCTGAGCTCCCGCACGCTCAGCGAACGCGCCGGCGCGACTGTGGTGTTCAAGGCGGAGAACCTGCAGCGCACCGGCTCGTTCAAGCTGCGCGGAGCGCTGTCCAAGGTGGCCGCGCTGGGCGAGGCGTGCGCCCACGGGGTGGTCACCGGCAGCGCCGGCAACCACGCCCAGGCCGTTGCCCATGCGGCGAAAGCGCGCGGCGTGCCTTGCTACGTCTTCATGCCAGAGGCGGCGCCGATCGCCAAGGTCGAGGCGGCGCGCGGGCTCGGGGCCGAGGTGCAGATGGTGGGTGCCACCGTGGACGACGCGCTCGACGCGGCGCGCGAGTTCGCCGCGCGGGACGAGCGAGTGGCGTTCGTCCATCCGTTCGAGGATCCCTACGTGATCGCCGGGCAGGGCACGATCGGGCTCGAGTTGCTCGATCAGGTCCAGGACCTGGCCCGGGTGATCGTCCCGATCGGCGGCGGCGGGCTGGTCAGCGGGGTGGCCATCGCGCTCAAGTCCGAGCGGCCCTCGATCGAGGTGATCGGCGTGCAGGCGGCCCGCTGCGCGCCCGTGCGGGGGTCGCTCGAGGCGGGCAAGCCGGTCCCGGTCGAGTCCGCCCTGACCATCGCCGACGGGATCGCGGTCAAACGTCCCGGCGAGCTCACGCTGTCGCTGATCGATCGCTGGGTCGACGACGTGGTGGCGGTCGAGGAGGACGAGGTCGCCGAGGCGATGGTGTTCCTGCTCGAGCGGGCCAAGCTCGTGGTCGAGGGTGCGGGCGCGGTCGGCGCCGCGGCACTGCTCTCCGGCCGGACGACCGCCGCACCGCAAGGCACCACGGTGGTGCTGCTATCCGGCGGCAACGTCGACGCCGGCCTGCTCGCCGAGGTGGCGCGCCGTCACGAGAGCCAGGCCGGCCGGCGCCTCGTGCTGCTGGCCTCGCTGCCGGACCGGCCCGGGTCGCTGGCGCGGCTGCTCGCGCTGGTCGGGGAGCTCCGGGCCAACCTGCTCGACGTGGAGCACATCCGCGAGGGGTTCGATCTGCACGTGCGTGAGACCGCGGTGCAGCTCATACTCGAGACGCGCGGCCAGGTCCACGCCCGGCGCGTGACCGAGTCGGTGCGCGCGGCGGGCTACGGCGAGCCGCGCCCGCTGCGGTAGGCCACCGCACGCCCGTTGCCGTTGCCCTTGCCGGCGACGGCGGCCTCGTCGCGGTACCGGCGCGCCTGCGCGACCAGGGCGGCCACGACGCGGCTGCGCTCGTCGGCCTCCGGATGCCATTGCACCCCGAGCACGAAGCGGCGCCCGGGCGCCTCGAGCGCCTCGGGGAGGTCGTCGAGCGTCGAGACGCCGGTGACCTCGAGGCCGGCGCCCACCGTCGCGACGCCCTGGTGATGGTGGGACTTGGTGGCGTGGATCTCTTCGCCGGCGGCGCGCGCGGCCAGCGATCCGGGGGTCAGGCGCACGTCGTGGTCTGACCCCTCGAAGCTGCCCGGGGTGCGGCGGTGCTCCTCGTGCCCGAGCTCCTCGGGGAGGTGCTGGCGCAGCGTCCCGCCGAAGGCGACATTGATCAGCTGCATGCCCCGGCAGATGCCGAGTACCGGCAGGTCGCGCTCGACCGCACGGCAGGCCAGCGCGAGCTCCGAGCGATCGCGCTCGGGCACGGTGTGGAGGGTCTGGGGGTGGGGGTCGGCGCCGTAGCAGGCCGGGTCGATGTCGCTGCCTCCAGCCAGGATCAGCCCGTCGAGCAGGTCGAGCATCTGATCGCACTCGTCCTCGAAGCGACCGTCGGGCGGGATCATCACCGCCAGTCCGCCGGCGCGCTGGATGGCCGCGATGTAGCTCATCGCGAGAAGCGCGGCGTCCCGCTCCTTCCACACGCCCCATTGCGCGCGGGCGAGCGCGGTGCAGATGCCGATCACTGGCCGCTCTTGGCCCATTGCCTCCTGAGGCTAGCCCGTTGGATCTTTCCCGACGCGGTCTTGGGCAGCTCGTCGGCGAATTCGACGATCCGCGGGTACTTGTACGGCGCGGTCTGCGCCTTGACGTGCTCCTGGAGCTCGGCGGCCAGGGCCTCGGCCGGGGCGAAGCCGTCGCGCAGGACGACCACCGCGCGGACGACCGCCCCGCGCTCCTCGTCGGGCGCGGCGACCACCGCCGCCTCGGCCACCGCGGCGTGGGAGACCAGCGCCGACTCAACCTCGAACGGCCCGATCCGATAGCCGGCCGAGATGATCACGTCGTCGGTCCGCCCTTCGAAGTACACGTAGCCGTCGTCGTCCTGGCGGACCCGGTCGCCGGTCCGCCAGGGACGGTCGGCGAGCGCCGGCGAACCGTCGAGATAGCCGACGAAGAACGTGGGGTCGGTTCCGGGGTCGGCCAGCACCAACTCGCCGTCGTCCACGGTGAGCTCGACCCCGGGCAGGGGGCGACCCATCGAGCCCGGGCGGACCGGCTCGCCGAGCGGGTTGCCGGTCAGCTGCCCGGTCTCGGTCTGGCCGTAGCCGTCGCGGATCTCGAGCCCCGTGGTCTCGCGGAAGGTGCGGATCACCTCGGGGTTGAGCGCCTCGCCGGCGGCAACCAGAGAGCGCAGGTGCTCAAGCGGCTTGATCTCGACGCGCTTGGCGATCACCCGGTACTCGGTGGGGGCCATGCACAGCACGTTGACGCGCTCGGTGGCGAGCAGCTCCAGACGCTGGGCGGGATCGAAGCGGTGATCGTGCAGGAGCGCGGCGGCCCCGCGCAGCCAGGGCGCGATGAACGTGTTGCGGGCCGACTTGGACCAGCCGGTGGCCGCGGTGCACCACACCAGATCGCCGGGTCGCGCGTCCAGCCAGTGCTCGGCCTGGAGGCGCTGGCCGGGCAGGTAGCGCTGCCCGTGGACCACGCCGGCCGGCTCGCCGGTGGTGCCGCTGGTGAACGTGATGAGGCACGGGTCATCCGGGTTCAGATCGACGGCAGGTGCCGGCTGGCCCGTTGTGAACAGCTTCTCGTCGGGGACGGCGATCACCGGGCAGGACGGTCCCGCCGCCGTGCAGCTCGCCGAGGTTGCGCTCGTCGGCCACGATCAGGCTGGGCTGCGCGGCCTCGATCCGCAGCGCCAGGTCGCGGGCGCGCAACTGCTCGTTGCAGGCCAGGGCGACGGCGCCGATCCGGAAGCAGGCCAACATGGTCAGCACCCATTCGGGCCGGTTGCCGATCAGCGTCATCACGACGCCCCCGCGGTCGACTCCGTGCTCCCGGGTCAGGGCCCCGGCCAGGCGCGCGCTTCGATCGGATACCTCGCCGAAGCGCCACTCGTGCCGCCGGCCGGCGTTGTCGAGTTCGACCAGGGCCAGACGGTCCGGCGGGGCGTGATCGACCACGTCGCGAGCGAAGTTCATGAAGGCGGCCAGTGTGCCAGGATCGGCTGCCGTGACGTTCTGGAACGGAGTCCTGTGGCTGCACCTGCTGGGCATGGCCTTCTTCGTCGGCGGGCAGTTGATGCTGGCCGCGGTGGTGGTTCCGGTGCTGCGCGGCCTGGCGGACCGGGAGCCTCTGCGCGCCGCCGCGCGCCGGTTCGGGATCGGAACGGTGATCGCGTTCATCTTGCTGATCGTCAGCGGCGCGGCGCTGGCCGGCCACGAGCACAAGTGGAGCGATTCGACCCTTCAGGTCAAGCTCGGCCTGGTCGCGCTCGTCGGGATCCTGATCGGAGCACATATGCGCCGGCCCGACTCACACGTGCTCGACGCGGCGATCTTCCTGGTCTCGCTGGCCATCGTCTGGCTCGGGATCGTGGTGGGCGGGTAGCTCGGCTAAGAGCCCCCTTAGTCAAACATTTGTCCATTTTCGTGACCTTTGATGAAGTTTGCGTAACAATGCCGGTTCGGCCGCCGGCGCAAGGGGGCCTGGACCGACTACATGCGGGTTCGGCTCCGTGAGGAGCTCGTCGGAATCTTCCGGCGATCGGTCTGGTTGCGGCCGGCGGCGATTTTTTTAACCGACTGTTTCTTCTTGGCCCCGGGTTCGCTTTGGTAGGCTCGGGACTACATGGGGCTGATGACCGGCACCGGGCCACTGGGGAAGGATCCGGCGGGCACCTTCAACTTCGAGACGGCGCCGCCCGGCAAGGCGCTGTACATGGAGCCGTGCCTGAAGTGGGTGCGGATCGAGGTCGGCGGCGAGACGATCGCCGACAGCCGGCGAACGCTGCTGGTGTCGGAGTCCGGGCACCAGCCGGTCTACTACTTCCCGCCCGAGGACGTGCGCGCGGACGTGCTCGAGCCCTCCGACCGGCACACCAAGTGCCCGAAGAAGGGCGAGGCGTCCTACCACACGATCCGGGTCGGCGGCACCGTGGTCGAGAACGGCGCCTGGTACTACCCGGAGCCGCTCGAGGGCGCGGCGCCGATCAAGGACCTGGTCGCGTTCTACTTCGACCGGATGGACCACTGGTACGAGGAGGGCGAGGAGATCTTCGTCCACCCGCGCGATCCGTACCACCGGGTCGATGTGATGCCCACCTCACGCCATATCCGCGTCTCGCTCGACGGCGAGGTGCTGGCCGAGTCAGATCGGGCGATGGCCCTGTTCGAGTCGAACCTGCCGATCCGCTGGTACCTGCCCCGCGAGGACGTCCAGGCCGAGCTGGAGCCCACGGAAACGGCGACCCGCTGCCCGTACAAGGGCATCGCAAGCTACTACGCCGTGCGCGTTCCGAACGGCGAGACCGTCAAGGACCTGATCTGGTACTACGAGGATCCGCTGTCCGCCGTGGACAGCATCGCCGGCCGGCTGTGCTTCTTCAACGAGCGGGTCGACGTGGAGGTCGACGGCCAGCCCGAGGGCCGGCCCGAGACCGCCTGGCGCCACGGCGTCAAGTCCGAAGCCGCCGCGATCGGGCGCACCCGCAGCTGATTGCGGGTTTTTGACGGACGGCGAGTCCCGCTGGCGGCGGGTATGCTCGGCTGTTCCTGAAGACCCCGAGGAGCAACCACGATATGGCGATCGCGACCCCCTATACCGACAAGACCGACGAGCAGAAGGCGATCTGCGAGATGGTGCACCAGTTCGCCGACGAGCAGATCATCCCCAACGCCGAGCACTACGACGGCGAGGACGAGTTCCCCGAACCGATCGTCGAGCAGATGAAGGAGCTCGGGCTGTTCGGGGTGACCATCCCCGAGGAGTACGGCGGGATGGGGCTCGACCTGACCACCTACGCGATGATCGTCGAGGAGCTCTCGCGCGGTTGGATCAGCATCAGCGGGATCGTCAACACCCACTTCATCGGGTCCTACCTGCTGATGAAGTTCGGCACCGAGGAGCAGAAGCACAAGTTCCTCCCGAAGATGGCCACGGGCGAGATGCGCGCCGCCTTCTCGCTGTCCGAGCCCGAGCTGGGGTCCGACGTGGCCGCGATCAAGACGTCGGCCAAGAAGCTCCCCGACGGCGACGCCTACGAGATCAACGGGACGAAGATGTGGGTCACGAACGGGCTGCGCTCGAGCCTGGTGTTCGTCCTCGTGCGGACCGATCCGACGGCCGAGCCGAAGCACCGGGGTCTCACGTGCTTCATCGCCGAGAAAGAGCCGGGGGCCGCGGAGAACACCGGCGAGTGGGCCGGGTTCAACGTGCCGCCCAAGATCAAGAAGATGGGCTACAAGGGCGTCGAGTCGACCGAGCTCGTGTTCGACGGCTATCGCTGCCCGGTGGAGAACATCCTCGGCGGCGAGGAGGCGGGGCTGAACAAGGGCTTCCCGCAGATGATGGACGCGCTCGAGCTGGGACGCGTGAACGTGGCGGCCCGCGGCGTAGGGCTTGCGCAACGCGCGCTGGAGCTCGCGCTGAAGTACTCCCAGGAGCGGCGCGCGTTCGGCAAGCCGATCTCCCAGCACCAGGCGATCCAGTTCAAGCTGGCCGACATGGCCACCCAGGTCGAGGCCGCGCGCCTGCTCACCCACCGGGCGGCCCGCATGAAGGACGCCGGCGAGCGCTCGGACATCGAGGCCGGGATGGCCAAGCTGTTCGCCTCGGAGGCCGGGCGCTTCTGCGCCGAGGAGTGCCTGCGGATCCACGGGGGCTATGGCTATTCCAAGGAATACGAGATCGAGCGGATCTACCGCGACGCGCCTCTGCTGCTGATCGGCGAGGGGACGAGCGAGATCCAGCGGATGGTGATCGGGCGCAAGCTGCTCGAGCGCAACAAGATCTAGGGGAGATGGCGAGCGACACGAAAGCCCTGATCGAGACCGCGGTCAAGCGGTTCCTCGATGAGGTCCCCGCCCTCCAGTCGCTCAAGCTCGTAGCCGGGCTCGAGCTACGCGGCCGCGGTGACGTGCAGATCTATCGGGTCGAGTTGCCGGGACCGAAGGTGACGCGCGACGTGCCCTCGGACGCCAAGGTGACCGTTTCGGTGTCCCGTTCGCACTTCAATGAGCTGGCCACCAAGGGTCGCGTGCGCGACTGGCGCGAGGCGTTTGCACACGGCGACGCGAAGGCCACTGGCATCGAGCAGGTGATGAAGCTGATCGTCAACGTCGTGGAGCGCCAGGAGGAGCGCGCGCGGCTGCGCAAAGCCCACCACTGATCGCCCGCGTCGCCCTGACGTTCGACGACGATGGGGCGATCCCGAACTCGCCTCTGCCCGTGCTCGTGTATCGCGGCGCCCTGAACGCTGACGCGGGCGCCCGCGCGTACGAGGAGTTGTTCGCCGGCCACGGCTGGCTCGGTGCCTGGCGCGATGGCATCTATCCGTTTCACCACTTCCACTCGACCGCCCACGAGGTGCTGGGAATCGCCGCCGGGCGCGCCGAGGTGATGCTGGGCGGCCCCGAGGGCGGTCGGTTCGAGCTGCGATCGGGAGACGTGGTCGTGCTGCCGGCCGGAACCGGTCACTGCAACCTCGGCTCGAGCTCGGAACTGCTGGTCGTCGGGGCCTACCCGAACGGAATGGACTGGGACCTGCGCCGCGGCGATCCCGCCGAGCACGACGAGGTCCTCGCGAACATCGCCCGCGTCCCGGTGCCCGACCAGGACCCGGTGCACGGCGCTGGCGGTCCGCTCGTCGAGATGTGGCGCAGCTAGGCCGCGAGCGCCTCGGCCTCGGTCAGCTGCTTCTCGACCAGGGCGAGGCCGGCGTCCCAGAAGCCGGGGTCGGTGAGATCGATGCCGACGATCTCGGCCAGCTGTTCCGGGCTGCGCGAGCCGCCGGCGGACAGGAGCTCGATGTATTGCGCCACGAACGACTCGCCCTCGTCCAGGTAGCGGCTGTAGACCGACAGCGCCAGCAGCAGCCCGTAGGCGTAGGCGTACACGTAGCCGGGCGTGTTGATGAAGTGAGGCACGTAGGACCACCACATGCGGTAGCCCTCGGTGATCTCGACCGAGTCGCCGAACAGCTCGCTCTGGGCCTCCACCCACGATTCGCAGATGCGGTCGGTTGACAGCTCGCCCTCGGCGCGCCGGCGGGTGTGGAACAGGTGCTCGAAGCGGTTCATGGCGATCTGGCGGAACACGGTGGCGACTGCGCCGTCGATCCGCTCGGCCAGCAGCCCGAGGCGCTGCTCCTCGCCGGCGGCGTCGGACAGCATGCGCCCGAACACGAGCTCCTCGCCGAATACCGAGGCGGTCTCGGCCAGGGTGAGCGGCGTTGACTGGTGAAAGACGCCCTGGGGCTGGGCCAGGGCGGCGTGCAGGCCGTGGCCGAGCTCGTGGGCCATGGTCAGCACGTCGCGGCGCTGCGCGGTGAAGTTGAGCAGCACGTACGGGTGGACGCTCGGAACGGTGTAGGCGCAGAATGCGCCGCCGCGCTTGTGTGGCCGGGGAGGCGCGTCGATCCAGCGCTCCTCGAAGAAGCGCCGGGCGACCTGGCCGGCGGCCGGCGAGAACGACTGGTAGGTGTCGAGCACCAGCTCGCGGGCCTGGGCGAACGAGTACACGAGGTCCTCGCGCAGGATCGGGGCCGAGCGATCGTAGTCGGCCAGCCGATCGATGCCGAGCAGTCGGGCCTTCAGCCGATACCAGCGCTGGGGGATGTCGAAGCGCGCGCGGACCGCCTCGATCAGCGCCATGACCGACTCGTCGGAGGCCTCGTTGGACAGGTTGCGGCTGGCCAGCCAGTGCGGGTAGTGGCGCAGCCGGTCCTCGACCGACTTGTCGTAGGCCAGCGTGTTGTAGATGAAGCCGCGGGTGCGGAGCCCTGGCTCGAGGGTCTTGGTGACCGCGTCGGCGGCCTCGCGACGAACCTCTCGATCGGACTGCTGGAGGCGGCTGAGCGCGACGTCGAGGGTCAGCTCCTGGCCGTCCAGCGGCACGCGGAGCGCGGCGACGAGCTCGCCGAACAGGCGGCTCCACGCGGCCTGGCTCGAGATCGACTTCTCGGCCAGGACCTTTTCCTCGCTCTCGGAGAGCAGGTGCGGGCGGTAGCGGCGCACACTGCGCAGGTGGTGGCGGCAGAAGTCCAGGCGCTCGCCGGCCAGCAGCTCCTCGGCCCGGTCGTCCGCGAGCGCGGCCCACTCGAGCTCGAAGAACAGCAGCAGCGTCTCGACCTCGGTGGCGCGCTCCTGCACGAGCTGGAGCAGCGCCCCGCGCGCGGGCTCGGCCGTGTCGACGGAGAAGCGCAGGCTGGCGTACGAGCCGACTCGGCCGATCAGCTCGTGGATCGCCTCGAGCTCGCGCATCGCGTCGTGAAGGCCCGCCTGGTCGAGCTCGGCCACCTTGCCCGCGTGCGCCTGCGCGAATGTCGTCGCCCGGTCCCGCGCCAGGTCGAGCATGCGCTCGGCCCCACCGCGATCGTCGCCGGCGCCGTCGAGCAGCGGGGCGAGATCCCACTCGGTCTCGAGCAGCTCGGGGTCGGCCAGAGGATCGGTAGCGGTGGACATCGGGCCAGCTTACCCGCACCCGGCCGGATCAAGCGGGCCTCGGATCCGGTACACCACGATCGGCTGGCCGAGCGCGTCCGCGTGGTAGACGGGCTGGGCGGCCGGGTCGCCGGCGGTCCAGGTGCCCTCGGGGGAGCGGCTGAGCACCCTCGGGTGCCACGGGTCGCGTGCTGGTGTGGTGATGAGATAGTTCAAGTGCGCGGTGTTCACCTGGGCACGCCATCGAGCGCAGGTGGCGATTGGCGTGAACGAGCCGTGCGGTCCGCGCTGGGCGATGTACTGCACGCGGCTGGAGTCGTCGAGGCCGGACAGCGGATAGGCGAAGAAGCCACCGAACGTGCCGACGATGCCCACGCGCGCGTTGTGAATGGTCCGGAACTGCGCCCAGACCGGGGCCAGGGATGAGACGTTCGCGTGGTAGACGTAGCGCCCGCGCAGGTAGTGGCGCTGGAGGGGGTAGCCGGCGACGATCAGGGCGAGGATCGCCGCCGCGACGATCGCGAGCCGCGTCCGGGTCAGCGCGAGCAGGGCGAGTGCGGCCGCCCCGATGAGGATCGCGCCGAGGGTGTGCCCGGATGGCCACAGCCGCGGCTGGGCCACGGTGCCGGCGAGCAGCACCGCGAGTCCGATCGCGGTGGGCGTGCGCGCGGCGGGCGCGGTGAGCGGCGGAGCCAGCGGCGCCACCGCCAGCGACAGCGCGAGCGCCGGCGCCAGGTAGCGCAGATTGAACGCGAAGCCGAGCGGGTCGCCGGCCGGGCCGGCGGCCGTCTCGGGGGTGATGAGGTAGGCGGCCAGGGAAAACAGCGCGGCGAAGCCGAGCATCCGCACCGTGCGATCGGGCGTTTGGCAGATGACCCGCGCTATGCGACGGTTATCTGCCAAGCCCCGCGTTGGGAGCAGGCACAGCAGGGGGCCGAGCACAGCCGCGGCCAGCACCGCCCACCACCAACGTCCGAGGCCGGACGCGAGCGCCGGCTCGGCGAAGGCGCTCCAGAAGTGCGTGTTCGTCAGGTAGTGCGCCACCGAGAAGCCGGTGTGCTGCTGGAGCGCCGGCGCCGGCGTGGGCAGCACGCCTCGCAGGCTCGTCCACGGAAGCGGGTTGCCGACCGTGATCAGGTTGCGCGCGTACCAGAATCCGCCGGCCAGGATGAGCGGTCCGAGCCACAGGCCGGCGGTGGCGCGCCGGCGCCCGCGGGGGGCCAAGAGGAGGATGCCGATCGTGAGGCCGAGGACCGGGGCGAGGACGGTCAGCTTGACGCCCACGGCGAGACCCGCGGCGACCGCCGCCAGGACCAGGGCCGCGGGCTCCTCGGGCGCGGTCATCAGCAGGGCCACCGCGGCTAGCAGAAAGAACGCGGCGACGATGTCATTGGCCGCGGCGCCGGCCTGGGAGTAGTCCATCATCGTGGTCGCCATGGCCACGGCGGCGCCCAGCAGGGTGGCGGCGCCCACGCCACGGGGGCGCCCGATGCAGTACGCCGCCAGCAGGGTCAGCGCGAGCCACACGAGGTTGAACCCCGGCGAGAGCGTGTCGCGGCCGAGCAGCACGATCCCCAGCCCGTGCAGCATCTCGGCCGTGGCCGGATAGAACGGCGTCAGGTACTCGACGTCGGTGAAGCGCAGCGAGACTACGTTCCCGGTCTGCGCGAAGCTCGCCGCCCACGGCAGGTGGTACCAGAGCGAGTCGAAGCCGCGGATCCCGACGTTGTAGGACTGGATGCTCAGCGCGCCCCACTCGGCGAGCACGGTGGCGGCGGCGAGCAGGGCGAGCACGGTGGCCAGCCGGCCCGTGGTAGTGGCGGTACCGGACCGGACGGGCCTGCTTGGCCCCAGGGACGCCGAGCGCAGCGAGGCCCATCCGACGAGCACGCAGGCGATCACGATCGGGACGAACGCGAACAGGCCGACCGTGCCCAGCAACTCGAGGATCCCGATCAGCGCAGCCAGTCCGACCACGACCTCGGCCAGGCGGGCGGGCGCCCCGGTCCAGTCGGGCAGCACCCGGCGGCGGATCGCCACGGCGGCGAGGGCCAGCGAGGCGCAGATCACCGCCAGGCCGGCGGCCCCGAGGGCGTAACGGCCTAGGCTCGCCACCAGACGAAGCGGTCGGGCGCGAGCGAGAGGAACGGACCGGCGGGCACGTGGTCGCGGTACTGGGGGTAGCGCTCGGCGAGCGCGGCGAGCGCGTCGGGAGCGCGGTCGAGGATCGACACCTCGCCGATCGCCTGGACCCAGGCCAGCCGCGACCAATCCTCCTCGTAGTGGTCGACGGTGAGCGCGGCGCGCGGCCGGGCGGTCAGCCAGCGCACGCGGGCCAGGCGGTCGGGCGGGACCCCCTTGGGCTTGTGGTCGACGGCGCTGACCAGCGCGCCGGCGCTCAGCGCATAGGTGACCGGCAGCACGCGTGGGCCGCCGTCGTCGTCCACCAGCCCGAGCCGTCCCACGCGCGCGTGCTCGAGCAGCTCCCACGCCCACTTCGGGAGCTCGGCTACGCTAGCGCTCCTTCCCATGATCGCCCGAAGACTAGGCGTCCTCGCGCCGCTCGCGTCCGCCGTGATCATCGCCGGGTGCGGCGCGAGCCAGGCCCAGCGCACGCTGACAGCCAAGGACATACCGCTCGTGCCCGGGGCGCAGATCGCGGTCCAGGCGCATGCCTGCGACCGTGGATCGCGCGTCTACTGCTCGGTCGACCTGGTCGTGGTCGACCACCACTACGTCTCCTCGGATGTGCTCGCGCTCGACGAGAGCCACGTGCTGCGCAAGCACGGGTGGTCGCTCGCCGACGGCGAGACCGCGTTCCAAACCGGCGCGAACTCGCCCGGCCACAAGCTGCGGCTGACCTTCGCCAGCGCCACCGGCGACCTGCGGCAGATCGTGCTCGGCCAGATCAACCGGCCCTGGCCGATCACCTACGCGCTGTCGAACTCGATGTTCGACCGCACGGCGGCGATGTCGATGCGGCTCGAGGTCGGCACCTCGTAGTTCAGCTCAGCGCGAGGCGCCGGTCGGGTCCGACCGAGACCGCCTTGCGTCCGGCCAGCAGGTCGCGCAGGTCCGCGCCCACGAGCTCCGAGCGCCAGCCTTCGAGCGTGCGCACCTCGGGCTCGGACTCGCCGCGCCGGGCGGCGGCCACGATCAGCTCGAGCTCGCCCCGCGAGGCGATCAGCTCGTAGGCGAGTCCCGCCTCGAGCGCGCGGGCGCGCAGCACCGACTCGGCCAGGACGATCAGCGGCGCGTCCTCGGGATCGGAGCGGCCACGCGGCTCCTCGCGCGGGATCGGCGCCGCCTGCATGCCGGTCGCGATCGCCTCGAGGATGGCCGCGCCGCGCCGCCGGATCCCCGAGGGGTGGATGCCGCGGATCTGCTCGAGCGCGCCGACGTTCGTCGGGTGGCGCTTGGCCAGCTCGACCAGGGCGGGGTCGGCCAGCACCGACCCGACCGGCCGGTCCTCGTCGGACGCGGTGCGCTCTCGCCAGGCGGCGAGTTCCTTTGCCACGGCCCGTGCCCGCGGGTCGAGTTGACCGATGCGGGGTAGGCGCTCCCAGGCGCTGTAGGGGTCGCGCTCGTCGGTGGCCGACTCCAGGCGGCGGCACTCCTCGCGGGCCCAGGCTTCGCGCCCGCTGTCGCGCAGGCGCCGCTGCACCTCGTCGGCCAGCTGGAGCAGGTGCGCGACGTCCTCGGCGGCGTAGCTCAGCTGCTCGCCGGTCAGCGGTCGCGCGTCCCAGCGGGTGTAACTGGCGGTCTTGCCGACGCGGCGGCCGAGCATCGAGCCGAGCAGGTTGCCGTACCCGGTCTGGGCGCTCGCGCCGACAAACCCGGCGGCCAACTGGGTGTCGAAGATGTTGGTGATCTCGGTGTTCCACGCCCGGCGGAGGATCGCCACGTCCTGGCGTCCGGCGTGGAGCACGACCTCGATCGAGGGATCGGCCAGCAGTTGGGCCAGCGGCGTGACGTCGATGGCGTCGAGCGAGTCGATCAGCGAGATGCGCGGACTCGCCGGCTGGGCTCCGTTGTCCGGGTCGTCGACCGCGATCTGCACCAGGCACAGGAGCGCGCGGTAGCGGCCCTCGGACATGAACTCGGTGTCGATCCCGATGCGGCCATGCGCGCGGGCGGCGATCGCCGCGGCGGCCAGCTCGTCGGCGGTGGCGAGGGGGCCGGTATTGCGACCGGTCGTCTGAGCGCGCATTTGCGCGTGAGCCTAGCGGGCTCGGGCAATCCGACCGCCCTGGTAGGATATGAGGCACATGATCTTCTCGTCCAAGGCGGAGTACGGCGTGCGGCTGATGGTCGAGCTCGGGCGCCAGTCGCCGGAGCAGCCGACCTCGCTGAAGGCGATCGCCGACGCTGAGGGACTGCCGCTGGCGTATCTGGAGCAGGTGGTCGCGCGGCTGCGCAAGGCCGGCCTGGTGATGAGCGCGCGCGGCGCGCACGGCGGGTATTGGCTGGCGCGGCCGGCCGAGGAGATCGCGATGGTGGACGTGGTGCAGGCGCTGGAAGGCGCGATCGCCCCGATGGAGTGCTTCGTGCACGACCACACCGAGCGGGTGCTGTGCTCGCACGAAGCGGACGCGGGCCGCTGTGCCACCAAGCTGCTGTGGACGCGCGTGCAGGGCGGGATCATCCGCTCGCTCCAGACGACCACGCTGGCTGAGCTCGTTGAGTTCTCGCGTCGCACCGAACTCGCTCAGACAGCCTGACCGGTTCCCGAATCCGAAAGCTTGATATGGCAGACCTAGAGATAAGAAACCTTCACGTCCGCGCGGGTGAGAAGGACATCCTGCGCGGGGTGGATCTGGCCGTGGACAAGGGCGAGATACACGCCCTGATGGGCCCCAACGGCTCGGGCAAGTCGACGCTCGCGAACGCGATCATGGGGCATCCCGGGATGGAGGTGACCGAGGGCCAGGTCGTGTTCCAGGGTGAGGACGTCACCGAGGCCGATCCCGACGAACGCGCTCGGATGGGGCTGTTCATGGCCTTCCAGTACCCGGTGGCCGTGCCCGGCGTGACCGTCACGAAGTACCTGCGGACCGTGCTGAACGCGCATCGCGAGGCGCGCGGTTCGGAGCCGATCCCGTTGAAGGAGTTTCGCCAGACGGTCGAGGCCGCGATGAAGCTGACCAACGTGCCGCGCGATTTCTCGACGCGGTACCTCAACGAGGGCTTCTCGGGCGGCGAGAAGAAGCGGATGGAGATCCTGCAGCTGGCGCTTCAGAAGCCGCTGATGGCGATCCTCGACGAGACCGACTCGGGGCTCGACATCGACGCGCTGCGCGTGGTCGCCAACGGCGTGAACGCGGTGGCCGGCCCGGACATGGGCGTGTTGATCATCACCCATTACCAGCGGATCCTCCACCTCGTGCAGCCCTCGCACGTGCACGTGATGTACCAGGGCCGGATCGTCCGCGAGGGCGGCCCGGAGCTCGTCGACGCGCTCGAGGCCAAGGGCTACGGGTGGATCACCGACGAGATCGAGGAGGCTGCGTGACCGCGGTCGAGGGTCGGGCCGGATCGGCGCTCGCGGCCGACGAGGTCGCGGCCCAGTTCCCGGTGCTGCGCAACCGTCTGTTCGACGGGCGGCCGGTGGCGTACCTCGATTCGTCGGCCACGTCGCAGACGCCGGATCCGGTGATCGAGGCGATGACCTCGTACTACACGCACACGCGGGCGTCGATTCACCGGGGCGTGTATCCGCTGGCCGCCGAGGCGACCGATCTGTACGAGGGCGCTCGCGGGCGGATCGCTTCGTGGCTCGGGTCGACGCCCGAGGAGACCGTGTTCACCGCCAACGCGACCGCCGCGATCAACATGGTCGCCTACAGCTGGGGACGGCAGAACGTGCAGCGCGGCGACCTCGTGGTGCTGACCGAGATGGAGCACCACTCGAACATCGTGCCGTGGCAGCTGTTGTGCCAGGACCGCGAGGCCGAGCTTGCCTACGTGCCGGTCTTGGACGACGGGTTGCTGGACCTGGATGCGCTTGATGCGCTGCTCGCGCGCGGTCCCCGCTTGGTGGCGCTCGTGCATGTGTCGAACGTGCTGGGGACGGTGAACCCTGTGGCCTCGATTGCCCGCCGCGCACACGAGGCGGGAGCCGTGGTGCTGGTCGACGGGACGCAGGCGGTGCCGCAGATGCCGGTGTGGCTGCCCGACCTGGACGTGGACTTCTATGCGTGGACCGGCCACAAGGCGTACGGCCCGACCGGGATCGGGGTGCTGCACGGGCGGCGAGCGCTGCTCGAGGAGATGCCGCCGTTCATCGGGGGCGGCCACATGATCCGCACGGTGGCGGCCAACGAGTCGACCTGGACCGACCTGCCGTGGAAGTTCGAGGCCGGCACGTCGCAGATCGCCGAGGCGATCGGCCTGGGCGCGGCGGTGGACTGGATCCAGGCGCTTGGGATGGAGTCGATCCGGGCTCACGAGCAGGCGCTGGTAGCGGAGACGCTCACGCGTCTGGCGTCGTCGTCGGATGGTCGCGGGGTGACCGTTCAAGGGCCGCTGGGCGCCGAGGATCGCGGGGCGCTCGTCTCGTTCACCTTGGAGGGCGCCCATCCGCACGACATCGCGGACATCCTGGGGTCGCAGGGGGTGTGCGTGCGAGCCGGGCACCACTGTGCGCAGCCGCTGATGCGCCGGCTGGGTGTGCACGCCACGACCCGAGCGTCGTTCGCCGTGCACAACTCGGTTGCGGACGTGGATCGCCTGGTCGAGGGGCTGGGCCGCGTGCGCAGCACGCTGCGCCTGGATTGATCTATTGGCGGGCGGAGCTGGCGCCGTTCGGGACCTCGCAGGGGGTGGCCACGGGGTCGTATCGGGCGCAGACCTGCAGCGGCCCCTCGAACAGCCCGACCGACGGAAGCGCCTGTCCGTTGAACGAGAACAGCGTCAGGTTGTCGTTGGGGGTGCCGGCGCCCGGCTCCCACCCGACGCCTGGGATCCACTCGGGCTCCCAGTAGAAGAGCCCGGCGCCGAGGTGGTTCGGTATCTGGTGGACGATCGAGAGCAGGTCGTTGTAGAACGAGACCTGTCCGCCCGGCGTGGCCGGGTAGCCGTCTGCGACGAAGCTGCTGTTCCACACGAAGTTGCCTGTGCTGTCGCCGGCGGCGAGCGTCCACGGGTACTGGGACTCCGCGACCACGATCGGCTTGCCGTACCGGGTGGCGAGGTCGTCGACGTTGCTGCGCATCGCGGTCAGCGGGCCGTGGAAGAACGTGTAGTAGGAGAGCCCGATCACGTCGAACGGGACGCCGGCGGAGACCATGTGGTCGTAGAAGCGGACGCTGTCGGCGTTGTTGCCGCCCTCGTCGAAGTGGAGCATGACGAGGAGCTTGTGGCCGGCCGGGTTGGCGGTCCGCGCGCCGGCCACGCCCGCCTTGAGCAGGGTGGTCAGGTTGTCCCAGCCGGTGTCGGCGCTCCAGTCCACCTGGCCGACGGGCCACAGGATCCCGTTGCGGATCTCGTTGCCGATCGAGACCATGTCGACCGGGGTGTGTTGCGCCGCGAACGCCTTGATCACGCTTTGCGTGTAGCTGCGGACGGTGTTGGTCAGCTGGGGGAGATCCTGTCCCTGCCAGGCGGCCGGGATGATCTGGTGCTGCGGATCGGCCCAGAAGTCCGAGTAGTGGATGTCCAGGTAGAGCTTGTCGCCGGCGGCCTCGATGCGGCGGGCCATACGCAGGTCACTGGCCAGGTCGCTGTAACCGGCGGGCGGGTTGATCCAGAGACGGAGGCGCACGTAGTTCAGACCGTGGTCGTTCAGGATCGAGAGCGGCGAGCCGGGCGCGCCCGCGTCGGTGAAGTGCGCGCCGGCGGCCTCCTCCTGGGGCTCGAACGAGAGGTCGGCGCCGCGGTCCGGGATCGCGGTGATCGGCATTGACGCGAACAGGCGTAGCTCGCCGATGCACGGGTGAGCGCCGTCGGTGTCGGTCACGTCGACCTTGACGTAGCGGGCGTTGAGCCGGCCGCGGGGCGCCGGCCAGTAGGCGGGCTCTCCGGCAGGGGCCGACTGCTGGGTGGCGTTTGGCACGGGCTTGAGGTTGTTTGGATCGTCGCCCGCGCTGAAGTTCACGAGCGCTGTGGTCGTGCCGTCGCCGAGCGTGATGCCCAGGCCGTCGAGGCTGCGGACGCGGCCGAGGTCCACGGTCACGTTGCCGGTCCACTGGGTGGCGCACCAATCCGTGGAGGCGCTGCCGTCGATCGCGTTGGAGGCCGGGGAGTCGGTCGCCGTGGTGTCGGCCGTCGCGGTGCCGGTTAGCGCGATGTCAAGGGATGTCTGGCTGGGCCGGCGCTGGTCGGCCGAGGCTGTGGCCGTGCCGGTGGCGGTGGCCGCGACTCGGGCCGGCGAGGTGGGGAGTGGCGTGCCTCCGGGTACGGCGAGCAGCCAGAACGCGGCGGCAAGGACGAGCACGACGAGACCGACGCGCGGGCGTTTGAACATGTCCCCTCCTCGGTGGTGTTAGCGCTCACAAGAGTGGGCCCGCACAAGTTACCCTAGGCTGGCCGCGCGTGGCGCCAATCAACCTCTACAGCGACACCCAAACCCGGCCCACGGACGGAATGCGGGCGGCAATCGCCTCGGCTGTCGTGGGTGACGAACAGCGGGGCCTGGATCCGACCACGCTGCTGTTACAGGAGCGGGTCGCTTCGCTGCTCGGGCATGAGGCGGGCTTGTTCCTGCCCAGCGGGACGATGTGCAACGAGATCGCGTTGCGCCTGCACGCCCGGCCCGGCGGCGACGAGGTGCTCCTGGACCGGACCGCCCATCCGGTGAACTCCGAGGCGGGTGGGCCGGCGCAGGTAGCCGGCCTGATGGTGCGGGTCCTCGACGGCGACCGGGGCGTGTTCACGGCGGCGCAAGTCGAGGCGGCGCTGCGGCCGGCGGGCAACCGCTACATGCCGCGCTCGCGCCTGGTGTGCGTGGAGCAGACGAGCAACCTCGGCGGCGGGACCGTGTGGCGGCTTTCCGGGGTTCGTGACGTGTTGGACGTCGCGAGGCGGCACGGGTTGCGCGCGCACCTCGACGGGGCGCGCCTGCTGAACGCCGTGGTCGCCTCGGGCGTGTCCGCCGACTCGTTCGCCGGCGGGTTCGATTCCGCCTGGCTCGACTTCACCAAGGGGTTGGGCGCGCCGGTCGGAGCCGTCTTGGTGGGCTCGCACGAGTTCATCGACGAGGCGTGGCGGTGGAAGCAGATGCTCGGTGGCGCCTTCCGGCAGTCGGGGATCGTGGCCGCGGGCTGCCTGTACGCGCTCGAGAACCACGTCGAGCGGCTGGCCTGCGACCACGAGAACGCGCAGTTGCTGGCTCGCGGATTGGCGGAGCTGCCCGGCGTGGAGCTTGACCCGGCGAGCGTCGAGACCAACATCGTGATCTTCTCAGTGGCGGATGCGCCGGGGCTGGTGGCGCGGGTGGCCGACCGGGTCGAGGTGCAGGCGTTCGGGGAGCGGCGCGTGCGGGCGGTGACGCATCTCGACGTGAGCCGCGAGGATGTCGAGCGGGCGCTTCGCGCGTTCGCGGACGAGCTCGGCTGAGTGGTCGTGGCGTCGGACGACGAACTGGAAGAGCGCTTCGGGACGGGGACGCCGTTCTCGATCGGCGTCGAGGAGGAGCTGTTCCTGGTCGATCCCGTCACCGGCGCTCAGGCCAACGCCTCGACCGCCGTGCTCGAGCGGCTCGGGGAGGTCGACGGCCAGGTCGAGCGCGAGCTGCACGCGTGCCAGGTGGAGCTCATCACTGGCGTCCATCACCGCGCCGGCGACGCGGTGCGGGAGCTTGCACAGCTCCGCCGCGCGGTGGTCGAGACCGGGGCGGGGATCCTCGCGGCGGGCACCCACCCGTCGGCCGGAGAGGGCGACGCGGCGATCACCGACAAGGAGCGCTACGAGCGGATCCACTTTCTACTCGGGGATGCCGCGACCACGCCGGTTGCCGGGCTGCACGTCCACGTCGGGATGCCCGACGCGGAGACCGCAATCCGGGTGTTCAACGGTCTGCGGCGCGACCTGCCGCTGCTCCAGGCGCTGGCCGCAAACTCGCCGTTTCGCCACGGGCGCGACACCGGGCTGGCCTCTGCGCGCGAGGTGTCGCTGCGGGCCTGGCCTCGCTCGGGCGCCCCGCGGGCCATGCGCGACTTCGAAGACTTCCTCGGCATGACCCAGCGGCTCACTCGTGCGGCCGACGTCCCGGACTACACGTGGTTCTGGTGGAAGCTCCGGCCGCACCCGAGACTGGGCACGGTCGAGATCCGGGCGCTCGACGCCCAGACCCGGCCGGCGGACACCGCCGCGCTGGTCGCGCTCGTGCACTGCCTGGCGCGGGACGCGGCCGAGTCCGCGACGCCCGGCGGCAGCGCGGTCGAGGATCCGCCGCCCGAGCTGGTGGAGGAGGGCATCTTCCGGGCCGCGCGCTTCGGCGTTCATGGCAGGCTCCCTGATGCCGAGGGGACGCTGCGGGCGGTCAGCGACCTGCTCGAGGACGCGGTGGCGCGTGCCCGGCCGTGGGCGGGCGAGCTGGGTTGCGTGGACGAGCTGGAGGGGCTGCGCGAGCTCGTCGCACGCGGTGGCGGCGCGGGAGAACAGCGCGCCGCGTACGAGATCGCCGGCATCGACGCGGTGGTCCGGCGGCTCATCGAGCTGACGCAGGCCGCCTGACGCCGGCGGGCGCTCGCTACGCTAAATGGCGATGGACGAGCTTTACCGCGAGAACATCCTGGATCACTACAAGCATCCGCACAACTGGAGCCCGCCGGGGGCGGAGATCGAGAGTCCGGACCTGGAGTTCCACGATCTGAATCCGTTGTGCGGGGATGAGCTCAGGGTGCAGCTGGCGGTGGACGCGCAGGGCCGGATCGAGGACGTGCGGTTCTCGGGACACGGGTGTGCGATCTCGCAGGCGGCGGCGTCGATGACCTCGGACGAGGTCAAGGGCATGCAGGTGGACGAGTTGCTGAGGCTGGATCGGTCGTTCGTGCTCGACCTGCTCGGGATCGACATCTCGGCCACGCGGATGAAGTGCGCGCTGCTGTCGCTGAAGGTGCTCAAGGGCGCCTCGCTTGGGCACGCGGTGGATTGGGAGCCGGAGAGCAGCGCAGCGTAACCTCCTCCTGAACGGGAAGCGGGGGGACATGGAGGTTCTGCGGACCAAGACCGTGGAGCAGTCGCTGGAGGATGCCGGCGACGACCAGCGGGGTCTGCGGCGGTCGCTGGGTCCGGTTCAACTGACCGCGATCGGCATCGGGGTGATCATCGGCACGGGGATCTTCGTGCTCACCGGCGAGGCCGCGGGCACGCTGTCGGGACCGGCGATCACGCTGTCGTTCGTCGCGGCGGCGATCGCGTGCTTCCTGGCCGCCCGCCCGGACCTCGAGCGGCCGTTCCGGGTGCCGCTGATGCCGGTCATCCCGATCCTGTCCGCACTCGCCTCGCTGTGGCTGATGCTCAACCTCCAGACCGCGACGTGGATCCGGTTCGGGGTGTGGATGGTCGTCGGGTTCCTGGTCTACTTCGGCTACTCGATGCGCGACAGCCGCCTGGCCGGCGCGGCTCGCTAGACTCCGTGGCATATCCGATCAATTCGCTAGGACTTACGAGCGCGTGCCCGAAATCATCGAGGTCTGCCCTGTCGAGGAGCTCCCGCCCGGCCAGATGCGCCTGGTCGAATGGGAGGACCTCGAGATTGGCGTGTTCAACTGCGGCGGCAGCCTGTATGCGATCGAGGACCGCTGTTCGCATGACGACGGACCGCTGGCCGAGGGCGAGTTCGATCCCGAGACCTGCACGGTCGAATGTCCCCGGCACGGGTCGCTGTTCGATCTGAAGACCGGAAAGCCCATGACCTTGCCGGCATACGTTCCCGTGGACACGTTTCCGGTCATCGTCGAAGACGAGACGATCAAGCTGGAGGTTGAGTAATGGCTGTTGAACTGACCGAGAACCAGCAGCTCGCGGCCATCAACGCGGACTACGACGAGCGCTATGGGTTCCATGACGCCGAGAACTACCTGTACAAGGCCCCGAAGGGGCTGAATCGCGAGATCGTCGAGAAGATCTCCGAGTTCAAGTCCGAGCCGCAGTGGATGCGCGAGTTCCGGCTGAAGGCGCTCGAGCACTTCATGGCCCGGCCGCAGCCCACGTGGGGCTCGCCGATGCTGGCCGAGGTGGACTACGACAACATCCACTACTTCGTCCGGGCCTCCGAACGGGCCGAGCGCTCCTGGGACGACGTGCCCGAGGACGTCAAGCGGACGTTCGACCGGCTCGGTATCCCCGAGGCCGAGCGCAAGTTCCTCTCGGGCGTCGGTGCGCAGTACGAGTCCGAGGTCGTCTACCACCAAGTCCGCGAGGACCTCGAGAAGCAGGGCGTGATCTTCAAGGACATGGACTCGGGCCTCCGCGAGCACGAGGATCTCGTGCGCGAGTACTTCGCGACTGTGATCCCGCCCAACGACAACAAGCTCGCGGCGCTGAACAGCTCGGTGTGGTCGGGTGGCTCGTTCGTCTACGTACCGCCGGGTGTCCACGTCGAGATGCCGCTCCAGGCCTATTTCCGGATCAACACCGAATCGATGGGCCAGTTCGAGCGCACGCTGATCATCGCCGACGAGGGGTCCTACGTGCACTATGTCGAAGGCTGCACGGCGCCGACGTACAGCAGCAACAGCCTGCACTCGGCCGTGGTCGAGCTGATCGCCAAGCCGGGCGCCCGGATCCGCTACACGACCGTGCAGAACTGGTCGACCAACGTGTTCAACCTGGTGACCAAGCGCGCGGTGGCGCACGAGGACGCCACGGTCGAGTGGGTGGACTGCAACCTGGGCTCGCGCCTCACCATGAAGTACCCGAGCGTGTACCTGCTCGGCGAGCGCGCCCACGGGGAGATCCTCTCGATCGCCTTCGCCGGCAAGGGCCAGCACCAGGACGCGGGCGGCAAGATCATCCACGCCGCACCGAACACGACCTCGAACATCTTCGCCAAGTCGATCTCCAAGGACGGCGGCCGGGGCTCCTACCGCGGCCTGCTCGAGATCGCCAAGGGCGCCCACGGCTCGCGCTCCAAGGTCGTGTGCGACGCGCTGCTGCTCGACGAGCACTCCCGCTCTGACACCTATCCGACGATCAGGATCGGCGAGGACGACGTGAACGTCGGCCACGAGGCTACAGTCTCCAAGGTCGGCGACGACCAGCTGTTCTACCTGATGTCCCACGGCATCCCCGAGGACGAGGCCTCCAAGCTGATCGTCAACGGCTTCATCGAGCCGATCACCAAGGAGCTGCCGATGGAGTACGCGGTCGAGATGAACCGCCTGATAGAGCTGCAGATGGAGGGCTCGATTGGCTAGCGCCGGGCTCGAGCTCCCGACCTTCAAGGGCCGCCCCGGCTGGGAGTTCACCGACATCTCCAGTCTGAACCTGGCGGCCTATGAGCCGGTTCGGACCGCCGAGGAGCTGGACGGGGTGCGGGCGGCGACTACCCTGTTCGCTCCCGACACCGGCGAGCTGCCCGACGGCGTGATCGCCACGTCGATCGAGCAGGCCGCGCGCGAGCACGGCGAGCTCCTGCGCTCGCACCTGGGCCGGCTGATCGGTCCTGGTGACGACGTGTTCGTATCGCTGAACGACGCCGGCTTCCGGGCCGGCTCGTTCGTGTACGTGCCGCGCGGCGTCGCGCTGAGCGCGCCGATCTCGCTGAGCACTGTGCAGCCGCGCAGCGGCACGCTACTGAACCAGCGGACTCTGATAGTGCTCGAAGAGGGCGCTCAGGCCGAGGTGTGGGAGCAGTACCTGTCGGGAACCGCAGATCTCAACGGCGTGTTCAACGCCGTCACCGAGTTGATCGTCGGCGATGGGGCCCGCCTGCGCTACGTGTGCGGGCAGGGGCTGTCGGAGCGCAGCTGGATCTTCGGCGCCCAGCGCGCCGAGATCGGCCGCGACGCGGGTCTCGACTGGGTCGCGCTCGGGTTCGGCTCGGCCCGGGGTCGCGTGCGCATGGAGACGCGGCTGGGCGGCGAAGGCGCCGAGGCGCGGGTCACCGGCGCGTACGCCACTCACGCCCGCCAGCACATCGACTTCGACACCACCCAGGAGCACGCGGCGCCCAACACGACCTCTGACCTGGCCTTTCGCGGCGTGCTGCAAGGTCGCTCGACCGCGGTGTGGAAGGGCAACATCATCGTCGACCCGGGCGCCCAGAAGACCGACGCGTTCCAGGAGTCACGCAACCTGCTCTTGTCCAAGCGCGCCCACGCCGACGCGATCCCGGGTCTCGAAATCCAGGCCAACGACGTTCGCTGCACCCACGCGGCGGCGGTGGCGCAGGTCGACCCCGACCAGCTGTTCTACCTGCGCTCACGCGGGCTGCGGCTGGACGTGGCCAAGCGGCTGATCATCGAGGGCTTCCTCGCCGCGCTGGTCGAGCGCTTCGAAGCGGGGCCGGTGCGCGAGCATCTGGCCGGCGCCCTCGAGCAGCGCCTGGCGCTGGTCTTGCAGGACTAGTGTCCCGGGACTAGGACGCCGCGGCGAGCTCGTCGAGCGCCTCGAGATCGTCCTCCTCGAGCTCGAGCTCGGCCGCCTCGCGGTTCTCGTCGAAGTGCGCGATCTGGCTGGTTCCCGGAATCGGCAGGGTGACTGGGGAGTGCTGTAGCAGCCAGGCCAGGGCGACCTGCCCCGGGGTGGCGCCGTGACGGCTCGCGATCTCGGCCACCGCGCTGCCCGGCTCGGCCAGATCGCCCCTGGCCAGCGGGAAATAGGCCAGGAAGGCAAGGCCGGCCTCCTCGCAGAACCGGAGCTCGTCCTCGGAGGCACGGTCGCCCACGTTGTAGTGGTTCTGGACCGAGACGATCGGCACGATCTGCTGGGCGCGCTCGATCTCCTCGACCGTCACATTGGACAGGCCGACGTGCCGGATCTTGCCCTCGTCCTGGAGCTCGGCCAGCGCGCCGACCGAATCCTCGATCGGGACCTTCGGGTCGACCGTGTGAAGCTGGTAGAGGTCGATCCGCTCCACCTTGAGCCGCCGCAGCGAGCTCTCGCAGCATCGCTTGAGCCGGTCGGGCCGGCCGTTCGGCTCCCACCGCCCCGGGCCCGACCGCTCGTAGCCGCCCTTGGTGGCGATGACCAGGTTCTCCGGATAGGGGCGAAGCGCCTCGGCGATCAGGTTCTCCGAGACCTCAGGGCCGTAGGAGTCCGCGGTGTCGATCAGGTTGACGTCGCGCTCGACGATGTGGCGGAGCAGCTCGCGGATGGCGGCCGGGCTCTCGGGCTCGCCCCACACGCCGGGACCGGTGATGCGCATCGCGCCGAACCCGAGGCGGAACACCTTAAGGTCGCCGCCCAGGAGAAAGGTGTCGTCGGGCATTTGATGGAGAATCTTGTCAGCAATGGCTCGCCAGCTCCCCGCCCTGGTTCCCCTCGGATACGGCAAGTTCGTGCGCGCGGACCGGGTCTACGCGCTGGTGCCGCTCGAAGGCCCCGACCGGGGCGACGGCCGCCGGACGCTGGTCTACGTGGAGGGAATCGAGGAGCCGGTCATCGCGTCGCGCTCGGAGGGGGCGATCGCGCGCGATGTGGCCGGCGCGACGGGGCGGGGACGCTCGCGCGAGGGCCTGGAGCTGCCGGGCCAGGAGCCGCTGTTCTGAGGGGTTGAGGCTTCTCCTCCCGACTTGGACGAATGTTCGATTCAGCGTGCCGGCGCGGAGGTCGATATGCCGAACAGACGGTGTAAGCGTTTGTGTCCGCCGGGGGCGTACGCAGACACAACAGTGAGGTAGAAGAATGCGTGGAAATGTCTACCGCCTTGGGAGGCGGCGGGCAGGTTCAATCGTTCTGGCGACCGGGGTAGCGCTCGCCTTTGCCGTTGCGGGGCCACCGCCGGCGGCGGCGAAGGCGCCGATCCGTGCGACGCACAGCCAGGCGAAACTCCAGGCGAGGCCGTCCGTGATTGCGCACGCGGCCGGCCACAAGATCGCGTGAGCGGTCGGTGGTAGGCATGTTGCGGGGGCTGCGCTCGACGTCCCGCCAGGACTCGACGCCGCACACGTTCGTCGTGTACGCGACGCTGGTCGCGGGGGTCGCGGCAGCCCTGGTCGCGCTCGTGCCGTGGACCCGAGAGTGGCGGGTCGGGCACCCAGCGATGTTCGGCGTCCTGTCCGCCTTCGTGCTGGCCGGTGAGCTCTTGCCGATTCCGGTGCCGCGGCGCCGGGGCCTCGCCCGCGTGACCATCTCGACCGCGTTCGCGTTCGCGATCCTGCTGCGCTGCGGCCCCGGGGCGGCCGCCCTGGTCTACGTCGCGAGCTCGGTGATCGCCGACCTGGCCGGCCGGCTCGCGCCGCTCAAGATCCTGTTCAACGCGGCGCAGTACCTGCTCGCATTGCTCGCCGCGGGCGCGGTCCTGCTCATCGCGCATTCGCTCCCGCTCATCACCATCACCGGCGCCGAGCTGCCGATCGTGCTGCTCGCCGCCCTGGCGTTCTTCGCCATCAACCACGTGCTCGCGTGCATCGCCTGTGCGCTGCTGGCGCGCCTGCCGATCGTCGCCTACCTGCGCGAAGACCTCGCGTTCCAGGCGTGGACGGCCGGCTGTGTGCTGGCCTTCGCACCCGCGCTGCTTGCCTCGGCCGACGCGAGCGTGGCGCTCGTCCCGGTCTGCTTCGTGCCGATGCTGGCGGTGTACGTCGGAGGACGGCAGGCGGCCATGTCAAGCCACCGCGCTCATCACGACGGGTTGACCGGCCTGCCGAACCGCTCCTCGCTGGCCGAGACCATTCAGGAGGCGCTGAACGGCGCGGCGAGCGAGGGACGGGCAGTGACCGTGATGCTGCTCGACCTCGACGACTTCAAGCAGATCAACGACGCGCTCGGCCACGAGCTGGGCGACCTGGTGATCCAGCGCGTGGCGCGGCGGCTCGCCCACGCGGTCGCGGCCGGCGAACAGGACACGGTCCTGGCGCGGATCGGCGGCGACGAGTTCGGAGTGCTGGTCCACGGGTCGCAGGCCGAGGCCGAGCAGGTGGCCGAGCGGTTGCTGGCCGCCCTCGATCACCCGCTCGAGGCCGATTCGGTGGCGCTTCACCTGCGCGCCAGCATCGGGATCGCCTGCTACCCCGAGCATGGCCGCACCGCGCCCGAGCTGATGCGCCACGCCGACGTGGCGATGTACTGCGCCAAGGGCTCGGACGCGGCGTTCGCGACCTACGCCGAGGAGGACGACGAGTACAGCATCGACCGGCTCGCGCTGGCCGCTCAGCTGCGGCGGGGGATCGAGCGCGGGGAGCTGGTCGTCCACTACCAGCCCAAGGTCCCGCTCAAGGGCGGCGCGACGCTGGCGCTCGAGGCGCTGGTGCGCTGGAACCATCCCCAGCTCGGGTGTATCGGCCCCGATGGCTTCATCCCCCTGGCCGAGCAGACCGGCGTGATCAAGCCGCTCACCGAGAAGGTGCTGGAGGCCTCGCTCGAGCAGTGCCGCCGCTGGCGCCGGGCCGGCCTCGAGGTCACGGTGTCGGTCAACGTATCGACCCGCAGCCTGCTCGACCACGACCTGCCCGTGATCATCGGGGCGCTGCTGGCCAGGCTCGACCTGCACGCCTCGGCGCTCCAGCTGGAGATCACCGAGAGCCGGATCGTGGCCGACCTGCCGCGGGCGCGCGCGTCGCTGGACGAGCTGCGGGCGATGGGCGTGATGATCGCGATCGACGACTTCGGGACCGGCTACTCGTCGCTGTCGCAGCTGCAGCAGCTGCCGGTGGACGAGATCAAGATCGACCGCTCGTTCGTGACCCGGATGGAGACCGATCGCCAGGACGCCGTGCTCGTGCACTCGATCATCGACCTGGGCCGCAACCTGGGGCTGCGGGTGACCGCCGAAGGCGTCGAGACCGAGAACGTCAAGCAGGTGCTGGCCGAGCTCGGTTGCGACTACGCGCAGGGCTTCCACGTGGGGCGGCCGGCGATCGCCGACGAATGCACCCGGTACCTGGGTCCTGCGACCGGCGCGAAGGTGATCGCGCTGGCCGGCTGATCAGCCCGCGACCTGCTGGTACAACGAGGGCAGGCTCGGATAGCCGCTCGAGGCCCAGCCGGAGTTCTGCAGCGCGGAGATCTGGACCGAGGCGGGCTGGCCGGCGGTACCCAGGACCGCCTGGATGCCCGAGCTGGCGGTGCCATAGCCCGGGATCGTGTTCTGGCCCTTGAGCCAGCCGGCGGTGGCGTCGGCGGCGGTGACCGGGTTGCTCCAGATCGAGTCCGCCGATCCGTAGGTGCCGCTGTCGGTGTAGCCGATGTTCAGCCAGTCGTTGTTGTTCTGGGCCTGGCGCGACTGGGCGGCGCCACCCGACTCCTCCGCTAGGAGCCAGGCCGAGATCACCGAGGGATCGAGACCCGTCTGCGCCGCCAAGCGTGAGGCGAACTGCTGCTGATCGGAGGTCAACTGGCTCTGGGCGCCGGCCGGAAGGGACGCGCCGCCGGTGGCGGAGACATCCGCGGCGGCGCCGGTCTGCTGCGCCTGGGCCAGCGCTGCGGCGAAGCTGCCCGAAACGGCCGCGCTGCCGGCGGTCGCGGTCCCGGTGCTCTGCGTGGCAGAGGCGCCCGCGACCGACGGGTCGAAGGCGGTCTGAAGAGAAGAGATCTGCGCCTGGATCTGAGAGACGCGGCTTACGGCATCGGTGAAGCTCATCTACTACCTGTTAGATCGGCGGCGTCCAGGCCGACTTGAGTCGGCGGTCGATCGCGCCGATGACCAGGCGGTATGCAGATCTCGCTTGCGCGTCGCGCGCTGATCCTGCCCGCGCTGATCATGAGCGTTGCCCTCGTGCCGACACAGGCCAGGGCGGCCGTCACGCTCGGCAACTGGGACTCCGCCCAGCAGCGCCAGGTGGTCAAGGACGGCCTGATGGCCGCGCCGGGCGGCTCGTTTCAGGGCGCCGCGCCGCTCACCGCGGCGCAGGCCAACGCGGCCATGGCGGCGGTGGCGGCTCGAGTCGGCACGCAGTCTTCGACCGGCGCCGACACCCAGCCGGTGCACGCGATCCAGATCGCCGGCGGCTCCGTCTCGGTGGTGCGCTTCGACGCGCTGGTCGTCGACCAACTCGGCCTGGCCGACGTGGCCTCGCACGTGCAGTCGGTGGCGGCCGCGGCCGGGCTGAAGCCGCCGGTCTACTTCGGGAGCGAGGTGGTGGCGCGCTACCTGGGCCTGCGCTACGACCATCCGGCCGGCACCGACCAGCTCGAGCCGTTCCCGACCGACCCGATCACCCGGGCCGAGGCGGCCTGGTCGCTGGCTCTCCTGGCCGGCTTCGGCGGCTGGAACGTAGACGGCGCACGCGAGAGCCTGATGAGCTTCGCGCTCCCCGTACTGAGCGGGGGCCAGCGCCAGGCGCTGACGATCGCGGTCAGCCGGATCGGCTATCCCTACGTGTATGCCGGCGAGTCGGACACCGCCGAGCCGGGCAGCTGGATGTGGGGCCCCCAGGCCCACGGCGGGTTTGACTGCTCGGGCTTCGTGTGGCGGGTGTTCAAGCTCTCCGGGCTGCCCTGGGGCAACGAGATCGGCGGGCGCACCGCCGCGCAGATGGCGCAGGAGATCCCCCGCAGCCAGCGCCTGCATGCCTCGCAGCTGAAGCCCGGCGATCTCCTGTTCTTCGGCACGGCTCATTGGGGCAGCCGGGCCACCGAGCAGAACGTGATCCACACCGGGATCTACTTGGGCGACAACTGGGTGATCCACTCCTCGGGCCAGGGCGTGTACGTGGAGCCGCTCGAGGGCAGCTGGCTCGGCGACTCGTTCGCCTGGGGCCGGCGCGTCATTGGTTAGACAGCGGTCTGTCCGGCCTCAAGTCCTCGGGCGCCGCGCCGAATTACAGGGGTAAGGCATGAGCGCCACCTCGACTGCCACGGATCTGCGTCCGGTACGAGTTGTCTGCGCCGGTATCTACCGGAGCGGTAGCACGTGGTCGTTCAACGTCGTGCGCCGGCTGCTCGAGCTCACTCCGCCGGGCCGCAACGTCGCCTTCGACTACGCAGAGCCTCGCGAGCTGGACAACTTCGTCTGGCGCAGCCTCAGCGGCGAGCACCACGTCGTGAAGTGCCACGCCGGGAGCGCCGGCTTCCTCGACGCAGTCAGGGCCGGCTTCGTTCACGGTGTCGTGTTCTCGCTGCGAGATCCGATGGCCGCGCTGGCGTCGTGCGTCGAGCAGTTCTGCAATCGCGAGCCGTTTTCCCGCGAGTGGACGTTCGAGCGCGCACTCGATCACATCGAGGAGGGCTTGCGCTTCGGCGGCGAACTCGTGGGGAATCCGGGAGTGGTGTTCATCGATCTGCACCGCGACGGCGAGGCGGCGAGCCTCGAGCGGATCGTCAAGTTCATGGGTGTGCCGGTGCCGCCGGCCGAGCTCGAGGAAGTTCGCGAGCAATTCACTTTCAGCGCGATGCGCGAGCGCTCCGAGCAGATCGCCGAGCAGCCGGCTGACGCGCTGCTGCGGGGCATCAACGATCCTGCCACGCTCATGCACGCCAACCACGTCGAAAAGGGCGCGGCACGCGACTGGCGCTCCGAGCTCTCGCCTGACCAGATCGCCGCCGCGACCGACCGCTTCGCGTCGTACGCCGACCTGCTCGCACGTTAGCCGGCCCGGCGAACTGATCCGTCTCGCGCGCGGTGTCCTGACGAACTTCGACATCTCCGCGGCGACGCTGGCCAACATCGCGCCGGCGATGAGCTTCTTCTTCGGGTTCGCGCTGATCGTCGAGACCGCGGGCGTGGCCGCACCGCTGACCGTGATCGTCGCGGGTATCGCCATCGCCCTGCTCGGCAACACGCTCACCCAGTTTTCCCCCTCGAGCCCGTCGACTGGGTCGTTCGTGACGTTCATCGGCCGGGCATTCGGCGGGTACTCCGCGGTGGTGGCGGCGGTCGTGCTGGGCGCCGGCTATATCCTGGCCGTCTCGTCGGTGGTGGCGATCTCCGGCGGCTGGACCGAGACGATCATCAAGCACTACCTCAGCATCACGATCCCGTGGCAGATCTTCACCGCGCTGCTGGTCGCCGGCGCGCTGTACCTGATCATCGCGGGGGCCAAGCCGTCGACGACCGGCGGCGATGGCCGAGGAGACTCGGGACCCGCGCACGGCGGTGCCGAAGGCGGTGTTCTCGAGCATCGCGCTGATCATGGCGCTGTACGTGTTCCTGTCCTACTCGACGGTGGTCGGCTTCGACAACAACCCGGACAAGCTGACGGCGGCAGCCGTGCCGATGGTCGACGCGGCGCAGGGCGTGGCGAGCTTCCTGGCCTTCCTCGCCTACATCGCGGGCTTCACCTCGATCGTCTCCAGTCTGATCTCGGCCACGAACTCGCAGGCCCGGATCATCTTCAACTCGGGGCGCGAGGGACTGCTCCCGAGCGTGACCGGCCGCGTGACCGCGCGAACCCACACGCCGTGGGTGGCGTTCGTGGTCTTCCTGGGACTCGCGCTGGGGATCGTGTACGTGTTCTGCCGGAGCAGCGACCCTGACGGGGTGGTCGTCTTCTTCGGCGAGATCGCCACGCTGGGGACGATCCTGGTCGCGTTCACCTATCTGGTGGCGAACCTGGCCCTGCCGGTGTACTGGCGGCGCTATCACGCCGACCGGTTCAACCCGGTCACTCACCTGGTGCTGCCGCTCCTCGGCGCGGTGGCGATCGGCTATCCGCTGTATGAGCTGGTCAAGCCGGGCCAGCCGGCGCCGTTCAACTCGTACGTGTTCATCGCGCTAGGGATCGTCGTGGTGGCGCTGATCTGGGGCGGCATCGTCTACAGCCGGGACCCGGGTCTGGGCGAGCGGGTCGGCTCGATCGTGGCCGACGCCGAGTAGCCCGCCCAGGGACGCCTTTGGCGCTCTACGCGGCCTGGCGATCCGAGCGGCCGGCGGCGCGCAGCGATACCGACAGGCGCAGGAACGTCTCGTAGTCGTTCGGTGTCCCGAGCCCGTACATGCCGGCGCCCTCGGCGCCGATGTTGTCGATCCCGATCGCGGCCCCATCGGCAATCAACTCGTTGTAGGCCGGCGCCACGTAGAACTCGCCGTTCACCCGCTTGTCAGCGGCGATCATGGCCTTCGCCGCGCGGAAGAAGTCCCCGCCACGGGCGAACGCGTAGATGCCGACGGTGGCTTCGTTGGAGACCACTTCCTTCTCGACGACGTTGGTCACGCGGTCGGCCGGATCGAGCTCGACGAACGACCACTTGGGGTCATCGGCGGTCATGGTCATGATCAGCCCGTCGAGGTGCTGGTCGCGCAGGAGCGCGAGGTGCGACTCGACGTCACAGTCGACCCACTGGTCGCTGTTGGCGATCACGAGCACGTCGTCCGGGTCCACCGCGTGCTCGGCGAGCATCACCGTGCAGGCGGCTCCCTCGGTCACCTCCTCGACGGTCACGATCTCGCAGCCGGGCGCCACCTCACGCAACGCCGGAACGAAGCCGTATGCCTCGACGTGCTCGCGGCGGCAGATGAAGACAAAGCGGGTGGGCTCGCTGGGGGTGAGATTCCGCACGACGACCTCGATCATCGGGACACCGTGCACGGGAAGCAGCGGCTTGGGAAGCTCGTAACCGACGTCGGCGAAGCGGCTGCCGCGGCCGGCCATCGGGATCACCACAGTCAGCATCGATCGTCCTCCACTAGATATTTGTCGCCCGCCACAGCGGGAAGCTTCACGGCCACCACGGTGGCGTCGGTCAGGGCCAGGAAGTCGCACGGCTCGCCGGGGTCCAGCCTGAGGATGTCGCCGGCGTGCAGCTCGCGGCCGTCCATGCGTACCGAGCCCGAGACCACGGCGGTCAGCTCGGTGGCCACCTTGTGGACGTGGCGCTCCTCGGCGTCGCCCGCCTCGTAGTGCTTGATCGCGACCTCGACCTCCGAGCTCCGGTACACGGTGGGCTCGAAGTCGCCCACGAACCAGCCGCGGACCATCTCGTCAAGCGTGTGACGCGTCATGCCGACACGTCCTGGCGCTGGCGCGAGAGGTGCTGCTCGTACACGTCGACCCCGTGCATGGAAGTCAGCGAGAAGTAATGGTCGCGCTCGATGTGATGAGTGCCGATGCGGCGGCCGGTGAGCACAAGCTCGTTGAACACCGGGCAGATGTAGAACGCGCCGTCGACCGAGGCGTCCTTGCGGATCATCGACATGATGCCGTCGACGAAGTCGCCGCCGCGGCGGAACCAGTAGGCCCCGGCGGTGGCCAGCCGGCTGATCGGACGCTTCTCGGCCGCCTCGACGACCAGCCCGTCAGCCCCCGTGCGCACGTAGGACCAGCGGGGGTGCACCGCGTCGAAGGTGATCGTGCCGGCATCCAGACCGGCCGCCTCGAAGCTCTCGATGATCTCGGGGATCGGCGCGTCGACGACCTGGTCGCCGTTGTAGACGAGTAGCGACTCCTCGCGCTCGATGTCGCCGATCGCGTGCAGCGCCGTGCAGGCCGCCCCGCTGGACAGCGTAGGCACGCCGATCACCTCGGCGTCGTCGACCAGCAGGCGGATCACGTCGGCCGTGTGGTGGCGGCGCTGCTCCTCCTGGCGGATCAGGAAGACGGCTCGGGAGGCGGCGTCGATCGTCGGCCGCACGCCCTCGATCACGCGCTGCACGAGCGGCTCGCCGTCGATCTCGACCAGGTTCTTCGGGTACTTGGCGCCGGCGACCTCGAACATCGCGCTGTCTCCGGCCATCAGGACGACGAGCCTCATGCGGCGATCTTCCTTTCGGCGGTCTGGGTGGGGGCGGCGGACTGGGCGAGCGTGGGGGTGGCTGACTCGGCGAGGGCGATGCGCGACCGGATCGCGTCCAGGGTCACGTCATCGGGACCCTCGACCACGAGCACGTGGGCGCCGGCCGCGGTGGCCGCCTTCACGCCGTTTTCGTTGTCCTCGACGATGACCATCTCCTCGGGGCGCACCCCGAGGCGGTCCATCGCAGCCAGGTACATCTCGGGATCCGGCTTGGCGCGGCTGACGTCCTCGTTGGAGATCATCACGTCGAGGTAGCGCGCCAGGTCGCTGCGCTCCATCATCTCCTCCACCGTCCGGCGCACGGAGTTCGAGGCGACGCCGAGCTTGTAGCCGGCGGCCTTCAGCTGGGACAGCGCGTACTGGTGATGGAAGACCGGCTTGCAGCGGGTGGCCACCAACTCGAGCGTGTACTGCTGCTTGAGCTCGTTCAGGAAGCCGTGCAGCTCCTCGGGCAGGCCCCGCTCCACGGAGAGCATCCGGAGCTTGCGCTTGGTGGGCAGGCCGTCGTAGGTGGTCAGGTGCTCGTAGCGGGTGATCTCGTAGCCGAGCAGCCCGAGCGCGCGGTTGAGCGCCTCGTAGTGCCACTCACGGGCATCGACCAGGACGCCGTCCATGTCGAAGACGACAGCCTTGATCTGCGGGTTCATGCGAACACCTCCTGGGCGCTCGTCGGGTGGTCGGTGCACAGGAAGACGTTGGAAGAAGTCCACAACGGCCAGGCGCTCCACTGCTGCCAGGTCGGCTCGCGGTCGCGGCCGTGCAGCTCCGGGGAGATCACCGCGACGCGCTTGCCGACGGCGAGGTGCTCGGCGATCCGCTCCCGGGTGATGAAGCCGCCGTCGAAGTCGTCCAGCCACACGCCGTCGGCCTGCTCGTAGAGCGCCGGCGCCGGCTCGAGGTCGCTATGGCGGGTGAAGAACGGAAGGCCCGCCTGCGCGTAGTGGCGCATGTCGGGCACGGACATGTCGAACGCGAACCAGCGGCTGGGGTCGACGTCACGCAACGCGTGCGCGAGCAGCTCGGACAGGCCGTCGGCCTTGACGTTGACGGCCAGGGCGCCCGGGCAGCCGTGTGCGCGGTAGGCATCGACGACGGCCTCGAAAGGGAGCGTTCCCTGGCTGGGCGGGTCGTGGCTGACCACGAGCGCGCCGTCGATGTCGCGAACGTCGGTCTCGACTCCCCAGCCGTGGGCAAAGGCGTCGCGAATCGCCGCCAGCGAGTTGCGCTCGGCGGGCAGCGTCCACAGTCCGCGGTGTGCGAGGGAAGGCACAACCCGGTAATCGGAGGGTGGACGGGGACCTTGAGCCGTCGATGCGCGGTCAGCGCTGTCCGGCCGCGCGCACCAGCGCGCGCAGCCGGTCGAGCGTCGCCGGCGTGAACACCGGCAGGTGACCGTCGTTCCCGTTCTCGGCCTCGTCGCGGCGATAGAGGGCATGGGCCGCGTCCAGCATCCGCTGCCGCTGGCCGGGCTCCTCGGGGCCGATCACGGCCGCGAGTGCGACGTCGTCGCGCTTGTCCAGGCCGCATCGCTGCACGAGCTCGATGAGCCGCTGCTCCGCGGTGTCGACGGGCAGCCGGCTGGCGTCGATGGCCAGCGTGACGGACTCCGGCCCGCCGACCGCGTCGGCATAGGCGCGCAGCATCTCCTCGGAGGCGAGCAGCTCCTCGGCGTCGGCGAGCACGATGAATCCGTGCACCCCGTGGAGTGGGTGCCCGGGCGCCTCGGTTGGCTTGGGCTCCTCGACCGTCTGGACTGCGCCGATCTCGGCCAGCATCGCCTCGGTCGCTGCGGTCGGAGCGGTCAGGCAGTGGCGCTTGTAGAGCTCGAGCCACATCTCGTGGGAGATGAGTGCGTCGGGTTCGAGCGGTTCGCGGCCGGCGAACTTCGGCAGCTCGACCCCGAACTGGTCTCGGTCGACGATGATCGCGTTGTTGGCGATCGAGAGCTCGGAGAGCAACTGCGAGGTCGGCGTGACGTCGTTGAAGTGCTCGAACGGGACCTGGACGTGCTTGCGCACGAAGCCGAGCCACAGGAGCTGCTCGGGGGTGTAGCGGAAGCCGGCCCATGGGGCGCGGTCGGGGTCGGGCCGGGAATGGCTCTCGAACCAGGTCGAGTTGGCCGGCTCCTCATCCAGCGGCCGGTCCCATACGTCGCGCAGGTCCTCGGTGCGGCCGAAGTTGACCGTGTCGGCCACGCTGAACAGCCCAAACGGGCGCAGGTCGGGATTCCAGCAGTAGAAGTTGATCACGACGATCCGGTCGTTCAGGAGTCGCAGGGCCGGGCCGCGTTCCGGATAACGCTGGAAGGTCACGAGGAACCCGTTGCCGGCCAGCGGCGTGTCGGTGCGCAACTTGAGCGCGTACGGGCGCGTACACGCTTCCAGGCCAACCAGGGTCGAGCGGAGCAGCCGATTCGTGTTGGCCGGCCATTCCTCGTGGATCTGCCAGGGGGCGCCCGGGTCCTCGCTCTCGATCCGCTGGTCCGCGGGCACCGAGAGCTCACGCTCGCCATGCCAGGTGGACAGGATGACCTCGCAGCCCGGCAGGTGGCGCCGGGCGCTTTCGACGACCTGCTCGGGGAGGTCGTCGCCCCCGATCGCTCCCTGGATCACCACCGAGATCTCGGCGGTCGAGATCGCGCCCATCCAGACGGGTTCGGCGGGCTCCAACGGCGCGGACGGTGCCGGTCCGGCCGCGGGGGCCGCGGGGGCCGCGGGCCGGGTCGCGGGGGCCGCAGGACGCGCTGACCCGGGATCCGCGGGAGCCAGCGCTTCCGCCGCCACCAGGCTCTCCAGCCCGAGCTTCGCGGCCACGAAGCCGGCGTCGGTCAGGCGCTCGTAGGCGTCCCGCTGGCCCGCGATGATCTCGGCGCGCAGCGACGTGTTCGACAACGCGTCGGCCAGGCGCGGGGCGATGCGCCGGGCGACGTCGCCGTCGACCACGCGCCCGCCGCGGCGGATCAGGGAGCCGAACTCCTCGATCGGCAGATAGGTCTTGCCTCGGACGAACACGTCGTCCCAGATCACATAGCGCGGGTCGTGGGGCAGGACGGCGAGCGTCTCGAAGCGCAGGATGTCCGCGGCGCCGCCGTCGAGGTGCGCCGGGCCGATCGCCACGCACGCCTCGGAGGTCGCGGCCGCCCTGACCTTCGACCCGTGGATCTTCACGTCGAAGCCGGCCTGGGCGACGAGCGCGGCCACCGCGCCGCGAATGGGCGTCGACGGGCCATCGGCTAGCGCGAGCCCCACCTGCGACTCCTTGATGATCCGTTCCTGGCGCGAGGGTGACAGGCCGTACCAGCTGTCCGGACGCGGGAAGGTGAACAGCCGCATCATTGGCGCGATCTTGTCCGCGTAGTGCTCGCTCAGGTCGACGGAGAAGTGCCGGCCGAGGGTGTCCTTGGAGGTGGGCAGCGCGAACAGCTTGGGGTTGGCGTAGAAGTCGCCGATCGACGAGTGGCCGTAGAAGGCCCATGGCGCGAGGTTGTTCTCGGACGAGCCGAGCGCCGCCACGAGCGCCGCGTAGTCCATCAGCTGGTACTTGACCAGCCGGTCGACGACATCGAAGAACCCGCGGTCGAACACGGCGGAGGCGAACGTGCTCCGCTGGTGGGGCTCGACCCAGATCAGCCGACCGTTGCGGCCGCGCAGCTGCGAGAGCGCCGGAACGATGCCGCCGGGCGTGGCCGCCTCGATCGCCTCGTGCACGAGGACCGCGTCAAAGCCCGCCACCTGAGTCCAGTCGCCCAACGAGAAGTAGCGCACCTCGGCGAGCTTCGACAGGCAGCGGTGATACCACTCCCACTCGGTGGCCGCACGGGCCAGCTCGCCGGGCAGCAGCGGCGAGAGATTGGCCACCGCCTCCGGCGTGATCACCGCGACCTGAGGGCTCATGTCGCCGCCGCTATCAGTGCGTCGGCCACGCGGTTCCAGCTGAGCGATCGAGCGGCCTGGGTCTGCTCGGCCGACAGCCGGCCGCGCTCGAGCGCCGTGCGCACCGTCGCGACAAACGACTCGACGTCGTCGGTCGCCTCGAGGAACGAGCCGAGCGCCGGCGCGTGGGTCGTGTGCAGCGTCACCGTGCGCAGTCCGGCGGCCGCGTAGTTATAGGCCTTGTGGGGCTCCATCGAATGGGTGAACGGCTCGTCGGTGTGCGGCACGATTCCGGCGTCGCAGTGAAGCAGGTAGGCCGCGGTCTGCTCGGGAACGCGCTCGCCCAGGAGGTGAACGCGGGGATCGGTGGCTGCCAGCTCGAGCACGTGCGGACCGGCGCCCATGCCGAGCAGCACTACGTCGATGCCGGCCGCGGCCAGCGCCCGCACCGCCTCCACGTCGAAGCGCATCGACAGCGCGCCGACGTAGATCGCGCGCGGGCGGGGGACTCGGGCGAGGTCGGCGGGCTCGGGCAGCGAGTCGACCCCCGGGTCGTGCCAGTGGTGGTCGATTCCGTGGCCGACGTAGGTGGCGCCTGGCACGTCGTCGATCGACCCTTCCGAGAGGCCGCAGACGACATCGCTCGAGGCGATCAGCCGCGCGCGGACATGCTCGAGAATCGCCTTGCGGGGGGCCATCAGGTCCCATTCGGCGAGCTTGTCGTAGGCGACCAGGACGGTCCGCGAGCACACCGGCGCGAACTCGTAGTGAAGCCACCAGTTGGCCTCGGAGACACCGAAGTTCAGGAAGATCGGGTCGTTCAGCTCGGCGACCTGAAGCACGCCGCGGGCGACCTCGTGCTGTCCCGTTGGAGGAGTGCCGCTGCCGCTGAAGACGACCAGGCCGCGGTCGTTGCGCGCGCCCAGCTGCGGCTCCCCCGGCGCGGGCTGGAACGGCTCGACGTAGGCGACGCGCCCGGCCGCATCGGAGCGCACGAGCGAATGGGCGACGGCCTCTCCGGCCCGGCCCAGCTTTCCGTAATCGTTCTGAAGCCAGCCGACGATTACGTCAGGGGCGCCCACGTTCAGGCGGCCTCCGGAAGGGCGGAGTCGAGCTCGTGCGTGGCGGCCCAGCGCTCCACGGCGACGAGCGCCTGCGCGGTGACCTGGTCCATGTTCAGGTACTGGTAGCGGGCGAGGCGTCCCACGAACAGCACGTTGGGGCGCTCCGCGGCCAGGGCCTCGTAGCGGTGATAGAGCTCGCGGTTCTCGGGCCGGGGGATCGGGTAATACGGGTCGCCCTCGGCCGTCGGGTACTCGTAGGTCAGCGTGCTGAAGTCGGCGACCTGCCCGGTCAGGTGGCGGAACTCGGTCACGCGCGTGTAGGGGATCCGCTCATTGGGATAGTTGATCACTGCGACCGGCTGGACGAGCCGGCCGCCGGGGGTCGCGCGCGTCTCGCGCTCGAAGTGCAGGCTTCGGTAGGGAAGCCTTCCCAGCCGGTAGCCGAAGAATTCGTCGATGGGGCCCGTCCACACGGTGTGCGTAGCATCGACCTCGTCGCGGATGTCGTCGTACTCGGTGCCCAGGCGCAGCTCGATGTTCGGGTGATCGAGCATCCGCTCGAACATCGCGGTGAAGCCGGCTGCCGGCATGTTCTGGAAGGAATCGCCGAAGTAGCGGTCGTCCTCGTTGAAGCGCACGGGCAGTCGCGCGGTGACCTGGGCGTGCAGCTCTGAGGGGTCAAGCGACCACTGCTTGCGGGTGTAGCCGCGGAACAGCCGCTCGTACAGGTCGCGCCCGACCTTGGCCACGACGGCGTCCTCGGAGTTCTTGCAGCTCGTCGCGCGGCTCGGCCAGCGACGCGAGGTACGCCGCGGTGTCCTCCTCGCCGTGCAGTTCGACGCCGTGCAGCTTCTGGACCGTGGTCCGGTTGATCGGCAGCGGGATGATCTGCCCGTCGACCTCGGCCCACACGCGGTGCTCGTAGGGCCGCCACTCGGTGAAGCGCGAGAGGAACTCGGTCACCTTGGCGGCGTTCGTGTGGAAGATGTGCGGCCCGTAGGTGTGGATGAGCACGCCGTGCTCGTCGAGCGCGTCGTGCGCGTTGCCGGCGACGTGCGGCCGGCGGTCGATCACCAGGACGCGCAGGCCGTAATCCTCGGCCATGCGGCGGGCGCAGACGGCGCCCGCGAAGCCGGCGCCGACGACCAGCACATCGAGGGCCTTGGAGCTAGATGAGCGCATGGCCGTTCAGCGCGACATCGGGGTGCTTGGCGATGAACCGTTCGCGGTCGGCGGCGACCTGCACCTTGATCCAGGCGCTCAGCTCCGGGTCCTCGCTGGCCACGGTCTGCGAGAGCCCGTGACGGATGCGCGCGCTCTCCACCACCAGCGGCGGCCGACCCGCCTCGCGCAGGCGATGGAGCAGGTCCGTGTCCTGGTACCAGAGCACGAGCGTGGGATCGAAGAACTGACCGGGTGCACACGAGAACTCCTCGACCGCCTCACGCCCCATGGCAAAGCACCAGGCCGGGAAGTCGTAGCGCATCGCGCCGTCGACCGTCAGCGGGCAGGCGACCGCGATGCCGGCGTCGATCGCCTCGCGGAGTGGCGGCCACCAGCCCGGTAGGGGCTCCACGTCGTCGTTCATCACCACGACATAGGGGGTTCGGGCCGCGCGCAGCCCCGCGTTGACCGGCGCCGCGAAGCCCTGCGGCGGGCAGCCGTTGTCGACGATCACGATCTCGTGGGCGGCCTCGGTGCTGCCCTGGACCGCGGCGACGCACGCGCGCACGCGCTCGGACGCGGCGTCGAGCGTGGGAATCACGATGGTCAGCTCGGGCTCCTCCCCGGCCGGACGGCGGGCGCCACCGGTGCGCGCGCCGGGGGCGGCCATGTGGCTACTCGGCACGGCGAGCGCGCGCAGACCGCGCTCGGCCAGTGACAGGGACAGGGCACCGGCGAGGAGGGGCGCCGGGACGTCGGGCATCCCGACCGCGCGCAGGTCGGTCGCGCGCACGGCGAACGACCACGCGGTCACCGGGTTCTCGGCGGTGCTGGCGGCAAAGCCGACGGACGGGTCGTCGAGGGCTTTCGCCAGGGGAGCGAGCCACCCGGGGCCGGGGACCGCGGCGTCGCGGAGAAACACGATGACATCGCCACGAGCGCGCTCGGCGCCGCGCATCGCGGCCGCCGCGAAGCCGAGGCGGCGATCGTTGCGGACGACGTCGACGTCGCCTTCGAGCCGAGACAGGAGCGGCTCGAGATCGACCGACGCGTCGTCGACGATGACGATCTCGTGGGAGGGCTGCTCGGGCTGGGTCGCGATGCCCTCGAAGCAACGCAGGGCCTGAGCCGCGCCGCCCGAGAGGGGCACGATGATCGAGATGTTCGAGGGCATCTAGCCCAGGTGATCGGCAGGCGCGGGCGGGGTTTGAGGCAGGTGCTCGCGGTACCAGGCGAGCGTCCGGCGCAGGCCCTCCTCAAGGTCGACCTGGGGCGCCCAGCCGGAGCTCGTGCTCAGCTTCGTCGAGTCGACCCATTGACGCGAGATTTCGCCCGACGGGGTCCCGCTCCCGCGCACATCCGGCTTGACCCCCGTCCCGGCCAGTTCGCAGATCAGCTCGACCACCTCGAGCACTGACCGGGGCTCGCCGGCTCCGGCGTTGAACGCCTCGCCGGCGGCGCGGCCGTCCTCGAGCAGCTCGCAGATGGCCAGGTACGCGTCGACAGCGTCCTCGACATAAAGGAAGTCGCGCTCCGGGGTGCCATCGGAGCGGATAACCGGCGCGCGCCGCTCGATGGCGGCCACGACGGTCTCGGGGACCAGGCGGGAGAGGTTGAAATCGCCGCCTCCGTAGAGGTTCGCGAAGCGGGTCACCGCCACCGGCAGACCGTACGTGTGCCAGTACGAACGGGCCAGCAGGTCAGCGGCGGCCTTCGAGACGTCGTAGGGGTGTCGTGGCTGGAGGGCTATCCCCTCGCGATACGGGAGCTCGTCGTGTGCGCCGTAGGCCTTGTCGGATGACGCGACGATCGTGCGGGCCACGTCAGCGTGCCGACAGGCCTCGAGCACTGTCCAGGTGCCGCGGATGTTCGTCTCGAAGGTGGGAGCCGGACTCCGATTGGCGATCCCCACGATCGTTTGAGCGGCCAGGTGGAAGACGGTGTCGACCTCGTACTCGCTGAGCGCGCGCTCGAGCAGCCGGGCGTCGCAGACGTCGCCATGTACGACGTTGACGCGCCGTTCGGTTCCCTCCAGGGCCAGCGCCGAGACCGCGACGGCGTCGCGCTTGAGCACGGTCACGGTTGCGCCCTCGGTGAGCAGCCGCTTGACCAACCAGCCCCCGAGCAGTCCGTAGGCGCCGGTTACGAAGACGGAGCGCATAGGGCGCCCATTAATCCACACGGGGGTGGGCCGCCAAAGGCAGCCCACCCCCGCTTTCCGGTTCCCTCGATGAATCGGACGTGGTTATGTGGCTCCGCGCGATGTGAGGTGGGACGGTCGCGGAGCGGTTTTGTGCCCTCGGCGGCGGACAGCCGTCGCTGCCGCGTTCGAAGCTTTTGAGAAGTCTTGAAGGGTCGTCTCACCGGGCGACGCGCTAGGCGCCGCCCGGTGTGACGAAGGTGGATCAGCCCGTGATGAGCTTCAGCACCAGCTGCGGCTGCGAGTTGGCCTGCGCGAGCATCGCCGTGCCGGCCTGCTGCAGCACCTGCTGCTGCGTCATCTTGGTCATCTCGGTCGCCATGTTGACGTCCTGAATGTTGCTCAGCGAGGAGGACATGTTCTCCTGGGTCACCGAGATGGCATTCGAGGTGTACTGGAGACGGTTCTGGACCGCACCCAGCGTCGCCGCGAGCGACGAGATGTTGTTGATCGCGCCCTGGATCAGGGAGACGGCGTTGGTCTGGCCGAGGTCGAACACCTTGCCACCCGACTGAGCGGTGGCGCCGTTCGTGCCCCACGAGAAGCCAGCGCTGCTGTCCAGGTTACCGGTGCCCTCGATGTTCCCGAACGACACCGTGAGGGTGTCGCCGGCGCCGGGGCCGACCTGGAACGTCACGCCGGTACCGCCGGCGCCAGCGGTGCCGTCCAGCAGGTTGATGCCGTTGAACTGCACGGAACCCTTCTGCCGGTCGATCTCCTGAGTGAGCTGGTTGACCTCGCTCTGGATGTCCGTCTTGTCCGTCGAGGAGAGGTCGCCGTTCTGGTACTGCACGGCCAGCTCGCTGACACGCTGCAGCATGCTCTGGACGTTGTTCAGCGCGCTATCGGCGGTCTGGACCATCGAGGTCGCGTCGCTGACGTTCTGGGAAGCCTGCTGCAGGCCGTTGACCTGGGCGGTCAGGCCCTGGCTGATCGCGTAACCAGCGGCGTCATCGGCGGCCGAGTTGATGCGAAGGCCGGACGACAGACGCTGCATCGCCTGTGACACGGCGTTGCTGGACTTGCTCAGACCGATCTCGGTCTGCATCGCCGTGGTGTTGGTGAGGATCGAAAGGGACATGTTTACACCTCCGTGGTGTGGTCGTTTTAGTTGTGTCCCCCGGCGGCTCCTTGCCACCGGTCTCCCCGGTTATCGCCCCCGGGGCGGATCACTTGAGGGGCGTCCAGATCGGTCTGGACACTCTCGTCCGGGGCGCTCTCCGCGCCCGGGCGATCAGGCCGTCACGTTGATGTGAAGGCCCGTGTCCTCGTCGCCGTCGCGCTCGTCGAGGGCGGGGTCGGTGAGGCCCGAGGCGGGCGGCCGGCGGCGTCGCTTGTCCTGATCGGGGCCGGGCCGGCGACCGTCGCGGTCGATGCGGCCGATCAGGGGCGCCGGGGTGATCGGCGGGATGTTCGGCTGGACCGGGGTGATCGGATGGATCGGATCCATGGCGGCCGGTCAGACAGGATCAGGATTCGCCCGCGGCGGGGACCGGCGCTGCGGCTTCGGCCGCCGGCGCGGCCTTCTTGGTCGCGGCGCGCGCGGGGATCATGTCGGGATTCGGATCCGACACCCGATCGACCGCAGCCCGCAACTCGGCGAGCACCAGCTGGCGCCAGACGGTCACCGCGCAGGCCCAGGCCAGCATGTAACCCACCATGCCGGCGATGATCGCCCGCATGCCCAGATCGACCGTCGGTACGCCGGCCTTGTAGGACAGGTAGGCGGCGATGCCGAAGCCGGCCATCCCGCCCCAGCCCTTGGCTCTGCGGACCTGATAGCCGGCGCGCGGGTGGGCGGCGACGCTCGGGCCGGACGAGGCGTCGCCCTTGCCCTTGCCCTTCTTGCCCTTGCCCTTCTTGTCCGCGTCCTGCTTGTCCGGGTCCTTGGCCTTGTCGTCTTTCTTGCTCATCCGGCCCTCCGGTGGGTGATCACGCGCCCGACCTTGGCCAGGGCCGCGCGCTGGCGCTCGAACACGAAATGGATCAGCCGCTGGCGGTCATCCGCGGAAATCTGCTCGAACACGAGCGCGCGGCGACCTTCCTCGTCGGCTCGGACGACCCGTGCACGGCCCTCGATCTCGGGCGCGCCCGCGCCGAGGCTGAGGCTGAAGCGCACGACCGACTCGGCCTCGAGGCCATCCGCGCCGGTCAGCAACATGCCGCCGCCGCTCAGGTCGAGGGCCTTGCCGTCGATCTTGACCGTGCCCGTCTCGGCGCCGAGGACCACGCTCTGCACCGAGGGCACCCGCACGAACTCCCGGCGCTGGGTGATCTCGGGCGCGGCGGACACCTCGAAGCGGACCAGATCGCGCTCCTGGAGCAGGGCCTGACCCTCGAATCGGACCACGCCCCGCGGCGTCACGTACTCGAGCACAAGCGGCTCGAGCACGTCGTGGCCGAGCTCCTTCCCGTCGTCGAGCATCAGCACGAGCATCAGGAAGTCGCCTCCGCGCTCGAACACCCGGACGGGGATGTGGCCGCCCACGGGAGTGGTCAGCTTGCCCTGCTTACCGCCCACGTTGAGGCGGATGACCTGGCCGGTCGGCTCTGGCTGGTCGGTCATGGCCTGTTACGGGAGAAGACGAGCCGCCAGCGACGAGGGATCGGCCGCCGACAGCGCGCTGTCGAGCTCGAGGCCGTCGTGGATGTAGGCCACCGGCATGCCGGTTATCTGCGACAGCTCGGCCGCGATCCCCAGCTGGTCGGCCTCGTCGGCATGCGTCACCGCGATGCCGTCGGCGCCGAGTCCGGCGAAGCCGTCGAGCAGCTTGCGCGCCGCGTGGACGCTGAACGTGGCCGGCACCGCGATGTAGACCGCGTCGAGGTTCAGTGAGCGCAACTCGGTGGCCAGGGTCTCCACCGAGGCCGGGTCGCGCGGTGTGGCGGCGGTCGTGTCGAGCACCACCAGGCCGCCGTCGCGGCCGTGCTGTACGGCCGGCGCGGCCTCGCCGCCGTTGGCGGCGCCCATCACCCACACGTTCTGGCCCTTGAGCAGATCCTTGAGGTCGCCGCCCCAATCGTCGCTGCCCAGCGAGACCACGCTCGCGGCGAGCGTCGAACCCTTGGCGTAGGCCGAGGCGAGCGCGGCGGCGCAGCGGGTCTTGCCGGCGCCGCCGGCACCGACGAACGCGACCGCGGCGCCACCGGCCGGCAGCGGCGCGGGAGCGGGGATGATCGCGGCGAGCGTGGCGCGTACCGCGTCGCGCAGGCTGCCCTTGAAGAGCGGCGAGCGGTGGGCGGCTGCCGCCACGATCAGCTGCTGGGCCCAGTTCTCGCTGATGCCCTGGGCGGTGAGCTCGGCGGCGACGGCCGCGGCCTCGGCGCTGTCCAGGCCACCGGACTGCTTGGCGACCCAGGGGTTCGCGGCGGGGGGCACGGGAGCGGCGGGGGCGGGGGTCTCGGCGATCGGAGTGGGGGCCGGCGCGGGGGCCGGGGCGGGCGCGGGCGTCTCGACGACCGGCGCGGGCGCCGGGGCGGGCGCGGGCGTCTCGACGACCGGTTCCGGAGCGACTGGCGCCTCGGGCGCGGGCGCGGCCGGGGCGTCGCCGGCGAGCACACGGCCGGAGGTCACGAGCTTGACCAGCTCGTCGATGTCGACGTGCGCGGCGGCCTGCTCCAGGCGGCTGACGAAGGACTCGGCGGTCAGATCACCCGGGGCGGGGGCGACGGGCGCCGGCTGCTCGGGCTGGATCTCCGGCTGAGCGGCGACGGGCTCGGGCTGCGCGGCAATCGGCTCCGGCTGGGCCGCGAGGAGCTCCGGCTGGGGGTCGGCGGCGACCGGCTCGGGTTGCACCGCGGCGGGTGCGGGCAGGGCGGGCGTCGCGTTCGGGGCAGGGGTCGAGGAGAGGAAGTCCTCAAGGCCCTCGTCCCAGCCGTTCACGGGCTCGTCCTCGTCGTAGATGTCGATCTGCGGCGTGTGGGGCGCGGCCTGGGCGTCGACCTCCACGCACTTCTGGGCGAAGAAGCCGCCCACGCCTCCCATCAGGCCCTCGCGCTGACGGAGGATGATCGCGTCGGGGCCAAGCTCGGCGCGGATCTGGGGAATGAGGTCCTCGAGCTTGCGGCCACGGTACGTCCGCACGCCGTTCAGCTCGCGGTCGTGGCCGTTGGTGTGGGGCTGAGTCAGGGCGCTCATGCGCTAATTACTCCTATGGTTTCGACGCTAATGCCTGGGGCGACTTCGTTGTAAGAGCAGACGGGAAGATGGGGCACGGTTGCCTCGACGAGGCGCCGGACGTGACGGCGCACGCGGGCGGAGCAGAGGAGCACCGGGCGCATACCGCCGCGGGCCGCGGCGTGGTCGGACTGGGACTTGACGGCGGTCAGGACGGCCTGGGCGCGGGTGGGCTCCATCGCCAGGTACTCGCCGTCGCTCGTCTGGGTGATCGACGTGGCCAGCTCCTGCTCGATCGTCGGGTCGAGCGTGATCACGCGGAGGTTCTGGGTGGCGCCCAGGTGCGGCGCGGTGATCGCGCGTCCGAGCGCCTGGCGGGCGTACTCGGCCAGCAGGCTGGGGTCGCGCGTGATGCGGGCCTTGTCGCCCACGGACTCGACGATCGCGCCGAGGTCGCGGATCGAGACGCCCTCGGAGAGGAGCGACTGCAACACACGCTGGATCTCGCCGAGCGAGAGAACATCGGGCACAATCTCCGTAACGACAGCTTCGTTGATTTCCTTTAGCTGATCGAGGAGCTGGCGTACGTCCTGGCGAGTGAGCAGCTGGGCGGCGTGGTTGCGGATCGTCTCGGTCAGGTGGGTCACGATCACCGATTCGCCGTCGACGACGGTGTATCCGAGCGCCTCGGCCTCGGCGTGCTGAACCTCCGGGATCCAGATCGCGGGCAGGCCGAAAGCGGGCTCGGTGGTGGGGATACCCGGCAGCGTGCCGACCGCATCGCCCGGATCCATGGCCAGGTGGTGCCCGGCCATGATCATGCCCCTCGCCACGACGGTGCCGCGGACCTTGACCACGTACTCGTGGGAGTCGAGGTCGACCTCGTCGTGGATCCGGACGGGCGGGATGACCATGCCCAGCTCGGAGGCGATCTGCCGGCGGATCATCGACACGCGACGGACCAGCGAGCCGCCGGTGCGGCGATCGACCAGCGGGACCAGCCCGAACCCGATCCCGAGCTCGAGCGGGTCGATGGGGAGCTCCTTGAGGACCTCCTCGCGCGGGGCGGCCGGCTTGTCGGCCTGGGAGGGGGCGGGCAGCGCCGCCGCGGCGGCCGCGGCCGCCAGCTCGTCCGGCATGCCGTTGCGCACGCCCCAGCCGATCGCGGCCATCATGCCGCCGATGAACAGGAAGGGAAGCTTGGGCAGCCCCGGCACGGCGGCAAAGCAGCAGACGACCACGCCGGCCACCAGCGGCGCCCGGCGCTGGCGCAGGATCTGATTGGCCAGGTCGGTACCGAGGTCCTTGTCCGAACCGCCGGAGCGCGTGACCAGGATGCCGGTCGCGACCGAGATCAGCAGGGCCGGGATCTGCGCGGCCAGGCCATCGCCGACGGTCAGCAGCGAGTAGGTGTGGGTGGCCTCGGAGAAGCCGATGTGGTGCTGGAGCACGCCGACCACGATCCCGCCGATCAGGTTGATCGCGGTGATCAGGACGGCGGCCATGGCGTCGCCCTTGACGAACTTCGAGGCACCGTCCATCGCCCCGTAGAAGTCGGCCTCGCGGCCGATCTCGGTGCGGCGGTTCCGGGCCTGGTCGTCGGTGATCAGGCCTGCGTTCAGGTCGGCGTCGATCGCCATCTGCTTGCCTGGCATGGCGTCGAGGGTGAACCGGGCGGCCACCTCGGCCACGCGGCCGGCGCCGTTGGTCACCACGACGAACTGGATCACGACCAGGATCAGGAAGATGACCAGGCCGATCACGACGTTGCCGCCGACCACGAACTGGCCGAAGTCGTGGACGACGCTGCCGGCGTCGCCCTTGGTCAGGATCAGGCGGGTGACCGACACGTTGATGGCCAGCCGGAACATCGTGGTGAGCAGCAGGAGGCTCGGGAAGGCGGCGAAGTCCAGGGCCTTGTTCAGGTACATGGTCGCCACCACGACGGCCAGCGCCGCCGCGATGTTGACCGTGATGAACAGGTCGAGCAGCATCGACGGCAGCGGGATGATCAGCATCGTGACCACCGTTACGACGGCGACCGCCGCGACCAGGTCGGTGTGCTTGAGGAGCCTGCGAATCGTGTTTTCGTTCATCGCGCGGCCCTCCTACGACCGGCCATCTTGTAGACGAAGGCCAGCACCTGCGCGACCGCGGCGAACATCTCGGCCGGGATCATTTGCCCGATTTCGACAGACTTGTGGAGGGATCGCGCGAGGGGCGGATCGGGAACGATCGGCACATTGTTCTCATCGGCAATTCGTCGAATCTGCTTAGCGACTAGGTCCTGGCCCTTCGCCACCACGACCGGCGCTGGGTGGCTGCCGTCGTACTGGAGGGCGACGGCGAAGTGGGTCGGGTTGGTGACGACCACGTCGGCCTGGGGGATGGCGGCCATCATCCGGGCCCGGGCGGCCTGGATCTGGCGGCGCCGCAGGGCCGACTTGACCTCGGGCGGGAGCGTGGTCTGCTTGAACTCGTCCTTGACCTCGCGCTTGCTCATCCGCAGCCCCTTGGCGTGCTTGCGACGCTGCCAGATCACGTCGATCACCGCGATCAGCAGGTAGGCGATCGCCGCGCGCTGGGCGATCCCCATCACGCTCGAGCTGATCAGCGAGCCCAGCGCGGCGGGCGGCGTTCCGACGCTGGCGCCCAGATGGGTGAGTTGGGGGATCAGGGCGAGCGCGACGACCGCGCCGACCGCGGTGACCTTGGCGATCGCCTTGGCCCCCTCGAACGGCATCCGGCTACTGAAGAACATGTTCTTGAAGCCGCTGACCGGGTTGAGCTTCTTGAAGTTCGGCTTGAGCGGCTGGAAGGTCGGCTTCATGCCGACCTGGGCGACGTTGACCGTCACCGCGGCGAACACGCACATGCCGGCGATCGGCGCCACCGTGGTCAGCATCGTCATCAGCCCGAGGTGCAGCAGCGTGTGCAGCCCCGCCGCGGTGGTGGCCGCGCCGGGATGGGAGATCTGGCCGAAGATCGTGCGCATGTCGTCGCTCACGCCGCTGACCACCTTCGGGCCCATGAACATCAGACCAACGACCCCGGCGGACAGCACGACCGCACCGTTCAGGTCGGTGCTCTTGGCTACGTCGCCCTGTTTGCGCGCCTCGTTACGGCGCTTGGGTGTTGCCTTTTCTGTCTTGTCGGGATCTGCCATGGGATCAGAACGCGTGGAGCGCGGTGGCGACCGAGGTGTACATCTGGTCGGAGATCCAGCCGCCCAGGAACGGCAGCGACGCGGCGACCACGGCGATGGCCACGCCGACCTTGAGCGGGAAGGCCACCGAGAACACGTTCATCTGCGGCACCACCTTCGAGACCATCCCGAACGCGACGTCCGTGATGAGCAGGGCCAGGATCACCGGCGCCGCCACCTCGACCGAGGAGACGAACAGCGAGCTCACCGAGGCCTCGGCGGCGTGCACCATCGGGCCGAGGTGCGGAGCGGCGGTGAGCGGCACCAGGTCGAAGGTGCGGGCGATGCCGTGCAGCACCCAGCCGTCGCCGCCGATCGCCATGAACAGCATCACGCCGACCAGCGAGTAGAGCTCGGAGAACGTGCCGCCCTGGTTGCCGTTGATCGGGTCGACGGTGGCGCCGAACGAGAAGCCCGAGACGATGTCGGCCAGGCCGCCGGCGGTCTGAACGGCGGCCATCAGAGCCGCGACCGTGAACGACAGCAGCATTCCCACCAGCACCTGCTCGACCATCAGCGTGGTCACTGAAAGCGCGTCGGTCGGGATCTTCTGGCCGTGGCTGGCCACGCCGGCCAGCCCGATCGACAGGCCGACCGCGGCGATTCCCTTGACCTGGTTGGGGATCATCTTGGATGAGAACAGCGGCGCGAGGATGAACAGCGGGGTGACACGGGCCAGCACGAGGAAGAACGCCGTGACCGACTCGCCGCCGCCCAGCGCCCGCAGCAGATGGCTGAGCGTGAGGGCGTTCATCCGATCAGCGAGGGGATCGAGAGGTACAGGTTCTGGGCGTAGCCGACCAGCTGGCCCAGCATCCAGGGTCCGAGCACCACGATCAGCACCGCAACCCCGACGATCTTCGGGATGAACGAGAGGCTCTGCTCCTGGATCGAGGTGACCGCCTGGAAGATGCTGACCAGGAGGCCGATGATCAGGCCGAGCAGCAGGATCGGGCCGGCGATCTTGAGCGCCAGCATCATCGCCTGGGTCGCGAGGTTGATGACCGTGTCCTGGTTCATGTCAGTGGAAGCTCAGGACCAGGGAGTGGGTGACGAGGTCCCACCCGTCGACCAGGACGAACAACAGGATCTTGAACGGGAGGGAGATGAAGCTCGGAGGCAACATGACCATTCCCATGCTCATCAAGGTCGAGCTGATGATCAGGTCTATGAGCAGGAACGGCAGGAAGATCAGAAACCCGATCTGGAATGCCGTCTTGAGCTCGCTGATGATGAAGGCGGGGATCAGGACGTAGGTCGGGACCTGAGCGCGCGTCTTGGGCTGCGTCTTGAGCTTGGCCAGGCTGACGAACAGCGACAGGTCCTGGGCGCGGGTCTGCTTGAACATGAACTCGCGCAGCGGCTCCTGCCCGCGCTGGAGTGCCTGGGTGGTGTTGATCTGGTGCTTGACCAGCGGCTCGTAGGCGTCCTTCTTGATGGCGCTGATCGTCGGGAACATCACGAACAGGGTCAGGAACAGCGCGATCCCCACCAGCACCTGGTTGGGCGGGGTGTTCTGGGTGCCCAGCGCCTGGCGGATGAAGCCGAGGACGATCAGGATCCGCGTGAACCCGGTGACCGTGAACAGGAGCGCCGGGATGATCGACAGACCGCCGATCAGCAGGAGGATCTGCAGCGCGTTGCTCGAGTCGACCTTCACGAGCGGGCCGTGATCCTGCGCAAGTTGTCGAGCACCCGGCCGAACGGCTTCTCGATGACCGGCTCGGTGTTACGCGACTCCTCGGATGGGACGTCGATGCCGAGCGCGATTGCCTCGGCTTCGCTATAGCTGCGGATCGGGGTGACGCCGTTCTCGGCCACCCCGACGACCAGAATCTCCCGGCCGGCGCGGACGACCGCCACGCTTCGCCCGCTGCCGAGCGGCAGGTTGGCGACCTGGCTGAGGCCGTGGCCGGTGGGGCGGACCTTGCTCTTCTTGGCCTGCTTCATCATCCACGCGATCCCGTAGATCACCGCGATCACGATGGCGAGGCCGACGATCGTGCGGACGATGCTCGCGCCACCGCCGCTCGAGGCGGCGTGGGTGGCGGCGCTGTGCGTCAGGTTCAGCGGCGTGTTCTCGCCGCTGGCCTGAGCCAGCTGCGCCGCACTCTCGGCCGGGGCAGCCTTGGTGGTGCTCGTCGCATGCGTGGTCGCGCCGACCGCGGTGGCGGCATGGGTGAGCGTCAGGGCGCCGGCAAGCGCGACGCCACGAGTGAACGTGAGCGACTTCATCGAGGGAAAGGACTCCGAGGGAGAGTCCTTCCGGTAATCGGCCGGATGAGCGCTGGCCTTGAGTCGCCCCGCGGTTCAGGCCCGGAAGAAGCCGATCAGCAGCTCCGAGACGCGGTCGGGCTCGTCGTGCTGGACCCAGTGGGAGGCGCCGGGCAGACGGAACACGCGCTCGAGGTTCGGGACGTCGGCGCGGTCGGGCTCGGCCAGTGCGGAGCTCAGATAGTGGTCGTGCTCGCCCCAGATGACCAGCGTGGGGGCCGTGACCGGTGCTAGGCCGCCCCGCTCGCGCCCGCGGCCGTCTCGGCCAACCCCGGGCGGCCGGCGCATCGAGGCGCGGTAGTAGTTGATCGTGGCGGTGGCAGCCCCGGGCTGGGACCACGCCTCGCGATAGCGGTCGATGTCCGGCGGCGTGAACGCCCCGGGGCGGGCGTCGTGCTCGAACCCGCGGCGAAAGCCCCACCAGTCGCCGGCGCGGACAGCGCGCTCGGGCAGCCAGGGAAGCTGGAAGAAGAACATGTACCAGGACTTGGCGAGTTGGCGGCCCGGCCGGCGTAAGGCCTCGAGCATGCGGCGGGGATGGGGCACGTTGAGGATCGCCAGGCGCTGCACGACCTCGGGATGGGCCATGGCCGCGACCCAGGCCACGGCGCCGCCCCAGTCGTGGCCGACCAGGAACGCCCGCTCAGCCCCGCGCTCGCGAATCAAATCCCGGATGTCGGCGGCCAGCAGGCGGGGTGCGTAGGCCGAGACCCCGGCCGGCTTGGAGGACAGGTTGTAGCCGCGCATGTCGGGCGCGACCACGCGCAGGCCCGCGGCGGCCAGGGCGGGGATCTGGTGGCGCCAGCTGTACCAGAAGTCCGGGAAGCCGTGCAGCAGCACGACCAGGGGTCCGTCGGCCGCGCCCGCCTCGACGTAGTGCAGCCGCACCTCGGACAGATCGGCGTAGCCGTGGCGCAGGTCGATGTCGGTAACGGTCGCCATCGCGGGTATGACTACCCGCATGCCACCGATCAAGCTCAACTGGTCAGCCGCCGAGGTCAAGGACGCTCGTCTCACGGGGGCGCTCGAGGGTAAGGTGCCGCGAGGCTGGAAGCAGAGCTTCGAGCGGACGGTCAAGCTGCTCGGCGACGGCGAATGGGGCGCGGTGGAGCTGAAGAAGGGGACCGTGCAGGTCAGCGACATCGCCCAGGGCACCGAGGACAAGCTCCGCCACCACCTCGAGGGCATCGTGGCCCAGGCGAATGCCGCGCATGAGGCCCGCGAGCGCGAGTCAGAGCAGCGCGACGGCGAGCACACCGGCGGGAAAGAGGCCAAGCCCGAAGGGCCCGATGCCGAGATGACCGAGCGCTTCCGAGCCTTCGCCGGAGACGGCGAAGACGACGACGACGGGGAAGACGAACCGGGAAATTAAGCAGAACAGGCGGGGTCGCCCCCGCCTGTTCGGCATCAGTCAGATTCGACTCGCGGTTACGCGAGCGCCTTGCCGACCGCCTCGAGCAGCTGCGCGGGCTGGAACGGCTTGACGACGAAGTCCTTAGCACCCTTCTGGATCGACTCGATCACTTTGCTCTCCTGGCCGAGCGCCGAGCACATCAGCACGCGCGCGCCGGGATCCAGCGAGATGATCTCGCCCAGGGCCTCGAGGCCGTCCTTCTCGGGCATGGTGATGTCCAGCGTCACGAGCTCGGGGAGAGCTCCTGGTAGCGCTGGACGGCCTCGGCGCCGTTCCCGGCCTCGCCGACCACCTCGTGGCCGCCAGAGGCGAGAGCATCGCTCACCACCTTGCGCATGAACGCGGCATCGTCGACTACGAGTACACGGGCCATCAGGTCACGGCTCCTTCCACTTGGGGTTGCTTCAGATCGGGGGTTTGGGGGTCTTCCGGGGTGTCGGCCCCCGTGCTGTCAGAGCCAGTTGGGGAGCCTTCGCTCTGTATCGGCAGATCGGTTGTGGAGTCGAGCGGCTGAGACTCGGTCTCGACGTCTTCCCGACCCTCGGTGCGCGCCGAGCGCGCCCGCTCGAGCAGACGCAGGCCCTCGCTCTCGAGCGACTGCAGCGACACCGCCCACTCGCCCTCGTCGGTGACGAGCAGCTGAGCGCGGGCGAAGCGCATGCCGTTGACGTACAGGTCGACCGGAGCATCGGCGCTGCGGTCCAGGTCGAGCACGGCTCCCACCGGCAGCCCGAGCGCGCCGCCCAGAGGCATCCGGGCGCGGCCCAGCTCCGCCCACACGCGGAGGCTTATCCCGCCCAGCACCTCCTGGAGAGCCTGGCTGTGCGGGGTTGCGTCCGCGCCGGACGCGCTGCCGCCGGCGCCGGCGGCAGCGCCGCCCAGCGGCGCACCGTCGGTGCGCTCGGCATCGAGCTCGTCCATGGCACGCACCATGCGCACCACGAACGCGGCTGGGATGAGCTGGATCAGCCGGCAGGACTCGCCGGCGATCATGAAGGTGGTCGAGGTGGCATGAGGAGCGGTTCCGTAGACGTCGGAGGCCTTGCTCGGTTCATCCAGCACCCGGGTGTCCGGCGTGGAGATCTCGATCTCCTGACCGAGCACGACGCCGATCGCCGCCGCCGCGGCCGCCATGGTCTGGTTGGCCGCCTCGGCGATGGCCGACATCTCGAGCTCGGACAGCGCGGGCACCTCGGCGCCCTCCTCGGCCTCCGGGGGCGGAGCGCCCATCGCGGTGGCCAGGCTGCGCGCGCCGGCCGGGGTGAGCACGAAGATGTTCGCGCCCGTCACCCCGTCGACATATGAAACGCTCGAGGCGATCGAGCCGCGGGGCACGTTGGCGAACGGGGACGCGCCTTCGGGCAGCACCGTGACGTCACCGCGCTCGACGGCGCCCGGGGCGAACATCTCGAGCACCTGGGCGATCGCCTCGGCGGTGGAGGCCCCGAGTCGCATCAGCGCCTCGCGCGGTGTGATGTCCTGCTGGCTGCTCATCCGAACCTCCGCTCGGTGCCCGAGATCTGAATGGCACGGCGCGGGCCGTTGGAGCCCGGCTGGGCCCGGGCCAGCTTGACGTTCTCGGCAAACAGCGTCACACCCTGATCGGCCTGGACGCCCAGCTTGATCAGGCTGCCCGGACCGAGGGCGAGGATCTCGTCGATCGGCAGGTCGATAGCGGCCACCTCGGCCCGGAGCGTGACCGGCACGCCGGCCACGGCCCGGCCGATCTCCGCGGCACCGGCCAGGTCGGCCTCGGCCTCGCGGGTTTCCTTACCCGACAGCTGGTCGGCGACCGAGTCGATCGCGAGCCACGGAATCAGCAGCCCCATCGACGCCGAGTGCTTGTTGATCCGGCTCTCGATCATCACGACCAGCGTGGGCTCCGAGACAGCCGCGATCTGGCTCGCGTCGTTGTAGGTCTCGATCTCCACGATCGACAGGCTGATCCCGGCCAGGTCGTGCCAGACGAGCGACATCTGGTGAACCATCGACTCGACCAGGCGCTGGGTGAGCATCGTGTCGATCTCCGAGAAGCGCCGCTCGCGCGGTGGCTTGTCGGGCGTGCCGCCCAGCAGGCAGTCCAGGCACATCAGGATGAAGGACTGCTCAACCGTGAACAGCATCCTGGTCCCGAGCGGCTGCACGTCGAGCGTCACCCACAGGGAGCCGGCGGGCAGCTGGGCCTGCGCCCCCGACCAGGTGGCCTGGGTGGTGTTGAGCGTCTCGAGCTCGACCGGGGTGCGCAGCTCGGTGGAAAGGCGGGTGACCGAGGTCTGGCAGAACGTGTCGATTGCGCGCTCGATGCGTCGCTGGTGGTCTGAGGTGAACTTGGTCGGGCGCGAGAAGTCGACCGTGCGCAGCCGCGGCGCGCGGCGCGCGGCGCCGGGTTGGTCGGGTAGCTGACCCTGCTTGGCCTTCTCGACCAGTGCGGCGACCTGATCGGCGCTCAGGCGATCACCGCTCATGCCCGCGCTCCCGCCGGTTGCTTAGAGAATCGTGACGTGCTGCCATCGAACAATGTCATCGGCTCGCCGCCCGCCTCCTTTACGGTCACTGCGAACTCGCCCACGGTCACGCGTAGCGTGCGACCGCGGTTGCCGCCCGTCTCGGACGCGCGGACCCTTAGGCCCGCACGGGTCAGCCCGGCCTTGACGGCGGCGGCGTTGCGCGCGCCGATGTCCATCTCGCCCAGCTCGAACATCCGCGCGCCGCCGGCCAGCACTGCGTCGATGCGGCGGGTCACCGCGCCGGCCTTCTGCATCCGCGCGATCAGCGCCGGCACGGCCAGATCCGCGAACTTGCCGGGCTCGCTATCGGAGCCGCCCGATTCAGGAAGCACGATGTGAGCCATCCCAGCCACACCGGAGGAGCGGTCGATCAGCGCGAGGCCGATGCACGAGCCCAGTCCGCGCGCGACGAGTTCCTCGCCGGCGCGCTTGGACACCTCGATCTCACCCATCCGGACGGTGCCCATGGCTAGGCCGCTTCAGCGAGACCCAGCGGCGCGAGCAGCCCTGAGACGCCGCCGTCGGTCGGCAGCAGCACGAACGAGATCGAGCACGGCTCGTCGGCCACCGCGAGCTCGGAGTCGAGCACCAACACGAGGTCGGTCGACGCGGTCTGGGACAGCGCCAGCGAGGAGACGATCGCGCCGAGCATGTCGGTGGTCAGGTGCGGCGGGCAGGGCTCGAGGTGCAGGCCGGTCATCGATGCCAGCGCGTTCAGGCAGGACGTGCCGAGGATGTTCCCGATCTCGCGCAGCGCCGACTCGCCGATCTCGCTGCCGGCCTCGACGCCCAGGAGCTCGCAGAGCGCGTCGGCCCCCTCCGGGTCGATCAGCAGGAGCACCACGCCGTCGATGTCGCCGTCGAGCGGAATGACCACGCTGGTGGTCGCGTCATCCGGGCTCCCGCACGCGTCGACGGCATCGGCCAGAGGCAGGGCGAGCACGCGCGGCACGTTCAGACCGACCTCTCGCCCCAACATCTGCGAAAGCGCGGTCGCGGCGTTACCAGAGGCGATATTCGCCAACTCCCGCAGCGCATCGAGCTGCAGTTCGGTGTAGCGAGGGGTCACTGTCGGGGCTCCTGTATTTGATGTTTGTTCGGTTTTTCTCAGCTTTAGGCAGCGATGGCCGGGACGGCTACGCCGCGGCTACCCGTGTTATCGGCAGCCAGCGCGTCGCAGTCGACGATCAGCGCGATCCGGCCGTCGGCCAGGGCGGCGCCACCGGACACCGGCTCGCCATCGGAGACGATCGCCGGGAGCGGCCGGGTGACCAGCTCCCGCTGGCCGACCAGGTCGTCCACGGCCAGCGCAAAGCGCTTGTCCTGGGCGCGGATGATCACCACGAACTCGTGCTCGCCGACCGTGTCGCGGCGGAACGCATCGGCTCCGTCGAGCAGCGGCAGGACGCCGTCCTCGAGCACGAGCATCTGCTTGCCGGCCACCGAGCGCACGGTCTGCTCGGACAGGCGCAGCGTGCGCTCGATCCGGTCCAGCGGAATCGCGAATGGGTCACCGGAGACGTCGACCTGCAGGGCCGAGACGATGGCGAGGGTCAGCGGCAGGCGGATCTGGGCGTTGGTGCCCTGCCCGGGGGTCGAGTCGATCACGACCTCGCCGCCGAGCTGGCGGATCTTCTCGCGCACCGCGTCCATGCCGACGCCGCGTCCCGAGATGTCGCTGGTCGTCTGCGCCGTCGAGAAGCCCGACGTGAACAGCAGCTCGACCGCGCCGCGCATGTCGATGTTCGCCGCGGCGTCCTCGTCGATCATGCCGAGGGCCAGGGCCTTCTTGGCGACCGCCTGGGGATTGATCCCGTTGCCGTCGTCGCGGACCTCGATGATCACGCTGCCGCCGGCGTGGCGGGCGGCGATCTGGATCGTGCCCTGGCGCGGCTTGCCGGTGTCCACGCGGTCGTCGGGCAGCTCGAGGCCGTGGTCGATCGCGTTGCGCACCAGGTGCACGAGCGGGTCGCCGAGCGCGTCGACCACCGTGCGGTCGAGCTCGGTCTCCGAGCCGATCAGCTCGAGCTTGACCTCCTTGCCGAGCTTGGTCGAGAGGTCGCGGATGAGGCGGGGGAAGCGCAGGAAGACCACATCGACGGGGATCATGCGGACCTGCATGACCATCGCCTGGAGCGCCTGGGATGAGCGGGTCAGCTCCTGCACGGCCTGCTGGAGGCCCTCCACGTCGAGGTTGGCGGTCAGGGCCTCCACCGCGGTGCGGTGGATTACCAGCTCGCCCATCGAGTGCATCAGCGCGTCGAGGCGCTCGGCGTCGACGCGCACCGTGCGCGTGGCCTTCTGAGACGAATCGGCGGTCTTCTCCGCGGGCTTGGCCGGGCTCGGTGCCGGGGATGCCGGGGTCGCCGCGGGCGCAGGGGGCGCCGCGGGGCGGGGGTCGCCGCGGGCGCAGGGGGCGCCGCGGGGGCGGGGGTCGCCGCGAGCGCCGCGGCCGGCGCAGGCGAGGCATTCGGTGCGGGTGACTCGGCGGCGTGCGCCGGAGCCGGCTCGGTGGCCGGCGCAGGGGCCGGCTCGGTGCCGGCCGGGGCCTCCGGGGCGGTCGCAGTCGGGGCCTCCGGGTCGGTCGCGGAGGCCGGCGTGGTGACGTCGGTGACGCTCACGCTGGCTACCTCGGAGATCGCACCGAGGTTCTGGACGATCGGGTCGTCCTCGTGGTCCGAGGCCACCCAGGCGTCGATCTCGCGTCCTTGGAACTGCTCGAGTCCATCGTGCGCCGGCATGCTGCCCAGCACCTCGCCGTGGTCGGACAGTGCAGCGAGGACCATGTGGGCGCGGACGGCCGGCATCATCACGTCGTCGACCAGGTTGACCCGGATGCGCAGCACGCGGGCGCCGGCCTCGCGGGCGGCCTGGACCGCGGCGTGGTCGGGCGCATCGATACCCCCGGCGCGGGCCATCTCCTGCTCGGGGGTGCGCGGCCTGACCAGGCTGCGCAGGCGCTTCACGAGCGGGCCGGGATCGAGGTCCTCCTGACCGTCGGTCTCGATCGACTCTGTGGCTGCCAAGAGCGCGTCCAGGCAGGCGAAGACAGTGTCGATCGCCTCGGAGGGGAGCCCGTTGGTGCGCTGGCGCAGCAGCTCGAAGACGTCCTCCATGTTGTGGGTGAGCTCGGCGATCTTGGCGAAGCCCATGGTCGCGCTCATGCCCTTGAACGAATGCGCGATCCGGAAGATCTCCTCGACCGTGGCCTGATCCTTCGGATCCTCCTCGAGCCGGACGATGGCGAGATTGAGTTGTTCGAGATGCTCGCGGGCCTCCGCGAGGAACATGGGCATGTACTCGGAGGTATCCATTACGACTTTCGGTAGATGAAGGGGTGAATCGACGCCAGCCCGAGCGACGCTGCATCGGTGATTCGCTCGGTTCCGCCGATCACCAGCAAGCCCCCGGGCCGCAGGCCGTGGGCGAAGGAGGCGTGCAGCTCGTCCCGGATCTGATCGGCGAAGTAGATGACCGTGTTGCGACACATGATCAGTTCATAGCTCGACGCGGTGGGCCGAAGCTTGAGCAGGTCGCCCACCTCGAAGCTGGTCATGGACTGCAGGGCGGGCTTGGCGCGCCAGCCGTCCGGGGTCCGCTCGAACCAGCGCTCCATGGCGGCCGCGGGGGCGGTGCGGGCGTCGGCCGTCGAGAACTCGCCGGTCTTGGCCCGGGCGATCATTCGCTGGTCGATGTCGGTGCCGGTGATCCGCACGGTGGCCCTGGGGATCGCGGCGGCGCAGACGGCGGCCAGCGTGTAGGCCTCGGCTCCGTAGGAGCATCCGGCGCTCCACGCGCGCAGGCGCCCGTCCTTCGCGACCTCGGCCAGCAGCCCGCGCTCGAGGTGGGTCCACTGGTCGGGGTGGCGCCACAGCTGCGAGACGTTGATCGTGACGCGGTCGAGCAGGTCGTCGAGCTGGGCGGCGTCGCCGCGCAGGCGGGGCAGCGCATCGGTCAGTTTGGTGACGCCGAGGCGCGACCAGTACGAGCGCAGCCGCCGCTCCATCTGGGGCCGCTTGTACTGGGTCAGGTCGATGCCGCAGATCTGGCGCAGCCCCTCGCAGAAGCCGATGTAGTCGTCGGTCGCAGCGAAGTCGCTGCGGGGCGCGTGCGCGGCCGTCTCATGGCCGCGGTGGCGCGGCAGCGCGGCGCGCTGGAAGGTACGGGTCTCGCGCTCGCTGCTCACGCCCGTGCCTCGGTCGCGATCACCTCGGCCAGGCGGCCCAGGTCGTGCACCTCGTCGGCCAGCCCGCTGTCGACGATCGCGCGCGGCATGCCGTACACCGTGCAGCTCTCCTCGGACTCGACCAGGATGCGCCCCCCGTTCCGGCGGACCTCGCGGGCGCCGGCCAGGCCGTCGTTGCCCATCCCGGTCAGCACGACCAGGAGCAGCCGGTGCCGGTAGGCCCGGGCGGCGTCCTGGATCAGGAGGTCGGCCCGCGGGCGAAGGCCACCGATGGCCGGCTCGTCGCTGAGCACGGCATTCCGCCCGTCGTCGGTCAGTCGGAGGTGCAGCCCACCCGGAGCGAGCAGCGCAGTGCGGGGATCGAGCGTCTCGCCGCCGGTGGCCTCGATCACGTCGAGCGCGCTGGATGCGTTCAGGCGGGTGGCCAGCGAGCCGGTGAAGCCGGCGGGCATGTGCTGGACGATCAGGGTTCCAACGCCGAGTGGCGCGGGCAGCTTGGGCACGAGCGAGGCGAGCGCCCGGGGGCCTCCTGTGGAGGTGGCGATCACGACCAGCCGGGAGACCTTGGCGGCCGCCCGCGAGCGCCACGGGGGCGGCGCCGGGGGCAGGTCCGCCCATGGGACCTTCCGCGCGGGTGCGGTGGCGACGGCGTCGTCGGAGACGGGGCCGCCCGAGACCGGCCGCGACTTGTGGCGCGAGGCGGCGGCCTGCTTGACCTTCGTCCCGAGCGCCTCGATGAACGCCTCGAGGCTCTCGTTGGCGGTGGGCTTCGAGACCAGGTCGAAGGCCCCCTCCGCGAGGGCGTCGACCGCCCGCGCCCCGTGGGCGGCCGAAAAGGCCGAGACGACCACCACCGGGATGTTGGTGTCGCTGCGCTCGCGCAGGATCCGGAGCACGCCGAGGCCGTCCAGGCCGGGCATGGTCAGGTCGAGCGTCATCGCGTCGGGACGCTCACGCTCGCACAGGGCGAGCGCCTCGTCACCGTCGCGAGCGCTGCCCACGACCTCCAGTCCAGCCCTGGTCAGCGACCGCGTGACGATGTTGCGCATCAGAGCGCTGTCGTCCGCGACGACGACCCGCACGGCGGAGGTGGTGGACATGGGCGGCCGCTCTTCCCGGTCTGAACTGGCTCGGCGGTCAGGCGGCGAGGGCCAACTCGGTGTCAGAGAAGATCGCGCTGGGCTTGAGCAGCACGACCAGCCGGGTGCCGACCTTGGCGATCGAATCGATCAGCGTTGTGTCGGCGCCGGGAGCCTCCTGCATCTGCTGGTCCTCGACCGTGAGCACTTCCTCGACGCCGTCGACGATCACGCCGGCGGTCTCAGAGCCCGCCTCGACGATCACGATCTTGCTCTGCTCGCTGAGCTCGGACGGGACGCCGAGCCGGGCAGCGAGGTCGTACACGGGAACGATCCGGCCGCGGAGGCTGATCACGCCGCGGACCCAGTCCGCGCGCGAGGCGACCGAGCGAGGCTCGGAGTAACGGATGATCTCGTGCACCTGCTGGATGCCGAGCGCGTAGTGCTCGGTGCCCAGCGTGAACACGACAAGCTGGCGGGGGTTGTTTGCATCTGGCATGAGGTTTGTGCTCCTTGCAGTTCAGACGAGCCGGGGGGTGGCGACGCCCTTCCCATCAATGGGTCGGTAAACAGGTACTCGTCACATGCGCGATCCAGCTTTAGCCCGGGGGGGCGTGGTCAGGACCACTTGGCGACGGCGCTGCAGAGGTCTGCGGATAACTACTGCTGCGGGGCGTCCGCTGCGGCATCGGCGGGGGTACCGCCGGCGCCCTCCCCGGCCGACTGCTGGCCGAGCACTTCGGTGACGCGCAGGCCGAACTGCTCATCGATCACGACCACCTCGCCGCGCGCGATGGGCGTGCCGTTGACCAGCAGGTCGACCGGTTCGCCGGCCATTCGGTTCAGCGTGATGATCGAGCCCTGACGGAAGCTCGAGCGTCTCGCCGACGGTCATCCGGGTGCGTCCCATCTCGACGCTCAGGTCGACGGGCACGGCGCTCAGCCGGCGCAGGTCGCCGACACCGTTCAGGCCGCTGGGCGCCTGGTCGCCGGTCGCGGTGGACAGCTGCTCGAGTTCGAGTCGTTCGCTCATGGCCGCACCTACTGGACCGCGACGTCGGTGAAGAACACGTGGTCCACCTTGACGTCGGTCTGGGTCTTGATCTGGGACAGGATCTGCGTCTCGAGCCCGTCACGCCCCGAGCCGGTGACCAGCGCATTGGAGGCCTCGTTCGTGATGAGGTTGGTGATGATCGCTCGGATCACCGCCTCCTCGGGGAGCGTGCCCACGGTGGCTCCGGTCGCGGGGGCGCCGCCCTCGGCGGTGGCGCCGTCGCTCTGGCCTGGGGCCAGCTCGAGCGCCACGGTCAGGGTCGCGTAGTGCCCGTCCTGGAGGTTGCACATGAACTGCTTGGGCAGGATGTAGATCTCGCCGGCCAGCTTGGGCTTGACGACCTTGGCCGGCATCAGCTTGGCCTTCGCGACGTAGCCGCCGCCGAGCAGCAGCACCGGAAGGATGATCAGGATCTTCTTTTTCATGAGGGGGATACCAGGATCGGGGGGTTTTTCAGGAGGGTGGGACGGGGTTCAGGCGCATCAGCACGATGTCCACGCGCCGGTTGCTGGCTCGCCCGGAGGCGGTGCCGTTCGAGGCGACCGGATGCAGATCGGCATAGCCGGCCGCGGCCAGTCGCCCGGCGCCTATGCCGTGGGCGATCAGGAAGCGGACCACAGTCGTCGCCCGTGCCGTCGACAGCTCCCAGTTGGAGGGGAACTGCGCGGTCGCGATCGGCTGGTTGTCCGTGTTTCCTTCCACGGTGATCGGATGAGTCTTGTCAACATTGAGCAGCGAGGCCACCTCTTCGAGCAGCGGGTCCCCTTGCGGCTGCAGCGTGGCCTGCCCGGAGTCGAACAGGAGCTTGTCGGTGAGCACGCGCACGACCAGCCCCCGGCGCTCGATCACGGTCTGGACCCGGTTGCCGAAGCCGTGGGCCTTGGCGTAGGCGTTGAGCTTCTTCTGGAGCGCCTTGAAGCTGTCCTGCTCGGCGACCGAGGCGGACATGCTGTTCAGCGCGGCCTGGAGCTGGGCGGTGCTCACCGGCTTGGCGCTCGCGGCCTTGGCGGCGTGGGCCGCGGGGGTGTTGGCGGCGCCGGTGCTGGAGCTCGAACGCGAGGTCGGGGTGGGGACGAGCGGCACGATCGACGGCACCGCGGCGGTGGCCGGCGTGTGCTGGGCGGTCGACTCCGAGCCCGACTGCAGGATCGCGTGGCCGCCCGGGAGGATCGAGCCCGAGAAGGCGGCCTTCAGCGACTGCTGGAGGACCTGGTACTTGGAGATGTTGACCGAGGAGATCGAGAACAGGACCATGAACAGGGCGAACAGCAGGGTGAGCATGTCCGCGTAGGTCAGGAGCCAGCGCTCCTCGTTCTCGTGCTCGACGGCAGCGCCCCGCCGCTTCTTGCCGTGCCCGGCCATGGCTAGGCCGCTTCGGCTTCGCGCTGGGGCATCTCGGTGACGTTGTCGGCGTCACCGGACGCCCGCTCCGCGGGGGGCACGAACGAGGTCAGCTTGTCGGCCACGACGCGCGGGTTATCGCCCGCCTGGACGGACAGGATGCCCTCCAGCGTGAGCGTGCGCAGTTCGACCTCGGCGGCGGACATCGCCTTCAGGCGGTTGGCCACCGGGAGGTAGACGACGTTGGCCGACGCCACACCCAGCAAGGTCGCGATGAAGGCCGCGGAGATCGACGGGCCAAGCGTGGCCGGCGCGGACAGGTTTTGGAGCACGTGCACCAGGCCCATGACCGTGCCGATGATGCCGATCGTGGGCGCGAAGCCGCCCGCCTTCTCGAACGGCAGCGCGCCGGCGTGGTGGCGGGCGGCCATGCCGTCGATCTCGGCATCGAGGATGTCGCGCACGAGCTCGGGGTCGGTGCCGTCCACGACCAGCTGCAGGCCCTTCTTGGTGAACTCGTCGTCGATCTCGGCGATCTGGGCGTCGAGGGCCAGCAGACCCTCGCGGCGGGCCTGCTCGGCCAGCGAGACGAGCAGCGCCACGCGCCCCTGAACATCGGGCGGGTCGGCGCTGATCACGAGCTTGTACAGGGCGGGGACCTTCTTCATCCCGTCCATCCCAACGCTCGCGATGGTGACGCCGCTGGTGCCGGCGACGATGAGGATCAGCGCGGGCATGTTCATGAACGCGGCGGGACTCGTCCCGTCCATCATCGCGCTGAACAGGATCCCCACCGCCGCGACAGCGATACCTATGCCAGTTGCGGCCTTCATGACCCGTTCATCGGCCGGGTTACGGAAACCTTCAACGGCTCAATGGACGCGCGTCCAGCCGAGGTCAGGCCGCTGACCTCGCGGCTGAGAGCACGGCGGAGCATCACGCGGAGAGGTGTCCGTCGTGGTGCGTCGGGGCGTTGTCGGCGTGGCCCAGCTCAGCGGCCAGGCGCACGGGGGCGAGGTGCGGCCCAGCGGCGCGGCGCGCCTCGTGGCGGCGGCCCAGCGCCGCGGCGAGCACGTCGACGCGGTAGGTGCGAACCTCCTTGGCCACGCGCTCGGGCGTCTCCGCGACGACGATCTTGGCGCCGGTGGCAAGAGTGATCACCGTGTCGGGGCAGGCCTCCACGGTGACGATCAAGTCTGGATTGAGACGAAAGGGCTCGAGCTTGTGCCCGAGCCGGTGCAAGGAGATCATGGTCGGTCCTCGGTCTTAGAGATTGGTCCCACCCGCCCAGAGGGCGCGGGCCGGAGGCGCGGGATCCCTCGATTCCCGTACCTCCGGCCCAAGCCCGGGGGTGAATTACTGCTTCATCTGCACGGCCGTCTGCATCATCTGATCGGCCGTGGAGATCGTGGAGGCGTTGGCCTGGTAGCCGCGCTCGGCCTCGATCATGTTGGTGAACTCGGTGCCCATGTCGACATTCGACTGCTCGAAGCTCGCCGCTGATCGTCTGGCCGTAGTTGCCGACGCCGGGCTGGCCGGTCTGGGCGGCGCCCGACGCGCCGGTGGCGCTCCACAGCGAGCCGCCGTCGCGCTGCAGGCCGGCCTCGTTCGGGAACGTGGTCAGCGAAATGTAGCCCGCGGTCACGCGCTGCTGGTAGGTCGCGTTGGCCGGGTTGCCGTCGACGTAGGACACGCTGCCGTCCTGGCCGACGGCGATCCCGGTCGAGCCGGTCGGGACGTAGATGGCGTTGTTGGAACCGCCGCCCGCGTTGATCGAGCCGTTGGCGTTGGCCGGGTAGCCCAGCACGTACCGACCCGTCTGGGTGCACAGGGCGCCCTGCGAGTTGAACGTCAGGTCACCGGCACGGGTGTACTGCGGCGTCGTGGTGATCGCCGGGCTGGCGGCGGTCGGGTTGCCGTTGGCGACCGCCAGGAAGCCGTCGCCCTGGATCGCCACGTCGGTGGCGGTGCCGGTCGACTCCACGCCGCCGGCGGTCATGTTGTTGTCGATCGAACCGACGTGGACGCCGAGGCCGACCTGGAGCGGGTTCGTGCCGGCGCTGAAGCCGTTCGGGCCGGTGCCGGCCTGAATCAGCTGCGAGAGCTGGTCGGAGAACTGCGCGCTCTGGGCCTTGTAGCCGACCGTGTCGACGTTGGCCAGGTTGTTGGCAGTCACGTCGAGCATCGTCTGGTGAGCGTCGAGGCCGCTGATCGCGGCGTACATGCCTGACATCATCGGGACATCACTTCCTTTCGCGGCTTCCTCGATGAGGTCCGGCCGCCGTTGTTGATAACCGTCTCGCTCATGCGATCACGGCGCTGTCGATGTTGGTGAACACCTGCTGGCGCATGTGCTCGGATGGCACCGCCGTGATGACGGTGTTGTTCGCGACCGACACCACGTAGCCGGTGCCGTCGACGAAGACCACGGAGTCGCGCGAGCCCTTGCCGGCGGCGCGGGAGACTCCATCGGTCAGCCGACCCAGGGTCGACTGATCAAGCGTGATCCCGCGCTGCTGGAGGCGCTCGAGCGCGTGACGCGAGAACGTCGGCGCGTTCGTGTGGCTGGTCAGGACCTCCGAGAACGAGGGACCTGACGTCGCCTGCGCCGCGTTCTGGCGCTGCGTCGGCGCGGTCGGCTGGACCGGCGCGGTGAGGCCGGGCGCGACCAGCGCGGGATTGGGAAGGACCGAGCTCACGAGACCGTGTCGACCGCCGAGGCGGAGATGCCGGAAGTGCCGTTGATCGTGAGCGTCGGACCCGAGGAGGTGAGCTCGACGCTCTGCACGACGCCACTGGCGGTGGCCTTGGTCGTCGGGTCGGTGTAATCGACGGTGTGACCGATGAGCGCGATCGCCGAGGCAGTGTTCTGGCCCGCGGCGATGGTCTGGGTCGACTCCGCCGTGTACGTCTGCTGCTCGACCGAGGTGAACTGGGCGAGCTCGGTGACGAACTGCATCGGGTCACTCGAGTTCGGGTTCATCGGATTCTGGTTCTTGAGCTCGGCCATCAGCATCTCCAGAAACTGGTTCTGGTTGATCGGCATGCTGTTCTGGGCCGCGGCCGCGGCCGTGGTGGTGGTCGCGCCGGTCGTGCCCGTGGTGCTCTGGGTGGTGAAGCTCATCGAGGTCGTCCTTGTCTCGTTGCGGTCTCGTTTCAGGCGAGCACGTTCACCAGGGCGCCGCCGGGGAGCACCACGGTCGTGGACTCTGCTTGCCCTGCGTCGGTCGCGCCGATTGCGTCTATGTGGCCGGAGCCCCCGCTGGTCTGCGAGCGCGGCGAGGAGTCCTGGGCGCGGTCCTGAGTCTGGGTGTTCGCGTCACCGCGGGCCTCGATGTCGAGGCTCAGCAGGTTGACGCCGGCCGACTGGAGCGAGCGGCGCAGGTCGTCACCGCCCTGCGAGAGGGTGTCGGCGGTGGCGGCGCTGTCGGTCACCACGTGCGCGGTCACGCCGTCCTCGGTGCGATGCAGCTGGATACGGATCGTGCCGAGCGAGGCCGGTGAGAGCTCGATCCTGGCCTGACTGAAGCCCTGGCGCGTGCCGAGCTCGATCGTCGTGCGCACCGTCTCGATCGCGTGCTGCATGGACACGCCGTAGCGAGTGGGCGCAACCGTCTGGGCGGCCTGGGTGGCGGCGGTGGTCTGGATCTCCGGCGCGCTCTGGGGAGCGGCGGTTCCGTCGACCGGCTGCACCGGGGCGTGCGGGGTCTGCGCCTGCGACTGGGAGTCCGACTGCGGGTCCGGCTGCGACTGCTGCTGCCCCTGCTGCGCGCTGGGGGCGTCGGCCGCCTGCGGCGCGGGCGAGTCGCCCTGGGCCGGGCTCTGCGTCGCGGGCGCCGCGGCCGGTTGGGTCGCGGTGGCGTTCTGCGTCGTGGCCTCGGTGGCGTGGGGGTGGTGAGGCTGGCTGGGCTGGGCCGGGGCCGTCGGCTGGTCTGTGGCGGTCGGCTGAGCGGTAGCCGTCGGCTGGTCGGTGGCGCCCGGCTGAGCGGTAGCTGTCGGCTGGGCGGTGGCCGGGGCCGGCTGGTCGGCCGGAGCGGGCTGGCTCGGCCGGGCGGGCACGGTGGTCCCGGCGCCCGGAGCGCTCGGAGCCTGCGGCGTGGTAGGCGCGGGCTGAGCGGCCGGAGACGGCTGTGCGTTCGGAGACGGCTGGGCGATCGGAGCAGAGAGCGCCGGCGGCGTAGCGTCGGTCGCCGCCGGGCCCTCGCTCGGGGTGGGGGTGTCGGTCAGGGTGGAGCTGTCGGTCAGGGACGGGGTGTCGGTCAGAGTGGTGCCGGGGGTCGGCGTGGCCGCGGTGCCGGCGGCGCGCTGGGCGGACGCGGCGATGACGGCCTGGGCGGAGGTGGAAGCGCTCTGGGCCGAGGCGGCCTGCGGCTGCTGCGCCTGCGCGGTGGCCGGAGCGGCGGTTGCCACGGCGGCGGCCGCCGCGACCAGCTGGTCGATAGCCGGGGCGGACGCCGGCCCGAGCGACCCATCTACTTCATCGTTGAAGAGACCCGGTCGCGCCCCACGGTCAGATTTGTTCGGCTGCGAGGCATCCTGCTGCGGCTGCGCGCTCGTCGCGGTGGCGCCCGGCGCGGGGGACGCCGGCGCGCTCAGAGCGGCGGCCACGGTCGCGGCCAGCGCCTGCGCGGCGTCGGCCGAGGACTGATCGGCATCGGTCTTCGCGGGCGCCGATCCACCGGCGCTCCTGCTCTGGCCTTCCGCAACGGCGGTCCGGGCCACATGGTCGTCGAGCACGCTGGCAAAGCCGGGCGGCGCGCTCCCGAGGCCCGATGGGCCGCCGTTGGGGGCCGGGGCGTCGGTGGCGGGCGCAGCGAGCACGTCCGCGCTCGGGGCCGGCGCTGCCTGCAGGGCAGCCGCAATCGAGGCCGTCATGCCGCGGTCCTCCGGTAGCCGTTGAGAGCGATTTCGTCGAGCATCAGGCCCTCCTGACGAGCAACCTCGCGGTCGTGATCGGCGCGGCGGTTCTCCTTCAGGCGCTCGATCGCCTGGCGCTCGCGGGCGGCCTGGGTCAGCGCGTCACGGCGCTGGGCAAGCTCGAGCTCGTGGCGCTGAAGATCCTGCCGGGTGGCCTGGTGGGCGCGCTCGGCGCGCTCCAGATAGGCCTGGCGGGCGAGCAGATCGGTGGCGCTGCTGGTCGCGCGCGTGGCGTCGACCTGGGCGGCGCGGGCGCGAGCGATGCGCTCGGCAGCGGCCTGCACCTCCTCCTCGCAACGGCGGTGGCGCAGCATCGCGCCGGCAAGCTCCTCCTTTGCGGCGTCCTCACGACGCTCGCGCAGAGCACGCACCCGTTCGAGTCGGAAGCGGAACGAGGGTCCGGTCATGGCCCTTTACTCGACCGGCCCCTCCAGGCCCTAAGCGGGCCTGGACACTTGTCCGATTCGGGGGGTGTGATGGATTTGGTGTGCTATTGGCACCAAATCCATCACGGCCGCCGCGCGTCGGCGCTGCCGGCGCTTAGACGGCCCCCAAGGTCGGGCGCCGGGTCCCTGCGCCGCATGACGGGGCTTCCGCGTGTTCCAGCTGACGAACCGACGAGGATCGTGATCGACGTCGCCCACCGACCACCCCCACCTGGCGGAAGACATGACAAATCCGTTGGTCGGTGTGCGACCATCGCACGCATGAAGCTCCGGATCGCGCTCCCCGTGACGGTGGTCATCTTCCTCGGCCTGGCGGCCGTTGCGCTCGCCCTGCCGGCGTTCACGACGGCGCCGAAGACATCGAGCGGCCGTGGCGATGCGGCGGAGCTGTCGAACGCGGCGGTCGGATGCCACGACACGTTCGACCGGTTCGTCATCCGGGCGCGGCTGGCCACGCCGGGCTACGACGTGCGCTACGTGCGCCAGATCGTCGCCGACCCCTCGGGCCGGCCCGTCTCGCTGCTGGGCGCGAAACGCATACGCGTCGCGTTCAACCTGGCCGCCGGCCACGACAGCCACGGCACCAACCTGCTGGCTGGAACGCTGACGCCGCAGTGCCCGAACCTGCTGCAGGTCAAGAAGGCCGGCGACTTCGAGGGCGTCGTGTCGTTCGGGCTCGGCCTGCGCCGGATGACCGGGTTCCGGGTGTTCCGCCTCACGAACCCGACTCGGGTGGTCATCGACGTCGCCCACTGAGGGCGCCGGCCGCGCTAGCGCCGCACCGCTACGGTGAGCCGCGCGGTGGCGATGTCTCCTGACGGGCCCGCGGCGCGTACGGCGATCGCCGCCCTGGCGCGGGCCCCGGGGCGCAGCGCGCGCGCCAAACGCTTCAGCGCCGCGGGCGGCAGCCGTATGAGGAGCGTTCGGGTCCCCGCGCCGCTCAGCGTGCCGCGCGCCGGGCGCAGCGCCACTGCTCGGCGGATCCTCGCGATCGTGACCGTGCCGGTGGCCGTGAGCGAGCAGGCGATGTCGCAGCTGGCGATGACCCTGATCCCATGCTGGGTGAGCAGCCGTTGTCCGGGCGCCACGCGCAACGTCAGCCTCGGCGGTGGCGCCGGAGCAGGCGGGGAAGTGGGCGCGACTTGCGGCGGGGGAGGGCCACCTGAAGGCGGGGGCGACCCGGCTGGGAGCGGGTCGGCGATCTTGCGCACGACGTTGGCACCATAGTCGGCGATGTAGAGCGCACCCTGTGCGTCGAGAGCGATGCCCTTCGGTTCCGACAGCAACGCGTTGACGGCCGGACCGCCATCTCCGGCGGAGCGTCCGCCGGGGAGTCCGCCGGCGATCGTGCCTATCGTTCCGCCTGCGTCGATCTTGCGCAAGGCCGCGTTGCCGCCGTCGGAGACGTAGACGTTCCCCTGCTTGTCGACCGCGATTCCGTAGGGGAAGTGCAGCTGCGCCGCCGTCGCCGGGCCGAGGTCGCCGGAGTAGCCGGCAATGCCGGTGCCGGCGATCGTCGTGATCGTGGCGCCCGTCACCTCGCGCACGCAGTTGTCGCTGCTGTCGGCGATGTAGACATCGCCCGGCTCGTCGACGGCCACGCCGGTCGGGAACGACAGCACCGCCCCGAGCGCGGGGCCGTCTGGGCAACCGGCGCCGCCGCCGTTGCCGGCGATCGTGGTGATCGTCCCGCCGCTCACCTCGCGCACCCGATTGTTGCCGCTGTCCGCGATGTAGACGTTGCCATGGCCGTCGACCGCGACTCCGTACGGGTTATATAGCTCCGCTGCCGTCGCGGGGCCGTGGTCGCCCGAAAAGCCCGGGGTGCCGGTACCGGCGACCGTGGTGATGATGCCGCCGCTCACCTTCCGGATGCGATTGTTGAGCGTGTCCGCGATGTAGACATCACCGTGGCCGTCGACCGCCACCCCGGCGGGAACGTCCAGGTGTGCCGCGGTCGCCGGGCCGGCGTCGCCGGAGTAGCCGGGGCTACCGGTGCCGGCGATCGTCATGATCGTGCCGTCGCTGACCTCGCGCACACGGTTGTTCTGCTGGTCGGCGATGTACAGGTTGCCCTGCGCGTCGACGGATACGCCGCGCGGCGCGTCGAGGCCGGCCGCCGTCGCCGGGCCATCGTCGCCGGAGAACCCCGCCGTGCCGTTTCCGGCGACGGTAGTGATCGTGCTCACGCCGGAGACCGCCGACGCGCCGGGCACGCCGAGCGCCGCAGCAACCAGGACCAACCCGATGCCGGCTGGTTTTCTCATGTCTGTCTCCTCCTGTTCAGCGCCGGACGGCGATGGTGCGTGTCGAACTGGTGGCGTGACCGGCGGCGTCGCGCGCGCGGACGGTGACCTTGATCACGCCTCGCCTGCCGGCCGTGAGCAGGCGCCTGAGCCGGCGCCTGGCCGCGGAAGGCAGAACGAGTCTCAGGGTCGTCGTGCCCGCCGTGGCGAGGGTTGTCTGCGGGGGGCGAAGACTGACCACGGCGCTCGCGCGGGTGATGCGGACGGTGCCGGTCGCGGACAGCGCACACGCCTCGTTGCAGGTGGCGGTGACGCGGATCTCACCCGTGCGGAGCAGCCGCTGGGCGCGCCGGCCGCCGACCACGAGCCGCAGCGCGGTCGCCGTGGTCGTGATCGCCGGCGACGCGGGCAGGACCTGGATCGCCAGCGACGCGACGGCCGTGCCGGACAGGTCGCTGATCGTCACCGCGTAGACCGCGCTGACCTGAGCGGCTTGCGGTGTACCTGAGATGGTGCCGGTGGCGGCGTCGAGCGTCAGGCCCGGCGGCAGGCCGGGCACGACGGCAAAGGCCGGCTCCCCGGTTCGCCTCAACAGCGTCGGCGAAAGGGGAGCGATCGACGTACCGACCGTGGCGGTCAGCTGGTCGTAGCCGAGCGTGGCCGCGCCGAACCCGTAGAGGACGTACGCCGCACCCGTTGCTCCGGCGGCCGCGGGAGCGGCGACGATCACGTCCGGCCGGCCGTCGCCGTTCACGTCCCCGGCCCCGCCAACCGAGGTGCCTGCATGATCGAGCGTGGCCGCACCCTCGGCGGCGAAGCCGCCGCTCCCGAGCGCTCCGAGGTCGACCGTGGCGGGCGAGCCCTTGCCGAAGACAACGTACGCCGCGCCGGAGAAGCTACGTCCCACGCCGTTGGCGCCGGGCGCGCCGGACGATCACGTCCGCGAGCCCATCCCCGTTCACGTCGCCGACGCCTGCCACCGACGCACCGGCGCCCGAATTCTCGCCGACGCCGCCGATCGAAAAACCGCCATTTCCGAGCGCGGCGACGTCCACCGCGCCCGGGGAGGACTTTCCGAACACGATATAAGCCGAGCCCGCCCCCGAAAAGCCGTCGTGGCTCACATCGGCCTCGCCAATGATCACGTCTGCGCGTCCGTCCCCGTTGACGTCGCCCGCGCCCGCCACCGAGAAGAACCCAGACTGGTTGTTGTCGGCGGCGCCGTCGATGCGGAAGCCGCCCGGGCCGAGTGCGGTGAGGTCGACGGGGTCAGACGACGTCTGGCCGAAGACGACGTAAACCGCGGGCGCGGCGCGGACGATCAGGTCGACCCGGCCGTCGCCGTTCACGTCGCCCGCGCCCGCCACCGCGCTCACCGCCGCGCCGGCCTCGATGCGAAAGCCGCCGGCGCCGAGCGCGGTGAGGTCGACCGGCGCCGATGACGACTTGCCGAACACGACGTAGGCCGCGTTCCCGCTCCCGACGATCAGGTCTGCGCGTCCGTCCCCGTTGACATCGCCCGCCCCCGCTGCCACGGACTGCTGGACGCCGCCGATGCGAAAGCCGCCATCACCGAGCGCGGCGAGGTCGACCGCGCGCAGCGATGGCCCCCCGAACACGACAAAGGTCGCGCCGCCCGCGCCGAAGAGCAGATCGCCGAACCCGTCGCCGTTCACATCGCCCGCAGCTGCCATCGGTCCGTCCACGGAGGCAATCCGGAACCCGCCGTTGCCGAGCGAACCGAGGTCGATGGTCCCCTGTGACGTCCTGCCGAACACGACGTACGCACCGCGTCCCGGCGCGCCGACGATCACATCCGCCAGCCCGTCACCGTTCACGTCCCCCGCCGGAGCCACAGTCGTACCGCCGCCCGTAATTCGCAGATTCGCCTGCGACGCCAGGTCGACATTCCCCGACTGCTGAGGCAACGCCGCCGCGGCCGGGCCGGTCGCGAGCAACACGACCAGGCCCGCGCCGCGGAGCACGGTGGCGATGGCGGTCCGGGCGCGCATCGGATCAGGTGTGCACGCGCCGTGCGAGCTCGGCCAGCTCGCGGTTGAAGCGCCTGGGCGCTTCGAGATGGGGCACGTGGGCGACGCCCTCGTACCAGGACGGTTCGGCGGTCGGACAGACCGCGAGGATGTGCTCGGCCATGGCCGGCAGCACGATGGTGTCGGCCCGCCCCTGGCTAACCAGCAGCGGCACCTTCAGTGCGCTCAGCACGTCGTCACCGTCGATCTCGCGCGCGGCCAGGTTGGCGCGGATGCGCGCCGGCACGGTCATGCTCGCGGCGAGCAGCGTCTCGGCCTCGGCGGCCGGCAGCCCCCTGGCGGAGAACGCCCGCACCAGGCCACGCATCCCCCGGACATTGGTGGGCAGATCGTCCGCAGTGGCGTCGGCGAAGTGGTCCAGGAACCCGGGTCCGATCAGGATGCCGAAGGCGGCTTCACCCAGCTTGACCGCGCCGGCCACGAACTCGATCGCGCCGATCCGGTCCTGCCCGTAGGCCCGGACGTAGTCGCAGATGGCAAACGCGCCGTAGGACCAGCCCACCAGCACGGGCCGCTCGAGCTCGAGCTCCTCGACGATCGCCGCAACGTCGTAGGCCCACAGCCCGGCGTGCGTGTAGTGCTGAGATCCGAGCGGAGCCTCGGACATGCCGTGACCGCGCAGATCGAACGCCACGAGCCGGAACTCGTCCGCGAGCTCGCTTTCGTACTGCATGTGCCAGCTCAGGTGGCTCTGGGACCAGCCGTGCAGGAACAGGATCGGTGGTCCGTCCGCCCGGCCCCACTCGCGCACGTGCAACCGCAAGCCACCACCCCCGGGCATGGTGCGAGTCGTGATCAGTGCGGATGGCTTTGGTCCGGCGACCGCGGTCATCGGTTACCCCCTCGGGTCGGTTTGCGTGTGAACGTCGTGTCCGATCCTGGCGCCCGCAGACCCGGCGCACATCGGGCAAAGCGCCTTATCTTCGGCCACGGAGCGCCTTATCTTTGGGGGCCCGGCGAGTCGCCTTCACAAGGCGCGGGGGCGGCGCGATACTGGCTGGGTGGTGGCCGGGGCTGGCACACTGTTCGTGGGGCGGGTCGGAGAGCTCGCCCAGCTGGAGCGCGCGCTGGACGCGGCGCAGGGTGGGCACGGCGCGACGGCGACGGTGGCGGGCGACGCCGGCATCGGCAAGACGCGGCTCGTGTCCGAGGTCGCGACGCGAGCACGCGCCCAGGGCTTCGAAGTCCTGATTGGGCGCTCGATCGACCTCGTCGGAACCGACCTCCCCTACCAACCCTTTGTCGAAGCGCTCCGGCCCGCCGGCGATCTGGCCCAGATCGCCGAGCAGGCGGGAGGCTCACAGCTGCGCGTGTTCGAGCAGACGCTCGCGATGCTGAGCGATCGCGCCGACGAGGTGCCGCTGCTGCTCGTGCTCGAGGATCTGCACTGGGCCGACGCGTCGACGCTCGATCTCGCGCTGTTCCTGGCCCACAACGTGCTCGAACAGCGCGTTCTGCTGCTGGCGACATTCCGCGCCGAGGACCGCTCGTCTACTCGCCGCATGCGGCGGTTCACCGACGGCGTCCGCCGTTCGGGGTCGGTGCTGGCGCTCGAACTCGGGCCGCTCGAGCACGACGAGCTGGCCGCGCTGATCGCCGCGCACGCCGACGCCCCGTCTACCACGGCGCTGACCGAAGCGATCGTGGCGCGCTCGGAGGGGAACCCGTTCTTCGCCGAGGAGCTTCTGGCTGCCGCCGCCGCGGAGAACGGCGAGCTGCCGACGGGCCTGCGCGATCTGCTCTTGCAGCGGGTGGACCGGCTTCAGGAGCCCACACTGGATCTGCTGCGGCTGGCCGCCGCGGCCGGACGCGAGGTGAGCTATCCACTGCTGCACGCGACCGCGGCTCGGCCCGCCTCGGAGGTCCGGGAATCGTTGCGCCAGGCGGTCGAGCACGGCGTGCTGGTAGCCGAGCCGGCGAGGAGCAGCTTTCGCTTCCGCCACGCGCTGCTGGCCGAAGCGATCTACGCGACGATCCTTCCCGGCGAGCGTGAGGAGCTGCACGGACGGCTGGCCGAGGAGCTCGCGCGCAGCGGGGCGGCAACGCCGGCAGAGCTCGCGCCGCACTGGGCTGCGGCCGGGCGGAACGCAGATGCGCTGCTCGCATCGGTGCAGGCGGCCCGGCAGGCGCAGGCGGTGTTCGGTCTGGCCGAAGCCCATGCGCACCTCGAGCGGGCGCTTGCGGTGTGGGACGCCGTGCCCGGCGCGTCAGCACGCGTAGCGCTCGACCTCGCCGAACTCTGCGCCTGGACGGCCGAGCTGGCCAGCCATACGGGTTCGGCGCCGCGAGCCGTCGAGCTGACGCGCCAAGCGATCGACCTCGTCGTCGACAGAAGCGCGGTGCGCGTCGGTGACCTTTACGGGCGACTTTCTCACTATCTGCATCAGAGCGGCCGAACCGACGCCGCCCTCACCGCGTCGGAGCACGTGGTGGAGCTCGTTCCGGCGGAACCCCCCTCGCCTGAGCGCGCACAGGCACTGACCACGCTCGCCACCGGGTTGATGCTGGCCTGGCGCTTCGACGAATCGCTTCCGGTTGCCGAGCAGGCACTTGCGCTCGCGCGTGCGGTTGACGCGCGTGGCGTGGAGCTGCGGGCGCTCACGGACCTCGGCAGGGACCTCGCCTACGTGGGCCAAAGTGAAGAAGGCCTCTCCCACCTGCGCGAATCCCTGCGGCTCGCCGAGGAGAGAAATGACCTGCAAGCGCTCCAGCAGGTGTGCGTGTCGCTGACGGACGTCCTGACGATGCTCGGACGGCCGACCGAAGCGGTGCAGCTGGCGGACACTGGCGTCGACATCATGCGACGGTGCGGAATCGACCATACGGTCCTCGTCGCGAACCAGATCGAGGCCCTGCTTGCGATCGGTGACTGGGACCGCGCCGAGAGCGTGAGCGTCGGTGCGCTGCGCGCCATCACCTCCAACTTCCCGTACATGCTCTTCATCATCCGTGCCGACGTCGAGATCGGTCGCGGTGACTTCGATGATGCGCGAGCGCACCTCGATGCCGCGCGCTCAACCCTGCGCGAGGATCGTGGGCTGGGCATCTACGACGTCTACCGGGCAGAGCTGGCGCTGTGGGAGCGCCGCTGGGTCGAGGCCGACGAGGCCGTGGCGGACGCACTGGCGATGGCCCGTTCTCGCCACGCCGCGCAGATTCGTGTCTGGTTCTGCGCCAAGGGATTGCGCGCGCAGGCTGAGCTGGCCGCGCTGGCGCGCGCCCGCCGTGATGATCCGGTGCTGCACGCCCACCTCGGTCGCGCGGACGAGCTGCTCGCCGCCGCTCGGCACGCGGCCGCGGAGGCGTCGGCGGTGACGCCGAACGCCGACGGCTGGCTCGCGCTCGGCGAGGCCGAGTATCTGCGCGCGCAGGCCAAGACGCGGCCGGACGCCTGGGCGCAGACGGCAGCCACCTGGGACCGGCTCGAGCGCCCGCCGCTCGCTGCCTACTGCCGCTGGCGCGAGGCCGAAGCGTTCCTCGCCGCCGGCGCATCGCGCGCCGAGGCGAGTGAGCCGCTGCGCACCGCCCATGCCGTGGCGGCGCGGATCGGCGCGCGACCCCTGCTGCAGGAGATCGAGTTGCTCGCGGAGCGAGCCCGGCTCGATCTCGCCGCCCCGGAGCCGGAATCATCCGACGAGGAGCGGTACCTGGAGGCGGAGCTCGGCCTGACCCGGCGCGAAGCCGAGGTCCTGCGGCTGATGGCCCGCGGCTACACGAACCGAGAGATCGCCGAGGCGCTGGTCATCAGCATCAAGACCGCGAGCGTCCACGTGTCGCACATCCTGGCCAAGCTCGGCGCGCCGAACCGGCGCGAGGCCGCCGCCATCGCGCACCGCGTCGCTCCGCGGCCGGTCAGGCGGTGAGCTGCAGCCCCGGAATGGCCAGGCCCGCGCCGCCGGGCGCGCCCGCGCCCGGCATCTGGCGCGCCGGCATCCCAGGCGCGCCGGGGCGTCCGTCGAGCACCTCGCCGACCACCGCCGGGCGGTGCGAGAGTTCGTTGGCCAGCGCGATCAGCTCGGCGTCGGCCTGGTCCACCCCGCTGGGCTCGTCGACCCGCTGGCGCAGGAAGCCGTCGATCCGCGGCCGCAAGGCGATCGTGGCGTCGAGCAGCGGGTCGGTCCCGGGCTGGTAGGCGCCGATCGAGATCAGGTCCTCCTTCTCGCGGTACGCGGCCAATGCGCTGCGCAGCCTCGTCCCGGCCTCGCGGACCTCGGGTGTGACGATCTCGCCAATCAGTCGCGAGACGCTCTGCAACACGTCGATCGCGGGGTAGTGGCCGGTGTGCGCCATCGCGCGGGACAGGACGACGTGGCCGTCGAGGATCGAGCGGACCGCGTCGGCGATCGGCTCGTTCATGTCGTCGCCGTCGACCAGCACCGTGTACAGACCGGTGATCGACCCGCGGTCGCTCGTGCCGGCGCGTTCCAGGAGACGAGGCAGCAGCGCGAACACCGACGGCGTGTAGCCGCGCGTGGCCGGGGGCTCGCCGATGGCCAGGCCAACCTCGCGCTGGGCCATGGCGAAGCGCGTGACGGAGTCCATCATCAGCATGACGTTCTTGCCCTGATCGCGGAAGTGCTCGGCGATCGCGGTGGCGGTGAAGGCGGCCCGGATGCGCACCAGCGCGGGCTGGTCGGAGGTGGCCACGACCACGACGGAATGACTGAGAGCGTCCCCCAGGTCGCGCTCGATGAACTCGCGCACCTCCCGGCCTCGCTCGCCGACCAGGGCGATCACGTTCACGTCGGCGCTGGTCGAGCGCGCGATCATGCCCATCAGAGACGACTTGCCGACGCCCGAGCCGGCGAAGATGCCCAGGCGCTGGCCCCGCCCGCACGGCACGAGCGTGTCGAGCGCGCGCACCCCGAGCGAAACCCGGTCGGAGATGCGCGGGCGCGTCATGGGATCGGGCGGCGCGGCGGTGGTGCTGCGCCAGGACACGCCATCGGGCGCCCCGAATTGGTCGAGCGGATTGCCCAGGCCGTCGATCACGCGGCCGAGCAGCGGTTCACCGACCGCCACCCGGAAGGGGCCGCCGGTCGGAAACACGCTGGTGCCCGGGCCGATCCCGTGCAGCTCGCCGAGCGGCATGAGCAGGGTTCGCCCGCCGCGGAAGCCGACGACCTCGCACGGAACCTGCTCCCGCCCGCCCCGGTCGCGGCCGTCGCCGACCATGCACACCTCGCCGATCTCCACCTGCACGCCGGTGGCCTCGATGATCAGCCCGATCAGGTCTGAGACCCTCCCCACCCGGCGAGACAGGTCGGCTTCCTGGACCGCGTGGACCGCGCCGGCCAGGCGGCTCGGACGCGCCGGCGCGTCAGTCGTCATCGCTCGGTCCGCGCTGGAGCGCGGCGACCACGATCTCTCGGGCCTGCGCCAGCTGTGTGTCGATGCCCGCGTCGATGTCGCCGGTGTCCGTGCGGGCGATCGCTCCGCCTCGGACCACGCGCCGGTCGGACTGCACACCGAGGTGCTCGATCCCGCCGAGCTCGGACTGCAGCTGCTCGACGCAGTCGCCGACGAGCTCCAGATCGTCCGGGTTGACGACCAACGTCACCCGCCGGCGATCGATCAGGTGGCGCAGCGCGTTGCGGGACACGTCGATCACGCGCTCGGGCTCGACCGCGACCACGCCGGCCAGGATCTGTTCGGTCAGGCGCAGCGCCAGCTCGACCGCGTCCTGCTCGAGCTCGGCCACGACCTGCGCGCGCAGCTCGGAGATCGCCTGAGCCGAGACGCCGAGCGCGGCGACCGCCGGTCCGGCGTCGTTGCGGGCGGCGGCCAGGCCGGCGGCGCGGCCCTCGGCCTCGCCCGCGGCCCACGCCTGGGCGCGGATCTGCTCGGCCTCGGCGCGGACCGCGGACAGCACGTCGGCAATGCCCTCGCTCGCGCCACCGGGCGGCGCGTCGAGCTGGCGGAAGGCGTAGCCGGCGACCGGCGTGGCGGGCTCAGACAACTGCGTCTTCCTCGCCGCGCGAGAGCACCAGCGCTCCGGCCTCCTCGAGCTTGCGCACGATGGCCACGATCCGACCCTGGGCCTCCTCGACCACCCGCTTGCGCTGCGGCGGCATGTAGGCCATCTCCTCGACCAGCATGGTCGCCCCGCGCTCGGACATGTTGGACAGGATGCGCTCCTTGACGTCGTCGTTGACGCCGCGCAGGGCCAGGGCCAGGTCCTTCTGGTCGGCCTCGCGCAGGACCAGCTGGATCGAGCGGTCGTCGAGCTTGACGATGTCCTCGAACACGAATAGCAGGCGGCGGACCTCGGCGGCGAGCTCCTCGTCGGACTCGGTCAGGGCGTCGAGCACGTTGCGCTCGGTCGAGCGGTCGGCGTGGTTGAGGATCTCGGCCAGCGACTTGATCCCGCCGGCGGAGGAGTACTCCTGCTGGACGACGCTGTCGAGCTTGCGCTTCATCACGCCCTCCACCTGCTTGACCACGTCCGGGCTGGTCTCGCCCATGCGCGCGATGCGCAGCGCGATCTCGGCCTGCTCGTGGCCGGGGAGATGCGACAGCACCTGGGAGGCCAGCGAGGTGTGCAGGTTGGCCACGACGAGCGCCACCGTCTGGGGCGACTCGTTGCGCAGGAAGGTCACGAGCTGCTCGGGCGGCGTCTTGCGCAGGAACTCGAACGGCCGCATCTCGATCACGCTCGAGAGCCGCCCGATGATCTCGAGCGCGCGCTCGGGGCCCAGGGCCCGCTCGAGCACCTCCCGCGCGTAGTCGACGCCGCCGGACATCAGCGAGTCGAACGCCTCGATCGTGGCGGCGAATTCCTCGAGCACCACGCCGGTGGTGACCGGGTCCACGCGCTGGAGCTTGGCCATCTCGAGCGACAGCGTCTCGATCTCCTCATCGCGCAGGTGCTTGAACACCTCGGCGGCCCGATCGGGGCCGAGCGAGACGAGCAGCACGGCGGCCTTCTTGCGGCCGGCCAGCGCCGAAGCGCGCTTGGCGGCGGCGTTGGCGGGCTGGGCCGGTGCGGCGGGGACGGGCGCCGTCGGGGTGGCCTGTTCGAGCTCGGCAGCCATCGCGGGCGGGCTAGTCTTCGCTCATCCAGGCCCGGACCTGCTGGGCCACGCGATCGGGATCGCGCTCGACCAGCTCCTCGACCTGACGCTTGGGCACGTTGACCGGCGAGCGCAGCCGCTTGATGTCGGCGGGCTCATCGTCGGCGCCCGAGGCGAGCGCGGCCAGCGGCCGCGGGGTCTCGAGCTCGCGCAGCCAGGTGGGCTGGCCGCCGAACACCTCGCGCTCGCGCCGCTTGAGGTTGCGCCGCATGAAGAACAGGAAGAGCAGCGCGCCCACGCCGATCACGCCGTACTTGGCGTAGCCGAGCATCTTGGTGGGGGAGGTGGGGCTGGCCGTCGTGGCGGTCGGCTTGGCGAAGGCGATCTGGGAGACCGACAGGCTGTCGCCGCGCTTGGCGTTCAGGCCGACCGCGCCGGCCACCGCGCTCTTGATCGCCGGGATGGCCGAGGCCGGGACCGACTTGTCGACCAGCACCGAGACGGTCTGGCTGGTGACGCCGCCGGGCGCGATCGTGCTGTGGGTCACGGTCTTGTCGACGCCGAAGGTGGTGTTCGCGGACTTGTTGTTGTAGTTGCTGTTGCTCGACCCACCCGTCGCGGCGTAGGCCGGGATCGTGCCGGCGGTGCCGCCCGCACTGCCGCCGCCGCCCTTGAGCGTCTCGGTCTGGGTCTGCTGGGTCAGCGGCACGCCCTTCTTGCCGTAGGTCAGCGTGTCGGAGGTGGCCTGGTTGGCGTTGACGTCGGCGTTGACCACGACCTGGGCCTTGCCCGGGCCGAGCGTCTGGGCGAGCAGGCCGGTGGCCGCCGCGGCCATCTGGGCGTCGTACTGGTTCTCGGCCGATTGCTTGGAGGTGGCGCCGTCGGTGGCGCCGGCGCCCGAGGTCGGCCACAGCAGGGCGCCGCTCGAGTCGGTGATCGTGACCTTCTGCTCGGACAGGCCCTGGACGCTCGAGGTGACCAGCGACGCGATCCCCTTGACCGCGCTCGGGTCGAGGCTGCCGGAGTCGGACAGCAGCACCGAGGCGCTCGAGGCGGGGCCGTTCTCGCCGAACAGCTGGTCCTGCTGGCTGGGCAGCACGAGGTTCACGGTGGCCGAGTCGACGCCCTGGATCTGCTCGATCGTCTGGTCGAGCTGACCCTCGAGCGCGCGCTGGTAGGTGATCTGCTGCTGGAAGTTCGAGGCGCCGAGCGAGGATTTGTCGAGCAGTTCGAAGCCGGGCTGCTGGCTGCCCACCCCGAGCAGGCCGGCGGTGGCCAGCGCGATCCGCGCCTGGCTGACCTGTCCCGAGTCGACGGCCAGGGCCGTGCCCCCGTTCTGGATCTGGTAGCCGATCCCCTTGGCGTCGAGCGTCGAGGTGATCTTGCCCGTCTGGGCGGGATCGAGACTGGTCTCGAGCGTGGTGTAGCTCTTGGCCGAGGCGAAGTTCATTACGAGCATCAGGAACACGATCGCGGCGGCGACGGAGCCACCGACCATGGCCCAGCCCTTGGGCGTCAGCTTGGTGATGAGTTGGCGGATGTCCATTTACCGAGGGAGGGGTTTGGTGGGGGGTCCTAGACCTGGGTCTGGAAGACGGTGTTGACGGCGTCGACCATCTTGGTGCGGATCTGCGAGGCGAGGTCCATGGCCAGCGAGGCGTTCTCCACCGAGGTGATCGCCTGGGTGGGATCGGTGAGCTGCCCGGTGGCCAGCTGCTGGGAGGCGTCGGTGGCGTTGGTCTGCGTCTGCTCTAGCGAGTTGATCGCGCCGGTCAGCGTGCTGCCGAAGCTGCCGTCCCCGCCGGTTGCGCCGGCGCCGCCCACGGCGGTGCTCGGGCCCGAGCCGACGCCGCCGACCGAGCCCACGCTCCACTCGCTCGGGCCGATCGGCCCGATGGCTCCTGAGATCGCCGGAATCACTTGAGCAGATCCAGAGTCTTCTCGTACATCTGCTTCGCGGTCGTCATCGCCGTGACGTTGGCCTGGTAGGAGCGAGACTCGTCGATCATGTCGACCATCTCGTTGACCGAGTTGACGTTGGGCATCTTCACGTAGCCCTGGGCGTTGGCCGCGGGGTTGCCCGGGTCGTAGACCTCTTGATCGGGCGTCGGGTCGTTGACGATCCCGCCGACCTGGACCCCGCCGGCGACCGGACCGCCGCCCATCGCGCTCGGGCCCATCGCGCTCGACAGCGCCGCGTTGAAGCCGCCGCCGCCGACCTGCTGAAGGACCACTTCCTGGCGCTGGTAGGGCTGACCATTGGCGCCCTGCGTGGTGTTGGCGTTGGCCAGGTTCTCGGACGTCACGTCCATCCGCGTGCGCTCGGCGGTGAGGCCACTGGCCGCGATGCTGATCGCGTCGAAGAAGCTCATCAGGACTGCCCGATCCCCATCGCGTCCTGGAGGATGTGCTCGCGCTGGGCGGCCACCTGGGTCAGCGTCTCGTAGAGCAGGCCGTTCTGGGCCAGATCGGCCTGGGTCTGCTCCGCGCTCACCCCGTTGCCGTCGGGGCCGACCGCCTGCTGCTGGGTGAAAGGCTGGAAGGAGACCTGGCCGATCGGCGAGCCGGACTGGATGGCCGACTGGAGCGTCGACTGGAAGTTGACGTCCTCGGGCTGGTAGCCGGGGGTGTCGACGTTGGCCAGGTTGTTGGTCAGCAGCGTGTTGCGCATCATCGAGCCGCTCATCGCGGACTCGAGGGCTTGCTGAGTGGTGTCAAGGAGGGTCATTGAGGAAACCGAAAGTGGCTCGCCCTCCTTGGGCTAGATGACGACCCGATCCATCGAGTCTCCCCATGAATCGGCTTTTCCGCCGGATCCTTTAGGGGTTTTCGGCCTTGCTTCGCTCGGCGTCCATGGGGCCGCCCGGCCCCGTCCGGTCAGGTATCGGCGATCCGGGTAACCGCGTCCGGCTCCGGGCCTTAACGAATCGCGCCGGGCGGGGCCACGAGGACCCCGCCCGGCGCGGATTGCCTGGATCGGAAGTGTGCCGATTAGGCGAGGGTGAACTTCGAGACCAGCCGCTCCAGCTCCTCGGCGGTGTTCGCCAGCTGGGTGGCCGAGGCGGCGATCTGCTCGGTCGAGGCGCTCGTCTCCTGGGTGGAGGCGCTGACCTGCTCCGAGGAGGCGCTCGACTGCTCGGCGACGGCCGCCACCGAGGTCATGCTGTCCTGCACCCGGTTGCCGGCGCTGGCGATCTCCTGGATCGAGCCGGCAATCTGCTCCACCCGCTGGCCGACGTCCTGGACGGCGGCCGAGATGCGGGAGAAGGCGTCGCGGGCCTGCTCGACGGTGGCGGCGCCGTCCTCGGTCTGGCGCGAGCCATCCTCGACGACCTCGACCACGTGCCGGGTCTCCTGCTGGATCTCCTGGATCAGGGTGGCGATCGAGGAGGCGGCGGACTGCGACTCCTCGGCCAGCTTGCGGACCTCCTCGGCGACGACCGCGAAGCCGCGGCCCTGCTCGCCGACCCGGGCGGCCTCGATGGCCGCGTTCAGCGCCAGCAGGTTGGTCTGCTCGGCGATGCCGGTGATCGTGTCCACGATCTCCCCGATCTGCTCGGACTTGGCGTCGAGCTTGCGGATCGCGGTGCTCGCCTCCGAGCTCGAGCTGCGCACGGCGTGCATGGCCTCGGTGGCCTGGGCCACCGCCTGGGCGCCCTCCTCGGCCAGATCGCGCGCCGCGGCGGCGGCGTCGGCCGTCTGCTGGGCACCGTCGGCCGAAGCCTGCGAGGCCATCGCCACCTCGTCGGTGAGGATCTTGGCCTCGGCGATCGAGCGGACCTGGTCCTCGGCGCCGGCGGCCACGGAGCTCACCGCCTGGGCGATCTCGCCGACGGCGCGACCGGCCTCCTCGGAGGTGTTGGCCATCTGCTGCGAGGCCAGGGCCAGCTGCTCGGAGGTGCTGCCGATCTCGCGCAGCATCCCGGCCACGTTCTCGCGGGTGGTGTTGTAAGCGGAGACGCTCGACTGCGCCTTCTCGACCATCCCGTTGAACGTACGGGTGAGCTCCCCGATCTCGTCGGCGCGATTGCTCGCGATCGGCTTGATGTTCGGCCGCACCTGGTAGGTGAGGTCGCCCTGGGCGATCGCGCCGAGACCGTGCTCGAGCCCGGCCAACGCCTCGGCGTCGAGGCTCGAGATCCCGTCGAGAAGCTGCTTGATGCGGCGGCTGAGGTCGCGGGCGATCGTGAAGCTGATTCCGCCGGCGGCGAGGAGTGCGATCAGCGCGATGACCAGCATCAGCGTCTTGGAGCTCGAGGCGGTCGAGGCGGCGGCGCTGGTGTTGGCGCTCGAGATCGCCTTGCTCGCGTTCTCGACCGCGGTGGTCAGATCGTCGGCGGCGTCGTTGGCGGCGCCGTTGGCCAGCTTGCCGCCGGCAACGAGCTTGTGGGCCTTGGCCAGGGCCAGGACCTGCTTGTCGATCCCCTGCCATGTGGCGAGCTTGCCCTTCAGATCGCTGATCGCGCGACGGGCCGCGCGGGTCGTCGCGTAGGCCTCGAGCGACTGCGCGGTCTGTGAGAAGGTCTGGACGTCGCCCAGGTGGTTCTCGATGTTCCCCGGGTTCAGGACCGAGGAGACCTCGGAGGCGACCATGTCGCGGGCCTGGCCGCTGGCGGCCTCGAGCGCGGGAAGCTCCTTGGCACCGGACTGGACCTTGCCGTCGACCGAGCCGATGCTCGACCAGCCGACGAAGATCGCGACGACGAACACGAGGCACACGGCCACGAAGGCGCCAATCAGCTGGCGGCGCACGGATGAGATCAGGAATGACACGGGGGATGGTCCTTTCGGGGGGCTAGAACGCTCTTGTGAATCGGCCAGTCCGGGCGGAAGCTTGAGACTGGTCTTGCCGGTTTGGCCTAGGCAGCCGCGGCGGTGACGGTGGCCGGAGCGGGGTTCCAGCCGGCGATCTGGATGCTGGGGTCGGTCTGGAGCGACACGTCGAACGGGGCGTCCGGACCGCTGATCACCCGCAGCACGGGACGGTCGAGCTCGAGCTCGGGCGCGCTGACGACGATGGCCCGGCGGCCGTCGAGGAGTTCGACCTCGAGGCCGGGGGGGAACGGCGCCACCCGGCTCGAGAAAACCTCGCAGATCACGGGATCGAATTGCGACCCGGAGCCGGCCAGGATCGTCTGGAACCCGACGTGCGCGGGCTTGGCGCCTGCGAACGGGCGCTCGGAGGTGATCGCGTCGAACACGTCGGCCACGGCCGCGATGCGGGCCATCTCGTGCACCTCGGCCTCGACCTTGCCCTCCGGATAGCCGGTGCCGTTCCAGCGCTCGTGGTGGCGCAGCACGCAGCCCTGGACCAGCGGGCACCAGGCGCCGGTGTCGCGCACCAGCTTGACCCCGGCCTTGGGGTGGGTCTTGACGATCTCCCACTCCTCCTCGGTCAGCTTGCCGGCCTTGTTCAGAATCGACTCGGGGATCGCGAGCTTGCCGATGTCGGCGAGCAACAGGCCCATGCCCAGGCGGAACAGCCGCTCCTCGTGGCGATCGTCCTGGCGCTCTCCCTTGTAGTCGAGCCAGCCGTGCTCGACGATCAGCCGCCGGCCGATCAGCAGGCCAAGCGTGGTCATGTCGATCGAGTGCTGCACGGTGTAGGCGCTCGGACCGCACAGGTCGGCGAGCACGACCGCCTTGCCGTCCTGCTCCTCGATCTCCTCGAGGATCGCGTCGACCACGTCTGACAGGTCGTCGGTGGCCTCGGGGTCGAGCCCGCGGCCCGCGGCCACCGCGCGCCGGGCCTCCTCGTGCAGGGCGGACAGCGCCCGCGTGGCCTGGCCGCGCGTCTGGGGGCTGATCGCCGGGACCGGATCGATCCCGCGGCCGAGCTCGTCGTCGATCCAGACGGCCTCGATGCCCGCCTTCTGGAGATGGTCGATGAAGCGCGCGCTGAGTGCCACGCCGGCCCGCAGCAGCGGGGAGCCGTCGCGTCCGCTCACGATGTCGCGTGCGAGACGGGCGTCTTCTTGAAGGTTGGAGAGCGTAACGAGCCGCATGGCCCGCAAATCGGCAGCTTCGCTCGAACCTTTAATGGTCAGGCGGTGGCGTGCACGTGCGGGCGGTTCTCGGCCGCCGGCGCGTACCCGCGCGCGGTGCGTCCGACCCGGTCCACGTTGTCCGCCTGGAGCAGCAGCGCCTCGCGGCGGCGCAGGATCTCGATCTCGACCCGCTTGTTCATGAGCGCCGCTCGCTGCAGCGCCGGCCGGGCGTCGGCCGGCGGGACGGCCGGCAGGCCCTCGAGCAGGGCGGCCCGCTCGGCGTGGAGCGTCCCCAGCGCGTCGAGGTCGCCCGCGCCGATCAGCTCGAGCTCGCGCTCGAAGCTGCGGGCAAGGGCCTCATACGGCTGGGTACCGCTCATCGGGAGCTGATCGTCGCGAAGGCCTCGCGCAGCTGGCCCAGCAGCCCGCTGACCTGCTCGACGACGGCCGGGTTCTTGTCGAAGCGCGCCTGGCGAAGCTGGCGCAGGCAGAACACGTAGATCGCCTCGAGGTTCTGGGCGATCTCGCCCTGCTCCATGTCGAGGGTGTCGCGCAGGTGCTGGATGATGTCCTCGGCCCGGCGCAGCTTGCGGTTGGTGAGCTCGATCCGACCGTCACGCATCGCGACGCCCGCCTGGAAGAGGAACTTCCGAGCGCCGTCGTACAGCATCACGACGAGCATCTCGGGCGGAGCGCTCAGGACCGCGCTCTCGCGGTAGGCGTTGGGCGTGGCGAGTGTGGTCATGGGCGTCTATCTCTCAGGGGGCGAGGGGGGACGGGTCTCTCTCTGGGTCCTCGGCAGCGGCGCTCGGCTCTTGAGGCCGAGCCGGCTCGCTTAGTGCGACGACAGCTGGTTGAGCTGAGTGGTCAGCCAGCTGGCCGTCGACTGGTTCTGCGACAGAGCCGCCTCCATCGCCGCGAACTCCTGCACCAGCTGGTTCTGCTTGACCTGGTTGGCCTCGGTCAGGTTCGCGATCTGAGTGGCCAGGAAGCTGCTCTGGGACGTATCGCTCTGGATCCGGCTGGAGATCGTCCCGCCCGGCCCGCCCTCGGCGTCGACCAGGCTCGAGAACTTGATCGACCAGCTCTGCATCATCTGGTGGACCGAAGTCGGGTCACTGGACAGCGCGCTGGTCAACGCGTTCGTGTCCAGGGTCAGATTGCCGGCCAGGGCGCTCGTGGAGATCGCCCCGCTCCCGGTGCTGGCGCCGGTGCTGACGCCGATTTGGAGCATGCTGTTGAACGAGCCGCTCAGCCCACTGAGCGTGGCGGTCATCCGCTGGCGCATCGAGGACAGCAGCTGCTGGAGGTCGCTGTCGCCGTACAGGGTTCCCTGGGTCGGGTCCGACTTGCTCGGCGTCTGGGTGAGCTGGGTCTGGATCTGGGTGATCGCCGAGTTGTAGTCGGTGATGAACTTCTGGACCGCGGTCTGGATGTTCGAGGAGCTGGGGGCGGGCGCACCGACCGTGACGGTCACGGGCGTCGGTCCGGTCAGGCCGTTGAGGCTGAGCGACACCCCGGCGATGGTCTGGGTCGCGCCCGGCGTGCCGCTGTTCGGATTGGCGATCGAAACGCCGCTGATCGTGTTCGAGGTGGAGGTCTGCGTCGGGCCGCCGTTGATCGAGTACGAGGCGTTGGTGCCCGCGACGGCGTACTGGGACTGCTCGGACAGGGCGCTCTGGGAGTCGTTGGTGATCGCGACGAAGCCGTTCGGCGATGCCGGCTGCCCAGTGTTGCGCTCCGACAGGACTATCTGGGGCTTACCGGAGCTCGGGTCGGTGCCGGTCACGGTCGCCCACACGGTGGCGTTCTTGTCGCCGTTGATCGCGTTGACGAGGTCTTGCGCCGAGGCGCCGGCCGCCAGGCTGGTGTCGTGGCCGTCGATCGTGACCGTGTCGGCGTTGGTGGGGCTGCTGAACAGGAACGTCCGCTGCGAGGCGCTGGCCAGCGCGGTGACCGAGACCTGGTAGCTGCCCACGACGGCGCCGTTGGAGCCGGTCGCGGTGGCGCCGAGGAGCGTTGAGTTGGTCGAGCTGATCGTCTGGGTGTTGGCGAACAGCGAGGGGCTGCCCAGCGCCTGCGCGTCGTCGGCCACCGTCTGCAGGGCGGTCTGGATGCTCGTCAGCTGCTTGTTGAGCGTCGTGATCCCGGTCTGCTGGTTCTGCAGGTTGGTCACCTGCTGCTGCTGGGCCGCCATCAGGGCCGTGATCACGGCGTTGGTGTTCAGGCCCGAAGCGAGTCCGGTGATCTGCAGCCCGCCGTTGCCGAGCGAGCTCAGAGAGCTGCCGCTGGCGTACTGGTTGGAGCTCGCGGCCGACGTGCCCGAGCTGATCGGCTGGGTGGACATATCCCTCTAGGTAATCGGCAGCTAGTGGCTCGGCCTGGAGAGCGGCTGGCCAGACGCGACGTCCAGCACGGTGCTGGCGGGCACGGTGAACATCAGGTCCCCGTGGACGTCGTGGACCTCTACGGTCAGCTTGCCGGTCGACTCGTCGATCTTGAAGCGCAGCTCGTTGCCCTGGGCCTGCAGGTTGTGGTAGGCCTGGTCGGCGACGCCGATGGCGTCCTGGACCTCGGGCGGCGGGCTGGCCGGAATCGTGTCGAGGGTCACCGTGTCGGCGACCTGGGTGGCCTGGGTCGGCCCAGGGGCCGAGGACCGGGCCGACTGCGACGGCGCGGCGGCGGGCGTCCTGCCCACGGAGCCAATATCGAAGCTCATTGCATTCCTCCTTGGATGCGCGGTTCCTACCTATATCAGCGGGATTCCTTCCCGTACTAGGTGGGGTAATCGAGCGCCGCGCGGAGAACTTGAGCGCTCTTATTCAGTTGTCCACCGCGGGCGGCTACGCCGTGAGGAGGACCTCCGCGCCGGATGCGGGCGCGCAGCGGGCGAGAAGGTCGCGGGCGGGGGCGTTCTCGGGATCGTGCTGGAGCGCCTCGCCGGCGAACACGGCGGCGTCCTCGCGCTCGCCGTGGCGCTCCGCCACCCGGGCCAGTCCGAGCAGGGCGCGAGCGTCCGGGCGGTACTCGCAGACCGCCATCCATTCCTGGGCGGCCATGGGCAGGAAGCCGTGGGCCAGATACATCGAGGCCAGCACCTCGCGCTGCTCGCGCTCGGGCAGAGCGGAGCCCCGCAGCAGCGGGATGAGGCGCTCGAAGGACACGAAGTCGTGGGCGCGCAGCAGCGTCTCGAGGATCACCCCGAGCAGCGGCGTGGCCGCCACCGGCAGGCTGCGCGGCTGGGCGGTCGGGTTGCCGGCGATCTCGAGCCAGGCGGCGAACACCTCGCGCTCGGCCGCCGAGACGCCCACTCGGGTCGCGCGCCCAGTGGCAGCGGCGGCGCCCGGGAGGTCCCCGTCGGCAATCCGGCTCCACAGCTCGATGCGCGCGGCCAGGGCGGCGTAGGCGTCACCGTCGTCGATCTGGGCGCTCTCGGCGGCGGCCTCGGCGTAGTGGCGCTGGTTCAGCAGCGACTCGGCCAGCTGGACCCGGACCTGGGCGCTGGTCGGGCGGGCCTCGAGGACGGCGCGGTACTGGGTCTCGGCCGCCGGCATGGCACCGTGGCGGTACAGCGCGCTGGCCAACAGGAAGCGGGCAGCCGGGGTCAGGTTCGGCAGCTGGGCCTCGATCCGCGCCGTGACGTGGTCGGGCGCGACGGCGCTGCGGAGCAGGACGGTGGCGTACGGACCGATGACCCCGATGAAGTCGGGATGCTCGGCGACGCACCAGTCGAGCAGCTCGCGGGCCCGCTCGAGCTCGCCGCGGCGCATGTACAGCTCGGCCAGCGCGATCCGCGGGCGGTGGGTGCCGGCGCCGACGGCCGCGCCGTAGTGGGCGGGAGCGTCGCCCATCTCGATGCACCGCTCCCAGGTGGCGATCGCCTCGTCCTCGTCACCGAGGGCCAGGGCGGCCTGGGCGTGGGCGTAGACCAGGTCGGTGAAGCCGGGGAAGCGCTTCAGGCCGGCTTCGGCCTCAGCGATCGCCTCCTTGGTTCGCCCGGTGGCGCGCAGCGCGGTGACCAGCCGCTGCACGAGCGTGGGCACGTAGTCGTTGCCCTCCTCGCCGCCGGCCTGGACCAGGGTCCAGGAGCGCTCGAACTCGGTCAGGGCCGAGGCGTAGTCGCCGATCGCCGCGTACTCGGTGCCGAGGTTGAAGTGCAGGAACGCGGAGGGCGCGCTCTCGGCCATCTGGGCCTTCAAGAAGCTCCAGGTTGCGGCGCGACTTCTCCTTGGCGTCGCGCACGGCGCCGAGGTAGCCGAAGTGATCGACACGGACCGAGGTCTGCTCGATTCGCCCGGCGGCGTAGGTCGGGAGGTGGTGGCCGATCTGCTCGTGCAGCCGGCCCTCGAAGCGGTACCCGGGACGGTTGCGGAACACGCGCAGGACGTTGTTGGTGACCGCGCCACCGTCATCCGTCTCGCCGGTGAAGCTGGTCAGCGCCAGGTAGAAAGCCTCGCGCCAGACGCGTCCCGTAAGGCTCTTCAGGCGCTCGACGTCGTCGGCGACGAGGACCTCGTCGGCGTCCAGGTAGACGATCCAGTCGGTGGTGGCGGCATCGAAGGAGGCGTTGCGGGCGTCCGAGAACGAGCCGGTCCACGGTCGCTCGATGACCTTGGCCCCGTAGCTCTTGGCGATCTCGATCGTGCGATCGGTTGACCCGGTGTCGACGATCACGATCTCGTCGACCGCGGGCGCGACGGCGGCCAGGCACCGGCCGAGCATCTGCTCCTCGTCCTTGACGATCATGCACAGGCCGAGCGTCAGGTTCTTCGCCGGCTGGGCCTTGGGAGCCACCTTGCGGGCGCGGGCGCCCAGGCCGGGCACCGCGGCGTGCAGCGGCTTGTTCGGGCGGTGGCCCTTGCGGCGCCGGCCGAGCTCGTTGAGGTTGCGCTTGAGGTGGGGGAGGGCGGAGTCGAGGCGCTGGGCGGCCTTGAACAGGTCATACGCGGCATCCAGGCTCCACAGCTCGTATAGGGCGACGCCGGCGTAGTTCAGGAGGATGGGCTCGCGGGCCTCCTCCTCGAGGGCCGTGAGAGCGGCGTCGGCGATCGCGACGAACAGCCGGGTGGCCTGGGCCCGCGAGGCGGTCTTGGCGGCGGCGGCCATCCCCTCCTCGATCAGCAGCACGCGCGCGTGGTAGCGGGCGTGGGCGTCCTCGTGCTCGGCCGCGCGGTCGAACAGCTCCCGGTAGCGCTCGAGCTGGTTGATGGCCAGTTGGAGGCGGGCCTGCTCCCGCAGCTGGGCGCCGAACGCGCGGCTCGACCGGGGGGTGTGGGCGGCTTGCGGGGCCGGGGCGGGGGCGGCGGCGATCTTCAGTCCGCCGCCGTTCGGGCGCGCGGAAGCGTCGCCGGGGCTGCCGGCGGAGTCGTCGGGCGTGGGTATGCCGGTAAGGCGAAGGGCCATTCGAGGGAACCACCTTCCGAGGGGGAGAGGGCTCCCTGTTCATCGGCACCGGGGCGGCGAGCTTTAGGGGGTGGCGCGGCCGGCGGCTGTGGCATCGAGCCGGTAGGCCCACGCAAGCGTCTCCGCCACCGCGGTCCACAGCTCCTGGGGCACGTCGGCCCCGAGCTCGAGCTTGCCCAGCGCCTCGGCCAGGGCGGGATCGTGGCGCACGGGGATGCCGGCCTCGCGGGCAGCGGCGAGGATGCGCTCGGCGACCAGGCCGGCGCCGGTGGCGGTCACGTGCGGGGCGTGCTGGCCCTCCTCGTAGCGCAGGGCGGTGGCGCGGCGGCGCTCCGGCGGCTCCTGGTCAGGCATACACGTCGAGGGGTTCGCGGCGCGGGGTGATCTGGACCGTCACCGGCCGGCCGCCGAGGGCCTGGCTCAGCGCCTCGCGCAGCTGGCCGGCGGCGTCGGTGGCGCTCGCTGCGGGCGCGCCGGCGGCGAGCGTGGCGTTCACGCGCAAGGACTGGGGATCGAGCTCGAAGCGCAGGTCGACCGCGCCGAGGGCGGGGGCGTCGTAGACGAGGGCCAGCGTGTGCCGGCCGGTGGCGGGGCCGGTGGTGCCCTCGGAGTCGGCGTCGCGCTCGGTGACCCGCACGTGACCCCCGCCCGGGAGCTCGACCGCGGCCTGGGGCTGAACGGCAGCCGCGCCGGCCTCGCCGGTCAGACCGAGCACGACCTGCTCTGGGCTGACGTGGCGCACGACCAGGCGCAGGTCCTCCCCGGCCTGAACTCCGGGCGGCAGCTTCGCGTCGATCAGCGCGCCCGCGATGCTGAGCGATCCCCGCCCGAGCCCGTCCGCGCTCACCACGCGGGCCATCAACGCCCGGCCCGGCGCCACCCGCAACTCGGCGCCCAGCACGGCGCGGATCAGACGAATGTCCACCGCGATCGGATCCATGCCTCAAGGATCATGCCCGACGGGCGACTACCTGGGAACGATGGACACCGGTCTCTACATCGCAGCGTCCGGGATGCTCGCCCAGCAGGTTCGAGAGGACCAGCTGGCGAACGACCTCTCGAACGCCTCGACTCCCGGCTACAAGTCAGATTCTTCCGTCCAGTCGTCCTTCGGCTCGATGCTGCTGGCCAACACCGCCACGGGCCAGCAGATCGGTTCGATCAACACGGGCGTGAAGCTCGGCGCCCCGGTGACCAACCTCACCCCGACGACGCTGCACTCGACCGGGCAGCCGCTCGACTTCGGCATCGCCGGCCAGGGCTTCTTCGCCGTGCGCACCCCGCAGGGGATCCGTTACACGCGCGACGGACAGTTCCAGGCCAACGCCCAGGGCCAGCTGGTCGACGGGCAGGGCAACCAGGTGCTCTCCCAGAACGGTGCGACGATCGCGGTCAGCGCCCAGGGCACGGTCCCGGCCTCCTCGCTCGGCGTGTTCAACGCGACGAACGTCGCCAAGCAGGGCGACAACTACTTCACCGGCACGGCCGGCGGCAAGGCCACCGGCACGGTCAAGCAGGGCGAGCTCGAGGACTCCTCGGTCGACCCGGTCAACACCATGGTCCACATGATCAGCGCGCTCCAGACCTACCAGGCCGGCGAGAACGCGATCCAGACGATCGACTCGACGATGCAGGAAAGCGCCGGGTCGGTCGCGTCACTCGGAGGGTAAGCAATGCTTGAAGGTCTGTACTCCGCCGCATCCGGCATGGAGGCCCAGCAGCAGCAGTTCGACGCCATCTCCAACGACATGGCGAACCTCGACACGCCGGGCTACCAGTCGACGGTCGTCGGCTTCCACGACCTGCTCTACTCGAACGGGGCGTACGGCTCGACGGTCCCCACCGGCGCCGGCGCCGCCGCCTCGATCGTCGGCCGCGACCAGAGCCAGGGCGCGATCCAGACGACCAACCGCCAACTCGACGTGGCCGTCCAGGGCCACGGCTACCTCGAGGTCCGCCGGCCCGACGGCTCGATCGGCCTGACCCGCAACGGCCGCCTGGAGCTGAACGCCAAGCGCCAGCTCACCAACCAGGAGGGCATGCTGGTCCAGCCGCCGATCACGATCCCCGCGGGCGTCAGCACCGATCAGGTCACGATTGGCTCCGACGGCGCGGTCGAGGCCGCCGGCAAGCGCGTGGGCAAGATTTCGCTGGTCGACGTGCCGGCGCCCGCCGGGCTGGTCGCCGACGGCGACAGCGTGTTCAGCGCCACCACGGCCAGCGGCGCAATCCGGACCGCCAAGAATGCCACGCTCCAGCAGGGCGCGCTCGAGGGCTCGAACGTCAACCTCGGCGACGAGATGGCCAAGATGATGAGCGCGCAGCAGCAGTACGCGATGGGTAGCCAGGCCATCCAGTACCAGGCCCAGATGCTGTCGATCGGTAACCAGATCAAGCCATGAGCTCACTCCCCGCCGCGAACCTGCCGCCGATCGACCAGGCAAACCTGCCGGCCGAGATCCGCAACGGCAACGCGCAGGCCAAGCATGCCTACCAGGAGGCGCTCGGCTTCGAGGACATCCTCATGCAGCAGCTCACCCAGCAGCTCGCCGACACCGTGACCAGCCCGGGCGGCGACCCGAGCGGCTCCGGCGGTTCGAGCGACTCCTCCTCCGGAGGCATCCTGGGCTCCGACCCCAGCACCAACGCGTTCGCCAGCCTGATCCCCACCACGCTCACCCAGAGCATCATGTCGGGCGGGGGCGTCGGCGTCGCCGTCCAGCTTGCACACGCGCTCGACCCGCAGATCGGCACGCCGCAGGGCATGGCCTCGACGACCGCGTCGGACTCGGCGAGCGCCTCCTCCTCGACCACCCAGGGCCGGTCGTGAACCACCCAGTTCTCTCCGAGCAGTCCGACCTCGCCCTGACCGGCGAGGTTCTCGCGCATCTCGAGGCGCAGCTCGTCGCCGCGCGGCGCCTGTTGCAGGTCGTGCTCGAGCAGGGCGTGGCGATCCGCAACCGCGACGTCCGCGGCGTGGTGCAGCTGACCGGTGTGCTCCAGGCCGAGCTTCAGCGCCGCCAGCTGCTCGAGACCCAGCGCCTCGTGCTGCTCCAGCGCGCCGGCACCCGGCTCGGCGTCCCCGGCGGCTCGGTCACCCTGGCGCTGCTCGAGACCCTGATGGATCCCGAGTCCGCGCTGCTGGCCGGCGCCCGCAGCGCCGAGCTGCGGGGGCTACTCGAGACCGTCCAGCGCGAGCATCACGTCAACCGGGCGCTGATGAGCCAGGAACTGGCCTTCCTCGACCACTTGCTCAAGCTCGCCGGCATCGGGGGCGATGAGAGCTACAACGCCGGCGGCGATCGGCTGGCCAGCACCGCGGCCCAGCACACGGGCCACCGAGTGTTCGATTTGGAAGTGTGAGCGAACGATGATCCCCAGCTACTCCGGCCTGAACACCGCGCTGAGCGGCCTCGAAGCCGCGCAGGCCGCGATCAACACCACCGGCGAGAACATCGCCAACGCCAACACGCCCGGCTACACCCGCCAGCACGTGAACCTGACCGAGCGCAACCCGCTCACGATCCAGAGCCTGTCGAGCGTCACCGGGGCGGGCTCGCAGCTCGGCCAGGGCGTCGACATCACCACGATCAGCCGGGTCCGCGACCAGTTCCTGGACAGCTCGTACCGCAACCAGAACTCGCAGACCGGCGGCAACAACACCTCTTCGACGCTGCTCGGCCAGGTCCAGGCCGCGCTGGACGAGCCGAACGGGAGCGGGCTTTCGACCGCCCTGAACTCGTTCTGGACCGCGTTCAGCGGCCTCCAGACCGCTTCCACCAACCAGGGCGCGATGAGCGCGGTGCTGGGTGCCGGTCAGACGGTGGCGCAGAACCTGAACACCCTGTCCGGCGAGCTTCTCGACGCTCCAGTCCCAGGTCACCGGCCAGTACTCGACTCTGACCGACCCGACCAGCGGGCCCGTGGCCACCGACGCCAAGCAGATCGCCGCCCTCAACGTGCAGATCGCCGCGGCCCAGACCAGCGGCCTGGACGCCAACACGCTGCTCGACCAGCGCGACCAGCTGATCGACGACCTGTCCCAGTACTCGAACGTCAACGTCACGCAGCAGTCCAACGGCATGGTCAACGTGAGCATCGGCAACGCCGCCACCGCCGCCGCGGGCGGCACCGCCGACGCGACGCCGCTGGTCAACGGTGCGTCAGTCGACCTGACGGACAACCTGACCGACGCCAACCTGAGCGGCTCGGGCGGAACCCTGGGCTCGCTGCTCAGCCTGTACGACTCCACGACCGGCACGGGCAAGCTCGCGGACTACTCGACCACGCTCGACGGCGTGGCCAACCAGCTGGTGAGCACGGTGAACGGCGCGATCGCGGGCGCCGACGCGAGCGGGGCGACCGCTCCGCCGTTCTTCGATCCCAGCGGGACGACCGCGGCCACGATCGCCGTGAACTCCAGCCTGAGCAGCTCCAACCCGCCGTACACGGCGGCCGAGGCCGGGGCGGCCGCCAATCTCACCGGCGGCGCCGCCGACCAGGCCTACAACGCGCTCGTCACCCAGATCGGCTCGGACGTCCACGCGGCGCAGAGTGCGCAGCAGACCTCGCAGTCGCTGCTCTCGGCGATCTCGAACCAGCGCCAGAGCATCTCGGGCGTCTCGCTCGATGAGGAGATGACCAACCTGCTCCAGTACCAGCAGGCCTACCAGGCCTCCGCCCGGGTCATGAACGCGATCAACGAGACGCTCAACACGCTCATCAACCAGGTCGGGGCGGGCATCTGATGATCGGACGCGTCACCCAGCAGATGACGGCGTCGAACCTCCTGGCCAACATCAACCAGGCGCTTGACCGGATCAACACCACCCAGACGGAGCTGTCGACCGGCAAGAAGATCAACCAGCCCTCCGACGACCCGTACGGGACGAGCCTTGCCCTGCAGCTGAACAATCAGCTCGCCAACCTGACCAGCTACTCGAACAACGTCACCGACGGTACCGGCTGGGCCCAGGCGGGCAACGCCGCGCTGAGCGACGTCACGAACGCCGTGCAGCGGATTCGCGAGCTGGTCGTCCAGGCCTCGAACGGCTCTCACAGCCAGACGGACATGTCGGCCGACGCCGCCGAGGTGAACCAGCTGATCGACCAGATCAAGCAGGACGCGAACACGCAGTACAACGGCCAGTACATCTTCTCCGGCGCGGCCACGAGCACCGAGCCCTACCAGCCCGGATCGAACGACGCCTACGCCGGCGACACCGGGCAGGTGACCCGTCAGATCGGCCCGAACACCTCGCTGGCCGTGAACGCGAACCTCTCCGGGGTGCTCGGTACCGGCCAGACCACCTCGGGTCAGCCGGCCGGCGACGGCAAGCTGCTGAACACGCTGCGCAACATCGCCAACGACATGCAGTCGGGGAACTCGAGCGCGCTCAGCGCGACGGACCTGTCGCAGCTCGACGCCAACCTGGGCTCGCTGACCGGCCTGACCGCGGACATGGGCGCCACCACGGACCGCCTCCAGATGGCCGCCTCGCGGATCCAGTCGCTCCAGGCCAGCGACACGCAGAGTCTTTCCAACACGCAGGACGCCGACATGGCTCAGACCGAGATCGATTTCTCGACTCAGCAGGCGGCCCTGACCGCGGCGCTGCAAGCCGGCGCCCACATCGTGCAGCAGTCGCTGATGGACTTCCTCAGCGGCTAGAGTTCCGCCGCGTAGTGTCGCTGACGATCGAAAGCTCGCGCTTCGGGCAGGTGGAGATCGACCCCGCGTCGGTGCTCGAGTTCCCCGAGGGCCTGATCGGCCTGGCCGGGTCGCGCTACGCCATGATCGCCGACAACCCCGAGGCGCCGTTCATGTGGCTCCAGTCGCTCGAGGATCCATCGCTCGCGCTGCCGGTGGCCAACCCGCACCGGTTCTTCGCCGACTTCGCGGTCGAGGTGGTCGACGAGGACGCCGAGCGCCTCAGCCTCGATGCCTCGAGCGCGATGGACGTCTACGTTACCGTCCGTGCCGCGCCGGCGCTCGAGGACTTCACGGCCAACCTCAAGGCGCCCATCCTCGTGCGCTCCGGGCAGGCCTGGCAGGTGATCAACCAGGCCCCCGGTTGCGAGCTTCGCGTCCCGCTGTTCCCGGGCGGCGAGCCGGACGGCGCGTCGGGCGCCGGCAACTGATGCTGCGGATCAGCCGCCGCGCCGGCGAGCGGATCATGCTCGGCGACAACACCGTGATCGAGATCCTCGAGGTCCGCGGACAGACCGTGCGGATCGGGATCGACGCCCCGCGTTCGATCCCGGTCTACCGAGAGGAGATCTGGCTCGAGGTCAAGAAGGAAAACCAGGCTGCCGCCGACGCCGCGGCGACTGCCGAGCTGCCCGACGTGAGCGGGCGGCTCGGCGATTGAGCGGCCGGCCGCCTACGCGACTTCCGAGAACAGCTGCTCGTCGACCTCGAGCTCGGCGCGGAGCTTCTTGGTGATCTGCCCGTGGATCTGGCAGACGCGGCTCTCGGTGACGCCGAGGATCTCGCCGATCTCGCGCAGGGTGAGGTTGTAGACGTAGAGCAGGACGGCGACCTTGCGCTCGCGCTCGGGCAGGCGCTCGAACGCCTCGCGGAAGCGGGCCTTGGCGTCGGACCGCATGGCCGAGTGCTCGGGATCGAACTCGCGATCCTCGGAGTGCAGGGTGTCGATCCGCTCGATCGTGGTGTCGTCCTCGGCGAGGACCACGGTGTTCAGCGAGCCCACGTGGGAGCGCGCGATCTCGTCCTGGCGGGTGACCAGGTCGCTCTTCGAGATGCCGAGGGACTCGCTCAGCTCCTGCTTGGAGGGCTTGCGGCCGTACAGGCCGACGAACTGCTCGGAGGCCTTGGTGATGTCACGATCCCAGCGGCGCAGCGAGCGGGGAGCCCAGTCGTTGCGGCGCAGCTCGTCGAGCACGGCCCCGTGGATCCGGGTCCAGGCGAACTGCTCGAGCGTGGCGCCCTTGTTGGGGTCGTAGCGGTCGATCGACCGGATCAGGGCTTCCAGGCCGCAGGAGATGAAGTCCTCCACCTCGCAGCGGGCCGGGATCTCCCGCGCCTTCTTGTAGACGATGTACTTCACCATGGGGGCGAAGGTGAGGACCAGGCGGTCGCGGATGCGGGCATCGCCGGTGCGCTTGTACTGCTGCCACAGCTCAAGCGTCTCATGCGCCGACATCCGTCCGGTCTTGTCCTTGGCTTTACGCATTTAGGACTCCGTATTCTCGAGGGAAATTTGCCCGCCGGACTCAAGTTCCGGCTCGCGAGAATGACATCGGCGTGTGGGCCCGAAGCTTCATCCGCGAAGGCCCGCAACCGGCTCCGTAGTAACCCGCAAGATGCCCTCAAAAACCTCACGAATCCTCCTTCTGCGCGGGATCAACATCGGATCGCGTAGGCGTGTGCCGATGCCGGAGCTGCGCTCGCTGCTCAGCGAAGCCGGGTTCGCCGACGTCCGGACCTACGTGCAGAGCGGCAACGTGGTGCTCTCGAGCCGCGCCGCGCCGGCCAAGGTGGGGGCCAAGGCCGAGCGGTTGATCGCGGAGCGGTTCGGGTTCGATGTCGATGTGATCGTGCGCACGGCACAGGAGTTGGCCGAGGTGGTGGCCCGCAACCCGCTGGCCGAAGTGGCCGAGAACCCCAAGCGCTACCAGGTGAGCTTCCTGGACGCCGAGCCCGACGCCGATGTCGTGGCGAGCATCTCCGGCCTCGCGGTCGCCGGCGAGCGGGTCGTGGCGATCGGACGCGAGCTGTACGCCTGGCACCCAAACGGGGTGGCCCGCTCCAAGCTGTGGGCCAAGCTGGCCGCCGCCGGTGGCCTCGGTGTCCGGGCCACCGCCCGCAACTGGACCACGGTCACGACGCTGCTCGAGATGGCGGACGGGACATCATGATGCGCCGCTACACGGTCGCCGACGTGTTCACCGACACCCCGCTCGAGGGCAACCCGGTGGCGGTGTTCACCGACGCGTCGGGGCTGTCCGCCGAGGTCATGCAGCGCGCGGCGCGCGAGCTCAACCTGTCCGAGACCGTGTTCATGTTCCGCTCGGACGGGCCCCACGCCCACCTGCGGGTGCGGATCTTCACCCCCGCGACCGAGTTGCCGTTCGCCGGCCACCCAATCCTCGGGGCGGCGTTCGTGGTCGGCCGGGCCATGGGCTCGCCTGTGGTGCGGCTCGAGACCGGGCTGGGCGTGGTGCCGGTGACGCTGACGCGCCCCGACGGTGGCGGCGATCCCGTATACGGGGAGATGGAGCAGCCGATCCCGACCGTCGAGGAGTTCGGCGCGGACGAGGCGCTGCTCGCCGCGCTGGGTCTGGCGGGCGACCGCGACGGGCTGCTGCCGATCGAGGCCTACCGTAACGGGCCCGTGCACGTGTACGTGGAGTTGCCGAGCGACGAGGCCGTGGCCGGGCTCGCGCCCGACATCGGCGCGCTCGCGCGGCTCGGCGTCTACGGGATCAACTGCTTCGCGGCGTCGGGCGAGCGGGTCAAGACCCGGATGTTCGGGCCCTCGCTGGGGGTGGCCGAGGACCCGGCCACCGGCTCGGCCGCCGGGCCGCTGGCCGTGCATCTGGCCCGGCACGGGCGGGTGGCGTTCGGAACCGAGATCGAGATCGTGCAGGGGGTCGAGATCGGCCGGCGCTCGGTGCTCCGGGCGCGCGTGGACGGCGCGCCGGATGCGATCGAGCGCGTGGCCGTGGGCGGGTCGGCGGTGATCGTGGCGCGCGGCGAGTACCGGCTCGACTGAGAGACGCCGATCCCTGTCCGGACGGGGTACGTGGCCCCAGGGACGCCGAGCGCAGCGAGGCCCGTGAATGTCGAGCCCACCGACCTCCCCCTTGTCGGTACCCAGGGGCGGTGGAATACTCGGTCGACCGGTCCCCTCTCTCGGAGGTGAGTCATGTCAGACCCGGCCCATGTTCTCGTCCTCGCGCACCAGACGGCGGCGACCCCGGGACTGCTCGATGCGGTACGCGAGCGCGCGCAGCGCAGCCCGGCCACGTTCCATCTCGTGGTGCCCCAGCAGGCGCACGGGATCCACAAGGTGGTCGACCCGGAGGACGCGGGGGTCGACGAGGCCCAGCGCGTCCTCGACTCCGCGCTGCCCAAGCTCTCGGAGGCCGCCGGCCACGAAGTCACGGGCGGCATCGGCGACGCGGAGCCGCTGATGGCGATCCAGGACGCGGTGAACCTGGGCGAGTTCGACGAGATCATCATCTCGACACTGCCGCTCGGCATCTCGCGCTGGCTGAAGCTCGACCTGGTGAGCAAGGCGCGCGGCCTCGGGATGCCGGTCACGCACGTGGCGGCGTCGAACAAGGTGGAGGCCACCGCAGGCGTGTGACATAAAAGCCGCCGGACCGGGTAGAGGGCCTCTGGAAGGAGAGGCCCATGCTGCGACTGCACCCGAGCGGTATCGACTACGTAATCATCGGGATCTACTTCGCCGTTGTGCTCGGCATCGGGTTCGTCGCCCGTTTGTCGATCAAGACGGATCTCGATTTCTTCCTGTCCGGGCGGTCGCTCCCGGCGTGGATCACGGGGTTGGCGTTCATCGCGGCGAACCTCGGCGCGCTGGAGATCCTCGGTCAGTCGGCCAACGGAGCCCAGTACGGCGTTCCGGCGGTGCACTATTACTGGATCGGCGCCGTGCCCGCGATGGTGTTCCTCGGGCTGGTGATGATGCCCTTCTACTACGGGGCGAAGGTGAGATCGGTCCCCGAGTACCTGCGGCTGCGCTTCGGCGAGCCGGCGCACGCGTTCAACGCGGCGACGTTCGCGGTCGCCACCGTTCTGATCAGCGGCGTCAACCTGTTCGCGCTGGCGCTGATCATCCATCTGCTGCTCGGTTGGCCGGTCGGGGGTTCGATCCTGATCGCGGCGGCGATCGTGCTCGTCTATATCACCCTGGGCGGCCTGACCTCGGCGATCTACAACGAGGTGCTCCAGTTCTTCATCATCTGCGCGGCGCTGATCCCGCTGACTATTGTCGGGCTGAGCTCGGTGGGCGGGTGGTCCGGGCTCGAGCACAAGATCAAGGGGGGAGCGCTGGGCAACGCCGGCCTGCACGCGTGGCAGGGGCTGAGCGTCCACCATCCGACGAACCCGCTGATGTCGAGCTGGATCGGGGTTGTGTTCGGGCTTGGCTTCGTGCTCAGCTTCGGGTACTGGACGACCAACTTCGCCGAGGTCCAGCGCGCCCTTTCGGCCAAGAACATGTCGGCCGCCCGGCGTACGCCTCTGATCGGCGCCTACCCGAAGATCTTCCTGCCGTTCATCATCATCCTCCCGGGGCTCATCGCGGTGGCCACGGTGCACGGCCTCGGCGTCGGCAAGAGCCTCTCGAACCAGTACAACACCGCGATCCCGCACCTGATCGGGCAGTGGTTCCCGAGCGGGATGTTGGGGATCGCGATCGTCGGCTTGCTGGCCGCGTTCATGGCCGGCGTCGCCGCGAACGTGACCGCGTTCAACACGGTGGTCACGTACGACCTGATCCAGTCCTACTGGCTGAAGGATCGCGATCCGGCGTTCTATCTGCGGGCCGGTCGCCTGGTCACGGTCGTCGGGATCCTCGTTTCGATAGCCACGGCGTTCATCGCCAAGGGCTACTCGAACATCATGAACTACATCCAGACGCTGTTCTCGATCTTCAACGCGCCGCTGTTCGCGACATTCATCGTGGCGATGTTCTGGAAGCGGGCGTCGGCGTGGGGCGGGTTCTGGAGCCTGGTCGCGGGCACCGCTACCGCGTACGCGGTCAACCGCCTGGCCGCCTATCACACGATCTTCCACTTCGGCTCGGCGTTGAGCGCGAGCTTCTGGCAGGCGATCTGGGCCTTCGTCGTCGGCGTGGTCGTCCTCGTGCTCGTGTCTTTGGTGACGAAACCCAAACCCGAGGAGGAATTGCGGGGGCTCGTCTGGGGCCTCACCCGCAAGGAGGAGGACCGCGAGGTCGACATGGACCCGCGGGACAAGCTGTGGTGGCGCTCGCCCGCCCTGCTCGGCGGCGTCGCGATCGCCCTGCTCGTCGTCCTGAACATCATCTTCATCTAGGAGCGGCTTTGTGAGCTCAGGCGATAAACCATTCGGAGTCCCGGGTGCCGGGGAAGACGACGCCCCGCGCGAGATCAGCGACGAGGAAGAGGTCGAGGCCGCGCGCGCGGCGAACCGGTTCGACATTCGCCGGTTGATCGGCGGCGTGTTCACCGTCTACGGATTGATCCTGCTCGCGCTCGGGATCTTCGGCTCCCACGCGGCCAAGAACAAAGCGGACGGGATCAACGTCAACCTGTGGACCGGGCTCGCGATGCTGGTGTTCGCGGGCCTGATGATCTTCTGGGCACTATCGCGTCCGACCGTGCCCGAGCCGCCGGAGACCCGTGGGCAGGGGTCCGGGCGGATCCGCCGCGCACCGGCGACGTAGCGGTCTGCGGTCATCTTGTCTAGCGGTCCCAGTCCGGGTCCCGGTCGGGGGACGCGGTTCGGGCTGCGGTCGCTCAGTGGTGCTCGATCACGCGGTCGATCAGGCCGTACTCGACCGCCTCATCGGGCTTGAAGAACCGGTCCCGCTCCATGTCCGAGTGCACCTGCTCGACCGACTGACCGGTGTGGTGGGCATAGATCTCGTCGGTGCGCCGGCGGATGTTCAGGATCTCGCGGGCGTGGATCTCGATGTCGGTCGACTGGCCCTCGAACCCGGCCGAGGGCTGGTGGATCAGAATCCGGCTGTTGGGCAGCGAGAACCGCTTGCCCTTGGCGCCGCCGGCCAACAACAGCGAGCCCATCGACATCGCGATCCCCACGCAGATCGTCTGGATCTCGGGCTTGATGAACTGCATCGTGTCGTAGATGGCCAGGCCGGAGTAGATCGAGCCGCCCGGGCAGTTGATGTAGATCGAGATGTCCTTGTCGGGGTCCTGCGACTCGAGATGGAGGAGTTGCGCGACGATCAGGTTGGCGATCGTGTCGTCGATGGGCGTGCCGAGGAACACGATCCGTTCGTTGAGGAGCCGGCTGTAGATGTCGAACTCGCGCTCGCCGCGCGCGGTCCGTTCAATCACCATCGGGATCAGGGGCATGTCCTGGAGCGTAGTCGCTACGGCACGATGACCGCGCTGCCCTCGAAGGCGCCGGCTCTGAGGTCGGCCAGCGCCTGTTCGGCGTGATCGAGGGCGTAGATGGTTGTCGTCGTGCGGACCGGGACCTTGGGGGCCAGCGCGAGGAACTCCTCGCCGTCCTTGCGCGTGAGGTTGGCGACCGAGCGGACGCTGCGCTCGTGCCAGAGGTCGTCGTAGGGGAAGCTCGGGATGTCGCTCATGTGGATGCCGGCGGTGACGACGGTGCCGCCGGGGGCGAGGACGGTTAGGGCCCGGGGGACGAGATCGCCGGCCGAGGCGAAGATGATCGCGGCGTCGAGCGGCTCGGGCGGGGTCTCGTCGCTGCCGCCGGCCCAGGTGGCCCCGAGCTCCTTTGCGAACGCCTGGGTCTTGTCGTCGCCTGGGCGGGTGAAGGCGAATACGCTGCGGCCCTGGTAGGCCGCGACCTGGGCGATCATGTGGGCGGCCGAGCCGAAGCCGTACAGCCCGAGGTTCGTTGCGTCGCCGGTGAAGGTGAGTGCCCGGTAGCCGATCAGCCCGCCGCAGAGGAGGGGGGCGGCCTGTTCGTCGGTGAGCTCGTCGGGGAGCGGCAGGCAGTAGCGCTCGTCGGCGGTCGTGAGGTCCGCGTAGCCGCCGTCGATGTCGCGGCCGGTGAAGCGGGCGTTGACGCACAGATTCTCGCGGTCGGTCGTGCAGTAGCGGCAGGTGCCGTCGGTCCAGCCGAGCCACGGCACGCCGACCCGCCGGCCGTCCTCGGTGCGCCCGACGATCTGGTGCCCGAGGGCGATCGGGAGCTTGGTGGCCTCGATCTCGTGGTCGCGCAGGTGCAGGTCGGTCCGGCACACCCCGCAGGCGCCGACGGTGAGCAGTAGCTGCCCGGGCTCTGGCTTAGGGTCGGGCAGCGTGGTCGGCTTGAGCGGCTCGCCCTGGCGTTCGAGGACCGTGGCGCGCACTGTTCCGGCTCGCCGCTTGTCGGCTTACGGGACCGAGTCGAGCCAGGCGCGGCGTGTGGTCTGGAGCGCCGGCGCTATGCCGTTGACGAGCTCGTCGCGGACCTCGCCCATCGTCCCGAAGCGCTCGGCCACCACGTTGTGCTGGTGGATCGTCTCGAGATTGACCTGGCGCGCCTCCACGAAGGCCGCATCGTTGAGGTCCGGGAACGCGTCGACCACGCCGCGGATCATCTCGCGGACGCAGTCCTCGACGAACCGGGGGCGCCGGTGGGCCTTCTCGACCACGTGCCCCTCGTCCGAGCGCTTCATCAGCTCGTAGATCTCCGAGGACATCGAGTGCTCGACGATGCCGAGGAGGGTGGACGCGTCGATCTCGTCGTCGCACAGCTCGGTGCACCCGATGTGCAGCGTGCCCAGGCCGCGCTGGTTGTGGGTCGCGACGGGGACGATCTCCAGGATGCGGTCGATGTCGTTCGCGCCGTAGCCGTGGGTCGTGAGCTGCTCGCGCGCGTTGGCCGCGACCAGTTCCTGCGCGCACGGACATGCGGTCATGCCCTGTGCGGTGACGCCGATCAGGCGGCGGGTGCCGAGCTCGCTGCACGCCGCCGAGCCGTGCAGCGTGTACAGCTCTTGGGTCTGGATGCCGGACACGGGGGCGGGCTTGTGCTCGGGGAAGCGGGCCTCGATGCTCACCTCGGCCCGGCGCGCGTTCTGCCGCGCTCGCACCAGCTGGGCGATGCGCTCGGCCAGCGTCTCGGCCTTGAAGGTCGATTCGCCGAGGACGACCTCGCCGATCGCGTCGTTGACGACCTCCTCGAAGCGCGACATGTGGGCGCCCTTCTGGTCGGGGCCCAGCTCGACCACGCACTCGAAGCGAGCCGAGAACAGCTGCTCGGTGCCGTTCTGCTGGATGCGGATGACCTTCTCCACGCCGGTGACGCCGACGCGCGAGAGGCTGAGCTGGACGGCCGGCCGGCGGGCCTGAACGTCGTCCGAGATCGACAGGCTTGCTGCGGGGTTGGCGGCCATCGCTGCCCTACAGGGTAGACAGCCTGGCCACTCGGGCCGAATTCCCTGGACAACCGCTGCAATTGTGCTATGACTCCTGACCGGCGCATTGGGAGAGACAAGAGAGAGAGTGAGGGCCGGAGGCCCCGTGGCCGGGGGCGTGTCGGCGCGTGGCTAGGGAGGAGCTCAGGGGCGAGTGAGCGAGAAGTCGATCCTATTAAGCTGATGATGCTCCGATCGCGGAGCTGGAGGAGCTGCGACCGCTCATAGCGGAGGCGCAGGAGCGAGGGTTCCTGACCATCGGCGAGATCCAGTCATGGCTCGAGGAGTCGGAGGTCACCAAGGAACAGGTCCAGGAGCTGCATGCCTACCTGGACGAGCAGGGGATCGACGTCGTCGACGCCGACGGGCGGCCGGCCAAGTCGGAGGCCTCGAGCGTCGAGGCGAACGCGGCGGCGGCTGCCGAGCCGCGGGTTGGCTCGTCGTCGTCGAAGAAGGTCGAGATCGATCTCACGGTCGAGCCGAGCCTCGACTCGCTGCGGCTGTACCTGCGCTCGATCGGGCGCGTGTCGCTGTTGACCGCCGAGCAGGAGGTCGCGCTGGCCAAGCGCATCGAGCGCGGGGACATGCTGGCCAAGCAGCGCATGATCGAGGCCAATCTGCGGTTGGTCGTCTCGATCGCCAAGTCTTATCTGGGCCGTGGACTGACTTTCCTGGACCTGATCCAGGAGGGGTCGATGGGCCTGATCCGCGCGGTCGAGAAGTTCGACTACCGCCGCGGCTACAAGTTCTCCACCTACGCCACCTGGTGGATCCGCCAGGCGGTCACACGCGCGATCGCCGACAAGGGCCGCACGATCCGCATCCCCGTGCACATGGTCGAGAAGCTCAACAAGGTCGTGCACGTCGAGCGCCAGCTCGTCCAGCAGCTCGGCCGCGAGCCCACCTCCGAGGAGATCGCCGCCGAGCTCGAGACCAATGTGCGCGAGGTCCGCGACGTGCTCCGCATGGCCCAGCAGCCGGTCTCGCTCGAGAAGCCGATCGGCGAGGAGGAGGAGTCCGAGCTGGGCGACTTCGTCGAGGACCAGACGGCCGAGTCGCCGTTTGAGCTGGCTTCGGAAAGGCTGCGGCGCGAGAACCTGCGGAGGGCTCTGGCGGCGCTGCCCGAGCGCGAGCGCGAGGTGATCGAGATGCGCTTCGGTCTGACCGGCGAGCGGCCTTACACGCTCGAGGAGGTCGGGCGGGCGTTCAACGTCACCCGCGAGCGGATCCGGCAGATCGAGAACCACACGCTGAAGAAGCTCGAGGCGCTGCCCGAGGCGCAGCGTCTGCGCGACGCGTCGTAGGTAGGCGGGTCCCGCCGGCGGCGCTTCCGGGTCTTCTAGTGCCGGGAGGGGCACTAGCTCGTCCGGACCGACTGCCAGCGAAGCTCGCCGTCCACGATGGTCCCGGTCGCCTCGAGGCCGATCGATCGCGCCACCTTGATCGAGGCCTCATGGCGGGGATGGATGTGGGCCCGAAGGCGCCTGACGCCCTGGCTGCGCAACCACTGGGCCATCGCCGCGGCCGCCTCCCTGGCAAAGCCATTGCCCTGGTGGGACGTTCCGATCACCCAGGCGAGGTCGGCCGTGGGCGCGGCGGCGTCGGTCTTCACCGTGGCCTGGACCGTGCCGACCACCCGGGCCGTGCCTCGCTCGCGCACCACCCAGTTCAGCCAGGCGGCGCGGCCGTCGGGCGAGCGGCCGTCGACCTGACGCTCGAAGCGGGCTCGCAGCTGTGCGACGGTGGCGGGCGTGCCGCCGATGTACCGATGCATTTCCGGGTCGTCCAGCACGGGCGCGAGCTCGCCCGCGTGCTCGACGCGGAGCGGCTCGAGGACCAGCCGGTCCGATTCGAGCGTCTGGGCGGTCAAGGCCGGCGGGGACTCCATCGCTCCGGAGCCTACGGACCCCCGACCGCCGGGCGGGCGACCGTTCGTTAGCGCATTGGGTTACGGGCGTCTACTTGTAGCAAAATTGTTGCAATTTCCAGCAGGTTTCCGTCCGGTGACGAACGTATGATCCGGTGCGTGGAAATGACGTGGACACCGAGGCGGCAGGGCGAGGCGGGCGAACTGTCGGCGATCAATTGGCTGTTCTCCGCAGGCGCTGACGTCTACGTGCCCCTGTGCACGAGTCCCGACGTGGATCTAATCGCCGACTTCGGCAACCGCGTCGAGCGAGTGCAGGTCAAGACCTCGACCTGTTGGCGCAATGGCCGCTGGAACGTGACGCTTTGCACTCGCGGCGGCAACCAGAGCTGGAACGGGCTCGTGAAGGTTCTCGACCCCTCGCGATGTGAGTCCGTCTTTGTTCACGTCGGAGATGGCCGCCGCTGGTACATCCCTGCAATCGCGCTCGGCGGAGGGAGCGGAATCTTGCTGGGAGGTCCGAAGTATTCGGAGTATGAAGTCGAGCCAGCCGGGCCTCTTCCGGCACGGCCACCACCCGCCGCGGGAGCCGCGGCGTAGGTTCCCGACGCATCGAGCGACGTTAGACTCAGAGCCCCCGGCGGGATTCCCGAGCGGTCAAAGGGGTGTGGCTGTAAACCACATGGCACTGCCTTCCCAGGTTCGAATCCTGGTCCCGCCATCCTCGAAGGGGTGCGACTTCATCCCGCCGGCTACGCGCGCTCCTCACGGCCCGGTCCGAGCTTGCTCTGACGGTCGCGTCCCTTCGTGAGCGTGGGTCCCTTCTGCAAGCCCCGCCCAGTGGTGGTGAGCCGGCCGCGCGTTCCGCTTGGGGACCGTGGTGCGACCCCGACACCCTCGTTGCTGTTAGCGTTCACATCCGTCTGCTGAGTCTGCCGCCGGAGGTGTCGAAGATGTCCATGTCCAGCGCGGTCGTTGCGCGGGTCCGTCGTCCGTTTCTCGTACTCGCGCTCGTGGGCGCCGGCGCGGCTGCGTTGATGGTGGCGTCGGTGGCGCCACGCGCCGCGCAGGCGTCGGACAGGAGCCCCTCGCACATGCGGGCTTCGCACGCCGTTGCCTCGCACACGATCGGCTTCGATAAGTACTCGGTGATCATCGACGGCCGGCGGACCTACATCTGGTCGGGTGAGTTCCACCCGTTCCGTCTCCCGAGCCCGTCGCTGTGGCGGGATGTGCTCGAGAAGATGAAGGCCGAGGGCTACAACGCCGTGTCGATGTACTTCGACTGGGGCTACCACTCGCCGAAGCAGGGCGTGTACGACTTCACGGGCGTGCGCGACATGGAGAAGGCGCTCGACATCGCGCAACAGGTCGGGCTGTACGTGATCGCGCGGCCCGGCCCGTACATCAACGGCGAGCTCGACGCCGGTGGCTTCCCCGGCTGGCTGCTCACCCAGGCCGGCCGGGCGCGCACGGATGCGCCGGATTACCTGGCGGCGGTCGACGAGTGGCTGACGCACATCGACGCAGTCATCGCGCGCCACCAGTACAGCAACGGCACCGGCGCGGTGATCCTCTACCAGATCGAGAACGAGCTGGGCAGCGCCGGCCAGTCGCAGGTCAACTACATGAACCACCTGGCGGCCAAGGTGCGCTCCGACGGCATCACGGTGCCGATCTTCCACAACGACAAGGGGCGCAACGGCCTGTGGGTGCCGGCGAGTTCGGGCGTGCCCGGAACGGTGCAGGGCCCGACCGACCTGTACGCGTTCGACGGCTATCCCGGCGGCACGTGCCACACCGACGGAACGCCGGGCTCGCCCAACGCCGCCCCCGACTGGGGTATATGGGGGCCGGGCGGCGCCAAGGGCGGGGCGTCCGCCTCGCCCAACACGCCCGGCTTCGCGGCCGAGTTCGGCGGCGGCTGGTTTGACTACTGGGGCAGCGTCGGCACCTACAACTGCACGGCGCAGCGCGAAGGCCCGGGCTACGAGCGCGTCTTCTACGAGACCAACATCGCCAACCGGCTGACGCTCGAGAACTTCTACATGACGTTTGGCGGAACGTCGTGGGGCTGGCTCCCCGCTCCGGTCGTGTACACGTCCTACGACTACGGCGCTGCGATCAACGAGGCGCGCCAGTTTCGTCCGAAGGCGACCGCGATGAAGGAGATCGGCCTGTTCCTGCAGAGCACGCCGGAGATCGCGAAGGTCGACCCCGGTCCCGCGGTGACGCCGAGCTCACCCGCGGTCAAGGTCTACGACGACGTGAATCCCGACACCGGGACGCACTTCTTCGTGGCGATGCACAACCCGTCCAACGCGACCACCGACGACACCTTCACGTTCCCGATCTCGACCGCCGACGGCAGCTACACGATCCCGCAGTCGGGGACTCTGCGCCTCAACGGCCAGGACTCGAAGATCCTCCTCGCCGACTATCAGCTCGGCCGTCAGCACCTCGTGTACTCGACCTCTGAGCTAATGACCCACTTCAGCGAGGACGGGGGTGACCTGGCGCTGCTGCACGGACGCGATGGGGAGGACGGGGAGACCGTCCTGCGCTACGCCTCGCGCCCGCGCGTGGACGTCCTCGCCGGGACGCTGACCAGCACATACGACGCCGCCACCGGCGATCTGCGCCTCGACTACACCCACGACGGCCTCACCGAGGTGCGCATCCTCGCCCGCGATCTGCCGCCGTTGCTCCTGCTGATCGCCGACGACACCACCGCGGGGACGTTCTGGCGCCAGGACACGGGCGCCGGACCGGTGCTCGAGCGCGGACCCGAGCTCGTGCGCACCGCCGCCGTCCGCGGAGACGCCGTGTCGCTGACCGGCGACACTTCGCAGCCCAGCGCCCTCGAGATCTGGGCGCCCCGGCACGTCCACCGCGTGACCTGGAACGGCCGCGCCGTCGCGACTCGCGCGACGCGCGCCGGCAGCCTCCGTGCCAGCGCCGAGCTCCCCGGTCCGGTGGCGTACACCCTCCCGGACCTGAGCCAGAGCGTGTGGCGCTACTCACCCGAATCGCCCGAGGCCCAGTCGTCGTTCGACGACTCCTCCTGGGCGACGGCGGACAAGACGCAGACCAACAGCACCACCAAGCCCCCGGCCGGGCAGCCCGTGCTGACCGCCGATGACTATGGCTTTCACCACGGCGACGTCTGGTACCGCGGCCGGTTCGAAGTTCCGGCGAATGCGGCCGGCATCAACCTCCATTACGGCGGTGGCGGTGCCGGGATGCTCCAGGCGTGGCTGGACCGCCGCTACCTCGGGCAAAACGTTCTGGCCACGGGCGTCAGCTCACCGCCCACCACCGGGACGGCGTCCTTTGCGATCCCCGCGGACCTCCGGGGCACCGGACAGCACGTCCTGTCGGTGATGGTCCGCGATGACTCCCACAACGAGGATGGCGGTATCAACGACGCGCAGAAGGAGGGACGCGGCCTGATCTCCGCCGCGGTCACCGACGCCACGGGCACCGATCTCGGCGTGCCGATCGCGTGGAGGATTCAGGGCGAGGAGGGCGGTGAGGACACCGACGACACCGTCCGGGGCGCGGTGAACAACGGCGGGCTCTACGGCGAGCGGGCCGGATGGCATCTGCCCGGCTATCCCGACGGCAGCTGGGCCACCGCGACGGTTCCGGCCGCGAGCGCGGTTCCCGGGACGTCGTGGTACCGGACCAGCTTCCGCCTCCACATCCCCGCGCAGGACGACCCGTCGCTCGGCATCACGATCGGCGACCCTTCGACACCTCGCTCATCGGCGAACTACCGCGCGCTGATCTTCGTGAACGGGTGGAACATGGGGCAATACATCGCAAACGTCGGTCCGCAGCACACGTTCGTGGTGCCGAACGGCGTGCTCGATCCGCACGGTGAGAACACCCTCGCGATCGCGGTCACCAGTGACGGGGGCGCCGGCAACGGCCTCGAGCGAGTCTCGTTGACCGATCTGGGCACAGTGCGCGGCGGGGTGCCGCTGACGATCGACGACTCGCCCGGCTACGAACAGCTGAGGTCGCGTCTGCTGCCCTGAGCGCGGTTGAACCGGCGCGAACCGATGGCGCCGTGGGTATAAGTCGGCCGGACGATCAACTCACGGGAGGGACGTCGGTGATGCGTCACCGTGCCGTCGTTGCACTCGCGTTCGCCGTAGTCACGCTCGCCTGCACGGCGTCGACGGCGTTCGCAGCCCAGTTGCCGGTCATCTACAACGGGATTTACGGCTACGCGCACGTCAGCTCGACGGCCGGCCCACCCGGCGCCAACAACTGGTCGTGCAAGCCGTCTGCCGCCCATCTCGATCCGGTGATCCTGGTTCACGGGACCTTCGCCGACATGTCCGACAGTTGGCAGGCGCTCTCGCCGCTGCTCCACAACCACGGTTACTGCGTGTTCGCGCTGAACTACGGCTCTTACAACGGCAGCGGGGCGCTCGGCATCTATGCCACGGGCAAGATCGAGAACTCGGCGCGGCAGCTCTCGCAGTTCGTGAACCGCGTCCTGGCCGCCACGGGTGCGAGGAAGGTCGACCTCGTGGGTCACTCTCAGGGCGGGATGATGCCGCGCTACTACATCAAGTCCCTCGGCGGTGCCTCCAAGGTGAACGCGCTGGTCGGGCTCGCGCCCTCAAATCACGGCACGACGTTGAACGGTCTGTTCACCCTGGCCGGCTACTTCCCGGGCTCGGATGCGCTCCTGGCCGACTGCCCCGCCTGTCAGGAGCAGGAAGCCAGATCGTCGTTCATCACCCACCTCAACGCCGGCGGTGAGACGAACTCGAGCGTGCACTACACGGTGATCGAATCGGCCAACGACGAGGTGGTCACGCCGTACACCTCGGCGTTCCTGGCTCCCGCCGTCAACGTCCACAACATCCTGCTCCAGGATCAGTGCTCGCTCGACCAGGGCGAGCACCTGTCGATGCCGTACGACCGCATCGCTGACGCGGACGTCCTCACCGCCCTCGACCCCGCGCATCCGGTCACGCCGGCGTGCACGCCGGTGCTCCCGGTCAGCGGCGGATGACCGCCCGCCGGCCTCAGCGGTCATAGGTGGCGATCACGCGGAGCGACAGGCCCGTCAGGACGCTGCCCAGGACCACGATCACGAGCAGGCAGACGGCCAACTGGCCCCAGACCCAGCCGTCGATGACCAGCGAGCGCAGTCCCACGATCACATAGCTCACAGGGTTGAGCCGCGCGAGCGTCTCCATCAGCGGCGACAGGCGGTCGAACGGAACGAAGTTCGGGGTGAGGAACAGCAGCGGGAAGAACAGCAGGAAGCTCGACTGGGTCGCCTGGACGTTTCGCGTGCGCAACGCGACCAGCAGGCCGAACCCGGCGTAAGCCACCCCGAACATGGCCGACAGCAGCACGATCACGATCGCGCCGGCCACGCCGGTCTGGATGCGGGCGCCCAGCGCGATGCCCACGAGCAGCACGAGCGCCGAGGTGGCGATCCCGCGCACGAGATCGGCGGTCAGGCGGCCGAAGATGATCGACGAGCGCCGGATCGGCGCCACCAGCAGCTTGTCGAAGTAGCCCCCGTCGATCTCGGTGACGAGCGCCAGCCCCGACGTCGCGGTGGCCACGGCGAACATCAGCGACACCGGCAGCTGGAAGGCGACGTAGCCCTGACCATTCAGAAACGGAGTGGTGCTCGGGAAGGTCTTCGAGACCTGACCGATGTTGACCACGAGGAAGAACAGCGGGATGAACAGGGTGGGGATCGTCGCCTCGGGATAGCGCACGATCTCGCGCGTGGCGCGGCGGCCCAGGAGCAGGACCTCGGTCATGGATTCACCTCCGCGGGTTGCTCCGTTGCGTCCTGGCCTTCGAGCCGGCGCCCGGTCGCCTTGAGGAACACGTCATCGAGGGTCGGCCGGGCGACCGAGATGGCGCCGGTAGGGATCTGCTCGCGCTCGAGCCGCCGCACGATCTCGGCGATCTGACCGGCACCGTCCTCCACGTACAGGGCGACGCCGTCGGGCTCGACCATCACCCGCTCGAGGCCCGGCAGCCCGGTCAGCGCCGCCTCGGTGGCGGCGCGATCGGCGCCCTCGACCGAGACCGACACGACGTCATGTCCCATCTCGGCCTTGAGTTGCTCGGGCGTGCCCTCGGCGACGATCTTTCCGTTGTCGATGATCGCCAGCCGGTTGCACAGCTTGTCGGCCTCCTCGAGGTACTGCGTGGTGAGGAACACGGTGGCGCCGCCGGCGTTGATCCGCCGGACTTCGTCCCAGATGGTCAGGCGCGAGGCCGGATCCAGTCCGGTCGTCGGCTCGTCCAAAAACAGCACCTCGGGCGCGTGGACCAGCGCGCTGGCGAGGTCGAGACGACGCTTCATCCCGCCGGAATAGGTCTTCGTTCGCCGCTCGGCCGCATCCGTCAATCCGACCAGCTCGAGCAGCTCATCGGCTTTGGCTCGGGCGCGGTGACCGGTGATCCCGTAGAGGCCGCATTGGAGTTCGAGCAGCTCGCGTCCGGTCTGCACCGGATCGAGTCCGATCTCCTGGAGCGCGACGCCGATGCGGCGCCGCACCTCGGCGGCGTCCTTGACCACGTCTAGACCGGCCACGGTCGCGCTACCTGCGGTGGGCGGCAACAGGGTGCATAGCATCCGTACGGTCGTCGTCTTGCCGGCGCCGTTCGGGCCGAGGAAGCCGAATACCTCGCCGCTCGACACCGTGAGGTCGATGTCGCGAACGGCCTCGATCCCGCCCTTGAAGGTGCGCCGCAGCGAACGCGCGGCGATCGCCGCATCGGGTACATCCGGGGTCATGGAAGCGGAGTTGGTCGGCATGTGGTCGGTGGTTTCGAGCATGCTCTTCCTGACCCTAGAGGGAAATCCGGTCAACCCGCGTCCTCTTCACAGGCTTACGACGGGGCGGCGAACCAAAACTCATCGAACTGGCCGACCGGGCCGATGCGATGACTATCCTGAGGCGTCGATGTCCGTGGACCAGGACAGGCGCCGCGAGGGAATCCAGGACCCCGCGGATCAAGTCGAGGAGCCTGCCGACAGGCTCGCGCGCCTGCGTGCCGCCGTCACGCGACTGGACAGCGAACCGGCGCTTCTGTCGGCTGCCCGCGGCATCCGCCGGCGGCTGCCGGGGGACGAGAAGTTCGGCGATCCGCTGTCGACCGCGGGTCGAGCCCCGGTCGAGGTGATCGCCCGCAGCGTCTCGGCGCTGCAGCCGGGACGCCAGAGCGTCGCCAAGGAGCTTGGCCTGTCGGCCCTCCAGGTCTGGCAATCGGTCTCGGAGGCGACAGGCCGGGGTCGGGGCGACCTCGAGATGGCGCTGCTGTTCACCGATCTGGTCGGGTTCTCCGGATGGGCGCTGCACGCCGGCGACGCCGCCGTACTCGAACTGCTGCGTGACGTCGGAACCGAGGTCGAGGCGGTGATCACCCAGCACGAGGGCCGGATCGTCAAGCGGTTGGGCGATGGCCTGATGGCCACGTTCCTGAGCGCCGACGCGGCGGTCGAGGCGGCCCTCGATGCGCAGGAGGCGATGCGGGGGATCGAGGTCGACGGCTACTCGCCGCGCATGCGGGCGGGCGTTCACTGGGGCCGGCCGCGCAAGCTCGGCGGCGACTACCTCGGTGTCGACGTCAACGTCGCGGCACGGGTGACGGCGGCGGCCAAGGCCGGTCAGGTGCTGGTGTCCGACACGCTGCTGGCCAAGATCGACGGTGACGTCCTCCAGACCGGTCGGGCCAAGCGGCTGCGCGCCGACGGGACCCCCTCGGGCCTCCGGGTCGCCGAGGTTTCGCGCTAACCGCGAATCCTTCTGTTTGCACGTTTTCTTGCAGAGTCGCCCCGGGCGACGCCGCCCGTAGGCGGCCTGTTAGCGTGCCCGCCGCCTGGAAGCCATGGGCGCAGGCACGCGCTCTCGCCGCCGACCGGGGACGCCACTGAAGCGATGCTGACTCGAGGCAGGCCACTCACCCATGTCGTGTGCGCGGTGGTGGTGGCCGTGGTCGTGTGCGCTGGCGGCGCGCTGAGCCACGAGCTGGCTTCGACGCCGGCACGGGCTGCCAGCGTCGGTCAGCTGCGAGACAAGATCACCGCGGGCCAGGGGCACATCTCCGCGCTGTCCGGTGCCGTCCGGGCCGCCTCGGGTCGGATCGGGCAGCTCGATGCGAGCATCGCCACACTCGCGCGTCGCCTCAACCGCATCCAGGCGGACCTCAACGCCAAGCGCGCGGAGCTGGCCAAGCTCCGCTCCGAGCTGGCCGCCGCCCGTCTTCGCCTGGCCCGGCTCGAGGCGTACGAAGCCCACGCCGAGCGTGTGCTTGCCCAGCAGCTCGTGGCCAGCTACGAGTCGGACAATCCCGATGTCGTCACCGTCGTACTGAGCGCCACCGGGTTCCGCGATCTCCTCGAGCGCCTGGCCTTCATGGAGCGCGTGCGCAAGCAAGACGAGGACATCATCGGCCAGGTCCGCGCGGCCCGCCGCGCGGTTGCCGCCGAGGCCACCCGGCTGGGCAAGCTCGAGGTCCGCGAGCAGACCCTCACCGCCCAGGTGCTCGCCGAGCGCAACAGCCTCGCGCGCACCAGCGTCAGCCTCGAGCGCCAGCGAGCTGCCGTGGCGCGAGTCCGCGACGCCAAGTCCAGCCAGCTGGCGGACGCGCGGGATGAGGTGAGCCACCTCCAGCACCAGCTTTCTCAGCTCGAGGCCGCTCAGGCGGCGCTCGCCGCCAGCACGAACCAGTCCTCGGGAGCGGGCGGTGGCGGGTCCTCGCCGGCAATCGTGAGCGGCTCGGCTCCGGCATCGGGCGGAGGCTTCACGTTCCCATTGCCCAAGAGCGCAGCCGCGTCGCCCAGCAGCTGGTCGCCGGATCAGGGCGTCGACATCTCCGCCCCCGGCAACACGCCCGAGTACGCGGTGTGCTCGGGCACGATCGTACTGCACGGCATCGGCGGCTTCGGCCCCTGGGCGCCGGTCCTCCATTGCGACGGCTCCCTCGACGGCTACAGCTACGTCTACTACGGCCACGCCGGTCCCGAGAACCAGCTGCCGATCGGCACCCACGTCGGCGCCGGCCAGGTCATGAGCTCGATCGGCCCCGGCATCGTCGGCATCTCCACCGGCCCGCACCTCGAGATCGGCTTCGCCGACTCGAGCGGCTCCCCGATCGGCTCCCAGACCGCCGGGACGATGCTGTCCCTCCTGCAAGCCGCCTACAACGGGTAGCTCCCTCCCCGCCGACGCGCTACGCTGGCGCCCAGCGCCCTCTTAGCTCAGCTGGTAGAGCACTTCCATGGTAAGGAAGGGGTCGTCGGTTCGAGTCCGACAGAGGGCTTTCCGCTTGTTTCCAGGGATTTTGCATCAGGCGGAGGTGTCCTTCAAATTGGCTAGCGCGTCCACTCCGCGTCCACTAGTTTGACGCGGGGCCCGGATGGAGGCCTTTCTGGCGGCCCGGATCGACGCCTCCGCCGAGCGCTGTTTACCGTCCCAATTCGCAATCACGCCGGCGTAGTGGAGCTCGATCATCCGGATGCTCGTGCCGACCTCGCGACCGATCTGCGTGAGCGGAATTCCCTCGTACACGCGGAGGGTCACGTAGCTCGATCGCAGGTCGCGCGGTCGGGTCTCTTTGGGGGCGCATCCCGGGCGTGCAGGGGTCGGGTTCATGCGGTCCCGGCGGGGCCGCTCGGGCTCGCCCTGCCAGACACGTTTGCGCCAGTTGCGCCAGTCGTCCTGGTGCCAGTAGCCGCCGTCGTGGGCCGGGAACACCGGGCAGGTGTCAGTTGGCCGGCCCGAGGCGAGGAACCACTCCTTGAGGTCGTCGGCCAGCGGTTTCAGCAGCGGCGTGTGCCGGGTGCGGTGGCGCTTGGTGTCCTGGTAGCGGATCGCGTGCTCGCCGACGTCGCTCCAGGCGAGGCGGCAGATCACTTCCTCCGGCCGGGGACCCGAGTACGCGAGGACGGAGACGAGGGTGCGGTCACGCAGGTCGAGCTGTGCGCGGATCCTCTCGACCTCGGCCGGCAGGAAGATGTGTGGCTCGCGGGCGCGCTCGTACTGGGGCTTCGTGACGCCGGCGGCGGCGTTGTACTCGACGAGCTCCTCGCTGACAGCGAAGCTGAGGATCGACTGCACGATCGTCATGGCCTTGACCACGGTCGCCGTGCCGACGCCGGCGCGCTCGAGGTCCGCGCGGAATCGGGTGAGTCGCTTTGGCGTGAGCTCGCGCACGCCGTAGTCGCCGACGCGAGGGGCGATGTGGAGTGTCCACACGCGGTTGTAGAGATCGCGGGTGGCCGGGCTGAGGTTCGGGACGGCGTGCAGCCGCCAGTAGGTCTCAATGAACTCGCACAGCGGTACGTCCTCGGGGACCGCGGCCTGGCCGAGCTGCTGGCGGCGCCGCAGCCAGCTCATGAAGTTCAGGGCGTCGCCCTTGCGGTCGAACGTCCGGGCGCAGCGGCGGGTCATCCCTTCCCGCCAGCGAACCTGCCACTTGCCGTTCGGCTTCTTGTATATGTCCACGGTGCTCAGCTCCCTTCGATTGCGCGGAGGCGAGCAAAGCTTCCCGGATGTGATGGGTCGATGGCTGGGTGTGGGCGCGGGCGTTCCCGTCGCGGCGCCGGCGGCGGTGGGGGCTGGCGGGACTGCGCCGGGCGGCGTAGCCAGCGCTCGTACTCGGCCACTTCGATTCGGTAGTGGCCGGGCACGGGCTCGAAGGCTTGGAGATCCCCGCGGCGGATCGCCCGAAGGATCGCGTGGTAGGAGAAACCCGCGCGGTCGGCGACCTCGTGGGGGGAGAGGGCGTCGCGGTCTGTCGTCGTTCTCGGCGTGGCTGGCTGGCCGTGGTGTTCGGCCGTGCCAATTAACTCGGTGATGATCGTGTCTGGTTCGTCAGCCACGGCGCTCGATCTATCCTACTAAGTTATGCTGTATATCGTCAAGTAGTGTTATTACCGTCAATGACGGACCGGAGATCATTCTGGGCGCGCGTCGGCGCTCGATAACAACACAACGGAACTGTTGTGTCGCAATACCATTCGTTTGACGAGCGCGGGAATCCCCGCCCGGCATCCACCCGGCGACTGGGACGAGATCGTGGAGCGCTACGCAACAAACGAACGACGCGAACAGCTGATGGATGGCCTGCGCTTCGCGATCGACTCGCTCCATGCGGCGGCCTGCTCGCGCGTGTATCTGGACGGCAGTTTCGTCACCGACAAGGAAGTGCCGGGCGATTTCGACGCGTGCTGGGACGCCGGCTCTGTCGACCCAGGGTTGCTCAACCCAGTTCTGCTCGACTTCCGCGACCGGCGCGCCGCGCAGAAAGCGAAGTTCGGCGGCGAGCTCTTCGCCGCGCGGTTCGTCGCGGAGCCCGCGGGGACGACGTTCCTCGAGTTCTTCCAGCTCGACCGGCCTACCCAGCAGCCGAAGGGGATCATCGCCATCGACCTCGAGGCGTGGGCATGATCACGAACGAGCGCCAGTACCGAATCACGAAGGCGGCGCTCAAGCGCTTCGAGGCCGGGCTGGTTGCACTGAAGGCCTCGGGGCCCGGATCGGATGTTCACCCTCGGATCCACGAGGCGATGATCGAAGCAAACGAAAGCCAGCGCGACGAGCTTTGCGAGGAGCTCGAGCGCTACGACGACCTCCGCTCTGGGCGTGTCGCGCAGCGCACGCTGCACTCGCTGCTCGAGCTACCGATCGCGCTGATCGAGGCGCGGATCGCCGCGCGGTTGACCCAGCGCGAACTCGCCAAGCGGCTCGGAGTGCCAGAGCAGCAGGTTCAGCGTTGGGAGGCGAACAGCTACTCCGGGGTCGCGATCGAACGGCTTCAGGAGATCGCCGATGCGCTTCAGCTCCAGGTGCTCGAGACGGTTACCTACGCCGTCCCGGCGTGAGTCGGGCTCCACCCCCTCGCGCGACTATCCGAGGACCGTCGTGGACATCGGAGGGACGCCGAGCCGATTGGCGATTTCGAGGTAGTCGGCGACCAACGCGAGCAGGGCGGCGTAGCCGTCCTCCTCCAGTCCTCGCTCGACGAGGTAGGCACGACCTGGAGATTCCACGGGAACGTCCGTGACACGTACAACCGTCGCAACGCGCTGGCCGTACAGAACGCGTTCGACGCCGGCGGCGGTGCGGTACCGGCCGAGCTCCGTGCGCTCGCCGACGTCGTGGTTGTTCGTCTGATTCTCGGTGAGGGTCGGCGTCGTCATGACCGTTGGCTCCAGGTCGCAGATGAGCCGTACCCGGTGACTTCGGGCCGGGTCACCCTGACGCCGTCCTGGGCTCCGGCGCCGATCGCGTCGGCGATCTCGTCGCACTCGATTCTCCGCTCGAGCCGGCTCTCGGCCGGCGTTGCCTTCAGCCGTCGGATCTCGGCACTCGCTTCTTGCCGTGTCCGCGGAGCGGCGAACGTCTGGCCGGTGCGCTCTGAGAGTGCCCTGAGGTAAGCGAGCTGCTTGGGGGTGGGTGGCTTGCTCGACATCGGCTGCCTCCGGTGGTTGGGTGCGGGCATGCCCCGCCCCGACCGCGAAGGGCGGCGGGCTGTCAAGTGCCGTCCCGTCAGGGATCGCCGCAGGCGACGCCGGAGGCGCGGCGCTTGACTGACAGCGGGCCGGCGCGGTACGGGCCATGCGGGCCGGCGGCACCCGGTAGGTGAGGCGCTCGAGCCTGTCCAGCCGAAAAATGCGATCCGGTCAGCATCGGGGCCAGCCGGCGAGACCATCGCCGCGAGCCCCCGCTGATCACCACAAGTTCAGGTTGGCGTCTCCGCCCTTGAGCAGGTACGGTTCTGGCTAGGGGCTGCAGTCGGCAGGAATGGCCGCAACAGACATCACCAACCCGATCCTGAACTCGCCGTACGCCTCGCCGGAGGCGTATTTCGAGCTTGGATCGAACGGCCCGACGGGTGTCGTGCTCACGGGCCGCCGTCCAAGTGAGTCGTTCATCCCGATTCCCGCTGGCCAGAAGCGAGGCGGAGGGCAGCAGACGTTCGACTTCGACGCGACCGGGGAGCGGCGTGAACAGAACTCGCTGATTAACGACATCCGCCGCGAGGTCGAGCGCTGGCGGGCAAGCAATTGGAACGGCGTCACGCCGTACAGCCGGAAGCTGCTTGCCCACTGGGCGGCCGGGCCACCGACCCGCGATGACCCGGTGTTCTTCTGCCAGCGCGAGGCTGCCGAGACGGCGATCTTCCTCACCGAGGTTGCCGGTCGCTACGGCAGCGCTGACTACCGGCGCCGGCTTGAGCCCGAGAACGCGCTTCATAACGACGGACTGCCGCGGGTCGGCCTGAAGATGGCAACCGGCACCGGCAAGACGGTCGTGATGGGGATGCTGATCGCGTGGCAGACGATCAACAAGGTGATGGCCCCGAAGGATGCGCGCTTCGCGAAGCGCTTTTTGATCGTGACCCCGGGCATCACGATCCGTGATCGCCTCGGTGTGCTTTATCCCGAGCGCGAGGACAACTACTACCGCGAGCGCGATCTCGTCCCGTCCGATCTGTGGGATGCGCTGCTCCAGGCGCAGATCCAGATCGTCAACTACCACACATTTCTGCCTCGCGACGCGAAGGAGATCCAGGGTGTCGCCGCCAACACCCGCAAGCTGCTTCGTGGGGGACGGCCGGAGTCCGTAGACGCGTTCCAGGAGACGCCCGACATGGTCGCGGCGCGCGTGCTGCGTGGGTTCGGCTCGGATCGGGGCGAGATCGTGGTGCTCAACGACGAGGCCCACCACTGCTATCAGGACAAGTTGCTGGAACATCCCGACGAGGACGCCGACAAGGAGGATCGGGAGCGCAACCGCGATGCCCGCGTGTGGTTTCGGGGCCTGTGCGACCTGCGCCGCAAGTCGGGGATCAAAGCGGTGTACGACCTCTCGGCGACGCCCTACTACCTGAAGGGGTCGGGCTATAACGAGGGCTTCATCTTCCCCTGGGTGGTCAGCGACTTCTCGCTGATGGATGCGATCGAGTCGGGGATCGTGAAGGTTCCGCGGGTGCCGGTCGATGACGACGCCGCCGGCTCAGAGCTCGTCTACCTCCACCTCTGGGACAACATTCAGCCGCCGCTGCCCAAGCGCAAGTCGGCCACGGCACTCGACCCTGGCGGGCGCTGGGTGCCGCCGGTCACGCTCGAGGGTGCCCTGCTCAGCCTGTACCGGAGCTATTCCGACAACCATGCTCGCTACGAAGAGACGCTCGCCGGGCTAGGTGAGCCGCCGCCGGTGATGATCGTCGTCTGTCCCAACACGATCGTCTCGAAGCTCGTCTTCGACTGGATCGCCGGCCAGGAGATCGAGCTCCCCGACGGCAGCAAACGCCTTGCGCCCGGCCGGCTCTCGCTGCTCTCGAACGTAGAGGACGGCATCTGGAGCAGCCGGCAGCGGACGATCGTCGTCGACTCCGCCCAGCTCGAATCTGGCGATCCGCTCGGTCCTGAATTCAAGAAGGACGCCGCGCGAGAGATCGAGGCGTTCAAGCAGGCCTACCGTCTGCGCAACCCGGGCGCCGACGTCGACAAGCTGACCGATGCCGATCTGCTGCGCGAAGCGATGAACACGATCGGCAAGCGCGGCAAGCTCGGTGAGCACATTCGTTGCGTTGTATCGGTGGCGATGCTCACCGAAGGCTGGGACGCGAACACCGTCACCCACATTCTCGGCATCCGGCCGTTCCGCAGCCAGCTGCTGTGCGAGCAGGTCGTCGGGCGCGGGCTGCGCCGGCGCAATTACGCCGTCGACCCCTCGACCGGCCGCTTCGAGCCCGAGTACGCCGAGGTGTACGGCGTGCCGTTTGCATTCATTCCCTCCGACCGCCCCACGGCCGCGCCGAAGGCGCCGCGGCCGGCGGTCGAGGTCCGGGCCGTCAGCGACCGGTGGGAGCTCGCGATCGACTTCCCCAAGCTCGACGGCTACCGCGTCGAGCTGCCCGACGAGCGTCTCCATGCCGATTTCGGCGAGGACTCGGCGCTGCATCTCGACGAGCAGACGGTCGCCCTCTGGACTCGCAGCCAGGGGTTGGTCGGTGCCGCCACCGAGGTTGACCTCGACGACATCCGTCGGGCGCGCCCGCAGCGGGTCGCGTTCGCACTCGCGAGCACGTTGGTCGAGCGGCCCGACTTCTTCGCCGCTCACGACGAGGTCCAGCGGCCGTGGCTGTTTCCCCAGCTCGCGTCGATCTGTCGCCGATGGCTGTCGGAGTGCTTCACAGTCGAACCTGGGCTCACGGTCGGCTATTTGCTGCTGACCGAGGCCCGCGCCGAAGCCGCGCAGAAGGTGTTCGGCTCGATCCTCCGTGTGAAGCACAGCGTCGAGCCGGTGCTGCTGCCGCTGCTGCGCCGCTTCGACTCGTCGGGCTCGACCGAGGAGGTTCGCTTCCTCACGCGCAAGGTGGTGATGGACCCGCCGCCGACGAAGTCGCACCTGAACCATGTCGTGCTCGACGGGGTGCGCGGCAACTCGTGGGAGGAGGGGCTCGCGCGGCTGCTCGAGCGCGACGCACGCGTGAAGTCGTATGTAAAGAACGAGCGTCTCGGTTTCGCCATCCCGTACGTCCACCAGGGGCGAAGCCACGAGTACGTGCCTGACTTCTTAGTCCGCCTCGAGACCGAGCCGGCCGACGTCGACCGGACGCTGATCGTCGAGGTCTCCGGCACGTTGAAGTCTCCCGGGCCTACCGCCGCTAAGGCCGACACGGCGCGCAACCAGTGGTGCCGGGCGGTCAACAACCAGGGCGACTGGGGCCGGTGGGGTTACGTCGAGGTCCACCACCCGCTCCAGGAGGCAGCGGTGCTGGACGAGGCGATCGAGAACCTGTACGCAGACAAACCGATCATCGGCCTGCCGGCCTGACCCAAGAGGACGATGCCGCCCCGCAACACAAGAGCGAAGCTGCCGACACAGGTCGAAGCCATTACCCACGCCGACAAGCGCGCCAACCTCCCGACCGCTGACGCCCAGGACTTTGTCGCGCCCGAGCTTGAGCAGCCGATCCCGATTCGTTATCCCCGCGATCCGACGCTCGACCCGCAGCTGGTGTGGAAAGGCAAGGACGAACTCGACGGGGAGGACCTCGTCGCCGACGCGCCGGCGATCTACATCCAGGAGAAGATCGACCCCCGTGTCCTCATCGAGAACCTCCGCGATACCGCCGCCCGGCCCGAGGACGAGCCGGAGCTGACTCTGTTCGAGACCTTCGACGGCCTCGGCGAGCTTGACCTGGTCGAGTTCTACCAGCACCACGCCAACTGGTCGAACCGCATGATCCTCGGCGACTCGCTGAATGTGATGGCCAGCCTCGCCGAACGCGAGGCGCTGCGCGGCCAGGTGCAGATGATCTACATCGATCCGCCCTACGGAATCAAGTTCGGGTCCAACTGGCAGGTGTCAGCGCGCAAGCGGGACGTCAAGGACGGCAAGCTCGAGGACGCGTCACGCGAGGTCGAGCAGATCAAAGCGTTCCGGGACACCTGGGAATACGGGATTCACTCGTACCTAACGTATCTGCGGGACCGCTTGACGGTGGGCAGGGATCTACTGACCGATAGCGGGTCGGTGTTCGTGCAGATCGGAGACGAGAACGTTCACCTGGTGCGGGCGTTGATGGACGAGGTGTTCGGGAGCGAGAACTTTGTCAGCCTGATCACGTTCAAGACGACGAGTGGCGCGGGCAGCTTTGCGGGGGGAACTAACGTGCTCGCTGCCGTCGGTAGTCACATTCTGTGGTACGCGCGCGATCTGGAACGGATCAAGTATCGCCAGATCTACCAGCCGAAGGCGGAAGGTCGAGGGACCGGAGAGTATTCCCTCGTCGAGTTGCCTTCCGGCGTCCGGCGTCGTGCTACCGCCGAGGAGCTCGCGAATCCGGAAGGGCTGCGAGTTCTTCGTGTCGACAACCTGATCTCGCAAACTACTCGTGTTGGCCAAACTACCGTCTTTCCTGTCACTGTCGACGGTGCAACGGTGACGCCGACCGCCGGAGGCTGGAAGACGAACCGCGAAGGCATGCAGCGCTTGGTCAACGCTGGTCGTGTCGCCGCCAGAGCGAATTCCCTGGGGTATGTCAGGTACCTCGATGATTTCCCGGCGATCGCTATCAACAACATCTGGGAGGACACTGCTATTGCTGGACGGCCCGGTGACAAGATCTATGTGGTGCAGACATCGCCGAAGGTGATCGAGCGCTGTATGTCCATGTGTACGGATCCTGGCGATCTCGTACTTGATCCGACCTGTGGCTCCGGTACGACGGCGTTTGTCGCTGAGCAGTGGGGCCGTCGCTGGATCACGATCGATACCTCGCGCGTCGCTCTCGCGCTCGCCAGGCAGCGACTGATGGGCGCTCGCTATCCCTACTACGTTCTCGCCGACTCAGAGGAAGGCCGCGAGAAGGAGAGCGGGTTGCTCGGGACCCCGCTGCCGCCGGCCGAGGTGACCAACGACGTCCGCCACGGCTTCGTCTACGAGCGCGTGCAGCACATCACGCTCAAATCGATCGCCAACAACCCCGACATCGGCGAAGGCATGAGCCGCGAGGAGATCGACGCGGCGATCCGGCGGCACGCCGAGTTCGAGCTGCTTTACGACAAGCCTTACGAAGACAAGAAGAAGGTCCGAGTGTCGGGGCCGTGCACGGTCGAGAGCCTGTCGCCTCACCGCTCGCTCGCGTTTGCCGGCAGCGCGGTCGATGACACCGGCGCGACCAATACTGACGCGGTCGAGGATCCCTCGCGTGGCGACGCGGAGTTTGAGCAGACGATCCTCGCCAACCTCCGTACTGCCGGCATCCAGAACGGCCGGAAGGGAGAGCGACTGAGCTTCGACACCGTGGAGCCGTACGCGGCCGCCTACATCCAGGCTGTGGGCGAGCGCGAGGAGGCCGCCGAGGGGACGCCGAGGCGGGTCGGGATCACGATCGGCCCGCAGTACGGGACCGTCGGACCGCCGTTCATCAAGGACGCCGCGCGCGAGGCCAACCGCGCCGGAGACATCGACCTACTATGCGTGCTCACGTTTGCGTTCGATCCCAGCGTGGTCGGCGCCGGCGACGACGGCTACGTCACGGCCGACGACGGGTTCGCGAGCGTGGCCGCCGAGCGCCGGCTCGGCCGGGTTCCGGTGCTGCTCGTGCGGATGAACGCCGACCTGGTGATGGGGGAGGAGCTGAAGAAGACGGGCGCGGGCAATCTGTTCACCGTCTTCGGCGAGCCTGACATCGAGATCGCGACCGAGGGGAACGAGCTGCGCGTGTTCCTGCATGGTGTTGATGTCTATGACCCGAACACCGGCGAGACCCGCAGCAACGAGACCGATCAGATCGCGCTGTGGATGATCGACACCGCCTACAACGGCGAGTCGTTCTTCGTCCGCCACTGTTACTTCACCGGCGGCCAGGACCCGTACGCTCGACTCAAGCGGGCACTCAAAGCCGACATCGATGCCGACGCGTGGGCCAGCCTGTACGCCACCGAGTCGCGCCCGTTCCCTCGCCCCGAGTCCGGCCGCATTGCGGTCAAGGTGATCAACGACTACGGCGATGAAGTTATGAAGGTGTTCGAGGTTTGAGCACTCAGCGCGCGGCGAACCGGCAGATCGTCCGGACTTCGCAGTGCCGGCAGCGCAAGCCCGGGTTGGGCACGTAGTCCCTGGCTCGGATTCGCGCTGCCGCCTCGGTCACGGTCGCTTCCGCGTCTGCGACAGCCGACTCGTCGACCGGGACCGTGTGACGCTCGATCGTCTTCAGGTCGTGGACGTAGGCGGCTCGTACGTCGAGGCCCTCGCGCCGGCCGGCGTCGGCGTAGACCTGCAGCTGCAGCGCGTGCTCGAGCGGGTCGCCCGAGGTAGAGGTCTTGTAGTCGACGACCGCGAGTGCGGTCGGGACGCCGCCCTCCTGGTCGAGAATCACGTCCGCTCGGCCGGACACCGTGACTCCGTCGAGGTGGAGCTCGAATGGCCGCTCGGTCTCCCACACCCGGTGGAGGTCCTCCTCGTGTTCGCGCGCGTAGCTGGTGACCAGCCGCCGCGCGGCTGCCTTCAGTTGGCGGTGCGCCGGCTTGTTCGCCGTCGGTAGAAAGAAGCTCTCATCGAGGATCGCGTCGACCTCGCTCGGCGTCGGCACCACACCGCTCGCCCTGGTCGACTCCGCCACGGTGCGCATGACGTGGTGGACCGCCTTTCCGTAGCCGAGCTCGGGCGCGAGCCGGGGCTGGAACCCGATCAGATCGCGCAACCGGAAGGCGGTCCCGCACTCGATGAACGCGGCGAGCTCGCTGTAGCTCAGCGAGATCGGATCGGGCTCGGCCTCGCTGTCGCGTCCGATTGCCGGCGGAACAATGTCGTCGGGCTCGCAGTGGTGCTCGGCCAGCTCTGAGTGGTACGGGCTAGGCCCGACCCGCTGCTTGGTGACCCGTTCGTGGCGAGAGAACGACACCCAGTCGCGGGCTCGCGTCAGCGCGACGTAGAATAGTCGCCGCTCGTCGCCATGGCTGCCCTCGTAGCGCGCCGCGTGGAACCGGTCGCGCGGCACGAGCCACTCCTGCGCCTCCCCCGTGCGCCGGCTCGGGAATCGGCCTGCCGTCACCGACGGGACGAACACGGCGGGCCACTCCAGGCCCTTGGCCCGGTGGACGGTCGTAAGGTCGACCGCGTCGAGCTCGAAGTCGGCCTCGCCGTCGAAGCCCTCGTATGTGCCCTGCGCGTAGTTGATGATGTGTAGTCCGAGGTTTCGGTAGTACCACGCGCCCCGATCCTGGCCGCCGACCTGCTCGCCCGGGAAATCGGGGTCGGGGCGCGCGCGGCGGCGGACCGACTCGTAGTCGGCGAGCAGCGCGGAGAACCGCGCGAGCGTTCCAAGCCGGTTCACCGTCACCGGGTTCGAGAGGTCCCAGCTGCGGACGTCCAGCTCCGCCAGCAGCTCGTATAGCTCGCCGACGAGGTCGGCGACGCGGTCCTCCTTCGCCACCGCCTGCTTCCATGCCCGCAGGAAACGCCCGACCAGGTTGCGGCGCGCCTCGGTCAGATCGAACAACCGCCGGTAATCGGCGAGCAGCGCCGGCTCGGCGATCCGCCGGCCCGGGCCGTAGCGGTCGCGCCAGTCGATGTCGGTCAGCCACGTGATCGTCTGTCCGAGCAGCACCGCCTCCGGCTGGTCGAACAGCCCTGAGCGCCCGCCAGGCTGGACCGGGATGTCGAACGCGGTGAACTGCTCCACCAGCCGCGGGTACGACGCGCGACCGCGCACAAGGACCGAGATGTCCCGGTAGCGGGCGCCGGCGTCGGCGAGGTCGAGGATCAGGCTCGCGATCCAGCCGGCCTCCTCGAGCTCGCTCGCCGCGCTCCACACGACGACCTCGGGCCGCTCGTCCTCCGCGCTCTCACGGTGGTGCCCCATTGTCTTCTCGATCCGGTCGGGGATCGAGCGAGCGAAACCGTTGGCGACGTCGATGATTTGCGGCCGGCTGCGGCGGTTGGTCGTGATCTCGAACGTCGTCACCGACGGGTAGCGCTCGCTGAACCGCAGGATGTTCGAGACATCCGAGCCGCGCCACTGGTACACCGCCTGCTGGTCGTCGCCGACTACGCAGAGCTCCGTCTGGGGTCCGGTGAGCAGCCGGATGAGCCGCTCCTGAGCCGGGTTCACGTCCTGATACTCGTCGACGATCAGGTGACGCAGCGTGCCGTGCACCTCGGCGGCCAGCTCGGGGCGTTCGAGCTCGCTCACTGCCCGAGCGATCTGTTGCCCGTAGGTCAGCAGGCGATAGCGCTCAAGCGTGGCGTAGTACGAACGCAGCACTGAGCCGAACGGGTCGGGCATCGTTGCGGGGTCGAGCAGCTCGTTCTCGATGACGTCGACTCCTTTGAGGAACGCGGCGATCGAGGCGAACGTGCGGTTCTGCGGGTCCAGCTGCTTTAGCTCGAGGCGCGTTGCCTCCCGCGACAGGAACGCGGTCAGCTGATTCTCGTCCAGCACGTCGTAGGTCTCGTACCGCGGCACGCGCTGCTGTAGCAAGCGGAAGCAGTAGGCATGGATCGTTCCGACGAATAGGCTCGTCAGCCGGTCGAGTGCGGCGCGTCCGAGCCGTTGCTCCGTCCGCCGCTCGATCCTCTGCTTGAGCTCATCGGCCGCCCGCTCGGTGAACGTGAACGCGACGAGCGCCGACGCTGGCAGCCCGTCGGCCAACAGATCTACGACCCGTTGCGAGACCACCTCGGTCTTGCCGGAACCGGCCGCGGCGATGATCTGAACGTGCCCGCCGCGGTGTCGGACAGCCTCGAGCGCGGCGCCGCTCAGCTCAGGTATTGATCCCGCTATTGCCCTGTCTCCTTATCGACGGCCAGCACTCCATCATCCGCCCCGCCGCGAGGACTGAGAACCGAGGTCTTGACGGCGGTGATGGCCAGGCTCGTTTGCGCCCCTGCGACGAATGTCGGCTGCATTGTTGCGCGTGCCGCCCGGCCGCGAAGGCGGCGGCTGCCCGGCTGCTTCGTGTCCCAGATTGGCCCGTCAGAGAAGCGCGACACCTGTTATAGCCTTCCGCGAGGGGAATCGTCCCTCGGTGGATCGATGGCGCAGGCTTTCGCCGACCACCTACTGCCGGCCATCCCGGCGCGTCACGTCCTTTGCGTTGGTGAGAATGGCTAGGTGGACTATGAAATCGAATTGCTCGCGACCGTGCGGAAAGTGTTGGACAAACACGCGGCCGCGTGTGAGCAGCGACCGAAGGCGATTCTGCTGAACCCGGGCAACCATGAGCTGCTCGGGTGGGACGAGTTTCTCGGTTTGCCAGTGCTTCCTGATCCGCGCGTAAAGCCGATGAAGGCGGCCTTGCTGTGCGGTAACCGAGGCTGGGGCGGTCTTTTCGAGGGCGAATGGGTGTGGTGGGAGCCGGACGGAACAGCGCATCGGCTGGTTCAGTCTGAGGCGCAGGCTTAGCGGATCCTGTCGCTGAAGTCCGCGTGCGAGAAGAGCTCGCCAGCGAAGAGGGCGGTCAGCTTGTATTTGAGATGGACGGCCGCAACTTCCGAGAGCTGAGCGATCCGGCGCGACTTGCTTTCCTCGGCGGTATCGCTGTCGCCTTCGAGGTAGTCGTGATGGACCGTGATCGCTGCATAGAGGAGGGCGAGGCTTTCGGGCATCGATGCCTCCTCGATAGGGGGAAGGTAGAGATAGTTGACGAGGTGGTCGTATCGTCGAAGATCGTCCAGTGCGGCTTCCTTGACGGCCCCCTCGATGACGAGGTGTTCAAGCGGCAGGACTGGCGCGAGCGTTCGGATGGGATGCGCGTAATTCCCGGCCTCGCCCTGAGCTGTCATCGAGCAGGTCGGCGTCAGGAGCAGTCCGAATCCCGGCTCGAACGGACCGCTCAGGAATTTGCGGCTCCCGGCTGAATGGCTGAACGCGTCGGGTGGCAGCGGATAGCCAAGGGGGACGTCTCGAAAGATGTCCCCTTGGCGAAAGTAGTCGGTGCGTTTGGCGAAATACTCGCTGTCGGGAGGTCTGGGCTCCCAAGGAGACGGAGCCAACTCCTAGGCTGCGTAGTCCTCGTCTGTCAATGTGTGCCGCTTACTGGGCGTGCGGCGTTCGGTCGGCATCGGCTGATCTGGGGCGAACTGCGACCACATCTCGCGTCGCATCCGGTCGACGTCCTCCTTGCGAAACCGTCGGAATCCTGACCCTGGCAGGCGAATCGCCTTGAGCTCGCCGCGACGTTCGAGATTACGAACCGTGTTCTCGTGCACGCCCAGCTCATTGGCTGTTTGGCGGACAGTGAAGAACTCGGTCGTGCTCATCGTGCATCTCCTTCGGGCCGGGGACGAGAAGAGCGCCGCTGTGGGCGCTCTTGATGAGCAGCTTAGCCGCTTTGTCAACGTTGAAAACATTGTTGCCCCTCAAGACCTTGTGGCGTTTGTAGACTTTAGCTACTATATCGACAATGGAGCTACAGAGTCAACCCCAAGACGGACAAATGTGCGAGGTCGTCACGGATCTGTGCGCTCGGAACAGCGCCACACCGGCGACTGCTCAGGCCGAACTACCGGTTGGTCCAAGCTCCTCGGCGTCCGATCCGTTCCAAGTGCTTTCGCTCGACGGCGGCGGGGTGCGCGGCATCTTCGAGGCGGCGCTACTCGCGTCCCTCGAGATCGATCTCGGCGTCAGCGTCGTCGACTGCTTCGATCTCGTGGTAGGGACCTCCACGGGTGGGATCCTTGCGCTGGGGCTTGGTGCCGGCATCTCACCCGCCCAGATCCTCGATTTCTACGTAGAGCACCAGGCGCGGATCTTCGCCAACCCGATGCAGTGGCGAAGCATCCGCAGGCTCTGGAGGGCCAAATACCCCTCGATTCGCCTAGAGCGGCCGCTGCGGGAGATCTTCGGCGACCGACTCCTTGGCGAGAGCAACGTGCCTCTGGTTATTCCTACCTACAACATCGGCGTCAACGCGGTGTGCCTGCTCAAGACGCCCCACCATGAGCGCCTCCGACGTGATCATCGCATGCCCATGTGGGAGGTGGCGATGGCCACGGCGGCCGCACCAACGTTCTTTCCCGCCGTGCGCCTGGGGCACAACGCCGACCGACTGATTGACGGCGGCCTTTGGGCAAACAACCCAACGCTCGTGGGGATCGCGGAGGCCGCAAGCCTGTTCGGCCGTTCGCTCGAGGCGATCAAGGTCCTGAGCATCGGCACCCTCGTGGGGACCGAAACCCGCCGCGCCAAGCTCGACCACGGCGGGTTCGCTGCGTGGGGCCGCAGCCCAAACCTCGTGTCGGTGCTCCTCGCCGCACAGGGCGCGGGAGCACTCGGGCTCGCTGAGCACCTTATCGGGAAGGACAACCTGTTCCGGCTCGACGCCACAGCGCCTGACGACCTGATCGCCCTGGACCGCTGCGAGCCTCAGGAGCTGATCGCACGTGCCTCACACGAAAGTCGGGTGTTCAGTCCGACTTTCCATACGGCCTTCGCCGGCAATACACCAGCCCCCTATCGGCCGTATCACGGCCCCAACTCAAGGCAGGTTGCACATGCTTCTTCGTGAACGCTCGGGTCAGCTCAACCAGCTCCTCAAACTCACTGTTGCCGAACTAGACATCCCCGCCGCGATCCGCGCCGCTGCGGTCGCCGAGTACGAAGCGGTCGCTGCATGGCTGCGCGACTCCTGGCCCGGCGCAGCAGGCGAGATCTACGCTCAAGGCTCGATCAGACTCGGAACCATGGTCACACCCGTCACACCGGGCTGCGAGTACGACATCGATCTCGTTTGCTGCTTATGGCTCACCAAGGAAATCTCGAAAAGGGAACTTAAGCGCCTAGTCGGCGCGGCACTACGCGCGTACATCGACACTCGACCCGATGGGACCATTCGCTTGGAGGAGGGGAAGCGATGCTGGACGCTGGTCTATATCGGCCAGCGGTTTCACATGGATGTTCTCCCTGGGATCCCCAACAGTGAGGCGTCTCCCGATGCAATCTGGCTGACGGATCGAAACCTGAGTCGTTGGCAACCCTCGAACCCAATCGGGTACGCCGAATGGTTCGCTGCCCGCACGGAGACAGAGACCCGCATCCTGCTCGAAGCCGAGGCAGCGACGCGCGGCATCGACATCGAAGAAGTGCCCCCGGACTCGATCAAAACTCCTCTCCAGCAGACTGTCCAAGCGCTCAAGCGTCACCGTGACCTCAAGTTTGATGGTAAAGCCAAGCTCGCACCGGCCTCCATCATCGTCACGACGCTTGCGGCCCGCGCGTACACCGGAGGACTAAGCGTGTACGAGGCCCTCGTCGACATCACGGAACGCATGCCGGAACTCGTCGAGCAGGAGAACGGTGTCTACGTGATTGCAAATCCGGTGCTCGACGAAGAGAACTTCGGTGACCGGTGGCAACGCAACCCTGAGCGAGCAGGGGCGTTCTTTGATTGGATCGAAGGCGCCCACGCGGACTTCGCAGGGCTCGGCTACAAACTGGGCGTCGATCGCCTCCTCGAAAGTCTCATCGCCCATCTCGGAGAGGAACCAGCCACGCGCGCAGGGCGTCGGTATGCCGGCGGTGTGGCAAGCCGGAGGCAAGCCGGCGAGCTCACCACGCGCAGCACGGGCCGTTTGTCTACGGCGAATGCCGGCGTCCTCGGGACAGCCTCTGCAGCAATCCCGAACCCGCGCCATACGTTCCATGGCGACTCCCAAAGTCCGTCCCGTTAGCCTCACCCGGCAGGCTCTGACATTGGCTCAGCGCTTTCCACAGTCAACGATGCGCCGCACCGGACGCCTCCTCATCTGGCGCGGCCACCTTCAGCCGAGCGCGCTCAGCCGCACTTACCTGGTTGAGGTCAGGTACATGCTAGGCAAGGTGCCACGAACCCGGGTCGTCACCCGCCTTAAAACTCGGCCCGGGGAGTCGTTACCGCACGTCTGGCACCACACCTACCGGGTGCTCTGTCTACACGAGACAGTGGATTGGCACTGCGGCATGCTCGTCGCCAACACTACGGTGCCGTGGACTTGCGAATGGTTGTTCTTTTATGAGATTTGGCTCGTAACCGGGACGTGGGACGGCGGCGGGCATTGGCCTACGACGCGACCAGACCTGACGCCCGATAAAGATAAAACGCCCGGAACGACGCGTTGGGCTTCCAATGAGCCCAGCTCGAATGCTGCGCCGGTCGCGCATCTCCGAGTCTGCCAACAAATGGAAGGATCGCGCTGTCCGCGGTCAACCGCCGGGGTCGTTGAGGGCACAGCACCGGACGCCGCCCGCTGACGATCACACCCGGCCCATTGCCCGAACGGACACGTGGCCAACATCGTCCCCGGACGATCTGTTCGTCCAGCTGCCATGCGACGCACCAGCGCGTTGGCGGCTAGTTGAGTCTGCACCGGCGGCGGCTCGGCCAAGTGTCCGGCCCACCCAAGCAGCCCGTCAGCCGGGCCTCGCCGCCTCGAGTCGACCGACCCGACGTTCGATTGCCGCAAGACGCTCGTGCATCGGATCACCGCCGAGCGCCGCGCGGAGCATGTACTCGGTCCGAGTGCATCCTGTTAATTCGGCTCGCCGGTCGATCTCGGCGAGTCGGCCCGCTGGGATGCGGATACTCACCATCACGCGATGCGACGGGTCGGTGTCGCCTAAGGCCGATCGACGGCCGGGCGGCCCAGATCGCGGTCGTGTCACGTTCACGAGGCGCCCAAAGTGCGCTCTCGCCGGAAGCGTCAGGTGTCCTCCGCGATCAACCACGACCTGAAAATCCTGGGGCGTACCGCCCCGTTCGCCGAGATATCGAAGCTTGAATTCGCCTCCGGCATTCAGGACGATGGCGTTCCAGGGCGTACGTTGCTCGAAATGGAGCCGATACCGAGCTATACCCAGAAGTTGTGGATGCGTGTGAAGAGGAAGGCGGCGTACCTTCCCGGTTGATGAAGACCGAAGCCGGCGATGGCCGGCAGGAAGGCACGCCATGTCAGATGTTCGCAGGCTCCCCGTCGGGGAGGACAACGAGGGTCGGGTCACGCTCGATGATCTCGCTCGCGAGGGAGCGCGTCGGATGATCGCGGCCGCGCTCGAGGCCGAGGTCGACGAGTACGTCGGCGCGTTCGTGGACGAGGTCGATGAGGACGGCAAGCGGCTGGTGGTCCGCAATGGTCGGGCGCGGGAGCGCCGCGTGACGGTCGGCTCGGGGACGGTTCCGGTCCGGGCGCCGCGGGTCAACGACAAGCGCGTCGAGGAGGAGACCGGGAAGCGCAAGCGGTTCAGCTCGCGGATCCTGCCCGCGTACGCCCGGCGGTCGCCGAAGGTGACCGAGGTGCTGCCGATCCTGTACCTGCACGGGCTCTCGACCGGCGACTTCGGGCCCGCCCTCAGAGACTTGCTGGGCGAGGACGCGTCGGGGCTGTCGCCCAGCTCGATCCAGCGGCTGACCGAGCAGTGGCAAGCAGAGCACGCCGCGTTCCGCACCCGGGAGCTGCGCTTTCACCGCTACGCGTACCTGTTCGTCGACGGCGTGAACGTCAGCGTGCGGCTGGGCGAGGATCCCAAGCTGTGCCTGCTTGTCGTGATCGGCGTGCGTGAGGACGGCGAGAAGGAGCTGCTCGCGGTCGAGGACGGCTACCGCGAGAGCGAGGACTCGTGGGCGGCCGTGTTCCGCGATCTGCGCGACCGCGGGCTCAACGAGCCGAAGCTGGTGACTGGCGACGGGGCGCTCGGCGCGTGGGCGGCGCTGCGCGACGTATTCCCCGGCGCCAGGGAGCAACGCTGCTGGGTTCACAAGACTGCGAATGTCCTCGACGCGCTCCCGAAGCGGCTGCAGCCCAGGGCCAAGAGCCTGCTGCACGAGATGGCCGAGGCGCCCTCCCGCGCGGACGCTCGCAAGGCGCTGGAGCGCTTCCGCTCCGAGTTCGACGCCAAGTACCCCAAGGCGGTCGCGAAGCTCGACAAGGACTGGGACGCGCTCACCGCGTTCTACGACTTCCCCGCCGAGCACTGGCGGCACCTCAGGACGACGAACCCGATCGAGAGCAGCTTCGCGACCGTCAAGCTCCGCACCAAGGTCACCAAGGGCGCCGGCTCCAAGAAAGCCGCGCTCGCGATGGCCTACAAGCTGCTCGACGCCGCCCAGGAGCGCTGGCGGCGGTTCAACGGCCACGAGCTCGTCACCGATGTGCTCGCAGGCGTGAAGTTCAAGGACGGCATCAAGGTCACAGACGACGACACCACGACGACGGACGAGAAGGTCGCCGCCTGATGCTTCACCTTCTCATCCACAACTCTTGACAATTGCTCGCCGATACCACCCCCCGTGTTCAAGGGTTTTGAAGTCCTCGTTGGTGAGCACCGCGCCTGTTTGGTCCTCTCTGAGTCGTCTTTGGCCTCTAGCGCTGACGAGCGCGCTCGGCGGTGCGTGATCCCGGCCTCGGGTGTGGATGCTCACCGCGGAGTTTCGCAGCTTGTATTGCCAACGTCAATACGGTTCTGGACAGGGCCAGGTGGAGCGGCCACTGGGGGAGGGCCCGTCTTGCGTTCCATCGGGAACCTCGCTGGTCCGGTCCGGCTCGATATGCTGCTCTCGGGCGCGGGCGGCTGGTTGTCGCGCCTCGGGTTCGCCCGAGGAGAGCCGGGTTCGATTCCCTGGGCGCCAAGGCCCGTTGCCGACGCTGTGGGTCTTGGCGCCTAGAGAACCGAGCTAATGCCGCTTCCGTCCACACATCCCTATCGCAAGTTCACCGAGAACGCGAGGCGTGTCGCGAAAGGCTTGACTCAGGCTGAACTCGCCCACAAGGCAGCTATTCGCAGCGGGCAGGCCGTAGCAGTCGATTTTGCCGCTCGGATCCACCAGATGACGGTGGGCCTGCTCGCCGAGTCCCTTCTTCGTAAGACGATCGCCGATCCGGCCGGTTTCAACGACCGCGAGCGGAAGCTGCTCGCGCAAGAGCGCAGCCAACTCGATCGCTGGACCCAATCCGTTGACCTCGCCTTTCGCAGGCAGTACTCGGTCCCGCTGCACTTGGAGATCGACGCCGCCACGGCCGGATCAGTCGTCGCTTCTCAACACGACGACATCCTGCAGCTGCTGAGGACCGATCTGGCGGGGATCATCGAGGACCGCAACAAGATGGCGCATGGCCAGTGGGCTTGGCTGCTCAACAGCCGGGAAACGGACTTCACCGGCCCGGCTCCCCACCCATTGAATTACCGCGCAATTGAGGTGAGAGGACAGATCGTGCGCGAGATCGACGCGATCATCCGCGACCTAGTCATCTCGGAGACCACATTCGCACGCGACTACCAGCGGCGCTATGCAGCGATTCAGCAGCTGCGAGGCCGTCTCTTAGGTGGGGACTACCCGCAGCTGGTCAATCAGCTGCGCGAGCGCCACCGGCATAGGCGGCAGTGAGCCTTGCTCCGCGCGCTCGCGCGGTCGGTTTGGCCCTAGCGCGCTTGCCGTGCCCGAGCCAGACGGCTCCGGATTACGGTCGGGACGGACTAGATTTCAAGGCGGCGGGTCGGTTACCTCGTCCGGGCGTCGCGGGGCTGGGGTCTCGTGACAGTCCAGTGGCACCATGCGCCCCGCTGACTATGGGCGGTGACCGCGGTCAACACCGTCGAGGAGACGACGTGCTGTCTACGCCGCTCCCACCAGTTCAAGCGCATGGGTCTTGCGGCCACCGTCATCGAGCACGCGGGCGAAGCGCTGCGATCCGGCGTTCAGCGGCCTGATCCAGTCGGAGTGCTCAACGATGGCGTTGATGGCGGCCCATTTGGTGCCGGGCGCGTTGCCTTGGGTCTCGCCGTGCACGAACAGCTCGATGATCCGGTGCTTGGTCTGCTCCCGTGAGCGGCGGGTCCGGTCGCTTGCGGCATCGTCGGTTCCCGAGGGGTAGAGCTCGTCCAGTACCCGGCGGAGCTGGGTCTCCGTGAATCGCTCGGTTGCGAGCTGGTCGCCGGCGCGTTTGAACTGCTGGTAATAGTCGATGGAGAGGTCGAACACGCGTCGGGCTTGGTGGACGTGCTCGCGGATCTTCTCGGTGTGCCTGATCGAGTATTTCTGACGGGCCTTCTCGAGTCCCCAGTTCAAGGTGTTCTGGCACACCACGCGGACTGGCGTTGAGGCGGCGACGACGGCCGTGGAGCCGTCGTGCAGGTATCCGTCGTACTACTCATGTTGTTGATCCGCTGCCCGATCGCGTCGCGCTGATCGGCGACGGCGTGCCGAGTGCTCTGCGCGGACGCGTTGTCGAGATCGATGGATGGCGTCATGTCGACGGGGAGCTGTGTGTCCGGTGTCGCACGAGCGATGGTGCGCGCGCGCTGTTGCCGGCGGCGTGGACGGATCTTCCGCGCACCCCGATCGCTGTTGAGCGTGCGGCGGTCGTGGGTTTGATTGCGTCGCCGGCTGGGTGGCGGCGGTTTGAGGCGGTGATGGCGGGTGTGAAGGAGCGGCGTCCGGCTCGATCACGAGGGTCCGTAGAAAACTCGGGAGGTCGCGATGTCGGGTCAGTTGGCGCTGTTGCTGGTAGAGGAGCGGTTGGCGGATTCAAGCGGTCGTCGCAACACTCGATATCGAGGAGGTTGCGATGGGCAGGGCGAAGGGGTGGGCAGCGAGTCAGACGGGGCGGCCGGTGGAGCGTTCGCCGGGGCGGCCGCCCGCGGGCCGGCGAGAGCATCGGGTGCGGTTCTGGACCGCGATCAGGCGTGGGGTCTCGACCGTGGAGGCGGCTGTTGAGGCTGGCGTGTCGGAGGCCGTTGGCGTCCGATGGTTCCGTGAGGGTGGCGGGATGCCATCTGTCACTGTTGCCCCGCTGTCGGGGCGTTACTTGTCGTTCGCCGAGCGGGAGGAGATCGCGCTGCTGCGCGCCCAGAAGCTGGGGGTGCGCGAGATCGCCCGGCGGATCGGTCGCTCGCCATCGACGATCTCGCGGGAGTTGCGCCGCAACGCCGGGACTCGCAGCGGCTCGCTGACCTATCGGGCATCGACCGCGCAGTGGCACGCCGACCGGCGCGGCCGGCGACCGAAGCCCGCCAAGCTTGCGAGCAACCTGGAGCTGCGCTGCTATGTGCAGAATCGCCTGTCGGGGGCTGTGCAGCGGCCCGACGGGTGCGCTGTCGCGGGGCCGGAGGTTCGGTGGATCGGCCGGCGTCACGGCCCGCGCAAGGACCGGCGGTGGGGGAAGTCCTGGAGCCCGGAGCAGATCTCCAATCGGCTGCGCCTGGACTTCCCGGATGATGAGTCGATGCGGATCTCCCATGAGGCGATCTATCAGTCGCTGTATGTGCAAGGCCGTGGCGCGCTGCGGCAGGAGCTGACTGCTTGCCTGCGCACCGGCCGGGCTCTGCGAGTCCCGCGCGCGCGGGCTCGTCGCGGGAAGAGCTTCGTGACCGATCAGGTTCTGATCAGCGAGCGGCCAGCCGACGCCGAGGACCGTGCGGTGCCTGGGCACTGGGAGGGGGACCTCATCATCGGGCTCGACCGCTCAGCGATCGGCACGCTCGTGGAGCGCTCAAGCCGTTTCACGATGCTGCTTCACCTCCCGCCGATGAGCGACCAGGGTCCGAGGGTGAAGAACGGCCCTGCGCTGGCCGGGCATGGCGCCGAGGCCGTCCGTGACGCGATCGCGGAAGCGATCACCACGCTTCCCGTGCAGCTACGCCGCTCGTTGACCTGGGACCAGGGCACCGAGATGGCACAGCACGCGCAGCTGCGGATCCAGACCGGCCTGCCGGTCTACTTCTGCGATCCACACAGCCCGTGGCAGCGCGGCACCAACGAGAACACCAACGGGCTGCTGCGCCAGTACTTTCCCAAAGGCACCGACCTGTCCCGCCACAGCGCCGATGACCTCGCCGCGGTCGCCGCCACGCTGAACAGCCGACCCCGCAAGACGCTCGACTGGAGAACGCCCGCAGAGGCGTTGAACGAGTACCTCAGCGCGGCGGCCTGAACCGGCACCCGGCCTTCAGGCCGCCAATTATCAGTTGACAGCAACCAGCGCGCTCGTGGCGGGGTGACCGACGGCGCGCACGCGGCTATCGCCGCTCCGGCCCGCCCCTCGGGGCGCGCCTACGCGACGACAGCCGCGTCACCCCAGTCGAGTCCCCAACCGCAGCCAACCAGAGTCCGTCACTCGCCAGAGGTACCGTCACGTCGACAGGCACTGTTGCGAGGACCGGTTGAGTCCGGGGTTGGTGCCGGCGGCGGTGTGGGAGACGTTGCCGCCCGAGGTGCGCGCGAAGGTCACGATCATGCTCGCGAGGCTGCTGTCGGCGGCGATCGAGGAGGCGCGCGATGAGTGAGTTCTCGAAGATCACTGAGCGCCATCGGCAGCGCCGCGCCGTGGTCTATGTTCGGCAGTCGACGCCGGGGCAGGTGGAGCGCAACACGGAGTCAGCGGCCCGCCAGTACGCGCTTGCGGAGCGGGCGGTCGAGCTTGGCTGGCCGGCGGGGTCGGTGCTGGTGGTGGATGAGGACACTGGCCTGTCGGGCCGGTGGGCGCACGCCCGGATCGGGTTTCGCGAGCTCGCGGCCGAGGTCGGCTTGGGGCATGTCGGTGTCATCTTGGCGTTGGAGGTCTCGAGGTTGGCGCGCTCGAGCGCGGATTGGCATCAGCTGCTGGATTTGTGCGCGCTGACGGGCACGTTGATCGCCGACGCGGACGGGATTTACTCGCCCGCTGATTTCAACGACCGATTGCTGTTGGGCTTGAAGGGCACGATGAGCGAGGCGGAGCTGCATCTGATCCGCTCCCGGTTGCGCGGCGGGCTTGAGCACAAGGCAGCCCGTGGGGAGCTGCGGCTGCCGTTGCCGATCGGGTTGGAGCGCGATGAGGATGGCGAGATCCGGCTCGCTGTTGATGAGCAGGTGCGCGGCGCCATCCGGCGAGTGTTCGAGCTGTGGGACCGTTGCGGCTCCGGTCGGCAGGTCGTGGCCGAACTGGCAGCCGAGGGACAGCGGCTCCCGCGCCGGCGGATCACCGAGCGGCGGATCCGGTGGGAGCCGCCCGATTACGGTGCTGTGCACGAGATCCTGACCAACCCCAACTACGCGGGCGCGTACGCGTATGGGCGCCACCGGACGGTCAAGACGGTCGACGCCGACCGGGGTGTGAAGATCTCGCAGGTCAAGACGCCGATCGCGGAGTGGAGGGTCCTGATCACCGAGCACCATCCGGGATACGTGACCTGGGAGCAGTACCTGGACACCCAGCAGCGGCTATTGGCGAACGCGCGCCCGACCGGTCAAGGTGGCGGCGCGGCGCGCGAAGGTTCAGCGTTGTTGCAGGGCCTGGTGCGGTGCGCGAAGTGCGGCCGCAAGATGAAGGTGAAGTACTCGGGCCCGAACGGTCGCACCCACACATACCTGTGCGAGCGCACGTATCGGACGCAGGCGACCAGCACGGTCTGCCAGACGATCGGCGGGCTGCGGTTCGACAAGACCGTGGTCGACGCGTTCCTCGAGGCGGTCACCCCCGCTGGCGTGGACGCGACCGCGGCGGCCGTGGATCAGCTCGAGGCCGACCACGCCGAACGGCGGCACCTGCAACTCCTCGCGGTTGAGCGCGTCGAGTATGAAGCCGAGCGCCGGCGCCGGCAGTTCGACGCGTGCGAGCCGGAGAACCGCTTGGTCGCGCGCAGCCTCGAGCGCGCCTATGAGGAGGCGCTTGGCGATGTCGAGCGCCAGCGGCTCGCGCTGGCCGAGCTTGACCGGCACCGTCCCGCACCGCTGAGCGAGCCAGAACGGCACGCGCTGCATCGTCTCGCCAGCGAACTCGCTCGGGTGTGGACCGCGGCGAGCACAACCGACCGGGACCGCAAGGAACTGTTGCGCGCGTTGCTCGACGACGTCATATTGGACGTCGACCGCGCGCGGGACACCGCGAGCGTCGAGCTGATCTGGCAGGGTGGCGCGCGCACCGAGTTGCCGGTCCGCGTCAAACACAGCACCGTGAAGCGGTCCGGGACGCGACCGGAGCTGGTCGACCTGGTCCGCCGGCTCGCCGTGCACTCATCTGATCGGGAGATCGCGATCGTGCTCTCCAAGCATGGGTGGAAGAGCCCAACCGGGCTGCCGTTCACCCAAAGGCGCGTCCGTGGCATCCGCGAACGCGCGAACATACCGCCCGCACCACCCACGCCGCCCGCTGGCACCGGCGTTTCGATCATGCAAGCAGCCCGCGAGCTTGGGGTGAGCACGATGACGATCCGCCGCTGGCTCCAAGAAGGGCTGCTCCCGGCCGAGCAGACCGCCGAGCACGCCGCGTGGCGGATCCGGCTGACCGACGAGGTCCGCCGCCGTTTCGTGCCGTCCGTCCCCGACGGGTACGTCAAACTCGACGAGGCCGCCCGGCAGCTCGGCGTCGCACGCCAGACCGTGCTCAACCAGGTCCGCGCCGGGCGCCGCAACGCGATCCAAGTGGTGGAGGGCAAACGTCGCGGGCTACGGATCGAGATCCACCCTCACGAGCAAGGACTTCTCCGACTCGCAGATCGCCCGGACGCGTGAGCCCCTCACGCCGCCGCGCTCTCGACTGCCGGCTCAACGGCGAGAACGGTCTCGACTCGGCGGGCAAGCTCGTCGATCGTGGACGCGAACGCGGTCACTGCCTCAAGCGCGCCGGCCTCACCCCATCCCGCGACATACGGAACGCACTCGCCGCCGACGTCGAGCCCAACGCTCGCGGCCACAACATAGGTGGCGGTATCGACAATCACCTCGGCCCGCTCGCGGCCGTACTCGGCATATCCGACGCCAAGCGCGTGGATCGTCTCGTGGATCAGGATCCGCAAGCGGCCATTCGCCGCCTGACCGGCGTCGACCACGATCCGCTGGGCAGCCCGATCACACCACCCGCCAGTCGAGCCAGGCATCGACTCGAACGCGACGGTGAACCCAAGCGACTCGGTGAACGCCTGAAGCGGACCGAGCAGATGGGCGTGCGAGTCGCCAGTCAACGGCTCGCACGGCGGCTCGAGCGGGACCTGCTCCACGCCATCGAGCGGCGCGACCTGGGAGCGGTCAAACACCGAAACCGCCTTGAACAGCACCCGCGGCCGGGCATCGTCGGCAGTGTCGTCATCGACGTCGTCGTCTCGCCGGGACTTGACCGGCATCGGCGCGATGATCCGGATCGCCTTCTCGTCCTTGCGCACGCAGTACCCGAGCGACAGCCAAGCCCTGAACCCGGCCACGAACGTCGCGTCCGGGCAGGACAACGCGATGAGCAACTGATTGTTCAGCGAGAGCCGGGCCAGCTCGCCCCTCGCGCGAACGCGGACCCATCGCTGCCACCCCTCGGAGGTGAGCAGCCGATTCGCCGCCTCGTTCAGGCGCTGCCGATCTTGCTCGCGGCGCTGCTCGCGCTCGGCATCGGTGAGTCCCCGACCACTGTGCATGACCTTGTTCCTTACTTGTGCAGGGACCGCACGTCAAGCGCGAGGTCCGGGGTTGTCGGGGTTGAACTGGTGAGTGCGTCGGTGGTCCGTGCGCACGGTTGGCGCGACGGGTCTTGTGCGCGCGGGCGCCCAGCCTTACTTCGGTCCGCGACCCTCGGGTTGGCTCCGGGGCCGGCGACATGATGTGTGAGGGGGTGATCCCGCTGGTGGGAGCGTTGCGGCCGCTCGGTCTTTCTGGGCCGGCCACGCGGACGTGGCGGCAGGAGCAGGTCGGGAGCCGGCCGCGGCGCATCTGTGTGACGAGGGGCTTGGCGCGCACAGGGGAAGTTCATGCCGGTGCTAACGCCTCCTCGCCGAGCTCACGCAGCGTGTGGTAGCTGCGCTTGAGCAGCTTGCGCGCGACTGACAGGCACGCGCGGTTGCCGCCGATCCGCTTCGCGGTCTGCACGTAGTAGTCGCGGTCCGGCGAACCGGGACGCCGCGCGACCTGGGCTGCCTCGTACAGCGCCCAGCGCAGCGCTGGCGGTCCCTGGCGAGAGATGTGACCGGGCGCGCGGTGCTGATCGGACTGGTACACGGTGATGTCCATCCCCGCATAGCGGACCGCTTGGCGCGAGGACGAGAACCGCGTGCAGTCGCCCAGCTCGGCGAGGATCGTGACCGCGGTCAGCTCCCCGATCCCGTAGTGGACCATCAGCGCCTTGCATCCCGCCTGGTGACGCGCATAGGCGCGTAGCTCCTTCTCGATCGGGCGCATCTGCAGCTCCAGCGCATCGATCATCGCCAACGCAACCGTCACCTGCTCACGCGCCGTCTCCGGCAGCGGCTGCGCCGCGAGCCAGTCGCGCCCGTCACCGACCATCAGCGCTCGACGCTGCGGGCAGCCGTGGTGATACAGCGTCGCCTGGATCCGCTGCTGCCACTCCGAGCGCTGCTCACCCAGCTCGTGGCGCAACCTGACCCGAGCGCGGAGATCGAGGATGCGATCGGGCGGAATCCATGATTCCGGCAGCCGACCGACCATCAACAGCTCCCGCAAATGCCGCGCATCGGCCCGATCGCCCTTCGCGCGCTTCTTCGGGCCCTTGAGCCCGGCTGTCTCAGCCGGCTCGGCGAGATGCACCACCGCCCCGACCCGGCGCAGTTCCTCGACCAAAAACCGCCAGCCAGTCGTCGCCTCGAGCGCGACCTCCAACTGCTGGCCACGGAAACGCTCAAGCCACTTGCGGACGTGCGCGCGATCGGCCGGCGTCACTCGTGAGCGCTGCACCTCGCCGGTCTCGGTGTCGATCCACTCGCCGGTGATCTGTCCTCGATGCTGATCAAGTCCCATTACGATGCTCACAAGGGGCCTCCTCAAGCTCCACGGTTACCAAGCCTGCGCGGACACGCTCCGCGCTTGAGCCGAGGAGGTCCCTACACGTCGGGGTGGACGGACTGCTCATGACATCTTTCGCTCTGTGGCCCGCCGGGTGCGGGCCGGTCAATCGCCCCTGACCGCACGCCGTCAGGCGTGCCAACATCAAGGGGCGCCGGCCGCCCCGGCGGCACGACCCATCCCTGGACCGGAATGCGCTCTCGCCAGGACCCGGAGAACGATCAGCGGCCGCCGTCAGCGCCGCGTCCCGACCCGACGCGTGCCAACACGGCGCCCCGGTCAGTCGGCTCGGTGCGGATCACAGTCGAGCTCGGCCCTTGCTCTCCGCGCTCATTGCGGGGACGTCGACGAGTCGCCTCAAGCCCCGTAGTGACGCGAGAGCGAGTCCGTGGGAGTCGCTCGCGTCTGGGCGCAACCGTGGCAGATTCCGGTAATGGATCTGGTTCGTGATGGTGTCGTACTGGCGTACGACGACGCTGGAAGTGGTTACCCGCCCCTGGTGCTCGTGCATGGCGCGGCGTGTAATCGGCGTTTTTGGTGTCAGCAGGTCCCACGCTTCTCCTCTGCTCATCGGGTCGTCGCGGTGGACCTTCGCGGCCATGGCGAGAGCGATGCCCCTTCGGAGCGGTACTCGGTGCGACTGTTCGCCAAGGACCTCGCGTCGACGTGCACCCAGCTGCGGATTGAACGCCCCGTGGTGATCGGCCATAGCCTCGGCGGGCTCGTCGCGCTCGATTTCGCCTCGGCCTACCCGGGCCAGGTTGGCGCTGCGGTGTTGATCGACTCGCCCCTTCTTCCTGGTGGCGACCGGGCTGAGGTTGTGCGTGATCTGGTGGCCGGACTCCGAGGCCGTGATCCGGACTCGGCTCTTCGCGCCTACTTTGCGGGCCTGTTTGGCCCCTATGACGATCCGGCCATCAGGTCGTGGATCCTCGATCAGGCGGTGCTGACCGAGCCGCATGTGACGAGCTCACTCTGGGAGGAGTCTGTTGTCAGCTGGGACGACGAAGCGGCCTTGCGCGAGTGCCGGGTGCCACTTCTCTACATCGACGCCGGCACTCCGAACGCCGACCTGGCGCGCGCCGTCAAGCTATGCCCGGGGCTGATGATCGCCAGGACGATCGGTTCAGGGCATTTCAACCCGCTCATGGTCCCGGAGCAGGTGAACGCCGTGCTCGAGCGTTTCCTCCGCCTCCCACTGGCGGATGACCTAGAGCATTGACGAAATCCGTCAGGGGCGCCGGGTTGCGCTCAACGAACCTCGCGGCCGGTCCGGCAGCGACCGAGGCGGCGTCGCAATACCGCACGAGGAGCAAAGCAAGGCCGAGGCTCCCTTGCGACTTGGTCCTGCGAGTCGCCAAAGAGAAGAGCGAGAGCATCGCACCCCAACCACGCACGTCAGGCTGCAAGACTCAGGCGACCCGCTCCCGTGGCGGCTCCGAACACGCGCAACACGAGGTCCAACGGCCCCCGATTTCCATCCACCATCGCTCCCAACACCCACCAAGCTCGCGGTCTGACCGCGATCACGGCGACGGCTTGACTGAATGACCACATCGTCCGTTCAACGGAGGCACCGTGAAACCATCCTCTGGCTGTTCATGAGCAGGACGTAGGGGCGGACGGGATCGCCGCCCACCTCGATGTGCTCAGGTAGCTGGGCGAGGACCCACACGCGCCGGCCGCCGTGGAGGCTGCCGGCGGTCTCGAAGTGCATGGCGGAGCCGATCAGCTGGTCGATGAACTGGAAGGCTTCGATGTTCTGGACGATGCGGTAGCGCTCGCCGACGATCCCGAGGACTTGGCGGGTGTCCTGGCGGACGTTGGCCCACCAGCCGGGGATCTCTTCGCAGCGGGGCAGCCACCAGTCGTCGACGGTGGCGACGTCGCCGCGGTCGATCGCGATCGGCTCGCGTTCGACGCGCCAGCCGAGGCCGGAGCGTTCGATCGCGTCGGCGATGGTCATGGGGGCCTGGTCGAGGACGGCGCCGAGTCCGTGCCAGGGGGTCTGGCGAACGGAGAACATCGAGTCGCTGCTGGTGATTCCTACGGGCATGACCCACTCCTTGTGATGGGTGGCTCCGCTCGGTGCGGGGCCGGTCGGAGCGAGGGCCGCACGCCTGGATGGCGTGCGAAACTGGCCCCGTCCGCCGGCTCCCGCACCGAGACGGGCACGTCCCTACTGCCGGGCCGAGATCGGCTCGGTGTCGTCGGCTGGCTCGTCGGGAGCGACGAGCTCTGCGCGACGGGTCGCGAGGCGGTCCCGAAGCCTGGTGTGCTCTGGCGTCCAACGTGCCCAGACCGCGTCGAGATCCCTCTCGGCCTGCTCGAGCTGCTCGACGGTCAGCTCGCCAATCCGGTCCTCGATGCCGTCCAGCCGTGAGACGGCGTCCTCGCGCGCCTTCCGGACGGCGGATCGTTCCTCTTGCTCGGCCTTTCGCTTCTCAAGCACGGGCCCGAGTAGCGCCAGTGCGGCGTCGCGGAGGTTGTCGGTGACGAGCTTGTCGAGCAGCTCGTCGGCCTGGACGGCCCAGGGGCCGCTGGCCTTTATGTCGTGCCAGCTGCGGCTCGAGACCGCCACGGCGTTCTGGTCGGCATACGTGGCCATGGCGAGCAGCGCCAGTTGCCGACCGGCGATCTCACCCGACTTGGTCGCGCCGCGGAGGTATTCGTGGGCGCGCTTTGCTGCCTCTGGTTTCTCGAGGTAGCCGTACTTCGTCTTTCCGTTCTTCTGCGTGGTCTCGGTCACCCAGCCCGGGAACCCGTAGCGCGCGCCGCGCATCGCGACATCGGCGAGCTCGCCGACGATCTCGACCGAGGCGAGCAGCTTCAGCACCGGTTCGTCGACCCGCACCCGCGACAGCGACGTGAAGACCGCCCGGCCGAGCTCGAGGTTGAACCTGGTCGCCTCCTCCCGCGCTTGGCGCTCGGCCTCCCGCTCCGCGCGACGAGCCTCTTCGGGCTCGACCGCCGCACCGCCGTGTGCGCTGCTGACCGTGCTCTTGTTGTCCGCGGTACCCCCACCGATCGAGCCGTTCGACGAGGCCTGGGTGTCGCGGGCGAGCTTTCGTTCGTCGCGGGTCCGTTTGCGCAGCTCTTTGACGCTCCGCGCCAGGTAGTCGCCGACGAGCTGGGCGGCGACGTCGCTGCCGACGATGACCGTGTGCCAGTTCTCGCCGTGGGCCGCGCCGAGCGCGCGAGCCTGTGCAACATCGTTCCCGTCGAACTGCACCTGCTCGATCGGTCTTCCGAGCATCCGCTCGACCGACGCGAGGTCGGTGACTCCGCTCTCGCCGAGCGGGAACGCCGCGATGGGGTATGCCGTGTGCGGGCGGTAGATGCCTTCGGGGAGCTCGGCGCTGGCCAGCGCTACCTCGAGCGGCGCTCGCTCCACGTCGGCCCACGCGTATGGCTCGTTAGTGTCGCCCGGATCAAGCACCTGCCGGGCGGCCGCGATTGCGAACTCTGGGTGGATGCCCGAAAGCTGTCCGAGCGATTTGACCGCCCGCACGGGGATCTCGCCAGAGGCGAACTTGTCCTGGAGCTCCTCGGGGAGCTTGAGGATCCGCAGGTGCTCACGGACGCGCGCCTGCGTGGTTTGCAGGCGCTCGCCGACGCCCTTGACAGTTAGGCCGGTTTCGATCAACCGCTGATAGCCGCGCGCCCGGTTAACTGGCGCAAGGGCGTTATTCGAACCGTGCGGTATTCGGCGGATCGGTGATTCGCGATCGCCGCTGGGAAGGGGCGAAAGCGACCTGCGATGAGTTGCGAGCAGACGCGACCGGACTGCGAGTCGCAGCCGAGCCCGTAGGGCGAAGGCTAAGACGAGGTGTGCCTGGCACGGACGTTGAGATCGGAGGTGTGAGTCCTGTCCTGGAGCCCTGATAGGGGGAATCCAACATCGACGAGGCAAGGGCGCGGCCCGGAATTGACCGGGCGGTCCCAGTGCGGCTGGTTGCGCTGCGGGGCTTCCGTGAGGGCGGGTCTGAAGGAGGCCATAGATGCGTTGTGGTGGCGAACGAAAGTGAAGCGCCGTAAGGCGTTCCTCGGAGGGGCGAGCCGGCCTCTAGCGGCGATGCCCGATTCCTATTGCTGGATCCGGGGGCGTAGTGGCGACGCGGTCACGACGAAATCTCAGCGTTTCACCCAGGGAGATCTGCTGGGTTCCGGCCGGGTTGGCCGGTAGGCCGGAGGACGAAGAGGACGACGGCTGATGGCCCAGCAGAAGTCCGAGGATCGTGTAGTACCGGAAGGCGGCTGTAATGGCCGCTGAGCGCGCCGGGTCGGGTCCTGGCGGGCAAGGGAAGGCGATCCCGGTCGAAGAAACGGCGGTGCAGCTGCGCCTGCCGATCGCGACAGCAGAAAACCCGAAAGGGGCCACCCGCAGGAGGACCTGGGACCGGCTTGGGGCCATCCGGGCGGGAGCGCCGAAGGCGATCGTCAACGCTGAGATAGCAGCGCCTGCGACGATGGAGGAGGTCGCCAGGCGATTGACCAGTGCGTTGTTGAAGGTGGCGTCGAACAAGGGCGCTCCTGGTCCGGATGGGCAGACGATCGAGGCGCTGTGCGAGCAGTGGCCGAGCGTGTTGCCCAGGCTGCAGGCCGACCTGCTTGAGGGCACGTATCAGCCTGGCGTGATTCGCCGGGCGTTCATCCCGAAGGCGGGGGGTGGGCAGCGCGGATTGGGGATTCCCGACGTGATCGACAGGGTGGTCCAAGAGGCCGTGCGGCAGGTGCTCGAACCGCTGTGGGAGCCGACGTTCCACCCGTCCAGTCACGGGTTTCGACCCGGACGTAGTTGTCACACGGCGATCGCCGAGGCCAAGCGGCACCTCGAGGATGGCTATGAGTGGTGTGTAGATCTTGATTTGGAGAAGTTCTTCGATCTCGTCTGCCACCAGCGGCTTGCCGCCAAGCTCGCCGAGCGCGTGAGCGATCGGCGGCTGCTCAGGCTGATCGGTCGGATGCTGAAGGCCAAGGTGGTGCTGCCGGACGGTGTTCTGATCGCAAGCGAGCAGGGCGTTCCGCAAGGCGGTCCGCTCTCGCCGCTTTTGTCGAATATCGTGCTGGACGAGCTCGATCAGGAGCTCGCTCGGCGTGGCCACCGGTTCGCTCGTTATGCAGACGATGCCAAGGTGTACGTGCGCAGCGAGCGGGCGGGGCAGCGGGTGATGGCCAGCCTGACCGAGTTCATCGAAGGGCGCCTGCGCCTGAAGGTGAACCAGTCAAAGTCGGCTGTCGCCCGACCCGAGGATCGCCACTTCCTCGGCTTTCGGCTGCGATTAGATCCGCAGACCGGGGTTGTGGAGGTGCTGCTCTCGGAGCGCACCAAGCGCAACGCGATGGAGCGCATCCGCCAGCTCACGCCGCGCAACTGGGGGAACAGTCTTGGAGACTGCATCCTCCGGATCAACGCGTGGCTGTGCGGGTGGCACGGTTTCTTCGGGATCGCCTCCGTCACGGAGATGCAGGTGATGCGCAAGATCGACGCCCACATTCGGCGGCGGTTGCGCGCGATCATTCTGCGCCACTGGAAACGCAAACGCACGATCGCTAAGCGTCTCGTCGCGCTCGGTGTCAACCCGCGGGCGGTGTGGCATCAGGTCTATCAGGGCCGCCGGTCTTGGTGGGCGCTGAGCCACGCGCACGCGGTCGACCAGGGCCTGCGCAACACGTACTTCGCCAAGCGCGGGCTGCTGTCGGTGGTCGGCCTGCACCGTCGGGCGCACGAGCACATCGCCGCCCCCGTCTCGCCACAGCTGGCGTTATGAACCGTCCTGGGTTGCTTGGAGACTCCTGGCTTTGGAAACCAGGAGGAGTTGATGGCGACAGATCGCACAGCTGGCAGGCCGACGACACGGCGGTATTCGCGTGAGGAGAAGCAGGCGGCGGTGAGGATGGTCCGCTCGCTCAGGGCGGAGACTGGGTCGACGACGGGGACGGTTCGTCGGGTCGCCGAGCAGCTGGGATACGGGGTCGAGTCGGTCCGGGCTTGGGTCAAGCAGGCCGAGACCGACGACGGTCCCCTCCCGGGCGTCTCGAGTGAGGAGCGGTCGCGGCTGCGGGAGCTCGAGCAGGAGAACCGTGAGTTGCGGCGCGCAAACGAGATCTTGCGGCGCGCGGCGACTTTCTTCGGGGCGGAGCTCGACCGCCAGCAGCGCAGATAGCCGTGTTCATCGACGCCAACAAGGACGAGGTGGTCGACGGTCGTAGGCTCGGGGTCGAGCCCATCTGCCGGACGTTGCAGGTGGCTCCGAGCAGCTACTACGCCGCCCGCAGCCGACTGCCGTCGGCGCGGGAGCGGCGCGACGAGGAGTTGACGCCGCGGCTGGTGGGGCTCTGGAAGGAGAACTACCAGGTCTACGGCACGAGGAAGCTGTGGAAGGCTGCTCGCCGCGCGGGGATCGAGATCGGGCGGGATCAGACCGCCCGGTTGATGCGCCGGGCCGGGATCCAAGGGGTGCTGCGGTCCAAGCGGGTTCGCACGACCCGCCGCGACCAGGAGGCCGGCCGGCATCCCGATCTCGTGGATCGTCAGTTCACGGCCAGCCACCCTAACGAGCTGTGGGTCACCGACCTCACGTTCGTGGCCACCTGGGCCGGCGTCGCGTACGTGTGCTTCATGATCGACGCGTTCAGCCGGATGATCGTCGGCTGGCGCGTCGCCGGGCATATGCGCACGCCGATGGTCCTCGACGCGATCGAGATGGCCCGCTGGAACCGCGGCCTGCGTCACCCCGGGCTGCGCTGCCACTCCGACGCCGGCTCGCAGTTCACCAGTATTCGCTACGGCGAGCGGCTCGCGGAGATCGGCGCGGTCCCGTCGATCGGCACCGTCGGCGACAGCTACGACAATGCGCTGGCCGAGACGGTCAATGGCTACTACAAGGCCGAGCTGATCCGCGGCCCGGCGCGCACCGGGCCGTGGAAGACCGTCGAGGAGGTCGAGCTCGCCACCTTGGGCTGGGTGCACTGGCACAACACCCAGCGGCTGCACGGCTACCTCGGCGACCTCCCGCCTGTCGAGTTCGAGGCCCTCCACGCTGCCGAAGGCGAACTGAAGGCAGCAGATCCGGGCGACCTGACCATCGCGGACACCGCTCCGAGGGCCGCAGATCGCCTCCCAGCGCCTCAAACCGAACCCCGCGACAGGCAAATCGCGTCAAACCCTCCACCGGACGCCGTTACCGGGCCGACCGCACCCGCTACCGCGCGAACAGCGCGGCCCTCACGGCCGCCGACCCCGGCCGGGACCGTCACGATCATGTGCGGCAGCCCCGGCTCCGGGATCCACCGCACCCGGGGCCGGCCGAGGATCACCGACGGGCCCGTGCAGGAGTCGGAGTCAGAGCAACTCAACTGATGGCCAAGCTCCAACCGACAAGCTCATCCCGACAGCTCTACGCTGTCCCAAGACCGACCAGACGTCGGTCCGTTCACAAAACGCCAGGCTCTCCATCAAACCCAGAGCGGTTCATTATGGGGATGACTTCGAGGTCGCAAACCGGCCGGCAGCGGGGTTAGCAACCCGCTGTCCCGAGGAGCCGTATACGACAAGCGTACGTACGGTTCTGTGGGAGCCGGGGTGGGCAACCGCCCCGGCTACCCGAGGAGTTCGGTC
>CAWJDF010000006.1:0-331968 GCA_963841535.1 uncultured Solirubrobacterales bacterium | reverse complement strand
GCGGTCAAGGCGTCCAGCGTGGCTGAACCGCCAAGGGCACCAGCGTGGACCAGGCCCCCGAACGTCGCACCAGGGTGGCTCGCCACCACCCAAGGCTCGCCTGGAACCGCTGCGGCAGGCAGGACTCCAACAAGGGCGCCACGTTCGTTCCTGACAACGACCGAGGCGTCCGTGAAGCGATCGCCGTGGTACGAAAGCAAGGCTCGCGAGTGCAGGAAGGTCGCCATCGGCGAGCGTCTGACCAGTTCGTCCCACTCGGCGTCCAAAGCTGGGTCGTAGGGGCCTACGGTCAACGTCCGCTGCCGCGCGCGACTCCTGGTGGCCGACCTCATGAGCGCAGCAGGACACTGACGCCCGCGATGATCGTGGCGATCCCGATCCAGCGCTGCAGCGTGACGTGCTCGTGAAGGAACAGCTGCCCGATGATCGCGACGAGCACGTAACTAAGGCTGTAGAGGGGCACGACCCTCGAGAGCTCCTCACTGCAATAGAGCTCGAGGCTGATCAGCAGGATGACGAGGATCAGGGCGCTGCCGGCCCAGAAATGCCAGTCCAACCCAAGGTCAGCCAAGTGGCGCGCAGCGGTGGGGCTGCCGAGCGTGAAGCCGCCGACGTCCACGAGCGCGGCCCGCACCAGGTACAGCCCGGCCAGCCCCAGGACGATCGCTGTGAGCACGAGGAGCAGTGCCCGCCTGATTGGCGGCGGTGGGCAAACCTCGCCCGCCGGGAGCCCGGAAGGGCTCCTATCGGACAACGCATCTGAGCCGTGCGCGATAGACATCGGCGATGCCGTTGGTGTCGGCCGGTGTGAAGGTGTTGTTGGTCGCAAACACCACTGTCCTGCCAAAGGGTTGGAGCGCTGGATACACGCTGACCGCGCCCAGCGGCTCGTTCCCGGCGTAGCGCGAGACGTCGACCACCTGGCCGGTGGCCAGGACCTTGACGAACACGTCGAGGTTGGCAGGCGGAGCCGGCTCCTCGTCTTGCAGGTTCGTCGCGTAGGAGGCGAACGCGACGATGCGCCCGTCGGCCGACATCGTGGGCATGCTCGAGCTGCCGTTGCCCTTCTCTCCGGCGGCATTGGTCGATACCAGCGACAGTGCACCGGTCCACAGATCCTTTTGGTAGATGTCGGAATCCTGCGACTGATCGAGCGGATCGAGGTTGTCGGCGAACGAGCGGAACGTCACGACGCCGCCGTCCGCGCTGATGGCGGGATCTGTGCTGGCCGCGTCGCCGATCGTCCCGTCCGCCGTCGCACTGACCAGGACGAGGTCTCCGGTCTGGAGGTCCTTTACGTAGACCTGGCTGCGGTACTCGGTCCCGCTGGTGTCGAGCGCGGCGTCGGTGCTGAACGCGAGCCATCTTCCGTCGCAGGACAGTGAGATGCCGCGCACACCCGTACCCGCGGGCTTGTTCCCGTCAGGCGCGATCGAAGCAAGCGTGACGGCGCCGGTGGCCAGGTTCTTGACGTATACGTCCGGGGCCGTGTCCGTATCACGCGGGTCGAGGTTGGTCGCGGTGGTGACGAAGGCGACCTCCTGCCCGTCGCCGGATAGGGCGACATCGCTGGTCGCCCCGTTGGCTCGCTCGCCCCTGCCCGAAGTCGAGGCCCGGATAAGCCCTCCCGTTCGGAGGTCCTTGACGTAGGCGTCGATTTGCTGCGTGTCGCTTCCTGTCGGGTCGAGATTCGTCGCCGCCGACAGGAAGGCGACGCTCTTGCCGTCCAACGACAGCGAGGGGCGGGTCGAATCCGCGTTGGCCATCTCTGCGGTGGCGGTGGCGGACGCGAGCACAGTCCTGCCGCGATGGGGGCGCCGCACGTAGATCTCGGGTATGGCGACCTGGTCAGTGGTTACGAGATTCGCGTCGGTGCTGAGGAGGTTCGTAGCCATCGACGAGAACGCCACCGAGTCCTTGCCGGACACGGCGAGCCCGTCGACGCCACTCATGCCGTTTCCGGCCGTTCCGGCCGGCGTCTCGGAGACGAGCCGCGGGGACCCGACGCGAAAGTCCCTCGCGGCCGCGGGGGCAGCCGCGACCGTCAGGACGGCTGTGACAGCGGCGATGATCGTCGTGCACTTCACTTGTTGCGTGTGCATCCACTCACTCCTCCGCTGGGTTACACAGGTGAGCACCGGTGCGGGCAATCCTCGGCCTGCCGGTTCGCGACTCCCGAAACCCGGCGTCATCACCCACCTCCCTCGTTTCCAAAGTTGAGCGGGTGGCCGGTGCTTGTAAAGCCGACAGCGCGGACCACCGGCGTAGCGCCACCGCTGCCGGTCAGAGCCAGCCGGTACTGCAGGTAACGCGAGTTCGCCACCCCGGCCGGCATGGCAGCGCCGTTGCCCGGGATCGTGATCCACTGCGTCCACGTGGCGTCCGGCGTGGATGTGCTGCCAGTCCGCACCTGCACCGCCAGTGTCGTTCCGTTCGGGATATCGGCGTCCCACAGAGCCTGCTTCCAGCCCACCATCTGCTGTGCGTCGAGCACGCGCGAGACGTACCTTCCGCTGCTCTGGCCGGCCGCCAGTCGAAGCTCGCCGTCACCCCGAGCGGTCACCGCCACGCCGGAGGCGTCACCGATCTCCCATTGCGCGAGTCGGCTATCGGCGACGCCCCAGGCGGGGGTCCGTAGAGCGAATGTCTGTGACTCTTCGCTTGCCCCCCATGGGGTGCGCGAGGTCACCCAGTAGTAATACTGCTTCGAGGGCGAGAGATGAGCGAGGTCGACCCGATGTGCGATGCCGACTCCGGAGTCCACAGCCTCGTTCCCGCCGGCGGGCGACGTGCCGTAGTCGACTATCGCGTCGGCGACGCGGCCGGTGCCCCATGTGACCGAGGCGGTGCCGTCCGGCAAGGCGACTGCCCTGACGGCCGCGACACCGGGGTCCCCGCTTGGCCGCGGCGGCACCGTGAAGGTGGCCGGAGGGCTGCCCTGCGCGGGCCAGGAGGCCACGTTTCCGAAGGCGTCAGCCGACCGCAGGCGATAGTAGTACTTGCTACCCGGGCTGAATTGCGGCAAGTCGACGCTGTGTTGACGCGCCGCCTCGGCGATCACGAGCTTTTGCCCGAGCGTGCCGCTGTCCGTGCCCCAGTCGACCTCCGTCGTGGCGGCCCGACTAGTGTCCCAGCTGACCGTTGCCGTCCCCGCGAGGGTGGTCGACGTGCTGACGCTCGAGATCGCCGCGGCGCCGGTGGGGGCGGCCGTGCCGTATTGCGCGACGTAATTTCCGGCCGCGGCCGAGAAGATCGCGTACTGCAGGCCCTTGACCGTCTGCGTCGTGTACGTAATCGGGCTGCCGTTGAGCGTGATCGAGCTCAGTGAGCCGTCCGCCGACGCTGTCGGGACCATCGCGGTCAGACCAGTCGCCCCCGTCCCGACGGTCACCGTGAAGCTCAGCGCCCGGGCGCTGTAGGCGACGTTCCCGAAGGTCGAGGAGTTGCGGCCGTCGAGCCAGGTCAGCATTTGCCGGGCCGACACGATCGGCACGGAGGACGGCGAGCTCGGGTCGAGGCTGTTGTTGGTATGCGACTGCGCCGAGGCCAAGGCCGCGTCGTCTTCGGGCTCGGTGTCGCGGTCGGTGTGGAAGTTGGTACCGAAGGCTCCGTAATAGCCCTGCGCGCCGTCGGCGTTGTTGAGAAGGGTGTTGACGGTGGCCGGGTAAGTCTGCCCCGATTCATCGGTCATCTCGGTCGGCGCCTGGTACACGTTCACCATGGTGCCGTCGGTGTCCGCGAAGCGCATGGGGATTCCGGACCCGGTCATGAAGCCTGGCTGGTTCTTGATCCACTTGCTCGGCCAGTAGTAGTAGGTGGTGTCCATGCGGATCCCGTTGGCCAGCTCGACCGTCGGCTCGCCCAGCCAGTTGCTCCACGCCAGGCAGTGCGTCCGGTTGCTCTGCGGGCTTGGCAGCGACGGGAACTTCTGCACGAATTGGGAGAGCGTCGTGGAGAACATCTGCGCCAGCGTGGCGTTGGTGAAGTCCTGGCAGTCCGGATTCGGGTGCATGTCGACCTCGAAGCCCTGGCTGTTGTACATGCCCGCCTGCGCGTCGGTCAGCGGAACTTGCAGCGGGAACACGTAGGAGGTGAAGCGCAGGCACGTCCAGTTAGCGACCGAGCAGCCCAGGGGACTGTTGGCGTTGTACTGGTCGAAGCGGCCGGCGGTGCCGCCGCCGCCGTGATCGTCGCCGCCGCCGATGATGACGGCCTTGAGGCTCCGCGGGAAGTACCAGAACCGCGGCAGCGGCTTTTTGTGCTGGTTCATGGTCTCGATCAGGTTGGCCAATAGGCGCTGCTGCTCGTCGGCCTGGGGAATCGCCACCTTGGTCAGGTTGACCCAGTCCGTCGTGTTGACTCCGCGGAAGAGCTCGTGCGAGCGGATCGGGAACAGGCCGTCGCGCGACTGGCCGGCCCACGCGGGATTGCCTTGGTGGGTATAGACGACCGACTGGGCGAGGTCGTAGGTGAACGCAGTTGCCTGACCGCCGTTGGGCCCGACGCTGTTGAGGGAGACGGCTGGATTCGTCGTTGCCGCGGTCGCGCTCGTGTAGAGGTTGGCGACGCTGGTGGCGCCGTTGAGCGTGTACCGGTCGGCCGTGCCGTGAAACTGCATGGTCTGCGAGGTGATGCCCGCCGCGGGCGGAACGGCGGGGTTGACCGCCAGATATGCGTTGGACAGCGTGTTCGTGGTCTTCGTGATTCCGAGCAACCCACTGAGCTGGGCATCGGGGCGCATCGCCACGAGATTGCCGCCGCCATTGACGAAGCTGGTGAGGGCGCTCACCTGCGCCGCCGTGAGCCCCACCTGACCGAGTACGACGGTGTCCTCGCCTGCGAGTGTGCTTGCGCTGAACTGCGATACGTCGATCGCGGAGAACTCGTTGAAGCCCTCGGTTCTCAGGATCTCGCTGAGGTACGACGTGAACGGATTGCTGGTCGAGGTCACGAGCAGCACGGGTCCGCCCGGCGGCGGGGGGGGCGGCGGCGACGATGCGGCGGTCGTGAACTGCCAGCTGACCGGCTGCATCGTGTTCGGCGGGGTCGCGGTATCCTGAGCGCCGCTGACGTTCACCGTGTACGTCGCCGAGTTGGCGAGTGCGGCGCCCGGGGTGAACGTGTCCGTGTTCGTCTGGGAGTTGTAGCTCGTGGTGCCCGAAACGGCTCCCGACGGCCCGCTGACGGTCAGCGAGATCGTGCTGGGCTGCACCGGCTCACTGAATGTGGCGCTGATCGGAGTGTTGACGGACACCCCCATAGCGCCGGGCGCGGGCGTCTCGGCGGTAACGGTCGGGGGTGTGGTGTCAGCCGCGGTCGGGTTGAAGACGACATCCACCCAATAGTTGGATGAGCTGAACGTTTGGTTCGGGAAGGAGCTCGTGCCGGCGTAGGTGTAGACGCCGTCGCCGAGGTTGATCCCGTCCTGAAGGGCGTGAAGTGGTGGGTTGTCGACCCCGGCGGTGGCGAAGAAGTTCTGATTGAGGGCGTAGAACCCGGTCGGCGTAAAGTAGGACGCGATGTAGGTGGTGTTCGCGGAGATCTGAACGGGAGCGCCGAAGTTGGCTTGCTGCCAGCCGCTCGCGGTCTCGTTGGTGAACGTCGCCGAAGCGAGCAGGGTACCGGTCGCGGACCAGAGGTTCCCGACGTGGGTGCCGGAGTTGCCGGCGCCCTTGTAGAACCGGACGCCGGTGATGAAGCCGGCCTGGTCGCTGCGGAACTCAACGCCGACGTTGACGGCGGAACTGTCCGGGAACGCGGCCGTGCCCGGCGTGGTGGTGCTCGGCCAGATCGTGCACGGGCAGGCGGCCGAGGCGGCCGCCGGGGCGGTCGCGCTGACCGCAACCGCGATCAGCGCGACCAGGCAATACCGGAATCGACGCATGAGAGACCTCATCTGAAGACGACGTCGACCCAGTAGTTGGAGTCGATGAAGGCATTGGACGGGAACGTGCCAGGGTCGCCGTAGACGCCGTTGGGACCGTCGACCCCGCTCTTCAGCGCGTGCAGCGGGGCGTTGTCGACGCCGGCACTGGAGAACGCGTTGTAGTCATCGGCGTAATGGCCGTTGGGGGCCGAGTAGGAGGCTATGTACGTGGTGTTGGCCGACACCGACACCGGGGTGGAGAGGTTCACCTGCTGCCAGCCGCTGCTCGTCTCGCCCGAGAAGGTGGCGGACGCCAGCAACAGTCCGGATGAGCTCCACAGGTGCGCGACGTGCGTACCCGTGTTCTGGCTCGACTTGTAGAAGCGGATGCCGGTGATGGAGCCGGCCGTATCGGTACGGAACTTCAGACCCAGCTCCACCGAGCTCGAATCGGGCTCGTTGGGGTTCTTGGGGACGGCGCTGGCCGGCCAGATCGTGCACGGGCACGTACGCCCTCCGACCGTCACGCTCACGCCGGACGACGGAGCGCCGATGTTCGCGCTGTCGTCGGTGGCCCGGGCGCGGAGCGTCGCGGTCCCCGGGTTGGTGGGTGTCCAGGTGTACGTCCAGGACGTGGTGCCCGACGCCGGGTGCCACGTCGCGCCGTTGTCGGCCGAGACTTCGACGCCACCGACCACGCCGCCGGTGTCGGACGCCGTGCCGGAGACCGTGACCGGCGTGCCGACGGCCGTGCTGCTGCCGGACGCCGGGGCGGTTATCGTCGCCGTAGGTGGCGTCGTGTCCGTGCTCTTCGAGCCCGCGACGAGACCGGACTGGAGCGTCGCGGGCTGCACGCCCATGTCGGCCAGCAGGTTCACCGTCGCCTGCTGGATGTCCGGATCCGCCGCCGGGCCCGCGTTGTCGTGCACCGCGTCGAGACCCCAGCTCCACTGGACGGTGCCCGCCCCAAACACCAGCGCGCCGGACGGCGCCTTGTACAGCGTGAGGCTGTGCGTCGCGGTGCCGTTCCCGTACGACGTGCCGAAGTCGAGCAGGAGATCGGGCGAAACATTATAGGTCGCGCGCGAGAGATCTATCAGGCCCGGCGGCCGCGCGCCGTTGTCCAGGTCCTCGTCCCACTCGTAGCCCAGGGTGCCGGCGGCGAACGTCTTCGTTGCACCCGTGGCGAGGTTGCGGACGCTGGTGTTGTTCCAGAAGCGCAGCGACTTGAACGAGGCCGGGACCTTGATCGAGTCGTTGCGCGGCCCGTTGACCATGAAGATGGTCCCGCTGAGGGCGTTCTCGGGCCGGCCGCCGTCGGCAGGCGGGCTGAACGTGGGGTCGCGCCAGGTGCCGGTCCAGGTCGGCGGATCCAGGGGGTCGATCTTGGTTTCGTCGGTCGTCTCCTTGTAACAGACGAGCGTCCGGTTCGCGGTCGACGGGCCCGCCGTGCTCGGCTCCCAGCGGGTTTTCCAGAAGATCTCGTTGCCGCTCAGGAACGCGAGGTTGACGCCGGCGGCCCGCGCCGCCTCGACGTTGGCCCGCTGGCCGCCGGACCAGTACTCGTCATGTCCGACCGACAGGAAGACCTTGTGGTTCTGGATCAGCGATCCATTGCGGTCGGAGTCCAGATCGGTGAAGTAGCTGACGTTGTAGCCGTTGCGCTCCAGCCACCGGACCGCCGGATACTCGGCGTTGAAGACGAAGTCCTCGGCCGAGTCGGCGCGGGTGTTGAACGGGCGGTTGTAGCTGACCTTGTAGGCGCGGCCGATCGGCTGGGGGCCGTTGTACAGGCTGCTGCCGCCGTAGTCGTTGTAGGCCTGCCATGTCGTGTCGGAGGTCTGGAACAGCAGGTCGGAATGGCTCGTGTCGTTCCGGACGACGAAGAAGATGTGGCTGGAGCCGCTGCTCCTGTCGGTGCGGACCAGCTTCGCGAAGTAGATGCCGGACACGGCGTCGGACGGCACGGTCCAGGAGGCCGACACGGCCCAGTTGCCGCAGTCGTAGAGGTTGGTGCTCGAGCTGTTGACACACGTGGGCTGTGACTGGGGCAGCGTGGCCGACGGCAGCACGGTGGTCACCAGGCGGGCGCCGTTGCCGCCGTAGTAGCCCATCCGGTAGATGTCCAGCCGGTAGGACCGTGCGTTGGTCTTGACCTTGAAGGACTCGGTGGCGCCGGCGTTGACGCTTATGTCGGTCGCGAAGCCCTGGATGCCCGAGCTCCCCGCGCCGTTGATGTCCCACGTGCTTTGCGGCGTGCCCGGCTTGGCGTTCTCGCAGGGGATTGGGTTTGGCAATCCGGCGCAGGGATCGGCGGCGAAGGCCCGGCTGGGTCGGGCCAGCGTGGAGACGAGCGCCGCGATGGCAACCGCGGTGGCAACCAACATGAACTTACCGCGACGGGGGCCGGCAAGGGACATTGTCATCCTCCATCTCGTTGACTGGTGGGAGTAAGCTTTGTGTCATGGCTCGAGCGCTCGCGTTGGTGTTGACCGCGATCGCCTGCGGCCTGGCCGGCACGTACCTCGTGCGGGCGGCTCTCGTTCAGATCGGGGGTTTCACCTTCGGCGACCCGACTGCCCTGCATCAGCTCCGGCGCCTCGCTGCCAAGCGCCGCTTCTGGGCCGGCGGCGCGCTGCTCTCCGTCATGCTGCTCGTGAGCCTGGACCTGTATGGCAGCCAGGACCTCTCGAAAGTCGTTCCGCTCTACAGTCTCAGCTACGTGGTCATCGCGGTGATCGGTCAGGTGTTCCTCGACGAGCGGGTGACGCTGCGGCGCTGGATCGGGATCCTGACCATCATCGCCGGTGTGGTCTTGCTCTTGCTGCATTAGCGAGGCCCGGCGCAAGGTCTCCTCGACGACGCGCAGGCGGTTCAGCACGTCGCTCGCGCGGAGTCCCAGCGTGGAGCGCAGCGACACGATGACCTCGGCGGCGGGTTGGGGCTCGCGGCTTTCGAGCTGAACGATCCTCAGGCGCAGGACCCCGTCGCCGGTGAGAACGTCGGTCCACCCTTCGGCGCTGGAGCGGCCGACAACGCGGCCGGGGACGCGTCCCGCCCAGTGGCCGGGCGCATCCGCCGGCGCCGCCTGCCAGACGATGAGCGCTTGTCCGTCGATATATGTGAAGGCGCCCGGGTAAGGCTCGGTGAGCGCGCGCACGAGCGCGTAGACGTCCTCGGTGGGGCGCGTCCAATCGATCTCGCCGTCAGCCAGTACGCGGGTGCACGTGTATGTCGCGGCGGTGTGGTCCTGGGCGGTCCCCCTGTAGCCGGCGAGGTAGCGCTCGACCGCGGCACCGAGATGGATCCGCTGCAGCTCGTTGAGCCGCGCGTACACGTCGGTGACCGTGTCGTGGGCGCCGATCGCGACGCTGCGCTGGAAGAGGATCCTCCCCGCGTCGAGCTCGGCAGCCAACACGTGGACCGTGATCGCGGTCTCCGCGCGGCGGTTGAGGATCGCCCAGTTCACCGTGGCGCGGCCACGGTATTCGGGCAGTGGCGCGTAGTGCACGTTGACAAAGGGACAGCGATCGAGCAGCGCGGCCGGAATGAGCCGGTCATACGAGGACACGACCACGCAGTCCGGCGCGAGGTCGTGCACTGTCGCCTCGATCGCCGGGAGCGACGTGTTGGAGACGATCGCCACGCCCTCGCCGCGGGCGCGTGCCGTTAGGGCGTCATCTGCGCTTCGTGCCAGCCCGACCACCACGAATCGTCGCCGCAGCGACTCCAGCGCACTGGCCGCAGTGGGTCCTTCCCCGATCAGCAACACGCGTTTCATCGCATCGTCCCTCACACCCAGTCCACGTAGTCAAGATCGGCCCGGGTGAGATGCTTCGGGTCCTTGCAAAGGACCTCCCCGACCTTCAGCCCCGCAGCCTGCAGCCGGACAACCGGCTCCGGACCGATGGCCGAGGGCAGGATTCCCATGTGACCGCGCGGCGGGGCCACGTCGGGCCACACCGGAACCCCGGCAGCGATCAGGGCGTCGCGGTCGACATCTCCCCAGTACTGGGCGACGATGGTCCCGGGTGCCTCGTCGGCGAGGGCCTGGGCACCGATGTGGCTCAGCACCGGGTGCTGCGCCGGGCGCAGCGCAACCACGACCGCGTCCCAACCTGCGTCCAATTGAGCGTCGGCAAGCTGTTCGCACACCTCAACCACTGCGCCGACACGGGTGAGCGTACGCTCGATGAAGGGCCGAAAGGGGTTGTCGCACAACAGCAGCAGCCTGCTGGAGTGAACGGCGACCCCGGCGTCCGTCAGCAGTTTGACCGCCATCACGCCTAGAAAGGAGAAGACGTCGACGGCGGGGTGCCGCTCGTTGGTCCCGGCGACGCGAATACCGCACTCGCGGCAGGCGTCGAGGTCGACATCTCCGGGACGTAACTCCCAGCCCTCGTACATGAGCGGGATTGCCGCGCCGGTCTCCATGTGCCGGACGGTGGAGGCGTCGAGCGGGCGCAGGTGACCGCTGTTGGTGACGATGTCGGCGACGGCGAGATCGATGTCGTGCTTGCTGGTGACGATCTCTATCCGATGCTCGACTCCCGCTGCGGCGGCGAGAGCGTTGGTGCACGCAATCACCTGCGCGGTCGTGCCGAAGCGGCTGCCGCGCGCCACGGCTTGGATCTTCGGTGCCCCCGCGAGCGCCGCGATCACCGGCGTAACCCCGTACGCGCCCGTGGCGGCCTCGGTCACCACGGTGCGCCCAGACAGGTCGAGACTCAGGCGTCCGACGGCGTCCCCCATCAGCCTCGCGAGCCGCCGCGGGTCCAGACCCGGGCGTCGGTCCATGCTCGTCGCGCCCCTCGGGGGAGCAACCATGATCTCCGACGCCGAGCTCACGGCGCCTCCTCCAACTCCGCTCCGGTCGCATGCGCGCGGCGGGCTTCTATGAACATCGGAGCCCCGCGCACCTCGTCGAGGATTCGCCATACGTACTCCCCGAGGAACCCGATCGCCGCCAGCACGAGCCCACATGTGAAGGAGCTGACCACGATCAGCACGGCCCACCCGGACACGGGGACCTCCCCGAAGGCTGCCCGCAGGAGCGTCACGGCGCCGAGCACAAAGCCCACCAGGGCCCCGACCATCCCGGCAGCCGACACGACCCGGATCGGCGCCGCCGAGAACCCCGTGAGCATGTCCATGGCGAGCTTGACTCGCTTGCGCAACGTCCACTTCGAGCGCCCGCCGGCTCGCTTGCCACGCTCGTAGTCGACGAACGCCTGGGCAAAGCCGAGGTTGTAGATGAGCAGAAACAACGAGGCGTTGCGCGCGGACCGCTGGAGCACGGCCTCGATCACCCGCCGCCGAGTCACGAGGAAGTCGAGCCCGGAAGGCGGATAGTCGAGGCCGGTCAAGAGCCGGAAGATCCGGTAGTAGGCCGTAGCCGCCCAGCGCGCACTCGCGCGGTCGTTCGCCCGGTGCGGCCGCCGCCCCCACACGACGTCCACCGGCGCGCGCATCGCCTCCAGCATCACCGGCAGTTGTTCCGGCGGGTCCTGACCGTCGGCGGCCATGATCGCGATGAACTCGCCAGTCGCGTACCGAAGCCCGCAGCGGATGGCAGCATGAGAGCCGACGTTGCTGACGAGCTCAACGACCGTGCCGCGAAGCTCTGGCCCGAGTGCCTGGCGCGCTTCCTGATACGTGCTGTCGGTGGATCCGTCGCTGACGACGATTACCTCGATGCGGCCCGCGAGCTCGGAGCCGGGACGCGCCAGCGACGCAACCCGGCTGAGGGTCTGGCCGATGACGCCCGCCTCGTTGTGGGCAGGGAGCACGACGCTCAGCAACGGCCGAGCGGTCCGAGGACCACCGTTGGCGGTCAGTATGCGCTGGTGGTTCGTCAGCTCGGTCAGCATCGCCGCCACTCCACGTGACGCGCGCGCTGCGCCACTGCCCGCGCGAGGGCCTCGGCGACGCGCTCGAGCTGCTCTTCGGCCATACCGTGGAACAGCGGCAGGATCAGCGAGCAGCGCGTCAAGCGCTCGGTGATCGGGAGTCGGGCGGCCGGCAGGTCCGAGCAGGCCGGCTCGAGGTGGGCGGCCATGATCCCGCGGCGGGTGGCGATGCCCTGGTCGAGCAGCTCCTGCATTACAACGTCTCGCTCCGTCGCCAGGTCGTCGTCGAGCCGCACGACGTAGGACTGGTAGTTCGTGGCGCCGTACGGCGGGTCGTCAGGGAGGAAGAGGCCCGTCGTATCCTGGAGCGCCTCGCGATACTGATCCGCCAGGCGACGGCGCTCGGACACGATGTCGTCGAGCTTCGCCAGCTGGGCCAGGCCGATCGCGGCCTGGAGGTCGCTCATCCGGTAGTTGAAGCCAAGCTCGACGTACTGCTCCAGCACGACCGTGCTACTGGCATGCCGCTGGTGCGCGGACACGGCCATGCCGTGCTCGCGCAAGCGGCGCAGTCGCCGGCCGAGCGCCGCGTCGCTCGTCAGCAGCATCCCGCCCTCCCCTGTGGTGAGGATCTTGCGTGGATGAAAGCTCAGCGCCACGAGCGCTCCGCCGCCGATGGGACGCCCGTGGTAGGTCGAGCCGATCGCGCAAGCAGCATCTTCAATCACCGCAACGCCCCTCGGCTCGCACACGGCCGTTATCGCCTCGACATCGGCCGGCATGCCGGCCTGGTGGACGACGATCACGGCGCGGGTCGCCGGGCTGAGGGCTTGGGCCACCGTCCGCGGGGTCAGGTTCTGAGTCTCGAAGTCGACGTCGGCGAAGACAGGCCGGGCACCGACGTAGCGCGGCGCGTTTGTCGTGGCAATGAACGACAGCGAGGGCACGACAACCTCGTCGCCGGGCCCCACGCCGAGCGCATGCAGCGCCAGGTGCAGCGCGGTGGTGCAGGACGTGGTCGCGACCGCATGCGCCGCTCCGAGCGCCGCGGCCACCGACTCCTCGAAAGCGGACACCTTCGGTCCCTGCGCCACCCAGCCCGAGCTGAGCACTTCCTGGACCGCAGCGGCCTCCTCCGCGCCGAACCACGGCCGCATGAGAGGGATCACGTCCATACCCCGGCAACCTCCTCTTGCTCGGCCCGCCACCAGTCGACCAGGCTACGAAGCCCGTCCTCCAACTCGACCTCGGCGCAAAAGCCAAGGCGGTCGCGCGCCCGGCTCGTGTCGGCGAGTCGGCGCACGACGCTGTTTACGGCGCGGGCGGGTCCGTGCTCGACGGGAAGGTCGGCGTCCATCGCCTCAAGCAGCGTTTGCGCCAGTTCGCTGAGGCTGACCTCCCGCCCCGTGGCGACGTTGAATGCCTCATCGGTGACATCCTCCGCCGCCGCGGCCAGCAGATTCGCCCGCGCCACGTCCGCCACGTGAACGAAGTCCATGGTCTGGCGACCATCACCAAGGATCAGCAGCGGGCGTCCGGATGCGATGCGCTCCATCCACCGGATGAGGACCTCCGTGTACACACCGTGAATGTCCATCCGGGGCCCATACACGTTGAAGTAGCGCAGCGCGACGTAGTCCAGGCCGTACATCGCGTGGTAACTGCGTAGCAGGCCCTCGTTGAAGGCCTTTGCGGCGCCGTATACCGTGTCGTTCGCATACGGGTGGTGATCCTCTCGAGTAGGGAAGCGCTCAGCCATCCCATAGATCGAGGCGGAGGACGCGGCTACGACCTTGCCGACGTCCGCTTTCACCGCCGCGTCGAGCACGGTCTGTGTGCCGTTGACCAGGACGTCGACCGCCAGCTGCGGGTCGGCGGCACATTGGGTGATCCGCAGCGCAGCCTGGTGAAAGACGACATCAACGCCGTCGCACAGTCGCTCGACGAGCGCGCGGTCGCGTATGTCGCCTTCGACGATCCGCAGATCGCCGTTTGCCTCAGCCCAGGTGACGTTCGAACGGCGCCCGCGCGATAGGTCGTCGAGCACGATGATCTCCTCGACGCCCTGCTCGACGAGCCCATCGGCAATGTGTGATCCCACGAGTCCCAGCCCACCGGTGATGAGCGTCCGCGTCATCACCGCCCGCTCCCGCTCGTCGCTGTCAGAAGCCCGCCGACGACGCGATGGATCTGCTCGTCACTGAGCTCGGGGAACATCGGGAGCGATAGCACGCGGGTCGCGCTGCGTTCGGCCTCGGGGAAAGCGCCGGGCGCTAGACCCAGCCAGGAGTACGCAGGCTGGAGGTGGATCGGCGTCGGGTAGTGGACCCCGGTTGCGATGCCCATTCCGTGCAGCGCGGCCCGCACGGCATCCCGACGGGCAGTTTCTACGCAGTACAGGTGCCACACGGGCTCCGCCCACGGGGCGGTGTAGGGCAGCCGGACCTGGTCGCTGCCTGCCAGGCCCTCCGCGTAGCGCGCGGCGACGCGGCGGCGCTGCTCGTTCCAGCGCTCGAGATGGCGGAGCTTGATGCGCAACGCGGCCGCCGCTGGCTCCGACAGGCGGGCGTTGGTTCCGATCATCTCGTGGCGGTGGGCCGCGCGTTGACCGTGATGCCGCAGCGCACGGACCGCGTCCGCCACCGCGGCGTCGTTGGTGGTCACCGCACCGCCCTCGCCAGTCGCACCCAGGTTCTTCGAGGGGTAGAACGAGAAAGCGGCGGCTCGGCCGAGACCACCTACCCGCACGCCGTCCGCCCGCGCGAGGTGGGCCTGAGCGGCATCCTCCAATACCCACACGCCGTACGCTGCCGCCACCCGGTCGAGGGCCGAGACGTCGGCCGGGTGACCGTACAGATGCACCGCGATCACCCCGACGCCACCGCGTGCGCGCAACTCGGCGTCCACCGCCACGACCGAGATCGTGCGCGTCAGCGGGTCGCAGTCGACCAGCGCCGGCACGGCCCCCACGAGACTCACCGCCTCGGCGGTGGCAAAGAACGAGTTGGCCGGCACGATCACGCGATCGCCACGCTTGACGCCGAGTGCCCGCAGCGCGAGCACCAGCGCATCGGTTCCCGTGGACACCGTCACGCAGTGCTCAACCTCGCAGGCTGCGGCGAACTCGCGCTCGAAGGCCGCGATCTCCGCCCCGCCAACAAACGAGCCCTCGATCAGAATGCGGCTCCAAGTGGCGAGGATCTCGCCGTGCAGGGGCGCGTGCTGAGCCGGCAGATCGAGTAGCGGGACTGATTCTGCGACGACGGCCATCACGCTGCCACGAGGGTCTCTAGGGGCACCGGGACACCTCCGTTCTCAAGCGACAAGTCGGCGGCCTCGAGCACGCGCAACACGCGCAGTCCGGCGTGGCCGTCGGTCATCGGTGGGCAACCCGTCCGCACGGCATTCGTCCAGTCCTCCAGCACCGCGCTGAGCGCCTCGCGCTCGCATAGGGCGGGAGCGACCATGCTTCCGATTCGGTAGGACACTTGTCGCCGCTGCTGCTCGCCGCGCGTCAGCTCCGCGTCACCGAGGTCGACACCGGACTCGAAGATGCTCACGCGCTGGGCGGGCAGCAGGTCGTTCCAGACGACCATGCGCTCTGATCCCCCCATGATCGTGGTCCGGATCTTGGTTGGGCTCAGCCAATTAACGTGGCAGTGCGCGAACAGGCCACTGTCAAACGTGAGGGACAGATACCCGAGGCAGGCGTGACCGATGCTGAGGGGATCCCCACCACTAGCCGCGACCGTGACCGGTTCGACGCCCTCGCCGAGAATGAAGTCAAGAATCGAGATGTCGTGCGGCGCGAGGTCCCAGAAGACATTTACCTCCTGCTGTACAAGCCCCAGGTTCACGCGAACCGAGTCGTAATAGAGCGGGATGCCGAGCTCGCCGCCGGCGTAGAGCTCGCGAATCTTCTGGACGGCCGGGGTGTAACAGAAAGTGTGATCGCAGTGGAGCACGACGCCGTGTTCCTCCGCCGCCCGGACGATCTGCACGCCCGCTTCCAGGGAGTCGGCCAGCGGCTTCTCCACCAGAACGTGACGCCCTGCTTCGATGCAGCGCAGCGCCAACTCAGCGTGCGTCCCCGGCGGCGTCGCGATCGCCACGGCCTCGACTGACTCGTCGGCCAGGACGTCCTCGAGGTCAGACGCGATCCGGATCTCGCTCTGCTCGCCGACGACGCGCCGAGCCCGGGCCACGTCGCGGTCACACACCCATTTCAGGTCGGTATCCGGCAGCGCCTTCGCGTTGCGGATCAGGCGCGGGCCCCAATAGCCCGCTCCGACTACGGCCATCCCAACAGCGTTCATGTAGCACCCCCAGTTGAACTCGACAAGACTCGGACGCCCGGTCCGACGGAGTAGAGGCGCCAGCTCTCGGGCAGGCGGGGGATCGAGCTCCGGTCGAACCTTTTGACCAGCCTGAACCCCTCGTCTCGACCAGCCCACAGCTGCGGCCGCGCGCGGTCGATCGCGTCCTGGGGCCAGGCCGCGGGATCGGGAACGAGCACGTAGGAGATCTGATACCGGCGGGGATCGGCCAATGCCGCTCGGAACCGGTGATCAAAGGTCATCAACAGGTAGGGCGCATGAGATGAGCGCACCTGCACCGCCACAGCGGCACCCTGGTAGGCATCGAGCAACACGCGTCGGTGGTTTGAGAGCACCCGCGCGTCAAGGTACTGCGCTATTGGAGTGCGTCCCCTCACGGGATCCGGATAGCCCAGTTGCGGAGCGTCACGGCCCGTCACCAGTGACTTGATTTCGAAGAACTCCTGCTGCCCGAGCGCTGGATTTGTCATCACCCACAGGCAGACGGGCACAGCCACGACCCATCCCGCGAGGACGAGTACGGTCGCCCGTCGGCGCCGCCTACTAATCGCGATCTCGTACAACCCCCACCCGGCCGCGGCGAACAGCGGATAGATGTAGTAGCGGAGGAAGTCCATCCGGGAGCCCAAGTACGCCATCGGCGCGACCAGGCCCACGATGACGCTGAGGGCCAGTACGACGAGCGACACGCTTTCGATCCGCCACGCACGCCCGTCGACCATCCGGGCCGCCAGGAGCGCGGCGACCGGGATCAGGAACGGCCAGACTCGCGGCCCGAGGAGCGCCAAGACGCCGACGAGGTTGCCCTTGGGGTCGACGCTCCCCGAGGTGAAGGCCGCGCCCTGATAGCTCGAATAGCCGTAGGCTCCGCTCACGAAGAACAGCGGCTGGTGCATGATGATCGCGTTGGCCACGATCCACGTGAGCCCGACGAAGATCGATGGAATCAGGAGCAGCAGGCCGAGGCTCTCGACCGCGAGGCCGCGCCCCAGCGGACGGGAGGGTCGCGCCTCGGAGCTGAAGAGAACTCCGGCAATCAGGGCGGCGAACACGGCCGCGACAAACGGGACGGTCTCGTACAGTGACATGACGCCGAGCCCCAGTGCCACGCTGGCCGCCGCGATCCACCACCGTTCGCCGGAATGCCAAAACAGCGTTACGAAGCACACCCCGCCGATCAGGAACGGCTGGGCGACGCCCTCGCCCATGCCGGTGCTCGCGTACAGGAACATCATTGGGTTGGTGGAGACGAGCAGCGCGAATGTCCAGCCGAGCCAGCGCGGCAACCCGAGCCGCCGCGCGGTGACAAGCAGAACAGCGGCCGCGGCGCCACCACATACGGCGCTTGACAGCGTCGATGCGACGCCGCTGGTGACTATGTTCTGCCAGACCGGATACAGGGCAACCCACGGCAGGTTGAGCAGTGTCGGCAGCGGCATCCAGACGAAGCCGATGTCCGCCAGTTTCGGGTCGGAGCTATGGAGTACGAACAGGGCGCTCGTCGAGCGGTAGAACGCGTCGCCCCAACGGAACCCTCGCGCCGACATCCAAATGCCGAACGCCGCCTGCGCCGCGCATACGATGGTGAACAGCGCCACGGCGCCATTGACGCGGCGACGCGATCGAACGAAGGCGCTCGGTCCGTGCAGCTCACCGTAGGCAGCGGCGGTCATGCCGCCTCCTCGACGAGGTGCAGGCCGTGCTCGGTCTTATGCCAATGGTGTGGGCGCAGAACCAACTCGACCAGCGCCATGTACGTCGCGATGCTCATGAGCAGCCAGTAGAGCGGCATGAGCAGGGCATATCGTGCGAGGTCGTCGTGACCTCGACTCACGGCCGCGGCGAGCCCGAGCAGCAGGAGCGCGAAATTTCCGATCACCAGACTGAGCGACGCCGGATAGAAGATCGGTCCGGGGAAGATTGCGGCGATCCAGCTCGGCTCGAAGGCGAACCAGAGTACGAGCAGCAGCCAGAACAGCGGGGCGATGAGGGCGGCAACGATGGAGCCGCCGATGATCAGGAGGAACGTGGCTGTCCCCTTCGGGCCGAGTTCGCGCAAGAGCGTGCGAGGTCTGCGGGTGTGCACGAGGAGCGTTTGCATGTAGCCCTTGTTCCAGCGAGAGCGTTGGCGCAGCCAACTGAGGACCCGGCTGTTGGCCTCCTCGCCCGTGGTCGATTCGAGCATCGACGTCTTCAGCCCATGTCGAGCGAACCGCATTCCAAGGTCGGCGTCCTCGGTCACGTTGTAGGGATCCCAACCAAGGCACGCCTCGAGCGCCCAGCGCCGGAAGTGGTTGGACGTGCCCCCGAGCGGAATCGGGGCCCCGATGCGATGGGCGCCCGGCAGGAAGATGTTGAACCAGGCGTCGTACTCGAGCGTGAAGAGGCGCGTCAGCAGGTTCTGGCGCGGGTTGTAGTAGCCGAGTTTCGCCTGCAGGCACGCCACCGAGTTGTCGGCGCGCGCGAACGCCCACGCCGCCTTCTTGAGCTGCAGCGGATCGGGCTTGTCCTCGGCGTCGTAGACAGTCACTAGGCTGCCCTTGGCGTGGCGCAGCCCGATGCACATTGCCCGCGGCTTGGTACGCGGAACGCCCGGGGGCAGCGATAGCACGCGTAACCATGCCGGTCGACCGATGGCCTCGATCGCCGAGCTCGTGTGGTCGTCGTCGGCCTCGATCAGCGCCAGCCCGTCGAGCTTGTGTTTCGGATAGTCCAGCTCGGACAGGGCCTTGAACAGCGCTCCGATAGTCGAGGGCTTCTCCTTGTAGAGCGGGAGCAGGATCGTGTAGACCGGCAGCGCTCGCTGGTCGATCCTCGCCAATTCGCCGGTGGGAGGGTCGATCGTGGTGCCCGGGTGTGAGCCCAGCCCCGCCGCGTAGAGACGGAAGCCCGTCCCCACCACAAAGAAGGCCGTGGCAACGCCAACCAGAGCCGTGGCCGCGAGCCGGACATCCGTCAGGAAGCCGACCGCAATCACCGAGCACAGAAGTGTCGCCGGAAGTGTCTGCGCTCGCGAGAGCGCGGTCCGGTATGCGGAGAGGTGAGGGGCCTCCTCGCGCAGCTCGCGAGTGACCTCGTCTGCGTCGACTCCGGCATACAGCCGGTGCAGCAACTCGTCGAGTGTTTGCTCGTCGCATAGCCGCGGGTGCACTGGGCACTCGAGCCGCGCCTCCAGCTGCGCCAGTACCTCGTCTCGCGCGTCGGCGACTGCGACCGCCACCGAGCCATTCCCGTTGCCTGCCCCGCTGAGAGCGACGGCGCGCCACATGCGCGCCTCGCGTGTGGTCAGAAGCGCAACCGGTTCGTCTTCCGGCCGCAGCATGTCCATCTGCTGCTGGCGCGCAAGGGCCTCGGTCAGCGTCGCGGCGGGGACGATGCCCGCGACTGCCAATATCTCGCCGAGCCGCCCTCCGCTGCGGGCCTGCTCGCGGAGCGCTGCCGCGAGCTCTTCCGGGCCCACCACGCCTGCATCCTGCAGCAGCTCGCCGATCCGCGGCCGGTGGCCGTTGATATCGACGTGTCCTGCGCTAGCGGTCGCAGGGTCGCGAGGTCCCGAACGCCGGCCGTCGCACGGAACGCCGGGCGCCGTCGACCAGACCCAGCGGCGGTTATGCTCGCTTGCCCACCGCTCGACCCCGGCGAGGCTCATGGCCATGTCGTCAACGCGCCTCGCTCGACGAGCTCCGTCGCAACTCGCTGGGGCATGGACTGCGGACGGCAATAGCGAAAACGAGAGCGGTGGCGAGTCGTAACGAGCGGTGCGGGCACCGCGAGCGCGGCACGGACCGGCGCGCGACGGAGGCGCGTGGCTCTATGGCACAGCCGACCCGCGGCACCGCCGAGCACGAGCACGCGGAGACGAACGCGTGATACGAGCCGCCTTGTCGCCCTCGTGGCGCCAAGGCGGCCGTATCGGGGAGGCTCTGCAACGACTGATCGAGCGGTGCGATTGCGACCGAGGAGGACCCGTCGAGAACTCGCCCGGTCACATCCGGCCGAAGAGATCGCAACCGCCGAAATCTGCCGGCCGGCTGCACGTCAACCGTGCGGGCACGGGCAATGAAGCCTTGCGACCCTGGAAGGCCGCCTACGTTTACTACCGCCACTGTGCCCCCTTCTGGTTGTCACCGGCTTCGCCCAGGGAATTGCATTTACCGCCGCTTCAGGTTCCGTCTTGGGGCGGGTTTCGTCTTAGGACGGCGCTGTCGCGCCCGACGCCGTTGACCCGTGGCGTGGGGGGTAGGCTCGCAACGTGCCGTGCAAGTTCAAATACGCCGACTCGTACAGAAAGCGATCAATGCGTGAACGCGTTAGCGCTCACCGCACATGAACACTGCTGACTCTTAAGCAAGGATCTTCATCGATCCCCGCGCGTCCCGACTGGCATACATCGGCCAGTCCGATCCAGGATCTCGAGCGCTACTTCTGCGGGTCAGTCAGGATGGCGGGCACGAGTCGTCTACGGCGCTTCGAGCCACGGGGCGAGCCGGGTGAGCGCCGTGTGCCGGTCGTGGACTCCGAGCTTGCGCTCGATCGCCGAGATGTGCCGCCTGACCGTCACTTCTGAGATACCCAGACAACCAGCAATCTCGGCTGTCCGGTCGCCCTGCCGTAGCCGCTGCAGCACCTGGTACTGCCGCGCGGTAAGCTCCACGCTGTCATCAGGGGCCGCGAGCGGCAGCCGTCTACGGGGTCCGCTCTCGCGGAACTCACGAATCAGACGTAGGGTCAGCTCACGCGGGAGCGCTGCCTCGCCTTCCACGACTCCGCGGATCGCGTGCGGGAGGCGCGCGGCGGAGGTGGTCGTCAGCAGGTAACCGACCGCTCCGGCACGTAGCGCGGCGAACAGCTGCTCCTGGTCTGGCTCCCCGAACATGACGATCTTGGTGTCTGGCAGTGCGGTGCTGATGCGTTCCGCGGCCATGATCCCGTCCCCTGGAAGGCGCATGTCGAGCAGACAGACATCCGGGCGATACACCAGTGCGGCCTCCACGGCAGCGCCAGCACTCGACGCCTCCGCAGCCACGCGAAAGCCCTTCGCCTCAAGGGCTCGTCGTGTACCGACGCGCATGGTGATCTGATGATCAGCAATCAGGACGGTTAGCTGCTTGAGAGGCGTCACCCAGCTTCGGGCTCCCGAGTCGGCCCCAGTGTGACACTACCCGACACGATCCGCACTCGCCAGTCAAGGGACAATCAGGCAGTCCTCGCGTTCACCATTTGAACGCACCGTCACCCACCTGGGCCTGCGCGCTCCTGCGCTCGTAGTGACGCATCAGACCGTGTGCGTCTAGTGAACCGCACCAGAACGTGTGCGTCTAATGACGCACCAGACCGTATGCGTCGTAGACATCTAAACCGATCAGGAGCCGGTCACCCCGCGTGCACAGAACTCGGTGACTCTGGGCTTAGACAAGACCGCATCGAACGGCTCGCACAGCAGCCTGAATGCGATTCCCAACCTTAAGCTTGTCAAGGATGCGCGAGATATACTGCTTTACTGTGTATTCACTCAGGTGCAGCGTGTTGGCAATGCTCCGGTTGTTCGCGCCGAGCGCGACGAGCCGCAGCACTTGGAGCTCTCGCGGCGTCAGCTCGGCGCCCAACGATGGTGAGTTGGTGCGATTCGGCGCCCGCAGCCGCCCCACCAGCCGAGACGCGATAGCCGGCGAGATCGCGGCATCTCCGCGGGCAGCTGCCGAGATCCCTTCGACAATTTGATCGATTGACGCGGTCTTGAGAAGATAGCCACAGGCCCCCGCAAGCAGAGCCGCCATCACCTGATCATCGTCGTCCACGCCGGTCAAGACCAGTACGCGCACCTCCGGCGCGACCGCGGCCAGGCGATGAGTCGCCTCGATCGCCGACAACCCCGGCATGCATAGGTCGGTTATGAGCACGTCGGGAGCCAAGCTGACGGCTTGAGACATTGCGTCCGCCGCCAACGGGGCCTCCGCCACCACGCTAATGCCGCGATGCTGCAGCAAATCGACGAGGCCCTTCCGAGCCAGTTCATGATCATCCACGACGATCACTCTGAGCCTGTGGTGGCCGTTCGAAGCCGGCGCGTTTGGTTCAGGCACTCTCAGCTGGGCCGTGACCGAGCGTCTCCCCACAGGATCGGTTGTCCTTGACGCTGCCGTACCGTCGCGGACCATCGAAGCGCGGGATCGCCCGTTTTCCTTGCCCGCAGGGCGCATCGCCGGAGCATCACGACTCATCGTCCGCCCGATCGTCTGACTCTCGCCGCCGCCACCGAGGCTGCGAGATCCCGCCGCCGCAAACCACCTCGACGGATGCGCGTGCAGCACTCGGCAAAATCGGACGACCCCCAAGAAAAACCAACATGCGTCACGCGCTCTTCAGCTACGACCGATCCCGTGTTCAACTATACATGCAAGTGGCTATTCGTAACTGTTCTTAACGGAGTCTCACAGGACATCAGAGCGAGCGGCGGACCGGTGACAACACCGGAATGCGGTGGGACGCAAATACGGCCTGCCCAGTAATCACACCGAATTGCGGTGGCCCGCTGGGGAGAAGAGGTGGAGCGAGCGGCCCGGGTCGAACCGCTGCGAGGGCTCGGCCACGGTGGCGCCGAACTCGCCGGGCTGTTCCGGCGGTCGACGTGAACGGAGACACCACGGTGGCCGATGGACAGAGCATGTCGGTTGCCGATGTCGTCGCAAAGAGACGACGGCCGGTTGGCTTGAGGACGTCGTTCGTGAGGCACTCGCGCTGGTCGCTCTTCCCGTCGTTCTTGGAGCCGCGCCCGTTGAGCGGCTGGGCTTGAACCAGCGAACCTCTCGCGTGTGAGGCGATCGGCTCGGCTCCTCGGATCGTTCGGAGACGTAGCCCGCGCGGGACGATCGACGGTCATCCGTCGCGCATCGGATGTGCAGGAATGTGCGCGGATCTACATCGATAGCGGCAGACGAATTCGAGTCAGCGCGACGCGCCAACCTGGGACCCCATCGCCGAGATCGAGAAGCGTGTCACCCGGTGGACCTGCGCGTCTTCCGGTCTTGCCCACCTTCCGGCTGCCGGCCGTCGGTTTGAGCCCGCCGCCCGGGGGCTAGCCTCAGTTGACGATGTCAAACGAGCCATCTGAATCCGGCCAGCCGCCGGACCCTCACCACGTCCTGAACAGTCCGGCGACCGACCCCGATCCGACCGAGTGGCCCGATCCTTACGAAAAGCGGCCCGATCCGCGTGATCCACCCGATCCCGACGGGCAGCCGTTCGGTGCCGAGCCGCACCCGGCGACGGGCGCCACGAGCACCAGTCAGCCGCACCCCGATCAGGACATCGAGGCCGACCAGGTCAAGCCGCCCCAGCGCGACAAGCTCGACGATTGAGGCCCCTGCGCGCCGGTCGTTAACGGCCGGCAGCCGTGGGTAGCGGAACCGTATGACCAAGTTCGGCTACACGATGATGTGCGAGCAATCGCGTCCCGACCAGCTGGTGCAGGACATCCAGCGGGCCGAGAAGGCGGGCTTCGACTTCTCGGTGATCAGCGATCACTACCAGCCGTGGCTGGCGTCGCAGGGTCATTCCGGCTACGCCTGGGCCATCCTGGGCGCCGCCGCCCAGGCCACCGAGCAGATCCCGCTCATGACCTATGTGACCTGCCCGACCCTCCGCTACCACCCGGCCGTGGTGGCCCAGAAGGCGGCCACGCTGCAGATCCTCTCCGGCAACCGGTTCCGGCTCGGCCTGGGCGCAGGCGAGAACCTCAACGAGCACGTCGTCGGCCAGCGCTGGCCGTCGGTCGGCGTGCGCCACGAGATGCTCGGCGAGGCCGTCGACATCATCGGCGCGCTGTTCGACACCGACGGGGACGGGACGGTGAACTACCGCGGTGAGTACTTCGACGTCGAGTCCGCGCGGCTATGGGACCTGCCGGACGAGCGCGTGCCGATCGGAATCGCCGTGTCGGGCCCTGACTCCTGCCAGCTCGCCGGCAAGAAGGCCGACATGATGATCGCGGTCCAGCCCGAGGCCGAGCTCGGCGAGCTGTTCGACCGGGCGGCCGGCGGCGCCGGCAAGTCGCGAGTCGGGCAGGTGGCGATCGCCTACGACAAGGCCAAGGACGCCGCGATCGAGCGTGCCCACGAGCAGTTCCGCTGGTTCGGGCTTGGCTGGAACGTCAATGCCGACCTCCCAAACCCCGACTCGTTCGAAGGCGCCACCCAGTTCGTCACCCCCGACCAGGTGGCCGAGGCGCTGTCCTGTGGCCCGGACCTTGACGAGCACTTCGAGGCGGTCAAGGCGTTCGTCGACGCCGGCTTCGACGAGGTGGCGATCGTGCAGATCGGCGCCGACCAGCAGAAGGCGTTTACGACCTGGGCGAAGAAGGAGTTCCTGCCCGCGCTGCGCTCGCTCTAGGCGGGCCGGGTGAGACGCTAGCCGGCGACGCGATCGACGAACCGCGCGATCCCGTCGAGGAGTCGCGCGAGCACGTCCACCGACGCTCGCGGATCGCCGGGGACCTGCACCGCGTGATCGACGCCGAGCAGCTCGAGCACCTCGATCGCGGGGTTGTCGGGCAGCGCGTCGAGCTGCCACGTGGGATCCGCGTCGCCGCTGGCCAGGAGGGCCGGCTGCCGCGTCGCGGCCAGACCGTCGATCACCGACGGCTCGCCCAGGAGTGGGGTGAGCCACACGGCCGGTAGGTCGCGCTCGGCGATCTCGCCGGCGAGCAGGCTGGCCAGCGACTTGCCGATCACGAGCACCTGCGCCCGGCCGGCCGCCTCGATGGCGCGCCGCGCGCACTCGCGCTCCCATCCGAGCGGATCGTCCTGCTCGCCGGGCTCGCCAAGGACCTCGATGGCGCTCCAGCCCCGGTGCATCGCGGCCTCCCGCGCGAACCACAGGGCCGGGGCCCGGGTCGGATAGAACTGCCCGGGGAGCAGCACGGCACAGCGGTCGACATCGCGCTCGTGGCGGATCGCCCGTCCCGGCCCGAGGTCGATGCGCTCGCTCACCAGGCGAAGGCTACGGCTTGACCGCCATGCGGCCGGTGTAGTCGACCCGGGCGAGCAGGATCGGTCGGCCGGCGAAGTACTCATCGACGGCCTGGCGCGCGCCGGCGTAGTGCCCGTAGTCGTCGATCATCAGCACGCCGCCGCGGACCAGGCGGGGGTAGAGATGCTCGAGCTCGTGCCGGGTCGACTCGTACCAGTCGGTATCGAGTCGGAGCAGCGCGATCTCCGCCGGCACCGAGGCTGGGATTGTGTCCTCGATCCGCCCGGCCACATAGCTGATCCGCTCCTCGGGATAGCCGGTCGAGCGCATGGCGGCCTGCACGTCGGACAGCGACAGCCCGCTTTCGCCGAGCATCGATTCCTCATGGCCGCTCACCGCCCGCCCGGCGTAGTCGTGGTCGTGGCGTCCCGGCTCCGGCATCCGCCCGAACGTGTCATACAGCCACAGCCGGCGCTCTCCGGCGCCTAGGCGCAGCAGGGTGAGCGCGATCGCCATCGAGCTCCCGCCCCGCCACACGCCGCACTCGACCAGGTCGCCCGGAACGTTCGCCCCGATCACGTACTCGACCGCATCGGCCAGCGTGGCCACCCGCTCGAGACTGGTCTGGGTGTAGGCCTGCACGCGCCTGAACAGGGCGTGCCGCTCGGGGGAGAGGTCCGCGTAGCGCAGCGGATCCTGGCCGACCCGCTGTTGCAGGCGCCGGCGCACCGGGTCGAGCTTGTCAGCCCACCGCCGCCTCGACATCGCGGCGGGAGGCTACTGCGAGGAGCGCAGCAGCGTCCTCGGGCCGAACACGGCCCAGGCCCCGTCGAGCGCCTGCATCCGATCCCACGGACCGGCGTTGACCGCCGGGGCGATCAGCGGGCTGTCGTCGGCGCAGCTGACGCCTTGGCAGCGAACGTCGGCGCCGGTGCTCGCCCCCGCGTACCAGTTCGGAGTCACGAAGTCGCTCACGTACACGCCGTCCAGCCGGTAGCCGAGGCCCTCAACCGGGTCAGCAATCTCCCGCTGCCACGTCGATCCCTCGTGCATGTAGCGGACGTCGAGCGTGGGGTCCTCGAGCATCTCGATCAGCTCGTGCGAGAAGTCGCGCGACCAACCCTCCACCGAAGCGCCCGCGGTCCACACCAGCGCGTAGGGCTGGCCGAAGAAGTAGTGCTCGCCGTGGGGCTGGGCTCCGCCGATCTTCAGATACACCTTCCAGCCGCCGGGGCCGAACTGCGCGCACGGCGTGCTCCAGGCGCCACGCACCTGCAGCGACTGTGCGGACACTGCGCGCTCGACCCTGGCCAGCACCCGGGTCCGGACCTTCGCCTGGTTGACCACCGTGATGGTCTGGCTGGGAACGCCGGCCGGGCAAGCCACGGCGGCGCCGGCCGGCGCAGCGCCGGCGAGGGCGACCAGCACGGTCCCGAGCACGATCAGCCTGCCCACCATTGAGTGGGCAATCGGCCGACCGGCGCCCGTCTTTACACCAGCGCCGCGGGGGTCAACGAATGGACGAGCGGGTGACTACGTCATGGCTCTCGAACCGAGCTATCCGCTCGCCTTCGATCGCGCCTGCGCCGATCGAGATTGACCCGCCGCTCGGATCCACCGAGCCCACCCGGCTGAAGTGGCCCGGGGCGTCGACGTTCGCGGACGCGGCGTTGACGGGTTCGCCGCTCCGGGCCGGCGTAGCGCGCCGGTTGGGCCGGGATCGGCGGTTCCGCTACGGCCGTGGGGTGTGCGCTCAGCCGCTGCGCTTCCAATTGGAACAGCCGTGCTCGTTCTCGCCCCCGATTGACCGAGTCGCGAGCCGCTGCCCGGGTCTCCGGCCCGGCGGCAGGATCCGTGGCCACCTCGTCATAGGCGGCCGCCATCTCGAGGTTGAACTCCGCCAGCAACGCGAGCTCGAGCGAGTTGAGGCGCATTTCGGCGACGCTCCAAGTCGATGAATCGTTCGGCCGACGGTGAGGGTGCATCGCCTACCTCCCAGGAGATCCAGCTGGTGGCGACTCCGGAAACCTGGCTTTCGCCGAAGCTGATCGGGTCACCCCATGCACGAACGCGGTGTCACCCCATCTGTTGGCTCGTACCTTCCCGGCGCCGGGTCGTTATGCCCGTGGCGTCAGTTGGAGTATTCCGGAACTGGGGACAGAACACGACTGACGCACCGTTCGTTTGCGTCAGACCGGGGGCGGAGCTTGTGAGCCTCGAGCCGAGCTTGTGAGCGAGCCGAAATGTGAAGGGCGCGTGAAGGAGAAGTTAGCGGCCGACTTTTGCGCCCCGCCGGCGTTGTAGGAACAAGGAGGGAACGTGAGTTGTGGTGTCGGGCACAGAGGAATGGGTTACGTCCGTGCTTCTGAGCCATGTTTTGTTCGATTTTGAGACGCAGTGGCGTGTGGTGCTCCGTCCTCGGGCCCAATGCCGGACCGTCGTGGGGCACACGCCCGGGGCCTCGGTTGGCGAATAGGACGTCGTCGAGCGCGCTGCGCTCGAGGCCGGCTTGGAGGTAGAGGCATGGCAGAGATGATTGGTCATCGACACCCACCAGAAGAGGGGGGTGGGAAGGGCGCGAGAACGGGATCGGTAACCGCTGGATCGTTGGTCGTCGGGTACGCAAGCGGCTGTGGCGCGGACGATGTCGTGAGACGAGAACTCGAGCACCAGGCTCGAGTGATCGAGCGCGAGTGCGAGCGGCGCGGACTCGAGCTGATGGAGGTCGTGAGCGAACGTGAGCCCTCCAACGGCAGGGCCTTGACCCGGCCCGGCTTTGCCTACGCGCTGGAGCGAATCGCCCTCGGCGATGCCTCAGGACTGGTGGTTTCGGAGCTCTCCCGAATCACCCGCTCAGCCGCTGAACTCGGCAAGGTCATCGAATGGCTGGTCCGATCGCACGCTCGGCTTGTAGCCGCGGCGCAGGCATTCGACACCGAGGAGGTCGAGGGACAGCTCGCGGCCGGCCTGCTCGTGGAGGTGTCTCGATGGGAGTCCGCCCGTCTGAGCGAGCGAACTCGGATTGGCCTTCGTACAGCGAGACGAAGTGGCCGAACGATCGGGCGCCCGGCGGTGGTCGACGATCCCGATCTCCGTGCGCGGATCGCGCAGATGCGTGCGGACGGGATGACCTTGCAGGCCATCGCCGACTGTCTGAACGCGGAAGGCGTGCCCACGGTGAGAGGCGGTGCCAAATGGCGGCACTCGAGCGTGCAGGCTGCAGCCGGTTACGTCAGACGCCCGCGTGCGGCGCTCGTCATGAAACCTGGGCGCGGGAGGCCCGTCTCCGGAGATGGCTGATCGTCTCCGACGCCTGCCCGGCGACGCCCGCGTCTACCGGCTCGACGCCGGTCAGGACCTGGCGGGCGAGGCTGCGGCCGTCACCGGCCGGTGGAGGCACATCGCTCTCCAACGCCGGCAGCGGGTGTGGCCGATGGCGCAGGACGGTCCGGGTGCGCGATGGTCCGCTGACGAGGGATGGTCCGCTGACGAGGGATGGTCCGGTGGGACAGGATGAGCCGGTGGCACAGGATGAGCCGGTTGGTCCGGGCGACCCCCTGCCGGGCCACCCCGTCGGGACTACCGACGACTTGGGGGCGGACCGGCGCCGCCGGCTTGGCCTTTCGGCGGTGGACCGGCGCCGCCTCCTTGGCCTGTCGGCGGCGCATCCGCGCCGCCGCCGGCCCTGGCCGGTGACGGGCTGGGATCAGCAGGCCTCCCCGCGCCCGTTGATCGGCCACGGCCCACGCCCTGGGCTCGCCCCGGGGGTGACGCCGGCCCGTTGGTGCGGCCGCCGCCCGGCGGGCTCGGGTCGCGCCCAGAACTGGAACCGTGCCCACAACTGGAGCCGACGGCCGTGCTGAAGCTCTGGCCTACGCTCCCGAGATACCCCTGGCCCGCAGTCGAAGTGGGACCGTGAGCGATTTCCGATTGACGCCCCCGACCGTTTACGTCATCTCGCCCGCTCTAGACCATATGGAGGAACGGCCGGCCGGTCGTCGAAGGAAGGCCGGCGCCCCCCACGCGATCGTGGTGGCGGGTTGAAGTAGCCGCGCAGCTGACACCTGCGCGGCGGCCACGACAACCGTATAGGAGGAGCCGACCATGACCAAGGTTCGCACCTGGGTCGGCTTGGACGTGCATGCCGCGAAGGTGCTGGCGTGCGCGGTCGACGCCGAGTCCGGGGAGATGACTGTGCATCGCCTGCCGGGTGAGCCGGTGGCGGTGGTGACGTTCTGCGCTGGGCTGCCGGGCCCGACGCGGGTCGCGTACGAGGCTGGCCCGACCGGCTATGGGCTTCAGCGGGCGCTGGCGACGGCGGGGATTGAGTGTGTGGTGGCGGCCCCGGGGAAGATCGAGCGCCCCTCGCAGGATCGGATCAAGACCGATCAGCGTGACGCCGAGCGGCTGGTGCGGCTGTTGATGATCGGCGCGTTGCACGCGGTCAGGGTGCCCTCGCCGGCGGAGGAGTCGCTGCGCGACTTGGTCCGGGCGCGGGAGGATCTGCGCGGGGATCTGATGCGCGCCCGGCACCGTTTGTCGAAGCTGCTGTTGCGCCACGACGTCCGCTACCAGGAAACGACCAGCCGCTGGGGCGAGCGCCACCGGGCCTGGCTGGCGAAGATCGATCTGGGTGAGCGGGGTGCGCAGCTGACCCTGTCGGAGTACATCGGCGCGATCGATGCGCTGGAGATCCGCCGCCACACGCTCGAGGCCGCGATCTCAGAGCTGATCCCGAGCTCGCCGTTCGCGCAGGATGTCGCCCGGCTCAGATGCCTGCGCGGGATCGACACGCTCTCGGCGGTCGGGCTCGCGGTCGAGGTCTCAGACTTTGCGCGCTTCGAGCACCCCCGCCTGCTGGCCAGCTACCTCGGGCTGGTGCCCTCCGAGCACAGCACGGGGGAGAGTCGCCGGCAGGGCGCGATCACCAAGTCCGGCTCCCGGCACGCCCGCCGGCTGCTGGTCGAGGCGGCATGGCATTACCGCCGCCCACCCCGGCTTGGGACCGTGCTGGAGCGCCGACAGGACGGCCAGGACCAGGCGGTGATCGCGATCGCCTGGAAGGCCCAGCAGCGCCTACACCGCGTCTGGCGCCAGCTCGAGGGCAAACGCGGCAAGCGCCGCACGATCGTCGCGGTCGCGGTCGCCCGCCAGCTTGCCGGGTTCTGTTGGGCGATCGTCACTTACAACCTCCAGCTTCCGTCCGTGCCCAGTTCCGCCGGCATCCCTGCCGGCGGGCGACCCCCTCACGCAGAGGACCCCCAACCCCCGAAGCACGGAGAACGGCAGCTAACAGCAGCATGAACCAGCCCCACGAAACTCGGCTGAGGAGGCGGCGGAAGCCGCCAGGCCCCCACGCGCGAGAGCATCCGCGGCGAAACTATGAGCAACCGCCGCGCCAGCGACGGCCACGCTCGACCCTAGACAGCGGGCTCTCACGACGAAACACGGTCCTGCGGTACCCAACCCGCGCATATGAGTCTGACCGCGCGTCGCGCACCCGCCAGGCCCGCCGCCCCCTCAGCCGAGCCCAACTCCCCCGCGGAACCCCGATACCTCAATCGGGCTTGATACGAACACCTCCATATGAGTTTCGGGCCGCCGACAGCCGTGCATAAACATGCCCCGCTTTGGTAAGCATTAACGCTGCCGCCGGTCGTCCTGGTCATCCGATCCCGGCCGGACGACCGGCGCCGAAGCGCCCGCCCTGAGGAGGCCGCCGCCCAGGAGGGCTCGTCAACGCGCCCGGCAGGATTTGAACCTGCGACCTCGCGCTCCGGAGGCGCGCGCTCTATCCCCTGAGCTACGGGCGCGGGGTGTCCCTTAGAGTCAGGACCCACAGGAGCTTACCGTTCAGATCGCGGTCATCTCGGATACGCACATGCCGCGCGGAGGGCGCCGGCTGCCGGACGCGTGCGTGGAGCGGCTTCGGCGCGCCGATCTGATCCTGCATGCCGGCGACCTGATGACGATGGCGGTGCTGGACGAGCTGGAGGCCTATGGCGTGGTGGTTGCCGTGCACGGAAACGTCGACGACGCCGAGGTCCGGGCGGCGCTGCCGGCGAGCGCCGCGATCGAGGCTGGAGGCGCCACGATCGCCCTCACCCACGACGCCGGACCGGCCAAGGGGCGGCTGGCCCGCATGCGCCGGCGGTTTCCCGAGACCGACGCGGTCGTCTTCGGCCACTCGCACATCCCGCTGCACGAAAGCGCTCCCGACGGCTTTCAGATCTTCAACCCGGGCAGCCCCACCGAGCGCCGCCGCTCCCCCGCACACACGATGGGCGTGGCCACCGTGCGCCGCGGCCGCGTGAGCTTCGAGCTCATCGGCCTCGACTGACAGACTGGACGCGATGGACCTCTCGGTTTTCTTCGCCGGCACCGCGGGCTCGATCCCGACCGCGTGGCGCGGGCTGCCGGCGGTGCTGGTGCGCCGGGGGGGCGACCGGATCCTGTTCGACTGCGGCGAGGGGACCCAGCGCCAGCTCGTGCAGTCGGTCGGCCTGACCGAGCTCACCGAGGTGTTCCTGACCCACTTCCATGCCGACCACTGGTTGGGCTTGCCCGGCCTGCTCAAGACATTCGACCTGCGCGCACGGGAGCGGCCGCTGGCCGTCCACGGACCGCCGGGCCTGCGCGAGCTGATCACACTGGCCATGCGGGTGGCGGGGCGGGTGCGCTTCGAGCTCGAGCTGGTGGAGCTCGCGCCGGGCGACGTGCTCGAGCGCGCGGGATACAAGATCGCGCCGGTGCCGGTCGCCCACCGCGTCTCGAACGCGTTCGCCTACGTGATCTACGAGGACCCGCGTCCGGGAGAGTTCGATCCGAAGGCGGCGACCGAGCTCGGGGTGACTCCCGGTCCGGACTTCGGGCGCCTCCAGCGCGGCGAGACGGTCGACGGCGTGCGCCCCGAGCAGGTGCTGGGGCCGGCGCGCGCTGGGCGCAAGGTCGTGATCTCCGGCGACACCTCGCCGTGCGAGACGCTGGCGATCGCCAGCCACGCCGCCGACCTCCTGTTGCATGAGGCCACGTTCGCCGAGGAGGAGCGCGACCGAGCCGCCGAGACGGGCCACTCGACCGCCGGTCAGGCGGCCACGCTGGCCCGCGACGCCGGCGTGACCATGCTCGCGCTCACGCACTTCTCGACCCGGTACCCGGTCGGGCTGCTACGCGAGGAAGCCCGCGCGATCTTCCCCCGCACCGTGCTCCCGCGCGACTTCGACACGATCGAGATCCCGTTCCCGGAGCGCGGCGAGCCCGAGCTGATCCGCTGGGAGGACCGCCCGGCGGCCGAGGGCGGGCGCGAAGGTGCCGGCGAGCCCGAGGCCGAGGAGGGCGAGCCGGTGGGGGACACGGCTCGATGAGCACGGGGACGATCGAGCGCCTGGAGACCGGGCGGCTGCTCCTCGAGCGCCTGCGCCTCGAGCAGGGTGGCGAGCTGCAGCGGCTGCTGCTCGACCCGCGCGTCTCGGCCACGCTGTGGCCCCGGATCAAGCCGCCGACCGAGGCCGACGTGCTCGAAGGCCTCGCCGCCAAGGTCGATCACTGGGACCGGCACGGCTTCGGGATGTGGCTCCTGCGCGACCGCGACACCGGCGAGATGGTCGGCCGGGGCGGCCTTCAGTACACCTACACCGCGGGGCTGAACGACATCGAGGCCAGCTGGGCCGTAGTACCGGAGCGCTGGGGGCAGGGCCTGGCCACCGAGCTCGCGCACGCGTGCGTCGATGTGGCGTTCGACCAACTCGGGCTGCTCGGGCTCGTCGCGTTCACGCTTCCGGGCAACGCCGCGTCCCGCAGGGTCATGGAGAAGGCCGGCTTCACATACGAGCGCAACATCGTCCACGCCGGTCTCCCGCATGTGCTCTACCGGAGTTCGAGGCAAGGGGCTGGCTGAGAAACGTCTCGCCTGATGACGTTTCTCAGCCAGGCTCAATCCGCCGGGCTCGCTGTTACGCTGGTCCACGTCGGTTCCTTTAATCAGGTCCAGCGAGGCCGGGAAGGAGCGCGTGAACGGTGACGGTCGTGCTCGGCCGCGATGACATGCGCCGCACGCTGGTGCGGATCGCCCACGAGATAGTCGAGAAGAACCCGGATGGAGCGATCGCTCTGGTCGGCATCCACCGGCGCGGTGCGGTGCTGGCGCGTCGGCTCCAGGCGCTGACCAGCGAGCTGCTCGAGCCGGCGGTACCGCTCGGTGACCTCGACATCTCGTTCTACCGCGACGACTACGCAATTCGTCCCACGGCGCCGGTCGTGCACGCCACGCACCTGGAGTTCTCGATCGACGGCCGCACGATCGTGATCGTCGACGACGTGCTCTACACCGGTCGCACCGTGCGGGCCGCGATCGACGCGACGTTCGACTACGGCCGGCCGGCGCGCGTGCAGCTCGCCGTGCTGATCGACCGCGGCCACCGCGAGCTGCCGATCCGCCCCGACTACGTGGGCAAAAACCTTCCTACGTCCCAGGAGGAGCGAGTGAACGTTTGCGTCGAGGAGATCGACGGCGTCGACGAGGTCACGATCGGCCCGGCGCCCTCGACAACGAGGGTGGCGGCATGACGAGGCTGGGACGTCACCTGCTCTCGATCGAGGACCTAGACCGGCCGGCCATCGAGCGCATCCTCGACCGTGCGGAGTCCTTCGACGAGGTCTCCGGCCGCGAGATCAAGAAGGTGCCCGCGCTGCGCGGGCGCACGATCGTCAACCTGTTCTACGAGGCGAGCACGCGGACCAGCTCGAGCTTCGAGCTCGCGGCCAAGCGGCTGAGCGCCGACGTGGTCTCGATCCGCTCGCAGGGCTCGGCCGTCGACAAGGGCGAGTCGCTCAAGGACACCGTGCAGACGCTGTCGGCCTACGACCCGGCTGCGATCGTGATCCGCTCGCCTCACGCCGGCGCCGCCAGCCTGGTCGCCGGGTGGACGCCCGCGGCGGTGATCAACGCCGGCGACGGCAAGCACGAGCACCCCACGCAGGCCCTGCTCGACGTGTTCACGCTGCGCCGGCGGCTCGGCTCGCTCGACGGCGCGCGGATCTGGATCGTCGGGGACGTGCTCCATTCCCGGGTCGCCCGCTCGAACATCCTCGCCTTCACCCGGATGGGCGCCACCGTGACCGTGTGCGGGCCGCCCACGCTGATCCCCCGGGAGATCGAAGCGCTCGGGTGCAAGGCGGCGACCACGCTGGGCAACCTGCACGAAGCCGACGTGGTGTACGTGCTGCGCATGCAGCAGGAGCGGATGCGCGACTCGTTCGTGCCCTCGCTGCGCGAGTACGCCGCCCGCTATCAGATCACGTCGGCGCGGCTGAACCCAAACCAGCTGCTGATGCATCCCGGGCCCGTGAACCGCGGCGTCGAACTGAGCGGCGAGGCGATCGACTCCCCGGTGGCGCTGATCGGCGCTCAGGTCCGGGCTGGGGTGGCGGTCCGGATGGCGGTTCTCTACGAACTGCTGGTGGGCGCCCCGACGCTGGCGGCGGTGGCGTGATGAGCACCAACCGCCTGTTCCACCGTCCAGCGCCCGGAGCCGAGCTCCTGATCAAGAACGCGCACGTCCTCGACCCGCGGGTCGACCTCGACGAGCCGCACGACGTCCTCATCCGTGACGGTCACATCGCCGAGCTCGGCTCGCCCGGATCACTGAGCGCGACGCCCGCCGTCGAGACGATCGAGGGCGCCGGAAAGCATCTGTTCCCCGGCTTCGTCGACCCGCATGTGCACCTGCGCACGCCCGGGCAGGAGTACAAGGAGGACCTCGAGACCGGCACGGCCGCGGCCGCCGCCGGCGGGTTCTGCGCGGTGATCGCGATGCCGAACACCGACCCGGTCCTCGACGACGCCTCGATCCTCCGCTCGCTGACCGAGGCCGCGACGCGCCAGGCGAACGTACCGGTCGGGTTCCTGGCGTCGATCACGCGCAACCTGAAGGGCGCCGAGCTCACCGAGATGGCCGAGCTCCGCGACGCCGGCGCGCTCGGCTTCACGGATGACGGCAAGCCCGTGGTGTCGGCCGGCACGCTGCGCAAGGCGCTCCAGTACCAGCGCCTGTGCGGCGGGGTGATCGCGCTGCACGAAGAGGACCCCGAGCTCTCGCGCGACGGCGTGATGCACGAAGGAGCCGTGTCGGCGCGCCTCGGCATCGCCGGGATCCCGTCGCTGTCGGAGTCGACGATGGTGGCGCGCGACGCCGCCTTGGCCGGCTACGAGAACGCCCGGGTGCACTTCCAGCATCTGTCCTGCGTGGAGTCGGTCGACGTCCTGCGCCATGCCAAGGCAGCCGGCGCAGACGTCAGCGCCGAGGCCTGCCCGCATCATCTGACGCTCACCGACGACCTCGTCCGCACGCTCGACAGCCGCTTCAAGATGAACCCGCCGCTCCGCACCGAGGAGGACCGCCGCGCGCTTGTGCAAGCCCTCAAGGACGGGCTGATCGACTGCGTCGCCACCGACCACGCCCCGCACGCCGCCCACGAGAAGGAGGTGCCGTTCGAGCAGGCGCCGATGGGCTCAACCGGGCTCGAGACGGCGTTCGCGGCGCTCTACACCGAGCTCGTGCTCACCGGCGAGCTCGAGCTCGAGACCGTGATCGAGCGGATGACCGCCGGGGGCGCCCTGTACGGGCTCGCGATCCCGCGGATCGAGACCGGCCGCGAGGCCAACCTGTGCCTGGTGGACCTCGAGGCGCGCTTCGAGGTCGGCGCCGAGGGCTACGCCAGCCGCTCGGCCAACTGCTGCTTCCACGGACGCCTGCTCCAGGGCCGGGTGCTGCTGACAGTGGCGGCCGGGACGGTGGCGCACGTGACCCGGATGCCGGCCGAGGCTCCGGCGGTTCGGTGAGTCGGCACACCGCCTATGTCCTGCTCGAGGACGGCGCCCGGTTCGACGGGCTGGCCTGCGGCGCCGAGGCGCCCGCGGTCGGCGAGATCGTGTTCACGACCTCGATGTCGGGCTACCAGGAGGCGATGACCGATCCGAGCTACGCCGGGCAGCTGCTCACGTTCACCTACCCCCAGATCGGCAACTACGGCGTGTCAAGCCGGGCCATGGAGTCAGACGGCGTGCACGCCCGGGCCGCGATCATGCGCGCCGCGGTCGACCACCACGACGCTCCGCGCGCCGAGCAGGGCTGGCTCACCTGGCTCGAGGCAAATGGCATCCCGGCCATCACCGACCTCGACACGCGCGCGCTGGTTCGCCACATCCGCGACCGGGGCGCGATGCGCGGCGGCGTGTTCGGGGCCGCGATCGCCGAGGCCGACGCCCGCGAGTTGATCGGCCAGGAGCCCGACATGGCCGGCCGCGACCTGGTGCGCGACGTGACGCCGCCGCAGCGCATCGTCCTCGGCAACGAGAACGACGGGGTGGGGGGGATTCGCATCGCGATGATCGACACCGGCGTGAAGCGCTCGATCATCCGCAACCTGCTCGAGCGCGGTGCGGTCGTCGAGCTTCATCCCTGCACGTCGACCCCCGAAGCGCTCCTGCACGGCGATCCCGACGCGATCTTCCTGGCCAACGGCCCCGGCGACCCGGCCTCGCTGGACTACGTGGTGGACACCGTGCGGCAGCTCATCGGCAAGCGCCCCGTGTACGGCATCTGCCTCGGCCACCAGCTCTTGTGCCGCGCGGTCGGCCTGGAGACCTACAAGCTGCCGTTCGGCCACCACGGCGCCAACCATCCGGTCAAGGACCTGACCACCGGGGTCGTCGAGATCACCAGTCAGAACCACGGCTTCGCGGTCCTCGGCCCCAACGGTGCGAAGACGATCGACAGCGACGAGGCGGTCCGCTGGGAGACCGACTTCGGCGCCGCCGAGCTCACCCACATCAACCTCTACGACCGCACGGTCGAGGGGCTCGCGCTGAGAGACGTCCAGGGCGCGACCGTCCAGTATCACCCCGAGGCGGGACCCGGGCCCAACGACGCCCTGCACCTGTTCGACCGGTTCGTCAACGAAATCCGAGACGCCGCATAGATGCCCCGGCGCGACGACCTCCACAAGATCCTCCTGATCGGCTCGGGCCCGATCGTGATCGGCCAGGCGGCCGAGTTCGACTACTCGGGCACCCAGGCCTGCCGGGTGCTGATGGAGGAGGGCTACGAGGTCGTGCTGGTCAACTCCAACCCGGCCACGATCATGACCGACCCCGAGGTCGCCACCACGACCTACGTGGAGCCGTTGCTGGCCGGCCCGGTGCGGCAGGTCATCGAACGCGAGCGCCCCGACGCCCTGCTGCCCACGCTGGGTGGCCAGACCGCGCTCAACCTGGCCAAGGCCCTGTTCGAGGACGGCACGCTCGAGCGCTACGGCGTCGAGTTGATCGGCGCCGACTACGAGGCGATCGAGCGGGCCGAGGACCGCGAGCGGTTCCGCGAGACCATGACCGACGCCGGGCTGCGGGTGCCGCGCAGCGCGATCGCCCACACGATCGAGGAAGCCCACGCCGCCGTCCACGAGATCGGCCTGCCGTTCATCGTGCGGCCGGCCTTCACGCTCGGCGGCAAGGGCGGTGGCGTCGTGCGCACGATCGACGAACTGTCCCGCGTGGTCGGCCGCGGCCTCAAGGCCTCGCCGATCTCCCAGGTGCTGCTGGAGGAGTCCGTGCTCGGGTGGGGCGAGTTCGAGCTCGAGGTGATGCGCGACCGGGCCGACAACGTGGTGATCGTCTGCTCGATCGAGAACCTCGACCCGATGGGCGTGCACACCGGCGACAGCGTGTGTGTGGCGCCGCAGCAGACGCTGACCGACCGGCAGTACCAGACCCTGCGCGACCAGGCCATCGCGGCGATCCGCGCGGTCGGCGTCGAGACCGGCGGCTCGAACGTCCAGTTCGCGGTCAACCGCGCCACCGACGAGATCGTGGTGATCGAGATGAACCCGCGCGTGTCGCGCTCGAGCGCGCTGGCCAGCAAGGCGACCGGCTTCCCGATCGCCAAGATCGCCGCCCGGCTGGCCGTCGGCTACACGCTGCAGGAGATCCCCAACGACATCACCCGGGCCACGCCGGCCAGCTTCGAGCCGGCCATCGACTACTGCGTGGTCAAGTGGCCGCGCTTCGCGTTCGAGAAGTTCCCGGGCGCCGAGGCCGGGCTGACCACGCACATGAAGTCGGTGGGGGAGGCGATGGCGATCGGGCGGACCTTCAAGCAAGCGTTCGCCAAGGCGCTGCGCTCGCGCGAGCTCGACTCGAGGCCGCATCCGCCCCAGGACGACGAGGAGCTGCTCACGGCACTGGAGTCCGGCGGCGCCGAGCGCTTCGACCATCTGCTCGACGCACTGCGCCGCGGCCTGCCCACCGACGAGCTGCATCGCCGCACCAGCATCGACCCGTGGTTCCTGCGCGAGCTCTCCGAGCTCGTGGCCGAACCGGGCGCGCACAGCGAAAGCGAGCACGAGCGCACGTACAAGTCGGTCGACACGTGCGCGGCCGAGTTCGCCGCCCGCACTCCCTACTACTACTCCTCGTACGAGCGCGGCGGCGAGAACGAGGTGGACCGCGGCCCCCGGCCGAGCGTGGTGATCCTGGGTTCGGGTCCGAACCGCATCGGACAGGGGATCGAGTTCGACTACTGCTGCGTGCACGCCGCGCAGACCGTGCGCGAGCAGGGCCGCGACGCGGTGATGATCAACTGCAACCCGGAGACCGTCTCGACCGACTACGACACCTCGGACCGCCTGTACTTCGAACCGCTCACGCTCGAGGACGTGCTCGCGGTGTGCGCGGTCGAGCGGCCCGAAGGCGTGGTCGTGCAGTTCGGCGGTCAGACCCCGCTCAAGCTGGCCGCCGGGCTGAGCGAGGCCGGCATGCCGATCCTCGGCACGAGCGTCGACGCGATCGACCTCGCCGAGGACCGCTCGCGGTTCGGACCGCTGCTCGACGCGCTCGGCTACCAGGCCCCGCCGTACGCCACCGCGACCTCGACCGACGAGGCCCTGCGCCAAGCCGAGCAGGTCGGCTTCCCGCTGCTCGTGCGCCCGAGCTACGTCCTGGGCGGGCGGGCCATGGAGATCGTCTACAGCGTCGACGGACTGGCCGAATACCTCGACCGCGTGGCGCGAGAGCCCGGCACGATGATCTACCTCGACCGGTTCCTCGAGGACTCGATCGAGGTCGACGTCGACGCGGTCGGCGACGGCACCGACGTGTGGATCGCGGGGATCATGCAGCACGTCGAGGAGGCCGGGATCCACTCGGGCGACTCGGCCTGCGTGCTGCCGCCGCACACCCTGGGCGAGGAGATGCTCAGCCAGATCAGAGCCCAGACCGAGGGCATCGCCAGGGCGCTGAACGTGATCGGCCTGCTCAACGTGCAGTTCGCGATTCACGAAGACGTCCTGTACGTGATCGAGGCCAACCCGCGGGCATCGCGCACCGTGCCATTCGTCTCCAAGGCGATCGGACTGCCGGTGGCCAAGCTGGCCTGCCGGGTGCTGCTCGGCGAGCGCCTGGCCGACCTGCATCTCCCGGCCGACACCTCGAACGGGCACATCTGCGTCAAGGAGGTCGTGCTCCCGTTCGACCGCTTCGCCGGCGCCGACTCGCTGCTCGGCCCCGAGATGCGCTCGACCGGCGAGGTCATGGGCATCGCGCGCGACTTCCCGACCGCGTTCGCCAAGGCCCAGGCGGCCGCCGGGGCGACCCTCCCGGGCCACGGCCGGGTGTTCATCACGGTGGCCGACGGCGACAAGCCGGCCGCAACCGGCATCGCCACCCTTCTGCACGACCTCGGCTTCGACATCATCGCCACCCGCGGCACGGCGCGCGCGATGCGCCGCATGGGCATCCCGGCCGAGACCCTCAACAAGATCGGCGAGGGCTCGCCGCACGTGGTCGACTGGATCGAGCGCGGCGAGGTCGATCTGGTGATCAACACCCCGGTCGGCACCGGCGCCCGCGCCGACGGCTACGAGATCCGCACGGCCGCGATCGCCCGCGGAATCCCGTGCATCACGACGATGGCCGGAGGAATGGCGGCCGCCCGCGCGATCGCCGCCGCCCGCCGCGGCGAGCCCGAGGTGCTCTCGCTGCAGGAGATCCATGGCCTGCGCGAGGCGTCCGTCAAGCCAACCGAGGTCGCGTGAGCGCTCCGTTCGGCCGCCGGGCGGCGACGGTCATCGCGCGCGAGACCCATGGCGCCTACGCGGTCCTGCGCTGCCGGGACCCCGGCGGTCCGAAGCCCAGGGCCGGTCAGTTCTACATGCTCGCCACCGCGGAGCGCTGGGGCGGGGGAGAGGGCGAGCGCCCGTTCCTGCCCAGGGCCTTCAGCGTCCTCCGGGCGAAACTGCTCCCACCCACCCTCGAGCTTCACTTCCTGATCGAGGACGTCGGGCCTGGCACCAACCGGCTGTGCGAGCTCGAGCCGGGCGATGAGCTGCTGCTGGTCGGCCCGCTGGGCAACGGGTTCGCGTCGCCCCGTGACGATCGCGAGCCGCTGCTCGTCGGAGGAGGGGTGGGGATCGCGCCGCTGGCCATCTGGCAGGACGAGCTCGGGCCGCCCACCCCGGCCCTTCTCGGCTTCCGGGACCGCGCCCGTGCTGAAGGAGCCGCGCTTCTGCACAACCCCACCGTGGCCACCGACGACGGTAGCGTCGGCCACGACGGCCTGGTCACCGACCTGCTCAAGGACGAGCTCGACGAACGCGGGGAGGGTCTCGAGGTCTACGCCTGCGGACCGCCGGCCATGCTCGAGGCGGTCCGGGCGATGTGCATTGAGCGGGCGGTGCCGGCGCAGTTGGCCCTGGAGTCAGGCATGGCCTGCGGCTTCGGGGCGTGCTTCGGCTGCGTGGTGCCGACCGTCGACGGCTACATCAGGCTTTGCCTGGAGGGCCCGGTGATCGAGGCGCGGCGTCTGGCCACCGCGATCGCCTTCGCGGGAGCGGGACATTGACCGTCGAGTTCTGCGGGATCGAGCTGGCCCACCCGATCATCAACGGGTCGGGCACGTTCGACGCGATCGCCGCACGCCGGGCGTTCGGCGAGGAGCTGATCGAGCGCTTCCCGTTCGCGGCGTTCGTGTCCAAGACCGTCACGCTCGAGCCTCGCCAGGGCAACCCGCCGCCGCGCCTGTGGGAGCTCGCCGGCGGGCTGATCAACTCGATCGGCCTTCCCAACAAGGGCCTGCGCGGCTACCTCGAGCACGACCTGCCCGAGCTGGCGACGCTGCCGGTGCCGCTGATCGTCAACGTGATGGGCTCGAGTCGGGATCAGGTGGCCGAGCTCGTCAGCACCTTCTCCGCGCGCGAGGAGGTGGCGGCGCTCGAGCTCAACGTGTCCTGCCCGAACGTCGAGACCGGCCTCTTGATGGGCGCCGACCCGGCCGAGATCACCGCCCTGCTCAACCGGGTCAGACCACTGACCGCCAAGCCGCTGATCGTCAAGCTGACCCCGAACGCCACCGACGTGCCCGCCGTGGCCCGCGCCGCCGAACACGCGGGTGCGGACGCCGTGTCGCTGATCAACACCGTGCGGGGGATGGCGCTCGACCCCCGGACCGGGCAGCCCTGGCTGGGCGGAGTCACCGGCGGGGTATCCGGGCCCGCGGTCCGGGCGATCGCGCTCGCCCTCCTCCACGCGGTGGCGCAGGCGGTCGAGATCCCGATCGTCGGGATGGGCGGCGTGGCCCGCGGTGCCGACGCGCTCGATCTGATGCGCGCGGGCGCGACTCTTGTCGCGGTCGGCACCGAGAGTTTTCGCGACCCAGCCGCCGGCCTGAGAATCGCCGCAGACCTCGGAGAACTTCTCGGAAAGAGCGTCGTCTAGGACCGCTCAGGGGCGCAGCTTGCCCCTCGGGGTCAAGTCGTGTGACCATCTTGCAAACGGGTTGCAAAACCCCCTGCAAACCCAGGGAATTACCGAAACCATCCTCGACAATGCTCTAGCTCAGCTTGAGGTCGAGTCGAATTGCGGCCATTTGTCTTGATCGCCCCTTCTCAAGATGTATAGTCGCCGCCCATGTCGCCGGTCAGCGAATCGCCCCCAAAGCCTACGGCTGCGCCCGAGCGCTCTCTCGTGCAACGCATGGAAGCACTTCAGCGGGCCAACGATATCCGGACACGCCGGGCGCAGCTGAAGCGAGACCTCAAGGCCGGCCGCCAGCCGATCGACAGGCTCCTGCTCGAGCCTCCGGACTACCTGGCCACGGCCAAGGTGTTCGACCTCCTCCTGGCCGTTCCCAAGTACGGCCGGGTGAAGGTGAACAAGATCCTGGGTCAGTGCAAGATCTCGCCGAGCAAGACGGTCGGCGGTCTGTCCGAGCGCCAACGGCGCGAGCTGGTCGCGCTCATGCGGCGGCGCTAGCCACTACGGCGTCGCCGCGAGCCGGCTCGCGACGGTGAGCAAGGTCTTCGTGATCACCGGTCCGTCCGGGGTGGGGAAGGGCACGCTGATCCGTGGGCTGCTCGAGCGCGTGCCCGGCCTCGAGCTGTCGGTGTCGGCCACCACCCGCCGGCCGCGGCCGGGCGAGCGCGACGGCGTCGACTACCACTTCCTGACCCCCGAGCAGTTCGAGGCCCGGGTCGCCGGCGGTGACTTCGTCGAGCACGCCACCTACTCGGGGCACCGCTACGGCACACTGCGCTCCGAGCTCGAGCACCGTCTCCAGAACTCCGACGGCGTGGTGCTCGAGATAGAGGTCCAGGGCGCCCGCCAGGTCCGTGCGTCGATGCCAGAGGCGGTGGCCGTGTTCATCGCGCCGCCGTCCCGCCCGGCGCTCCGGGCCCGCCTGGTCGGACGCGGCACCGACAGCCCCGACCAGGTCGACGCGCGCCTGCAAACCGCCGAGCGCGAGCTCGAGGCCCAACCCGAGTTCGCGCACGTGGTGGTCAACGACCGCCTGGAGGAGGCGACCGATGAACTGGCCCGGATCGTGCGCTCGGCCGTCGCGCACGGCCACCCGTAGGTGGATGGCCTGCACCTCCGCGGGTTGGCCCCCGCTAACCTTTGGCCAACACTTCCCGTAAGGACGGCACACGCTTTGATCTCACCCCGTATCGACAAGCTGCTCGACCACGTCGACTCCGACTACGCCAGCGTGATCGTCGCCGCCAAGCGCGCGCGCCAGATCAACTCCTACTACCACAACCTCGGCGAGGGCACGTTCGACGAGTTCCCACCGCCCATGGTGGAGACGCGCTCGAAGAACTACCTGACGATCGCCCTCGAAGAGGTCGCTCAGGGCAAGCTCAAGTACCACTACCGGTAGGCCAAGGCCGTGGCCCGATTGCTCCTTGGCGTGAGCGGCGGGATCGCGGCGTACAAGGCGCTCGAGGCGGCGCGCCTCGCGGTCAGGCGAGGACATACGGTGCGGGTCATCCAGACGCTGGCCAGCGAGCGCTTCGTCGGTCGCGCCTCATTCGAGGCGATCACGGGTGGGCCGGTGCTGAGCAGCGAGTTCGAGCCGGATCCCGCGCGCGGGTCTTATCCCGGCGAACCGCTGCCCGAGCGGGCCCCGATCAGCCATCTGGCGTTGGTCGAGCGGGCCGAGCTATACCTGATCGCCCCCGCCACGGCAAACACGCTGGCCAAGCTCGCCTACGGCCAGGCCGACAACCTGCTCAGCGCGGCCGCGCTGGCCGCGGCCTGCCCGGTGGCGGTGGCGCCGGCGATGAACAACCGGATGTACTTGAACCCCGCCACCCAGGCCAACATCGAGCTGCTCCGCGCGCGGGGCGTGGCGGTCATCCCGCCCGGCGAGGGCGAGCTGGCGTCGCACGGCGAGCAGGGGATCGGACGGCTGGCCGAGCCGTCGGAGCTGCTCGACGCCTGCGAGGCCTTGCTCATGGACGTGGGCGGGGCGTCACTTACCGGCCTGCGGGTGCTGGTCACCGCCGGAGGCACGCGCGAACCGATCGACAGCGTCCGCTTCCTCGGCAACCGCTCGTCGGGGAGGATGGGGCTTGCCCTGGCCCGCGAGGCGCTGCGGCGCGGTGCCGAGGTCACGCTGGTGGCGGCCAACGTCGGGCTCGAGATCCCGTCCGGCGCCCGGGTCCTGAAGGTCCAGACCGCCGCCGAGCTGGCCACGGCATGCGGGAACGAACTGGACGCCTGCGACGTATTGCTGATGAGCGCCGCCGTGGCCGATTTCCGCCCCGCCGGGGCGGTGGACCGCAAGCTCAAGAAGGATGAGGGAATCCCCAAGCTTCTGCTCGAACCGACCGAGGACGTGCTGAGCACGATCGCCGAGCACCGGCGGTCCGACCAGGTGATCGTCGGCTTCGCTGCCGAGCACGGAGAGGATGCCGTCGCGCTCGGGCGCGGCAAACTCGAGCGCAAGCGACTGGACGCGATCGTGGTCAACGACATCTCGCGCGCGGGCATCGGATTCGAGTCAGACGACAACGAGGTCACGATCCTCACGGCGGACGGGGAGCAGCGGCACGTGCCGCGCTCCAGGAAGGAAAGAGTGGCGCGCGCCGTCCTCGATGAGGTGGAGCGATTGCGCGCAGCCAGGGGAGGCACAGGGACGGATGGAGCCCGAGCAGGCACCCGTAGCCCCGCACGAGTCTGAGGCGCACGCCGCGCTTGCGCGGCGGATCGCGGCCAACATCGCGAGCGCCGTGCAGCTGCGCTCCGAGACCCTCACCCACCTGATGGTGGCCCTCCTGGCCGAGGGGCACATCCTGATCGAGGACTATCCGGGGGTCGGCAAGACCGCGCTGGCCCGGGCGCTCGCCCGCTCGATCGACTGCCAGTTCGCGCGCGTGCAGTGCACCTCGGACCTGCTCCCCGCCGACGTGGTCGGGACCAACGTGTACCTCCAGCGCGAGCAGCGCTTCGAGTTCCGGCCGGGGCCGGTGTTCGCCAACGTGGTCCTGGTCGACGAGATCAACCGGGCCTCGCCCAAGACCCAGTCGGGGCTGCTCGAGTGCATGCAGGAGCGCCGCGTCACCGTCGATGTGCACACCCACGAGCTGGCCCGCCCGTTCCTGGTCCTGGCCACCCAGAACCCGATCGAGTACGAGGGGACATACCCGCTGCCCGAGGCCCAGGTCGATCGCTTCATGACTCGGATCTCGCTCGGCTATCCCTCGCGCGGCGCGGAGGCCGGGATGCTCGCCGACCACGAGTCGGGCGACCGGGTGCTGACGCTGACCGCGGTGGCCACCGCCGCCGACGTGCTGAACGCCCAGGACGCCACCAAGCGCGTGCGGGCCTCCGAGCCGCTGCGCGACTACATCGTGCGCCTGCTGTGGCGCACCCGCGAAGATCCTCGGGTCGATCTCGGGGCGAGCCCCCGCGCCGGCCTGCTCCTGCTCCGCGCGGCCAAGGCCTACGCGATGATGCAGGGCCGCGATCACGCGCTGCCCGACGACGTCCAGGCACTCGCCCAGACGGTGCTCTCGCACCGTCTGGTTCTGGCGCCGGAGTCCCCACGCCGCGCCGCGGCCGACGTGGTGAGCGACGCGGTGGCGTCGGTGAGGGCGCTGTGAGGTGAGACGCGCGGGGGCGGTCGGGGTCGCCGGACTGGCGCTGATCCTGGTGGCGCTTCTGTTCGATGCCGCACCGCTGTTCGTTCCCGGCGTGGCGCTAGTCGCGCTCGCGGTGAGCGCCCCGAGCTGGGTCCTGCTGGCCGCCCGCAGCGCTCGGATCGAGCGGCACCTCGAGTCCGACCGGGTCGTCGAGGAGGAGCCGATAGAGGCCACGATCGAGGTCAGCCGCGGGCACTGGGGACTGCCGGGGGCGGCCGTGGTCGACTCGCTGGCCGGCAAGCCTGTACCGATCCATGCGCAGCTGTCGCTGGTCTCCGGCGGGCCGAACGCGAGCGTGCGCATCGTCGCGAGCTTCCCGCGCCGCGGCATCCGGCGGATCGACCCACCCAGCCTGATCGTGGCCGACGCCCTCGAGCTCGCCCGGGTGGTTCGGGAGAGCCCGTCGCCACCCCAGGAGATCCTCGTGCTGCCGCGGACCGAGCGCGTCAAGTGGGTTCCGGGCGCCGGGGAGAAGTGGCGCCGGGCCGCCGGCGTGACCGCGGTCGAACCACTCGGCGCCACCGAGGTCGACGGGCTGCGGCCCTACCGACAAGGCACGCCGGCCTCGCGCATCCACTGGCCGGCGCTGGCCCGGGGGGCGGGGCTGCTCGAGCGCCGACTGCGCGCCGACACCGACAGCCGCCCGCTCGTCGTGCTCGACGCCCGCGGCGGCGGTCCGCCGGAGCACCTCGATGCCGCGGTCAGGGCCGCGGCCTCGCTGGTCCTCGAGTTGGGTGGTCGGATCGGTTGCGGCCTGCTCCTGCCCGGCGAGCATCGCCCGCTGGAGGTCGAGCCGGACCTGGCCGCCTGGCCGGTGGCGCATGCCCGCCTGGCCATGGTCGAGGGGGGACCGGAGACGAGGGCCCCGGGCCTCGCGCCGGGCGCCCGCTCATCCCAGGTCCTGTACGTGGCGGCGACTCCGTTGGGCCGGCTGCCGGTCGGGCTGGTCGGCGCAGGCGTGAGAGCCGCCGTCCTGGTGATCCCCAAGCCGCTGATCACCCAGCAGCCACAGGACGCCACCTTCGAGGTGGCCGGCTGTCTGGGGTTCGTGGTCGGTGCGGGTCGCCGCCCGAGAGAGCGAGCGGTGGCGTGAGCTCCACCACGCAGGTCGCGGTGCTCGCCTCGCTCGGACGCGAGGCCGGCCCGAGCCGCCCTACGACCCGGACCGGCGACCACCTGCTCGTACGGCTGACCGCGTTCACCGCGCTCGGGCTCTACGGCGTGCTGCGCTGGGGGACGCTGATGAAGCCGGCCCCCACCTGGCGGCTGCTCGGCCTGCTCGCGCTGGCGGTCGCGCTGGCCGGCCTCGCCCCGGTGCTGATCGAGCGCGAGCGCGCCGTGGCCGCGTCGAACGGCCGGGGTGACGCCGTGAGCGTGCTCGGTGCGCCGCTCGCGCTGCTCGCCATCGTGCTCGCGTTCCCGATCGCGGGGGTTCCGCTGGGCTGGATCATCCACCTGCGCGTCGCGGTCACCGCCGACGGGATCAGTCAGGGCCTCTCGGCGCTCCCCGGCATCCTCGTGCCCTACAGCGGGATCAACGAGTGGGCACGCGTGGTGATGAACCTCGGCGCGGCCGTGCTGCTGCTCGACGCCGGGATGCTGCTTGCCTTCGCCCCGCCCGCGCTCGGCGACATCCGCCGCGCCGGCGCGGCGCTGCCGCTGATCGCGCTGGTCGTGGTGCCGGCCACGCTCGTGCATCCGCACCTGGCCTACCTGCAGGGCCTCATGCTGTTCGCGCTGCTGGCCTTCTTCATGTGGGGCGAGCGGGTGGCGCCGGACCGTCGCGGGAGCGTGGTGCTGGCCTGCGCCGCCACCGGGGCGATCGGGATGATCATCGGCCCCGCGCTCGACCAGCACTCGCCGTGGATCAACTACGAGGCGCTGACCCGCGGCTTCACGCCCGCCCACGTGGAGCGATTCAACTGGGCCCAGAACTACGGACCACTGATCTGGCCCCGCACCGGCAACGACGTGCTCGAGGTGAAGGCCGCTCCCAAGGCGTGGGCCGGGGAGTACTGGAAGGCCGAGAATCTCGACACGTTCGATGGGCGCGGCTGGACCGCCGGCTCCAGCGGGGGATCCCCGCCGGAAGGCATCAGGCAGCCGACGCTCAGCCAGTACACCCAGAGGCTCACGGTCACGATCAGGGCGATGAAGATCAACCAGGTGATCGCGGCCGGGTTCGCGGATCAGCCCGCGCACCTGTCGACCCCGGCGCTGCCGGGCTCGAGCGTGGGGACCTGGGCCGCGACGACCCCCCTCGGACCGGGTGATTCGTACTCGGTGCGGGTCTACGTCCCTCATCCGGGCACTCGGGCGCTGGCCCGCGCCGGCGACGACTATCCGGTCGAGGCGAGGGAGAGCGATCTCGCCCTGACCTTGCCCCAGGAACGGGGGCCGGCCGCCCTGGGGCCCCAGAGCATCCAGTTCCCCCAGTTCGGCTCGATCGGGCTCCCGCCCGAGAACCAGACCAGCGCCAACGGGATCAGCGCCGCGGCCGCGATCGAGAACTCACCCTATGCGCAGGCCTATGCCCTGGCCCAGCGGCTCTCGCTCAGGTCGCGCACGCCCTACGCCTTCGTGCAGCGCGTGATGGCGTACCTGGCCAACGGATACACCTACGACGAGTATCCGCCGCCGACCCAGTACCCGCTCGCGACCTTCCTGTTCCTGAACCACCTGGGCTACTGCCAGCAGTTCGCCGGCTCCATGGCCCTGCTACTGAGGATGGGGGGCGTGCCGGCCCGCGTGGCCACCGGCTTCACCACCGGCAACTATGACTCGGCCACCAAGAGCTACCTGGTCTCGGATGTCGACGCGCACGCCTGGGTCGAGGCCTGGTTCCCGGGCTACGGCTGGGTCACCTTCGATCCGACGCCGGCGGCGGCGCCGGCGCGAGGCGGCCGCTCGGCGATCAACTCGAACGGCGTCCTCGGCGGCAGCGGCGGGCTGAGCAAGCTCGGGGGCCGCAACGCGGGCTCGCCCTCCGGCGCCGTGGCCGGCACCGTGAACACTCATTCGGACAGCTCGACCGCGCCTGTCCTGCTCGGCACGCTCGGCGTGCTCGCCGTGCTGCTCGTGCTCGCCCTCCTCGCGTGGACCCGGACCGGTCCGCTCGACGCCGAGGGGCTGCTGGCCGAGCTGGAGCGTGCGCTGGCGCGTAGCGGACGGCCGATATCGGATGGGGTCACGCTGGCCGCGCTGGAGCGGCGCTTCCGCACTTCGCCCGAGGCCTCCGCTTACGTGCACGCGCTCCGCTTGGCGCGCTTCGGCGGCGACGGGACCTTGCCGACGCTGCGCCAGCGGCGCGCCCTGCGCGGCCAGCTCCGGGCCGGGCTCGGCCTGGGCGGCGCCCTGCGAGCGCTGTGGGCGCTCCCGCCGCGACCGAAAAGGGCCCGTCCACTCAGCCGGCGCGCCCGTCGCCGCGCCCACTGAGCCGCCCACCCGGAGGGGGTGGAGGGGCCTTTACACTAGGTGGAAATGGAAGATGTCTACGAGCTGTTCGTGCGGGGCAGTGAGTTGCTCGAGGCCGGGCACCACCACCAGGCGACGATCCCGCTCGCGCGCGCGCGTGATCTCGCCCCCGACAAGACCTCAATCCGCGAGGCGTTGGGCCGCGCCCTGTTCGGCGCGCAGCGCTACGAGCAGGCCGCCGAGGAGTTCCAGGCCGTGATCGACCGCGCGCCAACCAACGACTACGCGCTGTTCTGCCTCGGTCGCTCACTCCAGATGCTCGGCCGGCACGCCGAAGCGCGCCAGCCGCTCGCCCAGGCCGCGGGCATGCAGCCCGGCCGGCGCGACTACCGCATCTACCGCGACCGCGCCCGCGCCCGGGCCGACGCGTCCGACTCCTAAGCGGAGCGCGGTAGGGTCCGGACGGGCCTGCACGGCCCGACGGACACCGAGCGAAGCGAGGCCAGCTGGAGCGAGCGGGGGGTGTCAGGCCCGCCCTGCGGTGCTACTCTGAAACACGAAGTTGAGCGCCGGGTGCTTTCCCCCGGTGGCAGTACCCGAAGTGGGCGCTGGCCCGCTTTTTTTATGAGATTTGTGACGGAGGAGACGGAGAGTGAGTCCCAGCAGTAACGACCTTCAGGCCGAGATCGAGGCCCGGCTCGCCGCCAGCGAGCCCGAGGTCGAGGTGCTGCTGGCCGAGGTCGTCCCTGCCGGCATCTTGCGACTGTTCATCGATCACCCCGCTGGCGTCACGCTCGAGATGTGCGAGCGGGTGTCCGGGCTGCTGGGCGAGTACCGCGACCGCTACTCGCTCGAGGTCTCGTCCCCCGGACAGGATCGTCCGCTCACCAAGCCGCAGCACTACACGCGCTTTCTCGGTCGTCACGCCCGGGTGCGCCTGCGGGAGGCCCGGGATGGACACCGAAGCGTGACCGGCGAGCTGGTCGGCGCATCGGACCGCGATGTGACGATCGTCGCGCAGGAGGGCGTGGTCACGATCCCATACGAGCAAATCGCCCGCTCCAACCTCGTACCTGGAGACTGAAGTCATGTCGAGAGAGATCGTCGAGGCCGTTCGCGGCCTTGCCGCCGAAAAGAACATCTCCTCCGAGAAGCTGATGGAGGCGCTCGAAGACGCGCTCTTGTCCGCATACAAGAAGACGCCTGATGCGGCTCGCTACGCCAAGGTGGAGATGGACCGCGACAGCGGCGACTTCAAGGTGTGGGAACTGAAGATCCCACCCGAGCTCGAGGAGCAGCTCCTGGTCGAGGCCACGCCCGACCAGCAGCCCACGGTCGACCCCGAGACCGGCGAGATGCGCGAGCCCCCCGAGCCCGAGATCGACCTCGAGAAGCTCAAGGAGTACGAGGACCAGATCGAGACCGAAGACGTCACGCCGCACGACTTCGGCCGGATCGCCGCGCAGACGGCCAAGCAGGTCATCCTCCAGCGGATCCGCGAGGCCGAGCGCGACATGATGTTCGAGGAATATCGCGACCGGGTCGGCGAGCTGATCACCGGCATCGTCCAGCAGTCGGACTCCCGCTACACGCTGGTCCAGCTGCGGGAGCGCGTCGAGGCGCTCCTGCCCAAGTCAGAGCAGGTCGAGGGCGAGCGCTACGACCACTCGCAGCGGATCAAGGCGGTGATCAAGGACGTCTCCAACTCGACCAAGGGCCCGAGCATCATCGTCTCCCGGCGCGACCCCGAGCTGATCAAGCAGCTGTTCGAGCTCGAGGTGCCCGAGATCGCCGACGGCCTGGTCGAGATCACCAACGTCGCCCGTGAGCCGGGCTACCGCTCGAAGATCGCCGTGGTCTCGCATGTCGACGGCGTGGACCCGGTCGGCGCGTGTGTCGGTCCGCGGGGCTCGCGCGTGCGTATGGTCGTGTCCGAGTTGCGCGGCGAGAAGATCGACATCATCCCCTACAACGACGAGCCCGCCCGGTTCGTGGCCAAGGCGCTCTCGCCCGCGCGCGTGCGCGAGGTGCTGGTGGACGACGCCGGCAAGCAGGCCACCGTGATCGTCCCCGACGACCAGCTGTCGCTGGCCATCGGCCGCGAGGGCCAGAACGCCCGGCTGGCCGCCCGGCTGACCGGCTGGCGCATCGACATCCGCTCGGAGACCGAGTTTGCCGCCGAGGAGTCGCAGCACGGCTACGAGGAGGAGGAGACCCAGGGCCGCTGCCACGCGATCCTCTCCAACGGCCGCCGCTGTCCCAACGCGGCACTGCCCGGCTCGCGCTACTGCGGCATCGAGGCCCACCAGGCGCTCCAGGGCAAGGACACCGACCAGGTGCAGGCCGCCTCCAAGGGCCGCTAGTAGGGGCCTACACTCAGAACTAGATGAGCAAGCGCGTACACGAGATCGCCAAGGAGCGCGGGCTTCCGCCCAAGGAAGTGCTGGCGCAACTCCAGGCCGCGGGCCTGAAGGTCAAGGCCGTGTCCTCTTCGGTCGACGAGGCCGACGCCCGGCGCGTGCTGGGTGGTGACGGCGACGGCGGAGGCCAGGCCAAGGCGCCGGCGCCTGAGCGTCCCGCCGCGGCGGCCGCGAGCAAATCCCCAGCCCCGGCGAAGCCGCGGGCCGATGGTGGCGAGCCCGCGCAGGCCGCCGCACCGGCCCGGGGAGGCGGCGGCGCTCCTGCCCACGCGCCCCAGAGCGAGGCGCCGCCGCGCGCCGCCGCTGCGCGATCCGAGTCCACAGAGGTCGCCCACAAGCGGCCGACCCGCGATTCTCTTCAGGGCGAGCGCGCCCCCGGCAATGCCGGCGGCCGGCGCCGCGTGGTGATCGACTCGCAAGCTTCGCGTCGCACGACCACCGGCGGCGGGGCTCCGCAGTCCAACCAGCCGCCGCGCCGTCAGCGCCGCGGCCGCCGCCGCCGCGGCGTCTACGACGAGGAAGCGGAGTCGCGTCCGAGCACGCAGACGGCGCTGGCCGAGCCCGACGCGACTCGCATCCCGAGCGGCTCGACGGTCAAGGACGTGGCCGAGTATCTCGACGTCCCCGTGCCCGAGATCATGAAGAAGCTGATGGCGCTGGGCGAGATGAAGACGCTCACCCAGACGCTGTCCGACGACGCCGTCCAAGTGCTCGCGGCAGAGCTCGGCAAGGACATCGAGGTCATCCACTCCGAGGACGAGACGATGGCCGAGCCGGTGTTCCACGACGCCGAGGAGGAGCTCGTCGAGCGCCCGCCGGTCGTGACGATCATGGGGCACGTCGACCACGGCAAAACCTCGCTGCTGGACGCGATCCGCTCCACGCGCGTGGCCGCGGGCGAGGCGGGCGGCATCACGCAGCACATCGGTGCCTACCAGGTCCAGCACGACGGCAGGTCGATCACCTTCCTGGACACGCCGGGCCACGAGGCGTTCACCGCGATGCGTGCGCGCGGCGCGAAGGTCACCGACATCGCGGTGATCGTGGTGGCCGCCGACGACGGCGTGAAGCCCCAGACCCAGGAGGCGGTCGATCACGCCAAGGAGGCCGGCGTGCCGATTCTGGTCGCGGTCAACAAGATCGACAAGGAGGGCGCGCAGCCCGACCGCGTGCGCGCCGAGATGTCCCAGCTCGGCCTTCAGCCGGTCGAGTGGGGCGGCGACACCGAGTTCGTCGACGTGTCGGCCAAGACCCGCGAGGGACTCGACGACCTGCTCGAGACGATCCTGGTGATGGCCGAGGTCGAGGAGCTGCGCTCCAATCCCGAGGCACCCGCCTCCGGCTCCGTGATCGAGTCGAAGCTCGACCCGGGCCGCGGCCCGGTGGTGACGATCCTGATCGGGCGTGGCACGCTCGAGGTGGGCGACTCGCTGGTGGCCGGCGCCGACTGGGGGAGGGTGCGGGCGATGAACGACTTCATGGGCAACCGCATCGGCCAGGCGTTGCCGGGCGAGCCGGTCGAGGTGCTCGGCTTCAACGGAGTGCCGGAGGCCGGCGAGCATGTGCGCGCAGTCGAGAACGAGCGGCGCGCCCGCCAGCTCGCCACCGAGCGGGCCACCCGCCTGAAGGCCGAGGCGCTGGCCCGGCGCTCGAGTAAGAAGGTCTCGCTCGAGGACATCTTCAAGTCGGGCGTGCAGGAGCTCAACCTCGTGCTGAAGTCCGACGTGGCCGGGTCGCTCGAGGCGATCGAGGACGAGATCGCCAAGCTGCCGCAGGACGAGGTGTCGGTCAACGTGATCCGCGGCGCGGTGGGCGGCGTGACCGAATCCGACGTGATGCTCGCCGCGGCGTCCGACGCGGTCATCCTGGCCTTCAACGTGCGCCCCGTCGGCGACGCGCGGGCCGTGGCCGACCGCGAAGGCGTCGAGATCCGCCACTACGCGGTGATCTACCGCGCGATCGAGGAGCTGCGCGACGCCATGCAGGGCATGCTGGCGCCCGAGGAGGTCGAGGACACGCTCGGCACCGTCGAGGTGCGCCAGATCTTCCGAGCCTCGCGCGTGGGCACGATCGCCGGCTGCCACGTGACCGACGGCCGCGTCACCCGCGGCTCGAAGGTGCGCCTGGTGCGCGACGGCACGGTGATCTACGACGGGGAGATCCAGAGCCTGCGCCGCTTCAACGAGGACGTCCGCGAGGTGGCCTCGGGCTACGACTGCGGGGTGGTGCTGAGGGACTTCGCCGACATCAAGGAAGGCGACGTGCTCGAGGCCTACGCCACCCGTCAGGTCGAGCGCGAGCTCGTCTAGAGAAGCAAGGCGCGGAGGTGGCCGGCGGTGTCGGGCTCGAGCGGCTTCGTCGCGGTGTTGGTGATCGACCTGCACTTTCCCGACGCCGGCAGCCTCAAGGCAAAGCGCAAGGAGCTCTCCTCGATCAAGGCCCAGCTCCACACCCGAATGGGCGTGGCGGTGGCCGAGGTCGACCATCAGGATCTCTGGCAGCGGGCCCGGCTGACCGCGGCGTTGACCGGCGGCTCGCTGCCGGTGCTTTGCGCGGCGGCCGACAATGTGGAGCGTTGGATCGAGGCGCGCTGGCCCGATCATGTTCGAATACAACGCATCGTGACCTCGGTGGAGGACCTGTCCGAGTGAGCGCTAACGCGTGCCGTCCACGAGCCGGAGCGAGCGGGTAGGATGGGCGACGGCCGGATGCGGCGCGTCGACGAGGCTGTGCGCGCAGTGCTCAGCGATGCGATCGCCAAAGATCTGCAGGATCCACGCATTGGCTTCGTGACCGTGACCGCTGTCAAGACCAGTCCCGACCTGCGCCACGCGCGCGTATACGTGAGCGTCCTCGGCGACGAGCGCGTGCGCTCGGAGACGCTCGAGGGCCTGGGCTCGGCGCACGGCTTCCTCCAGGGACGCGTGGCCGCCGAGCTGTCGCTCAAGCACACGCCGACGCTCACGTTCAAGTACGACGAGTCGGTCGATCGCGGCATGCGGATCACGCAGCTGATCGACCAGGGGCCGGGTGGGTGGGAGCCAGATGCATGAGAACGGTGCGGGGGCGGCAACCAGAGAGCAGGTCCTGGAGGAGCTCCGCTCGGCCGACAAGCTGATCGTGGTCACCCACGAGAACCTGGACGGCGACGCCCTCGGGTCGCTGATCGCCATGCAGGAAATCCTGGTCGCCCAGGGTCGCGACAGCCGGATGTTCATCGACGCGAGCGAGTTTCCCCTGCCCAACGAGTACGAGTTCTTCACGCTCTCGGGGTTGGTCAGCGCGCCGCCCGATGACCTCGAGGAGCGCACGATCGTGTTCCTGGATTGCGGCAACCTCGAGCGCAACCCGGCCGTGGCGTTCCGGCGGCCCGGCGCGCACATCGTGAACATCGACCATCACCACGACAACACCCGTTTCGGCACGGTCAACTACGTGCTGCCCGAGGCGTCGTGCACGGCCGAGATCGTGTGGGACCTCATGCACGGGCTCGGCGTCGAGCCCACGCTCCACATCGCCGAGGCCCTGTACGTCGGCCTGATCACCGACACAGGCCGGTTCATGTACGAGAACACGGGCCCGCGGGCGCACCAGATGGCGGCCGACCTGATCGAGACCGGGGTCGACGTGCACGAGATCTACCGGCGCGTGTACGAGGGTGTGCCGTTCGGCAAGCTCGCGCTGCTCGCGCGCGGCCTCTCGAAGATCGCGCGCTACGACGACGGGCGGCTCACGGTCACCGAGCTCGACGCCCGCGACTTCGCCGAGTCGGGCGCCGAGGAGAGCTATTCCGAAGGCGTCATCGACCACCTGCGCGCGGTCGAGGGCACCGCGGTCGCCGCGCTGATCCGCGAGCGGATCTCGGTCAACGGCGGGCCGCCGCGGAAGGTCTCGCTGCGGGCCAGCGACGACCGGGTCGACGTCTCTGCGATCGCGCGCGCGCAGGGAGGCGGCGGGCATCGTCAGGCCGCCGGCTTCTCTACCGCCATGGGGCGCGATGAGCTCGTCGCGTTCCTGCGGGAGGAACTGGCGCAGCAACTCGCGTGAGCGACGGCATCGTCCTCTACGACAAGCCGGCCGGGGTCACCTCGCACGACGTCGTCGCCCGCATGCGCCGGGCGCTGGGCGCGCGAACGCGCGGTCCCGGCCGCGTGCGCGTGGGCCACGCCGGGACGCTCGATCCGTTTGCCACCGGCCTGCTGCTGGTCCTGGTCGGCCGCGCCACCCGCGTGCAGCGCTTTCTGATGGAGCTGCCCAAGACCTACGAGGTCACCGCGCGGTTCGGGGCGATCTCGACGACGGCCGATCCCGAGGGCGAGATCACGGCCACCGGGGTGGTGCCGGAGGGTCACCTCATGCTCCCGACTGGACGCGTGCGCCAGCGCCCGCCGGCCTTCTCGGCGGTCAAGGTCGACGGGCGACGCGCCTACGCGCTGGCCCGCGCGGGGGAGCCGGTCGAGCTGGCCGAGCGCGAGGTGTCCGTGTACCGGTTCCAGGAGTCCTGGCGGGAGGGCGATCGGCGCGGCTTTACGATCGAGTGCTCCTCGGGCACGTACGTGCGCACCCTGATCGCCGACCTGGGCGACGCCTACTGCGAGGAGCTCCGGCGCACCCGGATCGGGCCGTTCGCGGTGACCGACGCCGATCCCGAGCGGATCGTGGCGCTGGGCAACGCGCTCAGCTTCCTCCCCGAGGTTCGCCTCGACCCCGAGCGCGCGCGCCGGGCCGCACACGGAGGCGCGGTTCCCGGCGAGGCGGGCTCCGCTCCCGTGGCCCGGCTGACCGACGAGCACGGCGTGGTCGCGCTCGCCGAGCCGCGCCCGGGCGGCATGCTGGCACCGATCGTCGGGCTGCGCGGCTGACGAGATAGCCTTCCGCGCCGATGCAGGTCACTATGCTCTCCGAGGTCCGGGGACGGCCACGGCGAGTGGCGGTCGGCGAATTCGACGGGGTTCACCTCGGCCACCGCGAGGTGATCCGCGGCAGCGACACCGTGCTGACCTTCGAGCCCCATCCCCTGCGGGTGGTACGGCCCGAGGCGGCGCCCAAGCTGCTGACCAGCCTCGAGGCCAAGGCCGAGCTGATCGGCGGGCTCGGGGTCGACGAGCTGGTCGTGATCCCGTTCGACCAGGGTTTCGCCAATCAGAGCCCGGAGGAGTTCATCGACCACATCCTGGTCGAGAGCCTCCAGGCGACGCATGTGTCGGTGGGGGAGAACTTCCGCTTCGGCCATCGCGCCGCCGGGGATCCCGCGGGGTTGGCGGCCGACGGCCGGTTCGAGACGCGAGTCGTGCCGCTCGTCGAGGTCGAGGGCGAGATCGTCTCCTCCTCTCACATCCGCGGTCTCGTCCTGGCCGGCGATGTCGAGGTCGCGGCGCGCTTCCTGGGCGCCCCGTTCCAGCTCCGCGGCGAGGTCGTCAAAGGCGATCAACGCGGTCGCACGCTCGGCTTTCCCACCGCGAACCTCGTCCCCGACGAGGCGCTGGTGTGCCCCGGGCACGGCATCTACGCGGCCCGCACCCCCGAGGCGTGCGCGGCGGTCTCGATCGGCGTGCGGCCCACGTTCGGGACCGGCCGGGCGCTCCTCGTCGAGGCCTACCTGCTCGACTGGGACCGCGACATCTACGGCAGCGAGCTACGGATCGACTTCCTGGCTCGGCTGCGCGGCGAGCGCCGGTTCGACTCGCCGGAGGCGCTGATCGGGCAGATGCGCCTCGACGTGGCCCGGACACGCGAGCTGTGCCGGGGTTCGGAGGAGTCCTGAGCGGCGGGCCTGCTAGCCTGACCGGCCGATGCCCTTGACCCAGGAACGCAAGCAGGAGCTGATCTCGCAGTTCGGTGACGGACCGGCCGACACCGGCAAGACCGAGGTCCAGGTCGCCCTGCTCACCGAGCGGATCAACGACCTCAACGAGCACCTGCGCGAGCATCGCAAGGACCACCATTCCCGCCGCGGGTTGCTGATGCTGGTCGGCCAGCGCCGCCGGCTGCTCAACTACCTCCGCGACTCAGACGTCGAGCGCTACCGCACGGTCCTGCGCGAGCTGGGCCTGCGCCGGTGAGCGAGGCGGCTCCCGAGCCCGAGGGGCCGATCGCGGCCGGGACTCCGGTCCCGGACTTCAAGCTCCAGCGCGAGGACGGAAGCGAGTTCACCCCGGCCGACCTCCAGGGCAAGACGACCGTCCTGGTCTTCTATCCGTTCGCGTTCAGCCCCGTGTGCACCGACCAGATCGGGCTCTACGAGGATGTGCTCGGCGACTACCTCGTCAAGCGCGGCGCCACCATGTACGGCGTCTCGTGTGATGCGCGCTGGTCGCAGACCGCGTTTCGCGAGAAGCTCGGCGTGAGCATCCAGCAGCTGTCGGACTTCGAGCCCAAGGGCGCGACCTGCCGCGCCTTCGGCGTCTACCATCCGGGCGGGTTCCCGCAGCGCGCGCTAGTGATCGTCGGACCCGACGGCGTGGTGGCGTGGAGCTATCAGGCCCCGGCGGTGACCGATCTTCCCGGCGCGAACCTGATCTTCGACGGCCTGGACGCCGTCGCCGCGGGTTCCGCCGCCTCTTAGCTTGGCCGACCTCCGCTCGGCCCCCCTCCCGGAGGTGTCCGAGGAGGACCACGTCAAAGGGCCCGACGACGCCCCGCTGGTGATCGTCTACGCGGACTTCGAGTGCCCCTACTGCGCCGCGGCCGCCGACCGTCTGGCGGGCGCCCGCCTGCGGGTGGCCTTCCGGCACTTTCCCGTCCGCTCGAGTCACCCGCGCGCCTGGGCGGCGGCCTGCGCGGCCGAGGCGGCCGGCCTACAGGGGCGCTTCTGGGAGATGCACGACCTGCTGTTCGCCGACCAGGGTCGCCTCGAGGATCCCCACCTGTGGGCCCGGGCCCGCACGCTCGGGCTGGACCTCGACCGCTTCGAGACCGATCGGCGGGCCGCCGCGGTCGAGGCCCGGGTCCGCCGGGACTTCGAGGCCGGCGTGCGCGGCGGGATCGTCACCACGCCGACCCTGATCGCGGGCAACGGCAGGCATGCTGGGCGACTCGACGCTCAGGTGCTCGAGGAGCTGAGCTCGGGCAGTCGCTGAGCGGGGCGCGCCGGCGCGAGGGCGAGCTGCAGGGCGAAGATCGATCCGTGTCCGGTGTTCTGCACCGTGCAGCGGCCGCCGTGGGCCTTGGCGATCGCGTCGACGATCGCCAGTCCGAGCCCGACCCCTCCGGTCGAGCGCGTGCGCGCCGCATCTGCCCGGGCAAATCGCTCGAAGATCCGCGCCAGTGCGATCTCCTCGACGCCGGAGCCCTCGTCCTCGACCTCGATCAGGACCTCGGCTGGCCCGGCGCGGCGCGCCCGCAGCTCGATCGCGTCGCGCTCATCGGTGTATTTGATGGCGTTCTCGAACAGCGCGTCGAGGGCGGCCCGCAGCCGGTCCGGATCGACGCGCAGCTTGACGCGGGCAAGCGGGCCGAGCCGCCAGGCACGCGGCGCGACCTCCGACCAGCGCATGAACACGTCCTCGAGAAACGGCTCGAGCTCCACATCGGCGAACTGCAGGAAGTCGGGTTGCTCGGCGGCGGCGAGCAGCAGAAGGCGTTCGATGATCGCGTCGATCCGGCCCAGCTCGTCGAGGGCCACGTCGAGCTCGCCGGCCAGACCGTGGTCGGCCAGCAGCTCGAGGTGGCCGCGAGCGATGGTCAGCGGCGTGCGCAGTTCGTGCGACGCGTCATGGATGAACCGCTCCTGGCTCTCGAGCAGGGCGCGGCGCTCCTCGGCTTCGGCCTCGGCCACGCGGAGCGCGTCCACCCGCCGACGAGCGTGCCAGACCATGGCGAGGAACATGGCCGACATCAACGGGACCTCGAACAGCTCGCCCCACAGCTGAACTCCGTCGAAGGCGTCGAACATGATCGACGCCCCGGTGAACACCACGACGAAGCCGAGCACGAGCAGCGTCGCGCGCATCGGCCAGACGCGGAAGCCATAGAGCAGGGTGAGGCTGATCCATACGAAATGAAACGGGATCGTCTCCCAGGCCGGCCAAGCGATCATCGCGGCGTAGTTCGCCGCGGCGAACGCCGCCCACAGCACCTCCACGCGATAGCGCCGAAATGGGTTTCGTACGTCGGGTAGGCGGGCGCCGCCACCCCATAAGGAGACGACCGCGTCAGGCAGCTGCGCGATAGCCCGCATTGCGAACGGTCTCGATCGGGGCGTCTGGGCCCAGCCGACGGCGCAGTCGCCTCACGCACACGTCCACGACGTTCGATCTCGGGTCGAAGTCGTAGCCCCACACCTCCGAGAGCAGTCGCTCCCGGCTGATCACCTCGCCGACGTGCTGCATGAGGAAGTGCAGGAGGCGGAACTCGCGATCGGATAGGTCGGCCACGCTTTCCCCGACCCTCGCCCGCCGGCGGGCGAGGTCCAGCGCAAGGCGACCGACGCGGATCTCGGTGTTTTCCTCAGGCACCCGGGCGCGGCGCAGCTGCACGCGTACGCGCGCCAGCAGTTCGTCCAGCGAGAACGGCTTGGCCACGTAGTCGACCGCGCCGAGCTCGAAGCTGCGCAGCTTGAGCGGCAGGTCGCTGCGCGCCGAGAGGACGAGCACCGGCAGGTCCGAGCGCTCGCGGTGCAGCTCGCGCAGCGCGTCCAGCCCGCTGCGGCCCGGCAGCAGCAGGTCCAGGATCACCAGGTCGTAAACGCCGGCGAGCGCCCGCGCGAGCCCCTGCTCGCCGTCGCCGACGACGTCGACGCCGAAGCCCTCGGCCTCGAAGGCGCGTCCCAGGAAGGCGCGGATGCGTGCCTCATCCTCGACAATCAATATGCGCATTTGCTCTTTCGAGCCCCCACGGCTGCGAAGACGATACCTCGCGGCAGATGACCTGTAAATGACGCCACGATGACATCGCCGTCATCTGCCGGTTTGCCGCCGCGGGGCCACTGTATAACACCGCGCCGAGGGAGTGGCGGAGAGATATGAGCGCGTCTGGCAAACGAGTAGCCGGCATTGTGGTTGTGGCCGCAATCGTTTGCGTAGCGATCGGCCTGTACGTCGGTCTGTACCTCACGAACGTCCCCGGATCGGCGGCCGCGGCTAACACAGGATCCGGCGCGCAGCTGTACCTGGGGACGGTCGCGGCGTCCGAGCTGAGCGATCCGAATCCGAGCTGGGTCTCCTACTACGTGGTCGACGCCAAGGACCAGAACTGGCGCCACGAGACCACATTCGTCCTGCCCGCGCACACGCTCGTGCGCGTGACGGTCTACCAGTTCGACGGCCAGTCCGGCCTGCGCAACCCGTTCATCAGCCAGGCGCAGGGCATCGTCGGCGGCACGTTCCTGCTCAACGGCAAGCCGACCAAGGTCATCGATCCGGTCGCCGCGTCGCACATCTTCGCGATCCCCCAGCTGGGCGTATCGGTGCCGCTCTACGGCATCCCGGACGACGCCAAGAACCCATGTGACAACGCGCCCTGCCCGCTGAGCATGGACCACGAGACGATCTCGTTCACGTTCCGCACGCAGGGGAAGGGACTGTTCCGCTGGCAGTGCTTCGTGCCATGCGCGGCCGGCTTCATCCAGGGCTTCGGTGGCCCGATGCAGACGGTCGGCTACATGGACGGCTTCATCAAGGTGGTCTGAGGGCTTGCCCGAGGCAAACGAACCCAACCACTTCCTGCGCATCGTCGGGTGGTGGGTCCTCACCACCGTGATCTTCACGCCGCTGGTCGTGTTCGTGCTCGCGCCGGGCATCCCGCCGGGCAACGGGTCGGTCGAGGCATCCGGCCAGGTCACCGACAACACAGTGCTGCTCGGGCTGTCGGTTCCGGTGGCCGCGGCCGTCCTCGTGTACCTGGCCTACGCGCTGATCGTGTTCCGCGAACGCGATCCCGCGGTCGTGCTCGACGGACCGCCGGTCCGCGGCAACGCCAGCGTGCAGCTGTGGTGGCTCGTGACCACGACCGTGCTGGTGCTCGTCCTGGCCGGCTACGGGACGATCCGCCTGCTGGCCGACGGCTCGGGCGGCGGGCAGGGTCCCAACCCGATCGCGGTGCCCGCGTCCGCCAAGGCGGACCCGCCCCTCCAGGTGCAGGTCATCGCCCAGCAGTGGGCGTTCACCTACCGCTTCCCCGGCTACGGCGGGGTTGAGACCGACCACCTGTACCTGCCCGTCAACACCGACGTCGAGCTCCACGTGACCTCGGTCGACGTGATCCACTCGTTCTGGGCCTACGAGCTCGGGGTCAAGGCCGACGCCAACCCCGGGGTCGACAACGTGGCCTACGTGACCACCAAGGGGCCGCTCACCGTCCACGTCCACTGCGCCGAGCTGTGCGGCGTGTGGCACGGCTACATGTTCGACAACGCCTACGTGGTCAGCAAGGCGCGGTTCACGACGTGGATTCGCCAGCAGCGGGTGGCCAACGCGCCGGCGACCAAGGCGCTGCCTCCGTACTCCAAGCAGTACTTCCCGGACCCACAGAGGAGAGCTGGATGAGCGCGATCGCGCCTGCAGCGGCCAGGCCTTCCGGTTGGCGGCGCCTGATCGGTTTCAACGTGCTGAGCGCCATCGTGCTCGGGGTGGTCGGGTGGTTCATCGGCGACATCGTCGGCAACGCGATCAACGCACCGAGCCTCGACTGGGCCGACATCGGCCAGAACGACATCTCGGTCATCCTCGGCTACCTGTTCGGGGTGATCGGGTTCCTGATCGGACTCGGCTTCGCGAACTATCCGGTCAAGCGGCTGCTCGGCCATCCGCCCACCCTGGCCGAGCACGAGGACGTGAGCGAGGGCATCGGGCGCTACTTCGGGCTGTGCACCGACCACAAGGTGGTCGCGATGCAGTACCTGGTCGGGATCGGCGTGTTCTTCTTCATCGGCGGGCTGAACGCGATGCTGATCCGGACCGAGCTGCTGCAGCCCAACACTCACGTGTTCGGCGCCAACCAGTACCTGACGCTGGTCGGCATGCACGGCACGATGATGATGGGGATGATGTCCTCGGGCATCCTGGGGCCGTTCGCGAACTGGGCGGTGCCGCTGATGATCGGCTCGCGGCGGATGGCGTTTCCCCGGATCGAGTCGTTCACCTTCTGGCTCCTGATGGCGGCCGGGGTGATCCTGATCACGACGATCTTCCTCGGCGGCTTTCAGACCGGGTGGACCGGCTACCAGCCGCTGGGCGACCAGAACACGGCCGGGTACGACGCCTACATCGGCTTCTTCGCGCTCGTCGGCGTATCGATGTGCCTGCTCGGCCTCAACCTGGCCGCGACGATCATCACGATGCGCGCGCCCGGGATGACCTGGTCGCGGCTGCCGATCTTCGTCTGGAGCGTGCTGGCCACCGCGGCGCTGATGTTCCTGTCCGCGCCCATGCTGATCGCGGCGCTGCTGATGGGTGTGCTGGACCGGACGATCTCGACGGGATTCTTCGTGCCGGGCGGCGGCGGCAGCTCGTACCTGTTCCAGAACCTGTTCTGGGTGTTCGGCCACCCGGAGGTCTACATCCTCGCACTGCCGGGGTTCGGGATAGTGCTCGAACTGCTACCGGTGTTCGCTCGCAAGCCGCTGTGGGGCTACCGCCTCGCGGTCGCGGGGCTGCTCGGAGTCGCGCTGCTCAGCTTCTTCGTCTGGCAGCACCACCTGTTCGTGAGCGGCATCAACGCGGACCTGCGTCCGTTCTACATGCTCTCGACCGAGTTGATCTCGCTGCCCACCGGCTTCACCTTCCTGTGCTTCATGGGCACGCTGTGGCGCGGGCGAATACGACTCACCGTGCCCATGCTGTTCTGCCTGGCCTGGGCATTCAACTTCCTGTTCGGCGGCCTCTCGGGCGTGTTCCTGTCCGACGTGCCGAGCGACGTGACCACGCACGGCAGCTTCTTCTCGATGGCCCACTTCCACTACACGATCATGGGCGGGCTGGTGTTCACGTTCTTCGCGGCGATCTACTACTGGCTGCCGAAGATGACCGGCTTCAAGCTCAGCGAGCGGCTCGGGAAGGTCCACTTCTGGATGATGTTCATCGCGTTCAACTCGACCTTCGGGCCGCTGTTCGCCGTCGGCTTCCTGGGTCAGCCCCGCCGTGTGCTCACCTATGCGTCGAACCTCCAGGGCCTGAACGTCTGGGTGTCGGTGTCGGCGTTCGTGCTCGGGATCTCGATGCTGGTGTTCCTCTACAACGTCGTGGTGTCGCTGCTGATCCGGCGCGAGCCCGAGGTGGCCAACCCGTGGCACTCGAGATCGGCCGAATGGCAGCTGCCGACCCCGGTGCCGGTGTACGACTTCGAGCGCATCCCGGTGTTCGACGCCGATCCCTACCCCTACGGGGTGGAGCCGGCGCCCGTCCCGGTGGCGGCCCGCGCCTCGGCGCCCGGAACGGCATAGACGGCCATGGAATCCTCCGCCTCAGCTCCCCTCTCCCCGCACATCGAGCCCGAGCCGAGCTCGTGGCAGCCGCGGGCAATGTGGGTCACCGCGCGGCTGTTCTGTGGGTCGGCGTCGTTCTTCTTCATCTCGTTCCTGTTCGCGTACTTCTACCTGCGCTCGATCGACGCCAACGATGCCTGGAAGGTGGGCGCGGTGAACCCGTCACAGGGGCTCGGGATAGCCATCGCGGCCTTGCTCGTGGTGAGCGCCGTCGTCCTGCGACTGGGCGCCACCCGACCGACCGACACCCTCGGGGCCGGAATCGCCGCGCTGATCATGGCGGTCCTGGCGATCGTGCTTCAGTTCGTCGAGTACACCACGCTGGGCTTCGGCGCGGTCAGCGGCGCGTACGCCAGCGTGTTCATCGGCTGGACGGCCACGTACACGGTGTTCGCGATCGGGTGCGTGTACTGGATCGAGACCCAGGTCGCGAGCCTGTGGCGGGCCCGGCGGGAAGGGCTGAGCCGTCCCGTTCGCGAGGGTGTGCCCGCCGCCGACATCGATCTGTTGCGGTCCGGGATCGAGGCCGCGTCGTTCTTCTGGGCCTTCTACGTCGGCATCGGCGTGGTGGCGTACGTGATCCTCTACCTGGTCTGAGCGGATGGATCTGTGGCCCCCCGACCACGGCTGGTCGATCCAGGCGGCGCTCCTCTACGTGGTGGCCGCGGGGGTGCTGTACTGGCTGGGTGGCCGCGGATGGCGGCGCCGGGGTCCGCATGAGCGCCTGCGCGAGCTGGCCTTCGTGGCGGGGCTGGTGACGATCGTGGTGGCGCTCGAGGGACCGATCGACTACTACGCCGACGAGTTGTTCTGGGTCCATATGCTCCAGCACGTCCTGCTGTTGACGCTGGCGCCGCCGCTGATTCTGCTCGGGCGGCCCTGGCCGCGCATGTGGCGCGCGCTGCCGCTGCGCTCGCGGACGACCGTGGGACGTGCTGTCGCCCGCGCCGGCTGGACGGCGCCGCTGCGCGCGCTGGCGCGCCCCGTTCCCGCCTGGGTGCTGTTCAACGGGACGCTCGTCGCCTGGCACGTCCCGGCCGCCTACAACGCGACCCTGACCAACGAGACGCTCCACAACATCGAGCACGCGATGTTCTTCTTCACCGGCCTGTTGTTCTGGGCACGGGTGGTCGATCCCGGACCGCTGCGGCCGCGGCTGGTGTGGCCGGCGCGCGTGGCCTACGTCGTGGGATCGATGGTGGTCGGCTGGATCCTCGCGATCACGTTGGTGCTCGTGCCGCACCCGATCTACGCCCACTACGCCGATCTCGCGCAGCGGCCCGGGGGAATATCGGCCCTCACCGATCAGCAGCTGGCGGCCGGGGTGATGTGGGTGCTCGGGTCGGTCACGTTCACGATCTCGATGCTCATCGGCTTCTATCGGTGGCTGGAGCCGGAGGGCACGCCGCCCTCGCCGGTCGTGGCCGTGCTGGGCGACGCGCCACCGCCGGCGCCGCTGCCCGAGCCGGAGGGCACCGCGCATCGACCGACCGCGCTCACGACCTGAAGGAGACAGACGACCGATGGCATCCGTCCTGTTCGCATCGAGCTTCCTGGCCGCCTCGCTTCTGACGATCCTCGTGCCGATCTGCCTGCTGATCGCGCTCGCGATCTGGCACACGCGCACGATTCGCAGCGTTCCGGACAATCCGATCCAGACCGCCCAGCACGCGGCCGGGGCGGCCGAGATCGAGGGCCGCGCCGGCGCCGGCGAGCCGGGGCCGCCGCCGAGCGGGTCGTGATGGAGGCGGGGGCCGGCATCGTCGCAGCGCGCCGCAGCCGGCTGGCGCGGGCGGTGCTGGTGTTGGGCGCGGCGGCGCTCCTCGGCGCCGGCGGGGGCGCCGCGGCCCATGCCCTCCTGGCCCGTTCGCCCGCCACGAACATCGTCAGCGAGCGCTTCGGCATGGAAGGGCAGGCGGCCTGGGCGGCCGGCACGCACGCCGCGCCGGCCATCGACACGCTGGCCGACCAGACCGGCCGGCGCTTCTCGCTCGCGTCGCTGCGCGGCCATCCGATCGCGCTGGCGTTCTTCGACTCGCATTGCAATCAGGAATGCCCGCTCGAGGGGCGTGAGCTGGCCGCCGCGGAGTCCTCGCTGCCGGCCACGAAGCGGCCGGTCCTGGTCGCGGTCAGCGTGAATCCGCTCGACACTCCGGCCAGCGCGCGCGAGGCCGCCCGCGCCTGGGGCCTGGCTGCGGTCGCCCCGTGGCACTGGCTGATGGGCTCCCGGGCCTCGCTCGCCCCGATCTGGCACGAGTACAACATCTATGTGGGGCGCTCGAACGACGGCGACATCCCGCACACCGAGGCGCTCGTCCTGATCGACCGCCGCGGCTACGAGCGCTCGGGCTATCTGTATCCGTTTGGCCGGCGGTTCGTCACCCACGACCTCGGCGTGCTCGGCCGGGAGGGTCGGGCCCGGTGACCGAGTGATGTCAGAGACTGCACAGGCCCTTCGCAGCGCCACGCTTGCCCCGCGGATCGCCCGCGCTGCGGCCGCTGCGAGGTGGCGCGACTACGTGACGCTGACCAAGCCGCGGATCATGTCGCTGCTCGTGCTCACCTCGGTGTGCGCGATGATCGCCGCCGCGCACGGCGCCCCCGAGGTGGCGCCGCTGGCCGGGCTGGTCGTGGGCGGTGGCCTGGCGTGCGGCGGCGCGAGCGCGCTCAACCACGTGCTGGACCGCGACATCGACCAGCTGATGGGTCCGCGCACCGCCTCGCGGCCGGTGGCCGCGGGACGGATCTCGCCGGCCCGCGCCAGCGCGTTCGGGCTTGCCCTGACCGCGCTCGCATTTGCGGTCCTGGTCGTGTTCACGAACCTCCTGGCCGCGCTGCTCTCGCTCAGCGGGGGCGCCTTCTACGTGGGCATCTACACGTACTGGCTCAAGCGCACCACGTCTCAGAACATCGTCATCGGCGGCGCCGCGGGCGCGATCCCGCCGCTGGCCGGGTGGGCGGCGGCGCACGGTGGACTCGGCGTCGGCGCCGTGTTCCTGTTCCTGATCGTCCTGCTCTGGACGCCGCCTCACTTCTGGGCCCTGGCGCTGCTCCTCGTGCGCCACTACGCCGCCGCGGACGTGCCGATGATGCCGGTGGTGCGCGGCCCGGACGCCACCGCGCGCCTCGTGCTGGGCTACTCGATCGTGCTCGTGGCGGTCACGGTCGTGCCGGGCGCGATCGGAACCTTCGGCCTGGTCTACCTGGTTGGAGCCGCCGCGCTCGGCGGGGCGCTGTTGCTGCTCGCCTGGCGGCTGTGGCGCGAGAGCTCGCCGGCCAGGGCCGGCGTGCTGTTCCACTTCTCGCTGCTCTACCTCGCGCTGCTGTTCGTCGCCGTGGCGATCGATGCCGCGGTGCGCTGAATCCCGTAGCAGATGGGCGCGGCGGGCGGGCGCGCTCTCATAGCCCAGGGCGATCGCGTCGCCGGAGGACTCCTCTCGGCCGACCTGCGCCGCGACGGGTTCCAGGTGCTCGAGGCGTACAGCGGGCTCAAGGCGCTCTCGGTCCCGCGGCGAGGCACGGTCGACATCGCACTGCTCGAGGCCGGCGCGGACGACTTACTCACGTAGGTCTTACGTTCCTCCGACAGTCGGCTTGCGCGCGCCGGGAAGGCTCCAGGTGTTCCCTGACCCGAGTCGCGAAACGGAGATCGCCTGATGCCGACAGTCATGATCCTCTTGAACATCGTCTTCATCACCGGTGCCGTCGTCGGGATGCTTGGGCTCCTCTCGTGGGGCATCATCTCGGACCGCCCGTTTGCCACCTTCCTCTCGGAGCGGGCCGTCGCCCGTGCCGAGAGGATCCCGGGGCGTCGCCACACCCCGCGCGAGCGGTCGGGCTACCGCGGGCCGAACCGCCGCGTCATCGACCTCGGCGCCTGACCTCAGCCGCCCAGGGCGTTGGCCTGGATCTCAGCGTCCAGCGTTCCCTGCGCGTCGTACTGGCCGGTGTGGACGGCCGTGATCCGGCCCGCCCGGTTGATGAAGAACGTCGTGGGCGTGCCCAGCAGTCCCTCGGGCACGATCCCGGTCATCTGGGCGACGGGCATCTGGTAGCTCGGGTAGCTGACCGGATGCTGGGCCAGGAAGGCCTTGGCGTCGGACGCGTCGTCGTTGACGTCGGCGCCCAGGAACGCCACGCGGCGGCCGTACTCGGCGGCGGCGGTGGCGAGCAGGCCGAACTCGGCCCGGCAGGGGGCACACCACGAGCCCCAGGCGTTCACCACGATCGGATAGCCGCGCAGCGCCCGGATCCGCGCCGCCAGTGCCGGCTCGCCGCCGAGCAGCTGGTCGGCCTGATCGTGAACGGCGGCCAGCGGCGGCGGTGACCCGGCCAGCTGCGCCTTGACCGCGGCGGTGCTCGGGGGTCCGGTGGACGGGCGCGAGAGCGCGGCGCGGACCTGGCGCACGAGCTTCTGCCGGCTGAGCCAGCCCGACGTCGACGCGTCGTAGTACCAGAGGATCCGTCCGGTCGGCGAGGTGAGCACGAACCACGGCTCGTCCTGCACCCCGTAGCCGTCGGCCAGCCGGCCGGTGCGGTCGATCGCCACCGGATAGGAGAGGGGGTGGGGAAGCTTGGCCAGGAAGGCGGGCAGCGCTCGCGCCGAAGGCTCGACGCTGGCCTCGTCGACCGCGGTGAGTTTCGGCAGTCCGGCGGCCGTGGCCGCCGACTGGTACGCGTTGAGCGCCCCTAGCGCGCCAGCCAGGTTCGTGACCTGGTCGTCCCAGGTGGCGAAGAACAGGTAGAGGCGGGCGGCCCGGCTCGGGCCGAGGGCCACGCTTCCGCCACCGGATCGCGCCACCACCTCGGTGGCGCTCGGGGCCAGCCCCTGGATCTGCGCGTAGGACAGGTTCGAGTGCACGCGGGGGTGGTCCGGGAGCAGGCGGGAGGCCTCCTCGGCCAGAAGCTGGCCGAGCTGCCCGACGGCGGCGTAGGACTGCTGGGTCAGATACAGCCGGGCCAGCCGGCCGTCGGGGCTGATCATGAACAGGGCCGGGGTGTGGTCGATTTCCCCCTGCTCGATCGCCACGTCAATCTTGTAGGCCTTCCAGACCTGCTTGAGCGCTTTCAGCGAGCCTGTCATGAAGTGCCACTGATGGACCATGCCGTGCAGCTCCGAGTACGAGCGCACGTCGGCGATCGAGGTAGCGGTCGGGTTGGCGTCGATCCCCAGCAGCTGGAACCGCGATCCGGCGGGTCCGAGCATCGCCTTGGCGTCCACCATGGCGGTCGTGGTCAGCGGGCAGATCGTCGTGCACTCGGAGTCGTTGAAGGCGAGCAGCACGACCTTGCCGCGGAAGGAGCGCAGGGAGACCGTCTTGCCGAACTGGTCGGTGAGGGCGAAGTCAGGCGCGGCCCCGCTCAGGTGCGTGCCCGGGTCCAGATACGGATTGCTCTGAAGTGTTTGGCTGGCCGACCGCGGGCCGCTCGAGGAGGTGAGCGTCACCCCGCCGACCAGGATCGCTGCGAGTGCCGCGGCGCTCAGCGCGATCCAAACGGCGCTGGGAACGCGTCTGGCTGTCCTGAGGTAGCGCTTGATGTCCATGGTCGGCACGCGCGCGGCTCCCCTGGCGGCGCATACGCCCATCGTAAGGAACGCGCGCGCCGCGCGATCAGCCGGACTTGACCGCGCGCACCTCGGGCTCTGGCAGTCCGCGCTCGATGTCCTCGAGCGTGGGGGGGCGGCCACGCAGCGGGCGCTGGGCGGCGCCTGCGCTGATCGCCGCCCGGACCAAGTCGAGCTGGCGCGGGACGATGCTGGTGTCCGAGCCGGCGAACGCGCTGGCCGCCTCGCACACGCCCTTGAGCAGCATCAGCACGTCCATCGCGCTCACGTCGGAGCGCACCGCACCCGCTTCCTTGGCCCGCGTGAGCAGCTCCTCGAGGCCGCCCACGATCTCGGCGTGGGCGGCGCGGATCTCCTGGTTGGCCAGGAAGGCGTCCTGCACCGCCTCGAACAGGCACCGGTCGTGCTGCTGGCGCCCGACGACCTCCTCCAGGAAGCTGAACAGCGCCTCGCCGGCGTCCGGCGCGTCGAGTAGCCCGCGGCCATAGTCGGTGGCCTCGGCCATTCGCTCGATCACGATCGCGGCGATGAGGTCCTGCTTGGTCGGGAAGTTGCGAAACAGGGTGCCGCGCCCGACTCCGGCATGCTGCGCGATCTCGGCCACCCCGACGTCCAGGCCCCGCTCTCGGAACAGGGCCTGGGCGGCGTCGAGCAGGCGCCGGCGGTTTCGCTCGGCGTCGGCCCTGAGCACGCGATCGGCGGGGGTCATGACTGGGATTGTCCTACGCCGCGACCGCGGATGGCGCCAGCTCCTCGAGATCGAGGGTCTCGAGGTCGCGCTTGCGCACCATCACGGCCAGGATCACCGCGCCTGCGGCCAGCATCACGGCCGCCGCGATGAACGCCACGTGGTAGCCGGACACCCGCGCGGCCACGCTCGCCGCGGCCGCGCCGACGCCGTGCACACCGCTCAACAGATCGGAGGTCCGGCTCGCCGCCAGCGTCGAGAGAATGGCCAGCCCGAGCGAGCCGCCGACCTGCTGGGCCGTGTTGAACAGCCCCGAGGCCAGTCCGGCGTCGTTGTCGGCTACGCCGCCGGTCGCCAGCAGCGTGATCGGCACGAACGTGAGGCCCATCCCGATGCTCATCGGCAGCAGGCCCGGGAGCAGGTCGGCTGCATAGGTGCCGTGCACCGGCACTTGGGCCAGGATCACCATGCCCACGGTGGCGAGACTGATCCCCAGCAGCGCGACGTTGCGCACGCCGGCCCGCCGGATGAGCTGCTGAGCCAGGCCGGCTCCGACGACGATGCCGCCGGTCACCGGCAGGAAGGCCAGGCCGGCCTTGAGCGGGCTGTAGCCGAGGATCTCCTGGACGTACAGCGAGGCGAAGAAGAACATCCCGAACAGCCCGGAGGCGACGAGCAGCAGCACGATGTCGGCCGCTGTCAGCGTCCGGATGCGGAAGATGCTCAGGCGGATCAGCGGGGCTTTGCTGCGCCGCTCGATCGCCACGAACGCGGCGAGCAGCGCCAGCGATGCGGCGATCAGTCCGACCGTCCGAGCCGAGCCCCAACCGAAGTCCTGGGCCTTGACGATCGCGTATACCAGGACGACGAGCCCGCCGGTCACGGTGATCGCGCCGGCCAGGTCGAACGTCCGGTGCTGGACGTCCGCCCGGGACTCGGGGACGATCCGCAGCGTCGCGATCAGGGTCGCCACGCCCACCGGGACGTTGACGATGAAGATCCACGGCCAGGAGGCCAGCTGGGTGAGCGCGCCACCGAGGATCAGGCCGACCGCGCCACCGCCGGCGGCGATCGCGCTCCAAACGCCTAGCGCCTTGGTGCGCTCGCTCTGCTCGGTGAACGTGGTGGTGATGATCGACAGCGCGGCGGGGGAGAGCAGCGCGCCACCGAGGCCCTGCAGGCCGCGGCCGACGATCAGCATCGTCGGCGTCTGCGCCAGGCCGTTCAGGAGCGAGGCCGCGGAGAACAGCGCGGTTCCGGCCATGAACATCCGCTTGCGGCCGAGCAGGTCACCGGCCCGCCCTCCCAGCAGCAGGAAGCCGCCGAAGATCAGCGTGTACGCGTTGACCACCCACTGCAGGTTCGCGGGGGAGAAGTGCAGGCCGCTTTGGATCGAGGGGAGCGCCACGTTCACAACGGTGGCGTCGAGCACGACCATGAACTGGGCCAGGCAGGCGATCACGAGGATCAGCCACCGGTTGCCGGCGCGGTGCGGGGCAGCGGTGGCGGTCGGCGTCGCCGGCGCGGCGGCGCGGGATGTGGGCGGGGCGGCGGGGGTTAGGGCTTCGGCCATCTGGTGACTCCTGGAAAGCGAGGTTTTCGTTGGCGTGAAGGGGGTGCGAGTGCTAATGTGGACTCCGCGGTCCGGTTAACGTACCACAAACGGACCGAGCGGTCCGGTTAATTTCTTGTATCGTCGGAACGCCCGCCTACCCGCCCTCGGGCGCGGGGACGTCTCATCGGCCGATCCAGTTGGCGCCCACCGGGCGGGTAGGTGCGCATGCCTCCACCCCGCGCCGCTACCATCACGACCGTTCGGAAGAAAAGATGAGATCGAAGAGCCCTCCGCCGACCGAAGGGCGGAGCAGGAAGGAAACTGAATATGTCTGACGCCGTCACGCGCGTGTCCGTCGAGATCGAGGGGAAGGAGATCTCGTTCGAGACCGGCAAGCTGGCCAAGCAGGCCTCCGGCGCCGTTGTCGTCCGGGCGGGCGACACCATGGTCCTCTGTACCGCAACCGCGGGCAATCTGCGGGACGTCGACTTCCTACCGCTCACGGTCGACGTCGAGGAGCGGATGTATGCCGCCGGGAAGATCCCCGGGTCGTTCTTCAAGCGTGAAGGCCGCGCGGGAGAGAAGGCGACGCTGACCGCCCGCATGATCGACCGGCCGATCCGGCCGCTGTTCCCCAAGGGGTGGCGGTACGAGACGCAGCTGGTCGCGCTGCCGATCTCGGTCGACCACGTGAACCCTTACGAGATCCTGGCCATGAACGGCGCCTCCGCCGCGCTAATGGTCTCCAACATCCCGTTCCCGACGCCGGTTGGCGCGGTGCGGATCGGCAAGGTCGACGGCAACTTCGTCGTCAATCCGTCCGAGGAGGACCTGGTCGACAACACCGACCTCGACCTGATCGTGGCCGGAACGGACGAGGCGATCCTGATGGTCGAGGCCGGCGCCAGCGAGATTCCCGAGGCGGAGATCCTCGACGCGCTCGATATCGCCCACGGCGAGATCAAGAAGCTGTGCGCGCTCCAGCGCGAGCTGGCAGAGCGCGCCGGCAAGGAGAAGACCGTCGTGGAGATCCCCGAGGTCAGCCAGGAGCTCTACGACGAGATCAGGGCCTCGCATGGTGACGCGCTCGACGCGGCCACCCAGGTCGTGGACAAGCTCGAGCGCCAGGACGCGTGCAAGGCGGTCGAGGAGCAGGTGCTCACCCAGTACTCGGGCGATCCCGAGGCCGAGACGTACGCGGAGTACCGGGCCAACGCCCAGCGCGCCTTCGACAAGCTCGAGAAGACGCTGATCCGCCAGCGGATCGCGGTCCAGAAGAAGCGCCCCGACGGACGGAGCGCCGAGGAGATCCGCCCGATCTCGATCGAGGTCAGCGTCAGCCCCAGGGCTCACGGCTCGGCGCTCTTCACAAGAGGCCAGACCCAGGCGCTCAGCGTTGTCGCCCTGGGCACCACGCGCGAGGAGATGCGGCTGGACACGCTCGGCCTGGAGACATCCAAGCGCTACTTCCACCACTACAACTTCCCCGGGTTCTCGGTGGGTGAGGCGGGTCCGATGCGCGGGCCCAAGCGTCGCGACATCGGGCACGGGGCTCTGGCCGAGCGCGCGCTCGTGCCGATGATCCCCAGCCAGGAGGAGTTCCCCTACACGATCCGCGTCGTGTCGGACATCCTGGAATCGAACGGGTCGTCGAGCATGGCCTCCGTCTGCGGCTCATCCCTGAGCCTCATGGACGCCGGTGTGCCGCTCCCGCGCGCCGTGGCCGGCATCGCCATGGGCCTGATCAAGGAGGGGGATGACTACATCGTCCTCACCGACATCGCGGGCGTGGAGGACCACCTGGGCGACATGGACTTCAAGGTCGCCGGCACGGAGAACGGGATCACCGCGCTCCAGATGGACATCAAGATCACCGGCGTGACCTTCGAGATCATGCGCGACGCGCTCACGCAGGCGAAGGTCGCCCGTGAGTTCATCCTCGGCGAGATGGCCAAGGTGATCGACGCTCCGCGGAGCGAGCTCTCCAAGTACGCCCCGGGCATCTCCTCGGTCCAGATCGACCCCGAGAAGATCGGTCTGCTCATCGGCAAGGGCGGCGAGACGATCCGCGCCCTCCAGGAGGAGTTCGAGTCCCAGATCGACGTCAACGACGAGGGCATGGTCCTGGTCTACGCGGCCGACCGCGAGCGCGGCGACGCGCTCGTCGAGCGGATCCGATCGATGACCAAGGAGGTCGAGGTCGGCGACGAGTTCACCGGCAAGGTGGTCAAGACCACCGCGTTCGGCGCGTTCGTCGAGCTGGCCAAGGGCACCGACGGCCTGCTCCACATCTCGAACATCGCGCCGGGCCGGCGGATCGCCTCCGTCGAGGAGGTGCTCAACAAGGGCGACGAGCTGGCCGTTCGCGTGGTCGAGGTCGACCGCGAGCGCGGCCGGATCGGCCTGCGCCTGGCCGACGATCCCGAGATCGCCGGCAAGACCCCCGAGGAGCTGGCCGCGGTCGGCACCGGCGACAGCGGTCCGCCGCGCCGCGACCGGGGCGACCGCGGGCGAGACGGCCGGGATCGCGACCGGGGCCGAGGAGGCCGTGACCGCGACCGCGACCGCCCGCCGCGAGACGGCGACCGCGGTCGCGTGCGCGACCGCGACCCCGAGCGTCCGCGCTCGTAGGGTCCGCGGGCCCGCGCACGTGCTCCAGGAACACCGGCTGACCACGCTCGACTCGGGGGTCCGGGTCGTGACCGAGGCGATGCCCTCGGTCCGCTCGGTGTCGATCGGATTCTGGATCGGCACAGGCTCGCGCGGCGAGAGCGACTCCGAGGCGGGGCTCTCGCACCTGCTCGAGCATCTCCTGTTCAAGGGCTCGGAGAAGTACGGCTCGCTCGAGATCGACCAGATCTTCGATGGGATGGGAGCCGAGCTGCAACGCGGGCACCGGCAAGGAGACCACCTCGGTCTACGCGCGGGTGATCGACGAGCACGTCGCCGAGGCGTTCGACGTGATGGCCGACATGGTGTTCCGGCCGGCTCTGAACGACATCGAGTCCGAGCGGGCGGTGATCCTCGAGGAGATCGCCATGTACGAGGACGATCCCCAGGAGAAGGTGTTCGACCTGTTCGGCGAGGCCGTGTTCGGCGAGCATCCGCTGGGCCGGGCGATCATCGGGCGCGCCCCGGTGATCGCCGGGACCCCGGCCGAGGAGATCGCCCGCTTCCACGCCGAGCGCTACGAGCCCGAGAACGTCGTGATCGCTGCGGCCGGCGCGGTCGACCACGACGCGTTCGTTGAGTTGGCCGTGCGCGCCATGGCGACCGCCACCGGCGGCCGTCCCGCTCCTACCGCGTCGCCCGCGCCGGCGATCGGAGCGGCGCGCCGATGCTTCGAGCGCAAGGACACCGAGCAGTACCACGTGTGCCTGGGCGGCCCCGGCCTGGCCCGCCACGACGAGCGCCGCTTCGCGCTGCGCGTGCTCGACAACGTTTTCGGCGGCACCTCCTCCTCGCGGCTGTTCCAGGAGGTGCGCGAGCGCCGCGGGCTGGCCTACGCGGTGTACTCGTTCACGAGCGCCTACCAGGACACCGGGCAGGTCGGGCTGTACCTCGGCACCCGCCCGGACAACGTCGGCGAGGGCCTCACGGTCGTCGCCTCCGAGCTCGCGCGGATGCGCGAGGAGCCCGCCACGGCCGAGGAGCTCGAGCGGGCCAAGGAGAACCTCAAGGGCCGGGTCGTGCTCGCGCTCGAGTCGACCGGGGCGCGCATGAATCGCCTGGGCTCAGAGCTGCTCGCCGGGATGCCGCTGCTCTCACTCGACGAGACCGTCGAGCGGATCGACGCGGTGTCGCTCGAGGACCTGGCCGGGCTGGTCGAGGAGCTGTGGGCGCCGGACCGCCTGTCGGCCGCCGGCATCGGGCCCGACGAGGCGCGCTTCGAGGAGGCGCTCGGGTCGCTGGCGCCAGCTCTGGTGGGATGACCATCAGGGTCGCCGTGGCCGGCGCAGCCGGGCGGATGGGGCAGACCGTGTGCCGGGCGGTCGAGGGGGCCGACGACATGCAACTGACGGGGCGCGCCGACCCGGCGCTGGACACACCCCTTGCCGCCGTTCTGAACGACGCCGACGTGCTGGTCGACTTCACGGTCCCGGCCAGCGCCGTGGCCAACGCCCGCGAGGCCATCGCGGCCGGCGTTCACGTCGTGATCGGGACCACCGGATTCAATCCCTCCGAGCTTCAGGGTGCCATCGGCGCGAACGTCTTCATCGCCCCGAACTTCGCGATCGGCGCGGTGCTCATGATGCAGTTCGCCGTACAGGCGGCGCGACACATGGCCAAGGCCGAGATCATCGAGCTGCACCACGACACGAAGGTCGACGCGCCCAGCGGCACCGCGGCCCGCACCGCGGCGCTGATGGCCGAGGCCTCGCCATCCGGCGCCACGCCGCCGATCCACTCGATCCGCCTGCCCGGGTTGGTCGCCCACCAGGAGGTCATCCTGGGCGACGTCGGCCAGACCCTGAGCATCAGGCACGACTCGACCGATCGCGAGTCGTTCATGCCCGGCGTGCTGCTCGCGATCCGCAAGGTCTCCGATCTGACCGAGTCCCCCGTGGTCGGCCTCGAGCGGTTGCTGGACCGCGGCTAGCGGTCGGTCGCGCCCGCCACCACCGCCTGCACCACGCCGAAGTACCACGCGGCGACCTGGTCGCGCGGGACCTCGGGGTGATCGAGCCACCAGTTGGCCAGCGACTCGCCGGCGCCGACCAGGGCGTGGGCGATCGCGTCGGCCGCCGCCGGCGGGTAGCCCGAGCAGGACTCGACGCCGTCCTGGACCATCCGGCCGATCGCCCCGGCGATGCGCTCGCGCAGCTGGGCCACGCGATCGGCGAACGGGCGGGTCGAGCCGAGCTTCCCGGAACAGCACCCGCCAGCCGTCGCCGTGCTCCTCGACGAACGAGAGGAACTCGGTGATCCGCGCCCGCAGCATGGACGCCGGCGAGCGGTCAGGCGCCCGGGCGCCCACCAGGCGCTCGAGCAGCTCGCCGCCGGCCCGCTCGATGTAGGCCAGGTACAGCCCCTCCTTGGACCCGAAGTACGTGTAGAGCATCGGCTTGGAGACGCCGGCGCGGTCGGCGATCTCGTCCATCGGCGCGGACTCGTAGCCGACCCGCGCGAACACCTGGCCGGCCACGTCGAGGATCAGCTGCTCGCGCCGCTCCCGCGGCATCCCGCGCGTGCCGGCTCGACGCCGGCTCCGCACCGCGCTCGTACCTGCCGGGGAGAGATTTTCTGGCACGAACCGTTAGGAATCGTCCGGACTGGATATTACCCGTGAGTAGGTATGCCCGAGAAAGGTGCTCCCCCAAACGTCCATCCTGTCCAGCGCCGCGTGCTCAAGGCACTCGAGGCGCTCAGCTCGCCGCTTCTCCCGGACGACTATCTCGAGCTGGTCAACCCGTTGTGGTCGACGCGCGAGCTGCGCGGCCGCATCGAGGAGGTCAAGCACGAGGCCGGAACCGCGGCAACCATCCTGATCAAGCCGGGCTACCGCTGGCCCGGCCACAAGCCCGGCCAGTACTGCCGGATCGGCGTCGACATCGACGGCGTGCGCCACTGGCGCGCCTACTCGTTGACCTCGGACCCCTACCGCGAGGACGGGCTGATCAGCATCACGCCCAAGAAGGTCGACGAGGGCAAGGTGTCCCCGTATCTGGTCGAGCAGGCCGGGCCTGGCACGATCGTCTCGCTGAGCACGGTCGAGGGGGCGTTCGTGCTGTCGGACCCGCCTCCGGCGAAGCTCCTGTTCGTCAGCGCGGGCAGCGGCGTCACGCCGATCATGAGCATGCTCCGCCACCTCGATCACTATGACCAGCTGAACGACGCGGTTCTGCTGCATTCGGCCCGGCGCAGCGACGAGGTGATCTTCGGCGACGATCTGCGTGAGCTGGCCCAGCGGCGCGATGGCTTCAAGCTGCACGAGCAGCTCACCGCAGAGCACGGCCGCATCAGCCCGGCGGATCTCGAGAAGCTCTGTCCCGACTGGCGCCAGCGCGAGGTCTACATCTCCGGTCCGGGCGAGATGCTCGACGCGTTCACCGAGCACTTCGAGCGCGAGCACACGTGCGACTGCCTGCACATGGAGCGGTTCCAGCCCAAGCTCGGGCTCGGCGAGAACGGCGCCGGCGAGGGCGGCGCGATCAAGTTCGTCGCCTCCGACCGCGAGGCCGAGTCCGACGGCAAGACGCCGATCCTGGTGGCCGGCGAGGAGAAGGGACTCGACCTGCCCTTCGGATGCCGCGAGGGCATCTGCCACACGTGCGTGGGCGAACTGCGCTCGGGCCGGGTGCGCGACCTGCGCAACGGCCAGGTCTACGGGCAGGAGGGCGAAGTGATCAGGACGTGCATCAGCGCGCCCGAAGGCCCGATCGAGATCGATCTGTAACACCGACTACTACGGAGGGGGACCCCCGGAACATGGCGAACGCGACCCACAACGGCCACGAGTCAGGCGGCCGTGTCACGATCAACGACGAGCCCGAGAACCCGCTGCACCGCCTGAGCCAGGAGCAGATCGAGGCCATCGGGCGCGAGTTCGATGAGCTGCACGAGGAGGTCAGGGCGAGTCTGGGCGATCGCGACGCGCGCTACATCCGCTCGATCATTGGGCTCCAGCGCCGGCTGGCCCTGCTCGGGCGCGTCGAACTGTTCGCCTCCCGGTGGCGGATCCCGTGGATCCTGGGCGCCTCCACGCTCGGGATGGCCAAGATCCTCGAGAACATGGAGATCGGCCACAACGTCCTGCACGGTCAGTGGGACTGGATGAACGACCCGGTGATCAACTCCCGCGCCTGGGACTGGGATACCGCCTCGCCGTCCGACGCGTGGCGGCACTCGCACAACTACATCCACCACACGTTTACGAACATCATCGGCAAGGACCGCGATCTGGGCTACGAGATCATGCGGATCGATCCCCATCAGGGCTGGCACCCGGTCTACCTGCTCCAGCCCTTCTACAACATCCTGCTGATGATGCTGTTCGAGTGGGGGGTGGCCGTCCACGACCTCAACTTCGAGGCGATCCGCAAGGGCGAGAAGGACCCCAAGCAGCTGCGCAAGGAGCTCAAGGGAATCGCCGGAAAGGCTCGCACCCAGATCCAGAAGGACTACATCGCCTGGCCCCTCATCAGCGGGATCGTGATGACCCTGGCCGAGTTCGCGTACTTCAGCGGCCGGGCCGAGGTCGAGCGCCGACGCCAGAGCCGGTGGTCGATCTCCTACGGGATGAAGAAGGCACGCTTCAACCGCGAGAAGCCGAGCGGCAACGTGATCAAGCAGCTTGCCGAACGCCGCTCGTTCCGCGAGCCCTTCATGCGCACGCTGACCGCCGATGTCGCCGCGAACATCATCCGCAACGTGTGGTCTTACGCGATCATCTTCTGCGGTCACTTCCCGGACCAGACGTACACGTTCACCCAGGAGGAGACCGAGGATGAGAGCCGCGGCGCCTGGTACGTGCGCCAGCTCACGGGTGCGGCCAACATCGACGGCGGTCCGCTGTTCCACGTGATCAGCGGCAACCTCGGCTACCAGGTCGAGCACCATCTGTATCCGGACATGCCGAGCACCCGCTACGGCGAGATCGCCCCCAAGGTGCGCGAGATCTGCCAGCGCTACGGGCTGCCCTACAACTCGGGGCCGTTCCACCAGCAGCTGGGGATGGTCCAGCGGACGATCCTGCGCCTGGCCTTCCCCGGTGGCAAGGTGCGCCCCAAGCCGGGCGCCTACGAAGGCCCGCTCGTCCGCGGCAAGGGCGAACGTCCCGTGCCCGAGGTGGCGGGAGTGAAATAGCCCGGCCGGATGCCGGGCTGTGGATGCTGCCGAGCGAGCGGACCGGTCTCCGTGGACTCTCAGGAGCGGAGCGAGCGAGGCCCTCAGGACGGCCTCGCGCGCCGCGCAAGGGCGAGGCCGGATGCCGAGCGCGCGGCAAAGCGCGAGCGGATGCGGTTACCGGGCGGTGGTTCGCGATCCCTGTCCGGACGGGGTCCACGGCCCCACGGATGCCGCCGAAGGCGGCCCCTCATCCAGATGGCCTAAACACGGACCGTCAGCGTGGACATCAGGCCGGTTTCGCCGGCCGTAACGCGCGCTATCTTGGGTCATGAGAGCGCTAACGGGATAGGAGGTCGGTCATGACGTGGAAACGGAGCTTTCTCGTGGTGGCGAACGTGACTGCGACCTCCGACGAGCTGATCGAGGCGCTCAAGGCGCGCGCGCCGGCCAGCTTCACGATGATCATCCCGGCGACACCGTTCGGCGGGGGCCGGGACGCCGCCGAGCAGAAGCTCGCCGAGGCGCTCGGGGAGCTCAAAGCGGCCGGCCTGGAGGCGGAGGGCAGCGTGGGCAACGCCGACCCGATCCTCGCGGTGACGGACGCGTGGGACCCCAAGCGCTACGACGAGATCATCGTCTCGACGCTACCCATGCGCTTCTCCAAGTGGCTGCACGCGGGCCTGCCGGAGCGGATCGGCAAGCTGACCGACGCCCCGGTCACCCACATCGTCTCCCAGCCGCCCAAGCCGGACCACGAGGTGGCGCCCCCGCCCGACCATCCCGACAAGGCCATGGGCCCGCTGTCGGTCCTCGCCTGGGGCGCGCGCAAGGACTGAGCCGTTCCTGGTCCGGACCGGTCTGCCGCGGGTAGGCCTGCGATAATTGCCCGATGCCCGCCGATCTCGGCACCATCCTGACCGCGATGGTGACCCCCTTCGACGCCGATGGGAGCGTCGACGAGGAGGCCGCCGTCGCCCTGATGCACCACCTGGTCGAGCACGGATCGGACGGCCTGGTCATCTGCGGCACCACCGGCGAGGCCTCGACGCTGAACGACGAGGAGCACCTGGGCATGATCCGCCTCGCCGTGGAGGAGATGCGCGGAACCGCGACGAGGATCGTGGCCGGCGTGGGCTCCAACGACACCCGCCACGCGATCGACCTGACCGAGCGCGCCACGGAGATCGGCGCGGACGCCCTCCTGCACGTCAACCCGTACTACAACCGGCCGAGCCGGCGGGGGATCGTCCGCCACTACGAGGAGGTGTGCCGGGCCACCGACCTGCCGATCGTCCTCTACAACATCCCCCAGCGCACCGGGTCCGACATGCCCAACGACCTGCTGGCCGAGCTGGCTCAGCTCGAGAACATCTTCGCGGTCAAGCAGGCGAACGCGGCCAACCTGGCCAAGGTTGACGGCCTGCGGATCTACGCCGGCAACGACGACCTGCTGGCCGACGTGCTCGACATGGGGGAGCCCGGCGGCATCCTTGTGGCCAGCCACCTGTTCGGCGAGGAGATGCACCGGATGGCCGACGAGCCCGACCGCCGGCGCGAGATCGACCAGGCGCTGAACGACGTCTACCGCGACATGACCGTTGCCCCGCTGGCCGTCGCCACGAAGGCAGCCCTCACCCTGCTCGGGATCCTGCCGGGCGCTGCTCCGCGCCTGCCCTACGTGGAGCTCGACGAGCAGGAGCTCGACGTGATCCGTTCGATGCTCGAGCGCCACGGGCTGCTCCAAGCATCCCGGGCGTGAACGGACCTCTTCGCGTCCTGCCGCTGGGCGGCCTGGGCGAGATCGGCAAGAACATGACGGTCGTCGAGTACGACGGCCGCATCGTGGTGGTCGACACCGGCCTGCGGTTCCCGACCACCGACATGCTCGGGATCGACCTGGTGCTGCCGGACTTTGGCTACCTGCGCGACCGCGCGGAGGACATCGAGGCGATCGTGGTCACCCACGGTCACGAGGATCACCTCGGCGCGCTGCCCTGGGTGATGCGCGAGCTCGAGTACACCCCGCCCGTGTACGGCGGCCGCCTGACCGTGGCCATGGCCCGCTCCAAGCTCGACGAGCACAAGCTGCGAGATGTCGAGCTCGAGGATGTGCGACCGGGAGAGCAGCTCGAGCTCGGGCCGTTCCGCCTCGAGCTCGTGCACATGACCCATTCGATCCCCGACTCGTGCGCGGTCGCGCTCACCACCGAGCTGGGGACCGTGCTGCTCACCGGCGACTACAAGTTCGACCAGACCCCGGTGGACGGCCTGCCGGCCGACGTCTCACGCCTGGCCGAGCTCGGCCGCGAGGGCGTGCTGCTCCTGTGCGGTGACTCGACCAACGCCGACCGTCCCGGCTTCTCGCCCTCCGAGCGCGACGTCGGGCCGCACCTGCAGGAGGTGTTCGCTCGCGCCGAGCGACGCATCATCGTGACCAGCTTCGCCTCGAACATCCATCGCGTGCAGCAGGTGATCGACGCGGCGTCCCATCTCGGGCGTAAGGTCTCGCTGGTCGGGCGCTCGATGCGCAAGAACGTCAACATCGGGCGCTCGCTGGGCCACATCGAGTTTCCCGAGGGGGCGCTTATCCCGCCCCAGGAGGTCGAGGACTGGCCCGACGAGAAGATCGTGGTGATCTCCACCGGATCGCAGGGCGAGCCGCTGTCGGCCCTGCGTCGGATGGCCCACAACGACCACCGGATGATCAAGCTTCACCGGGGCGACACGGTGGTCTTCTCGGCCACCCCGATCCCCGGCAACGAGCGGGCGGTCAACGAGATCGTCGACCGCCTGTTCCACGTCGGCTGCGAGGTGATCACCCCGCGCGAGGCGCCGATCCACGCCTCCGGGCACGGGTTTACCGAGGAGCTCAAGCTCATGCTGAACCTGGTCAAGCCGCGCTACGTGATGCCCGTGCACGGCGACTACAAGCGGATCCGCCTGCACTCCGAGCTGGCCGCCGCGGTCGGGATCGATCCCGAGGACGTATTCCGGGGCGAGAACGGGCTGCCGCTCGAGCTCGACGAGGCCGGCGCACGCTACGGCGAGCCCGAGCAGTCCGGGATGATCTTCGTCGACGGGGTCGACATCGGCGATCCGGCCGACGTGGCTCTGCGCGACCGCCGCATGCTCTCGGCCGACGGCATCTTCATCGTGGTCGCCACCGTGTCCGAGCAGAGCGGCGAGTCGGTCGTACCGCCCGAGGTGATCTTCCGGGGCGTCCCGTTCGTCGAGCAGGCCAACAGCCTGGTCGAGGACATTCGCGAGGAGGTGGAGCACTCGTTGGCGCGCGCGGCGAAAGACGGCGTGCGCGAGATCGACCTGCTCCAGCAGGAGCTACACGACGACCTGGCGGCGTTCGTCTATGACCGGCTGCGGCGCCGGCCGATGGTGCTGCCGGTCGTCGTCGAGGTCTGAGCGCCGGCGGTAGAGCGCCGCCAGCCCACCCAGGGCGACCACGAAGCAGGTGACGGTGGCGATCCCCAAGCCGGCCCGCGCACCGGCCACGGCCATCAGCCAGCCCACAACCGGGCCGCCGATCGGGGTCGAGCCCTGGAAGGCCACGAACCACAGCGACATGACCCGGCCGCGCATGGCCGGCTCGGCGGTCAGCTGCAGCGTCGAGTTGCCCATCGACATGAACGAGATGCTGCCCCACCCGACGAAGGCCAGCGCCGCGAGCTCGAAGGGGAGGCTGGGCGCGATCGTGGCCAGCGCGAGCGCAATGCCGAACCCACCCGCCGCGAGCGTGAGCGGCCGCAGGCCGATCTTGCCGCGCGCCGCCACCAAGAGGCCGCCGAGCACGGCGCCGAGGCCCATCGCCGCGGTCATGAACCCGAAGCCGGTCGAGCCGACGTGCAGCCCGCGGCTGGCCATCACCGGCAAGGTCACCTGAAACTCGTAGGTCAGACAGCCCGCGAGTCCCATCATCAACAGTGGCAGGATGAGCTCGGGGGTGCCGCGCACATAGCGGAACCCTTCGCGCAGCTGGCCCCTCGCGCGAGGGGTGGGCATCGACGGATTCAGCGCGCTGCGGTCCATGGCCAGCAGAGAGCCGATCACCGCGGCGAAGCTGGCCGCGTTGACCAGGAAGCAGACCCCGATGCCCACGGTGGCGATCAGGATCCCGGCGATGGCCGGGCCGACGACCCGGGCCGTGTTGGCCATGACCGAGTTCAGGCTGACCGCGTTGCGCAGGTGCTCCGGTCCGACCATCTCGAGCATGAACGACTGGCGCGCGGGGTTCTCGAACGCGTTGTTGAGGCCGAGCAGGGCGGCCAGCACCCCGATCTGCCAGTACTGGACCTCGCCGGTCACGGTGAGCACGCCGAGGATCAGCGCCTGCACGCCCATCGCGCTCTGGAGCATGATCGACAGCCGGCGCTTGTCGACCCGGTCGGCGATCACCCCGCCGTACGGGCCGAGCAGGAGGACCGGGAGGGTCTGGAGCCCGATCACGACGCCGAGCGCGGTGCTCGAGTGGGTCAGCGTGAGGACCAGCCAAGACTGGGCGGTCATCTGCATCCAAGTGCCGGCCAGCGAGGTGGCCTGGCCGGCTAAGTACAGGCGGTAGTTGGGGACCGACAGAGCGGCGAAGGTCACGCGGCCGGCGCGGATGACCCGCGTCACGGCCGCCCTCCCTCGTGAAGGTGCTCGGCGAGATGCTCGAGCGCGTCGAGGGCGGCGATGATGCGCTCGCGGTCGGCTGGCCCCAGCCCCTCGAGGGCCACGTTCAAAGCGTCGGTGCGCTCACGCCGGATTCGCTCGGCGAGGCGCTTGCCGGCCGGGGTCGGCTTGACCCACGCGGCCCGTCGGTCGCCCTGGTCGGCCGAGCGCTCGACGAGTCCGGCATCCAATAGCTGCGCGATGGCCCGCGAAAGCTGAGTGGGATTGACGGCCTCCGCCGTGGCCAGGTCCGACAGGCCGATACGGCCCTCGCGGACCACCGTCAGCAGGACCGAGATGCGCGTCGGCGTCAGGCCGGCGGCGAGCGCCGCGGGCGTCGGGCGCAGCCGGCGCGAGAGCCGGCCGATCACCGCGCGCAGCCGCGCGGCAGTCTCGAGGTCGAGCTTGGTGAGGGTGGGGGTCATCAATACGCTTATCGGCAGTTACTTGCCTGCTGATAAGCAATTGTAGCGCCCTCAAGCCCGGGCGGCCCAGCCGGAGTGGTCAACGGTCGCGGAGCCGGTGGGACCGCGTGGGATCGTAATGACGAAGCGTGCGCCAGTGCTGGCCGCCGGATGCTCGAGCGCCACCGTGCCGCCGTGCGACTCGGCGACTGCGCGCACGATGGCCAGCCCGAGCCCGGAGCCACGGTTCGCAGTCTGGGGACCGCGGACGAACCGGTCGAACACGCGGGGCTCGAGCTCCGGCGGGATGCCCGGTCCGTCGTCCTCGACGGTCAGGATCGCCGAGCCGTTCTCGACCACGGTCGAGGCGCGGATGTGGGTTCCGGGCGGCGTGTGCCGGGCCGCGTTCTCGATCAGGTTCAGGGTGAGGCGGTGTAGGTCGTCCTTGACCCCGGGGACCACCGCGGGCTGGGCGTCGATCGAGAAGCTCATGGTCCTCGGCCATTGGCCCGAGCTCGGAGGCCGCCTCGAGCAGCACGTCGGCCAGGTCGGTGGGACCGCGGGACTGGGTCCGGCGCGCGTCGGCCCGCGCCAGCAGCAGCAGGTCGCCGACCAGCCGGCGCATGCGGCGGGCCGAGCGCAGGGCGGCCTGGGCGGTGTCGGCCTGTTCGCCGCCGAGCTCCTCGGCCAGCAACTCGAGGTTGGCCAGCAGACTGGTCAGCGGGGTGCGCAGCTCATGCGAGGCGTCGGCCACGAACTCGCGCTGGCGCTCGAGCGCGGCATGCGTCTCGTTGCGTGCGGCGTCGAGCGATCCGAGCATCCCGTCCACCGTACGGGCCAGCTCGGCCACCTCGTCCTCGGACTGCGGTTGGGGCACCCGCAGGGCGGGATCGCGCGTTCGCTCGATCTCGCGCACCGCCCCGGTCAGCTGCTTGATCGGGCGCATCGCGCGGGCGGCGGTGGCCAGGCCTCCCAGCAGCGCGAGCACGGTGCCGCCGAGCACGCCGAGGAGCAGGATCAGCTCGACCCGGTCGATCGTGCGGTCGACGTCGGACAGGGGGCGGGCGTACAGCAGCCACACCGTGCTGGGCGGCACGTCGAGCGTCTGCGCGATGACCTGATAGCCCTCCTCGCGGAACGTGCCCGGCTTGGTCGGCAGCGGGAACGACGGTGTCGCGGGCAGGAACTTCACGCCCTTGACCTTCACGTCCTTCTGCGTGCACAGCAGCGAGCCGGCCTGGTTGAAGATCCGGATCTGGACGTGCTCGGCGCTCGTGAAGTCCTTGAGCGAGACGGTCTTCTGGCTGTTGCAGTTCAGGAAGCCGCTGTTCGAGATCCACTTCAGGTGCAGCTCGTTGGCGAGCTGGTCGGAGTTCGAGCGCACCTCGTCGTTGAACTGGCCGCGCAGCTGCCGGTCGGTGAGCACCCCGACGATCGCCGCAAACGAGGCCAGGATCACGAAGGTCAGCATCGCCGAGCCGCCGGCGAGCCGCCACTTGATCGGGATCCGCCTATACGCGGAGAACGTAGCCCGCGCCGCGGATCGTGTGGAGGAGCCTAGGCTCGCCACCCGCTTCCAGCTTTCTACGAAGGTTCGACACGAACACTTCGATCGTGTTGGTCATCGAGAACGGGTCGTAGCCCCACACCTCGTCCAGCAGGCGCTGGCGCGAGATCACGATCCGTTCGTTGCGCATCAGGTACTCGAGCAGCTCGAATTCGCGCTGGGTCAGGTCGATCGGGCGGCCGTTGCGGGTGACCTCGTGGGTGTCCGGGTTGAGCTTGAGGTCGCCGATGGCCAGCGTGGCCTGGCCGCGCGGGGGCCGGCGCCGGAGCAGCGCGCGGAGGCGGGCCAACAGCTCCTGGCGCTCGAACGGCTTGACCAGGTAGTCGTCGGCGCCGGCGTCGAGGCCCTCGACCCTGGCCTCGACGCCGTCGCGCGCGGTCAGCACGAGGATCGGCACGTCGTCGCCGCCCCGGCGCAGCGTCTTGGCCACATCGACGCCGTCGAGGCGGGGGAGGCCCAAATCCAAGATCACCAGGTCGGGTAGGAAGCCGTGCGCCTCGTCGAGCGCGTCGACGCCGTCGCCGGCGATCCTCACCTCGTAGCCCTCCATGCGCAGCGAGCGCTGGAGGACCTGGGCGATCGCGTCGTCGTCCTCTACCACCAGCACCCGCGGTGTCCGCTCGTAGTCGGCCATATCTGCCCTGTAGATGGTACGGCGGCTGATCCGGATCCCGGAAACGTCCGAGGACGGGCGATGATGTCGGGCAATGAAGTGGCGCCGGTCGATCAGCGTGCTGCTGGCGGGGCTTGCGGCTGCGGCCGTGCTGGCAGGAGGAGTTCTCGCCTACTGCGGGCACGTTCTGTCTGACTCGAACCAGTTCGCGACCCGGGCCACCGCGACCCTTCGGGATGCCCGCATGCGCGGGGTGATCGCCCGCGCGCTCAGCTCGAGGCTCGTCGCGGCACAGCCCGACCTGGTCGCCGTGCAGCCGCTGGTACGAGGAGCGACGCAGGTCGTGGTCGCCTCGGCTCCGTTTCAGTCGATCATTGAGGGGGCGATCTACGACGTGCACCGGACGGTGTTCGTGCGGGGGTCGGACACGCTCACGGTCCGCTTGGCCAATATCGGGGTGCTCACCGAGGCGGCGCTGCGCTCGTTCGCCCCCTCAGTGGCGAACAAGATCCCCGGCTCGACGTCGGTGGTCCTGAGCCGAATCAGCGGCGGAGAGTTCGGCCGGGTCACCGACGTGGCGCAGGCGCTCAACAAGGCGCGCACCGCCGGGAAATGGCTGCTTCTCGCCGGGCTGCTTGGGCTCGTCCTGTCGATCGTGGTCGCCCTCGACCGGTTGGCGGCCATCCGGCGATGTGGGTTCGTGGTGCTGTGCGCCGGGCTGCTCGGGGTTGTGATCTACGGGGTGTCGCGGCCGCTCGTCCTGGACAAGTTCGCGGCCGGAGACGCTCGCACGGCAGCGGGTGTGGTGTGGGAGGCCTTCCTGCCGGACCTTCGTCTCTGGGCGTTGGGGGTCGCCGGCGCGGGCGCGCTCGTGGCGGTTGTTGCCACGGTCGTCGGTCGTGCCGAGGCCAGTTCGGCGCAAGCACCGCAGCGCACGACGTGGCGGGTGGGTCGCCTGGCTGGAGTCGTGGGGGTGGGCGCGGTGCTGGCCGCCGGTGCCTTCGCGCTCGCCTCGGGGACCGGAGGGGCGCCGGCACTCGCACACCCGATCGGCGCCTGCAACGGCTACCGGCCGCTGTGTGACCGCCCGCTGAACGCGGTCGTGTTTCCCGCCACGCACAACTCCATGGGTACCTCGACCGAGCGTGGATGGTTGTTCGCGAGCCAGGACGGCGGGATCCCCGAGCAGCTCTCGGCCGGGATCCGCGGTCTACTGATCGACACGCACTACGGGGTCTCGACGCCCAAGGGGGTCGCGACCGTGCTGACCGCCCAGACCCGCAAACTGGCCACGGTCGTCGACCGGGTCGGGCCGGGCTTCATCTCCACCGTGGATCGATTGCGCGCCAACATCGGGCTCAACCCGTCGGGACCACGTCAGGTGTTCCTGTGCCACGCCTTCTGCGAGGTCGGCGCGACCTCCGCCCGGGTGGCGTTCGGTCAGATCCGCGATTTCCTGGTGGAGCACCCCGAGCAAGTCGTCCTGATGAGCATCGAGGATGACGTATCCCCAGCGACTACCGAGGCCGCGTTCGCCGACAGCGGGCTACTCGACCTGGTCTACTCCGATCCAGCGGCGCCTTCCTGGCCGACGTTGCGACAGCTGATCGAGCAGGATCGCCGGCTGATCGTGTTCGGCGAGAACGACACCGATGATCTCGCCTGGTACCGGCCGCAGTTCAAGGCGCTCGAAGAGACGCCCTTCCACTTCAGCAGCGCCGCCGAGCTCGCGGATGCTTCGAGCTGCCGGCCCAACCGCGGCGGGACCGGCAAGTCGCTGTTCCTGGTCAACAACTGGGTCGATACCTCGCCGGCGCCGCGGCCGTCCAACGCCAAGGTCGTCGATGCGTATGAGACCCTCCTGGGGCGCGCGCGGCGGTGCCAGGCCGAGCGCCACCACGTCCCGAACCTGATCGCGGTCGACTTCTACAAGGTCGGAGACGTGCTCCGCGTTGCCGCCACCCTCAACGGCCCCTAGGCCCTCTGCGCCCCCGAACCGGCAGGAAGCCGCGCGCCCGCGTCGAAGGCTGTTGACCCGAGATGGCCGCCCGCAAGCGCTCAAAGACGCCGCCCAAGCGCGCGACGCGCTCGTTCCTGGCTGCCCGGCCGTCGTTTCATCTCGCGCTGCCGGAACTCGAGCCGCATCACGTGGACGTCCTGGCCCTCGGGCTGATCGCGATCGGGATCCTGCTCGGCGGCGTGGCCTACGCGGGCTGGGACGGGGGAGCGCTCGGCGACGGCGCGGTGACCGGCATGCGCTTCCTGCTCGGGGCGCTCGGCTACGTGGTGCCGGCCGCGCTCATGGTCGGTGGCGCGCTGTTGTTGGCGCGCGAGCTCCGACCGCCCGTGCGCCCCCTGCGCACCGGAATGCTGTGCCTGACCGCCTCGATCACGCTGGCCCTCGCGGCGGGGACGCTCGGGGTGGGCCCCGGGGCGAGCACCGCGGGGGAGTTCTGGCGGGCGTCCGCGTTCGAGGATCGCGGCGGCGTGGTGGGACAGGCCGAGCTGTGGGTCAGCTCCCACCTGATCTCGATCACCGGGGCGGACATCCTCGCCGTGTTCCTGTTCGTGGCCGGGCTGATCCTGGTCACGGGCGCGGGCGTTGCGGGCGTGATCCGCGCCACCGGGACCCGCGTGGCCGATACCACGCGCGTGATCCGCCGCTCGACCGAGGGCGTGGCGACGTCCAGGACCCGCCGGCCCGCGACGGCCGCGGCCCGCGCCCGGGAGGGACAAGGGTTTGACGACGATCAGGCCGAGCCGCTGCTGCCGCCGGAGCCCGATACCTCCGAGCTCGTGGTGCGGGCAACCCACGTCGAGGCGCCGCCGGTGTTTGAGGACGCGATGGATGCCGAGGAGCCCGACCTCGCTCCCGCCCTGCCCGAGCCCCCACCGGAGGAGGCCCGCGCTCCGGACGAAGTCTCTCCCGAGGACCTCACCCCACAGGGCCGCTACCGGGCGAGCATCACCGACGACCCCAGCTTCGTGTGGCGGGTGCCCCCATCCCGTTTCCTCGTGCGCGCCACCGGCGAGGCGGCCAAGCCGGACACCGCCGGCCAGGAGCAGGTGGCGGCGACGCTGGTCGAGACCCTCGGGCACTTCGGGATCCAGGCCAAGGTGATCGGGCGGGTGACCGGGCCGCACATCACCCGCTACGAGTTGCGCCTGGCGCCCGGCACGAAGGTCTCCAAGGTCGCGCAGCTGAAGGACGATCTCGCTTACGCGCTGGCGGCGACCGAGATCCGCATCCTCGCGCCGATCCCGGGGAAGCAGGCGGTCGGCGTCGAGGTCCCGAACGCCCGCCGGCGGATCGTCCACCTCGGCGACGTGTACCAGGCCCCGCCGGCGGCGGACTGGTCACCGCTGACCGTGTGGCTGGGGAAGGACATCGCGGGCCGCGCGATCGGCGCCGACCTTGCCAAGATGCCCCACCTGCTGGTCGCCGGGACCACGGGCGCCGGTAAGTCCGCCTGCGTGAACGCGATGCTGTGCAGCATCCTGTTGCGCGCCACTCCGCACGAGGCTCGGGTGGTGCTGGTCGACCCCAAGCAGGTTGAGCTGAATCATTACGAGGGAATCCCGCACCTCTTGACGCCGGTGATCACGAGCCCCCGCATGGCGGCCAATGCGCTCCAGAACCTCGTGCGCGAGATGGAGCAGCGCTACGGGACGATGTCGCTGGCGCGCACGCGGTCGCTCCCGGAATTGAATCGGGCGCGCGAGAAGCGTGGCGAGCCGCCGCTCCCGTACATCTTGTGCGTGATCGACGAGCTGGCCGACCTGATGATGGTCGCCCCGGCCGACGTGGAGGACTCGATCATCCGCCTGGCCCAGAAGGCCCGGGCCGTCGGGATCCACTTGGTGCTCGCCACCCAGTCCCCGCGGGTGGACGTGATCACCGGGATGATCAAGGCCAACGTTCCCTCGCGGATCGCGTTCGCGGTGTCCTCGCAGACCGATTCGCGGGTGATCCTCGATCACAACGGCGCCGAGTCGCTGCTCGGTCAGGGCGACATGCTGTTCTCGCCGGTCGGGTCGAGCAAGCTCCAGCGGATCCAGGGCGCGTACATCGACGAGGAGCAGATTGCCGAGCTGACCGAGGCCTGGCGGCGCCAGGGCGAGCCCGAGTTCCACGAAGAGCTGCTGGAGGAGGTTGCGAGTTCGGACGGGGACTCAGCGGATGACTCGCCTGAGTTCAGCCCCGACGAGGATCCGCTGCTCGACGAGGCGATCGCGCTCGTCGCCCAGATGGGCACCGCCTCGACCTCGATGCTTCAGCGCCGGTTGCGCCTCGGCTATACGCGCGCGGGCCGGCTGATCGACATGCTCGAGCGTCGCGGGATCATCTCCGGCTACGAGGGATCCAAGCCGCGCCAGGTGCTGATCAGCGAGGCCGACGTGCCAAGGATCCTGGCCCATCTGGCCGAGGCGGAGGGACCCGCCGTGCCTCCGCCGGTGCGGGTTCCCGACGACGCCGTCGACGAAGAGCAGTAAGCCCATGCCCGGCCGTTCGGAGCGGCGCAGCAGACGGCCGGTGGCAGACGTTTCCGACGCTAGCCTTCGCAGGCGAATGGCCGACATCGGCACCACCCTGCGCGAGGCCCGGATTCGCGCGAGGATCGACATCAGCGAGGTCGAGGCGCGGACCAAGATCCGCGCCAAGTACCTGCGCGCGATCGAGAACGAGGAGTGGGACCTGCTCCCCGGACCGGTCTATGTCAAGAGCTTCCTGCGCACCTACGGTGACTTCCTCGGCGTCGACAGCCGCCTGCTCGTCGACGAGTTCAAGCGCCGCTACGAGCGCCCGGCCGACCAGGACCTGCGGCCGATCAGCTCGCTCAGTCACGAGCGCGAGCGCCGCCGCCGGCGGCCCCGCCTCGGTCGGCTGGGCGCGATCGTGCTCGCGCTGATCGCGGTGGGCGCCGCGCTCTACCTGGTCGGCACGCTGGGCGGCGCCAGCAGCTCGACCAGCTCCACGCCGTCCGGGCCGGTCGCCTCTGGGTCCTCGACCACGGGGACCTCGGCGACCTCGCACACGACCACGGCCCACAAGCCGCCGGCCAAGCACCACCGTCCCGCCCCGCCGCCCAAGCCGACCAAGGTGACCGTGAAGCTGGTCGCCACGAGCACCCCTGTGTACGTGTGCGTCGAGGACGGCAGCGGTAAGGTGCTGATCCCCGGCGTGATCTACGCCCCCGGGCAGACCATCCCCACCGAGACGGCGAGCAAGCTGCTGATGACGTTCGGCAACAGCGCCGTGCAGATGAAGGTGAACGGCAAGACCGTGGCGGTCGGTCCGGGCGCGCCGGTGGGCTACGAGGCAACACCCGCAAAGACCACCGTGCTGCCCGCCGCCCAACGTCCCACCTGCGGATGAGCGGGTCTTCCGAGCTTCACGCCCCGGTCCGCGCGGGCATCCTGATCACCGGCACCGAGGTGCTGACCGGGATCATCTCCGACCGCAACGGCCCCTGGCTGTCCGAGCGCCTGGTCGAGCACGGGGTGGACGCCGCGATGATCCAGATCGTCGGCGATCGCCCCGACGACCTGATGGCCGCGCTGCGTTTCATGGCCGATTCCGGGATGGCTCTGGTCGTGACGAGCGGCGGCCTGGGACCGACCGCCGACGACCTGACCGCGGAGATCGTCGGTGAGTTCGCGGGACGCGAGATGGTGCTCGACGCAGAGTTGGAGGAGCGGATCACGGAGATCCTGCGGCCGTTGATGAGCCGCTGGCCGGGATTGGATCCCGATGCGATCCGGGCGGCGAATCGCAAGCAGGCGGTCGTGCCGGTTGGCGCCACTGTGCTGGACCCCGTCGGCACGGCTCCCGGTCTGGTGGTTCAGCCTTTCAGCGGGTCCGGGCCGACGATCGTGGTGCTGCCCGGACCGCCGCGCGAACTGCACGAGATGTGGGAGAAGGCGGTTGCCACCGACGCGTTCCGAGCGGCGATCACCGGCGCCACCGAGTACCGGCGCGGGATCGTGCGCCTGTACGGCATCCCCGAGTCCGAGATCGCCAACACGCTGCGAGCGGCCGAAGAGGCCGGCCTGTCGCTGGATCCTCTGGAGATCACGACGTGCCTGCGGCGGGGGGAGATCGAGGTCGCCACGCGGTTTGAGCCTTTTGCGGAGGCGGACTACGACGCGTTCGTCGCGTTCATGGCCCAGCGCCACCCGAGCGAGCTGTTCTCCCTGGACGGGTTGACCGTCGACGAGCAGGTCGCGTCCCTGCTGGTGCGCGGCGGGCGCACGGTGGCGGTGGCCGAGTCATGCACGGGCGGGTTGATGTCGGCGCGTCTGACCGAGCGCGGCGGGTCCTCGGAGTACTTCGTGGGCGGGGCGGTCGTCTACTCCAACGAGGCCAAGGTCTCGATGGCCGGGGTTGATGCGGCGTTGATCGAGCGAGTTGGGGCGGTGTCGGTTGAGGTCGCCGAGGCCTTGGCTTCTGGGGCGGCGGCCGCGTTCGGCGCCGACTTCGGGATCGGGATCACTGGGATCGCCGGGCCCGGCGGCGGCACCGAGGAGAAGCCGGTCGGGACCGTCTGCTTCTCAATCAGCTCGCGCGACGGGGCGCGGTTGACGCGACGCGTGCTTCTGCCGGGGAGCCGCTCGGACATCCGCGACCGCTCGACGACCGTCGCCATGCATCTGCTGCGCCGGGTGCTGCTCGGCGAGGGAGCCGCAGTGTCCGCGGAGGAGGCGGGCGCCCGGTCCGAGCGGGCGTGAGCGACGCTCCGGTCTCGTCGGCGGTTGGGGAACGCGCCCGCCTGTTCGTCGCGCTCGAGCTGCCGGCGTCCGCGCGCGACATCTTGGCCCGGTGGCGAGGGGCCGCTCTGCGCGAGACCCCCGCGCTCCGCCCCGTCCCGGTGGAGCACCTCCACGCGACGCTGTGCTTCCTGGGCTCGCGCCCGGTGTCGCAGATCAACGAGATCGCCGCGGCGTGCGGCGTGGTGGCCGGCGAGCCGGTGGTCGAGCCGCGCCTCGGCGAGGCGGTGTGGCTGCCGCGCCGGCGGCCGCGGGTGCTCGCGGTCTCGCTGGAGGACCAGGGCGGCGCGGTGGCCCGCATGCAGGGCGCGCTGGCCTCGGCGCTCGCGGCGGGCGGCTGGTACGCCCCCGAGTCACGGCCGTTTCTGGCCCACGTCACGGTGGCGCGGGTGGCCAAGAACGCCCGGATCAAAGCGCCGGCGTTAGAGCCGCCGCCGGCGGTCGAGGTGCGCTGTCCGCGGGTGACGCTGTACCGGTCGCGCCTCGGCTCGGGCGGCGCCCGCTACGACCCTTTGGGAGGGGTGGAGCTCGGGTCCTCGCCGGGCGCGGCGGACCCACTCTCGGTCGTGCGCCGTCTTCACGCCGAGCAGGCCCGTCTGTACGCCGGCGGGGAGGCTGACGGGGTCCGGGAGTTGCTGGCCGATGACGTCGTGTGGCACGTGCCGGGCGCGAGCGCGATCGCCGGCGAGCACCGTGGCGTCGAGGCCGTGCTGGCGTACATGGACGCGCGCCGGCGGATCATGGACGGGACGTTCCGCGTGGTCGTGCACGGTGCCGCCTTGATTGCAGGGCGTGTGGTGCAGCTCGCGGGTGGCCGGGCGGTGCGGGATGGGGTGGAGGTAGACTGGGAGACCGTCGGCGTCTTCCGGGTGTCCGACGGCCGGATCGCCGAGTGCCGGCTGATCCCCTTCGACCAGGCGGCGTTCGATCGCATCTGGTCCGCTCGCGCCGCCGACCCCGACCGCGACTAACCTGCCTTGGCGACGGCGGGTTGTCGAGTGGCAGATTTCTCGCGGAGCCACCCGCGTGGCGCTCAGCGGCCGGATACGCAATTCTTGTCGCCATGCGCGTAGCCATCACCGGCGCCACCGGGCTCATCGGGCGAGTCCTTGCCCAGGCCCTCGGCGACCGCGGCGACGAGGTCGTCGCGCTCTCCCGCGACGCCGACCGCGCGCGCCAGGCGCTCGGCGACCGCGTCGAGGCGCACGCCTGGCCGGACCCCACAGGCGCGCCGCCGCCCGAGGCCGCGCTGGCGAGCGCCGACGCGGTCGTTCACCTCCTCGGCGAGCCGGTGGCGCAGCGCTGGACCGACGAGTCCAAGGAGCAGATCCGCCGCTCGCGCGAGGACGGGACGCGGTCGTTGGTCGATGGGCTGCTCGCGCTGGCGCCCGATCGCCGGCCGGGCAGGCTGGTCTCGCAGTCGGCCACCGGGTTCTACGGACCCCACGGCGATGAGCAGCTCACCGAGGACGCGCCGGCCGGAGATGACTTCCTGGCCGGCGTCGTGGTCGGGTGGGAGGGCGAGGCGATGCGCGCCGCGTCGGAACTGCGCGTCGCGGTCACCCGCACCGGAGTGGTGCTCTCGCCCGAGGGCGGCGCGCTGGCCAAGATGCTGCCGTTCTTTCGCGCGGGCATCGGGGGGCCGGTGGCCGGCGGGCGCCAGTACGTCCCGTGGATCCATCTCGACGACGTGGTCGGCGCGATGCTGCTCTGCCTGGACAACCCGGCCGCCGCCGGACCGATCAACCTGACCGCGCCCAGCCCGGTCACCAACACCGAGCTGTCCCGCACGCTGGGTCACGTGCTGAAACGCCCTGCGGTGCTCCCGGTGCCGGCGATCGCGCTGAAGCTGCTCTACGGCGAGATGGCGCAGATCGTGGTCACCGGCCAGCGCGTCCTGCCCGCGCGCCTGGCCCAGCTCGGCTACGGGTTCCGGCACCCCGACCTCGAGGCCGCGCTCCGCGACGTCCTCGGCCGCGACTGAGCTCGGCGCCCTCCGTCGGCGAGCTGGACCGGACGCCGCCACCGACCCCCCGCGCGCCCATCCCCGCGCCGCCATCCGGACGCCATCCGGCCCTCTCCCCACAATTGGCACAGAGTTGTTGCAGTCCCGCAACGAACGGGTCTTGTTCCGTTGCAGGCCGCGTCCCTAGCGTCTTCGGTTCCGTCCGCCACCCCGCCTACCGTGGTGGATCAAAGCGCATGAGACAAGGAGCCGAACTCAGATGAGCGAGAACGACAAGCCCGGTGTGAGGAACGGGGCGACATCCGATCCGAAGGCGGATGCCAAGCGGCAGGCCGCGCTTCAGGGCGCCTTGACGCAGATCGAGCGGCAGTTCGGCAAGGGCACCGTCATGCGCATGGGAGATCCGGGCGCACGCGTGGCGGTGGATGCGATTCCCACCGGCGCGCTGGCGCTCGACCTCGCGCTCGGGATCGGCGGCGTTCCCCGCGGCCGGATCATCGAGATCTTCGGCCCGGAGTCGTCGGGTAAGACCACGCTCGTCTACCACATCCTTGCCGAGGCCCAGAAGCTCGGCGGCGTGTGCGCGTTCATCGACGCCGAGCACGCGATGGACCCGCTGTACGCGCAGCGGATCGGGCTCGACATCGACGAGCTGCTGGTCTCCCAGCCGGACTATGGCGAGCAGGCGCTCGAGATCGTCGACATGCTGATCCGCTCGGGCGCGGTCGACGTGATCGCGATCGACTCGGTGGCCGCGCTCACCCCGCGGGCCGAGCTCGAGGGCCAGATGGGCGACCAGACCGTCGGCGTGCAGGCCCGCATGATGTCCCAGGCGATGCGCAAGATCACCGGCGGCCTCAACCGCACCCAGACCCTGTGCGTGTTCACGAACCAGATCCGGGAGAAGGTCGGCGTGATGTTCGGCTCGCCGGAGACGCAGCCGGGCGGTCGGGCGCTGAAGTTCTATTCCTCGCAGCGCCTGGACATCCGCCGCATCGAGACGCTCAAGGACGGCACCGAGGCGGTCGGCAACCGCGTCCGGGTCAAGGTGGTCAAGAACAAGGTGGCGGCGCCGTTCAAGCAGGCCGAGTTCGACATCGAGTTCGGCAAGGGCATCTCGACCTCGGGTTGCCTGATCGACTACGGCATCGAGCACAACATCATCACGAAGTCGGGCTCGTTCTTCTCCTATGGCGAGGAGCGGCTCGGCCAGGGTCGCGGCAACGCGAAGGCATTCCTCGACGAGCACCCCGACGTGGCCAAGGAGGTCGAAGCGAAGATCTACGCCGCCCTGGGCATCAACCGCGACTTGGTCAAGACGATCGAGGCCCGCGAGGAGCCGGCGCTGCAGGCGGTGGACGCAGCGGCCGCCCAGGGTCGTGCCGCCTGACGTCCGCGGGATCCAGACCGAGCGCGAGCCGCCGGGCGTGCGCGAGCCGTCCGGCGATCACGAGCAACTCAGCGCCGGCCTCGACCAGGTGCCCGGCGCCGGTTCCAGCCCCAGCCGGGTGCCCTGCCTAGACCAGGCGCTCGCCACCGCCTACCGCCACCTGAACCGGCGGGAGTGCACGGATGCCGAGATGCGGGCGCGGCTCGCACGGGCCGGCATCGACCCGGCGGACGTGGATGGGGCGATCGCTGTGCTCCTCGAGCAGGGGTACCTGGACGACGCGCGGTTCGCGCGCCTGTTCGCGCAGGACAAGCGCGAGCTCGAGCAATGGGGCAGCGACCGGATCAGGCAGACGCTGCTGACCCGTGGCGTGCCGTCCGAGACCGTCGAGGAGGCGCTGGGCGCCCAGCCGGGCGAGAGCGAGATGGAACGCGCCGTCGCTCTCCTGCGCCGGCGGTTTCCCTCGCCGACGGGGGACCGGCGCGAGCGCGAGCGGGCACTTGGAGTGCTGGTTCGCAAGGGCTACGACGCCGAGCTGGCGCTGGACGCGATCGCGGCCCATGCCCGCGGGGACTCCGCGGAAACCTGACGTGAAACAGCTGGGTTGGGCGAGGCAGCCCGACCCCGTGCCTCGTTGCGCCGACAGGCCGCCGGTACTACGATCCTGTCAGCGAACGAATGGCCCGCGGGCCACACAGAACACCAGCAAACCACGAATATCTTGGATTCCGGACTTAGTGTTGACGGCAAATACCATCGGGCCACCTGGTCCATTCAGACAAGGCTCAGAACCCGCCACGTAGCCGCCGACTGAAGGCACAGGCGCTCAGTCGCCTTGCCGGCATCCGTTCGTGCAGGCTCGCACGGGCACTCGGTCGCTCCGAAAACTAAAGCTTTGAAGTGGTACCGGCCGTTCGGCCGGAACCTCCAGGAGAGGATCGACCATGGAACTCATCGGTGCCGCAGCGCTGATCGCGGTGGGAATCGTGCTCGCTGCCGTCATCTACGGTCGGATGCATGGCGCCCGGACGGCGCCGGGCGGCAACTCGAGCACGCCCGCGCCGGTCGTCGAGGTCGTGTCGCCGGATCCCGTGCGGCGTGACGCCGAGGTACTCGAACGAACCGCGGCGGTCGCCCGTCGCGAAGAAACCCTGGCCCGGAAGGAGGCGGATCTCGAAAAGGAGCGGGCAGCCCTCGCGCAGGCCCGCCAGGACATCGAACGCGAGCTCGAGCAGATCTCGGGCCTGTCGGCCGGCCGCGCCAAGCAGCTGCTGCTCAAGGAGGTGGAGGAGCAGACCAAGCACGACGCCGCCCGGCGCATCCGCCAGATCGAGGAGGAGACCAAGCGCGAGGCCGAGCGCCGCGTCCGCAACATCCTGTCGGTGTGCATGCAGCGTCTCGCCGCCGGCCATGCCGCCGAGACAACCGTGTCCGTCGTGCAGCTGTCGGCCGACGACATGAAGGGCCGGATCATCGGCCGCGAGGGTCGCAACATCCGCGCCCTGGAGAACCTCACGGGCGTCGACTTCATCATCGACGATACGCCCGGTGCGGTCGTGTTGTCGGGCTTTGACGGGGTCCGGCGGGAGATCGCCAGGCTGACCCTCGAGAAGCTCCTCCAGGACGGCCGCATCCACCCGGCCCGCATCGAGGAGATGTACTACCAGGCGAAGTCCGAGCTCGAGAGCCACATCGTCGAGCTGGGCGAGCAGGCCGTGTTCGAGGCCGGCGTGCAGGGCGTCCATCCCGAGCTCGTCAAGCTGCTGGGGCGACTGAAGTTCCGCACGAGCTACGGGCAGAACGTCCTGGCCCATTCGATCGAGGTCTCGCGCCTGGCCGCGATGATGGCCGAGGAGCTCGGCGCCAGCCCCAAGACCGCTCGGCGGGCTGCCCTGCTGCACGACATCGGCAAGGCGGTGACCCACGAAGTCGAGGGCCCACACGCGTTGGTGGGCGGCGAGCTGGCCCGCAAGTACGGCGAGTCGGAAGCCGTCGCGCACGCGATGGAGGCCCACCACAACGAGGTCGAGCCACAGACGATCGAAGCCGTGCTCGTGCAGTCCGCCGACGCGCTGTCCGGAGCCCGCCCCGGCGCCCGCGGCGAGTCGCTCGAGCAGTACGTCAAGCGGCTGCGCGACCTCGAGCAGATCGCCACCCGGCACAAGGGCGTCGACAAGGTGTACGCGATGCAGGCCGGTCGCGAGATTCGCGTGATGGTCGCGCCGGGCGCGATCGACGACGACGCCGCCACCGCGCTCTCGTACGAGATTGCCCGCGAGATCGAGAAGGAGCTCGAGTACCCGGGCCAGATCAAGGTGACCGTGATCCGTGAGTCCCGCGCCGTCGAGTACGCCCGCTGACGCCGGCAGTCTGACGCCGTCGGGGAATCAAATTTCCCGCCGGCGGGTATATGTCGCGCTAGCGGGGTTGTACTGGCAGGGAGGTCGGCGGCTATGACCCGCGAGCCGCCGAGAAAGGGACCCTCGATGAATCGACGCTTGCTGCGTTGTGGCGCCGCTCGGCGCCTGACGGTCGTAGTTTCTATTTCGTTGGCCAGCTTCGCCGTGGCCACCGCGAGCGCCTCTGCAGCGCTCAAGTCTCACGGCCAGACGCTTCACCTCGCGCCCGGTCTACGGGCGAACACGAACTCGAGCAGCAACTGGTTCGGCTACAACCAGGGCACGCTCGAACAGAACGGAAAGATGTTCAACTCGATCACCGGCGACTGGACGGTGCCGACGGCTACTCAGCACACGGCGGGCCAGGACGAGTCGTCCTCCGATTGGATCGGGATCGGCGGAGGATGCATCGACGCCGGCTGCACGGCCACCGACTCGACGCTGATCCAGACCGGAACCGAGCAGGACGTGTCCTCCGGAACCGGTTCGTATTCCGCGTGGTGGGAGCTGGTGCCAGCACCGTCGGTGACGATCAGCGGCATGACGGTTGCGCCAGGCGACCACATGCACGCGTCGATTGCCGAGGCCGTCGCGGGCTCGAACGTCTGGACGATCACCCTCCAGGACGTCACGCGTGGAGAGTCGTTCACGCAGACCGTGCCCTACAGCTCGACCCACGCCACCGCGGAGTGGATCGAGGAGACGCCGTTGCTGATCGGCACCAACGCCGGCTTCGCCGCGCTGCCGAACCTGACCAATCCCGCGTGGACCTCGGCCACGGCTAACGGCGCATCGGCCGGGCTGAAGGCCTCCGAGGAGATGGACCTCATCGACTCCAACAGCAACGTGATCGGTGCCCCGTCGGCGCCGAACTCCACCGCCAACGGGTTCAACGAGTGCACTTGGGCGTCGACCTGCAGCTAGCTGGCAGCTGAGGCCGGACGGCTCCAGCAATTCACGGCTCATCGCGCGTCTCCGGCCGGGGGCGCGCGGTGAGCCGTAACGCCTTTCGGCGAAGACCGGCTGCCGCGGCCGCCGGTCAGCCGTGATGGTGGTGGTGCACGAACACTCCGTGCGCCGTCCAGGCCGAGAAATCCGGGATCAGCACGATGGCCAGGACGAGGCCGGCGACCAGCGCCCCGGAGATCGCGATCCAGCGTCCCAGCGTGCCGGGAGCGGCTTTGGCCCGCTGCTCCCGGCCCCGGCGGCCGATGCCCAGCGCGCGCGCCACCGCCGGGAGGTGCAAGAGAACGTGCAGGCTCATGAACACCACCCACACGATGAACGTCACCTTGTGCAGCAACAGCCACGGATCGCGGTGCGAAGGCCCCACGATCAGGAGCGCGATGCCGGTGAGGAACACGCCGACGGTTGAGAGCACGACGATCGGGCCGATCAGGCGCACGATGAGCTCGGGCGGCCCCTTGTGCCGATACGCGACGTTGCCGGCGTAGTAGCGCATGAACCGGTAGCCGGTGCTCGCCACCTTAAGCACGACCGGGCCGATCAGCAGCATCCCGACAAACAGGTGCACCGAGATGAACTGGCGCAGCAGCGGGATCGTGAAGCCGATCACCGCGAGCAGCACGATCAGGATCGCGCCGGTGACCGTGGTGAGGTGCTCGTTGCCGTCGGTGCCCCCGCCGGTCAGCGCGGTGCCGCGCGGCGGCTCGACCCGCGCACCGCGGGACGCGCCCTCGCGGGCGGTGCGCGCCACGATGACATCGTCGCTCGTACCCACGGCGCGAATGCTCGTCGCCCAACCGAAGGCGGATGTGAGGACAAGATGAGAATGCTCTTGTCCCCGTGAGTACGCTTTTCCCGGAACCGGTTCTATGATCGGCCGACTTCTGACGCCGGGGCGCGGGAGCTGGGAGTGTCTGGACAGATCCTTGTAATCGAAGACGAACCGGGGATCGTCGATTTCCTGGAGCGCGGGCTACGTGCCCAGGGGTTCGACGTCATCTCGGCCATGGACGGGACGACTGGGTCCGCCGCGGCGGTCAACCAGGATGTCGATCTCGTGGTGCTCGACCTGATGCTCCCGGGGCGGAGCGGGCTGGACGTGCTCGGCACGTTGCACGAAGCCAAGCCGCGGTTGCCGGTCATCGTGTTGACGGCGCTCGGGGAGGTCGAGCACCGCGTGGCCGGGCTCGACGCAGGCGCGGTCGACTACCTCACCAAGCCCTTCTCCCTGACCGAGCTGGCGGCTCGCATCCGAGCCCAGCTGCGGGCCGCCTCCCATGTTCCGCGGACTACGTTGAGCGCGGGCGACATCGAGGTGAACCTGATCACGCGGGAGGTGCGCCGAGGGAACGAGCTCGTGCGGCTGTCGACCACCGAGTTCGAGCTCCTGTCGTATCTGATGCACAACCGCGGCCACGTTCTCTCGCGCGAGCAGATCCTCCGCGCGGTCTGGGGTTACGAGTACGACCCCGGCACCAACGTGGTCGACGTGTACATCGGGTATCTGCGCCGCAAGCTCCGCACGCAGGGAACCAACGCGCCGATCGTGACCGTGCGATCGGTCGGCTACCGCCTGGATGCGAGCAACTGACGCCCGGTCCCGACGGACCTCGCCCTCGGCGCGCGCACGACTTGCTTTGTTCCTGCCGGCGGGGCTTCGCTGGCGGTTGACGGCATGGGTGGCGGGGGTCCTGCTCGTGTTGGCGGCCGTCGTGTTCCTGGTCGTCTACCAGGGCACCGGGTCGCAGCTGCAAGACGAGATCGATCGCGACATCAGTGGCGACACCAGCCAGCTGATCCAGTCTCTTCATGCCGTGAACGGCCAGTCCGCGACGCGAATCCAGGCCGCCGCGACCGATTACGTGCGCGGGCAGTCCTACTCGGCGACCTCGACGATTCTGTTCGTGCTGATGCCGGACGGGACGACGGCCAGCAACCATCCGGAGCTGTTCGGGTCGGCGCGTCCACAGCCGGGCGAGAGCGAGGCCGAACAACTCCAGGAGAACGCCGAGGGGCGCAGGCTCGAGGTGCCCCGGCTCGGGTACTCCGTCGCGCCCGTCCCGGACGTCGGCCGGGTGCGCATCTTCGAACAGCACGCCGACCTCGGCGGCGTGCAGCTGATCGTCGGGGCGGGCGAGCCTCTGTCTCTGGTGGAGCGCGCGCAGCACGGCGTGGCCCGCGCATTTGTCCTGGCCTCCGTGATCGTCCTCGCCCTGGCGCTGCTCGCGTCCTATCTGGCCGGTGCGCGCGTGTCGGCTCCGCTACGGGGCATGGCCCAGGTCGCCACGCGCGTCGACGCCGGAGATCTCGGTCCGCGCATGGAGATCCCGGGTGGCCGGCTCGACGAGGTCCGCGTGTTGGCGGAGGCGTTCAACCGCATGCTCGACCGCCTCTCGGAGGCATTTGCCAGCCAGCGCGAGTTTGTGGCTGACGCGTCGCACGAGCTGCGCACGCCGCTGACCGTGATCAGCGGCCAGCTGGAGGTTCTGGCCGCCCAGGAGAACCCCTCGAGTGAGGAGGTCACTCGTGTGGAGCGGCTGGTCCGCGCGGAGATTACCCGAATCAGCCGGCTTGTCGACGATCTGCTGGTGCTCGCGCAGGCCGAGCGGACCGACTTCCTGCGCGTGGAGAACGTCGAGCTGCGCCCATTCGTCACCGACCTCTGGGACGGCCTCAGCCTGACCGCCGACCGCCACTTCGAGCTCGGGGCGATCGTCGACGGCTCACTGCGGGCCGACCCCGATCGCCTGGCCCAGGCGCTGCGCAATCTCGCCCGCAATGCGATCGAGCACACCACCGAGCAGGATGGCCTGGTGCGCCTCGATCTGCGGCCACTCGCGCCCGATCGCATCTGCTTCGAGGTGAGCGACGACGGCCCCGGAATCCCGGAAAACGAGCGCGAGCGGGTGTTCGAGCGCTTTCACCGCACCGACAGCGGACGGACGCGCGCCACCGGCGGAGCGGGGCTTGGGCTGGCCATCGTGCGGGCGATCGCCGAGGCCCACAAGGGGAATGTTCGCGTTGGCGACGCGAACAACGGCCGCGGAGCCTCGGTCGAGCTGGTGCTCCCGGGCTTCGACGCCGCCTGACGGGCTCGAGGACGTTTCTTAGACTGACCGGGGTGACCGTGGCGCTGAGCCTCCTCGAGGATGTGCGGTGGCGGGGACAATCCGTCGTCGGCGACCGGCCCCGCGCCCTGCTCGCGGCGCTGGCGGCCAGTGCGGGCCGCCCAGTGCGAGCCGAGGAACTGATCGAGCTTGTCTGGGGCGACGAGGCGCCGGCGAACGCGACCAAGAGCCTGCAGGTGCTCGTATCGCGTACGCGCAGCGCCTGCGGCGCGGATGCGATCGTGCGCGACGGCATCGGGTACCGGCTGGGCGTCGCCCCGGCCGAGGTCGACAGCCTCCGGCTGGGGGCGCTGGTTCGCGAGGCCGCGGCCGTGGTGGATCGCGACACCGTATCGGCTGCCGCCCTCGCCCGCGACGCCTTGGCGCTGGCCGACGGCCCCCCGCCCGCGGCGGATCAGGACGACGGGCCGCTGCACGACATCCGCCGGCTGGCGGCGGCCGACATCGCATCGGCCGCGGCGATTCTGGCCCGGGCCCGCAGCCGGATGGGCGAGCACGCGGATGCCTTGCCTGCGCTGGAGACCGCCAACGCCGAGCGTCCCGACGACGAGTCGCTGCTCGCGGACCTTCTGCGCAGCGAAGCGGTGGTCCGTGGACCAGCCGCCGCGCTCGAGCGCTTCGAGCGCTATCGGCTCGACGTGCGTGAGCGGCTTGGCACCAATCCCGGCGAGCAGCTGCAGCGCGCACATCAGCACCTGCTGGCGCTCGACCAGCCGGTACGCAGCGGCGTGCGCTACGACGCGAGCACGCTGGTCGGCCGCGAGCGCGATCTCGAACGTCTGCGGGCCCTGACGGCCGGCTCTCGGGTGGTTTCGATCGTGGGGCCCGGTGGGATCGGGAAGACTCGGCTCGCGCATGTCCTGGCGCGCGACGCCGCCCTGCCCGTGGTCCACGTCGTCGAGCTGGTGGGCGTCAACTCGGCCGAGGACATCGTGGGCGAGGTCGGGTCCGTGCTCGGCGTCCGCGATTCAGTCAGCGGCCGGCGAGTCCTGACCCCGGAGCAGCGCGCCGATGTCCGCGCTCGGGTCGCCCAGCGCCTCGGTCAGTCGCCGAGCCTGCTCGTGCTCGACAACTGCGAGCACCTGATCGGCGCGGTGGCCGAGCTCGTGGCGTTCCTGGTCTCGACCACGGCCGAGCTGCGGGTGCTCACCACCAGCCGCGCGCCGCTGGCCATCGCCGCGGAGCGCGTTTACCTGCTCGGGCAGCTCGAGGTCGGCGACGCGGCGCAGCTGTTCTGCGAGCGGGCCCAGGCGGCGCGGCCGACCGTCCAATTGGATGAAGAGGTCGTGACCCGCATCGTCACGCGCCTCGACGGTCTCCCGCTGGCCATCGAGCTCGCGGCGGCGAAGGTCCGGGCCATGGGCGTGGAGGAGATCGACCGCCGGCTGGAGAACCGGTTCGCCCTGCTGCGCGGTGGTGATCGCAGCGCGCCCGACCGCCACCAGACTCTCCTCGCCGTGATCGATTGGTCTTGGAACCTGCTCGACCCCGCCGAACGGGGCGCCCTGCGCCGGCTGGCGCTGTTCCACGATGGGTTCACGCTGGAGGCGGCGCGCGCGGTGCTAGGAGACGACGCCGTCGACGCGGTTCAGGGGCTCGTCGACCAGTCCCTGCTGAGCGTTCGCGAGACTCGCGCCGGCTTGCGCTACCGGATGCTCGAGACCGTGCGCGAGTTCGGTCGCATGCAGCTCGTCGACGCGGGCGAGGACGGCGAGGCGCGGATGGCCCAGCGGCGATGGGCGACCGCCTACGCCCGGCGCCACGGCGCGCAGCTCATATCCGCGGAGCAGCTCGCGGCGATCATCGCGGTTAGCGCCGAGGAGGTCAACCTGGCCGATGAGCTGCGCGGCGCTATCGGCGACGGCGACATCGGCGCGCTCGTCCAGCTGCTCGCCGCGCTCGGGACGTTCTGGGCGATTCGGGGAGAGCACGGCCGTCTCATCGTCCTGACCGATGCCGTCGCGGACGCGGTGCGCGACTGGCGCCCGCCTCCGGAGCTCGAAGATGTCACTCGGGCGGCGATGACCGTGCAGCTGACCAACGCGATGATCGGCGGTGAGGAGCGGATCGCCCCGATCAGGGCCGTTCTGCAGCGGCTGGGCCGTGACCCCGACGGCGATCCGCGTCTCGCTGGATCGGTCGAGGTCATGAACGCCTTCTATCCGGCCGACCCAGGCGCGTCGCTGCTCCGGCTCGAGAAGCTCGCCGACGCTTCTGACCGCCACACCGCGCTGAGCGCCCGCCACTGGTTGAGCTACGTGTTGGAGAACGCCGGCGATCCGGCCGGAGCGGTCGAGGCCGCCGAGCGGGCGTTGGCGCTGGTGCAAGAGGACGACGGACCGTGGCAGGCGGCGATGCTCCACAACCAGCTCGCCACGCTCAAGATGCACCTGGGCGACCGTGCCGCGGCGAGCCGGCACGCGCGGGCCGCTGTGCCCGTCATGCACCGGCTGGGGGCCACCGACGACGAGGTCCAGCTGCGGGCGCTGCTCGCGTTGTGCGCGATCGGCGACGGTCGGCTCGAGGACGCGGAGGCGGAGCTCGAGCAGGTCGACAGGCTCGAGGAGACCGAGGCGATCTTCGGTGGGATCGCGGTCCGGCAGATCGGCCGCGCCGAGTTGGCGATCGCCCGCGGCGACGCGGCAAGTGGTCTGCGCCTCTACCGGGAGTGCGCCGCCAAGATGCGCGCGCTCCAGTTACCGGGGATACCGCGAACCGGCCTCGAGCCGTGGGCGCTGTTCGGCGACTCGACCGCCTTGACCGCGCACGCCCATCTCGCGACCGACGGCGAGGAGACCTACGGGCGGGCGCTGTTTCGCACCTGCCACGAGCACGCGCTACGGGTGCTCGATCGCGCGAATGTCCGCCTGGACTACCCCGTCGCCGGGATGGTGCTGTTCGGGCTCGGCGCCTGGGGCCTGCTGCGCGAGGCGACACCCGTCGATTACGCGGTACGGGTGCTGGCGCTCGCGGACCGGTTCGCCTACAACCGGACGATTCCGACGATGGCGTGGGAGCGAATCGAGCCCTTGGCCGAGGGAGCGATACCCGGCCGGATCGCCGCACTGCGGGTGGAATACCGCGACCGCCGGCCGCCGGACCTCCTGGAGGAGGCCCGGCGGACGGTCGAGCGGCTCGCCGGTTGACGCGCTGAGCCCCGGCTACAGGTGGCGCTTGTAGCTACGCACCGACAGCGGCGCGAAGATCGCGATCACCACGAGCCCGGCCAGCAGCGTCAAGCCCACCTGGCCGCTGACCACGGCGTGGTTGGCCAGGTCGCGGGTGGCGGACACCAGGTGCGACACCGGGTTGATGTTCACGAACGTGGCCAGTGGGCCCGGGAGCGTGTGCACCGGCACGAACGCGTTGGACAGGAACGTCAGCGGGAACAGGATCATCATCGAGAACCCCTGCACGCCCTGGGCACTCCGGGCGATCGTGCCGATCCACGTGAAGATCCACGCGATCGCCCAGCCGGTGAACACGGCCAGCACGATCGCCCCCAGCACGCCGAGCACGCCGCCGCCGGGGCGGTATCCGATGATCATGCCCATCACGAACGTCAGGCTCGCGGCGATCAGGTAGCGCACCAGGTCGGCGACCATGGGGCCGGCGAGCGGCGCGATCCGGGCGATCGGAAGCGCCTTGAAGCGATCGAACACGCCCTTCTCCATGTCCTCTCGCAGCTGCACGCCGGTCGACATGCACGTGGTCAGGACGGTCTGGGCGACGATGCCCGGGATCATCAACGGCAGATAGCTCTTGACATTGCCCGAGATCGCGCCGCCGAACACGTAAGCGAACATCGCCGTGAACAGCAGCGGCTGCATCGTGACGTCGAAGAACTGCTCCGGGTTGCGCCGCATCTTCTTGAGAGCCCGCCACGCCATCGAGAGCGTCTGGCCGACCGTCTCGGTCAGGCTGTTGCGGGGTCGGGCGCGCGCGACCGCGGCGGCCGGGTCGACAGCCCCGGGCAGCGTCGCCGGCGCGCCGGGCGGCGGACTCGGATCGAACGTAATCGCACTCATCGCATGACCTCCAAGGCAGCTTCGTCGTGGACAGCTTCGTCGTGGACAGCCTCGTCGCTCTCCTCAGGTTGAGCGGTCTCGTGGCCGGTGATCGCGAGGAACACCTCGTCGAGGCTCGGCTTGGCGACGCTGACCGACGCGATCGGCACCCCCGCCTGACGCAGGCCGATCAGCACATCGGCGGCCACGTCGGCGTCGTCGAGGGGCACGTTCATCCGGCCCGACTCGGGCGTGAGGACCGGCTCCCCGCCGGCGACGCGACGCACCACTTGCCGGGCCAGTTCCTGATCGGCCCCGTCCGCGAGCTGGAGCTGCAGGGTCGAGTTGCCGACCGAGCTCTTCAAGTCGTCCGGGACGCCCTCGGCGACCTTGCGACCTTGGTCGATGACCGCGACCCGGTCGGCCAGCTGGTCGGCCTCGTCCAGATACTGAGTGGTGAGCAGGACCGTGCAGCCGTCGGCGACCAGGCCGCGGATCGTGTCCCACATCTGGCCGCGGGTACGCGGGTCGAGCCCCGTCGTCGGCTCGTCGAGGAAGATCAACGGCGGCCTCGTGATCAGGCTTGCCGCCAGGTCGAGGCGCCGGCGCATGCCCCCCGAGAACTGCGCGATCGGCTTGTCGGCCGCGTCCTCGAGGCCGAATTGCTCTAGCAGCCGCGCCGCGGTGGCGCGCGCCTCCGCCGCGCGGATGCCCTGGAGCCGAGCGAACAGCCACAGGTTTTCGGTCGCGGTGAGGTCGTCGTCGACCGATGCGTACTGCCCGGTCACCCCGAGCAGCTGGCGGACGCGATGGGCCTCGCGCGCGACGTCCACTCCGAATAACTCGGCCTGCCCGGCGTCGATCGGCAACAGCGTGGCGAGCATCTTGAGCATCGTGGTCTTCCCGGCTCCGTTAGGGCCGAGGACGCCGAAGATCTCGCCCTGGTGAACCTCGAGGTCGATCCCGTCGACGGCGCGAAACCCGCCGAACGTCTTGACCAACCCCGTGGCGTGAACAGCGGTGGGTGTCATCTCGTCGCTTCCCTTGAAATCTCGGATTCGGTGCGACGAGAACACTAGGTAGCCGCGGTTTCACCGCAGCTACAGCGCGGTTTCGCGGGGGAACGCGACGGTTACGCGGGCGGCGAGCCGTCGCTACGGCGTAGCCGTGAAGATGTCGGAGCCGAACGTCGCCGGGACGCTGGCGGCGTCGGCCAGGCGGGGGAGGCCGAACAGCGTCTCCCAACTCGCCAACGACGAGTAGTGGTTGTACGGCGTCGCGCTGGCCGTGCCCGGCGCGATGAACGGCGACAGCAGGACCGCGCCGATCAGGCCGCCGCCGGGGCCGGTGATCCCCGGCAGCGGCGAGTCTCCCGGTCCCGGCCGCTCGCCGCAGCACGGGGAAGCGTCCGATTGCGGCCCGTCCGACTCGTCGAAGGTGATCTCGAGCAGCCCGTCCTTCTTGAACGCGGGCGAGTTCGTGATCAGGGGCACCCACGTCTGCAGGAACGTGTCGATGTCCGCGAGGGCCGAGGCGCCGCTCGCCTGATTCGTGCACGGGTAATCGTGACCGTCGTTGCACAGATTCGGGGAGATGAACGAGAGCGCCGGCGTGGTCGAGATCTTCTGGAGGTCGGTGGTCAGGCCGGTCTCGCCGGTGAGCGCGGCGGCCGGCATCGCCCCGCTGGGCGACCCGAGGGCGACCACGTGCCGGTCGCAGTAGCTCTCCTCGTCGATCACCGAGTGGAAGTAGACGAACGGGTCGTGGCGCGTGGCGTAGCCGTCGCCGGCCACCGCGGTCTGGGTGCCGTCCTGGGAGTTGACGGCAGGATGGCCGCAGGCGGCCGTCTCGCGGTTGGGGTCGTTGCCCATGTCCTCCTGGTAGGCCTTCCAGCCGAGCCCGGCTTTCGTCAGCTGGGTCCCGATGTTCTGGACGCCGGCCGGATACACGCAACCGGTGCCGGACTGCACGCCGTTCGATGACAGCTCGGCGCCGATGAAGTCGTCGAAGATCTGGCAGTCGGCCTGGTTCTGCGGGTTGGGCGGCTGGCCGGAGACCATCGAGATGTAGTTGTCGTTGCTCTCGTGGCCGGTGGCGTAGTAGTCGTTCAGCAGCGCTCCCTGCGCGGGCAGCGTGCTGGCCAGGTACGGATCGGCGGAGGGGTCGCCGAACGTCGAGGCGTAGTTCTGGTTCTCGAGCACGATCACGAACACGTGGCGGACCGCGGGCAGCCGGAAGCCCGCCGCAGCGGGGGCGCCGGCGGGGACCAGGGCCAGGACAAGAGTGGCGCACGCCGCGCCGGCGATGGAAACCGCCGCGACCATGCGTCGGCGGCGACGGAGGATGCTCAGGCGTCGCATGCTCATCAGCTCGACGTTCCCACGGGCCCCGACGGCCCGGTCGCGGAGGGGGACACCAACGTCGTCGGGGGCTCGAGGAATGCCGCTCGGCGCACGTCGAGGAAGTCCATCACGGTAGTCGCGTTGGCGTCGCGGTAGGTCAGCGCGGGGAGGTTCCACTTGGCCTCGATCGTCGCCAGCACCGAGGTGTGGTCGTGCACCACGTTGGTGACCCCACTGGGCTTGGAGTAGGGCGAGACCACGATCCCGGGGACGCGGGGGCCGTACAGGTTGTACCCGCCGGGCGCGTCACCCGGTGACAGGCTCGGCGAGATCGAATCGGGCGCGATCGCCGCCGGCGGCGGCACGTGGTCGTAGTAGCCGCCGTGCTCGTCGTAGGTGTAGATCAGGAGCGTTCGCGACCATGCGGGGGAGTCGAGGACCGCCTGGAGGATCCGGTACGCCCACGCCTCGCCGTAGTACATGTCCTGAGGGCTCTCCTGATCGCCGCCGACGCCGTTGGCGTTCTGCAGGACCTCCGCCACCGTGGGCTGGCTCGCGACCTGCGGCAGCGAGGCCAGCGGCGCGCCGATGTCGGAGAGCACGCCGAACTCCGGGTCGACGAAGCTGACGGCCGGAAGGGACCCGGCGGCGCAGTCGGACAGGAACCGCGCGATCGGCGCCAGGTTCGTCGGGTACTTCTCGATGATCGACGGGATGATTCCCGTCTGCGGCAGGTCCGTGAAGTAGTTGGCCCAGCCGATGCCGTACGCGTGCAGGCGGTCGAAGATCGTGCCGTTCGGCGGGGGCGGGTCCAGCAGGCTCTGGTTGTCGGTGGCGATGTTTCCGTACGCCGTGCCGGCCATCAGGAAGCGGCGGTTGGGGTACGTCTGGCACGGCGCCGAGCAGAACCAGCGGTTGGACAGGCAGAACGTCCGGGCCAGCGAGTAGGCGGACGGCAGCACCTCGTCGGTCCAGTAGCCCATCGGCTCGGTCGAGCTCACCGACTCGACGAAACCGTCCATCTTGCCGCCGTCGATTTGCTGGTGGGTAGCGTTCCAGCTCTGGTCCACGCTGCCCGGCTGCTCGGTATTCGTGAGCACGTACGAGGTCACCGTGCCCTTCGAGCTCGGGTTGGAGTTGGTCGCCTGGCCGGCCCGGTCGAACGTCAGGCCGTCCGCCTTGCGCTGGCCCAGCGCCGGCAGCGCGCCAAGCAGGTTGTCGAAAGAGTGGTTCTCCATCATCACGCACACGATGTGGTCGAACGGCATGGCCGCGGTCGCGGTCCCCGCCGGCCGGGTCGGGTCGGGCAGGCTTCCTGGGACACGGGTGGCGGCCATCGCGCTCGCGCTCATGATCGCGCTGGGCAGACCGGGCACCGCCAGGGCCGCCCCGAGCGCGCCGCCGCGCTTGAACAGCCCTCGTCGAGTCAACCGCGAGCGCGGATGTCTCCGCTCGTCCACCTAAGCACCTCGATTCCTCAGATCTGGCTCGCACCGACTCGGCTGCGCGCGACGCGTGGCGAGAACGAGCGTCCGGAGGCGCCGTCGACGCCTCCCGCGTGGACAAGGCTTCCCCGTTTTCGGCGAAAGCAGTTAAAAAACGGTGAATCCCGCGCCTACGCGGGGACTCGCGTCAAGGGGAGCCAGGCGCTGGCGACGCCTCCGGCAAGCGGGCGGTGCCGCATCTAGATCGTGCGACACTGGCCGAACCGGAGCTCAGCCCCGGCGCAAGGACATCAGCTGGGTGCGCTGTGGTGCGCGGCCAGGTCCAGCCACTCCACTCGCGATGGAGGTCCGCTGATGCCACCCTCCTGCAGGGCTCGTCCGAGCCGACCGTTCATGAACTCCTCCTGGGCCTGGCGCGACTCCCACACTTCGAAGACGACCCAGCCCCCGGGCTTCGCGCCTCCGGCATGGAACAACATGCCCGCGGGCCAGTCCCCTTGTCCGCTTTGCATGTCGATCCCCAAGCGCTCGTTGACCGCCTCGTATTCCCCACGACCAACGCCGTCGAACTCCAAGACCAACCCCTCAGCCATTTCGAACTCCCCGATCGATTTACCGTCGTCGGGCGCATCCTCCCCGCGCGCGCCTGCGCGGTCAAGCAGGCGCCACCACAATGACACGGTCGACGCGGGGCTTGCTCATGCGCACCGCCGCCGGGCGCCACGGAGCTGCCTCGGTACCCTTGCCCCCGTGAAGCTCTACCACGTCACCACGTGTTGGTGTAAATGCATAGTCCGCTAGGACGCAACCCGTCGGTTGCACGCGGTATCGTCGGGACCCGTGAGCCCGGACGAACACGCGGCGCTCGTGGCCGACGCTCAGGAGCGCTTGCCCGTGCTCCAGGCGTGCGCCCGCCGACTGTGGGACGGCCAAGACGACGCGATGGTCCTCAGCGAGCTGTGCGTCGTGATCGGCCAGATACGGCGATGCCGCGCCGTTCTCGCCGGCCGGGATCCTGACCTAGTCGTCACCGGCACGCCGTAGAGTCCGACGCGGAGCGTGCACCTGCCCGGCGTCGACGCCGCCTAGCCGCCGTCCTTCCCGGGGCTAGGCGGCTGACACGCCGGCCGTGACGCGAAATCGCAAGTCGCACGACAAGCAGCTTGCGACTCCGCCCGAGCGCCCGGTAGTATCCGGAGGCGAAATTGAATCGCCGGTCGCCAATAGGCGACCCAGGGCGTGAAGCGGACGGGCCCCTCGGGGATAAGCCGCTCAGACGCACGGTCGAGGCGGAACGGGAACCAGGAGCCCCAGGGCTCGTTTCACGATCTGCCACGAACGCACCGGCATTGACAACGGAGGTTGTGTGATGTCCCGTGCCGTGCGCCTCGCGCGCCAAGCGAATGAGTTGATCCACCAGGCGGACCTCGAAAACCGCGTTCTCACCGGCGAGGAACGCAGCTATATCCGAGGCCTGCTCGACGAGGCTCGCGAGGTCGGCGAGATCGAGAAGTCGATCAACGAAGTCGGCCAGCATCTCGGCGCCGGCATGCCGTCCTACGCCTCGGGCGACTCTCCCGCCGCGGGTGCCTGGGCGTCGCCCGGCGAGGTGTTCGTCGGCTCGGAGGGCTTCAAGTCGATCGCCGATCCGACGCGCCGCGCCGAGAAGTGGTCGACGGGGCTCATTGAGCTGCCCGGCATGGTCCCGTCACTGGGCATGAAGGGCACGCTGTTGGAAGGCGCCGGCTCGCCGGGCGCAGGTTCCGGCGGCGGCATGCTCCCGGTTCCGCAGGTGGTTCCGGGTGTCGTGCCGACGCTGTTTCAGCCGTTGCGCGCGGAGGGACTGTTTGACGCGAACGTGGCGAGCGGCAACACCGTCCGGTATGTCACGGAGGGCACCGCCACGAGCGGCGCCGCCGGCGTGGCTGAGGGCGGCACGAAGCCGGAGTCGACACTGGGTCTGTCGACCAAAGATGAGCCCGTGAAGAAGGTCGCGACGTTCCTGCCGATGAGCGATGAGCTGATGGAGGACGCCCCGGCGCTCATGTCCTACATCAACGGGCGCCTCGGCTTGTTCGTTGGGCTCGAGGTGGAGCGCCAGCTGTGGCGCGGAACGAGCGGCGGCAACGAGGTGCAAGGCCTCCTCACGTCGCGGAGCGTCCCGGTCTATGCCGGCGGCACCGTGGCCGGTAACAAGGCGATCCAGCTATTCAAAGCTATGAACGGGCTCAGGGGCAGCGCGTTTGTCGAGCCTGAGTGGATCGCGATTCACCCGACCGACTATCAGGACATTCGCTTGCTGACCGACAGCGCCGGCCAGCTATTCGGCGGCGGTCCGTTCCTCGGAAGTTACGGCGGCCCGACCCAGGTGGGCCAGTCCGGCCAGATCACCGGCGCGCAGGACCGGATATGGAACACGCCGGTGTACGTCACCGCCGCGATCGGCGGCGCCGGCACCGCGGTCGTTGGCACGCGCGCCAATGCGTGCGTGTGGTCGAGAGGTGGCCTGCGAATCGAGGCCTCGAACAGTCATGCGTCATTTTTTCAGCAGGATTTGGTCGCTATGCGCGCGGAGCGTCGCCTCGCTTTCACGGTTTTTCGCCCGGGTGCGTACGTCGAGGTCAGACTGGCCTGAGCCTGCCTTCGCGAGCGAACAGCGAGGCGCGGGGCGGGTCATCGGTTCAGCCCGCCTCGCGCCGCCCGACACCCAGCCAGAGAGGAACGCAATGGAATTGAGTGACAACCAGAAAGAGATCCTCTTCAACGCCTACGCGCTGGCGGCCGCCGGCCGCGGTCAGGTGGTCGCCGACGACTGCGTCCCGGAGTGTCATGCGTTGGCCGAGGCCGGATGGCTCGAGCGTCGCGTTGAGCCCGATGGCGAGTTGTCCTGGTGGTGGACGCGGTCAGCCGAGATGGCGTTAGACGTGAACGCGCTCGTCGCGAGCGCCGACGATCGCCAGAACTGATGCGCAAGCGCTGGCTACTCCTCACGACTGACGACGCCGACAACACACTCGGCGAGGGTCGGCGCCGCTTCTACGGCACGTTGCTGGAGGCAGCGCAGGCGCTCGCGCACACACGCGAGACCTACGGCCAGATCATCCACGGCGACGAGCAGCACGCCCGCGAGCTGACCGACGCCGAGAACCGGATCGTCGACCGGGTCCTCGCGGCGCACGGCATCGACAGCGAGCAGATCGGCGCCTGAGTGCCGACGCGTATTTGCAGCGAGCCTCGCTGTTGGCGCACCGCGACCTACCGTGGCCGCTGCGCCGAGCACTCACGCGAGAACGAGCGCTCGATCGACCGCGCCGGCCGCGCCGTCTACAACCGCAAGCGGTGGGCGATGACCCGCCGCGCCAAGCTCGCGCAGAGCCCGATCTGCGAACGGTGCGACGCTCGGCTTGCTGAGGAGGTCCATCACCGCGTCGACCTCGCAGACGGCGGCGACCCGTGGAACATCGCCGGGCTCGAGAGTCTCTGCAAGCGCTGCCACAGCCAAATCACCCGCGGACGCCAACTCGCCGCAGCGGGGGAGCGTTGAGCCCGCGATGCGAGGCGCGTTCAAACCGCACGGTGGCTCGGCACAAGGAACAGCGTTTTTGTCGGCGAAATCGACTTCGGAAAGCGAGCCGGAACGGGATGCTGGGCCGCGAAAACAGGCCCCGCATACACATCATCACTCGGCGGTCAGTGTGCGCCGCGCTGTGGGTGGCAACCCTCCCCGTTGGGGGGCGGGCCGGGTTTGCGCGGGGACGGGGCGCAGGCGGCTTGCACAGGGCCCACGCGGCCGTTCCTGGGGAGCGGAGGGTCGGCGAGCATGCGGATCGGGCGCGGCAACCGCCGGGCAGCCCGCCGGGCACATGTACGCATCCAGGACCGAGGAGGAACGGACGATGACTGAATGGGCTGACGTGCTGGCGGAGGCGGGCGGCGAGCTGCTCGACCAGGCGCTCGCCGATCGTGGCTACAGCAGGGTGCTCGGCGCTCGGCCGGCACTGTATGAGGATGAGCTAGGCGATCACTTCGACCTGCTGTCTGTGCTCGATTGTGTCGGGGCGCCGCGGGCGGTAAGGGTGGCGTACTTCGGGAGCGACGCCTAAATGCCGATCATTACTGATCCGAGCCCGCCGGCAACCGCTGAAGGGCTCATTCTCGGTTCGACCAGCGCCAATCCGTTGAGTCTCGGAACTGGCGGGAGTTTGCAACTGAGCGCGCTGACGATGAACCCGCCAGCGAAGCGGCCGGAATGGGCGAGCAACGGTGACATGGACGGCGCGGCACTCGTGCGTATCCCATACCACAACTCGCGCGAGGGGACGTTCCAGGTTCGTGCGATGGATGGCAGCATGGATCAGGCGATTCAGGCGATCAAGCTGCTCGAGGACAAGCTGCAGGAGGCGATCACGTTGGGTGCGGGTGGCGGCCCGGGCCTGCCGTGTTTGTGGACGCCGTCGCACGCGACTACCGGGCTGACGTTTTACATGCTTCATGCGGAGATAACGGATCTGCCGATCAGCTATGAGTCGGGCTGGTTCGCGCAACATCCCGTGCTGACAGTCAACTTCACCGCAAAGCCGTTTCTGTATGGGGATGAGGTGACGGGCCCGACAGCAACGGGGACGGCTCCCCTTCTGACGTTGGAGGTTCCGAGCGTGCCGGGGGACGTGCCCGCGGAGGCCAGGCTGGTGATCACGGACAACTCGTCGCAGGCGCGACGGTGGTGCGAATGGGGATTGGAACAGAGAAATTTCAGCCACACGTCCCCTGCGCCGCTTCTGATCGACTCTGAGGATCTGGTCGTGTCCGGGTTCGCGGGGGCTCTGGCGACGCGTACGGGCGGCTACAGGCGCGCTGGAGCGGCTCACGACACCGTGAGCGCAACGATCCTGCCGCAGCCGATCGCTTTGTGCGGTACCAGTGATCTGCCGCACGTCGGGACGTTCCGCGTGAAGTGCCGTGTCTGGGCGACGTCAACCGCCGAGTACTACCGCCTGACGTGGCGGAGTGGTGACAGTCAATACGGGTCGAACGCATGGGCCCAACCGGTGGCCACCGGAAACTTCAACGAGCTCGACTTGGGCGAGATCACGATCGAGGCGGCCGAGGCTGGCACGCAGAAATGGTCTGGACGCATTGAGGCGTACACGACCACAGCTGGCGGCGAGGTCGGCGAGGTCGACTATCTGCTGATCTTCCCGGTTGGCGAGGGTTACGGTCGGCTCGAGGCCGGTTATGCCTATCAGGCTGGTGTGACGACCCGTTGGGATCGCTTCGCGAGCACGACCGCGGGAAGCGCCTTGAACGGGCGGACCGCGCCGCTCGGCGGCGCATGGGTAACGTCAGGGTCGGCCGCAGGGGACTTTCTGTTTAGCGATGGCGGCTTCGGCATCGGAAGTGAGGAACTCAAGCGGGCGGTGACTGACCCTTCGATTCCGCGATTCGCGGCGCTGGGCTCGGCGGTGACCGACACGGAGGTTGGCATGACCGTCCGCTTGCACGTACTGGGAGGGCCGCTCGCGCAGGTCGGCACCGTCGCACGGTTCGTTGACAGCAACAACTACATAGCCGGGTACGTCACCACAAGTCCCACCGGGACGTTTCTTCAACTGCTCGCGGACTCACTCGGAAGCACCACGTACTCAGCTAACCAGTTGATCACGCTCGCGGCCGATACGAGCTACAGCATTCGACTGATCGTCTACGTCTCAGGCAGAACAATCGTCACGCTCACGGATGCCGGAGGCGCGACGCTCGCCGCCCTTGATGCTCTCATTCCTGACGCCGCGCCCGGCGGCGGTCTGACATCGGGCAAGCCTGGGCTTCTTGATTTCAACGCGGCCACCAACGCCCGGTATTTCGACAATGTCTACGTCGCCACGCCGGCAGCCGAGCCGACCATCATCAACTCCGGTCGCGCGCTCGAGGTTCGATCAGACGCAAATCTTCGCCAGTCGAGCGATGGCGCGTCCTACGGCGACATTCCCTCGCGCGGCTCCCGGCCGTTCATCCCCCCCGCCGGGGACGCGAACCGCACGACGCGGATAGCCGTGCGCGCAGCACGCGAGGACCCGGTCACGATGGCGAGCAGGAACGATGGCGACAGCTTGACGATCGCGACCTTCCTGACGCCGCGCTACTTGGCTCTGCCTCGCTGACCCCTGGGGAGTGGACCACGACGGCTCGCTCGCCTTAGACTTCACGCCGCGAGATGAGCGGTGGCGGCCCAGAAGAGAGCTTCGAAGACGCGGTCGAGAACTACAACGCGTGGATCGATCTCGCGCTGGGGAAGGCCGAGCAAGAAGACTGGGACGGCCTACGTGAGATGGTGCAGGAGACGCCGTTCGCTGCCTCCTATCTGTACCTCTTGGTGACGGCATATCGGTACCTGCTTCGCCGGTATGAGCAGCTCGAGGCGGAGCGCGAGAAGGGGCCCTGATTGTCCCGGTTGGCGTTGCGTTGCACCGCTGAGGGGCGTTAGGATGCGCGCCTACCTGTAAAGCGCCCCCGCACCGCGCTAACGGCCGGGGGCATAGCACCGAAGGTCGGACTTCGATGCGCCCGAAAACCTACCCCACCGCTGAACGGAATCCCGGCGTGGTCGTGCGCGCGTTGGCCGCCCCTTCGATGTCGCAACCGAAGGGAGGGCCATGCTCTTGTCGGAGGACTTTCTCTAATTGATCGCTGCCGCTCAGGACGCGATCGACGCTCTGCTCGTTGAGAGCAGGCAGGATGCGTGGATCGACCTGCGCGCCGAGCTGCGCGAGCTTGGACAGGCGGTTCGGACAACGAACGCCGAGGAGAACTCCTCAGAGTCCAGGAGGAGCTCGGAAGCTGCGCGAGGAGCAAAAGAACGCCACGCGCCGGCGGGAATCGGTAAGCCAGCGCAGGATCGACCTGGACGACGCCGAGGCAGCGTGGAAGCGGATGCCGCGGGAGCGACGCGAGACGCTCGTGCTGCACGTACTCGGCGACGATCGACTTGTGATTCGGGAGATCACCGGCCGGATGAACGCCGAGCTGAGCTATCCCCAGAGCGAGAGCGAGTCTCGCGTCCGTGCTCTCTATGGAAGCGAGGTGACGAACCTCGTCAAGCGGCTATGGCGCGAGAGCCAGCTTGAGCGCGAGGCCGAGACGTTCAAGTCAACCACACCCGTTATCGCTACTCGCGCCGCGGGGCCTTGACGGTCCGATCGCAGACCTCGAGCGCGCGTTCCGCGACGACGAGGCGGCCTGAGCGACCCGACCGCCTCGGCGTCTACGCTGGGAGAACGGGCCTCCTGCACGCGACCACGCCCGCGCCTCGCCTTCTCGGAGCCTGCGCGGGCGTGGTGCCGGTCGAGGCCGATCACGACCGATCAGACAGCTAGAGTTCCCCTCGATCCCTGCTTCGCCGCCTGGATCGCCCGACGCCTGAGAAACGTCAGCAAGAGCCGCCCTTCGGGCGCTCTTGTCCATCCGCGCCGGCCGTATCTTCCACGTAATCCGGCGACTCTCAGGCAGCCGGGAAACCCGAAGGAAAGGCGAAGCAGATGGACAAGCACGATGTCGGCGGCGCGTACCGCCAGATCACGCTGCGCGACGTCAGCGAGCTAGCTCACGTGTAGCCAGTAAGCGACGGTGGGTGCAGCTCATGTGGGGGACGGACTACGACCCAGCTGACCCGCTTCGGTTCGTGCCGGCGCCACCCATCCAGCAGAAGCCCACGCGCATTACGTGTTCGGGGGTACAGCGTAGTCGAGCACCGCAGCTTCGCACGAACACGCGTCGACGCAGTTCGCAGCGGTCACCGCCACCCGCGCTGGCCCGCTGACGGCGAACCAGGCGAACCGGATCCGCCACCGTGAGCGCAGCGGTGGCAGCGGTGTGATGAGCGCGATTTTCGCGCTGGTGGCAGCATGACCGCCCCGCAGCGCAACCCACACAGCCAGCGGGGGTCCCGTCGCTCAGCAGCGGCTCCCGCTCGATTCTGAGCCGCTCCGCGCCGACTGCCGAGCTTGCGGCAAGCCGGCAGTCCCTGCTGTTGTTGTGTCGGATGTGCGTCGGCTATGAGTTGACGCTCGCGACCGCCCGGATCATGCTCGCCGAGCAGGATCGGAGAGCGGCATGACCGGTCCAACGATTTCTCCGGTCGACCTTGTCCGCGACGCGCTCGAGCTGAACGGATGTCAGCCGAGGAGCTCTGAGCGCCAGTTCATGGCGCGCTGCCCCGCACACGGGGACCGCAATCCGAGCCTGAGTGTCGGTAGCGGTAACGACGGGCGGGCACTCGTCAACTGCTTCGCGGGTTGCGCCGTGGAGGACGTGCTGGCCGAGCTTAGCCTGTGCCTCCACGACCTGTTTCCTCCCGAGTTCGACGACAACATGGCAACCGTGCGGCGGACGATCGGATCGCCGCGGGACGAGCTCCTGCCGAGTCGGAACGAACACGGCGGCCAGGAGTCAGAGCTCGTGCCGTTCAGCGAAATCGTCTCCAAACCGGTTCGCTGGCATGGCGGGATCGGATCGCGCTCGCAAAGATCACCGCGCTCGCCGGCCAGCCGAAGATCGGGAAAGGGCTGCTCTACTCGCGGCTGATCGCGGACGTGACGCACGGGCGACTTCCGGGCGACCTCGACGGGCCACGGGACGCGATCATCGTGACGACCGAGGACGATGCGGGCGACACGCTCAAGCCGCGACTCGTCGCCGCTGACGCGGACGTGCGCCGAGTGTCGATCCTCCAGATGGGCACGCGGGAGGATCCGGTCCCGTTCCGGATTCCGCAGGACGCCGAGGCACTACGGCGGGCGGTCGACGCATCGGGCGCTGCGCTCGTGGTGATCGACCCGCTGATGGAGTTCATCGACGGCAAGGTGGACTCGCACAAGTCGCACCCGGTCCGGCAGGCGATCGCATCGCTGAACGCGATCGCCCGGGAGGCGGGCTGCGCGGTCCTCGTCGTGTTCCACTTGAACAAGGGGACTTCGACCGACCCCCTGCTTAGGCATGAGGGCTCGGCGGCGTTCACTCAGGTAGTTCGCGGCGGCATGCTGCTCGGCCACGACCCCGACGACGCCGAGGGCGAGCACGGCAACCGCCGGGTGCTTGCTGTCACGAGTAGCAACCTCGCCAAGCTCGCGTCGTCTCTCGCGTATCGGATCACCACGGCGACGATCACGGGCGACACGGGCGAGGCGATCACCACCGCGGCGATCAACTACGTGGGCGAGTCCAACGCGAGCGGTCACGACCTGCTGAGACAACAGCACGGCGAGGAGCGCACCGAGCGCGACGGAGCCGTGGACTTCCTGCGCGCTGAGCTGGCGGACGGACCTCGGCCGGTCAAGGAATTGAAGGCCGAGGCGAAGGCCGCCGGCATCACCGAAATCACGTTGCAGCGGGCGAAGGCAACCCTCGGCGTCAGGCCGTCCAAAACCGGGTTTGGCGGCGGATGGGAATGGTCGCTGAACACCCCCGGCGGGGTGTTACAAAGTCCGCACAATGAAGATGATCACCCCCCCCTGATCACCTTCGCAGGTCGGGGGGGTGATCATCTTCGCGAAAAGCCCGTAGGAATAGGCTTTTCGGCCGATCCGGCTCCCGAAGATGATCACCCCGTGGAAGGTGATCATCTTCGGGACGATGGGCGCGCGTTTGGCTGGACTGACGAGCAGCTCCAGGCGCTCATCGACGGGGAGCGCGACCGATGAGCCTCGCCGCCTTCCCTTCCCATGTGCAAGCGAAGGTTCAGCGCGTCCTCGACGCCGAGGCCAGGCGGCTACTTGCCGAGCAGGCGGACCGTGATGCGCTCGGCGCCGCGGCCGGACGGGGCGACGATCGCGCTCTCGACGGTGGCGCGGATCAGCTCGCGACGGGCGGCGAGTGAGAGCTTGTCCCAATCCGTCGCCGCGTTCACCGTGACGGCCGCCTGCGGCCCGATCTGGTCGACGCGGGCTTGAGTGTCGTCGCGGGCCTGGCGCAGCTCGGCCAGGCGCTCGACGGCCGCCGGTTCACTCTCGAGTCCCGCTGCGGCGAACGACCGGAGCGCGGCGTCCAGATCGCCCTGCGCGCGCTCGAGGGCGCGGATGGCCTCCTGCGCGTTCTCAGCCACGCTGGCGCGACCCTCGGCATCCGCGAGCGCTGCCCTAACTGCATCGCTCACCACCCGCTCGGCGATCTCAGCCGAGATCGTGACGTGGCGCGCGCAGTCGATCGAGCTGCTGCCACATCGGTAGATCGGATAGTCGCCCTGCTTCGGCAGTTTCATAGATGACAGGCGACCGCCGCACGATCCACACCGAAGAACACCGAGGCGTGCGAGCAGCCGTTCCGACTTGGCCCGGCGTCCACGCGGGAGTTTCGTTTGCTGCACCCGATGCCATAGGTCGCGGTCGATGATCGGCTCGTGCGCGTTCGGGTTGACCAGTTTCCCGAAGTGGATCTCGCCGAGGTAGACCCTGCTGCCCAGCATCACCTGCACACCGCGCTGGGAGCGCTGAACGCCGTGTGAGCGGAGCATGTTCCGGATCTGGGTGATGGATGCTCCAGAGGCGCGCATCTCGAACGCCTCGCGGACGGTGGGGATTTCGTTCGGATTCAGCGCCAGCGTGCCGTTGTCCCTCCGGGTGTAGCCGAGCGGTACCCGTGCCCAGGGTGTGGCGCCGCGGGCGACGGCGCGCGCCTGACCCTCGGCGCTGCGCTCCTTCGCGGACCTCCGGAAGTATTCGCTCACGGCGCCCATCATTGTCCCGGAGAGCCACTGGCCGGCGCTGCCGTTCGTCACCTGGCCGACGTCCACCGCGAGCACCTGACCGCCGGCGCGCTCTACCCGGCCGACGACCTCTGTTTGCGTCGGCAGCGACCGGAACAGCCGATCGAAGTAGGCGGCCGCTACAACGTCCGCCTGACCGGCCTCGATTGCTGCCACGGCGGCACTGAGGCCCGGACGCTCCGCCAGTGACTTCCCGCCGCTTACGTCGAGTTCGTCATACACGGCCACCAGGGCAAGACCATCACGGGCGCACGTCTGCTCGATGCGATCGCGCTGCTCCTCAGGGGACACGAACCGTTCACCCTCTCGGCCGCGGGTCTGGCTGACTCGCACGATGCCAATGGCTCGGCGCTGGGGGATGGCATCATGGGCGGGGTCCAACGCACGGGTTCTCATATGCATAAACGATACCACGTCACCACGTTCGGCTGCCAGATGAACGAGCACGACTCCGAGCGCATGAAGGGGATGCTGGAGTCGCTCGGGTATGCCGAGGCGCCGGTGCGCGATCAGGCGGACCTGATCCTGTTCAACACCTGTTCGATCCGCGAAAAGGCCGACAGCCGGTTCGTGGCTCACCTCGGCGAGGCCAAGCGGGTCAAGACCGAGCGTCCCGAGGTCATCGTGGGGGTCGGTGGCTGCTGGGCGCAATCGGTCAAGGAGGAGGTGTTCGCGCGGTTCCCATTCGTCGACGTCGCCTTCGGCCCAGGCCAGGTGCACAAGCTCGCCGAGTTCCTGGTCAGCGACTCGCTCAGCGCGCAGGGCTACTTCGAGTTCGAGGGCTTCACCGGGCATTTGCCGGCCAAGCGAGCGCGTGATCACCACGCCTGGGTGCAGATCAGCGTGGGATGCAACTGCGTGTGCTCCTACTGCATCGTGCCCTCGACGCGCGGGCGCGAGGTCAGCCGGCCGGCGGCGGAGCTGATCTCCGAGGTTCGCGCGCTCGCCGACGACGGCGTCCGCGAGGTCACGCTGCTCGGGCAAAACGTCAACTCCTATGGCCGCGACCTGCCGCGCGATTCGCGAATCGCCTTCGCCGAGCTGCTGAGCGAGGTCGACGCGATCGACGGGATCGACCGGATCCGCTACACGAGCCCGCATCCCAAGGACATGCGCGAGGACGTGATCCGCGCGCATGCCGAGCTGCCCGCCCTGTGCGAGCACATCCACCTGCCGCTGCAATCCGGCTCGAGCCGCCTGCTCAAGCGCATGCGGCGGACCTATACCCGCGAGCGCTACCTCGACCGGGTGGCGATGATCCGCGAGCACGTCCCCGACTGCGCGCTGACCACCGACATCATCGTCGGGTTCCCCGGCGAGACCGAGGCCGACTTCGCCGAGACCCTCGAGCTCGCCGACGCGGTCGCCTACGACGGGGCGTTCACGTTCATCTACTCGCCGAGGCGGGGGACCGAGGCCGCCGATCTCCCCGATCAGGTGGCCCACGAGGTCAAGGTCGAGCGGCTCCAGCGCCTGGTCGAGGTGGTGCAGCGGCGCGCGCACGAGCGGGCCCAGCGGTTCGTCGGGCGCACGCTCGAGGTGCTCGTGGAGGGTCCGTCCCGCACCGATCCGTCTCGCCTGCGCGGGCGTTCCCGACACAACAAGGTGGTGAATTTCACCGGTCTCGCCGCCCCCGGCGAGCTGGTCGACGTCGAGATCCACGACGCCACGAGCCAAACCCTGAGCGGCCAGGAGTCGATCCTGAGCCGCGCCGTCGGCTGACTCTCCGGCCGACATTCGTCCAGTTGCGCCGAATCGGTCAAGTGGACATCCGTCCAGACGCCGATTGCGCGCAAGGTTCGGGGTCTGAGGCCGCCGACACGCTGTCTGTGGGAGTAATCCGCGGAACCGTGGAGCGCTGATGGCCACCCTGGCGGCGGTCACGAATATTCCTGCTCTGGCGCTGCTCGGCGAGGATGGCGGCCTGGAGCGCAGCACCGAGCCTTTCCGTCGCTGGTACGAGGACAAGGAAGAGCTCTGCCGCGAGTCCGCAGAGCTCAGGCGGGTCCTCGAGGGTCAGGCCAACGCCGCCGTCCTGAAGCTCGACGGCGTCGCGGTCGACATCGCGGCGATGGAGGACCGGGACGGTGGCCGGCACATCCTGCTGACGCTTCCGACCAGCGGGCTGCCTTCGCTCGGGGACGCCGGCGAGGCGCTGCTCGACGGGGCCCTCGACGAGAGCCCGGCGCTGGTCTGGCTGAAGGACCTCGACGGTCGCTACGTCCGGGTCAACTCCCGCTTCACGGCGTTCCTCGGCACATCCGAGGAGCGGCTCCTGGGAAGGACCGACGCCGAGGTGCCGCCGGCCGAAACGGTCGACGGGCCGCGCGCCGAGGAGCGCGAGGAGGCCGTCGAGGAGCCCCTCCAGCTCGAATACTTCGTGGGCGCCTACCAGGGGCGCGAGCCGCTGGTCGTCCTGCGCTTTCCGGTCGGCGATCGCCAGGGCACGCCGACGTTCGTTTGCGGCGTCGCCGCGCCGTCGTCCGAAGCGCAGGTCGCCCGCACCGAGGCCGCGCGACTGCTGCGGGTCGAGCGGTGGAGTCGCCTGGACGCCGAGAGCGTGCGGGCGGAGCTTCTGGCCGATTGGGGCCTCCTGCCGGACGCCCGCGGCCGGATCGCCTCGGCTCCGGCCACCGAGTCCGCCGTCGGCTCCGCGGAGCAGGAGGCCGCGGTGGCCGAGGCACGCGCCGAGCGCGCCACCGCCGTGGCCGAGCGCGACTCCGCGCTGACCGCGAACGCGAAGCTGACCGGCGATCTCGAAGCCACACAGGCGCGGGTGGCCGAGCTCGAGAAGGCGCTCCAGTCGGCTCGCGCTGACGGGGCGCGGGGAGACGCCGAGGCCAAGCTTGCCGAGCGCGCCGCCGAGCTCGACCGCGCTCTGGCCCGGGAGCGCGAGCGGGCCGAGGAGCTCGAGCGCACGCTGACGCTGGTGCGCCAGCGGCTCGGCGACGATGCCGAGGCCGCGCGGGCCGAGGTGCAGCGAGCCCGGGCCGACGCGGACGCGGCTCGCACCGAGGTGGAGCGGGCGCGGGCCGATGCCGAGTGCGCGCGCGCCGATCTGGATAAGACCCGTGCCGACGCCGAGGCGGTGCGAACGGCGGCCACCGCGGAGCGCGAGTCGGCGGGGAAGGCGACCGCCGAGCTCGAGAGCTCGCTGCTGCAGGCACAGGACCAGCTCACCGCGCTGGAGCGCCAGCAGGGCGCCGATGACACCGGCGCACAGCTCCGGGCCACCGAGAAGGCCCGGATCGCCGCAGAGGGCGCGCTGGCGGACGCGACTGCCGAGCGCGACGCCGTGCTCAAGGTCCGGGCGGCGCTCGCCGGCGAGCTAGAGCAGGAGCGCAATCAGGTGGGCGCCCTGCGCGACGGCGCCGCCGCGGCCGAGGAGCGGCTGCGGCAACTCACGGTAGAGCTCGAGCGCGAGCGGGTGCGGGGCGCGGGACTCGAGCCGGCTCAGGCGCGGGCGCAGGAGCTCGAGCGCGAGCTGCGCACGACCGTGATGCGCGCCGACAAGGCCGAGGTCGAGCTGGAGGTCACCGCGCAGCGGGCTGCGAACGCCGAGGGCGAACTGACCATCGCGCTGGGTCGGGCCGAGAAGGCGGAGGGCGAGCTGCGGTTGGCGGTCGGCCGGGCCGACAAGGCCGAGGCAGCGGTGGAGCAGTGGCAGGCCCGCGCCGCGCAGGTCGAGCCCGAGCTCGAGCGTGGTCGCGCCCGGGTCCAGGCGCTCGAGGACAAGCTCGAGCAGGACCGGGCGCGCGTCGCCCAGCTCGAGGGCGAGCGGATGCAGGATCGGCTGCGCGCAGAGGCAGTCGAGGACAGGCTCGAGCAGGGTCGCGCGCGCGTGGCCGAGCTCGAGGGCGAGCGCACGCTCGATCGCGCGCGGATCGGGGAGCTGGAAGGCGCGAGGAAGCTCGACCTCGCCCGGATCGAGGAGCTCGAAGGCGAGCTCGAGCGCGCGCGGGCGAAGGCCGAGGAGGGGGAGAGCACGATCGCCGACCTCGAGGTCCGGCTCGAGGAGGCCGAGTCAGCGTCGGCCACCGTCGTTTCGGACATGCCCGACGTCCCCGACGTGGCCGAGGTGCCCAGCGTTCCCGACGTGCCCGAGGTCCCCGGAACAGCCGATGAGGACGGCGCGCCGGCCGCGGTGCCCACGGTCGCCGAGCTGACCAGGGTCCAGGCGCCGCTTGAGGCCGCTGCCGGTCAGGCCGGCGGCGTCAGCTGGCAGCCGACCGCCAAGCGCACGCTGTCTGCCTCGCTCGCCCGCGAGTCGGTGTGGCGGAACGTCCTCAAGGAAACCGTCCAGGTCCTCGGTTCCGAGGGCGGCTGGGACACCGTGACCGCCTGGCTGCCCGACGATTCGAACAGCCTCGGCTGCGCCGCCACGTGGACCGCCCACCGGGGCCTCGACCGGCTCGAGGCGCTCACCTGGGAGGTGCCGGTCACGCGCGAGGGCTCGCTGCTCGACCAGGCCCTCCAGGCCCCGCATCTGACCTGGCTCACCGACATCGACGCGGTCGACGACGCTCGTCTTCAGACCGCCGCGGCGCACGGCATGAGCTCGGCGCTGCTGCTGCCGGTCCGCAGCGGTACGAGCACGATCGGCCTGCTCGAGCTGCTCACCCACGACAGCATCGAGCCCGACGCCCAGATCGCCCTGTCACTCGAGGCCTCGGCCCTGCAGCTGGGGCGGTTCGGGCACCTGCTGAGCCTCGGCAAGTCTTAGCGAGCGAGCCTCATACCGCCGAGCGGTTGTGCGAACGCCGCGGTGATCTTGGGGGCGGCCGGGGTTCGGTATGAGCCTCGCTCGCGGGGCGTCCCTGTGCGGGACGCTCGGTGGTGGCCGCGGGGTACCTTCCGATCTAGAGCGCGGGCGAGCGGCGCCCGCTTGGAAGCCCCTGCGGGGCTTTGCACCTTGCGGTTGCTGGAGGTACCACCGTGGCCACGATCTCAAGCCTACTCGCCGATCATGTGACGCTTCAGGTCCGGTCCGTGGACCGCTTGTTCTTGCAGGGGTACGTGCCGAGGTTGATGACGGCGGGGCAGGTGATCCGGTTTCTGTTGGATCGCGGGTTCCCGATCCCGTCGCCGGCGATGCTCGGGAAGATCGGCCGCGACTACGTCAACCAGATCAATGCGTTCATCGCAGATAACCAGATCCCGACGGTCCGGTTCGTGAAGGGCGACGTGAAGGAAGAGATCGCCCGCAAACACTTCGATGCCGCCGAACGTGAAGGCCGGTTCGGCGTGGTGATGGTCGGGATCGCGCAGGAAAAGACAAGCGCCTGGCGCGGGTGGCGCGACGGTGGGCCGGATGGGCATCCGCACTTCGAGTACGGCCGCCAGTCGATCTTCCCGAACAACTACTACTTCTACATCCGCGACCCAGACTGGGGACCCGCCTTTCTGAAGACCGTCGGCTACGCCCCGTTCCCGGTATGGATCTACCTCAACGGCAACGAGTGGGCAAAACAGCAGGCGGCGCAGCAGGGCATCGGATTCCGGGCGTTGGATAACGGGTTCTCCGCCTGCGAGAACCCCGAGCGGCTGGCCGCGATCTGCCAGAGCCTGTCCGCTGCGGACGTGCGCCTGTTCTTCGATCGCTGGCGGGCGGCGCTGCCGTCTCCGTTCACCAACGAGGACCGCCAGCGCGGCTATGACTACGCGCTCGCGTTCCGGCAACTGGAGATCTCCGACACCCGCACCTTCGACCGGCCGGCCGCGGGCCGCGCCTGGTTTGAGCAGACCCTCCCGGACCAGCTTACCCTCGGACGGCCCGACCAGGCCGCGGTCATCTTCGCCCGCCGCGTGAACAGCCGGACTCCGGGCCGGTTTCACACCAAGATCTTCAACCGCGGCGTCGAGGCGGCGATCCAGATCCACTTCCGTGCCTCGAAGGTCAAGCAATACTTCAAAGAAGGCCGCGCGCTCCGCACCGAGACCACCATCAACGACACCCGCGACTTCGGCATCGGACGACTCCTCACCGACCACAACTGGGAGGCGCTGATCGACATCGGCCACCAGATCAACCAGCGCCTCCTGGACCACCAACTTGACGCGTGCGCATGCGCACCAGACGCCACGACGCTCGAGCGCGTGGTGCTGCCATCCACCACCGATGATGGCCTACCAGCCCCGGGCCTCAGGTTCGGGGAGCCCAGAACGATGGTGCTGCTCGCCTGCCTGTGCAGCTACCAGCACCTGTTCGCCGGACTGACGAACCGCAGTCTCCGCGAGCTCATCGCCGGGCTGATCCCCGGCTACGGGCCGCGGCAAATGACCTACGACCTGAGGCGGCTCCGCCGCAAAGGGTTCATCCACCGGATCCCGCGCTCCCAGCGCTACGAGCTGACCAGCGACGGACGCCGACTGGCCGTCTTCTTCAGCAAGACCTACACGCGGATCGTCAACCCCTCACTGGCCGAACTCGACCCCGCACTCCCCAGCGAGATCGCCACGCGATCACCACTCGCCAGCTCGTGGCGCGCATTCGAACGCGCGATCGACGACCAAATCACGCAGGCCGCTATCGCGGCCTAAACATGACTCGTTCGTGAACCCTTCAACCGCCAAGCGGAGCTAGTAAGCGCGGACTCCGCGGGGTCCATCCGGGCCTCATGCGAACATGCGTTCGTATGCGGTGGAGCAACCTCGAGATCGGCGAAGAGGAGCGGGCCCGGCTACCCGGGTACCGCGAGGAGGCGGTGGTCCGTCATTTCGACGCACCCGAGGCGGTCGAGACGAGGTTCTACGAAGTGCGGGCCAAGTCGATCCTCAACCGCGTGCCGGAATCGTCGCAGGTGCCGTTCCGGTGGACGATCAACGCCTATCGCGGATGCACCCACGCGTGCGCGTACTGCACGGGTGGAGACACGCCTGTCTTGATGGCCGATGGGCGGCACAAACCGATCGCCGAGCTTGACGTCGGAGATGCCGTCTACGGAACGGAGGTGGGCAAGTCCAGGTACCGCCGCTACGCGAGAACCACGGTCCTCGACAAGTGGATCACGATCAAGCCGGCCTACCGCATCATGCTTGAGGATGGGACCGAATTGATCCTCAGCGGCGACCATCGGCTCCTCAGTAACCGCGGCTGGAAGCACGTGGTGAACTCGGCGCGGGGCCAGGCGGACCGCCCGCATCTGACGACGCGCAACCGATTGGTGGGCACGGGCGCGCTGGCGCCCCAGCCGGTCCATGACGCCGACTATCGCCGGGGCTATCTCTGCGGAATCATCCGCGGCGACGGCACGCTCGGCTCGTACGAGCTCCGCCGCGCCTGGGGCGGCGGCTATACGGGTTATCGCTTCCGGCTGGCGTTGACCGATCTGGAAGCGCTTCGGCGGGCGCGGGAGTTTCTTTCCGCGGTTGACGTGCCCACGCGGGAGCGAGTGTTCCAGCGGGCGGCAGGCGCGCACCGAGAAGTCGCCGCGATCTCGGCCCAGAGCGCTTCGTCATTCGAACGGATCAGTGGCGTGATCGAGTGGCCGGTGATGCCGAGCTTGCAATGGTGCCGCGGATTCCTGGCCGGGATCTTCGACGCGGAGGGCTGCCGGAGTGACTACGCCCTCCGAATCGCCAATACCGACCCGCAGATCTTGGCCTGGATCGACGCGTGCTCTCGACGGTTGGGATTCGGTACGGCGGTCGACCACACGAACAACGCGAACGGGCTCAAGTGCATCCGCATCCGCGGTGGCCTGTCGGAGCACCTGCGGTTCTTCCACCTGACCGATCCTGCGATCACGCGCAAGCGCGACATAGAGGGCCAGATGGTCAAGACGTTCGCGAAGCTCAGGGTGGCCGAGATCGAGCCGCTGGGACGGGCGCTGCCGCTCTACGACATCACGACCGGCACGGGGGACTTCATCGCCAACGGAGTGGTGAGCCACAACTGCTTCGCGCGTCCGACGCACAAGTATCTGGACTTCAACGCCGGCCGGGACTTCGAGCGCGAGATCGTGGTCAAGGTCAATGCGCCGGAGCTGCTGCGGGCGGAGCTGGCGCGGCCGTCGTGGAAGGGCGAGCATGTGGCACTCGGCACGAACACCGACCCGTATCAGTGGGTCGAGGGGCGCTACAAGCTGATGCCCGGGATATGGGAGGCGATGCGCGATGCGGCCAATCCCTGCTCGGTGCTAACCAAGTCTCCGCTTCTCTTGCGGGACCTGGAGCTGATGAAGCAGATCGCCGGGCGAACGGACTTCAGCGCCGCGCTGTCGGTGCCGACCGTCGATGAGCGGGCATGGAGAACCACCGAGCCGCGATCCCCGAATCCGCGGGCGCGGCTCGAGGCGGTGGCGGAGCTGACCCGTGCGGGGATCCGGACCGGGGTGCTGGTGGCGCCGCTGATGCCGGGGATCAACGACGCGCCGGAGCAGGTTGCGCCGATCCTGGAGATGGCGTCGGAGGCCGGCGCGGCTTATGTGACCGGTATCGCACTACATCTGCGCGGTGACGTGAAGTCCCTCTTCTTCGAATGGCTGCGCGAGCACAGGCCCGATCTGATCCCGCTGTACAGACGTCTGTACCAACGAGGCGCGTATCTGCATCCATACGAGCGCAGGCGGATAAGCCAGCTGGTGAAGGGTCCGGAGATGTCGCCGGGCGAGCGGATGCGGGGCACGCCCGCGCCTCGGGGCGAGAGCGGGCGGAACGGCGGCGCGGATCGGCCGCCCGACCCGCCCGAGCGGGGCGGTGTCGATACGTCCGGTGGCTCCGGTTGGCTACAGGACCAGGGACGCCTATTCTGAATTCTGACGTGAAACCTCCGAGCAAGGGCGGTGGTAGGTAGGTAGTGACTGACGAAGAAGACAAGCCAAGACAGATGCGAGATCGCTTCCGGCCGTCGCGGCCGGACTTCCGCTTCGACCAGATGTTCGAGACCCACAGCGACGCGTGGGAGCGCGTCGGGCTGGCCGTGGACGTGAACGAGAAGAGCGTGCAGAACGCCAGGCGTCGGGCGATCGTCGAGGTTGCGTTGTTCGTGGCGGTGATCGTTCTCCACGCCAACTACGAGCACTGGTTCCACCTCCTAGACAAGAACGGGGACGATCCGCACAGCGGTCTCGTGACTGCGGTCCAGATCGCAACGGTCCTCGCGCTGCTCGCACTCGGCTGGGCGATTGCGCGCGACGTCGGCCGGATCGCGGGTCCGACGTTCTTCCGGCGGATGGACCCCGGGACCGCCGGAACGGTTGGCTTTCTCATCCGCCTTGTAACGGTCGGCATCGTCGTCCTCGTCGTGCTCGGCGTCGGGGGGGTCAGCGCGTCCTCGATCGTGGCGGGAAGCGCATTCACCGCGGTGATCGTCGGCTTGGCTGCCCAGCAGACGCTCGGGAATCTGTTTGCCGGAATGGTGCTCCTCAGCGCGCGTCCGTTCAGGGTGGGCGAGCGGGTACGGCTTCAGGCTGGCGCGGTGGCGGGACAGCTCGAGGGCGTGGTCAGCTCGCTCGGCCTGCTGTACACGACCTTGGCCCGCGGCGAGGACCGGATCATGGTGCCGAACAACGTGGTGCTGTCGGCCGCCGTGCTACCGCTCCGGGAGCCGGCCCCGGTCGACGTCCGAGTACGCCTGGGCCGGGGCATCCGGCCGAGTCAGGTGCAAGCAATCCTCGACGATCGCATCAGGACCCCGACCCGGCGGGCGGCCGAGGTCGTGCTCGAAGAGGTCGACGGTGACGAAGTCGTAGTCAGAGTCCAGGCGACTCCGGACCGCGCCGACGACGGTGCGCATCTGGCCGACGAGGTGATCGCCGCGCTTTCCACCGTGACCGGCGAGCACCCCATCGAAGAGGACGAGGACAAGCAGGAGGATGACGACGCGCGCCTGCGCGAGGAAGCTGGCGCCGTCGCGCGGCGTCACTGGACGCCGGGTGGCCCGGACGACGTGACCACTAGTTGATCGCGCGGGCGCAGCCGTGATCGCGGCGGTGCGCCGCCGCGGCGGACCGGCCGCAGTGACACCGCCCGAAGCGCGACCGCTAGTCGCCGGCGCCGGCCGTCGCGCGGACCAGCTCACGCGCCGCGGCGACGATCGCGTCGGCGTCGATGCCGCTCTCGTGCACGAGCTCCGCGGGCGTGCCGGAGCCGGGCATGTCGCGGACGGCGAGCTTGTGCACGCGAACGCTCTCGACCTCGGCCAGCGCAGCGAGCACGGCGTCTCCCAGACCGCCCTCGGGCCAGTGATCCTCCACAGTGATGATCGCGCCCGTGTCGGCGGCCGCGTGGCGCAGGGTCTCCTCGTCCACCGGCTTGACCGAGTAGAGGTCGATCACCCGGGCGGCGATGCCCCGCTCCTCCAGCCGGTCGGCCGCCTTCAACGCCTCGTGCAGCGTGACACCCGCGCCCACCAGCGTGATCTGGTCGTCGTCGGAGGAGCGCAGGACCCGCGAGCCGCCGATCTCGAATCGATCGTCGGGGTCGTAGATCGTGGGCGTGGCCCCGCGGTGCGTGCGCATGTAGGCGATGCCCGGATGGTCGGCCATCAGGCGCACGAGCGACGCCGCCTGATTGGGGTCCGACGGGTAGAGCACGATGCTCGAGTGAACGGCCCGGAACGCGGCGAGGTCCTCGAGCGCCATCTGGGACGGTCCGTCCTCTCCGATCGAGGAACCGGCGTGCGAGCCCGCCAGGCAGATGTGTGCGCGGCTGATCGCGGCCATCCGCACGAAGTCGTAGGCGCGCGTGAGAAACGCCGCGAACGTCGACGCGAACGGGCGGAAACCGCGCACCTGTAGCCCGACTGCGGCGGCGATCATCTGCTGCTCCGCGATGAACATCTCGAAGTATCGGTCGGGATGGGCCTTCGCGAAGATCTCCGAGTACGTCGAGTTCGACACCTCGCCGTCGAGCGCGACGACGTCTGCGCGCTCAGCGCCGAGTGCGGCCAGCGCCTCGCCGTAGGCCCGCCGTGTTGCGATCTCGTCGTCCGGTCCCCAGCGCGGCCACTCCACGCCGTGGCCGGGATCGATCTGCTGGGGCGAGGCGTCGCCCTCGGGCCCCGGAACCTCCACCTGGAGCTTCCGATCTCCGCCCAGCTCCTCGATCGCCTTCTCGGGGTCCGACAGCGGCTTGCCGTGCTTGCCCGGCTGGTCCTCGACCTCGCTCGCGCCCTTGCCCTTCTTGGTCCGGGCCACGATCACCGTCGGCCGACCTTCTGTGTGGACCGCCTCGGCATACGCGCCGTCGATCGCCTCGACGTCATGCCCGTCGATCTCGATCGCGTGCCAGCCGAAAGCGCGAGCCCGGTCGGCGTAGGAGTCCAGATCCCAGCCGTGCATGGTCTCGCGGGTCTGCCCGAGCCGGTTGACGTCGATGATCGCGGTCAGGTTGTCCAGCCCATTGAACGCGGCGTGCTCGAACGCCTCCCACATCGAGCCCTCGGCCATCTCGCTGTCGCCGCACAGCACCCAGACGCGGTAGGGCACGTGCTCGAGGCGCTTGCCGGCCAGCGCCACGCCGACGCCGATCGGAAGGCCCTGCCCGAGCGAGCCCGTGGCCACGTCGACCCACGGCAGCACCGGCGTGGGGTGGCCCTCCAGACGACTGCCCAGCTGGCGGAACGTGAGCAGTTCGTCGTCGGTGATCGCGCCGGCCGCCTTTAGCGCGCTGTAGTAGAGCGGTGAGGCGTGGCCCTTGGAGAAGATCAGGTGGTCGTTACGAGGGTCCTCCGGCCGGCCGAAGTCGTAGTGCAGGTGCTTGGCGAGCAGCACGGCCACCAGGTCGGCGGCGGACATCGATGAGGTGGGATGGCCCGAGCCGGCCGCGTCGCTCGAGCGAATCGAGTCCACGCGCAGTTGTTGTCCGAGCTCGCGCCAGAAGGCGGTCTCTTCCATGAGTCGATCGTACCCAGCGATGCTCGACCGGAACCGACCGGCGCAGGTCTACTGCTCGGCCCGCTGGCCGGCCACGATCCGCGCCGCGATCCGCTCGCTGCCCAGCCGGCGGCTGACCGCGGCGCTAAGCGCCGGGGCCACCGCGGCGGCGGCCGTCCCCAGGCGCAGGCCGACCGGCGCCACCTCGACCTCGGCGCGGTTTCGCTCGATCGCCGACACGACGGCCGCGGCCACGTCCCGCGGCGAGCGAGTGCCCACCCCCGGCGGCAGCCTGACTCCGGACTGCGCGAACATGCCGGCCTCGCGGATGAACCCCGGGAGCACCACCGAGACCCCGACGCCGTAGTCGCGGAGGTCCTCGCGCAGAGCGAGAGCGAACCCCCGCAGGCCGAACTTGGCCGCGCAGTAGATCGAGGAGACCGGGGTGGTGGCCTTGCCCTGCAGCGAGGACATGAACACGACGTGGCCGCGCCGGCGCTCGACCATCCCGGGCGTCAGCGCCCGGGCCAGCGCGATTGGGGCTCTGAGGTTGACCTCGAGCAGGTGGTCGACCTGCTCCTGGGTGAAGTCGCCCAGGAGCCCTCCGGCAGGGACGCCCGCGTTCGCGATCAGCACATCCACCTGACCGGCCTGCTCAACCATCCGCTCCAGGTCCTCCCGAACCGACAGATCGCAGGCGAGCACGCGCGCACCGAGCTTCTCCGGCCAGCGGATCCAGCACCTCGGTCCGGCGGCCACTCAGGATCAGCTCGCCCGCCGGCGGCGCGACCGCGCGGGCGATCGCGCGCCCGATGCCACCGCTGGCGCCGGTCAGCAGCACGGTGCCCGAGAGGGCGGTCATGAACCCTTGGGAAAGACCGCGAGCGTCGCTGTGAAGCCGTGCAGGAAGCTACGTCCCCCGACCGGCCCGATCTCGCCGGCCGCGAAGAACCCGGCCGAGGGGGCGCCGCGCAGCTCGTGCTCGATTGCCTCGACGTCATGGTCGGGGATGCCGAACATGGCGCTGCCGCGTCCGTTGCAGGTGAACACGAGCGCGCCGGCGGGGCGCTCGCCGGCCAGTGCCTCGACGCGGAGCTTGAGCGCCTGGTGCAGATCCTCGTCAGCCGACCGCGCGTCGCGGGCGTGCAGCCGTACGACCTGCCCCGGCGTTACCTGGGTTCCGACCACCAGCGACCCCGACTCGGACTCCGCGCCCAGAACGCCGCGCACGAGGAAGTCGCCCTGCTCGTAGTCGGGCTTGCCGCCGTCGATCACCACGCCGATCAGCAGCCCGCCCGCGACCAGGCCGCGCTCGCGGGACGACAGCTCGGAGATGATCAGCTGCAGCGTCTCGAGCGCGGGTCGTCCCGCCAACTCGTGGATTACGTTTCCCTCCGCCGCGGTGATCGTGATCTCACGACCGACGGGCGCCGCGCCCTGCGACACGCAAGGCAGCATCTCCACGCCCCGAAAGGTGACTCCGACCGCCCCGCCGTCGCACACGGCGTCGTCAAGGAACAGCGCGGCGTCGCCGACGGCGGTCCGGGCGCTGGCGATCCCGCCGAGTACGGGAACCGCCGGAGACCCATCCGCGATCGCGTCGAGCACCGCGTCGGTGGGGAACGAATACGGATCCGACAGCAGCAGTACCCCGCTTGACCCATCGAGGCTGGGGAGCCCGGCGAGTTCAAACGGGGGCTCGTCGCCCAGCACCTCGGTGTGGAACGGGGTCACCTCGCCATCGTCGAAGGCAGCCGCCCAGACCGCCAGCGCGGTGCCCTCCTCGAGCTCACGACCGCGGCCGAGCACGCCGCCCGCGCCGCAGCCGATCAGCGTGCGCGGGGCCAGCGCGGCATGCACCCCCTCGAGCGTGGCCTCCGGCGCAACGAGATGCGAGCCGCTGGCGAACACCAGAGCGAGATCAGGGGGCGTGTTCCCGAGCGCCTCGGCCGCGGACTGCGCCGCCGCCGTGCCCGCCTGGAGCGGGTCGTGCTCGGTCGAGATTCCGGTCCCGATCCGGGTGCTCACGCGATCGCTCCAGGGCGCATCGCTCCACCATACTGCGGGGCCGATCCCTCCTGGCCCATCGGGTGCACGATACTGCGCGCCGTGCCGCGCGCGGACGTGATCGCCCTGTTCGGGCCGACCGGCGTGGGCAAGACCGATGTCGCGATCGAGCTGGCGCAGAGCCTGCGCGCGCTTAAGGAGCGACCGGTGGCGGTCTCCGCCGACGCCCTTCAGGTCTACCAGGGGCTCGAGACGCTGACCGGCGCCGCCCGGCCGGACGAGCGAGCCCAACTCGAGCATCGGCTGATCTCGTTTCTGCCGGTCGACGCGAGCTTCAGCGCTGGGCAGTACGCCGAGCTCGCGCACGCCGAGATCGATGGGCTGCTCGACGCCGGCGCGAGGCCGATCGTGGTCGGCGGAACCGGGCTCTACCTCCGCGCCGCGCTGGCCGAGCTCACCCTCCGTCCACCGCCCCCGGATGGAGCGCGCGCGCGGTGGCTGGCCGAGCTCGAGCGGCGCGGGGCGCCGGCGCTGCATGCCGTCCTGCGCGAGCGGGCGCCCTGGGCCGCGGAGGAGATCGACCCCGGCGACCGCCAGCGGATCGTCAGGGCGCTCGAGCTCCTGGATGCCGGCGAACTCGAGCCCCACGCCGATGAGTCCGAGCTGTGGACGAACGAGATGCGCCGAAGCACCCTGCTGGTCGGGCTGGTGCTCGACCGCCAGCAGCTGTACGAGCGCATCGACGCCCGGGTCGACGCGATGGTGGCCGCCGGGGCGCCCGACGAGGTGCGCCGCGCCAACGCCGCGGGCGCCTCGGTCACCGCGCGCAAGGCGTTGGGTTTCGAGGAGCTCCTGGCCGGCGACGTCGAGGCGATGAAGCGCCGAACTCGCAACTACGCCCGACGTCAGCTGACCTGGATGCGCAAGCTGGCCGCCGTCCAGACGATCGACACCACCGGCCGCCCGCCGGCGGGCGTGGCCGGCCAGGTGCTCGAGCTGTGGCGCCGTGGTGGCGCGTGAAAATGTCACGCGCGGACGTCTCGCGCAAAGTCTCTGTCAGGGATGCCCGGAGACGCACAGCAAACCGACGGTGAGCTGCTGGCCGCGGTGGTGGCTGGGGACGGGCAGGCGTTTTCCACGTTCTACCGCCGCCACCTATCGACGGTGGTGGCGTACCTGCTGCGGGAGACCCGCGACCGGGAGGCGACGGCCGACCTCACCGCCGAGGTGTTCGCGGCGATCTTCCTCGTCGCGCGCCGCTTCCGGGCACGGGGCGCCGGCTCGGCCCGCCCGTGGGTGCTCGGGATCGCCCGCAACAAGCTGCTCGAGAGCCGGCGTCGGGGTCGGGTCGAAGACCGGGCGCGCCAAAGGTTGGCGTTCGAGCCCGAGTCGCTCGACGACGACGACCTGGTCCGCGTGGATGAGCTGGCCGCCGCGGCCGATCCGCCGACCCTCAAGTTGGTCGAGGAGCTTCCGCAGCGCCAGAGGGAGGCGGTCAGGTCGCGCGTGCTCGACGAGCGCGAGTACGCCGAGATCGCGCGGGAGTTGAACTGCTCGGAGCTGGTGGTGCGCCAGCGGGTGAGCCGCGGGCTGGCGCGTCTGCGCGAGCAAATGACGGAAGGTGAGCGATGAGCGACTACTTCGACCGGGTCGAGCGGCAGATCGTCGAGCGCGCTGAGCGCGAACGGCCGCGTTCGCCGCGGCGGTCGATCCTGCCCGGATACCTCGCGATGATGGCTGCCGTCGTGGTTGTGATCGTGGTCGCCGGCGTGTTCCTGCTCGCGCGCGGCAGCGGTGGCGGGAACCAGGCGCCGGCCGGCCACGGCGGCGTCTCCTTGGTCCTCAGCGCCTCCCCGGCTCATCCGCCGGCGCCGATCCTCGACCGCACGGTCCGGATCGTGCGTGAGCGGCTGCACGCGGTCTTCCCGGACGTGACGGTCACCCGAGCCGGAGAGCAGATCGTCGTCGACGTGCAAGACGCCCCCGCTGGGGCCAGGAGCCGGATTCTCGCCTTGGTAGCGCCCGGCCGGCTCGGCTTCTACGACTGGGAGGGCGACGTCGTATCGCCCGACGGCAAGATCGTGGCAAGTCGGCTGCGCGCGGGCGATCCGGGGGCGTTGAAGATCAGCCAGGGCAACGGCTCGGCGGCGCCGGGCGACCCCAGGGCCGGAGGGATGTCGGTGCATCAGGCATTGCTGCTGATCCCGAAGGCGGGGCGCGGGCGCTTCGCCCTCGTTCAGGCGGCCGATCCCGACCCTCGTCACCCCACGCGCCCCGGCGCGCCGAACGCGAGGTTCTACGTGCTCCGAGGTCCCCCGGCGCTGTCCGAGGCCGACGTCACGAATCCGCGGGCGGGCAGCGGCCCGAACACCGGCACCCCGATCGTCAGGTTCGACTTCACGGCTGCCGGCCGCCGCGCCTTCAAACATCTGACGGCGACGGTTGCCCGCCGGGGCGCGCTCGTCAGTAGCCAGGGCGAGACGCTCAACCAGCACTTCGCGATCGTCCTCGACGGCCAACTGATCACGGTCCCGTTCATCGACTCCACGCAGTACCCGGATGGGATCAACGGCGACCTCGGCGCCGACATCGGCGGCAACCTCACTTCCCAATCGGCCACGGACCTGGCCATTCTGCTCCGCTTCGGGCCGCTCCCGGCGGACTTCAGGGCAGCGGGGTGAACGGGTACAGCACGATGGCTGCCGCCACGACGCCCGCCATCCACAGCAGCACGAGCTTGCGCTGCGGCCCGATCCGGGCGATCAGGTCGGCCACCACCAGGTAGATCCCCGGCATCACGATCACCATGTAGTAGAGGTAGCTGGTCCGGCTCTCGATCAGGCTGGCCGCGACGAACGGCAGATACGTCCCCAGGAACCAGGCCAGCCCGACGAGGCCCACCTCGTTCACGCAGCGAACGCGGGGCCGCACCACCGCGCGGGCCGCGAACAGCAGCGCGGGCACCGCAAGCAGCAGGATCGGCGGGCTGATCAGCCCGATGAAGTGAACCGCCGGCTCGACGTGGCTGAGGGAGGGGATAGGGCGGGACGGGTTGACCTGCAGGTAGGTGATCGACTTCACGTCGACCAGCCAATCCCAGGGGTATGAGGCGATTCCCTGCGGCCCGTGCGGGCTGGTCTGATGGGCGGCGTAGGTCAGCATGTGCGCCGCGTGTCCGAACGGCCCATTCGGGACGAGCTTGCCGGTCTGCGGGCTGTAGGGCGGGGCGATCCAGCCCATCACGGTGAGCGCGGCGAGGAACGTCACCGCCGAGGCCGCCACGCAGGCGACCAGCCGGGCCAGCCGCCGCGGGCCGTCGGTTCCGAGGCGCCACCACCGGAACAGCTCCAGCAGCGCGAGCGCGAACAGCACGTACGGCGCCACCTCCTTGGCGCTCGTGCCCAGGCCGATGACCGCACCGGCCGCGAGGGGCCGGCCGCGCACATAGAGGGCCGCCCCCCAGATCATCGCCGCGACGGCATAGATGTCGAGCGTGGCGATCCGGCCGTGCACGAGCAGCAGGTTGTCGCAGGCCATCAGCGCGGCGGCGCCGAGAGCCAGCCACGCTCCGCCTCCGGCCGCCCGCACCAGCGCGAACATCCCCAGCATCGCCACCGTGCCGAGCAGCACGCTGGGCAGACGCCAGGCCAGTGGCCCGTCCCCGAACAGCTCGATCCCGCCCGCGATCAGCAGCTTGGCCAGCTGGGGGTGCTCGGAGTTGGCGTCATCGCCCAACGGCGCGTTGGCGTAGGGCGCGCCCGTCGGGGGCTGAATCCCGGCGATCACGCGGGCGGCGTTGACGTAGTAGTCCTCGTCGAAGACCAGCACGTGATCGTTCGCGGAGCGGCAGGGCGACCGGCAGGGCTCTTCGATCCAGGCCAGGCGGGCGAGCAGCGAGACCAGCAGCAGCCCGCCGAGCAGCCAGTGGACGAGTGGCCGCCCGCGCAAGGTCCGTTCCGGCAGGCGCGTCACCATTGCGCGCGCGACGGTACACATACACTGGCGCCCCGTGGAGTTCGAGAAGTGGCACGCGCTGGGCAACGACTACGTGATCGTCGAGGCGGGGCAGCTGCCGTTCGAGCTGACCTCGCCGCGGATCCAGGCGATTTGCGCCTCGCATACGGGCGTCTCGGCGGACGGCATCCTGCTCCTGTCAGAGCCCGAACAGGACGGGTACGTCGCCCGCCTTCGCATCTTCAACCCCGACGGATCCGAGGCCGAGCTGTCCGGCAACGGGGTGCGCGAGGCGGTGCTGTACCTGCGCCGCCACGGCTGGACCGATGACGACAGTTTCGCGATCCAGACCGCGGCGGGTGACGTCCGGCCGCGGATCGTCTCCGAGACGGAGTGCGCGGTCGACATGGGAAGAGCGCGCCTGCAGAGCGCGGACTTTCCCTCGGGCGGCCCCGACGGCCGAGGCGAGCTGACCGCCGCCGGGCGCACCTGGCGCTTTCAGCACGCCCAGGTCGGCAACCCCCAGTGCGCGATCCGCGTCGAGGACGAGCGAGAGCTGGGCGGGCTCGACCTTCGGGCGATCGGTCCGGAGATCGAGCACCACGAGCTGTTTCCCAACCGGACCAACGTGTCGTGGTTCTGTGAAATGGATTCCGCTCGCCCCAGCCGGATCCGCGCGCGGATCTTCGAGCGGGGGGCGGGGGAGACCACCGCGAGCGGGACGGGCGCCACCGGTGCCGCCGTGGCCTACGTGGTCGGCGGCGGCGTCTCGCCGGTGACCGTCGTGCTCGACGGCGGCGAGCTCGAGGTCGAGGTGGGGGAGGACCTGCAGATCAAGCTCTCGGGCTGGGCGGTGCCGGTGTACCGCGGCACGCTGGCCGAGGCGTTCATCGAGGAGTTGCATGCGACGCAGTAGCCGCCTGGACCTGATCCCGCCGTACATGTTCGCCGAGCTCGAGCGCAAGGTCCGCCTGAAGCGGGCCGAGGGGGTGGACGTGATCAGCCTCGGGATCGGGGATCCGGACACGCCGACATATCCGCCGATCGTGGAGGCGATGCAGCGGGCGGTCGCCGATCCGAGCACCCACCGGTACCCGACCAACCGCGGGCGGCAGGAGTTCCGGGAGGCGGTGGCCGGCTTCTACGCCCGCCGCTTCGGCGTCGAGCTCGACCCGGAGACCGAGGTGATGGCGGCGATCGGCGCCAAGGAGTGCATCTTCAACCTGAACCTGGCTTTTCTCGATCCCGGCGATGTGACGCTGGCCTCCGACCCCGGCTACCCGGTCTACACGGGCGGTCCGCTGCTGGCCGGCGGCGAGCCGGTGCTGATGCCCCTGCTCCCGGAGCGCAATTTCGCCCCCGACCTGGAAGCGATCTCGGACAAGCACCGCGAGCGGGCGCGCCTGATGTTCCTCAACTACCCCAACAATCCGACCGGCGCGATCGCCCCCGACGGGCTGTTCGAGGAGATGATCGAGTTCGCCCGCCGGCACGACATCCTCGCCGTCCACGACAACGCCTACAGCGAGACGACCTACGACGGCTATGTCGCCCCTTCGTTCCTCCAGACGCCCGGGGCCAAGGAGGTCGGGGTCGAGGTGTTCTCGCTGTCCAAGGGCTACAACATGACCGGCTGGCGCTGCGCGGCGATCGTGGGCAACGCGGAGGCCATCGCGCATTACTGGCACCTGAAGTCGAACATCGACTCGGGCAACTTCGAGGCCGTCCAGCTGGCCGGCGCGGCCGCGCTCGGTCCCCAGCTCGAGGACGAGAAGCGCGCGATGGCTGCCGTCTATCAGCGCCGGCGCGATCTGGTGTGCGACGCACTGGCCCAGGCTGGCGTCGAGGTCACCCCGCCCAAGGGGACGATCTACATCTGGGCGCCGATCCCGGCCGGCTTTGAGTCCTCGGCGGCCTATTGCGAGCACGTGCTCGAAGAGGCGGCGGTGATCATCTCGCCGGGTGGCGCGTACGGCGCCAGCGGGGAGGGCTACTTCCGGATTTCGCTGACCACGCCCGACGACCGGCTGCTCGAGGCGGTCGAGCGCATCCGGAGGCTGTAAGAGCCTGTCTGGGAGCCCGGCCGGCCGGGGGTCGCGCGTCGGCGCGCCCCCCGGTCCCCGCAGCGCTACCGGACGATCCGGAAGGACTTGATCCCGCTGGGCAGGATGCCGACGACGCCGCCCTTCGGGTAGTAGTAGACCTGCCAGTAGTACTTGCCCGGCGTGTCCTGCCAGTTGCCGGTGAAGTGGAACGGATCAACGTACGTGAACAGGTGCGCCGAGCCCTTCACCCGCTTCATCGTCGCAATGTCGCAGTGGAACCCGCAGCGCTTGGGGGTCCGCAGCACGCCTCCCTTGACGTTGCGCGTGTTCGTCACGGTCAGGAAGATGTGCCCGTTGATCACGTTCGAGGGATCCGGCACGTAAACGGTGAACTTCACGTGCCCGATCTTCACTGCCTTACCCGCACCGGGCGAGCGGAGCTTCGGCGCCAGGCTGCTGCCGGCGAGCGCCACGCCCGAGAACACGAGCGCGGTGGCCAGGCTGGTCGCGGCGAGCGCGATCGCGAGGCGGCGACGACTCTTCAGCATCTTTTCCTCCTTGATTTGCCGTTTCAACGGTGCCTTAACACCGTCCCGACCGATATCGATGCCCTGGCCGAATACGCCCTTCGCAAGACCCCGATCACGGCCGTCTTAACAGCTTTCCTACAGAGATCGTTTCTATGCGCCGGTAGAAATTGGGCGCCCGCGCCCGCAGCTACCATCAGCTTTTGTGCAGAGAGAGAATCAGCCCAGCACCCCGGCGGCCCTGAACGGGCGCCGGGCCCGCCAGCGCGCCTACCTGGTCGGGGTCGTTCCGGACGGCGACGAGGACCAACTCGCCGAGCTGCGCGAGCTGCTGCGCACGGCCGGCGCGGCCGTGGTGGGGGAGCTGATCCAGCGTCGCGATCATCCGCACCCCAACACCTATCTGGGGGCGGGCAAGCTCGCCGAGCTCAAGGACGAACTGGCCCGCTCGGACGCCAACCTGGTGGCCTGCGACGACGAGCTGTCCCCTCGCCAGGAGCGCAACCTCGAGGCGGCGCTCGGCCTTCCGGTGATCGACCGCACGGCGATCATCCTCGACATCTTCGCTTCCCACGCCCACACGGCCGAGGGCAAGCTCCAGGTCGAGCTGGCCCAGCTCGAGTACAACCTGGCCCGGATGCGGGGCCTGTGGTCGCACCTCGAGCGGCTCGGCGCCGGCCGCATTGACGGCGGCATCGGAACGCGAGGACCGGGCGAGACGCAGATCGAGACCGACCGGCGCCTGGCGCGCGATCGAATCTCTGCGCTGAAGCGCAAGCTCGGGCAGGTCCGCTCGAGCCGCTCGGTGATGCGGGCCGAGCGCGAGCGCACGCACCTGCCCTCGGTGGCGCTGGCCGGCTACACCAACGCCGGCAAGTCGACGCTGCTGAACGCGATGACCGGCTCGAGCGTGGGCGTGCGCGACCGCTTGTTCCACACGCTCGACCCGACCACCCGACTCCTGCGCGCCGGCGGGCGCGACTACCTGCTGACCGACACGGTCGGGTTCATCCGCAAGCTTCCCCACCAGCTCGTCGAGGCGTTCGGCGCGACGCTCGAGGAGACGCGGCTGGCCGACCTGATCCTGCACGTGGTCGATGCCTCGGTGCCCGAGGACGAGCTGCTGGCGATGACCGCCGCGGTGGAGGACGTCCTGCTGGAGATCGGGGCCGACGCGCTGCCCGAGATCCTCGTGCTGGCCAAGGCCGACCGGATCGACGACGAGCGCCGGGCCGAGCTCCAGCGCCGGCATCCCGGCGCGGTCCTGGTCTCGGCGGTGACCGGCGAGGGCATCGACGGGCTCGTGCAGCGCATCGAGGACGAGTTCGCGCGCGCGCTCCAGGACGTCGAGCTGCTGATCCCGTACGACGCCGGCGCGCGGTTGGCCGAGCTGCATCTTCTCGCGGGCGACCTCGAGCGCGAGGACACCCCCGAGGGGGTGCGGGTGATGGCGCGGCTGCCGAGTCCGGTGGCCGCCCGCTACCAGGAGTTCGCGCTCAGCCGGCCCTACGCATGACGCTGAAGGTGCGGCGGCTGGACGGCCGCGCGCGGCTGCCCACCCGGGCCTACCCCGGCGACGCCGGCCTCGATCTGTACGCGCTCGAGGACGGCGTGCTCGAGCCGGGCGAGCGCGCCTCGATCCGCACCGGCATCGCGGTCGAGATTCCCGACGGGGAGGCGGGCTTGGTGCTCCCGCGCTCGGGCCTGGCCGCCCAGCACGGGATCGCGCTGGTCAACGCGCCCGGTCTGATCGACGCCGGCTACCGCGGCGAGCTCCGCGTCCTCTTGCTCAACACCGACCGCGACGCGGCATTCACGATTGGCGCAGGGGACCGGATCGCCCAGCTCGTGCTCGTGCGGGTGCAGACGCCCGCGGTGGTCGAGGTGGAGGAGCTCGAGGTCTCGGAGCGCGGCGCGGGCGGGTTCGGGTCGAGCGGATAAAAGCCCGGCCGGCCGGATGCGGTTACTTAACCCCCGCTCGGAGTCGGCATCGGCAGGATCCCCTCGGCCTGGAGGAACTGCTGCGCGACGGTGGCCGGATCCTGGTTGTAGAGAACCACCTGGGCGTTCAGCTCGCGCATGGCATCGAGCGTGAGCAGCGCGCTCACCCGGTTGATCGTGGCGGCGAACACGGGACCTTCGGCATCGAGTGCCTTGACCGTGACGACCGGGACCACGTTTCCCCAACCGAACACGTTCTCCGGGTCGTGCAGCAACGGATAGCTCCCGGTCAAGAGCTGAGGATCGGTGGTGTCGACCACGGCGGCCTGCACCGTGCCCTGGTCGAGCGCCGCGTACTGGGCGCCGATCTCGAGCGGCTTGAACGCGGCGGGCACGACTCCGTAGGTGCCCTCGAGCAGCGGCAGGCCGGTTGAGCTCTGCTGGAACTGGGGCGCTCCGCCCAAGGTCAGCTGAGGCGACACCTTGATCAGATCGGGAATCGACTGCACCTCGTTCTGGACCGCGTAGTTGAACGGGACGGCGATCGCGTTGGTGTCGCTGAACGGCGTGGCATCGAGCAGTTCGAGGCCATGCCGGAGCGCGTAGTGCAGCCCGGCCTGGTAGGCATCGTTGCGCGTCTTGAACGTCTGGGTGAGGCCGGCGACGTCCCGATCCCAGGTGTCCAGGTACTCCGGGTACATCGCGAGCTGGCCGGTGGCCAGCGCCTGCTGGACGACCTGGGTCGGGCCGATGCTCTGGTTGAGCGTGACCTGGAAGCCCTGGGCCTTGAGGGCCTGGTAGTAGAGCTGGCCGAGCACGAACTGCTCGGGGGTGTTCTCATCGCCGATCGTGACCGGCGGCTTGCCCGCGCCCGGCAGCGTCACGGTCGCGGTGGCAGTCGCGGTGGTCGTCGTGGTGGTCGTCGCGGTGGCGGTCGTAGTGACCGTGGTCGTCGAGACGGCGGGCGGGCTCGGCGCCTGTGCCGTCGCCGATCGCGAGGTGTCGCTCCCACAGGCGCCAGGTCCGAGCGCGGCGAGCCCGCACGCGAGCGTCAGTCCAAGCCGTACCGCCGTTGAGCGTGCCCCGCGCACCATTGAACGCAGGGTCTCACACTCCGGCGGCTTGGCGCGCTTCGGCATGAGCGGCGGCCTCGAGCCGGTCCTCGAGCGGCTCGAGCGGCTCGCCGCGGCCGAGCGCCGCCCGGATCAGCCAGTCGGCGAACCAGACGTTCTTGGGCAGCAGCGGGCCGTGCAGATAGGTCCCGATCACGTTCGCGCGGCGCACGCCCTCATACCCGTCCTCTCCGTTGTTCCCGTATCCCTTGAGGACCCGACCCAGCGGGGTCTCGCCCGCCCCGAGCCGGGTCCGCCCGCCGTGGTTCTCGAACCCGGCCAGCACGCGCACCCCGCCCGGCTCGAGCTCGACCTCGATCGCGACGTTGCCGATCAGGCGGGGCGCGTCCGAGCGCACCGTGACCAGATCGACCAGCCCCACCCCCGGCAGCGTCTCCTCGCCGAGTTCGTAGGAATGCCCGAGGAGCTGATAGCCGCCGCACACAGCGAGGATCACCGCCCCACGGGCGGCCGCGGCGTGGAGCGCGTCGCGCTTGACCTCGGCCAGGTCCAGCGCGCACAGCTTCTGGTCGCGGTCCTGTCCGCCGCCCAGGTAGAAGAGATCGGCGCCGTCGGGATCGAGGCGGTCGCCGAGGCCGCTCGCGGTCACGCTGAAGTCGATCCCCCGCCAGCGGCAGCGCCGCTCGAGCACGAGCAGGTTGCCCCGGTCGGCGTAGATGTTCATCAGGTCGGGGTACAGCGCGCAAACCCGCAGCTCAGGCACGCAGGATCACCACCTCGCTGCCCGAGTAGTCCTCGGTGGCGGCCACATGCGCGCGACCGCCGCGGGTGAACCCAGCGCCGGCCCCCTCGCGCTCGAGGCCCCGAACGGTCAGGCGGTCCAGGCGGATGACGTTCTCCTCGACGGTCATGTCGCCGGTCAGACCCACGATCTCGCGGCGGCGCTCCAGCACGAAGCCGCCCCGGTCGGCACGCACCGCCGTGGGTTGGCTGGAATACACGATCCCGTCCACCTCGCGCACGTCGGGCAGCGGCATCGCCATCCCGTCAACGACCTCGTACAGGTCGAGCACCTCGGAGAGCGCCACCGCGAGCGCCCCGCCGGGAGCGAGGTGGCGATGGACGCAGCGTAAGAAGCGCTCCCGACCCTCCGCGCCTCCGAGCAACTGAATCGTCTGCATGGGCACGATGGTCAGCTTGAACCGGCGTTTGCCCAGATCGAACTCCCGAGCGTCCCCGATCACCGTCGCCACTTGGGAAGAAAGGGGCAATAGTTCCCCCTTTCTTCCCGCGGCCCGGTCGGTGAGGGCGGCGAGTAGCTCTGGATCTCGGTCGAGGGCCGTGACGCGGTAGCCGGCCTGCGCCAGATCCAGCGTCACGCGCCCCGTCCCCGCGCCCACGTCGAGCACCGGGTCGCCGTACTCGGCGGCCAGCGAGCGCCACAGCGGCAGGTCCTCGACGTATGAGCCGCACTCAACGTCGTGCCACACCACGACGCTCATACCGGCGCCGGCTCCCAGAACGGCACCGCCTGTCCGCGCTCGGCCAGCAGTCCGCGCAACTCGAGCAGGGCCGTGTACGTGGGCAGCGCGTAGAGCCGGCCCGACGGGGCGTCCGCCAGCGCCTGGTCGAGCGCCGCCGCCACGCCGGGCACGACGTGCAGGCGCTCGGCCGGCACGCCCGCGTACTTCAAGCGCACCGCAAGCTCGGCGGCTCGGGTGCCCGCGCAGGTCACCCGGCGCACGCGGCCGGCGAGCATCTCGAAGTCGGCGTCCCACACCCAGGACACGTCGCGCCCATCGGCCGTGCGGTCGTTCAGCACGGACAGCAGGTCGAGCTCCCCGGGCTCGATCGCGAGCGTGCGCAGGATCTCGTTGGCCCCTGCCGGGTTCTTGATCAGCAGCACCTGGAGCTCGACGCCTCCGATCGCGATGCGCTCGGCCCGGCCGAACGCCGCCCGCACCTCCCGCAGCCCGGCCACCACGACGTCGAGGGGAACCGAAAGCCCCAGGCAGAGCGCGGCGGCGCCGAGCGCGTTGTAGACGTTGTAGAGCCCGGGCAACGGCAGCTCGACCGACGCACGACCCGCCGGAGTGACGAGCGAGAACGACGAGCCCCGGGTGCCGTCGAGCGAGATCCCCTCGGCCGCCACCGCCGGCGCTGGTCGCTCCGCACCGCACGACGGGCACCGGTACACGCCCAGGTGTCCGAGGTAGACCACGTCGTACACGTAGGCAGCGCCGCAGCGCCGGCAGTGCTTGGAGTCCGAGGCGTGCTGCATCTCGGGGATCGCCACCGACGGATCCTCCACCCCGAAATACGTGACCGCGGGCGCCGAGCGGCCGAGGTCGGCGATCAGCGGATCGTCGGCGTTCAGGACAAGCCGTGCCGCTCGCCCGGCTGGGCCGCCGGTCACCGCCGCCCAGCGATCGGCGATCGTGTCGAGCTCCCCGTAGCGGTCGAGCTGATCGCGGAACAGGTTGCCGAGCAGGATCCCCCGCGGCTCGAGCTCCGGCACTACGCGATCGAGCCAGAACTCGTCGAGCTCGAACAGGCCGAGGTCGCCGGAGATCCCCCGGCCGGGACGCGCGGCGGCGACCAAGGTCGAGGCGACGCCGCCCGCCATGTTGGCCCCCGCCCGGTTGTGCACGACGGACACCCCGGCCCGCGCCAGCACCGACGCGACCATGGCCGCGGTGGTCGTCTTGCCGTTGGTGGCCGACACCACGACCGAGCCGCGCGCCAGCCGGCCCGAGAGCTCCCGGATCGCACCCGGCTCCAACGCGAGCAGCACCTTGCCGGGCAGGCTGGTCCCCCCGCCGCGCCCCGCTCGGCGAGCGAGCGAGCCCACGGCCCGTGCCGCAGCGACCTTCGCGCCGAGCAGCGTCATGCCGGCACGATCATCCGTACGGCGGCCGGGAGCACGCGCACGGTCACCGGGAGCTCCGCGATCGCCTCACCGTCGGCATACAGGGTGAAGGACTCGGTCGCACTGATGTGCACCTCACGCGCGCGGGCCACGGAGACCTCGCGGTACCGGAGATGCCGGCCGCTGAACACCGTGGGGGCGAGGCGCAGGAAGCGAGGCTTCGACATGTCCTCGATGATGACCACGTCGAGCAGCCCGTCGCTCAGCGAGGCGTCGGGGGCCAGTCGCATCCCGCCGCCGAACTGCCTCGAGTTCGCGGCGGCGACCGAGTACCCCGTGAACCGCCGGACCTCACCGCCGTCGAGCGTGACCTCGAACCCGGCCGGCTTCCAGCTCGGGAGAGCGCGAAGCAGCGCCAGCCCGTAGACCGGGCTTCCGCGCACGACCGTGGTGTCGTTGGCGATCTGGTTGACCACCGAGTCGAAGCCGCAGCTGGCGATGCCGGCGAACGCGCGGCCGCCGGCCTCTCCGAGGTCCAGCGGGCGCACCAAACCCGACGCCAGGACCTCGCACGCGGCCACCGGCTTCAAGGGGATCCCCAACACGCGGCAGAGGTCGTTGCCGCGCCCGCCGGGCAGGATCCCGACCACGCCGTCCGAGTCACGCAGCGCTCCCGACACCGCGCTGATCAGTCCGTCGCCGCCGAACGCCACCGCCACCTCGCCCCCCGACGCCGCCTCGAGCGCCAGTTCGCGGGCGTGCGCGAGGCTCTTCGTGTACTCGAAGCGCTGCTCGAAGCCGCGCGCGCGCAGCTCCGCTTGAACCTGCGGCAGGGCGCGCGCCGGGCGGCCGCCGCCGGCCACGGGATTGACGATCAGAGCGAGTCTGCGCACCGGGCAATCATGCCGCAGGGCTCCGCCCATGCCGGCCCACGGCGACTTGGTACGCTTAGCTCCGCATGGCGCTCAGCCTCGATCTTCGACTTCTTCTCCTCCCCCCTCGGGGGGAATAGCGCGTGGGCGGCCGCACGTAGCCGCGAGACCAGCACCGAGAAGAAGCCAAGTTCGAGCCACAGAGGAGTGACATGACATGACCAGACCCGAGGACCCCAGCCGAGTACTGATCTTCGACACAACGCTGCGTGACGGCGAGCAATCGCCCGGCATCTCGCTGAACACGCAGGAGAAGCTCGAGATCGCCCAGCAGCTGGCCCGCCTCGGCGTCGACGTGATCGAGGCCGGGTTCCCGATCACCTCGCCCGGCGACTTCGAAGCGGTGCAAACGATCTCCCGTACCGTCGAAGGGCCGGTCATCGCCGGCCTCGCCCGGACCCACGTGGCCGACATCGACTCCGCCTGGAACGCGGTCAAGGACGCCCAGCGGCCGCGCATCCACACGTTCATCTCGACCTCCGACATCCACATCGAGTACCAGCTCCAGACCACGCGAGAGGACGTCAAGGGCCAGGCCCGGGCCGCGGTGGCGCACGCCAAGCAGTACGTGGACGACGTCGAGTTCTCGCCCATGGACGCCACCCGCGCCGACATCGAGTACACCGCCGAGGTGTGCCAGATCGCGATCGACGAGGGCGCGACCACGATCAACATCCCCGACACCGTCGGCTACACGATGCCGCATGAGTACACCGAGTACCTGCGGCGGCTCTACGAGCTTGTCCCGGGGCTCAAGGACATCGTGCTCTCGGTCCACTGCCACGACGACCTGGGGCTGGCGGTGGCCAACTCATTCGCGGGGCTGCTGGCGGGGGCGCGTCAGATCGAGTGCGCGATCAACGGGATCGGGGAGCGCGCCGGCAACGCTGCGCTCGAGGAGATCGTGATGCTGCTCCACACGCGCGAGCCCGCGGTCGGCCTGAGCACCGGGATCAACACGCGCGAGATCGCGCGGACGAGCCGCCTGGTGTCCCGCCTGACTGGGTATCCGGTCCAGCCGAACAAAGCGATCATCGGCCGCAACGCGTTCGCCCACGAGTCGGGCATCCACCAGGACGGTGTGCTCAAGGAGCGGACGACCTACGAGATCATGGACGCGACCACGGTCGGTCTCGAGGCCAACTCGATCGTGCTCGGCAAGCACTCCGGCCGCCACGCGCTGCAGCAGGCCCTGTCCGACCTGGGCTTCGAGATCACCGGCCAGGGCCTGAATACGGCGTTCAAGCGCTTCAAGGAGATCGCGGACAAGAAGAAGCACGTGACCGCGATGGACCTCGAGGCACTGGTCACCGACGAACTGCGCGAGGAGGTCGCGGCCTACCAACTCGAGTGGTTCGACGTCGAGGCGTCGACCCGCCGGCCGCCGCACGCGACCGTGGGCATCAGGACGCCTGACGGCGAGGAGGTCACCGGCTCGTTCACCGGCGACGGCCCGGTCGACGCGATCTTCCGCGCGATCAACGCCGCCACCGGCGCCGACGCGCGGCTCCGAGAGTTCCGCGTGGATGCGGTGACCGGTGGCCAGGACGCGCTCGGCGAGACCTCGGTGGTGCTCGAGATCGCCGGCGTCAGCGGCTCCGGTCAGGGCGTGTCGACCGACATCCTCGAGGCGGCCGCCCGCGCATACGTGCGCGCAGTGTCCAACGCGATCCGCCGGCGCGGGATCATGGCCGAGGCGGAGGAAGCGACGGCTGTGGCGGCTTCGGGGTCACCCGTACAGACTCCGTGACGAACGCCAGTCCCTGCCGGTAGCCGGCCGCCAGGACCTGCCCGCGGGGCTCGCGGTCCATGTAGTTGGTTCCCATGACCTCGGCGCACGCGGGGTTCGGCGCGAGCGTCTGGACCGCGGCCCCCCGACGGCGCAGGGCCAGCGCCTCGACCTGCGATGCCGTGCGTGAGACGCCGCGCATGACCGTGAGCAGGCTGTTCGAGCTATGGATGCTCGCGGTTGGGTTCAGGCACAGCACGTGCGTGTCGCGGCCGGCCGGGGCCGCGTCCAGGTTGGTCGGGCTCCACACGCCGCCGTCGACGTATTCGCGCCCGCCGATCGTGACCGGGGCGAACAGCCAGGGCACCGTGCACGAGGCGGCCACCGCGTCGGACACGCCGGCCCGAGGGGACCCTGGGCTGCCGAACACCACGCGGCGCCCGTTGCGGCGATCGACCGCGGTGACGCGCAGGCGGCCGTCGAAGCGGGGGCCGAGCCGCTCGATGCTGTGGCGCAGGTCGGCCAGGGTCTGGCTGGGGCGGGGGAGACGGCGCAGAAGCAGGGCACGCCCGACGGCGCCCCCGGGGGCGGCCAGTCCGAGCGCCAGCGGGGCAAACGTCGCCGCGGCGGCAAGGGCCCAGGCGCCGGCCCGGCGCGCCGCGGCCAGTCCGGCCGCCGCCAGGCCATCCACCGGCCGGGCACCGTTCGGGCTCGCTGAAAGCTCTTCGTCGGCGTCGAACGAGGACGGGCGGCGCGGGGACTGGCCGGCGATGAGGTGCGCGGCCACGATCGCGCCCGCCGAGGTGCCGACGTAGTAGTCGCAATCACGCAGGTCAAAGCCGGTGGCGTCCTCGATGCCGGCCAGGACGCCCATCATCCACGCCTCGCCGAGGACGCCGCCGCCGCCCAGCACCAGCACGTCGGGTCGTGATCGCATCATCAGCGCTGAGGCTACCCGGACGCCGCCCGCGACCCAGCGTACGTGATAACGTACGCGCGTATGTCCACCGTCGTGGCTAATCAGAACGGCGTGGGGGCCCGCGTCCGCGCCCTGCGCGAGGCGATGGACCTGTCCCTGCGCGACCTGGCCGAGCGCTCCGGGGTGAGCGCCCCGATGCTCTCGCAGGTCGAGCGTGGCGAGACCAGCCCGACCCTTCAGGTGGCTACGCGGATCGCCGCCGGCCTCGAGCTACGGCTCTCGCAGTTGTTGCGGCTCGACGAGGACGGGGCGGTGACGATCGTCCGTAACGCCGAGCGACGGGCCGGTCCGACCGGCGTCCCCGGTCACCGCTACGAGATCCTCACCCCGCCACTGCCCGGACAGCGCGCCGAGCTCTCGCGCCACACGCTGGCCCCCGGGGCGGTCACCGGCGGACCGGGCGACCCACCCAGGCACGAGCCCGGCGCTCGCGAGACCGCGCTGGTCGAGTCCGGCACGGTGGTCCTGCACTGCGACGGCCATCGGTACGAGCTGCTCGATGGCGACTGCGTCACGTTCGACGCGGACTTGACCCATCATTTTGAAAATCCAGGCCCCGAGGAAGCCGTGCTGCTGGCGGTGCTCAGCGCCGGCCTGCGAAGGAGTTAGTCAATGCCAAAGACCCTGTTCGACAAGATCTGGGACGCCCACGAGGTGCAGCGCGGCCTCATCTACATCGACCTGCACCTGGTGCACGAGGTGACCAGCCCGCAGGCCTTCGACGGGCTCCGCCTGGCCGGCCGCCAGGTTCGCCGGCCGGACCGCACGCTGGCCACGGCCGACCACAACGTGCCCACCGACGGCACGCCGGTGGCGGCGCGGATCCGTGACGAGCTCTCGCGCAAGCAGGTCGAGACGCTCGAGCAAAACTGCGAGGAGTTCGGGATCCCGGTGTACTCGCTGGGCTCGGACCGGCAGGGGATCGTGCACATCATCGGGCCGGAGCTCGGCGTGACCCAGCCTGGCATGACGATCGTGTGCGGCGACTCGCACACCGCCACCCACGGCGCGTTCGGGGCGCTGGCCTTCGGGATCGGCACGAGCGAGGTCGAGCACGTGCTGGCCACGCAGTGCCTGGTGCAGTCCAAGCCGCGCTCGATGCGGATCCGCTACGCGGGAGAAGCTCGGGTTCGGCGTGACCGCCAAGGACCTGATCCTGGCCACGATCGGCCAGATGGGCGTAGACGGCGCGGCCGGCCACGTCGTCGAGTACGCCGGCCCTGCGATCGAGTCGCTCTCGATGGAGGGCCGCATGACGATCTGCAACATGACGATCGAGGGCGGCGGACGGGCCGGGATGATCGCTCCCGACGAGACCACGTTCGAGTGGGTGATCGGCCGTCCGGCCGCCCCGGATGCGCTCCCGGGTGAGTGGCGCGACCTGCATACCGACGACGGAGCGTCGTTCGACAAGGAGATCGAGGTCGACGCGGCGGCGCTCAGCCCGATGGTCACCTGGGGAACCACGCCCGGGATGGTCGTACCGGTCACCGAGGCCGTCCCCGACCCGCGCTCCGATCAGGACGAGCGCGCGCTCGAGTACATGGGGCTCGAGCCCGGCACCCCGATCGAGGAGATCAAGCTCGACCGCGTGTTCATCGGCTCCTGCACGAACTCGCGAATCGGTGACCTGCGCGCCGCCGCCGAGGTCGTGAACGGGCATCGCGTGGCCGACAGCGTCTACGCGATGGTCGTACCGGGGTCCCAGCAGGTCAAGGCGCAGGCCGAGCAGGAGGGGCTCGACGAGGTGTTCAAGCAGGCCGGCTTCGACTGGCGCGGCGCGGGCTGCTCGATGTGCCTGGGCATGAACCCCGACGTCGCCGCACCCGGCGAGCGAGTGGCCTCGACTTCGAACCGCAACTTCGAGGGTCGCCAGGGGCGGGGTGCCAGATCGCACCTGGTCTCGCCTCAGATGGCCGCGGCCGCGGCGATCGAGGGGCACTTCGTGGACATTCGGGAGTGGAGCGCGAAATGAAGGCGATCGAGACCATCACCGGGCGGGTGTCTGTCCTGAACCGCGACGACGTCGACACCGACCAGATCATCCCCAAGCAGTTCCTCAAGCGGGTCGAGCGGACCGGCTTCGGGGAGTTCCTGTTCTTCGATTGGGCCAAGCAGCCGGGATGGGAGCTGCCGCGCAACCCGATCCTGGTCGCCGGGCGCAACTTCGGGTGCGGCTCGAGCCGCGAGCATGCCCCGTGGGCGCTCGAGGACTACGGCTTCCAGGCCATCATCGCGCCGAGCTTCGCCGACATCTTCCGCTCCAACTGCACAAAGATCGGCCTGCTGCCGGTGTGCCTCACGGCGGAGGAGTGCGCGTCGATCCGCGAGGCGGGGGAGGCCCAGGTCGACCTGGCCGCCCAGGAGGTGCGCTGGCCGGGCGGGACGGCGAGCTTCGAGATCGACCCGGACATCAAGCACCGGCTGCTGAACGGGCTGGACGACATTGCTTTGACACTGGAAGAGGGCGACGCGATCGACCGGTATGAGAGCGAGCGGGAGCGTCCTGGTCCGGTGACCACGGCGATCTGATCGATGCCCGCCGCCTCCGGAGCCAGCCGCGACTGGGATGCGGCGAGCTACGACCGCGTGTCAGACCCGCAGCTGGCGTGGGCGCGCGAGCAGCTGGAGCGACTCGAGTTGCGCGGGGACGAGGTGGTGCTCGACGCGGGTTGCGGGTCGGGCCGGGTCACCGCGCTGCTGGCGGATCTCGTGCCGCGGGGGCGCGTCTACGCGGTCGACGTTGCCCCGTCGATGGCCGAGCACGCCACGGCTGCACTCGGCGAACGGGCGACCGTCCTCTGCCAGGACCTGGTCGAGCTGCAGATGCCCGAGCCGGTCGACGCGCTGTTCTCGAACGCCACGTTCCACTGGATCCACGATCACGACGCGCTGTTCGCCGCGCTTCATCGCGCCTTGAAGCCCGGCGGGCAACTGGTGGCGCAGTGCGGCGGACGCGGAAACATCGACGCGTTCCGGACGCTGGCCGACACGGTGGCGGGGGAGGAGCCGTTCGCTCCCTACTTCGCCGACTGGCGGCGGCCGTGGAACTACGCGACCGACGCGGAGACGGCGGAGCGATTGCGTCGGGCCGGGTTCGCGGACGTGCGCTGCTGGCTCGAGCCCAAGTCGGTCACGCCCGCCGATCCCCGCGCGTTCATCCAGACCGTATGCCTGGTGCGGCACCTGGACCCGCTGCCGGAGGACCTGCGCGGGCCGTTCGTGGACCACGTGCTCGAGCGCTCGGGGGAGCCGTTCGTGCTGGAATACGTGCGGCTCAACATGACCGCGCGGAACGGGTAGTTCGGCTTGGCGCGAGTCCGTGCTCGTAGGCGAAGATCACCGCCTGCACCCGGTCGCGCAGTCCGAGCTTCATCAGGATCCGCTTGACGTGCGTCTTGACCGTCGACTCCTCGATCACCAGCGCCGCCGCGATCTCGGCGTTTGACAGGCCGCCGGCCAGTAGCTCGAGCACCTCGCGCTCGCGCGGGGTCAGGTCCCCGACGGCGGACTCGTCGGCGGCCAGCGGCGATCCCGCGGGGCTCGCCATGCGGTCGATCACCCGCCGGGTCACCGAGGGGGAGAGGAGCGACTCGCCGGCCGCGACGGTGTGCACGGCCCGGATCAGCTCCTCGGGGCGCGTGCGCTTGAGCAGGAAGCCCGACGCGCCGGCGCGCAATCCGCCGAAGATGTAGTCGTCCTCCTCGAACGTGGTCAGGATCAGCACGCGCGCGGCGGCCGATGCTCCAGTCAGCTCCCGGGTGGCGGCGATCCCGTCGATGTCGGGCATCTGAACGTCCATCAGCACGACGTCGGGCTGGCGGCGACGGGTCAGCGCGACCGCCTCGCGGCCGGTCGAGGCCTGGCCGACCACCTCGATCTCCCCGTCGCTCTCGAGCACGGCCACCAGGCCGGCGCGCATCAGGTGGTCGTCGTCGGCGATCAGGACCGTGGTCATGCGGCCTCGCCGTAGGGCAGGCGCGCGCAAACCCGAAACGACCCGTTCATCCGGACGGCCTCGAGCTCGCCGCCGAGGAGCGTGGCCCGTTCGGCCATTCCGACGATCCCGTGCCCGCCGTTCAGGCTGACCCGCACCGGCGCATCCGGGCGGACCGCGTTCGAGATCGTGAGCTCGAGCGCCCGCTCGCTGAACGACAGCTCGACGCTCGCCTCGCCCGCACCGTGCCGGGCGCAATTCGTGAGCGCCTCCTGAAGGATCCGGTAGGCCGCCCGGTCCGCCGCGCCGCCCAGCGGCCGCGGCTCGCCGGTGGTGACGATCGCGACGGGGAGCCCGGCCGATGTGTGTTCGGCGATCAGCGAATCGAACGCGGCCAGGCCAGGGGAGGGCTCGATCCGCCCGGATCCGGGGTCCTCGTCGTCGCGGAGCGAACGGACGATCTGATCGATCTCGGCCACCGAGCGGTGGGCCACGTCCTCGATCGTCCCGAGGGCGGCGCGGGACCGGTCGGGATCCTGCTCGTGCCAGAGCCGCGCGGCGCCGGCCTGAACCGCGATCACGTTGATCGCGTGCGCTGCGGAATCGTGCAGGTCACGGGCGATCCGGGCCCGCTCCTCCGCCACCGCCAGGCGTCGGTCCCGGTCGGCCTCCCGCTCGGCGCGCAGCGCGCGCTCCCGGAGCTCGACCAGCTGCTGGCGCCGCAGACGGGTGCGCTCGCCGGCGAACCAGGCGAGCCCCCACACCAGTGCGCCGAACACGATCTGAACCTCCGGCACCTGATCGTGGCCCAGGCCGAACGCGAGGATGTGCAGGCAGAAGACGCCCGCGACGATCTCCGTGATCTGGCGCGTCCACGGATGACGCGCATCGCGACTGGCGGCCAGCAGGTACAGCGCGATCGTCGGGCCCACGGGCGGACCGCCGGGGTAGCCGCGCGCCATCGAAGCCGCGCTGGCCGCGGTGGTCAGGACGAACACGGCCAGCGGAGCCCGGCGCCACACCACTAGCGGCAAGGTCGAGCACACCGCGAGCAGCATTCCGACCGCGTCGAGGTGGTGCTTGACGTTCCCGGAGCTCCCCAACCCGTGCGCCAGCAGCCCCACCGTGGCGCCGAACGCGGCCAGGGCGATCGCGCCGTCGAGCAGCCAGTGCCTGGCCGTCGACGGCAACCGGGCTTCTGGCACTGCGGTCACGGTGGATCCAGCGTACCGAGGCCGCCCCGGCGCATCGTCCCCCCGAAGGGGGATCTCCCCACTGCGAGCGACGGAAATCTCCCCCCGCGGGGGGACGACACATCGCGGGTGGCTGCCGACCATTACCCCATGACCTCATTCTCGCTTGACAGGACGTTCGAGGCAGTCGCTCGGGCAATCGTTCGTTTCCGCTGGCTCGTGCTGGTGCTGTGGCTGGTCGCGGCCGTCGTGGTCAGCGGCGCGTTTCCCTCGCTCGGCAGCGAGGTCAACAACGACAACAGCGCGTTCCTGCCTGCGAGCGCCCCCAGCACCCGCGCGGCGAATCTCGCCGCGCCGCTGCTCGGCTCGAGCAAGACCGGCTACGTCCTGGTGGTCGCCTCGCGCGACGGCGGGCTCACGTCGCAGGACCTCGCCGCGGTCTCCCGCTCGGCGGGCGCGGCGCGCAGCGTCGACGGCGTGCTCGGCGTCCAGGGGCCTGTGCTCTCGGCCGACGGCCAGGCGGTCCAGCTCAGGGTTCGGGTGCAGGCCGCCCGGAACGACATCTCGGCCGACAAGGCAATCCTCTCCGGCCTGCAGGGCACGTTCGGTCGGATCGACGCCCCGGCCGGGCTGCAGTTCCACGCGGCCGGCCAGATCGCCACCGCGGTGGCCAACCAGGCCAGCTCGAACCGCTCGGGCAACCAGATCCAGCTGTTCTCGATCCTGTTCATCGTCGCGCTGCTGCTGGTCGTGTTCCGCGCGCCACTGGCCGCGGTCGTCACGCTGCTGCCCGCGGGACTGGCCCTGTTGATCTCGACCGGGGTGATCGGCGAGCTCGGCGCCCAGGGCCTCAAGATCTCCTCGATCACGCAGGTGCTGCTGATCGTCCTGCTCCTCGGCGCCGGCACCGACTACGGCCTGTTCCTGGTCTTCCGGGTACGCGAGGAGCTGCGCGACGGTCATGGCGGCCACGAGGCCGTGGTCCGAGCGCTCGTCCGCGTCGGGGAGTCGATCAGCGCGTCGGCCGGCACCGTGATCCTGGCGCTGCTCACGCTGCTGCTGGCCGGCTTCGGGCTCTACCACGACCTCGGCCTGCCCCTGGCGGTCGGAATGGCGGTCATGCTCGCCATCGGGCTGACGCTGCTCCCGGCGCTGCTGGCGATCTTCGGGCGGGCCGTGTTCTGGCCGATGCGGATCGAGCCCGGGGCCCAGCGCGAGGGGCTGTGGGCGCGGATCGCCGCGCGGCTAGTGCGCCGTCCCGCGCTGACGCTCGGTCTTGGCGTGGTCCTGTTCCTGGCCCTGGCCGCCGCCGCGCTCGGGTTCAGCTCGTCCGGGTTCGGCGGCGCGACCACCGCGCCGTCCGGCAGCGACGCGGCGGCCGGGAATGCGGCGCTCGCCGCACACTTCCCGCAGACCAGCAGCAATCCGGCCAATCTGGCGTTGGAGTACGCGCAGCCGGTATGGGAGAACCCGCAGCCGGTCGTTCAGGCTGAGGCGTCGTTGCACTCCTCGGGGCAGTTCACGGCGCTTTCAGGTCCGCTCAATCCGAACGGCACCGCGCTCAGCCCGGCGCGGTTCGCCGCACTGCACGCGAAGCTTGGCGCGCCGGGAGGCCTGCCTGTCCGCGAGCCGACCTCGCTCGGTGTCCCGCGGGTGCAGTACGACGCCTACCGGGCCACGGCGCAGTTCGTCTCCGCGGACGGGCGGATCGTCCAGTTCGCGGGAGCGCTGAGGGCCGGCGGACAGGAGTCGACGCAGGCGATGAACGCCACGCCGGCGATCCGAGACGCCGTGGCTTCTGCGGCGGCGCGCTCGGGCGCGGTGCAGAGCGGCGTGGCCGGCGAGGCGGCCGCCCTGTATGACATCAGCACCACCGCCAATCACGACCTGCGCGTGATCGTGCCGATCGCCGTCCTGGCCATCGGCCTGCTGCTGGCGCTCGTGCTCCGGAGCCTGGTGGCGCCGCTGTATCTGATCGTCAGCGTCGTGCTGTCCTACCTGGCCGCGCTGGGTGTCGCCACGATCGCGTTCATCGGCATCGGGGGCGACAGCGGCATCAGCTTCATCCTGCCGTTCCTCATGTTCGTGTTCCTGTTCGCGCTCGGGGAGGACTACAACATCCTGGTCATGACGCGCATCCGGGAGGAGGTGCGCCGGTTGCCCTTGCGCGACGCGGTGGTTCGCGCCGTGGGACGAACCGGGTCCACCGTTACCTCGGCCGGCCTGATCCTCGGCGGCACGTTCATCGTGTTGACCGTGGCCAGCTCCGGCGCCGAAGCCAGCCAGGTCCGGGCGATCGGCCTCGGACTCGCCGCTGGGATCCTGATGGACACGTTCCTGGTCCGAACGCTGCTCGTGCCCGCCACCGTGATCCTGCTCGGGCGGCGCAACTGGTGGCCGTCCGCGATGGCCCGAGCCGGCGAGCCGCGTCCGCACGCTCGACCATCCGAGGGCCGGGGCGCACGGGCCGGCGATCCCTCCGAGGTGCGCTCATGAGCGCCCTCGCCACGCCGCGCCGGCCGGCGGATCAACGCCGGCCGGCGCGTCCACTCAGATGGCTCGCGGCCCTGATGGCCCTCGAAGCCTTGACCCTGGCCGTGTTCGCGACCCTGCACCTGTCGGGCGCGCTTCGGATCGGCTCGTCTGGGAGGCCCTCCTACGGCGCCGGCGTCGCCGAGGCCCTGATCTGTGTGGCGTTGGCGTCCGGGGCCTGGAGGTTGGCGCGCTCGCCGGCGCGCCGCGTCCCTCTGTTCGCGGTCGGCTTCGCGATCTTCGGCTTCCTCGTCGGGCTGTCGTTCACGGTCGGGTCGGGCGACACGATCGACTTCGCCTACCACCTGCTCATGCTGCCTGTGCTGGTGGCCACAGCCGCGCTGATCGCCCGCCGGCCTCCCGCGCGCCCGCCTCGCGCCGCGTAAACGCCCGGAACCCCCCCGGCCGCCCGCGCCATCTGGGACATAAGCACGTGGGAGGTGCTTATGTCCCCGGGGCGTTCCGAGGGAGCGCGCTTTCGGGCCTTGTGCATGATCACCGCGAACGATTGCTAGCGTCCCGGCCGCCATGGCCCATCGCATAGTCCTGCTGCCCGGCGACGGCATCGGTCCAGAGATCATGCCGCCGGCGATCGAAGTCCTCCACGCCGTCGGCGCCGACCTCGAAACCGAGGAGCATCCGTTCGGCGGCGCATCGATCGACGCCCACGGCACGGCGCTCACCGACGAGACCCTGACCGCCTGTCGAAACGCGGACGCCGTGCTTCTGGCCGCGGTCGGCGGCCCGAAATGGGACACCACCGACCCGGACAAGCCTCGCCCCGAGCAGGGTCTTCTCGGCCTGCGCAAGGGCCTGGGCCTGTTTGCCAACCTCCGCCCGGTCAAGCCGATCCCGGCCCTGTACGACGCGAGCCCGCTCAAGCGCGAGCTGATCGAGCGCACCGACCTGACCGTGGTGCGGGAGCTCACCGGCGGGATCTACTTCGGCGAGAAGACCCGGACCAAGGACCGCGCCTCGGACGACTGCGTCTACACGCGCGAGGAAATCGAGAGGATCGCCCGGATCGCCTTCGAAGCCGCCCATTCGCGGGTGACCAGCGTCGACAAGGCCAACGTCCTCGAGACCAGCCGCCTGTGGCGGGAGGTGGTGAGGGACCTTCACTCGAGCGAGTTCCCCAACATCGAGCTCGAGCACCTCCTGGTCGACAACGCCGCGATGAAGCTGATCGCCGCGCCGCGCCATTTCGAGGTGATCCTCACCGAGAACATGTTCGGCGACATCCTGAGCGACGAGGCGGCGATGCTGACCGGCTCGATCGGGATGCTTCCGAGCGCCTCGCTGGGCAGCGATGGCCCCGGCTTGTTCGAGCCCGTGCACGGCTCGGCCCCGGACATCGCCGGCACCGGCCAGGCAAACCCGCTGGCGATGATCCTGTCCGCGGCCCTGATGCTCCGCCACGGACTGCAAATGGAGGCCCAGGCGGCGGCGGTAGAATCGGCCGTCGAGCAAGCGCTGGCCGAGGGGCTGCGCACACCCGACCTGGGCGGCACGGCAAACACGAAAGAGGCCACCCAGGCAGTCCTGCAACACCTCTAAGGGAGCATCAGTGGAACAAGCGGACCTCATCTGGCACAACGGCGAGATGGTTGCCTGGGAGGACGCAAAGGTCCACGTACTCACGCACGGTCTGCATTACGGCACCGGGGTGTTCGAGGGGATTCGGGCCTACGAGACCCCGAAGGGGACGGCGATCTTCCGCCACCACGACCACCTCGACCGCCTGTTCAAGTCGGCCGAGCTGTACTACATGCCGATTCCCTACACGCTCGAGGAGCTCCGCCAGGCCACCCACGAGCTGATCGCCGCCAACGAGCTGCGCGAGTGCTACATTCGCCCGATCGCGTTCCGCGGATACGGGCAGATGGGCCTGTATCCGCTCGACGCACCGGTCGAGGTGTCGATCGCGGTGTGGCCGTGGGGCGCCTACCTCGGCGAGGAGGGAAAGCTCCAAGGCGTCCGGGCCAAGGTCGCGAGCTGGCGGCGGATCCCGCACGATGCGCTGATCCCGCACGCCAAGGCCTCTGGCCAGTACCTGAACAGCGTCCTGGCCAAGATCGAGGCCTCCAAGGCCGGCTATCAGGAGGCGATCCTGCTCGACCACCACGGATTCGTGTGCGAGGGCTCGGGCGAGAACATCTACGCGGTCCGCGACGGACAGATCGTCACCCCGCCCCACACCGCCGGCATCCTCGACGGGATCAGCCGCAAGTCGGTGATCCAGATCGCCCGGGATCTCGGCCACGGGGTCGTCGAGCGCGACATGGCCCGGGCCGAGCTGTACCTGGCCGACGAGGTGTTCCTGACCGGCACCGCCGCCGAGCTCGTGCCGGTGTACGAGATCGACGACCACGCGATCGGCACCGGCGAGCCAGGCCCGATCACCCTCGAGATCCAGCGGATCTTCGACGACGCGCTCCACGGCCGCGACCCGCGCTACGTCGAGTGGCTGGACATGGTCGCGGTCCCAACCAAGGCGGCATGACTCACATCGAGCTCTACGACACCACCCTCCGCGACGGCATGCAGGGGGAGGGGATGTCGCTGTCCGCGCAGGAGAAGCTGCGGGTGGCGCACCGGCTCGACGAGCTCGGCATCGACCTGATCGAGGCGGGCTTCCCGAGCTCGAATCCCAAGGAGGTCGAGCTGTTCGACCTGCTGAGCCGGGAGTCACTGCGCCACGCGCGGATCGCAGCGTTCGGGATGACCCGTCGGCGGGGCGCCCGGGCCGACGCCGATCCAGGCCTGCGCGTGCTGGCGGACTCGGGCGCGCCGGTGTGCACGATCGTCGGCAAGACCTGGGGCCTGCACCTTCAGAAGGTGGTCAAGGTCGACCGTGAGGAGAACCTGCGCATGATCTCCGAGTCGGTCGCCTTCCTGGTCGCGCAGGGCAAGCGCGTCATCTACGACGCCGAGCACTTCTTCGACGGGTTCGCCGACGACGCCGCGTACGCGCTCAGTTGCCTGCGCGCGGCGGCCGAGGCCGGCGCCGACACGATCACCTGCTGCGACACCAACGGCGGAACCATGCCGCACGACATCGCCGCGGCGATCGGCACCGTCGTGGCCGGGCTCGAGCCGTCCGGAGTCCGGATCGGGATCCACTGCCACGACGACGCCGGCTGCGGCGTCGCCTGTACGCTCGCCGCCGTCGAGCAGGGGGCGGTCCACGTGCAGGGGACGATCAACGGCTACGGGGAGCGTTGCGGCAACGCCAACCTGGTCACGATCATCCCCAACCTCCAGCTCAAGCTGGGCCACGAGTGCGTGACCGACGAGCAGCTCGCCTCGCTGACCCAGGCCGCGCACTTCCTCGACGAGTTGCTCAACTTCACGCCCGACCCCGACCAGCCCTACGTCGGGCGCAACGCCTTCGCCCACAAGGGCGGAATGCACGTTGCCGGCGTCAACGTCGACCCGGCCACGTTCGAGCACATCGAGCCCGATGTCGTCGGCAACCGGCGCGAGCTGCTGATCTCCGAGCTGTCGGGCAAGGGCACCGTGCATGCCCGCGCCCGCGACGCCGGCATCCCGCTGGGCGAGGATCAGGCCGCTCATCTGGTCGAACGGGTCAAGGAGCTCGAACACCGCGGCTATCACTTCGAGGCGGCCGACGGCTCGTTCGAGCTGCTGATCCGCAAGGAGACCGGGGAATACGAGCCGCTGTTCCGGCTGGAGTCTTGGCGGGCAATCGTGGAGAAGCGCGCCGACGGCCGCGTCGAGACCGAGGCAACCATCAAGATCTGGGTCGAGGGCGAGCGATACGTGCGTACGGCCGAGGGCAACGGCCCGGTCCACGCGCTCGACCGCGCCCTCCGTGACGCCTTGGTGGAGATCCACCCCCACCTGCGCGACATCGACCTGGTCAACTTCAAGGTCCGCATTCTGGACGAGACGAAGGGCACCGGTGCGATCACGCGCGTCCTGCTCGACGCCTCGGACGGCGACCAGGTGTGGGGCTCGATCGGCGTGTCCGAGAACGTGATCGAGGCGTCCTGGGAGGCGCTCGTCGACTCGCTCGAGTACGGCATGCGGGTGGCCGGGCGGTCCACGAGCGACGAAGCGGCCTCCACGCAGCGCTCGTGACCGGCGTTCGCGAGGTCCGCGAGGACGAGATTCCGCTCGCACGTCCGGTGTTGGGCGAGATCGAGGAGGAGCGCGTGCTCGAGGTGCTCCGCTCCGGACGGCTGTCGCTCGGCCCGCTGCTCGGCGAGTTCGAGCGCGCGTTCGCGCAGCGCGTGGGGGCCGCCCACGCGAGCGCGGTGTCCTCCGGCACGGCCGGTTTGCATCTTGCCCTCAGGGCGGTCGGCGTCACGGACGGCGACGAGGTGGTCACGACGCCGTTCTCGTTCGTGGCCAGCGCTAACGTCGCCCTGTACGAGCGCGCCCGGCCGGTGTTCGCGGACATCGATCCGGTCACCTTGAACCTCGACCCGCAGGCCGCGTCCGCGGCGGTCACCGACCGCGCGACCGCGCTGCTGCCGGTGCACGTGTTCGGGTATCCGGCCGACCTGACCGCGCTCGAAAAGCTCCGTCTCCCGATCGTCGAGGACGCCTGCGAGGCCCTCGGTGCCGTCGACGCCGACGGCATCCCGGTCGGCGCGCGCGGCCATCCCGCCGTGTTCGGCTTCTACGCCAACAAGCAGCTCACGACCGGAGAAGGCGGGATGGTGACGGTGGCGACCGCCGCTTTGAAAGAGCGCATCGACTCCGAGCGAAACCAGGGCCGGGCACCCAACATGGACTGGCTCGACCACGACCGCCTGGGCTTCAACTACCGCTTGTCGGATCTGGCCTGCGCACTGGGCCTGGCCCAGCTCGAGCGCCTCGACGACCTGCTGGCGGGCCGGGCGCGGGTCGCCGCGGCGTATGGTGAGGCCCTGACCGGGATCGAGGGGTTGCAGCTTCCCTGCCCGGATGCCGGCCGCGCGCGTCGCGGCTGGTTTGTCTACGTGGTCCAGCTTCCGAGGAGTTTCGATCGCGACGGCGTGGTCCGGGCCCTGGCCGAACGCGGCATCCCCAGCAAGCCGTATTTCCCCGCGGTTCACCTGATGAGCTTCTACCGCGAGCAGTACGGCCACCACGAGGGCGAGTTCCCGGTGTGCGAGGACGTGGCCGCGCGCTCGATCGCGCTGCCGTTCTTCCCCGAGATGACCGAGTCCCAGGTCGAGCGGGTGGCCGAGGCGCTGCGCGACGTGCTCGGGCGATAATCCCCGCCGCATGTCCCGCTTCTCCGAGCCGCAGGATGCCGCGTTCCGCGCGCTGAACGACTCACTGTCGTTCGACTGGCGGCTGGGGCCCTATGACGTGCAGCAATCGCGCGCGCACGCCTCGATGCTCGCCCAGCGGGGCATCATCTCGACTGCCGAACGCGACGAGCTGCACCGCGCGCTCGACCAGGTGGGGCAGGAGCTGGCCGGCGGGGCGTTCCCGTACGCCGACGGCGACGAGGACATCCACATGGCGATCGAGCGCCGGGTCACCGAGCTGGCCGGGCGCGTCGGCGGCAAGCTCCACACCGCCCGCTCGCGCAACGACCAGGTGGCCACCGACGTGGCCATGTTCGTCCGCGCCCACGCCTACCGAGCGGTCGAGCAATCCGAACGGGTAGCGAGCACGCTGATCGACGTCGCCCAGGCGCATCTCGACTGGCCGATGCCCGGCTACACCCACCTGCAGCGCGCCCAGCCGGTGTATCTCAGCCACCATCTGCTCGCCTACGTCTGGATGCTGATCCGCGATCGCGACCGGTTCCTCGCGGTGGTGTCGAGCGCCGATGTGCTCCCGCTGGGGGCCGGCGCGCTGGCCGGGGTCAACTTCGACACCGACCGCTCGTTCGTGGCGCGTGAGCTGGGCTTCGCGTCGGTGTCGCCGAACTCGATCGACGCGGTCTCCAACCGCGACTTCGTGCTCGACTATCTGGCCGCCGCGGCCACCTGCGCCACGCACCTGTCGCGCCTGGGCGCGGAGATCGTGCTGTGGTCAAGCGAGGAGTTCGGCTTCTGCGAGGTCGCGGACGCCTGGGCCTCGGGGTCCTCGATCATGCCCCAGAAGAAGAACCCGGACGCGGCCGAGCTGCTGCGGGCCAAGGCGCCCCGCCTGGCCGGTCATCTGGTCGCCCTGCACGGCGTGCTCCACGGCCTGCCCCTGACCTACAACAAGGACATGCAGGAGGACAAGGAGCACCTGTTCGACGCCGCCGACACGATCGAGCTGTGCCTGGACGCCGCGGCCGGCATGCTCGGGTCGATCCGCTTCAGCCGCGAGAACCTGGCCGCCGCGGCCGCCGACGAGATGCTCGCCGCCACCGATGTGGCCGACCTGCTGGTCCGGCGCGGCCTGCCGTTCCGCGAAGCGCACGGAGTGGTGGCCGGGCTCGTGCGCAGCGCGATCGACCAGGACAAGGCCCTGTCCGACCTCATGCCCGAGGAGCTGGCCCGGGTTTCTCCGCTGCTGGACGAAGAGTTCTACGCCGTGCTGCGGGACGGGGCCTGGCTGGAGAGCAAGCGCTCAGAGGGCGGGACCAGCCTGGCCCGCGTGCGCGAGCAGCTCGAGCGGGCCCGCGCCGCGCTGCAATGAGGCCGGCGTTCTACGACCGTCCCGTTGTGGAGGTGGCGCGCGATCTGATCGGGTGCGTGGTCTCGTGTGATGGATGCGCCGGGGTGATCGTCGAGACCGAGGCCTACCACGACTCCGAGCCGGCATGTCACGCGTTCGTCGGGCTGACCGAGCGCACCCGGGTTCTGTTCGGGCCGCCCGGCCGCGCCTACGTGTACCGCTCCTACGGCATCCACGCCTGTCTGAACGCGGTCTGCGAGGCTCCGGGTATTGGTGCCGCAGTGCTCATCCGCGCGCTTGAGCCGGTCGAGGGTCTCGATCTGATGCGCGAGCGGCGCGGCTTGGAGCGCGTCGAGGATCTCTGCTCTGGGCCGGGCAAGCTGACCCAGGCGCTCGGGATCGAGCTCGTGGACAACGGCTGCGATCTGGCCCGTGGCCCCGTCGTGATCGCGCCCAAGCCGCGCGCGTGGCGGGCTGCGCCGGTGGCGACGAGCAAGCGCATCGGGATCACCAAGGCGACCGAGCTGCCCTGGCGCTTCTGCGCGGTGGGGAGCGGCTGCCTGTCGCGGCCCGCGCTGTCGCGGGTCTAGAGATTCCGGTCTCAGCCGCCGCCGATGCCGGCGCCACCGGAGCCAGATCCGGAGCCCCCGCCGGAGCCGCCGCCACCTCCTCCGGTCGTGCCGCCGCCCGCGGTTCCGCCGCCCCCGCCGGTCGTGCCCCCACCCGCGGTTCCGCCTCCGCCACCGGTCGTGCCGCCACCGGCGCCCGTCGTTCCGCCCGCGTTACCACCACCCGCGGTGCCGCCGCCGCCATTCTGCGTCCCGCCACCGGTGTTGTTGGCCCCGCCGGTCGTTCCCCCGCTGCCCGGGGTCGGCGTGGTCGCCGCCGAACCGGTGTTCACGCCGGAGCCACTCGGCGAGACCGAGCCCGACCCGGTCGTGTCGGTCAGGCTGCTCGTGGTCGTGCCGGCCTTGCTCTTGGACGGGTTCTCGGCGGCCAGGATCTCCAGGGCCTGGACCATGAAGTGCTGCCAGATGATCGCGGGATAGGTGCCGCCTTCGACCGGAGCGCCGTTGTAGTCGCTGGTCATCGGGACGAGCTTGTTCGGGAAGCCGACCCACACCGCGGTGGTCAGCTGCGGCGTCCAGCCCACGAACCAGGCGTCGGCGTAATTGGTGGTGGTTCCGGTCTTGCCGGCCACGTCAACCTGCGTGATCGCGGCCTCCGTCCCGGTGCCGTGCTGGACCACCCCGGTCAGCATGTCGTGCACGGTCTGTGCCACCGACGCCGGCAGCACGCGCTCGTATTGGGGGTGGTCGACCAGGTTCTTGACCGGGCAGACCGCCGGACAGTAGACCTGGGCGATCCCGACCGGGCCCTTGTTCGGCGCGCCGAGCGGTTCGCTGTACACCCTGCGGCCACCCTCGGCGAACGTCTCGTAGGCGTGCGCCATGTCGAGCGGTGAGACCCCGATCTTGAGCCCGCCCAGGATCATCGCGTAGTTGTGCGAGACGGGCGTACGGATCCCGGCCCGGCGGGCGAACGCCGCGATCTTCTTCGTGCCGGTGTGGATGCCGACTTGCGCGTACACCGTGTTGTCGGAGAAGTCGGTGGCCGAGGCCAACGTGATCGGACCCGAGTACGTGTTGCCGAAGTTGCGGACGGGGAAGTGCTCCTTGCCGCCGCTGTTCGGCACGATGAAGTCCTGCGGGGCGGAGTCGATGACCGAGTCCGGCCCATACCCGCCGTACTGGAGCGCCATCGCCAGCGTGAACGGCTTGAACGATGAGCCGGGCTGACGCCGCCCCTGGGTGGCCAAATTGAACGGGTACTGGTTGTAGTCCTCCTCGCCGTTGACGATCGGTCCTCCGACCATCGCCCGCACCTCACCGGTCTTGTTGTCGATCGCCACCAGCGATGCGCTCGGCAGGCTCTCCCCGTTCGGCAGCTCCTGCGAGATGGCTTGATCGGCCGCCTCCTGGAGCTTGAGGTCGAGCGTGGTGCGGATCTTCAGCCCGCCGTAGTAAGCCCGGTACTCGGCCACGTTGTCGGCGACACCGTGGCCCTTGCCCATCGCGGCGAGGATCTGCGGGCGCAGCCAACTCGTGAAGTACGGCGCGGCGGCCGGCTCCTGCGGCTGCTGGATCGAGGTGCTGGTCGGCAGCGGAGCGTTGACGTAGGAGGCGTAGTCGGTCAGCGAGATGGAGTGCAACTGCAGCATGTCGCTGAGCACGAGCTTGCGCCGCTCGTAGGCCGCCCGCGGGTGAACAAGCGGGTCGAACGCGCTCGGATCGGCCACCATCCCGGCCAGCAGCGCCGCCTCGGGCGGGGTGAGCATCGATGCGCAGGACTTCCGCGGGGCGTCGCCGCAGCCCGCACTCGTCTGCCCGGGTGCGGCGGCCGAGTCGTAGCCGTGCACCTTGCCGAAGTACACGCGGGCGGCGGATTCGACGCCGTAGGCCCCGTTGCCGAAGTAGATCGAGTTCAGGTACTCCTCCATGATCTTCTTCTTGGGCCACCGCCGGGTCAGGTGGTAGGCCAGGGCAGCCTCGCGCAGCTTCTCGAACACCGTGCGGTTGTCCTGCTCTGACAGCGCGTTCTTGACGAACTGCTGGGCGATCGTCGAAGCGCCCTGACGCGAGCCACCGGTGACGTCGGCCACCACCGCGCGCGCGATGCCGCGGAGATCGACCCCCGGATCGCTCCAGAAGCGCCGGTCCTCGACCGCCACGATCGCCCGTCTCATCCCCCACGAGATCTGGTCGAACTGGTCGATCGCCTCGTGGTTGGGCGGCGCGAACTGCCCGATCAGGTGCCAGTGGTCGTCGTAGAGGTACGAGTTGGCCGCCGTCCGGTATTGCTGCTTGTTCTCGATCTGGGGCAGATCGGAGGCGACCGCCATCATCATCCCGAACACGGTCGAGATCACGGCCAGGATCCCGAGCCCGAACAGGATCAGCAGCAGCCGCAGCTTCTTGACCCGGGGCTTGCCTGGGTGGCGAAGCCGGCGACGCCATCGCCACGGCACGCGAGGCCCTCGCGAGCGCCCCCCGCCGCGGCCGTTCCCCCGGGAGCCCGAGGGAACCGCAGCTTGCGGCCGATCACCGTGGGTCGGTATTTCGACGTCGTCGATCATGCGATCGCTGGGGAGCCTATGACGGCCCGCAGCGACGCGGACAGCCGCTACTGGCCGGGCAGCGGGACGCGGCGGCGAGAGGGTCCCGTCAGCCGCGAGAGTCTAGCATTGCCCCGGATGGAGCCTGAGGCCATGACGGAGCTGCCGACGGCGCCTCCGCCGGCCGGCGCCAGCCCCCGCGAGGCCGCCACGTGGCTTGCCCGAAACGCCGTCGACTGCCTGCCTGACGAGGGGCTCGAACGCAAGCTCGAGCTTGGGCGGCCGCTGCGCGTGAAGCTCGGCATCGACCCCACCGCGCCGGACATCCACTTTGGGTTCACGGTGGTGCTCCAGAAGCTCCGGGAGTTCCAGGACCTCGGCCACGTCGTGGTGTTGATCATCGGCGACTACACCGCGCGCGTGGGGGACCCCAGCGGCCGGTCCGCCACCCGGCCGGTGCTGGCGCCGGAGCAGATCGATGCCAACGCCGAGACCTTCCAGGCACAGGCCCTCAAGGTGCTCGACTCCGACCGCCTCGAGGTCCGCCACAACAGCGAGTGGCTGGACATGTCGATGGCCGACCTGTTCAAGCTGGCGCGGACGACCACCGTCGCCCAGCTGCTCGAGCGCGACGACTTCGCCAAGCGCTTCGCCGCGCATCAGCCGATCTCGGTGCTCGAGCTGCTCTACCCGCTGCTCCAGGGCTACGACTCGGTGGCCGTTCGGGCCGACGTCGAGCTGGGCGGCACCGACCAGAAGTTCAACCTGCTGCTCGGGCGCCAGATCCAGCGCCTCTACGGCCAGCCCGAGCAGGTGATCCTCACCATGCCGCTGCTGACCGGGACCGACGGAGAGCTGCAAGATGTCCAAGTCGGGCGGCAACTACATCGGCGTCACCGACCCTCCCGACGAGATGTATGGCAAGACGCTCAGCATCCCGGACGGCTCGCTGGAGCCCTGGTACGCGCTGCTTCTGGGCTCCGCGCCACCGGCGGACAGCCCGGCGCGCGACGCCAAGCGCGCGCTCGCCCGCGCCCTGGTCAGCCGCTTCCACGATCCTGCCGCCGCCGCCCGGGCCGAGGCCGAGTTCGACCGGCTGTTCGTCCAGCGCCGGCCCCCCGAGGACATGCCCACGGTGACCTGGCCGTCCGACCGGGGCGAGGTCCACCTGCCGGCGCTGCTCGCCGACGCGTTCGGGATCTCGACCTCCGAGGCCCGGCGCAACCTCGCCCAGGGCGGCGTGAAGCTGGACGGCGAGGTGGTCGGCGACGGCGGCCTCGATCTCCCGGCCTCAGCGGTCGACGGCAAGGTGCTTCAGCTCGGCAAACGCCGGTTCGCCCGGGTTCGGGTGGTGTGACCGTCCACGGCGGCCTCCTGCGGCTCGACACCCCGGGCAACGGCCACATCGTCGACATCACGCCCGGCGTGCAGAGCGTGCTGGGGACCGCCGGGATCGACCGCGGAGTCGTCACAGTGTTCGCCACCGGCTCGACGGTGGCCGTCACCACGATGGAGTACGAGCCCGGCGGCGTGCACGACCTCCAGGCGCTGCTCGATCGCCTGATCCCGACGGGCGGGGATTACGAGCACAACCGCAGCAACCACGACACCAACGCCCACGCCCATCTGCGCGCCGCTGTGATCGGACCGTCGGAGTCGATCCCCGTCGTCGACGGCCGGCTGGCGCTGGGGACCTGGCAGCAGGTGGTGCTGATCGACTTCGACGACCGGCCGCGCCGGCGGACGGTCACGGTCCAGGTGCTGTCGTAGGGACCCGGCCCCGGTCTTCGGCTGGCCCGGAGCCTCGGCTGGCCCCGCCATCGGGTCGCCCCGGGGAACCCGCCGAACGCCCCGCCAAAGCCGCTCTCGCCGCCGGCCGACGGCACGGGGGCGACCGCTCGGGCCCGGGCTGTGGCATCATGCCCTCCGGGACCGCGGCGCGCGGCGATCCGAGCGCTATACTCGTCGGTCCGCTCCGGAATCGAGATGGTTTCGGACGCGCCCGGGAAGGAAGCCCCTTCCGAAGAGGTGCGACGGTCTTTGAAAACTCAACAGCATGCGCACTTTTCGACCGACCCCTCGGTCGAGATGTGTGTCCAGGTTCGACGCCGTCGCTCGATCAGCCCTCCGGGGCCCCGACCGACGGTGCCAGATTGACCCCGTCATGCGTCCCGGGCCCGTGGTGTACATGGGCCCCTCGTGAGGACGCGTGGGCCTGTTCCGTCCAGCGGGCAGGCCCTGGGTCCACCACCTGCTCGGTGGAGCGTCCGCTTCGGCGGACCGGACCTTGACGACTCTTTGTGAAGCGGGTCGCCTTCGGGTGGCTCGTCTCAGCAGTTCTTCACGGAGAGTTTGATCCTGGCTCAGGACGAACGCTGGCGGCGTGCCTAACACATGCAAGTGGAGCGACGAACCAGGCTTCGGCCTGGGGCTAAGCCGCGAACGGGTGAGTAACACGTGGGTAACCTGCCCCGATGATTGGGACAACCCGAGGAAACTCGGGCTAATACCAAATGTGTCCTCCGGCCATAAGGCCGCTGGGGAAAGGAAGCTTCGGCCTCCGCATCGGGATGGGCCCGCGGCCCATTAGCTTGTTGGTGAGGTAACGGCTCACCAAGGCGACGATGGGTAGCTGGTCTGAGAGGACGATCAGCCACACTGGGACTGAGACACGGCCCAGACTCCTACGGGAGGCAGCAGTGGGGAATCTTGCGCAATGCGCGAAAGCGTGACGCAGCAACGCCGCGTGGGGGAAGAAGGCCTTCGGGTTGTAAACCCCTTTCAGTTGGGACGAAGCTTCGCCGGTGAATAGCCGGCTGGAGTGACGGTACCTTCAGAAGAAGCCCCGGCTAACTACGTGCCAGCAGCCGCGGTAATACGTAGGGGGCAAGCGTTGTCCGGAATCATTGGGCGTAAAGAGCGTGTAGGCGGCTCGGTAAGTCCGCTCTGAAAGCCCGGGGCTCAACCCCGGGAGGCGGGCGGATACTGTCGGGCTAGAGTCCGGAAGAGGCGAGTGGAATTCCTGGTGTAGCGGTGAAATGCGCAGATATCAGGAGGAACACCAATGGCGAAGGCAGCTCGCTGGGACGGTACTGACGCTGAGACGCGAAAGCGTGGGGAGCAAACAGGATTAGATACCCTGGTAGTCCACGCTGTAAACGATGGGCACTAGGTGTGGGGGGTGTCGACTCCCTCCGTGCCGACGCTAACGCATTAAGTGCCCCGCCTGGGGAGTACGGCCGCAAGGCTAAAACTCAAAGGAATTGACGGGGGCCCGCACAAGCAGCGGAGCATGTGGTTTAATTCGACGCAACGCGAAGAACCTTACCTGGGCTTGACATGTTCCTGACAGCCGTGGAAACACGGTCTCCCTTCGGGGCAGGATCACAGGTGGTGCATGGCTGTCGTCAGCTCGTGTCGTGAGATGTTGGGTTAAGTCCCGCAACGAGCGCAACCCCCGTCGCATGTTGCCAGCATTTAGTTGGGGACTCATGCGAGACCGCCGGTGACAAACCGGAGGAAGGTGGGGATGACGTCAAGTCATCATGCCCCTTATGTCCAGGGCTACACACGTGCTACATTGGCGCGTACAGAGGGTTGCGATACCGCGAGGTGGAGCGAATCCCTTAAAGCGCGTCTCGGTTCGGATTGCAGGCTGAAACCCGCCTGCATGAAGGCGGAGTTGCTAGTAATCGCGGATCAGCACTGCCGCGGTGAATACGTTCCCGGGCCTTGTACACACCGCCCGTCACACCATGGGAGTGAGCAACACCCGAAGCCGGTGGCCTAACCCTTTTGGGAGGGAGCCGTCGAAGGTGGGGCTCGCGACTGGGGTGAAGTCGTAACAAGGTAGCCGTAGCGGAAGCTGCGGCTGGATCACCTCCTTTCTAGGGAGCCCGAATGGGCAGCGATCGCCTCGAGCGATCGCCCTAGCATGTCGACCGGACCGGCAGGCCGCACGCGCGAGCTCCTAAGCTCGCCGCGAGGCGGCTCGCATGCTGTTGAGTTTTGAGAGACCGGCTCGCCGCCGGCGCTCGCGGACCTGGTCCCGGGCCTCTGCGAGCGGGTCGCACCTCTTCCCGGACCTTGAAAACTGCACAGTAGCCAATGACACGGGTATCACCGGGCGGAGCCACCAGGCTCCTCCCAGATCACCGTCAAGATATTAAGGGCACATGGTGGATGCCTTGGCACCAAGAGTCGACGAAGGGCGTGAACGGCTGCGATAAGCCGCGGTGAGGCGCTGAATAGCCATTGACCCGCGGATGCCCGAATGGGGAAACCCAACGTCGGTAATGCGACGTTATCCCACGCTGAACACATAGGCGTGGCGAAGACAAGCGGGGGAAGTGAAACATCTCAGTACCCCGAGGAAAGGAAATCAACCGAGACTCCCTGAGTAGTGGCGAGCGAAAAGGGATCAGCCTAAACCCGGCATGTGCAAGCGGCCACGCGTTGCATGTCGGGGGTTGTAGGGCGCCGATCCGGATCGTGGCCGATCCGGCGGAAGTTACAAAATCGTGTGATAGTCGAAGCGTGTGGAACCACGCACCACAGAGGGCAATCGTCCCGTAGACGAAATCGCACGGTCTTCCGCAGGCGTTCCTGAGTAAGTCCGCACCCGTGAAACGCGGACTGAATCTAGGGGGACCACCCTCTAAGGCTAAGTACTCCTTGGTGACCGATAGCGGACTAGTACCGTGAGGGAAAGGTGAAAAGTACCCCGGAAGGGGAGTGAAATAGTACCTGAAACCGCGTGCCTACAAGCGGTGGGAGCGGCCTCGTGCCGTGACCGCGTGCTTTTTGCATAACGAGCCGGCGAGTTACTCGTCTGCGGCAAGGTTAAGCGATGAGCGGAGCCGTAGCGAAAGCGAGTCCGAATAGGGCGACATAGTCGTAGGCGGTAGACCCGAAGCTGAGCGAGCTACCCATGGGCAGGTTGAAGCGGGGGTAAGACCTCGTGGAGGACCGAACCGACCTAGGTTGAAAACTGGGCGGATGACCTGTGGGTCGGAGTGAAAGGCTAATCAAGCTCAGTGATATCTGGTTCTCTCCGAAATATATTTAGGTATAGCCTCGGATCAATTCCGTGGCGGCCGTAGAGCACTGTTTGGACTAGGGGCCCTACCAGGTTACCGACTTCAGGCAAACTCCGAAGACCGTCACGGTTACTCCGGGAGTCAGTTGCTGGGGGATAAACTTCAGCGTCAAGAGGGAAACAGCCCAGACCGCCAGCTAAGGTCCCTAAGTACTAGCTAAGTGGGAAACGATGTTTGAATGCAGAGACAACCAGGAGGTTGGCTTAGAGGCAGCCATCCTTGAAAGAATGCGTAACAGCTCACTGGTCAAGTGTTCAAGCGCGGACAATGTAACGGGGCTCAAGCTAGTCACCGAAGCTGCGGGTGTGAGAGGTCTTCGGACCTCTTGCGCGGTAGGAGAGCGTTCCGGCGCCCGGGAAGCGGCGGCGTAAGCCAGCCGTGGAGGCGCCGGAAGTGAGAATGCCGGCATGAGTAACGAAAGAGGGGTGAGAATCCCCTCCGCCGATTGCCCAAGGTTTCCTGAGTAAAGTTCGTCTGCTCAGGGTCAGTCGGGACCTAAGGCGAGGCCGAAAGGCGTAGTCGATGGCCAACGGGTTGATATTCCCGTACCACGTCGCTTTCGTTTGACCGATGGGGGGACGAGGAAGGCTATGGGATCCCAGGCGATGGTTGTCCTGGGCTAAGCATGTAGGGGTGGCTCTAGGCAAATCCGGAGCCGCATAACCTGAGGTGCGAATGCAGCTGGCTCTAAGCCGGCGAGTCCCGGAAGCCCTGCCTCCGAGAAAAGCCTCTAGGGAGAAAGCGCGTGCCCGTACCAAAACCGACACAGGTGGGCAAGTGGAGAACACTAAGGTGATCGAGATAACCCTCGTTAAGGAACTCGGCAAAATCGCCCCGTAACTTCGGGATAAGGGGCGCCCCAGTAGGGTGAACCTCCTCGCGAGGGGAGCCCGAGAGGGCCGCAGTGAATAGGTTCAAGCGACTGTTTACCAAAAACACAGGTCTCTGCTAAGTCGTAAGACGACGTATAGGGGCTGACGCCTGCCCGGTGCCGGAAGGTTACGTGGAGGTGTTAGGGCTTCGGCCCAAAGCACCAAAGCTAAGCCCCGGTAAACGGCGGCCGTAACTATAACGGTCCTAAGGTAAATCGTTGCCCACCACGCTGGTAACAGTGTGGATTGCATTCGGCTATATGCTGGAAAACCCGAGTATCCGTCCGGTACTCGCCCTACACTTCGGTGGTGGGCAGTAACAATCCGAACGGTGCGGAAAACCAGCAGGAAAGGCTGAGGCAGCAAGGCTGGGTTATTGGTTTTGTAGACGGAGAAGGTTGCTTCTCGATCGGCTTTGTCCGCCAACGTGGCGGATTCGGCCGAAGCGGCTACAGAACCGGCTACCAGGTGACTCACGAGTTCGTGGTCACGCAGGGCGCGCAGAGCGTGTCTTGCCTGCACGACCTCGAGAGCTTCTTCGGGGTGGGCCAAGTACTCGCTAACAAGCGGTACGACAACCACCGCGAGCACCTGTATCGCTACGTGGTGCGCCGGCGAGCGGATCTGATCGAAACGGTCATACCGTTCTTCCGGACGCATCCAATGCATTCGTCGAAGCGGGCGAACTTCGAGAAGTTCGCGCAGTGCGTCGAGATGATCGACGCGGGTCAACACCTCTCATTTGAGGGACTCGCGGCGATCGTGGAGATCGCTGAGACGATGAATCGCCAAAAGCCCAGGACTGAGCTACTCAGAATCCTCAGAGGCCATACGCCGAACATCCAGGACACTGGATGATGAGATGGTCCCGTCTGCATGGCGACATGCAGGGAAGGCGCGCGTGCACGCGAGGACGCGCCATCCGCCACCGTCAGCGGTGGTAAGAGCTCAAGCGAAATTCCTTGTCGGGTAAGTTCCGACCTGCACGAATGGCGTAACGACTTGAACGCTGTCTCAACGAGGGGCTCGGTGAAATTGCAGTCTCGGTGAAGATGCCGAGTACCCGCGGCTAGACGGAAAGACCCCGTGAACCTTTACTACAACCTGGTATTGGGGTTCGATGCATCTCGCTCAGGATAGGTGGGAGCCTTGGAAGCGCCGGCTGCGGCTGGCGTGGAGGCAACCTTGAGATACCACCCTTGGTGTATTGGATCTCTAACAGCACGCCGTGAATCCGGGTGCTGGACAGTGACAGGCGGGTAGTTTGACTGGGGCGGTCGCCTCCCAAAATGTAACGGAGGCGCGCAAAGGTTCCCTCAGCACGGTCGGAAATCGTGCGTAGAGTGTAAAGGCAGCAAGGGAGCTTGACTGCGAGACTGACAGGTCGAGCAGGTGCGAAAGCAGGCCTTAGTGATCCGGCGGTAGCAAGTGGAAGCGCCGTCGCTCAACGGACAAAAGGTACTCCGGGGATAACAGGCTTATCGGGCCCAAGAGTCCACATCGACGGCCCGGTTTGGCACCTCGATGTCGGCTCGTCGCATCCTGGGGCTGAAGTAGGTCCCAAGGGTTGGGCTGTTCGCCCATTAAAGCGGTACGCGAGCTGGGTTCAGAACGTCGTGAGACAGTTCGGTCCCTATCTGCCGTGGGCGTTGGAGAATTGAGAGGATTCGTCCCTAGTACGAGAGGACCGGGACGAACGCACCTCTGGTGTATCTGTTGTCCTGCCAAGGGCACCGCAGGTTAGCTACGTGCGGATCGGATAACCGCTGAAAGCATCTAAGCGGGAAGCCGGCCTCAAGATGAGTTCTCCCATCCCCTTGAGGGAGTAAGACCCCTGGAAGATCACCAGGTTGATAGGCCGGATCTGGAAGAGTGGTGACACTCGTAGGAGACCGGTACTAATGGGTCGAGGGCTTGACGGATATTTGATATCCGTGCATTGGCACTGTGCGGTTTTGAAGGCCCGGGAAGGGGGCTGGTCTCTACCAGTTTCCGGTGGCTATGGCGAGGGGGAAACACCTCTTCCCATTCCGAACAGAGCCGTTAAGCCCCTCAGCGCCGATGGTACTTGGCCCGCAAGGGCCTGGGAGAGTAGGTCGCCGCCGGTTTATTCACAGCGCCAACCACAGGAACGACACGATGACGGACGCCCGGAGCGCAGGAGCAGATCCGGGCGCCCCGAGGGACCGCGCTGACGTCAGTCGACGCCCTGTGGTTGCTTTTTTCCGTGCAAATCCCCAGGTTTTTGTCCTGCTGCTCATCTGCCTCATCCTCGGCTTGGGCACCTTCCTCGCCGTCCTCTTCGGCCTGGTCACCGCCGGCTCCGATCAGACGACCGGCGAACCGAGCGGCACGATCCTGGGCGCCCACGCGCTCATCTCGGCCGGCGCCCTGCTGCTCTGAGCGGCCGGGTGCCGACGCCCGCGTACGGCCGGGTGCGGACGCCGGCGTGGTGGGCCGGGGTGGACCGGGTCCCTGCGAGTCGTAGTGGCGTCTATTCAGTTGGTGAGTGCGTGTCCGCTGGTGCGCATTGGCGGTCGCTCGCCGAACTCGGGCCATCTCGATCGGACCGGGCTGAGGCAGTGGGCCGGTGCCGCGGGCACGCTGCCGGCTCGCCGTGCGCGCCGTGAGCGCAACGGACGGCGATGCGGATGAGTAGCCCAGAGCGGCTCGAGGCGCGCGTCGGCCGGTGGATCGTCGCCGACGAGCATGTCATCGACGAGCTCCAACCAGGCGTGCAGACGCTTCGTACAAGACTGGAACATATGTTCGAGAAGGTAGCCGCGCGCCCGGACGGAACCGCGGGCTGGGCGGGACCCCGACGCCCATTGCCGAATCCTCAGCTCGGACCGGCGTGCCACGCGCTTTCGCTGGAAATCGACGATTTTGGCGGCGGCAACGGCGGCGTTCGAGAGTGCGGGGCGGGCGCCGGCACCGACGCAGACCGAGACCGAGAGTGCCGTCGTGCATGAAGAGTTGCACGCGCGGCTGGAGGCGGACGCCGCGGTCAGTGCGGTGGGGTGGGATGCCTCGGCTCGTAGAGCCCCAGCTCCCCACCGTCAGGCAGACTGATGGCCGTGACCAGGCCCCATCGCTCCTCCGTGATGGGGCGGCTGATCTGAACGTCCTTGGTCTTGAGCTCGTCCACGGTGGCGCGGATGTCGTCGCACATCAGATACAGCTCGTGCCGGGCCGTGCTGTCGCTCGGATGCACCGCGACCTCTGCCGGCGGAAGCGCGAAGATCAGCCAGCCATGGCCAGCGTCGACGGACGGCAATTCCAGCACGTCGCGAAAGAACGCGCGCACGCGGTCCGCGTCCGCGCTGTAGATGATCGCGTGGGCGCCGGTGATCACGCCGGCGCGCCGTAGAACAACTCAGTCCTCATGCCGCCGAGCCCAGCGATGACCACACCTCGATCTTGGTCGCGACGCGACTGACCACCTCGGTGGTGAACTCGTTCGTGCCGGCGGCGCCGCCGAGGTCCGGGGTCTTGATCCCCGAGGCAATCGTCTCGAGGGCCGCCTCGTACACCGCACGGGAGGCTCGATCGGCCGCGGCGCCGTGGTGGTCGGCCGCGTGGCGCAACAGCGCGCCACAGGCCAGGATCATGGCCAGCGGGTTGGCGACGTCCCTGCCCTCGAGCGCCGGCGCCGTGCCGTGCGGCGCCTCGGCCATCGCCACCGTGGTCTCGTAATCCTCGTTGAAGGCGAGCAGTACGGACTCGGCGCCCGCGATCGAGCCGAACATCGGCAGCACGAGATCCGAGAGGCAGTCGCCGTCGCGGTTCAGGGCCGGGATCACCAGCGGAGCATCGGTGGCGCCCGAGAGCAGGCCGGCGTAGGTCGCGTCGATCAGGACCGGCTCGTAGGCTGTGCCGGGATGACGGGCGGCGGCCTGGTCGAGCTCCTCCTTGAGCATCCCCTCGTACACCGGTGACACGGTCCACTTCGGGCCCCCGTACACGCGCGCGTTCATCTTCTCGGCCGTCCAAAACGCGTACTCAGCGACCGCGCGGCAGGTGGAGCGGGTGATCTTCTCGGTGCGGTAGGCGATCTCCGAGGGCGCGCCGGCATCGCCCTCGCGCCACTGTTTGGCGCCGTAGGCATCGTCCACCGCCATGCGAACGACCGAGATCGGGTAGTGGACGCCGGCGATCGGCTGAACGCCGGGGAGGCGCCGGCCCGTGCGGACGATCACCTTGCCGTCGACCTCTTCGCGGAGGATCCGGTTGGGCGAGCCGACATCATTCGCCCCCTCGGGCGTGATCGTGGCCGCCTTGAGGCCCAATCCGGCCTCGCGCATCGCCTGGGCGGCATCGGTCACCACCTGGTTTCCGGTGGCGCGTCGGTGCTCGAGCGAAAGATCGAATCGCACGAGCTCCAGCTCGAGGCCGAGGAGGCGCGGGTCCAGGAGGCGCACGGCCTGATCGAGCAGCTCCTGCCCGGTCTGGTCGCCCTCCAACACGACGATCTTGACCGCCTCGGCCATGCCGGCGGACCATAGCCGACCGCGCGGATCGGCTCCGCTCGCCGGTCGGGGAGGCGCGTGGCCGGTCCGGGAGGCGCGTGGCCCGTCCGGGAGGCGCGACCGGTCTAGAGAAGGTGGACCGCGGATAACGCGCGCGAACGAAGTTTGTCCGCCCCGCTCACGGGAACAGGAGACCCGCGCCCCCGACCCATGGATGCGCACGGGAAGTGGGGCCACACACACGCTCCGGGTGCGAGCATGTACGTAGCGCCGGCGGCAAGCCTCTTAGAAACGATGAGAAGATCCTCCGACGACCCCACTCTGGGTGGCTCGCTCCGCCCTCGTGGCCCGATCCAGCTCGCGCTGAGCACCCGGTACGAGACGGGCGCCACCGTGATCGGCGTGGCCGGCGAGCTGGACATCCTGACGGTCTCGAAGCTGACCGCCCGGCTCGATGACGCGATCCGCCGTCGTCAGGGAGACGTGGTCATCGACCTGAGCGAGGCGGAGTTCATCGACTCGATGGGCTTACATGCGCTGCTCAACATGCAGCGGCGCCTGTTCCGCCAAGCGCGCGTGCTGACCGTGATCTGCCCGCCGGGTGCGGTGCGGAACGCGATCGAGCTGGCCCGGCTCGCCGAACCGCTCGGAGTGGTCTCGAGCCTCGATGACTACCGGCTTCTCCGTGCCGGCCCCTGATCGCCGCCCCCAAACCGCCTACTCCGAGCTACCGGCCGGCATGAGCTCGTCCTGCTTCTCGGCCAGCGCGGCGATGACGATCGACAGATGCTCGTCGAAGTCGACCCCGAGCTCCTCGGCGCCGTGCTGAAGCTCCTCCCGGTTGACGGCCGCGGCGAAGCTCGGCTGCTTGAGCTTCTTCTTGACCGACTTCGGCGTCATGCCCTGGAGACGCTCTGGCCGGACGTAGGCCACCGCCAGGATGAACCCGCACAGCTCGTCCACGGCGAACAGCGCGTTCTCCATCGGCGAGTCGCGGGACACGCCGAGGAAGTCCGCGTGCGAGGCCACAGCCCGCACCAGCTCGGGTGGATAGCCCCGCGCCTCGAGCTCACGAAGGGCGTAGCGGGGGTGGCCGTCCTCCAGATTCGGATAGCGCTCGTAGTCGAGATCGTGCAGCAGACCGGTCAGGCCCCACAGCTCCACGTCGCCGTCGAACCTTGGCGCGTAGGCGCGCATGGCCGCCTCCACGGCCAGCATGTGGCGGCGCAGCGAATCAGAGGATGTCCATTCACAAAGAAGGTCCCAGGCCTCCTGGCGCGAAGTTTGAACCGGCATGGACGGGAGCCTAGCTGAGCCTCTGCAGGCCGTCGGTCCGCCGCCAGATCTGGCGGCGGGAGACCGACCGCTGACGGGCCAGGCCCCGCCTGCCGCCGCGGAGATCGTGGTCAGACGCACGAAGCCGCCCCACCCACGGGGAGGGGATGCACCCGGCCGACGGGGAGTGGTTGCGCCCACCCGACAAGGTACCCTCCGGCCACCCATGGAAAAGTTCGTGATCGAAGGCGGGGTGCCCCTCTCGGGCACGATCGTCCCCGCCGGCAACAAGAACGGCGCGCTCCCGATCCTGGCGGCATGCCTGCTCACCGACGACGAGGTGATCCTCCGCAACGTCCCCCGGATCCGCGACGTGGAGGCGATGACGCTGCTGCTCGAGCAGCTCGGCGCCAGCGTGCAGTGGCTGGGCCCGGGCGAGATCTCGATCGACAGCTCGACCGTGGACAACTGGGAGGTGGACCAGGAGCTGGCCGAGCGCATCCGCGCCTCGTTCCTGCTCGCAGGCCCGCTGCTGGCCCGGTTCGGGCGGGCGCAGATGCCCCCGCCGGGGGGCGACGTGATCGGCCGCCGGCGGCTGGATCCACACCTTGACGCCTTCCGCGCCCTCGGCGCCTCCGTCGACGAGAAGCGAGGCCACATCAAGCTCGAGGCGCCCCTTGGCCTGCGACCGTGTGACTTCCTGATGGACGAGCCCTCGGTGATGGCCACCGAGAACGCGCTGATGGCAGCCTCGCTGACCCGCGGGCCGACCGTGATCCGAAACGCAGCCTCGGAGCCGCACGTCCAGGACCTGTCCCGGATGCTCGTGGCCATGGGTGCCCAGATCGACGGGATCGGCTCGAACGTGTTGACCGTCCACGGCGTCGGGAGCCTGCGCGGATGCACCCACGGGATCGCCCCCGACCACATCGAGATCGGCTCGTTCATGGCGCTGGCCGGCGTGACCGGTGGCGAGCTCATCGTCAAGGACACCGTGCCCGAGGACCTGCGGATGATCCGGCTCGTGTTCGACCGGCTCGGCCTCCGCACCGAGGTCCGGGGGGCTGACGTGATCGTCCCGGGCAACCAGCAGCTGGTCATCCGCAACGACGCCGGCGAGTACATCCCCAAGGTCCAGGACGGGCCGTGGCCCGCGTTCCCCGCGGACTTGACCAGCGTGGCCACCGCGCTGGCCACCCAGGCCGAGGGGTCGGTGATGATCCACGAGTGGATGTTCGAGAACCGCCTGTTCTTCGTCGACAAGCTGGTGCTGATGGGCGCGGCGATCACGATCTGCGATCCACACCGCGCGATGGTGGTCGGCCCACGCAGGCTGACCGGCCAGCGGGTCGACTCGCCGGACATCCGCGCCGGGATGGCGATGCTGATTGCGGCGCTGGCCGCCGAGGGCGTCACCGAGATCGGAAACGTCCGTCACATCGACCGGGGCTACGAGCGCATCGACGAGCGGCTGCGCGACCTCGGCGCGCGAATCGAGCGCGAAGATGACGTGCCCGTCTCGGTCTGAGCGCCGGGACCACCAGAGCCGCAACTGACCGGCGCGATGGCCGATCGCCTGCCCAGCGGAACGCGGGACTTCCTGCCCGACGAGATGCGCGAGCTGCGCGCGATGACCGACCGCGTCCGCGCCGTGTTCGAACAGGCCCGGTATGGCGAGGTGTACACGCCGGCGCTCGAGTACGAGGCCACGTTCACCCGCGCCCACATGGACTCTGGCCGGCCCGCGTACCGGGTGTTCGACGAGCACGGCAACGTGCTCGTGCTCCGCTCGGACATGACGGTCCCGATCGCCCGGCTCGTCGCCACCCGATATCACGACGTCGAGCCGCCGCTGCGCTTCTGCTACTTCGCTCATGCCTACCGCGGGGTCAGACCTCAGCGCGGCCAGTCGCGCGAGTTCCTCCAGGCCGGCATCGAGCTGATCGGCGCCGAGAGCCCCGAGGGAACGGTTGAGGTCCTCACGGTCCTCTGCCAGGCGCTTGACGCCGCGGGTCTGCAGAACTACCGCGTCGGGCTCGGCGACGCCTCGCTCTATCCCGCCCTGCTCGACCGCCTGGACGTCCAGGACCCGGAGCGCCGTGAGCGCATCCTCACCGAGCTCGTGGACGGCGATTTCGTGGGCCTCCAGGACGAGATCCGCGGGCTGGGCCTCGACCCGGCCCACGCCGCGCTGCTCCTCGACGTCCCACGGACGAGGGGAGGACCGGAGGTTCTGCACGCTCTCGAGGGACCACTCGAGCACGCCGCCACCGGGATGCGCGCCGTCCACGCCCTGCTCGCGCCTAACGTTGCCGAGCGGATCATCTTCGACCTCGGCCTGGTACGCGGCCTCGGCTACTACACCGGCGCGGTGTTCCAGGTCTACGACCCGGCGTACGGCGTCCCGATCGGGATCGGGGGACGCTACGACGACCTGCTCGGGCAGTTCGGCCGCCCGCTGCCGGCCGTCGGCTTCGCCCTCAACGTCGAGCGGCTGCACATCGCCCTGACCAGCGAAGAACGCGGGCAGAGCGCATGAACGAGCTGCGCATCGCGGTCCCGAGAGGAGCCCTGTTCACCGAGACTCTCGACCTCCTCGACCGGCTCGGCATCGCCACCACAGACGTCCGAGGCAACGATCGAAAGCTCCTTTTCGAGGAGGCCGGCATCATCACGATGCGCCCCTCCGACGTGCCGACCTACGTCGAGGCCGGGGCGGCCGACCTCGGAATCACCGGCAAGGACGTGCTGCTCGAGCAGTCAGAGCGCGAGCTCTACGAGCTGGTCGACCTCGGCTACGGGCACTGCACGATGGTGCTGGCCACGGTGGCCGGCGAGGACCCGGCGGCCGAGGCGCTCCGGCGCCTGGGCGTGATGCGGATCGCCACCAAGTACCCGCGGACGGCCACCCGCCACTTCCTGGAGACCGGCCGTCAAGCCGAGATCGTCGAGGTCAAGGGATCGGTCGAGCTGGCGCCGCTGACGGGGCTGGCCGAGGGCATCGTCGACCTCACGGCGACGGGAACGACGCTCAGAGAGAACGGGCTGGTGGTGCGCGAGGAGATCGCCCGCAGCACCGCCCGCCTGATCGCCAACCCGGTCGCGCACAAGCTCAAGGCCGGCGCGATCGACGCGCTGATGGAGCGGCTCGATGCAATGTGAGCGCCTGACCGCCGTGGACGACCCGGTCCGGACCGCGGCGACCCTGAGAGAACTGGTCCCCGCGCCCGAGTCGGTGCGCGACGACGTCACCGAGCTCATCGCCTCGGTTCGCGCCGGCGGCGATGAGTCCGTGCGCCACTACACGCGCCGCTTCGACACCGGTGGCGCCGACCCCCGCCCGCTCGTGGTCGATCCCAAGGAGCTCGAGGCGGCGGCGACGGGGCTGGCGCCCGACGTCCGCCACGCGATCGAGCGCGCGATCGAGAACCTCGAGGCGGTGATCGTCGCCTCGCGCGCCGCCTCGGCCCAGACCGTCGAGCTCGGCTCGCATCGGATCGTCGTCCGCCGGGCCCCCGTGAAACGTGCCGCGGCGTACATCCCCGGCGGACGCGCGCCGTATCCGAGCACGGTCGTCATGGGCGTGGTGCCGGCACGGCTGGCCGGGGTCGAGCACATCGCGGTGTGCTCGCCGCCGGGCCACGACGGCGAGGTCGACCCTGTCATCCTCGCCGCCTGCCACCTCACCGGCGCCTCAACCGTCTACCGCATGGGCGGGGCCCATGCGATCGCCGCCCTCGCCTACGGGACCGAGACGGTCAAACCCGTCGACGTGATCGTGGGGCCCGGGAACCTGTACGTGCAGGAGGCCAAGCGGCAGGTGTTCGGGCAGGTGGGAATCGACGGCTTCGCCGGCCCCAGCGACCTGCTGGCGATCGCCACCGCCGACGCCGATCCCGGCCCGCTCGCGCTCGACCTCCTCGCGCAGGCCGAGCATGGTCCAGGCACGCTGGTGGTCGGGGTCTCGGACGCTCCGTCGCTGCTCGACGCGGTCGAGCGGCGGATGGTGGAGGGAGGGGAGACCGGCGCGGTGACGTGTCTGGTCGAGGTGGCGGATCCGGCGAGCGCGCTGGCGCTGGCCGAGGCGTTCGCCCCCGAGCATCTCCAGCTCGTGGGCGCGGGTGCCGAGGCGCTCGCCCCCCGCGTGACGAGAGCCGGCTGCCTCCTCGTCGGGGCCGACTCCGGCACGGCGTTCAGCGACTACATCGCGGGCTCGAACCACATCCTGCCGACCAACGGGGCTGCCCGCTTCGCGTCAAGCCTCTCGCCAGGGCATTTCGTGCGTCACTTCAGTGAAGTGCGCATCGACGATGGGACCGAGCTGGCGGCGTCGGCCGTGCCGTTGGCCCGCGCCGAGGGGTTCGAGCTGCACGCGAGATCGATGGAGGCGCGCATTCGGGACAATGAGCCGCGATGACCCGCGCGGCCCAGATCGACCGTAAGACGGCCGAGACCGAGATCCACGTCAGCCTCGGGCTCGACGGCGAGGGCGCCGGGGAGCGCGACACCGGCGTCGGCTTCTTCGACCACATGCTCGACCTGCTGGCCCGGCACGGGCACTTCGACCTGGTCGTACGCGCGCGTGGCGACCTCGACACCGGCGCACACCACACGGTCGAGGACGTGGGGATCTGCATCGGCCAGGCGCTCGACGAGGCGCTCGCCGACCGCGCCGGCATCGCGCGCTTCGGCCACGCCACCATCCCCATGGACGAGGCGCGCGCCTCGTGCGCGATCGACATCTCCGGCCGCGGCCTGTGCGCGTTCGAGGCCGATCTCCCGCCGGGCGCGATCGGCAACTTCGACCACGAGCTGGTCGAAGAGTTTCTGCGCGCCTTCGCCCTGAACGCCAAGCTGACCCTGCATCTGACCGTCGAGCGCGGCACCAACGCCCATCACGTGATCGAGGCGTCGTTCAAGGCGCTGGCTCGGGCGCTCCGGTCCGCCACGGCACTGGACACGACGGAGCGCGGCGTGCCCAGCACCAAGGGGACCCTCGTGTGACTCGGATCGGCGTGATCGACTACGGGATGGGCAACCGCCGCTCGGTGGAGAAGGCGCTCGAGCGCGTGGGCGCGACGGTCGCGCTGACCAGCGACCATCAGGCGCTGCAAGCCTGTGACGGCCTCGTGCTGCCGGGGGTGGGAGCGTTCCCGCAGGCCATGCGCAACCTCGACGCGCTGGGGCTGCCCGAGCTGATCGGTGACCTGGTCGCGGGCGGCAGGCCGCTGCTGGGCATCTGCCTCGGCATGCAGCTTCTGTTCGACACCTCCGAGGAGTTGGGCGGCGCGGCCGGGCTCGGACTGATCGGCGGCGAGGTCACGCGCCTGCAGGCCGGCGAGGAGCGCGTCCCGCACATCGGCTGGAACGAGGTTCGCTTGGAGCGCGCCTCGCCGCTGACCGGGGAGCTACCCCCGGGCGGCTGTCCCTTCTACCACGTGCACTCGTTCGCGGTGCGCCCCCGCGACCTCGACCACGTGATCGGAACCACCGAGTACGGCGAGCGGTTCGCCACGATCGTCGGCCGTGACGGCGTGCACGGCGTCCAGTTCCATCCCGAGAAGTCCTCGCGGGACGGGCTGCGCCTGCTCCACAGCTTCGTGGGGGCATGCGTGGGCCTCGCGAGCGCCCGCACATGATCCTCCTGCCCGCCGTCGACATCCTTCAGGGCAAGGCGGTCCGCCTCACCCGCGGGGAGTTCGACCGGAGCACGGTCTACGACGCCGATCCGCTCGAGGCAGCCCGGCGGTGGGTGGCCGACGGCGCGCGCAGCCTGCACGTGGTCGACCTGGACGGCGCGCGCAGCGGCGCGCCGGTCAACCTCGAGGAGATCCGGCGGATCACCGCGGAGGCCGAGGTCCCGGTGCAGGTGGGCGGGGGCCTACGGACAATCGAGGCGGTAAGGGACGCGATCGCCGCGGGCGCGGCCAGGGTGCTGCTCGGAACGGCGGCATACGTCGATGTCGACTTTCTGGATCAGGCGGTCGCCGAGTTCGACGACCGGGTGGTGGTATCGGTCGATGTGCGGGACGGACGGCTGGCCGCCGCCGGGTGGACGCATCAGACCGACATTCCGCTCGAGGCCGTCATCGAGCACTTGAACGCCCGCGGCGTTCGCCGGTTCGTGTACTCGAGCATCGACCGCGACGGCATGCTGGAGGGTCCCGACCTGGACGGAGCCCGCCGGGTGGCCGAGGCCGTGCGGGGGAGCTACACGTACTCGGGTGGTGTCTCCTCGCTGGATGACCTGCGCGCGCTCGCCGCACTGCGGCAGGTCAACCTGAACGGCGTGATCGTCGGCAAGGCGCTGTACGAACGGCGCTTCACGGTCGCCGACGCACAGGCTGTCCTGGACGACGCAACCCACTGAATGCATTACAAACGGGTCATCCCCTGCTTGGATGTCGATGCCGGGCGGGTAGTCAAGGGCATCGGGTTCGTCGACCTGCGCGACGCGGGCGATCCCGTCGAGTTGGCGTGCCGCTATGACGCCGCCGGCGCCGACGAGCTCGTGTTCCTCGACATCACGGCCACCTCCGATCGGCGCGAGACCGTGGTCGATCTGGCCCGCCGAACCGCTGACGACGTGTTCATTCCGTTCACGATCGGGGGCGGCATCCGCTCGGTCGCCGACGCCCAGGCCGTGCTCGACGCCGGCGCCGACAAGGTGTCGGTCAACTCCGCGGCTCTGACCCGGCCCGAGCTGATCGATGAGCTGGCCGCCACGTTTGGCGCCCAGTGCGTGGTGCTGGCGATCGACGCCAAGGCGCGTGACGACGGTAGCTGGGAGGCGTACGTGGCCGGAGGCCGTACACCGACCGGCCGCGACACGGTCGATTGGGCCCGCGAGGGGGCTGAGCGCGGAGCCGGCGAGATCCTGCTGACCAGCATGGACCGGGACGGGACGAATGCGGGCTACGACCTCGAGCTGACCGGGGCGGTGGCTGGGGCCGTCGAGGTACCCGTGATCGCCTCGGGCGGCGCGGGGCGACTCGAGCACCTGACCGATGCGCTCCAGGCTGGCGCCGACGCCGTGTTATGCGCCTCGATTCTCCACTATGACCAGCACACGGTTGCGGAGATCAAGACGCATCTGGCCCACGCCGGCGCGCCGATCAGGCTCATTACCTAGAGCCAGCGACCCGCGGGGCGCAGAATCCCGCGCCTACTTCGGTCAAACCTACGGTTTCTATGTTGGCCCGGTTGATTCGGCCGCGGTTAAGCGGCCTCTTCCACGTAGCCGGCGGCAGCGCATGCATCGCAATACGCCGCGGGCGGGACGCGGGGCTCATAACAGCCAGGACGGCAGCACGTTGACGACCGCTTCGGCCGACCCCGGCCGATGCGAGCTGCAGCGGCATCCTTGAGCTCTTCGCGCATGCGATCAAGCTCCGCCGCGTGCTCCGCGCAGAACCGTCGGCCTTGGAGGGCCGGCTCCTGGCAGTGGCTTCCACTACGACAACGCATAGACGCATAAGGATAGCAGGAAGCTCTCGAACGCACGTTCCCTGCGAGCTTCTTTGCACGCCGTATGCGGGGATTTTGTTGAGTGGCTGCGAGCGCCGTGTAGGAATTAAGTTAGCGCGCCGGCGTCATCCATGCTTGGGCAGCATCTGGTAGAGCATCGTATAGCCGGTCAGGTAGATCGTGCCGGAGTCGTCGGCCACCACCGGATTGAACGCTCCGTCCGGGAACGAGAACACCTTGTGGCCGGTGCGCGCGTCGAGCCCGGCCGTGGTCTTGGTGCCGAGGTCCGAGTAGTAGACGACGTCGCCCACGATCGTGGCCGAGCCCGAGATCTTGCCGCCGGCGGGATGCTTCCAGCGGATCGCACCGGAGCGCGCGTTGAACGCGTAGAAGTTCCCGTCGTAGGAGCCGAGGTACACGGTCGGTCCGAGGCCGGGGATGTCGGCGACCGCCGCAGACGCGTATACGTAGGCGCCCGTCCCGGTTGCCCATGCGAGCTGGCCGGTCTTGGCCGCGAACGAGTAGATCCGCCCGTCGGTGTTGCCCATGTACACGCGCCCGAAAGCCACGGCCGGCGTCGAGTAGAAGTTGCCCGACCCGAACCCGAAGTGGGCCCCATTGGTGCTGACGGCCCAGACCTGATGCCCGGTGGCGGCGTTGACCGCGTAGGCCCGCCCGCCGTAGTCGCCGAAGTACAGGACGTCGCCCGACAGAGACGGGCCGCCCTTGACCGCGCTGCTCGCGTGATATCGCCAGTTCACGTGGCCGGTCGTCGCGTTCAGCGAGTACACCGTCCCGCTCTGGTCGCCGAAGTACACGGCGTCCCCGAAGGCGATCGGCGAGGACTCGGTGCCGGCCGGGATGACCTTTGACCAGACGATCCGGCCGGTCTTCATCGAGAGCGCCTCGAAGCGGCCGTCGCCGGGGGACTTCCCGTGGGCCGAGAGCACCGGGACGTACATCAGCCCCTGCTTGATGCCGAGGGCAGGGGAGGCCGCCGCCAGTGACCCGACCTTGGTCTCCCACAGCTTGTGGCCCGTGCGCTTGTCGAGCGCCTTGGCCGAGCCGTTGTCGTCGATCAGGTACAGCCGGTTCTGGTAGATGACCGGCGGGAACTCGAGCAGGGCGAAGTCCTGGAAGCGCCATCCGACGCGCAGGGGCGGCTCCGGCGCATTGTCCGGTGTGAAGACGCGCGTGCGCGCTGCGTCGAATCCGTAGCGCGGCCAGGAGAAGGTGTCGACCGCGGCGGCCTTCTTCGGCGTCGTAGGCGGCGCCGTGGTCGCGGGTTCGGTGAACTCGACGTTGGGGTGTGAGATGTTGTGCGGCGAGTGGGCGAGGACGAACGCCACCGCGCCTCCAGCCAGCACGAGCAGGACGGCTACGGCGACGATCCCGTACCGCAGCCATCGCCGCGAACCGAGACTCGGCATGGCAGCCATGCTAGCCAGCGGTCTCCCGGAACACCTTGGAAGAAACTATGTCCATGCCGAAGCTTCATCCCGAGCGGGCGCAGTTGCTGGAGCGCATCAGGGGGCTCCCGGCGGCCCGGCCGCTGCTCGCCCGCCTGAACGGCCAGATGCCGGTGTATCTGGTGGGCGGGGCGGTTCGGGACGTGTTGTTGGGCGGCACGCCGTTCGATCTCGACCTGGTGGTCGAGGGCGACGCGGCGGCGTTCGCGACGTCGCTGGGCGGGGAACTCAGGGTGCACGACCGCTTCGGGACCTGGACGGTGCGGCTGGACGGGTTCGCTTACGACATCGCGCGCTCGCGCCGCGAGACCTACGCGCACCCCGGGGCGCTGCCCGACGTGGCGCCGGCGTCCCTGGCCGAGGACCTGCTCCGGCGCGACTTCACGGTCAACGCGATCGCGGTCGGGCTGGCCGGCGAGGCTCCGGGCGAGCTGAACGCCGCGCCGCGCGCGCTCGACGACCTTAAGGCGCGCCGTCTACGCGTCCTGCACGACAGCAGCTTCATCGACGACCCGACCCGGCTCTTCCGGCTGGCCCGGTACGCCGCCCGGATGGGGTTCGAGGTCGAGCCGCACACCCGCGGGCTGGCCGACGACGCGATCCGGGCCGGTGCCCTGAACACGGTCAGCGGCTCACGGCTCGGCGCCGAGCTCAGGCTGCTGGCGCGCGAGGCCGATCCGGTGAAGGGCCTGCTCGCCGTCCGCGACCTGGGGCTCGACCGTGCCCTGCACCACGGCTTCGGCCTGGAGGACGACGGGCTGGCCCGGCGGGCGCTCGCCCTGCTGCCGTCCGACGTGCGGCCGGACCGGCTCGCGCTGGCGCTGGCGGCCCGCGGCGTGCCGGCAGGCGAGCTGCGCGGACTCCTCGATTTCCTCGCGTTCGAGGCCGAGGATCGCGATGCGATCGTGGCCACCGCAACGCGTGGCGGCGAGCTGGCGAGCCTGTTGGAGGCGGCGGACGCGCCGTCCGCGATCGGGCTCGCCGCGGCCGGCGCGCCGCCCGAGCTCGTCGCGCTGGCCGGCGCGCTCGGCCCCGAGGACCAGGCCCGCGAGTGGCTCGAGCACCTGCGGCACGTGCGGCTTGCGATCGACGGGCGCGACCTGCTCGCCGCCGGCGTGCCGGAGGGTCCGGCGATCGGACGCGGACTGCGCGCCGCGCTGGCGGCCAAACTGGACCGCCGTGCCATTGGACGCGATCAGGAGCTTGCCGAGGCGCTGAATGCCGCGACCGGCCGTTAACGCGCCGCGCTGGGACGGACGGCCCGGCCACTACGAGGTCTACTACCTGACGCTGACCGATCAGGCCTCCCGAGTGGGAGCGTGGATCCGCTACACAATGAGCGCGCCATTGCCGGCGACCGGTCAGGCGCCCTCGGCCGCCCTGTGGTTCGTGACGTTCGACGGCAACGGCGTACACGCGCGCAAGCGGGTGCTCGCGATCGAGGAGCTGAGGACTCGGCGAGAGCCGTTCGAGCTGTGCATCGGGGACGCCATCCTGAGCGACCGGGGTGCGGCCGGTGGGTTCGAAGACGTGGCGTGGGACCTGCGCTGGAGTCCCTCCGTGGGGAGCTACCGGCACGTGCACCCGCTGGCCGAGCGGCTCGGGCTAGCTCAGACGGTGCTCGAGTTGCCGCACGCCGATCTCGAGATCGAGGGCACGATCACCTACGCCGGAGAGCGCCTCGAACTGGCCGGCGCCCGTGGCGGGCAGGCGCACCTGTGGGGGGCCAAGCACGCCGACGCGTGGGCCTGGGTCCACTGCAGCGACCTGCGCGACGACCGCGGCGAGCCGGCGCCCGGGGCGTTCGTCGACGCGGTGTCGGTACGCGTCCGGCGGGGCGGGCGGGAGATCGGGCCATTCACGCCGGTCGTCGGACATCTGGCCGGAAGCGACTTCTGCTCGGTCTCGCCCCGGCGGGTCTTCACCAACTGGAGCAGCTACTCGCTGACCGGCTGGCGCTTCGAGGCGATCGACGGCGCGCGCAAGCTGGTCGCCGAGGTCGATGCCGAGCGCGATCGCCTAGCCGGCGTCACCTATCACGACCCGGATGGCGCGGCCGCCTATTGCTACAACACGGAGACTGCCTCGATCCGCCTGCACCTGTACGAGCGAGCGCCGCGCGTGGGTGGCTGGGCGCACGCCGCGGCTTGGCAGGCGGCCGGCCGAGCCCACTTCGAGTACGCGCAGCGCGAGCAAGTGCCCGACCAGGAGCTGCACCTGAGATGAGGCTCCCGGCGCCGTTCTACGCCTGCGGCGAGCACCTCGGGATCGACCTGCCGGGCGCCCGAGCGGTGTTCACCACCCGCCGCGGCGGATTCTCCGCGGGCCCCTTCGCCAGCCTGAACCTGGGCCGGCTGACCGCGGACCAACCCGAGGCCGTCCAGCGCAACCGGGCCAAGCTCCAAGCCGAGGTGGGGGTTGCGCCGGCGCACATCCGGCAGGTCCACGGCACCGACGTGCGGCGTATCACCTCGCTGCCGGTGGCGGGAGTCGCGCCGCTGCCCGACGAAGGCGCCGAGTTGCCCGAGGCCGACGGTCAGGCCACGCCGCTGCGCGGCCTCGCGCCGATGGTGCTCGTGGCGGACTGCCTGCCGATCGCGGTGGCGGGACGGGGGCGATCGAACGGCGACGGCGCGGTCGCCATGCTCCACGCGGGCTGGCGGGGGCTGGCCGGCGGGATCGTGGCGCAGGGCGTCCGGGCTATACGAGAGCTGGGGGTGGACGGCCCGATCGAGGCGGCGATCGGTCCCGGCGCCGGGCCCTGCTGCTACGAGGTGGGCGAGGAGGTCCACGCGCGGTTCGCCGGGCTCGGCCGTGGTGTGCGGCGGGGTCGCAACCTCGACCTGAAGGCGATCGCCAGGGCCGAGCTGGAGGACGCCGGCGTGGCCGCGGTGCACGACGTCGAGCTGTGCACGATGTGCTCGGATCCGACCCTGTTCTTCTCCCACCGTCGTGACCAGGGCGTCACCGGGCGGCAGGCTGGCCTGGCGTGGTTGAGCTGATCACCGGATTGCGTGCCGAGGTGGTCCGCGCCAACCTGGAGCGGGTGCGCTCAGAGATCGCCGCCGCCGGGCGCGACCCCGGCGAGGTGCAGATCCTGGCCGCGGTCAAGTACGTCCCGCTCGAGGAGCTCGGGGTGCTGGCCGAGGCGGGGCTCGAGCTGCTGGGGGAGAACCGGGCCCAAGACCTCGAGGCCAAGGCCGAGGCGTATCCCGGCGCCTTCACCTGGGACTTCATCGGTCATCTCCAGAGTCGCAAGGTACGGCAGGTCCTGCCGCATGTTCGCTACATCGAGACGGTGGCCAGCGATTCGGCGCTCGAGCAGCTCGGCCAGCACGGCAGCCCGTCGACCGAGGTCCTGGTCGAGGTCAACGTGGCCGGCGAGGAGGGCAAGAGCGGCATCGCGCCCGAGGAGCTTCCGGGCTTCCTCAAGCGCTGTCCGGTGAACGTGGTGGGATTGATGACGATGCCCCCGCTCGCACCGGCGCCCGAGTCCAACCGGCCCCATTTTGCGGCCCTCAGGGAGCTCGCCGCCGAGTACGGGCTGGCCCATCTCTCGATGGGCACGAGCCAGGACTACGTGGTGGCCGTGGAGGAGGGGGCCACGATCGTCCGGCTTGGAACCACCCTATACCACCCCGGAGGGGGCTCCGGAGCGTCATAATCACGGCAGGGAAACCGCGCCTTTCAGCGAAAGACCGAATCCGAGATGGCCCTACGAGACACCTGGCATCGCACACTCATGTACTTCGGTCTGGCGGACGACGAGGATTACGAGGACGATGCCGAGGCCTATACCGAGCCCGAGGCCGAAGCCCAGCACGCCTACAGCGACCGTCCGAACGTTCGCCGGTTGAGCTCTCGCCGCCGGCGCGACGAGTTCGACGACATCTTCGCCGACGATCCCGAGGCCGACCGGGGCACTGCCTCGCTGCGCCCGGTGGGCGGCGGGCGCGGCAACGGGCGCGGGGGAGCCGACCGGGTCCATTTCGTCGAGCCGAAGAACTTCAACGAGGTCCAGGACGTGGCGGACAAGTTCAAGGACGCCATCCCGGTGATCCTGAACCTGCAGAAGACCGATCACGACCTTTCCAAGCGCCTGATCGATTTCTCGAGCGGGCTCACCTACGCGCTCGACGGCGGCATGCAGCGGATCGCAGACAAGGTGTTCCTGCTCACTCCGCGCAACGTCGAGGTGTCCGCGGAGGAGCGCGCCCGCCTGCTCGAGAAGGGCTTCTTCAACCAGAGCTGAGGCGCTGTCCCCGGCGGGGGTTCGCGCCAGCGATAGATTTACCTCCATGCAGGTCGGACTGATCGGCGCTGGCAACATGGCTCGCGCGCTCGCGCGCGGCTGGGGAGAGCCCGTGTTGTGCTCCGACGGCGGGTCGGGTCGCGCGAAGCGGCTGGCCCGAGAGGTGGGTGGAAAGGCGCTGCGCTCCAACCGCGCGGTGGCCGAGCGATCCGATCTGGTCGTGCTGTGCCACAAGCCGGCGCAGTTCCCGTCCGTGTCTCGCGAGTTGCGCGGCCACGCCAAGGCGGTCGCGTCGGTTCTCAGCGGCGTCACGACGACGACGCTCCGCGAGGGGTACGGCGTGCCGGTGTTTCGCTTCATGCCGAACACTCCGGTCGAGGTTTGCCAAGGGGTGGTGTGCTACTCGCCCGAGCCCCAGCCCGACGAGCGGCTCGAGGCGTCCGTGCTCGAGCTGTTCGGACGCGTGGGGACGGTGGTCCGTGTCCCCGAGCCGCTTATGGACGCGGCCGGGGCGGTCGTGGGCGTGGGGCCGGCCTACCAGGCGCTGCTGGTCGAGGCCCAGGTCGACGCCGCGGTCCGGCACGGTCTCGCCGCCGGTCTGGCCGGTCGACTTGTGGCCGAGACGATGGCCGGGACGGCCGCGCTGCTGCACAAGCGCGAGTACGACACGCTCGCGGTCCGTCGGGAGGTCACCTCCCCCGGCGGGACCACCGCGCGCGGGCTGGCGGCGCTCGAGCGGGCGGGCGTGCGTCCCGCCTTCCAGGAGGCCTTCGATGCGGTCGTCGGAGCGGGGCGCTGATGGTGCTCGCGGCGCTCACCCGGGGCGACATCGCCAATTACGTGCAGGCGCTGTTCCTGGTCTACATCCTGCTGATCTTCATCTACATCCTGCTCAACATGATGTTCTCGCTGGGCCTGCGGCCGCCCTACTCGCGCTTTACCGACGCGGTGATGAACTTCCTGCGCGACGTGTGCGAGCCATACCTGAGGATCTTCCGCCGGTTCATTCCCCCGATCGGCATGTTCGACCTCACCCCTATGATCGCGATCATCCTCCTCTACGTCGTCGAGACCATCGTGGTCAACGCGATCAGAGGCTGACGGGCGATTCGCGCGCGGGTGGGCTGAGATGACGAAGGCCAGGTCATCGCTACGCGTGGCCAACGTCGCGCGGGCCGCGCTCGTGGCCGGGATCGTGTTGGCTCTTGATCAGGTGACCAAGCACACGATCGCCACCGGGATCGCGGCAGGTCAGGAGAAGAAGTTCCTGCCGGGGGTGAACCTGGTGCATGTGCGCAACACGGGGGTGGCGTTCAGCATCTTCTCGAGCGGGGGAACGCTCGTGCTGGTGTTCACCCTGGCCGCGCTGGCGCTGCTGCTCGGCTACTTCGCTCTGCACCCGGACCGGCCATGGCTGTGGATTCCCACCGGCATGCTGGTCGGCGGGGCGGTCGGCAACCTGATCGACCGGATCGCCAACGGCGCCGTCACGGACTTCATCAAGCTGCCGCATTGGCCGGCGTTCAACGTGGCCGACATGTCGATCACCTTTGGCGTGCTGGCGCTGTTGTGGGTGCTCGAAGGGCCGCGGCAGCGGCCCGCGCAGCGGGGCGCACGAGCGTCCGAATCTAGGTGACGACCGACACTCGCATCGAGTTGCGCGTGCCCGACGAGGCGGCCGGCACCCGACTTGACCGCTTCCTGGCCGACCCGCTCGGATCGCGGGCTCGGGCGCAGTCGCTGATCGACGATGGTCGGGTCCGGGTCGACGGGGCGGTCCGGCCCAAGCGACACCTCGTGGCCGCCGGCGAGGCGATCGAGGTCGACGAAGCGGCCATCGAGTCCGGACCGGTGCCCGATCGGCTGGCCCCGTTCGAGGTGGCCTACGAGGACGAGCACCTGCTCGTCGTGGACAAGCCCGCCGGCGTCGTGGTGCACCCGGCCCGGGGCCACTCGGCGGGCACGCTGGCCCAGGCCCTTGCCGGGCGGGCCGCCGGCGGCGAGGAGCCGTGGCGGGCAGGCATAGTGCACCGCCTGGACCGCGACACCTCGGGCCTGCTCGTGGTGGCCAAGAACGACTCGGTCCATCGCGCGCTGAAGGCCCTGCTCGCCGCGCGCCGGCTGCGCCGCGAGTACCTGGCCCTGGTCGACGGCCATCCGCCCGCCCGCAGCGGGACGATCGACGCCCCGATCGGGCGCCACCGCCGCGACCGCAAGCTGATGTCGATCGACTCAGACGATCCGCGCGAGGCCCGCACCCACTTCGAGATCGAGCGCCTGCTGCCCGCCTCGGCCCTCCTGCGCGTGGCGCTCGAGACCGGCCGCACCCACCAGATCCGCGTCCACCTTGCCGCGATCGGCCACCCGGTCTGCGGCGACCCCCAATACGGCACGCGCGGCCGCTACGGCATGAACCGCCAGTTCCTCCACGCCACCCGCCTGGCCTTCGCCCACCCGGTGACGGGGGCGGAGGTGGACGTCTCGTCGCCGCTGCCGGACGATCTGGCCGTGGCGCTGGTACGGGCGGAGCAAAGCGAGTAGTACGCCACTCGGCCTTACCGACCCTGCGTGTGGCGAAATGCTCGCGCACCGGCCCGCTGGCTCTCTAATCTAGAGGCGGTCGGTGCCCGTCCTGGCAGCCCTTGAGGAGCCCTTGGTAAGGAGAGGACCGCAAGCCCGTTCACGCCTGCGGCAAACAGCGGCTGGCCCGAGGGCTGCCAGACGGGCACGACCGCCTAAATAGAAGGCGGGGCGGCCCGTCCACAGCCGCCCCGCCCAATGTTGCGAACCGAGCCACCGGAGGTAGGGGAAGGGAGGTTCGGCCCGCGCACGAGCCACCGCTGAAGGTAGGGGAAGCGAATGGCCCGCTACACCTGAAAACGTAGCGGCGGGCGAAAACTTGCGTAAACTGGTTCGGACCGTCCCCGATCCCGTTCTGGCGGATCGTGCCCTGCCTCGATCAGACGAGGTCCACGAGAGCGCTTGAGCGGGCTGTAAGCAACGCCAATCCAAGGGAGCAGACCGTGGCTCAGATCGGTATCAAGGAGCTGCTGGAGGCCGGCGTCCACTTCGGCCACCAGACCCGTCGCTGGAATCCCAAGATGCGCCGCTTCATCTTCGGCGAGCGCGACGGGAACTACATCATCGACCTCCTGCAGACACAGGCCCTGCTGGAGGATGCCCGCCAGTTCGCCGTCGAGGTCTCCCGCCGCGGGGGATCCGTGCTGTTCGTCGGCACCAAGAAGCAGGCCCGGGACACGATCCGGGAGAACGCCGAGGCGGCCGAGATGCCCTACGTCAACCATCGCTGGCTCGGCGGGCTGCTGACCAACTTCCAGACGATCTCCCTGCGAATCAAGCGGCTGCACGACCTCGAGCGCTACGAGACCGAGGGCCAGCTGCAGCTGCTCCCGACCCGCGAGCGGATGTCGGCGCAGGCGGACCTGGAGAAGCTGCGGGCGAACCTGGGCGGCGTGAAGAACATGCAGCGCCTGCCCGACGCGATGTTCGTGATCGACCTGAAGACCGAGGCGATCGCCGTGCGCGAGGCCCAGCGCCTGCGCATCCCGATCATCGGCCTGGTCGACACCAACTGCGACCCGGATGGGATCGACTACGTGGTGCCGGGCAACGACGACGCGATCCGCTCGTGCGCGCTGATCACCAGGGCGGTCGGCGACGTTGTCTCCCAGGGTCACAACGTCTTCCGCGAGGAGGAGGAGCGCGCGCGGCTCGAGCGCGAGCGCAAGGAGGCCGAGGAGCGGGCCCGTCAGGAAGCGGAGGAGCGGGCGCGGCAAGAGGCCGAGGAGCGCGCCCGTCAGGAAGCGGAGGAGCGCGCGCGGCAGGAAGCCGCCGAGACCGAGCGCCAGGAGGCAGAGGCTCGAGCGCGCGAGCAGGCGCCCGCCCAGGAAGCGCAGGCCACCGCGACCACCGCTGAGGCGCCGGCCGCTGCGACGACCGCGGAGGAGCCGGCCGCAGCCGCCACGGCGAGGAGCCGGTCCCGGCCGAGACTGTGGAGGAGCCGGCCGCAGCCGCCACGGCGGAGGAGCCGGTCCCGGCCGAGACCGCGGAGGAGCCCGCGCCACGGGAGTCCGAGCCAGAGGCCGCGGCACCCGCCCCCGCGCCGCAACCCGAAGCCGCGGCACCGGAGCCCGAGCCCGAGGCCGCGGCACCCGCCCCCGAGCCGCAGCCCGAACCCGCGGCACCGCACCCGAGCCAGAGGCCGCGGCACCCGCCCCCGCGCCGCAGCCGGAACCCGCCGCACCCGCGCCGGAGGCCGCGTCGGAGCCACCGCCTGACGAGCCGTCGGCTCCCGCCCCGCAGGAGCCGACCGCGGCTGAGCCGTCACCTGAATCCGACAATCCCGAGCCCGCCGCGGAGGAAAACGCATGAGTGCGATCAGCGCAAAAGAAGTCAAGGCTCTTCGCGACCGCACCGGCGCCGGCATCCTCGCGTGCCGCGAGGCCCTGACCGAGTCATCCGGGGACGTCGAGCGGGCGGTCGAGATCCTGCGCGCCCGCGGCCAGGCCCAGGCGGCCAAGCGCGCCGGCGCGGAGGCGAGCGAGGGCGTGGTCCAGAGCTACATCCACGCCGGCAACAAGATCGGCGTGCTGGTCGAGGTCGACTGCGAGACCGACTTCGTCGCCCGCAACGACAACTTCGTGGAGTTCGCGCGCGACCTCGCCCTACACATCGCGGCCGCCGCCCCGCTGGCCGTAACCGACGATGACGTGCCCGCCGAAGATCGCGAGCGCGAGGAGCGGATCGCGGTCGAGCAGGCGGCCGACCGGCCCGAGAACGTCCGCGAGCGGATCGTCCAGGGCAAGCTCGACAAGTGGCTCGACGATGTCGTCCTGCTGCGCCAGAAGCACGTCAACGAGGACAAGCACGGCGGCAAGACCATCGAGGAGCTGCGGGCCGAGCTGGCCTCAGAGACGGGCGAGAACGTGGTGATCCGCCGGTTCGCCCGGTTCGCCGTGGGCGCTTGACCGCCTCGGCCGAGCGGAGGGGCGCAGTGACCGCGACGCAAACCGAGGGTACGGACGGACGACCGCCGGTCTACCACCGCATCCTCCTCAAACTATCGGGCGAGGCGCTGATGGGCGACCTCGAGTACGGGACCGACCCCGCCCGCGTCCAGGCCATCGCCTCCGAGATCGCCGCCGTGCACCGCCGCGGGGTCGAGGTGGCGATCGTGGTCGGCGGCGGCAACATCTACCGCGGGCTCGCCGAGGCCGCCAAGGGAATGGACCGCGCCACCGGCGACTACATGGGCATGCTGGCCACGGTCCTGAACGCGTTGGCCCTCCAGGACGCGCTGGAGAAGCTGGACGTCCAGACCCGGGTGCAGTCGGCGATCACGATCTCGGAGGTGGCCGAGGCCTACATCCGCCGGCGGGCCATGCGCCACCTCGAGAAGGGGCGGGTCGTGATCTTCGCCGCGGGCACCGGAAACCCGTTCTTCACGACCGACACCGCGGCGGCACTGCGGGCCGCCGAGCTCCACGCCGAGATCATCCTGATGGCCAAGAACCAGGTTGAGGGCGTCTATACGGCCGACCCGCGCACCGACCCGAACGCCGAGTTCATCCCTGAGATCACCCACAAGGATGCCCTCACGCGGGGCCTCCAGGTCATGGATTCGACCGCGTTTGCCCTGTGCATGGACAACAATCTCCCAATCGTCGTGTTCAACATGGCTGACGGGCGGAACATCGACAAGATAGTGTCCGGAGAACGAGTGGGGACGCTGGTGAGAACATGACCACGGACATGATCGACGAGCTCCTGGCCGACGCGCGGGAGCGGATGCACAAGTCGGTTGAGGCGATGCGCAACGAGTTCGGCTCGGTTCGGACGGGGCGCGCGAGCCCGGCGCTGCTGGACCGAATTCAGGTCGACTACTACGGAACGGCCACGCCCCTGAAGCAGCTGGCGACGATCAGCGCGCCCGAGGCGCGGCTCCTGACCATCCAGCCGTACGACAAGAGCTCGATCAAGGCGATCGAGCGCGCCATCCTCGAGTCCGACGTCGGCCTCACCCCCAACAACGACGGCAACCTGATCCGCCTGGGGGTCCCTGAGCTCACCGAGGAGCGCCGCAAGCAGCTGGTCAAGGTGGTTCGCCACATCGCCGAGGAGGGCAGGGTGGCGATCCGCAACATCCGCCGGGACGTCATGCACGACCTGCGCGAGCTCAAGGAGGCCGGCGAGGCCGGGTCCGACGACGAGCACCGCGCCGAGGTCGAGCTCCAGAAGGTGACCGACGGCCGCATCGCCGAGCTCGACGAGCTGCTCAAGCACAAGGAAGCCGAGATCCTGGAGGTCTAGGTGGTTGCTCGCGCCGAGCGGGGGACCGCCGAAACCGACGGCGCCCGAGCGCGCTACGTCGCGATCATCACCGATGGCAACGGACGCTGGGCCAAGCGCCGCGGACTGCCCGCGCTGGCCGGGCACGAGGCGGGCGCCGAAACAGTGCGGGCTCGGCTACGGGACGCCGTCGATCTGGGCATCGAGGAGCTGACCGTGTACTCATTCTCGACCGAGAACTGGACCCGGCCGCAGGAGGAGGTCAACGGTCTGATGGCGATGATGGCGCGCCGGATCGAGGCCGAGACACCCGAGCTGCACGAGGAGGGCGTCCGCATGCGTTTCATCGGTCGCCGCAGCGATCCCGTGCCGGACAGCCTGGTCGAGCGCATGGCCTGGGCCGAGGAGGTCACGCGCGAGAACCGGCGGATCACGCTGTTCGTGGCCTTCAACTACGGCGGACGGGCGGAAATCGTCGACGCAGCGCGAACCTTTAATGCTGGTAGCGAGGATGATTTCCGCGCTCACCTGTACGCGCCCGACATGCACGATCCAGACCTGATCATCCGCACCAGCGGCGAGCAGCGCATCTCGAACTACCTGCTGTGGCAGGGCGCGTACGCGGAGCTGGTGTTTCGTGACGAGCTCTGGCCGGACTTCTCGCGGGAGGCGCTCGAGCAGAGCCTCGACGATTTCACCGTGCGCACCCGGCGCTTCGGAGGCCGGTAACGGTGCCGCAGGCGCGCGCCCGCCAGGCGCCCCGCGAGCGCCAGGCGCGCCGCGAGCCGCGGGCCAGAAAACCCCGTCGCCGCTCCGATCTCCTGTCGCGGATCCTCGTCGCGATTCCGCTCGCGGTCGCCACGATCATCTTCATCGATCTCGGCGGGCTGGCCTTCCAGCTGTTCATCATCGCCGCCGGATTGATTTGCGTCCACGAGTGCTACCTGCTCCTGGGAGCCTGGCGACCGGTTGCCATCGTGGGGTTCGCGGCGTTGGCCGGGATGGTGTTTGCCGCCCGCTCGGGAGGTCAAGGCGGCGTGCTGGAGGTCGCCGTGGCGGCCGTGCCGGTCACGCTCATCCTGGCCCTCGCGCGCGAGCAGCCTCGCCCGACGGTCGCGATCGGCGGCACGCTACTCGGCGTGTACTGGATTGGCGTCTGCTTCGCGCACGTCGAGCTGTTGCGCGAACTGCCCCACGGCGACAGCGTGCTGATCGACGTGCTGGTCGGCACGTTCATCGGCGACACAGCCGCCTACGCCGGCGGAAGGCTGTTCGGCCGCCGCCAGCTAGCGCCCAACGTGTCCCCCGGCAAGACCATCGAGGGACTTGTCTGCGGCATGCTCGGCGCGATCATCGCGGTGTTCATCGCGGGTCTGTACCAGACCTGGCTGACCCAGGGCAACGCGTTGCTCCTGGGGGTGGCGGTGGCACTGCTCGGACCGCTCGGGGACATGTTCGAGTCGCTGGTCAAGCGCGACGCGGGCGTGAAGGACGCGGGAACGTTGTTCGGCGCGCACGGCGGCGCGCTCGACCGGCTTGACGCCGCGCTGTTCACGGTGGTGGTCGGCTACTACGTCTGGCAGGCCGTCGTCCACTGACCGACCCGGCTTAGACTCAACCAACGTGCCCCGCCGCATCGCGATCCTCGGTTCCACCGGCTCGATCGGCTTGCAGGCCCTGGACGTGATCGCGCAGCCGGGGTCGGAGCTCTCGGTGGTGGCGCTGAGCGCGGCCGGGTCGTGGGAGCCGCTGCTCAACCAGGCGCGCCGCCACGGCGTGCGCAAGGTGGCGATCGCCAACCCCGACGCGGCCGCCCAGGCCAGCGAGGCCTGGACGGGCGGGGAGGTCCTGTCCGGGCCGGACGGCATCGTCCGCCTGATCGCCGACTGCGAGTGCGACATGGTCCTGAACGCGATCGTCGGCTCGGCTGGGCTGCTGCCCACTGTCGCCACCCTGACCGAGGGGGTCGACCTGGCCCTGGCCAACAAGGAGTCCCTGGTCGTCGGCGGCGAGCTCGTCACCGCGCTCTCGCAGGCCACCGGAGCCGCCATCATCCCAGTCGACTCAGAGCACTCCGCACTTCATCAGCTGCTGGGCTCGGAGCCACCGGGGACAGTCGACCGCCTGATCCTGACCGCCTCGGGCGGCCCGTTCCGGGGCCTCAAACGGGAGGACCTGGAAAGCGTGACCACCGAGCAGGCGCTCGCGCATCCGACGTGGGCCATGGGCGGCAAGATCACGATCGACTCGGCGACCTTGATGAACAAGGGCCTCGAGCTGATCGAGGCGCATCACCTCTTCGGGACGCCCTACGAGCAGATCGAGATCGTGGTCCACCCACAATCGATCGTGCACAGCCTCGTGCAGCTGTGCGACGGCGCCACGCTGGCCCACCTCGGCTATCCCGACATGCGCGTGCCGATCTCCTACGCGCTGCACCACCCCGAGCGGGTCGACGTTCCGGTGCGCCCACTGGACCTGGTCGAGGTCGGCGCGCTCACCTTCGAGCCGGTCGACGAGGAGACGTTCAGTTGCGTGCGCCTGGCCCGCGAGGCGGCAAGAGCCGGTGGAACCGCCACTTGCACGCTGAACGCCGCCAACGAGATGGCCGTCCACGCCTTCTTGCGCGGCCGGCTGCGCTTCCTGGACATCGCGGTGGTGATCGAGGAGACCTTGGCCACGCTGCCACCGCAGCCGGTCCACTCGTTCGAGTCGCTCGGCGAGGCCGACGCCGAGGCGCGTCGGGTGGCCGGCGAGCTCGTGGCCGAGCGCGCCGCCGCCTAGAAACCGGTCTTACCGGAGTCTCATCCGGGGCTGCCACACTGGAGGCGGCATGTCGTACGTCCTTGCCTTCCTCGGCTTTGTCGCCCTGATTATCCTGCACGAGTTCGGCCACTTCGCGGTCGCCAAGGCCGTGGGCATGCGGGTCGAGCGCTTCTCGCTGTTCATGGGCCCGCTGCTGGTCAAGGTCCGCCGCGGCGAGACCGAATACGGCATCGGCCCGTTCCCGCTGGGGGGCTACGTACGGATCACCGGCATGAACCCGCACGAGGACATACCGCCCGAGGTGCTCCCTCGCGCCTACTACAACCAGGCCGTGTGGAAGCGGGTCGTGGTGATCCTGGCCGGCCCGGCCGTGAACCTGCTGATCGCGTTCGCGATCGTGTACGCGCTCGTCCTCTCGGCCGGACAGCCGACGACCAAGAACGGCCAGCCGGTTGAGAACCGCAACGTCGCGCTGATCACGGCGGGAACGCCCGCAGCGAACGTCCTGAAGCTCGACGATCAGATCGTCTCGGTCGACGGCGTCAGGGGCTCGCCCGAAGCGATCCGACGCCAGCTCCGCACCCACCGCTGCGCCGGCCGGCAGGTCAAGGGCTGCACCGCGGCGACCCCCGCGACCGTTGTGATCAAGCGAGGCGGCCGCCTGCTCACCTTCGAGGTCCGGCCGCGCTACAACGCGACCGACAAGCGCCCCGAGCTCGGCTTCAGCTTCGGCACCGTCATGGAGCCGGTGGGCGCCCTGCACGCCGCGTCGCTCACGGGCAGCAACCTGTGGTCGGTCACCACCCAGACCGTCTCGACGGTGGCGCGCATCTTCGAGCCGCAGGAGCGAAAGCAGCTTCACAGCATCGTGTACGGCTACACGGCGACCCAAGAATCGTTCGCCACGAGCACCAGCCAAGCGCTCTGGGTGCTCGCGCTGATCTCGCTGTCGCTGGCGATCATCAACCTGTTCCCGTTCCTGCCGCTCGACGGCGGGCACGTGTTCTGGGCCGTCGCCGAGAAGGTCAGGGGCAAGCGGATCCCGTTCGAGGTCATGGAGCGCGCGGGTGTGGTCGGGTTCGTGCTGATCCTGATGATCTTCGTTATAGGGCTGACCAACGACATCTCGACGCTTTCCGGTCCTGGGATAAACCTGCACTGACACGCGCCACGCGCTTAACCGGAGATCCCGGGCCCCGCTGGTAGCGTTCGCCGAAACCGCATCACGGAAAGCTGGAGAGGAGAGGGCATGGAGAGCAGCACGATCTCGCCGGCGATGGGGCGCGCGGTGGACGCCCCGACGGTGAGTGAGGCCCTACGGCGCACGGCCGCGAGCCACCCGGACATCGTGGCGGTCCGCACCGTCGACGACAGCGTTTCGCTGACCTGGGCGGAGCTGCTCCGGCGGGTGGACGACGTGGCTGGCGGGCTGGCGAGGCTCGGGGTCGGCCGCGGGGACACCGTGGCGATCATGCTCGGCAACCGGCCCGAGTTCCACATCGCTGACCTGGCCGCAGCGATGCTCGGAGCCACTCCGTTCTCGATCTATCTGACCTATCCGCCCGAGGACATCCAGTACCTGATCCAGGATGCCGACGCGAAGGTCGCGATCGCCGAGCAGGCCTACCTGGAGCCGCTACTCACCGCCCGCCGCGACCTGCCGAACCTTGCTCACGTGGTCGTGGTCGACGGCGAGGCGCCGAAGGGCACGATCGCGCTCGCCGAGGTGGAGGGCTCCAACCCGGGCTTCGACCCGATCGCCGCCAGCGCCGAGATCCGCCCCCATGACCTGGTCACGCTGATCTACACCTCGGGCACGACCGGGCCGCCCAAGGGCGTGCAGCTCACCCACCACAACGTCATGGCCGCCGCCGAGACCGTCGAGCAGGTGATCCGGTTCGAACCCGGCGGCCGTGTGATCTCGTGGCTCCCCGCGGCCCATATCGCCGAACGCATGGCCCACCACTACATCCCGGTCGTCTACGCCGGGACGATCACGTGCTGCCCCAACCCGCGCGATGTGCTCTCCTACCTGCCCCAGGTCCGGCCGACCTGGTTCTTCGCCGTCCCGCGCATCTGGGAGAAGCTCAAGGCCGGACTCGAGACGATGCAGGCGGCCCAGCCCGAGGAGCAGCGCCGGCCGATCGAGCAGGCCATGCGCGCCTCGCTCGAGCGCGTCCGGCTCAGGCAGCGCGGCGAGCCGGTGCCCGGAGAGCTCGAGGCCCAGGTCGCCAAGGCCGACGAGGAGATGTTCTCCAAGCTGCGCGCGATGCTGGGGCTCGACCAGCTGATCGCGGTCAACGTGGGCGCGGCGCCCACCCCGGTCGAGGTGCTCGAGTTCTTCCACGCGCTCGGGATCGAGCTGGCCGAGCTGTGGGGCATGTCCGAGACGTGCGGCGCCGGCACCTGCAACCGGCCCGGCGAGGTCAAGATCGGCACGGTTGGTCCAGCAAATCCCGGGATCGAGCTGAAGATCGCCGACGACGGCGAGTTGCTCGTCCGCGGGGAATGCGTGATGACCGGCTACCGGGGCGCGCCCGAGCAGACCGCCGAGGCGCTCGACGCCGACGGATGGCTGCACACCGGCGACATCGGTCAAATCGACGCCGACGGCTTCCTCACGATCGTCGATCGCAAGAAGGAGCTGATCATCAACGCGGCGGGCAAGAACATGTCGCCGGCCAACATCGAGGCCCGCCTGAAGACGTCCAGCCCCCTGATCGGACAGGCCATCTGCATCGGCGACAGCCGCCCGTACAACACCGCGCTGATCGTGCTGGACGCCGATTTCGCCCCGCAATGGGCGGCGCAGCAGGGAATCGAGGCCACCACGCTCGAGGATCTCGCCCGAGACCCGAACGTCAAGGCCGCGGTCGAGGCGGCGATCGAGGATGCCAATCAGCACCTCCCCCGGGTCGAGCAGATCAAGAAGCTAACGATCGTGTCGGGGGACTGGCTCCCCGGCGGGGACGAGCTGACGCCGACCATGAAGCTCAAGCGCCGTCCGATCGCCGCCAAGTACGCAGCCGAGATCGAGGCCATGTACGCCGGCGATTAACGCACCGTTACCGAGACGCTGCGGCTGTACACGGTCGTCCCGGCCAGCCCGATCGAGCCGGGCGGGTAGGTGTAGGAGAGCCTCACCGTCCCGCTCCCCGGGAACCTGATCCGCACGTCGAAGTAGCAGTTGCCCGCATCGCCGGCCAGGAGCGTCTGCACGGTCCTGAAGCCGCCACCGGCCCGCGCCGCGAACTGGATCTGGGCGCTCTGGGGCGAGCCGGTGTCGAGGATCCCGTAGCGAGCGGGGCGCACGCAGCCCCACACCTCGAGCGTCCGCCCGCGGCGCGTGGTGCTGACCGGAAGCCACAGGGGCAGCCGGTAGGAGGCGAAGCTGGGCTTGGCCCGACCGTTGGAGAACTCGAGGCCGCTGGCGAAGCCGCCGTCCCCGATCGCCCCCTGGCCGATCGGGGGATCGATCAGCAGGTACTGCATGGTGCTGGCGACCCGCGGCTGCTTCCAGCCCAGGTACTCGGCCCAGTTCAGGTAGCCCGCGGCGGTGGCCGGCGAGACGAACCCGCCACGGTTGGGCGGATGCGTGATGTAGCCGTACTCGGTGTTGTAGATCGGGAGGCGCCGGCGGGATCCGTACACCCGCTGCACCCGGTCGATGGCGCGCTCGAGGTTCCCCAGCCGCGGGAACGGGGCGATGTCGGGATCGCGCGAGGTCTCGGTCGTGGGGGGCTGGTTGGACGGATACGGGTGGTCGGCCATGCCGGACGCGTTGAACAACCCCGGATTCTGGCGGCGAAACGCGCGAGACCCCGCCGCGGTCACCGGGCAGCCCACCGACCGTGCCGCCGAGCCCCGCAACGGGCGGTAGGCCGAGTTCACGCAGTACAGCGTGCGCAGAAACTGGAGCGGCTTGGTCTGGGCGAACTGGCCCGGCAGGCCCTGCGGGCGCTTGCGGGTCCCTCGCGCGCTCATGCCACGCGGCGCGAACTCGCCGAACAGGATCGTGTCGGAGCCGTGCCCGGTCGCCCGGAGCGCGTTCCAGGCCTGCCCGACCAGGGCGCGGTACATGCCGGGGGCCACCGACACCGTCGACCCGTTGATCGCCTGCGGCCCCAGATCCTCGCCGAAGTTCGGCTCGTTCCAGATCCCCCAGAAGCTCACGCGCGGCAATGGAGCGGTCTGTCCGGGGGGCACGTAGGTGCCGCTGTAGCGCTCCCCGACCGCCTGGGTGAACTGCCCGAAGGCCTGGGCCGACGGGCGCCAGGCCCAGTACTGGTTGTCCAGCGCGGCGGGCGGGATGCCGGGCCCCTCGGCCCACCGGGGCGCGCCGCCGCTCAGGGTGAAGTCGACCGCGATGCCGTCCGCGCTGGCCCGCTTGACGACCGCGTCGTAGGGCGCCCAGTTGGCCTCGGGGTAGTCGGCCGGGTCGGCGGCGTCGAAGGCACGCGGCGGCGTCCGGTCTTCCCAGCCGGGCGCTATCTGCGCCCACACCACGATGACCCGCACAGTGTTCACGCCGAGCGCGCGAAACGTGGCCAGCGTGCCGGCCGGGTCCTCCAGCACGCGCGAGGAGTCCTGGATGATCGACACCTGACCGGCCGAGGCGGATGCCGATGCGGGCGCCCTCACGAGCACCGAAATCGAGACGATCACCCCCACCGTGGCCGCCAGCGTCCACACGCGGCGCACTGTCATCTCAGACAAGAACGCTTGTGCCGGGGGCAAGTTGCGCAGTTCAGCGAACCGTGACCGGGACCGACCGGCTGACCACGCCGGCGCCGTCGCCGAGCTGCTCGTCGCCGGCTGGGTAGGTGTAGGCCAGGCGGGCGTTCCCGCTCGACGGGAACGTGACGTGCAGATCGAAATAGCAGCTGTCCGTGCTGACCGTGATCGTCTGGAGCGTCGTGTAGCTCCCGCTTCCCTTGGGCGCGAACTGGAGGTCGGCCGTCTGCGGCGAGCCCGTGTCGAGCAGCCCGAACCGCGCGGGACGGATGCAGCCCCACACCTCGAGCGAGTGGCCGCGGCGGGCCGTCGTCACCGGCAGGTAGAGCGGCAGGCGCCAGGCGTAGTAGGTCGCCTTCTGGGCGCCGTTCCAGGTCAACAGGCCGCTGGCGAAGCCGCCGTAGTTGTTGGACCGGGTGGGGCGCAGGGGGTCGTAGAGCAGGTACTGCTCGAAGGAGCGGATGCGCGGATTGCGCCAGCTCAGGTACTCGGCCCAGTTCATGTAGCCGGCCGCGGTGGCGGGGGAGAGGTAGATCACCCGGACGCTCGCCGTGGGGTCGGGGCTGTGCTTGGGCGGGCTCGTGATGTAGCCGAACTCGGTGTTGTAGATCGGGAACCGGGTTCTTGACCCGTACACCCGCTGGAGTCGGTCGAGCGCGCGCGTGAGGTTGCCGATCACCCCGAGCGAGGAGTAGTCCGCGGTCGAGGAGTGGTTGGTCGGATCGGGATTCAGCTCGTGGTTGGGCTTATACCACCGCATGTATGGGTGATCCGCGACGCCGCTGGCCTGGAACAGGGCTGGGTTCTGGGAGCGGAAGCGCTTCGAGGCAGCGCGCGTGGTCGGACAGCCCCGGATCTTGGCCGCAGGGCCGAGCAGCGCGTGATAGTGCGAGTCCACGCAGTAGAGGGCACGCAGGAACCTCAGCGGCTTCATGCCCGAGAACACGCCCCAGAAGCTCTCCCCCCGCGGCGCGAGCTCCCCGAACGCGATCGTGTCGGTCGACGTCCCGTGGCCGGTGGCCTGCAGCGAACGCCAGGCCGCGCCAAGGAGGTTGCGGTACATCCGCGGGCTGTTCTCGACCGTGAGGTGCCCGGGAACCCCCTGCGGGGCGAGGCTCGGCCCGTAGTCGGGCTCGTTCCAGACCGTCCAGAAGTCGACCCGGGGCAGCGGCGCGGTTGCACCCGGCGGCAGGTAGTTGCCGCTGTAGCGCGTGGCGATCGCGCGCACGAAGGCTCCGTACCCGCTCGCCGAGGGCTCCCAGTTCGGGTTGAGGTTTCCGGCCGGACGGCCGGGGCCGAGCGCCCATCGCGGCGCGCCTCCCATCAGATCGAAGTCGACCCTGATGCCGTCCTCGTGCGCGTCGAGGACGATCGTGTCCCACAGCGCCCAATGCGCCGCGGGATAGGCAGCCGGGTCGGCGGCGTTGAAGTGACGCGGCACCTTTCGCGCGAGCGGGCTCGGGGCGATCGAGTCCCAGTGCACCGACACGCGGATGACCTGCGCGCCCAGCAGCCGAGCCCGGGCCAGCGTGCCGGCCGGGTCGGCATCGAGGCGGGCGTCGTCCTCGATGATCGAGGTCTGCTGCGATGACGCCAGCGCCCGTCCGGCCGGTACGGCGATCAGCACCAAAGCGAGCAGCGCGGCGCGCAACAGCGTCACCGGGGACGGCCGAGGACGCCGCATCTACTTGACCGTCACCCGCGCGGTCCGGCTGTACACGGTGGCGCCCTCGGATGGGCTGACCTGCCCAGGGCCCAGGAGCGGGTCGCTCTTGGGATAGGTCCAGGCCAAGCGGACCGAGCCGCTGGCCGGGAACGCCATGTGGAGGTCGAAGTACCCGCGCGAGCTGCTGATCGTCACCGTCCGCGACGTGGTGAACGCTCCGCGCGAGCCGCGCTGGAACTGGATCTGGACCTGCTGCGTGGCTCCGCTGTCGAGCTGTGCGTAGTGCGCCGGGCGCACGCAGCCCCACACCTCGAGGCTTTGGCCGCGCGACCGCGCGGTGGTGGTGGGCAGGAACAGCGGCAGGCGGTAGGCGTCGTAGCCCGGCTTGCGTTTGCCGCCGTAGAAGATCAGGCCGCTGGCGAACCCACCGTATTCGGGCGCCAGGCGGGGGTTCGGGTCGTACAGCAGGTATTGCATGGTCGAGGCGATCCGGGGGTTGCGCCAGGACAGGTACTCCGCCCAGTTGATGTAGAAGGCCGCCTTGGACGGCGAGACGAACTGCCCGTGCGGGTTGAGCGGCGTGAGGCTCGCGTTGGGCGGGTTGGTGATGTACCCGTACTCGTTGTTGTAGATCCGGAAGTGCGTGCCGGAGCCGTAGATCCGCTGGATGCGATCGAGCGTGCTGGCGAAACGAGGCAGGTTGCTGAACTCGGTGTAGTCGGGGTCGGCCGAGCTGGCCTGGTCCGGCGGCCGGTTGACCGGATACGGATGGGTGGCGAAACCCGAGGCCTGGAACAGCGCGGGGTGAGCGGATCGGAACCGGCGGGAGGCCGCGGCATTGGTCGGGCACCCCACCGCGGCCGCCGCGCCCCCCCGCAGCTCTTTGTAGCTCGAGCTCACGCAGTACAGCGAGCGCACGAACTGCAGCGGCTTGGTGGCGCCGAAGTTGCCGGGAAGGCCCTGGGGCGCGCCCTTCCCGGGCTTGGCCGACTGTCCCCGCGCGTCGAGGTTGCCGATCAGGATCGTGTCGCGGCCGTGGCCGGTGGCGTGCAGCGCGGTCCAGCCGGCGTCGAGCAGGCTCCGGTACATCGATGGCGACGTAGGCACGCTGGACCCTTTGACGGCCTGCGGCGCGAGGTCCATCCCGAAGTTCGGCTCGTTCCAGATCTCCCAGAAGCTCACCCGCGGCAGGTCGTTCGGATCGCCCGGGACGGACTTGCCCAGCGTAGGGTCATACGTGCCGCTGTAGCGCGTGCCGACCGCCTGCACGAACTGCTTGAAATCGGCGGCCGAGGGCTTCCAGCCGCCGAACCCTCCGGGCGAGGGCTGGCCGCTGCCGGTGGCCCATGGCGGCGCCGGACTTCCGAGCGAGAAGTCGACCGCGAGCCCGTCCTGCTTCGCGTCCGCGACGATCTCGTCGTAGATGCCCCAGCCCGGGTAGGAAGCGGGATCGGTGCCGTTGAACCCCTCCGGCCGCTTGAACGGCGCCACACCGTCCCAGTGGACCGAGACCCGGACCACGCCTCCGCCCAGGTCGCGGATCTGCTGAAGGGTGGGTCCGGGCAACGCGAACAGACGGATGTCGTCCTGGAACATCCCGATCTGGCCGGTGTTGGCGTGCGCCTTGGCCGGTGCGATCACCAGGCAGACTGCGCCCACCACGATCGGCAGCCAGGCTCTGGTGGGCAAGCGCATTGCAGAAGACAAACAGACCGGGTCAGGGGAAGTTGCGCCCTGCCGAGGTCGGGAGACGGACACCGCCGGCAGCCGCCGCGCGCCCACTTACGTGCCACGTCTGACCGAGCGGCTCGCCAAGCGGCGGCGCCGGGAACCCTAGCGAATCGTCACCCGGACGGTGCGGCTGTGGATCTGGCCGCCGCCGCTCGAGCGCGGGTAGGACCAGCTGATTCGAACCTGGCCGCTCGACGGGAACGTCACGTGCGTGTCGAAGTAGCCGTAGGCGTCGGTGAGCGGCACGCGCGCGATCGTCTTGAACGGGCCCCCGGTGGGCGGCTTGAACTGGACCTGAGCCGTCTGCGGCGCGTGCGGGCGCATCAGCACGAAGTGGACCGGCCGCACGCATCCCCAGACCTCCAGGGCGTGATCCTTCGTGCCCGACTCGGAGGGCAGGTAGACCGGCATCCTGAACGCGTCGTACAGCGCTTTGTGCTTGCCGCCGTAGAACTCGAGGCCTGTGTCGAAACTGCTCGTGCCTGATTGTGGATCGGCCAGGAGATACTGGTCCCAGGAGACGACCCGGGGATCGCGCCAGCTCATCCACTCGGCCAGGTTCGCCCACGCCGCGGCCTGCCCCGGATGGACCGCACGCGAGATGGCCTCGGGTGGATTGGTCTGATAGCCAAACTCGGTGTCGTAGAGCAGGAGTTGGGTGTGGGAGCCGTACGCGGCCAGGCTGCCGTCCAATGTCTGCTGCAGTTCCTTCAGCTGGGGAAGGTCTGCATAGTCCGGTTCGTCCGGCGTGCGCACGTTCGGCGCGAATCCCTGCGGATAGGGGTGGAAGGCAAACCCGCCGGCCTGGAACAGCGCGGGGTGCTCGCGCGGGAATGCCGCCGAGCCCTCGGTGGTCGACGGGCAGCTCCGCTCACTCGCCGCGGTTCCGCTCAGCGGATGCAGCGAGCCGTCGACGCAGTACAGGGCGCGGATGAAGCGCAGTGGCACCATCCCCGAGAAGTTGCCGGGCTGGTTGCCCACGGTCTGTCCCCGGGGCGCGATCTCACCAATCAGGACCGTGTCGCGGCCGTGGCCGCTCGCCTGCAGCCCGCTCCAGGCCGCGTCGAGCAGCCGGCGATACAGAGCGGGGGAGACCTCGATGGTCGAGCCGTCGACCGCCTGCGGGGCGAGCTGCTGGCCGTAGTTGGGCTCGTTCCAGATCGACCAGAAATCCACCCTGGGCAGATGGGACGCGGCGCCCGGCGGCGTGAAATGGCCGCTGTAGCGCTCGGCCACGGCGTGCACGAACAGGCCGAACTGCTTGGCCGACGGCTCCCACGAGCCAAGGAAGCCGGGCGAGGTTCCTCGCGGCACACCGCGGGCGGTCGCCCACAGAGGCGCCGGCGCCTCGAGGGCCAGATCCATCCCAATGCCGCGCGCCGCGGCTTCCCGGACGATCGCGTCGTACGGAGCCCACCCCGCCGGCGGGTAGGCCGCGGGCGAGGCGGCGTCGAATCGCGGGCGGGTGTGCGAGAACGGATCGGGGACGAACTCGTTCCACGGCATGAACACCTTGACCCGGTCCACGCCGAGGCGCTTGAGCTCATCCAGCGTGCCTCCGGGGTTGGCGAACAGCTCGGATTGAGCCTCGAAGATCGTCTCCAACGGATGCGTGCGCGGGGGCGCCTCGGCCGGGGTTTGCGAGCTCTTCCCCGCGCATCCCCCTACGGCCAAAGCCACGGCCGCGGCCCCGATCAGCGCGAGCAGGATTCCGAGGCCAAGCGCCCGGCGGGGCGGGGTGAGGAAACGCGACATCGGCAGGTTAACGTTTGGATCTGCTCCGAAGACCTAGGTTGGCGGGGAAGGGGTCAGCGTTCATTACCCGCTCTACAATGCGCGCGGATGCTTGTCCCGGCCCGCTCGGACGCCGCTGTGGCGGCCCGGACCTCTAGGGCGGTGAGGGTAGCAAGCGTCTCGACCGAAGCCTGGGTGGTAGGCGGGTTGGTGGTGCTCGGAGCGGTGCTGCGCTTCGCCACGCTGGGGACTCAGAGCTACTGGTACGACGAGGCTCAGGCGGCGCACGAGCTGCACCTCTCGCTCGGGTCGATGCTCAGCTCGATGGTCGCGGTGGAGACCGCGCCCCCGCTGTACTTCGTCCTCGGGTGGGTGTGGGCGCACTTGTTCGGCGCCGGCGAGGTCGCGCTGCGCTCGCTGTCCGCGCTGGCCGGGGTGGCCCTCATCCCGCTCGGCTACCTGTGCGGTCGCGAGCTGGTCTCCCGGCGCGCGGGCCTGCTCACGGCCGCCTTCGTGGCCATCAACCCGTTCATGATCTGGTACTCCCAGGAGGCCCGCGAGTACATGCTGGTGGCCGCCTTCTGCGGCGCATCGCTGCTCTGCTTCCTGCGCGCCTGGCGCGATCCCTCGGGACGCAACATCGCCTGGTGGGCGCTGTTCTCGGTGCTCGCCCTGTTGACTCATTACTTCGCGGCGTTCCTGATCGCGCCGGAGGCTCTGGGGCTGCTCTACATCGCGCGCAGCCGCGCCAGCGTGGTGGCCGTGGGCGTGGTGGGTCTGGTCGAGGTGGCGCTGATCCCGCTGCTACTCGACCACGCGACGGCCTCGCTGCTCGGCTTCATCACCGGAACGCACCTGAGCACCCGGATCCAGGAGGTGTCGGTGGCGTTCGCGCTGGGGCCGACGTTCGAGACCTCGTTGCTCGGCTATGGACTCATCGGTGCGGCGGTCCTGGCCGCCGTATTGATCGTGCTGTTGATCGTCGGAGGCGAGTCCGATGAGCTGCGCGGCGTCGGCGTCGCCGCCGCGCTGGCCGCCGTCGTGGTGCTGGCTCCGCTGGTCCTCGCGCTGCTCGGCACCGACTACTACATCGACCGCGCGCTGATCCCGGCGTGGCTCCCGCTCGCGATCGTGCTCGCCGCCGGCTGTACGACGCGGCGCTTACGCGTTCCGGGCGCGATCCTGGCCACGATCGCGTTGGCCGGGTTTGCCTACGGCCTCGTGAGGATCGACACCAGCGCGCAGTACCAGCGCCCAGACTGGCGGGGCGTGGCCCAGGCGCTCGGCTCCGCATCTCCTCCGCGCGCGATCGTCGCCTACGACTCGTTCGCCACCGATCCGCTCAGCGTGTACCTGCCGGGCGTCCCGTGGACCGAGCCGGACGGCCCGGTCAGCGTCGGCGAGGTCGACGTGATCGGCTACCGCTGGCAGACCATGCCCGCGGCGCTGCCGGCGGGGGTGAGGCTGATCGCGACCAGGCGCGTGGACGAGTATCTCGTGGCTCGCTTCGCGCTCGATCGACCGTGGCGCCTCACCCGGGCTGAGATCGGCGCGCGGGCGCAGGGGCTGCTCGGGCCCGGACCCGCGGCCGCTCCGGTCCTCGTGCAGCGCGCGAGCCTCGCAGGCTGAGCGCCGCGTTCGTGATCCTGATCCTCCACAACCGGTACCGGGCGGTCGGCGGGGAGGAGCGCGCGGTCGCCGACCTCGCCGGGCTGCTGGCGCGGCGCGGCCACGAGGTCGAGGTGCTCGAGCGCTCGAGCAAGCACCTCGGTCCCGCCCGGGCGGCGGCGGGCCTGCTGGCCGGCGGGCTCGAGCCCGGAGCGGTCGCGGAGGTCGTGCGCCGGCGGGGCGTGCGGGTCGTCCACGCCCACAACCTCCATCCGTCCTTTGGCTGGCGGTCGCTCGCCGCGGCCCGCGAGGCCGGTGCCCGCACGCTGCTCCACCTCCACAACTTCCGGCTGTTCTGTGCGATCGGCATCGCCTACCGGGATGGGGCGCCGTGTTTCCGATGCCGCCGGGACCACACGCGCCCGGGGCTTCGCCTGCGCTGCCGCGGCTCGTTTCCCGAGGCGGCCGTGTACGCGGTCGGGCTGCGTCGTCAGCAGTCCCCGCTGCTGGAGTACGTCGACCAATTCGTGGCGGTCAGCGGTGCCCTCGCCGCCCGCTTGCGCGACTTGGGGCTCCCGCCCTCGTTAACCGCGACGTTGCCCAACTTCATGCCCGATGACGAGCTCGCCGCGGAGTCCGCCGCCGGCGACGGGGAGTTCGCCCTCGCCGCCGGTCGCCTGTCCGAGGAGAAGGGGTTCGACACCGCGATCGCCGCCGCGCGGGGTGGCGGCATTCCGCTCGTGATCGCCGGGGCCGGCCCCGATGAGGACCGGCTGCGCGACCTCGCCGCCGGCGCCGACGTCCGCTTCACCGGCCGGCTCGCGTCCGGCGACCTCGCCGGCCTGCGCCGGCGTGCCGCGGTCGTGCTGGCGCCCTCGCGCTGGGAGGAGCCCTGCCCGTACTCGGTGCTCGAGGCGCTCGCGGCGGGCGTGCCCGTCCTGGCCTCCGACCGCGGCGGTCTGCCCGAGATGGTGGGGGAGGGCGCGACGCTTCCGGCCGGCGATGTCGCTGCCTGGACGGCCGCCCTCTCCGAGCTTTGGCACGACCCGGCCCTGCGCGCGCAGCGCGGCGCGGAGGGTCTCGTATCGGTCCGCGAGCAGTTCGGCGAGGGGGGCTACTACGACCGCCTGATGCGGCTGTATGACGGCGTTTCCCCATAAGCTTGCGGCCATGACGCGACGGGCGATCACGGTCCTCGCGCTGGCCTGCGTCCTGTCGTTGGGCGTGCCGGCGCTCGCAGCAGCGGCAGCGGGTGGCACTCCGTCGCAGGCCATCAGCGACTGCAACGATCACGGCAAGCTCACGCAGCAGTACTCCGCGCAGACGCTGCGCACCGCCCTCGCCCAGATGCCGGCGGACGTACGTGAGTACACCGACTGCTTCGACGTGATCGAGCGCCAGCTGTTCAACGAGCTCGGGAACTCGGGCGCCGGCGCCGCCGGGACGCCCACATCCAGCTCGGGAAGCTCGTTCCTGCCGACCTGGCTGATCGTCGTGATCGTCGTGCTCGCGCTGGCGGCGATCACGTTCGGCGCGCTGGCGCTGAGGCGCCGGCGCACGCCGCCGGAGGCCGGAGGCCCCGGTGATCCCGCCGGGCCGCCCCCAGACGATCCGGGGCCGCCGCCGGGCGATCCGGGCCCGCCCGCACGCGAGCCCGGCGACTCAGAAGGTCCGCCTGGCGGACCGCCGGCTACTTGACCGTGACGCTGACCGTACGGCTGTAGACCGTGCCGCTCCCGAGCAGCTGATCCCCGGCCGGGTAGGACCAGGCGAGCCTCACCGCGCCGCTCGCCGGGAGGGCCAGGTGGACGTCGATGTAGCCCTTCGAGTTCTTGATCGCCACCGTGTCGATGGTCTGCCACGCCCCGCTTGACCCGCGCTGGAACTGGATCTGGACGCTTTGGGCCTGGCCGGTGTCGAGCCGGGCGTAGCCCGCGGGGCGGGCCCCGCCCCAGATCTCGACCTTGTTGCCGGCGCGCGTGCTCGTGGTCGGGAGCCACAGCGGCATGCGGTAGGCGTCGTAGCCCGGCTTGTGGCTGCCGTTCGGGTTCTCCAGGCCGGTGTCGAAGGAGGCCGGCGGCGGGTTGTCGATCAGCTGGTACTGCGAGTAGCTGTAGAGCCGAGGCTGGCGATAGCTCAGGTACTCCGCCCAGTTCATGTAGTTCGCGGCGGTGCTCTGGCTGACGCCCAGGTTCGGATCGGGCGGCTTGGTCCGGAAGCCGTATTCGGTGCTCCACACCGGGAACTTGGTGCGGGAACCGTAGACGCGGTTGAGCCGGTCGAGCGTCTGCTCCAGCCGGGGGATCTCCGGCAGGTCGGCGAAGTCGGGGTCGGTGGGCGCGCCGGCGCACAGCTTGCTCCCGCACAGATGCGTCGGCCGGTTCGGCGCCGAGGCCTGCTCGTAGGGGTGGTCGGCGAACCCGCTGGCGCCGAACAGGGCCGGGTTCTGCTTGCGGAAGTTGTGCGAGCCGGAGGCCGTGGTCGGGCAGCCTTGCGCCGAGGCGCTCGAGCCCCGCAGCTCGCGGTAGCGCGAGTCGACGCAGTACAGCGAGCGCAGGAAGATCAGCGGCTTCATGTTCGAGAACACACCCCAGACGTTGACCCCGTGCGGCGTCACCTCGCCGAACAGGATCCGGTCGGTCCGGGTGCGGTGGCCGGTGGCCTGCAGCGCGCTCCACGCCGCGTTCAGCAGGTTGCGGTAGACGTGCGGGCTGTTCGGGACCGACTGGTGTGAGCCGATCCCCTGTGGGGCGATGTCGAAGCCGTAGTTCGGCTCGTTCCAGATCGACCAGAAGTTCACCCGCGGAAGCGCGCTCGTCGAGCCCCGCGGCTTGTAGGAGCCGCTGTAGCGCGTGCCGACGGCGTGCACGAAGAGGCCGAACTCCTTGGCCGAGGGCTGCCAGGCGGCGCGGAAGTCCCCGGTCGTCCCCTTGGGCGCGCCCGAGCCGGTCGCCCACAGGGGGGCGGGACCGTCGATCGTGAAGTCGATCCCGATGCCGTACGTCTGGCCGGCACGCACGACCGCGTCGTAGGGCGCCCAGCCCGTTGCCGGATAGGCGGCCGGGTCGGTGGCATTGAAGCCCTTGGGGCGCTTGGTCGACAGCGGCGACGGCGCCACCGTGTTCCATGTCAGGTTCACCCGGACGCGCTGGATGCCCAGGTCGCGCAGCGTCTGCATCGTCCCGGCCGGGTTGGCCTTGAGCTGGTTGTCGTCCTGGAAGATCGACTCCTGGGTGGTCGAGGCGATGGCGGGCGCGGCATGCAGGGCCGCGAAGCTCAGAAGGAGCGCGGCGAGGGGGAGTTTGCGTCTGATCGATGGCACGGGGGTTGCAACTACCCGGACGCCTCGAAGTTGCGCCCTCCCGCAGCGTCTGCAAGCCGGCGCCCCGCAACTGCGGCGCCATCCCCCCGACCGCGGCTCGCCCGCTCCGCCCCCGAACGCGGCCGGCCCGCCCCCGCCCACCGATCGTGAAAATTCCGTCATTAGCGGCGTCGCCCCGCTGAAATTCCGGATTTCTCCCGCACCAGAGGAAACATCCGGAATTAGCCGCGCTCAATGTCTCCAATGACGGAATTTTCCCGACGGGCGGGTAGGCGCGTGACCGCAGGGGCGGTGCGCCGGTCGTTCACATGGCGCGATGCCACCGGCTCTACACTCGTTCACATGGCCTCAGAGCGCCAGATTCACGTGGGCGGGGTGCCGATCGGCGGCGGCGCGCCGGTCGCGGTCCAGACGATGACCAAGACCGAGACGGCCGACCTGGACGCCACCATGGCCCAGATCCGCCGGGTGGCCGAGGCCGGCGCGGACATCGTGCGGGTGGCGGTCCCGCGCGAGAAGGACGTCGAGGCGCTGAAGACGATCGTCACGGACTCGCCCATCCCGGTCATCGCCGACATCCATTTCAACTACACGCTTGCGCTGAAGGCGCTCGATGCCGGCGCCCATTGCGTGCGGCTGAACCCCGGCAACATCGGCGGGCCCGACAAGGTCGCGCTGGTCACCCAGCGGGCCAACGAGCTCGGCACGCCGTTGCGGATCGGGGTCAACTCCGGGTCCTTGCCGGCGCACCTGCGCGAGCTCGAGTTCGAGAACCCGGTCGAGGCGCTGGTCACCGCCGCGGTCGAGTTCGTCGAGCTGATGGAACGCCTGGATTTCACGAACTTCAAGGTGTCGATGAAGTCGACCAGCGTTCCCAACACGATCGCCTCCAACCGCCTTCTGGCGCAGCGGATTCCCTATCCGATCCATCTCGGGGTCACAGAAGCCGGGACCAAGTGGTCGGGCTCGCTGAAGTCCGCCGTGGGCCTGGGCACGCTGCTTGCCGACGAGATCGGCGACACGATCCGGATCTCGCTCTCGACCTTCCACGCCGAGGAGGAGGTCAAAGTCGCCTGGGAGATCCTCAAGGCGCTCAAGCTGCGCGAGCGCGGCCCGGTGCTGATCGCCTGCCCAACCTGCGGGCGCCTCCAGTTCGACATGGACTCCGTGGTGGCGGAGGTCGAGCGGCGCCTGGAGCACTACGAGGACCCGATCGAGGTCTCCGTGCTCGGCTGTGCGGTCAACGGCATCGGCGAGGCTCGCCACGCCGACTTCGGGATCACCGGCGCCAAGGACATGGGGATGATCTACTCGCGCGGGGAGCCGCTCAAGAAGGTCAAGACCGAGAACCTGGTCGACGAGCTGTTCGCCGAGATCGACCGCTACTACGCCGCGGGCAAGCGCGTCGTCCGCGACGAGGACAAAGCCGCGGAGGCGCGCGAATGGCTGTCCGAGAACGAGGACGCCACCGCGATGACGCCCGAGCGCATGGCCGCCATGGAAGCGGCGGCGGTCGAGCTGGACGAAACCGCCTCGCCCGTCGCCGGCCGCCGCTTCACACGCGCCTGAGCGTTAGCCGCTGACCTTCCCGAAACCTTCGGCCACCTTGGCCCAGTTCACCACGTTCCACCACGCGTCCAGGTAGTCCGGGCGCCGGTTCTGGTAGGTCAGGTAGTAGGCGTGCTCCCACACGTCGACGCCGAGCAGCGGCGTCTTGCCGTCGCTGATCGGGTTGTCCTGGTTGGCCGTCGAGACGACTGCGAGCCCCGATCCGTCGTGCACCAGCCACGACCAGCCCGAGCCGAACCTCTTCACGCCCGCGTCCTTCAACGCCGCCTTGAAATCGTCGAAGGACCCGAAGGCCGAATTGATCGCATCGGCCAAGGCACCGTCGGGCTCGCCGCCGCCGTCCGGCGACATCCACTCCCAGAACAGCGAGTGGTTGTAGTGGCCGCCGGCCTGGTTGCGGACGCCGGCCTGCTTGTCGCTGGGCAGCGAGCTCAGGTTCTTGAGCACATCCTCCACCGGCTTGTCCGCCCATTCGGTGCCCTCGAGCAGGCCGTTGGCGGCGTTCACGTACGCCTGGTGGTGCTTGTCGTGGTGCAGGTGCATCGTCTGTTCGTCGATCGTCGGCTCGAGCGCGTTGTAGTCGTACGGCAGCGGCGGAACTTCGTAGGCCATCGGGCTGCTCCTTGCATCTAGATCTAGAGGACGACTTCTTCTATCACGCGGGTACGCTTCGCTGCCAAATGGTTCCCTTCGCGAGTACGCCGGCATTCGAGGCGCCCCTGGCGGCGCCTGTCTTCGTCCTCGCTCGCACGAAGGGCACCATTCGATGACTCGCCTGTCCACTTACTTCCTGCCCACCGAGCGCGAACCGCCGGCCGACGCCGAGGCGCTCTCGCACAAGCTGATGGTCCGCGCCGGCCTGATCCGGCAGGTCGGATCCGGGTTCTGGAGCTGGCTGCCGGCCGGCTGGCGGGTCCACCAGCGGGTCGTCCAGATCGTCCGCGAGGAGATGAACGCGATCGGCGGCCAGGAGTTGCTGATGCCGGTGCTCCAGCCTGCCGATCTGTGGCGCCGTTCCGGCCGCTACGGCATCGACGAGCTGTTCAAGCTCAAGGATCGCCGCGACGCCGATCTGGTGCTGGCCATGACCCACGAGGAGGTCGTCACGACCCACGTGGCGGCCGCGGTGCGCTCCTACCGCGACCTACCGCTGATCCTCTACCACTTCCAGGTCAAGGAGCGCGACGAGCCCCGGCCCCGCGCCGGCGTCCTGCGCACCCGCGAGTTCATCATGAAGGACTCATACACCTTCGACCGGAACGCCGACGCGCTGGAGGTCGCCTACCAGAAGCACGTCGTCGCCTACGACAGGATGATGGACCGCTGCGGCCTGGAGTGGTACCGGGTCGAGGCCGACGTGGGAATGATGGGCGGCACCGGCGCCCATGAGTACATGGCGCCGTGCCCGGCCGGCGAGAACGAGGTCGCGATCGTGCCGGGCTATGCCGCCAACGTCGAGGTGGCGAGCGCCGATCCGCAGCCCGTGGAGCTCGAGCCGGCCAGAGACGCCCCCGAGACCGTGTCCACGCCCGGCATGACCACGATCGACGCTGTGGCCGGGGCCCTCAACCTCCCGGCGGGCGCGACGCTGAAGGCCTTTCCGATCGTGCTCGACGGGGCCGAGATGCGCCTGGTCGTGGTCCGGGGCGATCATCGGGTCAACGAGATCAAGCTGCGCAACGCGCTCGGGGCCGACTTCCGCGCGGCGCGACCGGACGAGGTGGCGGCGCAGCTCGGCCCGCCGGGCTACATCGGCCCCGTGGGAGCCCAGATGCCGATCCTGCTCGACCGCGGCGTCGCGCCCGGCGCCTATGTCGTCGGCGCCAACGAGCCCGACGCCCACCTGCGCGGGGTCGAGCCCGGCCGTGACTTCCGCTTCGAGCATGCCGACATCCGCGCCGTGCTGGCCGGCGACACCATCAACGGCGCCACCGTCCGCATCGAGCCCGCGATCGAGGTGGGCAACATCTTCAAGCTGGGCACCCGGTACTCCAAGCCGTTGAACGCCACCTTCCTGGACGAGTCGGGCAAGGAGCAGCTGATCTGGATGGGTTGCTACGGCTTCGGTCCGGCGCGGGCCGCCGCGGCCGCGGTCGAGCAGTACGCCGACGAGCAGGGGATCTCGTGGCCCAGGGCGATCGCGCCGTTCGACGTGGAGGTCGTCACGCTCGGCAAGGAAGGCAGCGAGGAGCGCGCGTTCGCCGATCAGCTCTACGGCGAGCTCCAGGAGCTCGGGCTCGAGGTCCTCTACGACGAGCGCGACGCCGGGGCGGGGGAGAAGTTCATCGACGCCGAGTTGCTCGGCTGTCCGCTCCGGGTCACGGTCGGGCGCCGGACGCTCGGCGCCGGCGAGGTCGAGGTGCAGCTCCGCCGCGGGAAAGAGAAGACGAGCGTGTTGCTCGAGGACGCGGCGGAGGGGATCGCCGCGCTCTGGCGCGGGCTCCCGTGACCGCCGGCCACACGGCGTGGCGATGACTCCGAGCATCAGCAAGCGGCGGCTGACCGGCATCGACCGCTCAGGCCCGCCGCCCGAGGCCACGCTGTCCGGCCACCCACTGAATCCGTGGACGATCCCCAACGTCGTCGACTACCTGCGCCTGGCCGGGATCCCGGTGTTCCTGATCGTGGCGCTCTCGAGCCCCGACGGGCACGACGCGGTGGCCGTGGTGCTGTTCGCGGTGATCGGCTGGTCGGACTATCTCGACGGGTTCCTGGCGCGTCTCACCGGGCAATACAGCCGCCTCGGCGCGCTGCTCGATCCGGTCGTCGACCGGCTCCTGATCGTCTCAGGCATGGTGGTGTGCTGGCACTTCAACCTGCTGCCCCGCTGGGCAATCGCGATCGTGATCGCCCGGGAGCTGTTCATGCTCGTCGCCAGCCGCTATGGCCTGAGCCGCGGGGTCGAGATCCAGATCAACTGGCCGGGCCGGCTGGGCGTCGCGCCGATCGCCGGCGCACCTTTCTTCGCGATGGCCGGAGTGCACTGGCTGGCGCTGATCATGCTGTACGTGGGCATGGCGCTGGGGCTGCTGTCGGCCGCCCTCTACGTGCGCCGCGGGGCTCGAGAAATCCGTGCCCGCAAGGAGCGCACCAAACTCTCAAGCTGAGATTGAGCCTCGCTGTTGCCCCGGCTATACTCGCTCCCTCGCGCACTCCGACCCGGAAGCACCCGGAGGATCTGATCTACATGGACACGTTTCCCGATCTCGGCCAACTGACCGACCAGGAGCTGAAGGAGCTCATCAAGCAGCTCACCGACGAGGAGATGGAGATCTCCTACCGGCGGCGCATCCTGCACGGAAAGATCGACATTCTCCGTGCCGAGCTGGTCAACCGGCTGCGCAAGAAGGACGAGACCGGGGAGCTCGTTATCAGCGGCGCCGACGTCCAGCAGCTCACCGACATCCTGGCCGGCCGAGTTCCGGGGGCCGAGGGCGAGTAGCTCACCGGCGGTGGCCCAGCACTGTCCAGAGTGCGGCTTTGCGAACGACGAGGGCGCCAACTACTGTCAGCGGTGCGGCGCGTTCCTCGCCCACTCCGACCCGCCGCCCGGGACCACCACCGCGACTTACAAGCTGGGTGAGACGGGCGAGCTCGAGGAGATCGAGCTGGAGGAGGTCATCGAGCGAGGACCCGCGCTGGTGATCCGCGCCGGGGGTGGACGCGCGGGGGAGAGCTTCCCCCTGGGGACCGGCCGGGTGACCATCGGCCGCCGCCCGGTATCAGACATCTTCCTGGACGACGTCACGGTCTCGCGTGACCACGCGATTCTCGTGCGCCGCGGCAGCGAGTACTACCTCGACGACTGCGGCTCGCTCAACGGAACCTACGTCAATCGCCGCCGGATCGAGTCCCACCGCCTCTCGCACGGCGACGAGCTCCAGGTCGGCAAGTACAAGCTCGCGTTCCTGAGTCGCTGATGGCCACGTCCCCCGAAACCCGCGAGCCCGCCGTGGAGCTTCCTGAACCGCCCGCCGGTCCGGGCGAGGCACAGCGGCCACGTCAGAAGGCGGTCACGATCGGAACCGTGTGCAAGGCGCTCCAGCAGGAGTTCCCCGACATCTCGATCTCCAAGATCCGCTACCTGGAGGACCAGAAGCTGCTCACACCACGCCGCACCCAGGGCGGCTACCGGCTCTACACCCAGTCCGACGTGCAGCGGCTGCGCACGATCCTGCGCCTCCAGCGCGACGAGTTCCTCCCGCTGCGGGTGATCCGTCAGGAGCTGGCCGGCGGGCGCGCCGAACGGGACGTCACCGCCGCGCCGCCGGCGAGCGACGGCCGCTCACCGCGACGCGCACAGGCGCTCGTATCCACGCGCGACCCAGGGGCGTTGTACTCGCTGGAGGACGTCGTCGAGGAGACCGGGGCAGAAGCCGGTCTCGTCCGCGAGCTGGTCGACTTCGGCGTGATCAAGGGCGAGATGCGCGCCGGGGCGCGCTACTTCGACGAGACCGAGCGGGAGATCGTGCGGGCGGTGTCCGAGCTCGCGCGCTACGGCGTGGGCGGGCGCAACCTGCGGGTGTTCCGCAGCTCGGCCGACCGCGAGGCCCAGCTCCTGCAGAGCATCCTGGCCCCGGCCCTTCGCTCGCGCAACCCGGAGCGCCGGCGGGAGGCGATCGAGGCGCTCGAGAACCTGGCCTCGGTCACCACACACCTCAAGCACCTGCTCCTGATTCGCGATCTCCGCAAGATCACCACGTAGCGGGGGGCAACGGTTCGCACGCGACCTTCGAGGGCGGCGTGAGCACGGTTGACCTGCGAGCGCTGATCCGCGAGATCCCGGACTTCCCGAAGGATGGGATCGTGTTCAAGGACATCACGCCGCTGCTGCTCGACCCGGCGGCACTGCAGGTCGCGGTGTCCGAACTGGCCGCGTTCGCCCGTCCGCTCGCGGTCGACCTCGTGATCGCGGCCGAGGCGCGCGGGTTCATCCTGGGCGGCGCGCTGGCCCGCGAGCTGGGGGCGGGATTCGTGCCCGCCGCAAGCCCGGGCGCCTGCCCTCCGAGACGGTCAGCGTGGAGTACATCCTCGAGTACGGGATCGACGCGCTCGAGGTCCACGCCGACGCCCTGGCCCACGGGGCGCGGGTCCTGGTCCACGACGACCTGCTGGCCACCGGCGGCACGGCCCGCGGCGTGTGCGACCTCGTGGCCGGCCTGGGCGCCCAGATCGCCGGGTGCGCGTTCCTGGTCGAGCTGAGCTTTCTCCACGGCCGAGAGCGGCTTGACCCTTATCCGGTGCACGCGGTGCTCGAGTACGACGCATGAGCTTCCTCCCGTTCCGGATCGGCGCGGGCCGGCGCAACCTGTCGAGAGCCACCCGCAGCCGAGTGCTGGCCGCGCCGCTCGCCGAGGTGTGGGAGGTGATCGAGGATCCCTACCAGATGCCCCGCTGGTGGCCCTCGGTGGAGCGGATGGAGGGGGTCGAGGACGACCGCTTCACGCAGGTGTTCAAGACCCGGCGCCGGCGGACCGTGCGGGCCGACTTCCGGGTGCTCGCGTCCGAGCCGCCCGGGGGCGAGCACACGAGCGGGCACCGGACGTGGTCGCAGGAAGTGGAGGGAACGCCGTTCGAGCCGGTCCTGCACGAGTCGATCACCGAGGTCGCGGTCGAGCCGGCCGAAGGCGGCACGAAGGTCACGATCGCCCAGCGCCAGCGCCTGCGGGGCTATTCGAAGACCGGGGCGCTGGCCATGCGCTCGGCGACGGCCAAGCGACTCGACGAGGCCCTCGACGGGCTCGAGCGAATACTCGGCTGAGGCGACCGGTCCTCGGCTACTTCGTGGTCGAGGTGAGCGAGAACGGGCCCTCGAGCACGATCGTCCCGGGAGACTTCGGGTTGCTCTGCGTCTCGAGCGTCAGCAGCAGCTTCTTGTAGTGGCTGGCGTTGGCCGGCAGCGGGCTCCCCACCTGGAGCTGGCCGTTCTTGCCGACCGCCGGGCTCACGAAGCCCAGGCGGTAGGCGTCGGTGGCGGAGTTGTAGAGCCAGGCGGCATATGCGTTGTGGCTGTTCGGAGCGACGTGCGCGGCCTCGATAACGATCCCGTACGCGGTCCCCTCCTTGACCACGAATCCGACCCCCTTGGCCTGGCCGCCGCTCGGCGGGTTCAGGTTGGTCTGGCCGACCACCTGCGCCTTGGGCGTGGTGGACGAAGTCGATGCCGTGCCTGTGCCCGTGGTCGACGCGGTGCTCGACGTGCCCGTTGCCCTCCCGCTCGACGCCGCCGACCCGGTCGAGGACTTCTTGGAGGAGGATCCGCCGCTGCCCAACAGCGCGATCAGCACCACCACCAGCGCGACGACGATCAGCGCTCCGACGCCGAGCATGATCGCGCCGCCCCGGCGGGAGCTCGGACGGTCGGACAGGCGGGGTGTCCGGCGCGGAGCGCGCTCGCGTGATCGGGTCGGACCGGCCGCGCCGACGCCGCCAGAGCCGTCGCGATCGTCGCCGCCGTCCGGCGCGTCCGCCGGCCCGCGTGACGGGGATCCAGCGGCGGCACGGGATCCGTCGGGTATCTCGGGGAGGGGCTTGCTCGCCACCTGGCCGAGCTCCGAGGCGAGCACCCGCGCCCAGGCTCGGTCGTACGGCGAGTCGGCCAGCCGCTCGCGAGTCTGCTCGGCCACCCGGTCTGGGAGCTGACCGAGCAGGTAGTCGGTGATCAGCGCGCGGCTCTCAGGCGCGATCCCGGTGTCGGGGCCGATCGCCTCGAACGCCGCCAGCGCCCGGGCGCGCACCGCCGCGCGATCGATCGCGAGCAGTCGCGCGATGTCGTCGTAGCTGCGGCCGCGTTGCAGCACGAGGTCGATGACTGCGCGTTGGTCGGGTGGCAGCGTGTCGAGCGAGCCCATCGGAAAACCCCTTGGCTCGTAGAGCGTAGACAAGCGGTCGGCGCGGTGCGGAGCCTCGCCAAGCCGGTAACGTGCCCCGGCCGATGGCCGTGCCACCTCCCACCGATGCGCAAGGATTCGACGCGCTCTACGGGCTCGTGCTGACCGAGTGCTCCGACGAGGTGGCGCGAGGCCGTCTCGAGGTCTGCGACGGACTCAGACAGCTCGGCGGGCCTCTCCACGGTGGCGTGTACGGCGCGGTCGCGGACGCGCTCGCGGTCCGCGGCACCGCCGCGGGCCTCGACAGCGACAAGCTGGCCGTCGGCCTGTCCAACCAGACCACAGTGCTACACCCGATCGAGTCCGGGACCGTGCACGGGACGGCCACTCGCCGGCACCGCGGACGCTCGACGTGGGTGTGGGAGATCGAGTTAGCCGACGACGCCGGGCGCGTGTGCGTGGCCGGCCGGGTCACCGTGTCGGTGAGAGAGCGGTAGGGACGGTAGCTTTTCCAATGGTGTGGCGACTCGTCCTCACGCCGCTGCCCGCGGTCCTGATCCTGCCTGCAAGCTCAAGCGCCCGCCCGCCTCAGGCCCGCGTCCCGATCCCAGCCGGATGGCCCGGCCACGTCGCGCTCGGCGCGGCCGACGGACCGGGCGACGCCGGGTCCCTGCGAGCCCGCGGCAGGGTCGACATGCGCTACCAGTACCTCGCCGGTGCGGTGAACACCCGCCAAGGCTGGGCGACGTGGAATCCGGGCGGGAGCTTCGCGACGATGTACGTGCGCGAGTCGCTCGCCGCGCACCTCACCCCGGTGTTCACCTACTACCAGATGCTGCAGTCCGAGCCGGCGGGCGGCTCCGATCTCGCGCATCTGCGCAACCCGGCGACGATGCGCGCCTACTGGGCCGACTATGAGCTGCTGCTCCGGCGGGTGGCTGCAGCGGCCGGCGGACGCCGGGTGATCATCCACATCGAGCCCGATCTGTGGGGCTATCTCGAGCAGGTGAATGCCACGGCGCTGGCGCGCTCGTTCGCGCAGCACCTGATCGCGTTGCGCAACCGGCTGGCACCACATGTGCTGCTCGCCTGGCACCTCAGCGCGTGGGGCACCAACGCGGTGCCGTCCGACGCGAAGGTGTCATTCTCCCGAGTGGACCAGCTCGCGGCGGCCTCCGCCGCGTTCTACGAAGCGCTTCACGCGCATTTCGACCTGGTGTTCTACGACGTCACCGACCGCGACGCCGGCTTCTACCAGAACGTCGAGCACACCAACACCGCGTGGGGCCCCGCGAACTTCCTCCGCAACAATCGCTACATGGCGGGCTTCACCCGCCGCACCCATACCGCGATCGTCCTGTGGCAGCTGCCGCTCGGCGACACGCACGAGAACAACACACGAGGGCATTACCGCGACAACCGCCTGCAGTGGTGGTTCGGTCCCGGCTCGGCCGCGCACCTGCGCGCCACGCGCGCCGCCGGAGTGATCGGGTTCCTGTTCGGTGCCGGCGCCGACGGCAACACGACGCAGCAAAGCGACGGCGGGCTGTTCTATCGACTGGCGCGGCGCTACGAAGCCCACCCGCAGGCGCTGCCTTAGCGATCTAGCCGCTCAGCCCGGCGCGCCCCGGCCCAGCCAGAACCCCACGAACGCCCGCAGCAGCGGATCCGAGGCGCCCTGGACGCGCAGCAGGTGCGTCCAGGCCAGCGCCACGACCCCTGCGGTTCCCCGACGCGGAGCCAGGATCACCGCGCCGCCCGTGGCCGCGAGCGCCGCAGTGAACGGGGGCGCCACCGAGCGCGCGAACTGTTCCAGGCCGGCGGGCGGCCGGCTGCCGCCGTACAGGATCACGACGTCACCGACTTGGAGCGCACTCAGCAGCTGGTCGTCGGTCAAGGGCGCGCCGGCGCGCGTGACCGGCTCGGAGGCGTGCGCCCCGCTGGTGGGCGGATTCGAGTCGTACTGAGGGCGGGGCTGGCCGGGGCGCAGCGTGGCGTGCCCGAGGTCGGCGAACCCTTGTCCGGGGCCGGCGCCGGCGCCGGACACGCCGGCCTGGTCGCGGCCGGCGAAGAATCCCGACACGAGCACGATCAGCCCGACCGAGAGAACGAGCGAGGCGAGCAGGATGGCGATGCGCTCGAGCAGGCGGCCCAGCCGGGACTCGGGGGCGGCGGCCGCACCCCTCCGAGCCGCCCGGGTCACTGGGCGGCGCGTGCCCGCGCCCGCGCGGCGAGTGTTCCCGCCCCCTCCGGCGGAGGCGGCGTCGGCGTGACTCCCGCGGCCGCCGCGAGCTCCTCGATCGAGGCCCGCAGCTCGTCGGCCAGCACCTCGACGTCGGCCAGCGCGTCGTAGTCCGCCACCAGGCCGAAGTTCAGCTGCCCGTTGTAGCTGAGGATCGCGATCCCGAGCGCGGTGTTCTCGGCCAACGGCACCATCGGGTAGATCGCCTCGAGCTCGCGGCCGAGCAGGTAGAGCGGAAACTGGGGCCCCGGGACGTTCGTCACGACTAGGTTGAACAGCCTCTGTCGGGCCTGCAGACGCGCGGCCTGGGCCATGATCGTGGGTGGGGCGAAGCCAGACAGGTGGGTGAGGATCTCGGCGCCGACCGCCTGGCCCGACTGCTTGACCCCTTGCATCTCCTCGCTGATCGTGTGCAGCCGCACGACCGGATCGGTGACCCCGACCGGCAGCGCCGCCCACATCGCGGCCACGCGATTGCCGAGCGCGCCGCGCTCGATGTCGGCGCGGATCGACACGGGGACCATCGCACGTAACTCGACGTCGTCGGTGGCGTGCCCATGGAGTCGCAGGTAGCCGCCCAGCGCGCCCGCCACCGCCGCGAGCACCACATCGTTGACCGTCCCGCCGAGCGAGTTCTTGATCGCCTTGAACTGCGCGAGGTCGGCTCGGACCCAGGTGAACCGCCGGTGAGGCCCGATCCGCACGTTGAACGGGCTGGGCGGAGCGGCCTTCAGTCCCGTCCAAGCCAGCGCGCTGACGCTTCCGAGCGCCCGGCCGAGCCGGGCCGCCACCGTCCGGGGCCCGCGCAGCGTGGCCCGGGCTCCTCGAACCACCTCGCCCGGCACGGTGGTGCGCTCGAGCAGTGCGTCGGCCAGCAGCTGCGCCGGGCTGGGAAGGGGCCGCGCCACCCACTCGTGCTCGGGAGCGGCCACGGGCACCGGCTCCGCCGAGGTGTCGAACAGGACGGTGGCGATGTCCACCCCGGACACCCCATCGACCAGGGCGTGGTGGGTCTTCGACAGCACCGCGAAGCGCCCATCGGACAGGCCCTCGACGAGCCACAGCTCCCACAGCGGCCGGCTGCGGTCGAGCGCCTGCGAGAACACGCGCCCCGCGAGCCGCTTCAACTCGGCGTCGCCGCCCGGGCGGGGGAGGGCCGTGTGCCTGACGTGGTAGCGCACCTTGAAGTGGGGGTCGTCCACCCACACTGGCCGTCCCTGGTTCAACGGGACGAACGCCAGGCGCTGCCGGTAGCGGGGTACGAGGTGCAGGCGCGACTCGATCACCTCGACCAGTTCGTCGTAGCTCGGCGCGTCGCCGTCGAAGACCGAGCAACCGGCCACGTGCATGTGCGCGGAGTCGCGCTCCAGATGCAGAAACGAGCTGTCGAGCCCGGTCAGCCGGTCCTTGTTCGCCACCGTCTGGATGGTAGAGCGCGCGGGCCCGACCGCGTAAAGCCGGCCCGTTCGTGACCAAAGGCACGCATGGCGCCGTGTGATCGACCTCACACTCAAGGCCTTAAGAGGTTGCCTAACCTGCCCGACTTACTGATTGACCTGCCGAATCGTCCTTGTCCGGTATGAGGGCGAACGGGGGACCCATTGCCAGGCGATGGCCTGCCTGGCCGGGGCGAATCGACTTGCCCGGCGCCCAACAGCCGGCCGCAGTCGTAGCGCCCAGGGCAGCGCGCTGAGCGTGCCGTCTGAGGTGTGCGAGCCCGACAGCTAACCCCGTAGGCGCCAGGTCGAAATCGAACAGGAGGTCCTCGTGTTGAGGCCTGACAAAGCCATGAGACCATGGCGCCGCGCCCCGCTGGGCGCAGGCGCTCTGCTGATCGCCGTTCCCTTCTGCGCCGCGGCGCTCGTCGCCGGCCAGGCGCTGGCCGCGCCCGCGCAGGAGCCATTCAAGACCACTGCGCGCTCGGTGCCCGCGGACGCCGCGCGGGTGCGCGTTCGCCCTCGGCCGATCACGGTCCTCGGCGGGCAGGCCATCCATGTCCGCGGAAGCCTGCTCCCCGCGGTGGCGGGCCGCAAGGTGAGCCTCCAGGGCCGCCGGAGCGGCCGCTGGCAGACGCTGACCAGCACTCGGACCGGCTCCGCCGGTCGGTTCGCGCTGCGCTACGTCGCGAACACCGCGGGCCAGCAGCCGATCCGCGTGAAGCTCGCAGGCGTCCGGTCGGGTAGCCAATCGACCGCGAGAGTGGGGCAGATGACCGTGTACCGCGAGGCGGGAGCGTCCTGGTACAACGACGGCGGGACCACCGCCTGCGGCTTTCACGCCCATTACGGCGTGGCCAACCGGACGCTCCCGTGCGGCACCAAGGTCGCTCTGCGCTACAACGGCCGCTCCGTGACCGCGATCGTCGATGACCGCGGGCCGTACGTGGGCGGTCGCGACTGGGACCTCGACCAGACCACCGCCGCCGCGCTCGGGTTCGGCGGGGTCGGCACCGTCTGGTCCAGCCAGTAGCGTGAGCTCGGTGGGCTGGGGCGGCCCGCGGGGTCGGCTCGGCCCGGTCGACGTCCGCGACGTGGCCTAGCCTGGGGCTCGCATGGCGGGCCGTTGCGTCGCGCATCTCGACATGGACGCGTTCTACGTGTCCGTGGAGCTGCGCCGGCGACCCGAGCTGAGGGGCCGGCCGGTGATCGTCGCCGGTACCGGCCCCCGCTCGGTGGTCACCACCGCCTCCTACGAGGCGCGTCGCTTCGGGGTGGGCTCCGCGATGCCGGCCGCGCGGGCCCGGCGGTTGTGTCCACAGGGCGTGTACCTGGCCCCGGACTTCGCCTACTACCGCGAGGCCTCGCGCGAGGTGATGGCCCTCGTGCGGGCCGCCGTCGACACGGTCGAGGTGGTGGGCCTCGACGAGGCATATCTCGACATGTCCGACCTCCCCGACCCGACGGGGGCCATGCGCCGACTGGCGGGGCAGATCGAGCGGACCACGGGCCTCGGCTGCTCGATCGGGATCGGGCCGAGCAAGCTGGTGGCCAAGGTGGCCTCCGACGCGGAGAAGCCCCGCGGGTTCGTGGTCCTGAACCGCGAGCAGGCCTGCCGGCGGTTCGGACCCTCGCCGTGCGGCCTGGTGCCGGGAATCGGTCCGAAGACCGTCGAGCGCCTGCGGGCCTTGGGCGTCGACACACTGGCAGCGCTCGCAGCGGCGCCGCCGGATCGGCTCGCCGCGCGCTTCGGCCACCGACTGGCGGCCGAGCTTCAGCGCCGGGCCCAGTTCGAGGACGAATCCCCGGTCACCGAGGAGCGCAAGGTGGTCTCCGAGTCGCGCGAGGTGACCTTCGACGAGGACATCCGCGACCCGGAGCGTCTCGAGGCGATCCTCGCCCAGCTGGTGGAGCGCCTGTGCGCCGGGCTCCTCGCCCAGGGCAGACGGGGCCGGACGATCGGCATCAAGGTCAGGCTCGACGACTTCTCCACCCACACGCGCGCACGCACGCTGGCCGACGCCGTGGCGTCCGCCGATCGGGTGGGACCGGTGGCGCTGGAGCTCCTGCGACGGTTCGCGCCCCCGCGGCCGGTCCGGCTGCTGGGCGTGAGGGTCGCCGGCCTCGAGCCGGCCGATCGCGCCGACGACGAGCAGCTCCAGTTGGTTCTCTAGCGCGGGCGGGCTCCGTGGCTGGCGTCGGAGGGCGCGGCGTGAGAGGATCCGCCCTGTGGAGGGCAAGAAGCAGCGGCGCGCCGCCGCCAATGAGGCGACGATCCGTGACGTCAACGAGGGCATCGAACGGGGCCAGTGGCCGGGGGAGGAGGACAGCCCGGTCGGCTTTCGTTGCGAATGCGCCCGCCTGGGCTGCAATCAGCTGGTCGAGCTGACCGTCCGCGAGTACGAGGAGATCCGGGCCAACCCACGCCGGTTCGTGGCTGTCCCCGGCCACGAGTTTCCCGAGATCGAGACCGTGGTCGAAACCCGACGCGGCTACGTCATCGTCGAGAAGCGAGATCAGGCTGGAGAGGTTGCCGAGCGGAACGATCCGCGAAAGTGATCTCGGATAGGTCTGCGCCGGACTTCGTCAAGTCGAAGCGCATCTGAACCTCGGTCCCACCGGAGGCACGCGAGACGATCGCAAAGTCGTCGCTCAGCCCCGAGATCAGCGAGAGCCCGATGCCAAGGCCACGGCTGTCGTTCCAGGCGTGCAGGCCGCGCCCGTCGTCGCTGACCAGGACCCACAGCTCCCCCGACGCGACCGCCGCGGTCACGTGCAAGTGGCCGGCCTGGCCGTCCCGATAGGCGTGCACGACCGCATTGGTGAGCGCCTCGGACACCGCCAGACGGATCTCCTCGAGCCGCTCGCCACCCGCCCCCGCTGCGGCCGCAACGTCCGTCAGTGCGCGACGAGCCAGCGGCACGGCCTCGGCGACGGCCGGATAGGTCTCGTTCAGGGCCTCACCGTGGCTCATTCGGTTCCTCGAATACCCACATGGGTGCTAACTCATGCGCAGAAAATCGTGCAGTCCGAGGCGCAGAAATCGCGCGAAATCGTACTTGAGGCCCGGCGCGGGGCGCCGATGGGCGCGGTGATGAACGTCGGTCAGTACAGCGCGGAGGCGAGGCGCCGGCGCGCCGATCTGGCCAGGGGATGCTCGACGCCCAGCTCGTCGAGGACGCCGACCACCACCCGGCGTACGTCGTCCCGGGCGCCGTCGGCGTTCGGCAGCGCCTCGAGGAGGAGGTCGAGCGCCCGTTCCTGGTCGCCCGCGTCGAGCGCCGCAAAGGCGTCGCTCAGGTCCGGGACCGGCGGCTGAGCGGCGTTGCGCGCGGCGCGCTCGAGCGCGATCCGGGCGGCCAGACCGTCGGCCGCGAAGCTTCCCGGGACCCGGGCGAGCACCGTCAGGGCTTCGTCGATCTCGCCGCGGTCCTTCAGGATCCGGGCCAGCGGAACGGCCGCGTCGGCGCGGGTCGGCTCGAGCTCGTGCGCCCGCCTCAGCGACTCCTCGTCGCCGTTCTGCACCAGGCCGTCGGCCTCGGAGGGAAGCAGCGAGTCGAGGAACTGATCGACCGCGGCGGGCGGCTGGACGCCGACGAACTCCGCGGCCACCCGCCCGCCCCGGAACGCCTTGACGGCCGGAATGCCCTGGATCCCGAACGCCTGCGCGAGGCGCGGGTTGGCGTCCACGTCGACCTTGGCCAGGTCGAGCTTGCCCTGGCGCGCCGCGGCGGCGCGCTCGAGCACGGGCCCGAGCTGGCGGCACGGACCGCACCACTCGGCCCAGAAGTCGACGACCACGGGCACGGTGTGCGAGCGGTCCAGGACCGCGCTTTGGAAGTTGCTCTCGGAGACGTCCATGCCTCTGATGGTAGCGACGTCCGACGGGCGGGTAACCTGACGTCCACGTCAAGTTCAGCCCACACCTCGTCGGCCCCGCGGTGGCCGGCTACAGCTGGTGGCGGCAGCCACGCGCGCCTATCCGCGCGCCATCCTGTTAGGTCATGAGCGAGATCCTGGTTCAGCGCGCCGGCGTGCAGCTGGCCGGCGAGGAGGCCGGGGAGGGCACTCCGGTGGTCCTCCTGCACGGCCTGACCGCGACCCGGCGCTACGTGGTGATGGGCTCCCGTTCGCTCGAGCGCTCGGGACATCGCGTGATCGCCTACGACGCGCGTGGCCACGGCCGTTCCTCGCCGGCGCCGTCGCCCGAGGCGTACACCTACTCGGACCTGGGGGATGATCTGCTCGCGGTGCTGGACGACCGCGGGATCGAGCGCGCGGTGCTCGCCGGCGCCTCGATGGGCGCGCACACGCTGCTGTGGGCCACGCTGCGCGCACCCGAGCGAGTGGCCGGGCTGCTTGTCATAACGCCGGCATATGACCCAGCAGTTCAGGACCATGAGGCTCGGCTGGAGCGCTGGGACGCGCTGGCCGACGGTCTCGAGCGTGACGGCGTCGAAGGCTTCATCGCCGCCCACGGGCGGCCCGACGTGCCCGAGGACTGGCGGGAGACCGTGCTCAAGGTGACGCGCCAGCGCCTTTCACAGCACGAGGACCTGAAGGCGCTGGCGGACGCGCTGCGGGCGGTGCCGCGCTCGCGGCCGTTCGCGGCCGTGGATGACCTGGCCGCCATCTCGGTACCGGTGGCGGTGGTGGCGAGCTCCGACGAGCCAGACCCCGGGCATCCCCAGGCGGTGGGGGAGGCCTACGCGGCGGCGATCCCCGGGGCTCGGTTGGTGCTCGACGAGCCGGGTCGCTCGCCGATCGCCTGGCAGGGTAGCCAGCTGTCCAAGCTGATCGCCGAGATAGCCGAGGAGTCAGACGCGCGATGAGCGCGCCGCCGACGCCCGGACCAGCCGGCTACTCGGGCACGCCACTCGTGCACAAGCTGGGCATCAAGGTCGATGCCCGGCTCGGCCTGATCGGCGCGCCGGACAACTTCGACGAGACGCTCGGCGAGCTGCCGGTCGGGGTGTATGTCCGCCGGCGGCTCGGCGGCCGGCCGTTCGACGTGATCGTCGCCTTCTTCGACCGCCGGGCCGAGCTCCAGCGTCGCCTTCCGGCACTCGTCGGCGCGCTCGACCCGGCGGGCGGACTCTGGCTCGCCTGGCCCAAGCGCGCCTCGGGCGTGCCCACCGACCTGACCGACAACGTGGTCCGCGAGCTCGGCCTCGCGACCGGACTGGTCGACAACAAGGTGTGCGCGGTCGACCAGGTGTGGTCGGGCCTGCGCCTGGTCTACCGCCTGCGCGACCGTCCGGCTAACCCTCGCTGATCGTCTCGGGCGCGGCCTTCCTCGGCGTCAGATAGCCGTTACCGGCGTACTGAACCACCACGGTCAGCCGTACCGGCCGAGGAATGTGACCATTGTGGGGCAGGTGGTTGAACACAGTCTGGCCGGCGAACTTGCAGTTCGGCTGCAGCGGCAGGAGCGTCGAGCCGATGCGTCGTCCTCCGAGCAAGAAGCGGACGTTCACGTTTCCGCGGCAGTCGTAGATCGCCGGGATGAACTTCGGGCCCTTGATCTGACCCGACGTTGTGAACACGAACGGCTTGTGGGCATCGTGGCTCGGCGTCGTCCTGGCCGTGATGCTGGGCCGCGGACGGTGGCGCGGCAGCGTCATGAACGTCGCGTCGGCGCCGGGCTGCGGCGGCGTGTTGCCGTGCAGCGCGACGATCCGGTAGTGGAAGATCGTCTGCGCTTCGAGCCCCGTGATCGCGGTCGCCACCGTGACCGGCACGGTGCCGGCGGGAACTGTGGCCGGGATGGTCTGCGACCCGTACCCGGTCGAGGTGCCGTACTGGAAGTAGTAGGTCGTGGCCTGGTTGTTCGGGCTCACCTCGGCGGTCAGGGTGGCCGCGTTCTTGCTCACCTGACTGGCCGGCCCGGTTGACACCCCCGGCGGCGGATTGCCGGCGGTGGTGAAGCTGTGGTCCGCGCCGACCGTGGTGCCCGCACCGTTGGTGGCGATCAGCCGGTAGTGGTACGCCGTTCCGGGGATGAGCCCGGCCGCGGTCGTGGTGACCGCCTTCGCCTTGGTCCCGTGGCCCGCCGAGTGCGCGACACCCTGAAGGCCATAGGCAGTGGTCAGGCCCCACTGGAAGTAATAGGTGGTCGCGCTTCCGTTCGGATTGACCGTGCCGTGCAAGACGGCGCTCGTGTCGGTCACGTGCGAATGAGTGCCCGTGGTGACCGTCGGCGACGAGGCCGCGACCGCGACCGCGGCGATGACGAGGACCGCCGACACCACCACTGCCGGCACCAGCAATGCGAGCGTGCGCTTCATCCCTGCCTCCCTGTTGGCCGAATCTGCCTGCTCATATACCCCTGAACGCGCGGAAGTTGCGGTCCGGACGGCCGCCCCGGACGCCGGCGTCGGCGCCCCGGATCGAGGGTAAGAGATCGGCTCTGCCCGCTCGAACCGCCACCAAGAAAGAACAGCCCCGCCCGAAGGCCGTGCGCCGGGCGCGCCTGCGGCGCTCGGACTGCTCGGGCCCGGGCGTCCGCCGCAAACGCCGCGGGCGAGGCTTCAGCTACGTGGACGAGGGCGGGCGCCGTGTCAAGTCGCCCAAAGATCTCGCCCGGATCCAGGATCTGGCCATCCCGCCGGCCTGGGAGGACGTTTGGGTGTGCCCCGACCCGCTGGGCCATCTCCAGGCCACCGGGGTCGACGCCGCCGGGCGCCGGCAGTACCTGTATCACCCGCGCTGGCGCGAGCACCGTGACCGTCTGAAGTTCGAGCGGATGATCCGCTTCGCCGAGCTGCTGCCCGGTCTTCGCCGCCGCTTGGCCCGCAAGCTGCGAGACGCCGACGAGCCCGACCGCGACACGGTCCTGGCCTCGGCCGTCCGCCTGCTCGACATCGGCATGTTCCGGGTGGGCAGCGAGCAGTACGCCGAGGAGGACAGCGGCATCGGCCTGGCCACGGTCCGAAAGGCGCACGTTAGGGCCCACGGCGAGACGGTCGAGTTCGACTACCCGGGCAAGGGCGGCCTGCGCCGGCGCCAGGTGATCGAGGATCCCGTCACGATCGACCTGATCAAGGCGCTGAAGCGCCGCCGTGGCGGGCCGGATGAGCTGCTTGCGTATCGCGAAGGCCGCCGCTGGCGCGATGTGCGCTCGGACGACATCAACGAGTACCTCAAGGAGCAGTTGGAGGAGGACTTCAGCGCCAAGGACTTCCGCACCTGGAACGCGACCGTGCTGGCCGCGGTGACGCTGGCCGTCGACGGTCGCGAGGCCGCCACCCAGGCCGCCCGCAAGCGCGCTGTCAACCGCTCGGTACGGGCCGTGGCGGAGCTGCTCGGGAACACGCCCGCGGTGGCGCGCCGCTCCTATATCGACCCTCGCGTGTTCGACCGCTACCTGTCGGGCTGGACGATCGCGGCCGCGCTGGAGCGGATCGGAGAAGCTCGACGTGGCCGACGACCGCGTGCGCACCCGGGTCGAGGCCGCGGTGGTCGACCTGCTGGTCGAGAACACCGACTCGCCCGCGCTGGAGCCGATCCCCGGGGAGGCGAAGGCCGCGTGACTCAGTCGCGGTGGAACTGCCAGAGGTTGCCCACGCCGCGGAACCCGAGCCGCTCGTAGAGCAGCTTGGGCCAGTCGTTGTCGTCGGCCACGATGAAGACCTGGTCGTGGCCGGCGTCGCGTGCGAGCGCGACCGCCCGACTCACGATCGCGCTGGCAAAGCCGCGCCCGCGCGCCTCGGGAGTCGTGTACACGTCCTCCACCTGCGCGGTAGCACCGTCCGAGCGCAGCCTGCTGATCGCGACGAGCCGTCCGTCGCCGCTCCGGACCCCGAGCAGGCGGTCGCGGAGCGCCCGGGCCTCGCGACGCCCGTAAGCGACGAGCTGCTCGGTCTCGCTCGGCGCCGGCGCGCCCTCCCCGTACCAGCGGCGCATCAACTCGAGCACCTCGTCCTCGCCGCCGTCAACCACGATGCTCGCATCGGTCTGCCGGTCGGCCGGACCGGAGAGGGCCATGACCAGGTCGCGCTCCACCGTCCAGCTCGCGGCCCTGAAGGCATCCTCGAGCCCCGGGCCGCGCGCCTGATGCTCGACCACGATGTGGTGATAGTCGAAACCGGACAGCTCGTCCCCGGCCAGGTCGACGAGCTCGTCGAAGGTCAGTGATGCGGCCACTCTCAGCTGGTTGATCGCCCACACGGCGGGGAGCGACGGGGTGCTGAGCACGATCCCGGCCTCGATCGGCCTGACGGCGTCGGCCGTCCGCATCGCTCCCGCGCGCATGAAGGCGAGCGCGCGCTGGAGCGCCGTGGAGGGGTTGGACGTGTCCGCTATGCTCGTGCCGGGGCCAATGAGGCAGATTCTGAACCGGGGGGCGGTATTTGGCTGTGCGCTGGCGCTGCTGGCGTGCGCGACGGCGTGGCTTGCGCCCGCCGCGTTTGCCTCCGACTCGATCTACTGGTCGAGCTACACGAACGCCGGCGCGGTCCGGGTCGGGGACCTCGGCGGCTCGGCCGCCATGGATCTGTTCGGCGGCGAAACCAATCCTCAGGGTGTCGCGATCGACCCCGCGGCGGGAAAGATCTATTGGGCCGACCTGGGGGGCACGATCCGCGTCGCCAACCTGGACGGCACCGGCGCGCGGGATCTGTACACGGGCGAGAGCAAACCGTCGGGCGTCGCGATCGATCCGGCGGCCGGCTTGATCTACTGGGCCGATGCGGTCTCGCGAACCGGAGCGATCCGCGTCGGGAGCCTCGACGGCAGTACCCCCGCGAGGACCCTATTCGCGAATGAGTCCTACCCGGTGGGCCTTGTCATCGACCCGGCGGCCGGGACGATCTACTGGGGTAGTTATGACACCTTCAAAATTCGCGTCGGGAACCTCAACGGCACCGGCGCCCGGGACCTGTTCACGACGGTCGAGTACTACCCCACCGGGTTGGTGATCGACACGACCGCCGGAAAGCTCTACTGGACCAATGAGTTCGCCGGCAATGTCCGGGTGGGGAACCTCGACGGCACCGGCGCCACGAGCCTTTACGCGGGCCAAGGCCAGATCGGCGGGCTCGCGCTCGATCCTGCGGCCGGGAAGATCTACTGGGGCGACTGGGCCAACGGGACCGTCCGGGTCGGGAGCGTGACCGGCGCGCCGCCGCAGAACATCTACACCGGCGAGACCAGCCCCTGGAATGTGGCCCTTCTTCGTGCGCCACTCGGAACGAGCGTTCCACAGGTCTCGGGAGCCGGCGTGATCGGCCAGACGCTGTCGTGCACACCGGGGAATTGGGCGGCCGACTACCTCAGCGGCTTCCTCTACCGGGCGCCGCAGAGCTTCTCGTATCAATGGACCGTTGGCGGCGTGCCGATCGCCGGCGCCACGTCGAATTCCGTGCTGGTTCGCTCGCCGGGCGAATACCGATGCGATGTGACGGCCACCAACGCCGCCGGCTCGACCACCCAGACGAGCGCTCCCACGAACGTCCCGGTGCCGCCGCCGCTGCTCGGCAGGCTCGTGAACGCCGCGCCGGTCAGCGGAAAGGTGTTCGTACTCGTCAACGGGCGGCTGGTGCCGCTGACCGCAGCGACGCAGATCCAGTCAGGCGCGGTGGTCGACGCGCTCCACGGGACGGTCTCGCTGACCAGCGCCACCGGGAAGGGCAAGAAGACGCAGACCGGGAGATTCGGCGGCGCGGTCTTCAAGGTGACGCAGGCCAAGAGCGGAAAGAGCAAGGGCCTCACGACGCTGGCGCTGGTCGAGGGAGCGAAGTTCAAGGGCGCGCCGGCCTACGCCACCTGCAAGGCACACAAGGCGACCGACGCCACGATCGCGTCCAGCAAGACACTCCAGCTGCTCAAGGCCAGCGCCCACGGCAAGTTCCGCACCAACGGCCGCTACAGCGCCGCCACGGTGCGCGGCACCAAGTGGACCGTCGCGGATCGCTGCGACGGCACGCGGACCCACGTGATCACGGACTCGGTGGCGGTCACCGACTTCGTCCGCCACAAGACGATCGTCCTGCACGCCGGCCAGAGCTACCTGGCGAAGAAGCCGAAGTAGACGGGGGCGGGTGGGCCGAACCGCGCGACTCGACCCGAATCGCGCGATCTTCAACGCTCGATAATCGATCTTATGTCAACTAGCGGGCGCACTTTGGCGTTCAAGCTGACACATAGGGGTGCCGTTAAGGAACGCGGCACCAAGTGACAAGTAGATTCGAGATCCGGCCGGTCGCCATCTTGGCCTGCCGGCCACTCAGCTCGACTCGGCGTTGGTCTCGATGGTCTGGCGACGTTGAGGGCGATACGTCGGGCGGCAGATTCGGCGGGCATCCGGTCCCTCCTATCCGCGCCAAGCGGGGCGAGCGCGGACAGAGAAGAGGGTCGGAGGCTCGTCCCGACCCGGAAGCAGGTCTGTCGTGCGAGCGATCGGGATCGTGACAGAGCTCATATGCCGGTCGGTGCGCCAACGACGTCTTCTCACCAGCCCGGTTGGCGCGCCGTGAGAGCATTTGCGGGCGGGCGCGACCACGATCCCCGTGTGACCGGCATCGGTCAGGGTCGTGGTGGAACCGGTTGCGGATGCGTCCGTGGGTGCGGGACGACGACGTTCATTACCCTTACCCGCCGGCTGCCCGCTGGGCGCTCTCCGCGTAATGCCCGCCCCCGGAGCGGCTCGAGCACCGCTTCGAACTCGTGTGAGATCCGTTCGACCTCCTCGACGGTCAGCCAGAAGGTCGGCGTTGCTGAGGACGGCGGTGCGCCACTCTTCGGGCTCGGCGTGCTCGCCCGCCGCGAACGCGAGGCCCAACGCCCGGGTCGCGTCGAAGTAGGCCGCCACGACGGCGGAAGCGGCTGATGCCCCGGCCGGCGTTGAGCTGTCCAGATCTACCTGGACACGGCGGCCGGTTGTTCGCCACGGGCGCTCGCGACGGTCGGTTCGCTGGGGCGCAGGTTCGGCGAACCCATACCGCTCCAGGAGGTTCAGGTGGTACGCCGTCGCGCTCGGACTGAGCCCGGTCAGCTCCGCGCACTGGGTGGCGGTCAGCTCCTCGCCCGTCGCTAGGGCATTGATGATGGCCAACCGCGCCGGATGAGCCAGGGCACGGAATGCTGCGAGCGCTATCGAACCGAACCGGAGCGGCGTCCTCCGATGGAGCCGGTACGTCGCGGTCCTTGGGCATCGAACGGGAGAGCCTACTGCTTGACCTCGAGATGTTCAGCGAATGCTGTTCAATGGATGCTGAACATCTAGTAAAGAAGGGCATATGACCACCGCCTTGAGACCGATCGAAGCCCGGCCAGATGCCGTGTCCACGGTGGCGGCGGCGCTGGCGGACGCGTTCATCAAGGACCCCGTGTACACGTGGATGCTGCCAGGCACGCTGCGCCTGAAGCCACGCCTACGGACGGTGTTTGCGGCTGAGTTGGAGCAGTACGTGCTGCCGAACGGGGGGACCGTGTGGACGACTTCCGACTACGACGGTGCGGTGTGTGAGCTGCCACCCGGCGCGTGGGACGTTCGCGATCGTGAGCGCGTCGCCGCCGCTGACGCCGCCCGAGTTGGCGATCGTGAGCTTCCACGTGCGCGACCAGTCGGTCAGCTCCCGCGGTGCTTTGGTGGGCAGGTCGCTGCGCTTGAGCGTGGTCGTGTACGTGCCGAGGAGGCGGCTCGGGGCGTGGGTGACGGCGCGCGACGAGGGGTGCGGGCTGGTCGGCTTGCTTGAGCCGCTCGAGCCGCAGGCGGCGATGAGTAGCACGAGCACGCTCGGCACCACCAAGCCCCGGCTGGCGCGAGCACGCCAGCGTGCGAGATCGACTCCGGTCATGGTTCGTTCTCTCCTGTTGTGGTGTTCATGTCGCTTTCATGTGCCAGTGAGGATTGAGTCGCGGTCCGCGCACCGATCGCGGGCGCCCGCGGCCATGCCGTTGCGGCCCAGCGCATAGGCGAGCAGGACTGTTTGGCAACCTGCTCGGGATTGTCGTGTTACTGAGAGACGCTGCCTGCGAGGGCAAAGGTTGCCGGGGTGCTCGCGAAGTTGTCTACCACCTGCTTGCCGGTGCCGTGAAGCCCTTTGTAGCTGTTGGTGCCCGATGTGATCTTCCAGACACCGGGGCCAGAGGCGGTCATATTGAGAGTGATGACGAAGGTAATCGTCCCGCGCTTGCCGACGACGACGCGGCGGATCACGATGACGTTACCCTTCGCGGTCCGATAGTCAGTGACCCTGCCTTGTCGGTAATTGCTCCCGTGATCGTGAAGTGCCCAGTGCCCGCCACACCGCCATTTGTGACGTCCTGACTCTTCAAGCTCTCTGTGGACCGGACGGATACCTTGCCGCTGGCATGGTGTTGCGACGATCCGCATGACGAGCTAACCGAGGCGACGGCGAGAACCGAGGCCACGAGCGGCAAGCTCCTTCGGGTTCTCATCTGAATGTCCTTTCCGTAGATGTAGACGCGAGCCGCGGAGAGGAGACGCTTCTCAGCCGGTTCGCGGTGGCGCGGTGCTCAACCGCCCCTGCGCGGCGCACCACGGCAGCAGTCGCACTGTTTGCGTGCAGCGCGTTGGGCACGGTCAGGCCAGTGGTGTTGAGCTTCGATGCAATCACAGCGCCGTTCTTGATCTCCTTGGTCGTTACCGCGTTCGTCTTCAGCTGCTTAGCGCCCATACTGCACTGAGGCACACTGAGCGCGCGGCGTAGCCGGTGCCTTCTAAGGGGACCAGCCACCGCGATGGCCCACACGACAAGTGCCTGGGCCCGGCGCGTGCAGACGGAATTGCTCATGTCAGTCCTGCTTGTGAATGGATTTAGGAGAAGGTGCACGACTGGACTCCGAAGACGGCAGATCGAAAGGCGAGCTTGTTGTAGTCCTTGGCCTGCTGGTAGACGGTGCGCACGAACGCGGGCGCGTTGTTGGCGAGCGCTGCTTTGATCTGCCGGGTTTCCATTGCGAGCGCTGCCCGGCGTGCATTGAGTACGTTCCGCCAGGTCCCGCCGCCTACCGGCGGCTGGCCGAGCTTCTGGAGTTCTGCGAGCAGCGCGCGCGGTAGCCGACGGCGAGCCGGCTGGTCGAAGAACCGACCGACCTGCGGAAGGAGGTTTTTGTCCGGGTGAAACGGATCGAAGTTCGAGAACGGAAATCCGGGCAGCCTGGCGGCTTTCGCTTCTGTCGCCTGGCAAGCGGTGTTGGCGCGCCGGATGAACGTGGCGTTCGCGAGCGGGCGCGGAACGACCCCGACATGTAGTCGATGGGTCGTGACCAACTCGAACAGGGCGACGCTGAAGAGCCGTCCGGCTGCCAACGGCACGTTTGGATCCAGGGGGATGTCTGCTTCAAAGACCAGCCTGCCGTGCGCCCCCTTGTAGGCGCCAGTGCCGCCGGTGACCTGCCACGGTGGATTCGTCGATTCCAGGTGTCCAACGCCGCCAAAAGACAGCGTCCCTTCGCTGGTCTTGCCCGACGCCGAGCAGTGCTCGAGGACATCATTGGGAATCACCTTCGTGAACACACACGTGGTGCGGGCGGTGCCGACAAAACGGCCGCTGGCATCGCGCAGGCGCGCCGTCGAGAAGCTCGGTGTCTCCCGGACTGGGACCCGCGGGCGGCGTGTCCACGAAGCTGCCCCGTCCCACCGCGTCAAACACCAACGTTTGTGTCACCTGCCGAGTCTGAGTCGCGGCGCCACTCCGTTCCGGCGCGAGCGCTACGACAACGACGGACAGGACAGCCACCACGGCCACTCCACGAGTCACAGTGATCTCCGATCCTCGAACGCCTCATTCCAACCGTGTCGGAGAGGTTATGCGGCCCCTGACGTTGCGTCTTCGGGGAGATCCCTGAAGCGCTGGCGGTTTCAGGGATTTCCCTGAGGCCAGGACTGCGACAGCTGCCCCGCCTTTGTCAGGTGTCTCAGGCGCCTGTGCGAAGGTAGGTGAGTACGGCGAGCACGCGGCGGTTGTCCTGTGGCACGTTGCCCAGGTCGAGTTTGAGGAACAGGCTGCGGATGTGCGTCTCGACCGTTTTGGGGCTAAGCCAGAGTGTCTCGCAGATCCCTTGGTTGGAGCGTCCTTCGGCCATCAGCGCGAGGATCTCCCGCTCGCGCGCGGAGAGCTCGGCGAGCGGCTCGATCCGCCGTTCGCGCTCGATGAGCTCGTGCACGACGGCGCGGTCGATCACGCACTCGCCGGCATCGATCCGGTGGAGCGCGTCGGTCAGCTCCTGGACGCGGCCGACGCGCTCCTTGAGCAGGTACCCGACGCCGGAGGGGGTCTGCTCGATCAGCCGCGTTGCGTAGTGCGGCTTGAGGTGCTGGGAGAGGACGAGCACGCCGGTCTGCGGGTAGCGCTCACGGATCTCAGCTGCCGCGGCCAGCCCTTCGTCGGTGTGCGTCGGGGGCATGCGGATGTCGACGATCGCGACATCCGGCCGCTGCTGGCGCACGAGCTCGAGTAGGCGCGCTCCGTCGCTGGCCTCTCCGACGATCTCGCAGCCAGTCGCGGCGAGCAGCCGCGACAGGCCCTCGCGAACGATCGTGGCGTCGTCGGCGATTACTAGTCGCACGGGATCGTCGCGACGAGCCTAGTGCCAGCGCCGGGCGTGCTGTGCATCTCGAGGGTGCCGTCCAGCGCGGCGAGCCGGTCCGCGAGGCCGGCCAGGCCTGAGCCGCCGGACGGGTTGGCGCCACCGATGCCGTCGTCAGCGACCGTCACGCTCAGCATGCTCTGCTCGCGCCGGATCGTGATGGTCGCGTGTGTCGCGCGCGCGTGCTTGGCGACGTTCGTGAGCGCCTCTGAGACGAAGAAGTAGGCGGCCAGCTCGATCGGGTCCGGAAGCCGGCCGCTCGCCGTGCCGGTGATCTCGACCGGTAGCGGCGCGCGGCGCGCAAGCGCCTCGATGGCCGAGTCGAGTCCGTCCTCGCGCAGGACGCTCGGGTGCACACCCCGCGCGAACTCGCGGAGCGCAGCGAGCGCTCGCTCGACATCCTCGCGGGCGTGGTCAAGCGTCACGCTGGTACTGGAATCCGCGTCAGCTTGGGCCAGGGCGAGCTTCAGCGACAGCGCGACGAGCCGCTGCTGGGCGCCGTCGTGGAGGTCGCGTTCCAGCCGACGGCGCTCCTCGTCGGCGGCGGCGACGATCCGCGCCCGGGAAGCGCGCACCTCCTCCAGCTGCGCGCGAACCTCCGCGGCGAGCCGCTCGTTCTCGAGCACAAGACCGGCGGTCGCGCGAACGGACTCCACCAGGTCGCGCTCCTCGAGCAGCGCCGGGTCGTGGATCAGCGCCGCCACCGGCGCGCCGCCGGCCAGCACGTGTGTCACCGCACGTGTCCGGCCGTCCGGGAGCACGCAGCGCCGCCCCGCCGCGTCTGCGTAGGTCCCCGTCTGCTCGATCCAGTAGACGATCTCGAGCGTCGGGTCCCCGAGCGCCTGCGCCAACCGGTCGCGCAGCGTGACAGCCCCGCCCACACGGAGCTCCACCACCAGGCTCGAGGCGCGCGAGTGCCGCAGCCGCGCCCAAACCAGTCCGGCGAGAAAGCCGAGCGGCACGAGCGCGACGCCCAGCCGGGTGGTGTCCTCGAGACGGTCGCCGAAGCCGTTATCGCCGAGCACGTACGCGCCGAAGTAGACGGCGAAGAACGGCAGCATCAGCAGCGCCCCGCCCAGCAGCGGAAGCGCGACCCGCCGGCCGACACCTCGCAGCGAGCGCAAACGCAGCACGATCAGCACCGCCAACGCGATCGTGACCACCAGCCCGAGGTAGGCGGCGTCGTGGTCAACCGCATCGGCCACGCTCTGGTTGCGGCTGACGAGCAACAGATCGCGCCCGTCGGGCAAGAACAACGCATCGAGCAGCGCCCTGCCAACGGTCACCAGGAACGCGCCGGCGAGGACGGCCCGCGCCGGCCACGACCACACCCGCCCGTCCGGAAACGACACGATGAGCGCCACGACCATCGCGGCCGGAAGCCACGCGAGGAGCAGACCCACGGTCCAGGCGAGCGCGCTCGAGGAGAGCTGCAGGTCCTCGAGGAACCAGGCGGCGGCGATCCCCGCCATCAGGCAGCCCGCGCGCCGCGTGGACGGGCGCGCCAGCGCGAGCACCGCCGCAGCGGCGAACGACCAGGCGAGCGCCAGATCGATCGCCGCCCCCGCATCACTCCGTCCGGCCGACAGCGCGGCGCGGGTCGCGAGCAATCCGCCCGCCACCGCGAGCGGCAGCAGAAGGACTGGATCGACCGTTCGTCGACGCGGCGCTGACTTGACCGAAATCGCCGGCGCGCTCATCACGAGACCAACTCGGCGAGCGCCGGTCCCGACAGGTGGCTCTTCGCGATGAAGCCGCGGGCGCCGCTGCGTGCCAGGCGCCCGCCGAAGTCCGTCGCGTCACGCGTGGAGATCATCACCACGATCGGCGCGTCCTCGCCGTCGCGGAGCGTGCGAGCAACGTCAAAGCCGTTCACGTCCGGGAGCTGGACATCGAGCAGCACCACCTCCGGACGTGTCCGGGCGACGGCCGCCAGCGTCTCTGCGCCGTCGACCGCCTCGCCGACTACCTCGAACCCGCCGCGCTCGAGGATCGCACGAGCCAGCGCACGAAAGTCGGCGTGATCATCGACGATCAACACCCGGCGTGCCATACCGCGGATGGTCGCACGTCAGAGCCTCGGGGATAACCCTGAAACCGCCCCACGTTCAGGGATTGCCCCGAAGCCAGCTCCGCCCGCTGCTGGTTCGATCCCGCCTCCACAACGAGCGCGAGGAGGACTGAGATGATGGCGACAATGCAACAGCCAGAGGCCGAAGACCGGGTGGGCGTGCGACTCGACGGCCGCGCCGCACGTCTGGCGCTCGTTGCGCTCACGATCGTCGCCGCCGCCATCGGCGCCGCAGTCGTGTTCACCCAGTCGGGCTCGCGGAAGACCACGACTGCGGGCATCACCGAGACGCTGCGACTCGCGGGCGGGCCGTATCCGCTCGTGGCCGGCACCGACATGCTCTGGATCGGACTCAACCCGGCGCTCGACCAAAGCGGAGGGACAGCACAGACGCAGAAGCTCGGAACGCTCGAACGCGTCAACCTGACCAGCGGCGCGGTCGAGGGGACGCTGCGGATCCCGGGATTCGTCGGACCGGCCGGCCTGCACCTGGGCAACGTGCTGTGGGTCAACCGCGGCAGCGATCCGATGGGAACCAAACCGGGAGAGCTCGAAAAGCTCGACTGGAACACCGGCAAGCTCCTCGGCCGACTCCCGTTCGATCGCGGCGTCTCCGACCTCACCTACGGCGCCGGCTCACTCTGGGTCACAGTCGGATCCTCGCCCGCCACGCTCGTGCGCGTCAACCCCGCGACCGTGCGGCCGATCGGCAAGCCAATCGTCGTCGCTCCCGGTCAGGCGCTCGGCAGTACGTTCGGCAGCGGAGCGGTATGGGAGACCGGCTTCGACGACGGGTCGCTCGCGCGCGTCGACGCCGCGACCGGCCGCATCGACCGGATCAAGGTCGGCGGCGCCGCCGTCGGCGTGGTCGTCAGCGGCAGCAGCGTCTGGGTCGCCGTTCGGGACAGGGGCACGGTCATCCGCGTGGACCCGCGCACGTTGCGAGTGCTGCACACCACCCAGGTCGGCAACAACCCCACCTACCTCGCGGCCGCCGGCGGCCTCATCTGGGTCGTGAACCAGACCGACGGAACCGTGACGCGAATCGACGACCGCACCGGCCAGACCGTCGGCCTGCCAATCCGGATCACCGCCGACGACGCAAGCAACCTCACCGCCGCCGGTCGCTCGCTCTGGGTCACCAGCCTGAAGCACTTCAGCGCCACCCGCATCGACATCACCCACGCGGGTTGAGAACAGACAACGTCACGCAGCACCGGGAGGCGTCGGCCCCCGGTAGTCGGGTCCGGCCCGCCCGCCCCCGGCACCGACCTTCCGCGACCTGCACCAGCCCAGCTCGCCGCAACCAACACCCACCACCATCAACCAGGAGGAACCATGCACCGTAGGACGCTTACACGCATCGCCAGCATCGCGCTGACGGGCGCGGCTCTGGCCGCCGTTCCGGCCGCGCCGGCGGCAGCACACGGGCCGGTCGGGGGCTGCCCCGCACCGTACGAGCTGTTCGCGATCGCCGACGCTCCGAGCTTCATCCAGCCGGCGATGACTGCACAGGATCAGAAGGGCAACGGCGACGGCTACCTCTGCCTGATGCCGTTCCCCGGTAACGCCGCCAACGCGATCGGCGCGCCGTACAACTCGATCGACGACCACGTCGTCGGCGGCTGAAGCGAGACGACATGACAAGCAAAGCCAGCCACAACCACACCCGCCGCCGATCTCTAACGCTCGCCGCAGCGCTATGCGCCCTGGCGGTGCCGAACGCCTTCGCCGCGGACCCGCACACGGGGACCGTGAACGCGAAGCTGACGGTGATCAGCAACACGACGATGAACTGTCACGCCGGCGTGTGCGACATTCACAACCATGGCCGCGGCCGGCTCACGCCGTTCGGCAAGGTCACATTCACAACCCACATCACCGCAGACGGCAACAACCCGCCGTGCGGCGCCCGCTCACAATGGGTCGAGAGGCTGATCCGAACGATCCACACCGCCAAGGGCACGCTCGTGCTGCACGAGGCCGGCCTGCAATGTCCTCAACCGGGCGGACCTCAGGTGAATGCCGTTTGGGCGCTCGACAGCATCCACAGCACTGGCGTGTTCGCCGGCGCGACTGGGCACGGCACCGACACCGCCCACCCGTTGCAAGGCACGGACGCATTCCACGGCACGATCACCCTGGCTTCGTGACCGATCCACGGGGAGTGCCCAGCGCCGACGATTCGGGTCCCCCGCGGCCGTCGCGCTGGCGCTCCCCGGGGCGAACGTGGCGAGTCGGCGCCCGAGGGGATACAGAGACGCGGAGCCTCGCTGACGTTGTGCTCGACCTCTGCACTACTGCTCTCAATCGGGTCCGGGAAGTCGCCCGTCCGCCGCGTCGCGGTGGACGGGTCGCTTCTCATCGTGGTTTGCCGCTGTCAGCGAGGAGTTTGAGGCCGTCAGGGCGGAGCTCGCCTGCTGGTGAGACGTGGCGGTAGAGCGTCTGGCGGGTGATCCCGAGCTCTGCGCAGAGCTCGCCGATCTTGGTGTCGGGCTGTCCCATGGAGGCGGTGGCCAGCCGCAGCTTGGCTGGGGTCATCTTGAACGGCCGCCCACCTTTGCGGCCGCGGGCGCGGGCCGAGGCCAGCCCCGCGGTGGTGCGCTCGGAGATCAGCTCGCGTTCAAACTCAGCCAGCGCAGCGAAGATCCCGAACACCAGCTTGCCCGCGGGGGTGGTGGTGTCGATCGCGGCGCCTTGCCCAGTGAGGACCTTCAGCCCGACGCCGCGGGCGGTGAGGTCGTGGACGGTGTTGACGAGGTGGTGCAGGTTGCGACCGAGCCGGTCGAGCTTCCACACGACCAGGGTGTCGCCATCTCGGAGCGCTTTGAGGCACGAGGCGAGCCCGGGCCGGTCATCGTTGCGTCCGGAGGCGTGGTCGTCGTAGAGGTGGGCGGCGTCGACGCCAGCGGCGAGCAGTGCGTCGCGTTGCAGTTCGACGGTCTGAGATCCGTCGGCTTTGGACACTCGCATGTAGCCGACAAGCACCTCGATCCTCCCCTTGTCACGTATACGGCCGATTACGTGACAGACAGCGGAGCGATCCACCGGGTCGTCGGAGCCGTCACATAACCCGTTCTCTATTGTACGTCACGCAAATGGTGCGAGGTCTTTGTTGTGTGACGGACGATCGGTCGGGATCCCGAGCTCGTCCTGGTCGGCCAGGATTTACGCGATCGCTTGCCGGGGCTCGGCAGCGGAACGGGTAGGGGCATGATCACGAGCAAGCCGCCGCTCGGCCGTTGATGATGGCGCGCGAGGTGGGCCTCGATGACGTCGTTGACCATTTCACGCTGATCGGCGACGAGCTGGACCAGCTGCGCAACAAGTCCGGTGCGACCCGGCTCGGGTTTGCCGTCCTGCTCAAGTTCCTGCTCTGGCGTGGACGGTTCCCGCGCGGGCTCCATGAAGTCCCCGACGATGCGGTGGCGCACCTGGCGCGCCAAGTCCGCGTGCCGGCGACGGAGCTGGGGTCGTTTGACTTCGCGAGCCGCACAGCGAAGCGCCATCGCACCGAGATCCGCGCGTACACCGGCTTTCGGGAGTGCAGCGTCGCGGACGCCGAGGCGTTGGCCGGGTGGCTGGCTGAGCATGTCGCCTCGGGTGAGCGCCGGCCGGAGCGCGTGCGTGACGAGCTGATTCTGCGCTGCCGGGCGAAGCTGATCGAGCCGCCAACCCCAGAGCGTGTGAGCGAGATCGCGCGATCGGCGCTGCATCAGGCCGAGCAGGCGCTGCTCGCGCTGATCGCGGAGCGCTTGGACCCGGTCGTCATCGCGCGCCTGGAGGCGCTGATCGCCGTCAGCGCCGACGACCAGGACGAGAACGTGCTGGGGTTGATCAAGGCGGCGCCGGGCAACGTGAGCCTCGAGACGATGCTGGTCGAGATCTCAAAGCTCGAAGCGATCCGCGCGATCGGCCTGCCCGCCGGGCTGTTCGACGGTATCGACGCGAGGATCATCGCTGGGTGGCGCGCCCGCGCGGCGGTCGAGTCGCCGGTTCATCTGCGCGAGCATCCGTCAGCGACGAAGCTCGCGCTGCTCTGCGCCCTGCTGTACCTGCGCGAGCGGGAGGTCACCGACGCACTTGCGCAGCTCCTGATCTCGACGGTGCATCGAATCAACGCTCGCTCCGAGGAGAAGGTGATTACCGAGCTCGTGAAGGACTTCAAGCGCGTGACCGGCAAGGAGACGCTGCTGCGCAAGATCGCCGAGGCGTCCTTGGGCACTCCGGACGACACGGTCCGCGAGGTGATCTACCCCGTCGTCGGCGGGGAGGCGACGCTGCAGGATCTCGTCGCCGAGTACCGCCAGAAGGGCACCGAGTACCAGCGTCAGAAACGCAAAGTGTTCAAGGCGTCCTACAGCAACCACTACCGCCGCGGCCTGATCCGGCTGCTCGGCGTGCTCGAGTTCCGCTCCAACAACACCGCCCACCAGCCCGTCATTGACGCGCTCACGTTGATCGTGCGCTACGCCCACAGCAGCGCCCAGTACTACCCGCTCGGCGAGCACGTCGTCCTCGACGGTGCCGTTGACCCGGTCTGGGCGGACCTGCTGACCAGCGTCGATTCGCGCAAGCAGACCCGGGTAATCCGCCACGTCTACGAGGCGTGCGTCTTCCAGGCGCTGCGCGAGCGGCTGCGCTGCAAAGAGATCTGGGTCGTTGGCGCGCACGAGTGGCGCAACCCCGACGAGGACCTCCCGACCGACGTCGAGACCCGACGCGCCGAGCACTACGACAAGCTCCACAAGCCGCTGAACCCCGCCGCGTTCACCGCCCACCTACGGCAAGAGATGCGCAACGAGCTCGCCGCCCTGAACGACGCGCTTCCCGGTCTGGACTGGCTGCGGATCACGAACCGCAAGAGCGGCCCGATCAAGCTCACCCCGCTGGACGTGCAGCCCGAGCCGCGGAACCTGCGGCGCCTGAAGAAAGCGATCCGCGACCGCTGGGGCCAGGTCCCGCTGATCGACATGGTCACCGAAGCCGCCTTGCGGACCGGGATGCTCGGCCAGCTCACGGCCGTCGGGCCCCGCGAGGCGCTCGCGCGAGCGGTGCTGTGGGAGCGGCTGCTGCTGCTCGCCTACGCGTACGGCACGAACACCGGGATCAGCGCCGTCGCTGCCGGCGAGCACGGCCACAGCGAGGCCGACCTGCGCTACACCGCTCGCCGGCACTTCACGATTGACGGCGCCCGCGCTGTCGCGATCCAACTCGCCAACGCGACGTTCGCCGCCCGCCAAGGCCACATCTGGGGCGAGAGCACGACGACCGTCGCGTCAGACTCCACGCACTTCCGCGCTTATGACCAGAACCTGTTCACCGAATGGCACTCGCGCTACGGCGGTCGTGGCGTGTTGATCTACTGGCACGTCGAGAAGAAATCGATGGCCGTCCACTCCCAGCTGATCAGCTGCGCCGCCTCCGAGGTCGCTGCGATGATCGAGGGCGCGGTCCGGCACGGCACCACGATGGCGCTCGAAGGCAACTACGTCGACTCGCACGGACAGACCGAGATCGGGTTCGCGATCGCGCTCCTGCTCGGCTTCGACCTCCTCCCGAGGATCAAGCAGATCAACAAGGTCAAGCTCTACCAGCCCGACCGCGGGAACCCCGACGCCTACCCGGGCCTCACGCCAGCGATGACGCGCCCGATCCGCTGGGAGCTGATCGAGCAGAACTACGACATGCTCGTCAAGTACGCGACCGCGATCCGCGTCGGCACGGCGTCGACCGAGGCGATCCTGCGGCGCTTCACCCGCAACGCGTCGCACCCCGTCTACCAAGCGATGCTCGAGCTCGGTCGCGTGCAGAAGACGATCTTCGTCGCGCGGTACCTCCGCGATCGCGACCTGCAACGCGAGATCGAAGAGGGCCTGAACCTGATCGAGGCGTGGAACCGCGTCAACGGCGTGATCTTCTACGGCAAGAGCGGCGAGTTCGCGACCAACCGCCGCGACCAACAGGAGCTCGGGATGCTCTCCCTGCACATCCTCCAAGCCGCCTTGGTCTACGTCAACACCCTGATGATCCAAGACATCCTCGCCGAACCCGAATGGGCCGGCGTCCTCACCCCCGAGGACGTCCGCGGCCTGACGCCCTTGTTCTGGGCGCACGTCCTGCCCTACGGCGAAGTCAAGCTCAACATGACCAGACGCCTTGCCCTCACCGCCGCCCAGACCGTCGAAACCAATGGCGAGTCAACCTGAGTGGCTGGCAGACCAGGACGCCGACCGGCAGATCTCGGCCTACTTGTCACTTGGTGCCGCGTTCCTTAACGGAGACCCTGGTACGCATCACTAGCTCGTTGACCGCCGCATAGCTCAACGGCCGGCCGCGCTCGCCGCCCCACAAGTTCACGAACACGAAGTCCGACTCAACCGCGCCGTACTCCTCGTGCATGTAGTCAGACCACAGCCGGATCAGCTCGCCCGGCACCGGCACCGACCCCCGCGCGCCGCCCTTCGATCGCGCCCGGCCACGATCGTCCTCGCGCGGCACGATCTCGATCCGCCGCTCCCACGAGACGAGATCCTCGTGACGCAGCCCCAACGCCTGACCGACCCGCATCCCCGTCGACACAAGCAGCGCGAACAAGAACCGATCACGCAACCGCTGCTGGCAGTCGATCACCGCCGCCACCCGCTCCAAACTCAACGTCCCCGGCAGCCGCTGCCGCTCAGGCAACCGCACCGCCCGCCCCCGCGGCTTGGCACCAGCGATGCCATGCAGAAACGGCTTATAGCCGCCCCGTCCGCCGCGCGTCTGCACCACCAGATCCCTGGCCAGCGAACTACCCCGCCGACCCTGGAACTCATAGAACGCCATCACCGCCGTCAACATCCGGTTCACCGTCCGCGCAGACCGCTTCGCCGCCAGCTCGCTGATCACCACCACGTTCTCCGCCGGCCGCCGCGCCCACGCAGCGAACTCGCCCAACTCCGCCACCGACACCCGATCCCACGCCACGCCACGCCCAGCCAGAAACGACCAGAACGCCGCCAGATCCCGCGCATACGCCTCGACCGTGTTCGGCGAACGCTCGATCCCCGTCAACCAACCAAGGAACTCATCAACCAGCGGCACCGGTCGAGCATCTGGCCCGACCACCGTCCACGACTCAACCCCGCTTGACGGCATCCGCACCCGGCGAGCCACAAACCCCCGTCGCATCCCATCAACGTCAGCGTCATCCATGACACAACCCAACATAGAACGCCCCGCGGACGGACCCGGCCCGCGCAGCCCTCACTGACGTCGTTGACATCACCGACAGCCTCAGATACTGCCTCAACCGAGGCGCCCCAAAGGCCGCTCGTGGACGTCGTTTACACCCTCAGACCGACCTCACATAATGGCGAATAGGAGGTGCTGCACGACGCTGCGGCCAGAGCCCTGCTCTGCCATCTACTCGGTACTTCCCCAATCGCACGACGCAGTAGGCGACCGCCGACGCCACCTCAATCGTGGGCGCTACTGCTTCGATAGCTCAGGTGTTTCGTTGAACGTCTCACGCCGGCTGGTACTGAGGGGGCGCGGACTCTCGCTCGGACGGCAGAGGAGGCGTCTCGTGGTCCGGATCCGCGAGGCTGCTGGCGTCCTCAAAGGCGGGCATGACCGTCGACGCCGGCAGGACTTCCGCGCGGCCCGGGCAATACAGCCGTGGAAGGCTCGAGCCTATCGATGCAAAGACTTTCCCAATCAGCCCTTTGGGAGACTCTCGGCGCGAAACGAGCTGATCGTGGGTCGCGCTCGCCGGTGGTCGGGCTCCACCCCGGGCGAGCACCAGCGCCGCATGACTAAGCTGACTTCACTGGCGCGCGCGGCGTGCCTGCGCGAGCAGTTCGGCGAGGTGGACGACCTTCGTCCCCAGCCCGGCGCGCCTGACGCCCTGCTCGAGCTGGCGGTAGCAACCTGGGTTGACCGTTACGACGATGTCCACGCGCGCCCTGTCGATCTCCCGGATCTTGTCGTCGAGGATGCGCCGCGAGTCGCGCGGCCGGAGGATCGCGTAGGTGCCAGCGGCGCCGCAGCATTCGCCGGCGGATGGCAGCTCGACGTAGTCGGCTATCTGGGCGATCAGGGCGCGTGGCTGGGCCGTTACGCGCATCCCGTTGCGCAGGTGACAGGAGTCCTGCAGCGCGACGCGGGGCGGCTGGGCCGTTGGGTCGGCTGGCTCGAACGCAGCGTTTCGCTCCACGAGCCACTGCGACAGCTCGCGCACGCGCTCGGCACCGAGCACGGCGTGCAGGTGCGCGGCGCAGCCGCCGGCCGTCGTGACGATCGTGCCCGGCAGGCGCTCGCCCAGCGCGCGTGCGAGGGCGACCCCGCGCTCGAGCTCACCATTGTGGGCGTGCAGCGCGCCGCAGCAGCCCTGGTCCGCCGGGCAGTCGAGTTCGGGGGCGAAGCTCGAGCGCGGCGCGCGAGACGCGGGGGTAGAGGGCGCGCTCGAAGCAGCCGAGCATCAGGTGGGCGCCGGCCTCGTCTCGCCGGCGGTGGCCGTGACGACGCGCGAGCCCGATCGCGCGCACGCGCACGCGCGCCGTGACTGCCCACAGCAGCCCGCGCAGCTTCCACGGCCGGCGCCCCGGCGCCCACGCGTGGGCGCGCCAGCGCTCGAGCAGCTTGCCGTACTGAACGCCCGCGGGGCACACGGGCTCACAGGCGCGGCAGCCCAGGCAGAACGAGGACTCCTCGAGCACCGTCGGGTCATCGTCGCCCAGCGCGCCGGTCTCGAGCGTGCGCATCAGGTTGATGCGTCCGCGTGGCGAGGAGGTCTCGACGCCGGAGCGCACGTAGGTCGGGCAGGCGGGGAGGCAGAAACCACATGAGATGCACGCGTCGAGCAGCTCGGAGTCGAAGATGCCTCGCGTCGGCTCCTTCACGCCGGTGCGTTCGGTCTGGCGGTGGGGAGTCGGGACGGTCACGAGCCGAGCTTGCCCGGGTTCAGCAGCCCCTTGGGGTCGAAGGCCGCCTTGATCCGCCGCAGCAGGGCGACGTGCTCGCCGCCGAGGTACGGCTCGAGCCATGGCAGCTTGGCGAGGCCGACGCCGTGCTCGCCGGTGATCGTCCCGCCGAGCTCGATCGCCGCGTGGAAGATCGCGTCGAACGCGCGGTGGGCGCGCTCCACCGCCGCCTCATCGGCCGGGTCGAGCACGCAGGTGGGATGGAGGTTGCCGTCGCCGGCGTGTCCGAACGTGCCGATCTGGAGGTCGTACCCGCGCGCGACCGCCTCGATGCGCTCGACCATCTCGGCCAGGCGCGCACGCGGGACGGTCGCGTCCTCGAGGATCGTCAGCCGGCCGCGTCGCGCCAGCGAGGGCAGGGCGGCGCGGCGAGCCTCGAGGATTCCGTCGGCCTCCGCCTCGTCGGCGGCGATGCGCACGTCCACCGCGCCCTCGGCCCGGCACGCCTCGGCGATTCGCTCCATGTCCGGCGGGACGGCCGCCCCGCTGCCGTCCTGTCCGAAGATGAGCAGCGCGCCGAGGTCCGTGCGCAGCCCGATGCGGGCGTACTCCTCCACCGTCGCGATGCAGGTGGCGTCGAGGAACTCCAGAACAGCCGGGAGCACGCCGCTGCCGAGCGTGCGCGTCACGGCGCGTCCAGCGGACGCGAGATCGGGGAAGTACGCGAGCCCGATGCCGGTCGCGTGCGGCTTGGGGACCAGGCGCAGGGTGAGCTCGGTGAGCACGGCCAGCGTGCCCTCCGAGCCGCACAGCAGTCGCACGAGGTCGTAGCCGGCGACGTTCTTGACCAGCTTGCCGCCGGCACGCACTACCTCTCCCGTCGCGAGCACCGCCTCGAGCCCGAGCACGTAGTCGCGCGTGACGCCGTACTTCAAACCGTGCAACCCACCCGCGTTCTCCGCGACGTTGCCGCCGACCGTGGACGTCGTGCGGCTGCCGGGATCAGGCGGATAGAACAGGCCGCGCGCCTCGGCGGCCGCACCGAGCTTCGCCGTGGGCAGCCCCGGCTGGCAGACCGCCACGAGGTTCTCTACGTCGAGCTCGAGCAGCCGGTCCATGCGCGTGAGCGCGAGCATGATCTCGCCGTGGCCTGCGACGGTTCCTGCGGACAGGTTCGTCCCCGCACCGCGCGGGATCACCGGCACCTCGAGCTCCGCGGCGACACCCAACACCGCGGCGACCTCGTCGGTCGACCTGGGAAGCACGATGCAGGAGGGCATGCCAAAGTGCATCGGAGTGGCGTCGGTGGCATAGGCATAACGGGCGCCCGCGTCGTTGCGGACGTGCTCGGGCCCGACGACCTCGGCGAGGCGACGCTCGAGCTCGGCGGCGCGCGCGGTCGTGGGCAGGCGGAGAGCGCGGTTCGCGGCCGACGGCTGAGCTTCGGGCTTTGGTGACGCCATCACTGCGACGCGCTTGTCGTCGTATCGGGCCCGCGGAGGATGAACACCTCGAGCCGACGCGGACCGTGCACGCCCTCGACCCGGCTGAGCTCGATGTCCGAGGTCGCGGAAGGTCCGGAGATGAAGGTGAGCGGTCTCCGCTCGCGGGCGGCCGGCGCGAGCCGCTCCAGCGCTTCGGGCACCGTGCCGACGATCTGGTCGGCCTCCACCACGCAGAGATGGAGGTCGGGCACGAGCGTGAGCGCGCGGCGGCCCTGGCCGGGGCCGCTGTCGAGCACGATCGTGCCCGTCTCGGCGATCGCGGCCGAGCAGCCGGTGAGCACGCCGTCGATGGCGTCGAGCGCCTCGTTGGCCAGCTCGACGTCCGGCACGAGCTCGACGCCGGGCGGGCGCCAGGCCTCCGGCAGGTCGATCGGGACCACAAGCCGGCTCGCCCCGTGGCGCCCGCACGCCTCCGCCAGCGCCGCGGTGAGCGCGTCGGCCTCCAGCACGTGCACTTCGGCCTGGTAATCGGCCACCCGCTCGCGCAGCAGGTCGCGCAAGCCATCGGCGTCGAGCTCGAGCGAGCGGTCGTAGGCGCGCTCGACGGCCACGTCCTCGGGCAGCTCGTCCCGCGGGACGTCGGCCAGGGCCGCCCGGATCCGCCCGAGGACCACTTCGCGCGCGGTCATGCGGAACCCTCCCGCCCGCGGCCCTCGCGTCGCCACTGCGGCGCTCCGGAGCCCGGCCGCGCGTCGCCCTCCGGCGGCGTGCCCTGGCCCTGCCGCGTGCGCCACCACTCGCGAAACGACTGCGGCGGCACGGCCTTCAGGTCGCGTGCGCGCGTCCACGCCGACAGGGGCGGCGGCAGGCGCTCGATGCTCTCGCGGCCGCGCGCCAGCGGCCACTGGCCGAGCCGGGCGAGGCGCTGCGCGCGCTCGAAGCGCGCCCGCGTCGAGAACGCCCGCGCCACGGCCTTCATCGCCACCGCCTCCGCGTCCAGCGGCGCCCGGCGCTCGCGCACGACCTTCCCGCGCAGGTGCACCAGCACCGACGGGATGTCGATCTTCACCGGGCAGACCTCGTAGCAGGCGCCGCAGAGGCTGGATGCCCAGGGCAGCGTCCCGGACCGCTCGAAACCGAACAGCTGAGGCGAGAGGATCGCGCCGATCGGCCCGGGGTAGACCGAGTCATAGGCGTGGCCGCCCGTGCGCTCGTACACCGGGCAGACGTTCAGGCACGCCGAGCAGCGGATGCACTGCAGCGTCTGACGCGCGAAGGCGTCGGCCAGCACGTGCGTGCGCCCGTTGTCGAGCAGCACGAGGTGGAACTCCTGCGGGCCGTCGCCGTCACGCACCCCGCTCCAGATCGACGTATACGGGTTCATCCGCTCACCGGTCGACGAGCGCGGCAGCAGCGACAGGAACACCTCCAGGTCCTGCCAGGCCGGGACGAGCTTCTCGATCCCGGCGACGGTGATGAGCACGCGCGGCAGGGTGATGCACATGCGCCCGTTGCCCTCGGACTCCACCACGCACACCGACCCCGTCTCGGCCACGAGAAAGTTGGCCCCAGACACCGCCACCTGCGCCTCGAGGAACTTGCGCCGCAGGTGGCGGCGCGCCGCCTCGGCCAGCGCACTCGGCTCGTCGCTGAGCTCCTCGACGTCCAGCTTGCGCAGGAACAGTTGCCGGATCTCGGCGCGGTTGCGGTGGATCGCCGGCACCAGGATGTGCGACGAGCGGTCGTCGCCGAGCTGCACGATCAGCTCCGCCAGGTCGGTCTCCCATGGCTGGATGCCGCGTGCCTCGAGCGCCTTGTTGAGCCCTGTCTCGTCGGTCGTGAGCGACTTGACCTTGACGAGCTCGCTGGCGCCGGCTGCGGCGGCAATGTCACCCACGATGCGGTTGGCCTCGTCGCCGTCGCGCGCCCAGTGCACCTGGCCTCCGCCGGCTCGCACCGCCGCCTCGAGCTCCTCGAGGTGGCGGTCGAGATGGCGAAGCGTGCGCGCCTTCAGCGCCTGCCCCGCATCTCGCAACGCCTCCCAGTCCGTGCGCTCGCCGACCACGGCGGCGCGTTTGGCGCGGATCGTGGTCGTGGCCTTGCCGATGTTGCGCCGCAGCTGCGCATCGGCGAGCGCGGCGCGGGCTGCCTCCGGGAAGCCGCCGCCGCTCATTCGGTCGCCGCCAGGATCTCGGCGAGGTGCACAGCGCGCGTGCCGCTGCGCAGGCGCGAGAGCCCGCCGGCGATGTGCAACAGGCATGAGTTGTCCGCCGCGCAGCACACCTCGGCGCGCGTGTCGAGGACGTGGCGCAGCTTGTCGGTCAGTATCGCGGTCGAGGTGTCGGCGTTCTTAAGAGCGAACGTCCCGCCGAACCCGCAGCACTCCGCTGCGCCCTCGAGCGGGGCGAGGTCGATGCCACGCACCGCACGCAGCAGCCGCAGCGGCGCGTCGCCGAGCCCCAGCACGCGATGCGCGTGGCACGTCGGGTGGTAGGTCACCCGGTGCGGGTAGTAGGCGCCGACGTCCTCGACGCCGAGCGTTCCGACCAGGAGCTCGGACAGCTCGAGGACGCGGGGCGCGAGCTCGGCTACCTCGCGCTCGAGCGCCGCGTCGCCCGCCTGATGCGCCGCCCGAGCGTAGGCCTCGCGCACCATCGCGGCGCACGACCCCGACGGTGTGACGATCATCTCCTCACCCGCGAACACGCGCACGAAACGGCGAATCAGCCCCAACGCCTCCTCGTGGTAGCCGGTATTGAAGTGCATCTGCCCGCAGCAGGTCTGCTCCTCGGGGAAGACCACCTCGTGCCCTAGCCGCTCGAGCACGGCCACCGTGGCCCGCCCGGTGTCGGGGAACAACGTGTCGTTGAAGCAGGTGATGAACAAGGCTATGCGCATGGGGCCACACCTTCGATCCGAATCTGTCGGCTTGGATGCTTGCGCGCCGTCCGCAGACGGCGCGCAAGCCTAACCTGACGCCGCGGGCCGCAGCCTACGGCACCATCCATGACAGCGGGCCGGATTGCAGGAGCACGAGCAGCGCCATCAGCAGCGCCAGCACGATGCTCCAGACGATCACCCGGCGGAAGATGTCTCCCTCGCGTCCCGCCAGTCCGACCGCGGCCGCACCGATCGCGAGGTTCTGCGGGGAGACCATCTTGGCGAGCACCCCGCCGGAGCTGTTCGCAGCTGCCAGCAGCGTCGGCGACAAGCTGGCCTTGTGGGCCGCTGCCACCTGCAGACCGCCGAACAGGGAGTTGGTGGAGGTGTCCGAGCCGGTGACCGCCGTCCCGAGCCATCCGATCAGCGGCGAGAGGAACGCGAAGAACCCTCCTGCGCCGGCCACCCATGTGCCGAGCGTGATCGTCTGGCCGGAGAGATTCATCACGTACGCGAGTGCGAGCACCGCGCACACGGTCACGATCGCCCATTTGAGCTGGGCCAGCGTGCGCCCGTAGGTCCGCACCGCAACCGCCGGACGGATGCGCAGAACAACCATCGTCAGCAAGCCCGAGACGAACAGCCAGGTGCCGGCGGCGGTCAGCCAGGTGAGCTTGAACGTCTCGCTGCTGGGCGCCTTGCCCTTTGCGTTGAGGATGTTCAGCCCCGGCCACTTGAAGATGCTCGTCGCCTTGTCGAGCTGGACCGACACTCCGTGCAGGCTCACGATGCCCAGCACCGCGACGATGATCGCATAGGGCGCCAGCGCCTTGATCACCTCGCCCCGGGACAGCGGCCGCTCATCGCCGAGCAGCCGCTCGAGGTCTGGATCTTGCGTCGACCCGCCGGCGATCGCCGGACGCGCACCGACGGCCCGTGCGGGAGCGCGCGGTGACCAGACCTGCAGCAGGATCAGGAGCGCCGCGGCCGACGCGAGCGAAGCGACGATGTCGGTCAGCTGGACCGAGACGTAGTTGGACATCGCGAACTGGGTGATCGCGAACACGACCCCGGCGGTCATTGCTGCCGGCCAGGTCTCGCGCAGACCACGCCGCCCGTCGACGATGAACACCAGCACGAGCGGGATGATCAGCGCGAGGAACGGAGTCTGGCGGCCGACCATCTGACCGAGATCGTGCACCGGAAGACCGGTGATCGTTCCGAGCGTCGTGATCGGGACCGCGATCGCTCCGAACGCCACCGGGGCCGTGTCGGCAACGAGCGCCACCACCACCGCGCGCATCGGGCTGAGGCCCAGTGCCACCAGCATCGCGCCACAGATTGCGACCGGAGCGCCGAACCCCGCAAGCGCCTCGAGCAGGGCGCCGAAGCAAAACGCCACGACGATTACCTGGACGCGCTGGTCATCGGAGATCGCGGCAAATGCTCGGCGCAAGGTGTTGGAGTAGCCGCTGACCTCCGTCATGTTGTACACCCACAAGGCGTTGACGACGATCCACATGATCGGCCACAGGCCGAACACAGCTCCCTCTAGCGTTGCGTCGCCCGCCTGTCCGATCGGCATCGAGTAGACCGCGATCGCGACGACAATCGCCACCCCCAGCGAGATCAGCGACGCCCACTGGGCCTTCATCCTGACCACGCCCAGCAGCACGAACAACGTCAACAGCGGTAAAACGGCAAAAATTGACGTGAGTCCCAGCGAGTGGGACACCGGATCCAGAACCTGCTTGTACATCGCTCTCCTCCTTCGGATATGGGGAGAGCCATTGTAAGACAGGTATAGAAGTCAGACAAGAATACATGTATGCAGGTATGACACGTATGCTATACTAATTGTGTGTCCGTACTTTCTACGGTCTCCGTTGTCGAAGCGCTCGCACAGCGGCTCCGCGAACAGGTGCTCGACGGCAAGATCCCGGCCGGCGCCTCCGTTGCCGAAACCGAGGTCGCGTCCGCCTTTGGCGTCGCGCGTCCGACTGCCAAGAGCGCGATCATCACCCTCGTTCACTCGGGCCTGCTACGCCGGGACGCACACCGCCCGGCATATGTCCCCCAACTCGTTTCGGAAGATGTCTACGACCTGTACCGCGCCCGCATCACGCTCGAGCTCGAGGTCGTTCGCGCGCTCGCAAGCGAGGCGACCGTCCCCGCCCCGGCCGAGGACGCCGTCCGTGAGCTGGGCGGGCTGGGCGACGACGTGCCCACGAGCCGCTTCATCGAGACCGATCTGCGCTTTCACCGGGCGCTGGTCGACGGCGCCGGTTCACCGCGCCTGAGCCGCCTCTACGCCACGATCGTCGATGAGATCCAGCTGACCATGAGGCAGTCGCGGCTGGGCCTAGGTCGCGATCGCATCGCGCGCGAACACGCTGGCGTGCTCGAGAGCATCCGTGCCGGCGACGTCACCCGCGCCACCGAGACCATGCGCAACCACCTAGAAGGCGCCGCCCGGACGCTCGCGGACATACTCGGCCCGGGCGACCAGAGCCCAGAGGCGATCGAAGCCAGGTCTCGTCCATGACCGCGACGGCGTAGCTTTCGTAGCACTGCCGGGAAACCTCGGGCGCTCGGCGGTGCGGCACCAGTGTCGCTCCTGAGTGAGGTTCGTCGAACTCTCGCTCCGCGTCGAAGGACGAGTGCTTTCGAGCGCCATCGTGCCGACGGGTCGAGGGTGTCGACGGGACCTGAATGGCGCTGCGCGACGCACGGCGACGAGGAGCCACGACAACCAGAGGCAATCCGTCGCGAACAGAAACCATGTTAGCTCCAGTGCCAATGCGGTTTTCAACACAAGGCCAGCGGCGCAAGCCGATTACTCAGCTCCTGCATTTGCCGCCACAAGGGCATCTCGCCGCAGCCAGCGACCTCCCCCCGTTTGCGCGGATAGCGGGCTCCTGCCGCCTTCGCCCACGCGGAGTCGTGACGCCTCCCTGATCGCCTCACTGATACTGCCAGTCAGGTCAGGTCGCGAAGCTCAGTGCGTTGTCTTCTGACACCGGTGCGGCCGTCTTCTGAAATCGACATGCACCATGGTCGGCGTGTTCCGCAACTCCTCAGTTTCCGGACGCGGTCCGTCCGCGGGCGGTGGGAGACTTGCGACATGTCGCTGAAAGCCCTCACGTACCCGCGACACGTCGCGCGAGGGCCTGAGCAACGTGCCCATGTAAAGCGGCCCCGCACCGGCTGTCACCGGCCAGGGCCCGACACCGAGGAGGTATCCCTCGATGCTCCTGAAACGTAACCAACCCGCGGTCGCCGAGGCGGCCGACGCCCACGTGCATGGTCTCGTCCGCACGCACTGGGTGCTCGCGGTGTGCGTCGTGTGCGGCCACGAGCAGCCACACGGCGAGCACAGCCGCGTGACCTGTCCGGGCTGTGGGGCGCAGCTGCGCAGCTTCGCGCTGTACCGGGACCTGCAAGCCGCAGCCTGATGGCGCCGCACCGAGACAGCCGCGCAGCGGCCCTCTTCGTGGATGCCGGATGGGGCGACTGGCGTCTGGTCGACAACATCAACACACGAGTGACCGCCGAGCAGGTAGCGGCGATCACCGCCATGCCGGACGTGGAGAGCGCCGGAGCGTCAGAGGTCCGGTTCGGCGAGCGGACGGGCGAGCTGTGCGTCTTCCACACGGACGGCCGCGTCACCGAGGTCGCCGAGGACGGCACGACGGAAACATTCGGTCCTGACGGCGAGCCCAAGGCGACCAGATGAGCCGCCCGGCTGACATGCGCGAGATCCGCCGCCAGCCGCGGCGGCGCTACGCGGTCGAGGACACGTTGCGGTTCATCGTCGTGGGGATCCGCGACGAAGGCGAGCGGGATCCGCGCTGGACGCTTGAGCAGATCAGCACGGCGATCGCTAGATGGCATCGCGCGGCATGAGCGACCGCCAGCTGTGGCTTGCGGAGCCGTGCCCGTCGTGTCACACGCGGGCCGGGTTGCGCTGCCAGACCAGCCGCTACGGCGGCAAGCCTTCGCGGGTGTTGCACGGCGCGCGTGGTTGGCGCCATCGCTCGTGCCCAACCTGCAAGGCGCAGCCCGGCGAGCTGTGCCGCACGCCGACCGGCCGGCAGGCCGGCCAGCCGCACACCGCGCGGCTCAGCTACGGGCGCCGCGAGTTGTTCGCCGACGAGGACGTCTGGCAGGAGCTCGAGCGCTGGAGCGCGTCTGTGGCCCTGGTTCGATTCTCGGGCGGCGGCGGCGGGTCGGGCAGCATCGCCGCGGTGACGCTCGAGGACGGCGACAAGCGAGAGCTGGCTCGCTGGGGGCATGGTGAAGGGGAACTGCCGGAAGTGCTCGCCGCTCCGATCTGGGGCCGCTACGCCCTGTTCCGCGGCCACCCCCGCATCACCGGCCTGGTGATGTGGGATGCGAAGGAGCGCCAGGTCGTGGTCGCCGGCGAGCGCGGCGGACAGAAGTTCGACGAAGTGCTGTCCGCCCCAAGGCCGCCCACCAGGCTGACCGTCACGCCCGCGGCGCCCGCCGTGCTGCGCGACGCGTCGCCGGGACCAGCCGCCCCGGAGGTTCGTCGGGCGTCGCTGCCCGCCCGCGGCGCCGGCGACACCTCGCGCTCGTGCGCGCACTGCTGCGGGCCGATGCCAGAGGGGCTGCGCCCAGAGGCGAAGTTCTGCTCAAAGCGCTGCCGCCAGGCCGCCTCACGCGAGCGGCTCAAACGCCAGCCTGCCAAGCCTCCCTCCCCACCGCCTGAGAAGTGCAGCTGGTGCGGCGGGTCGATGCCCGCCGGTCTGCGAGCCGAGGCGCGGTTCTGCTCCAACCGCTGCCGGCAGGCGTCCTCGCGCCGCGCCCTCAACGAACGCGAGCACGCGGAGCGGCTGCGATGAAACCCGAGCGCGTGCTGCCGGGCGATGTAGTGCGCTGCGCCATCAAGAGCCGTACCGGCATTTGGGGTGAGGTCACCGAGATCAGGGACGGGATCGTGTACTTCCGGCCGCTGTGCCCCGCGACCGGGTGGCGGCACGCGAGCGCACGGGAGGTCGTCGGCCACTGGCGGAAAGCCGGACGCCGCGCCAGCGACGACAACGCGCCCCCGGTCCCACGCGAGCAGCTCTCCCCGCCGGGGGTTCACACATGACCGGCCGGCGATGTCCACGCGACACGTCGCCGGTCTCTGCGGCTGCCACGGGCGGTGAGAGCGCCCCGCCGGCAGTCGCGATCGAGCCCTCTGCGCCTGCTGATCGCCCGTCGGGCAGGAAATCGTCCCGGCCGCCGAGCGGGCGGCGCGTTGTAAGGCGTTCTGAGCCTCTGCGCGAGACGCCCGCGACCGATCCGTCGTGCAAAATCGGTGGGTCGGCGCCGGCGTCGACGGGCGACACGTCGCTGCTAGTGGAGCAGCCGACGGTGCGCGAGCTGGTGCTCGGCGCCTTGTCGGCGACCGACAAGCAGCTCCTGCGCGACGGGGAGACGCCGCGCCATGAGATGAGCGGCACCTCCGGGCCGCTTCGGCCAGAGGTGGTGCTGCGCCGACGGGAGACCCTCGTCTGGCAGTACACGCCGGCGGCGTGGCGCTCGCAGGTGGCATGGCACGTGTACTGGAAGCCGCACGGCGGGTGTGGCGGTGCGAACCTCGACAACAACGAGCTGAGGGCCGCCTCGCCGCCGACCCCGCGCTATGACGACCGGAAGGTGCGCGTCACGTGGGGACAGGCCCGCAAGTGGGCGCGCGAAGAAGCCGCCCACCGCGCCGCGGGCGCTGGGGCCTCCGGCGACACGTCGCGCGCGATCGCCGGCGGGCCCGGGCGACGTGTCGGCCTGCCAGCGCGGACGCGGCACGACCTCGACCGTGCTGCGCAGCAGCTGCGAGACCGGTTCGCGTTCCGGGCGTCGCGCCGCGGGCCGGCGGATCCGAGGTGGGCATGGACGGACACGGCCGCGCAGGCGTGCGAGGCCTCGATCCGCGAGACCCTCGGCGACGCCACTCGCCCTGCTGTCAGTGTCGACGCTCTTGAGCGACGCGCGCGCGCCGCGATCGCGACCGCGGGCTGCCTGCTCGGCGGTGCCGACACAACGGCCGCGTCTTCCCCGGCCTCCGACGGCGGGTGTGGCTGGTGCGATGGCCCGATGCCCACCGGCCTGCGAGCGGAGGCGAAGTTCTGCTGCAAGCGCTGCCGCCAAGCAGCCTCCCGCGCCCGGCTGAAGGTCAAGCCTCCGCGCGCTCCCTCCCCGCCGCCTGAGAAGTGCGGCTGGTGTGGCGGGTCGATGCCCGCCGGTCTGCGAGCGGAGGCGCGGTACTGCAGCAAGCGCTGCCGGCAGGCCAGCTCACGGTTTGGGCTGGCGGTCAAACGCACCTCGCCTGCGACCGCGCCGCCCCCGCCGGGCGACACGTCGCCGCGCTCGCCGACGCCGGCGGGGGCGACGCGTCGCGGCCGGCCGCGGCGCGAGGTCCTCGACGACGTGTCGCGGCCGATGCGGTTCGCGTATGCCGACCCGCCGTACCCCGGGCGGGGGCATTACTACCCCGAGCAGGCGGAGGTTGACCACCAGGCGCTCGTCGAGCGCCTGGTCGCCGAGTTCGAGGACGGGTGGGCGCTGTCGACCAGCGCCGAGGCGCTGCAGAAGGTCCTGGCGCTGTGCCCGGACGGAGCGCGGGTGTGCGCCTGGCAACGCGCGGTCCGTCCCACCCGGTCGCGGCGGCCGATCAGCGCGTGGGAGCCACTGATTGTTCACCGCGGCCGGGAGCTGCCGGTCGACCAACCGCAGACGGTCCGCGACGCCCTGTCCTACGGTGGCCGCTACCGCGCGTTTCCTGGCGCGGTCACTGGCATGAAGCCGCCGCAGTTCGCGGTGTGGATGTTCTGCCAGCTCGGCGCGCGACCCGGTGACGAGCTCGTCGATCTCTACCCGGGGTCCGGCGCGATCGCCGAGGCGTGGCGCCGGTACACGGCGGCCGCCAGCGACACGTCGCGCGTCGACGCCGGCGCTCAAGCTGCGCGCGCTATCGGATCGCGGGCGTACGACCTGGCGGCGGTCTGTTCTGAGCAGGCGCTGACGTGCCCGGTGAAAGGTGCGCGTTGCGAGTCGATCGCGTGCATCGACGTCGGCTGCACGGCCGAGGATGCGAATGTCGACGCGGAGCGCGCGGCGTGAGCCTTGAGTGGGAGGTGGGGTGTCCTGTCCGTGATGCTGCCCGCGGGCGGGCCGCGCTTCAAGGTCGCTGCGCTCCCTTCCCCGTCGCTGCGCTCGGTTCCGCGCGGCCCGCCTCCACGCGCCGGTCCGGCCATGACATCCCACCTCCCAGCTCACCAAGGCAAGAACCCGAGCGCCTTCGCCAGCGACGACCTGGAGGCACTCGATCCTCTCCATGCGCAGCTCGACGACATCGCCGGGCAGGGACGCTGGAGCTACCAGCTCACGGTCACCGGCGCCACGTTCGCCCCGCTCATTCACGTCACCGCCGACTGGCAGCTCCTCGAGTACCGCTACGCCGGCCGGCTGCTAGGGCGCGTGCTCACCAGCGGCCGCGCGATGGGCGCCACTGTGTCCGATGCATTGCAGGGGCTCGTCGCACAGATCGCCGCCGCCGTCGCGATCGAGGACGCCTTCGATGAGCTCTAGTCACCGGCCGCCGGCCTGCGCCGACGGTCGCCGACCGTGTGCGCGCCTTCACCACGACCACGACACGCACGGCGGGAGGGGATCGTGAGCAGCACCCTGCCCGGCGCGGACGTCCGCGGCTTCTACGCCGCGCTCGGGATCGAGCTGCCCGGCTGGGCGCAGCAGGAAGCCTCGATCGGATGCTTCGCCAACCCGGACGCGCACGCGCGCGGCGACCGGGACCCATCGTGCTCGGTGAACGTCGAAACCGGGGTGTGGCACTGCTGGGGGTGCGAGGCCGCCGGTGGGCCGTACGACGCGGCGCTCGCACGTGGGCGCTCGCCGCGGGACGCCATCGACCTGATGATCGCGTACGGGCTCACCACCCGCCGCGGCGGTCCCAACCCGGACCGCGCGTCCCGCGCCGCTCCTCGCCGGCCCGCACCGCCGGCTGACCGGCAGCGGTCCCGGCCGGCTCGCGCACAGCTGGCCGTCGATGAGCAGCAGCTCGCGGAGGCGCACGCTGGGCTGGCGGCGTTGCAGTGGCCGGCGCGGCTGCTGCGCGACCAGCAGCGGCGTGTGTGGTCGCGCGCCACCATGCTCGACCTCGGGTGCGGTTGGGAGCGCGGTCGAGTGATCGTCCCGATCCGCAACCGTCACGGCGAGCTGCGCGGAGTGCTGCGCTACGCGCCGAGCCACGACCGGGCGCCGAAGATGCTCGCGTCGCGCGGCACGCGGCTGGGGCTCATCCCCCATCCTGCTGCTGAGCCATCCAGCTGGGTAGTTCTGGTCGAGGGGCCGCCGGACATGATCAGTGCCCGCTCGCGCGGGCTGCCCGCGATCGCCGTGCCGGGCGATGACGCCTGGGAGCGTGAATGGGCGCCGCTGCTCGCCGGGCGGCGCGTGTCGGTGGTGTTCGACTGTGACCGTGCGGGGCGGGACGCCGCGCCTCGCGTCGCGGCCGATCTGAAGGCGGCCGGCGTGCGCGGCAGCATCGTCGACCTTGCCCGCGCCCGGGCAGATGGCTACGACCTGACCGAGTGGCTGGCGGAGCGCGAGGACCTGGGTGCGCAGGAGCTGCGCCGGGCGCTGGGAGCGCCGGACGGGGCGCCGCGCGCCAGCGTGCCGACGGCTACTCGATGATGGTCGGCGGCTACGTGGCGATCTCGCGCGGTTCGCTGTCCACGGGCTGCGGCTCGTCTGCTCGCCCGTTATTCGCGCCAGGCGTCGCGCGGGCGAGGATCGCGCGGATCGTGCCATGCGAGACTTGCGCGGCGGTGGCGATCTCGCGGTGGGAGAGTCCGAGCCGGCCGGCGCGACTGATGGCCTCTTCGTATTCGGTGTCGGCGTCGTGCTTGCGTTTGGCGGCGCGCGTTACCTGCCGCAGCACATCTGCGCTGAGCTCTTGGCGCGCGCGCTGCTCGCCTTCGCGTTCGGCGTCGGCGATTGCGCTCAGGCGGGCGCCGGCGGTGATCGCGGCGCTGGCGGCCTCGGCGACGCGGCGGTCGGCCTGGTCGATGGCGGATAGGTCCTGCCCGGCCTGCGCGTGCAGCCGGTCGTGCGCCGCGGCGGCGATCGCTTCCAGCTCGGGCGAGAGCGCGCCGTCAGCGGTGCGGTCAGTTGTCATGCAGCCTCCTGTCGGTCGTCGTCACGCCAAATGATGCGATCCGTCCAGGACACGACCGCCGACCGCGCCGGCGTGCTGCGCCGCACACCGCGGCACTTCCGCTCTCCCCTCCCCGCCGCCCCCTCCTGTCTTGTTGTCGCGGCTCGCCTCCGTGCTCGCTTCGCGCTGGGTGCGGCCGTCCGGGCCGCTGGTGCCCCCGGAGATCGGCGGGTGTAGAACGTCGGTCGAACGACACTCGTGCTGCGACAGCGAACGGCGTTCGTAACCAACGACGTAGCCCTACTGGCGCGCGTACGACTCGATCGCGATCCCGGGAGCCGCGGCCGGGGCTGGCGCTGTTCATGCTCGCCGCTGGCAGGCCCGACACCGCCGTCGGATGGACGATCGTCGCGCGCGAAATCGCGCTGCTCGCCAACGAACTCGGGCGCGTTCACCGAACCCGCGGCTAGCTCGATCGCGCCCCGGAGATCGAGAGCGAACTCGGCGCCGAACTTGCGCAGATCGAGTCGGCGCTTGAGCGCGAGCGGCCGCAGGCAGGCAAGGACCTCGACAGCGAGGCGCAGGTCGCCAAGCGTGCGCGCGAGCCGATGCCGCCGCCGGCGCGGGATCCCGGACGGCACGTCGCGGGGGAGACGGAGGACATCAAACGGCTGATCAACCCGCTCCGGGGGCGGAAGCGTCCGAGGGGACGGTAGACCGGGGAACGTGCGGGTGGCCGCAAAGGCCACGACCGGCCTGGGAGTTTCGGCCCGGCCCTACGCCCCGGTGTAGGCGCTGCGCCTGTTCGGCGTCAGAGATCCAAAACCGTCTAAGCGCTCCCAGGTTCGGCACGAACCGTTCTTGCGCATGATCTGGTTACGTTCCAAGCGCCTCGAGGAAGGAGAACGGCTGTGGGTCGACCCTCATTTGTCGCGACCGTACGACGCTCCGCCTGCGTCCACCGAGTCCTCGCGAGCATCGTTGCAGTGCGGGCTTGCATCGGGCGCCACGGCATTCCTGCACGTGGCGTCGCCGGCGGCGTTGCGTTGCTTTTGGCAGGTATCTGCAGCTGCCTGGCGGCGTGTGGAGGGGCACCGTCGCCCAATTACCCGGCGAGCTGCCCGGGCCGGGAGCCACATTCGCCGACAACAGCACCGGCGGCTGCCCTGCCGCCAGGGATCCAACCCCCACTGCATGCTGCGACGCAATCCGGGCCCGTGCGTTCACTCGTCGATTCGCGAAACCAGCCCGTCAAGCTCGTCGGCGCCAACTGGTACGGCGCGGAAAGCGCCGACTTCGTACCCGGTGGCCTCGACCAGCAATCGGCCGACACGATTGCCGAGGAGATCAAGAATCTGCACTTCAACTCCGTCAGGCTGCCCTTCTCCAACTACATCGTCGAGTGCGACCCGGTCGTGAACCCCGCGCTCATAACGCATCTGGGGCTCCACGGCCAGGTTCGCGCACTCCAGGTCTTTGACCAAGTCATCGCTGCACTTGCCAACCACGGACTGATGGTCATCCTCGACGACCACAGCAGCGATCCGACGTGGTCTCCCGATCCCGAAGACACGTTGTGGCACGTGAACGGTCGCTACACAACCGACCAGTGGGTCAGCGATTGGGTGGCGATGGCGGCGCGGTATCGCAGCGTACCTGCGGTGATCGGGGCCGACCTGCGTAACGAGCCAAACGGACAGGCGAAGTGGGCGAGCGGCGGTACCGAGTTCGATTGGCGACTGGCCGCAGAGCGAGCGGGTAATGCAATTCTCTCGCCGCATGGCAACCCCCAGCTGCTGATCATGGTTGAAGGCACTCGATACGGCGTCGACCTGTCCGGAGTCGCGCAACACCCAATCTGCTTCTTGCCAGGCCAGCAGTCCCCCTACGACGGCACCGCTCCGTGTCCACCTTCAGCGGCCGCCGGGAACCTCGTTTACGCGCCTCACGACTACGCGTTTTCTCAGGACAAAGATGTCAACCGCAGCTACGGCGCGCTCACGACGTTGCTGGGCGACACCAGGGGATGGAACGCTGCTGCGGCTGCGGCGCCGCTTTGGATAGGGGAATTCGGAACCTGCGACACCTCCCGCGAGTGCATTCAGTTCCCTGCGAACTCGACTCCATCGGCGGGCTGCGCGAATACATCCTCGGGCCCGGTAGGCACGTGGTTCGCGACCTTCACCGACTACGTGGCGCAAATGAACTTCGCCTGGGCGTATTGGCCGCTGAACGGCACCGAGTCGACCGGAGCGCCAGCCGACCCGTCGCGCGTCCGCGGGGCCGACGAGTGTTATGGCCTGCTCGATAAGCGCTGGACCACGCCGGCGTCAGCAGGCCTCGTTTGCGCGCTTCAGTCGATGATCAGCCCATCAGCCGCGACGTACCCGGCGAGCGGCTGTAGTGGCCAACCGCAGCAGGGAACGCCCGTCCCGCAGGTAACGGGACCCACAACGACCACGGCCACCGCCTCCACGCCGACCGCGACCACCACCACGACCACGAGCCCACCTTCTCCGACCACCGGCCAGGGCACCGGCGGATGTCTCGGTGTGGCCTGCGCCACCACGAATGAGGTCACGTTGGTCATCACTAGCGTCAAGCGATCGCGGTTCAACAACTACGGCGAGGACCTCGTCCCAAACGGCCAGTTCTTCGTCCGGATGGGCGTGCGCGTGATCGACCACAACCCGCAGCCGACCACAGTGGACAACATGCACTTCGGCCTGCTCGACGCCAAGCACATCGTCGACTCGCCATCGGATGAAGGATTCGGCAGCAAATGCGGCCTTAGCGGCAACGGCGACCCTGGGATCACCCTCAGCTCCGGCGCCGACGTCACGATGCCCGAGTCGCTCTGCTTCGAGCCTCACGGCGGGCTGAACTCAAGCTTCACCGTCGGCATGCAGCTCGATGGTGGAGGCGAAGTCGACGTGCAGGTGCCCGGCGGCTGACGCTGCACCTACGGACGCTGACCGTCAAGCAGATCGCGGGGCTCCACGACTACACCGCTAAAGAGCGCCAGCCGCCAACCCGGACGGGCAATCCGGGGGGCCGACCGGTCCGAGAACGCCCGCGCGGCGGCGGGCCCAGACCAGCGCTGGCCGTTGACCGGTGATCATGGGCTTCCTATCATCGCCCGTGATTGGCGAACGCCGGCTACTGGCAATCCTGCAGCGGGCAATCCTGCAGCGCCCGGCGTACGGGGCCCCATGCCAAAGCTGCTCACCGCTGCCGCATCAATCATCCTTGCGATCGTTGCCCTGAGCGCCTGCGGTGGGCAGACGTCGAGCCAGACGACCCCCACTCGGCCCAAACGTACGGCGGAGCTGTGCAAGCCGCCGGTGGTCGGCCCAGGCGAGCCTGTCGTCGCCGTCGTTCTGCTCGACGGTGCCCCGAGTCAGGAGTCCGGCGGCAATTTCCTACCTATCGCCCATCCCGGCGCGCCCTCCGGGATCCCGCTCGTGACCAACTACTGTCCGCTCGACCCGACCGGGGTGCCGCGGGGCTGGCCAGCGGGACTGGACAGCGAGCTCCGCCGCTGGTCCGAGTTCTCCGTCGGCACCGGCTCCGGATCCCCCGACCACTCGGATGCATGCACCCTGACCGGCGGCTTCCACACCGACTCATGCCTCGTCGCCCGCCTTGCGGATGCCGGCGCCGTTCTGCTTCCGTTCAGCTACCACCCGGGCGGCGACTGGCTCGACGCCAACGGAGTGTTTCATCACCTCACCTACACCAATGCGGACGCAACCGCGGGCAGCCAGAACGCGCTCGGAGCGCTGACCAACGAGCTGGCGAGCATTCACCGTGTCTGGCCAGGTACTCACATCATCGTCGTCGGTCACAGCTACGGCGGCCTGGTGTCGGAACTCTGGTGGGCCGGAGTTCGACCCGCGCTTCCCGACCACGGCGGGGTGGTGCACGTGTTCACGCTCGACTCCCCGGTCAACGGCGTCCCGAAGGCGAGCCTCATCGGACCCGTGCTGGGGAAGGACAACGCTCGCTTCTTTCAGCAGCGCTGGCTCAGTCAGGTCAACACGGCCCACATCCTGCTGGCGCTGGATCGTGACGACTCGCTGACCCTGGTCGGCAGCATCGATGACCCGACCTACTCGGATTCATCTATCACGGGTGGCGGCGGCACCCTCTATGCGCAAACGGTCGTCAACGACAGCACCGGGCAGCCGCATGCGGTGCCGCCGGTGGGCGTCGCGATCACCGATCCTCGCTGCGACGGCAGCACGGGCGACTACTACGGCACCACCCATCACGACTTGGTCAAGGCGTGCCCGCAAATCGTCCGCATGATCGTTGCTGCGGTCAGCGCCCAGCTCTCTGCTGCCCCGGGACCCACAACGACCACGGCCACCGCCTCCACGCCGACCGCGACCACCACCACGACCACGAGCCCACCTTCTCCGACCACCGGCCAGGGCACCGGCGGATGTCTCGGTGTGGCCTGCGCCACCACGAATGAGGTCACGTTGGTCATCACTAGCGTCAAGCGATCGCGGTTCAACAACTACGGCGAGGACCTCGTCCCAAACGGCCAGTTCTTCGTCCGGATGGGCGTGCGCGTGATCGACCACAACCCGCAGCCGACCACAGTGGACAACATGCACTTCGGCCTGCTCGACGCCAAGCACATCGTCGACTCGCCATCGGATGAAGGATTCGGCAGCAAATGCGGCCTTAGCGGCAACGGCGACCCTGGGATCACCCGAACTCAGAAGCCCTACGGGAGCTACGGAGTTCATGGCGCCACTGCTCGCGCGCCAATACCTGCCGGAACTCCGATGACGCGCCTCGCGCTGACACGCCACGCACCTCAGCACATCGAGCATTACGCCGAGCAGACCCGGCGCGTTGTCGACGACGTCGCAGCACAGCTGCAGGTGCTCTTCGAGGACGAACGTGCGGGACGCATGAGCCCGTCCTGGGCTCGCACGCTGGATCGACTGTTCTCCTTATGGTGCGAGCAAAGCGGCATCGTCCGGCCGGACACCGCCCGCTCCGTGCTCGAAGGCGTCGACGCACTGTCGCTGACGGATGTTCTCAAGGCCGTCCGCGGCGACCTCGGCTTCTCCTCCGACGATGTCGCGCAGGCCTGCGAGGAGTATGTCGCGCGTGCGCGCGCGGGGCGCCCCCGGTCGACGCTGCTGCGACGTCTCGAACAGCGTCTGTACCGCCCGCAGATCCGATCGCTATGTGTACAGAGCGCCCATGTCGCTCTCGCTCGAGTGGTGCTCTACCGCGTTCTCGAGGACGTTGGCATCGCCCAGCGTCGTATCTCCGGTCCGCCCTTGGCGTCCGCACTGGCGGCCAGTGCCGAGGGTCTGGTGGGAGCGCCGTCCGTGTTCTCCGTGCTTGATGACATGCGCGCTGACAGCGAGGACTTCCTACCGTCGCTTTACCAAAGGCGGGAGCTTGACTGGTGGCTGATTGAATTCCCCCGCGGCGGGCGCAGACAGGCACTTTTCGACCAGCGAATGGGAGCAGTCGAGGTCGAGCTCGCTCGCATGCTCCAAGTACTCGACGGTTACGACTTCGCGGGCGTCGATCAAGATGTGTGGCGCGATGTCTACGAGCACCACCTTCCATGGGATGAGCGTCAGCGCCTCGGTAGCTTCTACACCCCCGACGCGATCGTCCGCGAGGTACTCGATCTGGTGGTTTGGATCGACACGAACGACGCAATCTCTGACGCGACGATCGCCGATATCTCCTGTGGATCCGGCGCGTTTCTCGTGGAGGCGCTACGACGACGTCGCATCGCGCTCGCGCGCGCCGGCCGGCTCCCGCGGGATCCGGCCCCGGAGCAGCTCGACCACCTGGTGTCAGGCATGGTGGGGTTGGACATCCACCCGTTCGCAACCTTCCTGGCGTCAGTGAACGTGCTGTTCCAGGTCATCGACCTCTACGAGAGCGTTCGACGCCGACATCGTGGCTACTCGCTGCCGCTCAACGTGTTCACGGTCGACTCGCTCGAGGACGCCGGAGTCCATCCGCGCCAGGCCGAGCTGCAGCAAGACATCCCCGAGGACATCCGCATTCGCCATACCGAGGAGGAGATCGCGCGTTACCAACAAGTCCGCACCAGACGGTTCGACACCGTCGTAGGCAACCCACCGTGGGGCGGCGTACTCAAGGGGCGATTGAGCCCGCTCAACGACCCTGACAAGCGCCGGGAGTACGCCGGCGGTCGCTTCGAGAGCGCCACCGGGAAATACGACATCTTCGTGCTGTTCGTCGAGCGCTCAATCCGATGGCTCGCGGACGGCGGACATTACGGCTTCGTAATCCCAAGCGCATATCGAGACCGGGGCTTCGGGCAAGGCCTCAGGCAGTTCCTCGCCAGTGAGGCGACGCCGACGACCATCGTGGACCTGCTGCCGTTCGGAGGGCTGCTGTTCCGAGCAATGAACACGCCAACGTTGCTCGCGGGAACCCGCAGGCGGACCGACAGCGAACTGCGCGTTGTCTCAGTCGACCGGGATTTCGTCTTCACCGCGGCGCCTTCTGAGCGCGAGAGCCGGCACCGTGAACTGGGCGATGCGATTAACGCCGCCTTGGGTGGCCAATCCGGGCAACACGTCCTTGAGCTACACCGAACCGTCGGGAATCCTGCGGACGTGGGGACGCCGCCCATGGCTGCTGGACCCACGACGTGCACTGCGCGACGCGGTCGAGCGCAGCGGCGAGACTAGCGTTGGCGAAATGTTCGAGCCACGCCAGGGCGTCACACCGGGCGGTGAAGGTGTCCTCGATGTCTTGCAGCTGCCGCCTGATCGAGCGACAGAACTCGGACTGGAGCAGCAGCTCGTTCATCCGGTCGCCAGAGGTCTCGAGCTTCGGGTTGGGGCCACGGCACCAGCGGGGGCGGTGCTGCTCTACCCCTACGTAGTGACGAGCGAAGGCGGACGGCGCGCCTTCGATGTCGAACCCGCGGGTAGCGAGCCATGGGACGCGCTCGATCCTGATCCGCACGACACAGCCGAGGCGAACGTCGTCGCTGGGCTTCCCGAGCGCGACCGACATCGGCGCGTCGTCGAGCGGCGCATCGCCCAGGGCATCTGTCCCTACCCTGCCGCTGCGGAGTACCTGCTCGACCACTACGATCTGCTCGCCTCGCGACGCCCTGAAGGCAGGCCGATTACGAGCACCGGAAAGCGGTGGTGGGAGTACCACCGGCCGCGCGACCCGGTAGCCATGCTGGCCGTGCCCAAGCTCCTCGGTCCGCGCCGCGGCATGATCTGGCCGCGCTTTGCGCTTGACGAGCAAGGACTTCTCCCGACCGACCCCGTCGTCGCGCTCGGTACTCCGGGCAGCACGCACGCACGCGGGCTACTCAGCCGCATGCGCGAAGCTCTGGGCCGTCACCTGGGACGTGCGCCGAGCACCCGCGATCTACTCGTGTACGTCATGGCGTTCCTAAACGCGGTTCCCGCCGCGGCGGTGCTTCGCATCGGCAGGCTGCCCACAGCCAAGGGCGGATGGACGGTCGACGAGGACTACTTGACCACCGTCCGAATTGCCATTCCTGCCGACCGTGAACTCGTTCGGGAGATCTGGTGGCACGCCGACCGCGTGGTGACCCGTACGGCTCAGGACGACGCTGCGCTCGACGATCGGGAGTTGCTCGACGATCTCGTTGGTCGAGCTCTTGAATTGGACGCAAGGGTGCGACGCGAGCTTGAGAAATGGGCACGCGCAGAGCGCCCATCCGGGACCTAGGAGAAGCTTGTGTGCTCGTCAAACTGCTCGAGGAGAAAGCGAGGCCAGAACCCCTCGGGACGCACGGCGGTGGGGAACTCAAGAAGCTCAAGCACCCGCTTGACCGCATAGACCGAGCGTGGAAACCGCTCCCGTTTGACCACCAACTCCTCAAGGGTCGCTCGGCTACGGCCCCCGGCGGCGTCGCAGAGCGTCAGTGCAGCCTGGATGTGCGCGAGATCTCCCTCGCGCTCCAGGTGATCGGCCAAGAACAGCTCTGTCTCGTGCCAGGCCCTTTCGCCAGGCACGTCGACGGGAACGGAGCGGTGCCGATGGACTGGTGACCGGGGAGTCTCGGACTCGACGCTAAAGAGCCGGAGCGGTTCCATATGGCTCGGCACTCTGACAGCCCGATCGGACGAGAATGTCGATGGCGGGCTTCCCACAGGGTCGGCATCTCCGCGTCCCATCAGCCAACACGAGGCCCGCTCGAGTCGCTCACGGTTCAAAAAACTCCCATTTTGCGGAACCCGACCGGGCCTCCCGTACTCGGTGCCTGCTGAGGATCCGTCTGACGCGCGGTTTGGTGACCCGAGGTCGAGTTCGTCGACGGCGAGCTTGTCGCAAGCCCAGCGCCCATCGCGCGACCGGTGGCCCCCTCGCCCTCCCCGCCGCCCTGTGCCCCGAGGCGGCGAACCTGTTCGCGGAGTCCAAACGGATGGCCGGGCCGGCGGCGAGCGAGCCGTTCAATGGCCTGCGCGCGAATGAATAAGATCGTCGACAGCGTTGGCCTAGGCGGCGATGGTTGGCGTGATCGTGCTGTGTCCATGGTCGGTGCGGACCTCGAGCCCGGAGCGAATCCGCTCCGCGAGCACGGGCACGTGGCTGATAACGCCGACCAGCAGCTCTTCTGCTCGGAGCCGCTCGAGCGCGTCGATCACCTCCTCGAGCGTCTCAGGATCGAGGGCGCCGAACCCTTCGTCGATGAAGATCGCCTCGAGCTTCGCGCCGAGACTCTCACGGGCCAGCTCGCCGACGTGCCGCGATAGCGCGAGCGCAAGCGCGAGGCTCGCTAGGAACGTCTCTCCTCCGCTGAGCGTCTTGACGCTCCGGCGCTCGTCCGCGTTGTGGTGATCGACGACGTGGAAGTCACCCTCGACCGGAACGAGGCTGTAGCGGCCGTCGGAGATTCGCAGCAGCTCCTCCGAGGCATGAACCGCGAGCAGCTCGAGCGTTTCCTGGACGATGTACTCGCTGAAGCGGTCAGCCCGTAGCTCCTGAGCAAGTGTCGTCAGGACGCTGATCTGTTCCCGCTCAGCACGCACCCGCTCCTCGAGCTGTGCCCGCTCTTCGGCCCGGCGCGCCGCTTGGTCGACGTCATTCTCCGCCCGGACGGCGTCGTTGGCGGCCTGCCGCTCCGCGTCGCGCAGCAGTTCTACCGCGGCTTGCCCGTCGGCTGTGTCGAATCCGAGATCGGTGACGATCTTCACGATCCCTTGCCGTATCTTTGCCGCCGCCTTCTCGGCCGTGCGCGCTGCGAGCCCGACGGTCGCGGTCGTCTCCCGGCTCCAGGTTGCAAGGACCGTCGTGGATGCATCCCGTGTGGCTGCGGCTGCCGGTGGCTCGGTCACGGTATCGGTCTCGCCGAGCAGCTCGCGCGACGCACGGGCAGCGGCCTCGGCGCGGGTGCGCAGGCCGGCGAGCGTGACGTCGAGGCCGCCCAGTTGCTTCTGCGCGGTGTCCGAGTCGGCGCGGCGCGAGTCGCACGCCTCGATCAGTTCATTGAGCTCGGCCTGCGCCGAGCGTGCGGCTTCGGTCGCTTCGTCTACGCGCGCTCTGCGCTCGCCGATCTGCTCGCCCGCATCCCGCGGCGGCTCTTGGCCAAAGTACGCGGTCAACGTCTCGGCGGCCTTGCTGAGCCGCTCGCCGATCGCGGCGAGCGTGCTTTTGGCAGATTTGGCGACGGCTTCGCAGCGTTTGAGCTCGCCGGTCGCGGTCAGGAGTTGCTTGCCCGCCTCGGTCTGAGCAGCTTCGGCGTTCTGCAGCGCGGTCGCTAGCGCGATCAGCTCGCTCTGCACTTCGGCGGACTTGGCGGCGGCCGCCTTGGCGTCGGCCTGTAGCGCCGCAATATCCGTGCGGCCACAGAGGGCGTCGCTGAGCCGCCCCTCAGCGGTCGCCACCTGCTCGTCAGCTGCGCGGGCCGCGGCGATAAGCTCGCTCGCACGCGCGCTTGCCCTCTCCGCTTTGGCGCGGGCCGCTGACTCGGCAGTCCCAGCGCGCTCAAGCGCTTCCGTTGCGTCGTCGGCTACGGCGACTGGCTCGCTGAGCGGGCGTGTGCAGACCGGGCAAGGATCGCCGGTCGAGAGTCCGTGGGCGAGCTCAGCGATGGCGTTGGCGTGGCGGTAGTGCTCCAGCTGTTCGACCGCTGTGTTGAGCTCTCCGCGGGTTTGCTCGGCTGCGGCCTGCGCGTCGTTCGCTGCGGTCTGTGAGGCGGCGAGTTTTTCGCGGGCGATGTCGAGTTCCACCGCGCGACGTTCAGCGTCGGTGACCGCCTGGCCGAGTTCTGTTTCGCGCTTGGCGGTGTCCTGCGCTTTCGTGGCACATGCGTCCCTAGCGGTGCGAGCTTTCGCTACCGCGTCTCGGGCCTTGGTGTCGGCTTGCTCGGCCGCTTCCATCGCCAGTGCGGTCGTGGTCAGCTCTTCCTCGGCTCGGGCAAGCGCGACGCGCGCATCCAGGAGCTCGATCTGCGCCGCGCGCATGTTCTCGGCCGTGGCGGCGAGTCCCGCGAGCTGGCCGATCGTCCCGAGCTCCGCCTCGAGCTCGCGAGCTCGCGAGTCCGCGGCCGAGGCGCCCAGCCGAGCCGCCGCGACCATCCCCTCGGCATCCGCGAGCGCCTTGGAGGCACCGACCCATGCCTCCTCGACCTCGCGACACGCGGCAACCTTCCTCTCAAGCTCTGCACCGATGGCGGTCAGCTGCTGGCGTTGCACGGCAAGCGCGTTGCCTCGGCGGTCGTGCTCGGCGGCCTCGGCCGCTCGGCGCTCGGCCTCGCGAAGCGATGCCGTCAACACCGCCGCCCGCTCCCCGGAGGCCTTCGCCGTGCCGCGCAGCTGCTGTACGTGCTCCTCGGTGGCATCGGCGTATTGATCAGCAAGGATCTCCTCGGTTCGCTTCACCCCGGCGGCGAGATCCTTGCCACGAGCACGCGCGATATCGCCCATCTTTTGGAAATAGCCGACCCCGAGCAGCGCAACGAGCACCCGCCTTCGCTCGTTCGGATCTCCCTTTAGGAACTTGTGGAACTCGCCCTGTGGGAGAACGACCGCCTTGCAGAACGAGTCGAAGTCGAGACCGAGCAGCTCGCGCAGGACACTGTTGCACTCGGTCACGCCGCCATCGCACGCGCCGGTCCATTCTCCGTCCTGGTAGCGCTCCAGGGTCGCGGTCTGCGCGGCGCGCCGCGACAGCCTTCTCGCTACGCGGTAGCGGCCCTTGCCGTCGAGCGAAAACTCGAGCTTGACCCGGGCCTCCATCTGGCCGAGCGAGACGAGATCCGTCGTGCCGTGCTTGCCCCCCAGCCGTGGCACCTGGCCGTAGAGAGCGAACACCATCGCATCGAGGATGCTCGTCTTGCCGGCGCCGGTTGGCCCGGTTATCACGAACAACTCGAGCGGCTCGAAGTCGACCGTCTGGCGCTCCCGGAACGCGGTGAACCCCTCGATCTCGAGGTTAAGCGGCCGCATCAGTGACCTGCTCGAGCAACTCGTCGAACAGCTTCATTAGCCGCTCGTCGGCTGGCGCTCCGTGCCGGGTCTCGTAATAGCGGGCGAACAGGTCGTGTGAGGAGAGTCGGCGAAGCTCACCGGCCTCGCGTTCGCCAGGCGCGCGCTCGTAGTCGAGGCGCACCTCGAGCGCGTTCGGAAGCACCTCCCTGACCTGGTCGGCGAGTCCTGGCGTCGGACCGTCGCACTTCACCATCACCCGCAGGTATGCCTCCTCGTCGATGTCCAGCTCGCGCAACTCGTCGAGCGTCCCGGCGACATCGAGCAGCCGTCGGCCTGAGGTGACAGGTACGGTCCGACTCTGCGCGGGGCGCCCGGGCTCGAGTTCTACGATGGTGACGCTCTTGTTCTGTTCGCGCTCGCCGAAGTCGAGCTGCAGGAGAGATCCGGCATAGCGCGCTGGGACGGCCGCGCCGGGGACCTCCTGCGGGCGGTGGACGTGGCCGAGCGCGATGTACTGCGGTGTGATCGGCAGCGCGGGCGCGGCGATCGCGAACAGCTCGCCTATCGTGAGTGGCCGCTCGCCGCCGCCCACGAGCGCGCCGCCGACGAACACGTGCGCCATCAGCAGATGGATCTTCCCCGGCTCAAAGGTCGAGCACAGCGCACCGAGTAGCCGCGGCAGCTCCTCGGCGTACGCCTTGTTCGGGTCCTCTTCGAGTCCCATCATCTCCTCGGCGCCGAACAACGCCCGCTCGGGAACCCACGGCAACGAGGCGACCTGTGCGACGTGCCGACCGTCGCGGGAGCGCACCTCCACGACCCCGCCGGCGCTGGGCCGGCGGACCTCGGGCACGAGGATCACGCCGGCGGCGCTGGCGAGCTGCTCAAGCGCCGCGAACCGCTTCGCATTGTCGTGGTTGCCGGGGATCACAACCACCGTGCTCCCCGTAGCCCGCAGTCCGAGCAGCGCGCGGTAGACGATCCGCTCCGCCTCTGCGCTTGGAGCGAAGTGCTCAAACACGTCGCCGCACACGAGCGTCACGTCGACCTCCTCATGTCCGGCGATGTCCACAACCTCCTGCAGCGCCCGATCAACCTCGTCGAGGCGCTGACGGCGATGCAATGGCTTGCCGACGTGCCAGTCCCCAGTGTGCAGCACCTTCACCGCTCGAACCTCGCAAACGGATCTGCCGCCGCCATCTCGACCGCCTCGCTGTAGCGAGTCGCCCACGCGGGGAATGGGAACCGGATCTGCAGCGGTACGGGAATCTGTGGCTGGGCGAGCATCATCGACCCCGGCTTGAGGATCGCCGCGCGCTGCCGCGCGGGCGCCGACAGGAACCGGTACTCAGCGCGCTCGGCCTCGGCGGTATCAAGGCGTCCGACGACGCGGATTGCGCTGTTAGCGACCACGCGACGCTCCACCTCGGAGGCGGTCTGCTGGGCCCCAATCAGGATCAACCCGAGCGAGCGTCCGCGCTCGGCGATGTCGAGCAGGACCTCCTTGATGGGGCTCCAACCCTCCCGCGGTGCGTACTTGTTGAGCTCGTCGAGCACGAGAAAGACGAGTGGGCGGGCGGTACCAGACTGTTCCTTGGCCTCAAACAGCTTCTTGACCACGACGCCAACCACGAACCGCTTCGCGCGGTCGTGCAGATTGTGAATGTCGATCACGCTGACCTGATCTCTGCGCCAGTCGATTCGATGCGAATCGACATCGGCCGCGTCGCGGCCGCGGATCAGATGGCCGCAGTGAAAGCGCGCGCTGTCAAGCCGGCGCAGGAACGCGCTGACCGTGCCAGGCGCTAGGTAGCCACGCCAGCTTGATGTGTCGTCTTCGAGGTGGCCGGCGATCAGCTCGCATAGCTGATCGAACGAATGAACGACCGTCGAGGTGCCAAGCGCGTCGGGCAGCCGGATCGAAGCGGGGAAATCCGGGACGTCCTCGGCAAATCGGTCGAGCTGCTGCTCGACCCGCGCGACGAGATCGGCGATCTGGCTTCGCTCATCGCCCTCCTCGGCGAACAAGAAGCGCAGCAGCCGATCGCGCACCACGTCGCGCACGGTCCAGAAGTACGAGGTGACGCCGCGCTGTCGGCTGCCCGTGTCAGGCATGGCGACATCGCTGCCGCGCTTGACCGGTGCCCAGATCCCGACCGACTCAAACGGTCCCGCCGGGAGGCCAAGCGCTGCGTAGTCCGCACGGTCCTCGTCGCTCAGCCGGCCGTTGGGCTTGTCGAGGAACAGCAGATCTTCACCCTTGACGTTGAAGATCAGTGCCTTCGTGTTCGCCGTCTCGTTGCCGAGCACCTCGCTGTGAAATAGCGAATAGAGGAGGTAGCTCGCGTACGTGGTCTTGGTCGCCACGCCGGAGACGCCTGAGATGTTCACGTGCGCGCCGCGGCGACCGTCGAGGAACGACAGGTCGATGAACACCGGCTGACCGTCGCGGGCGATGCCGGCAACGAGCTGCTCCTCCATTGTGTCGAAGTACAGGGCCTCGTCGCGCTCGAGACCCGCCACCCGCACGACCGCGTCACCAGGACTCGGCGGCACATACAGCTCGGGCTCAAAGCGAGTGCTGACAACGTGCGCCGCCCGTGCCGTCTCGAGTGGCAAGACGCCTTGGTCTGCAAGAAAGACGTCAGTGTCAAACCGACTGCCTTCGTGGCGGGCGCGGACCATGTCGACGACCCCACTGACCCTCAGAGAGCCTCGTCCCGGCACGTCGGTTCGGACCATCACGACATCGTCGAGCTGCAGGAACTCCCCTTCCTCGATCCCGACCCAAAACTCCAGCGGCGTCGAGTCTTCGGTACCGAGCACGCGACCGACTCGGCCTTCACCGGCCATCCAGCACCTCCGCGTAGACGTGTCTTTCAAGTGCCCGCCGGACCAACGCGGCATCAGCGAGGCGGTGGCGCAAAGTCACCTCCAGGGCGCTGATCGGGTGAAGGTTCTGCGGCGCGCGAGGGTCTCGGCCGGGACGTGGCGCAAACGCCGGCAGGACCGCGCCGGTGAGATCGCCGAGCTCGCGCGCCGACTCGAGCCCACTTTGTGCGTCCACTTCGAGCCTTACAACGCTTGCCATGGCTCCATCGATCGGGCGACGCTGAGCAAGACGCAGATACCACGAGTAGCGCTCCAGCCGCTGCTCGCCGAGTTTGAAGATCGGAGTCCGTTCCCCAACATCCAGGATCGAGAGCACCTCCGCGCGCTGCGGATCGAGATATGAGCGCGACTGACGTTTGATCATCCCGACCGCCGGTCCGGCGGCGAAGTATGTGAGCGGCCCATCTGAGACGACAAGCTTCGCCTTCCCACCAGCGAGGGTGAGCTCGGCGAGCCGCGCCTCGGCTGCCCGCATCGCGTTCTGAAGGCCCTGGATCGGGTCAAGCGGCGTCGAGCCGGGGACCGAGCGCGCCTCGAAGCGAAGCCGCTGCCCGCCAAGCGGCACTTCGATTGGGTCAGGGATTAGACCGCCACCGACGATCAGCTCCCGCCCTACGATCACCTCTGAGATCCGCGGCGGACGGGTTGACCAGGCGCAGCCCACCGCCCACGATCCGGCGAGACCGGGAGCCGCGGTGCCGTTCTGCTCGGCAAACAACCGCACGTCGATCCGGCGCACGCCATCGACAAACGCGCAACAGGGCAGCTCCTCCCTCCGTCTGCTCGCGATCGGCGCCCACGGGCCCTCGACCTCGACGCCGAGATCCAGTCCTGCCGGCGGACCAAGCTCCGGCTCGAGCTCGACCGAGCCGCCGTACTCCGGATCCCACGGATCGATTCGAAGCTTCATGCGCCGACTATTCGCACAACACCCTGCACTCTGGCACGGCCGACGGCTCGCAGCTGCGCCCGTCCCGGTGACGCTTCCGGAACGCAAGACGTTCGCCGAAGCCCAGCGAATCGCTGCGCAAGCCCGCGACAGCGAGCACACGGCGGCAGTTATGGAGGATCCTCGGCGCGTTCTGCGGCTGTTGGCCCGGCGAGCTCGGCCGCTGGCCCATCCTGGGGTGATCGCGACGCCCGATGCGAGTACTCGATGGTTCTGTGCTGTAACCCAGCCTTTAGCCTCGCAAAGATCCGCCGAGAGGTTGCCGCAGCGAAGGTACGCTGATCTATATGGGGAAGGAGAAGGCGGAGCGTCCTGTCGGTCGACCGTCGCTGTCAGCTGTGATGCGGGAAAAACTGGGCTGGGACCGGCGCTTGCGGTACCGGCGGGGCGCGCAGCAGCGCCTACGCGGCATCGAGGTGTACTACGACTTCACCTGGAACGATCACTTCCCCGATCGCCGCGTGCAGTTTCGCGGGGGACAGGACTTGGCAGACGTTGTCAAGCGCGACTGCCCGACCGGCAAACGGCCCGCCTTGCTGCTCACGGATCGCGACGACGTCGACGAGGGCGGCCGACAGACCACACCCACCACGTTGTCGTCATCAACCTTCCGCAGTACGTCGCCAGTACTGATGATCCGGGAACCGCCAGGGCGTATCTTGCCGGGCGTCTGGGCAGCGGAATCACCCGCGCCAAGCGCTTTTCCGAGCTCAGTGACGACGAGGCCGACGAGGTCGCGAAGTGGCTCGATGAGCACTTGGACGCCGCTGCCCTTGTGCGCTGGGCTGGCGACAACGAGCAGCGACTTCGCACGCTGCGCCAAATTGGAAATACCGACGATAAGGGCGATGCCGAAGTCGAGGAGGCCAGCGACGTAGAGCGAGCCATCGCGGCGCTCGAAGCGCTCGAGACCATCGGGCCCGATATCGCCGAGGCGATCGCCGCTCTGGTCAACCGCAAGGGCAATCTCGGGGGGCGCACTGAGCTGCTGTGGGCGCTCACCGAGGACGACGAAGGCCGCCTTGCGGCGGGGAAGATTCTGCACGCCCGCGTGACCGACCGCCTGGACGACGCGCACCACGCTGCGGACCAGTTCGACGACCTGCTGGAGCGGGCCGGCGAAACCGAGGTCCAGCGATTCCTTGAGACTCATCCGTGGCTTCTCGGGCTCGACTATGCGTCGGTGCGGCCGCGCCAGCCCGTCGTTCGCGGTGTGGTCGACTTCCTGCTCGAACGCTTCGACGGCTTCCACGATCTGCTGGAACTCAAGAGTCCGAATGATCCATTGTTCGAGCTGTCCGGCCGGACGGGAGACATTCGCTCGGCGTCCCGCTTTCGGCTAAGCAAGCCGCTATCGCTCGCACTAGCGCAGGTCCATGCCTACCGCGACACCCTCAGCCAGGAGTCCACGCACGAGAGGTTTTACGGGCTGCGCAATACGCGTGACCCGAAGATCACGATCCTAATCGGACGCGTGTCGTCACTCAGCGACCAGGAGCAGCGGGTTCTGCACGAGCTGAACTGCTCACTGCACAATGTTGAGATCGTCCCATTTGACATCCTGGGCCGGCGCGCCAGAGCGGTTCTGGAGAACGTCAGGCGGTACCTGCTCGCCGTCGACGAGGAGGCCGGCCATGACGGGTGACCACGACAGTCTCAGATACGCCACGTATACGAGGCACTGAGGCCGCCCTTGCCGCTTCTGGTGATGCATAGCGTTCGTTGGCGTCGCAACGCTATCTGCTCGTACGAGTTAGGGCGACGGCTGGCAATGGCGGCCGTCGCCCCGGGTTGTGCCTTCATCCTTCGCCCCAGGTCCGAAAACTCCGTTATTCGTACGTGCGCGGTCCTCCCCCATCCCGCGGTTGCGGGGCGTGGAGCCGTCCGAGGGGCGGTTTAACGTGACCCGACATGGAGGGTTTCGCAGATAGGTCCAGTCGGTGAGCGAGCTGCAGCTCTCGCTCGGCCCCGGTCGCAGATGGTGACCTCGAGCTCGTCGACGCCGAGCTGGTGGCGAGCCCAGCGCCCATCGCGTCGCCGTCCGCCCTCTCCCCCTCCCCGCCGCCCGTCCCGCCCTTGCTCGACGAGCGCAACCTGTTCGGCGAGGCCGAGCGGATCGCCGCCCGGGCGGCGACGGCGAGCACGCGTCGGCAGTACGCGGCGATCTTCCGCGCCTTCGGCGACTGGCTGGCCGGCGAGCTCGGCCGCCCGCCCGCTTGTCGGCGATCTCGACGCTGATGTGATCGCCGCCTACGGCCGGCACCTCGCGACCTGCGGTGGTCGCGGCGGCCGGCCGGCGGCGCCGGCGACGGTGCGGGTGTATCTGTCGATGGTCCGGGCGCTCGCCCGCCACCTCGGCCTGGAGCAAGCGGTCGATGAGCGTGCGGGTGCCGCGGCACGAGCCCGGGCCGCCGGAGACGCTGACCGATACCGACTACGCCAACCTCCTGCGCGTCCCCGACCGGCGCACCGCCGGGGCAAGCGCGACTACGCGGTGCTGCGCGTGCTCGGCGACTGCGGGCTGCGCTCGGCCGAGCTGCGCGGCCTGCGGGCCCGCGATCTGCGCCGCCCGCGCGCCAACGCCCGCCACCACCGCCTGTACGTGCGCGGCAAGGGCGGCCGCGAGCGCGAGGTCCCCGTGCCCGAGGCGGTCCAGCAGGCGCTCGAGGCGTGGACGGCGGTTCATCCGCTCGCTCGCGGCGTCGCGCTGCTCGACGAGCAGCCGTCTGTTCGTGCGCCTCGGCCGCCACGGCGACCAAGACCCTCTCCCCCTCTCCGCCGTCGCCGTGCACCGGCTCGTGCGCCGGTCATGTCTGGCCGCGGGCGTGCCCGAGCGGCTCGCGCACCCGCACGCGCTCCGCGCCTACTGGGCCACCCACCTGCTCGAGGCCGGCGTCCCCGTCCACGAGGTCTCCGCCCGGCTCGGGCACGTCGACCTGCGCACCACCGCCCGCTACGCCGCGCCGCGGCCCGAGCGCGTTGATGAGATCGCCGAAGTGCTCGACCGTCGCCACCAGGCGGCGCGGCGGGCTGGGTGGGGGGCGTAGCACCACCACGTGGCCCCTCGTTGCTCACCTCAGCGCCGAGGCTCCGCGCCCGTGCCGAGATATTGGAGGTCGCTGGCAGCACAGAAAGAGCGAGACCTGGCCGGGGGCCAGGTCTCCAAGCTCAGGGGCCGAGAGGTTCCTATGGAACGTCTGGCCCCTTTAGATCGCGGTCGAAAGTCGACCTAACGACTAGTGTAGCAGCCATCGTGGCCCCGGCAGACGCATTCACGACCGATGTCATGGCCCGCATCCGGGACTTCGTCGGCACCCGGGTCCAATGGCAGCGCAAGCTGTGGGACCTTGGAATTGCTGTTGCGCTCCGGGAGGTTCGGGAGGCCAGTAACGGAGTTCAGGTTGGAGCGCTGAGTGCGAAGGCGCTCAAGTGGTTTGCGACCTCGGTCGCCTCTCGGGTATCCGATGACCCGGGGGCGGGCGATGAGCAGCAACGCCGAGCTATCACCCAGCTGCTTGGACGCGACCTCACTGAATGCGGTGCGCATGACCTCCAGCTTGAGCTATGGATCCAAGACATCGAGACCCATTATCTCGACCGGTGGCAAGCGACCTGTTCCGCGGGTGGTGTTGGTCGAGAGCAGGTGGCAAGGACGGTGTCCTCATTTCTACTCGGACTCGGCCTTTCGCAGGAGGCACTGCGGATCTGGATCACCGGTCTCGAGGAACAGGCAGTTGCTATCGATACGCCACAGCTGATCGAGGATGCGAGAGCGCTCGTCGCAGCGGGGACACAAATATTCGAGACGATGCTCGTTTTCGCCAAGCCCCCTTCGGGGCGGCTAACCAGGCCAACCGAGTGGCGTGACGCGAGAGCTGTAAGCGTCTGGCTTCGATCCGCAGGGTTTGGACCGGTACGTCAGCACGGCGGTCTGCTTCTCAATCTCGAGGCCCGAGACGCGACAAGCGCCGCACAAATGGCGTCCGAGGTCGCCGGCCGATTGTCCGCACGCGGCGCCGTGGGCACACGCAGCGCGTTCGTGATCGCAGAGAGCGTGTTCATTCGGGGAGTCCCTGCGGCGGTACCGCTCGCACCGTCACGGCGAGCGGAAGTGCACGCACTTGAGCGCGAAGATCGGCTGCTTGAGCTTGATCGAGGCGGTCCCATCGACAATGCGCTCGAGCTGCTCTCATACCTAAACCGCTCGCCGGATGCAGTCGCAGCTGCGGCTGGCTGGGCGGCGGTCGAATCTCTCCTCGCCGGACCAGGCGACGATGACAAGGTAACAACAGCCGATCGTCTAGCGGATCTCGTTGCGTGCTCTTGGCCGCGTGCTGAACTGACAACTATTGCGTGGGCACGGGTCTATCAGGAGGGGGGTGCACCAGATCCTTTGGCGCAGGAGCTCAGGGATTATCCGACGAACAAGGAGCGTGCGACAAGGGTCCTCCTGGGCATTCAGGCGAGCGAAGACCTTCAGCTGTCGTGGCCCGCTGAGAAGCTGGCAGTGCAGCGAATGGACCGTCTCGTACGTAATCCGCGGAGAGAGCTTATGGCGGTCCAGAGACGCGCTGCTGAGGCGTTACGGCGAATCTACCGTCAGCGCAACCTGGTCGTTCATGGCGGCGTGGTCGCCGGCTCGACGCTGGCTCTTTCATTACAGACTGGTGCTCCGCTAATCGGCGCAGGGATCGACCGCATTACGCACGCCGCTCTTGTGTCCGGAGCTAGCCCGCTGGCGATCGCAGCTCGGGCACGGTTGGAAATTGAGCGAGCGGGAACCGTTCACGCACCGTCGCTGACAGAACTGCTCGAGTAGCACTGAACAGAGAGATCCCCCAAGCACGCTCACCAAAGCGCGCGATACGCGTGCCCCAGAGGGCTGCTGAGCCGGGGCCGAGGCGAGTCGGTGCGCGACCGTAAACGAATACGAGACGCGCGCTGGAGAGACCCCGGGTCAACACGTGTGCGTTGTCGCGAACATGCGTTTAGTCGCCGAAGCGATCGCTCACCCGAAACGCATATGACGACCAAAGCGATCGCAGAGTTTCGGACAGAATGCTGGCTATGGCCGACGAAATAGAAACCACATGGATCGGCGACAACCCGTCACCCGAGACGGCAGCCAAGCATCTGCGGGACGTAGTCGCGGAAACTGCTCGCTTCGAGACTGGCCGTCTCGTGACGCCAGAAGACACCGCGCTCTTCGGCGCTGTACGTGCGGTGATGTCGGACCTCGAATACGTCGCATCTCTCTATTGCGGATGGGACGGAGCGAACCGCCGCCGGATTCAGACCGCCGCAAAGACGATCGCCTTCATGGACGAGGTTATGGCGCGCGCCACCGGGAACGCTGGCTACTCGACCTATGGTCCTCATCTTTATGAGCTCTATCGGTGCGGCCTTATCCACCAGCGCTTGCCGAAGGTTCTCAGCTCGGCGACCGCTAGCACTCAGCTCCTTGGTTGGGCACTCATGTATGCCCGCCTCGACCGGCTGGGCCCACATCGCGGGAATGTTGAGGTCGAGCACCTTCGACTTCAGGTTGTCGATAATGGTCTCGCGCTCCTCCCGGTGTCGGTGCTGGCCATCTACGCGGACTTCCTGGCTGCATGCGAGTACTTTGCGAGCCTTCTGGAAGCTGAAGCTGCGGCGGGAGAATCCGAACTCCTGACGCGGTGGCAGCAAACGTGGAACGCGCTAGGGAGCCCGGAGGACACGCAGCTGACCTGGTAGGCGGCAAAGCGCAATTCCGCACCGCCGGACCGCGATGGCTCAAGCCGAACCGATTGTCGGGGCCACCGCGGACGCGAGATCCCGGTGGCGTGACGGCGCCGTCCGTGATGCGGTCGGTTCTCCCGCCGCTGAACGTTTGAGAATTCCGGGGATGTCGGAGTCGACACCACAGCTTGAGTGCACGGTGCAGCGCCGCCAGACGGTCCGCATCGAGAGGTTGCGATGAGCGTGATCACGCCCACCGACGGGGTAGACCCGCGCATCGCGCTCGCCAGTTCGATCCATGCCTCTCCCGGGGTGTACGCGCTGCTCGTCGGCAGCGGCCTCTCAACGGCTGCGGGCATCCCAACCGGCTACCAGGTAGTCGAGAGTCTCGCCGCACGCGTCGCGACTCTGGCGGGTGTCGTACTCGAGGAGCGCGCCCAAACACCGATCCAGTGGTTCGCCGCAACCTACGGTCACGACCCTCAGTACGACGAGCTCATAGCGCGCCTAGTGGTTCATCCTTCAAGTTCGTTGGGTTGGGTAGGTTTCCTGCTTGTACCGCCGAAGTGTTCGCCGACAGGGTCGGCGAACATGGAGGGTGGCGATGGGTGTCATCAAGCAGATCGAGGTGTCAGTCGAGGATCGGGCAGAGCTCGAGCGGATCGTGCGCGCGGTGAGTTCTGAGGTGCGGATGGTGGAGCGCGCGCGGATCGTGTTGGCCGCGGCGGAAGGGTTGAAGGCGTTGGATATCTGCGATCGGGTGGGGTGCTCGGAGCCGACGGTGACGAAGTGGCGGGGGCGCTACGCCGAGCAAGGGATCGAGGGGTTGCGGGACGCGCCGCGCTCGGGCGCGCCGTTGACGCACGGCCCGGAGACGAGGGCGTTGTTGATCGCGAAGGCGTGTACGCGCCCGGAGCCGACTGCGGAGGGCGCCAGACGCGAGCGGTGGACCTATGAGGAGCTGGGGGCGGAGGTGGGAATGTCCGCTTCGCAGGCGCACGTGATCCTTCAGCGGGCGGAGATCAAGCCGCACCGGACCGAGTACTGGATGATGACCGACTACTCGCGGCCGGAGTTCGAGGAGCGACTGGGCGAGATCTGCGGTTTGTACATCGATCCGCCGGAGAACGTGCTGGTCGTCTCGATCGACGAGAAGACCGGGATCCAGGCCAAGGCGCCGACCAAGCCCGACCAACCGCCCCAGCCGGGCAAGCCGGCCCGCCGCGAGCACGAATACACCCGTAACGGCACCCAGTGCCTGTTCGCGTGCCTCAACGTGCAGGAGGGTGACGTGCTCGGGATGCCGACCAAGACCCGCAACCGGTGGGACCTGATCCGCTTCCTCGATCACCTCGACGAGGAGATCCCCGGCGTGGAGGGGCAGAAGATCGTTGCTGTCACCGACAACCTCTCGACCCGCGGTACCGAGGAAGTCGAGCAGTGGCTCAAAGACCATCCGCGCTGGAGCTTTCAGTTCACTCCGAAGCACGCCTCGTGGCTCAACCAGATCGAGATCTTCTTCTCGATCCTCTGGCGACGGCTGCTCAAGCACGGCATCTTCACCAGCGAGACCGACCTCGCCTGTCAGATGCTCGCGTTCATCGAGACCTACAACCAAACTGCCAAACCCTTCAAGTGGACTTACACCGGCAAGGTCCTCGAAGCGTAGAAAAGTAACTAACCCAATCAACTAACAGGATGAACCACTAGCGCCCACTGACCACGATCGTCGAGCGCTGCTACGCGAGTTCTTCGAGCAGCCCCCTGGCACCAGCGAGCCCATCCAGCCCACCGCGGCACACCGCATCGTCGCGCACCTCTGCGCGCAGGGACGCATTCACGTCGTGATGACCACGAACTTCGATCATCTCCTCGAGCATGCCTTGGATGATGCTGGCGCCCGAACGCAGGTCCTCGTCAGCCAAGATGACCGTGACGGGATGGAGCCGCTCCAGCACGCCTCCACCACACTGATAAAGCTGCACGGCGATTACCACTCGACGATGCTCAACACGACCGAAGAGCTCGCCAGCTACCCCGACGATCTACAAGCGCTGGTCGATGAGGTTCTCGATCGCTACGGGCTTATTGTCGTCGGCTGGTCCGGCGACTACGACCGCGCGCTCGAGAGCAGGATCGCCGCAGCCCAGTCGCGACGCTATCCCACCTATTGGCTCTGCCACCAGGGCCGGCTCACCGAGCCGGGCACCCGCCTCGTCGACGCGCGACGCGCGACGCGCATCCACATCGAAAGCGCAGACGAGTTCTTTATCGACCTGAACGCAAGGCTCGAACGCCTCGACAACATCGCCATCCGACGCCAGCAGCCCACTGCACTGTGGGTACACCACCATGGCCTCCAGACCAGCTCGCCACACGCCGGCTGGGCGGCACTTCCACTGCTGCAACTGCGCGCCGTATCGGTCGTCTCGTCAGTTCGCCTCGACGACTGCGCGCCAATCGGCCCAGGGGACCGCGAAGCGGTTATCGCCGCTCTCGAGAACGCTCCCCTCAGCGACCTGATCTGGGTGATCGGTAACAACCATTCGATCGTCTCTGCGCTTGAACCCACGCCGGCAGACAGGCTCTACCCGCAGCCACCGGCCTCGGCCTGGCTACCAACACCCGGCGGTCACCAATCTCTCGCATCAGCCACCTACCGGCTCGGTGGCGACGCCAGCGTAGGCGTGTCGTCACTTGTCGACATCTGGCTTCCTCGCCCCCAGTCCGGCTCTGTCCTAATCACCCTCGACATCGCGCTGTCACTTCGAGGAGGGCTGGCGGTCTCGGAAGCGATCAGGCTCTGGCAATCTGCGCTGATACTTCTAACGGGTCCGATCCCGGACGCACTAGGCGGCATCCTCCCCCGTGAAGCTGAGGTCACTCACGTGGAGATCCACGCGGCCGCACCCGATACCTCAGGCCAAGGGCACACGCGGAGCGAAGGTCTCTTCGAAGAGCTCGGGCTTCGGATCTTCGGGCAGCCAACCGACTCGGTCCCTCGCTCGGTAGGGCAGGCGATGCGCGTCCAAGGCGCACTCGATGAGCGCGACGCGGGCGAGATCGCCCTCGACGCAGTCGAACGCATCGCACTCAACTGCGGATTCCTCGATCCGCGGCCCGCCATGAACACCTTGCGAGATGAGGTCCGCCATCGCGCAACCAGCTAGTCGAGCTTTGTGACGACCAGCGTGTCGCCCCCACGGCAGGCGGCAAACGCCTCTCCGAGTCCAGGTCGGGCGCGGTTGGTGCCGGTGAGGCCATAGTCGACGTAGATCCGTTCGCGGGGGCACGCCGAGCGCGATGAGGGCCTCGCGCTGGGCAGTGAGGTCCTGCGCCTCGGTGGAGACGCGGGCGTAGCCGATGAGGAGATCGGACATGGCGCCAAGTCTGTCCCGTACAGCGGACATCGACCCGGCACTTCACCGGGCCCGCTTGGTGCCCGGTCGCTCGTCGGGGTGTCCCGGTGGCGGTTCCCCCTTACGGGCGGGCCACGCGAGACTTATTCGTGGGCAGAGCGCTAGTCAACAAGCAGCTCGGCGAGCGCGGCCAGTGCCGCCCGGCGGTCTGGCCCGTAGGCGGCCTCGACCATCTCCTGGTCCGGCGCGTGGGGGTCATTGGGGCTGAACAGCGCGGCGCGGATCTCGTCCTCCATCGGGCGCACGCGCAGCTCACAGCCCCGCACCGCCGCCTCAGCGTGCAGGTAATCGACAAGCTCATCCTCGGTCATGTCGTGGAAGCCTGCCATCGGCCGAGCGTACCGGGTGGCCGAAATGGGTGTTCGATGCCCGGCTGGGCGGTTCGGGCGCGTCGTGAAGACGCTCATAAGCTTTGTCACCACACCGACGAGTGTGGCGAGAAGCGGGCACGCGGTCAGCGCGACGTCACAATTCTCCTTCCCCAAACAAAAAGCTGCGCGGAGCTCGGCGCGCCAATTGGGCGAGCGCCTACTGCCCCCCGAGACGCGCGTCGAACTCCTTCTCCAGGGCTGTGACTTCGGATTCGTCGAGGCTCGCCATGTATCGGGCACAAACGAGCGCCAGCGTCCGCACCGGTACTGGGTCGCTTGTGCGAATGACGCTGCGCTGGTAGTCGATTTGCGCCGTCGCACCTGTACCGGGAACGCGCATTTCCAGCGAGGTCAGTCGCGCCGCTCGCCAGGCCGGATCACCCGCCGCACCGAGGAACTGCTCCAACCGTCGAGCCAGCGACATGCTGGCGTCTGGTCGCAGCGCATGCTGTACATCTTCTTCGGGCGTCAGCAGGCCGACTGCTTTGACGTCGGCGTTGCTCAGGACATCAAGCCGCTCCCGCGCCTTGGGGAGCACGGTGGCGCGCGGCACACGGCTCCACTTCTTGCCCATATCTGTGAAGTAGGCCCATCGGCTGGCGAGATTCAGCGCGATCGAGTAGTCCCCAAATGACCACTCGAAGCGCTGCATCGTGTCGGACGGCAGCGGCGGCGCGTAGGCGTACTGCGCCGTCCACAGTGGCAGCCCGGCGCGCGCAAGGTCGTTGACAGCGCCCCCCTCTCGGTACGCGCCGATCCTATAGAGCTCATGCCCGAGATCGCTGAGGCTGACAGCTTGCGCGATCTCCCGCCACCGAGCGGGCGGCACCGCTTCCTCCTGATCGACGAGCGACACGACAAGACGTGCAAGCTCCCACGGAGCGCGATCGTTGAGCTGCCAGTCCTCGCGCCCGGGGAAATCCTCTGCCGGCCGGCCCGCGGCGATCCACCGTGCTCGAAGGGCGGTCTCCAGGTCGAGCGAGGCGACGCGCGACAGGTAGCTCTCGACAGCGTCCAGCGACTCACGCAGACGTGCTCCGTCGGCGGCCGAGACAGCGCTCGTGGCTTCCTGCCAACCGTTGGCGATCTTCTGTGCAGCTGGCTCATCGACCAAGCCATGACCGCCGAGGACTACCTGCTGCGTCACCGTCTTGACGTCGCGTTCGCTCGCAATCCGCACCTCGAACTGGTCGATCGCGGGCGCCTCGGTAACCAGCACCGTCCGGTCCGGAATGGCGTCGAGTGCGGCCACCAGGTCAAAGCCCCCGTTCTGTGAGACGGCGTCGTCTCGCCGCTCGGGCCGCGAGGGGTTCGCGGCCTCCAGGTCGAGGAACATCGGCCCGTCTACCGCCAAGTAATCGAGATCGTCGGCGAAGGTCGCATCGCGGACGCCGAAGCGAAGAAAGACGCCGCGCTCGGGCTGCTCTCCGCTGCTCACGATGAAGTCGGGGGCCCAGGAGTGGTTGAAGTAGCCGGTGGTGCGAACTGACGTCCGATCGGTCAGCTCCTGGAGCCGTTGCGCGATGATCGAGTGAACGCGTTGCTGGCTAGTGGAGGGGTGGGGTTCCTGTAGGGCATCCCGGAGAGCTTCGACGACCGTCATGTCTCGTCCTCATTCTCCAGTCTCTCCCGGATCCATCCTCGCATCCTGCGGCCTAAGGTCATCTCTTCGTGGCGGTCGGAGATCACCCAGACCCAGACGCGCTTGGCCACGGTACGGGCAACGTCCTCATCGATCTCATGGCCTTCGGGTACCGCGCGGGGGACGCTCCTGCCGGCAACAGGCGCAGTCAGGTCGCGATCCCGATCCCACGCGACCGCGTCGCGGACCTCCTCCCAGGTAGCTACCTTGCGAAAGCCGTCGCCCTTCCATGGACACGTCGTGGCCCACATGAATTCCCATTTGGGGTCCGCGCCGCGATCCCGTCGCGCTTTAGTCGCGCTGTATGCCTGGGCCAGGAACCGCTTGAATTCAACGGCCTGGCTCCCTGCTCCTTCAACGTTTTTGGACTCGACGTAGATTCTCGTTAGCTCGCGGCCTTCCTCGTCGAACACATCGCCGTTGAGGTCGTAGGTCTCGCTGTGACCGGTCAGCATGTCGAGCGAGACACGCTCTTTGTGCTGATAGGCGTTGTAGGGCAACTTGAAGCGAAGCGTGCCTTCGAGAAGACGCTTCACCCGCTTCGCCCCGACCCTGCCGATTTCCTGCTGCTCCTCCGCCATGCCCGCGCAATCGTAAACCGAACCCCAGATCCGCTAGCCCGCCCGGGTCCGGGAACTCCTCAGTTTCCGGACGCTGGTCCGTCCGACGGCGGTGGGACACTTGCGACATGTCGCTCAAGGCCACACGAACACGCGACACGTCGCGCGAGAGGCCTTGAGCAGCGTGCCCCTGTAAAGCGGCCCCGCACCGGCGGTCACCGGCCGGGGCCCGACACCGAGGAGGTAACCCTCAGTGCTCCTGAACCGTAACCCAGCTCCTCCGTCCCCGCCGCCTGACTCCGAACGGCTCCACGGGCTCGTGCGCACGCACTGGTCGCTCGCCGTGTGCGTGGTCTGTGGCCACGAACAACCGCGCGGTGAGCACAACCGTGCCACCTGCCCCGGCTGCGGCGCGCACCTCCGCGTCTTCCCGCTCTACCGGGACCTACACGCCGAGCGATGAGTATCCACCCGGACCTGCACGACGGCCCGTTTCTTCTGATCGTGGAGCACGACCGCACGGGGCCGCTGTACTTCGGCCCGTTCCGTAGTCGCGAGATGGCAGAGCGGGCGATCCGCCGTGTGGAGCGTCTTGCGCCTGCGGCCGATTGGTCGCTGGAGTCGTTGCAGCCAGGGAGCCACGCAGCGGAGTGGTGTCGGATCATCTCCGAGGAGCAGTCGTGAGCGACCGCCGGTTGTGGCTCGCGGAGCCGTGCCGGGCCGTGACGAACAACGGAACGAAAAGTGCCGGTAAGCCGGTAAGCGATCGCGTGCAGGAATTCTGCCGGTCGTGTCGCTGATCGGCCCTTCGTTAGTAACGGTGCGGATTTTCACGTTTGGCGTTAGACGCGGTTCGCGCCTCGCCGCGACGGACAAGCGCTGTAAGCAGAATTAGGAGCGGCCCCTTCTGCCGATTGAGGGCCGCGAACTTTTCGCGCACGATTCACGACATAGAGGTCATGGAGCAATCGATCGATGACGCTGGGTTGGTGCGCCGCTCACTCGCAGAGCCAGCTGCGTTCGCCGGCCTATATGAGCGTCACAGCTCGGCCGTGCATCGCTATGTGGCCCGGCGGGTCGGTATGGCCGTGGTGCAGGACCTCGCGGCCGAGGTCTTCGTTCGTGCCTTTCGCGATCGTGAGCGTTGTCGATTCGCGCACGACAGCGCGTTGCCGTGGCTGCTTGGCGTCGCCAATCATGTGATCGCCGATCATCGCCGGGTCGAACGACGCCGCCTGTCGGCGTTGGAGCGGCTCGCTCACGACCGTCAGGACGCGGTCGAGCATCCGGACCGCGCATTGGCTCCGGCGCTCGTTCACGCACTTCGAAAGATGCCGGTCGCGGAGCGTGATGCGCTGCTGCTGGTCGCATGGGGCGAGCTTTCCTACGAAGAGACCGCCGCGGCGCTGGACGTGCCTGTCGGGACGATCCGCTCACGGATCTTTCGTGCCCGCCAGCGACTCGCCGCTGCGCTCGGAGAGCGCAGCGCGGTGACCTCGCCCGAATATCGCCTGTCTGGAGACGCTGATGCCTGAGAGCACCCCACCCATGGACCTTCTGATCGCGATGCGTGACCTCGGCATCGACGATCCTCTGCCCGGAAATATCGACGCGCGGTCCCGTGCTGCGCTGGCTGCTGAGATCGATCAGGCGTCACGCCCGCGGCACGCTCGGTTGCGCCCGTTGCGCCGACCAGCTCGACGGCTCGTGCTCGTGCTAGCCGCTCTGCTGACCACGGGCGCCGTGGCCGTGGCCGCCACGTTGGTCGTTCGTAGCATCAACCCGTCCAAAGTCGCCGAACAGAACGTGCGAGACGCGCCGCTGCGACTATTTGAGCGCAACCCCGCCGTGATCGGAGCGACGCCCGCGGCGGAGTGGAAGCAGACCGTGATCCCGTCGACCGTCCGCAAGCTCGGAACGTTCACAGTTGCTGGTGTCGGACCATTGCAGTACTGGGTGGCCGACACCAAGCAGCACGGAGTCTGCGGAGCGCTCCGGATTTCGAATGGGCAGTGGGTAGGTCTGCAGCACAGAGGAATGGCAGGCGGGTCCTTCCCCGGCTGCTACCCGACGCGGGCACAGGTGGGCGCCGGCACTTTGATTATTGACGGCTTCGACTTCATCGAGTCGTCGGTGAATGGTCGCCAGGGGCAGCGCTGGATCATGATCTACGGTGCCGTTTCGGCCCCGCAGACACTTGCGCGCGTTCGTGACACGGTCAGCGGGACCAACGCCTCCCTGATCAGCGGGCACTACTTCGCGATTGCACTGCACCCCGTCGGCAACGACTACGGCGATGACGTTCACCTTGAAGCCTTCAATGCAGCCGGTCAGCAGATCGCCACCCAAGGAAAGCCGGTAGCCGGATCGACGAGCGTCCGCTGCGTCGGACGCTACAACGTCAGGCGCTGGCGCATCCCCGGCACGCACCGCTTCTCGCTCACGTACTCATGCCATCGCTACGTCAAGTACATCGTCAAGTAGCCGCAGGTGTAGTGTAAGAACGGCGAGGTTCCAGCAATCCAGCAGGGACGACCCCGTTTTCTACTGGAACCCCTGATCGCCTGATCGGCGCTCGTGCCGCGCCTGCGGTTGCGTCGGCTATTGGGCTGCCTTGCGTCGTGCCCATGCCTGCTTGTAGCCCTCAGTGCGACGCGGCTGCCTGTCTTTGCCTCGCTTCGAAGCGGCACCGCCGATCGGCTTGCCCTCAGCTCTACGGCGCGCCAAGCCGGCGCGGATCCGCTCAGAGCGGCGCACGGACTCCTGGGTGGCGACCCATGCAGCGACGGCGGCCAGCAGCTCGCTCGTCGCGTCGGAGCCGTTGAGCCACGGCTCTTGATGGCTGACCAGCGAGACGTTGCGCTCCCGCAGTTCGCGGATCAACCGCAGCAGCTCCTCGATCCCCTGCCGGCACAGTCGGTCGACTGCCCAGACGACGAGCACGGAGAACTCGCCGCGGTGCGCATCGTCGAGCATCCGCGTGAGCGCTTCGCGGTGCTCGCCCTTGTAGGCGGAGGCGTCCGCGATCTCATAGCGTCGTGTGATCTCCCAGCCGCGGTGCTCGCAGAGGCGCTCGAGGTCGGGGATCTGGTTGTCCTCGTGCTGACGATCGGTCGACACTCGGACCCAGATCGCCGCCTTTGTGCTCATCGAATTGGACTTTAGTTCAGTTCACATCGAAACTACAGGCCGACCGCCCCGTGAATACGGGGGATTCAGCGCGTCGGAATCGACCTAGTCCAATTCATTCGCAGACCGGAGCGCTGAGACGACTGCTTGTGTCCGCAACCGGCAGCGCCACCGCCAGCGGCGCGCTGCTGCTCTGGTGCTTGCAACATCCGGGCGCCTGGCTAGCACGGGACGCTGCGAGCTCGGCGGTGGAGCGGTCGTGTCGCCGTACGCGCTATCCGCGCAGAGGGGGAAACCGCCTGCGCCATCGGGGGTGCCTGGTCGGTCGAGAAAGCTGGTGTCCAAAGAATTGGTGGTACCCGAGTCGATTGGCGTCGTGATCGCTACGGCTCGCTGGGCGCCAATATGCTCTGCGCGTGTTCGAGCAGCTCGTCCGGGACCGCGCTGCGCTTGAGCCCGAGCTGGTCGCGATCCGTCGGGCGTTGCACGAGCAACCCGAGCTCGCGTTCGCTGAGCATCGCACGGCGGAGCTCGTGGCCGACCGGTTGCGTACGCTCGGACTCGAGCCGCAGACGGGGGTGCTGATCCCCGGGCCCGGCGGTCAGCCGTCGCGGCTCAGTCGGGCAAGTGCAGCTCGGGCGAGGATCTCCGCGGTCAAGCCGATTGCGCGCTCGTCGATGTCGAAGTCGGGCGCGTGGTGCGCGCCGCATCCCTCGCCGCCTGCTCCGACAGCGATGAAACCAGTCGGGACGCGCTCGGCGACGTGAGCGAAGTCCTCGCTTACTGGGACGATTCCTGGATCGATTACGGTGGCTCCCGCCGAGTCCGCGGCGTCGCCAAGCAGCGCCGTTGGCTCTTTCTTGCAACGCAGCACGGGCAGTGTCGCCGGCACGCGCAGGTCGTGGTTGACCCGCAGTGCCGCACACACGCCGGTGGCGATCTGCTCCATGCGCGCCAGCGCTCGGTCGCGGACGGTCGGATCCAGCCAGCGCAGGGTCCCGCGAAGCGTCACCCTGCTCGCGATCACATTCGCGGCCATCCCTCCTTCGATCGAGGCGATCGTCAAGTCCAGGGTTTCGGTCGGTGATGTCTCACGGCCAGCGATCGATTGCAGCGCGCTCACGAGTTGCGCGGCGGCGAACACGGTATCCCGAGCCTCATTGGCGAATGCCGGAGTGACCGCCGCCGCCCTCAACGGCCAGCTCGAAGAAATCCGCGCCGACCAGGAACTCACCAGCGCGAGTACCTACTACGCCGAACGGCATTGGGCTGAAGACGTGGGCGGCGATCGCCTCGTCGACGCCGTCAAGCGCTCCGTCGGCGATAACCGCCAGCGCCCCGGCCCCGACCTCCTCAGCGGGCTGAAACAGCAGACGAACCCGTCCCGCCAACGATCGAGCGTACGGCGCAAGCAACGAAGCGGCGCCGAGCAGCGCGCTCGTATGTGCGTCGTGGCCGCACGCGTGCATCCGCCCAGGTACCCGCGAGCCGTACGACCGTCCAGGCGTCTCTTCCAAGGGCAAGGCGTCCATGTCAGCGCGCAACAGCAGCGTCGGACCTGAGCGTGCACCATCGATGTCGGCGATCACGCCTGTGCCGCCCAGCCCCTGGCTCGGTGACATCGCATGCCCGAGCAGGCGCCACGAAATCCACGGGACTACCGAGTTGGAACATCGGTCGCAGTAGAGGCCGGAGTCGCCGTCAGTGTTCTTGATTACTCCTCGTCGTCGTCCTCGTCTTCGCCTTCGGTCGGGTCCCGCAGTTCTCGCAGTCGCCCATCGAGTGCCGGCAGCATGAACGAGTAGTCGCCTTGCACGCCGAGGTGGCGGCGCACGAACGGATGCAGCCTGACCACGTCCTCGTCGAGCACCGGGTATCCGGCGGCACGGAGCTGCTGGAGCGCGGCGTTGATGTAGACGGTGTTCCACAAGACGATGCAGTTGAGCACCAGGCCGAGCGCGCCGAGCTGGTCTTCCATCCCCTCGCGGTAGCGCTGATACAGCTCGCCCTTGGAGCCGTGGAACACCTTGCGGGCGAGCGCATGGCGGCCCTCCTGGAGGTTGCGCATCCACTTGATGTCGCGCCCGTAGCTCTCGTCATCGATCAGCTTCCGGTCAGCGTCATCCAGAAAGAAGACCCGGTCCAGCTCCTCCCGCAACGGAGAGCCATCGAAGCGTCCATACGCCGCCGCTTCCACGTGCGACAAGAACTCGACCGGCACGCGCGCACGATATCCACGGTCCGATCCCAGGGCCGCTTAGCGGCACTTTTCGTTCCATTGTTCGTCACGGGCCTGGACAAGCTCGGACGGCGGACGTCCGCGCGGCGGCTGCCACGTTCGGGGCGACGGCGGTGCGATCTCGCTTACAGCAAAGAAAACGTCCCGAGAATCCGAACAGCGCCAGAGCCAAACGTCAGGCGCGACGGTGCTCCAGCCGAGCGCGCATGTCCGGGAAAGGGCATTCTGGGACGTGCAATCAGTGGAGCCGATCGAGCGCTTTGACTGCTCGAGCTGCCACAGCGGGACTGGGTGAATGGGCGGCGCGACGCCAGGCCGCCTCGGCGCCCTTGAGATCGCCACGCTCGTAGAGCAGACCCCCAAGGTTGTACGCGCCGGCCGGGTGGCCGCGCTCGTCGGCGCGACGGCAAGCCGCCTCAGCGCCTTCGAGATCGCCACGCTCGTAGAGCGGATCGGCGAGGTTGAACGCGCCAGCCGCGCTACCGCGCTCGTCGGCGCGACGCCACGCTGCCTCGGCAACCTCGAGATCGCCACGCTCCGCGAACAGAACCCCGAGGTTTGACGCGCCAGCCGCGCTACCGCGCTCGTCGGCGCGACGGTAAGCCGCCTCAGCGCCTTCGAGATCGCCACGCTCCGCGAGCAGAACCCCGAGGTTGAACGCACCTTCCGCGTCGCCGCGCTCCTCCGCGCGCCGGTAAGCCGCCTCGGCAATCTCGAGATCGCCACGCTCCTTGAGCAGAACACCGAGGTTTGACGCGGCTTCCGCGCTGCCTCGCTCGTCGGCGCGACGCCACGCCGCCTCAGCGCCGTTGAAATCGCCACGCTCTTTGAGCAGAACCCCTAGGTTGAACGCGCCGCCCGCGTCGCCGCGCTCGTCGGCGCGACGGTAGGCCGCCTCAGCACGCGTGAGATCGCCACGCTCCGCGAACAGAACCCCGAGGTTTGACGCGCCGGCCGAATGCCCGTGCTCGTCGGCCCGACGGTAGGCCGCCTCAGCGCCGGTGAGATCGCCACGCTCGTGGAGCAAACGCCCGAGGTTGAACGCGCCTTCCGCGCTGCCGTGCTCGTCGGCGCGGCGCCAGGCCGCCTCGGCGCCGTTGAGGTCGCCACGCTCGTGGAGCAAACGCCCGAGGTTGAACGCGCCTTCCGCGCTGCCGTGCTCGTCGGCGCGGCGCCAGGCCGCCTCGGCGCCGGTGAGATCGCCACGCTCGTGGAGCAGAACCCCGAGGTTGTACGCGCCTTCCGCCAGGCCGTGCTCGTCGGTGCGATGGTAGGCCGCCTCGGCGCCTTCGAGATCGCCACGCTGCTTGAGGAGACGCCCGAGGTTGAACGCCCCCTCCGCCCTGCCGCCCTCGTCGGCGCGATGGTAAGCAGCCTCAGCGCCCTTGAGATCGCCACGCTCCTCGAGCAGACCTCCGAGGTTGCACGCAGCGTCCACGTCGCCGCGTTCGTCGGCGCGACGGTAGGCCGCCTCAGCGCCCTCGCGATCGCCACGCTCGTAGAGCAGACCGGCGAGGTTGAACGCGCCAGCCGCGCTGCCGTGCTCGTCGGCGCGACGGTAAGCAGCCTCAGCGCCTTCGAGATCGCCACGCTCCTTGAGCAGAACGCCGAGGTTTGACGCGCCGTCCGCGCTGCCGTGCTCGTCGGCGCGACGGTAGGCCGCCTCAGCGCCTTCGAGATCGTCACGCTCCTTGAGCAGAACGCCGAGGTTTGACGCGGCTTCCGCGCTGCCGCGCTCGTCGGCGCGACGGTAGGCCGCCTCGGCGCCTTCGAGATCGTCACGCTCCTTGAGCAGAACGCCGAGGTTTGACGCGGCTTCCGCGCTGCCGCGCTCGTCGGCGCGACGGTAGGCCGCCTCGGCGCCTTCGAGATCGCCACGCTCTTTGAGCAGAACGCCGAGGTTGAACGCGCCTTCTGCGTTGCCGCGCTCATCGCCGCGCTGGAACGCGTCGAAGGCGTCGTCGTCCCTCTCTTGCTCGTATGCGCGGAGCCCCAGCCCAGAGAGCCAGTCCGCCGGAGCGCTTTGCAGAAGTTCCCGCCACACCCATCGCTCCGCGTCGGGCTCTCCGCTCGGAGCGTGCTGCACGACGTAGTCGTAGGGTTCGTGTGCAGCACCGTGACGACGAAGTAGCGAAACCGGGCCGTACAGCGGCATGGTGGCCCACTGCACAGCTCGCTCAAACGCCTCCTTGGTCGGCGTCGTCGAGTATTTCGAGAACAACTTGCGCAGCAGATCGTCTGGGATTGGCTCGCTGACGCCAAGACGGTATGCGGTCACGGCCGCCCAGCTCATGGCCGCGCCTTCGCCGCATACGCGCCCGTCCTCGAAGTCCGGGTGGCTCTTTTCCAGCAGGATCCGCACGAGCCGTCGACCGGCGACAGCCACGGCCCCCAGGCCGCGCTGCATCTCTGCGGCGATGTCGGGAGGGACGACAGCAGCGAGCGCGTCCCTTTCAGCAGGAGTTACAAGCCACGGAACAAGAGCCTCCGTGATGCCGTGATCCAGCAACTCGTTAACAGGCTCGTACAGGGCGCTCGACGGATGATCGCGTCGTGTCACACGCCCGCGGCCACCGGCGGTGGCTGCGGCGATAAGTCCTGGGATGTCCTTCTTGAGTTTGGCCAGACCGATGGCGTCAATACCGCTGTTCCCGATACGGACGAAGCCCTCCAAGTCATCCAGCCACAGAACTACAAGTCCGTTGTGCTCGCCTGCTGCCTGTCGCAGCACATCGGAGTCCAAAATCGTCTGGAGGTTCTCGCGCGTGCGATCCGGCGCCACAATCGCGGCATCCCCCAGCTCCGCTTGGAGTGCGTGAAGCATCGACCGCGACTTCCCTGCCTTCGAGGGCCCAGACAAGCAAACCAGTGCCGCGCCTTCTCCGGAACGCGCACGCGCGAGATGCCCGCGCAGCCGTTCGTCGACCTCCCCTCTCATAACGTAGCGAAGCTGATCGCCCTCCACTTGCAGCGCCCGCTCCAAAACCTTCGGATCCACAGCGTCGACGCCGACGTCCTGGATTCGCACCTCGGCAACCGTGCATACCCCCACGCGCAACGCCGCGGCAACCTCTCGCTCGTCCGCGGCTGCTGCCTGTCTCTCCTCCTCACCAACGGCGGCGAGCTGCGCTGCGAGCTGCTCGCGCTGCTCGAGCGTTTTGAGACGCGCGGCCGCGACGACCCCCGCCGCGGCGACCAGCGCGCCGGTGGTGATCAACACTATCCCGAGAGTCCCCGTACCGATCACCACGGCGACGCCACCAGCCCAAGCCGCAGCACCAACCAGAGCCGCCCCCGCCAAGGCCAGGACGCTCAGGCCCGTTCGCGATCCACGCCTCTTGCGCATGCCGCCAACCTATCTATTGGCAACACGTGTGTCCGGTTGTTGAGTTTCCGGACGCCTTCCGTCCGACGCCTGTGCGAGACATGCGACACGTCGCATCAGGCTCTCAACCCCCACTTTGCCGACATGTCGGCTGCGATCCTGATCGACGCGCCCCGTAAAGCGGCCGCGCCGGCGGTCACCGGCCGGGCTCTCCCCCTTCCCCGCCGCCTAACGGCGAGTCGCTGTTCGTGTGCGGCCACGAGCGGGCCCACGGCAAGCGGCATTGAGCGACCTGCCCGACGTGCGGCGCGGCGCTGCACAGTATTCGGCTCGCCGACGCGGTCGCGCGCAGCGCTGGCAGTCAGATCATGTGGGCCGCACGGGTGGTGGTCGTAGCGCCCGGCGGGCGCTACGACGCGTCGCGGCCTACGTTGGCGTCGAGGGCGAGGTGGCGGTAGAGGGTGGCGCGGCTGACGCCGAGTGTTTTGGCGATGTCGGGCATCGTGCGCTTCTGCTCGCGCATGAGTCGCGCGACGTCGACCTTCTCCGGCGTGAGCAGCGCGGGGCGACCACCGACGCGGCCGCGGGCGCGCGCGGCGGCGAGGCCGGCGCGGGTCCGTTCGCGGATAATCTGGCGCTCAAACTCGGCCAGGGCGCCGAAGATGTGGAACTGCAGCATCCCGCTGCTCGTGGTCGTGTCGATCGCCTCGGTCAGCGAGCGGAAGCCGATCTCGCGAGCGTGGAGCTTCTCGATCGCGTCGATGAGATGTTTCAGTCCGCGGCCGAGGCGGTCCAGGCGCCAGACCACGAGCGTGTCGCCGGAGCGCAGGAAGTCGACGCAGGCGTCGAGCTGCGGGCGGTGCTTGAGCGATCCGCGCCCGGTGTCCTTGTAGACCCGGTCACAGCCGACGTCGCGGAGGGCGTCGAGCTGCAGCGCCAGGTTCTGCCTGTCGGTGGAGATGCGGGCATAGCCGACGAGTTGACCGCCAGCCCGGCCGTCACCATTGGCGTCAGGACGCGCCGCGGCTCCCGTCTGGCCACCGCCCCGCGGCCGCGGCGCCTGACCACCACGAGGTCCAGGTCGACTGTGTCTTGCCGCGTTGCGCTCTCCTCGGGTCGCCCCGCCGGGCATTCGGAGGCTGCCACGGCCGCCTTTGGCGGCTGGTGTAGCCACCGATCTTGTCTTGTGTCGATTTCCGGAGTCCTGTTCACGACTCGTCCCGCGTTTGCAGGGGGACTGCCGGCGAGCGCGAACATTTCGTCGACCTGTGTTCCTATGCGCTGCGGGGCGTCCTGGCCTGCGTTCCTGTGCGCGATCGTGAGGTGTCGGGATGGACGAGCAACTCGCGTGCGTTGCCGAGCGAGGCTTGCTGTCGGTGTCCGACGAGGTCTGGGAGCTGGCTGTGCGGCGCGCCGAGGTCATCGGCCGCCTGGCGGCGATGGACGCGGTCGGGCTCGCTGCGGCGGATGCAGCCGCGGCGGAGTTGGGTGTGTCGCGGCGGCTGGTGTATGTGCTGCTGGACCGTTGGCGGGAGGGTGAGGGCGTTGTCTCGGACCTGATCCCTGGGAAGTCGAGCGGGGGACGCGGCCGGCAGCAGTTGCCCGACGAGGTCGAGGGGGTGATTCGGGATGTTGTGCGCTTGCGGTACCTGACGCGGCAGAAGCGGTCGGTGACGGCGGTGCATCGGGAGATCGCTCGGGTGTGCCGCAGCCGCGGGCTGCCGGTGCCCTCGCGCGGCAGTCTGCAGCGGCGGATCGCGAAGCTGGATCCGATCAAGGCAGCGTCAGCCCGGGAGGGATCTGACGCGACGCGCGCGCTTCGGTCGGCTGGGGGTCACGCCCCGGCGGCCGAGACGGTGCTGGCGCAGGTTCAGGTCGACCACACGGTCATCGATGTGATCGTCGTCGATGAGCGGCACCGCCTTCCGATCGGGCGGCCGTATTTGACGGTGGCGATCGACGTGTTCAGCCGGTGCATCGTCGGGCTGGTGGTGACGCTGGAGGCGCCCTCGGCGCTGTCGGTCGGCCTGTGCTTGACGCGCGCGGTGATCGACAAGCGCGCGTGGCTTGAGTGCCTCGGTGTCGAGGCGAGCTGGGTGATGAGCGGCAAGCCCCGGGAGCTGTACGTGGATAACGCGGCCGAGTTCAAGAGCGAGGCGCTGCGCCGCGGCTGCGAGCAGCACGGGATCAACCTGCGCTGGCGCCCGCCGGGTCAGCCTCACTTTGGCGGGATCATCGAACGGGTGATCGGCACGATGATGCAGAGCGTCCACGAGCTGCCCGGCACGACGTTCTCGAACCCGCGGGAGCGGGGCGGCTATGACAGCGACGCTAGGGCGGTGCTGACGATCAGAGAGCTTGAGCGGTGGCTGGCGCTGGCGGTCTGCAGCTACCACGGCCAGCTGCACGCTGGGCTGGTGGGCACGCCCGCCGGACGGTGGGCGGAGGGAGTCGCGGCGACCGGGACGCCGGCGACAGTGGCCAACGAGATCGCGTTCCTGGTCGATTTCCTGCCGGTGATCCGCCGGACGCTGACCAGGAGCGGGTTCGTGATCGATCATGTGCACTACTACTGTGACGCGCTCAAGCCGTGGATCGCGCGTCGGCGACAGCTGGCGCGGTTCGTGACCCGTCGCGACCCGCGCGACATCAGCCGCATCTGGGTACTCGATCCCGCCAGCGATAGCTATCTTCAGGTTCCATACCGGACGCTGTCGCACCCGCCGATCAGTGTCTGGGAGCATCGCGCCGCCGTCGCGCGGCTGCGCGAGCGGGGCCGCGCCCAGGTTGACGAGCAGGCGCTGTTTCGGATGGTCGGGCAGATGCGCGCGATCACCGAGACCGCCGCGAGGACGACCCGCAGGACCCGTCGGAACGCCGAACGCCGGATGACCTCCCCGCCGCTGGCGGCGCGCGCACCGCGCCCGCCGTCCTGTCCCGAGGATGGTGAGGCGATTGTTGCCAAGCCGTTTGACGTGATCGAGCAATGGTGAATGCGACCGTCCAGCTGGGCGACCTGTCCCATCTTCACCAGAGCGCCCAGCACGTGGCGCGGCTACCCGCTAGCGAGCGGCTGCGTCACGTGCGTGCGGACCGGTGGATCGGCTACACCCGCGCCACCGAGGCGCTCAGTCGCCTGGAGACGCTGTTCGAATGGCCTGGCAGGCAGCGGATGCCCAACCTGCTGCTGATCGGGCCGACCAACAACGGTAAGTCGATGATCGTCGAGAAGTTCCGCCGATCCCATCCACCGGCCTCCCATTCCGAGCGGGAGGAGATCCCGCTCGTGGTGGTGCAGATGCCCTCCGAGCCGTCTGTCGGCCGCTTTTACACCGCGTTGCTGACGGCGATGGGTGCGCCGCTGCGACCGCGGCAGCAGCTCGCCGAGCTTGAGCGGCTGGTGTTGCGATTGTTGCGCGAGGTCGGCGTGCGGATGATCGTCATCGACGAGCTGCACAACGTGCTGGCCGGGCGTGGCGAGAGCCGCCGCGAGTTCCTCAACCTGATCCGCTTCCTGGGCAACGAGCTGCGGATCCCGCTCGTCGGCGTCGGCACCCGCGAGGCCTACCTGGCGATCCGCTCAGACGATCAGCTCGAGAACCGCTTTGAGCCGTTCATCCTGCCAAGCTGGTACCCCGGCGAGGAGGCGTGCTCGCTCTTGGCCAGCTTCGCGGCCGCGTTGCCGCTCCAGCGCGCGTCGCGCATCGCCACCCCGGAGTTGGCCGACTACCTGTTGACCCGCAGTGAGGGAACGATCGGCGAGCTCGCACACCTTCTGACCGACGCGGCCATCGCAGCGATCGAGTCCGGCGAGGAAGCGATCAACCAGCGCACGCTGCTCTTGGCCCCGTACGTCGGACCGAGCGAGCGGCGGCGGCTGTACGAGCGCGAGCTGGCGTGAGTGCCCAACCGCGCTGGCCGCTGCACCCGCAGCCAGCGCCGGACGAATCATTGTCGTCGTGGGTCGGTCGCCTCGGGCAGCTCTACGGGCTGTCGGACGGGGATCTGCTGCGCCGCAACCTCGGCCCAGCGTCCACCCTCGCTCAGTGTTTGACCGACCAGGACATGGACTGGGATCCACCCCCGACGGTACTCGGCGCGCTCTCAGAGCGCACCGGCGTGGCGCTGGGCGAGCTGCGCGCCAGGACGATCGCCGGTTGGGTGCCGTGGCTGCTGGACAACATCGAGCAGGCAGGACAGGACGGCTTTGAGACCTACGTTCGGCAACACTCGGTCCTGCTTGCCCGCGGCGAGCGGCCACGGTACGTCGTCGACCGTCGATGGCGTCCCTGGATCCCCGAGCCGCCCACGACCCGGCCGCAGCGCCGCGTCTGCCCCGTCTGTGCGACCAGCAGTGATCGCGGCACGCGGCTGACGGCCACGCTGCCGCTGATGCTCAGCTGCGTCGAGCATGGCGGTCGACTCAAGCCCGAACTCGACGTCACCCTCGCCGTCCTCACCGGAAAGCAGGCGCCGCTTGAGCCGGTGAGCCGCGCCGTGGCCGCAATGGATCGGCGCACCGACGAAGGCTTGCGAGATGGCACCGTCACGCTCCCGCGCCGCCCAGTGCACGTCGGCCTGTGGTTTCGGCTGCTACGCACGCTGCTGGACGAGCTGACCACCTCACCATCTCGCCTCAGCCAAGGTTCGAACGCGGCGCTCGAGCGGATCTGGAGCGCGACCGGCCACCCGTGCCGAGCGGGCCTGAGCTTGTGGCGACCCTACGAACAACTCGACCCGCAGCGCCAGCAGCAGCTCCTCGAAGCGGCCGCCACCGCGATGGAGCTCGCCGAGACCGGCACGATCACCGCTCGCGGCACGCTCGCCCCGCTCCTGACACGCGAATCGCACCCACCCGTCTACGACGGCGATCAGCCCAGCAAACGCGACCGCGAGCTTTTCCTTGCACGCCGGGAGCTCGACGCGGAGATCGACGCCGCCCGCACCGATCCGGCTCGCGCGCGGCAGATCCTGACGCAGTTCACCGCCGGCCTCTCACTGCGGGCATTTGACCGCCAGCGCGAGTTCCTGATCAACATCGGGATCCCCGCGCGGTTCCTTCCAGACGCGCACGAACTAGGCGGCGACCTCGTGGACAACGGGACCGAGACCCCCTGAGGACCGAGCGCCATCGCAGCCGGTTCGGCCGCTGTGATATCTGGTCACTCGTCGACGGGCAGCAGACTGATCGCCCTCGCGCGATCCTCGGCGCTCGGACGGGTGTACAGCCGCGTGGTCTCAAGCCGCGCGTGACCGAGCAGTTCGGCAGCGATGACCAGGTCGGTGTCGCCCCGCACCAGCGTGGTCGCGAACGAATGCCTGAGCACATGGGCGGTCACGTGGTCCTCGAGGCCTCCGGCGGCCGCGATCCCGGTGATCACGTCGTGCGCGCCGCGGGCGGTCAGCCGGCCGCCGCGACGGTTCAGAAACAGCGCGCGGTTTTCGCTGCCAGGCCAGCGCTTGCGGTCCTCAAGCCAGTTCTCGAGCGCCTCGCGCAGCTTGGGGTGGATCGGGACCTCGCGGATCCGCTCGCCCTTGCCGTAGATCCGCAGAATCGCCCGGCGAGCCGACAGTCGCAGGTCGTCGACGTCGAGCGCGACCGTCTCGGAGATCCGCGCGCCGGCGTAGAACGGGACGAGCGCGAGCGCCCGGTCGCGCGGGGACGAGGACGCCTGCACCGCGCGCAGGTAGCGGATCTGCGCCCGCTGATCCAGCGCCCGTGGCGCCGCAGCCGGGATCTCCAGCCGCTTTGCATCCGCAGACCCGAGCCCGCGGCGGATGTAAAGGTCATCGACCGCGGCGAGCGCGTTGTTGACCGTCGCGGGCGTGCGCTTGAGCACGGCCTGGAGGTGGGTGCGGTAGTCGCGCACCGCCCAATCGCGCCCCGCCGCGCTTGACAGCGGCTCGCCGTCCGCGTCAGCGCCGGCCAGCCAGGCAAGGTACTGGCGGACCTTGGACGCGTACGTGCGGCGGGTCTGCTGCGCCAGCGGCGCCGCCGCAAGCGCGTCGACGTACTCCTCGAGCGCGGCTGCGTGCACGCCCGAGAGCTCGCTCGGCGCCCGCCCCCGCCGCACCGGCGAAGGTGCCCCCGTGTTTTCTGAAGTCGATCCGGCCTTCTGGCGTCCCCGGGATCGCGCGTTCTCTGTAGCCACACCCGGAGTTTACTTCAGAGAACCGTTGTTCTCTGAAGCAGCGTTTGGCTCTCGCTCTTGGCGAGAAGCACGTCGCTCATGAAACGGGCGCCGACACCTGCCTTGGTGCTCGCGCGGGTATTCAGGTTGACGGCGCCCGGGCGACTGCGTTTGTCCGGAAGGGGTAGCGTGCGACAGCAGCGGCGACTTCGTCAACGTGACTGTTTCATCGCCACAGCGGCAATCCGTCGCGTGGGCCTGCGCTTCCGATTTCCGCGATGCCGCTCGCAAGGAAGAACGGTCGCGGCTGGCACCCGCGCCGGGTCTGGATGCCGCGGTTTGCGGACAATCCCGAGGATCAGTCTTCGTCGCCGCCGTTCTCCGGGCGCTGGTCTTCGCTTCGGAGCAGCCCCGCGAGCTCGTGCCCGAGTCCGATCGACGGCCCGCCGATCAGCTCCCACGCTCGGGCGATGCCGATCAGGAAGCAGATGATGACCACCACGGCGATTGTCCGGACCGCGGAGGCGTCATGAGGCCGGTGGATCACCTCGAGTCCCGAGATCAGCTGGACTACAAAAGCGGCTCCGAGACCGAGTAGGAAAACCGCGTCGCGCGCCTGACGCCACCGTCCACGCGCGCGAATTAGGCCGAAGTTCCCGCCAATAACTGGCTTTTGAGAGGCCGGAATCCTTGTGGTTGCTGGGGTTTCGGCCTTTCTTGTGGTGGTTTGGCGTAGTCATCAATAATGTGATGTGTCCGTCCGGTGGTGCGGGTATGGTTCGGGCATGTCGCGGAGACCTCGTCCAGCTGGGGCTCTACACGTTGTCACCAATAGGCGGCAGGGGAAGGGGCGGGAGTACGTCACGCACCTGTTGCGTCGCTCCTATCGGGAGGGCGGGAAGGTCAAGAACGAGACGGTCGGGAACATCTCGCATCTGCCCGAGGAGCTGGTCGAGCTGGTGCGGGCGGGGCTGCGGGGCGAGCCGGTCGCGGTGCTCTCGGACGGGTTTGCGATCGAGCGCTCGCTGCCGGCTGGGCATGTGAACGCGGCGTTGATCATGGCTCGCCGGCTTGAGCTGGCCCGGTTGATCGACCGGCGGCCGTCGCGGGAGCGGGATCTGGTGCTGGCGATGGTTTGTCAGCGAGCGATCGCGCCGGCGTCGAAGCTTGGGACCGTGCGGGCTTTGGGCCAGTCGACGCTGGCGGAGGAGCTCGGCGTCGCCGAGGCGGATGAGGACGATCTGTATGCGGCGATGGACTGGCTGCTTGAGCGCCAAGAGCGGATCGAGGACGGGCTGGCTCGTCGGCTTCTGAAGGACGGGGAGCTGGTGCTCTACGACGTGTCCTCGTCGTATTTCGAGGGACGTTGCTGTGAGCTGGCCAAGCTCGGCTACTCGCGCGATCAGAAGCGCGGCAGCCTGCAGATCATCTACGGGCTGCTCTGCGACAAGCCCGGCCGGCCTGTCGCGGTCGAGGTGTTCTCCGGGGAGCTGCACGACGACAAGACGCTGCCCTCCCAGATCGAGAAGCTCAAGAGCCGCTTCGGGCTCTCACGGGTGGTCGTAGTCTCGGACCGGGGGATGGTGACCAAGGCCAACCTCGAGCTGCTGCAGGCGGCGGACGCAGGCTGGATCACGGCATTGAAGGCGCCGCAGATCCAGAAGCTCGCCCGCGAAGGCGACCTGCAGCTATCGCTGTTCGATCAGCAAAACCTGGCCGAGATCACCTCCGAGGACTATCCGGGCGAGCGGCTGATCGTGTGCCGCAACCCGCTCGTGGCTGCCGAGCGAGCCCGCAAACGCCAAGAGTTGCTGGAGGCGACCGAACGGGGACTGGCGGAGATCGCTCAGCGCGTGGAGCGCGGCACCCTGACCGGCGCCGACCAGATCGGGCTTGCGGTCGGACCGGCACTGAAGCGCTACAAGGTCCGCAAGCACTTCGAGGTGACCATCACCGACACCAGCTTCACCTATGAGCGCAAGACCGAGCAGATCGAGGCCGAGGCGGCGCTGGACGGGATCTACGTGCTGCGCACCAACCTCCCCGACACCGAACTGTCCACCGGAGAGGTGGTGCGCTCCTACAAGAACCTCGAACAGGTCGAGCGCGCGTTTCGCACCTTCAAAGGCCCCGAGCTCGAGATCCGCCCCATCCACCACCACCTCGAGACCCGGGTCCGCGCGCACGTGTTCCTCTGCATGCTCGCCTACTACCTCACCTGGCACCTACGCCAAGCCTGGGCACCGCTGATCTTCAAAGACGAGCAGCCACCGATCCAGCCCGACCCGGTCGCCAAAGCCACTCGCTCCCCCGCCGCCCAGCGCAAAGCCCGCACCAAACGCACCAGCACCGGCGACCCGTGCCACAGCTACAAGAGCCTGCTCGCCGAGCTCGGCACCCTCACCCGCAACACCATCCGCCTGCCCGGCACCAACGCCACCTTCCACAAGCTCGCCCAACCCACCACCCTCCAAGCCCGAGCGCTCGACCTCGCCGACCACGCACCGCTCGACCCGTAGTCACCACCCATCCACCCCCAAACCCGCTAAAACCCAGCACGGACGGGGAATCCCGTCACCCGGTCAGACGGAACTTCGGATTAGGGAGAGCAGTGAAGCCGCAACGAATCCGAGCCCCAAGATCCCGACGACCAGCGCCGTCCAGCCGACCTTATCTGCCGGAATCAACGCGAACAGCGAAACCGCAAGCGCGTTGACGAACGCCGTCAGCGCCGCGGAGGCGCGCACGCTGTAGATCTGGGGCTCTTCGCTCTCGGCGAACCGAGCTTGTGAGACGGATCGCGACGAACAGCAGCCCGATCAGCGCGCCGGAGGCCCCGGCGCCGGCCAAGAAGAATTCTTTGAGGTTCGCCGGCGTCATGCCAGCATCTTTGCGCAGCGACGCGGAAGCGTCCTTCGCGGCGGCACCGAGCGGGACGAGCAAGCTCCCGCGACGCGTTGTGCAGCAGCGCACGTTGGAGACCGAGACCGAGCGGCCCTCGGCGAAGAGTGACACGGCGGATCCCACAACACATTCCACCAAAGCGCCAAAGCGTTCAGCCAAACGAGCACTGCTAGGCGAAATCCGCTCGGGTGCAAGCACTTGACTCGGGACTCCGAGTCTGGCGGACCACCCATGTTCGATCGAAGCGGCCACCGCGCCGCCGTGACCCCCTGAGGCGTGAGGGAGCCACGCTCGATCCGACTCGCGACGGTTTAGCGAAGACCTGCATTCAGTTTCGGACGCGCCCCTTTGCGCCGGCGCCGACAGTCTCGGATTGCGCGGAAACCGAGGCCGGCCCGCGTATCCGGCGGGCGTGCAGAGGAGTGCGGACATCCGTGCACACGAGTGCGGAAACCGACAGTCTTGCGGGTGGGCATGGCGCGTGATTGTGCGTCAACCCTCGGACGGATCGGCGTTCTTCGAACAGCTCCTGGCGACGGAGTTTCCGGGCGCTCCCCCGGGGAGGCCGGCGCAACGAGCGTTGGGGATTGCAGAAGACGGCCGCACCATTGTCGGCGCGTCCCGCAACTCCTCAGTTTCCGGACGCGGTCCGTCCGGGGGCGGTGGGAGACTTGCGACATGTCGCTGAAGGCCCTCACGAACCCGCGACACGTCGCGCGAGGGCCTGAGCAACGCGCCCATGTAAAGCGGCCCCGCACCGGCTGTCACCGGCCGGGGCCCGACACCGAGGAGGTATCCCTCGATGCTCCTGAAACGTAACCAACCCGCGGTCGCCGAGGCGGCCGACGCCCACGTGCATGGTCTCGTCCGCACGCACTGGGTGCTCGCGGTGTGCGTCGTGTGCGGCCACGAGCAGCCACACGGCGAGCACAGCCGCGTGACCTGTCCGGGCTGTGGGGCGCAGCTGCGCAGCTTCGCGCTGTACCGGGACCTGCAAGCCGCAGCCTGATGGCGCCGCACCGAGACAGCCGCGCAGCGGCCCTCTTCGTGGATGCCGGATGGGGCGACTGGCGTCTGGTCGACAACATCAACACACGAGTGACCGCCGAGCAGGTAGCGGCGATCACCGCCATGCTGGACGTGGAGAGCGCCGGAGCGTCAGAGGTCCGGTTCGGCGAGCGGACGGGCGAGCTGTGCGTCTTCCACACGGACGGCCGCGTCACCGAGGTCGCCGAGGACGGCACGACGGAAACATTCGGCCCTGACGGCGAGCCCACATGAGCCGCCCGGCTGACATGCGCGAGATCCAGCCGCGGCGGCGCTACGCGGGCGAGGACACGTTGCGGTTCATCGCCGTGGTGATCCGCGACGAAGGCGAGCGGGATCCGGGCTGGGCGCTTGAGCAGATCAGCACGGCGATCACTAGATGGGATCGCGCGGCATGAGCGACCGCCAGCTATGGCTTGCGGAACCGTGCCCGTCGTGTCACGCGCGGGCCGGGTTGCGCTGCCAGACCGGCCGCTACGGCGGCAAGCCGTCGCGGGTGCTGCACGGCGCTCGCGGGTGGCGCCATCGCTCGTGCCCGGCCTGTAAGGCGCCGCCTGGTGAGCTGTGCCGGACGCCGACAGGCCGGCAGGCCGGCCAGCCGCACACGGCACGGCTGAACTACGGGCGCCGCGAGCTGTTTGCCGACGAGGACGTGTGGCGGGAACTCGAAGGCTGGGGCGCATCTGCGGCGCTGGTTCGCTTCTCGGGCGGCGGCGGACGCCCGGGCAGCATCGCCGCGGTGACGCTCGAGGACGCCGGCAAGAACGTGCTGGCTCGCTGGGGCAACGGTGAGGGGGAGCTGCCCGAAGCGCTCGCCGCTCCGATCTGGGGTCGCTACGCGTTGTTCCGCGGCCACCCGCGGATCACGGGCCTGGTGATGTGGGACGTGCACGAGCGCCAGGTCGTGGTCGCCGGCGATCGCGGCGGCCAGAAGTTCGACGAGGTGCTGTCCGCCCCGAGGCCCGCCCGGCTCGACGTCATGCCCGCGGCGCCCGGCAAGCTGCGCGACACGTCGCCGGGACCGGCGACCAGGGCGGGCCAAGACACAGCCGCGCCTGCCGTGGGCGCTGGCGAGGCCTCGGGCTGGTGCGCGCAATGCGGCGGGCCGATGCCCGCCGGGCTGCGGCGGGAGGCGCGCTTCTGCTCAAAGCGTTGCCGGCAGGCCGCCTCGCGCGCGCGGCTCAGGCACCAGCCTCCCAAGCCTCCCTCCCCGCCGCCCGAGAAGTGCAGCTGGTGCGGTGGGCCGATGCCCGAAGGTCTGCGAGAGGAGGCGCGGTTCTGTTCAAAGCGCTGCCGGCAGGCGTCCTCGCGCCACGCCCTCAGCGCCCGCCGCTCTACCAAACCTTCGGGCCCGGGCGACACGTCGCCTGCCCTGAAGGGAGCGGAACGCGGGCGGGCGGAGCGGCAGCGATGAAGCTCGAGCATGTGCAACCGGGCGATGTGGTGCGCTGTGCCATCAAGGGCCGTACCGGGATTTATGGCGAGGTCACCGAGATCAAGGACGGGATCGTGTACTTCCGGCCGCTGTGCCCCGCGACCGGGTGGCGGCATGCGAGCGCGCGCGAGGTCGTCGGCCACTGGCGGAAAGCCGGCCGCCGCGGCGGCGAGGACGAGGCGCCCCTGGCGCGACGCGGGCAGCTCTCCCTGCCGGGGGTCCACACATGACCGACCGACGAGCTCGACGCAACCCGTCGTCGCACGTCTCGGCAGCTGCCACGAGCGGTGTGAGCGTCCCGCCGGCAGCCGCGATCGAGCCCTCTACGGCCGCTGAGCGCCCGGCGGGCAGGAAATCGTCCCGTCCGCCGAGCGGGCGGCGCGTTGTAAGGCGCTCTGAGCCTCTGCGCGACACGCCCGCGACCAGTCCATCGTCCGAAACCGGCCCCTTGGCGCCGGCGTCGACGGGCGACACGTCGCTGCTCGAGCATCCGCAGCCCGGGGTGCGCGAGCTCGTGCTTGGCGCGCTGTCGGCCAGTGACAAGCGGCTGCTGCTCGAGGGCGGCACCCCGCGGCATGAGCTGAGTGGCTCGTCCGGGCCGCTGCGTCCAGAGGTGACGCTGCGGCTGCGGGAGATCTTCGTCTGTCAGTACACGCCGGCAGCGTGGCGGTCGCATCTTGCCTGGCACAGCTACTGGGATCAGCACGGCGGGTTCGGCGGCGCGAACCTCGAGAACGAGCAGTTGATGGCGGCCTCTCCGCCGACCCCCCGCTCTGACCATCACAAGGTCCGGTTGACGTGGGGGCAGGCGCGCAGGTGGGTACGCGAGGAAGCCGCCGACCAGGCCAACGCCGCCAAGGCCCCGGGCGACACGTCGCGCGCGGCCGCCGGCCGGCCTGGGCAACGCGTCGGCGTGCCGGCGCGCACACGACACGACCTCGACCGCGCCGCACAGCAGCTGCGCGACCGGTTCGCGTACCGGCCAGCGCGCCGCGGGCCGGCCGACCCTAAGTGGGCGTGGACGGACACGGCCGCCCAGGGGTGCGAGGCCGCGATCCGCGAGGTGCTCGCCGACGCCGCGTGCGCGAGCATCGACGTCGATGCCGTACAGCGGCGATCGCGCGCCGCGCTCGAGGTCGCACACGAGTTGCTGACCAGCGGCGACGCGTCGCTCCTGCCAGCGTCGGCGAGAGCCGCGACACGTCGCCTGGAACCGCCCGCTACGAGCGGGTGCGCGTGGTGCTCGGGACCGATGCCGGACGGCCTGCGCCCACAGGCGAAGTTCTGCGGCAAGCCCTGCCGACAGGCCGCGTCCCGCGCCAGGCTGAAGGCCCAGCCAGCCCGCTCTCCCTCCCCACCGCCCCTGACCTGCGTGTGGTGCGGCGAGCCGATGCCGGAGGGCCTCCGTCCGGAGGCGCGCTACTGCGGCAAGCGCTGCCGGCAGGCGAGCTCGCGATTCGGCCTGGCTGTCAAACGCACCGTGCCGCCGCCGCCGGTCTCGGGCCCGAGCGACGCGTCGCGACTCTCGCCGACGCCGGCCCGCGCGACACGTCGGCGGTCACCGCGGCGCGAGGTCCTCGAGGACACCTCGCGGGCGATGCGGTTCGCGTACGCCGACCCGCCTTACCCCGGTCGCGCGCACTACTACCCCGAGCGGACCGAGGTCGACCACCAGGCGCTCGTGGAGCGCCTGGTCGCCGACTTCCCGGACGGGTGGGCGCTGTCCACGAGCGCCGAGGCGCTGCAGCAGGTCCTCGCGCTCTGCCCGCGCGGCGTGCGGGTCTGCGCCTGGCAGCGCGCGGTGCGCCCCGCCCGGTCGCGGCGGCCGATCAGCGCGTGGGAGCCGCTGGTCGTTTACGGCGGCCGCGAGCTGCTCTTGACGAGTCGCAGGCCGTCCGCGACGCGCTCACCTACCGTGGGCGGTTCCGCGGGTTTCCCGGCGCGATCACGGGGATGAAGCCGCCGCAGTTCGCGGTGTGGATGTTCCGCCAGCTTGGCGCGCGTGCCGGCGACGAGCTGGTCGACCTCTACCCAGGGTCGGGCGCGATCGGCGAGGCGTGGCGACGCTACGCCGGCGTCGACGCGCGACACGTCGCAGGCGTCGACGAACCAGCTGCACGCACGTCGCGGCCGACGTCAACCGCCGACGTCGGCGACCACAGCGACACGTCGCCCGTCGGTCGATCGCGCTCACCGCGCTCCTACGATGTCGCGGAGGTTTGTTCTGAGCAGGCCCTCGTGTGTCCGGTCAACGGCGCGCGGTGCGAGTCGATCGCGTGCGTCGACGTCGGCTGCACCGCCGCAGACGCTGACGTCGATGCGGGGCGGGCGGCGTGAGTGTCTTGAGTGCTGCGGGGTCGGGTGTCCTGTCCGTGATGCTGTCCGCGGGCGGGCCACGCTTCAAGGTCGCTGCGCTCCCTTCCCCGTCGCTGCGCTCGGTTCCGCGCGGACCGCGTCCGCGAGCCGGTCCGGCCATGACACCCGACCTCCCAGCACACCACCCGAGCCCGCTCGTCAGCGACGACCTCGACGACCTCGATCCTCTCCATGCGCAGCTCGACGACATCGCCGGGCAGGGACGCTGGAGCTACCAGCTCACGGTCACCGGCGCCACGTTCGCCCCGCTGATTCACATCACCGCCGACTGGCAGCTCCTCGAGTACCACTACGCCGGCCGGCCGCTCCGGCGAGTGCTCACCACTGGCCGCGCCATGGGGGCCACTGCCTCCGACGCCCTACAGACGCTCGTCGCACAGATCCGCGCCGCAGCCGCGATCGAGGACGCCTTCGATGAGATCTAGTCACCCGCCGCCCTCCTCCACCGATCGTCATCCACCCCGTGCACGCGTTCACCACGACCACGACCACGACACGCAGGGCGGGAGGAGCTCGTGAGCGGCACGCTTCCTGGCGCGGACGTCCGCGGCTTCTACCGTGCGCTCGGGATCGAGCTGCCGGCGTGGGCGCTGCAGGAGGCATCGGTGGCGTGCTTCGCTGATCCGGACGCTCACGCGCACGGCGACCGTGACCCTTCCTGCAGCGTCAACGTTGAGACGGGCGCATGGCGCTGCTGGGGGTGCGGCGCCAAAGGCGGCGCGTTTGACGCAGCGCTCGCACGCGGCCTTGACTCCCGCCAGGCGTTCGAGCTGAAGATCGCCTACGGCTTGGCTGAGCGCGACCCCGAGCGTTCGGCCCGTAGCGGCACGCCGGCAGCCCGGACGGCGTCAGCCCCTCGCCGCGTTGCGCCGCCCAGCCGGCGCGCGACGGTGGTCGCGGACGAGCAGCAGCTCGCCGAGGCGCACGCCCGGCTGGCGCGTCTGGTGTGGCCACCGCGGGTGCTGCGCGACGAGCAGCAGCGCGTGTGGTCGCGCGCGACGCTGCTCGAGCTCGGGTGCGGCTGGGAGCGCGGACGCGTGCTCGTCCCGATCCGCGACCAAGAGGGCGGGCTGCGCGGCCTGTTGCGCTACGCGCCGACTCACGATCATGCGCCGAAGATGCTCGCGGCGCGCGGGACCCGGCTGGGGCTGACCCCCCACCCCGCCGCCGAGCCGTCCACGTGGGTTGTGCTGGTCGAGGGGCCGCCGGACATGATCAGCGCGCGATCGCGGGGACTCCCCGCGATCGCGGTGCCCGGAGACGACGCCTGGGAGTCGGAGTGGGCGCAGCTGCTCATCGGTCGCTACGTGTCGGTCGTGCTCGACTGCGACCGCGCCGGCCGCGAGGCCGCGGTCCGGATCGCGGCCGATCTGAAGGCGGCTGGCGTGCGCGGCAGCATCATCGACCTCGCGCGTGATCGGCAGGATGGTTACGACTTGACCGACTGGCTGAACGCCGGTACGGATCTCACCGGCGCGCAGCTGCGCCAGGCGCTCGGCGCGCCCGGCTCGCGCGCGCAAGCTGTCCGCACCCTCACGCGATGAGTGCGGCTCATTGTGAGAGCTGGCCGCTCGCCGCCGGCTCGTCGGTCGCAGCGGTTTGTGGCTGGTTGCCGTTCGCGCTCGGGGTGGCGCGGGTAAGGATCGCGCGGACGGTTCCGTGCGAGACCTGCGCGGCGGCGGCGATCTCGCGGTGCGAGAGTCCGAGCCGGCTGGAGCGGCCGATGGCCTGCTCGTACTCGGTGTCGGCGTCTTGCTTGCGCTTGGCCGCGCGCGTTACCTGCCTGAGCACGTCGGCGCTCAAGGCTTGGCGGGCGCGCTGCTCGCCGTCGCGCTCGGCATCGGCGATCGCGCTCAAGGCAGCGCCGGCGCCGATCGCGGCGCTGGCGGCCTCGGCGACGCGCCGGGCGGCCTCCTCGCTAGCGGATACGTCTTGGCCGGCCTGCGCCGTGAGCCGGTCGTGCGCGGCAGCGGCGATCGCTTCCAGCTCGGGCGAGAGCCCGCCAGCGCCGGTGTGGTCAGTTGTCATGCGAGCCTCCTTCAGGTCGTCGTTACCGGCACATGATGCGATCCGTCCAGGACGCCACGCCCGACCTTCCCCCACGCTCGGCGCGGGCTCAGTCGCACCGGCCGGAGCGCGGCGACGAGGGCGCGCTCGCCATGGTTCTCAGCGTCCACCTTCGCCCAAGACACCAACCTTCGGCCTAGTTCCAAGCCGCGGCGCGCTGCCGGCACACGAGGCACTCGCACGGCTCGGGGTGGAAGCACAGGAGATCGAGCTCAGCGTGGCCGCAGTCCCGGCGACCCTCAACGATCCGGTAGATGGGGTCGCCGCAGACGCCGCACCGTTGGCCGAAGTAAGTCACCGGCTCGGGGCGTGACTGATCGGTCATGCGAGCGACCGTAGCCGCAGCGTCGGACGTTCCGCGCAACGGAGGTGGCACGGCGATCGCGCTGAGGCGCGCGCCGGCGGCGATCGCGGCGCTGGCGGCCTCGGCGACGCGGCGTCCGGCCTGCTCGGTAGCGAATAGGTCCCAGCCGGCCTGCGCCTTGGGCCCGGTCGTGGGCGGCGGCGGCGATCGTCGAGCGCCCCGTCGCAAGCCCGGGCAGTTGTCATGCAGCCTCCTTCAGGTCGTCGTCACCGGCACATGATGCGATCCGTCCAGGACGCCACGCCAGCGCTCACTCAGGCTCGCGCGGGCCCAAAGGCATCGGCTCCTCTCCCCCCCCTTCCCCGCTGCCCCCGGTGTTGGCGCGGCTTCGCGTCCGGCTGGCTTCGCGCGGGTGGGCGCGGCCGTCCGGGCCGCTGGTGCCCCCGGAGATCGGCGGGTGTGTAGAACGTCGGTCGAATGACAGTAGGGCTTGCGCGACTGCCGCTTCGCGAGCAGATGACAGGTCGCGAGATTCACCGCCTCGCGCTCGCGATCCGCGCGACCACCGGCATCGAAGCGCTCGTCTGGCTGACCGACGTGACGGGCTTATCCGCCCAGGACGTTCGCAGTCGGCAGTAGGGGCAATGACCGGGAAGGCCGCCGCCGGGCGTTCGCTTGCACGGGGGCGCCGGAGCGGGCCGTGGATCAGAGCGGCCTTCTCATACGGCGGCGCGATCGCGCTCGCCGATTGACTCCAGGTCTTTGGCGACCTCGGCCGGGGATGGCATCCTGGCGATCTCCGTGGCCAGCGCCCGGGAGGCTGTGCGCTCGGGGGAACCATCGGCGAGCACGGCGCGCACGGCCTCGCGCACGGAGGCTGGGGTGACCTGCTCGGGCATCAGCACGCGCCCGGCGCCTGCGCGCTCACAGGCTCGGGCGTTGTCGAACTGGTCTGCGCCGCGCGGTACGAGCACGAGCGGCAGTCCGGCCGCGAGGGCTCCGAGTGTTGTGCCGGTGCCGGCGTGGCAGATGACCGCGTCGCAGCGGGGCAGCAGCGGCGCCAGCGGCAGCCATCGCTCGACGTGCACCGTTGGTGGCAGCTCACCGAGCGCTGCGGGGTCGCCCAGCTCGCTGACGGTGACGATGATCTCGACCGGCTCGTCGATGAGCCCGTCAAGGAGCGCGGCGAACCTCTCTGGCTGATTGAACAGCGGCGCGGTGCCGAGCGAGATGTACACGACCGGCCGCGGCCCGAGATCGTCCGCCCAGGCCGGTAGCGAGGCATGCGGAGGCCCGGGAATCTCGGGACGGATCGGTTGATTGCCTAAGGCTGCAGGCACGGTGGCGCCGTCGCGCAGACGCGGCGGGCGCGGGTCGAGATAGCGGCCGCGGTAAATGCCGCCGTAGAGGTCCGGCTCGAGGCCCGCCGCCTCCCACAACGGGCGCGCCCGAGCGGCCATCGCCGCGAGAACATCCGAATCGAACGGCTGCCCGAACCCGTAGCACACCGAAGGGAGGCCAAGCTCGGTCGCCAACAGCGCCCCTGAGAGATCGACCGGTGGATGGACGACCAGATCCGGAGAACGCGACGCCGCCAGCTCCCGCAGCACCGGTAGCTTCGCGCTCGGATGAACCCACCCGAACATTGCGGCCGGGAACCTGATCCTGTCGCCAGCTGGCGCGCCCTTCACCTCGGCGTCCGCGCGGGCGGCCACCAAGCCATCCATCGCCGACAGGCCCGTCTCCATGAATTCGAGGCCGTTCTCGGCCACGCGTGTCCGGAGATTCGCGCCGCTGGCGACGATCACCTCGTGTCCCGCGTCGACGAACGCCCGTCCCAACGGGATGAACGGACCGAACACGCCGTCCATCGGGGTGGTGCTGCACAGAACCCGCATCGACATTCCCTCCGTCTCGACTGATATAGTGGCAATATATAGTGGGACTATAGCCAGCGTGTCAAGCCATCAGACGACTCAGCAGCGGGCCAGAGGCTCCGAACAACCCAGGCGCAGCCGGCGCCGCGGGTCGGACACCCGCCGGCGGATCGAAGAGGCCGCCGCCCGTCTGTTCACGAGCGCGGGCTACGGCGCCGCCACCATGCAGGTGATCGCCGCCGAAGCCGGCGTGCACGTGCAGACGATCTATCTCGCCTACGGGACGAAGCCCGCGCTGCTCGCGGCCTGCGCGGCGCGGCTGGTGGCCGGCGAGGAGGATCCCGAAACGCACCCTAGTGAGCGCCGCTGGGCCCGGGAGGTCGCGGGCGAGACCGATCCGAGCGCGAAGCTCGCTCGCTACATCAAGCACATCGGCGACGTCAGCCCCCGGATCACGCCACTGATCGACGTGCTACGCGCAACGGCCCCGTCCGAACCGGAAGTCGCAGCCTTCCTCGAACAGATGGAGCACGCACGCCGCGAGGGACCCCGCCAACTCCTCGGCCTCGGCGTCCCGCGGGGCACGTGGCGCGCCGGGCTCACCCCAGACCAAGTCGCAGACATCGTCTTCGCGATCGCCTCCCCCGACACCATGCGCGCGCTGATCGATCGCTGCGGATGGAAGCGAGCCGCCGCCGAGAAGCTGCTCCTACGCACCCTCCGAAACGAGCTGCTCGGCGAATGACATGCGCGCGTCGTCGCTCTACCCGCGCCATCGCTGCGATCTGTAATCAGGTCGTGCTTCCATGACGGCAGCCGTCGAGACGCTCGGATTATCGAAGTCGTTTGGCGCGACGGTGGCGGTCGACGGTTTGGATCTGCGCGTCGAGTCAGGGGAGGTGTTCGGGTTTCTCGGCCCGAATGGCGCTGGCAAGACGACGACGATCCGGTTGCTGCTCGACCTTCATCACCCCAGCGCTGGGAGCGCCCGGGTGTTCGGGCTGGACAGTTGCCGCGAGAGCGTCGCGATCCACGCGCGATGCGGGTACCTGCCCGGCGAGTTCGAGCTTCACCCACGGATGACCGGCCAGCGTGTGCTCGACTGGTTCGCGCACGCGCGACGTGGTGTCGATGCGACGCTGCGCGACCAGCTGGTCGATCGCTTTCAGGTCAGCCTGGATCGGCCGATTCGTGAGCTGTCGAAGGGCAACCGCCAGAAGCTCGGGATTGTTCTCGCGTTTATGCACCGGCCCGAGCTGCTTGTGTTGGACGAGCCGACCTCGGGCTTGGATCCGCTGATGCAGGCCGAGTTTCACCGGCTGCTGCGCGAGGTGGTCGCCGACGGGCGCACCGTGTTCCTCTCCTCGCACGAGCTCGACGAGGTGCAGCGGGTCGCCGATCGCGTCGCGATCATCAGGGAGGGTCGGCTGGTGGTCACCGACACGGTCGAGCGGCTACGCCGGCAGGCACCGCAGACGATCGAGCTGCGATTCGCAGCGCCGGTCGCCGCCGGCGTGTTCGAATCGCTCGAGGGGGTCGAGCGGGTCACGGCCGACGCCGATCGGATCACGTTGCAGGTGAGTGGCGGGCTACCGATGCTGCTGCGGGTGATTGCCGATCACGATCCGATCGATGTCGTCGCTCGTCATGCCGACCTCGACGAGCTGTTCTTGAGCTACTACCGCAAAGATGGCCGTGGCGATGCCGACTGAGATCGCCCGCTACGACCTCCACAACCGCCGCCGCTTGACGATCTGGTACGCGGTCGGGACGGGGCTCTACATGCTCGTGATCGTCGTGCTGTACCCATCGTTTGAGCATTCGTCCGAGCTCAACCAGCTGACCCAGGGGAACTCGCCGGTGGCCGCGCTGTTCGGTGCGACCGGCACGCTCACCTCCCCGGCAGGGTGGTTGAACGTCAACGCCTACGCCAACTTTCTGCCGCTGATCATGCTGCTGCTGACGATCGGCTACGGCTCTGGCGCGATCGCCGGCCAGAACGAGGACGGGACACTCGGCTTGCTCGTCGTGCTCCGCTTGCGCGTCAGCGAATCCTCGCTCAGAAGGTCGCCGCGATGATCGTTCAAGCCCTGCCCCTCGATGTCGCGGTCGCCGCCTGCGTCTACGCCGGCCGAGCGTTCGACGTGACGCTCGATCCCTGGCACGTCGCGACCGCCACGCTCGCGGTGCTCGCGCTCGGCGTCGACCTCGGACTGATCGCGCTCGCCGTCGGTGCGGCGACCGGCAGCCGCGGAACCGCGATCGCAATCGCAAGCGCACTCGCCGCGGTCTGCTACCTGATCAGCTCGCTGGCCCCCGTGGTGAGCTGGATCAAGCCGCTACGGTTCGCCTCACTGTTCTACTGGGCAGTCGGCGACCGACAGCTCACCAACGGCGCCGGACCTGGATCGTTGGCGGTATTGCTGGGCGTGGCAGCCGCTGCCACGATCGGAGCGGGGTTCGCGTTCCACAGGCTCGACGTGCGCTAGACCGTTCGGTCGAGCGAGTGTTTGCGGCAATGAGTTGGAGGATTACCGGCAGCCTCGTGCTGCACCCAGCGCCACCCCGATCAGCGCCGGCGTGGTAGTGCCCATGTCTCACCGCAGTGCCGCCAGCATTCTCACGCCCGCAACTGCGCCGGCGGCAAGAGTTGCGCATTGCCATGCGAAGACCACCGCACACGACGGTCGCGTCTCCCGCTCCGGACGACCAGGGGTAGCCGGCGCATGTCAACGGACCGCTCCTGCTCGTCGATGATGGCGCGGAGCGCGGGCTGGCTTCGGAGTAGCGTCCTCTGAAGCATCACCAGCTCTGGCTTCAGAGAACGTGCAGAAGCGGCCTCCCAGGAGGCGAGTTCTGCTTCAAGGATCTGCGGTGTTCAGGGCCGACGCGCCCGGCCGTGTTCGCAGTGGGGTGTCTGTTTTGGGGTTCCTCAGGTTCATGCGGTCGTCGCAACACTTCCCCTGATTGGAGCGTTGTCGATGCTATTCAGTAGTCGCATGGTTTCTGAAATTGTGCAGCCGTTTTGGGCTGCTTTGCAGCGCGGCGAGTTCATCACTGGTGCCGCGGAGTCGGTCGGGTCCTATCGAGTTCAGGGCAGGCGGTGGATCGTCGCGGCGGGCGGGGTGCGTCCTCGCCGGGGTCGTGATCTGAAGGGCCGGTATTTGTCGTTCTCAGAGCGCGAAGAGATCGCTGTGGCCCGGGCGGCGGGAGAGTCGGTGCGGTGCATCGCTCGGCGGCTGGGGCGCTCGCCGTCGACCGTGTCGCGAGAGCTGGCGCGCAATGCCGATCGCCGCGGGGAGTATCGGGCGACCACGGCACACGCGCAGGCCTGGGAGCGGGCGTGTCGTCCCAAGCCGGCCAAGCTTCACGTCAACAGGCGGTTGCGCGAGATCGTGCAGCGAGATCTGGAGCGCAAGTACTCTCCGGAGCAGATCGCGGGCCGGCTGCGGCTGGCGTTTCCCGATGATCCGGAGATGCGGGTGTCTGCCGAGACGATCTATCAGTCGTTGTATGTGACCTCTCGAGGAGCCTTGCGCCGGGAGCTGGCCGCGTGTCTGCGGACCGGCCGCTCGTTGCGTAAGCCGGGCCCGCGGGCGGCGGCGCGCAACCGGGCGCCGGACATGATCAATATCGCCAAGCGGCCTCAGGAGGCCGATGATCGCGCCGTTCCCGGCCATTGGGAGGGCGATCTGCTGATCGGTAAGGCCAACCGGTCAGCGATCGCGACGCTGGTGGAGCGAACCACCGGGTATGCACTGCTGGTCGCACTGCCTGACGGCTACAAGCCTGAGCAGGTCGCGCCCGCGCTGGCGGCCAAGATCCAGACGCTGCCCGACAGCCTGCGCCGCTCGCTGACCTGGGACCAGGGCCCCGAGATGCGCGACTGGAAGCAGATCCGCGTCGACGCCGGCATCGAGGTGTACTTCTGCGACCCCCACTCGCCCTGGCAACGCGGGACCAACGAGAACACCAACGGCCTGCTGCGCCAGTACTTCCCCAAGGGCACCGATCTGAGCACGCTGACCGATGCCGATCTGGATCGCGTCGCTGACGAGCTCAACGACCGGCCGCGCAAGCGGCTGGGGTTCTACAAGCCCAGCGAACGCATCGCCGAGCTGTGCGGGCTGCGTGGCGGCAGCGCGTGGTGAGCACCACCCGTTCCCCGCTTCCGGAGTTGGAGGCTGCCTGCGTGAGGGGGGGGTCGCCCGATGGCCATGGATGGCCCAGCGGAATGGGCACGGACGGAAACGTCACCTGTCACCTGTTCACCTGTGTCATGGTAAAGTCCACCAATGGGGACGTCATGGGGGCACAAAGAGTGACACCCGGTCGATGCATAATCTACCTACCGTTGCGACCACCGCCAGAATCCACCGTTCCCCCACCGGGACACCCGCTGGCCGCTCATGTCGCTGGCGGTTGCTTGGGATCTGGGTGTCCCGTAAGACGGGGCGGCGAGAAGTTACGTTCGGAAAACCGTGGTAACGGCGACGGCTCAAGCCGGGAAGGGGCCATCGGGTAGGAGTGGAACGGAAACGGGTCGTGCGCTGAGGCCGGGCTGAATCCAGAGAGCAGCCCCCCGCCTGCAGGCCAACTCTGACCTCCGCCGAGCGACCCATGACGACCGAGGCCTCCCGACACCACCGCTCGGCGTCAGTGGCGACAGACAAACACTGAGCGTTGGATTTCGCGCGGATGATGGCGCTACCGCAGCTGGTGGCGCGTGATCCCTCGGCCTGGTCCGCCGCGTCGTTGTCCCCTGCGGATATCCTGGATATACTCAACGTGTCATGGGCAAGGTTCTGGTCTCTTTCGACGACGCCCTACTGCGACGCATCGATCGCGCCGCGAGCTCACGCGGGCTAACGCGCAGCGCGTACCTCGCGCAGCTCGCCGAACGCGACGCGGCGCGAGCGACGGGGCCCGGGAAGACACCCGCCGTACAGGCCGCTCTTCGCGACCTCGACCGACTGTTCGCCGAGGCCCCACCCGGCGAGTCCACAGCCGCGATCCGCGCCGCGCGCGACGCGCGGTGAACGAGGCCGTACTAGACGCCTCCGTCGTCCTGAAGTGGTTCCACTCAGAAGGCGAGGGGCACATTGACCTCGCACGCCAACTGAGGAAGCGGTTCGAGGACGGCGAGCTACGCGTCCTCGCGCCGCAACTGCTGTGGCTCGAGCTGCTGAACGTCGCTGCCCGGCGCTGGGGTTGGCCGCAAGCCGAGCTCGAGCAGCTCGCCGTCACGCTCGAGCAGCTCGGCTTCGAGCTGCTCGAACCGGAGCTATTGAGCGTCGCCAGATGGGCCGCCACCGGGCTGACAGCCTACGACGCCGCATACGTCGCCGTCGCCGAGCATGCCGGCGCACAGCTCATCACCGACGACGAGCAAATCGTGGCCGCCGCCCCGAAAATCGCAACCGCGCTCGGCGACCTTCAGGTCCCCCCTGAACGTGATCAGAGCCCTTGACTTGACACCCGCTTCCCCGGAAAGGAGAAGCACGCGATCGAGCCAGCCGTGGCGCCCCTTCTGCTCACAAGCAGCTCCATCTGCCTGAACGCTGCTGGATTCCCGGGGGGAAGCGGCGGTCGGTCGTGTGGAGAGTCTGTCACTCAGCGCGCCCTCGGTCTGGGCCAATCTCGCCGGGCGTATTGGCCTGGCGCGCCTCGGGCGTGTTCTCGGTGTGGCCGCGGTGGCGCTTGCGGTGCGCTGTGCGGTGGTGCTCAGCTCATGAAGAATTGTTGGTAGAGAAGGAAGGCGTTTAGTGCGCTGATGATGATCACGAGGGCCCAGGCGATGATCGTGGTGGCGCGGCGGTTGACGTGGATGCCCATGACGTCGCGGCGGCTGGTGAGCATGACTAGCGGGACGAGCGCGAGCGGGATGCCGAAGGAGAGCACGACTTGGCTGAGGACGAGCACGTTGGTGGGGTTCATGCCGACGGCGAGGATTGCGATCGCGGGGATCATCGTGATCGCGCGTCGGAGGAGCAGGGGGATGCGGATGTTGATGAAGCCGGCCATCACGACCTGTCCGGCGTAGGTGCCGACGCTGGAGGACGAGGCGCCGGAGGCGAGCAGTGCGACCGCGAACGCGAGCGCGGCGGTGCCGCCGACGAGGTGTCCGAACTGGGCGTGGGCGTCCTGGATTGTGCTCAGGCTCGACAGGGCTGGGGTGTGGAACAGTTTGGCGGCGACGGCGAGCATCGCCATGTTGACCAGGCCCGCGAGGCCGAGCGCGATGATCACGTCGAGTCGTTCGAAGCGCAGCACGCGGCTGCGCTCGCGGTCATCGCGGCACGGCATCCGGCCCTTGGTCAGCGCGGAGTGCAGGTAGATCACGTGCGGCATCACGGTCGCGCCGATGATCCCCACCGCGAGGTACAGCGAGCCGCTGCCGCGCAGGTCGGGCAGCAGGCCGCGCATCGAGCCGTGTACGGAGGGCCCGATCCGCAGCGTCTCATAGAGAAAGCCGGCGAAGATGATCCCGAGCAGCGCGCTGATCGCGAGCTCGAAGCGACGAAAGCCGCGCGTCTGCAGCTCAAGGATGCCGAATGCGATCACGCCGGTCATCAGACCGGCTGGAAGCAGCGGCACCCCGAACAGTAGGTTCAGCCCGATCGCGGCGCCGAGAAACTCCGCGATATCTGTCGACATCGCCATCAATTCGGCCTGCACCCACATGCCCCACGTGACCGCGCGCGGGAAGCGCTCACGCACGACCTCCGGCAGGTCGTGCTCGGTGACGATCCCGAGCTTGGCCGAGAGGTACTGGATCAGCATCGCCATCAGATTCGCCGCGAGCACGACCCACAGCAGCAGGTAGCCGAACTGCGCGCCGCCCTGCACATTGGTCGCGAAGTTCCCCGGGTCCACGTATGCGATCGAGGCGACGAACGCAGGGCCGAGCATCATCAGCGTCGCGCGCACCCGCCCGCGCGCGAGTAGACGCTCCAGCGCGCTCGCCTCGAGCGCCTCGGCCAGCGGGAGGCCCCCGCCGGCGGCGCCCTCGAGCACAGGAACCGGCCCGCCCGGCGGGGGGGTCACGGCTCGTGCGTTTCGGTCTCGATCCGCATCGCGCGTGCGAGCTCGCCGCCGATCGGATGCTCGCGCTCGCCGAAGCGCACGAACACCGGCCCACCGAACGGCTGGCGATCGATGACCTCGAGGCGAGTGTCGAGCGTGATCCCGCGCGCGGCGAGGTAGCGCAGCATCTCCGGATCGGAGTCAGACACGCGTACGAAGCGTCCCGCGGCACCGACCGGCAACTCGTCCAGGCTGCGTGTCTGACCCTCGTCGATCTCGAACTCGGGCGTGGGGATCGGATCGCCGTGCGGGTCGACCGCCGGGTCGCCCAGCCGCGCGGCGATCAACCCTTCAAGCTCCTCGGAGAGCACGTGCTCGAGCACCTCGGCCTCGGCGTGTACACGATCCCAGGACATCCCGAGCTCCTGCGCGAGGAACAGCTCCAGCAGGCGATGATGGCGCAGCACCTCCAGCGCCACACGCCGGCCCTGGTCGGTCAGCCGCACACCGTGATACGGCTGATGCTCGACGATCCCGACCTCCGTCAGCTTGTGCACCATCCCCGACACCGAGCCGGGCGTCACTCCGAGCCGCGCAGCGAGATCGTTCGTCGAAACCGGCGAGCCGCCGCGAGCCTCGAGCGCATACACCGCCTTCGCATAATCCTGCACCGCCGCCGAAATCAATTGTTGCGCTGCCATGCGATCAAAATTATGGCGGGCCAAAGATATCTTGTCAAGCCGACGGAACTGCTGTCCCGCAGGTCGTCGATCAAGCCTCTGGCGGCAGCTTCGCGTGCCAGCGCGCCAGAGGCCGACCGCTCAGCGCAACGTGCGTTAGGATGAGAGCGTGTCTGATGATCGCTGCGACCTGCTGTGCCTCGACCTCCCACGCGCAGAGAACATCCGCCAGCACCTCGACGAGACGGCGATCGCCGACGCCGCCGCGCGAGGGAAGGCGCTGGGTGACCCCACGCGAGTGACGATCGCCGTGGCGTTACGCGAAGGCGGGGAGCTGTGCGTGTGTGACCTGGCGTGGATCACTAGCCGACCCGAGAACCTCGTCGGCCACCACCTACGCACGCTGCGCGCCGCCAGCCTCGCGAGCTCGCGGCGCGAGCACAAGATCGTCTTTTACGCCCTCACCGAACCAGGCCGGCGACTGCTCGACGCGCACCTCGAGTTCGCCGAGGTCAGGCAGTGAGCACCCCGTCGCTCGAACTTCCCACTCTCACCGCGCCGCCCACCGCTCCGCAGCAGCAGAGCGCGCTCAAGCCGGCCGAGCGCGATCGGCTGATCCGCCGCGCGAAGGCGCTCTCCTGGCTCAGCCTCGCCTACATGACCGCCGAGGGCACGATCGCGATCACCGCGGCGATCCTCGCCAGCTCCGTCGCGCTGCTCGGGTTCGGCCTCGACTCCGCGATCGAGGGCCTCGCGTCGATCATCGTCATCTGGCGCTTCACCGGCACCCGCCGACTGTCCGAGCGCGCCGAGCAGCGCGCACAGCGACTCGTCGCGATCACCTTCTTCCTGCTCGCGCCCTACATCGCCCAGGACGCAATCCGCACGCTCGCAAACGGCGAACATCCTCGCACCAGCTGGCTCGGGATCGGCCTGTCGATCTCGAGCATCATCGTCATGCCGCTGCTCGGCAACGCCAAGCACCGGATCGGCCGGCGCCTCGGCTCAGGCGCGACCGCCGGCGAGGGCACGCAGAACATGCTCTGCGCCTACCTCGCCGCCGGCGTCCTCGCGAGCCTGGCGCTCAACGTCGCCTTCGGACTCTGGTGGGCCGACCCCGCGGTCGCGCTTGGCATCGCCGCGCTCGCTCTCCACGAAGGCCGCGAGACCTGGCGCGGCGAGGGCTGCTGCGCCAGCGCATCGATCCCGGGCGAGCCCGGCGACGACTGCCACGAGGACTGCTGCACCTGAACGCAGTGCGCCAGGCGATCACGAACAGCTGATCACGGACGAGCCACGTCTCGCATTCGACAGAGACCCGGGCGTGGCGAGCCCCCGGACGGCACCTAACGAGATGCCATGCTGAACGAACTCGAAAACCTCGGCTTCCACCCCCGACGCTCCCCCTCCCCAGCGGAATGCGGCGGCGTCCGCGGGCGTCGACGTCACTCCGCTTGGCACCAGGACCAGGCGTCCGCGCGAGCGCTCGGCTCGCTACCGCAATCCGCGAGACGAGGAGCCTCCAGACGTCAAATCGAAGCCACTCAGGCTTGCGCTATGGAA
>CAWJDF010000005.1:0-298678 GCA_963841535.1 uncultured Solirubrobacterales bacterium | reverse complement strand
ACGTTTCCAATCACGCGGAGGAGGTCGACGGGACGATCGCTGCAGTGGCCCTTCGGCAGTGCTTGGCGCCGCGGCTGACGATCGCATTGGTCGTGACCCGGTGCCGGCGAACCATACGGTCCGGACCGCGGCGTCGAGGATTCGGTGTTCTGCCTGATTGGGGGCGTCGGGGTCGTCTGCCGAGTGGGGGACCGCGGACCTCGTCCGGCGAGGATTTATTCGCGTCGCGCCCGGTCGTGGTGGCGACCACGTTGGTGATCGGCGCTCCGCGAGCGCCCGCGTTTGGCGACGGCATCCATGCCGTCGCCAAACGCGGCCAGATGACCGGCGGGCTGGGGCACCCGCTGAATCAAGAAACCTCTGCTGGGAACCGGCGTGGTCAGCGACGGGATCCGCGCTTGCGACGCGTACGCCCCTGATCGGCCTGCTGAGTTGCCCACCGCTCGACCTGAGGGCGGAGCCACAGCTTGACGCGACCGTCGCCGAGATCGATCGCCGGCCGCGGCATGTCTTCGTACTTCCGTTGGTACTGGAACACGGTGTTCCGGTGGGATAAGCCGAGCACATCGGCGACGCCCTGAGCATCGAGCAGATCGTCGGTTTCAACCTTTGGGGACACGAAACGATCCTACATTTGTAGGCGGCGGATCCGTCCGCGGCTGTCTCTATCCTACATCTATAAGACAACGAGCGGCCCCGGCGGTGCGCGAACACCCCGGGGCCCGGCCGAGACCCACATAGGAGGTCCCGACGATGCCAGCGTATGCCACTCAGATCATGGAATCAGCCGAGCCCGTCGTGGCGACGCGCGACTCAGGATTCCTCATCCGCGACGAGGTGATGACCGCAAGGGAGGTCGCAGACCTGCTGCGGATGCCTACCTCAACCGTCTACGAGCTGGCGCGGCGCGGCGTCCTCCCCGCTCGCAGGCTGGGCCGGACGTGGCGGTTCCTGAGGCCCAAGCTCGAGGAGCTGCTCGGGAGCTGATCCGAGGTTCAGGCAGCTGGTGCCAGGGCTGGCGCAAGCTGCTCACGCCGGATATGGCCTTCAGGCCACGTGAGCTTTAGCTCGCCGTCGCGGTCCAGGAGGTAGCGGACGTTCACGAGCACCATGCCGATTACGTTGCCGTCGGCGTCGACGTCGACGGCGTGACCTTCGGGCGTGGCATCCGTCTCAGCGGGGATGCGCGGCTCGCCCACGCTGAGGTACAGCACGTCGCCGCGCTCGTCATAGTTGTGGTGGTCGAACTCGATGCCGCCGATCGTGATGCTCATGGTTTTCTGGTCGGATCTTTGCGTTGAATGAAGGCGGTGACGACAAACGCCGGCGTCTCAGAGAAGTCTACGACCACTCTCAGCCACCGGACCTTGTCCGAGACGCGCCTCCGGTAGAACCGCTCCCGTTCCGGCTTGGGATCCCGCTCTCGATGATCCGGGGCGGCGACTGCAGCGAGAATCGCGTCCACGTCCTCGAGAAGCTGCGGCCGCTCAGCCATGACGTGCTGCCAGCTCCGCTCCGCGAACTCAACGACTCGGCCATCGGGGTCTTCGACTGACCGAGGCACGTCGGGCTTCGTCATGCGGCCGCTGCGATTGATCCTGTCAGCGCGCGCGTGAAACGATCGGCCAGTTCGCTCGCAGGGCGCGCGTGGAGGTAGCGCTCGGTCGTCGAGATCCGGGCGTGACCCATGGCTGCCTTGACGCTCGGCAGGTCGATCCCGCCGGCGACCAGCAGCGAGCCGTATGTATGCCTCAGGTCGTGGAACCTCAAAGGGTCGAGGCCGGCGGCGTCGCGGGCGCGCTCGTAGCGGCGGCGTAGGGCAGAGGGGTCGAGGCGGCGGCCGAACCGGTTGGCGAACACGTAGTCATCCGGGCCGGTGAACTCGCAGCGGCGCCTAAGCCGCTGGAGCGCAGCGGCAGCCTGATCAGGCAGGGGCACCTCGCGGGCGCGGCGGCTCTTGGTCGACCGGACCTCGGTCTCGCCGGACAAGGCGCGGCGGATGATGATCTTCTGCCCGGCGAAGTCGATGTCGCGCCAGCGCAGCACGACGAGCTCCCCGCGGCGGAGGCCGGCGTAGGCCGCCAGGCGCACCAGCTCTGCGTCCTGGACGTCGTCACGCGCGCGAGCGGCTGCTTCCTCATCGCTGACGGCCGGACGGGTCGGATCGCGGTGGGCGCCGGCGGAAAGCGCCTGTGCGAGCGCTTCGACCTGCGTAGGCGAGTAGAAGGCGAGCAGCGCCTGATCTGGCTCACGTCGACGGTCGGCGTGCTGGGCGGGATTGGTCGCCAGCGCGTAGGTGCTTGGCCGCATGCCGTAGTTGAAGATCGCGCAGACCAGCTGCCGCGCTTTGTTCACCGTCCGGGCTGCGGCGCCGGTGGCAGCGATGGTCCGAAGGAGGTCTTCGACCTCACGGGTCGTGACCTCACGAACAGGGCGATCTGCGAGGGCGGCCATGATCAGACCGAGGGAGGAGCCACGACCCCGGCGGTAGGCCTGGCCGGGCTCGGCGAGCAGACATCGGTAGTCACGCAGCGTCGACGGCTTGGCGCCCTTGACGTCATCGAGCCACGACAGGTACTCCGCAGCGAGCTCGCGAAAGCTCACGCCCCGCCGTCGACGCACTTCGGCGCTTCGCTCGAGCAGGGTCTCCTCAGCGTGGTGCTCGCGCACCAGAGCCAGCATCCGCTCGGCGGCCTCGGCCTCGGTCAATGCGCCGTCATGTGAGCGACCACGCCTGCGGCGCCAGCCACCATTCCCGTCCGGCTCGGCCCAGGCGCGGCCGAGCGCGCGGATCACGGGCTGGCCATTGCGCGACCACTTGGCGTACCAAAACGGGCCGGTGGCGCGCTGGCGAATGAAGGGACGAGCACTGGGGTTCGGAGGGACCATCGAGAGGCCAGGTTACATGCCGCATCGGACGGAACGGCGAGCGGGCAACGGTCTGGGCAACAGCCATTTCGGGCAACCGTCATGGGCAACCTTCCTGACCAGATTCGCCTCATTTACGGCGCTTTCGGGCCGCGAAATCGCCCACATCTACGGGAACCGAACGCGCGACTTCGGCTTCCCAAGCCGAAGGTCGCGGGTTCGAGACCCGTCGTCCGCTTCGGAGAAGAGGCTGGGCACGTGCTCCCAGCAATGCGATCGTCAGCCGCACCACCCATCACCAAGATGCGAGCCGCTGCCGTATCGCCACAGGCGTAAACCGGCCCGTCGCCGAGCCGGCCAGTCCTTTCGTGGGCGGCTGGCTTGTGAATCCGCGTCAGCCTGACGACCCCCCGAGCAGACGAAAACGGGCCTGCCGACCGGCAGGCCTGAGTGAGCCTGCTCGGTTGTCAGCTGCGGCCGGCGAACTCCTTGGTTGAAGGGGCTATGTGGGCCGCCGGGAGGAGCCTCCCAGGTATGAGTCTGGCTTTCGCGCTCATGGCAGCAATCAACGGTTCCACAGGCTCCTGCGCCACGCTGTCGCACGGGCTCTCACTACCGCACCAAGCCTTGCCGGCGTCAGCCCGGCGGCCGGGGGAGATTCTCACCCCTCATGGGTGGCGGCGCAAGCGCCGCCCGGGACGCTTCGCATAGACCCCGGTGCGCGACGATTTGTTCTGGCCAGCGCACCAAGGGGTGGACCAGCGACGTGGAGCCTGGTCGACAAACCCACGGTATTTCGCGCTTTCTCGACCAGGCTTAGCCGAATCGGGCCCAGAGCGGACGCCCGCGGTCGCGACCGATGCGCTGAGCCCGGTCGCGGTGCACAACGCGAACGCGCCGGCTGAGCGGGCTAACCGGCCGCCGGCTCGGGAACCGGCTCCGGCCGGTGCTCGTCGCGCGCCGGCATGCGCTGCACGCTGCCCTCGATGTTCACCCGCGGGAGGATGCGGTCGAGGAAGGCCGGAAGCTTCCAGTTGCGATCGCCGAGCATGAGCATCACGGCCGGTACCAGCACCGAGCGCACGATCGCGGCGTCGAGTAGCACCGCCCCGCCCAGCCCCACGCCGAACAGCTTGATGATGCGCTCGCCGCCGAGCACGAACGCACCGAAGACCAGCACCATGATCGCGGCCGCTGCCGTGATCGTGCGTCCGGTCGCGGCGAGGCCGTGGGCGACCGCCTCGCGGTTGTCGCGCCGTCGGTGCCACTCCTCGTAGATCCGGCTGACCAGGAACACCTCGTAGTCCATCGACAGGCCGAACAGGATGGGGAACATCAGCACGGGCAGGAAGGCTTCGATCGGTCCCGTCTTGTCGACGCCAATCAGCGATGCGCCCCAGCCGTTCTGAAAGATCGCGGTGACCACGCCGAACGCCGCGCCCGCGGACAGCAGGTTCATGAGCGCCGCGGTAAGCGGGATCGCAATGCTGCGGAACACGACCATCAGCAGCAGGAAGCTCAGCAGCACCACGACGCCGATGAACAGCGGCAGCTTGCTTGCCAGCACGTGGCTGAAGTCGTCGAAGATCGCCGTCTGGCCGCCCGTGAGCACGGTGATGCCGGTGCCGCGCTCAGCCAGCGGAACCACCTGATCGCGAACCTGGTGGAGCAGGTCGGCCGTGGACCTGTCCTGCGGAGAGCCCTTGGGGTACAGGTCGGCGATCGCCACGTCGGACTTTCCGCGCGCTCCGGGAATGAAGTGCGGCTGCGCGGCGCCCACGATCCCGGGGGTCTTGGCCACCGCCTGCTGGACGCGCAGGAACGCCGCCTTCTGCTGCGGCGAATCGACCTCGGCGACGAGCTGGAGTGGCCCGTTGTAGCCCGGGCCAAATCCCTTGGCGAGCAGGTCGTAGGCCTTGCGCGTGGTCGTGTTAGCCGGATCGCTGCCGGCGTCCGAAGAGCCCAGCCGCATCGAGAGGAACGGGATCGCGAGAATCAGCAGCAGCACGGTCGCCACCGCCGCAAATACGGCGGGACGCTTCTGCATCCAGCCGGTCCAGCGCGCCCACGCGGTCGACTCGTCTGAGGTCCTCAGCTTGCCCTCGCGCAGGGCGCTGCGCTCGCGGCGGCGCAACACCAAGCGCCCGAAGAAACCCAGCAGCGCTGGCAAGAGCGTCAGTGCCGAGATCACGGTGAATGACACCGCGATCGTGGCTGCCACGGCGACGCCATACAGGAAGCTGACGCCCAGCGCGAACATGCCAAGCATCGCGATGCACACGATCACGCCCGCGAACAGCACCGCGCGTCCGGACGTGTCCAGCGACTCGGTCACCGCCTGCTCGCCGCTGAGGCCGCGCAGGATGCCCTGCTTGTAGCGGGTGACGATGAACAGCGCGTAATCGACGCCCACACCCAGGCCGATCAGCAGCGCCAGTTCATTGGAGAACGACGCCATGTCGATCAAGTGCGAGAGCAAGCCGACCACGCCGATCCCGACGCCGAGCGACACGCCGGCGGTCAGCAAAGGCAACAACGTCGCCAGCAGCGAGCCGAACACGAGGAACAGGACGGCGGCCGCGGCCAGGAACCCGAACAGCAGGCCGCTCGAGTCGTTGCCCTGGCTCGCGCTCTGCGCCACCTGGCCGCCGACCTGGAACTCGACGGCGTCGCTGGAGGCGGAGGTGATCTTGTCGACGAACGCCTTCGCCTCGGCATTGGTGATCTTGTTGGACTGGGCGTCGAAGGTCACGTTGGCGAAAGCAACATCGCCGTTGGGGGAGATCTGCGCCGTGGCGGTCGGCGCGTATGGGGAAGCGACCGACGACACGTGCGGCAGCTCGGCAACCTGCGCCAACAACGCCTGCGCCTTGGCACGGATCGCGGGGTCAGTGACGTTGCCGCGCCGGGCGCCGATCACCAGTTGGTCGGTGTCGCCGGACGCCTTCGGCGCGTTGCGCTGCAGCAATCGAATCGCGTCGAAGCTCTGCGTGTGCGGAAGCTTGAAGTTGTCGGAGTAAGAGCTCCCGACCGCACCGTGAAGCGCGGTCACGCCGACGATCGCGACGATCCAGCCAAGCAAGACCAGGCGTCGGTGGACATAGCAAGTTCTGGCAAGCGTTCGCATCGAGCGTGAGCCCTTTGTGGTTCGCGGACGGACAGGCCTCCGGCCACATTGTGCATCCGGCGCTTGAAAATTCCCTGACAGCCGGGGGCCGCTCCGCAGAGTAGCGAGTGGCGTTCCTGGGCTTCGCCCAGGATGCTGTGAACAGGCCATTAACCGTGCAGTCCGGACGCTGGGTCATCGGATCTCTCGGCGTTAGAGTCCTCAACGGGACGAAATGAGCGTGGGGCGGAAGCGGCTTATCGTGGGCGTAGTCGGGGTACTGGCCGCGATCGTCGTTGTTGCGATCGCCGGTCACGTCACGGCCGACTCAAACGGTGGCTTGAAGCCGTACGGACTTCAGGAGACGCTTCCTCAGATGGTGGAGTCCTTCGGAGCCAATGCCCGTGTCGTCGAGATCATCGTCGGCTCCTCCGGCGTCTACTACCAGGTGATCGGTCCGGATCGCCAGCTGCACATACGTGATTACTCGATAGTCGAGTCGGAGATCGATGCCGGGACCTACGGCTACAACCGCAAGACCCGCAACTTCGTCCGCGCTCCGACGCCCGCGGAGTCCCGCAGCGCAGTGCTGACCCTCGGTCAACTCGATCCTGGCGTCGTGGACAGGCTCTACAGCAAGATCGGCTTTCCTAGGCAGGGATCGGGCGCAACGCTGACCGGACGCTCATGGTTCCTCGAATCGGGCGCCCAGCCGGAGCATCGATTCCTCGCCGCATACAACGGCGGCGCGCTGCAACGCACACAGGCAGCCGCGCCTCCGGATCCCAAGACCGCGACCATCCACCCCTCCACGCAGGTCAGGGCTCCGACCTCGTCCAACGGGTCCAACGCGACCACCACGACCGTCTACAGCTTCACGACGACGATCTCCTCAGGATCGAAGCCCGGCAAGGCCAACAGCACCACCCAGCGCCTCGTCGCCTGCATCGCACGCGCTCGGGGCGATCTGAACAAGATCGCTGTGTGCCAGCGCAAGTTCGTCCCGTAACGCTTCGCGTCTGAGCGTTCAGCAGCGTTGCCCGTGGTGGGTCGCGTGGTAGATGATCACGTTACGTTGCTGTGGCGAGTCGTGGAGCATGAGGCCCTGACGGATCGGGCGTGGGATGTGAGTCGAGCCGAGGCCGCGGTGGCAGCGATCGTCGCCGACGGCGAGTCGGCGGCCGACGATGGCGGGTGGCCAGGGCACGGTCTCGATGACGAGCCGGAGAGCTCCCGGGTCGCGTCCTTGTATCTCGGTAGTGCCGGGATGATCTGGGCGCTGAACGAGCTCGGCTCATCGATCGACGCTCCCATGCTGGTGGCGAGGGCGATCGATCGCTACCGGGCGCAGCCCGACTTCGGCGATGACGCGCATGCCCCGAGCCTGTGGATGGGAGAGACCGGGCTGCTCGTCCTCGCCGCGAGGATCGGTTCACCGTGCGCTGATGAGCGACGGCTGCGCGAGTTGGTGCGCGCGAATCGAGAGCACCCCACGTGGGAGCTCATGTGGGGCTCGTCCGGAACCATGCTTGCCGCCCGAGCGTGTGGCCTCAGCAATGAATGGTGGGAGAGCGCCCGCCTGCTCTGGGAGCGCTGGGAGGAGCCCACGGACCTGTGGACGCAGACGCTGTACGGCCGGGTCGTGCAGCTTCTCGGTCCCGCGCATGGGTTCGCCGGAAATGCTCATGCGTTGCGCGGGTATGCCAGTGATGAGACTCTGCGCGCGCGAGTGACGCGCGCGTTGGAGCGAGCCGCGGTGCGAGAGGACGGGTTGACCAATTGGCCGCCGGTGGCAAAGCCGCGCCCGGGAGGCGATTTGATGCGCGTCCAGTGGTGTCACGGCGCACCGGGAATCGTCGCGACCCTCGGTGATCTGATGCCGCTCGAGATAGCGCTTTCCGGCGGAGAGCTGATCTGGCGGGCCGGTCCGCTGCGTAAGGGCCCCGGCCTGTGTCACGGGACCGCGGGCAACGGCTTTGCGTTCCTGAAGCTGTTTGCGCTGACTGATGACGAGCGCTGGCTCGACCGTGCCCGGCGGTTCGCGATGCACGCGATCGAGCAGGTCCAGCATCAACGTGCACAGTTCGGTCGGGGCCGCTACACCCTGTGGACAGGGGACGTCGGTGTTGCGCTTTTCCTTCGTGCATGCATCCGAGCCGACGCGACGTTCCCCACGATCGACAAGCTGTAGCTCGGATCGGGCTCCGCCTCGACCAGCGCGGGTGCGCCCTGCACCTACGCCGAAGCGGAGTCGCTGGCGGTACCCTTGCCGTGGTGCAAACGGAACGCTCAGCTCCAGTCAGCCACCGCATGATCGTCTTCTTGATCGCGGGCCTGATCGGGATTGGCCTACTGCATAACTCTGCGCAGGCGAGCACACGGTCCCGCATGCACCGCGTGCACACTGCGTCAGCATCGCTGAAAGAGTGTCCGTATCTCATGCGTCAGCTGACGGCTGTCGGTGCCCGCGGCGTGTCTTGTAAGCGCGCGGACGCGATCGCAAGGGCCTACGTGCTGGGCCACCGCCACCACCTAATGGGCTTCCGGTGTCGGCAGGTCCCGGTCTACCAAGGCGGCGTCGAGACTAACTGGTACGGCCTTTGCAGGAAAGGCAGAGCCGTAGTCAAGTTCGTCCCCGAATAGCTGTAAGACTTCTGAACGTGGACCGGTCGCTGACCGATGACCTCGCTCGCTGGCTGGCGCCGACAGATCTCCGGCCCGCCGTCGTGCCGGCGCCGCTCGTGGGCCTTGTCCATGCGGTTGCCGCGGCTCGTCCGGACGAACTAAGCCGTAACGATCCTGCACTTGACACCGCCGCCGAGCGGCAGGCCGCGGTCCTGATCCTGATCGCGACCGACCGAGCCGACGGGCCGGACGTCCTGCTGGCGCAGCGGGCGGCCAAGCTTCGCGACCACTCCGGGGAGGTCGCCTTTCCCGGCGGCGCGCGTGAAGACGGCGATGCCGGGCCGCCCGCAACCGCGATCCGCGAGGCTGCCGAGGAGACCGGAGTGGAACCGGGCGCCGTCGAGCCGCTGATCTTGCTGCCGCGCCTGCACATCCCACCGTCGCGATTCGACGTGACCGGCGTGCTCGCCCACTGGCGCACGCCATCGCCGGTCAGCGCGATCGACCCCGGCGAGACGAACCGTGTGATGCGCATCCCTTTCACCGCGTTGGCCGACCCCGACAACCGCATCATGCTCAGCACACGCTTCGGCTGGCGCGGCCCAGCGTTTGTTCTCGATGGCGCAGTCGTGTGGGGGTACACCGGCGAGATCCTCGCCGCGCTGCTCCGCCTCGGAGGTTGGGAGCGGCCGTGGGTTGCCTGCGACCCGGTCGATCTCGACCAGGCATGGCGACGAGCCGGTTGAGCTCTGCGTGGTCAAGCCATGACCCGGATGGACGTGCTCCCTGGACGACCTAACGGCACGCCATCGCCAGTCGACCGCGCAGCGCGCCGCGCCCCGCGGGCTGCGCAAGGTCGTGGCGCGCAGCATCGGCGAGGATGCGGATGACCTCCCGGGTCGGTACGGCATGTCCACCCGCGCGGCCGCCGAGGCCCCAGAGCGCGACTGGGGTTCCGTCGGACCGCTCGAGTGGGACCGCGACCCACCAGGTGAGGTCGAGGCGCTCCCCGGGGCCTCCCGGCGAGCGTGGGACAGAGGGGTCGTGGACGACGAGGCGCGCGCCGCCCTCGCGCAGCGCCGACCACGTCGCCGTCCCCGGCTTTGCGGGAGGCACCGCTCCACGCAGCCACGTGGTCAGTGTGGGATCGTCCGCGACTTCGGCTGCGACGCGACGCAGCACACCTTCCTGGACGAGATCCACGCACGAGACGTCGGCGACGGTCTCCAGAGCGAGCGCGCAAAGCATCTCCAAGCCCGACGGCGCCGTGGGCGTCGGGACGGGACCGAAGGACATCGTCACGGCTGTGCCTTGCCGGGCGGGGCCGGGCCGGATATCGAGGCTCTGCACCAGGGCTCCCACCATCGCCAATCCGTGCCCGATCCCTGCAGAGTCGCGGGCTGGCCCGATGCCGACACCCGCATCGGCCACTTCGACGATGAAGCGTTTCCCCTGCACGTGGCAGCTGACGCGGACCTGCCCGCGGTCCGCGCCATCGTAGGCGTGAACGACCGCGTTGGTGACGGTCTCGGATACGGCGAGGGCGATCGCCTGGGTCACCTCGTCCGACGCGCCGGCCCCGGACGCGAACTCCACGGCCTGGCGCCGAAGCTGGCCAACGGCAGAGGGCTCCGCCGGCAAGACCCAGGCAGCGCTTGGCATGACTGAGGTGCCCACACTCAGAACCTTACCTTCGGGCGCGTCTCCCTCCTTCCGTGGACGCCGCGCGTGATGACCGCCGGCCCCCGCGTCAGGTCTGCAGGTCGAGGATGGCGTCGGTGAGCCAGGCGACCTCCCCAGGCAAGGAGGCGATGGGGGCGAGCGGGCGGACGACGAACTTCGACAGGCCGGCGTCGACGTAGCGCTCGATGAAGGCGCGCAACCCCGTCCGGCCGACCGGCACGAAGGCCAGCGGGTCGACGTCGGGACGGCGGGCGGCGAGCGGGCCCAACAGCTCGGCTCCGGGGGTGACGCGGGCGTACGGGATGCTCATTCCGAAATGCTCGGGGTCGACCTCTCGCCCGGCCCGCAGCGCCGCGTCCTGGATGCGGCGGCGCGCGACTCCGGCCTCGGCGGGAGTTAGCTGAGCGCCCAGCCATCCATCGGCGATCCGCCCAACACGGTCCAGCGCCTGGGGCCCGCGCCCACCCAGCCACACCTCCAGCGGATCCTGAACCGGACACGCGGCCGGCGCCACGTGGTCGACCGTCCAGCGCTCGGAGCGATGATCCACGGCCTCGCCCGCCCACCACCTCCGCACCAGGCGAAGCACTTCCTCCAGCACGTCGCCCCGCCGCGCGCCGTCGAGCCCAAGCACCTGACGCTCGCCGGGCTGGCCGAGGCCGGTGACAAAGCTGAGCAGCAGCCGGCCGCCGGAGATCTGGTCGAGCTGGGCTAACTCCTTGGCGAGCAGGAACGGATTGCGGCCCAGGGGGACGAGGTTGGCGCCCAGATGCAGCCGGCTCGTGCGCCCGGCGGCGAGCGCCAGCCCGAGGAGCGGGTCGAGCACCGGGGCGACCGGGAGGTCCGACAGCCACAGCCCGTCGAATCCGGCAGCCTCGAGTGACTCGGCGAACGCGGCCAGCTCCGCTCCGGTCAGGGATCCGGCGTGGGGGCCGACGGCGAAGCGGAGCTTCATCTCCCGACAGCCTAGACTCGCTCCAGCCCCCACCACGTCAGGAAGCCGCCATGTCGACCAGCTCGCCCAACGATTTCAACGCCCGCATCATCGAGCAGTTCCGCGCCAACGGCGGGCGGGTGGGAGAGCCGTTTGAGAACACGCCACTTCTGCTCCTGCACCACACCGGCGCCCGGACCGGCACCGCGCGCGTCAACCCGGTTGCCTACCTGGGCGACGGGGACCGGTACGTCATCTTCGCCTCCAAGGCGGGGGCGCCGACCAATCCCGACTGGTACCACAATCTGCGGGCCCATCCGGACGTGACCGTCGAGGTCGGCACCGACACGCTCAAGGCAACCGCGTGCGAGGTAAGCGGGGAGGAGCGCGAGCGCCTGTTCGCGGCGATGGCAGAGCGCTCCCCGAACTTCGCCGAGTACCAGCGCAAGACCGACCGGCTCATCCCGGTCATCGTGCTCGAGCCGGTCGGCTGACCGAGACCCCGGTTGGCGTCTCGCCCGGTCCGGAGGAGATGAGGACCCGCTGCGGCTAGGGGTGCAGGCGGTCGAGGATTTGGCGCTGTGCGGCTTGGAGGATCGCCGAGCGGACGGCCGAGTCGAGCTGGCGGGGGTCGTGAAGCTCATGCAGGAGCCGGTTGACGTCGAGTTCGTCGACGGTCCGGCGCAGTAGCGGTGCGGTGGGGAGCGCGCTGTCGACGAGTCCGGCCGGGATCGCCGCGATGATCGTCTTGGCGATCCCCGGGAGATTGGTCTGGTCGAGGGCTTCGGGAAGAAGCAGGGAGACCTTGGGCAGGCGATGCTCGCGGTCGAGGCGGTCGACGGCGTCGCGCAGGCCCATCTTGAGAGCGGCGGGCGCGCGGGGGTCCAGCGTGCGGGTGTCGGCGAGGGCGAGGACGAGGCGCTCGCGCGAGATGCCCAGCCGGCACGCGGCGCTGTCGAGGCCAAGTAGGACGATCCGTTCTGCGAGCGGTTCGAGCCGCGCCGGGATCGGCGGAACGGGGCGCGGCTCACAGGGATTGGCGGGCCGGCGGGGCACGTATTGCCCTCCGCCAGCGGCGATCTGGACGCCGAGGACGGCCGTCACGAGGAGCACGGCGATGAGGGGCAGCGCGAGTCTTTTCATCAGCGGCTCCGGTCGCGCAGGGCGAGCGCGGGCCCGAGGGCCAGCAGCGCCAGCCCGGCCGCGACGAGGAAGGCGGTGCGGAACGCGCGGGTGGCGGCGCGCTTGAGCTGATCCTCGAGGCCGCGCTCCAGAGTCGCGGCCGCGGGCGCCTGTGTCGCCGGCAGGCGCAGGTTCGTAAACGCCGGCCGCAGGTCGGGGACGCGGCCACGCTCGGCGAGCAGACGCCGCCCCAACTGCTCGGCGAGGTCGAGCTTCGTCGTGGCGGGGAGCGGGGCGTCGAGCACGAGGCTCGCGACTGCCTCCTTGGCCGGGGTCTCGGCGTGGCGCAAATCGGCGGTGAAGATCGGGGTGAGGATCGCGAGGCCGACAACGACGCCGGCGTGGCGGGCGGCGATCGTCCAGCCGCCGTGCAGCGCGCGCGGGATCCGGTCGCGCAGCGCCGCCGCGGTGAGCGAGTCCACCGAGAGCCCCAGGCCGAGGCCGACGAGCGCCTGCGGCGCGAGCGTCCAGACGAGGTGCGCGCTCGGGAGGAGCGCCAGGCCCGTGAGCCCGCCGGCGATCAGCACCGACCCAGCGATCGCCTCGGACCGCGTCCCGGCGCGCACGCCCCGGAATACGGGCCCGGCCGCCAACGCCGCCACCGGCACTGCCGTGACCGCGAGCGCCGCCACGGCAGGCGAATGCCGCCAGCCGTCCACGAGCAGCAGCACCAGCAGGAACAGCGCCGCCGTCAGCGCCGCCGAGAGCAGCGCCAGCGCCAGGTTGGCCAGCACGTGCGGGCGGTCCGGCGAGGTGTCGAGGTTCGCGGGACGGCGCACCACTCGACCTCGCAGCGCGATCGCGGCGGGCAGCGCCAGCAGCACCACCGGGATCTGCACCACGAAGATCGCCCGCCACGAGAACGCCCACGTCAGCAGCCCCCCGACCACCGGACCCAGCGCCGCCCCGGCGACACCGGCCCCAGCCCACCGCCGCACCCCCGCGCGCTCGACCCCGGTGGCTTGGACGAGCAGCTCGAGGCTTCCCACGATCACCAGCGCGCCCCCCGCCGCCTGAGCCGCCCGCGCCGCAATCAACACACCCAGCGACGACGCCACCGCACACACCGTCGTTGCCGCCGCGAAGCCGATCAGGCCAACCGCGCTCGCCGCGGCCGGATCCCAGCGCACGCACACCCGCGCCGCCGGCACCGCCACGAGCGCGAGCACGAGATTGAACGCGATCAGAACCCACGCAACCTCCCCAACCGCGGCCCCGAAATCCCGCAAGATCTCCGGCAACGCCAGCGTGACCACACCCGAATCACCCAACACAACCGCGACAGCGAGCGACAGCGCTACGACCGCTCCCGTACGTGCCGGCCGAGGACCCGGCGGCTGATCGCTGCGATCCACGCTCATCACAAGAGACTCTCCCCGATCAAGATGCCAGGGTGACAAAAGACGCCGCCGGCAAAGGCTGGCGATATCGCCAACCAGCTTGTCCGGACACGAAGGTCGTATCCGCTCCGGATGTGTCCGGTTGCGGTGCTTCTCTCGTGGAGATGTACCTCGAGCAGGTCAGTCTCATCATCGACGAGTACGACGAGTCGATCAGGTTCTTCGTCGACGTTCTCGGCTTCGAACTGGTCGAGGACACGCCGGCGCTGAGCAGCCGCGACGGAGCTCCGAAGCGCTGGGTGGTCGTCCGGCCGCCCGGGGCGACGACCGCGCTCTTGCTGGCGAAAGCGGCCGGCGAGCGAGAGGCGCGAGCCGTGGGTGCTCAGTTTGCCGGGCGCGTCGGACTGTTCCTGCGCGTCGAGGACTTCCAGAGCGCTTACGAGCGCATGCGCGACGCCGGCGTCGAATTCGTCGGCGAACCTCGCCAGGAGCCGTACGGACGCGTGGCGGTGTTCCTCGATATCGCCGGCAACCGATGGGACCTCCTGGGGCCGCGGCCGACCGCGCCCTGAGCGACCGGCGCTGATGCTGTCTCTTCAGGGCCGTTCGCCGTCCCAGTAGTCGAGGTCCGGGCTGCGCCGGATCACGTGGTCGAGCGACTCTTCATGGCGGCCCCAGACGCCAATCTTGTCGCTGTCGGGATATTCGATGATGCCGAACTCGTGCTTGTTGGAGAACAGGGCGACGCGGGCGGCGTTGTCGCTCGCGTTGTGGACCCGGTGCGCGCCCTCCGGCCCCACGAGGAAGCAGACGACATCGCCCGGCTGCAGCGTCTGTTCGCCGTTGGGCGTCCGAACCGTAGGCGTTCCGGAAACGACGACCAGCCACTCCTCATCGCCCCAGTGGAAGTGATATGGGCAGATCGCCTGCGCCGGCGGCAGGTCATACACGGTCATCGCGAGGCGAGACGCTCCGAACCTTGGCGCGAGTTGCGCGGATCGCGCTCGGTATCCGGGCGGATCACTCTCGTCGCTGATCGTCTCGTCGCGAAAGAGGTTGAACGTATCCATGGAGGAAGTATTGGCGAACTCCGACCGAGGCGGCAGGTGAACGGCGGCGACGGGCGCTAAGTCCATCGCGCTAGGACCGGCAGAAACCACCGCTCGACCTCCGCGCAACACCAGCGACAGCGCCGCGGCTACGGTCTACGCCTGGGATCTGCGCAAACGTCGCGCCCTGACCAGGCGCTAGCTGCCCGCACACCCCAATCCCGTGACGCACGGCCGCCCCGACGTCGGGGCGGCCGTGGGCTCCGCGAACGACACAACCTCGCCGTCGGCGGCGGCAGTTCAGGACTTGAGGTCGCGTCGCCGTAGTCCGGCGCGGCGATGTTGCGCCCTTATGCGGATGTCGCGTCCATGCCTGCGGAGTAAAAGCATGCAGTACAGGATCCGGCCACGCGCCTAGTTTGGAGGTGATCGACGATGTCGATCGTTTCAGTTGCCCGTCCAGCCCGCGATTGCGCCCCGCGTTTGGTGGATATCGATGCCGAGCGCGCGAGCTACGGCATGGAGGTGCCGCAGCGCTTCAACGCGGTGCTCGACATTGTCGATACATGGGCGTCGGAGGAACCCGACGCGCTCGCGGTACTTTCCCTTGACGCGACGGGCGAGCTTGTCGCCGAGCAATCGGCAGCCGATCTGGCACGGGCGTCGCGCGAGGTCGGACGTGTGTTGCTGGATCTTGGCGTCCGCAAGGGCGACCACGTGTTCGTGATGCTGCCGCGGATCCCGGAATGGTACGCGGCGCTGCTCGGCGCGATGCGGATCGGCGCGGTCCCGATGCCCGCGCCGAACCTGCTGACCGCGAAGGACATCGCATACCGCTTGGACCAGACCGGCGCGACCGCGGCGATCACCGACGAGTCGGGAGCTGCGAAGGTTGACGCGGGTGTCCCGGGTCTGGCGACTCGCCTGTGTGTCGGACGAGGACCTGACGGCTGGGTGTCGCTCGCCGAGCGGTGCCGAGCAGTCGGAGACGGAGAGACACCGGCCGATCCGACCAGTCGCGATGATCCGCTCCTTCTGTACTTCACCAGCGGCACGGTCGCCCTTCCCAAGATGGTTCAGCACTCGCAGTCCTATGCGCTCGGCCATGTCGGGACCGCTCGCTTCTGGCACGACCTGCGCCCCGGCGATCTGCACTGGACGATCACCGACACCGGCTGGGCAAAGGCCGCGTGGGGCGGGCTGTTCGGACAGATGCACGAACGCGCGGCGATCCTCAACGTGGCGCTCGGGTCCCCCGACCCGGACACGATCTTGGGAATTGTCGCCCGCCATCACGTCACGTCATTCTGCGCGCCACCGACGCTCTACCGACGGCTGGTCCACGCGGACTTCTCCAAGCACGACCTCTCGGCTCTGCGGCATTGCACAAGCGCCGGCGAGCCGCTGAATCCCGAGGTGATCCGCGAGTGGCAACAAGGAACCGGCGGGCTGACCGTCTACGACGGCTACGGCCAGACAGAGACGACATGCCTGGTCGCCAACTACCGCACGATGGAGATTCGCCCCGGATCGATGGGCCGTCCCGTCCCCGGCTATGACGTGACGATCGTCGACGACGAGGGCCAGCCGGCCGGGCCCCGCGAGGTCGGCAACATCGTCGTGCGCTGCCAGCCCGAGCGTCCCATCGGGCTGTTCCCCGGCTACCACAACAACCCGGAGGCGACCGCGGATGCGTTCCGCGGGCCCTTCTACTACACAGGCGATAAGGCTGCGATGGACGAGGACGGCTACTTCTGGTTCGAGGGTCGCGACGATGACGTCATCACCTCGAGCGCCTACCGAATCGGACCATTCGAAGTCGAGAGCGTGCTCGTCGAGCATCCCGCCGTGATCGAGGCGGCCGTCGTCGGCAAGGACGACCCCGAACGCACGCAAATCGTCACCGCCTTCTGCCTGCTAGCCCCGGGGCACACCGGTTCAGACGAGCTGGCCCACGAACTACAGCAATTCGTCAAACGCAGCACAGCCCCGTATAAGTACCCTCGCGAGATCCATTTCGTCGAAGAACTTCCCAAGACCATCAGCGGCAAGATCAGGCGCTCGCAACTCCGCACGGAGCTGCGCAGTGGACGCTACGACGGCTAGATGGCGCGACCGGACCGCTGCTTCGGTTTCGCCTGGGGGTCGAGCTGCGCGAGGTCTGAAAGCTCGCGTCGGAAGGCGATGAGGATTGCCTCTGGATCGGGCACAAGGCCAGCATCGGCGCGCAGTCCGATCGTCACCTTGCCGCCGTAAGTGAAGATGCTCACGCCAAGGCCGATCGCGCCGGCCGCCGGCACCCAGGGGGTCACGCCGGCGACTCTCGTGCCTGCCAAGTACACGGGTTGGCTCGGGCCTGGGACATTGGTGAGTACGAGCGAAGTCTTCGACGCGAACACATCGACCAGACGCTGTTCGATCTGGCGCGGGGTCAGGCCGATCGCTGTTCCGCGGGCGTGAGCAGCATCTTGCCGAGCGCACGGGTATTGGCCGCGCCCTCACCGGTCAGATCCTGCAGCTCACCCGCGGGGTGAGTGAGCAGTTCGAAGCGGGGTGAGTGAGCAGTTCGAAGCCCTCGTGCATTGCCCGCCCGGCGAGACGCGCGCCCATGTTCAGCGGCCCTACCAGCCCGGCGAGGCGGCGGCGGCTGTGCCCGTCCGCACGCTCGGGCTCGATGCCCGCGTCTGGCTGCTCATCCGTCATCGAGAACAGGACTCGTGCCAGCGCGATCCCGTCCGCGATGCTGTGGTGCATGCGCGCTACCTGTGCCATCCCGGCGCCGTATCCGTCGATCAGGTAGATGTCCCAGAGTGGCTTTGAGCGATCCAGCGGACCCGAGATCAGATCCCCACCAGCTCCTGTAGCGCGGCCTTGTCGCCCGGCACCGGCAGCGCGATGTGGTGAAGGTGACGATCGAGGTCAAAGGGCGGATCGTCCTCCCACGAGGGCATTCCCACCCCGAGACGCGGTTCCGCGACCCGCTGGCGGAAGCGGGGAAAACGGTCGACCATACGCTCACGTATGACTTCCCGCCATTGTTCGAGGTCCATCCGCTCGTCGAACCACAGCACCGCGTTGACCACCATCAGGTTCGTCGGGCGGTCCATGGGCCACGCCGCGTCCGCGCTGGTCATCGTCTGGCCGCTCATCGTAGCTCACCTCCAGCATCTTTTTTGCTGTGACGGACGTTCTCCCCGCTAGTGAACGCCGACCCGCGGCGTACGCATGCGGATCGCTCAACTGTTACAGGATCCGAGCCCTGGGCCATCGTCAGTAAATCCCGACACCCTTGCGTGTTTCTACGGGGCCGCTCAACCACGCGACGGACGGCGGCCGAAGCCCGTCCGCTCATCGAAAGCCCGTCCGCTCATTGCGGGTTCCCCGCGTGAGGACCCGTGGTGGCTGCGGATTGCGGAGCGGTCAGAAGGGAGGATCGTTGGTCTTCTCCGGAGGTTCCGGGGACAACTTCATACCAGTGAGTGCCGAGCATCGTCTTGGCGGCATTGATGGCTCGACGATGCGGTGTGACGCACTCTAGGAGGTGTCGTCATGGCTACCATCTCTCAGCCGGCCCCGCCGACTGCCGCGCACAATGGCTCCGAAGTGAGCGATGTGATTCGTGAACGCGGCGAAGCGCCAACCGGCGCGACAGCTCTGGACTGGGGCAACTCGGCGCCGCTCGCGCTACTGGCGTTCGCGGTCACGACGTTCATGCTCAGCATGATCAACGCGAACGCGGTCTCGATTGGGACACTTCCGGTAGTGTTCGGCGTGGCACTGATGTTCGGCGGTCTCGCGCAACTGATTGCTGGCCTGATCCAGTTGCGGACCGGCAACACCTTTTCTGGAGTGCTGTTCTCCGGCTTCGGCGCCTTCTGGATGTCGCTGTTCGCGTTCGCGCAATGGTTCGCGAAGGAAGTTCCGCCGTCGCAGCTGGGGCATGCACAGGGCCTGTTCCTGTACGCCTTCGGGATCTTCGTCGTCGTGATGCTGGCCGCGTCGCTGCGGACCAATGTCGTCGTCGTGTTGGCGCTGGCGATCCTCGTGGCGGTGTTCTTGTTCCTCGGCGCAGGCAACTACGGGGCTCACACCACCCTGATCCACTGGGGCGGCTACACCGGCCTGGCGGCCGCGGCATGCGCGTTCTATCTGGCGCTTGCCGAACTGTGCGAGTTCTCCTATCACCGGGCTGTGCTTCCCGTCTGGCCTCTGTCGGACCACCGCTGGGGTCGACACAAGGAGCCGGCGGCGGCCGGGCACTGACCACGGGCCGATCTCTGAGCGCGGCCGCGTCCGTGAGCGCGGCCGCGCGGGCGGCTGTAGCGACCACAGAAGAGGATGTGACGGCATGGCGAATGCAATCTCGTACGTGCAGGGAAGCTCGTTGACCCCCTTGATCGGCGAGACAATTGGCGCGAACTTCGATCGGGTTGCCGGGACATATCCCGAGCGCGATGCCGTGATCGTCCGCCACCAGGACGTGCGCTGGAGCTACGCGGAGTTCGCCGACCGCGTCGAGCGCCTCGCGCGCGGACTCGTCGCCAACGGATTGCAGCCGGGAGATAGGATGGGGATCTGGGCGCCCAACTGCGCGGAGTGGCTCCTGGTCCAGTACGCCTCGGCCAAGGCAGGAGTCATTCTGGTCAACGTCAACCCGGCCTATCGAACCTCCGAGCTCGAATACGTTCTGAACCAGTCGGGCTGCCGGATACTGGTCTCGGCTCCTGCGTTCAAGAGCTCAGACTACGCAGGCATGGTCGACGAAGTCGCCCCGCGCTGCCCGGACCTCGAGCAGGTGGTGTTCCTCGACTCGCCCGAGTGGGAGCAACTCTCCTCGGGCGAGCCGGAGGTTTCGCTGCCCGCGGGACTGCAGTTCGACGACCCGATCAACATCCAGTACACGAGTGGAACAACCGGGTTTCCGAAGGGCGCAACACTCACTCACCACAACATTCTCAACAACGGATTCTTCATCGGCGAGACCTGCCGCTACACGCCGGAGGACCGGGTCTGCATCCCGGTACCGTTCTACCACTGTTTCGGAATGGTGCTCGGCAATCTCGCGTGCACGACCCACGGTGCATGCATGGTCATACCGGCCACGGCGTTCGAGGCGCACGCGACACTTGCCGCTGTCCAGGAAGAGCGGTGCACGTCGCTTTACGGCGTACCGACGATGTTCATCGCCGAGCTCGATCTGGCCGAATTCGCGGACTTCGATCTCACCTCACTGCGAACCGGAATCATGGCCGGCTCACCGTGCCCAATCGAGGTCATGCGCAAGGTGATCGACGAGATGCACATGCGCGAGGTGACGATCTGCTACGGCATGACCGAGACGTCCCCGGTCTCGACACAGACGACTGCCGATGACGACATCGATCACCGCACCTCGACGGTCGGCCGGGTACACCCCCACGTCGAAATCAAGGTCATCGACGCCGCCACCGGCGAGTGCGTCGAGCGCAACACTCCCGGTGAGTTGTGCACCCGGGGCTATAGCGTCATGCTCGGCTACTGGAACGACGTCGAGCAGACCGCCGAAGCGATCGACCAAGCCGGATGGATGCACACCGGCGATCTCGCGACCATCGATGAGGACGGGTACGTCAACATTGTCGGCCGCTCCAAGGACATGATCATCCGTGGCGGGGAGAACATCTATCCGCGGGAAATCGAGGAGTTCCTCTACAGCCACCCGCAGATCAAGGACGTACAGATCGTCGGAGTCCCGGACGCGCGCTACGGCGAGGAAATCGCCGCCTGCGTAATTACGCGCACACCTGACCCAATCGACGCCGAGGCGGTGCGCGAATTCTGTCGCGGGAAGATCGCGCACTACAAGATCCCGCGGTATGTGATCTCCGTTGACGAATTCCCGATGACCGTCACCGGCAAGGTCCAGAAATTCAGGCTCCGCGACCAAGCAATCGAATGGCTTGACCTGCAGAGCGCGGTCGTCCAAACTGCATAGGCCCTGCTCCGGCAGCGTCCAAAGCGCGGCCGGACGGAGTCTCGGGGCGCCCGCCGGCTACACGTTGTCGACTCCGATCATCGTTGTGAGGATCGTCGCTACGTGGCGCTCCTCCTCGCGCATACCGGCATAAGCGTCCCCGCGGCAGACGGTCAGCGTGCGCCCGGAGCGGATGACCTGCCCGCGCGCCAGGAACCGCTCCCCGCTCGCGGCCGCGAGCAGATTGACCTTGAGCTCAACGGTCAGGACCCGGAAATCCGGCTCCATCAGAGTCAGGGCGGCGTAGCCGCAGGCGCTGTCCATCGCCGCGATCACGACTCCGGCGTGCAGGAAGCCGTCCTGCTGAGTCAGCCCGTCTGCGAAGGGCACGACGATCTGCACCAGCCCCGGCTCGACTCGGTCGAGCTCGGCAGCGAAGGTCGACATCAGGCCTTGCTGCGCGAAGCTCGCCCGGACGCGCCCCTCGAACTCGGGATCGCGCGCCTGCAGATCGGAACTCATCGCCGGGAGTATGTCGGGCGCCGGTTACCCCGTCGTGCACGAGGGCGGCTCGCATCCGCGGGGTCCGCAATGCTCGCGCGGAGAGTCCGCGGGCTGCGTCCGTCAGAGGACGCTCCCGCTGGTGCGCCGCTACGTAGTTCTCCGCAGGAACGCTTCGGACCTCCGCTGCTGACCTGTGGAGCGTCGACGCATAGCCTTCGCCGAATGATCTCGGCTGGCGGCGAGGAGCGCAGTCCCGACGACACGATCCGGGTGGTGATCGCCGACGATCACTCCGTGGTTCGTCGCGGTCTGCGGCAGGTGCTCAACGCCGACGGCGGCTTCGACGTGGTCGCTGAAGCGTCGGATCTCGAGAGCGCCCGGCGATATGTCAGGGGCCATCATCCTGACGTGCTCGTGCTCGATCTGAACATGCCCGGAGGATCGAGTCTCGAAGGAATCCCAGAGATCCGAGCCGAGTGTCCCGAGACGCAGATTGTTGTCCTCACCATGCAGGACGAGCCCGCGTACGCACGGCATGCGCTCGGCGCGGGCGCCCTGGGCTATGTACTCAAGGAGTCGGCCGAGACCGAGCTGGTCGAGGCGATCCGCCGCGCCGCCGGCGGTGACACCTACCTCAACCCGCGTCTTGGCGCGCGCGTCGCGGCGGCGCCTCCGCCGGGCCTACCCGACGGGCTGTCCGACCGCGAGGTGGAGGTGCTGCGACTGATCGCCCTTGGACACACCAACAGCGAGATCGCCGAGCGGCTCTATCTGTCGGTGCGCACCGTCGAGACGCACCGCGCGCACATCCAGCAGAAGCTGCGCCTAGGATCGCGCTCAGAGCTGGTCCGATACGCCCTCGATCACGGTCTGATGGAGGCTTGACCGGCTAGATCAACAGCGATCGTGCACTCACGGGCCGGATGCGGATTTTCCACATCCGGTCGGTTCGGCGTTGGTAAGGTTGCTTTCTAACTGTCGCTCGAGCCCGCGAGCATCTTTTGAACGTCCTGTTGATCTGTAGGCCCATGTGACGGGCCGCCCCGACCACCTTTGACCGGGGTGGACGGCCGAGAAGCACCGCACGCTCCCGCCGCCCTCTCAGCGGTGCGGCTCGCGCGTGGGGTGCTGTCTGAGCTGGATCTCGAGGTTGTGCTCCGGCGTCTGGTCGAATCCGCCCGCGAGCTATCGGGGGCGCGCTACGCGGCGCTCGGCGTGACGAACGAGTCACGGACCGGGCTCGAGCGGTTCATCACGGCCGGTATCGACGACGCGGTCCGTGAACGGATTGGAGATCTGCCGAAGGGGCGTGGGGTGTTGGGCGAGCTGATCGCGCGCCCGCTGCCGCTGCGCTTGGCCGACGTGGGCGACCACCCGCATTCGTATGGCTTTCCCGCTGAACATCCTCCGATGAAGACGTTCCTCGGGGTCCCGGTGATGATCGGCGACGCAGCGTTCGGGAACCTCTATCTGACCGAGAAAGCCGATGGGGAGCATTTCACCGAGGAGGACGAGGAGACGATCGTGCTGCTGGCCGAACTGGCTGGCGCCGCGATCGAAAACGCTCGGCGTTACTCCCGCCTGGCCGCACAGCACACGGAGCTCAAGCGAACCGTCGACGCGCTCGACGCGACCATGCAAATCGCCCGGGCGCTCGGCGGGGAGACCGACCTGGATCTGATCTTGGGGCTGGTGGCCAAGCGTGGGAGGGCGCTCGTAGCCGCTCGGGCACTCGTGATCGAGCACGAGCGCGACGGGGAGATCGTCGTCGCGGCCGGCGCAGGTGAGCTGCCCGCCGGCTTGGTGGGCAAGTGCGTGGATTTGCAGGGCAGTCTCGCCGGAGCGGCGCTTCGGGCCACGAGGACACTCCGCCTGGAGGATCAGCCCAACAGAGCGCGGTTTGAGCGCCACGGGCTGGGCCGGCTGGGTGTCCGCGCCGACGCCGGATTGGTGGTCCCTCTGATCTTCCGCGGCCAGGGGTATGGGGTGCTGATCGCGGTCGACCGGCTGGAGGACGGGCCGGCGTTCAGCCATGAGGATCAACGTCTGCTCGAGGCGTTCGCAGCCAGTGCGGCGACGGCGATCGCGACGGCAGTCACGGTCGAGGCCGAGCGCCGCCGGCAGCGCATCGCGGCGGCCGAGCAGGAACGGGCTCACTGGGCCCGCGAGCTACACGACGAAACCCTGCAGAACCTGGCTGCGCTGCGGCTCGGCCTCGCGGCGCAAGCGCGAGATTCCAGACCCGAGGCCGTCATGGAGGTGATTCGCGACGCGGTCACGCAGCTCGAGCAGGAGATTCGCAGCCTCAGGGCACTCGTCACCGATCTGCGTCCGGCCGCGCTGGACGATCTGGGCGCGCAGGCGGCGATCGAGGATCTCGCCGAGCGGGCACGGGGACGCGGGCTCACCGTGGAGCTTGCCATCGATCTCGCCTATGAGCAGGGCCGCGAGCCCACGCGACACGTGGCCGAGGTCGAGACCGCGATGTATCGGATCGTCCAGGAAGCACTAAACAACGCGGCGAAGCACGGCCACGCGACACTGGCCCATGTCGAGGTCATAGAGAGCCACTCCACTGTGCGCATCACGGTGCGGGACGACGGACGCGGGTTCGACCCGATAGCTCAGACCGCCGGCTTCGGCTTGATCGGCATGCGGGAGCGGGTCGAGTTGCTGCACGGAACCCTCGAGGTCAGGTCCTCGCCGGGTCAGGGCACAATGATCGACGCCGCGGTCCCGGCGGAGTATCGGAAGACCTCGGATCCAGGCATGGTGGAATCGCGGGCCCTGGATGCTCACTCGGTCAGGCAACCGAGCGCTTGATCCGCGGGCTGATGTAGGCGAGGCCACGGCTCGCCTGCCGCACGGCCTCGGCAAGCTCACGATCCGCGCTGTCGGCCACGACGAATCCGATCGCTCCCGCTTTGAGCGCCTGGGATGCAAAGGTCTCGCTGACGTGCATCGTGGTCACGACGATCTCGGTGCTCGGTGACCGTGCGCGGAGCCATTCGATTCTCTCGGCGCTGAACCCGCCCGGCATCCGCAGGTCGAGGACGAGCACATCCGGGTCCTTCACGGACACCTCGCGGAGAGCGGCCTCCAAGTCGACCGCCTCGCCGACGACGTCCAGATCGGTCTCGTGGTCTAGCAAACGCCGCAGGCTCCGCCGCAGAGCGGGGTGATCGTTGGCGAGCACCACGCGAGTTCGTCCATCCTGGGGCGAGCCGGACTCGGGGCGATGGTCGAGTGCGTAAAGGTGGCGGCGCATACCGTGAATGTAGGCGTCGACGGCGCCGCCGACGACCGGCTAACTCTGCCGATCGCGCACGGTGAACTACCGAATGAACGCACGGGGTCGGCGACGGGATGCGCCGTATCTTTCCCGGGGGAACTACCGATGCCGATCGGCCTCGCCGCGGGCACGATGAGCCGGTGACAACAACGATGCGTGCCACGTTCGCATGCCCCACGTGATCCCGGCGACGGCCGCCGCGCGCGGCGACAACGGCGGCGCCCACGTGGGTGCTCGTGACGTGTGGATCCGCAGGAGCGGATCGACTCGCTGTTCGTGCACCATCGAGCCGGGTTGGGTGAGCTGGCGCGGCAGCTAGTCCATCCGCTTGCACTGCTCCTGTGGGTGGCGGCGGCGCTGTCGCTCCTCGACCGTCGTATGGTCGAGCTCGCATCGATCCCGAGCGCGTCCTAGCAGTCGCCCACCAGCCGCTCGTAGCACTCGGCGTGGTACCACTGGCCTTCCCCAGACGCGACGCCAGGTTCGGCGGCGCGCGAGGTCAGTCGCGCGTTCCCGCCGAGGACGTGCATGATCGGCTCGTACACGCCGAGCACGTCGTCGCATCGTGCGCACCGTGGTGGCTCGTCGCGGCGCCTCTCTCCCTGACCGTGTCCCATCTTCCCGCCTGCAGCATCGGGCATCCGGATGCCCGACCCCATCCGGTAACGACCGCAGAAGACTTGTGAAGAACTACTGAGATGACGCGCGGCCGCGCGCCGATCCGTAGTCGCCCGCACCCCGGGCCGCGGACAGTCCCGATGCATGCCAGGGCGGGCGAGGCGAGGATCGGGCCGTGCCGAGCGAGCCCCCGGGAGCCAGATGAGCGTCGCCGATGCCAAGTCGCGGTCGCTCGAGGCCGCCGAGGCCGCGTTTCGCGACGCACATCCGAACTACGCCGATACGGCCGTCCTCGACGAGCTTCGCCGCACTGATTTCGTCCGACTGGACCGAGGCGGTCATGAACCGTCCTGGGTTGCTTGGAGACTCCTGGCTTTGGAAACCAGGAGGAGTTGATGGCGACAGATCGCACAGCTGGCAGGCCGACGACACGGCGGTATTCGCGTGAGGAGAAGCAGGCGGCGGTGAGGATGGTCCGCTCGCTCAGGGCGGAGACTGGGTCGACGACGGGGACGGTTCGTCGGGTCGCCGAGCAGCTGGGATACGGGGTCGAGTCGGTCCGGGCTTGGGTCAAGCAGGCCGAGACCGACGACGGTCCCCTCCCGGGCGTCTCGAGTGAGGAGCGGTCGCGGCTGCGGGAAGCTCGAGCAGGAGAACCGTGAGTTGCGGCGCGCAAACGAGATCTTGCGGCGCGCGGCGACTTTCTTCGGGGCGGAGCTCGACCGCCAGCAGCGCAGATAGCCGTGTTCATCGACGCCAACAAGGACGAGGTGGTCGACGGTCGTAGGCTCGGGGTCGAGCCCATCTGCCGGACGTTGCAGGTGGCTCCGAGCAGCTACTACGCCGCCCGCAGCCGACTGCCGTCGGCGCGGGAGCGGCGCGACGAGGAGTTGACGCCGCGGCTGGTGGGGCTCTGGAAGGAGAACTACCAGGTCTACGGCACGAGGAAGCTGTGGAAGGCTGCTCGCCGCGCGGGGATCGAGATCGGGCGGGATCAGACCGCCCGGTTGATGCGCCGGGCCGGGATCCAAGGGGTGCTGCGGTCCAAGCGGGTTCGCACGACCCGCCGCGACCAGGAGGCCGGCCGGCATCCCGATCTCGTGGATCGTCAGTTCACGGCCAGCCACCCTAACGAGCTGTGGGTCACCGACCTCACGTTCGTGGCCACCTGGGCCGGCGTCGCGTACGTGTGCTTCATGATCGACGCGTTCAGCCGGATGATCGTCGGCTGGCGCGTCGCCGGGCATATGCGCACGCCGATGGTCCTCGACGCGATCGAGATGGCCCGCTGGAACCGCGGCCTGCGTCACCCCGGGCTGCGCTGCCACTCCGACGCCGGCTCGCAGTTCACCAGTATTCGCTACGGCGAGCGGCTCGCGGAGATCGGCGCGGTCCCGTCGATCGGCACCGTCGGCGACAGCTACGACAATGCGCTGGCCGAGACGGTCAATGGCTACTACAAGGCCGAGCTGATCCGCGGCCCGGCGCGCACCGGGCCGTGGAAGACCGTCGAGGAGGTCGAGCTCGCCACCTTGGGCTGGGTGCACTGGCACAACACCCAGCGGCTGCACGGCTACCTCGGCGACCTCCCGCCTGTCGAGTTCGAGGCCCTCCACGCTGCCGAAGGCGAACTGAAGGCAGCAGATCCGGGCGACCTGACCATCGCGGACACCGCTCCGAGGGCCGCAGATCGCCTCCCAGCGCCTCAAACCGAACCCCGCGACAGGCAAATCGCGTCAAACCCTCCACCGGACGCCGTTACCGGGCCGACCGCACCCGCTACCGCGCGAACAGCGCGGCCCTCACGGCCGCCGACCCCGGCCGGGACCGTCACGATCATGTGCGGCAGCCCCGGCTCCGGGATCCACCGCACCCGGGGCCGGCCGAGGATCACCGACGGGCCCGTGCAGGAGTCGGAGTCAGAGCAACTCAACTGATGGCCAAGCTCCAACCGACAAGCTCATCCCGACAGCTCTACGCTGTCCCAAGACCGACCAGACGTCGGTCCGTTCACAAAACGCCAGGCTCTCCATCAAACCCAGAGCGGTTCAGGTCACGCGTACCTCGACTACACGGGCGGTGGCTTGTTCGCCAACTCACAACTGCGCGAACACATGCGGCTGCTCGAGAGCGACGTGTTCGGCAACCCGCATTCGGTCAACCCCACGTCGGCCACGACCTCGCAACTCGTGGAGCGCGCCCGCGCGTATGTGCTCGACTTCTGGGGGGCGTCGCCCGACGAGTACGTCGCGATCTTCACGCCCAATGCGACGGGCGCCCTCCGGCTCGTGGGAGAGGCGTATCCGTTCCACGCCGGCGACCGCTTCCTGCTCACGTTCGACAACCACAACTCGGTCAACGGCATCCGGGAGTTCGCGCGCGCCCGCGGCGCCTGGACCACGTACGTGCCGAGCGTCGCGCCCGGACTGCGCGTCGATCCCGGCCTGCTGCCGCGCGCTACCTGACCGACACCCGCGGCGAGCATCACAACCTTCTCGCCTTTCCCGCCCAGTCGAACTTCTCCGGTGTCCAGCACCCGCTCGAGTGGATCGAACTGGCTCACGCACACGGCTGGGACGTGCTGCTCGACGCGGCGGCGTTCGTCCCGACGAACCCGCTCGACCTCGGTCGCTGGCACCCGGACTTCGTCGCGGTCTCGTTCTACAAGATGTTCGGGTGGCCAACCGGGGTGGGCTGTCTGCTCGCCCGCCGGGACGCGCTGGCCAAGCTCGAGCGACCGTGGTTCTCGGGCGGGACGATCGTCGCGGCCTTCGTCCAACGGCAGTACTACCAGTCCGCGCCCGGCGCGGCTCACTTCGAAGACGGCACGCTCAACTACCTCAACCTGCCGGCCGTGGAAATCGGATTGCGGCTGCTCCACCGTCTCGGGATGGAAACGATCCACAGCCGCACGACAGTGCTTGGCGCGTGGCTGTTGAACGCACTCGAAACACTCGAGCACACGGACGGCTCGCCGGCGGCGACGATCTACGGGCCGCGGTCGTGGCAGGGGAGAGGCGCCACCATCGCGTTCAACTTCCTGCACCCGACGGTCGCGTCGTGGACGAGCGCTATGTCGATCGCGTCGCGCGAAAGCACAACATCTCGCTTCGCACCGGCTGCTTTTGCAACCCCGGCGCAGGAGAGGTGGCGTTCACGATCTCACACGAGACGCTTCTCGGCGGCGAGTTCGGCGAGGGCATGATCCTCGATGACTACGTGCGCGAGATCGGCCTACCTTCTGGGGGAGCGATTCGCGCCTCGTTGGGCCTCGTGTCCAACTTCCGCGACGTGTTCCGGTTCGCGCGGTTCGCCGACGAGTTCCGCGATCTGGCCAGCGTCCCCGACGACCTTCCTCCGCGCATCGTGTGCTGACAGGACGGACGCCGGTGCGACGAGTGAGAGAGGGAGCGAGCCGATTGCCGGCGTCCACGCGCGCTCGCGACCATCCAGCCACTCATCGAACATGGGATCGAACCGCAACCGCAGCTCGCCGAGCTCGGCGAGCGGATCTCAACGCGTCGGTGTTGGCCCTCCGCTATCCGCAGGCAATCCGTTCATCCTTCCGTAGTAGGCCGAACCGGATCTGCCGCCGAGAACGGTCGTGCGGTCGCTGTGAGCCGCGTAGAAATGACTGAGCCCGGCTTTCCGGGCCCAGCCGATGCCGAAGCAGCGCACAGGAGGCCGAGATGACAACCACAACTCGAGAGCTTGCAAGCGAGACCTGGGCCGAGTACTTCGATGCCCTCGGCCGGGAGCTGCGCCACGCACCCACCTCGATCGAAGTGGAGGATCCACGCGGGCCCGCGATCGTCGAGGCGAAGCATCTCGCCCTTCACGCCCTGACCTACGACCATCGGGATGACGTATTCGAGGTCGCCGTGGCCCGGGGCGGTCCACATCTGCCCGGCGTGCTTCGCCACCTGGTCGATCACCCAGCACGGGTGGCGGTGGACAACTACACCATGCTCGCTCCGATGACGATCGCGGTCGACGGACGCGACGGTATTCGGACGACGATCCGGATCGAACAAGATCCGCAGGAGGGTGGCTGAGCCGCCGACCGCGTGATCGGCGCCGTGAGCCGACGCACGTTCCCCCTGCCAATCGTCGATCACCGTGACCACGCGCTCCTGCGCTCAGAGCGCCGTCAGATCTCCGGACGCGGAACGACCAGCACCGCGGTGCTCGCGTCGTGCATCAGCGCCTCGCCGGTGCGCCCGAGGAGAACGCGAGCTGCGCCGCCCCAGCGCCGCGACCCGATCACGAGCAGGTCGACCCGCTCGCACAGCTCCAGCAGCGCCTCGGCCGGACGACCTCGCCGGACGTCCACCTCGGCGATGTCGGCCCCGGTCGCTTCGGACGCACCCTGCGCCCGCTCCCGCAGCGAGGCGACCTGTGGCTCCAGAAGCTCCGCCCACATCTCGAGGACCTGCTCCCGACCGGCGGGTTGCCAGCCAACCATCGGGACGCTGTCGTCGATGACGGCTTGGACCTGCAGGGTGGCGCCGGCGTGGACGGCCAGCGATCCCGCGAGCGCGAGCGCGGCCTCGGACTCCGGAGCGCCGTCGTATCCCACGCCGATGCGGGCGATTCGACGATGGGAGCGCTCGCCGAAGCCTCGGGGTGCCACTGCCAGCGCGCACCGGGTATGGCTGAGGAGCTGCCTGGTGAGGTTGCCGATGCGCACCCGCCCCTCGGGTCCTCGGCGGTTCGACCCGACCACGATCAGGTCGCGGTGTTCTCGCTGAGCCATGCGCTCGAGCGCGCGCGGGACCGACCAGTCGGTCTCGACCACGGTTCGCGCACCGGGCGCAACGGCATTGCGGGTCTCCTTGAGAACCCGTTGCGCCTCCTTGCGCATCCCGGACCACCCGAGCTCCGCGGGCAGGACAAACAGCGGATCGGGATGGACGGCCACGAGCATCAGTTCGGCGCCGGACGCGGTGGCGATCATGGATGCGAGGACAGCGGCGTCCCGCCCCTCCCGATAACCGTCCACGCCGGCGGCAATCCACGCGATCGGTGAGGGACGCGAGTCGGTGTCGGCCGGGGGCGATGTGGTTGGCATGGGGGGAGACTATCCGCTCTGACACGACGGGCTCACGGTGAGACCGATCCTGAGCTTGACCCGATGATGGTGACGCGATGTAGGCGAGCACAATGCGCCGGGCGGCCCCCGCAGAGGCCGCCCGGCGGTGCTGTGGACTACCGGGTCAGGTACGGCTTGCCGCCGTACGCGGCGAGGCCGTAGATGACGAGCACGTCGATCGCCAGGAGCGCCAGCGACCAGAACGGGTAGGCCGGGATCGAGAGCATCGCTGCCAGACCCGCAAGCCCGGCGGCACCGATCCCGAACCACCTCCCGAACTCACCTGCGCGCCAGACCGAGAACGCGGCCAGGGCCTCGAGGGCCCCGAACCCCATCACGATCCAGCCCCAGGTGTTCAGGTCACTGAAGATGTAGGCCGCTCCCGCGACGAAGAAGTGCGAGCTCGACACGGCCGCGATCCCCCAGATGATGCTGAGGGTCGCACCCATCACGAGCATGATCGCCGCGAAGAGAACCCAGCCCGCGCCGTGGTACGACCGCTCTTCAGCGTACGGCGCGATTCCATCGAACTCCAGCGCAACCCTGGTGCGTCCACGTTTGCTGGCAAGACGTTACGCCGCGGGTCACCGTGTGCAATCCGTGAGAAGGTGCAGCCGGCAGGTCACAACTACCGACGGTAAGGTCACGCCCGAGGCATCCCGATCGTGGGACCATCGGGAAGCGGAGAATCGACGGCACGCCGGGCCGTGGCCTCTAAACCCGGCGAGGCGCTCCCGGCGAAGAGCGCGTCGAAGTCGCCTCGCTCGATGACGTGCTCGACAGCCATGCGCAGTCGCTCACTCTACGTGGCGCCCGTTCCCCGACGCCATGTGGAGAACCCGCAATCGCGCGTCGGAGCGCGACGGATTGCCGGGTGATCGGCCGGGTCTAGCGTGTGGCCACGCAATCACGAGGCGGCGATCGCGATGCCCGACACCGCCACAACATCTGAAGCGGCGCGAGAGATGCTCGCCCAAGGCGTGAGCCACCTGGTTGTGGCCGACCCAGTCGCAACGCGCCCAATCGGAGTGCTTTCAACTCTCGACCTCGCCGGCGTTCTCGCCTGGGGCGAGGGGTAACCGAGAGGAGAAGACATGTACAACAAGGTGATCTGGGCAACCGACGGCTCAGAGACCGACCGGGCGCTCGACCACGCCAAAGCGCTCGCGGCCGAGGGCGGCGGTTCCCTGACTGTCGTCTACTGCGTCGAATACACACTCCCGGGCAAGGGCGGCGGAAGCCTCCCGGTCCATGCCGCCGAGGGCGAGATCCAGGAGAAGATCGATCGCCAAGTCGCGGAGCTCTCGACCAACGGAACAGGAGCGACGCTTTAGAAGACGCGCAGCAAGGTGGGCGGTGCGGCCGACGCGATCGCCGAGCTCGCCACTGAGGACCAGGCCGATCTGATCGTCGTGGGCACGCGTGGGCATACGGCGCTTGCGGGTCTGCTGCTTGGAGGGGTGACCCAGCGTCTGCTGCACATCGCCCCGTGTCCAGTGCTGGCGGTTCCACCCGATCACGAGCGCTAGGAGGCTGCGGCCGGCAGGTCTTCAACGGCCTGCGCCAATCGCGGCTCGTCGACCGTGGGGAAGCGGAACAGCTCGCTGCGCATCTGCTCGAACGTCGCCGAGACTGCCGCCTTCGAGGTCAGCTTCCGCGCAAGCATCGCTCGGACGTCTTCGATGTCCTGGTCGAACGCGCGCTGAAGCTTGGCGAGCGCCTGAAGCTCGTAAGCGATATGGAACACCTCCAGCGCGCCGAACCGTCCGACGTACGGGGAACGCTCCCGCCAACCCTCGACCTCCGGCAGGAAGTCGAGCGGGCTGGCCAGCTCGATGTTGATGTCCAGTCTGTCCTTCAGCTCCGCGATCGCGCGAAGGAGCTCGTCCTCGCCGCCTTCCAGGCGGATGTCGACGTCGCGCGTGGAGTGCCGCCAGCCGACGAGCACGGCGGTCGCGCCGCCGGTCAGGTACACACGGTCGCCGACCTGCGCGTATCGGCCGAGTTCGGCCAACAGCGACCGAATGCGCTCAGCGGTGGCGTCGCCTCGCATCGGCTTCCGCCGCTTCGCAGAAGGACACCAGTCGGCGGCGCAGGGCGTTGTAGGTGCTGTACGCGCCGACAGGGTCCTGAGCGCCCAGGGCCGAGTACAGCTCGCGGCCAGGGTCGGCGATGTCGTGCCCGGGAACCTCGATGCCGATTGCTCTCAGCCGCGAGGCCGCGCACGCGACCAGGAACGCCTGCGCGGTTGCCCGTCCCTCTCCGAGGTCGGCAAGTCCGGTGGCGACGAGCTCAGCGCCCGGGAGGTCAGACGGGGGCGTGTACAGAACGGTCACGGTTCAAGGATAGGCGCGCGAGCCCCATCGACCCGGCCGGCGGCGCCCCGCCGCAGAGCGCCGTCACGTCTCGCGAGTTAGCTCACCTTGCAGCGACGCGCACGCGCGAGCTGCTTGCGGTCACGTGCGGTCTTGGCGCCAAGTCAGCCAGCGCCGCCAGCTCGCGCTCGAACCCGGCCACGACACGGTCGGGATCGGGAATCAGCGCGGCGTCCACCATGAGGCCGACCGTCACCTCGCCGCGGTAGGAGAACATGCTCACGCTCATCCCTATGTGGCCGGAGGTCGGAGCCCAGACAAGGACCGCGCGCACCGGCGTGCCCGCGAAGTAAACGGGCTCCGACGGTCCGGGGACGTTGGTCACGATCGCGGTGCCCTTCCCGGTGAACAGATCGACGACCCGCCGCTCGACCGGCTCGGGGGTCAGCCCAGTGGCGCTCAGGAGCGCGTAGGAGATCGGCCCGTCACGACCCGCCTTGATCTCGGCCATCCGCTTGTGCACCTCGGTCAGCCGGCGACGGCTTCCACTGACGGCGACGGGTAGCGGCAGGAACACGAGCCCGAACCGGTTGCCGAGCTCTCGCGGGACCGGCTGGTCCAGCGGGCGAAGGTTGAACGGGACCATCGCCTGGATCTCGCGCACCGGGGAGCCGCGCTCCTTCAGGTAGTGACGGAGTGCCCCACTCAGGGCCGCGACCAGCACATCGTTCACCGTGGTGTCGTGTGTGTGCGCAATCTTCTTGATCTCGGCCAGCGAGACCGGTTCGCCCCAGGCCACCCGCCGACTGATGCCAGGGTCGCCCTTGATCGCGCTGGCGGCGTCGGCGGGGGTCAGCAGCAGTCGCAGCGCCGTCGCGCCGTCGCGCGCGAGCGCGCCGGCAAGGCTCACCGCGTGTGACGGGGAGGCCACCACGCTCGTGCCCTGTCGGATCGCGGCTGCACTCGCGTGTTCAGCGGCGGAGACGATCCGCTGGGCCGGACCGGTGAGCTTCTCCAGGAACCGGCCAGAGCCCGTGTGCCGCGGCGGCTCGGAAACCGGCGGGGCGATCCCAGCGTCGGGATGTGAGTCGGTCAGCGAGAGCATCACCCTGGCCAGCGCGATCCCATCCGCGATGCAATGGTGCATGCGGTTGATGATCGCCGCGCCGTTGCCGAACCCGTCGACGAGATACATGTGCCACAGCGGACGATTTCGATCGAGCGGCATCGTCATCAGGTCTCCGATCAGCTCCTGAAGTGCGGCGCGGTCCCCGGGAGCGGGAAGCGCGAGACGGTGCACGTGATGCTCGAGGGCGTAGTCAGGATCATCTTCCCATCGGGGCGCACGCAGCGGGAGGCGGCTCTCGACAACCCTCTGGCGGAAGCGCGGGTAGCGGTCGACCAGGCGCTCCTGGATAACCTGCTTGACGCGTTCCCAGTCGGGTGGCTCGTCGAACAGCTCGACCGAGTTGATCACCATCAGGTTTGTCGGCCGATCCATGTGCAGCCAGGCCGTGTCGGCGGTTGAGAGGCGAGTGCTCATACCGGGAGCATCCGGTTCAGCCCCGCGCCGCGAGGGTGACCAGCAGGACCATCCCGTAGCCGACCGTCGCGGCCCCGACGACCCATAGCCAGCGGTCGATGCGCCGCTGGGTCTCGGGCCGGGGGTCGCGATCTCCGAGGACTCCCCGCACCCCCAGCATGGCGTGGATCGTGACGGCGACCAGGAAGGCTGCCTCGAGCACGAAGATGATCGGGTTGGCAATGTAGGTGACCACCTCGGCGTAGGTCCGCAGCCCACCCGTCTGGTGGACGACGAAGTGCTGCGCGACGATGTGCATCGTCGCCAGCAGCATCAGCGCCATGCCGCTGCCCGCAGTCCAATGCCACACGCGGGATGAACGCCCGCGCCGGTAGGCCTGAACGGATGACTGCGTCGCCGACTCATTCTTGGGTGCTTCGACCACGCTCATCACAACGCTCCCAGGATGTGAAGGGCCGCGAAGATCACGCCGGCCGTCCCGAGCGCGCTTCCGGCCCAGAACATCGCCCGCTCGCGTGTGACCCCAATGCCGCTGCCGACGAGCGCGACGCGAATGCCGTTGAGCCCGTGGAACAGGACCGCGGCGATCAGCACGACCTCGAACGCGAGGAAGCTCTTCGCGGTCACCAGGCTGAGAAAATTGCTCCAGGCGGAGCGTCCGATAAGCAGCATCGACAGCACGCCGAGGTGCAGGTACAGGTAGAACACGATCACCAGCCCGGTGATGCGATGCAGGGCCAGCGCACGTCCGCCGTGGCCGCGCCCGCGGGGATCGAGCCAGCCGCTCTCGGACGGGCCCGGGCCCTTGTGACGGACCGGCCCGGGCTGGGCGCGTTCAGCCGTGCCGGGAAGCTCGTTGGTCGCGCTCATGGCTTGCCCTCCTCATTGTCGGGACGACCGAACAGCAGATCCCGCCTCAGCGCCATGATCCGCTCGGCCGGGATCGCGTCGGTGGGACAGGCGCGAGTGCACTCGAAGCCGACGTGGCACCGCCACACGCCCTCGGGCCGGCCCGCCCACGCCAGAACGTCTTCGCGCTTGACGCCGCGCGGCTCCTCGAGCAGTCGTTCGGCGGCGGCCAGCGCGGCCGGGCCCACGTAGTCGTGTGAGGTCGCGGCGACCGGGCAGGCGGACAGGCACAGTCCGCACTCGATGCAGTCCTCCAGCCGGACGAAATCGGCACCGGGCGTTGCGGCGCGGTGCTGGTGGTGGAGCGGATGATGGTGGAGAGGAACCGGATCCGGCAGCTCGAGCGTTACCTCGTGCGCACCCTCGAGGTGCACTTCGCCGTCGTCGCCGTTTGATGGGACCCCGCTCGCACGGATGATCGGGTGCTCGTGGGGGAAGCGCGCAAAGAAGCCGTTCATCTCGACGACCAGGTCGGTGAGAATCGGCAGGTTCGCCAGCGGTTCGACCGTGATCTCCGGACCGTGGTCTTGAACCGAGCACACGCACGCGAGTTCCTCGCGGCCATCCACCTGAATGCCGCAGGTACCGCACGAGGCGTGCAGGCAGGAGAAGCGCACCGCGAGCGAGGGATCTGCGTGCTGCTTGATCCAGCGGAGCGCATCGAGCACTGTGGTGTGCGGCCCGACCGGGACGTCGAACTCGTCGAAGCGCTCTGCGCCGTCGCCGCGCTTGTAGCGGTAGACGCGTAAGCGGCGCGTTTCCTCGCGGGCGTCCTCGGGTCCGGCTGGGCTGCCCTGGGGCTCCTTCTGTGCGCTCATTGCGGTCTCATGCCGCGATCGCCTCTGAGTAGTAGGCGGTGTGCGGAAGCAGGACGGTGTCGCGGGTCTGGCAGGGCTCGTCGATGCCGAGCTTGCGGCAGACGACGTCGGCGCATAGCTCGGCCATGCCGCGCAGCGTGGTGGACTTCCCGCCGGTGATCGTGACGAACCCTTCGATGCCGTCTTTCTCGGCGTGATCGAAGGTCTGGAAGGTGCGGGAGAGCTCGCGTCCGGTGGCCGCTCCGCCAGAGCCGACCAGCGGTCGCGCCGCCGACCATGCCGCTCGGCGCTCGGCGTGTCGGAGCGCCGGGATCAACTTCGAGCCCTCGGTATACATGCGCTCGACGTGGTCCTCGGGCACCGACAGATCGTCGGGATCCTCGACCACCCAGGACGTCGTGCCAACGATCGAAAGCCCGCGCTGCGGGACCACGATGTCTCCGTCGCCGGACTTGTGCATCCGGTTGATCACCATGTTGCAGTACCGGCCACGGAGCGCGAGCAGGACACCAGGTGAGGGCGTGATCGGAACCTGAGCTCCGGCCATCGCCGCGACCTTCTCAGACCATGGCCCGGACGCGTTCACGACGACATCCGCGAGGATCTGGCCGGTCTTACCGGTCACGTGGTCGCGTACGGCGGCGCCGGTGACGAACCCGTCGTGCATGAGCAGGCCAATCACCTCCATGTAGGGTCGGATATCGGCGCCGTTGTGGCGCGCGGTGCCGAGGAACCGCAGGATCAGCCGCATGGGATCGACGGTCGCGTCAGGAACGCGCACGGCAACCTTGAGCTCAGGGTTCAAGTTCGGTTCGAGGCTCAACGCCTCGGCGGCAGTGAGGCGCTGGACGGGGATCCCCGCCCCGGTGCAGCCCTCGACCAGCGGCTCGAGGTACTCGAGGTCTTCGTCGCACACGGCCACGAACAGCCCGTCGTTGCACTCGAACGTGCCGGGAGCGATGCGCTTCAAGATCATGTTTTCCTGGATGCATTCCACCCCCGCCTCTCGGTCGCCGACGGCGTAACGGGCACCGCTGTGCAGCAGCCCGTGGTGGCGGCCGCTGGTGCCCGAGATGACCTCGCCGCGGTCGACGAGCGTGACCCGAAGCCCCCGGAGTGCGAGATCGTGGGCGAGCCCGCCGCCGGTGGCGCCACCGCCTACGATCAGCACGTGCGCGTCATGTCGGATTGACATCGTCTCACCGTTCAATTGGTGACTGCTATCGGGCCAGGCTCGCAGTCCCGCAGCCTCCGGACATCCGAAGAAATCCGTAGCCGCCGCACACATTCGCCGCGACGTAATCCGGCAAACCGGCTGCACGACGACGTCGGCGCGCCGCGCGAATCGGATGCAGGCGGGGGCCGTCGGCCCGGGATCGGGTGTAACTACTGACGATTGTTCGCCGCCCTACACGGATGCGTGCTCCCAGCGCTAAGCCATACGGTCAGAGAACAGCCATACATCCGCTCGATCCCGGAGCTGCCACTCCGCATGGCCGCAATGCCAGAGGCAGTGTGTGATCCGAGGTGACACAGTGATCTCTCTAGCGAGGTTCGCCATCAGCCGTCCTAAGGCCGCGCTGGCCGCTTGGCTGAGCGTTGCCGTTGTCCTGAGCGTGATCGGTTTCGGCGTCGCCGGCGCACTCTCGCCTTCGATCACGGTCGTGCCGGGCACCCAATCCTCGCGTGCCGAGCAGCTCGCACACGCCCAATTCGGTCCCACGCAACTGGTCTTGATCCTGATCGAGAGGGGGCGGGGTTGGTGATGGTCGCCTCGCTGATCCCGTTCGTGACCACGAGTTTCCTGAACGTGCGGCAGTTCGGGAGCGGAGTCGCGGTCGCGGTCCTGCTCGACATCCTGATCGTCCGTACCGTGCTCCTTCCCGCAGCGGAGACCGTGCTCGGACGTCTCGGCTGGTGGCCGACATCCGGCCCGACGCCGGACGGCCCGACGCCTTACGGGCCGGCGCCGGCGCCCGAGCTCGCCCACCGCGCGTCCCGCGCGCATCTCCGACCGCGCCGACCGCGCGCCGTCCACGAATAGGAGCAACCGATGCGTCACCCCACAGCCACCCCCACGAGCTCGACCCTCGCAACACACGTCGCCTTGATCTCCGCGGGCTCGCGAGCGCAGACCCTCGGGGAGATGATCCTCGATGCCGCCGCGCGCTTTGACGGCGTCGCCCTTCAGTACCGGCGTGACGGTAAGACGGTGACGGTGTCATACCCGGAGCTGGGTGCGATCAGCACCGAGATCGCCCAGGGCCTGATCAGCATGGGCATCGAGCCCGGGGACCGCGTTGCGATCCTCGGGCTGACCTCGGCTGCCTGGACGCTCGCCGACTGCGGATCGCTCTGCGCCGGCGCCGTGGTGACGCCGATCTACCACACGAACTCTGCGGAGGAATGCGCGTATGTGCTCGACCACTCGCAGGCGCGACTCGTGTTCTGCGACGACGCCGCGCAGGTGGCGAAGATCGAGCAGATCCGCGATCGCTGCCCGATGCTCGAGCACGTCGTGACCTTCGGGCCGACCGGCGAGGAGATCACGCTGGAAGACCTCCGGCGGCGGGGCCGCGAGGTCCCACCGGAACGAGTCCACGACCGGATCGCCTCAACCCACCCCGGCGACGTGGCGACGCTCGTCTACACCTCCGGCACGACGGGGCCGCCCAAGGGCTGCATGCTCAGCCACGACAACTTCATCGCCACGGTCCGCATGTACGAGCAGCGGCTCGGACTCGACCGAACGCACTCGATGTATCAGTTCCTGCCGCTTGCGCACGTGCTCGCGCGCGTCGCTCAGTGCGTGGTTCTGAGCGTGGGCGCGCGCCTCATTTACTGGGGCGGTGACACGGCCAAGATCGTCGAGGAGCTCCTCGACACGGGTCCGACACATGTCCCGGCGGTGCCACGGATCTACGAGAAGATGCAGGGCGCCGTGAGCGGCGAGATCTCGCGCAAGCCGGCTCTTCAGCGCGGGCTGTTCGAATGGGCCGTGCGGTGTGGTGGCCGGGCGAGGAGAGCCATACGTGAGCGCCGGCAACCCGACCTGCTCACCGATGTCCAGTACCGGCTTGCGGATCGGCTGGTGCTCGCGAAGGTCCGGCGGCTGTTCGGTCCCGAGCTCCAGGTCGCCCTGGTCGGCGCCGCACCGATCGCGCCCGCGTTGCTCGAGTTCTTCGACGCGTGCGGGGTGACCGTGCTCGAGGGCTACGGATTGACCGAAACCTGCGCCGCAACGACGCTCAACACGGTTGAGGCAGTGCGCTTCGGCACGGTGGGCAAGCCCCTACCGGGCGTCGAGGTCGCGATCGCGGACGACGGGGAGATCATGATCCGCGGTCCCCACGTATTCCGCGGCTACTACCGCGATCCCGAGGCCACCGAGGAGGCGCTGACGCCCGACGGATGGCTTCGCACCGGCGATCTCGGCGCTCTGAGCCCCGATGGGTTCCTGTCGATCACCGGCCGCAAGAAGGATCTGATCATCACCTCGAGCGGGAAGAACATAACCCCGGTCAACATCGAGAGCGCGCTTCGCGAGAGCCGTTACATCACCGAGGCGGTGGTCTACGGAGACCGACGCTCGTACCTCGTCGCGATGCTGACCCTCGACCGCGACGAATCGGTGAAGCTGGCCGAGCGGTTCGGGATCGCCACCGACCCGGTCACGATCGCCGCGGACCCCCGGGTCCACGCTGAGCTCCAGAAGGAGGTCGACCGGGTCAACCGGAAGTTCGCGCGGATCGAGCAGGTCAAGCGGTTCGCGATCCTCGGACACGATCTCACCCAGGCCGACGGCGAGCTCACGCCGACCATGAAGGTCAAGCGCGCGATCGTCTACGACAAGTACGGCGACGTGTTCGACGGGCTCTACGAAGAATCAGACACCTCGAACAAGGAGCGTGCCAGCCATGGGTAAATGGGTCATCATCACCGTCACGGCGGTTCTCTTGCTCGCCCGAGTTTCGCCGCGCCGAGTTGGGCCGGATCGAGACCGCCGAGATCCCGCAAGGCTGGTGCGTTCGCGCCGGGCGCAGCTGCACGCCGATCCCGCTTCGCTTGCGGTGCTCACGCGGCGATCGCGGCCTGGGCCTCGGCGGGGATGAACGCCGGCATCTCCACGCCGTGGTGGGCGCCGTATGCGAACGGATGGTGGAAGACGTCGAGGGCACGCTCGCCGTCGCGAACCTCGACACGGAATGCGTCGCCGGTCTTCGTGTCGAGCACGGCCACCCATACGCGGCAATCATGCTGGCACCACAGAAGCCGAATCTGGAGTCCGTCGTTGACGCGGACGGCGAGTTCCCGGATCGATGTCAAGACTTCGGCTGTCATGTCCCTCTCCTCATTGCGGTGCGAGCTTGCCGGGCAGTCTTCCAGGGCGGCCTGGCTCCGCCATCAGGGGAATGCGCGGCTTGTCCGCGGGGGTTCCCGCTACGACCCCCTGCGGGTTTTCCGAAGGGCGCTCGATGTGGCGGGCGGCCATCACGGCCTCCGGGTGATCCGTGCGTCGTACTGCCAAGTTGCGCGGAAAGTCCCGGATTCCGGCGCAAGACGCTCGCGCCATGATTGCCCAAATGCCCGACCGCGTGGATAGAGCCCGTCTGCACGACCAGGACATGCGCGCACGGTTCGCGATTCGTAAGGAACTGAGCGCCATGGCCGTCGAGGAACGCGAGATGGAGCGCGCGATGAAAGCCTTCGAAGAGGACGCCGATCAAGCCAAGCGATACATCGAGGCAGAGTGGCGCAGGGAACATTGGGGACACGAGCCCGAGCGGCCTCCTGGATGGAACGGTCGGTGATACGCCCCGCTCCTGCGTAGGCAACGCGGCCGGTCAGCTGGCTGGATGCGAACGAGGCGACCGCAGTACAGTCGGCTGATGCCGGATGGGATCGAGGCGGCTTCTGAGCGGATCGGGATCGTGCTCGCCGATGACCATCCGCTCATACGGAGTGGCTTGAGGAGGGTGCTCGAGCGCGAAGCCGGCGTGACCGTATTGGGAGAGGCGGGCGACGTGGAAGGCGCTCTGGCTCTCGCTCGCGCCCATCAGCCGCGAATCGTGGTGCTCGACCTGAACATGCCCGGGGAGCCCACGCTTACGGCCATTCCGCAGTTCCTCGACGCCGTGCCGGGAAGCGCGATCCTGGTGCTGACGATGGAGGCCGAACCGGGCTTCGCGCGCCAAGCCATCACCGCGGGAGCCCGCGGCTACGTCCTAAAGGAGAGAGCCGAGGCCGAGCTCGTGGAGGCGGTACGGACGATCCTCGCGGGCAGGACCTACCTCGATCCGACCCTAGGGGCCAGCTGGCACGGCCAGTACCCATGCAGCCGCGCGCTGGCCTGGATCGTGACGATCCGCGGCTCGCGGTCGGATCGGACTTCGCTGGGCACCGGATCGACGGGTTCGTGGGCCGGGGCGGAATGGGCCTCGTCTTCCGTGCCACCGACCACGTGCTGGACAGAGAGGTGGCGCTGAAGATAATCGCGCCGGAGGTGGCCGACAAGCCGGTATTCCGCGCCCGGTTCGAAAGGGAATGCCGGCTCGCGGCCGCGCTGGACCACGCGAGCGTGGTCCAGGTCTTCCACGCGGGCGAGGAGGACGGGCTGCTGTACCTGACCATGCGATACATCGACGGCACCGACCTGGAGAAGCTGTTGGGCGTCGAGAAGCGACTCGAGCCGGCCCGCGCGGGGTCGATCGTCGATCAAATCGCCGGCGCTCTTGATGAAGCCCACCGGCTCGGACTGGTTCATCGCGACGTCAAGCCCGGCAACGTGCTGATCTCGAACCGCTCGGGTCACGAGCATGCCTTTCTCACCGACTTCGGCATCACGCGACGAGCGGACCAGGAGCCGCTGACCCGGACGGGTGTCGCACTGGGATCGGTGGATTACATCGCGCCCGAGCAGGCGCACGGGGGAGACGTCGACGCTCGGGCCGATATCTACTCGCTCGGATGCGTGCTCTACGAGATGATCGCCGGGCGGGTCGTGTTCAGCCGAGACGGCGATCTCGAGAAGCTGTGGGCGCACGTACACGATCCACCGCCGCGCCTGCCGACAGGGAAGACTCCGCCGCGGTTACAGGACGTGCTCGACCGCGCGCTGGCCAAGGACCCGCGGGATCGCCAGCAATCGGCGGGCGAGTTCGCCGAGGAGGTTTCCGCGGCGCTCGTGCGCTAGGGCCCCGCGAGGGCCGGACGTCCCGTTGAAACCCGCTGCCGGCACCGGGCGGAACCCGATGGCAAAGCACTCGGTGACGCCTAGCCTGGAAGCGCCGATAGTGGGCTGACTCGGGGAGGTGGGAACGTCCTCCCGGGCCGTAAGAATGCGGGTTCCTGACGCCTGCAGTCTCGACCCAGGAGGACACCCAGTTGGTGAAGCCAGCGGCTCGGCTGAGAACAGTAGAAGTGACGGCGGACGGCGAGGGTTTGGTCTCGCACGCGGGGGTGGCGCTGGTGGTCGAGTTGGCCGACCGTTCGGGGTTGACGGACGCGTTGTCGGCCGCGTTGGCGGACACGCGGGAGCGGCGTTCGGCGCACGATCCCGGCCGGGTGGTCCGGGACGTGGCGGTGATGCTCGTCGACGGCGGCGACTGCGTGACCGACATGGCCGCGTTTGAGGGGCAGGAGCGGCTGTTCGGGGCTCGTGCGTCGGAGACGACGACGCACCGGGTGCTCAAATCGGTCGACGAGTCGTCGCTGGCCCGGGTCCGGACGGCGCGGGCTCAAGCTCGGGCGCGGGTGTGGGATGCGGGCGCACGCCCCGACACGATCACGCTGCACATCGACGCGACCCTGCTGACCGCGCATTCCGATAAGGAGCTGGCGGCGGGCAACTACAAGCACGGGTACGGGTTCCATCCGCTCGGCTGCTGGCTGGATGAGACCGGCGAAGCTTTGGCCGCGATCCTCCGGCCCGGGAATGCCGGGTCGAACACCGCCGAGGATCACTTCACGGTGCTGGGCATGGCGCTCACGCAGCTCCCCGCCGAGGACCTCGATCGGGAGATCCTCGTCAGGACGGATATCGGCGGGTGCACGCACGCGTTCACCAATGACTGCCGTGAAGCTGGGATCCGTTTCTCGGTCGGTTACGAGCTGACCGAGACGGTCCGCCAGGCGATCCTCGAACTGCCCGAATCCGCGTGGGTGCAGGCGATCGACGCCGACGGCAAGGATCGCAAGGGTGCGTGGGTCGCGGACCTGACCGACTATCTCGACCTGTCCGCCTGGCCCGAGGGCTCGAGGCTGATCGTCCGCCGCGAGCGTCCACACCCCGGCGCGCAGTTCACGATCTTCGACGAGCACGGCCACCGTTACACGTGCTTCCTCACCGACCAGGACGGCAACGACATCGCCACGTTGGAGTTGCATCACCGCGGCCGCGCCCGGGTGGAGGACTCGATCCGCGCCGGGAAGGACACCGGCATGCGCAACCTCCCGCACTACGCCTTCGAGCACAACCAGACCTGGCTGGAGATCTCGCTGATCGCCCAAGACCTGCTCGCCTGGACCAGGCTGATCTGCCTCGACGGCGAGCTCGCCAAGGCCGAACCCAAGCGCCTTCGCCAACGGCTGCTGCACATCGCCGCCAAGCTCGTCCGCCACGGCCGGCGCGCCCAGCTCAAGCTCGACCGCGACTGGCCCTGGTCCCGGGCGCTCGCCGCCGGGTTCACGCGCCTGCGCTCCAACCCCGCGCTCTGCTGAACACCGGCCGCACCTCAAGCCGGAACCCTCGACGACCACGACGCCACGCTGCCGCCTGCCCGCAAACGACAGCCCCACCTGTCATCAGGACACGCCGGACGTCCCGGCAGGCCCGGTCCGCGTCGACACCCGGCCCGCACCACGAACTCACACCCCGAAAACCAAACGGCAGTCACCACTCACGCGATAACGGCGCTTCGAGGCTAGGCTGAACTCACCAGACCCTAGGCGCGCAGGTCCAGCCGCCAGTCGTTGCAGGTCATGAAGTGTCCCTTCGGGAACTCGAACTCGCATGCCTCGAGCAACTCGAAGCCGAGCTTGCGGCAGATCGCGTTCGACGGCGCGTTGTCGACGTTCGGAAAGGCGTGCATGAAGCGGTGCTTGTCCTCGCGCTGGGCGCGCTCGATCGCCTGCGCGGTCGCCGCAAACGCGATGCCGCGCCCCTGGAACTCCGGCACGACCATCCAGCCGACCTCGTAGACCTGCTGGTCGCGCCACTCCTTCGTCCAGAAGCCGACCGAGCCGACGCCGGCGCCGCTCGTCACATCGACGATCTTGAACATGCGATTGCTCGCTTCCAGGTGCTCGTAGCGGCCCTGACGCTCGCGCAGCCTGTCCGGGCTCTCGGGGCCGCCGAGGTGCTCGGTCATGCGCGGGTCGCCCATCAGCCGCTCGAGCAGCGGCAGGTCGCCGCTGCCCCAGGGTTCGAGGGTCACCGTCGCGTTCACCGAGCCGCAGCGTAGTCAGCTTCCGGGCTCAGCGTCTCACGCTGCGCCGGTGGACGGCACCGCATCGAGCGCCGGGCTGTGCCGACCCGCTTCAGCGGCTGGAAGGCGGCCCGAACCAGGTGGTCAGGGCGTCGGTGAGCCCGGGGTCCGTGCCGTCTCCCACCCACGCGGCGTAGCCGTCTGGGCGGACCAGCACCGCCGCGGGGGCGCCGACCACGCCGAGCACCGGTAGCTCCCATTCCCCTTCGTAGTGCGCGTCGATCAGCTTGACCCGGTCGGCCCAGGGCGTGACGTCGAGGTCGCCGGGCTGACCGAGGTTGAGCAGCAGCGGCCGTGCGTCGTGGAGCAGCTCGAAGACCCGGAGCGGGCCGTCGGCGCTGGTCAGGTCGAGATCGGGCATGCGGCGGCCGAGCAGCGGATGTCCGTCGCCCAGGTCGTAGTGGATGTCGAGCCCGGACATGAGGCCGGCGATGTGCCTGCGAGGCTCGTCCATGCTCGCGATCTCCGACACGACATCGACAAGCGCCTGTGTGCGTTCGTCTCGGCGCTGGAGCACGGCTTGCGCCATCGTCTGCCTGAGCACGCGGGCGCCGACCGGGTGGCGCTCGTCGTGATACGTATCGAGGAGGCTGTCAGGGGAGGTACCTTTGACGACCTGGGCCAGCTTCCATCCCAGATTCACCGCGTCCTGCACGCCGAGGCTGAGGCCCTGCCCACCCGCCGGGTAATGGATGTGCGCGGCGTCCCCGGCGAGCAGGACCCGTCCGGCGCGGTAGGCCGCGGCCTGCCGCGTCATGTCGGTGAATCTCGAGATCCACGTCGGGTTGCGGATTTCGAAGTCGGTGCCCCAGACGGCGGTGAGCGCTTGGCTGACATCGCGGAGCGTGGGCTCGCTGCTCGGCCCGATCTGCTGCTCGGTCACGACGACCCGGAACGTCTTGCCGTCCTCCATCCTGCGGAGGGCATGGACGCCCCTGGCGTCGTGACGGAGGTCCTGCGCGGGTCCGTCGGTCAGCTCGACCTCGGCGATCAGGTTGCTTCTCGTCGGGTCCCAGCCCGGGAACTCGATGCCGGCGGCTCTACGGATCAGGCTGCGTCCTCCGTCGCACCCGACGAGATACGGCGCCCATAGCGACTCGCCGTTTGCGAGCCCGACTTCGACGCCGGTCTCGTCCTGCACGAACCCCGTCACCTCGCGTCCGTAGCAGATGTGCACCGGAAGCTCGGCGATCCAGTCGGCCATGATCCGCTCGACCTGGTTCTGCCAGATACCGAGCGTGTACGGATGGCGCGTCGGGAAGTCGCTCATATCCAGCACGCCTCCGCCGAACATCACGACGTGATGCAGCTGACCCTCCGCGAGGAACCGATCAGCGACACCGCGCTGGTCGAACACTTCGACCGTGCGCGCTTGAAAGCCGCCCGCGCGTGCGCCGACGAGCACGTGATCGGCACGCCGTTCCACGACCGCGACGTCGACCCCCGCCAACGCCAGCTCCGCCGACAGCATCATCCCGGCCGGACCGCCTCCCACGATGACCACCGCAGGCTCTCGCATTTCGCTCCTCCCGTCACGTCGGTTCTGGCTTGCGGCGGGCGATTATGCGGCACGACCCAGGGCTTCATGAAGGCCCCGTGTCCGGTATAAACTGGAAGTGGGGAGGGGTGGCGTAGGCTCTCACCGTGCCCACCGAAACACGAGGAGGACCGGATGGAAGCCAACGAGGCCCAGAACGGGCACATCCCGCTCATCTTGATCCATGGCGCGTGGCTTTCCGCGCGTAGCTGGGACAACTATGCGGAGTACTTCACCAAGCGCGGCTTTGCCGTGTCCGCCCCTGAGTGGCCGCGCAAGCAGGGGGACGTGGAGGAGATGCGCGAGACCGCGGAGGCATCCGCGGGCCTCGGCGTCCAAGAGATCGTCGACCACTACGCCGAGATCATCGAGGCTTTCGATCAGCCCCCGGTCCTGATCGGGCACTCGTACGGGGGCTTGTTCGTCGAGCTGCTCCTGGACCGCGGCCTCGGCCGGGCCGGGGTCGCGATGAGCCCGGCGCCGCCCAAGGGAATCCTCGCGCTGCCGTTCTCGACGCTGAAGGCCGGCGCTCCCGCGCTGGCGCATCCGTCGAAGTGGCACGGTGTTGTGACCTTGACGCCCGAGGAGTTCACCTACGCGTTCGTGAACACGTTCTCCGAAGAGGACGCGGCCTCGGCATACGAGCGGTACGCGGTCCCCGAGACCGGGCAGATCTTCTACGAGGCCGGCTTCGCGAACTTCCACCTGCATCCGCCCACCGAGGTTCACTTCAAGAGCGGGGATCGAGCGCCACTGCTGATCGTCGGCGCGGCGGAGGACCACACAGTTCCCGCTTCGCTCTCGAAGGCACAGTACAAACGCTACGAGCGCTCTCCAGCCCGTACCGACTACCTCGAGTTCGAAGGTCGCCCGCACTTCCACATGGTCGCCTCAGATTGGCAGGAGGTCGCCGCCGCGGTCGACAACTGGCTGGACGGCGTCCTCGACGCGCTCGTGGCAGCGACCGAATAGGCCACATAAGGGCTCTCGCCGATGGATCTTCACCTGACCGACAAGGTTGCGGTTGTCACGGGCGCCAACAAGGGCATCGGGCTCGCAATCACCAGCGCGCTCGTCGCCGAGGGCGCCCACGTCGTCGCGGGTTCGCGCTCGACGGACAACCTCGACGGTTTGGACGGGGTCACAGCGGTCTCCGTGGACCTGATGGCCGAGGACGGGCCAGCGCGGCTCGTGCAGGAGGCGGTCGATGAGCACGGCCGACTCGATGTGCTCGTTAATAACGTCGGCGCGGTCCGCATCAGAGTCGACGGGTTCCTGGCCACCAGCGACGAGGAGTTCGAGTGGGCCCTCCGCATGAACTTCTTCACCGGCCTCCGCGCCACCCGGGCCGCCCTCGGGCCGATGCTCGAGCACGGCTCCGGATCGATCGTGAACGTCGCTTCGGTCAACTCGTTCTTCCAGCCCGACGCGGCCACCGTCGACTACGGCGCGGCGAAGGCTGCGGTCGTGAACCTCAGCAAGTCGTTGGCGCGGGAGTTCGGGCCGAAGGGGATCCGGGTGAACTGCGTCTCGCCCGGACAGGTCAGCACCGACCTGTGGTTGGGCGAGCATGGCGTCGCCGCTACGCTCGGGGACGCCACCGGGGTCGACGCCGACACGATTCGCGCCGGCGCGACAGCGGCCATACCTACCGGTCGATTCACCACGCCGGAAGAGGTCGCGACGCTGGTCACCTTGCTGGCCTCCGATCGCACCGCGAACGTGACCGGTGCCAACTATGTGATCGACGGCGGCCTGATCGCGACAACCTGACGCGCGACGCAGTTGTCTGCGGGTCAGGCCGGGCTTTCCTGCAGTACGCGGCGCGCCGGGGCGAGACGGCGCAGCACGTTCCGGGCCCGCCCGACGTCCCCTCCTTGGCGCAGGATCTGATAGCGCCGGTACCTGAGGGACTTGACCGCGCGCGAGTGCGCGTGGTCAAGATCGGCGGCGACTGCCCCGCTGGTGAGCGAGATCGCGGCGACGGCGGTGCCGTCGACCTCGGCGACCAAGCCGGCGCTTCCCGGCGTGTAGGCCCGAGAGCCGATGGTGACCAGATGGGTCAGGGCGTCGGCGTCGGTCGGAGTGACTGCACGGATGATCACGGTGTGGTGTGACATTGGAATCTCCTTGTCGGTGTTAGGCGTGGTTGTCAAAGGCCGTGGACGGCCACGATCAGGCGAAGCTGGAGGCGAAGCAGGTGAAGCCGCAGGCGGACCGCGATGCTGGAGCGCGCGGGGTCTGACACCGCGTGACCGTCGAACAGGCCAATGGCGGCCACCGGCTCACCTTCGACCTCGGCGAGCAGCACCACCCCTTCCGGCGCGCGGCTGGCCGAAAGCGCGGCCAGCCGGCCGATCTCGTCGCGGTCGCTTCCCTCGCCCAGGGAGCCCCGGAAGTTCATGCGGGTCATGCCGATCATGCCGCCGCCTTCAACCCGAGTTCCTCGACAGCGATCTCGGCGCATGCGGTACTTCTGCGTCTTGCCCGTCACCCGTTGTCGGGTAGGAGTCGACGAACTTCCAGTAGCGCGCTTCGCTGGCTCCCGAGGCCCGCTCGCTCGCGGACGCGATGTCGGTGTTCGAGGTGGACGCCGAGCTGCCGTGGGCGGCGGCGCTGGCCGAGCTCGAGCCGGCGGCCGCGCTCGCTGCCCTCGACCAGCTGGAGCGGGTCGACATCCTGCGCGTGAGCGAGGACCAGCTGGTCTTCACTCACCCGCTGCTGCGCACGACCGTCTACGGGGCGCTGTCACGGGCGCGCAGGGGCCAGTTGCACCGGCGGGCCGCCGATGTCCTTCAAGCCGCGCACCTGTCGGCGGAATGCGTCGCCCCGCACCTGCTCGGATCGCCCCCGGCCGGCGATGGCGCCGTGGTGGATGGCCTCCGGGACGCCGCGCGGCTCTCGATGGCCCACGGGGTGCCCGCTTCCGCCGCCCGGTATCTGGAACGCGCGCTGCGTGAGCCGCCGCGCGACGGTCGCCGGGTCGAGCTCCTGGCCGAGCTCGGTCAGGCCGAGGCGACCTTCGCGCCGGATCTCGCGACCCGGCACCTGGAGGCGGCGATCGAGTTCGCGCAAGGGCCGGAGCAGCGCGCCGCGCTCGCCGTGGGGCTCGGGCGCGCCCTGCACGATGCGGGACGGCCGGAGGACGCCTGCACGACATTTGAGCGAGGATTGTCCGAGCTGGGAGAGGACGCGGGCGAGCTCGCAAACGAGCTCGAGGCGTGGTACCTCACGTCGGCGGTGCTGGTGCCGGGGCGCGCACGCGAGGTCAACCGGCGCGCCGACGCCATCTCCGCCCAGCCGGGAATTGCCTCCACGCCGTCGGGGCGGCTGCTGGTGAGCAGGTCAGTCACGGTACGGGTTCGCGAGGGCCAGCCGCACCAGGCGCTGGTCCGGCTCGCCGACACGCTCTACGACGACGCTGGGGCGTCCGAGCGACCCGGATCCGACGCGCGCGCAGTGAAACACGTCCTCGACGACCTGCCGGTCGAGCTCGCGGTGGCCGGCGCGCTCGCCTACAGCGATCAGTACGAGCGCGCCGACGCGATCCTGGCCCGGGCGCTCGAGGAGTCGCGGCGCGTCGGCTGGGTGACGTGGTTCGCCGCGGGATCGCTACTCCGGGCCCGGCTGCGACTGTGGACCGGCCCGATCGGAGACGTGATCGGCGAAGGGATGACCGGTCTCGAGGTGTTCGACGGCGCCCTGCACATGTACCTTCCGGCGGCGGCTTACTGTCTTGCGCGCGGACTGATCGAGAGCGACGAATACGACGAGGCCGAGGAGGTAGTGGCTCGGGTGGAGCGCGGTCCCGCGCCGACCGGGACCTTCGCCGCCTGGCGGCACGAGGCGCGCGGGCGCCTCGCCGCCGCGACCGGCGACTGGGAGCGCGCGCTCAGCGAGTTCCTGGCTTGCGGTGAGTTCGCCGAATCTGTCCAGGCGCTCAACCCGGCGATGTTCCATTGGCGCTCGGAGGCTGCAGTCGCTGCGCTCAGGGTCCGGCCGGAGCGCGCGCGCGAGCTGATCGACCGCGAACTCGAGCTCGCCGAGCGGTTCGGCGCGCCGCGCGCGCTCGGCATCGCGTCCCGGGCCGCCGCGCTACTCAACAGCGGCCCTGAGGTCGAGGACGGACTCGCCGCCGCAGCCAAGCTGTTGCGAGGCTGCGGCGCGCACGTCGACCTCGCGTACACACTGGTCGAGCACGGCGGAGCGATCCGCCGCGCCGGGCGCCCGACCGAGGCCCGGGACACCCTCCGGGAAGCGCTCGCCATCGCCGAGCAGGTCGGGGCCCGTCGCGCCGCTCGCCTCGCTCGCGAGGAGCTCCAGCGCGCCGGCGGCCGTGCGCCGTCAAGCCGCAACGGCACCGATCAGCTCACTCCGAGCGAGCGGCGCGTCGCCGAGTTGGCCGCGCAGGGCCGCACGAACCGCGAGATCGCAAACGAGCTGTTCGTGACCATCAAGGCGGTCGAGTGGCACCTCGGCAACTCGTATCGCAAGCTCGACATCCGCGGTCGCGGCGCCCTCGCTGAGGCGCTCAGCCCGAGGCATTGACACGGGCCGCCAGCGCACGCTTCGTGCTGGAGAGCGCGTCCTGGACCGCCTGGAGCTGGGCTTGGGTGAACCCGCTGTCGGCGAGCGTCTGCGTGTCGACCCTGCCGGCCTGAATTTCGCCATCGACAACCCGACCCTCTGCCGCGGTGATCGTGCCGTCGTCGACGAGCCGCTGGACGTCGTTCAGGAAGGGCTGGCTCGAGTCGGGCTGCGGCGCGTGGGTCTTGGTGGGTGCTGGGGACGTCGGCGTCTTGGCGTGCGACCTCGAGGCCAGGGCGGCCGTGCCGGCGATCGCGCCGACCACGGCGAGCGTGGCGAGTGCGCCCATTGCGGTGTAGCGAAGCCGGGCGTACCTGGCGTCCTGATCGTTCACGTGGTCTCCTTTCGATGTGGCCGCCGGAGCGGCATCGCCCCGACAGCGGTCAGGCTCCCGCGCCAACCTGAGATCAACCTGAAGCGCAGCGGTTCTTCAGCCGATCTTCAGGCTGCGTCGGGGACAATCGCTCACGCGATGGGCGAGCCGATCGGTCGAGTGGTGGTGATCGAGGACGAGCGGCCGGTGCGCGAGGCGGTGCTCGGCGCGCTTCGCGCGGAGCGGTTCGCCGCCGCAGCATTCGAGGATCTCCCGCGGCCCGGAGACGTGCTGGCGTTCGCGCCCGATCTGGCGATCCTCGATGTGCTGCTGCCGGGTGGCAACGGGTTCGAGTGGGCTAGGTCGGTCCGGCGGCGCCATGAGTTGCCGATCATCTTCCTCACGGCCCGCGACGCCGTGGCCGACCGGGTCGCCGGACTCGAACTGGGCGCCGACGACTATCTGGTGAAGCCGTTTGCGCTCGAGGAACTGATGGCGCGCGTGCGGGCCGTGCTGCGCCGGCGGGGCGCGATCCCGCAGGTCCTGGAGGTCGGGCGGCTGCTCGTCGACGAAGAACACGGGTTTGCCGCTCGCGCGGGTCGGGAGCTCGCGCTGACCTCGACGGAGCGTCGCCTGCTCGCGTTTCTCATGCGCCACCGCGGACAGGCCCTGTCCAAGGACCAGTTGCTGACCCAGGTGTGGGGCTACGACGCGTATGACCCCAACCTGGTCGAGGTTCACATCAGCGCGCTGCGGCGAAAGCTCGAGGACGACGGCCCTCGCATGATCCATACCGTCCGCGGGATCGGCTACCGGTTCTCACCGTGAGGCGCCACCGACCCGCGCGCACGCGGCTGATTGCCGCCTCGATGCTCGTGATAGTCGCCGCGCTCGCGGCGTTCGTCGTGACGATCACGGTCCGCTACCGCGATGGGCTCGAGCAGCGCCTACGCACAGACCTCACCTCGGGGGCGAGCGCGCTCGGCGCGGCGCGCACGCCGGCGGCGTTCAAGTCCGTGATCGGTTCGCTCGCCGCGGAGGGCATCTCGGTCGACCTGGCCGGGATAACCGCGGGCGGCGGAACTCTCGAGATCGCGGGCGGAGCGCTCATGACCGTGCACGAGCGGATCCCGGTCGACGGCCGCGAGGTGCCCGCGACCCTGACCGGCAGCCGTGCCGGGATCGACCGGCAAGTCCGCAGCTTGGAGGTCACCGAAGCGATCGGCGGCGTGATCGCGCTGGCGCTCCTGGCGGCGCTCGCGCGCGCCCTCGTGCTGCTCGACCGCGCGGTCTCGGAGGCGCGCGCGTCCGAGGCGGCGATGCGAACGTTCCTGGCCGACGCGTCGCACGAGCTCCGCACACCGGTCGCCGCGCTTCAGGCGACCGCCGAGCGGCTCTTGCGAGATCAGCCGGCGCGCCCGGAGCGTGACGCGATCGAAGCCCAGCTCGCGCGTGACAGCGGCCGCCTCGGGCACCTGATCGACGACCTCTTGAACCTCGCCCGGCTCGACGCCCGCGAGCGACCGCACTGGGAACCCCTCGACCTTGCCGACCTCGCGTCGACCGCGGTGGCGGGCACGCGCATCACTGACCCGGCCGCACGCGTCGAACTGGTCAGCAACGGTCCCGTTCGGACCACCGGGGACCGCGACGCGCTGCTTCGCGCGGTCCGCAACCTGCTCGACAACGCGTCCGCGGTCGCCGACACGGTCGTGGTCGAAGTCACGCGGACCGCAAACGGTCCAGTGCTGTCCGTGACCGACAACGGGCCCGGGATCCCCGCCGATCAGTGCGAACGGATCTTCGAACCGTTCGTGCGCCTTCCCGGAAGTCAGCGCAACGGGACGGGCCTTGGGCTCGCGATCGTCCGCCGGACGATCGAATCACACGGCGGCACGATCACGTGCGCCCCGTCCCCGGCGGGTGGGGCGCGGTTCATGCTGCGATTACCAGCCGGCTGAGGTCCGCTTCAGCCGCCGTTCACCGCCCGCTCGATCGCCGCCGGTGTGAGCAGGCCATGGGTCACCGGCACGCAGGCCAGGCCCGCATTCAGCAGCTTTCGCTGGTGCAGGTCGATGCCCGCCGCGGTGATCATCTCCGGCGTCAGCTGACCCTGGTTGGTCGGGTCCGGGAAGCTCGGGAACCCACGGGCGCGGACGCAGCGAGCGAAGGCGAGAGCGTCCGCGAGCCGGGTGCGCGTCTGTCGGGGTGTTTCCTTCGGCCCGAGACCCCGGTTCGGGAGCAGGTGATCGCACGGACTCTCGGCCGCCCGCATCTGGGACTCGCTGATCCCGAGCCGTTCGATCTGTCGCTTGGGGATCTCTCCGCTGCTGTCGGGGTCGGGGAAGCTCGGCACCCCGTGGGAGCGCATGCAATGGGCGAAGGCGAGCGCGGTCCGCGCCGTGCTCGTGGCGGCACTCGTGGACCGCGAAGAGCCGCCGCCACAGCCGGCCGCGAGCAGCGCAACAACCGCAACCGCGACGACGGTGGTGGCGACGCGTGGACGAGGGCAACGCATGACGTTCGGTCCTTTCAGTCGAGAGCGGAGAAAGCCACGTCGATGCCGAGGCCGCCGCCGGTTCGGGTACGCGCGGTGACGGTGGCGTCGTGGGCGTTGGCGATCGCTTGCACGATCGCGAGGCCGAGCCCGGCTCCATCGGCGGAGCGGGTGGTGAGGCGCTGGAACGGCTGGAAGAGGCGGGTGAGCTCGCCGCTGGGGATCAGCGGTCCGGTGTTCGCGATCGTGAAGATCGCCCGACCTGCGGCGGTGCGGGTGCCGATATCGAGGCGGCCGCCCGGAACGTTGTGACGGACGGCGTTCGCCACGAGGTTCGCGACCAGGCGCTCGACCAGTCGCGGGTCGCCGGTGGTGCGGGCGGGCTCGAGCGCCACCCGGCTCCTGAGCCCGTGGTGATCGTGGGCTCGCAGGACCTCGACGGCGGTCGTGGCGAGGTCGACCGGCTCCCGCGGCAGGTGTCCGTGCTCGCTGCGGGCGAGCATGAGCAGCGCCTCGAGCACCCGTTCCTGTCGGTGGCAGCCGGCGACGACGCGCTCGCCCATCTCCCGCAGGGCGGGCGTGTCCGCGCTGGCGTCGGCGAGTGCGACCTCCACGAGCGCGAGCTGGAGGGCGATCTCGCCGCGCAGCTCATGAGCCGCGTAGGCGAGTGCGCATACGGCCTCGCGATTCGACATGCGGCAAGCTCACCAGCGAAACCTGAGCGGATCGCCGCTTCGTCTGAGAGGTTGCTGAGAGCTTGCTGAGAGTGCGTTTACCGGTCGTCGACGTCGAAGCGGACCGTGAGGAGCGTCCCTCCGCCGTCCGCGTTGGCGACGGCGACGCTGCCTCCGTGGTCGTCGACCGTCTGCTTGACGAGCGCGAGCCCGAGCCCGGAGCCGGGCAGGGCGCGAGCCGCGGCGGCGCGGTAGAAGCGATCGAAGACGTGCGGTAGGTCGGCCTCGGCGATGCCGGGCCCGTGGTCACGCACGGTCAGCTGCCCAGCGGCGAGCCGGACCTCGACGGTGCCGCCCGGGCGGGCTCCACTTGATCGCGTTGTCGAGAACGTTGTCGACCGCGCGCTCGAGTCGCGAGGGTGCCCCGACAAGCCGGTAGGGCTCGAGCCGGCTCTCGAAGCGCAGCTCCGAGGCCCTGTGCTGCGCCCGCTCGACGGCTCCCGCCACGAGCTCGTCGAGCGCGAGCGGCTCGCGTGCGTCGACGGGCCTGCCGTCCCGGGCGGCCTGAATGAGATCGCCGACCAGTGCCGAGAGTCGCTCCATCGACCGGACCGCTGCTCCGAGCACGCGCTGGCGCTGCCCGACGGGCAGGTCCGGACGCGCCAGCAACTCGATGTTCGCGCGATGCGCGGTCAGCGGCGTTCGCAGTTCGTGTGAGGCGTCCGCGATCAACTGCTGCTGTGCTCGTTGGGACTCCTCGAGCGCGGCGAGCATCGCGTTGAAGTCGGCGGCGAGGCTCGCCAGCTCGTCCCGGCCGCTCACCGGGATTCGCCGGCCCAGGTCACGTGTCGCGCTCACGTCGCGCACCGTGCCTGCGAGCGAGCGCACCGGGCGCAGCACCGCCCCCGCGGCCAGCCGCCCGAGCAGGCCCGCGACCAGCGCCCCACCGAGCGTCAGGCCCAACAGCAGCCAGCGGACGCGGGTGATCGTCGCGGTCGCCTCGGTCAGCGGGCGCGCGGTCCGAATCAGCCCGTCGCGCGCGGACGAGAGCGGCATCGTGTACAGCCGCATCGCCACGCCCCGATAGCGCACGTCCCGGAAGTACGGCGGCGCGACTCCCCTTGCCACCGAGGCGTCCAGGCCGATCGCGGGCACGAACCCGTCGAGGCTCTGCTTGAGAGGGGTTTTGCCTCTCGTTGCCCGCAGCTCCCCCGTCGTCGCGGCGCTGATGCTCGGGATGACCTGGAAATAGCCGGACGCGTCGCTGCCAAAGAGTGGCCGGTCGTTCGCCGGCCCCAGCGTGTTCTCGACGTTCCATTTCGAGGCGACGCCCTCTGCCAACTGAACCAAGGAGGCGTTGACCTGCTCCTGCAAGTTCGAGCGCACTGAGAAATAGATCACCAACGACGCGACCGCAAGCGCGACGAACACCGCACCGCCCCCGGCGACCGTCAAGCGGCTACGCAGGCTCACGGCTCTCGGAGCGCGTAGCCGATCCCGCGCACCGTGTGGATCAGACGCGGCTCGCCACCCGCCTCGGTCTTTCGGCGCAGGTAGGAGATGTACACCTCGAGTGGATTCGACGTCGGCCCAAAGTCGTAGTTCCAGACCCGCTCCATGATCAGCTCCCGCGTCAGCACCTGGCGGGGATTGCGCAAGAACAGCTCCAGCAGGGCGTACTCCGTCGGCGTCAAGTCGAGCCTGCGACCACCGCGGGACGCCTCCCGGGTGTGCCGGTCGAGCGAGAGGCCGGCAAACCAGAGTGGCGCATCCTCGCCCGTCGGACGCGTCCGTCGGAGCAGCGCCCGCACGCGCGCCAACAGCTCACCCAACCCGAACGGCTTCACGAGATAGTCGTCCGCGCCCTGGTCCAGGCCGCGGATCGTGTCCTGCTCCGAGTCGCGCGCGGTCAGGATCAAGACCGGCGTCCGGTTTCCCGACGCTCGCAGGCGCCGGCACACCTCGAAGCCGTCGAGGTTCGGCATCAGCACATCCAGCACCACCGCGTCGAACTCCGCCTGCCCCAGCCGCTTCAACGCGGCGAGGCCGTCGGTCGCGGTCGTGACACGGTGACCCTCGAGTGCGAGCGCGGTCTCAACGGCCTCGCGCACGTCCGGGTCGTCATCCACCACCAACACCCGTCCGCCCCGAACCTCAGTCCGTGACCCGGAGGATCGCATGAACGAAGCCTAAGTGGGCGCGCTTAACGCTTCGTGAGACGCGTGAGAAGGTCACGCCGCGCTCAGGTCACGCCGGGCGAACAGCTCGAGGGCTCCGATCCCCGCCAGCAGCCCGATCGCGAGCATGACGCCGGCGGCTCCTCATCGCAGCGACCCGGCCGGCACCAGCCCGATGTGCGGTGCCGAACGGCGTCGCGTTGACGAGCCAGTGCGGCGCGCCGAGCAGGGAGCCGAACAGCTGCCAGAGGTATGCCGCGACCAACACGCCGTACGCGATGCCCGTGCCCGCGCGCGGCACGACCGCGTAGGCCAGCGCCGAGAGGCCGAGGAACAGGATCGCCGCCGGCAGGCAATTGGCCCCGGCCTCGAGCATCTTCGCCAACGACAGCGAAACGTCCTGGGTCGCGGCGCCGAGCCAGGTGAAGGCGCCGGCGGCCAGCGCGACGGCGGCGACGGCCAGGCCGCCCAGCATCAGACGCCCACCCAACCACCGGCGGCGGCTGACCGGAAGGGCAAGGACGGTCTGGAGCCGCTCCTCGAGCTCCTCGTGGCGGGCCGCAGCCACCTGGGAGACGGCCAGCGCGCCTACCGCGACGACGAAGAAGCTGAACGAGAACCCGATGTATGACGTCGGCGTCAGCGCGGAGCCGGCGCCGAGCTCGGACAGCGTGTGGCGAAGCGACTGCGAGATCCCGACCGACGAGATGCTCTTGGAGATCACCCCGATCACGAACCCCAGAGCGCCGACCGCGCCGGTCCACACGAGCAGCCCGGTCCGCTCCTCCCGCAGCGCATGGGCCGTCGGGGTGCCGAGCAGCCTGACCCGGGGCCGCGCGCTCTCGTGCGCGGCGAGCAGGCCGCGGCCCACGTCGCGCTCGAGCGCGATTCGGCCCGCGGCCACGAGCAGGAGCGCGCTCGTGACGGTCGGCAAGAGCAGCACCCACGGCTGTGCTCCGGTGAACGGCCGAAGCTCCTCCGCCCATCCCAGCGGCGAGACCCAGCGCAGCCAGGAGGCGCCGCTGGAGGTGTCGGCGATCACCCGGAGCACGAAGAACACCCCGATCACCAGCCCTCCGAGCTCGAGGGCCAGCCGCCGGCTTGACGCCAGCTGGGACACCAGCGCGCCCACTCCGGCGAACACGGGCGCCGCCGACACCACCGCCAACGCGAGATAGGCCGACCCGGCGACGGGCAGCCCGCCCACCGCCAGCCCGGCGAAGGCGGCCGCCCACAGGATCAGCGTCCCGGCGGCGATCGCGGTGATCGCGGCCGCGAACAGCGTGGAGCGGCTCACCGCGCCGGCCAGCACCAGCTCGGCCCGGCCCGCGTCTTCTTCGGTCCGCAGGGCCCGGACCGCGGCGAACAGCCCGAACACCGCCGCGAAGATCGCCAGCACGCCGCCCACGCGCCACGCGGAGTAGCCGCCGATCGTGAGCAGGTCGTACGCCTTTCCGTAGAACAGCACCACCGCCTTGTTGTCACCGAAGCTGCGCGCGAAGCCGATCCGGTCGGCGAGCGTGGGGTAGGCGTGCCGGTAGGCAACCGGCTGAAGGTAGGAGACCGCCGCGAACAGGTAGCCGAAGGCGATCGTGCGCGCTCGGGCATCGCGCATGGCCCGCCGCGCCAGCACGAGCAGCAGCGCAGGCGACCCGCGTCCGGCGATGCGCGGGCTACCCTCGGCCATGGTCGTAGTGGTGGAGGAAGATCTCCTCGAGTGACGGCTCGCGGCTCGTGAGCGTCCCGACCCGGTGGCCGGCCAGCGCGTCGATCAGCGGGCCGATCTCGCCCGCGACCTCGAAGCGCAGCCGGGAAGGCCCGGCCGGTGTGACGGTCACCCCGCGGAGCGTCGGAAGCTCCGGAGCCGGGCCTTCGAACGTGGCCTCGACGGTGTGCGCGCTCAGGTGGCGCAGCTCTGCCAGCGTTCCCTGGTCGACCAGCTTTCCAGCGCGCAGGATGCCGACCCGGTCGCACAGGGCCTCAACCTCGCTCAGGATGTGAGAGGAGAGGAACACGGTCTGGCCGCGGTCTTTGGCCTCTTGCACGGTGTCGCGAAACGCCTTCTCCATCAGCGGGTCGAGCCCGCTCGTGGGCTCGTCGAAGAGCAGCAGGTCGGCGCGGGTGGCCAGCGCCGCGATCAGCTGCACCTTTTGCCGGTTTCCCTTCGACAGCGCGCGGACCTTCTTGGAGAGGTCGAGCTCGAAGCGCTCCACCAGATCGTGGCGGTAGACGCGATCGGTCCCGCCGTGCAGGCGCCCCAGGAACTCGAGCGTCTCGGCCGCCGTGAGCGAGGGCCACAGGAACGGCTCGCCGGCTACGAACGCAACTCGACGATGGGCCGCGACCGGGTTCTGCCAGCAGTCGACTCCGAACAGCTCGGCTCGGCCTGAGCTGGCCCGATGCAGCCCCAAGAGCAGCCTGATCGTGGTCGTCTTGCCGGCGCCGTTTGGCCCGAGGTAGCCGTACACCTCGCCCTCGCGGACCTCGAGGTCGAGCGAATCGAGCGCCACCGTCGACCCGTAGCGCTTGGACAGCTGTTCGGTCCAGATGGCCGGCATCGACCAAGAACGCTACGACGCGCGGGTCAGCACCCGCAAATGACCCACGCACCTGCCCCGCCCGGCTAAGGATCCTGGCTGGCCGATCGACGGGTCGGTACGCTGGAAATGTTGTAACCAACGTGGGGGACATCCCAGGGGTTGATGCCGGACTACGAAGACAAGCTGCGCCGCCTGCTCGACGTGGGTCGAGAACTGGTGGGGGAGCTCGATCCAGAGGCGGTGCTGCACCGGATTCTGGCAGAGGCGCGAGAGCTGACCGGTGCGAGATTCGCCGCCCTGGGCGTGCTCGACGAGTCGCGGTCGGAGCTCGAGCGGTTCCTCACCTTGGGCATCGACGCGGCGACCCACCGCGCGATCGGCGACCTCCCGCGCGGCCGGGGCGTGCTCGGGATCCTCATCGACGACCCTCGCCCGCTGCGCCTGGCCGACGTGGGCGAGCACCCGCGCAGCTACGGGTTTCCCGCCGCTCATCCGGCGATGCACAGCTTCCTGGGGGTTCCGATCCTCGTCCGCGGCGAAGCCTGGGGCAACCTGTACCTGACCGAGAAAGACGACGGGGGAGAGTTCACCAAAGAGGACGAGGAAGCCGCCATCGTCCTGGCGCAATGGGCCGCGACCGCGATCGGGAACGCCCGCCTGTACGAGGACAGCCAGCACCGTCGCGGTCAGCTCGAGCGGGCGGTCCGATCGCTGGAGGCCTCGCGGGACATCGCAGATGCGATCACCGGCGCGTCTGACCTCGAGCGGATTCTCGAGCTGATCGTCAAGCGCGGCCGTGCGCTCGTCGATGCTCGCACGGTCCTGATCATGCTTCGTGAGGGCGACGAGCTGGTCGTGGCGGCCAGCGCCGGACACGCGCGGGGCGCGCGAGGGCATCGCGTCCCGATGTCGGGGTCGACCTCGGGGGAGGTTCTGCAGCGCGGCCGCCCGGAGCGACTCGTCGACCTCGGTTCTCGCCTCCAGGTTGCCCCCGAACAGCTCGGCGTGCGAGATGCTCACACCGCGCTGATCGTGCCGGTTCTCCATCGCGGCAGCGGTCTCGGGGTGCTGGCCGCGTTCGATCATGGGCCGAACGCGGATCCGTTCACCGATGAGGACGAGCAGCTGCTGAGGACGTTCGCGGCATCGGCCGCGAACGCTGTGGCGCTGAGCCGAAGCGTCGAGGCCGATCGGTTGCGCAGCACGATCGCCGCCGCGGACGCCGAACGGAAACGATGGGCCCGGGAGCTGCACGATCAGACGCTCCAGTCGTTGGGCGGCCTGCGCGTGTCGCTGGCCTCGATCCTGGGCCGCGGCGACGTCGCGGCAAAGGACGAGCGGATCCGTCAGGCGATCGAGGACATCGAGCTCGAGATCGCCAATCTCCGCGGAATCATCAGCGATCTGCGCCCTTCGCTGCTGGACGACCTCGGGCTGGTGCCGGCGATCGAGGCGATGGTCGATCGCCGCCGGGAGGCCGGTCTCGAGATCACCAGCGAGATCGCGCTGGGCGAGGCGGGCTCTGGTCACGTGGAGCTCGATCCGGATCTCGAGACCACCGTGTATCGAATCGTTCAGGAGTCGCTGACGAACGTCGCCAAGCATGCCCGGGCTGACTCCGCCCGGGTGGCGATAGCGCTGTCCCTGGGCCAGGTGCTGATCGAGGTGGAGGACGACGGATCGGGCTTCGATGCCGACGCCCCCACCAGCGGGTTCGGTCTCGCCGGGATGCGCGAGCGCGTGTATATCGCCGGAGGCACCTTGGAGATCGAACCCGCCCAGCCCGGAACCCGAGTCCGGGTCCGGCTGCCCCTGCGCTCCCCGTCGGCGGCGTCGACGCTGTCAGCCGCCAATCAGGCGCCGACGTAGGGCGAACTGCACGAGGTCCGCTCGCGTCCTCAAACCAAGCTTGTGCAGGATCCGGGCGCGATGGGTCTCGACGGTACGGCGCGACAGCCGCAGCTTTGCCGCGATCTCGACACTCGTGTGACCTAGCGCGATCAGCCGCAAGACCTCGACCTCGCGAGGACTGAGCTCGTCGCCGTCAACCGCTCGGCGCAGCATGTCGAGCCCGGCCGCGACGCGGGGGCTGACGTACTCCTCACCACGCGCCGCCCGATGCACCGCGTCCACCAGTTCGCTGTCCGCTCTGTCCTTCAGCACGAACCCGACTGCGCCGGCGTCGAAGGCCTGTTGCGCGAACAGCGGGCTCTCGTCCATGGTCAAGACGACCACCTCGGTGCGAGGCACCTGCGCCCGCAGCCGACCGACCACTTCCACGCTCGACCCGTTCGGCAAGTCCAGGTCGAGCACGAGTACTTTGGGCAGCCGTTCGTGGACCTCCTGTGCCGCGGTGGTCAGATCCGACGCTTCGGCGATCACGTGGACGTGCTCCGCGCCGTCGAGCAATCGGCGCAGGCTGCGACGCACCGCAGTGTGGTCGTCGGCGAGCACCACGGTGATCGCCGTCTCCTGCTCCGTCCGACCCTCCGCGCCCGACGGGTAGGCGAGATGCAGGTGCCCCGACATGGCATCACGATAAGCCTCGCGGGGTCCTGGCTTCCTCGCGTGAAACCTGCGGAGTCGATGTGGGAAATTACCCGATCTGCGAGGTAGCGGCCGGCGATGTGCGCGGCCGAGGGGACTGGCAGTGTGCGGGCACCATGTTGGTAGCCAACAAGCGCCCACTCTCGGTCGAGCGCCAGGTCCTCACCCTCCTCGTGGGCGTCGTCACCTGGCCCATGCGGATGGGAATGTACGTCGCTGGGCAACGAGCGGCTCCCGGCTCCCGGGCCGCGAGGCTCACGGTGCACTTCGGAAGCGATCAGCGGTCGGCGTACACCGCGGCGACATCGAGCGTGGAGAGGACGCCGATCGGATAGCCGCTCGCCCTGTCCACCACGACCAGGTGCGCGACGCCATGCTCGCTCATCAGCTGTGCCGCGGCGAGCAGCGGCTCGTGGGATGAGACCGTGACCGTCTCCGTCGCGGCGGCCTCAGAAGCAGTGCAATCGGCGCCGGCTACCAGCGCCGTCACGACGTCGAGATCAGACAGGAGGCCGATCGGCCGATCTCCGGCGCCGGTCGTGATGACCACCGAGTGCACCCTGTAGGTGGCCATCATGGTGGCGACGTGCCGGAGCGGGTCATCGGCGGCGCACGTGAATACGCCCGCGTGCATGCAGTCGCGCACGCGGACATGCGTGAGCGGGGGAGTGAGGGTTCGTTGTTCGGACATGGCTCCAGCCTCGCTGCCGGACGAAGCGATGACATCCGGAGTGGCCGGCGCACCTTGTCGGAAAACTACGGATCGCGAGCGTCCGAACGCTGCCGTTTCCGCGCGGCGCCGACGATCTCGACTACCTCGGCCGGCTCGTGCGTAACCCTGATATGCGCCAGATCCGCCTGGTCGAGCCGGTGTGCGGCGAGCGCCCCGGCGCGCAGCCACTCGAGCAGCCCGCTCCACTCCTGATCTCCCACGAGGATCACGGGGAAGTGCTCGATGGTCGAGGTCTGGATCAGCGTGAGCGCTTCGAACAGCTCATCGAGCGTGCCGAAGCCTCCCGGGCCGATCACGAACGCGCTCGCGTAGCGCACGAACATCACCTTGCGGGCGAAGAAGTGACGGAAGCGAAGCGCGAGGTCGAGGTAGTCGTTGACCCGCTGCTCGCGGGGAAGTTCGATGTTGCACCCGATCGACAGAGCGCCTGCATCCCGCGCCCCGCGATTTGCCGCCTCCATCAAGCCGGGACCCCCTCCGGTGATCACCGCATATCCGGCGCGGCCGAGTGCGGTGCCGATGCTGCGCATCAGCCTGTAGCTCGGATCCTCGGGCGGCGTCCGCGCCGAGCCAAACACGGTGACCGCGGGTCCGATCTCGGCGAGCCGGCCGAAACCGGCGGCGAACTCGGCGGCGATGTCGTGGATCCGAGCCGCGTCCGCCGTGCGCTCGGCCGTCGGCTCGTCGCCCAGCCACGACAGCAGCTCTTGATCGAACGTCGCTGCCCGCGCGCCGGCGGTCGCGGGGTCATGCGTCATGGCCGGAAAACCCTATATCGGGTCTTGGTGGGGGCCGGCGCGAGCCAGCCGCCACGGATGCGGGCGAAGGCCAGCTCGACTGCGGAAAACTACGTTCAGGCTTGTGCCGAGCACCCGATGCGCGCCGGCTCGATACCGGGTTGGATCAAATGGCGAACCTCCCCAAGGAGAAAGGCAATGACGATCCACCCCAAGAACCAGCGGGACCTCATGCTGGCGCCGGTCGCCGCGGAGATCGACCGGAACCTCCAGCGGCTACGCGACGGATCTGCGCGGGACGTGATGGCGGAGCTCGAGCTCGAGCTCGACCGGCCGGCGATGTACCTCGACCGGGACGCTCGCACCGAACTCGTGCTACGGCAAGCCCTGCGTAACGTCGACCTGCACGGCTGGACCGCGGTGATCACCGACGACGCCACCCGGCTCCGCCTCGGCGGCGGCTCGGTCTCGATCGATCTGGGCCTGAGCGCCGCGATCACGACCTACATCGAGGACGGGGTGCACACGCTGGCGGCGCCCGCCGAGACGGGTGCATGACGCATATCCTGTCCCGTACTTCCCACGAGATCCCGGAGCCGCGACCGGCGATGGCCACAGACGAACAGCCTCAATCGGACACCCCGACCAGCGAGATCCGCGTCCTGTCCCGGGATGAGTGTCTGCGGCTGCTGGCGGCGCACAGCTTCGGCCGGTTGGCGGTCACGATGGAGACCCCGGTCATTCGTCCGATCAACTACGTGTTCGATGAGCGATCGCGGTCGGTCGTGTTCCGAACCGCCGCCGGCTCCAAGTTCCACGCGCTGCTGCTCCAGGGCACGGCGGCATTCGAGATCGACGGGATCGAGGCGGGATCGCGGACGGGGTGGAGCGTGATCGTCCTGGGCATGACCGAGGAGATCACCAATCCCAGCGAGATCCGCCGGCTGGATCAGGTCGGGTTGGAGCATTGGGCGCCTGGACCGAAGCCCCACTGGATGCGGATCCGCGCCGGGACGGTAACGGGGCGGCGGCTCGGGGCGGCGAGCCATACCACGCCGGATGAACCGGCATAGCGGTCTCGACGCGTGCCGGCGACCGACTACGTAGTTTTGTGCAATGAGGCATCGGGCAGTTCCGGCTACCCCAACCGCTGTCGCTCCGTAGGCTTGTCCGTATGAACTCGCCCACGCCCTCACAATCACCGTTTCGAACCCTGATCGCCGGCGGAGGCGTTGCCGCGCTCGAGGCAGCGCTGGCCCTGCGAGACCTGGCCGGCGACCGGGTCAGCATCACCCTTCTGGCGCCCGACCCGGAGTTCGCCTACCGTCCGATGCGGGTGCGCGAGCCGTTCGGCTACAGCGTGGCAAAGACCTACAACGTCGCGGAGATCGCCGCAGACCTCGGCGCCGACTTCGTACAGGACGCCTTCAAGCGGCTCGACGCCGAGAACTCGACGGTCCACACCGAGCAGGGAGCGGCAATCGAGTACGACGCGCTGCTGCTGGCCCTGGGGGCCCGCCTGCGCCCCGCGTTCAGCCACGGCCTGACCATCGACGACGGGCAGATCGACGAGCAGTTGCATGGGCTGATACAGGACGTCGAAGGCGGCTATGTTCGCTCGCTCGCGTTCGTGGCTCCGTCGCCGATGGCGTGGCCGCTGCCGATCTACGAGCTCGCGCTGATGACGGCCGGGCGGGCCTACGACATGGGCATCGAGCTATCGATCACGATCGCCACGCCAGAGGAGGCGCCGCTGGCGGTGTTCGGCAAGACGGTCAGCGAGGCCGTGAGCGGGTTGCTCGAGACCCGCGGGATCGAGACGATCCTCTCCGCGCGCAGCGAGGTCCCCGAGCCAGGGCACGTGTCGATCCATCCGGGTAACCGGCGCCTGAGCGCCGATCGGATCGTGGCTCTGCCGCAGCTGTTCGGTCCTTCCACGCCGGGAGTCCCGGGTGGGCCGGAGGGTGGCTTCATCCCGATCGACGCGCACTGCGCGGTTCCGCATCTGGAGCGCGTCTGGGCGGCCGGTGACGCCACCGACTTCCCGATCAAGCACGGAGGCATCGCCTCGCAGCAGGCCGACACCGCGGCGCTGGCGATCGCCGCCCTGGCCGGCGCCGACGTCGATCCCAAGCCCTTCCATCCAGAGATCCACGCGGTTCTGCTGGGGGCCGACAAGCCCCTGTATCTGAGCGCACACGTGACCGGTGGTCACGGCTCGAGTTCGGAGATCAGTGAGACGCCGACGTGGTCGCCGCCGAGCAAGATCGCGGCCAAGTACCTGGCGCCGTATCTCGAGTCCCGCGACCAGTCGACGGTACGGTGAGTTCGATGGGTGAGTCGACCAGGCGCAAGCAGCCCACAGATGCGATTCGGATCGTGATCGCCGATGATCATGCCGTGGTTCGCCGCGGGCTCCGGCAGGTGCTCGACGCCGAGGCCGGATTCGAGGTGGTGGCAGAAGCCGGGAATCTCGACGATGCCCGGCGCTACGTCCGGGGACACCATCCCGACGTTCTCGTCCTCGACCTGAACATGCCCGGAGGCTCCAGTCTCGAGCACATCCCGGAAATTCGCACCGAATCCCCGGGCACGCAGATCGTCGTTCTGACCATGCAGAACGAACCGGCCTACGCCCGCCGGGCTCTGAGCGCCGGCGCGCTCGGCTACGTGCTCAAGGAGGCCGCCGAGGAGGAGTTGGTCGAGGCGATCCAGCGCGCCGCGGTCGGCGACACGTATCTCAACCCTCGCCTCGGCGCTCGAGTCGCGGCGGAGCCGCCTCCCGGCCCTCCGGATGGTCTGTCGGAGAGAGAGGTCGACGTGCTCCGCCTGATCGCGCTCGGATACACCAACTCCGAGATCGGCGACCAGCTCCACCTCTCGGTTCGCACGGTCGAGACCCACCGTGCCCACATCCAGCAGAAGCTGAACCTGGCGACGAGATCGGATCTCGTCCGCTACGCGCTCGAGCACAAGCTCGTCGAGACCCCGTAAAGAATCGGACCTTTCACAGGTCCGCAGGCGGCATGTGCGTAAATGACGCCATGACCACGACTGTGACGCCGGCGCGTCAAGGGCCGCTCTCTCGGAATGAGCTGGAGACGATGCATGCCTGGTGGCGCGCCGCCAACTACCTCTCGGTGGGGCAGATCTATCTGCTCGAGAACCCGCTCCTGCGCGAGCCGCTGGCGGCCGAGCACGTCAAGCCCCGGCTGCTCGGCCACTGGGGGACGACCCCGGGCCTCAACTTCATCTATGCGCACATGAACCGCGCCATCAAGGCGCGCGGCGTGAGCGCGATCTACGTGACCGGTCCGGGCCACGGCGGCCCGGGCCTGGTGGCCGGCGCCTACCTCGACGGCACGTACACCGAGGTCTATCCCCACATCAGTCGCAGCGAAGAGGGATTGCGGCGGCTGTTTCGGCAGTTCTCGTTTCCCGGCGGGATCCCGAGTCACGTGGCGCCGGAGACGCCTGGATCGATCCACGAGGGCGGTGAGCTCGGCTACTCGCTGCTGCATGCCTACGGAGCGGTGTTCGACAACCCCGATCTGGTGGCGCTGTGCGTGGTCGGAGACGGGGAGGCGGAGACGGGTCCGCTGGCGGCGAGCTGGCACTCGAACAAGTTCCTCAACCCAGCGCGCGACGGCGCGGTGCTCCCGGTGCTCCACCTGAACGGCTACAAGATCGCCAACCCCACGGTGCTGGCCAGGATCGAGCCGGGCGAGCTGCGGGCGCTGCTCGAGGGCTACGGGTACGCGCCGCGCTTCGTGGAGGGCTCCGAGCCCGACGAGATGCACCAGCTGATGGCCGCGACCCTCGACGGGGTCCTCGACGAGATCGCCGACATCCACCAACGTGCGCGCAGCGGGGGACCGCGACCGCTGCGGCCGCGATGGCCGATGATCGTGCTGCGCACGCCGAAGGGCTGGACCGGGCCAAAGGAGGTCGACGGCCTGCCTGCCGAGGGCTCGTTCCGCTCACATCAGGTACCGCTCGCCGGGATGCGGACGAATCCCGAGCACCTCGCCCAGCTCGAGGAGTGGATGCGCTCGTATCGCCCCGAGGAGCTGTTCGACGAAGCGGGAGCGGTCCGTCCCGAGATCGCCGCGCTCGCCCCGGAGGGCGATCTGCGCATGAGCGCCAACCCGCATGCCAACGGCGGACTGCTGTTGCGCGCGCTCGAGCTTCCGGACTTCCGCGACTACGCGGTCGAGGTGCCCGCGCCGGCCCAGAGCTCAAACGAGGCGACGCGGGTGCTGGGCGGCTGGTTGCGCGACGTGATGCGGGCCAACGCCGACCGGTTTCGGATCATGGGACCCGACGAGACGGCGTCAAACCGGCTCGCAGCAGTGTTCGAGGCCACCGACCGGGTGTGGGAGGCGGAGCTGCTGGCCACCGACGATCACCTCTCACCCGATGGGCGTGTGATGGAGGTGCTGTCCGAGCATCTGTGCCAGGGCTGGCTAGAGGGGTATCTGCTGACCGGCCGTCACGGCCTGTTCAACTGCTACGAGGCGTTCATCCACATCGTCGACTCGATGTTCAACCAGCACGCCAAGTGGCTCAAGGTCACCCGTCAGATTCCGTGGCGACGCCCGATCGCGTCGTTGAACTATCTGCTCTCGAGCCACGTCTGGCGCCAGGACCACAACGGCTTCTCGCACCAGGATCCCGGGTTCATCGACCACGTCGTCAACAAGAAGGCCGAGATCATCCGCGTGTATCTGCCCCCGGATACGAACTGCCTGCTGTCGGTGGCCGACCATTGCCTGCGCAGCCGCAACTACGTGAACGTGGTCGTGGCCGGCAAGCAGCCCGCGCTCAACTACCTCACGATGGAGGAGGCGGTCGCCCATTGCACTCGCGGCATCGGCATCTGGGAGTGGGCCTCCAGCGACCACGGGGAGGAGCCGGACGTGGTGCTGGCCTGCGCCGGCGACATCCCGACCGTGGAGACGGTCTCGGCCGCGGCGATCCTGCGCGAGCGGCTGCCGGATCTGCGCGTCCGGGTGGTCAATGTCGTCGACCTGATGCGGCTCCAGCCCGAGTCCGAGCATCCGCACGGGATGCCGGACAGCGAGTTCGACGCACTGTTCACGCCGGCGCGACCGGTGATCTTCGCCTATCACGGGTACCCGTGGCTGATCCACCGGCTCACCTACCGGCGTGCCAACCACCACAACCTCCACGTGCGCGGGTACAAAGAGGAGGGCACGACCACCACGCCGTTTGACATGGTGATGCTCAACGACCTCGACCGCTTTCACTTGGTCATGGACGTGATCGACCGGGTGCCGAGTCTCGGCGAGCGCGCGGCTCATCTGCGCCAGGAGATGGTCGACGAACGGTTGCGCCACCGCGCCTACACCCGCGAGACCGGAGACGACTCGCCAGAGGTGCGCGATTGGACCTGGCCGGGCAAGCGGGCGTAGGCGGACGGACGGCCTCCTCGCCCATCCGGTGCGCGTCCTCGTCGTCAACGCCGGCTCGAGCAGCGTCAAGCTGAGCGTGATCGGTCCCGACGACGGCACCCTATTGGCGCGCGAGCTGGCGGCTCCGCGGGCGAGCATCGACCCGGGCGAGCTGCGCGCGGCGATCGCGGATGGGATCGGCGCGGTCGACGTGGTCGGACACCGGATCGTCCACGGTGCGGAGCGTTTCCGCGAGCCGGTCCTGATCGATGGTGAGGTCGAGTCCGGCCTGCACAAGCTGGTGGCGCTCGCGCCGCTTCACCAGCCCAAGTCGTTGGCGGCGCTCGAGGCGGTGAGCACCGCTCTTCCCGGCATCCCGGCGGTGGCCTGCTTCGACACCGCATTCCACGCCACGCTCCCGGCCGAGGCCCACACTTACGCCCTTCCGGCCGCCTGGCGCGATCGCTGGGGCCTTCGCCGTTATGGGTTCCACGGGCTCTCGCACGCCTGGGTCGCGCGTCGGGTTCCCGAGCTGCTCGGCGGCGCACCCCCCGATCTGCGGATCGTGAGCTGTCACCTCGGGGCCGGCGCCTCTCTGTGCGCGATTCGGGACGGACGCTCGCTCGACACGACGATGGGGTTCACCCCGCTCGAAGGCCTCGTGATGGCCACCCGCTCGGGTAGCGTCGACCCTGGACTCCTGCTGTGGCTGATGGAGCAGACCGGCATGGCCGAGCTGGAGCTCGGACGCGCGCTGGAGCACGAATCCGGATTGCTCGGCCTCGCGGGGAGCGCGGACATGCGCGAGATCCTCGCGCGCGCCGGCGACGGCGACGAGTCCGCGGGGCTGGCGCTCGACGTGTACGTGCACCGGCTGCGCGCGGGGATCGCGAGCATGGCGGCGGCGCTGGGGGGCCTCGATGCGCTGGTGTTCACCGGCGGAGTCGGTGAGCATTCCCCCGACATCCGCGCGCGCGCCCTCCACGGGCTGGATTTCCTCGGCGTGGCCGTCGATGACGGTCTGAACGCGGGTGACGCGCCGGATCGTGAGATCACGGCTCCCGGTGCGCGAGCGCGAGCGCTCGTGATCGCGGCACGCGAGGACCTCGAGATCGCCCGCCAGGCGCGGACGGTGCTGGCGCGTCCGGCCGCTCAGGCGAGCGACCGATAGTGGTTGCGACTGCCGGTTGCGGTACGAGATGTGACGCCTCTTAGGGAGGGCCCGGCTGAGACACGTCCGGGCCCGTCGAGGCGAGCCGCTCGGCGCGCTGCTTGATGCCGAGCAGCATCTTTCTCTCCATGAGCAGCGATGCCGGTTCCATCGGGGCCATCCCGATCCGGTCCACCAGGCGCGGCAATCGGAAGCGATTGCGACTGATCAGCCTGGTGCCCGCAGCGGTCGGGCTGAGCACGAAGGTCCACACCCAGTTGCCGTCCTCGGAGCGCCAGGCCAGCACGTGGCCGGGCTCGACCCGCTCCACCCGCATGCGGTTCTTGCCGTAGGCGATCGTCTCGCCGACCCGGGGGTGCTGGAAATCAGGCAGCACGCGGTCGATGCTGTGCATGTTCAGACCGAGCAGGTTCTCGATCCAGTCATACGTGTACGCGCCGCCGCGCGGGGCGGAGCCCATCTGGGCGATCCACGGCCAGATCGCGGACACGGGTGCGTCGATCTCGACCGCGCGCGTCGCCACGCCGTCCGCGTCGGAGAGCAGTTCGTCCCCGGGGAGCCGCGCCGCGGCCTCCTCCGGTGTCGCGCCCCACGTCAGGACGTGTTCACGCACTACCGCGCAATACAGCGCGAGACCTCCTGCGCCGAGCCCCAGTCCGAGTGCGATTCGACGCCGTGTCATCCGGCCGGCGCAGCTACTGGGCGATCGATGGCATCGGCCTCGGCGGGGCGGCGGTTTCCACGCGGACGCGGGCATCGACGATGGCCACGCCGTCGGGGCCTGCGATCAGCGGATTGCAGTCGAGTTCGGCGATCTCGGCATGCCTCTCCACCATGGCGCTGACCCGCAGCAGCACGTCCTCGATCGCCGCCACGTCACAGCGAGGAGCGCCGCGGTAGCCATCGAGCAGGGGAAACGTCTTCAGCGAGGAGACCATGTCACGCGCCTCGACGTCGGTCAGGGGAGTGATGCGAACCGAGACATCCTTGATCAGCTGCGCGGTGGCGCCTCCGGCGCCACACGCGACCACGGGGCCGAAGCTGTGGTCGTGCACGACTCCGACCAGCATCTCCACGCCGTCGGGCGCCATTGGCTGCACGAGGAGGCCTTCGAGCTCGTACCCGGCCAGGGCCACCGCGCGCTCGATCTCGCCCGCCGCCGCGCGCACCGCGTCAGCGCCGTCGAGCCTCAGTTGGACGCCACCGACATCGGTCTTGTGCACGAGCCCGCGCGCGACCGCCTTGAGCGCGACCGGCACCCCGAGCCTCTCGGCCACCGCCGCCGCTTCCTCGCCGTCGCGAGCGACGGTCGTGGAGATCAGCGGCAGGCCGAAGAACTCGAACAATTGCGCTACGCAGGTGGGCGAGAGCCACCCTTCGCCTCGGGCCAGCTCCCGGCTGATCATCGCGGCTGCCTCAACCGAGCGGAGGCCCTCGATCCAGGGCACCGACCCGGCGTCGCGGGCGCGCCATCGCGCGTGCCGGACGGCCAGCGACGCGGCTCGAGCCGCAGCCTCGGGGAACTCGTAACCGGGCACCCGCACTTGAGGCGAGCTCAGCTCGGGCGGGATGCCCCCGCTGACCATGAACACGGCCGCCATCGCCACGGCCGGATTCCGTTCCGCCACCTCGCGAACCGCAATGGCCACGTCGGTTGCGGTGGTCGCCAGGGCCGTCACGAAGATCGCGATGATCACGTCGCACGCGTCGGCCTCGATCAGCGCCTCGAGCGTGCGCCGATAATCGGCCGCCGAGGCGGTGGCGATCATGTCGACCGGGTTACTGAGCGCCGCACCCTCAGGCAGGAATTCGCGCAGACGGGCCTGAACGTCGGGCGGCAGTTCCGCGATCTCGCCGCCGAACGTCTGGCACGCGTCCGCGCACAGGATCCCGGGACCGCCCCCGTTGGTGACGATCGCGATGCGATCGCTGCGCGGGACCGGCTGAGCCGACAGAAAGGCGGCGATGTCGAACAGCTCCGACATCGTGTCGGTCCGGATCACGCCCGCCTGCTCGAACAGCGCATCGACGGTCACGTCGGAGGCTGACAGCATCGCCCCGGTGTGGGAGGAGGTGGCGCGCGCACCGGCTGCCGACCGGCCGCTCTTGACCGCCAGCACGGGCTTGGCCGCCGCCACTCGTCGCGCCACGCGAGCGAACCTGCGCGGGTGTCCAAACGACTCCAGGTACAGCAAGACCAGCTCCGTGCGGTCGTCCTGCTCCCAGTACTCGAGGAAGTCGTTACCGGAAAGGTCGCACTTGTTGCCCACGGAGACGAACGACGAGAGCCCGATGCCGAGGCGGCTCGCGGCGTCGATGATCGCGATCCCGAGGCCGCCGCTCTGAGACATGAACCCAACCCCACCCGGTGTGATGACCGGTGCGGCGAAGGTGGCGTTCAGGCGGACCTTCGGTGACGTGTTGAGCGCGCCCAGGCAGTTGGGCCCCACGATCCGCACCCCGGCATGTCGGCACACCTCGACCAGCTCGCGCTGGCGATGCGCTCCGTCGGCACCGATCTCGGCGAAGCCGGACGAGATCACGAGCAGGGCCCGCACCCCGGCGGCCGCACACTCGCGCGCGGCCGCGACGACGTGCTCCGCCGGCACGGCGACCACCGCAAGCTCGACCGGACCGGGAATCTCGCCAACGGAATGATGGGCCGGAAGCGACTGCACCACCTCGGCCTTGTCGTTGACCGCATATACCGGCCCGTTGAACTCGAGCGTGAGCAGGTTGTGCAAGATCTCGCCGCCGATCGTCCCCCGCTCCCGGGAGGCCCCGATCACGGCCACGGAGCTTGGCTCGAGGAAGCTCCGCACGGCGGCCACCGCGCCGATGCGCTCGCGCTCCTCGAAGCGCGCGAGAGCGGCCGGCGACAGCGAGGTGGGCAGCTCGATCTCGAGCGCATCCGGCGTCGAGTGGAGCTCGACCGGGAACCCGCTCTGACGGAAGACGTCGATCATCCGATGGTTGTGCGGCAGCACCTCGGCCACGAACGTCGAGATGCCGTGCAGCTCGGCCACCTGGGCCAGATGGGCGAGCAGGATGGTGGAGATGCCCCGCCCCTGCCATGCGTCGGCGACCAGGAAGGCGACCTCGGCACGGTTGGCGTCGATCCGTACGTACGCGGCGTGAGCCACGATCCCGTACGGGCTCCCGCCCTCAGCCGCCAGTCCGAAGCGGTCCGAGTAGTCGACGTCCACCGTCCAGGACGTGGCCCAGTCCAGGTTCACCGCGCCGAAGAACCGATATCCGATCGACCTGGTGGACAGCCCCTCGAGGAACTCGTGAATTGCGGGACCATCGTCGGCGCGGACGGGACGGACGTGCATGGTCGTCCCGTCGCGCAAGACGACATCGGCCTCGCGCTCCCACGGGTAAGCGGTCTGAGACGAGCTCATCCTTGCCGCATCCCGCGCCCGCTCAGCCTGACCGCTCACGAGCCTTAGGTTTAGCAAGCGCTACCGGAGTCCCCGCATCCGGAGAAACCCGAAGCTGCAAGGCGGGGGTTGCCGGATCGGACGCGGGGCTCTCCGCGATGACCGTCATGCCTCCGGCGGCTACGGTCGTGATCGGAGCCAAGCATGAACCGTCGCAACCGAATGCGTGTCGTGATCGCCGGCGGCGGAGTCGCTGCCCTGGAGACGCTGCTGGCGCTCCGGGCGCTGGCCGGCCACCTGGTCGACATCACGCTCCTGTCGCCGACCCGAGATTTCATCTACCGGCCGGTGACGGTGGCCGAGGCCTTCGACCACGCGCAGGCGCGCGTGTACGACCTGGCCGAGATCCTCGCCGATCAGGGCGGCGGCGAGCTTGTACCGGAGGCATTGGCTCGAGTGATCCCCGCGCGCCGGGTGGCGATCTGCCAGTCCGGCCGGGAGATCGCGTTCGACGCGCTTGTGGTGGCAACCGGAGCGCAGCCGCGCGAGTGGCTCCCCGGCGCGCTCACCTTCCGTGGCCGAAGCGACGTGCCGGCGCTGCGCGACGTGCTCGAGGACCTGGTCAACGGAAAAGCGCGATCGGTGGCGCTGGTCTTGCCCTCGGAGCGGATATGGGCGCTCCCGCTGTACGAGCTCGCCCTGATGACCGCCGGCCATTTGCGCGAACGAGGCGCTTCCGAAGTCACGGTGACGCTGGTCACGCCCGAGGAGGAGCCGCTCGAGCTTTTCGGTCCGGCGGCCACCACCGCCGTGGAGTCGCTCCTGGCCGCCCGCGGCGTGACGCTGCGCACCGCGTCTCGCCCAGCGCTCGTGCGGGAACGCATGCTGGTCCTCGCCGGCGGCGCCAAGATGTTCGTCGACCGGGTGATAACGCTTCCGCGGCTCGAGGGCCCGCGGCTGCCGGGCCTCCCGCACGATGGCCACGGGTTCATACCGGTGGATCGTTTCGGACGGGTCAGCGGTTTGGACAGTGTCTATGCGGCCGGGGACGTCACGGCGTTCCCGCTCAAGCAGGGCGGCCTGGCCACCCAGCAGGCTGACGCGGTTGCCGGCACGATCGCGGCCCGGGCGGGCGGGCCGGCCACGTCGGCGCCGTTCCAGCCCGTGTTGCGTGGGTTGCTGCTCACAGGGGGCGCGCCGCTATACCTGCGGGCTGAGCCCCAGCGCTTCCCGCGCCGGGCAACGGTCGCGATCGAGGCGCGTCCGGGGTCGCAGCGGGGCCGTGAAACGTCGGCGGCCGCCGGACAAGCCCTGTGGTGGCCGCCGGGAAAGATCGCCGGGCGCTACCTGGCGCCCTATCTGGCCACCGCCCGGCCCTCGTCGCTGGACGCCGCGCTGCTGTCGGATCGAGTAGCGGTGCCCGGACCGCCCCTCTCGGATGCCGAATACGAGGACGCGCTCGAGCTGGCACTCCTGCTCGCCGACGCCGATGCCCGGTGGGGTGACTATGCCTCGGCGCTGAACGCGCTCGACGCGGCTGAGGCGTTGCGGGGGGCGCTCCCGCCCGAGTACGAGGTCAAGCGGCGCGAGTGGCGGGCCGAGGAACGACTCGTCGCGGGCCGGTGATCTCGTCGTGAAGCCGAGAGTGCTCGTCACCGCCGCCAGTCGCCACAACGGCACGCGGGAGATCGCCGAAGCGATCGCGGCTGGGGTCGCCGAGCGGGGGATCGCCGCCGAAGCGCGCGCCATCGAGGATGTGACAGACGTGGGCGACTACGGTGCGGTGGTGCTCGGCAGCGCGGTCTACATGAACCGCTGGCTCGGCGAGGCGCGCCGGTTCGCCCAGGTGCACGCCTCGGAGCTGTGCATGAAGCCGGTGTGGCTGTTCAGCTCAGGACCGCTCGGGTCCGCCGATCACCTGATCCCGCCGGGCGAGCCCGCGGACGTTCCCGTCGTCGAACGGCTCACGCGGGCCGTCGGCCATCGCACGTTCGGCGGTCGGCTGGAGATGAAGCACCTGCGCTTCAACGAGCGGGCGGCCGTGCGCACGATCCACGCCCCGGAGGGGGACGGACGCGACTGGGCCGACGTCGACCGATTCGCTGGCGAGATCGCCGAGGAGCTGCTACAGGAGCACATCGCCGCGTAGCCCTGTGGCGGCGCTGACCGGGGCATCGGCCTCCCTGGCCGTGGAAGTGGAGCGGTGGATGATGAGAACCGGCCGGCCGGCATGGGCCGAAACGGCCGCCGAGACGCTGCCGAGCAGCGCCGATTGCAGGCGCGTGAGGCCTCGGGCGCCGAGCACGATCGCGGCGGCGTCGAGCTCATCGGCGGTATCACAGATCGCCCGCCACGCCTTCCCGTGCGCGACGCTGCCTTGCGCGCGGAACCCGGCGGCGCGAGCGAGCTCGACGCCGCGGCCAACGTGCTCCTGCGCGACGTCGTCCGCGATCTCGTCGAACCCCAGAGCCTTGGAGAGCACCTTCCCGATCGGAGCGTCGAGGATCGTCGCGGGGTCGGACGGCGACCAGAGCCTGATCGGCTCACATACGGTGATTAGGACTGCCGGTCGGGGCCCGAGCAGCCGGCCCGCGGTGGCGATGGCGTTCGCAGCCTCGTCTGAGCCGTCGAAGCACAACAGCACCGGGTTGCCGGTTGCCGGTTGAGTCACGGGTGACTCATAGAGCGGCATGACTTGGACTCAACCACTGCCGGCGCGCGTGGGCATCCGCGGATTGCCCCGACCTCGCTTGTGGGCCAGTACCGATGCGATCGCCGGCACCGGCATCGATGCTCGAGGCATGACGGTTCGCCGGATGATCGAGCACCGCTCGCTGATACTGGCCGGCGGGGCGTTGTGCGCGATCGCTGCGGGCGCGACGCTGCATGCCGCGGGACACGGGGCCGAAGGGGACGATGTCTGGGGCCTTGCCGTCGCCTTCCTCGCGGCTGAGTTGTTCGTCGAGGTTCTGCACACGGTCATCGTCGGTCACCACATGGGGGTGGACACCATCGCGCTCGTCGCCATGATCGGAGCTCTCTTGCTCGGCGAGGAGCTGGTCGGCGCGGTGGTGGGTCTGATGTTCTCCGGAGGGGCGGCGCTCGAGGATCTAGCTTCGACCCGCGCGCGGCGCGAGCTCACTGCGCTCGCGCAACGTGCCCCGAAGTTCGCCCGGCTGAGAATCGGCGACCGGATAGAGCGGGTTGACATCGACCGTGTGCACGCCGGCGACACCGTGGTGGTGCGAACCGGCGAGGTCGTTCCCGTCGACGGCACTCTCGCGAGTCCGGAGGCGGTGATCGACACGAGCATGCTGACCGGAGAGCCGCTACCGGTCGCGCTCGCGGCGGGCATGAGCGTCCTCAGCGGCACCGCGAACGCCGGAGCGCCGTTCGATCTCCTGGCCGACCGCGCCGCGTCCGAAAGCGCGTACGCGGCGCTGGTGCGCCTCGTCGAGCAGGCGCAGGCACACCGTGCTCCATTCGTCCGCATGGCCGACCGGTACGCCGGGTTCTTCCTTCCGATCACACTGCTCATAGCCGGCGCGGCCTGGGCGATGAGCGGTGACGCCGTCCGGGCTCTCGCCGTGGTGGTCGTCGCGACGCCATGCCCACTGATCCTCGCGGCGCCGATCGCCTTCGTGTCCGGGCTGTCGCGCGCCGCCCACAACGGCGTGATCGTCAAGGGCGCCGCCGGGATCGAGGCGCTCGGTCGCGCTCGCACGGTGCTGTTCGACAAGACCGGAACGCTCACCGCCGGCACTCCCACGGTGCGCGAGGTCATCGCTGTGGACGGAGTCACCCGCGACGATCTGCTCGCGCTTGCGGCATCCGTCGATCAGGTCTCCGCCCATGTACTCGGGGAGGCGTTGGTACGCGCCGCGAGCGATGCGCACCTGATGCTGGTCGCGCCGGGGAATGTCCGCGAGCAACCGGGGCAGGGCATCGAGGGGGTTGTGCGCGGTCGATGGGTTGCCGTCGGAAGCCGGGCGTTCCTGCTCGCCGCCGGCGTCCCGAGCGACGAGATCGCAGCGGCGCGCGCGGTGGGCGGCCATGGATCGGGCGAGGCTCAGATCCTCGTGGCGCTCGATCGACACCTCTCCGGCGTGATCGTGATGGCCGACGAGCCGCGCCCGGAGGCCCGTACGATCGCCCGCCGGCTCCGCGGAGAAGGCGTCAAATACGTCGCGATGGTGTCGGGCGACCGCCGATCGGTCGCGCAGAGGATCGGCGACGAGCTCGGAGTGGACCGCGTGTACGCCGAGTGCTCGCCCGAGGATAAGCTCGAAATCGTTCGTTCCCTGCGCGAGCGGCCGGGGCTCGCACCGGTGGTCATGGTCGGCGACGGCGTCAACGACGCGCCTGCGCTCGCGCTCGCCGACGTGGGAATCGCGATGGGCGCAGCCGGCGCCACCGTGTCATCCGAGACGGCGGACGCCGTCATCACCGTCGACCGAGTGGATCGCGTGGCCGACGCCATCCATGCCGGTCGGCGCGCCCTGCACATCGCGCGCCAGAGCGTGCTCGCCGGCATGGGCCTGAGCATCGCCGCGATGGCGGTCGCCGCCGCGGGCTACCTACCCCCGCTCGCCGGCGCGCTGCTACAGGAAGCCATTGACCTCGCGGTGATCGTCAACGCCCTGCGGGCGCGGAGCGGGTGATCGCCGCGCGGCGCAACGACGGCGCGCTCTGTCGGTATTTCACCGCTCCGCAGGCGCATGTTGTCACCGATGCGAGACGGTCCCGAGCGGTGTAAGGATCGATGCATGACAACAACTACAACTACAACACAAGACAAACATGAGGAAGTGCTCGCGACGGCGGGTGACGCGCTGCGTGAGCAGGCTCTCGATCGGCTGAAGAAACGGCGCGATTTCAAGGCCCATGCTCTGGTCTACATCCTGGTGAACCTGTCGATCTGGGGAGTCTGGGCGGTGATCGCCGTCACGTCGGGCAGCGGATGGCCGTGGCCGATATTCCTGACCTTGTTCTGGGGGATCGGGCTCGCCATGAACGCATGGGACGTCTACTACCGCCGGCCGATCACCGAGCAGGAGCTACAGCGAGAGATCGATCGCCTACAAGGCGCGCACTGACCCAGATGCGGAGGTGAATCATGTCCACAGAACCGGCCTCTCTCCCCGGCCCAGTGCCCCGCCGGTCATCGCCTCTCTGGTTCCATGCTCGAGCGTTGTGGGCCGGCATCGCGATCATGACCATGTGGCTCGCCGTCTTGTTCGTCGGCGTCTTTGGGGAGAACATCGTCAGCTCCACCCCCGGTGGCACGTCGACATCGGTTCCGGTGGTGGTCGTGTTGCTTCCGTTCGTGCTGCCGGCCACCATCGTCGTTGCCCGACGAGGGTTCAGAGAAGCTCCGGAAAGCCGACAGCGGACAGTGGACGAGACCACGACGGAGCAGCTACCTCGCTCAGCGCCCAGAGCTGTGTGACCCGGCCGGCCTCCGTCGATTGTGAGTGCTGATGTCCACCTCGCGAGCGCATCTTCCGGTCACGGTGTTCGGGCCCGATCCAGTGCTCAGCGTGACGATCGAGCGGAGCGGCGATGCCGACGAGGTGCACGTCCACGCCGCCGGCCAGGGAATATGGGTATCGCGGATGGCGGGCGAGCTCGGGGCGTGGCCGATCCTGTGTGGCTTCCTGGGCGGCGAGACCGGTCACGCGCTGGCCGCGCTGCTCGACGCGCTCCCCGGCGAGCGGCGGCTGGTCCGCACGGCGGGGTTCAGCGGCAGCTACGTCGTAGATCGACGCAGTGAAAGCCGGCAGCTCGTCGCCGCGGCCCGACGACCGCCGCCGCATCGGCACGAGGTCGACGATCTGGTGGCGGCGACCTGCGCTGCCGCATTGGACAGCGCCGTGCTGGTGCTGTGCAATCCGTTCCCGGCCGAGGGGCTGCCGGAGGACGTCTACGAGACGCTGGTCGCCGACGTGCGGGCGGCGGGCGTCCCCGTGATAGTCGATCTCTCCAGCCCGCGCTTGGAGCGCACCCTTCCGTACGGTCCGGATCTCGTCAAGCTGAACGACTGGGAGCTTGCCGGTTACGTGCGCGGTCCCGTCGACGGTCAGCGCGGCCTGGATGCCGCGCGGCAGCTCCAGGCAGCCGGAGCCGGGGCCGTGGCAGTCACGCGCGCCGAGCAGCCCATCCTGGTCCTGCCGGACGATGGCGATCCGTTCGAGATAGTGCCGCAACCGCTGCCATCCGGCTTTCGCGAAGGGTGCGGTGACTCGATGATGGGTGCGATCGCCGCGGCCTGGGCGCGAGGGCTCACCCTCCGGGAAGCCCTCGTGCTCGGCGCGGCGGCAGGATCGGCCAACTTCTTGCGCCACGGCCTCGGCACGGGGACGCGGGACGTGGTCGAGCAGCTGGCAGGTCATGTCGTGACACGTCCACTCGCCGCGTAGGTCTACTGACCGTCTCGGCGGACCGCGAATGGACAGACGGGATCGTCCCCGCGCACGATCGCGCGCGGCGCCGCGTGCGCCACCCAGTCGATGTGAGCCGACACGGGCTCGGCCGCCCGGAGAGCCTGGAATCCCGCCGCGAGCTCGACCGGGCGTCCCGCTCGAGAGGAATGCGAGTCGGTCCCCAGCACATGGAGCACCCCAGCCCGCGCGAGGGCGAGCATCGAGGGCCCGATCAGCTCGTCGGTGAGATACGCGGCGGTGGCCTGGACCAAAGCGCCACGGGCGACGAGCCGGCACAGGCGCTCGATCAGATCGGGCGCGGGATGCCGCTCCGGATGGGCTATGAGCGCACGGAACCCGCGCGCGTGCACTGCCGCCACCGCGGCCTCGAACCGCTCGTCCAGGGGGCCGGGCGCCGGCTCGAGGAGGATCCACCGCTTTGATCCTCCCAGCGTCACGGCCGCCAGCTCGCGGTCGTCCAGATCGCCCAGCATGGTCGCCGCGACCTCGCCGCCGGGGAGCACGCGGGTGCGACAGCGCGCTTCCCGCAGCGCCGCCGTGAGCTCGCGTCGCCGACGCGGGAGCTCGGCGATGATCACCGCGTGGTCGGCGCGGATGTGCGGCGTGGCACAGATCGCCACGATCCCATCCGCCTGCGCCTGCATCGCCATCGCCACCGCGTCGTCGAGATCGCGAGCTCCATCGTCGATTGCGGGGAGGAGGTGGCAGTGCAGATCGATCGTGCCCGGCAGCACCGCCGCCTCTTCGGACCGATGGCTACCGTCGCCCGGCCGTCCGCGCCGCCACAACCTCGGGCGACGGGACCACGAGCACCGGGCGATCGGCGTGCTGCAGCACGGCATGCGAGACGCTGCCCAGCAGGAGCGACTTCACTCCGGTGAGCCCGCGCGAGCCGAGCACGATCGCCTCGGCTTCCATGTCGACAGCTTCGGCGAGGATGCATCCGCCGATCGACCCATCCCGGACGCGGATCCGCGCCTGTGCCTCGAGGCCGGCATCCCGAGCCTGCTCCGCGCCTGCCTCGGCGGTCCGGCGCGCCTCGTCCTCCACAGATCGGTCCACCGTCTCAAAGTCGAGCTCGCCCATCGGCATCCCGGCACCGACCCGCGCCAGCGTCTCGACGAGCTGCTCCCACACCGTGAGCACCACCGCGGCCCGGCCCGGCAGGAGCTCGCCGGCGCGCGCGATCGCCGATTGCGCGTCAGGTGAGCCGTCGTAGCCGATCAGGATCATGCCGTGGTCTCCTTAGTGACGGTGACGGAGCACGGAACATTGGCACATCATTCGGAAAAGCCCGCAGGCCGGGCGCGCGCCATAGAGTCGCTCGATGGACGCCGGGCTCGTGGTTGCGATGGTGCTCGCGGGCGGCTATGCCCTCACCAACGGATTTCACGATGCCGCCAATGCGATCGCCGCGCTGGTTGCGACCCGGGCCGCGACTCCTGTCCAGGCCATTGCGCTGGCCTGCGTTTTCAATCTGCTGGGACCGCTGCTCCTCGGTGCCGCGGTCGCGAACACGATCGGCGGGATCGTTACGGTGACTCCGGCCGCGGCCAACCAGGTGATCGGCGCCGGGCTCGCCGCCGCGGTGGCTTGGAATGTGGCGACCTGGAGCCGTGGGCTTCCGGCCAGCTCTGCTCAGGCGCTCGTGGGCGGGCTCGTCGGCGCGGCGATCGCGGAGGGCGGCTCGGGAGCGGTCAACTGGGGTGGGTTCGAGCACGGCCGGCCGGTCGGTGTGCTCGGCACATTGATCTCGCTGGCCATCTCGCCGCCGCTGGGCGCGCTCGCTGCGCTGCTGGTCATCCGCGCGCTGAGGCGAATGGGACGCCGGGCGACGCGCCGCTGGGCCGTGCCGGTCCGCGGCGGACAGTGGGCGGCCGCGGCCGCGTTGGCGTTCAGCCATGGCGCCAACGACGCCCAAAAGGCGTGGGAGTGATTGCGGCACTACTGCTCGCGGATGGAAGGATCACCACGCTGGCGGCGCCGACGTGGGTCGTGGTCGTGTGCGCGGGCGCGCTGACCCTCGGGACCGCGTTCGGAGGCTGGCGGATCATTCGCACGGTGGGCCGCGGCATCTATCGCTTCCAGGCGATCGAGGGGTTCGCCTCCACGGGCGCGTCCGCCGGCGTGATCTTCGGCGCCTCGCTGCTCGGAGCTCCGACCTCCACCTCTCAGATCGTGGCGTCATCGGTCGTCGGCATCGGAGGCGGGCGCTGGCGCTGGCGCCATGTCCACTGGCACCTGGTCGGGCAGATGGGGCTCGCGTGGGCGGTGACCCTGCCGAGCACCGCGTGCCTGGCCGTCGTCGTTTACGAGACCTGGAGCCGGCTGACATGACACACAAGCGATGGTTCCTCCCGGAAACCCCGGACGTTCTCGGGTTGCTGCGCGCCCAGGTCGCGGTGACGATCGAAGGGATCGACGCGCTGGCCGTCTGGGCACGTGACGAGACACGGGGAGCCGACCTCGTGCGAGACGCGGAGCAGCGCGGCGACGGCACCAAGCGAGACTTGCTCGGAGCGCTGCGGGCGGCGTTCGTGACTCCGCTGGAGCCCGAGGACGTGTTCGCGCTGTCACGCGGCGTGGACTGGATCCTCGACTACGCCAGCGACCTGATCTCGGAGTCCGAGGCGATGGCTTGCCCGCCGGACATGGTCATCGCCGAGATGGCGACGCTACTCGGAGAGGCGGTACGGCACATCGACGAGGCGCTGGTGCACCTCGGCAGCGACACGGACGCGGCGACCGCAGCCGCCGACGCGGCGATCGAGGCTGAGCGCAAGCTCGAGCGCGCCTACTACCGCGGCATGGCCGCCCTCCTCGGGACTGAGAGCAGGAGCGAGCGGATCGCGCGACGGGAGCTTTACCGCCGTTGTGTGCGGATCGAGGACATGGTTGTCGACGTCTCCGAACGCGTGGTGTATGCCGTCGTCAAGCAGATCTGAGCCCTAGGCTCGCGTCGGCTGGGCGGGCGCGTCGGCCATGGTCACCTGCTCGTCGAATGTGAATCCGGCCTCGAGAGCGCGCCTGGCCGGGCACGTGTCCGCCACCCGTCGAAGGCGACTAACCTGCTCGCTGGTCAGGCCCTCCGGCAGATGCACGCGAACATCGACATGCCGAGGAGTTGGCTCGGTGTCGTAGACAACCTCGACGCGCACGTCTCCGATCCCCCAATCCCGTGTCCGGGCATACAAGACGATCATCGTCGAGACGCACGAAGCGAGCATGGCAGGCAGCAGCTCGTGCGGAGCCGGCCCAGCATCGGTTCCGCCCAGGCGTTCCGGCTCGTCGGTCACGATGACGTGACGGCCGTTGACATCGACCTCGTGTCGAAGGCCGCCTTCTACGGAGCGAGCGACTGCGGTCATGGTCATGGTTCAGATCGTCGCCGGTGCCCCCGGCCCACACATCCGCGCAACGCCGCAAACCCATTGTGGGGAATCGGTAGTTACTCCCGATGAAGACGCCACGGCTGAAGCGCATGCTCGATGTAGTAACTGGGCGCCTGCCGGTGCCAGAAAGGAGCCGACAATGAGTGCGATCGTGGTTTACGAGTCGGTCTACGGCAACACCCGGGCGGTGGCCGAGGCGATTGCGGAGGGACTGGGCGACGCGCGCGTCGTAGCCGTACACGAGGCGCCGGATCACGTGCGGGATCACGAGCTCGTGGTGGTCGGCGGCCCGACGCACATGCACAGCATGGCGACCAGCCGCAGCCGGCAGGCGGCGGTTGACGCGCTGCACGAGGACGGGAACGAGCACCAGATGGAGCCGGGGGCAACCGAGGAGCCGGGGCTGCGGGCGTGGCTGCGCGACCTTCCGGAAGGACCCGACGTCAAGGCGGCGGCATTCGACACGCGCTTGGACCGCTCACCCTGGCTCACCGGCGCGGCCTCGCGAGGGATCGCCAAGCGACTTGGCCATCGCCGCTACGACGTCCTGGACAGCCAGAGCTTCCTGGTCGAGGAATCCGAAGGCCCGCTCGCCGACGGTGAGCTCGACCGGGCCCGCGAGTGGGGCCGCAAGCTGGCCAGTCTGCTGCTGGTCGGCGCAACGGTGGGGAGCAGTCGGTGAATGGTGAATACCCGGTCCAGTTCTCGGTCGACTATCCCGACCGCGAGCTGGATCGGCTCACCACGGCGTTTCGCATCTTCACCGTGATCCCGATCGCGATCGTGCTGGCGACGATCGGCGGCTACAGCGCGCGGTGGGGCACGAGCACCACGGCTACGACCGAGGTGGCGGTCGGGGGCACGGGCCTGTTGTTCATCCCGCCCTTGCTCATGATCGTGTTCCGGCAGAAGTACCCGCGCTGGTGGTTTGACTGGAACCTGCAGCTGTTGCGTTTCGCCAACCGCGTCGGCGTGTACGTGGCGCTGATGGACGACCGCTATCCGTCGACCGACGAGCAGCAGGCGGTTCGCCTCGACTTTCCCTACCCGGACGCGAACGCGGCTCTGAATCGCTGGCTACCGATCGTCAAGTGGCTGCTGGCCATTCCCCACTACATCGTTCTGTTCTTCCTGTACGTTGGGGCGGTGCTGGCCGCCATCGGGGCATGGTTCGCGATCCTGTTCACCGGCCGGTACCCGCGATCGATCTTCGACTACATCGAAGGCGTGATCCGCTGGCACAACCGAGTCGTCGCGTACGCGCTGATCCTCGTCACCGATGAGTACCCACCGTTCCGACTCGCAGCGTGACGCCGTGCGAAGCGTCGCCGCGAAGGATCAGAGCGGGCCGCTTGTGCTGCTCGTCGAAGACGAGGACTCGATCTCACAGCCGTTCGCGAGTGCGCTTACACGGGTGGGGTTCCGCACGCAGGTCGCGCGCACCGGCCACGAGGCGATCGAGCTCGCTTCCGCGCTCCGTCCCGACGTGGTCCTGCTCGACCTCGCCCTCCCCGACCAGGACGGACGGGACGTATGCCGCCGGCTCCGGCGGGAGTCCGAGATCCCGATCATCATGGTGACCGCGAGCGGCGCCTTGACCGACCGCGTCGTCGGCTTGGAGCTCGGCGCCGACGATTACGTGGTCAAGCCGTTCAGCGTGGCCGAGGTCGTGGCTCGGATCCGAGCCGTGCTCCGGCGTGCCCGTTCCACTGCGCCCGCGGAGGCGAGGGTGACGATCGGCGAGCTGTCGATCGATACGCCGGCGAGGCGCGTGTGGCTTGCCGGGGAGGAGGTGGAGCTCACTCGGAAGGAGTTCGACCTGCTGGCCCGCCTCGCCCTCGATGCGGGCCGGGTGGTCACGCGCGAGACCCTCATGTCCGATGTGTGGGACATGAACTGGTTCGGCTCGACCAAGACACTCGATGTTCACATCGCGTGGTTGCGTCGCAAGCTAGGTGACGACCCAGCGCGCCCCACCTACATCCACACAGTCCGTGGTGTCGGCTTTCGGCTTTCCGGCGCGAAGGAGGTCTCGCCGTAACTCTGCGAACTCGCCTGCTGCTAGCGCTGAGCTATGTGCTACTGCTCGCGATCATCGCGCTCGGGGTTCCACTCGCCATCAATCTGAGCGCGCGCGTGAGCGCCGAGGTCCGCACGCAGGCTCAGGCTCAGGCGGACCTGGTCGCCGCCACCGCGGCTGACCTGCTCGGCGTGGGCCAGCGCGGATCGCTCGAGACGCTGGCTCAGACCGCGGGTGACTCCGTCAGGGGGCGGATCCTGATCGTCGATGCGCGCGGTCGGGTCCTGGCCGACAGCGCCGGTCCGGCCCAACTCGGCGCCAGCTACGAGAGCCGGCCCGAGATCCAGCGGGCCCTGAGCGGCCATCCGATCCAGGTACAGCGGGCGTCGCGCACGCTCGGTCAGGAGATCCTCGCCACGGCGGTGCCGGTTCTTCGCGACGGTCGCACAGCCGGTGCGGTCCGGGTGACACAGAGCGTGGGGTCGGTCCACCGCGCCGTTCGCCGCGCGCAGTTCGTCGTGGTCCTGATTGGATTGATCGTGCTGGCGCTGGGGCTCGCCGCCGGAGCGGTGATCGCTGCGCAGGTCGTGCGGCCGATCCGGCGGCTCGAGCAGGTCGCGCGTCGCGTTGCCCACGGTGACCTGAGCGCTCGCGCCGAGCTCGAGGGCAGTCGTGAGCAGCGCTCGCTGGCGAGCTCCTTCAATGAGATGACCAGCCGCATTGAGCGCCTGCTCGGCGCGCAGCGCGACTTCGTCGCCGACGCCTCACACCAGCTGCGGACTCCGCTCACGGGCTTGCGCCTGCGCCTCGAGGAGGCCGGCGCGCTTCAGCCGGACGCGGATGCGGCAGAGGAGCTGGATGCGGCGATCGTCGAGGTCGATCGACTCTCCGAGACAGTTGACGACCTGCTCGTGCTGAGCCGGGCCGGCGAGCGCCGCCTGACCGCAACGACACTCGAATTGGATGAGCTCGCGCGGTCGGCACGTGAACGCTGGAGCGCGAACGCCGCCGATCGCGACCTGGCATTGCTGTGCCGGCGTGAGGGAGCCGGCGAAAGCGTATGGGCCGCCCGCAGCGATGTCGAGCGCGCGCTCGACTGTCTGATCGAGAACGCGCTGCACTACTCGCCGGCCGGGTCGTGCATCGAGCTCGTCAGCGCACCCGGTCGAATCGCGGTTCGCGACCGGGGCCCCGGCGTGGCCGAGGAGGAGCGCGATGCAGTGTTCGAGCGGTTTCATCGTGGTCGCGCCGGCATGACTGGACCATCGGGCAGCGGCCTCGGGCTCGCGATCGCGCGCGAGCTGGCGCGCGGATGGAGCGGCGAGGTGACGCTGGAGCCCCGGGAGGGCGGCGGCACGACCGCCATCCTCACCCTCCCGCCGGCGCCAACCGACGATCGGCCCGCTTTGCCGGCGCTTAACCCCGAGCCGAGTAGCTTGACGTGAGCGTGAAGAGTCGAACCATGGCGTGGGCCCTCGCCGCGGTGCTCGGCATCGTGGCCACGGCAACCGTGGCGTGGGGGGCGAGCCGGCTCGCCGCGCCGGGCATCGGGCTGTCATCCGATCCGCCGTCGGTCGTCTCCGGGCTGGCGCCGGCAAGCGCGGCACGAACGCACGGTCATGCACCCGCGTCGGCCGCGCGGCACTCAAAGCCGCGTGCCCACGCGGCGCCGCACGCGGCGACTCCGACGACGCCGCCCACCACGACCGCGCCACCGGTCGCGGTGACGCCGCCCGCCACGCCCGCGCCCAGCACCCCCACGTCGACCAACGCCCCGTCCACGTCGGCCACTCGACCCGCCGCGCCTCGTCACCCGGCGAGCCGACATCGCGATGATTCGACCGGCGGCGGTTCGGGAGACTCCCGCGGCAAGCGCGACGACTGACGGTCAGGGGTAGATCGGCTCGCCGGTGCCGGCGTCGACGAGACGAATGGCCACGCTCGGGCATGCCTCGGCGGCGGTGAGCAGCAGCTCGTCGGGGGCGTCGCCGATCACTCGGGCGACGTCGTCCAGCTGGAACACGTTTGGAGCGATGTCTACGCAATCGCCGTGTGCGGCACAGGCCGCGGCGTCGATGAGCACCTGATAGCTCATGCGGCTCCTTTCTCGATCAGTGTGCGGATGGCGGGAAGGGACCGGGTGCGATCGACCAGCAAAGCGGCGACGGGGCGCCCGGCGCGGCTGTAGATCGCGGTAAAGCTGCGGGCATCCGGCTCACCGTCGATCGTCACGGAGTCGCCGGGCTGCGCGCGGCCGAGGTACTGGATGCGGATGCCGTATTGGTCGGTCCAGAAGCTGGTGAGCGGCAGGCGCCCCGGCGAGAGCCTCAGCATCGTGCGCGCGGCCAGCGCTCCCTGCCGAGACGCGGCTTCCCAGTGCGAGCCGGGTACGTGGCGGCCGAGCGCCGAGTCGAAGGTCGCGGCCGCATCGCCCGCGGCCAGTACGCCCTCCACTCGGGTGCTACCCGCCCGATCGACCGGCACTCCCGTCCGGGTCTCGAGCGGGCTCCCGGCAAGCCAATCGGTCTCGCTCCGGACACCGACACCGACCACGACGTGATCGGTCTCCACCACGCGGCCGTTCGTGAGGTGCAATCTCTGTACCGATTGGCTGCCCTCGACGTGCTCGACCGCGCAGCCGGTGAGCACGTCGACGCCCTCGGCGCGGTGGAGCGCCGCGAACCAGCCTCCCAACCGCGGACCGAGCACTCCTTCCAAAGGGCATGCCGCTGCTTCCACGATCGTGACGGCGGCGCCGAGCCGCCGGGCGCTAGCCGCGACCTCCTGCCCGATGAACCCGGCGCCGATCACGGCCAGCCGGGGCCGAGGAGCGAGCGCGTCGCGGAGCCGAAGCGCATCGTCAAGAGTCCGGAGGACCGACACGTTGTCGTAGCCGGCGAGGACCGGCAGCGTCCGTGGGCGGCTCCCTGTGGCGATGAGCAGGCGGGCGTAGCGGAGATAGCGCCCGCCGGCGAGCACGACGCGCCGCTCGCGCGGCCGCAGCCCGATCGCGCCGACGCCCGGCAGGAGATCGACGTCATAGTGCTCGTACCAGAACGCCGGCCGATACGAGATCGAGTCTCCACTGGCCAAGCCGAGCAGCAGCTCCTTGGAGAGAGGCGGCCGATCGTACGGGCGGTGCGGCTCCGCGCACACCATGCGAATCGGGCCCTCGTACCCCTCGCGGCGGAGGGTCTCGGCGCACCGCTGTCCGGCCAGCCCGCCGCCCGCGATGACGATCGGATCGCGGCTCGTGCCTATCCCGTTCGCCTGGCTCATCCGGCGGCAACGTTGACGATCGTGCGTAAAGAGATCGCTGGGCGCGGCTAAGAAGAACGTCGACTTAGCCGAACGTTTGCCGTTGCTTGCCGCGCCCATAACCAGCCTCCCGCCAAAGTCGGCGCGAACCACGACTCGGAGGCGAACCCGATGCGAACGAGACACTCGCGGACCCTGGCCATCGCTCTCGCCCTTGGTGCGGGCGCGCTGGCGGCCTTTGCGCTGAGGCCGGCTGCCGGCACGTCGACGGCCGCCCTGGCCGCCCGCAACCCGGCTGTCGAAGTTCGCACGCAGGTGATCCGGCGCACCATCCACGTCATTCGCCACGAGCCCGGCGCGTCCCGACGCGGCTCCGGTGCTTCCTCGTCGATCGTCGAGGCCGGGCACGGGCGCGGGCCCGCCAGGACCGGGGCGAGCGGCGCACACCGCTCGAGCGCCGCCGCGGGCGCGACCGCGGTTGCCACGCGCGCGAGCGGAGGGCACGGAGGCGGGACAGGCCCCGCGACCGGCACGGCCGCGCCGGTCAGTACACGCACCAGCGGATCGCGCAGCGGCCCGGCGTCGGCCCCGGTCAGCCGCCCGGTCGCGACCCGCACGAGCGGCTCGGCAGGCGGCTCATCCGCCGGCTCGTCCGGGGGCTCATCGAGCCGGCCGGCGACCCGGTCGAGCGGCGCCGGCCACCGTGGCGAGGACGATCGCGGCCATGGGCACGGCGGTGGCGATGACTAGCCGCAAGGCGGTGCGAGCGGGTGGACCGGACGGCGTCACCGTCACGCTGCTGGCTCTAGCGGCGTTCCTCGCGATCCTCGCCATGCTCGCCTCGCAATTGCGCGCCGCGCCCGCACGGACGAGCCGGCGAGTGGTCGTGGTCCGCCGGGTGTACCAGACGCGGGTCCTCGAGACGGACGTCGGCGGCTCCGGCGGCGGCAGCTCGGTCACGCAGTCAGTGTCGAGCCGCGCCACGCCGTCGGTAGCTGCGGTATCCACCACTCGCTCCTCATAGCCGGGGATGTACCCAGAACTCGACCACACCTTCCATGCCATGGGCAGCGACGTGCGTCTGCTGATCGGGCCGCGATTGCGGCGAACTGCGCCGTCTCCGGTCGACGCGGCCGAACGTGAGCACAGGTATGTGCTCGAGTTCGCGCGCCGCCTGTCCCGTTTCGAGCCGGCCAGTGAGCTGTCGATCCTGAACCGCGACCCGCGGCGGGCAGTACCGGCGAGCCGGCTGCTCCGGGCGGCGGTGCGTGCGGGCGTATGGGCAGCGGAGCGCAGCGGCGGCCTGGTCGAGCCGACCCTGGAGCGGGCGCTCGAACGCGCCGGCTACGCCCAGTCGCTGGACCGCGCGACTCCGGCATCGCTGCGCGCCGCGCTCGATGCCGCGCCGGCTCGGCGCCCCGCGCGTCCGGATCCGCAGTCGCGCTGGCGGGAGATCGTCGTCGACGACCAGGCCGAAACGATCGCCCGTCCCGTCGGCCTGAGGCTCGACACGGGAGGGACCGGGAAGGGGTTGTGCGCCGATGCGGTGTCATACCGCCTGGCCTCGTACACGCGGTTCTTGGTCGACTGCGGCGGGGATATCGCGGTCGGCGGCATCGGCGCCCAGCTCGAGCCTTACATGATCGACGTCGCGCACCCGCTGACCGGGGAGACAATCGGGCGGATCAGCCTGGATCGCGGCGGGGTTGCCACCTCCGGCCTGAACGTGCGGATCTGGCGGCGTGCGGACGGAGGCTACGCACATCACCTGTTGGACCCCAGCACCGGCGAGCCGGCTTGGACGGGCCTGATCGGGGTGACCGCGCTGGGCGACACGGCGCTCGAGGCGGAGACGCTGTCCAAGCTGGCGCTGCTGGCCGGAGCGGACGCCGCCCGACGGGTGCTGGCCGATCGCGGTGGACTGATCGTGCACGACAGCGGCGCGGTGGAGGCGATCGGTCCGCTCGAGGCGTCGATCGCCGGGCGGGCTCGCCTACCGGTCGCTTCGTGACCCCCGCGCCGCTGCACTACGCCTGGTGGCTGATCAGCCGCGCGGCGGGGGTGATGGCGCTCGTCCTCGTCTCGCTGTCGGTGCTCATGGGTCTGGCCATGGCGGCGCGGACGCTCCCCAGCGCGCGATCCAAGCGTGCGGTGGCGCGACTCCACGAGCACGTCGCGCTGACCGCGCTCGGCGCGACCGTCGCGCATGGCGCCTCCCTGCTCGGCGACGGCTGGCTCAAGCCAGGCCTGAGTGGGATCGCGGTCCCGTTCGCGATCAGCTACCGGCCGCCATTCACCGCCGCGGGGATCTCGGCGGGCTACCTGCTGGCGCTGGTCGGCCCGAGCTTCTATCTGCGCCGGCGCATCGGCGGCGGTCGCTGGCGCAAGCTTCACCGCTTTAGCCCTGCGGTGTGGGTGCTGTCGGTCGTGCACACGCTCGGGGCAGGGTCAGACGCGGCCGCGCCGTGGCTGCGAGCCGTAGTGCTCGCACCGGTTGCACCCATCGTCTACCTGCTCGTGGCGCGCACGCTGCGCGAGCGAACCGCCGGTGCCGTCAGAGCCGATGGCGATGTGCTCGATCGCCGACAGCCTTCCCGGCCACGCCAAGCCCAATCAGCGCGTTAGCGATCACGAACACGATCAGCCCGAAGCCGACCGCGCACAGGATGCCGACGACCACGGGACCCAAGGCGATCGCCACGAGCAGGAGAACCGGCAACGCCAGCACGAGGATCAGACTCCAAAGCGCGATCTTCTTCATGATGCTCGCCTCCTTCGAGGCTCGGTGAGGCCTATCACGCCACCGTAGATCACACGGGCGGCCGCGCAATCGGGGGATCGCGCGGTGCCGTTGCACGTGATGTGCGGCTTGGTTGCGACTGACTACGGTCCGCGCGCGGTTCCGAACGGCGGGCGTGGGCTACGCCGTGCTGTCGTCCGCCGGCGGCTCGTTCAGCATCCCGGCCAGCCCGTAGCCGACGACGCCGAGGGCGGCGAGCTCGAGCACCAGGATGCTCGCCACTCGACTCTCCTCTGTCGTGTCGGTCACGCTAGGACGCGACTCGCGCAGCGCATCGGGACTGGGGCCCATCGGCGCTGCGGGAAATCCGCAGCGCGCCCACCGGCTGGCCCGGATTTGCCGGACGGCTGCAAGGACTAATTTCCGACCATGCCTCGGCCAGGAGAGCTGATCGAGAACCGGACGTTCGACGAGATCGTGGTCGGCGAGACAGCCGTACTCGAGCGCACGCTCAGCTGGGAGGACATTGAGTTGTTCGCGGTCGTGTCGGGCGACGTGAACCCGGCCCACGTTGACAAGGAGTACGCCCGCAGCGACATCTTCCATGCCATCGTCGCCCATGGCATGTGGGGCGCCTCACTGATCTCGACGCTGCTCGGAACCCGCTTGCCGGGGCCGGGAGCGGTCTACCTCGAGCAGACCCTCGGCTTTCGCCACCCGGTCAGCATCGGGGACACGATCACGGTCTCCGTGACCGTGGCATCCAAGGACCCAGCGCGTCACCGCGTGGTGCTGGATTGCCGGTGCGTCAACCAACGAGGGGAGACCGTGATCGATGGCAGCGCGACGGTGCTGGCCCCCACGGAGAAGGTTCGCCGTCCCCGTTTTGTGCTGCCCGAGGTCTCTCTTCACGAGCACGCCGGCTCGGTCGAGTGACCGGCGGCGTTGCGTAGTTCTCCGAACGGCTTGTGTGGCGGCCGGCGGATGAGGGACCGATCGCGCCGGCCCAGACTGAACAAATGAGCCACCCCAGTGGGATCGCGTGAAGGAGGAGCCATGTCTGAAGCAGTCATTGTCGATGCAATCCGGACGCCGATCGGCCGGGCCATGAAAGGAACACTGCGCGATATGCGTGCGGACGACCTCGCGGCGATTCCGCTGCGCGCGCTGATCGAGCGCAACCCCGAGGTCGACCTCCGCGAGACCGTCGACGTGATGATGGGTTGCGGCTTCCCCGATCACGAGCAGGGCTACAACGTGGGCCGCAACGCAACGTTGCTCGCCGGTCTCGACCACCACATTCCGGCGGTCACCGTCAACCGCTTCTGCGCATCCTCGCTGCAGACGATCCGCATGGCGTTTCACGCGATCAAGTCCGGAGAGGGCGACCAGTACATCGCGGCGGGTGTTGAGGCCACATCGCGCGGCGCCGGCATGACGCTTCCCGTGGCGAACCCGCGGCTCGACGGCACCAACGGCACCGGCTACAACGTCTACATCCCGATGGGACTGACGGCCGAGAACGTGGCCGAGCGCTGCAAGGTCAGCCGCGAGGCCCAGGACGAGTGGGCGGCCCTGTCCCAGCAGCGCGCGGTCGCCGCGCGCGAGAGCGGGCAGTTCGATCCCGAGATCGTGGGCGTGGACATCCCCGAGACCCACGACGCGGGCGGAGATGTCATCGCCGAGCACACGGTCACCAAGGACGACGGTCCCCGCGCCGGCACGACGGTGGAAACCCTGGCCAAGCTCAAGCCGGCCTTCAAGCCCGGTGGCAGCGTGACCGCGGGCAACTCGTGCCCGCTCAACGACGGCGCCGCCGCCGTGCTGGTGATGTCCGAGGAGAAGGCCCGCGAGCGCGGTGTCAAGCCGCGGGCGCGGATCGTGGCCTCCGCGGTCGCCGCGGTCCGTCCGGAGATCATGGGCCTCGGGCCGATCCCGGCGATCAAGAAGGTGCTCACGCAGGCCGGCCTCAAGATCGACGACATCGACCTGTTCGAGCTCAACGAGGCGTTCGCGGCGCAGGTGCTGGCATGCCGCGACGAGTTGGGCATCGACCCGGAGAAGCTCAACATCAACGGCGGCGCGATCGCGCTGGGTCACCCGTTCGGGATGACCGGCGCCCGGATCATGACCACGCTGCTGAACAACCTCGATTCAGTCGAAGGCCGGTACGGCCTGGAGTCGATGTGCGTGGCCGGCGGGCTGGGCATGGCGATGATCGTCGAGCGGCTCTCCTAGAGCGGAAAGGAAACTTACGATGGCAACTACAGGTTCTAAGACTCAGCCCGCGGTGCGCGATCGCGACCTCACCGGCCGGGTAGCGCTGGTCACGGGAGGTACGCGGGGGATCGGCGCGGCCATCTGCCACGCCCTCGCCGCGGACGGCGCCATAGTGGCGGCCGGGTACTCCTCGAATCAGCCGCGCGCCGACGAACTCCGCCACGCGGTCGAGGCCGAGGGAGGCACGCTCAGCCTGCACCAGGGCAACATCGGGGACGCCGAGGACTGCAGGCGCGTCGTCCACGACGTGATCAAGGAGCACGGGCAGCTCGACATCCTGGTCAACAACGCCGGCATCACGGTCGACAAGCCGGTCTGGAAGCTGGCGCCGGCCGATTGGGACAAGGTCATCGGTGTCGACCTGTCGGGGGCCTTCTACATGACCAAGCCGGCGATCGAGCACATGATCTCCCGGGGCTCGGGGCGGGTCATCAACATCTCGTCCGTAGGCGGCGAGATGGGCAACATCGGCCAGTCGAACTACACGGCCGCGAAGTCTGGCCTGTTCGGCCTGACGAAGACGCTCGCCAAGGAGGCGGCGCTGGCCCTACGAGTGGCCGGAACCCTCGAGAAGGGGATCGGAATCACGGTCAACTGCGTCACCCCCGGCCTGACCCACACGGACATGGTCGTCACCATCCCACCGTTCATGGTGGCTGAGATGGTGGAGCAGATCCCGGTTCACCGGATGGGGGAGCCGGAGGAAATCGCGCGCGTCGTCTGCTTCTTGGCCCAGGACGCCTCGGGATACATCACCGGGCAGATCTGGGACGTCGACGGCGGACTCAACATGTGAGGTAAGGAGAGAGCGGCATGGCTACCAACGTTTCAGAGAAAGAAGCCCGCGACGTCGTCGAGGCGGCGCGGGAAGCTGACTGGAAGCTGCCGAGCTTCGGCAAGCAGCTGTTCCTCGGCGATTTCCGGCTCGATCTGATCCATCCGCAGCCGCGGTTGGACCCCGACGCGATCGAGAAGGGCGAGCGGTTCCTCGCCGAGCTGAAGGCGGTGCTGGCGGAAACCGTCGACCCGCTCGAGATCGAGCGCGAGTCGAAGATCCCCGACCGCGTGGTCGATGCGCTGAAGAGGATCGGCGCGCTTGGGATGAAGGTGCCGCCCGAGTACGGCGGCCTCGGCCTCTCGCAGATCTACTACGCCAAGGCCCTCGCGGTCGCCGGCAACTACCACTCGGCGATTTGCACGCTGCTCAGCGCGCATCAGTCGATCGGCGTCGCCGAGCCGCTGCGACAGTTCGGAAGCGAGGAGCAGCGCCAGAAGTGGCTGCCGCTGGTGGCCAAGGATCACATCAGCGCGTTCCTCCTGACCGAGCCCGGCGTGGGCTCCGACCCGGCACGTATGGCCTCGACGGCCACGCCGGTCGCCCCGGAGCACGCCGCGTCCCCGGTCGACGACGACATGACCGCGACGCCGGTCGAGGGCGGCTACATCATCAACGGCCGCAAGCTGTGGGCGACCAACGGGACGGTCGCCGACATCGTCGTGGTGATGGCCAAGGTGCCGAGGAGCGAGGGCCATCGCGGCGGGATCAGCGCGTTCGTGCTGCCCTACACGAGCGAAGGCATCACGATCCTGCATCGCAACGCCTTCATGGGCCTGCGCGGGATCGAGAACTCGGTGACGATCCTCAAGGAGGTGTTCGTCCCCGAGGAGAACCGGATCGCCCGCGAGGGCGACGGCCTCAAGATCGCGCTCAGCACGCTGAACACCGGCCGGCTGGCGCTGATGGCAATCTCCGTCGGGGCCTCGAAGTGGGCCACCAAGATCGCCCGGGAGTGGGCCGCCGAACGGGTGCAATGGGGCCGGCCGATCGGCAAGCACGACGCGGTGGCGCAGAAGCTGGCGTTCATCGCGGGCAGCGCGTTCGGCCTCGAGGCGATGCTCGACGTCGCCGCCCGGCTCGCGGACAACAAGCGCAACGACATCCGGATCGAGGCCGCCCTGTGCAAGCTGTACGGCTCGGAGCTCGCCTGGCAGGTGATCGACCAGCTGATGCAGGTCCGCGGCGGGCGCGGCTACGAGACCGCGGAATCCCTGAAGGCGCGGGGTGAGAAGCCCGTTGGCGTCGAGCAGGTCATGCGGGACATGCGGGTGAACCGCATCTTCGAGGGCTCGAGCGAGATCATGCATCTGCTGATCGCGCGCGAAGCCGTCGACACCCACCTCCAGGCCGCCGGCGGCCTGCTCATGGGCGACGGCGATGCCAAGGCCAAGGCGGATGCCGCGGTGAAGGCCGGATTGTTCTACACCAAGTGGCTGCCGCAGCTTGCCGTGGGCAAGGGCCAGATCCCGCGCTCCTACGACGAGTTCGGAGAGTTGGCGGGATACCTGCGCTACGTCGAGCGGTCCTCGCGCAAGCTGGCGCGCTCCACGTTCTACGGGATGGCGCGCTGGCAGGCCAAGTTGGAGTACAAGCAGACGTTCCTGGCACGCGTCGTCGACATCGGCGCCGAGCTGTTCGCGATCGCCGCGACGATTTGCTACGCGGACTCGATCGGCCGCGAGACGCCGCAGCGCAAGGCCGAGGCGATCGAGCTCGCGCAGCTGTTCTGCGCGATGGCCAAGCGCAGGGCCGAGGCGCTGTTCGGCGAGCTGTTCGACAACGACGACGACGCCCGCTACAAGGCGGCCCAGAAGGTGCTCGACGGCCGCTACGGATGGCTCGAGGAGGGCATTGTCGACCCCTCAGGCGACGGGCCGATGATCCCGGCGCTGGACGAGGGCTAGCACCATGGCCACAACAGTCAAGAAGCCGAAGAAGCCGCCCGAGTCGACCGAATCCGAGTGGGCGGCACGGTTGGACGGGTTCGTGGAGCGCGCGGGGCAGGCCTCCGTCGCGCTCCGCAAGCTCGATCAGGAGGCGGTCGACCGGATCGTCTGGGCGATGACGGTCGCCGGGCTCGAACACGCCGTCGAGCTGGCCGAGCTGGCGATGGAGGAGACCCATTTCGGGGTGCTCGAGGACAAGGTGCTCAAGAACTACATCGCCACCGAGTTCCTGTACGACTACCTGAAGGACAAGAAGTCGGTCGGCGTGATCGACGAGGATCGCGAGCGCGCCCTCCAGTACATCGCGGAGCCGATCGGGGTTGTGCTGGCCCTGCTGCCGATCACCAATCCAACGTCGACGACGCTGTTCAAGTCGATCGTGTGCGCCAAGACGCGAAACGCGCTGATCATGCGTCCGTCCCCACGCGCCGTGCGCTGCTGCGGGCGCGCGGCGGAGGTCCTGCAGGAGGCGGGTGAGGCGGTCGGATTGCCGCCAAACTCGCTTCAGGTCATCCCCGACCCGTCGCTCGAGGTCTCGCAGTACCTGTTCCACCACGACGGGGTCGACTTCATCTGGACGACCGGCGGACCGAAGGCGGTGGCCGCCGCGAACGCCGCCGGCAAGCCATGCCTCAGCGTGGGCTCCGGGAATGCGCCCGTGTACGTACACCGGAGCGCGGACATCCGGATGGCGGTCATGGACGTCCTGATCTCCAAGACGTTCGACGCCTCGGTGATCTGCCCGGCGGAGCAGACGTGCGTGATCGACGAGGCAATCTACGACGAGATGTTGGACGAGTTCCAGCGGATGGGCGCTCGCCTCCTGACCCACCAGGAGTCGGACGCACTGGCGGCCCGGTCGTTCGGCGACGAGGGCAAGGTGAACCTCGAGGTGCTCGGCCAGTCGTGCGTGAATCTGGGGAACCTGGCCGGTTTCGAGGTCGCGGAGACCGACAAGGTGCTGCTGGCCCCGCTGCCGAGCGATCTCGACGCCCTCGCCGCCCACCCGATGATCGCCGAGAAGCTGATGCCGGTGCTCGGGCTGGTGCGCTCGCCGTCGGTCGAGCACGGGATCCGGGCGTGCGAGCTCGTCACCGAGCATCTCGGCCTCGGACATACATCGGCCGTATATGCGACCGATGAGCAGGTGATCAGTCGCTTCGCCCTCGCGGTCCGGACTGGACGGATCCTGGTCAACGCCCCGACCGCGGTCGGCGCGCTCGGCGGCATTTACAACTCGATGACCCCGACGTTCTCGCTCGGGTGCGGGACGTGGGGGGGATCGAACACGACCGACAACACCAACTATCGGAACCTGTTGAACGTCAAGGTGGTTTCGCGGCGGCAAACGCCCTCTCAATGGTTCCGGGTCCCATCGGACACGTACTTCAATCCGGGGGCGCTGGACAACCTGCGAATGCTCGACGTCTCCCGCCCGATGATCGTCACGGACCGGTGGACGGTGGCCCGCGGGGTGGCCGAGGAAGTTCGCCACTACCTGACCGCGGACGCGGTGCACGTTTACTCCGGGGTCGAGCCCGAGCCGACCGAAGCGCAGATCCGCGCCGGAATCGAGCAGCTGGAGCTGGTGGACGCCGACGCGATCATTGCGATCGGCGGCGGCTCGGTGATGGATGCGGCGAAGGCGATGCGGCTGTTCCACGAGAGCCCACAGCTCTCGATCCGCGAGCTCTCGCTGCCGTTCCTTGACGCGCGCAAGCGCATCGCCGACTTCCCGCAGATCGCGCACAAGATCCGGCTGGTAGCGATCCCCACGACGTCGGGCACCGGTTCGGAGGTGTCGCCGGCGGCGGTCATCAGCGTGGGCAAGCGCAAGGTGACCCTCGTCGACTATTCGCTCGTCCCCGACATGGCGATCGTCGACCCACACCTCACGGTGACCATGCCGAAGGGGATCACGGCAGACACCGGAATCGACGCCCTCACCCATGCGCTCGAGGCGGCGGTGTCGATCTTCGCCTCCCCGTTCACTGACGCCTTCTGCGTGCAGGCAGCCAATCTGATCTTCACGGCGCTGCCGCGGGCGTACAGGAACGGTGAGGACCTCGTGGCCCGCACCTCCATGCACAACGCCGCGACGATCGCGGGGCTCGCGTTCTCCAATGCCTTCGTCGGGCTGAACCATGCGCTCGCGCACCCCGTCGGCGCGCGGTTCGGGATCGCCCACGGCCGCGCCAACGCGATCTTCCTGCCCCACGTGCTGCGCTACAACGCATCGCTGCCGAGCAAGTTCATGCCGGCGCCCGGCTACTCGGCCTACGTCGCACCGGACAAGTATGCGGAGATCGGCCGGATTCTAGGATTCGGCGGCCACACCGAGGAGGAGCGGCGCGAACGGCTGTTCGCCCGCGTCGACCAGCTGCTGGCCGAGGTCGAGGAGCCGCGGACGCTGGCCGATTGCGGCGTGTCCCGCAAGGAGTTCGAGAACGCGCTGCCCGATCTCGCGAGGGAGGCGTTCATGGACCCGAGCATTCGCACCAACCCGCGTATCCCGATGATCCGGGAGGTCGTGGAGCTGCTCGAGCTCGGCTACTCCGGCGGCGCCTGACGCGGGCTCGGGGGTGGACCGCTAGAGGCTCAGATGCTCCAGCGCGACTTCTCACGGCTGGCCATCGCTGCCCGTGGGGAGGCCGCGATGCGCGTGATCCACGCAGCGCGCGAGCTCGAGAACGGTCGTGCGGATCCTCTCCACCTGATCGCGCTGTACAGCGAGGCCGATCGTGACGCCTTGTTCGTCCGCCAGGCCGACGAGGCGGTTTGCCTCGGCCCTGATGGGCGTGTGAGCGACGCCACGTTGCGGGCGTCGGGCGCCGACGCAGCGTGGATCGACTCGGACGCGGCGGCCGAGCCACACGAGCTCGCGGAGCTCTGCGAGCGGCTCGGGATCGTGCCCGTCGGCCCCGGTTCGGTCGCCGTCCCGATCGCGGGGACGAACGGGGTCGGGGAGCCGCCGGCCGCCGGGACCCGCCGGCTCGAAGTGCCGATCATCGCCGACGGCCATGGGACTGTGTGGGCGCTCGGCGTATGCGACTGCTCATGCCGCAGAGGCGGTCAGAACCTGCTCGAGGAGTCCTCGAGTCCGGTGCTGACGCCGGGTCAGATGTGCGAGATCCTGGACGCCGCGAGGGGGCTGGTGCTGCGCGCCGGCTACCACGGGGCGGGGTCGGTGGTGTTCGCGTACGAGCCGGCGGCACTCCGGTTCTCGTCCCTGTCGCCGGAGGCCCAGCCCGGTGAAGAGCACGCGGTAACGGAGGCGGTCACCGGGATCGATCTGGTCAAGATGCAGCTGCGGGTCGCCGCGGGAGGACGGCTGGAGAGCGGCGCGCCGCGTCCGGTTGGGCACGCGGTCGAGGCTCGCCTGTGCGCTCAGGACCCGGCACGCGGGTTCGTGCCGACGCCAGGACGGCTTCTGCACCTGCGCGTTCCGACCGGGCTCGGCGTCCGGGTCGACACCGGCGTCACCGAGGGCGACTGGATCGCGGCCGAGTCGGACGCGCTGATCGCCAAGCTGATCGCGTGGGGCCGAGACCGCGACGAGGCGCTCGCGCGTCTGCGCCGTGCGCTCGGAGAAACCGTCGCCGTGCTCGACCAGGGCACGACGAACCACGGGTTCCTGCTCGAGCTTCTCGACCACCCCGACGTGTCGAGCGGCCGGGTCGACACCGGATGGCTCGACCGGCTATATCTGAGCGGTGGAGCGCAGCCGGAGCGCCACGGCGATGTCGCGCTCCTGCAGGCGGCGATCGAGCTGGCCGACCACGACGCCGCGGACGATCGCGCCCGTTTCTACGCGCTCGCTCGGCGGGGACGGCCCCGGGCACCGGGTGCGCTGTCGCGCACGTACGAGCTCCGCCACCGTGGATGTTCGTACCGTCTGGCCGTCGCGCAGATCGCCCCGGATCGCTACCGCGTCACCGTCGACGGGCGGGCGGTCGAGCTGGCCGCTCGGCGGCTCGGGGCTCACGAGCGCCGGCTCGAGCTGCTCGGCCGGACGCACCGCACACTGACCTCGAGCCACGGTGAGGACATCGACGTCGAGGTTGACGGCGTGCCGCACCGGATCTCGCGGGACGACCGCGGCGTCATCCGGGCTCACGGTCCGGCCCTTGTGGTCTCGGTACCCGTCGCTCGCGGGGACGTCGTCGACGCGGGTGACGTCGTGGCGGTCGTCGAGACGATGAAAATGGAGTCGTCGCTGATCGCGCCGTGGCCCGGGCGAGTCAACGAGGTGTTCACCGGCGAGAACGTCCATGTCGCCGCGCAGGCGCCCCTGGTCGCACTCGAGCCGATCGAGCGGGCGGAACCGCCGCGGGGCGAGCGCCTGTCGTTTGCGTCGCTCATCCCGGCTGAGCACGCCGCGCCGGATCCGTGCTGGGAGAACCTGCAGCGGATGGAGTGGCTGGTCCTCGGCTACGACATCGGCGTCGCCGAGGTGGAGCGGACGATCGCCGACCTTCACGGCCAGTGCGCAGATCTCCTCGCCTGCGACCCGGCACTGATTCCGGGCGAGCATCGGCTGCTGGGGATGTTCGCCGACCTGCGCGCGGTGTCGCGTCCGGACCGCGGCGCCGAGGAGCCGGCGGGAGAGCTCCTGCACAGCCCGCAGGAGCATCTGCATGCTTGGCTGCGCTCGCTGGATGCCGAGGCGGAGGGACTGCCGCCTTGGTTCATGGCCGCGCTGCGCCGATCGCTCGCGCACTACGGGATCGACAGCCTCGGCCGGACACCCCGGCTGGAGGAGGCCGGGTACCGATTGTTTCTCTCCCAGCAGCGAGCGGATATCGCACGCACGGCGATTCTCGCGATCCTCGACCGCCGCCTCGAAGTCGTCGACGATCTGGTCGGACACGTCGGAGAGGGGTTTCGCGACGTGCTCGACCGGCTCGTCGTGGCCCTCGCCGGTCGGGACCCCGTCGTGGCCGACCTCGCCCGGGAGGTGCGCTTCCGCTACTTCGAGGAGCCGGTGATCGCGTCGGCGAGCGAGCGGGTGTACGCCGAGATGGAGGACCGCGTCGCCGCGCTCGTGAGCCGGCCCGAGGGAAGCCGCGCCGAGCAGCTGATCAGCGAGATCGTCGACTGCCCGCGGCCGCTCGCACCACGGCTCACGCTCGCCATGGGCTCCGCCACACTCCTCGCCCGCCGGCGCCTCGTCGAGGCGATGGCCCGGCGCTACTACCGCACGCGAACGCTCGGCAACTTCCATCATGTGGATCTGGACGGCCACGACGTGGCGACGGCGCCCTACACATTCGACGGCGTCAGGCGGATGCTGGCGACCGCGTACGTCGAGCTGAAGGACGTCGCGGGCATCGCGCAAGCCTTCGCACATCACGCCGAGGCACTGCCCGCCCCGGACCTCGCCGTGCTGGATCTGTACGCGCAGCACCCCGGTGGAGCGCCGCCAAGGGAGGAGACCGCGGCCCGCTTGCGCTCGGCGCTCGCGAGTGTCCCGATCCCGCGCGCGCTTCACCGGATCGTCGTGGCGGTAGCCGAGCCGCGCCGCGGCTCGGGGATGTCCGCGATCGATCTGTTCACCTTCCGGCCGGGGCCGGACGGTCTGTTCGAGGACGAGGTGCTCCGCGGCCTGCACCCGATGATGGGACATCGGCTGCGTCTGTGGCGCCTGCGCGAGTTCGACCTCGAGCGGCTCGCGTCACCGGAGGACATCTACATGTTCCACGGGACCGCGCGCACCAACCCGAAGGACGAGCGGCTGTTCGTGCTGGCTGAGGTGCGCGACCTGACCCCGGTCCGGGACGAACGCGGTCGCGCCGTCTCCCTGCCCGAGTTCGAACAGGTGCTGGTGTCGGTGCTCGAGTCGATCCGCGGCTTCCAGGCTCGCCGGCCACTGCATCGCCGTTTGATGTGGAACCGGGTGTTGCTGCACGCGTGGCCCGTGATCGAGCTGGATCCCGACGAAATCCGGGCGATCGCCGAGCGTGCGGCGCCTCCCTGGGAAGGCCTCGGGATCGAACTGGTGGCGGTTCAGGGACGCGTCCGCCAGGCTGGAAGGGCACGTGACCGGGTCCTTCGACTCTACGCCCCGACCGGGCACGACGTGGCGGTCGAGGTGGAGGAGCCACCGACCGAGCCGCTTCAACCACTCGACGAAGGAACGCGGCGCATCAGCTCGGCCCGCCGTCGCGGCCTGCTCCACCCCGCCGAGATCGTCAAGCTACTCGCCCCCGCCGACGCGACGGCCGATCGTCCGGCGGGTGAGTTCATCGAGCACGAGATGAGCGAGGAGGGCCGGCTCGAGCCGGTCACTCGTCCACCCGGGACCAATCCGTGCGGGATCGTCGTCGGCACCGTGCGCAACTTCACCGATCGTTATCCGGAGGGGATGCTCCGCGTCGTTCTCCTGGGCGATCCGACGCGGGCCCTCGGAGCGCTGGCCGAGCCCGAGTGCCGGCGGATCGTCGCGGCGATCGACTTGGCCGAGCGGCTGGGCGTCCCGGTCGAGTGGTTCGCCCTTTCCGCCGGAGCGAAGATCGCGATGGACTCGGGGACCGAGACGATGGACTGGATCGCGGCCGGACTCCGACGGATCGTGCTGTTCACCCAGGCCGGCGGGGAGCTCAACGTGGTGGTCGCCGGCATCAACGTCGGGGCACAGCCCTACTGCAACGCGGAGGCGACGATGTTGATGCACTCGCGCGGCGCGCTGATCATGACTCCCGACGGTGCCATGGTGCTCGCAGGCAAGGAGGCGCTCGACTACTCGGGCGGCGTCTCGGCCGAGGACAACCTGGGCATCGGCGGGTACGAGCGGATCATGGGGCCGAACGGGCAAGCCCAGTACTGGGCCGGCGATCTCGCCGACGCGTGCCGCGTGTTGCTGCGCTACTACGAGCACACCTATGTCGCGCCCGGCGAGCGTTTCCCGCGGCGGGCGCCAACCGCCGATCCGGCAGACCGGGATGTCGGCCAGGCGCCACACGACCTCCCGGGCTCCGCGCTGCAGCGGCTTGCCGATGTCTTCTCGGATCGCTCGAACCGAGGCCGCAAGCAGCCGTTCGAGATCCGTTCCGTGATGCGCGCGGTGCTCGACGCCGACCACCAGCCGCTGGAGCGCTGGGCGGCGATGCGCGACGCCGAGGTGGCGGTCGTGTGGGACGCGCATCTGGGCGGCTGGCCGGTGTCGCTGATCGGCATCGAGTCCCGTCCGCTGCCGCGGCGCGGCCCGATCCCCGCCGATGGGCCCGAACAGTGGACCGCGGCCACGCTCTTCCCGAGGGCCGCCAAGAAGATCGCTCGCGCGCTCAACGCGGCCGCCGGACGCAGACCGGTGGTCGTACTGGCGAACCTGGCCGGCTTTGACGGCTCGCCCGAGTCGCTGCGCGAAGGGGAGCTCGAGTTCGGCGCCGAGATCGCCCGTGCCGTCGTCAACTTTGACGGACCGCTCGTGTTGTGCGTTCTGTCTCGCTACCACGGCGGCGCATTCGTGGTGTTCTCGCAGCGACTCAACCCGAACCTCGAGACAGTGGCCCTCGCGGGCGCCCGGGCGTCGGTGATCGGCGGGGCACCGGCCGCCGCCGTGGTGTTCGCCGCCGAGGTCGAGCGGGCCGCCGCCGGGGACGAGCGGATCCAGGCCCTCGACTCCAGACTCGCGGCCGCCGAAGGGGCGGAGCGCCAGCGCCTGCGGGCGCGCAGAGCGGCGCTCTGGGAGGAGGTCCTGGCCGAGAGGCGGCGAGACTTTGCCGAGCGCTTCGACCAGACTCACAGCATCGAGCGAGCCGTGGCCATGGGGTCGGTGAGGAGCGTCGTCGAGCTGGCCTCGTTGCGCGGTCAGCTGATCGCGGCCGTCGAGCGGGGGATCGGCCGGACCGGTCCGCCGATTCGGTAGCCCGGGCGTGCACGAGTACTCGATCGCAGCCGGGGTGATCGACGTCGCGCTCCGCCACGCGGCCGGGCGCCGGGTCACGGCGGTGAACCTGCGCGTCGGCGCCCTGCGACAGGTCGTTCCCACCACCCTCGCGTTCGCGTTCGATTTCAGCGCGCGCGGCACGGCGTGTGAAGGCGCGCGGCTCGAGCAGGAACTCGTGGCGGCATGGCTTCTCTGCACCGACTGCGCGCGCGAGTGGAGACTCGAGCAGCCCAATTTCCGGTGCCCCTCCTGTGACGCCTCAGCGGTGATCGTCGCCGGGCGAGAGCTCGAGCTCGAGTCGATCGAAGTGGATGATGACTGACGCGGTTACGTACTTTTCCGGGATGTAACCCCACGCCGGCAGCCCATAGGATCACGCGACCAACCCGCGCTGTGGAGTCTTGGAGGACGGGAAATGTTGCCCTCGGGCCAGACGTTGCCGGAGAGCCTGGAGCAGCGCGGCGTCAGTCGCCGCGCCTTCTTGAATTTTTGCGGCGTGATGGCTGCCACGCTGGCTCTGCCCGCGAGCTACCGCACGCAGATCGCGGAGGCGCTCGCCGCGGTCGACCGCCCGGTCCTGATCTGGCGTCAGTTCCAGGACTGCGCGGGAAACTCGGAGTCGATCCTGCGCTCGCCTCACCCGGAGGTGGCCGAGATCGTGCTCGAGACGCTGGCGTGGAACTACCACGAGCTGATCATGGCCGGCTCGGGTGCCCAGGCCGAGGCGATGAGCACGCAGGCGGTGCGGGACCTGAAGGGCAAGTACATCGCGGTGATCGAGGGCGCGATTCCGCCCGCCGGCGGCTACTGCACGATCGGTGGCCGCTCGGCCGTCGATATAGCGCGTGAGGTCGTGGGGAACGCCAAGGCGACGCTCGCGGTCGGGGCGTGCGCCTGGGACGGCGGCTTGGTGGCGCACGGGCCAACCGGCGGTCAGGGGGTCCAGGACGTGGTCCCGGGCGCGAACGTGGTCAACCTCGGCGGCTGTCCGCACAACCCGGCCAACACGGTTGCGGTGCTCGTGCACTACCTGACCTTCGGCCAGATGCCGGAGCTCGACCAGTACAACCGGCCGCTGTTCGCCTACGGCGATCTGATCCACGACCAGTGTGAGCGGCGCGCGTATTTCGACGCGGGCCTGTTCGTCGAAGCATGGGGTGACGAGGGTCACCGCAAGGGTTACTGCCTGTACAAGATGGGGTGCAAGGGGCCGTCGGCCACCTACAACTGCCCGAACGTACGCTGGAACGACGGCACGAGCTGGCCGATCGAGGCAGGTCACACGTGCATCGGCTGCGCGTCACACGAGTTCTGGGCCTCGATGAGCCCGTTCTACGAACGGCTCCCGAACGTCCCGGGGTTCGGCGCGGACACGACCGCGGAGACGGTCGGCCTAGCGGTGATCGGCGCTACCGCCGCGGTGTCGGCCGCCCACGCCGGCGGCAAGTTCGTGCAATCGCGTCTGGCAAAGAGCCACGCCGGGGATCGCGGGACGATGCATCCAGGTGAGACGTCCGGCGACGACGAGACCGGCGGCGCTCCAGGGCGCCCGCCTCCGGGGCCCGCGGCCGGGGAGTCGCCGCAACCCTCACCCGGGGAAGGAGGTGGCGGTGGCCAGGATCAAGATTGATCCGGTGACCCGGATCGAGGGTCACCTTCGGATCGAGGCCGAGGTGTCAGGCGGCAAGGTGACCGAGGCGTGGGCATCCGGGACGATGTTCCGGGGGATCGAGAAGATCGTCGAGGGCAGGGACGCGCGCGAGGCGTGGATCTGGGCCCAGCGAATCTGCGGGGTGTGCACGACCGTGCACGCGATCGCCTCGGTGCGGGCGGTGGAGGACGCTATCGGGGCGAGCCCCCCGCCGAACGCCGAGCTCGTGCGCAATCTGATCGCCGGCAGCCAGCTAGTCCACGACCACGTGATCCACTTCTACCACCTGCACGCGCTCGACTGGGTCGACATCGTCCCAGCCCTGAAGGCCAACCCGGCCAAGGCGTCACGGCTTGCCCAGTCGATCTCCGACTATCCGAACTCGGGCCCGGCATATTTCACCGCGGTACAGTCGCGGCTGAAGCGACTTGCCGACTCGGGCCAGCTCTCGCTGTTCGCCAGCGGCTATTGGGGGCATCCCGCCTACCACCTCACGCCGGAGGAGAATCTGATCGCCGTCGCGCACTATCTCGACGCGCTCGAGTGGCAGCGTGACGTGATCCGCATCCACGCCGTGCTCGGGGGAAAGAACCCCCATCCGCAGACGTTCGTGGTGGGCGGAATGGCGACCCCGCTCGACCCGAACAGCCCGCAGGCGATCAACCCTGAGCGGATCACGTTCCTGCGCGAGCGCCTCCAGACGATGCGGTCGTTCGTCGAGCAGGTCTACGTTCCCGATGTCCTGCTCGTCGCCTCGGCGTATCCGGAGTGGACGAAGATCGGAGGCGGGGCGAAGAACTTCCTCACCTATGGCGGCTACGGCACCGGTTCGATCGCCGACACCGCGTCGTATCTGTTCCCGCGCGGGATCATCACCGATCTGGACCTGAGCGCCGTTCACCCGCTCGATCAGGCCAAGATCACCGAGCAGGTCGCTCGTTCCTGGTATGACTACGACGACGGCGACCAGGCCGCTCTGCACCCGTACAAGGGCGAGACGAACGCCAAGTACACCGGGCCGGAGCCGCCCTACGAGTGGCTTCACACCGACCGCAAGTATTCGTGGCTGAAGGCACCCCGCTACGAAGGCCAGGTGATGGAGGTGGGGCCGCTGGCGCGGATGCTGGTGGCGTACGCGGCCGGCGTGCCCCCGGTCAAGCAGTCGGTTGACGCGACCTTGAAGAAGCTGGGGGTCGGCCCGGCCGCGCTCTACTCGACGCTCGGCCGGGTGGCCGCGCGCGCGCTCGAGACAGTGATCGTCATGGATCGGCTCGAGACATGGCTCGACAAGCTCGATCAGAACATGAACTCGGGGGATCTGCGCATCGCGGACACCGCGAAGTGGGATCGCTCGAACTGGCCCTCGAAAGCGCGCGGGTTCGGACCGCACGAGGTCCCGCGCGGCGCGCTCGGGCACTGGGTGGAAATCTCCGACGGCACGATCTCCCGCTATCAGGCCGTGGTTCCGTCGACATGGAACGCCGGCCCGCGTGATGCCCAGGGTCAGCCCGGGCCGTACGAGCAGGCGCTGGTTGGAACGCCGGTCGCCGATCCGTCCAAGCCGCTCGAGCTGCTTCGTACCGTGCACTCGTTCGATCCCTGCCTGGCCTGCGCGGTCCATGTGCTCGACGCCGGGCGCGCCGGGCAGCGCACGGTGGTCAGCGTGGAGCCCGCCTGATGGCCGTCACGAGCCCGCGCACCACGGCCGAGCTGGCCGATGCGGCGCGACCGGCCCGTCGCACGATCTACGTCTTCGAGCGGCCGGTGCGGATCGCGCACTGGACCGTCGTGTTCGCGATCGTTGTCCTGACCATCACCGGGTTCTACATCTACGACCCGTTCGTCGGCGGCGCCGGGATGCCCGGACACCCCGGGTACACGATGGGCCTGATGCGATTCATCCACGAGACGGCCGGCTTCGTGTTCATCGCCGCGGTCCTGTTCCGGATCTATTGGGGGTTCGTCGGTAACCGCTACGTTCGCTGGAGCGCGATGCTCCCGATCACGGCGGGACAGAGGCGCAGCCTGCGCCAGGTGATCGCCTTCTACGCCTTCCTCGACCGGCGACCGCCGCGCGTCAACGGCCACAACGCGCTCGCCGGGCTCGCCTACATCGTGCTGTACCTGCTGTTCATGGTCACGATCCTCACCGGCCTCGGCCTGTATGCGTGGATCCTCCGTCGGCCCCCCTGGACGACCCTCTTCGGTTGGACGTGGAGCGTGATGTCCGTGCCGGAGATCAGGCTCGTGCACTTCTTCCTGATGTTCATGTACCTCGCGTTCGCGGTCCACCACATCTACTCTGCGACGCTGTTCGACATCGAGGAGCACAACGGCGAGCTGTCGAGCATCGTAACCGGCTCCAAGGCCAACTTGCTCGACGTCGAGGACGAGCCGCCGGAATGATCCCGGAGGGACACGCGGCCGTTGTCATCGGCCTGGGCAACGTCGTGATGTCCGACGACGGCCTCGGGGTTCACGCCGTGCGCCGGCTTCGCGACCGCTACGAGCTCGACGGAGAGGTCGACTGCGTGGAGGGCGGCACAGCCGGACTGCTGCTGCTTCCGCTGCTCGCCGACGCCCGTCTGGTGGTCATCGTCGACGCGATCGACGCGGGCGCCGCGCCGGGGACACTGGTCCGGCTCGACGGCGAGGACTGGTCGAGCGCGTTCGCGGTGTCGATGACGCCGCACGACGTCGGGCTGGCCGACCTGCTCGGTGCCGCGCAGCTGTCCGGCATGTGGCCCGAGCGGCTGGCGCTTCACGGAGTGCAGCCGAGCTCGACCACGATCGGCACCGAGCTGAGCGCGCCGGTGGCCGCCGCGATCGATTCGTTGGTGGATCAGGTCGCGAAGGAGCTGGGAAAGTGGGGCGTGCCGATCGGCCCGCCCGTGGAGCGCACGGCATGTGTCTAGCCATCCCGGCTCAGATCGTCGAGTTCTGCGACCCGGAGCGGTTTCTGGCTCGCGTCGACGTCGCAGGGGTACGGCGCGTCGTCAACGTCGCGCTGGTGTCCGGCGGAGCCGACGGGGTGCAGGTTGGCGACTGGGTGCTTATCCACGTCGGATTCGCCATATCGCAGGTCGACGAGGCGGAGGCCCTGGCCACGCGGGAACTGCTCGAGCACCTGGGAAAGGAGTACGAGCAGGAGGTCGAGGAGCTGAAGGCGTCCGCTATCGACTGACCGCCTCGACGGCGCCGTCCTCGTGCACCAGCACGCCGCCGTGATGCGCTCGCAGCAGCCGGCGCCCGGCGACAGGACCCGACAGCAGCGCGGCCTTGGCCAGCGCCTCGGCTTCCAGGGCGGTCGGGGCGAGCGCGGTGACGGTCAACAGGCCCGTCCAGGCGGGGACGCCGGTGTCGGGGTCGATCAGGTGGTGGGCGAAATCACGCTCGGCCCGCTCCCACAGCCGCGCGTCGATGCCGGAGGTCGCGACCCCGCCGGCGCGGACGCGGAGCGTGTGGGCGACGCCGCCGCTCAGCGGATGGCGGACGTGCACCAGCCAGGGCGCCCCGCGTCCGGCGAATACCCGCAGATCGCCGCCGCAGTCGACGGCGCACCGTCCGTGGCGCGCGAGGCGCGCCGCGAGGAGGTCGGCCGCCCAGCCCTTGGCCGAGCCGCCCAGGTCGAGCTCGAGGCCCGGCGGCCGGTGGATCAGCCCGGCGCGATCGTCGACCGCCACCCTCCGCCAGGCGGCGGCCGGATGGGGCCGAGCCGGGCGCCGCGGCGGTGCGCAGGACAGCGCCTCGACCACCGGGGCGGGTTGGATGTGGGCGCGGGAACCGGCGTAGCCGGCGCGACGCAGCGCGCCGAGCAGCGTCGGGTCGACCAGGCCGCCGGTCAAGCGGGCCGCGCGCAACGCGGCCGCGACAGCTGCCCGCAGCGTTGGTCCGGCAGGGACCGACGCGCGTGGATCGCGGTTCAGGCGCGAGAGGTCGCTGCTCGGGTCAAAGCGCGAGAGCCGGTGCTCGATGTCGGCGAACAGCGGCGCCACGCCGAGTCGGCCATCGGCATCGCGCACGACCCGGGCGACGGTCCCCATCGTCGGGAAGCACTCGTCGAGCACGCCGCCCTCGGGTCAGCTCCGGCTCGCGCCGCCGTCGTTCGGCGGGGCAGCCATGTCGGCGCCGTAGGCCTGCTGCAGATCCGCGATCTGCCCCGGGCTCGATTGGGTCGTGAGCGGCGGCGGCGGTGGTGGTGGAGGTTGCGCGGTGCGCGACGAGCGCCGGCGACGGATCAGCTCGCCCATGCCGCCGAGCGCCGCCGCCGCGACGAGTGTCCACCGTTCGCGCGTCGCCATTCTGAGAGTTATGTCACGCGCCCGCCGGCCCACACAGGGGGAAAACTACTTAGGGGCCTGGGCACCTCGCACGGTTAACCCCGGTCCGCTGAACGCGAAGACTATTCCCGACGGCGATACGTCCGAGCGTTTGGGAGACAAGAGATGACCACGCAAGTAGCGACCCCCAGCACCGAAAAGAGCCGAGCCGGGACCCGCAAGTGGGTGTACGAGTTCGCCGAGGGCTCGCGTGAGATGCGCGACCTGTTGGGCGGCAAGGGCGCCGGCGTGGCCGAGATGACGCGAATCCTCGGTGCCGATCTGGTTCCGGCCGGATTCACGATCACCACCGAAGCTTGCGTGGCCTACATGCGCGGCGCCCAGACGTGGCCTGAGGGGCTGGAGGAGCAGGTGGGCGTGGCGCTCGCGGCGCTCGAGCAGCGGGCCGGCAAGCGGCTCGGCGACCCCCAGGACCCGCTGCTCGTCTCCGTGCGCTCCGGGGCGCGCGTGTCGATGCCCGGGATGATGGACACCGTCCTGAACCTGGGCCTGAACGATGAGTCGACCGCGGGGCTGGCGGGGCGCACCGGCGATGAGCGCTTTGCGTGGGATTGCTACCGCCGCCTGGTGCAGATGTTCGGCAACGTCGTGCGCGGGATCGCGGGGGAGCGCTTCGAGGACGAGATCGCCCGCGTCAAGCGGGACCGCGGCGTGAAACTGGACGTCGAGCTGGACGTTGCTGCCCTGCGCGAGCTGGTCGATAGCTTCAAGTCCTTCTACGACTTCCCCACCGACCCGCAGGACCAGCTGAAGCAGTCCATCCAGGCCGTGTTCGACTCCTGGATGGGCGAGCGTGCTGTCCAGTACCGCCGGATCAACCGGCTTCCGGACGATTGGGGAACGGCGGTCAACGTGCAGCAGATGGTGTACGGCAACAAGGGCGAGTCGTCGTGCTCGGGCGTGGCCTTCAGCCGCGACGAGGTGACCGGCGCGTCCACGCCGTCGGGCGACTTCCTGCCCAACGCCCAGGGCGAGGACGTCGTCTCCGGTGCGCGCACACCGCGCGACCTCCACGAGCTTCGCGCCTGGATGCCGGAGGTGGCCGACCAGCTCGAGGAGATCCTACGCAAGCTCGAGGCCCACTACAAGGACATGCAGGACACCGAGTTCACGGTCGAGGAGAGGCGCCTGTTCATGCTCCAGACCCGGAGCGCGAAGCGGCCCGCGCAGGCCGCGGTGCGGTTCGCGGTGGACGCCTTCGAGGAGCGGCTGCTGACCAAGGCCGAGGCGGTCGCGACGATCGACGCCGGGACGCTCGACGCGCTCCTGCATCCCTCGTTCGACGCCACGGCCCGCTTCACTGTGCTCGCCCGAGGCGTCGCCGCCTCGCCGGGTGCCGCCAAGGGCACGATCGTGTTCACTGCGCCCGAGGCCGTCGCTCAGGCGGCCGAAGGGAAATCGGTCATCCTGGTGCGGCCGTTCACCGAGGCCGACGACGTCGCCGGCTTCCATGCCGCGGTCGGGATCCTCACCGCGGAGGGCGGCAAGGCCTCGCACGCGGCCTTGGTCGCGCGCGGCATGGGCCGTCCTGCGGTGACCGGCGCGGCGGTACTCGACATCGACCTCAAGCTGGGCGAGGTGCGGATCGACGACCTCGTGCTGCACGGTGGCGACTTCATCGCGATCGACGGAACGAATGGCCTGATCACCACCGACGACGTGCCGCTGGTCGAGGCGCACATCGACGCCCGGTTCGAGACCGTCCTGCGCTGGTCGGACGAACTGCGGCAGATTGGTGTACGGGCGAATGCCGACACGCCCGAGGACGCCACCCGCGCCCACCGGTTCGGCGCTGAGGGGATTGGGCTGTGCCGGACCGAGCACATGTTCATGGCCGCCGATCGCCAGCCCAAGATGAGGGCCATGATCATGGCCGAGGACGACGCCGGCCGGCAGGCGGCGCTGGATGAGCTGCTCCCGCTCCAGCAGAGCGACTTCGAGGGCCTGTTCGAGGCGATGGTGGGCTGGCCGGTGACGATCCGCCTGCTCGACCCGCCCCTGCACGAGTTCCTGCCGGATCGCTTCGAGCTGCACGAGGAGATCGTGCGCGCGCGGATCGACCGCAGCGCGCGCCTGGGATTCCTCGAGAGCGAGTTCGATCGGGTGCGCTCGCTCGAGGAGACCAACCCGATGCTCGGGACTCGCGGCGTGCGGCTCGGGGTCATGCAGCCGGAGGTCTACGAGATGCAGGTGCGTGCCATCGCGCGCGCCGCGGTGGCGGTGCACGAGCGAACCGGCCGCACGCCGAAGCTCGAGATCATGATCCCGCTGGTGGCCTACGAGCGGGAGCTCGAGCTGGTCAAGGGTCGCGTGGTGGCGGTGGCCGAGGAAGAGGGTCTCAGCCTCGGGACCGATTTCGGGGTCGGCACGATGATCGAGTTGCCGCGCGCGTGCTTCATCGCCGATCAGATCGCCCGTCACGCCGACTTCTTCTCGTTCGGGACGAACGACCTCACACAGTGCGGGATCGGCTTCTCCCGCGACGACATCGAGGGCCGGATCATCCCCCGCTACGTTGAGGAGAAGATCGTCGACGGCTCCCCGTTCGCCACGATCGACCAGGAGGGCGTCGGCGAGCTGGTCCGCATCGCGGTGGAGAAGGGGCGACGCGCGCGGCCCGACCTCGAGCTCGGCGTCTGCGGTGAGCACGGTGGCGACCCGGAGTCGATTCGGTTCTTCCACGACTCGGGACTCGACTACGTCAGCTGCTCGCCGTTCCGCCTACCGATCGCTCGCGTGGCGGCCGCGCAGGCGGCGATCGCCGCCCCGCGATGAGCGTCACGCCCGAACCGCGCCGCCTCCAGCGTGCCGAGCGCCGCCCGGCCTCGACGCAGGCCCGTTCGGTCGCGGACATCGCTCCCCTGACCGACCTGGCCCACGGGCGCTCGCGCACCGGGCCGGTGCGCGACCAGCGTCCCGTCTACGTCGACCTGCTCCCGCCGTGCAACGCCGGCTGCCCGGCCGGCGAGAACATCCAGGGATGGATGGCGCACGTCAAGGTGGGGGAGCACGAGCAGGCCTGGCGCGTGCTCACGACCGACAATCCGTTCCCGGCCATCCACGGCCGGGTCTGCTACCACCCGTGTGAAAGCGTCTGTAACCGAGCCGATCTCGACAGCGCGATCTCGATCCACGCCGTCGAGCGGTTCTTGGGCGATATGGCGCTCGAGCGGGGGTGGCAGTACGGCGCGCCGTCAGTCCGTACCGGCAAGCGTGTCCTGGTGATCGGGGCCGGACCGAGCGGGCTCTCAGCGGCCTACCATCTGGCGCGCCTCGGCCACGAGGTCGAGGTTCGCGATGCCGGTCCGCAGTCCGGAGGGATGATGCGCTACGGGATTCCGGCGTACCGCATGCCGAGGGACGTGATGGGCGCGGAGGTGGACCGGATCGCGGCGCTAGGCGTGCGCTTCGTCCAGGGCCATCGCGTGGAGAACCTCGAGGCCGAGCGTCAAGAGGGCGCCTTCGACGCGGTGTTCGTGGCCGTCGGGGCTCACCTGTCCAAGCGGGTCGACATCCCGGCGCCGGACGCGGGGCGGATCCTCGACGCGGTGTCGTTCCTGCGCGGCGTCTCGGAAGGTGAGCGGCCGGTGATCGGACGCCGCGTGGCGGTCTACGGCGGCGGCAACACGGCGATGGACGCGGCGCGGGTGGCGCGGCGGATGGGCGCTGAGGAGGCGCTGATCGTCTACCGGCGCACCCGCGAGCAGATGCCGGCCCACGAGGACGAGGCCGCCGACGCCGAGCGGGAGGGCGTGCGGATCAACTGGCTGCGAACGATCAAGGCGATGGACGGTTCCGAGCTTCAGGTCGAGGCGATGGAGCTCGACGAGTCGGGCTATCCGCAGCCGACCGGCCGGTTCGAGACGCTGGCGGCGGACACGGTGATCCTGGCCCTCGGCCAGGAGAGCGATACGCAGTTCCTGCGCTCCGTCCCCGGCGTGGAGTTCGATCGAGATGGGACGGTCAGGGTCTCCGCTTCCCTGATGACCGGGTGTCCGGGCGTGTTCGCGGGCGGCGACATGGTCCCGTCGGAACGGACGGTGACCGTGGGCGTCGGACATGGCAAGCGAGCCGCACGGGAGATCGATGCCTGGCTGCGCGATTCGCGCTACCAGCGGCCCGCCAAGCATCCCCAGGCGGAGTTCGAGCTCCTGAACCTCTGGTACTTCGGCGATCATCCGCGCCGTCAGCAGCCGGAACTCGTGCCTGAGGAGCGACTGGGCGGCTTCGAAGAGGTCGTCGGCGGTCTCTCGGCGGAGGAGGCGGTGTTCGAGGCGCGCAGGTGCCTGTCGTGCGGCAACTGCATCGAGTGCGACGGCTGCCTGGGCGCATGCCCAGAAGATGCGGTGATCAAGCTTGGTCCCGAGCTGCGGTATCGATTCGACTACGATCGATGCACCGGCTGCCGCGCCTGCTTCGAGCAGTGCCCGGTCCATTCAATCGAGATGATCCCGGACGCGGCGGCCGATCCGCACTACGCGTTCGTCGCTCCTCCCGATCCGACGGAGGAGCTGAGCTGATGCGCGTCACCGTGGATGGCAACGAAGCGGCGGTCTCGGTCGCGCACCGGCTGAGCGAGGTCTGCTGCATCTTCCCGATCACGCCTTCGTCGCCGATGGCCGAGCTCGCCGACGAGTGGTCGAGCAAGGGGCGCACGAACCTGTGGGGGACCATTCCCGCGGTGGTTGAGATGCAGAGCGAGGCCGGCGCCGCGGGGGCTCTGCACGGAGCGCTCCAGGGCGGAGCGCTCGCCACGACATTCACGGCGTCGCAGGGTCTGCTGCTGATGATCCCGAACATGTACAAGATCGCCGGGGAACTGACGTCGGCCGTGATGCATGTGGCCGCCCGCTCGCTTGCGGCGCAGGGACTGTCGATCTTCGGTGACCACTCGGATGTGATGGCGGTACGCCAGACCGGCTTCGCCCTTCTGGCAGCGGCGTCGGTGCAGGAGGCGCACGACTTCTCGCTCGTCGCCCATGCCGCCACGCTCGAGACGCGAGTCCCGTTCGTGCACTTCTTCGACGGCTTCCGCACCTCGCACGAGCTCCAGACGATCGAGCTGCTGGGCGAGGAGGACGTGCGCGCTCTGATCTCCGACGAGCTGGTCCGAGCCCACCGCGCCCGGGCGCTGTCGCCCGCGCGGCCGTTCATCCGCGGCACCGCGCAGAATCCCGATATCTACTTCCAGGCGCGCGAGACCGTCAACCCGTTCTATGCGCGCGTCCCGGACGTGGTGCAGAGCGCGATGGACCGTCTCGGGGAGCGGACAGGTCGCCACTACAGCCTGGTGGAGTACAGCGGCCACCCGGAGGCTGAGCGCGTGCTCGTGGTGATGGGCTCCGGCGGGGAGACCGCGCGCGAGACGGTCGCGTTTCTTCAGGCGCGGGGCGAACGCGTGGGCGTCGCGCAGATCCGGCTGTATCGGCCGTTCCCCGCGGGAGAGCTGTCTGCGGCGCTGCCCCAGAGCGTGCGTCGCGTCGCCGTCCTGGATCGCACCAAGGAGCCGGGCTCGCTCGGCGAACCGCTGTTTCTCGACACGCTCGCGGCGCTCGACGAGGCCCACGGCACCGGGGAGCGCGACGTCATGCCGGTCGTGATCGGCGGCCGTTACGGGCTGTCCTCCAAGGAGTTCACGCCGGGGATGGTCGCTGGGGTGCTCGAGGAGCTGGCCCGTGAGAAGCCCAAGCGGCGATTCACGATCGGGATCAACGACGACGTGTCTCACACCAGCCTCCCGTACGACGCATCGCTCGACATCGAGCCCGCGGAGACGGTTCGGGCCGTGTTCTTCGGGCTCGGTTCGGATGGCACCGTCGGTGCCAACAAGAACACGATCAAGATCCTCGGCGACGCCGCGAACCTCCATGCCCAGGGGTACTTCGTCTACGACTCCAAGAAGTCCGGCTCGCAGACCGTCTCGCACCTGCGCTTCGGGCCACGATCGATCCACGCCCCATTCCTGGTCTCGGCGGCGAGCTTCGTCGGATGCCACAAGTTCGGGATGATCGAGCGCGACGAAGTGCTCGATCGCGCCGCCCAGGGCGCGACGGTGCTGCTCAACTGTCCCTACGAGGCGGATCAGGTGTGGGACGCGCTGTCGCACTCCGCGCAGGAGAAGATCCTCGCCAAGGAGATCGAGTTGTACGCGATCGATGCCGGGAGGATCGCGCGGGAGGCGGGACTGGCGGGACGAACGAACACCGTGCTCCAGACGTGTTTCTTCGCGATCTCCGGCGTGATGGAGCGCGACCGCGCGATCGAGGCGATCAAGGGGTCGATCCAGAAGACGTACGGCAAGCGGGGCGACGAGGTGGTCAGGCGCAACATCGAGGCGGTCGATCGCTCGATTGCCGCGCTGCACCGCGTGACAGTCCCGGACCGGGTCTCCTCCGGCTGGGAGATCCCGCCGCTCGTGCCCGCGGACGCTCCCGACTTCGTCCGGACTGTGACTGCGACGATGATGGCCGGCCACGGCGACGATCTGCCGGTGAGCGTGCTGCCGGTCGACGGCACGTACCCGAGCGGCACGACCAAGTATGAGAAGCGCAACGTCTCCGACCTGGTTGCGGTCTGGGATTCGGAGTTGTGCATTCAGTGCGGCAACTGCAGCTTCGTCTGCCCGCACAGCGTGATCCGCTCCCGTTACTACGACCCCGGCAGCTTGGCCGGCGCACCCGACGGTTTCCGGTCCGCCCCGCTGAACGGCGCGGGACTGCCCGACGCCCGCTACACGTTGCAGGTGTACGTCGAGGACTGCACCGGTTGTGGGCTGTGCGTGGAGGCGTGCCCGGTCTCGGCTGCCGACGAGCCGGGGCGCAAGGCGATAAACCTCGGCACCGGGGATCCGCTGCTGGCCGCCGAGCGAGAGAACATCGCCTTCTTCGAGCAGCTGCCCGTGAACGACCGGACACGCGTGGATTTCGGCACCGTGCGGGGCACCCAGTTCCTCGAGCCGTTGTTCGAGTTCTCGGGCGCCTGCGCCGGCTGCGGGGAGACGCCGTACCTGAAGCTCCTATCGCAGCTCTTCGGCGACCGGATGACGGTCGCGAACGCCACCGGCTGCTCATCGATCTACGGCGGCAATCAGCCGACGACGCCGTGGACGGTCGATGCCGACGGGCACGGCCCGGCGTGGTCGAACTCGCTGTTCGAGGACAACGCCGAGTTCGGGCTGGGGCTGCGACTCGCCGCCGACCGCCACACCGAGCTCGCCCGGCGCCGCCTGTCGGAGATGCGTGAGCAGGTGGGGGCCGAGCTGGTCGACGAAATCCTGTCCGCTCCCCAGGTGCGCGAGTCCGAGCTGCGGGCCCAGCGCGCGCGGCTCGCCGAGCTCGAGCGGCGCCTGGATCGCATCAACGGACGCGGTGACGGTCCGGTCGCGGACCTGCGCAGCGTGCTCGACCATCTGATCCGTCGCAGCGTGTGGATCGTCGGCGGCGACGGCTGGGCGTACGACATCGGCTCCGGAGGACTGGATCACGTGCTGGCCAGCGGCCAGAACGTCAATGTGCTGGTCATGGACACCGAGGTGTACTCCAACACCGGCGGGCAGATGTCCAAGGCGACGCCGCTCGGCGCGGTGGCGAAGTTCGCCGCCGCGGGTAAGACCGTCCCGACGAAGGATCTCGCCCTGCAAGCGATTGCCTACGCCGACGTCTACGTGGCGCGGGTCGCCTTCGGCGCGGATCCGCAGCAGACCCTGCGCGCGTTCCGCGAGGCGGAGGCGTATGACGGCCCGTCGTTGATCATCGCCTACAGCCATTGCGTCGCCCACGGCTACGACATGCGCGACGGATTGGCGCAGCAATACGGCGCGGTGGCCAGCGGGCACTGGCCGCTGCTCCGCTACGACCCGGTGGTGCGCGCGGACGGCGGCAATCCGTTCCTGCTCGACTCGCCGCGGCCGCGGATGTCACTGGGGGACTACCGCAAGGGCGAGCTGCGCTTCCGCGCCCTGGCCGCCGCTCAGCCGACCGAGGCCGAGCGCCTGCTTGGCCTGGCCCAGCAGGTGGCCGACCAGCGGTGGCGGCTGTACGAGGAGATGGCGACGCGCGGGGCGAGGGAGTTCGGCTCCGCCACGCGGAGGCGAGATTGATGGACCTCTCGACGGAGTACCTGGGTCTGACCCTGCGCAACCCACTGGTGGCGTCTCCCTCGCCGATGTCATACACCCTCGACGGCATCAAGCGGCTGGCGGCCGGCGGAGTCGGCGCGATCGTCCTGTTCTCGCTGTTCGAAGAGCAGCTGCGAGAGGAGGCGGCACGAACCATCCGGCTGGTCGAGGACACCGCCGAGAGCTTCCCGGAGGCGCTCGATTACTTCCCCAGCGTGGTCGACGAGGACGGCGGCCCCCGCGCGTACCTCGACCTGCTCGAGCGCGCCGTCTCCGCGGTCGAGGTACCGGTGATCGCGAGCCTGAACGGCGTCACCCCCGAAGGGTGGACCGACTACGCACGCGCCATGCAGGACGCTGGGGCGGCCGCGATCGAGCTGAACATCTACTACCTCCCAGGGAATCCCGCGGAATCCGGCCGCGACGTCGAGCAGCGCCACCTCGACGTGCTCGAGCGCGTCAAGGCCGTGGTCACCATCCCGGTCGCCGTCAAGCTGAGCCCGTTCTTCAGCTCCGCCGGGGAGATGGCGCTGCGCCTGGATGAGGCCGGAGCCGACGCGCTGGTGCTGTTCAACCGTTTTCTGCAGCCCGACATCGATCCCGAGCAGCTCACGTTCCTGCCGAGAGTGAACCTCTCCGCTCCGGTGCTCGCCCGGGTGTCCCGGATCTGGATCGCGCTGCTCCGCGGGAGGGTGCGGGCCTCGCTCGCCGCCACCTCCGGCGTGGAAGTCCCAGCCGACGTGGCCCGATATCTGCTCGCGGGCGCCGACGTGGTCATGACCACGTCCGCCTTGCTGCGCCACGGACCGAACTACGCGGCCGACCTGCTCGCCGGCCTGACCGCCTGGATGTCCCGCAAGGGATTCGACGACCTCGCCCGCGTGCGCGGCCTGCTCGCGGTGCCGGCCGAGGCCGATGCGGCCGCCTACGAGCGTGCCGGGTACGTGACTGCGATGCGAGCTGCCAATGCAGGTGCCTACAACCCCTGGTGAGTGAGATGACTGAGAACATCAAGCCAACCCCTGGCCACGTTGTCATCGCCGGCGGAGGCGTCGCCGGGCTGGAGGCGCTGCTCGCGCTTCGGGCCCTCCTCGGCGATCGCGTCGAGGTGACGCTGGTCTCGCCACAAGATTCGTTCGTCGACCGGCCGGTCACGGTGGCCGAGCCGTTTGGCTTGGGATCGGCGGCGCGGCATTCGCTGCCGGAGATAGCCGCCGATACCGGCGCCGAGTTCATCCGGGGAAAAGTCGTGGCGGTCGATGCGGAAGCTCACCGAGTCAGCTTGGACGAGGGCCGAGAGATCGCCTTCGACACGCTGATCCTTGCGCCGGGGGCGCGGTCCACCTCGCCGCTGCCTGATGCGATCACGTTCGGGGTCGAAGGATCAGGCCATGCGCTGGCGGATCTGCTGAGGCGGATGCGCGCGGGCGAAGTGCGCAGCGCGGCGTTCGTCGCACCGAGCATGACGGGCTGGCTGCTGCCGCTGTATGAGCTTGCCCTGATGACTGCGGGCGACCTCGCCCGCCACAACGTCAACGGCGTTCACCTCAGCCTCGTCACGTCGGAGACCCGACCGCTGGCGTTGTTCGGCGATAGGGGCAGCGCCGCCGTCGCGGGGTTGCTCGAGGCGGCGGGCATTGAGTTCATCGGCGCCGCGAGCGGTACCCATGAGGCCATGGTCGGGGTGAGCGGCGGAGACCCGGCCGCCGATTTCCTGGTGACATTGCCGGTCCTGAACGGTCCGGCGATCAGCGGCGTGCCGGCCACGAATGGTCAGGGTTTCATCCCGGTGGACGAGTACGGACGGGTTAGAGGCTTGACCGACGTGTACGCCGCCGGGGACTCGACCGATTTCCCGGTCAAGCAGGGTGGGCTCGCGGCTCAGCAGGCCGACAGCGTGGCCGAGCACATCGCCGCGAGCTACGGCGCGGACGTAGACCCTCAGCCCTTCGAGCCCGTGCTGCGAGGCATGCTGTTCACGGGCGGAGAGCCGCTCTACGTGCGCTCGGGCGTCCCCGGAGCGGATCCGGACGTTCCCGGTGCGTGGTATCCGCTGTGGTGGCCGCCGACCAAGGTCGCGGGCCGCCACCTTTCGCCGTTCCTGTTCGAGCGCGGGGAGGACGAGGAATTCGGCGGACCACCCGTCGGCTTCATCGACGTGGACATCCCACTCGCCGCGGCCACCCTGCCGGGCTGACCGTCCTGTCACCAACCGATTGAAAGGAGAACCCACGATGTCGGATAGCAGCGTCGTCCCCAGCCATGGCAGCTACCTGCTGCCCCACTTCGAGCACGCGACGGTGGCTGATGCGATGCATCCCGGGATTCTCTCCTGCGATCCTGAAGCCACCCTGACCGACGTCGCCCGGATGATGAGCACGCACCATGTTCACTGCATCGCGGTCGAGCGCACGGCAGACGGTGAGCGAGACGACTCGACGGTGTGGGGCATCATCTCCGATCTCGACCTTCTGAAAGCGGGCATGCGCTCGGACGCCACGGACACCGCGGCGGACCTCGCGCAGCGTGCGGTGATCACGGTGGAGACTACCGCCTCCCTGCGCGAGACGGCTGAGCTCATGCTGGCCAAGGGCACCAGCCACGTCGTGGCGGTGAACCCACAGACGGGGCGTCCGGTCGGGATCCTGTCGACACTGGATGTGGCGGGCGTGCTCGGCTGGGGCGAGATGTAACTGGACCACCCGAACGGTGAGGAGAGAGAGATGCCAGCCCTTCAACACGAGGCAGTTCCAGCGATGGCGCCCGAGCGATTTGCGTCGGTGCTCTCAAGCGGTGAGTACGAGGCGCTGCTCGGCCTGGTCGAACAGGCGGCGCGGGAGTTGCATGGTCGCGTGATCTGGAACGTGAACTCGACCGCGAAGGGCGGGGGCGTGGTCGAGATGTTGCGGCCGCTACTCGGTTACTGCCGGGGCGCGGGCGTCGACGCACGGTGGGCGGTGATCTCGGGGCAGCCGGACTTCTTCGCCATCACCAAGCGAATTCACAATCGGCTGCACGGGTTCGAGGGGGACGGCGGTCCGCTGGGCGACGCCGAGCGTGAGGTGTACGAGCGGACCCTGGCGGCAAGCGCGGCGGAGTTCGCGGAGCTGGTCCATCCCCAAGACATCGTGATCCTGCACGACCCCCAGACGGCAGGACTGGCGGCGTCGGTACGCGAGACGGGCGCGACCGTGATGTGGCGCTGCCACGTCGGGCTCGACGCAGCCAACGATCGTGCGCGCGAGGCATGGGATTTCCTGCGCGGCTACGTCCTCGATGCGCACCTGTTCATCTTCTCCCGGGCCGGCTTCGCATGGGAAGGCTTGCCGCGCGAGCGGATCTCGGTGATCCGCCCCTCGATCGACGCGTTCGCCCCGAAGAACGCGGCTCAGGACCGCCAGCAGTCGTTGGCCATCATGGCAACCGCCGGGATCGTCGCGTCCGACGCGGACGGCTATCCGACGTTCACGCGCTCGGATGGCACCCCGGGACGCGTCGAGCGACGGGCCGAGATGCTGGAGGAGGAGCCGCTTGCGGCGGACGTGCCGGTCGTGATGCAGGTCTCCCGATGGGATCAGCTCAAGGATCCGCTGGGCGTGCTCGGAGCCTTCGCGGAACACGTCGCCCCCCGGAGCACGGCCCGCCTGCTGCTTGTCGGTCCGTCCACCGCGGCCGTCGCGGACGACCCAGAGGGCGCGCAGGTCCTCGACGCGGTCAGGACCGCGTGGAACGACTTGCCGGGGGCGGTACGCCGGCGGGTGCACGTGTGCTCGTTGCCCATGGACGACATCGAGGAGAACGCAGCGATCGTCAACGCATTGCAGCGGCACGCCCATGTCGTCGTGCAGAAGAGCCTCGCGGAGGGGTTCGGGTTGACAGTGGCCGAGGCGATGTGGAAGGAGCGGCCGGTCGTTGCCAGCCGGATCGGCGGCATTCGTGATCAGATCGAGGACGGTCGGTCCGGTCTGTTGCTGTCCGACCCGCGCGACCTCGGGCAGGCCGGGTCGGCGATCAGCGGACTGCTGGCGGACGACGATCGCGCGAGGGGGCTGGGAATCGCCGCCCAGCGGCGGGTGCAGCAGCAATTTCTCGGTCCGCACCACCTGGGGCGCTACTTCGAGGTAATGAACCGGGTCGCTTCACAGCGACGACACAACAGCGCAGGGCGGCGCGCCGGGGTGGCGGCTCCCAGCGGGCCGGTCGGTTCGTGAGGGCGGGTTCCTCCATGAATCAGGCCGCCTGAGAGGCGGCCTCTCGAGTGTCCTGCGACCCGGCCGCTACCGACGGCCCCCGAGCGGCGCGGGTGGGGACCAGCAGCGGGCAGCGAGCCGTGCGAGCGAGATTCTGCGTCGTGCGCCCGTGCACCAATCGTCCGAGCGGGCCGTAGCCGCGCGACCCGAGGACGAGCAGGTCGAGCGAGGCGCTGTACAGCGTCAACTCCTCGGCCGGGTCGCCATAGGCGGCGTGCGCTTCGACGCCGCCGAGCGCCGCGATCTGCTCGCGAGCCTTGTCGACGAGACCTTTGATCAGCGTCCCGTCAACCGCGGTGAGGCCGTGCAAGACATAGCTGGGAACCGCGACGGCGTGGAAGGCTGAGAGCTTGGCTCCCGTCTCGCGCGCGAGCGTGCGAGCGAGCGCGAGAGCCTCCTCGCTTTCCGGCGATCCGTCGTAGCCGACCCCGATTTCGCGCATCAGCGGCGCCGGCCCAGTGCGGTAACCAGCGGGCGCGACCGCGATCGCGCAGGGGGCGCCATTCAGCGCCGCGCGCGTGTCGTCGGCGAGCCGAACGCGGCCGAGCAGGCCGCGGTGCGAGGAGCCGACCACGAGCAGATCGGCGCCGATCATCTCAGCGATCTCGTGCAGCCCGCGACCGACTGATGTCGCGCCGCGCCACCGAATGTGCGGCTGGAGGCCGGCCTCCGCGGCGGCGCGCTCCAGCAGCTCGCGCGCGTGCTCGCGCCTCGAGTCAATCGTCGGATCCGACCAGATTCGCGACCCGAGGGGGTCCTCCCTGAGGACATGCGCGAGCGTCAGCTCGCCGCCTGTCGACACCAGGGCCTGGGCGAGCGCGATTGCGTCTCGCCCGCCTTCTCCTTCATCAACTCCGGCGAGAACGTTCTTGAACATCTGTCGGTCCTCCTTGCAATTGCCACCTTCAACCTAAGCTGCCGAGGCTGGGGCGGCATCGGGACGCCGCCGTCTCGGGGCTGCGGATTTCTACGCAGTGCCGCGACACCCGGGAGACATTCGCGAGGGGACTACGTACCGCGGTCTCGCCGCTGCCGACAGTTTCCTGCCGGCGCCCATCAGCCGCGTCAACTGCGGGATGCTGAACGTGTCGACCAGGCCGGTCGTCACGGTCACCTCGCGAATCCACAGCTTCTCGAGGTGCAGCGTCGCCGGCTTGCCGTGGACGCCGATGTTGGCCAGGCGGCCGCACGGGCGGATCAGCTCGGCCGCGAGCTCGAACGTGGCGGGAACGCCAACCGCCTCAAAGGCAACGTCCGCACCCAGTCCATGGGTCAGTTCCATGATCTGCGCCTCGGCGTCCTCACGGCTGTTGTTGATGGTCATGTCGGCGCCAAAACGCCTTGCCCCTTCCAGGCGGCTGTCGGCGAGGTCGATCGCGATGATCTGCCCCGGCGTGTACAGCCTCGCGGTGAGAATCGCGGCCAGGCCGATCGGCCCGGCCCCCACGATCGCCACCACATCACCAGGCGAGACCATCCCGTTCAGGACCCCGACCTCGTAGGCGGTCGGGAGGATGTCGGCGAGGAACAGAACCTGCTCGTCGGTGAGGTCGTCGGGGACCTTGTAGACCGAGTTGTCGGCGAACGGCATACGCGCGTACTCGGCTTGCAGGCCGTTGATGAGGTGACCGAAGATCCAGCCACCGCCCCCGAGGCACTGACCGTAGCGGCCCTCCTTGCAGAAGCGGCACACGGTCGAGGATCCGACGATCATCGACCGTGTCCCAGCCGCGCTCGCCGGGACCGTGGTAGACAAGATCCTTCATGACTGTTCTCCTCTCTTTGGCCGGCGTCGCCCGTGACGGCCCAGCCGTCACGGGCCGGAGAACCGGTCAGCTGAAATTTCGTCAGACCGTTGGAGGTCCCGGGGGCCGGGACATCGGCATTTCGCCACACGTCGCTCAGTAGTAACCGTAGTCCTGATCTTCGGTCTGCCGCTGAACACGGATGGCGCGGCGGCGCAGCGGTCCTAACGTTTCACTGAGACGACCTTGAGGAGGCGACATGTTCACCAACGTTCTCATTGGAACGGACGGTCGGCAGGGAGGCCGCGATGCGGTGGCACTGGCCCGCGAGCTCGCCGCGCCCCAGGCGACGTTCACGCTGGCGCACGTCTACGACACGTTTCTCGGCACGGGCGCCGGTGGGGCGGTTCTGGCCCCGCGCGCGGCGTCCCAGCAGCTACTCGAGCGCGAGCGCGAACTGGCGGGCCTCGATGCGCAGCTCGAAGCTCGGGGCGAGCGGAGGATTGGCCACGGCCTGCACGAGATCGCCGAGGAGACCCGCGCGGACCTGCTCGTGGTCGGGTCAACTCGGCACGCGCTGCTTGGCCGGGTGCTCCTCGGCGACGATTGCCGGGCAGCGCTCGATGGTGCGGCGTGTGCGATCGCGATCCCACCGCGCGGATATGCGCTCGTCCAACACGATCTCCGCCGGTTGGGCGTCGGCTACGACGCGTCGCCCGAGAGCGAGCGTGCGCTCAGCACGGCACGGGAGCTTGCGGCGTTGCACGGAGGAGAGATCCGAGCGCTCCGGGTGATCTCGCTCCAGGATGTCCGCGAGGAGAGACCAATCCCAGCTGACTGGCCGCAGGCGATCGACGAATTGATCGAACGTCAGACCAAGCAGCTTGGAAAGATCGATGGTGTCGCGGTTGGGGTCAGGTACGGCGGACCTAGGGAGGATCTGGTCCAGTTCGGCAAGGACCTCGATCTGCTGATCGTGGGTTCCCACGCCCAAGGCCCACTTGGACGGGTGTTTCACGGCAGCGTCTCTCGGTACCTGGCCGGCCACGTCGCCTGTCCGCTGCTTGTCCTGCCCCCCGAAGTCTCCGCCCATCGGGGTGCCGCGGCCGAGGCTGCCTGACAGGGCCGAGGCTGCCGGACCGGGGTGCCGGCGTCGCCGGTCAGTGCCTACGCGGCTCTGGCCGGGCAGAGTCGCGAGCGGGTCACGAAATGCGCGTCCCGGGCGCCTAGCGAGAAGCCCTCGGGGGCGCCGGCGGCCATGTCGAGCACGAACTGTGGCTCGCCCCACCGGTGGAACTGATCGGCATCGATGTAGAACGGCACCCCCGCCACCTCGCCGAGCAGAAGGTCGTGGGGCCCCGGCGCCAGATCGTCGGCCATCAGGCACAGCGGGAGTGAGCCGTCGCAGCACCCTCCCGATTGGAAGATGGAGAGCCGGCCATGGGCCAGGACAAGCCGCCGCAGGATCGCGGTCGCCGTTGGAGTGGCGCTGATGAGAGCGGTTTCGTCGTTGCTGGGCATCGAGAGCTCCTTGTTTCGCTCGCACATGAACGTGATCTTGGTCACGCTAGACCGCAGTCACAGGCGCGGCCTCGGGGTGGACCCGAGGAATTCGTACGCGTCAGCCGTCAAGCCATCCGGGCTTTCCCACAGCCGAGCACGGCCTATCCCCGATGTGATGGGCCCTGCGGACATGGAGGATGCGCGCACGACTTTCTTCACGGCAAAGGAGATACGGGACGATGTCCACGATCGAGTCAACCTCTTACGCCGCGCCCGGTGAGGCGGGCAGTCCGGTAGAGCTGAGGGAGCGCTACGACAATTTCATTGGGGGTGGTTGGGTCGCTCCGTCGACGGGTGAGTATCGGGAGAATCCGACTCCGTCGACGGGTGAGGTGTTCTGTGAGGTGGCGTATTCGGGCGCGGCGGACATCGAGCTGGCGTTGGACGCGGCGCATGCGGCGAAGGGGGCTTGGGGGCGGCGTTCTGCGACCGAGCGTGCGGCGGTGTTGAATGCGGTGGCGGATGCGATCGAGGAGAACCTCGAGATGCTCGCGGTCGCGGAGAGCTATGAGAATGGCAAGCCGGTGCGGGAGACGTTGGCGGCGGATGTTCCTTTGGCGGCGGATCATTTTCGGTATTTCGCGGGGGCGATTCGGTCTGAGGAGGGGCGGATTTCCGAGATTGATGAGAGTACGTACGCGTATCATTTTCATGAGCCGTTGGGGGTGGTGGGGCAGATCATTCCGTTCAATTTTCCGTTGTTGATGGCGGCGTGGAAGATGGCTCCGGCGTTGGCGGCGGGGAATTGCTCGGTGATCAAGCCGGCGAGTCCGACGCCGTGGTCGATTTTGAAGCTGATGGAGGTGATCGGCGAGATCGTTCCGCCTGGGGTGATCAATGTGGTCAATGGTCCGGGGGCGGAGATCGGTAAGGCGTTGGCGTCGAATAAGCGGATCGCGAAGATCGGGTTTACCGGCGAGACGGTCACGGGCCGGCTGATCATGTCCTACGCGGCGCAGAACATCATTCCGTCCACGACGGAGTTGGGTGGCAAGTCGCCGAACATTTTCTTCGAGGACGTGATGGCGGCCGACGACGCGTTTCTCGATAAGGCGGTTGAGGGTCTTGTGTTGTATGCGTTCAATAAGGGCGAGGTGTGCACGTGCCCGTCGCGGGCGTTGATTCACGAGTCGATCTATGAGGAGTTCATGGCGCGTTGTCTTGAGCGGATCTCCCAGATCAAGCAGGGCGACCCGCTGGATCGCGAGACGATGATCGGCGCGCAGGTCTCGACCGGGCAGTTGGAGAAGATCGAGAGCTACGTCGCGATCGGCCTCAATGAGGGTGCGGAGCTGTTGATCGGCGGGCATCGCCCGAACCTCAACGGGCATCTGTCGGGCGGCTACTACTTCCAGCCGACCGTGCTCAAGGGGCATAACAAGATGCGCGTCTTCCAGGAAGAGATCTTCGGGCCCGTGCTCGCGGTCACGACGTTCCGCGACGAGGCTGAGGCGCTCGAGATCGCCAACGACACCCTGTACGGCCTCGGGGCCGGGGTGTGGACGCGCGACGGCAGCCGGGCGTTCCGGATGGGACGCGCGATCCAAGCCGGGCGCGTATGGACCAACTGCTACCACCAATACCCCGCGCACGCGGCGTTCGGAGGCTACAAAGCCTCCGGCGTGGGACGCGAGAACCACCGCATGATGCTCGAGCACTACACCCAGACCAAGTGCCTGCTCGTGTCCTATGACCCCAACCCACTCGGGTTCTTCTAAACATGTCGCACGCCAGCGCCAACTACGACGCTGACACGACGACGACCCCCGCGGCGCTCGAGGTCATCCAGGGCCTCGGCGCCGCACACGGGCCCGAACCAGCACCGGACGAGGTGCTCGACTTCGCGCTCGAGGGGTTGCGGTTCGAGCACGCGCACGCCGAGGCCGCGCGCTCGCGGGCGGCGGGGCTTCTCACCGCCTGCGGCGTGCTTCTCGCGCTCACGGCCGGACTCGGCTCGGCGGCCGCCCAGGCTGCGCAGAAGCTGTCTCATATCGGCGCGGCGGTGACGGTGTGTGCGGCGGCGCTGACGGCCATGCTCCTCCTGGCCGCTGCAGCCCTGTCCGGTCAGGTGTTCGCGCCGTCTCAGAAGAGTCGCATGGCGCTCGAGGAGCTGCGCGAGTTCGCCGAGCTGCGGTTCCGCGCCGCGGACAAGGAGTTGCTGTCGGGTGCGGCGCTCGAGCGCCTCGCCGCGGCGCGGGCCGCCAATCTGAAATCCAGGTCGCGAAGCATCCGCGCGATGGCGCTGTATGTCGGCGCGCTCGGCGTGCTGGGAGCGCAGGTGCTGCTCATCGCGATCGTTCAACTGTTGGGGATGTGAGCAGAAGTGGAAACGAGAGGAAAGCGATGAGCACGATCGAGCAGGTGCATGCCCGGCAGATCCTCGACAGTCGAGGCAATCCGACCGTCGAGGTCGACGTTCGTCTGTCCAGCGGCGCGCTGGGGCGAGCGGCGGTCCCCTCGGGGGCGTCGACCGGAACCCGTGAGGCGCTCGAGCTGCGAGACGGTGGAGCGCCGTTTGGCGGAAAGGGCGTGACGCGGGCGCTCGCGAACGTGAACGGCGAGATCGCCAACGCGGTCCAGGGTCGTGACGCCGCCGATCAGCGGGGGCTGGACGAGTCGCTGATCGCGCTCGACGGCACCGAGGGCAAGTCACGGTTGGGCGCCAATGCCCTACTCGGTGTCTCCATGGCCGCGGCTCGGGCCGCCGCAGCGGAGGTCTCGGAACCACTGTGGCGGTATCTCGGCGGAGGCGAAGCGAGCCTTCTGCCCGTGCCGATGATGAACGTGCTGAACGGTGGTGTTCACGCCGACAACCCGGTTGACTTTCAGGAGTTCATGATCGCCCCCGTGGGCGCCGAGTCGTTTGCCCACGCGGTCCGGATCGGCGCCGAGGTCTACCACGAGCTGCAGCGCACGCTCAAGCGGCGGGGACTCGGCACGGCGGTTGGAGACGAGGGAGGGTTCGCTCCCGCGCTGGCGTCGAACGAGGCCCCGCTCGAGCTGCTCGTGAGCTCGATCGAGAGCGCCGGCTACTCCGCGGGCGACGACGTCGCGATCTGCCTCGACCCAGCCGCGAGCGAGTTCTTCCGCGACGGGCGCTACGAGCTCGGCGCCGAAGGGCGGTCGCTGTCGTCGGGCGATATGGTCGACTATTGGACGCGGATCCTGGACAGCTACCCCGTCGTGTCCCTCGAGGACGGGATGGCAGAGGGAGATTGGGAGGGCTGGATCGAGCTGACCGAGCGGCTCGGGAGTCGCCTTCAGCTGGTCGGTGACGACGTGTTCGTGACCAACCCGGCGATCCTCCGCGAGGGAATCGAGCGCGGCCTGGCGAACGCGATCCTGATCAAGCTCAACCAGATCGGGACCCTCACCGAGACCCTGGACACGATCGCCATGGCGAAGGAGGCCGGCTACCGGGCCGTTATCTCGCATCGCTCCGGGGAGACCGAGGACACGTTCATCTCCGACCTGGTTGTTGCCACCGGCGTCGGTCAGATCAAGACGGGTGCGCCGGCCCGCGGCGAGCGCGTCGCCAAGTACAACCAGCTCCTGCGGATCGAGGAGGAACTCGGGGAGCGGGCCAGGTTTGCCGGGGCAAGCGCGGTCGCCACGGCGTGAGCGCCGCGGCCGTCGGGCACCGGGAGCCAAAAACCATGCTGTACGTGGAAAGTACGGATGGCCGCTGGTGCCCGCCGAGGTTAGTATCAAACCTCGCTTGAGTTGACCGGGTGCCGCCCGGACTCGTTTGACGCTTCCCAAGCTGATGCTCAACCTCGATCCGGCTGGATGCAGCAATGGGCCGTGACGCTGGAGACGGCCCTCGAGCAGTCGCGACGATCGCCGCGCCGACGGTACGGGTCGGGCGCACCGAACGCGGCAGCTGGGAGGTCGCGGCTCCGGATCGTGATCGGATCATGTGCGAAACGCTCGACGACGCCCGTCGCGCAGCCTACGTCTCGGCCGCCCGAATCGCGGCATGCGAGCCGATCGTGCACGACGCCTACCACCGAGTCGTCTCCCGTGAGTTCGTCGGCGGTGATCCGCAAGCCCGGATCCCGGCCGCAACTCGGAACCTCGCCGGCCCGCTCGGCGCAGGACGACGCGTAAACCGATTGGAGTGAGCCAGTGAGTACTGAAGTCATTGACGCAGACCGAACCGACTTGGCCCCGGGCGACTCGAGACAGGGTCGTGCCGTGGCTCGTATGTTGGAGCGCGCGGATGCGGCTGCCGCCCGCGGAGACTACGCCGATGCACTCGCCTGGCTCGGCAGTGCCGACGTCATCGGAGATGGCCTCGATCCGGCTTACGAGGGTCGGCGCGCCAGATGGCGGCTGGAGGAGGAGGCTTGTCGCGTGGGCCCCTCACAGTGGTTCGGGTGAAGACTCCGATCACTTCACGGCTTATTACCTGAGACTGCCGGTTCCTCGAGCGCTCCGTCGTGGGCGCACGCTGGACTGGATCGTCGGAGAAATACGTATTGAGTCTTCGGCGCGCCACGCTACTTTGGAATGCAACATCGGCACGCGCTCCGTGAAGCGCGTGCCGACGTCCGATTTGCGAGCGAGTCACCCGTCGTCTGGTGATGTTGATCGCTCGCGTGACTGACACTCTTGGAAAGAAGGTGGATGTTGGGCCAACCCGGCTCGCGCCGGTCGCGAGGTGAGCTGTGTATGTGGTGATGGTTGCGCCCGAGTGCGCTCCTGCGGCCAAGGCAGGAGGCCTCGGCGACGTAGTGTTCGGATTGAGCCGGGAAGCTCGAGATCCGCGGGCACGCTGTCGAGATCGTGTTGCCCAAGTACGGTTGCATGCGACACGGGGATGTGTGGGATCTCCACGTCTGCTACGAAGATCTCTGGGTGCCCTGGTACGGAGGGCAGCTGCACTGCTCGGTCTGGTTCGGCTATGTGCACGGCCGAAAGTGCTACTTCATCGAACCGCATCCGGTCGAACAGTTTTTTGGGCGCGACCGCATGTACGGCCACCACGACGATGTCGAGCGCTTCGTCGCATTCTCTAAAGCTGCGCTCGAGTTCTTGGTCAAGACGGGCAAGCGACCCGATGTGATCCATTGCCACGACTGGCAGACCGGTCTGGTGCCGGTCCTGTTACACGAACAGTTTCGACCTGCGCTGCCGGACCAGACGGTCTGTTACACGATCCACAACTTCGCTCACCAGGGGGTGGACGGGCAATTGGCGCTCTGGAGCACCAACCTGGGGAGGCCCGATTACTTCCTCGATCAACACCGCCTCGGTCAATACGGCGGGGTCAATCTGATGAAGGGCGGAATCGTGTATTCCGACTTCGTCACGACGGTCTCGCCGAACCATGCCGCCGAGGCGCTGTACGGGGACGGCGCGTTCGGGCTGGGGCCTACCCTCTACGGTCACCGGCACAAGTTCAGCGGCATCCTCAACGGCGTCGACTACAGCGTCTGGAATCCCGAGGTCGACGCGGTGATCCCGGCCCCATACTCCGGCGACACCATCGACGACAAGCGCGCGAGCAAGGATGGGCTCCGCGAGCGCTTCTGGCTGCGGAAGACCTCGAGCCCGATCGTCGCCTACGTTGGCCGCCTGGACGGGCAGAAGGGCATGCACCTGGTCAACCACGCGATCTTCTATGCGTTAGCAAAAGGGGCGCAGTTCGTCTTGCTCGGCGATGCCGTTCACGAGAACGGCATCTCGAGCCATTTCAAACATCTCAAGCACCACCTGAACGATCACCCGGATTGCCATCTCGAGATCGGCTACACCGAGGAACTGGCGCATCTCGTGTACGCAGGCGCTGACCTCCTGGTCGTGCCGAGCATGTTCGAGCCGTGCGGATTGGCCCCGATGGTCGGTCTGCGCTACGGCACGGTGCCGGTCGTGCGGTCCGTAGGCGGCATGGTCGATACCGTGTTCGATCGCGACTACTCGCCACGCGATCCCGAAGAACGCAACGGATATGTCTTCGAGCACACCGATCATCCCGCCGTCGAGTCCGGCCTGCGGCGGGCGCTGAGGCTGTGGGTCGAGCAGCCGCGCGAGTTTCGCACCCTCATGCGCAACTCGATGCGGGCGGACAACTCCTGGAACCGGCCCGGTCAGCACTACCTGAACGTCTACAACCACATCAGGAGCAGGTGACGGTCTACCGCGCCGGGGCCTGAGCTCGGGCCGCGACGCGATCGATCAGCGATCGTCCGGTCATCGCGGTGGGCTGCTCGATGGCCAGCAATTCCAGGATGGTCGGCGCGACGTCGCCCAGGACGCCGTCGCGCAGCGCCAACCCGGGCTGGGTGACGATCACCGGCACCGGGTTCGTGGTGTGGGCGGTGTTGGGGCTGCCGTCGTCCTCGAGCATGTGCTCCGCATTGCCGTGGTCGGCGGTGATCAGGCACGTGCCCCCGGAGGCGTGGACGGCTTCGATGACCGGCGCCAGGCACCGATCGATCGTCTCGATCCCGTGCATGGCGGCGGGAATGACGCCGGTGTGGCCGACCATGTCCGCGTTGGCGAAGTTGATGACCGCGAACGTGGGGGAGTCGCTCCGCCACCCGTCGACGAACGCTGCGGCGATCTGCGGCGCGCTCATGTCGGGCTTGAAGTCGTAGGTCGGCACGTCGCGCGCCGACGGGACCAGCACGCGCCGCTCGCCGTCGCACGGCTCCTCCTCGCCGCCGTTGAAGAAGTAGGTCACGTGCGCGTACTTCTCGGTCTCGGCGACGTGCAACTGTCGCAGCCGCTCCTGGGCGATCACGACCGGCAGCGTCGTGGTGGGGTGCTCGGGCGCAAATGCGATCGGGTACGGGAAATCATCCTCGTAACGCGTCATCGCGGTGTAGTGCTCGACCGCGGAGACTCCGCCGCGATCGACCTCGTGGAACTCCGGATCGGCGAGCGCACGGGTGATCTCCCGCATCCGGTCGGGTCGGAAGTTGAACGCGAGGACCGAGTCGCCCGGGCGGATGCACGCCTCCTCGCCGACGAGCACCGGCGTGATGAATTCGTCGGTCTCTCCGCGGGCGTACGCGTCGCGCGCGGCGGCCGCTCCCGTCTCGGCCCGGTGCTCGGCGCGCCCTTGGACCAAGAGGTCGTAGGCGCGCTGGATCCGGTCCCAGCGACGGTCGCGATCCATCGCGTAGTAGCGGCCCACGACCGAGCCGACCCGCCCCGTGCCGAGGTCCGCCATCCAGCCCTCGACGGCCTCCAGGTAGCCGGCACCGGACCTCGGCAGGGTGTCGCGGCCGTCGGTGAAGGCATGGAGCACGAGGTCTTCGACCCCCAGCTTGCCCGCGAGCCGGATCAGCGCCTCGAGATGCTTGAAGCCGGAGTGCACGCCGCCGTCGGACACGAGCCCGATCAGGTGCACGCGCCCGGCGGCCGACAGTGCGTCGCTCAGCACCGGGTTCTCGGCCAGGCGGCCGCTCCGGGCGGCGTCATCGATGCGGGTGAGGTCCTGCATCACGACCGCGCCGGCCCCCAAGGTCAGGTGTCCGACTTCGGAGTTGCCCATCTGAGCGTCCGGGAGTCCCACCGCGCGGCCCGAGGCGGCCAGCCGCGCGTGCGGATAGGAGGCCCACAGCCGGTCGAACACGGGCGTGTGGGCCCGGGAGATCGCGTTGCCGGGCCCGTCCGGCTCGATTCCCCAGCCGTCGAGGACGATCACCACTGCGCTGCCGACCGGCACCAGGCCGGACCCGGAGGCCATCAGTCCGCGACCTCAGCGGCCGCGACCGGCTCGGGCGTCCCGGCGCCCCCCAAGACCTCCACGCCCGGCAGCGACTTCCCCTCGATCAGCTCGAGCGAGGCCCCGCCACCGGTCGAGACGTGCGTGACCTGGTCGGTCAGGCCGAACCGCCGCAACGCGGACACCGAGTCGCCCCCGCCGACGACGGTCGTGCCTGGCGCGGCGGCGACCGCGTCAGCCATGACGCGGGTGCCGGCCGCGAAGGGCGCCAGCTCGAACGCTCCCATCGGGCCATTCCAGAACACGGTGCCGGCGCGCGCGATCACCGCCGCGTAGCGATCCGACGTGCGCGGGCCGATGTCCAGTCCCATCCATCCCGCCGGCACCTCGACGCCGTCGATCGTACGCACTTCGGCATCCGCGGCAAAGCGGTCGGCAACGACGAGGTCGACCGGTAGGTGCAACTCCGCCCGGGCTCGGGCGGCGGCCGCGAGTGCGCGTCCCGCGAGCTCGACGTCGTCGGCGGCACACAGCGACGCGCCGACCGAGTGACCCTGGGCAGCGAGGAACGGGAAGCACATCGCGCCGCCGATCAAGAGACTGTCGGCCAGCTGCAAGAAGCGATCGATTACCGCGATCTTGTCGGACACCTTCGCGCCGCCGAGCACCGCGACCAACGGTCGCGCGGGGCTGTCGAGCACCTTGGAGAGCTCGCTCACCTCGCGCTCGAGCAAGAAACCGGCCGCCCGCTCGTCGATCAGGCGAGCCACGCCCTCGGTCGATGCGTGGGCGCGGTGGGCGGCGCCGAAGGCATCGTCCACGTACACGTCGGCCAAGGCCGCTAGTGAGGCCGCCAGCTCCGGATCGTTCTTGGTCTCGCCGTGTTCGTAGCGCACGTTCTCGAGCAGGAGCAACTGACCGGATCCGAGACCGTCCACCAGCTTCCGGACTTCCTCGCCGACCACCGCCGGCGCCAGCGTGACGTCGGCGCCGATCAGCTCGGTGAGACGATCGGCCACCGGCCGGAGCGACAGCTCGGGCTCGCGATCCTTCGGCCGGCCGAGATGCGACACCAGCACCAGCCGCGCTCCTCGCCGGCGCAACTCCTCGATCGTCGGCAGCGCGGCGCGGATCCGGGTGTCGTCGGCCACCGTTCCGTGGTCCAGCGGCACGTTGAAGTCGACCCTGACCAGCACGCGCCGGCCGGCCAGATCACCAAGCTCCTGAAGGGTGCGCATCGGGGGGTGCATTCTTCCGTCTGCACCCGACCCGTACATCCCGGGCGCGCCCCGCGCTCGCCTCGGAAAAGTACGGATCTGCTTCGCGCTCTCGCCCCGATGCCGCGCGCGGGCGCGCGCCGTAGGTTCAGGTCATGTCCGACACCCTGACCGCGCTCGACGCGACTTTCCTCGAGCTCGAGCAGGAAGACGAGGGCGCCCTCATGGGCATCGGCGGCGTGAGCGTATTCGACCCGCTGCCCGGCGGCGGAGCGCCCTCGGTTGAGGAGATGTGCGAGAACCTGGCTGCGCGCCTGAGCTACCTCCCGCGCTACTCCCAGCGGCTCTCCTCGACACGAACGGGCGGCCTCGCGTGGCCTCGCTGGACCGACGACGACCGATTCCGGATTCGTGACCACGTCGCGCACGTGGTCCTGCCGGCGCCGGGCGGCCAAGCGGAGCTGTGCGAGTGGGCGGCCGACTTTTACTCACACCGGCTCGACCGGACCCGCCCGCTGTGGGAAATGGCGCTGATCGAGGGACTACCGGACGGTCGCTGGGCGATCGCCAACAAGGTCCACCACTGCCTCGTCGACGGAGTCGGCTCGGTCGACGTGGCGTACTTGTTGCTCGATACCGAGCCCAACCCCTCCGAGCCCCCGCAAGCGCCACCGCTACCCTCGCACAACCCTTCCCTGGCGCGTCCGTTCCTACCGAGCCCGCCGCAGGCGATCGCGAACGTGGCCGGCGCGGGCGCACGCGTCGCGCGGGCCGGTGCGCACGCGGCGTTCCACCCGCGCGAGGCGCTGGACCGCTCGCGCGCGCTGGCTGAGCTGATCGTCCGCGACGAGCTGATCGGCGCGCCTCACACGTCCCTGAACTTGCCAATCGGCTCGACCAGGCGGTTCGCGGTGGTCAACCGGCCGCTGGCCGAGCTGAAGACGATCCGCCGCCGGCTCGGCGGGTCGATCAACGACATCGTGCTCGCGGCGTGCACCACCGGCCTGCGGCAGTTGCTCATCGCGCGCGGCGAAGCGCCGCCGCGGCGCGGCCTGCGCGCGATGGTGCCGATGAACGTGCGCCAGAGCTCTGAGCGGCTGATGCTCGGCAACCGGATCAGCTCGCTGTTCGTCGATCTGCCGATCGCCACCGAAGCCGCGTACGACCGTTACAAGCGAATCGTCGCGGCCACCGAGCGTTTGAAGACGTCGAACGCCGCGACCGGTGCGGAGGCGATGATCGACCTCGCGGCGCTCGCCCCGCCGGTCGTCCACGCGGCCCTGGCTCGCTCGCTCTATGCGACACGCCTGTTCAACGTGACGATCACAAACGTGCCGGGGCCGCAGATCCCGCTCTACGCGTTCGGGGCGCAGCTGCGCGAGGTCCACCCGGTGGTGCCCCTGGCCGCCGAGCACTCGGTCGGGATCGCGATCTTTTCCTGCAACGGGCTGATCACCTTCGGCGTGATCGCCGACAGCGAGTCGACCCCCGACATCGCCGTGCTGACGGACGGGATCGAGGAGGGAATCGACGAGCTGTTGACGCTTGTCGTCAACGCAGATCGCCTGGACACCATCGAACAAGCGAGGATCTAATGCCTGTACGAGTAGCCATCAACGGCTTCGGACGGATCGGCCGCGGCTTCCTGCGCGCGGCCCAGGAGCGCGACGCCGACATCGAGGTGGTCGCGGTCAACGATCTGGTCGATCCAAAGACGCTGGCCCACCTGCTGCGCTACGACTCGGTGTACGGGCGGTTTCCCGCCCCGGTCGCCGCAGCCGACGGCGCGATCGAGGTCGACGGACGTGCCATGCGCACGCTCGCGGAGACCGACCCGGCCAAGCTTCCGTGGGCCGAGCTCGGGGTCGACGTGGTGATCGAGTCCACCGGCCGCTTCTCCACGCGTGAGGCTGCCGCGAAGCACCTCGAGGCGGGGGCCGGCAAGGTGATCGTCTCGGCGCCGATGAAGGGCGACACACCCCCCGACGCGACCGTCGTGCTCGGTGTCAACTTCGACGAGGTCTATGACCCCGACCGCCACCACGTGATCTCCAACGCCTCGTGCACGACCAACTGCCTGGCGCCCGTGGCGAAGGTTCTCCACGAGGCGGTCGGCATCAAGCATGGGCTGATGACGACGGTTCACGCCTACACCGCGGATCAGAACCTGATGGACGGTCCGCACAGCGACCTGCGCCGGGCCCGCTCGGCCGCGGCCAACCTCGTGCCCACGTCGACCGGTGCCGCCAAGGCACTCGGCCTGGTGATTCCCGAGCTCGCGGGGCGGCTGCACGGCTACGCGGTTCGGGTGCCGCTGCCGACCGGCTCGCTGGTCGACCTGACCTTCGAGTCCGAGCGGCCGACGAGCAAGACGGACATCAACGCGGCCGTCGAGCGGGCGGCGGATACCGGTGGGCTCGCGGGCATCCTCGCCTACACCGAGGATCCGATCGTCTCTTCGGACATCATCAAGTCGCCGTACTCGTCGATCTTCGACTCGGGCCTGACCTCGGTCATCGACGACACGCAGGTCAAGGTCGTAGCGTGGTACGACAACGAATGGGGCTACTCGAGCCGGCTGGTCGAGCTTGCGGAGCGCGTGATGGTGCCGGTCGCGCAGACCGCGTGAAAGGACGCGGTCGTCGACCTGGGACGGTTCATGGGTCGGTTCGCCGCACTAGATCGCCGCGCGCGCCACGGGTATGGCGGGGACGGGACGCGCGCGGCGTCTTCGCCGAGGAAGGAGACTCGACCCCCGGGGAGGAAGACTCGACCCGGTGGTGGGCACGGAACGTTCGAGTGGTCGCAATCACAGCACGGACGAGTGGACCCAAGCTGTCACGGCCGGCTGCGCTTGGTAGCTCACGCACTGAAGTTGGTCCAATCACGGGCATTCTCTCCTCTTCGCGACTCCCGACTCTCCCGCGCGTCAAAGGCGCCATCGTGGACGGTTGACATGTCGTGTTGTGCGCCCCGGGGTCCGTGCCGCCCGCCGAGCTCGCGACGGTCTGACCTTCAGAGGCCAGATCCGATTTGCGCGGTGCTTCGCGTGAGCATAAGCACTGCTCATCGCGACGTCCAGACGGATTTCTACGGAATTTCAATCCGAGGCATCGCAATGGGTGACCTTGGGCGAGGGGCCGCAGCGTCAGCCTGACTTAGAGGTGGTTCAGCGAGCCAGGTGGTTCAGCGAGCCCTCGCGCGGCGCCGCGCCTCGGCGAGTCGGGCTCGCCGTTCGTTGCGCCGGCGCAGGTCACGAAAGACCTCGGCTTCAGCCCGGGCCCGGCGCTCACTCCGCGTCTCTGGCTCTTGGTCGAGAGCTGGCCGGTGGGCTGCGGTGGCGCCGGGGCTCGAGCTGTACCTGTGTGACTTCATGATGCGCACACTATTTGGCCGGCCGGCGCCGGCAATCGGCTGTCGTCCACAGACCGCGGCGGGGAGCGCGCATACAGATTGCGGTCTTACGCGGATGCCCGAAGCCGAGGTTCACGCCGCACTCGCCCGCCACCCGAGAGCGGCTCGCGCGTCTCCAGATAGGGCACGAGGTACCGGCCGAGGACTTTCGCGTCCCTCGCCGTCAGGCTGTCGTCAGCGCGCACGAGCTTGGCGCGCGTCGGCTGGCCGGTCCAGTCGAATTCGGTTCGGAGGAGAACGGGCCGCTCGCCTCCCAACAACCGGGCCTGGAGGACGCGCGGTGCGCGAACCTGCTTGACCGGGAGACCCAGTCCGGCGGCGATCGTCTGTGCCACGACGTCGGCTTGCTGTGCGGCAAGACCGCCCTGCTTGATCGGAAACGTCGTCACGTCGCCGGCCGCGTATACGTCCTGGAGTCCTTCCACCCTTCCGCACGAGTCGACCGGGATGAACCCCGATCGGCTTGCCGGGACGCCCGTGAACCGACGGCCCCGCAGCTCGGGCAGCGCCACGACGCGGTCAACCTGGATAGCTCCGCCGTCCGCGAGCGTAAGCGAGCCGTCACGCTGAAAGTCCTTGGCGAGGACCCCGCCGACAAACCGCACCCCGCGGTCCTCGAGCAGACCGCGCACGATTTCGGACGCCTCCTCGCCGAACAGTGCCAGCGGCTCTTGCTCCGGCGTCACCACCGTGGCCTCGATCGCCAGCCCGCGCTCGCCCGCGTGACAGGCCGACAGCAGCGCCAGCTCATACAGGGCCAACGGCCAGACGGCGCCGGTGGGAAGCGCGAACGCGACGCGCGTCACGGCTCCGGTCTCGAGCTCGCGAAGGAGGCGCCTGATCAGCGGGATGTCACGCTGATCGCGAAACGTGATGGCCCCCGGGACGCTGGCCACGGCGCGTGCCCCGCTCGCCAGGATCAACGCGTCGTAGTGGAGACGGGCACCGGACGCTGTGCGTACGAAGTGCTTGCGCGGGGCCACCGCCTCGAGCCGTGACTCGTGATACGCGGCGTCCAGATCCTGCACGATCGCCCGGAGGTCGTAGCGCCGTGACGGCGCGACGTCGAAGGGCTCGCTCGTGGCCGCTGGGCGATAGTGGAACACCGGATCTGGGGTGAGGACCGAGAGCTCGATCCGGTCGCCCGCAAGTGCGCGGAGGGCGAGGGCCGCCTCGACTGCGGCGAACCCACCCCCGGCGATCAGGACCCGCGCACGGGTCGTCGATGAGTCGCGAATCTCCACGTGTTCACGCCTCCCCCCAGGCGAGTACGCCGGCGATGTCAGCGGTGGAGAGAATGCCGATGGGCCGCTGAGACTCGGGGTGGATGACCACCAGATGGCTGACCCGGTGGGTCAGCATCAACTCGCCGGCCTCGCGCAACGGCATCGAAGGCTCGACCGTCACCAACGGCTGCTGCGCGATGACGCGCGCGCTCGGCTTCTCGCCGTGCGCGATGCCGGCGCGGACGAGGTCGAGATCCGAGATAACGCTCCAGACTCCGCACGGCGGCTCCTCGTGGGAGATGCCGACGACCGCGAGGCAGTGGACGTGATGCGTGGCCATCATCTGGGCCACCTCCCGCAGGCTCGCGTCGGGCTCGCACGCGAGGATCCCGGGGTGCATCGCGTCGGACACGGTGGCGTCCCGGAGCGAGGGCATCAAGAAGCTGCCCCCGCGTGGCTGACTGGTCGTGACGGACATGAGAGGGCCTCCTCGAATTCGCGTATCGGCCAAAACGCTACGTCGAGCCGTTGCCGTCGTCATCCGTGCTCGGCCGATATCCGCCTCGGTAAGAGCCCGCAGCCCGGTTCGCCTCGTCTCTCAAAGCGTCCAGTAATGGCCGACGTGGGCTGCCACGCGGGAAGTCACAATGGGATCGGGGGCGATCGATTCGGCCACTCCTTCACCGGCGAGCGCGGCGACGGTCGCGACCACTGAGTCGGCCAGCGCGGCTGGGTCGTAGCCGCCCTCGAGCACGGCGCCGACCGGCGCGCTTACCGTCTCGGCCAGCTCGCGCACGTGGCAGGCCATCTGCGCGAACGAGCTCGCCTCGAGGCAGGAGTCACCGAGCGGGTCGTCGCGATGAGCGTCGAAGCCAGCGGATATCAGCACAAGCTCCGGAGTGAATTCGAGGGCCGCTGGGAGGATCACGTGCTCGAGCACGGACAGCCAGACCTCCTCGTCGGCTCCCCCGGGGACGGGCGCGTTGATGGTGTAGCCGAGACCGTCTGCGGACCCGGCGTCGCTCACGGCACCGGTCCCGGGGAACAGGCCGCGTTGATGAATGCTGGCGAATAGCACGTCGGACCGGCGGCGGAAGATCTCGGCAGTGCCGTTTCCATGATGGACGTCCCAGTCCACGATCAGGACGCGCTGCACGGCGAGCTCGCGGATCGCCATCTCGGTCGCGATCGCGACGTTGTTGAACAGGCAGAAGCCCATCGCGTAGTCGCGGCCGGCGTGGTGGCCCGAGGGTCGCAGCGCGCTGAAGCCGGCTTGATGCTCCCCGCGCACGAGTGCGCGCACCAGCTCGCACGCTCCGCCGGCGGCATGCAACGCGGCCCGATAGGAGGACTCGCCCACGTAGGTGTCGGCGTCGATCTGGCCGCCCCCCGCCGCGCACAGGTCGTGGATCATCCGGATCTGCGGGACGGTGTGCACCAGCTCGAGCTCTTTCGCGGTGGCGGCCGGTGCCTCGCGCAACTCGCAACCTAGCCACCCGGAGCGTTGCATCGCAGCCTCGATCGCGGCGACACGCTCAGGGACATCCGGATGGCCGGGGGAGAGGAGGCGCGGATCATGCTCCAGCGATGAGGGGTGGTGGAGGTACAGCACAGCGACCTCGGCGAACCTAGAGCCCGGTGGCGCTGGCGCAATCCGTGTAGGCACGAGCCGTCCTCTCGGGTTTTCCACACGCACGGATCGCGCTCACCCCGATGCTGCGCCGCCCGCGTCAGGTGAAGATGCATCACTCCGTTTCCAGAGGCTCAGGAGGCCCGCATGGCTGTCACCACCCCCAAACCCGAGTCGTCCGCTCTTACGCCGACCAGTTACCGGGCGGCTGTGGTGCACGATTTCCACTCGCCGCTTACCGTCGAGGAGGTTTCCGCCCGGGAGCTTGAGCCGGGTCAGGTTCGGGTCAAGGTGGAGGCGTCGGGGCTTTGCCATACCGACATTCATGCGGCGCATGGGGATTGGCCGGTGAAGCCGTCGCCGCCGTTCATTCCGGGTCACGAGGGGGTCGGGAGGATCGTGGAGCTGGGTGCCGGCGTGACGGAGGTCGCGCTCGGCGACCGTGTGGGAATGCCGTGGCTGGGCTATGCGTGTGGCACGTGCGATCACTGCGTGTCGGGTTGGGAGACGCTGTGCTTGGAGCAGGAGAACATGGGCTACTCGATCGACGGCGGGTTTGGCGAGTACGCGGTCGCGTACGCCCGTTATGTGGTGAAGGTGCCCGACGGGATCGACCCGTTCGATGCGGCGCCGCTGACGTGCGCGGGCGTGACGACGTATAAGGCGGTGAAGGTGGCCGGCACGCGTTCCTCTGATTTGGTTGCGGTGTTCGGCGTGGGTGGGCTGGGGCATCTCGCGATTCAGTACGCGGCGATTGCCGGCGGCCGGGTGATCGCGGTTGATCTGGTCGATGAGAAGCTCGAGCTGGCGCGCGAGCTCGGGGCCGAGTTCACGATCAACGCGACCAAGCAGGATCCGGTCGCGGAGATCCAGGCGCTGGGCGGTGCGGATCAGGCGATCGCGCTGGCGGTCTCGCCGCGGGCGTTTGAGCAGGCGTATGGCGCGCTGCGCCGGGGCGGCAAGCTCGTGTTCGTCGCGCTGCCGGCGGACAATCAGGTCACGCTGCCGATCTTCGAGACCGTGCTGAACGGGATCACGATCGTCGGGTCGATCGTCGGGACGCGGACCGACCTGCGCGAGGTGTTCGAGCTCCACACCGCCGGCAAGACCAAGGTGATCCGCGAGGTCCGGCCACTGTGCCGCGTCAACGAATCGATCGCGGATGTCGAAGCGGGGCGTGTCGCGGCCCGGATCGTGTTCGCACCGTAGCGCTCTCCGGCGCAGGCCTACTCGAGTCAGCACGCGGCCGACCGCTTGGTCGGCCGCTTGGCCGTTTCGGGGGGGCAACCCAAACGCGCTCGGGTTTACCGCACGAAACGTGCGTCTTTCACCCGAAGATCTGAGACGTCGGCGGGCCTAAGGTTGGGCTATGTCAGCCACACTCCGCCTATATCCGACCTCACGCGACGTGGCCGGTCCGTCGCAGCTCGAGGCGCCCATACGCGTTGTTCTGGCGGACGACCATGCGATGGTGCGACGTACGCTGCGGCTGGTGCTCGAGAGCGAGCAGGACGTCGACGTCATCGCCGAGTTGGTCGATCTGCCGGCGGTCCTGCGACACGTAGGCCAACACGTCCCGAACGTCCTGGTGCTCGACCTGCGGCTTCCCAACGGGTCCAGCATCGCAATGATCCGGCAACTGCGCGCGCGGTTCCCCCAGACCGAAGTCGTGGTGCTGACCATGGAGGAGAGCCCCATGTTCGCGCAGCATGCGATCGATGCCGGCGCGATCGGATTCGTCCTCAAGGACAGGGCCGACACCGACCTGCTCACCGCGGTCCGTCTCGCGGCTCGCGGCGAGGAGTATGTGAGCCCGCGGGTGGCGAGCGGGCTGGAGGCGCTTCATCGCGCCACCAAGGGCGATGGACTCACCCAGCGCGAGACCGAGATCGTGCGCATGATCGCGCTCGGTCACACCAGCGCCGAGATCGCGTGCCAGCTCCACCTCTCGCGCCGTACGGTCGAGACGCACCGGGCGCGGATCCACCGCAAGCTCGGGGTCAAAACCCGCGCAGAGCTCGTTCAGTTCGCACTGGAGCGCCGGCTCGTCGGCGCGTGACCGCGGACCGCGACGACGTGATCGGCGTTTAGCGAGCCGCTCGTTCCTGTGCTCGAGGGCTCCGCCCGCAGCACCTCGCTTGCGGCTCGGCCACGAGCCGTAGCGTCAACCGCACCGGCGCGTGTGGAACCTCCGCGCCAGGACTGCGGGCCTCCCTCTTCAGTTCCGTGGGGGAACGCCGAACCGGCCGTTTCCTCCGCTGCCGATGATCCACGCGTCACAGAAAACGATTTCTCGGCAACGGGAGGAAGACCATGTCTCGCAAAGTGTTTGACATTCTGGCCAGCGCCGGCGGCGTTGGCGTCGTGATTGCGTTGGTGGTGGCAGGTGGCCTGCTGACGTGGGGTCACAGCTTCGTGACCTCGAACGTTCATGATCAGCTGGCACAGCAGCAGATCTACTTCCCGCCCAAGGCGGCGTTCGCTCATCCGAAGGCGGGGACCGAGATCACGCCCTCGATGATCCCGTCCGTCTCGCAGTTCGCCGGAAAGCAACTGCTGACCGGAGAGCAGGCCAAGGTGTACGCGAACGACTTCATGGCGGTGCACCTGTCGGAGATGCCGTACGGCGGCGTGTACTCCAAGGTCAGCGCTGCGCACCTGGCCAACCCGAAGAACACCCAGCTGGCCGACGTCAGGCAGACCGTGTTCATGGGCACCACTCTGCGCGGGCTGCTGCTCGAGGCCTACGCGTTCTCGACCATCGGCACCGTGATGCTGTGGGGCGCGATCGCCTCGTTCGCGCTGGCCGCGTTCATGTCGGTGCTCGTCGGCCTCGGCTTCTGGCACGCACGCCGTACCTCAGAAGCGGAGCAGATGCTGGTCCACGGGCCGACGGCGGTCCCAGCTTCCTCCTGACCGCCATCGTCGAGACGCCTGGCCCAGCCAGGGCTCTCGCAAAGACGCCCACGCCGGCTCGCCGGCGTGGGCGTCGCCCGTTGTGCGCTCACCGGATTACGGTGACCGTCGGCTCCTTTTCCTGGTTCAAACCGAGTTCGTCCCGGATCTGCTTGAGGCCCACGCTCTGGATCCAGTCCTGGATCCCGTGCCGCTGTTGGACCCAGTAGTACCTGTCGGGCTGCTTCGCGCCCTGGTCTTGCGCCGGCTTGATCGACCACTCCGGATGCGTCTTGGTGTAAGCCTCCCACTTCTCGTACTTCAGGCGCTTGTAGTCCTCATGGTCAGGGTGGAAAACGAGGATCGGGGAGGTCACCCGCGTGAGCTGGGTGCAGTGGGAGCTCTGGCTGACAAAGAACGAATCGCAGTCCTTTTTCCCCTCGGACTCCGACTGGACAGGCGTGTAGCCGAACTGGAGGCTCACGAAGCTAGCGTCGGTGATCCCCTCGGCCGTTCGCTCGCCGGCGATCCCGGACTCGTCCCACTCGGCCTTGAAGTCGATCGTCACGTTCGCGTACATCGGCGTGCCCGGCGCCGCGTCGTGCACGCGATAGCCGTCGGACGCCTGCGCGACGAGGGCGGCATCGATGGCCGGGTCGATCTTCTTGCTCTGAAGCTCTTTCAGGAAGGCTGCCTGTTGCTTCGCGCGCTCGCGGCCGGCCCACCAGAAGAACACGAACAGGCCGATCTGGAGTCCCCAGCCGATCCCCGCCTTGACGCCGGCGGGGATGCGCCGCGCCGGGATCGCCGTCCCCTCGATCGGGAGTGTCGTCGCGGTGGTGGGCACGGGCGGCCTCTCGATCGCGCCCGCCGGAGCGGTGGAGGGCGCGGGAACGCCTTCGGCCAACGGCGTGCCCTTGACCGCGAAGCGGACGCGCACGACCGGCCTCGACTCGCTGACCCCGGTGTGGCCGGCTACCTGGCTCGGCTGGTAGCCAGGCTCTGAAACGATGCTCACGTCCGTGAACCCGTTTTCCACCGCCACCTTGCCCGACGGCGTCGTGCGCGCCGCCTCGAGTTGCATGCCCGGGTTCTTCTTCACGTTCTTGAAGAACGCATCCAGGTTGTGCGAGATCTCGCCCGGACCCATGTACCCCCACTCAGCCTCGAAGGCCCGCACCTCGACCCCGCCGCGCCGGAAGACCTCCAGTGCCTCCTTGAACTTGCTCCGCAGGGTCCAGTCGGGTGCCCGGAAGCCACTCGGTGACACCATCCGCGCGCTCACGCGCATCACGCCCTCCGCGTCAACCTCGAACGTCGCCCAGTAGACCTGTTCCCTGAATGGCATCCCGCCGGTCAGGGGCGTCCCCGGCCGCTCAACCTCCCAGGACCACGAGATCGAGCGCGCGTCCTCGCTCATCTGCTCGATGGCGGGGTCGCCCGTTGCGGGGACCTTGTACAGCGGGTCGCGGTGCCCGGGCGTGGCGCGCGGGTCGACCTGCGGCTTCGGCCCGCGGCTCGGGGCGCGAAGAAGCGCGCCGGTCGCGCGATTGCCGATCTTCGACGCGATGGCCGCAAGCGATATCGGCGTAGCCCTGGCGCCGGCCGGTTGATCGGGACGCTGCTCACGCGTCGCGGCGCCGCGCGCCGCGTGCGTCCCTGGAGCAAGTGAGGTCACGTGAGCGCTGACGCGCTCCGAGGCCGGATCCTTCCCACGCTGAGCTCCGCGGCCAGCCCCTCGACGTAGCGGCCGTCGAGCTGGCTGTCGGCGACGCGGCGCAGCTCGCGCAGCGCTTCGAAGGAGCTCACCGGCGTCCGGTAGGTATCGCTTGCCGTCAGCGTGTCGTAGACCTCGGCGACAGCCACGATCTTGGCGATCTCCGGTATCTGCTCAGCTCCGAGCCCGCGTGGGTAGCCACGGCCGTCCACGCGTTCGTGATGGGCGAGCACGATCTCCACTAGCTGCTCGGGTGCGCCGAGGTCCTTGAGCAGCTTCGCGCCGATTTCAGGGTGACGCCAGATCGCGAGCCAGTCCTCGTCGGTCAGCTGCGGGCCCCGCTCGTGCACCCGGTCAGACAGTGCGTAGTGGCCGATGTCATGCACCAGGCCCGCGGTGTACGCCAGTTCGCAGTCGAACTCGGTCATCCCCGCGTTTCGAGCGATGTCGCGCGCGAACCGCGCGACTCCGGCCGCGTGACGACCAATGCGCGGATCGCGCGTGTTGAGCGCCTGTAGGAGGCTCGAGACCGCTTCCCATGCGAGTGGCGACGGCCGACCCGGCTTGGAGGCGCCCCGCCCGCGCGTGGGTCGAGGATGCATCCGAAAGTCGAGATGTGCGATCGCCGGCTCGTGGAAGATGATCGTCCGCTCGCCCGCGCTGTCTGCGCGCGCCGACTTCCGGTCGTCTATCTGCATCGCTTCGTCGCCTGCCTTGGCCGCTATGCACAGCGATACGACCACGAGCACGATGAGCCCGCACATCGCCGCCACTAGTAAGAGCATCACTTCTAACCGCCAGTTACGTCGTCCGTGCCGTCGCCCCAGAGAATTCCCAGGCGCGCGTGTGTCGAAGCGGCGCCTGGACGTTTGGACTATCCGCGGCGATCGTGACTTTTCGGTGAACCTGATGTGGCGTCGTTGTGAGCGGTGGTGGACGCCCGTGCCCGACCGACCTAGGATGGCGCGCGCTTGCAATGAGAGAGATCAATCGGCGTAGATTCCTCCAGCTCGCGGGCGGGAGCGTGGCGGCGACGATGCTGTCCGACAGCATCGCCCGCGCGGTGACGATCCCGGCGAACCGGGCAACCCGCTCGCTCAGGGACGTCGAGCACATCGTCGTCCTCATGCAGGAGAACCGGTCCTTCGATCACTACTTCGGTGTGTTGCGAGGAGTCCGCGGATTCGGCGATCCCCACCCGGTGACGCTTCCCAGCGGCAAGCCGGTCTGGTACCAGGCAGACGGCTCGACCGTTGTGCCCCCGTTCCGTCCCGACGTGCCGGGCGACAACCTGGCGCTCACGTTCATCGAGGATCTCGACCACAGCTGGGACGGGACGCACCAGATGTTCAACGGCGGCAACTGGGATCAGTGGCTCCCGGCCAAGACCACGACGTGCATGGCGCACCTCGAACGTAAGGACCTGCCGTTCCACTACACGCTCGCCGACGCATTCACCGTGTGCGACGGCTACCACTGCTCGATGCTCGGTCCGACCGACCCCAACCGCTACTACATGTGGACCGGCTGGGACGGCAACGACGGGAAGGGCGGCGGCCCGGTGATCGCCAACGACGAGCTTGGATACGGGTGGCAGACCTATCCCGAGCGGATGCAGCAGGCCGGGATCAGATGGAAGATCTACCAGGACAGCGGTGAGGGCCTCGACGCCGCCCACTTCTGGGGCTGGACGTCGGACGATCCGTACATCGGGAACTACGGCGACAACTCGCTGCTGTACTTCTTCAACTACCAGAACGCCGCGCCGGGCAGCCCCCTCTACCAGGCGGCCCGCACCGGAACCGAGGTGAACAAGAGCGGCGGGTTCTTCGACATCCTCGCGGCCGACGTGCAGAGCGGCAAGCTGCCGCAGGTGTCCTGGATCGTCGCGCCCGAGGCGTACACCGATCATCCGGCTTGGCCCGCCGGCTATGGCGCCTGGTACACGGCCGGCGTGCTCGACGCGCTGACCAGCGTGCCCGAGGTGTGGTCCAAGACGGCCCTCTTGATCACGTTCGACGAGAATGACGGCTTCTTCGACCACGTGGTCGGGGCTTATCCCAACGTCGGTGACCTCAACGGGCAATCGACCGTGCCGCTCGATAACGAGCTGTTCAACGGCAAGGGCGGGACCCCGGGAGGGTCGGACGGCGTGGTCGGACCGTATGGCCTCGGCGTCCGCGTGCCGCTGCTCGTCGTCTCGCCGTGGAGCACGGGCGGCTGGGTCTGCTCTGAGACGTTCGACCACACGTCGCTGATCCGCTTCATCGAGGCGCGGTTCGGCGTGGACGAGCCGAACATCACGCCGTGGCGGCGGGCCGTGTGCGGCGACCTAACCTCGGCGTTCGACTTCGAGAGCTCGTCGAGTCGCGTCCCCAAGGTGCCGGACGTCGTAGATACCTACAACCAACAGACGACCCTGCCGAGCTACCACCCGACGCCGCCGGCCGTCGGATCGGTCCCGACCCAGGAGCGTGGGGTGCGGCCGTCGCGCCGGCTCGGGTACGGCTTCCAGGTCGGCTTCGAAGCCGCTCCGGTCAAGCTGAACCAACGGCTTCTTCCGCCACTTCGCCGGCTCGCCCGCGACGACCTTGAGGGTGCAGACGCACGGCGACCACGGCACTGGCCGGCTCGGGCTGCGGGTGATCGACGGCGGTGATCCGTCCGGTCGTGCCGGTCGCCGTCGCTCGCCGGTCATCGTCAAGGTCGCTGACCCCTACGGACCGGACCGGCACCTCAGGCTCAACGGCACCGAGACGCTCATGATCGACACCCACCGCTCCGGGGGCTGGTACGACATCGCGCTGACCACGCCGAGCGATCCGACCTTCAGCTACCAGCTGGCGGGTCGTCTCGAGTCCGGTGACCGGCTGACCAGCGATCCCCAGCTCGGCCGCTCGTAGTTACTCGACGCCTTCGAACAGCTTCGTCACGAACATCGGGTCGACGGGCTCGATCAGCGCGGCCTCGATCGAGCGCTGATCCGGCCAGCCCGCGGCGAGCATGCGCCGGCCGGCGGACGCACCGTCGTACTCGGTGCGTCGCAGGTCGGCAATGCCGTCGGATATCCAGGCCCACCGGGCGGCGTGGTCGCCTTCGTAGGGCAAACCGACGCTGCCCGCGTTGATGAAGCGCACCGCACCGACACGCCGGTCGTCCTGTTGATGGGTGTGCCCGCCGACGACGAGCCGCTGCTCGAGAGCGCCCAGCGCGTCGGCCCAGCGCTCGGCCGGAGAGATCCGGGTGAGGATCTCGTCGTCGCGGCGGGGCGTGGCGTGGCAGTAGAGAACGCCGTCGAGCTCGAGCGTGGTCGGCAGCCCTCCGAGCCACGCGGACAGCTCGGGATCCAGTGCCCCAGCGGTGACCGCGGCCGTGAGCTCCGCTAGAGCCTCGGGCGCGACGGTTGCGGCGTCGATCGCCGGGGCGGCGGCCTCGGCAACCTCCCGTTCGCCGTTCCCGCGCACCCAATGGACCGGAAGATTGCGTCCGCGGAGCAGCGACAGGCATTCGCGCGAGAACGCCCCGGGGACGACGTCGCCGCCGACCACGATCGCATCGGTGCCGCTCACGCGCGGATCGGCGAGCACCGCCTGCAGAGCGTCGAGGTTGCCATGGATGTCATATAGCGCGAGTACGTTCATAGGGTGAAAGATAGCGCAACCATTTGGTTGCGCGTCTTTTGCGTTGCCCTCAGGCCGCCAACGCCCGCTCGAGCACGAGCAGCACCCCCAGGACGATCATCACGATCCCCGAGGTCCGCGCGATCGTGTGGGCCGCGGTCGGTCGCGCGGCGAACAGGTTGCGGGCCAGCGTGCCCAGCGCCAGATACCCGACGGCGCAATTGCCCGCATGGATCGCGCCGAGGACGCCGGTCTGAACCGGGACCGGCAACGCGCCGTGTCGGCTCACGAACTGGGGGAGCACGGCGACGAACAGCAAGAGGCCCTTGGGGTTCAGGCCGCTCGTCGCCGCGCCGCGCGCCGCGACGCGGAGGATGGAGGCCGGGCGAGGCGACCGCGAGACCGCGTCTTCCTCGGCCGGGCGGGACAGCACCGAGGCGCCGAGCCAGATCAGGTAGCCCCCGCCGACGAGCGTCATCGCGGTCAGGGCACTCGGGCTCGTCGCGACCAGCGCGGCCAGCCCGACGGCGACCAGAACGGTGAGTGCGCCGTACCCGGCGACCAGCCCGGCGACCGCGGGGAGGACCATCCGGTCGCGCAGTCCCACCGCGACCACGTATGCCCAGTCGGGACCTGGCGTGAGGACCAGCAGGACATCGATCGTCACGAACGTCGCCACCGCTCCGGGTTTCATCGTGCGACGACGCTACGCGGCTGCGACCGGCAAGTGGTTGCAAATTTTCCACTCTAAGGGCCCTTTTGGGGGAAAATCTTGCTGATGGACCAGATCGATCACAAGATCCTTGCTGAGCTGGAGGAAAACGGCCGGCTCACCGTCACGGACCTGCGGTTACGCACCATCTCGGAGCGAGAATAGCCTTCGCAGCTGGATCCGAAACGAGGTGACGGCCCGATCAAGGTCGATCGGGGTGAGGAAGCGGTCGCTTTCGAGACGTTTGCGCGGGCTCAATGGCGCGCGCGCATCTCGGCCAGGCGATCGGGATCGAAATCGTCTGAGCGCACCCACCGCAGCAGCGCCTGTTCGGTCTCGATCACGCGGTCGGCGGCGCCCGGCAGTTCGGACGCGATCTCGGGGGGGATCTTCAGCACCCCATGCTGGTCGGCATGCAGCAGGTCGCCCGGCGAGACCGTGAGCCCCGCGATCTCGATCGGCTCACCGATCGTCTCCACGCGCACGTACGCGTGTGAAACCGAGGGCCCGGCCGCGAAGAAGTGAAAGCCCATCCCGCGCGCCTCGTCGAGGTCGCGCACCGAGCCGTCGGTGACACAGCCCACGCACCCGAGCGCCCCGAAGATCGTCGCGTGGACCTCTCCCCACAATGAGCCGTGCGCCGGCGGGTCGTCGAGGTCCTTGACGACCACGATGCGCGGGGCCTGCACGGTCCGCACATGGGAATAAAGGGCGTTGTTGCCGACGCCGGCCCAGTCGTCCGGGGGCGCGCCGCGGGCGAGGATCGTCGCGGTCGCGGCGTAGCCGACCATGCGACCGAGCTCCGGGAACAGGCACCGGATCCGGCTGTCGGCGAAGCCGACGTCCCGCGGTTGGATGTCGAACGTCTCGATCGCGTTGGCGAGCGTGGGGGCGTCGTAGCGGGCCAGCGCTGCGAGCAGATCGTCCATACCGGCAGCCTACGCGATAGCCTTCGCGCGACGTGGCGACGGCCACGGCAGGCAGGGATTCACAACTCGGGCAGCGATGGCCAGTCGCCCCGCCGAGCCTCACCTGTACCGGCGTCGTGGCCGGTGGAACCTACTCGAGCCTTACCGTCACGGTGCAGAGCGCCGCGTCCCTGGACCTCGACCAGAGCGGGGCGATCAAGGGGAACGTGCTGGTGATGTGAGTCCGGCCACATCCATCAGAACCTGGCCTGCTACGGCAACAACCCACCTCCGTACAACGACGTCGACGGCCTTCCGAACACCGTCGACGGCCGGTCCCTCGGGCAGTGCGCGACTCAGAACTCGCCGCCGCCGGGTGCCGCGGCCAGCGCCCGGTCGGCCCTCAGGCCGCCGGCGTTCCTCGCCCGTAGCAATCCACGCGCATCGGCGGCGATCCGGTCATGGTCGCCGCCGATCCGCACCCAGCGACGGGACGACCGCACGCCTGAGCGCGGCGATGGCGGGGCCGATGGCCGATTCGTGCACCCGTCCATAGCCGATCACGAGACCGCGGTTCCCCCGATCCTGAATCGCGTAGCGGCTGAGCGCCTCGACCCGCACACCGGCCCGCGACGCGGCGCGCTCGAGTTCCCGGTCATCGGTGTGCGCAGGCAGGTCCAGCATCATGCTGAGTCCGGCCGCCACGCCGAACACGCTGAGCGCGGGGAAGTGCTCGGCCAGCGCGGCGGCCAGTCGATCGCGGCGGGAGCGGTACACGCCACGCGTGCGGCGGATGTGGCGCTGGTAGTGCCCGCGCTCGAGGAGCTGGGCCAGAGCGAGTTGCGAAAGGGTGGGGGAGAGGTCGTCGAGCAGTTCCTTGATCGCGGCCAGCCGCTCGACCAGCGGCTCCGGCACGACCAGCCATCCGATGCGCAGGGACGGAGCGAGGGTCTTGGAGGTGGTTCCGGCGTAGATGACTCCGTCCGGATGGAGGCCCTGAAGCGCGCGCACCGGCTCGCGGTCGTAGCGGAACTCGGCGTCGTAGTCGTCCTCGATGATCAGCCCGCCGGTTTCGCGACTCCAGGTCAGGAGCTCGCGGCGGCGCGCGCCGGACAGGACGGCGCCGGTCGGGAACTGGTGCGCGGGTGAGACGATCACCGCCTCACCCGCGAGTCCGTCGACGATCAGCCCGTCGCGATCGACGGGCTGTCCGACGAGCTCCAACCCGAGCCCGGCGATCTGCCTGTGCTGGCGGTCGAGCGACGGGTCCTCGACGGCGATCCGGGCCGCCCCCGTGTCACGCAAGGCCCTGAGAGCGAGGTCGACCCCCTGAGTGGCGCCCTGCACGACGATGATCTGGTCGGGCTCGCAGATCACGCCCCGCGTGCGCCCGAGTTCGTCGGCCAGCTTCTCGCGAAGGCGAAGGCTCCCGCGAGGATCTCCGTAGTCGATCGCGGCCGCAGGTGCTTCGCGGACGGCCGTGGCGAGCGCGGTGGCCCACTGCCGGCGGGGAAACAGCGTGACGTCGGGCGTCGTCGGCGTCAGGTCGAAGCGGGGCGGGGCGGGGGGTTGCTCGCGCGCTTCGGAGGCTCGCTGGTGCGCACTCGGAACCTGGGCCACCACCGGCGGGCGGCGCGCGGTGATCTGCAGGTAGCCCTGGGCCTCGAGCTCGGCGTACGCGTCGCTGGTGACACCGCGAGACGCTGAGCTGACCGGCCAGCCGCCGCGAAGCCGGCAGCTCGACGCCCGCTCTGAGCGAGCCCTCCCGGATCAGATCCCGCAGCGTGCGCTCGAGGCAGGCGCGTAGCGACTCACCCGCGCGAGGTTCGAGCGTCCAGGCGCTGGCCTCATCAAATTGCTCGTTGGTGGCTCTAGTCATAAGGCCAGGCCGTCTCCAGACTAACGCTCATGAAGCCCACGGCACCGCCTCGCGTCCGGGTGCGGCGGGTCCCCAAGAACGCTCGCTACGACCGCGACTCGATCCATCGGGTGCTCGACCGGGGGCGGATCGCCCACGTCAGCTTCGTCAGCGACGGCCAGCCCTACTGCATCCCCTCGTTGTATGCGCGCGTGGGAGACCAGGTGCTGATCCACGGCTCGTCCGCCAGCCGCATGCTCAAGCTGCTCGCCGCGGGCGCGCCGGCGTGCGTGACCGTGACGATCCTCGACGGCTGGGTGCTCGCGCGCTCGGCGTTCGAGACAAGCGCGAACTATGACTCTGTTGTCCTGCTCGGTCGCTTCCGTGAGATCGGGCCGCGCGAGGAGAAGCTAGCGGCGCTCGAGGCGTTCATGGAGGCCGTGCTGCCGGGTCGCTGGGAAGAGGTCAGGCATCCCTCGCGTCAGGAGTTGAAGGGCACCGCCATCCTCGCGCTCGAGATCGGCGAGGCGTCGGTCAAGACGCGCAGCGGGCCCCCCGACGATGACGACTTACCAGACGCGGAGCGCAACACGTGGGCCGGGGTGATACCGGTGATGACCGGCTACGGCGCGCCCGAGCCCTCGCCCGGCCTGCGCGCCGGTGTCGCGCTGAGTCCGAGCATCGAGCGCTTGCTCGCCACTCGGGACGGCCTCCCGACCTGCTGATAATTCGAGGCATGCGAGTGGCGGTGGCGGTTCTGGCCGTCGTGGCGGCGGTGAGCGCGTCGGGGTGCGGCGGCACGAGCAAGCCGTCCTCGACGACGAGGACATCGGCCGGGACCTATCCGCCGCCCGGGCGGCCGATCGAGGTGAGCAGCGACTACGGGCCCGGGGCGGCGATCCCGCGCGCGCACACCTGCGATGGGGGGGACGTCTCACCGCCGCTGCACGTGACCCGGCTCCCCGGCGCTACCAAGGAGGTCGTCGTGGTCATGCTGGACCGCGATGCGCCGAGCGGCTTCTTCACCCACTGGGGGATCGCGCACCTGATGCCGGCGAACCGGTCGCTGTCGTTGTCCGCCGGCGCGACGCCGGCCGACGCGGTGCTCGGGCGAAACGGCTTCGGTTCGCTTGGCTACCGCGGTCCGTGCCCACCCTCGGGGCCGGATCATCACTACATGATCACGGTGTACGCGCTCGGCCAGCCGTCCGGGCTGAAGCCCGGCTTCAGCGCCGACGACGTGAGCGGGCTGCCCGTGCTCACATACGGCATCCTGACCGGGGTCTACGCGCGGCGCTGATGCGCCGGGCGGCGCCGTCGATCGAGCGGCAGCGCGCTCGTCCCGACGTGCTCGTCGAGCCAGCCGGTCACCGGCGCGGCCGTCCGCCAGGTTCGCGTCACGAAGCGCAGGCCGTCGGCGCGCCCGATGCCGTCGCCGAATTCGCGGCGAGCGCCGAGGGTCAGGGTCTTGCGACGCAGCAGGGCGATCCGCCGGTGGTCGGTGGCGTAGCCGCGGGGCGCGGTGGCGAGGCTCTCGCCCCAGATCTCGAGGCCCTTCTTCTCCGCCTGGGCGAGGAGCTTGGCCAGCTCGGGCCCGAGGCGGTCGTCGGCCGCCCGTTCGCGGTAGCGCTCGAGCTGATCGCGCCCCATCACGTGGTAGCCGCTGCCGGCCGCCAGACCGTCGGCTGAGATCGACGCGTACAGGCCGTGGAGCGCGACTCCCGAGCCCAGCAGGAGACCGTACGTGTTGGTCGTATACGGGGACTTGTCGGCCGAGAAGCGGATGTCGCGGTTCGGGCGGAACAGCTTCACCTCACCGCCGAACGTGTCGCTGAGCTCGGTCAGCAGCGCGGCCATCTGCCCGCGGACCGACTCCTCGAAGAAGGTCCGGTGGGCCGAGAAGTACTCGCGGCTGTTGTCCGCTTCGAGGCCCAGGAACCACTGCCGGACCGCCGGACCGAAGCCTTCGAACCTGCTCACGGGCCCCCGGTGTCGATCGAGCTCGGGTCGGCCGGGACGTCGACCGCGTAGTCCTTGAGCACGTCGAGCGGTACGAGCTCGAGCGCCCGCGCATGCGTCGCCGCCAGCACCACAAAGGCGGCAACGCCCTCCTCGTGCGCGCGCAGCCAAGCGTGGGTGGTGACGCACCAGCGGTCGCCCGGCGTCAGACCGGGAAACCGGTACTCCGGCATCGGCGTGCTCAGGTCGTTGCCGACGCTCTGCTGGAACTCGAGGAACTCCGCCGTGACCACGGCGCAGATCGTGTGGCCGCCGAGGTCGCCGGGGCCGGTGCGGCAGGAGCCGTCGCGGTAGAAGCCGGTGAGCGGATCGAGGCCGCAAGGCTCGAGCGGTCCACCGAGCACGTTGCGCTCCATCGGCCGACAGTATCGCGCGCGGGATAGCCTCCGATCGGGTGGCATTCCTGCTGTGCGTCGACGGCGGGCCGGTGGCGTGGACGGACGGGCACGGCACCTGGATCGACTGGCTCGCGCCGAGCGCCTGAGGCCGGATCGCCCGATCCCTGCGCGATTTTGGATACGGCGCAGTACCCCATTTGACAGCGCGCGTTCCCGCTTGGTGCAACGATGTTTCCGGACCGGGCGCGGCAGGGTGCTCGGCCAACCAATGCGGGAGGCATCGTGCACAGCAGCAGGGTTGTGTGGGTTCTGGCTGCCCTCGGCGTCGCGGTCGGCGTGCTGGCGTCGGGCGCGCCGGCGGCGGTGGCGCAGGGTCTGGCCATCAGCGTGCTCTCGACCCGGGCCGACCTGGTGTCGGGCGGCCAGGCGCTCACGTCGGTCGGCCTGCCGGCGGGAACCGCCCCGTCGAGCGTGTCGGTGACCCTGAACGGACGGGACGTCACGAGCCAGTTCGCGCTGCGGCCGAACGGTCAGTTCGAGGGGCTCCTGAGCGGGCTGGCCGATGGCTCCAACACGGTCACCGCGAGCCTCCCCGACGGAACCTCGAACACCACCACGATCGCCAACCACCCGATCGGCGGCCCGATCTTCGCCGGTCCCCAGGTCCAGCCGTGGGTGTGTCAGTCCGGCGCCACCGACGCGCAGTGCGACGCGCCGACGACCTACATCTATGACTACATGCCGGCGGTCGACCAGGCGGCGCTCACCTCGGTGACCGGACCCGCGGACCTGAGCAACCTGCTCCAGTCCTACGACCCGACCAACCCACCGCCGTCCCAGGCGATCGCCACGACCACAACCGACAACGGCACGACCGTGCCGTACATCGTCCGGGTCGAGACCGGCTATCTCGATCGCGACCAGTATTCGATCGGGATGCTGTGGCAGCCCGGCCGGCCCTGGGCGCCGTGGGCGCCGCAACCGCAGTGGGATCACAAGCTGGTGATCACGCACGGCGCCAGTTGCGGCGCCGACCGCGAGACCAGCACGGCTCCCAGCACGACGTATGACCCGGCCCTGCGGCGTGGCATGGCGGTGATGTCGACGGCCATGGACAACGCCGGGCACGACTGCAGCGTGCTCACCGAGGCCGAGTCGCTGATCATGGCCAAGGAGCACCTGATCGACGAGTACGGAACGCTGCGCTACACGATCGGTACCGGCTGCTCGGGCGGCTCGCTGGCCCAGCAGCAGGTCGCCAACGCCTACCCCGGCGTGTACCAGGGCATCCTCCCGCAGTGCTCGTTCCCGGACTCCTGGTCGACCGGACAGCAGCTCGGCGATTACCAGCTCACGCGCAACTACTTCGAGACCCCGTCGGAGTGGGGCACCGGGGTCGCCTGGACGCCGGCGCAGATCGCGGCCGTGCAGGGTCATCCGAACTACGCCAACTCGGTCGAGCTGAGCACGCTCTATTGGCCGACGCTGGCCGACCCGGCGTACGCCTGTGCCGGCGTGACCGCCGCGCAGCGCTGGAGCCCGAGCAACCCGTCGGGCACGCGGTGCGACCTCGAGGACTACATGATCAACCTGTTCGGCCCCTACAAGGGCGAGGACCCGTACGGCTACGCCGGCATCCCGCTGGACAACGTCGGCGTGCAGTACGGCCTGAGCGCGCTCGAGCAGGGGATCATCACCCCCGAGCAGTTCGTCGACCTCAACCAGAAGATCGGCGGCTACGACCACAACTACGACACGACCACGTCGCGGCTCGCGGCCGACGAGCCGGCGCTGAGAAACGACTACCGCGGCGGCGCCGTCAACGAGACCAACAACATGAAGGGCGTGGCGATCATCGACATGCGCGGTCCGGACGCCGGCAGCTTCCACGACGCGTCCCGCTCGTGGACGATCCGTGCCCGCCTCGAGCAGGTCGAGGGCCACTTTCCCAAGAACGACGTGATGTGGTTCGGGGAGGCCACGCTGATCGGCGACCCGAACTACGCGGCGAAAGGGCTCGTGGCCATGGACCAGTGGCTCTCGGCGGTCGAGGCCGATCACCGGAGCGCCAGCCTGCAGCAGAAGGTCGCCGACGACCGGCCGGCAGGCGTCCACGATCAGTGCTCGGACATCCCGGACGTCGAGGAGGTCGCGGTGCCCGGCGTGGGCGAGGTGTGCTCCTCGCCGGTCCTCCAGACCCGGTTCGCCACCCCGCGCATGGTGGCGGGCGAGAGCATCAACACCGACCAGGAGAAGTGCCGCCTGGAGCCGCTGCGCGCATCGGACTACTACCCGGTGACGTTCTCAGCCGAGGAGTGGACCCAGCTTCAGCAGATGTTCCCGAGCGGGGTGTGTGACTGGTCGAAGCCCGGCGTCGACCAGGCGCCCACGATCCCCTGGCAGACCTACCAGACGCCGACCGGGACCGTCATCTACGGCGGCAAGCCGCTCGGGCCGGCGCCGGCGGGTTCCGGTGGCGGCTGGACGAGTCCGTCCTTCGCGGGGTGGGCGAACCAGTAGGACCGGGATCACAAGAGGCGCTCGACGACCTCGTCGACGGTCGGCATGGCCGCCATCTCGGCGGCGATCCGGCCGGCCGCTCGGCGATAGTCGGGTGTGCTGAGGACGCCTTCGATGGCCGCGCGCAGCGGAGCGACGTGCTGAGGTCCGAGGCCCCGCAGACCGCCCGTCGCCTCGCCATCGGAGGGGAGCACAACTCCGGCTCCCGCGTTCTGGATGGCGTCGCCGTTGCGCGCCTGATCGGCAAACAGGGGGCAGACGACCAGCGGGACGCCCGCCGCGAGCGCCCCGAAAGCGGTGCCCGAGCCGCCATGGCAGACAACGAGCGCGGCCTGCCCGAGGATGTCCTCCTGCGGAACCCACTGCTCGACGCGCGCGTTGTCTGGCACCGGCCCGAGGCGTGCCACGTCGGTCGCGCGGCCGACCGCCATCAGCACTCGCGCCGGCAGCCCCGCGACCGCCTCCAGTGCGCAGCGGTAGACCGGGATCGCCTCCGGGAGATGGCCGAGCACAGTGCCGAACGTCACGTATATGAGCGGTCGATCCCAGCCTGAACCCCAGTCGAAGCGGGAATCGGTCGGCGGCGTCGGCGGGACCCGGAACCTGCGGGTGTCCGGCCACGGGGAGGGGTCGAGCGAGCCTGGGAATGAGCTCAGATACGGCGCCGAGGCAATTGCAGCGGCCACTCCCGGGACGAACCCGTCGATGATCGGCGCCACCATCGCACGCACACCAGCTTCGAGCGCCGCCAGTGAGATGCCGACCTGGGCCTGGAGGATGCCCGATTCGTGCGCGACCACCGCCGAGGCGTATTCGCATGGCTCGCGGACCACGAGGTCCGGCCGCCAGGCATCCCGGAGCTCGCGCGTGGCGCCGAGCATCGCCGCGGTGCATCGGTGGGCGAACAGCTCGCGATCGATCAAACCGGCGACCACCTCTGGCGGCCCCTGGCGAACCTGCTGCCAGATCCCGTCGACGAACGGACGCGGCGGCTCATCGCCTATGCGGTAGGCCAATCCGGTGCGCCGCACGCCCGGCTCCAGCGCCGGCGGGACCAGAACGACGACTTCGTGGCCGGCCCGCCGGAATGCCTGTCCTACGTTGGCCAGCGGGATGAGGTGCCCCTCTCCGCCGAGCGAACACCCCAGCAGCACGCGCACCGGCTCACATTAGCCGGCGCTCAGCTGAGGCCCCCAGAAGCTGTGCCGATCCAGGTAGGCGATGAGCAGCCGGCCGGCGTGCTCGATGTGAGCCGCCATGGCCAGCCGGGCGCCGGCGGCGTCGTGCTGGGCCAGCGCGTCGCGGATCCCCTCGTGCTCGTCCACGCTCAGCACGTGGCCCTCGGGCGAGTCGCGCAGCGCCCGCCAGACGTAGTCCTTGGGGAAGTAGCCCTGTAGCTCCTCGATCGTGCGCCCGAGCTGCGCGTTGTCGGCGAGCCGGTGGACGGCGCCGTGGAAGCGCACGTTGGCCAGGGTCACGCGCGCGTTGAAGGCGGCTTCGTCGTCGGGCCGCAAACCGTCGTGCTCGAGCTCGGTCGTGGCGTGCTCCATGTCGGCCTGGACCACATCCAGCTCCTCGAGGAAGGCCTGATCCACGTGCGGCGCCGCGAGCTGGCACGCGTAGCCCTCGATCTCCGCGCGGAGCGCGTAGACATCGACCAGCTCCTTGCGAGTCGGGATCCGCACGGTGGCGCCCCGGTTCGGCACGAGCTCGACCAGGTTGGTCGCCTGGAGCTTGCGCAGCGCCTCGCGCACCGGGGTGCGGCTGACGCCGAAGCGGGCGCACAGCTCGTCCTGCTGGAGATGGGTGCCGGGCGGATAGTGGCCGTCGAGGATCCCGGCCTGGATGCGGAAGGCGATCTCATCGGCCAGGCTCGTGACGAGCACGCGATCGGTGGCGAGGATACGGTCGCTGATGGCGGCCACGATCCAGAAATCGTAGCCATGGATCCGGATGCGTGGATTGATGCATCCGTGGATCTATGTATACAATCGCGCCGCGCCTGGGGAGTGGCCGTGACAATCTGGCTGCCCCCGAGGGGCGGCGGCCGCCAAATACGAGAGAGGCCCGCATCACCGAGAGCATCCCCACCGCCCGTCGTCCCGACCTGGCGACCCCGCGCGGGTTGGAGCTGACCTGCCGGGGGTGGGAGCAGGAGGGCGCGCTGCGTTGTCTGCTCAACAACCTCGACCCGGAGGTGGCCGAGCGGCCGGATGACCTGGTCGTGTACGGCGGAACGGGCAAGGCGGCGCGGAGCTGGGAGTGCCTCGAGGCGATGGTGGCGGCGCTGCGCGATCTCGATCGCACCGAGACCCTGATCGTGCAGTCGGGCAAGCCGGTCGCCGTGCTCCCGACCCACGCCGACGCGCCGCGCGTCCTTATCTCGAGCGCGATGCTCGTGCCCGCCTGGTCCACGCCGGAGGACTTCTGGGCGCTCGAGGCGGCCGGCCTGACCATGTATGGCCAGATGACGGCCGGGGGCTGGTTCTACATCGGCACCCAGGGGATCCTCGGCTTCACCTACGAGACGTTCGGCGCGGTGGCCAGGACTCACTTCGGGGGCACGCTGGCCGGGAAGCGCGTGCTGACGGCGGGGCTGGGGGGGATGGGTGGCGCGCAGGGCATGGGCGTCAGCCTGCACGGCGGGCGGGTGCTGGCGATCGAGGTGGACCCCCGGCGTGCCCGGCGACGCGCCGCCGGCGGATGGATAGACCTGGTGACCGACGATTACCGTCACGCCCTGACCGCCCTCGATGACCCGGCGGGCCCCGCCGCAATCGGGCTGGTCGGGAACGCCGCGGACATCGTTCCGCGGCTCGTCCGCGATCGCGTCCGGTTCGACGTGGTCACCGACCAGACCGCCGCACACGATCTGCTCCATGGCTACGTGCCGGCGGGCTACACGGTCGAGGACGCCGAGCGGGCGGACGCGGGTGACGCCGGCTACCTCGACGCGGTTTCCTCCTCGATCGCTCGCCACGTCGAGGGTCTGCTCGAGCTTCGCGCCCGGGGTGCGATCGCCTTCGAGTATGGGAACAACATCCGCGCGCAGGCGCGCGACGCGGGCGTCAGCGACGCCATGGAGATCCCCGGTTTCGTCTCGGCCTACGTGCGGCCGCTGCTCGCGCAGGGCATCGGCCCCTACCGGTGGATCGCGCTGTCCGGAGACCCCGAGGACCTGCGCAAGTCCGAGGACGCGCTGATGGAGGTCGTCGACCGCCCCACCCTGCGCGGCTGGATCACGCTGGCGCGCGAGCGGCTGGGTCACCAGGGACTGCCGGCCAGGATCTGCTGGCTGGGGCTCGGGCAGCGCGAGGCGGTGGGACTGCGCCTGAACGAGTTGGTCCGCTTGGGGGAGATCGGTCCGCTGGCGCTCGGGCGCGATCACATGGATCCCGCCGCGGTCGCCTCGCCCTCACGCGAGACCGAGGGCATGCAGGACGGCAGCGACGCGATCGCCGACTGGCCGATCCTGGGCGCGCTGCTCAACGCCGCGCAGGGAGCGAGCTGGGTGGCGGTGGGCAACGGCGGGGGGGTCGGCATCGGACGGAGCATCCACAGTGGGATGGTGGTGGTGGCCGACGGCAGCGAGTTGGCCCAGCGCAAGATCGCCCGGGTGTTCTGGAGCGACCCGGCGCTCGGCGTCGCGCGCTACGCCGACGCCGGGTACGACGCCGCGCTCGTCCAGGCGGAGCGCAGCGAGCTCAACCTCCCCATGCTGGGCGGGCGGAGATAGTCGATGCACTCGCCCGCGATGACTCCTCACGCCTCGGTCGATCGGCCGGCGACCGGATCCGCGCCGCACTCGCCGGACCGGCGCCCTCGGCGCGCCTTCGCGATGAGCATCGACACCGGCGGCACGTTCACCGACGGATTCGTCTCCGACGGTGCCCACACGGCCCAGGTGAAGGTCGACACGACCCCCCAGGACCTGACGATCGGCTTCCAGGCCTGCCTCGAGGCGGCCGCCGCCGCAGTCGGCCACGAGCTGCCGGGCTTCCTCGGCGCGCTCAGCCGCCTGCATTTCAGCTCGACCATCGCCACCAACACGATCGTGGAGCGCCGCGGCGCGCCGATCGGGTTAATCGTGACGCGCGGGGCAGAGACAGATCTCTACGGAACCGACGAGCAGGCTCGGGCGCTGGGCAGCCTGCTCGACCTTGGCCTCGTCCGCGGGGTGGGCGAGGAGGTGGACGCCGGCGGCACCGTGGTCGCACCGCCGAGTGGGTCCGAGCTCGAGACCGCGGTGCGCGAGTTGCTCGAGCGGGGTGTTCGCCTGCTCGTGGTCAGCTTCGCCAACGCCCACCTGAACACCGCCAACGAGGTGCAGGCGCGCGAGCTGATCGACCGCTCCTACCCTCGGCACTACCTCGGCGCGGTGCCGCTGATGGTGGCCTCGCGCGTGTCGCTGGCGGGCGACGATCACGGACGGACGGCGGCCGCGGTGGTCAACGCGTACCTGCACCCCAACCTGGTGCGGGCGCTGTACCTGGCCGAGGATCGGGCCCGGGCCCGCGGCCTGACCCGGCCGCTCTTGATCGTGGGCACGGACGGCTCGACCAGCCGGGTGGCCAAGACCCGGGCGATAGACACCTACGACTCGGGTCCGACCGCCGGCGTGCTGGGCGCGGGCTACGTGGCGCGCGCGCTCGGCGCGGAGAACGTGTGCACGTTCGACGTCGGTGGCACCACCACCGATGTCTCGTTCCTGGCCGGCGGCCGCGTGCCGGTCAGCGAGGTCACCGAGGTGGGCGAGGTCCTCATCCCGCATCCGTCGGTGTCGCTGCACTCGTTCGGGATCGGGGGCGGGTCGATCGTCGCGGTGGACTCCGACGGGGAGATCCGGGTCGGCCCTCGGAGCGCCGGCGCCTCGCCCGGACCGGCCTGCTTCGGCCTGGGCGGGGAGTGGCTGACCCCGACCGACGTGTGGCTCCTGCTCGGCTACCTCGAGCCCGGCGAGTTCCTGGGCGGCCGGCGGAGGCTGAGCGTCGAGCCCGCGCGCGCCGTCGCGGAGGGGATCGCGCGTCGCCGCGGCACGAGCCTCGAGCAGGCGCTGCTCGACACCAAGGACGCGATCCGCCGCGAGCTCTCCGACCACCTGCTGGCCTGGGCCGCCCGTCACCCCGAGCTGGCCTCGAGCGAGTCCTCCACGCGCTGGCTGTTCTCCTATGGCGGCGGGGGTGGACTGCTGTGCGCGGAGGCGGCGGACATCCTCGGCATCCCACGTGTCGTGGTGTTTCCCCACAGCTCGGTGTTCTCGGCCTTCGGCGCCGGTCTCTTGCCGATCGCCCACTCCTACCAGGCCGCCTTGCCCGCCGGATCGGGCGCGGCGGCAGCGACGGCCGCGGTGGCGCGGCTGGCCGACAACGCGCGTCGCGACCTGCGCGCGGAGGGCGTGCACGATCTCGAAGGCGTCCGGGCGTCGCTGGCGCTGGGATCTGAGCGGCACGACGACCTCACGCTGGCCGGCGTCCTGAGCGCGCCCGAGGCGCTGGTCCCGCGCGACGGCGCCGCCGGGGTCGCCGCCCGCATAACCCTGCACGTCTCGGTTCCATTGGACCCCGTCGTCGACATGATCGCCGCCCGCGATGACCTCGAGCCGGGGAGGCCACGCGCGGTCCTGACCGCCGAGGGCTCGCTCACGGTTCCCGTGCTCGCCGGCCTGGGAGATCCCGCGCGGTCCGGAGCGTGCGGCCCGGCGTTCCTGCGCGCACCCGACACCACGATCCTCGTGCCTGTCGGCTGGACGGTGAGCTTCACGCCGCAGGGCTACGGGATCCTGAATCGGGGAGGCCGCGCATGAGGCCGCGGATCACCGAGTACCTCGAGATCGACCTCGACACCGAGCAATGGCTGTGCGCCAACTGCGGGGCGAGCCTGGGCAGCGCCCGGGGCAACTACAAGCACGGCTGCCTGGTGTGGGAGCGCGACCCGCGAGAGGTGCACCGCCCGGTCGTCGACGGTGAGTACACGTTCGCGCCCGACCCCGAGTGGTGCCGCATCATCGAGTTCATCTGCCCCGGGTGCGCGACGCTGATCGAGGTGGAGTACCTGCCCCCGGGTCACCCGATCACGCACGACATCGAGCTCGACATCGACGCGCTCAAGCGGGGGCACGCGGGCGCTCGGGCGGGGGAGGACGAGCCGTGAGCTCCTCGGTCGAGATCGACATTGGCGGCACGTTCACCGACTGCTACGTACGCCTCGACGACCGCGAGGTGTGGTGCAAGGCGCGCACCACCCCGTTCGACCTCTCGCAGGGCATGTCTCGGGCGATCGACGACGCGGCCGACCATCTCGGGGTCGGCAAGGACGTCCTGCTCTCCCGGGCGGAGATCCTGCGCTATTCGACCACGCTGGCCATGAACAAGCTGATCGAGCGCAAGGGACCGCGCCTGGGCCTGATCATGACCGAAGGGTTCGAGGACACCGTGCTGGTCGGGAGGGCCAGCCAGTGGTCGGACGGGATCCCGTTCAAGGCCCAGCGCAACATCGCGGGCGCCGACAAGCCCATGCCGATCATCCCCAAGGACCTCACGGTCGGGGTCAAGGAGCGCGTCGACTACCGGGGCGAGGTGCTCAGACCCCTCGACGAGGACCACTTCCTGACCCAGCTCGACGCGCTGGTCGACGCCGGCGTGCGCGGGTTCGTGGTCTCGCTGCTCTGGTCGTTCATGAATCCCGAGCACGAGCTGCGCATCCGCGAGCTGATCGAGCGTGAGTACAACGAGACCTACCTCGGCAGCATGCCAGTGTTCCTGTCCAGCGAGGTCTCGCCGCGCAAGTTCGAGTACACGCGCACGACGATGACGATCCTGAACGCCTACCTGCACCAGTCGATGTACGAGGAGCTGATCGGGATCGGCCAGGAGCTGCGCCGCGGCGGCTATCGCAATCCGCTGATGATGGTGCACAACACTGGTGGGATGGCGAGCGTATTCCGTTCGGCCGCGGTGCAGACGTACAACGGCGGCCCGGTGGCGGGACTGATGGGCTCGTCCACGCTGGGGCGCATGTACGGCTACAAGAACGTTGTCGTCACCGACATGGGCGGGACCAGCTTCGACATCGCGATGGTCGTCGAGGGATCGACCCGCTTCTACAAGTTCGCTCCCACGATCGACCGCTGGACGGTCGACGCGACGATCCTCGACTCCCGGTCGATCGGCTCGGGCGGCGGGTCGATCGCGCGGGTCGATGCGCTGCTCGGCGGGCGCCTCGAGGTCGGACCGGATAGCGCGGGCTCGATCCCCGGCCCCGCCGCCTACGACCAGGGTGGCCGCGAGCCGACGGTGACCGACGCCGACCTGATGCTCGGGTACCTCAGCCCCGAGCGCTTTCACGGCGGGCAGCTCAAGCTGAGCCGGCGTCGGGCCGAGCGGGCCATCCGCGACCGGGTGGGGACAGCGCTCGAGATCGACGTACCCGAGGCGGCGCTCCTGATCAAACGGGTGATCGACGCGCGGATGGGCGCTGAGATCTACAAGGAGACCGTGCTCAAGGGCTATGACCCGCGCGACTTCGTGATCTTCGCGGCCGGCGGCGCGGGGCCCGTGCACTGCTGTGGCTACGCCGAGGCGGCGGGCATGAGCAAGATCGTTGTGTTCCCGTTCTCCTCCGCCTTCTGCGCCTACGGCTCCTCGACCATGGATGTCGTGCACGTGTACGAGCGCTCGCGGCGCTTCTCGCTGCTGACCGCGGTGCGCGGACGATGGCTCGAGGACTACGACGGGTTCAATTCGATCGTCGACTCGCTCCGCGAGCTCGCCCGGCGCGACTTTGCCGGCGAGGGCTTCGATCCCGACCAGGTGCGCTATACGCTCGAGCTCGACATGAAGTTCGGCGGCCAGCTCAACGTCAAGCGAGTCGCCTCGCCGCTACTCCGGGTCGGGTCCGAGGAGGACATGCGCGCGCTGTACGCCGCGTTCGAGCGCGAGTTCAGCGAGGCCTACAGCCCGCTCGGCCTGAACCCGGAGGCCGGTGTGGAGATAGAGGCGTTCGTGCTCAAGGCCTCGCTGCCCCAGCTGCATGCCGATCGTCCGCTGGCGCCGGCACGCGACGGCGACCAGTCCGCGGCCATGACCGCCTTCCGTGAGGCCCTGTTCTCGGCCGAGGAGGGATGGGTGCAGACTCCCGTATACGAGATGGAGAAGCTGGCGCCGGGGGACGGCTTCCCCGGCCCGGCCCTGATCGACTCCGACGACACCACGGTGGTGGTGGCGCCCGGGTGGACGTGCGCGGTGGACGAGCGCTCGGGCATCGTGCTGAGCACCGATGAGGAGGGCTCGGGTGTTTGACGCATCCATGGTCACGCGCGCGATGCAGCTCGAGGAGGCCACCGAGGAGGAGCTCGAGGACGCCGCGGCGCTCCGGGCCGGCGACTACGAGATCTACTCCGAGAACGTCAACCTCATGCTCCAAGAGGGCAAGGAGGTGATGACGAAGATGGGGATCTCGAGCATGCTGCACTCGGGCGACACGCTGGTCGCGGTGTACACAGCGCAGGGTGACCTCGTGTCGGCCGTGCTCGGGACCTACCTGCACTCGGTGACCGGGCAGGTGCCGATCAAGTTCATTCGCGAGCGGTTCGCCGAAGATCCCTCGGTGGGGGTGGCCGAGGGTGACATCTATTACTGCAACGAAGCCTTGTACGGGGGGATCCACAACCCCGATCAGTTCGCGATCATGCCGGTGTTCGGTGGAGATGAGCTGATCGGGTGGGTCGTGTCGGGTGCCCATCAGTCCGAGACCGGCGGCAGCGAGCCCGGCGGCGAGGTGACCCAGGCGCACACGCGCCACGACGAGGGCATGAAGCTGACCCCGATCAAGATCGGCGAGCGCTATCGCCTGCGCAACGACCTGCTCCTGATGATGGAGAACTTCATCTCGCGCGCCCCGCGCATGCAGGTGACCGACGTCAAGGCGCGCGTGGCCGCCTGCGACCGCGTGCGGGTCCGCCTCCAGGGCCTGGCCGAGAAGCGCGGCAACGCGCTGGTCCGGGGGCTGTTCCGGCGCATGATCCAGCAGACCTCGGCGGGCGTGCGTCAGCGGATCGAATCCTGGCCTGACGGCATCTACCGCCACAACGTGTTCATGGACACCACCGGCCACGAGGACGGGCTGCTGCGCGCGTCGGTCGCCGTGGTCGTCTCCGGGGATCGGCTGACCCTGGATTTCTCGGGGACCTCACCCGAGCACGAGGGCTCCTACAACGCGTTCACGAACGTGATCCGCGGTCACTGCGCGGTGAACCTGTACCAGTTTCCGTTCCACGACTTCCCGATCTCCTCGGGGATGCTCGAGCACATCGACATCCGGGTGCCGTCCGGAACCTTCTTCGACGCCGACCCCGAGGCGGCGATCAGTTGCTCGCCGCTGGTCGGGGCGATGGTGTTCCCACTCCTGGGCGTGGCGCTGTCCAAGGTGATGTTCTCCACCGAGCAGCGCTCGCTGGTGTGCGGGTTCACCTCCTCGAGCGCGTCGGCGGTGATGGTGGCGGGGGTCAACCAGCACGGAGTGCGGGTGACGGATTTCATGGGTTACCCGCTGAACGCATACGGGCTGGCCGCCCGGTCTGACCGGGACGGGATCGACGTTTGGGGCTTCCCCCACGGCCCGTGGGGCAAGGCCCCGGACGTGGAGGACATCGAGTCCGAGTTCCCGCTGCTGCACCTCTACCAGAAGCAGCAGCGCGACACCTGCGGCTTTGGCAAGTACCGCGGCGGCCTCGGCGCGGCGGTCGGCTACGTGGTCTACCGAACGCCCCAGCTGGCCTTCACCTCCTCGCAGAAGGAATCCAAGTTCCCCGCGCACAACGGGCTGTTCGGGGCCTACTCGATGACCGTCGTGCCGGGTATCCGGGTGCGCGGATCGGATTTGCTCGAGCTGATGGCGGCCGGCGAGCCCAGCCTGCCCACCGATGACTTCACGCTGGCCAGCGGGTCTACCGCGCTGGGCGGAGAGATCATCGTCGAGCACCAGACCCGGGGGATCCGGGTGGTCGAGGAGGGCGACGTGCTGGCTGCCAGCACCCAGGGCAGCGGCGGCTACGGCGACGTGCTCGACCGGGATCCGCAGGCCGTGGTCGAGGACGTCCGGGCCGACCGGATCAGCGACTGGACCGCGCGCCAGGTGTTCGCGGTGGCCTACGACCCCGAGACGTTCCTGGTCGACGATGCGGGCACGGCCGAGCTGCGCCGCGCGCACCGGGCCCGGCGCCTCGAGCACGGGCGGCCCTACGCCGAGTTCATCGCCGAGTGGTTAGAGCGGCGGCCCCCCGAGCAGGTGCTCAAGTACTTCGGGGAGTGGCCGTCGGGCGCGCCCAACCGGGCCGTGGTGCGCTTTTGAGCGGCCGCGACCAGTTTCTCGGCGCGCTGGCCGGGGAGGGCCTGGCGTTCGCCCCGATCGTGTGGGAGCGGCTGCCGGCGCTGGTCCATCAGGACCGGGCGGACTGGTGGCGGGATCCGACCGTCGGGCAGCGGCTGATCGGCGATGCCGCCGCGCTGGCCGGGGCGGACGCGATGTTCGTGGTGGCGGCGGCCGAGGCGGTCAGAGGCGCGGTGGCCGCCGGCGAGCGGGGAGATGTTGCGCTGGACGGGCTGGCATCGGGCGACGCTGCGCGCCGCGGCGCCGAGCTCGTGGGGACGCTGCGCGCGGCTGCGCCGCACGGGGTGATCGCCGCCGTTCCGGCACCCGCCGTCCTCCAGCGCGAACTGGACGGCGAGGAGCCCGACGCCGCCGAGGACGCGTTCGCCGACTTCGTTTCGAGCTATCTGGAGGCGGGAGCCGACGCGGTGGCCGTCACGGGGGACGAGGCGCTCGAGGTCACCGCGGGCGTGGACCGCGCGCTGCGGCTGGTCGAGTTGTTCGGTCGTCGCATCCTGGCCGTGTGCGGCGAGGGCGACAATGCGAAGGCCTGGGACGAGCGGGGCGATCCGCTCGGCGTGATCTCCACCGAAGGCGCTTGGCCGGACCGCGCTCAGGGTGTTGTCATCACGCCGGGTGACGTCAGCGCGCGGTGGGACGCGGCTCGGCTGCGCTCGGTCGGCACCGCCCGCCCGGTCGGAACGCCGGGGCCATGAGGGCGGCGGTCCTCGGGGCCGGCGTGATGGGCCGCAACATCGCCAAGGTGCTGTTGCGCGGCGGTCACCAGGTTGCGCTCTACTCGCGCACCGAGCGCACCCTGCTCGAGGCGGGAGGGGCGCTCGAGCGCGAGGCGCACACCCAGATCACGTACACGACCTCGATCGGCGAGGCGACGGGCGGCTCGGAGCTGGTCATCGAATCGGTGCCGGAGTCGCTGTCGCTCAAGGTGCTGGTGCTGCGCGAGGCCGAGTCGGCCGCGCCCGCGGGAGCGGTGATCGCCACCAACACCTCGTCGCTGCCGCTGGACCGGCTGGCCGAGGCGCTGGGGCGGCCCGAGCGGTTCCTGGGCCTGCACTGGTTCAACCCGGCCCACCTGATCCGGCTGGTCGAGGTCGTGCCGACCGACCAGACCGAGGCCGACGTGGTGGGCTGGGCGACGGGGCTCCTGAACGAGCTGGGCAAGCGCCCGCTCGTGCTGTCGCGGCCGATCGAGGGGTTCCTGGCCAATCGGCTCCAGTACGCGCTGATCCGGGAGGCGCTCCAGCTCGTGCACGACGGCGCGGCTACACCCGAGCAGATCGATGCGGTGATGACCGACTGCCTGGGCCCGCGCTGGGCCGTGCTCGGTCCGATGCGCAGCACCGACCTGGCCGGCGTGCCGACCGCGGTGGCGGTGGCGCGAGAGCTGTTCCCTCTGCTGTCGAAGGCAGACGAGCCCCAGCCGCCGTTGACCGAGCTGCTCGAGTCGGGGCGGCTCGGCGTGAGCACTCGTGCCGGCTTCTTCGACTATCAGGACGCCGAGGGCGTCGGCCAGACCAGGGACCGCCTGCTGTCAAGCGTGCTCGCCGCGCTCGCCGAGGCGAAGAGCTGAGGCGGCCCGTGCGGCGACGTCGATCACCGCATCGCGATTGCTCTTCTCGACCGCGCGGCTGTGGCGGCTTATCGGCGTGGCCACTCCGAATGCCCCGAGCGCGTGGCCTTCGTCGTCGAGTACTGGGGCGGCCACTGCCCAGGCGCCGTCATAGGTCTCCTCCCAGCTGAGTCCCCAGCCCCGCCGGGCGATGGTCTTGAGCTCCCGGCGCATCTCCTCGTGGCCGGTGATCGTCCCGGCGGCAATCCTCGTCGCCGGCCGCTCGAGCGCGGCGTCGATCTCGGGCGCCGACCGGAAGGCGAGGATCGTCTTGGCCGTGGCGCCCGCGGTCAGCGGCACGGTGGTGCCGATCTCGGCCGTGACGCGCAGGCGCTTGGGGCAGTCGGCGACCGCCTGGTAACGCGCGCATCCCGACGGGATGTCCGGCACGGCCAGGATGACCAGCTCCTCGGTGCGCCGGGCCAGCTCGCGCAGATGTGGCTCGAGCGCGGTGGGAAGGTCGAGCGAGGCGGTGGCCCGGCGGCCGAGCCGGACCGCGGCGACGCCGAGCCGGTAGCGGCCATCGGCGCCGCGCATCAGGTAGCCGGCGGACTCGAGGCTGCGCAGGATCCGGTTCAGCGTGCTCGACGGGATTTCGACGTGGTCGCGCAGGGCGGCCTCCGACCACGCCGCGGACTGGAGGCCGAACGCGTCGAGCACGCGCAGGGCCTTGTCGAGCACCTTGGGCGTGTCGGGGTGGGGACTGGTGCGCGGACGTGGCATGGGGCTCGTCTTAATGATACGGTCTTTCGGGAAACAATTACCACTATACGGGAAATAGCGTTCACATGATCAGGACCGGTGATGAGTACCGCGAGTCGCTGCGCGATGGGCGGGAGGTGTGGATCGACGGCGAGAAGGTCAAGGACGTGCCCGCGCATCCGGCCTTCAAGCCGATCGTCGACGCGCGCGCCCGCATCTACGACCTGGCGCATGAAGATGGGACGCGAGGCGTCATGTCCTACGTCGACGAGGAGAGCGGAGAGCGCTGCCCGGTCGGGGCCAAGCGCCCGGTGACCAAGGAGGACTGGCGCGACAAGCGCCACGCGGTGGACCGCGTGCTCGACGACCTGGGCGGCATCGTGACGCGGGTGGGGGACGAGACGGTGGGGGAGATGTGGTCGCTGTACGACGGGCAGGACGTCCTGAACGACATCGACCCGGCGTTCTCCGAACACATCCGCGCTCATGTGCGGCGGGCCGAGCTGGCCGACCCGTTTCACGTTTCGGCCAACACCGACCCCAAGGGCGACCGCTCGCGCCGGCCCCAGGACCAGGATCCCGATGTGCTTCTGCACGTGGCGGGCGAGACGTCGAACGGCATCATCGTGCGCGGAGCCAAGTTCGAGACCGCGGCCGCGTACGCCAACCAGGCGTTCGTCAAGCCGACAATCGGCGACTGGGGGGACGCCAAGCTGTCGGACTACGCGGTGGGCTTCATCGTCGACATGGGCGCGTCCGGCATCCGGCACATCTGCCGCTCCTCGTTCGCCGGGCACCCGCCGGCCGAGTACCCGATGGCGAGCCGCTTCGACGAGATCGACACGATGATCGTGTTCGACGACGTCGAGGTCCCCTGGGAGAACGTGCTGTTCTATCGGCACACGGCGGCCGCCGCGTTCATCCGGGCCACCCTGCACCGCTACAGCATGCTCCCGTTCGTGCAGCGGCATCTGCGCTTCGCCGACCTGCTGGTCGGTGTGGCATACACGAACGCGCTGCAGACCGGGATCAAGATGCACCAGGCGGTGCGCGAGAAGCTGGCCGAGCTTGTCTGCTACCGGGAGGGAATCAACGCGCACCTCACCGCGGCGGTCGAGATGGCCGAGGTGAGTCCGGGCGGGCTGTTGATGCCCAACCAGGCGCTTCTGTACACCGGCCGGGTCCTCGCCTGCACCCAGTTACCGGCGATGATGCACCTGGCCCGGGACCTGTGCGGCGGACAGCTGTGCGTCCTCCCCAGCGCGTCCACGTTCGCCGATCCCGAGGCGGGGCCGTGGCTCGAGAAGTACCTGGCCGTCGGCGAGGTGTCGGCCGAGGATCGGCGCCGGCTGTTCGCCTTCGCGCGCGACCTGCTCAACTCCGACTACGCCGGCCACCGGCTGACCTTCCAGCTGTTCGCCCAGTCGCCCGCGTTCGCGCACCTGCTCGCGGTCTACAACAACTACGACTTCGCCGGGCCGGCCGATCTGGTGCGCCGGTACGCCGGGCTCGAGCAGCCGCTGGCGGCGGCGACCGCCCGCTGATGAGCGATCTGAACGTGGTGGGCGCGGCGTGCGTGGCCTGTGTGCGCGATCGCGGCGCGGCACGGCGGGGGGGTGAGCAGGGCGTGCTCGATCTGGTGGCCGACGGGGCGGTGGCGATCCGGGACGGGCTGATCGTGGCGGTCGGGCCGACCGCCGACGTGCTGCGCGAGTGGGGGGATCCCGGGGTGGCTGTATTGGACGCGACCGGGCTTGCCGTCCTTCCGGGATTGATCGAGTGCCACTCGCATCCGCTGTTCGCCGGCGAGCGTCACCTCGAGTACGCGAAGCGGCTGAGCGGCGCGTCGCTGGCCGAGATCGCGGCGGCGGGCGGCGGGATCTGGGCCAGCGTCCTGGCCACCCGGGCCGCGTCGTCCGACGAGCTCGTCGAAGGGCTGGGACGGGCGTACAACCGGATCCTGGGCGGCGGCGTGACCACGCTCGAGGTCAAGTCCGGCTACGGGTTGACGCTGTCGGAGGAGCTTCGCCAGCTCGAGTTGCTCGAGCGCAGCCGGGCGATCACCCCGATGCAGCTCGTCGTGACGTTCCTCGGCGCCCATGTCGTGCCGGCGGACATGGAGCCCGAGACCTACGTGGCCGAGGTGCACGACATGCTCGACGCGGTCGTCGAGCGCGGACTGGGCGCGTTTCATGACATCACGTGCGAGCGCGGTCTGTTCACGCCGGCGCAGGCGTTGTCGTTGTTCTCGCGATCCCGCGAGCTCGGCGTGCCGACCCGGTGCCACGCCGACGCGTGGGCGAGCTCCGAGGGGTGGCAGACCGCGGTGGCCGGCGATGCGGTGTCGGCCGAGCACCTGACCTACACGCCGGACGAGGAGATCCGCGCGGTCGGCGCCACCGATACGATCGCCGTGCTGCTGCCGCAGGCCGAGCTGATCTACATGACCGACCGCCGGGCCAATGCTCGGCAGTTCATCGCGGAGGGGGTGCCCGTGGCGGTGGCGACCGACTACTGCTCCTCGATCCACGCCACGTCGCTGCCGGTGACGCTCGGGATGGCCGCGCCGTGGTTCCGGCTCACACCGGCCGAGGTGATCGTGGCCGGGACGCTCAACGCCGCCTACGCGCTGGGGCTGGCCGGCGATCGGGGGTCTCTGGATGTCGGAAAGCGAGGCGATCTGACGGTCCTGTCGGTGCCTCATCCGGGCGAGCTGTGCCTGGCCGTCGGCCAGGAGGTCGTCTCGGATGTGATCATCGGCGGCGAGGTCGTTCACAGCACGCGGATCGGAGGGCGATGACACACACGCGGATCAGGCCGTTCAACACGCGCGACACCTATCCCGACCAGGATCTCGACAACGATCTCTGCCAGGCCGTGGTGGCCGGGAACACCGTGTTCCTGCGCGGCCAGGTCGGGCAGGATCTCGACACGGCGCAGTCCGTCGGGATCGGCGACGCGGCTGCCCAGGCCGAGCAGGCCATGCGCAACATCGAGACGCTGCTCGGAGAGGCCGGCGCGCGCCTGGACGAGATCTGCAAGATCGTGATCTACCTGACCGACACCCGCTACCGCGAGGAGGTCTACCGGGTGGTCGGGCGCTGGCTTCGGGGTGTGCACCCCGTCTCGACCGGACTCGTGGTGAGCGCGCTGGCCCGGCCCGAGTGGCTGATCGAGATCGACGCCACCGCGGTCATCACCTCCGACCGGCCGGATTCGTGATCGATCCCGACGAGCTGGCTCGCTTCACGGCTATCCCCGCGGCGACCGGGAACGAGGAGGCGCGTCTTCGGTGGTTGGTGCAGCGGCTGTCCGGAGCGGGCGGGTCGCTGGCGCGCGACGAGGTCGGGAACCTCGTGTGGCGCTTCGGCTCCGACGGGCCGCCGGAGTTGTTGCTGATGGCCCATGTCGACACCGTGTTCCACGGGGTGGACGACATCGAGGTCGTGCGTTCGGATGGGGAACTGATCGGTCCGGGCGTGGGGGACAACGCGGCTGCGGTGATGGCGGTGGTCTGGGCGCTGTCGGAGCTGGAGCCGGTCCCCCCCGGGCTGGCCGTCGCGTTCACGGTCGGCGAGGAGGGTCTCGGCAACCTGCGCGGCGCGCTGCACGCTTGCCGCTCGCTTCGCCCGGCTGCCGCGATCGCGCTGGAAGGCCACGGGCTGGACGAGGTGGTGACCGAGCACGTCGGGAGCACACGCGCCCGGCTGGCCGTGTTCGGGCCGGGCGGTCATTCCTGGTCGGATCGGGGCACGCCGAGCGCGATCCACGCGCTGCTGTCGATCGGTACGGGGTTGGCCATGGCCGGCGCGAACATCGGCCGGATCTCGGGCGGCGGGGCGGTCAACGCGATCGCCGCCGAGGCCGAGCTGCTGGCGGAGCGGCGCTCGCTCGACCAGGCCGAGCTCGACGAGTTCGAGTCGGAGGTGGGCGATTTCACGGTCGAGCCGCCGCTGCGACTTGAGTACGAGATCGTGGGCCGGCGACCCGCGGGCCGTCTCGACCGGCATCATCCGCTCGTGCGGACGGTCTTGGACGTCCGCCGTTCTCTCGGGCTCCCCGACGGCTTCGGCTCGGGGTCGACGGACGCGAACGCCGCGGCCGCTTTCGACATCCCCGCGGTGTCGATCGGCTGCACACGCGGGTCCGGGATGCACACGCAGGGCGAGCGGATCGAGCTCGAGCCGCTCGAGCTGGGCTGCCGGCAGCTCAGCGCGGTGATCGGCGCGCTGCTGGCGTGAGCGTTGCCGCGGCATCGGCCAGCAGCTGCACGCCGCGCTCGATCGCCGGCTCGGCCAGGTGGGCGTGGCCCAGCACCAGCCCCGGTGGGCACTCGCCCGTGTAGCTGTGCAGGGAGAGGCCCTCGAGGCCCACGCCCCGGCGCGCCGCCGCGGCCAGGAGGGCCGGCTCGTCGGTCTCGGCGGGGAGGGCCACCGTGGTGTGTAGCCCGCCGATGGCGTCGGAGGGCCGCCAGTCGGGGAGGGCCTGCGCGAGGCTCCGCACCAGGTGCTCGCGGCGGTGGCGATAGCGCGGCCGCATCCGCCGCAGGTGGCGCTCGAGCTCGCCGCGCGCGATGAAGTCGGCCAGCGCGAGCTGACCTGCGACCTCCGAGCCGGCGTCCTCGATCGCCTTGGCGCTGATCAGCGCCCACGAGAGCCAGGACGGAGGCGGCATCCAGCCCAGGCGCATCCCCGGGGCCAGGCGCTTGCTGGCCGATCCGATGTACAGCACGCGGTCGGGCGCGATGCCCTGGAGCGCGCCGACCCGGTCCGGGCATAGCTCGGCGTCGTAGTCGTCCTCGACGATCAGCCGGTCGCCGCGATCGGCCCACTCGATCAGCGCCGCCCGCCGGCGAGCGCTCAGCCGGACGCCGGTCGGGAACTGGTGCGCGGCGGTCACCACGACAGCGTCGGCACCCGTGGATTGCAGGGCGCCGACGTCGATGCCTTCGTGATCCACCGGGACCGGGGTGACGGTCAAGCCGGCCTCCTCGACGATCAGGCGCTGGGCATGCCAGCCCGGCTCCTCCAGCGCCACCTGCTCGATGCCGCCCGATCGCAGCCACCGGCAGGTCAGCGAGAAGCCCTGGCGAAAGCCGGTGCAGACGATCGCGTGCTCGGGATCGGGTGCGGTGCCGCGCGCCCGGCTGAGATAGTCGGCCAGCGCCTCGCGCAACTCGGGCACGCCGCGCGGATCGCCGTAGCCGACCGCGTCGAGCGCGGTCTCCCGCCACGCGGCCCGCACCGAGCGCAGCCAGCGATCCCGCGGGAAGCCCGCCAGGTCGGGGAGCCCGGGTGTGAAGTCGTAGGCGAGCCTTGGCTCGAGCGGCGGTGCCGGGGATCGCGGCGCCTGGGTGCGCGCGCCGCCGGCCACGCGCACCGGCGCGCCCTGGCGCGTCTCGAGGTAGCCCTCGGCGGCGAGCTGTTCGTAGGCTGAGGTGATCACGCCCCGGGAGATTCCGAGCTCGGCGGCCAGGGCGCGGCTCGAGGGCAGGCACGCACCGGCGGGCAGTCTCCCGTCGCGAATGGCCTCGCGCAGGGTCCGCTCGAGCTGCTCGTACATGGGCTGCTCGCCGCCGCGGTTCAGTTCGACCAGGAGGTCAACTGGCCCTGTTCCAGGCCCCATGGACTGGAACTGTACGTGAGGCCAGCTGGGGCGTACGGTGCATCCCATGAGCGAGATAACTGTCATCGGAGGCGGGCTCGCGGGCCTCACCGCGGCGATCACCGCGGCGGAGAACGGCGCCCAGGTACGGCTGTTCGAGGCGCATTCAGAGGTGGGCGGGCGCGCCCGGAGCACCGACGGTCCCTATAAGGCGAACCTCGGTCCGCACGCGATCTACGCCGGCGGCGTGCTGTGGGAGTGGCTGACCAAGCGCGGCCTGATGCCGCCGCTGGCCCGCCCGCTGCTCACCGGCGTGCGCTTTCGCTACGAGGGTGCGGTCCACCGCACCCCGCCGCTCAGCCTGATCCCGCCGGGCCTGCGCCTGCGCGGCCGGATGGCGCCGGTCGACCAGGACTTCCGCTCCTGGGTCACCGACCACGCGGACGCCCGGACGGCCGGCTACCTGTCCGCGCTGGCCGGCGTCTACACCTTCCATCACGACCCCGGCGAGCTGTCCGCGGCGTTCGTGTGGCAGCGCAGCCAGCGGCTGCTGCTCACCCCGAAGCCGCCGGCACGGTTCATCGTCGGCGGGTGGACCCGGATGGTGGAGGCGCTCGAGGCGCGCGCCCGTGAGTTGGGTGTGCAGATCGTCGTGGGCGAGCGGGTAGACGCTCTCCCCGAGTCGCCGCTCATCGTGGCCTTGGAGCTGTGCGATGCTCGCGTGCTGCTGGGCGACGACTCGCTGCGGTGGCCGAGCGGGCGCACGGCGTGCCTCGACCTCGGGCTGCGCGAGCGCCGGGGCGATCCGTGGATCGTGTCCGACCTCGAGAGCGCCGGGTGGATCGAGCGCTACACCGCGCAGGACCCGTCGCTGGCGCCGGCCGGCGAGCAGCTTGTCCAGGCCCACATGCCGATCCGGCCTTCCGAAAGCGTGGAGGATGCGGCCTCGCGACTGGAGGGCTTGCTCGATGCGTCTCTGGAGGAGTGGCGCGAGCGCGTGACGTGGCGCCGGCGTCAGGTGATGGACGGCCGCAGCGGTGCGCTCGACATGCCCGGCGCGACGTGGCGGGACCGGCCCGCGATCGACCGCGGCGAGGGTGTGTTCCTGTGCGGCGACCAGGCGGCAGCCGACGGATGCCTGGCCGAGGTGGCGTTCGCCAGCGGCATCGATGCGGGGACCCGCGCGGTCGAGTATGCGCGCGGGCGGACGTTGCGGCCCGCCGCGTGACTAGAGCAGCTCGAACGCGACGTCCTGCGGACCACCCGTGTTGATCGGATTCAGGTCCATGGGGCACGCCGACAGCACGACGGTGACGTCGATGGCTGCCTCGAGCGTCACGTAGTCGCCGGCGCGGGCCGGCGAGGCGAGGAACTCGAGGCGTCCGTCGGCGTCCCAGCGGATGTTCATGAACAGGTTGAGCGGAGCCGGGACGCGGTCGGTTTCGATGCCGCGCTGTGACAGCGCGCGCTGGAAGTTCTCGGCGCAGCTCGCGTGGTAACCCTCCGCGCCCAGCTGCCGGTAGCGCTCGGGGTCGCACGCCGCGATCAGCGTGTCGTGGACGCCGGGGCTAGTGTCCTCGACGAGCATGAGCAGCGGACGCCGGCGGGAGCTGTAGAGCTGATCGCCTGCGGCGGGCACCAGCTTGCCCAGGCTGGTGCGGGTGTGCTCCATCGAGAGGTGTTCGCGCGGGTCGGCTTGGGCCAGCGCCCAGGTATCGACGACCTGGCCGCCGTGGACGTTGACGATCCTCAGCCGCTCGCCGGCGCGGAGCGGCACCGCTACGCCTTCGCGCGCGGGGAGAACCTGCGGCGTGCCGGCACTCATCGCGGCGCGATGCTGCCGTCCGGGGACACGCGCTCGAGCACGGACCGCACGGCGGCGGCCACCTCGTCCGCCTCCTCGCGCGTCATCACCAGCGGGGGCGACAGGACCAGCGTGTGCGCGCAGTCGCGCACGAGCACGCCGGTCTCGCGCCGGATCACGTCGTGCGGGGCGCTGTGCATGCTGATCGGCTCCCGTGTCCGCTTGTCGGCGACGAGCTCGATCCCGAGCATCATGCCCAGGCCGCGCACCTCGCCCACGACCGGGAGCTCCGCGAGGCCGGCGAGACGATCGAGCAGGTAGGCCCCGGTGTCGCGGGCGCGCGCGAGCAGCCCCTCGCGCTCGATGATCTCGAGGTTCTTGAGCGCGACCGCGCACGCGGTGGGATGGCCGTAGTAGGTGAACCCGACCGGGAAGCCGTGCTCGCGGGCGAGCGCCTCGGCCACCGGCGCGGACACCAGCACGGCGCCGAGCGGGACGTAGCCGCTGGTGATCCCCTTGGCGGTCACGAGCAGATCGGGGTCCACGCCGAAGTGCTCGGCGGCGAACCAGCTGCCGGTGCGGCCGAACGCCGTGACCACCTCGTCCAGGATGAGCAGGATCCCGTGCGCGGAGAGCAGCTCTCGCACGCGCGGCCAGTAGTCGGCCGGCGGGACGAGCATCCCTCCCACGCCCATGACGGGCTCGCCGATCATCGCGGCGATGCGGCCGGGTCCGAGCTCCTCGATCGTGCGCTCGAGCTCGTCCAGGCAGAAGTCCGTAGGGTCGCGCCCGTCGAACAGCTCGGCGCGATACGGCCACGGCGGCGTCAGGTGGCGCACGTGCGGCAGCATCGGCTCGAACCCCTCGTGGTAGATCGGCAGGCCGCTGGCCGAGCCCGACCCGTAGCCGATCCCGTGGTAGGCGCTGCGCCGGGCGAGGATCCAGTTGCGCCCCTCTTCTCCGCGGCGGTGATGGAAGTAGCGGGCCATCCTGATCGCCGCCTCGTTGGCCTCGGAGCCTCCGCTGGTCAAGTAGACGTGGTGGAGCAGGGCGGGTGCGAGGTCGACGAGGCGCTCGGCCAGCTCGATCGCCCGATCGTTGGAGAACTCCCAGAAGCCCGTGAAGTACTCGAGCCGCCGCATCTGCGCCGCCGCGACGTCGGCGATCTCGGCGCGCCCATGGCCGATCTGGGCGAGCCACAATCCGCCGGTGGCGTCGAGGTACTCGCGTCCCTCGGCGTCGCGCAGCCGGCAGCCGCTCCCCTCGGTCATCACGACGCGCTCCTCGACCGATCCCGGCAGGTAGGGGTGGATCAGCAGGGCCCGGTCCTTCGCGGCCAGCTGTGCCGCGGGGCTGCTCAGGGTCGTGCTTGACATCGCCTCTCCGTTCTGTGCCGTTGTCGTCCGGCGCCTCCGGTGCGGTGCCGCCCCACTGCTTGACACGCGGCCAGCCCCGCCCTTAGCGTATACACTATGCACCTGGATTGCGAGGGCTGAGGTCCCGGGGGGCCCGGCGAGATGCCAATCGGATCGCAGGAGGACCTCGACGCGGTCATCGCGGAGCGCTTCCACGCCCGGCGGATCGAGTCGCTGCGGCCGCTGATCACCGCGGACCTGGTCGAGGAGCACCGCCGGGCGCCGCTCGGCCCGCACGGCGACGCGCTTCAGCGCGTCCTGAACTACCTCGGGCTGTTCGGAATCGACGGCAAGCTGATCACCGAGCACGACGGTGAGGCGTGGTTCGTGTGCCGGCTATCCACGACTCCGGCGCTGCACGCCGAGCGGGTGGCAGGGCCGCTCGAGAGCGAGGCGCAGGCGTTGCACGAGGTGTTCCGCCGGCGGTTGTCAGACGTGTTCGGCGTGCGGTTTCCGGTGCCGGGGCAGTGAGCGGCGAGCGATTCGCGGTCTGGGCGCTCGGCTACCCGGACGAGTGGAGCACGCGCCCCGGGCAGACCGTGCGCTTCCACGTGAGCGGAGCGGGAGCGGACTCGGTCGACGCGGGGCTGGTCAAGCTGATGCACGGCGACACGCACCCCGCCGGACCGGGCTTTCGCGAGGTGGAGATCCCCTCGCGAGTTGACGGGACGTATTCGCTGTCCGAGCAGGCCACGCAGCACGGCTCGTACGCGCGGATCCCGGACGCCCGGCGCGTGCTGCCCGAGGCGGGCGCCGCCGTGGGCCTGTTCGCGATGGTGTGCGCGTCGCATCGCGACGGGGATCAGCCGCTCGTTGCTGCGTGGGATGCGGACGCGGGGGCGGGCATCGCGCTGGTGCTCGAGCCCGGGTTGCGGGCGGCGTTCTGGATGACGGGCGCCGGCGGGCGCCAGCGCGTCGCGTGTGACGCGGGGCTGGTGGCCGGGGTCTGGTATGCGGTCGGCGGCAGCTGGGATCCGGAGATCGGGACGATCTCGGTGCGAGCGGCGCCGGTGCTCAACTCGTACAACTCGCGCTTCGGCCCGGTGGCGGCGGTCGCCGGCTGCGGTGCTGAGGCGCCGGCGGCCGCGTGGGCCGGCGCGCCGCCGGTCGACCTACTGCTCGGGGCGTTCGGCACCACCGGCCCGGGCCTTGTCCACGGCGCGTTCAACGGCAAGCTGGCGCTTCCCTCCGTGTATCAGCGGGCGCTCGACGAGGCCGCGATGGAGGCGCTGGCCGGGAGCGGGGCCGCGCCCGCGCTCTCGGACGGCCTGCGGGCCTGGTGGGACCTGAGCCGGGAGATCGACACCAGTGTCGTGCGGGGCGGGACGCCGCACAGCCCCGACGGCGCGCTGGTCAACGCCCCGACCCGCGCGGTCACCGCCCACAACTGGGACGGCTCGGCGTATGAGTGGCGCGCGGCATCCGGGCTGTACGGGGCGGTTCACTTCCACGACGACGACGTCGACGACGTCGGATGGGAGCCGATGTGCGCGCTCGAGGTTCCATCCGATCTCGGCTCTGGGGTCTACGCGCTGCGTCTACGGGCGGGCGAGTTCGAGGACCACGTCCCGTTCTTCGTGCGCGCGCCGGCCGGACAGGAGGGGGACGTCGCGCTCGTGCTGCCGACCGCGAGCTACATGGCCTACGGCAACGAGCACATGGCGGCGGCGGCGCCGATGGGACAGGCGATCATCGGCCACACCCCGGCGCTGCACACGCTGGACCTGCTGCTGATGGAGCATCCGGAGCTTGGGCTCTCGGCCTACGACCTGCACTCCGACGGGAGCGGGGTGGCGCTGTGCTCACGCCGCCGGCCGATCGTGAACATGCGCCCGCGCCACCGGTTCAGCTTCATGGGGACCTGGCAGTTCCCGAGCGACCTGTACATCGTCGACTGGCTCGAGCATTTCGGATATCGATATGACGTGCTGACCGACGAGGACCTCCACCGCGAGGGCGCCCGGGCCCTGGCGCCCTACCGCGCGGTGATGACCGGGACCCATCCCGAGTACGCGAGCGAGCCAATGCTCGACGCCTACGAGGACTACGTGACCGGCGGCGGCAACCTGATGTACATGGGCGGCAACGGCTTCTACTGGGTGATCAGCTACTCCGAGGAGAAGCCGTGGGTGATGGAGATCCGCCGCGGCGAGGCCGGCGTGCGAGCCTGGCAGGCGGAGCCGGGGGAGACCACGCACAGCACCACCGGCGAGAAGGGCGGGCTCTGGCGCAACCGGGGCCGCGCCCCGCAGAAGCTGTTCGGCACCGGCTTCGCGTCCGAGGGCTACTCCGCGTCCTATCACTACGTGCGCATGCCCGACGCGGCTGATCCGGCGGTGTCGTGGGTGTTCGACGGAGTCGACGCCGAGCAGCCGATCGGTGACTTCGGCCTGGTCGGAGGAGGCGCCTCGGGGCAGGAGATCGACCGGGCGGACATCGCGCTCGGGACGCCGCCCGGGACGTACCTGCTCGCGTCGGCCTACCGCCAGGATGACTCGTACAAGATCGTGCCGGAGGAGATCGAGTTCATGTTCGACGGACTCGGCGGCACCGAGCATCCGAACGTGCGCGCCGACATGACCTACTACGAGACGCCCGGCGGTGGCGCCGTGTTCGCGGCCTCATCGATCGCGTGGTCGGGCGCGCTGTCGCACGCGGGGTATGACAACAACGTCTCACGGATAACGGGCAACGTCCTCGACCGCTTCATCGGGGCGCGGCCGTGAGCGAGACGTTCGTCCTCCTCCACGGGTCCTGGCACGGCGGGTGGGCATGGGAGCCGACCGCGTGGTGCCTGCGCGAGCTCGGCCATCGCGCGTACGCGCCGACGTATCCGGGCCACGTCCCGGGCGCGAACCGCGCCGGCATTCGCCACGAGGACTACGTCGCGGCGGTGATTGGCTTCGTCGAGGGGCGCGATCTGCGCGACGTCGTTCTGGTCGGCCACAGCTTCGGCGGCTCGGTGGTCAGCCGCGTGTCGCAGGTCATCCCGGAGCGGCTCAAGCGGCTGGTGTTCCACACCGCGTTCGTGGTCGCCGACGGCTGTAGCGTCAACGACGAATTTCCGGACGACCAGACCGCTCTGTTCGAGGCCGCTGCCCGCGACAGCCCGGACGGCACCGTCGAATGCTCCTGGGAGGTGTTCCGCGAGAAGTTCATCCAGGACGCCGCGCCCGAGGCTGCCCGCTCGGTGTGGGAGCGACTCGTGCCCCAGCCGTTCGCGCCGTGGGCGCAGAAGCTCGACCTGACCCGGTTCTACCGCGGCGAGCTTCCCCGCAGCTACGTCGCGGTGGCCGACGACCTGGCGCTGCCTGCGGGGCACTGGCACCCGCTGATGTCGTCGCGACTCGGCGAGTTCAAGCTGGTCGAGATGGGTGGCAGCCACGAGGTCATGTTCACCCGCCCGGCCGAGCTCGCCCGCAAGCTCGTCGAGGCTTCGTACGACTGACCCGGTCGTAGTGTCCCTTACGCCGGCCGCGGTGATGGCGCCGGCGTACGACGCCTTGCACGCCGAGCTCTCGGCGCACGAGCTCGTGTCGGCGCCGCGCTCCCGGGGCGGGCTGCTCGAAGCGGTGGCGCGCGCCGAGCTGATCCTCGGCGACTGGACCCACTCGCTTGGGCTCGACGCCGAGCTGCTCGATCGCGCCGGCCGCTGCCTGGCGGTCGTGCAGCCCACCGCCGGGACCGACGGCATCGACCTCGAGCACGCGGCGGCGCTCGGCATCCCGGTGGCCAACGCACCGGCGACGAACGACCGGGCCGTGGCCGAGTGGACGGTGATGGCGATCCTGGCCATGCTCAAGGACGTCTGGCGCCACCACGCCGGAGTGCTCGCCGGCCGGTGGGACATGGTTTCGGCGTCCGACACGGGCGTGTATGAGCTGGGCGACCGCGTGGTTGGGATCCTCGGGCTGGGCCAGATTGGGCAGGCGGTCGCGGCGCGGCTCGCGCCGTTCGAGCTGCGCCGGCTGGTGTACGCCGACGTGGTGGCCGCGCCGGCCTCGGTCGAGCGCCGGCTCGGCGTGGAGCGCGTTTCGGTCGACGAGCTGTGCCGGGTGAGCGACGTGGTCACGGTGCACGTGCCGCTGCTGTCGTCCACGGTTGGCCTGCTCGATCGGCGGCGGATCTCGCTGCTGCCGGTCGGCGCGGTGATCGTCAACGCGGCGCGCGGCCAGGTGATCGACGAGGCGGCGCTGTGCGACGCCCTCGACTCCGGGCGCGTGCGCGGCGCGGCGCTCGACGTGTTCAGCGTCGAGCCGTTGCCGCTCGATTCGCCGCTGCGCGGTCGGCCGGGCGTGCTGCTCTCGCCCCACCTGGCCGGGTCGACCAACGAAGCGCGCCACCGGATGCTCTCCAGCGCCCTGCATAACCTCGACCGGGTGCTGCGCGGTGGCGCGCCGCTGCACGTCGTCAACGGCGTCTCGGGCGTGCCGCGCCGTCGGGGGCACGGATAATGCGTCACGCCACCGGTTTCCGACGGGGCGTGACGTGATATGCGTCTGGGGCGCGGCTAGTTCGTCACGCCTTCGGGGGCCGGGCCCGCGTGACGTGTTATCCGCGCCGCCCGCGCTCCCCCCGAGGCGGTCCGTGGCGTATACACTACGCACTCGACAAACTGGCGGCGCGGATGGCGCGGAGAGGAGCGGGGCGTGAAGGCGGCACGGCTGGTCGAAATCGGGGCGCCGCTGGCCATCGAGAACGTGGCCGAGCCCGACCCGGGGCCGGGCGACGCCGTGGTGCAGGTCGAGTTCGAGGGGATCTGTCGCACGGACTGGCACGTGTGGATGGGCGACTGGACGTGGATCGGGCTGGCGCCGGCGCTCCCGGTCACGATGGGGCACGAGTTCGCCGGCACGGTGACCGCGGTCGGCGCGAACGTGACCACGATCAAGGCCGGCGACCGGGTGGCGGTCCCGTTCCACGAGGCGTGCGGCAAGTGCGGCTACTGCCGCGCCGGCCGGACGAACCTGTGCGATGCGCTCGAGTTTCTGGGCATAAGCCACGACGGAGGCTACGCGCGGTACGTCAACGTTATGAACGCGGATTTGAACTGCGTCCCGCTCCCGGACGGGGTGAGCTTCGACGCCGCCGCGGCGCTCGGGTGCCGGTTCATGACCGCCTGGCATGCGCTCCAGCACCAGGCCGGGCTACGGGCCGGCGAGTGGCTGGCGGTGCACGGCGTCGGAGGCATTGGCTTGTCCGCCGTGCAGATCGGCACCGCGCTCGGGGCCGCCGTGGTGGCGGTCGACATCGACGACCGCAAGCTCGCGGCGGCTCGCGAACAGGGCGCGGCGGCGACCGTCAACGCGCGGGAGGCCGACGTGGTCGAGGCCGTCAAGGAGGCGACCGGTGGCGGCGCTCACGTTGCGCTCGGCGGTCTTGGCGTGGCCGCACTCGTGCAAAACGCTCTCATGAGCCTGCGCAAGGGCGGGCGGCTGGTGCAGGTCGGCCTGACCAGCAAGGAGGAGCAGGGCATCGTGGGGATCCCGCTCGACGAACTGATCGAGGCCGAGTTGACGATCGTGGGCAGCGTGGGCAATCCCCACGTGCACCTGCCGGCGCTGCTCTCGGTGGTGGCGGACGGGCGACTCGATCCGGCCGGGCTGGTGACCGAGCGCGTGCCGCTCGAGCAGGCGCACGACGTACTCGAGCGGATGACGAGCTTTGACACCATCGGGTTTGCGCTGATCGACTCGTTCTAGCTCCGCAATGCCCCTCAAGGGACCGCGAACTCCCTTGACTTCCGCGGTTTTCGGGGCATAGTGTCTCTTGTATACTCTGCACACCAATTCGCCGGCGCGCATTCAATGCGAGGGCTGCCGGCAGCGACCCCGCGCCGATCCGGAAAGGCCGCTCGATGTCCACATCCAAAGGCCGCGTTGCGCGGCGCCCTCCGCGCTACGGACTCCGCCATCACGACGACGATGACGTGGTCCCCGAGCGGCCGCCGTCGCTCGCCGAGCATGTCTGCCGTGTGATCCGCGAGGACATCCTGTCCGGCCGTCTGCCCGCCGGCGCCCGGTTGACCGAGGCGATGGTCATGGAGCGCACCGGCGTCAGCCGCACCCCGGTGCGGGAGGGCCTGCGCACGCTCGAGGGCGAGGGCCTCGTGGTCACGTATCGCAGCCGCGGCACGTTCGTCACCTACCGCCTCACCCCTGACGAGGCGACCCTGGTCTACGACGTGCGGCTGGTGCTGGAGCCGCACCTGACCGGGCTCGCCGCGCAGCGGATGACCCCGGAGACGCTGGCCGCCGTGGAGAACGTGCTGTCGCGTTTCGTCGACGCGCTCGACAACGCCGAGCCGCGCGAGGCCGGGCAGCTCGATGCGGACTTTCACCTGACTATCTATGAGGCCAGCGGCAGCGAGCTGCTCAGCGTGCTGCGCGGCTACTGGACACGGCTGCAGCTCGAGCTGTCCGAGCGCGTCTACAACACCGAGCTGCCCCGCCGCTTCCTCGACGAGCACCTGAGCATCTTCGACGCGCTCAAGGACGGCGACGCCGAGCGGGCCCAGAAGCAGATGAAGCTCCACATCGAGCATGGAAAGGCGACGATCGTCAAGGCGCTCAAGGAGAAGGCATGAGCAAGCTGAAGTTCGGGCTGGCGCTGGAGAACTTCACTCCAGCCGACAAGACCCCAGACGTTCAGTCGATCGTCCCCTACGCCCGCCGGGCCGAGGAGCTGGGCTATGAGTCGCTGTGGGCGTGGGATCATATGTTCCTGGGCAGCGGCCGGCCGTTCCCCTTCCTGGAGTCGCTCTCGACACTCGCGCTGCTGACCGCGCACACCGAGCGCGTCGAGCTCGGCACCGGCATCCTGGTGCTGCCGCTGCGCCGGGCGGCGGTGCTGGCCAAGACCGCGGCCAGCATCGAGATCATGTCGGGCGGTCGACTGACGCTCGGCATGGCCGTGGGCTGGTATGAGCGCGAGTTCGACGCGTGCGGCGTCCCGTTCAAGCAGCGCGGGCGGATCTTCGAGGAGAACCTCTCTTTGATGAAGGAGTTCTGGACCGGCGAGCGGGTGTCGGGGACGGCCACCGGGGTCGACTTCCGCAACGCGGTCATGCTCCCCAAGCCCTCGCCCCGGGCACGGCCGCGGCTGCTGATCGGCGGCTACGTGGACCGGGTGCTCCGGCGCGTGGCCGAGAAGGGCGACGGATGGCTCACCTACTTCTACGAGCCGGGTCCGTTCAAGACGGCCTGGCAGCGGATCCGCGAGCACGCCGAGGCGGCCGGGCGCGATCCCGACGAGCTGGACAACGTGGCCCAGCTCCCGCTGTGCATCGACGAGTCGTTCGAGGCGGCTGACGCCCGCGCGCGGCAGTACATAGGCGACTACTTCGACCTGCCGGCGTGGAGCGAGTCGACCGCCGAGAGCTCGATCCGCGGCACGCCGGAGCAGTGCGCCGAGCAGATCGCCGCGCAGGCCGAGGCGGGCGTCCAGCACATCTGCCTGTGCCCTTGCAACTACGAGCTCGAGCAGGTCGAGCGGTTCGCCGCCGAGGTGATGCCGCTGGTGGCCGACCTCGCCGTGGGGTCGCGATGAAGAGCGCCGGCGACAAGCGCATGTCGCTGGCGGACGCCGTTCAGCTGGTACAGGACCGAAACACCGTGGTAGGCGGCGGCTGCTGCTACTCGCGCACGCCATGGGCGATGCTGCTCGAACTGCTGCGCGCCGAGCGCCGCGGCCTGACCCTGTGCCGCAACCTGATGTGCTACGAGTCCGAGCTGTTCCTGGCCTCCGGAGCGGCGAGCAAGCTGGTCTCGAGCTGGGTCGGGATCGGCCTGCGGTGGGGCATCCCCAAGGTGTTCCGCGAGTACGTCGAGCGCGATCCGTCGATCTACGAGGAGTGGAGTCACCTGTCGTTCGGGATGCGGCTGATGGCCGGATCGATGGGGATGCCGTTCCTGCCGACCGCCTCGCTACTGGGCTCGGACCTGCTCGAGCGGACCCCCGCGCAGCACATCCGCTGTCCGTTCACCGATCAGCTGCTGGTGGCCGTGCCGGCGCTCGTGCCCGACGTGGCCCTGATCCACGTCCAGACCGCCGACGCGACCGGCAACGCCCAGATCGAGGGCCCCGCCTACATGGACGTCGAATGCGCCCGGGCCGCCAACACTGTGATCATCACCGCCGAGGAGATCGTGCCCTCCGAGGCGATCGTCCGCACGGCGGACCGGACGGTGATCCCGGGGTTCGTCGTGGACGCCGTGGTCGAGGTGCCGTTCGGCTCATACCCGCACGAGTGCCACGGTCGCTACGAGGCCGACTTCGAGCACTTCGACAGATACGCGGAAATGGTCAGCCGCGACGGCGTGGCCGGGGTGCAGGCCTACCTCGAGGAGACCGTCCATGGGCCGGGCAGCTTCGCAGCCTTCCTGGACACGGTCGGGGCGTCACGGCTGCTCGAGCAGCGCCGGCGGGCGCGCGAGCTGGTGGCGGCATGACCGAGGCCACCCCGGTCGAGCTGATGACGATCGCCGGGAGCCGGCTGCTGCGCGACGGCGGGGTGGTGTTCGCCGGCGTGGGCGCGCCGCTCGAGGCGAGCGTGCTGGCCAAGCGGCTGCACGCGCCCTCGCTCACGATCGTGCTCGAGGGAGGTTCGATCGGCCCGCAAATGCTGCCGGGCCGCCTGCCCGTGTCGACCAACGAGATGCGCGCCGCGCACAACGCGTTCATGCTCACGTCGATCAACGACCTGTTCCTCTACGGTCAGCGCGGCCACTACGACTACGGGTTCATCGGCGCAGGCCAACTCGACCAGTACGGCAACGTGAACACGAGCTACATCGGCGACCCCGACCAGCCCAAGGTCCGCCTGCCCGGGAGCGGCGGCGCCAACGACATCGTCTCGAGCTGCCGCGAGGTGATGATCATGACCCGCCACGAGCCCCGCCGCTTTGTCGAGCGGGTCGACTTCATCACGAGCCCCGGCTATCTCGACGGACCGGAGTCCCGGCGCAGCGCCGGCCTGGTGCGCAACCGGCCGGTGGCGGTGGTCACCGACTTGGCACTGCTCGGCTTCGACGAGGAGACGGGCAGGCTGCGGCTGGATGCGCTCCAGCCGGGCGTCACCGAGGACCAGGTGCACGCGAACACGGGTTTCGAGCTGCTGGTGTCGGAGACGATCGGCGAACTGCCCCCGCCCACCGACCAGGAGCTGACCGAATTGCGCTGGCTGCGCGACGGCAATCGCAGTGACACACCGCGGACGAGAGAGGTGACCTCGGCACCATGACGATCGGGCCATTCATCGACATGACGGGAGCCGTGGACGTGCACGTCCACTCCGAGCCGGATCTGTTTCCGCGCATCGCCGACGATGTCGGCGTCGCGCGGCACGCCGCCTCGCTCGGTCTGCGGGCGTTCTCCCTGAAGTGCCACTCCGAACGGACCACCAGCCGGGCCTACATGACCATGCAGCAGGTCCCGGGGATCCAGGTCGTGGGCGGGATCGTGCTCAACCGCGCGGTGGGCGGGATCAACCCGGCGGCGGTCGAGGCGGCGCTCCAACTGGGCGGCAAGCACGTATGGATGCCGACCGTCGATGCCGCCAACCACGCCCGCACCTTCGGCTCTACCGGGGCCTACGACAAGCAGGCGAGCACGGTGGCCAAGTCCCAGGATGTCGGCATCGAGGTGTTCGACGAGGCCGGCAAGCCGATCGACGGCCTGCTCGACGTGCTCGATCTCACCGCCCAGTACTCGGCCATCCTCAGTACCTGCCATCTGTCGGTGCGCGAGATCAACTTGCTGGTGGCCACCGCGCGGGAGCGTGGCGTGGAGAAGATCATGATCACCCATCCCTTCTTCAAGGTCCCGGCGCTCGACCTCGAGAACCTCCGAGCGCTTGTCGACCAGGGCGCCTACGCCGAGTTCGGCTATTGCACGGTGTCGCCGATGTGGAACCACGCGCCGCTCACCCGGGTGGTCGAGGCGATCAACGCCCTCGGGCCCGAGCGCTGCATCCTGATGAGCGACGCCGGCCAGCGCCACAACCCGATGCCGGCGGAGGCGCTGCGCGTGTTCGCCCAGTCGGTGTACGAGTCGGGGATCAGCGAGGAGGGCGTCGAGCGGATGATCAAGGGCAACCCGCTCGATCTGCTCGAGTTGCCCGCACCGCCCCCGCGCACGCTTGGAGCCGATCGCAACGGCAGCCCGCTCGACACGGACGGCCGCCCGGTGGGCGTCACGGCGGCGGGAGACGTGGCATGAGCACGCGCATCGGGTTGATCGTCCCGTCCTCGAACACCGTGGCCGAGGTCGATTTCTACCGGCGGCTTCCGGCCGACTGCAGTCTGCACACGGCCAGGATGTATCTCGAGGAGACCACTCCGGAGGGCGAGTCCGTGATGCTCGACGACCATCTGCCGAGAGCCACGAGCGATCTCGCCACGGCCCGGCCAGACGTGACGGTGTTCGGCTGCACGAGTGCCGGAGCGCTGCGCGGCAACGCCTACGAGGCGGGGCTCGTCGACGAGATCCAAAGCCAGACCGGCGCCGCCACGTTCAGCGTGGCTGCGTCGGTGCGGTGGGCGATTCGCGCGGCCGGCTGCCGGCGCGTGGGCGTGGTCACGCCGTACGTCGACAGCCTGAACGAGAAGATCGCCCAGAGCCTCCAGGACGACGGGCTCGAGGTGGCGGGGATCCACGGGCTCGGGATCACCGAGAACTTCGCGATCGCCGAGGTCGATCCCGAGCGGATCGCCCAGTTCGCCGCGGAGTGCTTCGCCGGCCGCGACATCGACCTGCTGTTCGCCTCGTGCACGAATTTCCGTGCCTTCGACGCCCGCGAGGAGATCCACCAGGCGCTCGGGCTGCCGGTGGTCACGAGTAACCAGGCGGCGCTGGCCGCGGTGCTGGATCACCTCGGCGTGCCCGCCGCCGCGTAGCGCATGTACAGCGCGCCGTTCGAATACCTGCGCGCGGGCTCGTGGGAGGACGCCGTGGCCAAGCTCGAGCGGGGGGGCGAGGACGCCCACGTGCTGGCCGGGGGCCAGAGCCTCGTCCCGATGATGATGCTGGGACTGGCGGCACCCACGTTGCTGGTCGACGTCGGCGCGGCCGGCGAGCGTACGATCGAGGTCCGAGAGGGATCGCTCGTGCTCTCGGCGCTGGTGCGCCACGTCGACCTCGAGCGCTCCGACGCCGTGCGCGAGACGTGCCCGATGCTGGCCGAGGCGGTGAGGCACATCGGCAACGTGCGGGTCCGCCATCGGGGCACGATCGGCGGCTCGCTGGCCCACGCCGAGGCCACCGCCGAGTTCGCGGTGGTGGCCGTCGCCCACCGCGCCACCGCGCAGGTGCTGGGCCCGCGGGGTGAGCGGACGGTGGCCGCGGCGGATCTGTTCGTCACGCACCTGACGACTTCGCTCGAGCCGGCCGAGGTGATCACCGGCGTCGAGTTCCCGGCGCTCGGGCCGCGTACCGGAAGCTGCTTTCTCGAGATGGCTCGCCGTGCCGGCGACTTCGCGATGGCCGAGGTGGCGGCGATGGTGTCGATTGACGAAACCGGCCACTGCGACGACGTCCGGCTGGTGGTGGGCGCGGTTGCCGACCGGCCCGCCGACGTATCCGACGCCGCGGGTCCCCTGATCGGCGCGCCGCCCGGGGAAACAGCCGTGGCCGAGGTGGCGCGCGCGGTGGCCGACGAGGTCGAGATCGGACAGAGCTCGCACGCCGCCGTGGACTACCGGCGCGAGATGGTCGCGGTGCTGATCGAGCGGGCGGTCGGCACGGCGGTCGCGCGGGCCTCCGGGGCGGACGAGGACGCGACCACGAACGGGCGCGCGCCGTGAGCAAGCACGAGATCTCCCTGCAGGTCAACGGCCACCCGGTGCAGGCCGTGGTCGAGCCCAACATGTCGCTGCTCGAGCTGCTGCGCGCCGAGGCCGGGGCTCCGGAGGTCAAGCTCGGCTGCGGCGAGGGCGTGTGCGGGACCTGCACGGTGCTGCTCGACGGAGAGCCGGTCAACGCGTGCCTGATGTTCGCCGTGCAGGCCGAGGGCCACGAGGTGACCACCGTGCGCGGCCTGGCCGGCGACGGCGAGGAGCTGCACCCGCTTCAGCACAGCTTCCTCGAGCACGCCGGCTCGCAGTGCGGGTTCTGCACGCCGGGGATGCTGCTGACCGCCAAGTGGTATCTGGACGGCCATCCCAGGGCCGGCCGCGAGGAGCTGCGCGCCGCGCTGGCCGGCAACCTGTGCCGCTGCACCGGCTATACGAAGATCCTCGACGCCGTGGAGGCGTACCGGGACCTGGAGCTTCTCGCGTGTCGATTGAGACTGCCGATCCCGAGGTGACTATCGAGGCGCCCGAGCGCCCGGTGCAGGACGCGCCGGCGAAGATCACGCCCGCCCCGCATCGCGACTTCGTCGAGAAGGTCGCGGGCACGCTGCGCTACGCCGACGACTGGGGCTTCCCGGGGATGCTCCACGGGGTGGTCGTGCGCGCGCAGCTGCCCTCGGCCCGGATCGTCTCGATCGACACCAGCGCGGCGTCCGCGGTGCGCGGCGTGCGCGCGGTGATGACCGCCGCCGACATTCCGCACAACGGGATCCTCGACGAGGCCAGCGGCCTGGGCGTGGACGCGATCGTCCAGCCTGTGCTGGCCGCCGACCGGGTGCGCTACGACGGAGAGCCGGTGGCGCTGGTGGCCGCCGAGACCCCCGGCGCAGCGGCCGAGGCGGCCAGCCTGGTCGAGGTCTCCTACGAGGACGAGCCGGGCGTGTTCGACCCGGAGGAGGCGCTGCGCGACGACGCGCCCGCCGTCCACGTCGGCGGCAACCGCTACATCACGTGGCGATCGGCGCTCGGCGATGTGGACTCCGCCATGCAGACGGCCGACCTGGTGGTGGAGGAGACCTACCACAGCCAGCGGGTCGATCACGCCTATCTCGAGCCCGAGGCCGGAATCGGCTGGATCGACTCCGACGGGGTGCTCACCCTGCGCGTCTCGACCCAGGTGATCGAGCACGCGCGGGAGATCGCCGAGATCCTCGAGTTGCCCCACAGCCGGGTCAGGGTGATCGCCGCCTACATGGGCGGCGGCTTCGGCGGCAAGGAGGACATGACCGTCGAGCCGTTCATCGCCGCTCTGGTGTGGAAGACGCGCCGGCCGGTGCGGATGGTGTGGACCCGCCAGGAGTCGCTGCTGGCTCGCTACAAGCGCCACCCGTTCCTCATGCACTACCGCACCGGGGTCAAGAACGACGGGACGATCGTCGCACAGGACGTGCGGATCATCGGCAACGCCGGCGCATACCCGTTGCTCTCTTCGCGCGTGCTGTTCGCCGCCGGGGTCAACAGCACCGGTCCCTACCGGACGGCCAACGCTCGCGTCGAGAGCACGGCGGTGTTCACCAACACGGTTCCGACCAGCGCGATGCGCGGGTTCGGCGCGATGCAGGTTGTGTTCGCCTACGAGTCCCAGATGGATGCGGTCGCTGAGAGGCTCGGGCTGGATCCGGCCGAGGTCCGCGAGCGTAACTTCGTGCGCCAGGGCGACCAGCGCGTGACCGGCGAGACGATCGACACCGGGGTCGGCGTCGGCGAGTGCATGCGCCGGGCCTTGGACGAACTGGGACCGCGCACCCCGGACGACCCGATGCGTCCGGGCACCCGGGTCGGCCGCGGCTTCGGCTGCAGCATGCAGCCCTACGGGCGCTCGGTGTTCTTCGCCGACCGGGCGTCGGCCTGGATCGGCCTCGAGAAGGACGGCACGATGGTGATCCGCGCCGGGGTCACCGACCTGGGCGCCGGGCAGGCCGCCTCGCTGGCCAACATTGCCGGCGAGGTCTTGGGAATCACCGTCGACCGCACCTCGGTGCACATCGGCGACAGCGCGCTGACCCCGCTGACCGGCGGCACGTTCGCCACCCGGCAGCTGTACATGTCGGGCAACGCCGTGCTCAAGGTGGCGCGGGGACTGCTCGAGAAGCTCGAGCCGGTGGCGGCGGCGCTGCTCGAATGCGGGCAGGACGATCTGCGGTTCGCCGAGAACCGCGTGTGGGCCGGCGAGCGGTCGATCACAATCGGCGAGCTCTCCCGGGCGGCCGAGCACCAGAGCGTGATGCCCTACCACCACGACACGTTCGACGCCGAGACGGGCAAGTTCGACACCGAGACGGGCCGGGGTCGGTCGTTCCCGGACTGCACGCACGGCGCGCATGCGGTGGAGGTGGAGGTCGACACCGCCACCGGCGAGGTCCGCATCCTCAAGTACGTCGCGGTGCACGACATCGGCCGCGCGATCAACATGCAGCGGGTCGAGGGCCAGATTCAGGGCGCGGTCGCCCAGGGGGTGGGCTATGCCCTGAGCGAGGAGGTCGAGGTCTCCGGTGGCGTGGTGCAGTCGACGCTGTTCGCCGACTATCTGATCCCCACCGCGGTCGATCTCCCCGACATCAAGGCGATCGGTCTGGAACTGCACCCCGGCAAGGGGCCGTTCGGGGCCCGCGGGATCGGCGAACCGCCGATCGGACCACCGCCGGCGGCGCTGGCCAGCGCGATCGAGGACGCGGTCGGGGTGCGTCTGCGCCGGCTGCCGATGACCCCGGAGCGCATCTTGGCCGCCCTGCGCGAGGCGCGCGCGGGCTCGGCCACGGCGGCATCATGACGAGCACGGCCAAGGTCGCCCCTGGGGGCGCCGCGGTGGCGCTCGTGGGGCGAGTGGGGTGGGTGGGGTGGGTGGGGTGGGTGGGGCCCGATAACGAGGAGCCGCCCATTCCGGCCATGTCCGCCTCGCCGCGGGCCTTCCACGCCTCGATGACGGGCTATGAGCCCACACCGCTGCGCGCTGCGCCCCGGGCGGCGCGGCGCCTCGGGGTCGCCGAGGTGCTGGTCAAGGACGAATCCGAGCGGCTGGGACTGCCGTCGTTCAAGGTCCTCGGCGCCTCGTGGGCCGTTCACCGGGCGCTCGTCGAGCACCTCGGGTCGACGCTTGAGGAGATCCCGACCTTCGGCCGGCTGAAGGCCGCGGTCGCGCCCGCGCGCCCGCTCACCCTCGCGGCCGCCACCGACGGCAACCACGGCCGGGCGGTGGCGCACATGGCGGCGCTGCTCGGGCTCGATGCCCGCATCTACGTGCCCTCCGACATGGTGCAGGCGCGGATCGCGGCGATCGAGGGCGAGGGCGCCACCGTCACGGTCATCGACGGGGGCTATGACGACGCGGTGGAGCGGTCGGCGCAAGACGCCGGCGAGCGCTGCCTCGTCATCTCCGACACCTCCTGGCCGGGGTATGAGCGCGTGCCGGCCTGGGTGATCGAGGGCTACAGCACGATCTTCGCCGAGATCGACGAGTCGCTCGAGCGCGGGCAGCCCGACGTGGTGGTGGTCCCGATCGGCGTGGGTGCGCTGGCGGCGGCGGCGGTTCACCATTACTGGTCGCTCGAAGCCGGCCGGCCGCGCCTGGTGGGAGTCGAGCCGACCTCCGCGGCGTGCGTGCTGGAGTCGGTGGCGGCCGGGCGGATCGTCACGCTCGAGCATCCCCAGACGTCGATCATGGCCGGCCTGAACTGCGCCACGCCGTCGCTGATCGCCTGGCCGCTGGTCTCGCGCGGGATCGACGTCTATCTGGCCGTGCCCGACGGCTACATCGCCGAGGCGACCCGCCTGCTGGCCGCGGACGGGATCGTGGTCGGCGAGTGCGGCGCCGCCGGGCTGGCCGCGATGACCGCGCTGTCGGCCGACGCCCACCTCGCGCACGCCCGCGAGGCGCTGGCCCTGGACGGCGACTCGCGCGTGCTGCTCCTGTGTACCGAGGGCGCCACCGATCCGGACGCCTACCGGCGGCTGATGGACGCCGAGGGCTGAGCATGACCGTCGGCACGTCCACCTCGGTCCGCGCGGCGACCATCGAGCTGCTGCGCCACCGCGGGATGACCACGATCTTCGGCAATCCGGGGTCGACCGAGCTCGGCCTGCTGGTCGACCTTCCCGACGACTTCCGCTACGTGATGGCCGTGCACGAATCGGTGGCGGTGGCGATGGCCGACGGCTACGCCCAGGCCACCGGCCGCCCCGCCTTTCTCAACCTGCACAGCGCGTGCGGCGTGGGCAACGCCATGGGCGCGGTGGTCAACGCGTTCCACAACCGCGCGCCGCTGGTGATCACCGGCGGCAACCAGGATCGTCGCCACCTGGCGCTCGAGCCGTACCTGTTCGCCCGCGGCGTCGAGTTGATGGCGCCGTACGTCAAGCACTCGGAGCAGCCGGCCCGCGCCGAGGACGTTCCCGCGGCCATCGACCGGGCGTGGGCGCTCGCCCAGACCCGGCCCTACGGCCCGGTGTTCGTCTCCGTGCCGGCCGACGACTGGAACGCGCCCGCCGCGCAGACGGGAACGTCCGCGCCCGGGGGCGAGGTGCGCGGCGCGGCCGGCCTCGAGGACGGCGCCGTCGAGGAGCTGGCCCGCTGGCTGACCCGCGGCCCGGTCGCGCTGGTGATCGGCGCCGGCGCCGATCGCGACGGCGCCTGGGGCGAGCTCGTCGAGCTTGCCGAGCGCCTGGAGGCCGACGTGTGGGCGGCGCCGCAGTCGCCTCGGCTGGGCTTCCCCGAGGACCACGGGCTCTATCGAGGTCACCTCGCGGCGGGCTACGCCAGCGCGGCGGCGGCGCTCGACGGCATCGAGGTGGCGCTGGTCGTCGGCGCGCCGGTGTTTGCGTTCCTCCCCTACGAGCCGAGCGATCAGCCCTTGCCGGCGATCGTCCACATCACCGACGATCCCGACGAGGCCGCCCGGGCGCCGAGCGTGCTCAGCGTGATCGGCGACGTGCGTGCGATCGTATGCGCGCTGCTCGAGCGGACGGAGGCGAGCGGCGCGGCCGGGCGCCTGGGCGCCGGAGCCCGCGACGCCCCGCCGGCGCCGCCGGCCACGGCGCCGATCTCACCGGCATTCCTGATGGCGACGCTGGCCGAGGTGCTCCCGGACGACGCGGTGCTCGTGGAGGAGTCGCCGTCGAACCGCCACGACCTGCGGCGGCACGTTTGGATGCGCCGCCCCGCGAGCTTCTTCGCCACCGCCAGCGGCGGGCTGGGGTTCGCGATGCCGGCCGCGGTCGGCATCAAGCTGGCCCAGCCGGAGCGTCCTGTCGTTTGCCTGGTCGGCGACGGATCGGCCCTCTATGCCCCTCAGGCGCTGTGGAGCGCGGTGCAGCTGGGCACGCCGGTGACGTTCATCGTGGTCGACAACGCGCGCTACGCGATCCTCGAGTCGGTGGCCGTCTTCGGCGGCCTGGAGGGCGTGCCGAGCCTCGAGGTGCCGGGCGTGGATTTCCTCGCCGCGGCGGCTTCGTACGGGTGTCCGGCCGTCCGCGTGAGCGACCCCGAGCAGCTCGGCGAGACCCTCGGGCGGGCTATCGGCGGTCCTGAGTCGATGCTGATCGACGTGGTGGTCGACCGCGCCGTTCGACCGCTTTTGCCCTCGTCAGAGGTAGTGTGACCCCGGAGCCCCGAGCCAGTTGCATGTCCACTCTGCGTTGTATACGCTGCACAGTCTGGGAAGGTGCACGGCCGTCCGCATGCGCTAGATGAGCCAGTTCACGCACTACCTGACGCTCGGGTTCCTGTGGCAGGGCCTGCTGATCGCGATCGAGATCTCGGTCGCGGCGTTTTTCGCGGCGCTTCCGTTCGCGCTGGGCGTCGCGCTCATGCGCATGTCGCGCAACCTGATCACGCGCTGGCTGCCCGTGCCGTTCATCTGGGTCATGCGCGGCACCCCGATCCTGCTGCAGCTGCTGTTCTGGTACAACGTCCTGCCGCTCATCGGGATCCACACGAGCGCGATGGCCACGGCGATCATCGGCCTGGCCCTCAACGAGATCGCGTTCATGGCCGAGATCATCCGCGGCGGCCTGATGTCGGTGAAACAGACCCAGCGGGATGCGGCCGCCGCCCTCGGGCTCACGCGCTGGCAGGTCCTGCATCGAGTGGTGATCCCGCAGGCCCTGCGGACGATCGTGCCGGCCATGTCCAACGAGGCGATCATCATCGTCAAGAACACGTCGCTGGCCTCGGTGATCACGGTCGGCGAGCTCACGCTGCGCTCCGAGCAGGTCGTCTCGACCAACTTCGAGTACGTCCCGGTGTTCGCCGCGGCCGGCGTGCTCTACCTGATCGCCACCACCGGCATCGTGGTGATCCAGGGCTGGCTCGAGGCGCGCCTGAACATCGAACGCCGCGCGCGCATCACCGCGCAGGCCGCGCTTCGCGCCCGCGAGGCCGGCTTCCTCACCGGGGCGCTCGCGACCCCCGACAGCGCGCCGGCCCCGGCCAACGGCCGGCGCCACTCGCACGGACTGCTGGCCCGCCTGACCGGCCGGCCGGCCCAGGTCGAGGTCCCGACCCAGCCCGCGCCTCGCGGCGAGACCTCGGCCAATCTGCTCAGCGCGCTGGGGGCATCCCAGGAGGACGCCGCACGCAGCGGGGAGCCGTACGTGCAGATCCGCGAGGTGCGTAAGGCGTTTCACGGCAAGCCGGTGATCAAGGGCGTCTCGCTCGACGTCGAGCCCGGCAACGTGGTGTTCCTGATCGGACCCAGTGGGTCGGGAAAGACCACGCTGCTGCGCACGATCAACCACCTGGAGACCGTCGATGACGGGGAGATTCTGGTGGCCGGAGAGCACGTGGGCTACCGGCGCACCAACCGGGGGCTGGTCCCGGTCCGCGATCCGGCCGCCGCCCGGGCCAAGGCGCGGATCGGGATGGTCTTCCAGCACTTCAACCTGTTCGATCACCTCACGGTGATGGAGAACATCATGGAGGCGCCGCTGCGGGTCTACGGTCGCAAGCCGGACGAGGTCCGCCGGGAGGCCCGCGGCCTGCTCGCCTGGGCGGGGCTGGCCGAGTTCGAGAGCCACTTTCCCCATCAGCTCTCGGGCGGACAGCAGCAGCGGATCGCGATCATCCGCGCGGTCGCCACCCACCCCCGGTTGATGCTCTTCGACGAGCCGACCTCGGCGCTGGATCCCGAGCTCGTGGGAGAGGTCCTACAGCTGATCCGCCGTCTCGCCGAGGCCGGCATGACGATGGTCGTGGTCAGCCACGAGATCGTGTTCGCCCGCGAATGGGCCGACAAGGTCGTGTTCATGGAAGATGGCTGCATCGTCGAGGAGGGGAGGCCCGAGGAGTTGTTCCGCAACCCGCGGGAGGAGCGCACGCGGGCGTTTCTGAGCCTGATCGATACCCGCATGGCCGGCGCCCGAGCCTCCGGTCCGGCGGAACAGGAGGCGCGGTGACGACCGCGACCCTGGCTGAGGATTTCGTACTGGGTCCGGCGCGGTGCATCGCGCGGACGCTGTCCCGGGGCCAGATGCTGCGGATCACCGACGTCAAGGGTCAGCAGGTGGCCGACCTGATCGCGTTCGCGCTGCCCGATCTGTCCGACCGTTTGTGGCCCTCGACCACGATCCGCCTGAACGGCACGGTCTACTTCACCGCGGGCCATACGCTGTACTCGGAGCTGAGCCGGCCGCTGCTTCAGATCGTCGAGGACACCTGCGGGCGCCACGACATGCTGGCCGGTTCCTGCAACGCGGAGATCGACGAGATCCGCTACGGGGTCAAGGACCACCGAGGGTGCGTCGAGAACTTCGTGGAGGCGATCGCGCCGTGGGGCCTGGGCCGGGCCGAAGTGCCGATGTCGTTCAACGTCTTCATGAACTGTCCGGTCGAGCCGGACGGGAGCTGGTCGATCGCCGAGCCCGCCTCGCGTGCGGGGGACTACATCACCTTCCGCGCCGAGGCCGACATCCTGGTGGCGATCTCGAACTGCCCCCAGGACCTCAATCCATGCAACGCGGGTGAGCTGAAGCCGTTGGGGATCGCGATCTCCGCGGCGACGTAATACCAGCGAGAGGAGAACCCACATGAGTACCCTCGGGACACGCCTGCGCTTCGCCGCCCTTGCGGCGGCCGCCGTCGGCACGATCGCCGCCTGCGGCAGCTCAGGCAGCAGCTCGAGCAGCAGCTCGAGCTCCGGCGGCGCCGCCGCCAGCAGCACGACGTCCGCCGCCGCGAGCAACGGCAAGACCTACGTGGCCATCACCTCGGCGGACTTCCCACCGTTCAGCTCGAGGTCGGCGACCGATCCGAACACGATCGTCGGCTTCGAGCCCGACATGGTCAAGGCGGTCATGGCCCACCTCGGCTGGAAGTACAAGTGGGCGACCGCCGACTTCAACGGCCTGATCCCCGCCGTCCAGAGCGGCCGGGCGGACATGGTCGTCTCCGACGTGTACGACACCGCCGCGCGCGAGAAGGTCGTCGACTTCATCGACTACCTCAAGACGGCGCTGTCGCTGATGGTGACGAGCTCGAACGCCTCCAAGGTCCATGGGTGGATGGACGTCTGCGGCAAACCGGTCGGCATCCTCACCGGTGCGGCGACCGAGCTGCAGTTTGCCCAGAAGGCGAGTCAGGCGTGCAAGAGCGCGGGGAAGCCAGCGATCGACATCCATTCCTATTCCGCGGTGGCGCAGGAGGTGCCGGCGCTCAAGAACGGGAACCTGTACGCGATGTATGAGGACACGATCACCGAGCACCTGATCGCGAACAAGCAGCCGGACTTCAAGGTCGTGTTCGACGATCCAGAGGCCTCGACGCCGCTCGGGATCGCGATCAAGAAGGGCAGCCCGATCGAGGCGCAGCTGAAAAGCGGCATGCAGTGGTACGTGTCATCGCAACAGTACAAGGCCACCGCGACGAAGTGGGGACTGCCGGCCACCGCGCTGGTCAGTAAGCCGTGAGATGAACGACAACGCCGTACGCCTCGACCCGGCCGAGATCGGGCGGACGCTCGACGACCTGGCCGCGATTGGGAACCGCTACGCCGGGACCCCCGGCGAGGCGGCCGCCCGCGACTATCTCCTCGACCGCTTCAAGACGCTCGGCATGGACGACGTGCGGCTCGAGCCGTTTCAGTACCTCGGATACGAGCCGCGGTCGGCGTCGTGCGCGCTGACCGGGGCGACTCGGCTCGAATTCGAGTGCCATGCGCTCCAGTACACGGCCACGGGCGACGCGGCCGGCCAGGCGATCTATCTGGGGGACGCCACCGAGGCCGACTTCGAGCGGCTCGACGCCCGGGGGATCGACCTGGCCGGGAAGATCGCGGTCGTGCACAGCATGTTCCCGTTCGACCTGGTCGCAACGCTGGAGGAGCGCGGGATCGCCGGTCTCGTCCACGTCTGCGAGACGCCGGAGGGGATCGTGGGCAACTTCACCGGCGCGCTCTACCCGCCGCCGCTCGAGCCACCCTGGGAGGGACGGCCGACCCCCTACTGCGGGGTGACGATCTCCCACCCGGCCGGGCGAGTGTTGATCTCCGAGCTCAGTTGCGGCCGGCCGGTCGAGATCCGCCTGAGCCACCATGGCGCCTACGGCGAGCGCACCGCGCACAACGTGGTCGGCCGGATCCGCGGCAGCCAGCCTGGCGAGCTGGTCGTCTCGGCGCACTACGACAGCCAGGCCGAGGGACCGTGCGTGTACGACAACGGCAGCGGCCTGGCCAGCCTGCTCGAGACCGCCCGGGCCCTGCGCGACAGCGGCCCGCGACGGACGATCGTGCTGCTCGCGTCGGCGGCCGAGGAGATCGGGGTGTGGGGGGCGAGCGCCTATGTACACGCGCACGCGCGTGAGATGGAGGATGTCGTCGGCATGGTCAACCTGGACGGCATCGCAAGCGCTTACCCCTCGCACCGCGAGATCTGGTCGGCCGACGCCGCGCTGCTCGAGCTGGCGGTGCAGACCGCCCGGGGCCAGGGCTGGGAGCCCGACCGCGTCATGCACGCCCGCAGCACGTTCTCCGACCACGCGCCGTTCACTGACGCGGGCGTGCCGGCCTGCCTGATCTGGCGGCCCGACTACCCCTACTACCACTCCCGCGGCGACGTCCGGGCTCGGGTCGACGAGCGCGCGATCGCGCAGACCGCCGGCGTGTCGGCCGCGCTCGCCCACCGGCTCGCCACCGACCCGGCGCCGGCGGCTGAGCGGGTGGTTACGCCATGAAACAGGATGGGTTCTTCGACCTGCTGCTGCACCAGCTCCGCGGCGATCTGGCGCAGGCTCCCTCGACGTTGCGCCGGCGCTTCACCGACGCCGGGCGCGTGGAGCGCTGCGGGAACATCGCCGAGCTGCGCGCCCTCGCCCGGCGCCGCGTCCCGGGGGTCGTGTTCGACTACGTCGACGGGGCGGCCTGGGACGAGCTGACCGCCGAGCGAAACCAGGCCGATCTCCGCCGGCTGGCCGTGCTGCCGCACGTGCTGACCGGCGCCGCCGACATCGATCTCTCGACGACGGCGCTCGGCCAGCCGATCGGGGTGCCGCTGCTCGGAGCGCCCACCGGCATGACCGGAATCGTCCACCACGACGGCGAGGTCGCCCTGGCCCGCGCCGTGCACGCCGCGGGCGGGCTGCACGTGCTGTCCTCGGTCGCGTCGCGCACGGTCGAGGAGGTGGCCGAGCAGAGCCCGGGCCCGCTGTGGTTCCAGCTCTACGTCTCGCGCGACCGCGGCTACGTGCGCGAACTGCTCGATCGGGCCCGTCGCGCCGGCTATCTGGCCCTGGTGATCACCGTCGACGTGCAGCGAGCCGGGGCGCGCGAGCGCGACCGGCGCAACCGCTTCACGCTGCCGCCCCGGATCACCGCGCGCTCGCTGGTCCAGGGTGTGGTCAGGCCGCGCTGGTCGGTTGACTTCGTGCGCCGCCCGCGGTTTCTGTCCGAGGGCGCTCGGCGCGCGCGCTCGGGTGGCTCCGGGGCACGGCAGCCGAGCCTCACCGCGATCATCAACAGCCAGTTCGACCCCGGCCTGGGCTGGGAGGAGATCAGCTGGCTTCAGGAGCAGTGGGAGGGACCGATCGTGCTCAAGGGGGTGCTCCGCGCCGAGGACGCCCAGCAGGCGGTGCGCCTTGGCGTCGGCGGCGTGATCGTCTCCAACCACGGCGGCCGCCAGCTCGACCACGCGCCGTCCACGATCTCGGTGCTGCCCGCGGTCGTCGAAGCGGCCGGCGCCGAGATCGAGGTGTACATGGACGGCGGCATCCGGCGGGGGGTGGACATCGTCAAGGCGCTGGCGCTGGGTGCCCGGGCCTGCCTGGCCGGCCGGGCGCTGGTCTACGGCCTGGGCGCCGGCGGCGAGGCCGGGGCGGTCAGGGCGATGAGCCTGCTGGTCGACGAGCTGCGGCTGGCCATGACACTGGCCGGCTGCCGGTCGGTGCGCGAGCTCGACCGCAGCTGGGTGACGACGACCCCCGAGCCAGAACGGAGCGCGGCGTGGAGCACCAGCTAGACCGGACGCGGTTTCACCACCGCTGGGAGCTCGACACCGCGCCGACGCTCGAGATCGCCTCGGGCGACGTCGTCGAGTTCGACCTGGAGATGGCCGGCGCCGAGCAGATCCACGAGGGCGACCGCTACGAGGACACCACGTTCGACTTCGACACGATCTACCGGCTGCTCGGACCGGTGTTCGTGACCGGCGCCCACCGGGGGGACACGCTGCGGGTCGACGTATTGGAGCTGACCCCGGGCGAATGGGGGTGGTGCGGCACCGAGCCCGGTCTTGGGCTGCTGCCCGAGGACTTCCCAGAGCCGTTCGTCAAGACGTTCGACCTGCGAGACGGGCGGACCGCGCGGATCTGCCCGCAGGTCACGGTGCCGCTGGCGCCGTTCCTGGGGACGATGGGCACCCAGCCCGACGCGCCGGCCAGCGCGCCGTCGTTCCCGCCCCACAAGGGCGGGGGCAACATCGACACCCGCCACCTGGTCGCCGGCAGCGTGCTGTGGCTGCCGATCTGGTGCGAGGGAGCGCTGTTCTCGTGCGGAGACCCGCACGCCGCCCAGGGCGACGGCGAGGTCTGCCTGGCCGCGCTCGAGTGCGACATGCGGGCGCGGCTGCGCTTCACCGTCGAGGAGCGCCCGATCACGGCGCCGCGCTTCCAGACGCCGGGCGCGCTCACGCCGCGGGTCGACAGCGGCGGACATCACGGCTCGATGGGCATCGGACCCGACCTCATGGAGGGCGCCCGCGCCGCGGTCCGCGACACCACTGCCTGGCTGGTCAACGAGCACGGTCTGACCCGCGAGGACGCGTACGTGACCTGCAGCCTGGCCGGCGATCTGAAGCTGCTGGAGGTCGTCGACGGCGGGATGTGGAACGTCGGGTTCACCGTGCCGCTCAGCATCCTGCACGCCGGCTGACCCGCGTGAGACCATGAGGCGGTGGCGATCGGTGCTTACCGCCTAGACGAGCTGGGCTGGCTCCAGTTCGAGCGGCTGTGCGGTCTGGTGCTCGCACACGAGGCGGGCGTCACGGATCTCACGTGGCTGGGACGCGCGGACCGAGGCCGGGTGGCGCTCGTGGACACGGACGTGTTGCTTGAACGGGCCGGGCTTCGGCTGCGAGGACCGCTCGCGGTCGCCGTCGTATGGGTGCGGCCGTCTCTCGTCCAGGCCGAGCGGCTCACGCAGCTGTTCGCCGGCGCCTGGTCGGTGCCGTCCGAGCTGGGCTTCTGGTTCGAGCGCGTTCTCCTGCTGACCAATCTCGATACCGGTGAGGCTCAGGCCGCGCTCGCGCGGCGCTTCGGCGAGGAGCGAGAGTTCACCGTGCTTGGGGCGCGCGAGCTCGGAGATAGCCTCGATCGTCACCCGGCGCTCCGGGCCGCCATGCCATCGGTGCTCGGCCTGCGTGACCTCGGGGCGCTGATCGATCCCAACGTCCTGCAAAGGTCAACGCTCGACGTCATCATCGCGCAGGAACTGGCGCGCGCGTTCTGGCCCACCCGGGCCTACGAGCGGGCGCGGGCGGTGCTCGGCCGGCACCGGTTCGTCGTGCTGACTGGGCCTCCGGAGATGGGCAAGACCGCGATCGCCCGTATGCTCGCGCTCGCGCAGCTGACCGACGGATGGGAGGCGCACGAGTGCACGACTCCCGACCAGGTCTGGCAGGCCTACGACCGCGACCGCCGCCAGGTATTCGTGGCCGACGACGCCTTCGGGTCCACCGAGTACCGGCCGGACGCCGCGGAGCGGTGGGCTCGCGAGCTGGGACGGATGCTCCAGGCGCTCGACGACCGGCACTGGCTGATCTGGACCTCCCGGCCCGCTCCGCTGAAGGCCGGGCTCCGGCGCGTCCAGCGCGAGCGCGGCTCGGAGCACTTCCCGGCGCCGGGCGAGGTACTGGTCGACGCCGCCGAGCTCGACCTGGCCGAGAAGACGCTGATCCTGTTCCGGCACGCCAAGAACCACGACGCCAACGATGTGGCGCGGAACCTCGTGCGCTCGGCCGGAGTGTCGATCGTCGAGCACCCGCATTTCACCCCCGAGCGCATCCGGCGCCTGGTCGCCGAACGGCTCGACGCGCTGGCCGACGCAGCCCGCGGGGGCGATGCGTCAGTGCTGGCGATCGTGGAGGATGAGCTGGCGCGACCCACAGAGGCGATGCGCACGTCGTTCCAGGCCCTCGAGGACGAGCACCGCGAACTGCTGATCGCGGTGCTCGATGCGCCGGCCGGCCTGATCGACGAGCGCGAGCTCGCTGCCACCGCTCGCCGCCACCACGCGGGCGGTCTCCGGCGGCCGCCCGCGGAGCTGATCGACCGGCTCACGGACCACTTCCTGCGCATCACGCCGCTCGGCATCGGCTGGGTTCACCCGAGCTGGCGGGATCTCGTGATCGGCGAGCTGCGCGACGACGGGTCGGCCAGACGCCGGTTCCTGTCGGCATGCGGCATCTACGGCGTGATGCTCGCTCTCTCCCAGCAGGGTGGAGCAGCGGGCGAGCGATCTCTCCCGCTGCTGCTCGGCGACGGCGACTGGGATGCTCTGGGCGACCGCGTCGGCGAACTGCTCAGGGAGCTCGACGACCACGACACCGGACGGCTGCTGCTGGTGCTGACCGACGCGCTGAAGGCGCGGTCCGAGCCGGCGCAGCGCGCCGAGGCGGAGTGCCTGACGCAGTACGTTCTCGGAGCCCTCGGCCGGAGCTGGCGCAAGGCAGGGCAGCTGGTGCCAGTGTTCCTGCTCGAAGCGTGGTACTCGGCCAATGCTCGACTGCCCGAGCGCGCTGAGCCGCCATCGGTCCGCCGCACGTGGGCGGAGCTCCATCCCTCGCGTGAATTGCTGCTCGGCGGCCTCGACGCGCGAGACCTCCAGGGGCTCGACGACTGGCTGGCGCTGGCCCAGGTCCTGGCCGCTCACGACCGGGAGGCGCTTCGCCGGCTCGGCTTCTACGCCGACGAGGAGCAGTTGCTCCTGGCCCACCTGGCGGTCGATCTGGGCGAGATCGGCGATCCCGACCTGGCGGTCCTCGCAGAGACGCTGCTGCGCCGCATCCACGAGCTCTCGCCGAGCGGCCTCGCCCGGACGACGCTGACGAGGCTGAAGTCGAAGACCCCGGACGAGCGCTGGTGGGTCCCGCACGACATCGACGCTCCGCCCAGCACCGAGCCGGTGGCCCGCGAGCGGATCGGCTTCACGCGCGATGACGTGGACCGGGTGTTGGCGGACCTCTAGTCGGGCCCTCCGAACGCCTCCATAGGGACAACCCGGCTTGTCCCTGCGGATGTTGCAATCGTTATTCCGACCTTGTATACACCGCATACTCGGCAATCGCGAGGCCCTTGGGTGGGGCACGAACCGAACTCGGGAGAGGCAGCATGACGACGACGACGGCACGCAGCGAGCAGAGCGTGCAGGGCGCAGGCCAGATCGAGGTTCGCTCGATCGACTACGTGCCGGTCAGCGAGCGGCACGGAAAGCCGTGGCACCTCGGGCCCGTGTGGTTCCAGGGCAACGCGCAGCTGTCGACGCTGGCGGTCGGAGCGATCGGGGTCTCGATCGGACTGAACTTGATCTGGGCGCTGATCGCAATCATCACCGGCACCCTCGTCGGGACGCTGTTCATGGCCTTCCATTCCGCCCAGGGACCGAAGCTCGGCTTGCCGCAGATGATCCAATCTCGTGCGCAGTTCGGCTACTTCGGGTCGCTGCTGCCGGTGGTGGTCGCGGTGGCGCTGTTCATCGGCTTCAACGTGTTCAACACGATCCTGGGCGGCGACGTCATCCAGCAGCTGTTCCCGGGTCTGCACAGCAAGTTCCTGGCCTATATGCCGGTGGTGATCCTGTCGTTGGTGCTGACGATCTTCGGCTACGAGCTGATCCACGTCGGGCTGCGCTGGGCCACCTGGCTGTTCATCGTCGCCTACGGCGTGTTCACGATCGGGGCGCTGTTCACGGTAGGGGCGCCGCACGGCGCGTTCGATCTGGGCAAGTGGGACGGCGGCCTGTTCCTGGTCCAGTTCGGCGTCGTGGTGAGCTACCAGCTCACCTGGGCTCCGTACGTGTCCGAGTACTCGCGCTACCTTCCGCCCGAGACGAAGACGTCGACCGTGTTCTGGTGGACGTACTGGGGCTCGGTTCTCGGCGGCATCCCGTTCCTGGTCGGCGCGTTCATCATCTCCGCCGCGATCGACGCCGCGCCGGTCGCCCAGGTCCACGACGTGGCCAACCAGATCTTCTCCGGGTTCGGAACGATCATCATGCTGTGCTCCCTCCCCGGCCTGGTCGCGGTGACCGCAATGAACATGTACAGCGGGGGGCTGTCGACGCTGACCACGGTCGACACGGTCAAGCGGATCCGTCCGACGTTCACCGCGCGTTGGATGAGCATCGGCTTCATCACGGTCGTCGGCACCGTGCTCGCGCTGACGCTGTCCCCGCACTTCCTGGACAACTTCGAGAACTACCTGTTCCTGATCCTCTACTTCATGATTCCGTGGACGGCGGTCAACCTGATCGACTTCTTCTACGTGCGCAAGGGCAACTACGCGATCAGGGAGCTGTTCATCCCGCGCGGCATGTACGGCATGTGGTCGTGGCGGGGTCTGGTCGCGTACGGCATCGCGTTCGCGGCGATGATCCCGTTCATGAGCACGACGATCTACGAGGGGCCGATCGCCAAGCATCTATCCGGCGGCGACATCTCGCCGTTCATCGGCTTCCCGATCGCGGCGGGCTTCTACTACCTGTTCAGCCGCAGCATCGACGTGGCCGCCGAGGCGCGGGTGGCCGACGAGCAGAAGGACCTGCTCGAGAGGGAGGCGATGGCCCACGAGGAGATCGGCGAGGAGCCGGCGTTCGACGTGGGTGCGCGTGTGTCGGACGAGTTCGAAGGCGGCCGGGTCGAGCGCCATCCGGGCGCCTGACCGCGCCTGCGACGTGACCCGCCGCCGGCGGTTTCGGTCAGCTCACTTACTCTGCTCGCCGGGCGGCGAACGAGTTCCGGTTTGAACTTTCTGCGTTCTGGCAATCCGAGCGCTGGTGCCACTGTTCCGCTGCACAGATTGCGGATTCGTGACCACCGCGACGCTGGTCAACGCGCTCGCGGCCCACGAGCAGGGATCGCCCGAATGTGAGGGACAGGTCGAGGTGATCGCGGATTTCACCCGTTCGCTGGGCGGACTCGCTTCGGGGGCGCGGCGCCGGCGGCGCGGGGGCTCATGGCCGGGTCACGAGGCGGCGCCGGGCGGCCGCAGCGGGACCGGGCCTACCCGGCCAACCGCTTGACCGCGCGCAGTCGCAGGTAGGCGTCGTAGACCAGCATCTGGCCGCCGCCCAGTTCGCGCAGCAAGCGCTCGGCCAGGGCCTCGGCCTCCGCGAGGGTGGCGCACGACGCTCGCGTCCCGGCCTCGTCCTCGACCCGCCAGGCCCCACGGCGGGCGGGCAGCACGCGCAGGGATGCCATGCGCGTCGTCGTCCGGCTGGTCAGGTTCATCTGCTCGGGCGCCTGGGGCCCTGATCGCCGGTCCTGTACATCTGACTCCCTGCTTCGTTCGCGTTACCCGGAGCCGTCCGACTCGTGTCGCGGCCCAAGCCCCACTCTGCGCCGTCCGATCCGTCCGCCCTTCGCCTGCTTCCCGTTGTATCACCCCACCGACCCGCGGGCAAGGCGCGTGTCGTCGCGAGCACGAATTGGTCACACCCCGGCCGGTTGGTCGTCCGAGGCGAGGTGACGGGCGTTTGACGCGAGCCCAAGAGTGCCGAATTACTTGACGATAGCGGCAGTCATGTAAAGTACGCGGAAACGCCGACGAGGAGGCGCCATGACTACCGCTGCGGCCGTGCCGCAATCGACCTGGCGCGACGGCAAGCGCTACGCCTGGCTACTGGGCGTGGTCGTGCCGACGCTGCCCTTCATCGTGTACGGGCTGGTGCACCTGACCGGGTGGTCGGTGTTCTGGTTCTGGGGGCCGCTGCTGATCTTCGGGGTGTTCCCGCCGCTTGACGTGGTGATCGGGCTGGACGCCGAGAACCCGCCCGACAGCGTGCTCAAGTGGCTCGAGCAGGACCGCTACTACCGGTGGTGTACGCACGCGTTCCTGCCGCTTCAATACGCCGGCCTGGTGTTCGCCTGCGTGCTGTGGGCAGGCGGCGAGCTGACCGTGGCCGACAAGGTGGGGCTGGCCCTGACCGAGGCGATGGTCAGCGGGATCGCGATCAACACCGCGCACGAGCTCGGGCACAAGCGCGACGGGCTCGAGCGCTGGCTGAGCAAGATCGCCTTGGCGCAGAGTGGCTACGGTCACTTCTTCGTCGAACACAACCGCGGTCACCACGTCCGCGTGGCCACGCCCGAGGATCCCGCCAGCGCGCGGATGGGAGAAAGCTTCTGGGCCTTTCTGCCTCGGACGGTCGTGGGGAGCCTCCGGTCGGCCTGGGAGCTCGAGACGGAGTGGCTCGCACGGCACGGCCGATCGGTCTGGAGCGTTCGCAACAACGTCCTGAACGCGTGGGCGATGACCGTGGTGCTGTTCGGTGGGCTGACCGCGGTGTTCGGCCCGCGGATCCTGCCGTACCTCGTCATCCAGATGGTGGTCGGGTTTCCGCTGCTCGAGGTGGTCAACTACCTGGAGCACTACGGCCTGCGGCGGGAGAAGCGCTCGGACGGCCGTTACGAGCGAACCCAACCCGAGCACAGCTGGAACAGCAACAACGTCGCCTCCAACGTCCTGCTCTACCACCTCCAGCGGCACTCAGACCACCACGCCAACCCGACGCGTCGCTTCCAGGCGCTGCGCCACTTCGATGAGGCGCCGCAGCTGCCGACCGGCTACGCGGGCATGATCCTGCTGGCGCTGATCCCGCCGCTGTGGTACCGCGTGATGGACCGGCGGCTGCTGGCGCACTACGGTGGCGAGGTGACGCGCGCGAACATCCATCCTCCGGCCCGTCGGCGCGTGCTGGCGCGCTACGGTCCGGGTGGATGAGCACCTCGTATCGCGGCGCGGTCAGGCAGCTGCTGCGCGACCGGCTCCTGGACGCTGGTCGCGACCAGCTGAGCGATCGCCCCTGGGTGCGCGTGACCATGGCCGAGATCGCCGCCGCCGCCGGAGTGAGCCGGCAGACGCTGTACAACGAGTTCGGCAGTCGTGACGAATTCGGGCAGGCGCTGGTCATCCGCGATGGCGCCCGGCTCCTCGATGAGGTCGAGGACGCGATCGACGAGCATCCCGGCGATCCATGCGCCGCCCTGAGCGCGGCGCTCGAGCGATTCCTGACGATCGCCCGCGACGACCCGCTGGTGCGGCTCCTGCTGGCGGACGACGGAACGGCTGGGATGCTCCCGCTCCTCACCACGCAGAGCCGCCCCGTCCTGGAGTGGGCGAGCCGGCGGCTGGCGGACACGATCGAGGCTCGCTGGCCGGGCCTTCCGCCGTCGGATCTCGCGACGCTCACCGACGTGCTGGTGCGCCTGGCCATCAGTCATGTGACCGCGCCTCGCGAGCCGCCCGCCCGGACGGCGGCGTCGATCACGCGCCTGCTGTCGCCCGCGATCGAGCGGATGCTCGCGGTGGCCGGCCCACGGTGAGCGGCGGTCATCCCGAACCGCCTTGCAGGCCGGCCGGAGGAGATATCCTGTGGTCGCTCGAGCTGGCAAGGCTCGGACCGTGAGTGAGACGATGAGGGAGGGTCCACAGATTGAAACCGCCCGTCCCTAGTCGGCGGCGTTCAGGCGATAGCCGCGCCAACGGCCGCAACGGCGACGACTCGCCGCGGTACGTACCCATGCAGCACCTCGAGCTGGCCGGCGTCCGGCGCTCAGTGCTCGTGGCGCTGGGCATCGCCTTCCTGATTCCGGTGGCGGTGGCGGTGTGGGCGCTGACCCAGGTCGGCGGATCGAGCTCGACGACGACGGACGCCAGCGCGAAGGGCGGGCAGAAAACGACGAATCACGCCCTGGCGGCGAGCCTTCGGCAGACCGCGTTGTTCAAGGGCGTGACCAGCGTGAACCGGAGCGCCTTTGCCAAGGGCTATCTACCGCCGTCCAGTTGCCAGGCGATGAGTGCCTCGATGGTCATGTGCAAGCAACCGCACTATGCGGTCGACGAGGTTACGTTCAACTCGTATCCGTCGTTGAGGGCGCTCTACGCCGCGTACGAGGCCAGGGTCGCGTCGCTTTCGGGGGCGCCGTTCCGGGCCAACGTCGGCAACTGCACCGAGACCGACGTCAACGGCGAGGTCGGTTGGAACCACGACTTCGAGCACCCGAGGACGTACCCGGTCAGCATGTTCACCTCGGGCATGATCAAGGACGACCAGGCCGCCGGGCGCCTGTTCTGCACGTTCAACAACGGGCTGCTGTACCTGGTGTGGACGCAGAACGACGGCCGAGTGCTCGGAGAGGTGGCCGGCGCGCCACATCTCGACACGTACAACTGGTGGCACAACGTCCATCACGTGATCGCGCTCGCCGGCTCGCCCAACATGATGGAGAGCATGCCGGGGATGAGCGGTACGACCAGCACTCAGTCCTCGCAGAAGATGCCGGAGACGACCAGTACCCAGTCGTCGCCGAAGATGCCGAACGGTCAGGATATGAAGGGCAAGCAGGGCTCGCAGAGCATGCCCGGGATGAGCAGCTCGGGCGGCTAGGCCGGCGTGGGCTCGGGGCGCGGGTCGGTAAGGCGTCCGCGATAGTCCCACAGGGCGCGCGCCTGTTCGAGCGAGAGCATGCGCCACCGCTCTCCCTCGGGGTGCCACACCCAGATCGTCACGTCGACGATGCTGCGCACGCCCTCGAGCACCTCGACGGTGGCGCGGGCGTCGGCGCCGTCCGCAAGCACCTCCCGGGTGAGCACGTCGACGACCTTGAAGCGCCGGGGCGCCTGCCGAGTCTCTGGGGCCGGCGCGGGGGGCTTGAGCGCCGGCAGGCGAAAGCCCTCCACAGCTCCGGATCCGGGCTTTTTGAGCACGCGGTCGAGCGGCACCATGTTGGCGCCTGTTCCCTTGGTTTCGGTATCGAGGATCCAGACCTTTCCCACAATGATCAGGGTAGCCCGGCTCAGCTGCGGGCCGGGAGCTTCACCACCACGACCGGCAACTCCGCCGCGTCGATCGACAGCGGGCCGCACAACCGAGCCTGCTGCTCGCCACGCGCCAGCCTGCGACGCAGGAGCACGAACGCCGGCGCGCCCAAGAGCGCCGGAATGGCGAGCTGGAACAGGCGGTAGATGAGTACCGCGGCGGTGGCCTCCGCCACGTTCACGTGGTAGAGCGCGAAGACGCCGACCAGGCCGCCCTCGGTGCCGCCGATCCCACCCGGCAGTGGCACCAGATTGCCGAGCTGGCCGATCAGGTAGCCGAGCACGAGCGTGCCGAACGGGGGCACATCTCCGACGGTGGCGAAACCGAAGCCGAGCGCGGCGATGTCGAACGCCATGTACGCGAACGAGCCGACGACGACGCCGAAGCTCCGCGAGCCAATGAGCGCCTTGGCGAGGTCGACGCCGTCCGCGGTGGCCTGCAAGGCATCGCGGAGCCAGTGCCCAACCCGCGCGCCCACACGATCGCGCTCATCGGAGTCGGTCGGCCGGCCGAAGGCGCGCAACAGCCGAGGGCTCGTCCAGGTGACCAGCATGACCGCGCCCGCGATCAGTGCCGGCCCGAGAGTCAGCGCCGGCGAGGCTTGTCCGGGAAAGACGCCGAGGAACATGCCGAGCCCGACCACGAACACTCCGACGAAGTTCGCGGCGCTGGTCACCAGGAAAAAGGCGACCGTGCGCCGGGCGATGTGGGCGGTCTCCATGCCGGCCTGTCGCAGCGCCCAGACCCCCAGCGCCAAGCCGCCGGCGCCGCCGGTGGGCAGCAGCGAGTTGGCGGCCAGCTCGGCCATCGCGATGTCGTAGCTGAGGCCCCACGGCATCCGCGGGCAGAACGTCGAGCGGAACGCGAGGACGTAACCGGCGCATGAAGCGAGCTCGGCCACGGTGAGGAGCGCCAGCCACACCACGTCGGCATTCTCCAGGCGGTCGCGCACCTGGCCGAGCCCGGGCAGCGCGCTGATCGCGATCGCGACCAGCGCGATGATCGCCGCGATCTCCGCCATGCGAATCGCGATGTGGCGGGGATGGAGCTCGTCGGGCATCTCGTTCCCCGGCGGCGCCTGCTTCAGATCGTCTTGCCTGGTGGCCACTGCCAACCAGGTTACGCAGCCGCCGCTGCGTCACCCACCCGCGATTCCCTCCAGAAGGTGCGAGGCGGTAGCGGCGTTGGCCGGGTAGAACGCCTCGATCATCAGCTCGTCGAGCGTGATGTCGACCGGGCTGCCAAACGTCGAGATCGTGCTGAAGAAGGCGAGCTCCCGCTCGGCCGTGCGCAGCCGCAGCGGGACCACGATGTCGCCGGCCGAGCCCTCCTCGCGCGGCGCCTGGTGGCAGACACCGGGATAGCCGGCGAGCTCGTCGTGGAGCCGCTTGAGCTCGGGGTCCGCGGTGAGCGCCGCCTCGCGGCGCAACCGGTGCAGCAGATGAGCGCTCCACTCCGCCAGGTTGAGCGTGCGCGGCGCCATGCCGTCCGGGTGCAGCGCCACGCGCAGCGCGTTGGCGGGTGGCTCGAGCAGCTCGGGCGCCACGCTCTCGAGCAGCGCGCCGAGGGCGTCGTTGGCCGAGACGAGGTTGTGGTGGCGATCGATGACGATCGCCGGATAGGGCTCGTGGGCGCGCAGGAAGCGGTCGAGCGCCTGGTGGACCGGAGCCATCTCGGGTTCCTCGAGTGAACGCTCGGCGTACAGCGGGGCATAGCCGGCGGCGAGCAGGAGCCGGTTGCGCTCGCGCAACGGGATGTCCAGGTGCTCGGCCAGACGCAGGACCATCTCCCGGCTCGGCCGGGCCCGCCCGGTCTCCAGGAAGCTGACGTGCCGGGACGAGACGTCGGCCTCGAGCGCCAGCTCCAGCTGGCTCAGGCTGCGCCGGCGCCGCCAACTGCGCAGCAGCTCGCCGATCGGCGCGCGAGAGGCGCCTGGATGAGCGAGTGCGAGGTCGACCGCCACGCCAGCCAACGTAGCGTGCGCAGGTGCGCCCTGCAATTACCTCGGAGGTAGTTTCGGGTGTCACGACTTGTGCTGTGACGTGCACTGCCGCAGCCGACGGCTGCCAGCGCCGCCACCACGACGACTGCCACTGTGCCCCTCATCATCCTTGACTCCCATCTGTACTTTGACCGGCCCACCGGCGATCCTACGACGACCGCCGGGGAGCGTGGGAGAACTCAGCATCAGCTGGTGTGCTCGCGAAGCCAGTCGATGAAGGCGTTCTCACCCATAGTGCGGGCTGTCAGCGCCTCGACCGCGAGCACCCGCTCGTTCTCGCTCGGGGGGTACCACTTGATGCCGTTGATCTCGAGGAACATCAACATCGAGAGGTAGGCCGCCCGCTTGTTGCCGTCTGGTAGAGGGTGGTTGCGCACGAGCCGCGAGCACAAGATCCCGGCGCGTTGGATCACGTCGGGGTAGAACTCCTGTCCGCCGAAGCTGGCGAACGGGGCGTGCAGAGCGGATTCGGCTAAGGGGATGTTCGCGATGCGCGTGATCGTGTCTGCGTCGACTTCCAGCACGGCCGCCGCGATCGCGAGGTAGTCGTCGATCTCGAGGGACTCCATGTATGTAATATATCACACTATCGCGATAGCGTTCGAGATATCTATACAGATGACGATAACCGTGCTATCGTGCAGCGCACTGCGGACGATCTGCCTCCCTCTCGACCGGTTTCCGGGATCCGCAGGAGGAGCCACCCCATGACCAAGATGCTGACGCTGCGTCTGCCTGAAGAGCAGGCGCGCGATATCGAGACCCTTGCCCGCGTTGACGGCGTGTCCGTCGCGGAGGAAGTCCGCGACGCGATCGCCGCGCGTGTCGAGGCCAAGCGCAACGATCCTGACTTCCAGGACCGGCTCGGCCGGCTCATGGAGCAGGAGCGCGCGGTCCTCGAGCGCCTCGCGCGCTGAGCGACTCGACGCACGGGGAGCGGGAAGTCGCAGGTCGCCGCCGGCTCCGGTGGGGCGGTCGATTCGTCGTTGGCCCGGGCCCGGTCGCGTCGGGCAGCGGCGGGGATGGCTGCCCGAATCGCGCTACTCGTTCGGCCCGATCGGCATGTCTAGCTTCTGGATACGGATGATCTTTCGCCCTTGACGCTCCTGTTCGTCAGCCCGCGCCTGGGCGTGCTCGAGACTCGTGAAGGGCCTTGCTCCGGTTTCTCGTCGCCCTGCGGCTCCCGCACCCCGGTCCAAATCTCAGCCATGCGCCCTCCTTTTAGGAGTTCCCATCTAGGTCGGCCCAGCATTTCGTGATCGCCACGTTGAACCACTCGGGCCCCGTGCTGTTCGACGCGTTGATGCCCGCGGAGATCGCCGCCAGCTCAGACGCTGCGTGGCCTTCGGCCCGCAGCTCACGGTATGCGCAGTCGCATACCGCCTCGCTCTTGTTGTCGAACGTCGCGACGACAAGGAAGCAGCCGGTGCGATTCAGACCGCCGTGCTGCGGATCTGGATTCCCCATGAACGCGTTCTCCTCGCTATCGAACGGCAGCGGGAGCTGAACTGGGGACGTGGTCGCGCCACCCCAGCCCGGCACAGTCGAGGCCGAGCCGCTGGGGCCAGTCGCCGTCTTGGGGCGGCTGACGGTGACCGTCTTGGTCGATCCGCAGCCGGCGACGGCCAGCAGAACGGCGGACGCGACCAGCCACGGCCCCCACCGGATCACGTCGCGCGTCATGCCCACCTACCTCCATCCTGATCGGTCTGTGTCCCCGCGGCGATCCTATGTTCCGCCACCTGGCCGCTGCAGCGGCGGTACGAGAGAAAGAGAGCCGCAGCACTGGGAGGGCGCCGAGCTTCGCGCCCTCTCCCTAGGTGGGATGCAGTAGCCATCTCGGTAGCCATCCCGGCGCCAACCCCCCGGATTTGCTGGGAGTTCGCGCCGTCCGCGATTACCTCGGAGGTAAGGGGGCTCAGTCCGTCTGCTGTAGGTAGGCGAGCACGGCCAGCACCCGCCGGTGATCGCCGGCGGACTGGGGGAGATCGAGCTTGGACAGGATGCTCTGCACGTGCTTCTCGACGGCCCCGACGGTCAGCACCAGCGACTCGGCGATGCCGGCGTTGGATCTGCCCTCGGCCATCAGCGACAGGACCTCGCGCTCGCGCGGGGTGAGACGCGAGAGCGGCCCGTCCTGGCGTCGGCGCGAGAACAGCTGGGCGACGACCTCGGGGTCGAGCGCGGTGCCGCCGCCGGCGACCCGGCGGACGGCCTCCAGGAAGTCGGCCACGTGCATTACGCGGTCCTTGAGCAGGTAGCCGATCCCGCCGCCGCGATCGGCCAGCAGCTCCTCGGCATAGGCGGGCTCGACGTACTGGGAGACCACGAGCACCGCGGTGCCGGGTACGCGTCGGCGGACCTCGAGCGCGGCGCGTAGGCCTTCGTCGTGGAAGGTCGGCGGGAGGCGGATGTCGACGATCGCGAGATCGGGGCGCAGCGCCACCACCTCCCGGATCAGTGCATCGCCGTCGCTGACGGCCGCCACGACCTCGACGTCGTTGTCACGCAGCAGGCGGGTCAGGCCATCGCGCAGGAGGACGAGATCCTCGGCGATGACTACCCGCATGGCAGCTCGGCGCGGATCGTGGTCGGTCCTCCCCTGGGGCTGGTCACCGACAGGCTTCCGTCCAGGGCCTCGACACGCCGGCGCAGTCCGCGCAGGCCGGACCCGTCGGGGTCGGCTCCGCCGCTGCCGTCGTCGCGCACCTCGAGCTCGATCGCGTCGCCGCGGCGGGCGATCCGGATGTCGACCCGCTGGGCGCGGGCGTGCTTGGCAGCGTTGGCCAGCGCCTCGGCGGCGACGAAGTAGACGGCGCTCTCGACGGCCGGCGCCGGTCGCGGCGCGACGTCGATCGACAGGTCCACCGGGAGGGGGGTGGAGCTGGCCAGCGAGGCCAGGGCCGCCTCCAGCCCGCGGTCGGCCAGCACCGGCGGATGGATTCCGCGAGCGAGGTCGCGCAGCTCGCGCAGCGCGTGTTCGGCGCCCACGCGGGCCTCGGCGAGCAACTCGCCCGCGCGCGCGGGGTCCTCGGCGAGCTTCTGCTCGGCCATGCCAAGGCTCATGCCGAGCGCGACCAGCCTGGCCTGGGCTCCGTCGTGGAGATCGCGCTCGATCCGCCGCAGCTCGGTCTCCTGGGCGTCCACCGCGCCGGCCCGCGTGACCTCGAGCGTCTCGATCCGCTCGGCCATCGCCGCCCGGCGGGGGGAGGCGAGCACGGCGGCCGCAAGCAGGGCGGCGAGCACGACCGCGATGGCCAGGATCGGCCACACGGGCCAGAAGTAGCCGTGGCCGGTGATGGCCCAGATCGCCGTGAAGAAGCCGGCCAGGAGGGCGCCGATCCCGGTGGCGGCGGCGAGCGTGCGGCTGCCCCGGAAGCGGCGGACCAGCCCGGGCTGCTCCGCGATCAGCACGAGCCAGCCATGGATCCCGAGCGCCGTGGCGAGAGGGAGCCACACCCAAATCGGCCAGAAGTAGCCGCGGGACACCAGCACCCAGATCAGCACCAGTGCGAACACGATCACCCCGTCGACCGCTGCGTGGGTCTCGAGCGCCAGGCGCGAGGGCGTCGCGGCGAGCGAGCCAGCTCGCCAATCCGCGTTCCCGGGCTGGCCGGCGTCTGGCCTGAGCAGGCCGGAGGCAATCGCCTCGAATGGAATGGCGGCGGGGCGCGCGAGCGCCACCGCAGCCGGGAGCAACAGCGCGCCCGCGGGGACGAAGGCGAGCGCCTGAAGGAACGTGTGAGGCCGCCAGAAGCCCAGCTGCGCCCCGCCGTGGACGAACGGGACCCAGGCCGGCGCGAACAGCATGCCGACCGCGACCGCGAGCACAGTGACGGCCGCGACCGCGACCGGGAAGCCGGCCACCCACCTGATCATCAGGTACGCCTGGGCCCGCCAGAACCCGCCCGAGAACTGGCCGCGCAGCCACCCCCAGAAGCCGGGCCGGGACGGCCGGGCCGTCGGCGCGGCCGCCTCGACGTCGAGCAGGGACCGCGCCATCTCGGCTTCGACGGCGGCGAAGCCGCGGGTCATGAAGGCCAGCACGATCAGCGTCGGGATCACCAGCGGCGTGATGGCCAGCCCCAGGCACAGGCTCCACACGGTCACCAGCGCGGTGAACCACACCGGCCCGAGGACCAGCGCCGAGAGGAGGTAGGTGAGCCGGCGATAGGTCGCCGGATCGACCAGCGTGCGCGCGATCAGTTCCATCTCACATCACTCCGACCATATTGTTCACCGGGGGCGTTTCTGTCGTTTGCTTGAGGCACACGAGAAGGGTCGCCGGTACGGGCCCGCGCGCCAATACGGGCGACCGGCGTCGCTGCCTTCCAGCTAGCTGGTGTGCCCTGGTGCCGGGTCTACCGGATGGTGCCCGGCGGAGCCGCCCGCCCGGACCGGGACCGCGCCGGACGGCCGGCGGGCCGCGAAGAAGTCGCTGACTTAGGCGCCGTGCTCATGGTGGCGAGACGAGCCGAAGGCTCTCAACCTCGCCATACCCATAATGATTAGTGGGACAACCGGTTTTAGGCCGCGGCCTTGACCGGGGTGGTCGTTTCCGACCAGTCGCCCCACACGACCTTGGAGGGCTTGACCTGGTAGCGGTAGACCGTGCCCTCCTCGTTGACCATGTAGGTGTCGACGTTGTCCTTGCGGTTGTGCAGGATCAGCCGCTGGCCTGATTCGGCCAGCATGACGAGCGCCTTGATGTTGGGCACGTCGACCGGCGGCCAGCCGAGGTCCTCGCCGCCGACGATCGGGACGATCATGTGGCCGTACTGGGATTGGATGCGGAAGCTCTCGTCAAACGGCTCGCCGCGTTTACGCAGATAGAAGAGGAGCGCGGCCGCGGCTGACAGCAGCAGGCCGAGAATGGAGACCCAGCGCAACATCCCGATCTGGAGTGAGACGCCACGGACCGTGAGTGCGTTGGGGGCAGTGGCCGGCGTTCTGACGGAGCCGTTCTGGTGTTGTGAGAAGCCCGATGACGAGCCGCTCGAGGTTGTGGAGCCGGGGCTCGACGTCGAGCCGGTCGAGCTGCCCGCGGCGATGAGCTGGGTCGGGCTGAGCTGGAACGACAAGCTGGGCGAGTAGCTGGTGTTCAGCGACTCTCCTGCCACCGTGCCGGTCAGTTGCACCTTGGGCTCAATCGCGATTGTGTCGCTGGAGAGAGCCGGCAGCCCGGTCATCTGGGCGACGTGCGCGAACGTTGACTCGAGGTGGGGGAGGTCGAGCGTTACGTCGGTGCTCGTGTGGTCACCGTTGAACGGCGTGCGAGGCACGAGCACGGTGCTGTGGGTCCACCCACCAGGCCCAGTCAGTTTCAGGACAACCTCCTCCGTGCCACGCACCGCGTGCGGAGCGTCGGCGGTGAGGCTGTATGCAACGTGGACCGTGAGCCGGTGAACGAGCTCGAGGAAGATCGGATCGCTCGTGTGCACCGCGCCGGTCGGGTAGACGGCGCCGGCGCGCGCCTGGGCGCTGTAGCCGAAGCTCGCGTTCTGGACATAGGCGGTCTTGGTGACCGTCGGCTTGTGCTCCGGTCGGGTGAAGGCGAACGACCCGATCAGCACGAAAACCACGCCGGCTATCGCCGACGCGGTCAGGAACGCGCTCCAGTTGATCGGGCGCTGCATCTCATGATCGGTCTGGGCCTTCATCGGCAGTGCCTTTGGACGGCCGATGGCGCGTGGCGGTCCGGCGCGGCGCCGGCGACGTCGTTGCTGCTCGCGTCTACCGAACAACAGCAGGAGGCCGAGCGCGGCGCACACAATCGCCGCCCCGACCGGAGAGTGGATGAGCTTGAGCGCACGTCCTCCGTGTGGCACGCGCAGCCAAAGCGCGCCGAGCAGTTCTGCGCGCGTCGGGTGCGTCGGATCGATGAAGCGGTTGTTGTCACCTTTGAAGACGTAGCGGTTGCCGTCCCGTCCGATGATTCGGTGCAGAACGGTGACGTGGAGCAGCGTGCTGTGATACGCGACGATCTGCCCAATTCTGTAGGTGTTGTCGGGCCGGACGAGGGCTAGGTCGCCGCTGTGGAAGCGCGGCTCCATGCTGACTCCAGAGGTGACCACATACCTGGTCGATCCGCCGACCTTGGTCGGCGCGAAATACCACCAGGCAAGCGCCACCAGCACCACGAAGGCGGTGGTCAGCAGGCAAGATCGAAGTCGGGCTCGGTTCACGATCGCAATTCACTTCAAACTGTCCAGCAAGAGCGGATGGGGGAGCGCGACCACGCGCCGCGCTCCCCCACCGTGTCAATCAATCCCGGGGTGGTTACCGGTAGACCGCCACGGCGAACTCGTTCGCGGTGGAGGTGGTCTGGGTCAGGCCGACGCAGTCGGCGGTCGAGCCGTCGACCGCGACGGTGCAACCGGTGTCGCTCAGAGTGGTCGGGTCACCGCTGGCGGCCCAGCCGATCTCGACCGTCGACGCCGGGTCGATGTCGGTCGCGAACACCAGGTGGACGCCGGTGATGGTCTGGCCGTTGGCGCTCAGCGTGTTGTTGATGTCCTGGACATCGGCGCCGGAGACCGTGACGTTGCCGTAACCGGCGACGTTGTCCGACTCGAAGGTGTTGCTGGCCGTGAAGGCAGCGCCACCAGCGGCGAGCGCGCAGACCGCCAGGACGGCGGCGATAACGCGCTTCTTGTTGCGCTTCATTTGTGATGACCTCCGTGTGGTCTTTGGGTTGGGGTCCGCTGACCGGTTGGTCATGACAAACGCTTTCGCCTCCGTGGACAGCGGTTCTCTGCCCAGTGTCATCGTCCAGACAGTGGCGATAATTGATCCGTAGTTCCCCCGGATCGGGGCCTCGGGTTTCCCGCCTTTCCGGCGGTCTGGCCGCGTGCTAGCGCGCCGGAGGTGCGGTCTGCAGCGCGCGGGAGCGGCGGCCGGAGGTGCGGGCGATGGCCACGCCGGCCACGCACAGCGCGCCGCCGGGAAGCACCAGGAGCGGGGGGACCTCACCCAGGAAGATCCAGCCGAAGAGCAGCGCCAGCGGTGGTACGAGATAGGTTGTCGAGCCCATCCGCCCGGCCGTGGTGCGGGCGAGCGCGTAAGCCCAGGTGACGAACCCGATCGCCGTCGGCGCCACCCCCAGGTAGATCGTCCAGGCGATCGTCGAGCTGCTGGCGTCGCCCAGCTGGCGGACGAGTGTTCCAGCGTAGGGCAGGCAGCTGATCGCCCCGATCGTGCAGGCCAGCCAGGTGACCATGAGCGGGGAGGCATGGCGAAGCACGGGCTTCTGGGCCACCACGCCGCCGGCGTAGGCGAACGCCGCCACCAGGCAGAGCACAGCGCCGAGAATCTCGTGCAGGCCGTGGCGCGACGTCGCCAGACCGATGACCACCGCGCCGGCGAACGACACCATGCACCCAGCGAACAGCCGGGACGGGAAGCCCTCGTGGAGGATCAGGCCGGCGAATATCGCGATCAGGATCGGACCGACGTTGACCAGCATGGCGGCGGTGCCGGCGTCGATGCGGGTCTCGGCGGCGTTGAGCGTGACGTTGTAGAGGCCGAACCAGAGCACGCCGCAAACGGCGATCCCGGCCAGCTGCCGGCGGCCGGGCAGTGGCTCGCGGCGGATCAGGACCAGCAGGCCCAGGGCGATGCTCCCCACCAGCAGGCGGCCGAGGGCGAGCGCGCCGGGGGACAGCTCGCGGTCGGCGTAGCGGATGGCGACGAACGCCGACGCCCACAGCGCCACCGTCAGCCCGACGGCGCTCATGATCACGGCGCGGCCGCGAGGGGCGCGCGCGGCGACGGTGGCCAGGGCGGTCATAGCACTACAACGGTACGGGGCGCGAGTCCGTGAGATCGGCGCCCTGCTCACGGCGAAGAACCTGATGACACTCGACGGCCGCCGTCGGGCGAAGCGGATTCACTCGGCTCTGGAGGCTGTCGCACACGCCGCGATTTGTTGTGGCCACCTCACATGGGATGGGCCCGCGGAAGCGGGCCTGGTCGTGAAACCGCCATATTCTGGGCCGAAGTTCCTGACGCTCGGCTGGGGGAGGGCCCCGAGTGTCAGGAACCTCGGGCTCGGCTGGGTCCGACAGTCGGCTCGCGTGGGGTCGCTCCGCCTGCTCGCGGAACGCGGCCAGGCGACCGGGGTGGATCGGACCCGGGCATACTGGGGGCCGTGGCCGAGCACTCGAGCGCGCAGACCATCCGCACCCTCCTGACCGAGACCCATACCTGGGCCGTGGTCGGGTGCTCGCCGGATCCGCGGCGGGATTCGCACCGGATCGCGCGGCTGCTCCAGGAGCGCGGCTTCCGGGTCATCCCGGTCAACCCGCACGTGGACGAGGTCCTTGGCGTACGGGCCTATCCGAGCCTCCAGGCGATCCCGGAAACCGAGCCCATCGAGGTCGTCGACATCTTTCGCCGGGCCGATCTCGCCGGCGCCCACGTCGACGAGGCGATCGCGGCCGGCGCGCGGGCGGTGTGGATGCAGCTCGGGGTGATCGACGAGGCGGCCGCGCAGCGGGCGCTCGAGGCCGGTCTGTTGGTCGTGATGAACCGCTGCCCGGCGATCGAGTTGCCGCGCCTCGCCGCGGCGTGACCGTGACCAAGCCCGAGACGAAGCTCGCCCGCGGCCAGGTGCCGGCGCTGTCCCGCGCGACGATCGATCCGTACGTGGACGCCGCGCCCGGTCCGTTCTTCTACCAGCGCAACGCTCATCCGGTCGGCGTCGAGGCCGAGCGGATCCTGGGTGAGCTCGAGGGCGGGCATGCGCTGCTGTTCTCCTCCGGCACCGGCGCGACGACCGCCCTGCTCCTCGCGCTGCTGAAGCCCGGCGCCACGGTGGCGATCGCGGACGGCGGCTACTTCGGCACGGTCGCGCTCATGGAGAGAGAGCTCAGCCGCTGGGGCGTGCGGACGGTCGCCTTCGACCAGACCGGCGAGCCGCCGGGCGCCGATCTGGTGTGGCTCGAACCGTGCTCCAACCCGATGCTGAGCTTTCCCGATCTGGACACGACGATCGCCCAGGTCCATGCGGCCGGCGCGCTGGTCGCGGTCGACAACACCGTGCTCAGTCCCGTCCTGCTGCGCCCCCTCGAGCACGGCGCGGACTTCGTGCTGCACAGCGCGACGAAGATCCTGGCCGGCCACCACGACGCGCTGATCGGCGTCGTGAGCTGCGCGCGCGCCGAGGACCACGCCCGCCTTCAGGCGTTTCGAACGGCCTCCGGCATCGTGGCCGCCCCGGATCCGGCCTGGCTGATGCTGCGGGGGATGAAGACGCTCGCGCTCCGGGTAGAGCGCCAGTCGGCCGGTGCGCTGGAGCTGGCCCGCCGCCTCGCCGACCATCCGGCCGTTCAAAGAGTTCGATACCCGGGCCTGGGCCCGGATCCGATCGCGGCGCGCTACGTCGACGAGTTCGGGCCGCTCCTCTCGTTCGACGTCGCCGACGCTGAGGGGGCCACGCACGTCGAGAAGGCCCTGACCCTGATCGAGAACGCGACGAGCCTGGGCGGCGTGGCCTCGACGCTCGAGGCAAGAGGCCGCTGGGAGCCCACGCGCGTACCCCCGGGGCTGCTTCGCCTGAGCGTCGGGCTCGAGGCCGTCGAGGATCTGTGGGCGGACCTCTCCCAGGCGCTCGACGGATTGGGCTGAGCAATGGGTAGGGTGCAAAACGGAGCAATGAAGATCGTCTACACCCTGACCGATGAGGCGCCGGCGCTGGCCACGCACTCGCTGCTGCCGATCCTGCGCGCGTTCGCCGGGGCGGCCGACATCGAGATCGAGGACCGCGACATATCGCTGGCGGGCCGGATCCTGGCCCAGTTCCCCGATCGCCTCGACGGGGAGCAGTGCGTCGCCGACGCCCTGGCCGAGCTCGGCGACCTGGCCCAGGAGCCTGAGGGGAACATCGTCAAGCTGCCCAACATCAGCGCCTCGGTGCCCCAGCTGAAAGACGCGATCGACGAGCTGCAGAGCAAGGGCTACGAGATCCCGGACTATCCGGAGGAGCCCGGCGATGACGAGCAGCGCGAGGTGCGCCGCCGCTACGACAAGGTCAAGGGCAGCGCGGTCAACCCGGTCCTGCGCCAGGGGAACTCCGATCGCCTCGCCCCTGCCTCGGTCAAGCAGTACGCCCGCCAGCACCCCCATTCGATGGGCGATTGGTCCTCAGACTCCAAATCGCACGTCTCGACGATGAGCGAGGACGACTTCCGCTCGACCGAGCGCTCGCACACGCTCGAGCGCGAGGGCAAGGTCCGCATCGAGCACGTCGACCCCGACGGCAACGTGACCGTACTCAAGGACGACATCGCCGTGAAGGCGGGCGAGATCATCGACGCCGCGGTCATGCGCCGTGCCGCGCTGCAGAAGTTCCTGGCGGAGCAGATCGATGACGCCAAGGAGCGGGGCGTCTTGTTCTCGGTCCACCTCAAGACGACGATGATGCGCGTGGCCGATCCGATCATCTTCGGGCATGCCGTGCGGGCTTACTTCAAGACCCTGTTCGAAGAGCACGGGGACGAGCTGAACTCAGTCGGGGTGAACCCCAACGACGGGCTGCGCGCGCTGCTCAAGGCGATCGAGGACCTGCCCGACGATAAGCGCAAGGAGGTCGAGCAAGCCATCGAGAACGCTTACGACACCGGGCCTCCGCTGGCCATGGTCGACTCCGGCCGCGGCATCTCGAACCTCCATGTCCCCAGTGACGTGATCATCGACGCGTCGATGCCCGCCGCGATCCGGACCTCGGGCCGGATGTGGAACGCCGAGGGCGAGCAGCAGGACGCCAAGTTCGTGATCCCCGATCACTCCTACGCCGCGCTGTACGGCGAGGCCGTTGAGCATTGCAAGGAGCACGGCGCGTTCGACCCCGCCAGGATGGGCTCGACGCCGAACATCGGGCTGATGGCCCAGTCGGCCGAGGAGTACGGCTCGCACGACAAGACGTTCGAGATCGAGGGCCCGGGGACGGTCCGGGTCCGCGACGACGGCGATCAGACGCTGCTCGAGCACGACGTCGACACCGGCGACATCTGGCGCATGTGCCAGACCAAGGACGCCCCGATCCAGGACTGGATCCGGCTGGCGGTTTCGCGCGCGCGGGAAACCGAGACGCCGGCGATCTTCTGGCTGGACGAGTCGCGGGCCCACGACGCCGAGGTGCTGCGCAAGGTGAGGGCCGCGCTTAAGGAGATCGACACCGATGGGGCCGAGATCGAGATCCTCGACGTCGCCGCCGCCGCGCGCCGCACGCTCGAGCGCGCGCGCGAGAACGAGGACACGATTTCGGTCACCGGAAACGTGCTGCGCGACTACCTCACGGACCTGTTCCCGATCCTCGAGCTCGGGACGAGCGCCAAGATGCTCTCGGTCGTGCCGCTGATGGCGGGCGGCGGTCTGTTCGAGACCGGCGCCGGTGGCTCGGCTCCCCGGCACGTGCAGCAGTTCCTCGAGGAGAACCATCTGCGCTGGGACTCCCTCGGCGAGTTCCTCGCGCTCGGTCCCTCACTCGAGCTCCTGGCCGAGAAGGACGACAAGCCACGGGCCAGCCTCCTGGCCCGGACTCTCGACCGGGCCGTCGGGCGCTACCTCGAGGAGGACCGCTCGCCCAAGCGCGAGGTGGGTGAGATCGACAACCGGGGCAGCCACTTCTATCTGGCGCTGTACTGGGCGCAGGAGTTGGCCGAGCAGGACGAGGACGGCGAGCTCGCCAAGCGCTTCGGCGCCCTCGCGCAGCGCTTGTCCGAGAACGAGGACAAGATCGTCGAGGAGCTCGGCGCGGCGCAGGGCTCCTCGGTCGAGATCGACGGCTACTACCGTCCCGACCCGGACAAGGTCGCGGCGGCGATGCGTCCCAGCCAGACGCTGAACGAAGCGCTCGAAGAGCTGTGATCGGCCGGGCCCCCGGGCCCGGGGAGGCTCAGCCGGGGGACAGCCCGGGCGAGGGCGCCAACGGCAGGTGTCGCCGGACGCCGGTGACCTCGAGCAACCGCCGCACCTGCGGCGAGCCGGGCGTCAACGCCAAATGGGTGCCGTTGCGCTGGGAGCTCCAGAACTGGAGCAGGACGTGCACCCCAGCCGAGTCCATGAAGTCGACCCGGTCGACGTCGACCACGATCGACTGCGGCCGGCTCGCTCCCGCGCGCGTCAGCGACGCCTCGAACTCGGACGCGGCGTACAGGTCGACCTCGCCCTTGACCACGACGACCACCACGCCGTCGCGCTCGACGATGTCGATATCGATGTCTGAGGATTCGTGCATGGCAGCCTGACGCGGTCCCACCAACCGCGGTCTAGGGCGGAGCGGCCCCGGGGGACGAGGCCACCCCGCTCGTCTGATAAACGGCCGGTAAACGGAGAATTCACGCTCTGGTTTACGGGAGGTTGCTAACCAACAGCAGCATGGACCTGGCGGGCCAGGTCGACCAGATCCTCCACCAGCGGGGTGGCGGCGCCCTCCGGCCAGACCAGCGTGAGCACCGCCGGCTCGGCGTCGAGGAGCGGGATCGCCCGGATGCCGAGATGGCCGAAGGGAAACGCGACGATCTCGGGAACCGTGGTGATCGCCCCCGTGAGCGCCCGGGGGCGCGCGAACTCGGTCGGCTCGCGTACCTGCCTGGCCGGCCGAGAGCCCGTGGGTCGGTGCGCCGGGGATCCGGCGGCGGCTACCAGGCCTGGGTACGCGCGCAGTGCGGGCAGCCGACCGAGGTCGTGACCAGTGCCTCGAAGGCGTAGCCGCATTCGCACGTGTACAGGGCGCGGTCCTCGGAGGGACCGCCGTGGCGGCGCTCGCTCGGCGCCGGGCCGCTCTGGCTATGGGTGTGGGTGTGGGGAGCCGCGCTGGCGTGCTCGGCGCGGTGGCTGTCGCCAACCTGCCGGCGCCGCCGGGCGCTGCGCTCGCTTCGCTTGGTTAGGACCACCATCTCTGCCTAATAACGCTCGTGGACGTGATTCGTTTCTGGATCGGGCGCAAAGTCTCACCCGGCTAATACGACCTTAATCGGCAGACCCCCTCTGGTCGTGAGCGACGGGGGGATCGGCCGCCGCCGTATGGGAGAATCAGCCCAGATGGATCCCAGCCGCAAGCGCGTCATCCGGCTGAGCGTCGCTCTCACCGCCGCCCTGCTGCTGGCGACAGCGCTCATCTACGTGAGCTTCAGCGCCGGCACCAAGGAGTTCACCGCCTCCCAACTGCTCAACCAGGGGAGGCGGGGTCAGACCTACGAGCTGGCCGGGACGGTGCTCACCGGCTCGGTCCGGCACGAGGGCACCGCGCTGTTGTTCCGGATCCGGGACCCCAAGCTGCGAGTGTCGGTCCCGGTCCGGTACACGGGCATCGTGCCGGACCCGTTCGCCGCCGGGCGCGCGGTGATGGTGGCGGTACGCGAGGGAGCCGGCGCGACCTACGTCGGCCAGCAAAACTCGCTCACGACGAAGTGCCCATCGAAGTACCAGGCGGCCGCGGCGTCGTGACGTCCGGAGGGATGGGCTGAGATGGCGGTCGTAGGTCGCGCGCTGCTGATCCTGGCCCTGGTGGTCGCCCTGTACGGCATCGGCGCCTCGCTGTTCGGGGCGCGGACCGGCAGGCGGGAGTGGGTCGACTCGGGCCGCCGCGCCGTGTACGCGCTGGCCGGGCTTGCCACGCTGGCCTTCGCGATCCTCGAGGTCGCCTTCCTGCGCTCGGACTTCTCCTACAACGTGGTGGCCCAGCACTCATCGACCACCACGCCGACCTTCTACAAGCTCGCCGCGGCCTGGTCCTCGCAGGAGGGCTCGCTGCTGTTGTGGGTGTTCCTGCTGTCGGTGTGGTCGAGCCTGATCCTGTTCCTGACCCGCCGCCGAGTGCGCGAGATCACGCCCTACGCCACCGCGGTGCTGCTGGGCTTCGGGGCGTTCTTCACCTCGCTGGCCGTGTTCTTCGCCAACCCGTTCACGACCAGCGCCCAGCCCCCGGCGGAGGGCGCGGGCCTGGATCCCCTCTTGCTTCACCCCAGCATGATGATCCACCCCCCGATGCTGTACTCGGGGTACACGCTGTTGACGATCCCGTTCGCGTTCGCGGTCGGGGCGCTCGTCACCGGGCGCCTGGGCGCCGAGTGGATCGCGGTGACCCGGCGGTTCGCGCTGGCGGCCTGGCTGTTCCTGGGGATCGGGATCCTGCTCGGGGCGCGCTGGTCCTACACCGAGCTGGGCTGGGGCGGCTACTGGGCCTGGGATCCGGTCGAGAACGCCGCGCTGATGCCGTGGCTGTGCATCACCGCGTTCATCCACTCGATCATGATCCAGGAGAAGCGGGGCATGCTGAAGATCTGGAACGCCTCGCTTGTCCTGGGCGCCGGGACGCTGTCGATCCTCGGGACGTTCCTGGTCCGCTCGGGGATCCTCAACTCGATCCACGCCTTCGGCGCGTCGACGCTCGGGGTGCCGTTCGTGGTCTTGATCGGGGCGATGGTGATTGGCTCGATCGGGCTGATCCTCTGGCGCCGCGAGCTGCTGCGCTCCGACGCGCGGCTGGAGTCGCTGTGGTCGCGCGAGGCGGTGTTCCTGCTCCAGAACATGGTGCTGGTGGCGATGGTCCTGGTGGTCTTCTGGATCACCTTCTTCCCGCTGATCTCGGAGGCGCTGACCGGCACCAAGGTGTCGGTGGGCCCGCCCGCCTTCCAGCCGTTCATCGTCCCGCTGGCCCTGATCCTCGTGCTGCTGTCGGGGATCGGGCCGATCATCGCGTGGCGGCGGGTGACCGTGGCCAACCTGGGCCGGGGCTTCGCGCTCCCGGTGGCGGCAGGCTTGGTGACGCTGATCGTGCTGCTGGCCGTGCCCCGCGGGCCGAGCTCGCGGCCGCTCGCGCTGGCGATGTTCGCGCTCGGCGCCTTCGTCCTGGCGAGCGTGGTCCAGGAGCTGTGGCGCGGGGTGGCCGCGCGCCGCGCGATCACCCATGACGCGATCCCGATCGCGCTGGTCGGGCTGATTCGCCGCAACCGCCGGCGCTACGGCGGCTACATCGTGCACGCCGGCCTGGCCGTGTTGCTCGTCGGCGTGGCGGCCTCCTCATCCTTCAAGCACTCGCAGGACGTCCTGCTCTCGCCCGGCCAGAAGGCCAATGTCGACGGCTACACGATCCGCTACGTGCGCCCGGTGGAGTCGGTGACCGACCAGAAGATCTCCTTCGGTGCGGTGCTGAACGTGTCCAAGGGCGGCAAGCACGTCACGACCGTGACCACCACTCGCAACTTCTATCCCTCGCAGGACCCCTCCGACGGCCTGATCGGAAAGTTCTTCGACAGCGCGAACTCGGACAGCGCGGTGGGCCTGGACGCCGGCCTGCGCCGCGACATCTGGACCGTGATCAACGTCCAGACCGCCCCGCTCGCGTCCCTGATCAACCGGGGCAACACGGTGTTTGCGAACTACGCCCCGCAGGTGATGACCCAGGCGGCCAAGCTGCCGCCGGCGCGCGCGCAGCAGGCGATGAATGCGCTCTGGACCGAGCGAGACTTGGCGGTGGCGGAGATCGCGCACCGGTTCGTCACCCATCCCTGGAAGACCGAGTTCCTCCTGATCGTGGACCCGCTCGTGACCTGGATCTGGCTGGGAGCGCTGATCATCGGCGTCGGCGGACTGATCGCGCTGTGGCCGGTGCCGGCGCTGAGCCGCCGGCGCGCCAGCGCGCCGCAAGCGGCCCGGCCATCCGGCCCGCCCCCGGTCCCGGTCCGCGAGCCCCCGGTCCCGGTCCGCGAGCCTGCGTGAGATGATCGGCCCGCTCGAGCTGCTGGTGGTGCTGGCCGTCGTGGCCGGGCTCGTGCTGTTCATCTCGGCGCCGCTTCGCCGGGTCGGCGCCTCCGAGGAGCCCGGAGGGGACAGTCTGGCGGAGCTCGAGGCGGCACGCGAGGCCAAGTACCGCGAGCTGCGCGACGCCGAGCTCGATCACCTGACCGGCAAGCTGTCCGACGAGGACTACGCCGAACTCGACTCTACGCTGCGGGCCGAGGCGATCGAGATCCTGCGCGGACTCGACCACGAGCAGGACCGCTCGCTACCATCGGCATCGTCATGAGCACGATTCTCGGCGTCGTCCAGATATTCATCTCGGTCGTGCTGGTGTTCCTGATCCTGATGCACTCGGGTAAGGACGCCGGGCTGTCCGGCGCGTTCGGCGTGGGCACCGGCGCCGGCCCGCTGGGTGGCGGCTCGACCGTCGAGAAGAACCTGAATCGCTGGACGATCGGGTTCGCGATCGCGTTCGTGCTGAACACGATCGTCCTGATCAAGATCTCTTAGGGGCCGCCTTCGGCGGCGTCCCTGGGGCCGGTCCGCCGGGCATCTGTGCCCGGCGGTCGCAATTCGTGCGGACGCGCCCTAGCCGGCGGGCGTGATCTCGCCCAGCAGGCCGTGGCCCTCGTCCGCGATTCCCGCGGTGAACACAAGCGCCCCCTGGTCGCCGAACGTCCCGTTACCGAACCGCAGGCCCCACAGACCGTCGATCGCGATCGGGTTGCCGTCGGTGTTGGTCAGCATCCCAGCCTCAGTGCCATGGACCGGGTCGTACGCGTGAATCAGGCCGTCGCCGAAGTTGCCGACCAGCAGATCCCCGGCGAACCCGCCGAAGCTCGAGGGCGCGAGCACGAGCCCCCAGGGCGAGTTGAGGTCGCCGCGGCTGATCAGCCGCGTCTGCAGCGCGCCGCTGGTGCTGTAGACGTCGACGAACCCGTTGCCCGGCCCGGCGACGTCGTCGTGCCGCTGAGCGTCCTGCTTGGCGTAGCTGACGTACAGCTCACCGTTGATCGGCTGGATGCCAAACGGCGCGAACCCATCCGGGAGGTTCGGATCGGTGAACGCGTGCCTGCCGAGCCTCACCCGATCGAAGCGTCCGTCGAACACGTCGATCCGCCCGTGATGAAAGTCAGTCGCGTACAGGTAGTTCGCGGTTCCCACCGAGGCCAGCGCGAGTCCCTTGTAGACGGCGTGCGGAGAACGGGCCACGACCCGAGCCTCCGTGCCGGACACGGCGCGGCTCCACGCGGTGATGAAGCCGTTCTCGGAGGCGAAGATGAAATTCGCCGCCGCCGTGCCCATCTTGGTGTGGACGAGGAAGTCGGTCGTCGACCCGGTCGTGTTGCCGACGGTCCCGGTCGGTGCGCCGCCGTCGATCTTCACCACGGGTGGCGCTGGGGCCGGTGCCGGCGCCGGGATGCTGCCGTTGACGCCGCCGGTGTACAGCGTCGAGGAGTCAGAGCCGTTGTCGGCCACCCACAGGGGACTGGGCCCGATGGTGGCCTGTCCCCATGGGTTGACGAGGTTCGGATCGGTGATCCGGGCCACCCCCGGAATGTCGGAGATGAGGTTCGTCTGGGTGTACGGGTTGCTCGGCGCACCCAGGCTGGTGGCGATCGGAACCGCAACCGCGGCCGTCGCGATCAGGGCGGTCAAGCTCAGCCAGACCGCTCGCCTGCGAGACAGTGATCCACGCATCACTTCTCCCCTCCTGTTCGGGCCGGCCCAGTGCCGGCCTTTTACAAGGAAGGACCGCGGCCGTCGTGGAACCTTCCCGCTGTTATCGACCTATTCACAGCGAGTGGGCGAGGCCGCGGCAAGCGGGTTGCCAGCCCGGGTGGGAGGCGGCCGTCGGTGGACAGCCAGCCGCCGGCCAGGATCAAGAGCAGGCCGGCCACCGCGCCGGCGCCCGGGCGCTCGCCGAGCAGCGCCACGCCGAGGCTCACCGCCACCACCGGGTTGACGTAGGTGATCACCGTGGCGCGGCTGGAGCCGGCCTCGCCGATCAGGATCGCGTAGACCACGAACCCGCCGGCCGTGCACAGCAGGCCGAGCACGACCACAGAGCCGATCGCGCCGGCGGTAGGCACGTGGTGGGGCGGATCGAGCGCGGCCACCGGTGCCAGCAGCAGCGCGGCGATGGCCAAGGCGGCGCCCTGGCTCGCACGTGGGTCGAGTCCGGCCATGCGGTGCTTGATGATCATCGGGCCGATCGCGTAGCCGGTGGCGGTCAGCAGGATCGCGCCGATCCCGAGCAGCTCGCCGCCGTGGCCGGCCACGTCGAGGCCGACCAGCGCGATCACGCCGCAAAAGCCGGTCAGCAGGCCGAGCGCGCGCACGGGGGTGGGCCGCTCGGAGTGATCGAAGCGCATGGCGAGGAGCGCCCCGATCAGCGGCACCGTGGCGACCATGATCGCGGCCAGCGAGGAGGGGACGCGCGACTCGCCGAAGGCCAGCATCGGGAACGGGATCGAGATCTCGACCACCGCGTAGGCGAGGAGCCAGCGCCAGCGCCCGTGCAGGCTGCGCAGCGTCCCGGCTCGCCAGGCCAGCGCCAGCAGCACGAGCGCGCCCAACATAACCCGGCCCCAGGCCAGCGCCGGCGGCGTCACGCCGTGGCGCACGGCGATTTCGATGAACAGGTAGGGGACGCCCCAGATGATCGAGGCGACCGCGAAGGCCACCCAGGCGCGGCGGGTCACGAACGAAGTCTGTCAGCCTCGGCGCGCCTGACGGTCGCCGAGCTGATCGACGAGCCGCAGCAGGTCGAGCGGGCTGAACGGCTTCGTCAGGAACAGGTCGGCGCCGGCTTGCTCGGCGTCGGTCTCGACGTTGTCGCCGTGCGACGCGGTCAGCATGACGATCGTCGCGCCGGCGGTCAGGTCGTCCTCGCGCAGCTGCCGGCAGGTCTCGATCCCGTTCAGCCGCGGCATGTCGACGTCGAGGAAGACCAGCGAGGGGTGCGTCCGGCGCGCTACCTCGAGCGCCTCGAGTCCGTCGGCCGCCTCGTGCAGCTCAAACTCCGCGACGTCCTCGAGGGTGGTGGCGATCAGCTTGCGGATGAACTGGTCGTCGTCGACGATCAGCACTCCGTGGGTCATCGGATCTCGGCTGCGATCCGTTCGAACACGCTGTCGTCGATCGTGTTGAACGCGTCGACGACGTGCGGATCGAAGTGCGTGCCGCTGTCGGAGGTGATCATCGCGCGGGCGTAGCGCAGCGAGCAGGCCGGCCGGTAGGGCCGGTCGGTGGTCAGCGCGTCGAGCACGTCGGCGACCGCGAACACGCGCGCAGCGAGCGGGATGTTGCGGCCGGCCAGCGCGTCGGGATAGCCGGTGCCGTCCCACTTCTCGTGGTGCGAGCGCACCACGTCGGCCGCCTCGGCCAGGAACTCGATCCCCTGCACGATCTCGGAGCCGATCACCGGATGGCGCGACATCAGCATGCGCTCGTCGTCGTCGAGCGCTCCCGGCTTGTAGAGGATTGCGTCGGGAATGGCAACTTTGCCCACGTCGTGGAGCAGGAACCCGAACTCGAGCTCGGGGGTGAGGACCAGCTCATCGGGGAACTTGCGGGCCATCTCGAGGCCGTATGCGGCCACGCGCTCGGCGTGCTTACCGGTATAGGCATCGCGCGCCTCGACCGCGTTCGAGAGCGCGCGCACCGTTGCCATGTAGGAGCGGCGCAGCTCCTGGGCGCGGGCGCGCTCCTGCTTGAACGTCTCGCGCAGGTCGGCGGCGTAGCGCTGGAGCTGAAGTTCCTTGTCGGCCGCCTCGCGCTCCCGCCGGCGCAGCTCGGCGCGCAGGCGCACGAGCTCGTCGATCAGGCCGATTTCGCTCTGGACCGCCATCTCGTCTCAGAGTAGCTCTGTCAGGTCATGCAACATGAGGCACGTACCGCTCCTGCCCGGGAATGGCTACCCGTCCCGTCACTAAAGTTATCGCCCGCCCCGCAGCGCGGCAAGGATCGCCGACGCGGCATAGTCGGCCGGCACGACCTCCATCCCCAGCTTGTCGACTCCCGGCGGCGTGGGGGTGGCGCCGTCGGATACGAGGATCACCGCCCGGCGCACCCGCCGGCCACGCAGGTCGAGGGCCTGGATGACCATCTGCGGGTTGCGGATACCCACATCGACCAGCGCGACCTCGAAGCGACGCTCGCGACACACGCGCGCCGCGGCCGCGCCGCTCATCTCCCACTGGAACTCGATGCCGAGGTCGTCGAGCGCGGGCTCGAGCAGGGACTGGAGCGTCTCGCGGCCGACCACCAGCACGCGCGAGCGGCCGGCGCTGACCGCGGCGCCCAGCACGTCGCGAAGCTCGTCGGCGTCGATCGGCTTGGCCACAACCCACTCGCCGGCCAGCTCCTGACGCCCCGAGAACACCGATACGAACACGATCGGGGTGCCGGCCAGATCGCGGTCCGAGCGGATCTCCCGCAGGACCTCGAAGCCGTCCATGCCCGGCATCAGGATGTCGAGCGTGACCGCGTCGTACTCTCCGGTGCGCAGGAGTTCGAGCGCCTCCTCGCCGCTCAGCGCGATCGTGGTCTGGACGTCGAGCGAGCCGAGTTGGCTGGCGATCAGCTCGGCGATCTCGCGCTCGTCGTCGACCACGAGCACGTTGCGGCCGCGGATCGCCTCGAGTGCCCCAGGCGAATCGAAGCCGGGCACCGCGGCGGGCAGCCGGACGCGGAAGATCGTGCCCTGCCCGGGTTCTGACTCGACGCCGATCTGCCCGCCGTGCAGATCCACCAGCGACTTCACGATCGACAGCCCCAGGCCGGTGCCCGGGTTCGAGCCGCTGCGGTGGCCGGCGCGATAGAAGCGATCGAAGATCCGCTCGAGCTCCTCCTGGTTCATTCCCACGCCCGAGTCCTGGACCACGATCTGCACCCACGCGCGATCGGGCTCCACGCCGACGTGGATGGTGCCTCCCTCGGGCGTGTAGAGATGCGCGTTGGTCAGCAGGTTGGCCACGATCTGGCGGACCCGGCCGGCGTCGGCCATCGCCGGCGGTAGGGTGGCGGACACGTAGGAGGTCACGCGCTGACCCTTTGACTCCATGCGCGGCGCGATCAGCTCCACGACCTCGTGCACGACCTCGCCCACGTCGATCGGGCGGCGGTTGATCTCCACGTGGTCGGCCTCGATCCGGGCCACGTCGAGCAGGTCGTTGACCAGCTCGACCAGCCGGTCGGTCGACTTGAGGATGATCTCGATGAACTCGCGCTGGCGCTCGGACATTCCCTCGGAGGAGTGCTCGAGCAGCTCGACGAAGCCCTTGATCGAGGTCAGCGGGCTGCGCAGCTCGTGCGAGGCGGTGGCCACGAACTCGCTCTTGGCCCGCTCGAGCCGGGCCCACTCGCTCATGTCGCGCACGGTCCACACCATGCCTCCCTGCACGCCCCCCAGCCGGGCGGCGGTGACCGCGAGCGACCTTCCCCGGTGCTCGACTCGGGTTTCCTTGGCGAGCGCCGCCTCCACTCGTGGGAGCGGGCTGTCCTCCCCGTCGACCAAGCCACCGACGGCCAGTTCGGGCACGAGTTCGGCGGCGCGGGGGTTCACGGCGGCGATCACGCTCGATCCCGGCTCGGTGACGATCAGCGCGTCGCCCAGGCTTTCGATGGTCACGGCGAGGCGCCGGCGCTCTTCCTCGATGCGGTTCTGCGCGGTGGCCAGGTCCTCGCCCATCGCGTTGAATGCGCCGGCGAGGTCCTGGAGCTCGCGCGGCCCAGATGGCGCGACCCGCTGCTCGAGCTTGCCCTCGGCCATGCTGTGGGTGGCGTGGACGAGGTCGTCGAGGGGCTGGCGCATCGCTCGTACCAGCACCGTGATCAGCGCGAGCGCGCCGCCCAGGGCCAACACCCCCGCCACGATGACCAGCAGCAGGGCGCGGCGGGAGTCAGATCGGGCCTGCTTTCGCGCCTGCGCCTGGCGCGTGGCCTGACGAGCCTGGAGTGTGGCGGCCAGGCTGCGCTCCCGAGCGAGGGGACCGCTGAGGGCGGTGGAGAAGCTCCCGCGGTCCGCGGCCGCACGGGCCACGTGCTCGGCGGCGATCTGCTGCTGCACGAGTCGTTCGCTGGGCGGGTCGCCCCGGGCCAGCGAGGTGGCGGTGGCGGCCGTCGCGTTGTACGCGGACGCCATCTGGCGTCTCGCGGTCGCGGCGGCCGGCCCACGCGCGTCGCGGAGCACCTCCTCCTCGGCGACGCTCGCTCCGGCCAGATTGGCTCCGGCGGTGGCCAGGGAGGACGTTGCGCTCAGTCGGTTTTCGTAGCGTTGGCGAGCGTTGTAGAGGCTTGCGATGCCCAAAGCGGCGACCAGAGCCAGTGCGACCGTCAACACGACGAGCGCCAGGCGCAGCGAGCGGGCGATGGAAAGACGCTGCATAGGAGGGAGTTTGGGTTCGGGCGACCCGGCGGTGATCGTACCCGCGGGCGCGGCAGGCCTCACCCAGTTGAGAAACGGTAAGTGCGTCGCGGCTGTCAAGTGCGGAGCTACCATCAGCGTCATGAGCCTTGCTCGGGCCTGGAGGCGCCAGCTCTACGGTGCCTCGAGTGCGGCCCTGATCGTCCCGTCCGCGATGCTTGGCGCCCTAGTGGTGCTTGCCGTCGGCGGCGGGTTCAATCAGGTCGGCGTGCTCGGCCAGATCTTCGCGGGACCGTCCGTCCCCGGCGCGTCCGGCGGTGCGCTCGCCGCCGGCCATGCCGGCGCTCCGGCTCACTCGCTGCCGCCGATCCCGGTCGCCGCGCTGGGCGCCGGTCCGTCGCGTCCGGGGACCGGGCAGGCCGGCCCGGGCTCGGGGCCCGGACGCACCGGCGCGGGTCCGAGGCCCTCGCACGGGCCGAGTCAGAGCGGCGGGGCGATTGGCGGCGTCGTGCCGATCGTGGGTGGCGGAAGCGTTGCGCCCGTCCCGTCCCGGCCCGCCCCGACCGGGTCCGCTCCCACCGAGTCGTCCCCGCCGGCGGGTCCGTCGCCGCAGCCCCAGCCGCAGCCGCGGCCGACACCGGTCGACCGGATCGTCAACACCGTGACGCCGGTCACCCAGCAGCTTCCCGGGCCGGTCGGCCCGGCCGCCACGCAGGCCGTGCAGGCGGCCGGGAGCGCCGCCGACAGTGTGCTTCCGCCGGGCGTGGGGTCCTCCGGTGCGCCCGTTACCCCGCCTGCGAATCTGAAGCTTCCATGAGGCGGGCGCTGCTTGCGCTGAGCGCAATAGCGGTGCTACTCGCCGGGTGCGGCGGTGGGCACACCGCGAGCGTCGACCCGACCGCCGTTCCCACGCGGGCCACGCTCGCCAAGACCAAGATCCCGGCCGCCGGCGACTGGCTGCGCTTCAACGTCGACGCCCAGCGAAGCGGCGTCTACACGAGCGCCACCGGCCTGACCGCGCACAACGTCGGGGCGCTGCGCCTGCGCAAGGTTCAGCTCCCCGGGACCGTCGACTCCTCGGCGATCGAGCTGCACGGAATCGTGGTGCGCGGCCACAAGTACGACGTGCTCGTGATGACGACGACCTACGGGCGGACGCTCGCGGTCGATCCGGGCAGCGGCCGGCGCCTGTGGAGCTTCACGCCGGGCAACATCGGCTCGTACGAGGGCAGCGCCCAGATCACCACGGCGACTCCGATCGCGGACCCCGACCGTCGGTTCGTCTACGCATCCTCGCCAGACGGCCGCATCCACAAGCTGGCCGTCTCGAGCGGCCGGGAGGTCCGTGCCGGCGGCTGGCCGGTCAGCGTCACCTTCGACGCCACGCACGAGAAGATCGCGTCGGCGCTCAACATCAGCGGCAGCTCGCTGGTGGTGGTCACCGACGGCTACATCGGGGACGCGCCGCCGTATCAGGGCCACGTGGTGATGATCGACCGGAAGCTCGGGTCGGGTGACCGCGGTGTGGAACTCGCTGTGCTCGGATCGGCATGAGCTGATCGTGCCCCGGACGTGCCCGGCCAGCGACTCGGCGATCTGGGGCCGCGACGGGGCGGTGATCGAGCCGGGCACCGGCCGCATCCTCGTCGCCACCGGTAACGCCCCGTTCAACGGGTCGACCGACTGGGGCGACAGCGTGCTCGAGCTGAGCCCGGACGCCAAGGACCTGCTCCACAACTGGACCCCGACCAACCAGGCGCAGCTGAACTCGAGCGACGCCGACCTGGGAAGCACCTCGCCGGCGGTGCTGCCGGCCTATCACGGTCGCCGGCTGGCCGTCCAGGGCGGCAAGGCGGGCGTGATCGACCTGCTCGATCTCGATCGGCTCGACGGTACGACCGGCGGCCCGAGCGCTCGCCTGGGCGGGCAGATCCAGGAGATGCCGAGCCCGGGCAGCACCCAGGTGTTCACCGCGCCCGCGATCTGGTCGCACGGCGGCCGCGTCTGGGTGTTCGTAGGCGACGGCGCCGGCACGTGGGCCTACGTGCTGACCGGTGGCGCCGCACACCCGCGCCTTCGGGTGGCCTGGAAGTCCTCGAGCGCCGGGACCAGCCCGGTGATCGCCGGCGGCCTGCTGTACGTGTTCGACCCCGGTGGCGCGCTCGACATCTACCTGCCGACCAGCGGGCACCGGCTGGTGTCGCTACCCGCAGGCAGCGGCCACTGGAACAGCCCGATCGTGGTCGGCGGCCGGGTCATCCTCCCAGTCGGCAACGCCAACGATCACGCGACGAGCGGCACGCTCGACATCTTCCACCTGCCCCGCCATTAGCGGCAGCCGCAGCGTGAAGACCGACCCCTCGCCGGGGGTGGAGGCGGCCTTGATCGTGCCGCCCATCGCCTCGGATTGAGCCTTCGAGACCGCCAGCCCGAGGCCGTTGCCCTCGATCCCGCGGCGCGCAGCGTCGAGCCGCTCGAAGGGGACGAACAAGCGGCCAAGCTCGGACCGCGTCATGCCCCGGCCGGTGTCGATTACCTCGATCCGCACCTGGTCGCCCGGCTCGTGATCGGCGCTCACCGTCAGTGTGCCGCCGGGGCGGTTGTACTTGATCGCGTTCGAGACCAGATTGAGAAGGACCTGCTTGAGCCGCCGGCGGTCGCCGCACGCGACGAGGGGCTCATCGGGGAGCTCGAGGTGCACGGTCAAGGAACGCTCGTCGGCGAGCGGCCGGCACAGTGCGATCGCGTCGGAGATCTCCTCGCCGACGTCGACCGGGCCGATTGACAGCTCTCCCACGCGGGAGAGGTCGAGCAGATCCTCGATCAGGCCGAGTAGATGGCGTCCCCCGGCGATGATCTGCTCCACACTGTGGCGCTGGGGCTCGTTCAGCGAATCGAGGGCCAGCAGCTGGCCGAAGGCCAGGATCGCGTTCAACGGGGTTCGCAGCTCGTGGCTGGCCCGCGAAAGCGCCTCGCGGTTGGAGAGCATGCTCATGTATCGACGTAGTTGCCCGAAACCCTTAGCGGTAGTTCTCCGGGGCGGTTGCGGGGAACTACGGGGTGCTCAGGCGGCGCGCGCGAGGAGCTCCTCGGCGATGGCCAGGCAGGAGGTCGCGGCCGGGGAGGGCGCGTTGCGCACCCAGGCCACCCGGCCGTTCACGCCGAGGCGGAAGTCGTCGACCAGCGACCCGTCACGGTCGATCGCCTGCGCACGAACACCGGCCGACGCGGGGAGGACGTCCTCCGGGCCGATGGCCGGGACGTACCGCGCCACCTCGCGCACGAACTGGCGCTTGGAGGCCGAGCGGACCAGCTCGCCGAACCCAGCGCGCCAATGGCGGCGCAGCATCCGCAGCGTCCCGGGCCAGCTGATCGCGTCGTAGACGTCGCGCGGGTCGAACCGCCGGCGCTCGTACGCATCGCGGGCCGTGGACAGGATCGCGTTGGGACCCAGCAGGACCGTGCCGCCAATCTTGCGGGTCAGGTGCACGCCCAGGAACGGCAGGGCCGGATCGGGCACCGGATAGATCAGGCCGCGCACAAGATGGGCGCGCTCAGGGCGAAGCTGCCAGTACTCGCCGCGGAACGGCACGATCCGCGGCTCGGCCGGCTCGCCGGAGGCGATGGCCAGCCGGTCGGCCTCGAGGCCCGCGCACACGATCACCCGGTCGGCTTCGATGCGCGAGCCGTCGGTCAGCTCGACGCTCGCGTCGTGACCGATGCGGGCGACGCCAGCGCCGGTGCGGATCTCCCCGCCGGCGGCCGTGATCTCGCCGGCGAACGCCCGGGCCACCGTGGCGAAGTCGGCGATCGCGGTCTCCGGCGAGTGCAGTCCCGCCACCCCGCGCACGTTCGGCTCGACGGTCGTCAGCTCGCTCTGCTCCAGCCACCTGAGACCGGGCACTCCGTTGGCTGTGGCCCGCTCGGCGAGGCGCCTGAGCGGCTCCACCTCGCCCTCGTTCGTGGCCACCACGACCTTGCCGCACGCCTCGTAGGGCAGGCGGTGGGCTGCGCAGAACTCGCGCAGCAGGCCCAGCCCGCGCCGGCACAGCCTGGCTTTGAGCGATCCCGGCGCGTAGTAGATGCCGGCGTGTACCACGCCGCTGTTGTGAGAGGTCTGGTGCGCGGCGATGTCGGGCTCCTTCTCGAGCACGACGATCTCGGTGTTCTCCTCCTCGGAGCGGGCAAGCTGGCGGGCGGTGGCCAAGCCGAGGATGCCGGCGCCGACGATTACGTAGCGCACCTCGCGAAGCTTAGGCCTACGACCCGCCCAGACCGTGCTCTTCGGCCGCCTTGTAGCCGATCTGGAGGAAGTCCGACACGGTGAGCGCGGTCAGGGTGGAGGCGACCACGCGGGTCGTGCGGGGCGCGTAGAGCAGACCGACGTGGAACGCTCCGGAGGCCCACAGCCCGAGGCAATAGGGGCAGATCAACAGCTCGCCGACGGCTCGGCGGACGCCCTCCCCGCGGGGGCGCTCCTCCACCTCGGCCGGGCCGCCGCGACCTTGGTACTCGGTGAACGGGGCGCGCAGGAACGCGGTGACCTTGTCCTTGGCCACCAGGCGCGAGAGCTTGTGGCTGGCGATGCCGAGTAGGAGCACGTCACGGCTCTCGATCCGCTCGGGCAGGCGGCGCGAGCGCTTCGCGGCCAGCAACGCCCCCCCGAAGCCGCCGTTGAACACGGCGGCCAGCACGGCATACGTGCGGAACGGAGGCCGTTCCTGGGGCGCGGCGTAGCTCTCGAACGCGTCGCGAGCCTCCCGGGTGACGGCGTCAACACTCATCGAGATCAAGCGCTACCCACGCCGGTGAGCGGGAAACGCTCGAACATCCGTGGAGGTTTGGGCTCTGGATCCTCGGGCAGACTCGGACATTCGATTAGGCGCGGCATGTGATGTGCGTCCGGCGGGCACGTATATCGATCATGCAAGCGAGTGGCGAACATCCTGCGCCCACCGCATTCCGCGCGCTCGTCCCGTTCGAGCAACTGCCCGCGCATGGCCGTCCCACCCCGGAAGGTAAGGAATCAAGAAGAACCCGTCGCCTGGGAGAAACAAACCCACGCATTCGGAGTCTTGTTAGTGAGAAAGACGCCGGATCGACGTCGTAGCCATTGGTTCGACAAACGTCGAACAAATGCTATAATTCGATCCGTATCGAACTATGGACGACACGAGGATTGAATTGGAAAATTTTGAAGTAGATCGTCGGACCAACGCCTCGGCGCGGCCCGGCAAGCATGAGACCGCCCGGCGGGTCAGGACCGGTGGCACCAAGCGCGCCGCCGCGACAGGCAACCGGCGTCAGATCCGGCGCCGTCGGACGCATGCGGGCGCCCCGGTGGATGCCGGGGTCGAGCTGCGCCCGACCGTCGAAGAGGAGCGTGGCAGCGGAGTCGTCGAATCGCTCGAGCTGTTCCTCCGGCGGGCTCGCGTCCATCCGCTGCTGACCGCCGCGGAGGAGATCGAGCTGGCCAAGCGGATCGAGCGCGGTGACCTCGAGGCCAAGGAGCGGATGATCAACGCCAACCTGCGGCTGGTCGTATCCCAGGCACGGCGCTACCAGGGCCACGGCCTCCCGATGGAGGACCTGGTTCAGGAGGGCATGCTGGGCCTGATCCGGGCCGTGGAGAAGTTCGACTGGCGGCGCGGATTCAAGTTCTCGACTTACGGGACGCTGTGGATCCGTCAGGCGATCCAGCGCGGGCTCCAGAATCACGGCCGGACGATCCGGGTGCCGGTGCATGTGTCGCAGCGGCAGGTCAAGGTGCGCAAGATCGAAGGCGATCTCAGCACCAAGCTCGGGCGGGAGCCGACCGACGAGGAGATCGCCGCGGTTTCGGAGATCCCCGTCGAGGAGATCGCCGAGCTCCGCGAGCTCAGCCGGGCGATGACCAGCCTTGACCAGCCGGTCGGCGAAGACGGCGAGACGGCACTGGGCGACCTGTTGGCCAGCGATCGGCCCGAGCCGCTCGAAGAGGTGGCCGTGACCGAGCGTGACCAGCGCGTCAACGAGGCCGTGCAGCGCCTTCCGGCGGCCGAGCAGAGCGTGATCCGGCTGCGCTTCGGCCTGGCCGGCGAGGAGCCCCGGACGCTCCGCCAGGCGGGCAGCGAGCTCGGCATCACCGCCGAGCGGGCCCGTCAGCTCGAGGAGCAGGGCCTTCGGCGGCTCGCCCGCTCGGGCGAGCTCGAAGGCCTCGGCGAAGCGGCCTAAGGCTCTTTAGCGAGAAGCACGTCACACGGCGCGCGTGCGCACACCCGAGCGGGTAGTGAGTACGCGCGCCACGGCGTGAGCCCGGTGTCCGCGCGCGAGTCGATCACGATCAGCGCGGCGTCGTTCTGCTCGGCAACGTCGATCACCGCGTCCACGGTGTCGCCGCCGATCAGGTGGGTGCTCACCCCGATGCCCCGCTCGCGCAGGTCCTCGGCGGCTGCCGATAGACGGCGTTCGATCCCCTCCCGGTCGGACAGCACCGGCCAGTAGGTCTCGACAAGGTGGAGGTGGGCTTGTTGGGCGGCGGCGAGGCCGGCGGCAACGCTGACCGCCGGCGCCTGCGCGTCAGTTGCGTCGGCGTGGGCGTGGGCCACGATCACGTTGGCGGGCTCGGCCACCGCGTCGCGCCGGCGATGGGCGTGGGCGAAGTCGGCGACCTGGCGCCACATGCTCACCGCGGGGACCAGCAGCCCACGGGCCGCGCTGGCCAGTACCAGCGCGAGCTGCGGGCTGCGCTGCCGTGGTGCCGGCAGCTCGATCTCGAGCTCGACCTGGGAGCCGACCCGACGCTGCACGGTGTCGCCCAGACGCTCGAGCATCCGCAGTGCCTCCGCGTTCCCGGTGAGCACGAGCGCGGTGAAGCGATCGACGTGTTCCTCGCGGGCGCGCTCGACCAGGCGGTCGAGCAGCTCGGTGCCCAGGCCGCGCCCCTGCCAGTCGTCGGCGACGGCGATCGCGCACTCGGCCACGTGGTCGTTCACGCGCACGAACCGCGCCACGCCCACGATGCCGGTTTCGCCGGGTGCCGACTCGGGTGAGGACTCAAGCGCCACGAGCGCCTCGTGGTCGTGGTGGTCGACCTCGGTCAGGTAGTCGAGCTGCTTGTCGCTGAGCGAGGCCAGCGGCGCCTGGAAGCGCATGTAGCGGCTGTGCTCGGAGAGCTCGTCGAAGCCCGAGCGCAGGAGCTCGCGGTCCTCGGCCGCGATCGGGCGGATCAGTACGGTCGACCCGTCCCGCAGGCGGGTCCGCTCGGCATCGCCGTCGGTCAAGAGGCCGTGAGCGGTGCGCCCGACGCGGTCCGGTCCGCTGTGTGGGCGTGGTTCGCGATCGCATCCACCAGCTGTGGCCAGGCCGCGTCGGGCAGGTCGTGCCCCATGCCCTCGACGATCATCAGCCTGGCGCCGGGGATGGCCTTGGCCGTGGCCACGCCGCCGGACTTCGCGACCATCTTGTCCTTGGAGCCGTGGATGACCAGCGTGGGGGCGCGGATCTGCCCCAGCTCCTGCGTGCGGTCGCCCGAGGCGATGATCGCGCCCAGTTGCCGGCCCGGGCCCGCGGGATCGTGGCCCCGGTCGTAGCTGCGCGCGACCATGTCGCGCACCCGGTCTTTGTCAAACGGCAGGCCGCGGGAGCCGATGGCCTCGAACACCTTGGTCGTGTACTCGATGTAGCCCTCGCGGTCCTCGGGTGCCTTGCGGAGCAGGTAGCGGTAGATGCTGAAGGCCGGCTGGCCCTTCCAGCGGTAGCCGGTGTTGGACATGATCGAGACCAGGGAGCGGGTGCTGTCGGGTTCTCGTGCGGCGAGGGTCTGGGCGATCATGCCGCCCATCGAGGCGCCGACCACGTGAGCGGGGGAGATCCCGAGCTCGCGCATGAGGCCGGCGGCGTCCGCCGCCATGTCGTTCAGCCTGTACAGGACCGGCTCGATCTTGCGCGTGATGAGCTGACGCGGGGTTGGCGGGGCTCCTTGTATCCGGGATGAGCGGCCGATGTCCCGGTTGTCGTAGCGGATCACATGGAAGCCGCGGTCTGCCAGCAGGGCGCAGAACTCGTCCGGCCAGCCGATCATCTGGGTGCCGAGCCCCATGATCAGCACCATGGGCGGATCGGACTCGCTGCCGAAGCGCTCGTAGCAGAGGGTTATGCCCCCGCCGATGTCGCAGAACTGCTCAGCCATCGGCTTCCATCTTGGCGGGCTTCGGCTCGGCGTGCGGTCTGGTGGGTGGTCTCAGCTCCTCGAGCGCCTCGCTCGGCCAGCCCATCAGCGACCACAGATCGGGCATCTGCTAGTCGCTGTAGAGGGATTCGAAAAGGTCTTGGTAGCGCTCGCTGACCACGTTTCGCTTGAGCTTGAGCGTGGGCGTGAGCTCGCCTGACTCCTGAGTGAGGTCGTGGTCGAGCAGCGTGAACTTCTTGACCTGCTCGACTCGGGCGTACTTGGCGTTGGCGCGGTCGAGCTCGTTCTGGACCATCTCGCGGACCTCATCCCGCTCGACCAGTTGCGCCATGTCCTCGGGCAGACCGCGCTCCTTGGCCCAGGGGAGGATCTCCTCGGGGTCGAGCGTGATCAGCGCCACCGGGTAGGGGCGGCGATCGCCGTACATCACGGCCTGGGAGATGTATCGGCACTGCTTGAGGTCGTTCTCGATGTTCGACGGGGTGAGGTTCTTGCCGCCGGCCGTGATGATGATGTCCTTCTTGCGGCCGGTGATCGACAGGTAGCCGTCCTCGTCGAGCGATCCCAGGTCCCCGGTCATCAGCCACCCGTCGTCGGTGAACGTGTCCTTGGTGGCCTCGGGGTTGCGCCAGTACTCGCGGAACACGTTGGGGCCCTTGGTGAGGATCTCGCCGTCCTCGGCGATCTTGAACTCGACGCCCGGCATGGCCCGGCCGACCGTGCCGAACTTGAGGCTCTCGAGCGTGTTGACCGCGCCCACCGCGGTGGTCTCGGTCATGCCCCAGCCCTCGAGCACCGGCACGCCGCAGGCGTAGAAGAACTCAAGGATCTCCTTGGCGATCGGAGCCGCGCCGGACACCGCCTTGGTCAGGCTGTTGCCGAACAGCCCGCGGACCTTGCCGTACAGGGCCTCCTCGGCTCGGTCGAGGGCCGGTTTCAGTTCGTCGGGGACGTCCTCGCCGTTCTGGCGCATGCGCTGCACCTTCACCCCGAGCTCGACGGCGTTCTCGAGCTGCTCCGGGCCCTCGGCCATGGACTGCGCGAGCGCGTAGATCTTCTCGAAGATCCGCGGGACCGACGGCATATAGGTGGCCTTGACCTGCATGAGCTCGGGGACGATCTGCTGGGGATCGCCGCCGAAGTAGACGATCCCGCTGCCCACGTCGAACGAGGCGAGCTGCACGGTCAGCGCGAAGGCGTGGGCGAGCGGCAGGTACAGATAGGTCAGCTCGCCCTCGTTGATGAACTCGATCTCCTCGACCATCACCCCGACCGAGGCGCAATTGCCGTGGCTGAGCACGACGCCTTTGGGCCGGCCGGTGGTCCCCGAGGTGTAGATGATCGTGTACGGGTCCTCGGGCGAGACCGCCTCGCAGCGGCGCTCGAGCTCAGGGCGGTCGCCGTCCCGGCCGCGCTCGCGAAGCTTGTCGATGCTGCCCTCGCCGTCCTCGATCAGGACCACGTGCTCGACGTGCTCGAGGCGGTCGCGGACCTCCTCGATCTTGGCCGCCTGGCCCGCGTCCTCGCAGACCACGATCCGCGAGTCCGAGTTGCCGACCACCCACTCGCACTCGTCCGGGGAGTTGGTCGGGTAGACCGGCACGACCACGCCACCGGCGCGGGAGATGGCCAGGCTCGAGTACGTCCATTCCGGGCGGGTGTTGGCCAGCAGGCTCACCCGCTCGCCCGGCTCGAGTCCGAGCGCGATCAGCCCCAGGGCGATCTCGTCGACGATCTCGCTGACCTCGGCGAAGGTCTTGTCCTGCCAGTCCTCGCCGCTCTTAGACCGGACGGCTACACGGTCCGCGAAGCGATCGGCGGCGTTCGCCGCCGCCCGCGCGATCGTCCTGTTGCTCGCCTGTATCGCTCCGCTCGCCATGGGGTCACCTTTCTGTGCTGTCAGTTCCGAGACCGGTACCCCGATTATCAGTGACGCGCGCGCCACTGGGCCATCTTGACGAACAGCTCCGGTGGCGAGAGCGGATTCAGGTCGGTGTCGAGCTCCCGGTAGAGGTTCGCCACGTTAGCCGCGATTCGCTCGGGGTCGCCCCAGTCCCGGAAGTCGGAGATGTCGATGTCGTCAGCCGCAGCTTCGTCGTCCATGCCGGCGTCGAAGCGCTGCTTGGCCTCGCTCTCGATGTAGGTCAGGTAGCGCTGAACGTCGCGGACGCCGGACGCGTCGGTCACCGGCCCGTGCCCGGGGACGATCGTGGTCGCGTTCAGCTCGATGATCCGGTTGCAGGCGGCGATCCAGTTGGCGATTGGTCCCGCCCACATCATCGGGGTGCCCTCGATGAACAGGATGTCGCCGGTGAACACGGCGGCCGCGTCCGGGACGTAGGCGATCGCGTCCCCGACCGTGTGCGCCGGGCCAAGCTCGATCAGGTGAACGTCGCGCTCGCCGACCTTGAGGTCTTGTTGGCGTTGGAATGTGGCTGTCGGAAGTCGTCCATTGACCGAAGCGAAGTCGAACCTGCGCATGTTGCTCCTGGCGAACGCCTCGAACTCCGGGCCCAGGTCGACCTCGTTGAAGAGCATGTGGACCGCGGTCGGCGGCGAGGCGCGCATGACCTCGACGGCGCCGGCGCTCGCGACGATCGGGATGTTGTTGGGCAGCAACTCGTTGCCGTACCAGTGGTCGCCGTTGCCGTGTGTGTTGAACGCTTGCTCGATGGGGTTCTGGTCGGTGATCGGCGCCATCGCGTCGAGCATGGTTTTCGTGAGGCTGAGATCGAACAGCGTGTCGACGAGCAGCGAGGTGCCGGCCGCGGTGATCAGCCCGGCGTTGCTCCAGCCCCAGCCTCCGTCGGGCTGCAGGTAGGCGAAGAGGCCGTCGCCCAGTTCGTGCAGGCCGCGCGTGTAGGCGACGGTGGCCATTTAGAACTCGGGTTCGGCGGGGAGGCCGACGTAATTCTCGGCCAGGCTGCGGGCCGCCGCCTCGGAGCGCGCGACGTACTCCAGGCGGGCCAGCTGGAGCTGCTGCTGGAACGGGCCGCCGCCGAGGTCGTGGAGCATCTGGGTCATGTAGTTGGAGAAGTCCTGCGCGCGCCACACCCGTCGCAGGGCCGCCGTGGTGTAGCCGTCGAGGTGCTCGGTCTCTCCGTGCTTGATGAGTTCTGTCAGCCCCGGCGCCAGCAGGCGGACGTCGTTGACGGCGAGGTTCAGGCCCTTGGCGCCCGTGGGGGGGACGATGTGGGCGGAGTCGCCGGCCAGGTACAGGCGGCCGTGCTGCATCGGCTCGGCGACGTAGGAGCGCATGGGGGTGATCCCCTTCTCGAAGATGTTGCCGGTGTTGACCTCGCCGAGGCGCTCGCCGAGCTCGGCCCAGATCCGGTCGTCGGACCAGTTCTCGATGTCCTCGTCGGCCGGGACCTGGAGGTACAACCGACTGATCTTCTGCGAGCGCATCGTGTAGAGCGCGAACCCCCGCTCGTTCCAGGAATAGATCAGCTCGTCGGTGGCGGGCTTTGCCTCGGCCAGGATGCCCAGCCAGCCGAACGGATACGTGTAGTCGTACTCGGTGATGTGCTCCGCGATCGTCGGCCGGCTCACCCCGTGGAAGCCGTCGCAGCCGGCGATCGCGTCGCAGGTGAGCTCGTGGCTGTCGCCCTCGTGTTCGAAGATGATGCGGGGCGTGTCGGACTCGATGTCGTGTAGGGCGACGTTCCCGACCTCGAAATGGACCGGGACGCCTTTTTCGAGCAGGGCGTTCGTGAGGTCCTTGACCACTTCCTGCTGTCCGTAGATCGTGATGTGGCGCCCGGTCATGGCCGCCATGTCGATGTAGTGATTCTCTCCGTGGTGGCGCAGGTAGATGCCGTCGTGCTCGAGGCCTTCGTTGTCCAGGCGCTCGCCGACGTCCAACTCGCGCATCAGGTCGACGGTGTTCTGCTCGAGCAGCCCGGCGCGGACGCGCTTCTCCACGTACGCCCGGTCGCGCGTCTCGAGCACCACGCAGTCGATGCCGTCGCGGTGCAGCAGCATGGCCAGAGTGAGCCCCGCGGGTCCGGCGCCGACGATGCCTACCTGCGTACGCACGGCCCGAGTCTATGTTTCTCAGTCGATCCGTGCGGTGGTGGCGACGATGACCTCGAGGTTGCGCGGGCCGTGCACGCCGCGCACTCTGGTCATCTCGATGTCGACCGTGGCGGAGGGTCCGGAGACGAACGTGATCGGCCGGCTTGGGTCGTCGAGCTTCGCGATCGCCTCGGGGACGGAGGAGACGATCTGCTCGTGCCTGACCACGCACAGGTGGTAGTCGGGCAGGAGGGTCAGGGCGCGCCGGCCCATCCCGGGGCCGGCGTCGAGAACGATCGTCCCGGTCTGGGCGATGGCCAGGGCGCACGTGGTTAGCACGCCTTGCGCGCTGTCTAGCTGGTCGTGGGTGAGTGCGGGATCGTCGCGCAGCGCGTCGACCCCGGTTAGCCATGCGTCCGGGATGCCGTCGGGCACGATGATGCGCCGGCCGTCGAGCGTCGCGTTGATCGTGGCGCCGAGATCGGCCGCGTCTATGACGTGCGTGGTCGCGTCATAGTGGGCCAGGCGGTCGATGAAGGTGTCGAGGCCGTCGGTTGTGGTGGTCCGGTATTCGCGGGGCACGGCCTTGTCGGGCGCGCCCCCGATGGCGTTTTTCACCCTGGTGAGAATTTCTTCACGGGCGCTCATCTGTGTCGCTTGCTCCACCACTTGCGGAACGGCTCGGCTGGGGGATCGGGCAGGTCGCGCGTGCGGGTCCATCTGGACAGCGGCGGGGGCGCGGCGTGGCGGATGAAGCGCATGAGCCTGGCGGAGTTGAGCGCGGCGGTCCAGCGCCGGCGGCCGCTCATCGCAGCGGCGGCCGCAGCGAACGTGGCGTCTTCGGCTCTATGCGGCTTGGCCTTGACCGCGTCGTGCCGGAGCTTCACGAGCACGGTCGGGATGTCGATCTCGACCGGGCACACCTCGTAGCAGGCGCCGCACAGGCTGGAGGCGAACGGCAGTTGGGGGGCGTGCTCGACGCCGACCAGCAGCGGGGTGAGGATCGCGCCGATCGGTCCCGGGTAGGTCGCGCCGTAGGCGTGCCCGCCGGTGCGCTCGTAGACCGGGCAGACGTTGAGGCAGGCGGCGCAGCGGATGCACCTGAGGGCCTGCCGCCCTGTGTTGTCTGCGAGGGCGTTTGTCCGCCCGTTGTCGAGCAGGACGATGTGGACCTCTTGTGGTCCGTCGTCTTTGGTGACCCCGGTCCAGATCGAGTTGTACGGATTCATCCGCTCGCCGGTCGAGGAGCGGGGGAGAAGCTGGAGGAACACCTCGAGGTCTTTGAAGGTCGGGATGAGCTTCTCGATTCCCACGACGCTGATCAGCGTGTCGGGAAGGGTCAGGCACATGCGGCCGTTGCCCTCGGACTCGGCCACCAGGAGCCCGCCGGTCTCGGCGATGGCGAAGTTGGCGCCGCTGATCGCCGTTTTCGTCTTCAGGAACAGACGTCTGAGGTGTACGCGGGCGGCCTCGGCCAGCGCGTGGGGGTCGTCGGTGAGGTCCTTGGGTGCGTCGGGCATGTGGTCGAGGAAGATCCGGCGGATCTCGGCCCGGTTGCGGTGCAGCGCCGGCACCACGATGTGGCTCGGCTTGTCGTGGGAGAGCTGGATGATCAGCTCGGCCAGGTCGGTCTCGTGGGCGGTGATGCCGGCGTGTTTGAGGGCCTCGACCAGCCCGATCTCCTGGGTGGCCATCGACTTGACCTTGATCACCTCGGTCTGGCCGGTCTGGTTTATGAGGTCGGTGACGATGGTGTTGGCCTCGGTTGCGTCGCTCGCCCAGTGGACGTGGGCGCCGCGCGCGGTGGCGTTGCGCTCGAACTGGGTGAGGTAGGCGTCGAGGTGGTGCAGGACGTCGTCCTTGATCGCCGCGCCGGCGTGGCGTAGCTCCTGCCAGTCGGGGGTCTCGGCCACCAGGCCGGCGCGGCGTTCCCGGATCGTGGCCGTGGCCTTGCGGACGTTGCGGCGCAGTTGGGAGTCGTTGACGGCCTGTTTCGCGTTCTGCGGGAACGGCGGGTCGTCGGTCCAGATCAGCTCGCCGTTGCTCATGGTTGTGCCGTGTCCCCGTCCGTGCTCGCGAGGATCTCGGCGAGGTGGAGGGTCTTGATTCCCGCTCGGATCCGCTCGAGGCCGCCACCGATGTGCATCAGGCACGAGCGGTCGCCGGCGCACAGCACCTCGGCATTCGTTTCGATTACGGCTTCCATCTTGTCCGCGAGCATGGCGGCCGATACGTCGGGGTTCTTGAGCGAGAAGGTGCCGCCGAAGCCGCAGCACTCCTGGTTGCGGGGGAGGTCGATCAACTCGATGCCTTTGACGTTCTGGAGCAGGCGCGTCGGGCGGTCGCCGACCTGGAGCATCCGGAGGGAGTGGCAGGTCGGGTGGTAGGTGACCCGGTGGGGGAAGTAGGCGCCCACGTCGTCGGTGTCCAGCACGTCGATCAGGAACTGCGAGAGTTCGTAGGTCTTGGCGGCGGTCTGTTCTGCGCGGGTTGCGAGTCCGTCGTCGCCGGCGACGCGCGCGATCATCGCATGCTGGTGGCGGATCGCGCCGGCGCAGGAGGCCGACGGGACCACGATCGCGTCGTACGGTTCGAACACGTCAACGTAGCGCCTGACCAGCGTCGGCTCGAAGTAGCCGGAGTTCGCGTGCATCTGGCCGCAGCACGTCTGCTCGAGCGGGAACTCGACGGGCTGCCCCAGCCGTTCGAGGATCTTCACCGTGGCCTTGCCGGCGTCCGGGAACAGCGCATCGACCAGGCAGGTGACGAACAGGGCTACGCGCATTCGCCATGCATCATGCCCGGTGGCGGCGGGCGGCGGTCACGAGATCAACTTCTTCTGCAACAAAACGATTTCGTTTGGCTCCGGGAGCGCGCCGCCGGGGGACACTGCCGCCATGCCCACCAGTCCGAGCGCGAGTTTTCTGCCATTCGCCCCGCCCACCTGGGTGAATGGAGGTTCACTCGGCGTATAGCTCGAGTGATGTGCCACTACCGTGGCCGGCGGGGCTCCGCTCGCCTCGCGGAGGTCCTGGCCGACGACACGGCGATGGCGATTAGCCGCTCGCGCCGATGCGGCGGGACGCCGCGTAACGTCAGGCGGCGCGCCGCCCGGCCTCGCGCCGCTCCACTTCGGCCCGCACGACCGGGGCCACGCGCGTACCGAACAGCTCGATCGAGCGCATCACGTCCGCGTGCGCCACCGCCCCGACGCTCATCTGGGCGAGGTAGCGCTGGTGGCCGAACAGCTCGTGCTCGAAGAGCAGCTTCTCGGCGACCTCCTCTGGAGATCCGACCGCCAGCGCGCCGCGCGGCGAGCGCAGGGCGTCGTATTGCTGTCGCCCGGCCGGCGGCCAGCCGCGCTCGCGGCCGATGCGGTTCATCATCGCCAGGTATGGGGCGGCGAACGCCGCGTCGGCCTCGCGCGGGGTCTCGCCGACGAACGCGTGGGTGTTGATCGCCACGGTGCCGCCGGCGGGGTCGTGGCCGGCGGCGGCGAAGGCCTGCCGGTAGAGATCGACCAGCGGCACGAATCGCTCGGGCTCGCCACCGATGATCGCCACGGTCAGCGGTAGGCCGAGGGCGCCGGCGCGCATCACCGACTGCGGCGTGCCACCCACCGCCACCCACACCGGAAGGGGATCCTGCAGCGGTCGGGGCCACACGATCGCGTCGCTCAGCGCCGCCCGATGCTTGCCCGACCAGGTCACGCGCGGCGACTCCCGGATCGCCAGCAGCAGGTCGAGCTTCTCGGCGAACAGATCGTCGTAGTCCTCGAGGTCGTAGCCGAACAGCGGGAAGGACTCGATGAACGACCCGCGGCCGGCCATGATCTCGGCCCGGCCGCCGGAGATCAGATCGACCTCGGCGAACTCCTGGAACACCCGCACCGGGTCGTCCGAGCTCAGCACGGTGACCGCGCTCGAGAGCCGGATCCGCGAGGTGCGGGCGGCGATCGCGGCCAGCGCCACCGCCGGCGAGGAGACGAGGAAGTCGGGGCGGTGGTGCTCGCCCACGGCGAACACGTCGAGCCCGAGCTGGTCGGCCAGCTCCGCCTCCTCGAGCAGCTGGCGCATGCGCTCCTGCGGGCCGACGCCCGATGCGAGGTCGGCGAAGGTGGCGAGTCCGAGTTCCATGGCACCGAGGATAGCACGATAGTTGTGGGGACAACTATCCTGATTGGAGGGCGAAACCTCAGCCGGGCGTCTCCGCCAGCGCCTCGGCGGTCACCGAGAGCTGCCGCGCCCTGCGCTTGGCGGCCCCCACCGCCTCGGTCAGCGCGCCGAGGTCGTAGACCCCGTAATGCCGGCGGCCGTTGATGAAGAACGTCGGCGTTCCCGACACACCACTCTCGTCGGCGCTGGCCACGTCCTCGCTGATCCGGGCGGCGTAGTCGCGCCGGCGCAGCGCGTCGCGGAAGCGCTCCACGTCGAGGCCGAGATCGCCGGCGTAACGGGCGAGGTCGCGCGGGGCGAGCTCATCCTGGTGCGAGAGCAGGAGGTCGTACATGTCCCAGAACCGCCCCTGGGCGGCGGCGGCCTCGGACGCCTCGGCGGCGAGTTGGGCGGTCGGGTGGACGTCGTTCAGCGGCAGGTGGCGCCACACGTAGCGGACGTCGTCGCCGTGGGCGGCGAGCAGGTCGCGGATCGAGTTCTCGGCCTGTCCGCAGTACGGGCACTCGAAGTCCCCGTACTCGACCAGGGTCACGGGGGCGTCGTCGGGCCCGCGGATGTGGTCGTACTCGGGATCGACCTCGACGGCCAGGTCGAGGATGTCCTCGGCGGTACGGCCGACCTGCTGAGCCCGCACGTTCTCGGGCAGCCGTTGGATGAGCCGGGTGACCAGCCAGGCGAGCACCGGCGCCACCACCACGGTCGCCAGCGTGCCAAGCCGCGCTTCGTCCAGTGCCGTGCCCTTGAAGGCCAGCGTCGAGACCAGCAGCGAGACCGTGAAGCCGATGCCGGCGCAGGCTCCGGCAGCGAGCAGCACCGGCTCGCTGATCGGCGATCGGGGCCCGTGCAGGGCGGGTCGCGAGGCGATCCAGGAGCCGGTGAACACGCCGATCGGCTTGCCGAGGACGTACCCGAGAAGGATGCCCCAGGTGATCGGCGAGGACACCGCGCTGCTCAGCAGCGACCCGGTCACGTGGATGCCGGCGTTGGCCAAGGCGAACAGCGGCACGATCACGTAGCTGGTCCAAGGGTGCAGCTCGTACTGGAGCCGTTCGTTGGGCGAGATCGCCGACTGGAGGCTCTGCTGCGCCGAGCGGGCCAGCTCGGGCGTGGGCTGCTCGCGGAACTCGCGGGTCAGCGCGGTGGCCCGCTCGAGGTCCTCGCGCGAGGGCGGGTAGGCGCTCGTGCCCAGCCCGATGGCCAGTCCGGAGATCACCGGGTCGATGCCCGATTTGAACATGGCCACCCAGATCCCCACCGCGACGCCGATTGAGATCGCCGTCCGTCCGAACGGCGCGAAGCGAAGCGCCACCAGCACGGCGAACAGGGCTATCGCGATGCTCAGCGCCATCACCGAAACATGGGTCGTGTAGACGGTGGCGATCACCACGAGGGCGGCCAGGTCGTCGACGACCGCCAGCGTGAGCAGGAACACCCGGATACGGGTCGCCGTCCGGGGGGTGATCAGCGCCACCGCCGCGAGCGCGAACGCGGTGTCGGTCGACATCGCCGCTCCCCAGCCGTGCCCGCCCGGCCGCCCGGCGTTGAAGGCCAGGTAGATCACGATCGGCACCGCGATCCCGCCCATCGCCGCAAACACCGGAATGGCCAGCCGGCGCCGCTCGCGGAGCTTCCCCGAGATCGAGCTGACGCTTGGCCTCGAGCCCCACCACCAGGAAGAACAAGGTCATCAGGCCCTGGTTGACCCAGGTGCGCAGATCGGCCGCGATCCCCGTGTGTCCGATGTGGATCGAGAGCTCGGTGGTCCATACCGACTCGTAGGAGTGCCACCAGGGGGAGTTCGCCCACAGCAGAGCGGCGATCGCCGCCCCCAGCATCACGAACGCGCCGCCCGTCTCGGTGCTCAGGAAGCTCCGGACCGGGGCGGCGAGATTGCGCGCCCAGGCCGTCCGGCCGCCGAACGCTGTTGCCTCTGTGCTGACGCTCATCGTGGCGTCTACTCGGCCAAGGGGGGATCGCGGAGGTTGGCGTTGATCTGATGCGAGAGCGCCTCGGAGGCGGCGCGCTGGGCCAGGCGCCTCTGTTCCTCGTCGGCATGATCGACCAACGCGGTCCGGTACGCCTCGGCGGCTATCTCGTAGCGCTCGCGCTCCCGCTCGGTCGCGAGCGCGGCCTCACGACGGAGCGTCTCGGCTCGCTCGGTGACCGCGGCGGCCGGTTCGTCCGGCCCGTGAACCTCGCGGTGCTCGATCTCGCGCGCGAACGTGAACGTGTCGGGGCCGGTGGAGACGGGGCGGTGACGGACGGAGTAGATCGTGATCGAGCCGTCATCCTGGACTTCGGTGGCGACCTCGATGCGCGTGTATGGCTCGATCTCGGCCAGCCAGTGCCGACGCCGCTCGAGCACCTGCGCGTTGCCGCGGCCCTCGAGCGAGTTGGCGGTGATCTCGGCGACATGCACCCAACCCCAGTGCGTGGCGATCAGCAGCGCCCCCACCACCAGCGCGAGCACCCCGGCCGCGTCGATGCCGCTGGAGATTGCGTCGATCGCGCCGAGCGCCGCGAGCACGACGCCGGCCACGAGCGAGACCGCCGTCAGCGTCGCCCCGATGCCGACGATTCGGGCGCGCGCCCGGCTGGGCAGGACCGTCTCGGGCCGGCCCACCGCGGAGGGCAGCTTTTCCAGGTCCTCGGCCAACAGCCGCTCATCCGGCTGGGAGCCGACGAATTCGGCCGGATTGGAGACCTTGCTCATCTGCGATCAAGGTACTCCTCGACCGACGTGGTCCGCAGTGCTTAACTTGACGTTGCCGAGGATGCGCCCTGGGGGACGCGCACGAGTACAGAACCCTGGAAAGGGGCACAGATGCCGTTGTTTTTCTTCACCGTCGAGCAGCAGGAAAGAGCGATCGTCGAGCGGTTCGGGAAGTTCGTGCGGGTGGCCGGGCCCGGGCTGCAGACCAAGTCGCCGTTCGTCGAGCGGGTGGCGGGGCGGATGAGCCTCCAGGTCGAGCAGCTGAACTCCCAGATCGAGACCAAGACCAAGGACAACGTGTTCGTCCAGGTCAAGCTCGCCGTCCAGTACAAGGTCGGCATGTCCGAGCAGCAGGTCCAGGACGCCTACTACAAGCTCGACGACCCCGAGGTCCAGATCCAGTCCTACGCGTTCGACGTGGTCCGCTCACACATCCCGAGCATGGATCTCGACGAGGCCTACGCCGACGCGGACACGATTGCGGTGCACATCCAGGACACCCTTCACCGGCAGATGGCCGACTACGGCTACGAGATCGTCAAGGCGCTCATCACGAACATCGAGCCCGACCAGCGGGTCAAGGACGCGATGAACAACATCAACGCCTCGCAGCGCAACCAGATCGCCGCGGCGGCCCAGGGCGATGCGCAGAAGACGCTCGCGGTCAAGAAGGCCGAGGGCGAGCGGGAGACCATGCGCCTCCAGGGCGAGGGCGTGGCGGCCGAGCGCAAGGCGATCGCCGAGGGCCTGCACGAGTCGCTCGAGATCATCGCCCAGCACGGGCTCGACATGCGGGAGGCGATGGCGCTGGTGGCGCTCACCCAGTACACCGACATGATCCGGGCACTGGGGGAGGGCGCCAAGACGAACACGATCCTGCTGCCGCACTCCCCGAGCGCGGTGGGCGACCTGATGGCCCAGATCCGCGACGGGATCCTCGTCGGGGATCTGGCCAGCGGCAACGCCACGAGGGCCGACAACAGCCCCGCGCTCCCGCCCGGCCGGCGGTCGCAGCCGCCGAGCAGCTAAGCGCGGCTCGTAAGGGTCGGTCGCCTGAAACTAAGGCCTCACGCAGCCGAAACGGCTGCGAACTGCCGATGATGCACGGCCTGGCTTAGCCGACACTGGTTTCGTGGCCAACCACGTGAAAAGGAGCCAGAAGATGAGAGCGAAGGCATCACGGACCCGGCAGCGAATCGACCACGCCCGGCGCATCTGGGCCGAGCTCGATTACGCCCAGCGTCGCACGCTCGAGATCCAGACGGGCATACCGCTCGGCGCTCGGGACGTCCGTCCCCGGATCAACCGTTCGTCCGACGAGCTGAGCCGCCTGCGCGCCGCATGACCTGAGAGCGTCCGAGCCGCGCCGGCGGGCGCGGCTCGGACGCGCACCGGCCCGTCGCGGGGCCGAGAAGCGCACTCCGCCGGATGAGCGGATAACATCCGCGCCCGCAGAAACCGGGGATCTGGGAGGAGGATCGATGGCAAACGTAACGTCGCCGTCCGGTCAAGCGCAGTCCGTAGCTCTCGACGCCGAGGGGCTCGACCGCGGAGTCAGCTTCCTGGGGCTCCTGTGGTCCTCCGAAGGGTCCATCATCGGCTCGGGGTGGCTGTTCGCCGCGCTGACCGCGGTCACGATCGCCGGGCCGTCGGCGCTTATCGGCTGGGTCGCTGCGTCGTTCATCGTGATCCTGCTGGCTCTCGTCCACGCCGAGCTCGGCGGTTTGTTCCCGGTCAGCGGGGGCACGAGCCGGTTCCCGCACTACGCGTTCGGGAGCTTCGCCGGCGCCACCTTTGGGTGGGCGTCGTACCTGCAGGCGTCGACCGTAGCGCCGATCGAGGTGCTGGCCGCGATCCAGTACCTGTCGACCGCGCACTGGGCACGCAACTTCTTCGTCCACCACACCGTGAACGGCCTCCCGGCCAACACGCTGTCGGGCACCGGCATCATCGCGGCGGTCATCCTGATGGTGTTCTTCGTGACGATGAACCTGGTCGGGATCCGCTGGCTGGCGCGGGCCAACAACGCCATCACCTCGTGGAAGGTGCTCATCCCGGTGCTGACGATCATCGTGCTCGTGGCCACCCACTTCCATGGGAGCAACTTCAGCAACGGCGGCGGCTTCTTCGTACACGGCGCGGCTGTCAAGAGCATCCTGATCGCGATCCCGACCGGCGGAATCGTGTTCGCCTTGCTCGGCTTCGAACAGGCGGTCCAGCTGGGGGGCGAGGCGGCCAATCCGGAGCGGGACCTGCCGCGCGCCGTGATCCTCTCGATCCTGATCGGCGCCGCCATCTATCTCCTGCTCCAGATCGCGTTCATCGGCGCCGTCGATCCCAAGTTGCTGATCTCACAGCACAGCTGGACCAACCTCGGCGAGACCAACTCCAGCCCGGCGGTGGTCGCGCTCAACGCGGGTCCGTTCTACACGGTGGCCAAGGTCGCGGGCCTGGCGTGGCTGGCCTTCGTCCTGCGCCTCGACGCGGTGATCTCGCCTGCCGGGACCGGCTTGATCTACCTCACGTCGTCGTCGCGTCTCAGCTTCGGCCTGAGCCGCAACGGCTACGTCCCGACGGCATTCGAGAAGACCAACGAGCGCACCCGGGTGCCGGTGTTCGGCGTCCTCTTCGCCGCGGCGATCGGAATGCTGTTCCTCCTCCCGTTCCCGAGTTGGAGCGCGCTGGTCGGTGTCGTCACCAGTGCGTCGGTCCTGATGTACTCCGCCGCGCCGCTCGCGCTGGGCGCGCTGCGCTTGCAGAAGCCCGACCTGCCGCGCGTGTACCGATTGCCGATGGCCCACGTACTCGCGCCGCTCTCGTTTGTCTGCGCGACGTGGATCATCTACTGGGCGGGCTGGCAGACGATGACCACGCTGATGTTCGCGATGCTGATCGGCTACGCACTGTTCGCGCTGTCCTACGCGTTCAAGCTCAACCCCAACCAGCCCAAGATGGACTGGGAGGCCGCGTGGTGGATCATCCCGTACTTCATCGGCATGCTGGTGATCTCGTACTTTGGTGACTTCGGCGCGGGCGGCATCATCGGCGGCATCGGGTTCTTCAAGCATGTGCTCGACCAGGGAGGCAACGACGACCTGGGACTGTTCGGCGGCCTGGCCGTGACCGCGGCATGGAGTCTCGTCATCTACTACGTCGCGATCTCCCGGCGCTTGCCCACCGAGAAGGTCGACGAGTACGTGCGCGAGGTCTACCCTCCGCCGGTCGCCGAGCACTAGGGGTGCGGGCGCTCGAGGCGGCCGGCGTCGAGGTCAGCCGGGTGTGAGCGAGCGGGTCTGCTTCACGCTGTCGGTCCGCCCCGACCGGCTCGCGGAGTACCGCGCGCGCCACCGAGAGGTGTGGCCCGAGATGCTGGAGGCGCTGCGCGCCAGCGGGTGGCGCAACTACTCGCTGTTCCTGCGTGAGGACGGCCTGCTGATCGGCTACCTCGAGTCAGACGACTTCGCGGCCGCGCAACGGGCGATGGAGGAGACCGAGGTGAACGCGCGCTGGCAAGCCGAGATGGCGGAGTTCTTCGAGCTTGCGCAGGGAGCGCGTCCCGACACGGGCTTCGAGCGCCTGCCCGAGATCTTCCACCTGGATTGACAAACGGTCGGGGTGTCGGACGCGCCGGCGGGGAGTGTCCGGCGCGCCCAGCCCCCGGAGAGACGCGACTAGACCGGCCGGATCAGTGCCAGACCCAACGGGCCAAGTGGATCACGAAGGTCACCGGCTGGCCGCCCGTCTGCGTCGCGGTGACGGTCACCGGAAGCAAGTGGAACATCCGGTTGGAGCCCAGGGCGCTCTGACCGGCCGAATTCAGCTCCACATTCTGGAAGCCTCCGCTGTCCGGCGCGATCGAATAGTCGCGCTCGGCGATCTTGGTTCCATCGTGCGTCATCGTGATGTGACCCGCGCACTGGCTCGTGCCGTGGAAGCACCCGACCTCGACGCCGATCACGTGGCCGGGCGAGACGAACCCCTCGTGGCCCAGGACGGCCACCTGGCTCGGGGTCGTCGACGGTGTGGTCAGGGTCTGGTCGGCGCCGTTCGTGGTGCCGGCCAAGCTTTGGGCCACCAGCCGGTAGTGGTAGGTGGCGTTCGGGCTCAGTCCGAAGATCGCCTGGTGGACGCCGACCGGCGTGTCACCCGAACCGACGCCGGCCGGGCTGGTCTGCGTTCCGTACGACGTCGTGGTGCCGTACTGGAAGAAGTAAGTGGTCGACTGGCCGTTCGGGTTGACCGTCCCGCTCAGGGTCGCGCTCGACTTGCCGACGTTACTCGCCGCAGCGGTCGTGACTGCCGGTGCACTGGCAGCGGCCGACGCCGGTGACGGGCGGCTGGCCGATACGAGCGCCACTGCGAGCAGGCCGCACGCAACCAACAGGATTGCCGCGGCGACGCGCATTCTGCGCATGCTGCCTCCCTTCGTGTCTGTTCAGTACGACACCTAACAGGGAGGCAAGGTGATAGTTGCGGGGTGGTTCGATGCCTGACATTTGTCAGTGTCCATAATCCGCCAGGCTGACGGGTGACTTGCCGATGACGCGCTAGTTCGACTTGGAGGCCGGAAGTCGTGACGTTGTCACGGGTCCTATTTTGCCGGGGCGAGGCGTGCGGCTTGGATGTAGTCGGCGACGGCGGTCTCGAGCGTTCTGAGCGCCTGGCGGATCTCGATCTTCGCGGGTGGTTTGTCGGCGTCGAGCAGGGGGTGCAGGAGCCGGTTGCGGAGTTTGGTGTAGAACACGGCGACGCGGATTCCCTCGGGGGTGAGGGTGTAGGTGTTCTTGCGCGGGATGCGTTTGATCAGCCCGTGGAGTCGTAGCCGTCGGAGGTCGTAGCTCATCTGGTTTTGGGTGTAGGGCTGGTCGAGATGCGCGGCGACGAGCGGGCGCAGGGTCTTGTTCTGAAAGCCGGTCACGGCGCCCAGGACGGTGCATAGTGCGCCGGCCAGGGCTGTCGCTCGTTCGTCCCCGAAGCGCAGGGCTCCGGTTCTTTGGCCCTCCTGGTGATAGGGCTGGTGGATGCGCTCGAATAGCGCAGAGCCGATGGCGCAGCTCTGGCCGGCCTGCTCGATCATAAGCAGCCGCTGGTTGACGGCGCGGGCTTTGTCGATCAGTTCGGGGAGATGCTGCAGGCGACGTTTGACATCGAGATCGTCGGGGCGGTTGATGACCGTTTCCATCCGTAGCGCGCGGCCGTCTTTGAGGTATTGCTTGACGCGGGAGTGCTTGTAGCGGAAGTCGATCCGGATCTCGGTGCCGGTGGTGAAGACCCGGGTCTGGTAGCGATGCTGGGTGGGGCGCCGCAACCGTCTGGCGAACACGAGCGAGACTTCTTCGGGACGGCCGATCCCGATGTTGTCCTGCACCAACGCTTCGAAGAAGCTGCGGGCGCGCCGCGGGTCGTCGAACACCACGGTGCGGGACGTCTCGACTTGGCGCATCGAGAGCTCCCACCAGTACCCGGCGTGGCGATCCTCCTGGGTCAGCGGCGTTGGGATCTGCGCGATCCAACGATCGAAGAACGCCTGCACGTCCTCGGGCCCGAACGTGTTGCAGATCGCCTGCAACCGCTCCGGCTCCTCGCAAGAAGCGAACCCGTTGGACAGCGCAGTGAACCGGATACCCGCCTTCGAGGCTTGGCGTTTGGCCCACTCGTGACCGTTGACCCAGACCCGTGCGAACCACGGACCGTAGGTGCAGATCTTGATGAACGCCGGCCCGAACTCCGGGTCGTGGATGTAGAAGTAGTAGGCGCCGACCCGCCGCTTCTGCCAGAAGAACTCCAGGCTCGCGACCCCGGGCTTCTCGGATCGGTTCCGGGCGCTCCAGACCCGCTGGAACTCCTCGGCGACAACGAGTGCGACAACGCCGTAGCGGCCCTCCTGCTCTGCTGCGTCCAGGTACGAGCGGACGTGATCGAGCTTGCGGTCATCCCACCGCGAGCGATCCGGCGAGGCCAAGCGCAGGACCGGGATCCCGCGGTCGCGGACGAACCGGCGCGTCTCGGCGCGGAACCGATCCCCGATCTTGCCCAGCAGCGCCGGCGACGGGATCGGATGCCCGAGATGACCACACAAGAACCGCACGACCTGACCGGCCACCTGCAGCCGCGGCACATACGCGTTGAAGATCAGCCTGTCGACACACTCGATCTCGAGCGCCACGTGACCCTCGAGCACGTCGTTGATATTCGCCACGCTCGCCATCCACGCAGAATGACGCGACGCGGTTGTTCCCTCAACGGGGGAGGCCGGGAGGGGGCCTGCCCCCTCCCGCTAATGCCCCGAGTCAGAAATTGGACGGCATTCGAGCGGCCCCTGGTGGCGCTGCGCTTTGTCCTCGGACCCTCGTGTAGCGCTGCTACACGTCGGGGTCCTGCGTCCTCGCGCAGGATCCACCAGTGACCACTCTCGGTGCCGCCGAATCTCTGCCTCGCGACACTATGCACACTCAGGTGTGCGCGCGGGCACCTTGATCGCGAGCCGCGGGATCGACACGTGGGCGATTGGGCCGATCCCCAGCGCGTACACCACGGTGCCAAGTCCCACGGTGCCGCCGAGCACCCAGCCGGTGATCAGCACGGTGACTTCGATGCACGTGCGCACGACCCGGATCGAGTGACCGCGCGCGGCCAGGCCGGTCATCAGCCCGTCGCGCGGGCCGGGGCCGAGCCCGGCGCCGATGTAGGCGCCGGTGGCGATCCCGTTCAGGACGACGCCCGCGAACATGACGATCACGCGCAGGGCGAGGCCGTGCACGGGCGGCACCGTGGCGAGGACCGCATCGATGACCAGCCCGATCACGATCACGTTGCTGAGCGTCCCGAACCCCGGCCGCTGGCGCAGCGGGATCCACAGCACCAGGACAAGTACGCCGACGATCACCGCCCATGTGCCGACGCCCAGCCCGAGTCGGCGGGAGAGCCCCTGGTGCAGGACATCCCAGGGATCGACCCCGAGCCCGGCCAGAAGCAGCATCGAGTCGCTGACCCCGTACAGGACGAGGCCGAGATAGAGCTGGGAGAGCCGGCGCAGGCGGGGTGGGGCCACGGTAGGAGTGTGCCAAGAATGGCCTATGCGCACACGGGCCAATTTGCTAGAAGTGGCCCATGAGCGTCACCACGCCCCATCGCCTGGTCGAGCTGCTCGGACCGTGGCAGCTCCGCGGAGCCGGCCGCGAGCGGCTCGCCACGGCGCTGCGCTCGCTGATCCTGGAAGGGCGGGTCGCGGTCGAGAGCCGGCTGCCCGCTGAGCGCACGCTGGCTGCCGCGCTGGGCGTGAGCCGCGCCACGGTGACCGGCGCCTACGACCGGTTGCGCGAGCAGGGGTATGTGGAGAGCCGGCAGGGCGCCGGAAGCTGGGTGACGCTGCCCGGCGGGCATCGCTCCGCGCCGGAAGACGCGATCGTCAAGGGCGCCGGCCTCGACATGCGTATCGCCGCGCTGCCGGCGCCGGCGGCGCTCGAGGAGCTGTTCGCGGCCGCGTCCCGCGAGCTTCCCGGCTGGCTCGACCACCACGGCTACGATCCGCTCGGCCTGCCGCCGCTGCGCCGCGCGATCGCGGCGCGGTATGACCGGCGCGGCCTGCCGACGCGGGCCGAGCAGATCCTCGTGACCAACGGCGCGCTTCAGGCGCTCGACCTGACGATTCGCGCGCTCCTGCCGCGGGGCCGGCGCGTGCTGGTGGAGCTACCCAGCTATCCGGCCGCCCTCGAGGCGCTGCGCGCCGCCGCGGCACGGCTCGTCCCGGTGCCGCTGAACGACGACGGGTGGGACATCGGCGCGCTCGAGACCGTGGCCCGGGCCGATCGTCCCGCGCTCGCCTACCTGATGCCCGACTTCCACAACCCGACCGGTCTGGTCATGGACCCCGCCGCCCGCCGCCGTGCGATGCGGGCGCTCCAGCGCGCGGGCGCGCTCGCGGTGATCGACGAGACGTTCGTCGAGCTGGATCTCGACGGTACGCCCGCGCCGGCGCCCATGGCCACCTTCGTGCGCGAGCGCGCGATCACGATCGGCTCTTTGAGCAAGGCGGTGTGGGGCGGACTGCGGGTGGGATGGGTGCGCGCCGACCCGCCGGTGATCCACCGCCTGGCCGGCGCGCGCGCCGCGATCGACCTGGCGAGCCCGCTGTTCGAGCAGATCGTCGCGACCCACGCGATTGCCCGGCTCGACGAGATCCTGGCCGAGCGGCGAGCGGTCATCCGGATCCGCCGCGACGCGCTGGCGCAGGCGCTCGAGCGGCGGCTGCCCGAGTGGCGCTATGCGCTACCGAGCGGTGGGATGTTCATCTGGGCCGAGCTGCCCGAGCCGGTGAGCACGAGCGTCGCCTTCGAGGCGTCTCGCCACGATCTCCTCCTGACGCCCGGTCCGCGCTTCGCGGCGGCCGGCCTGCTCGATCGGCACCTGCGGCTTCCGTTCACGCTGGCGCCCGAGCAGCTCGAGCGCGCGGTGGAGATCCTCGCCGAGGTCATGCCCGCCGCGTCGCCTCATCCGGCCCCGCGGAGCTTGGCCGGTTATGTCGCCTAGCGACCCGCCGCCGTCCTCCAGCCCTCGGCGTAGGACAGGCGCGCGGGCTCGGAGTAGGGGACGGGGCTGACCAGCGCCCGCACGGTTACCTGCTCCTGCCCCTGGTCGACGGTCGCCTTGCTTGTCCCGCCGTTCGGCTCGCCCCACACGACGCGAGCCTCGGCGCCGATCTCGACCGACGGGTCAACCGTGGCCAGCGACAGCGCGCGCCGCTCGTTGGAGCTGTAGCCGGTGAACATCGAGTACCCGACGACGTTGCCATCCGGGTCGAGCACCGAGTCGAAGTTCGATGAGCCGTAGTTGGCGATCGGCAGATCGAAGAACTGATGCGGGTCTTCGTCGGCCTCGAACAGCGAGGCGAAGATCTTGGAGACGTCCTCGCCCTCCCAGGCCAGCGTGACCTTCTTGCGCTGGCTGTCGGCCTCGATCTTCTCGAGCGCGTCGCGCCCGATGAAATCGTGGTCGAACTTGACGAACGGGCCGTACCCGAGCTCCCACGGGTTCAGGTAATAGTCCTCGATGTTGTCCGACACGAAGCTACCGGCGAGCGCGTTTGTCGCCTCGTACCCGTTCGCGGGCAGCCACTCGCGGTATGCACGGAGCTCCTCGCCGGTGTAGATGGCCGGAAGCGGAGAGGGAATCCACCCCGACTCGAGCGTGTTCGAGGCGTACGCGCGGGCCCCGCACATCTCGATGCCAAACTCCTGGCCGGCCTCGAGGATCGTGTCGCGCACCCGCTCGTAATCCTCATATGGCCCCCACAGCTCCAGACCGGGCTCGCCCGCCATCCCGTGGCGCAGAGTGCGGACCGGCTGGCCCGCCACGTTCATATCCGCCATACGGAAGAACTTGAGCTGCTCCACCGCGCCGCCGTTGACCTTCTCGATCACCTGCCAGGCGTTCGGGCCCTGGATCTGGAAGCGCCAGTACTTGCGGGTCACCGCGTTGCCCCACGGACGCGAAGGCGAGCGGTTGTCATACTCGAAGTCGAGCTTGTAACCGCCGGTCTCCGCGTGGAAGTGCAGCCAGTTGGCGGCCGGGTTGCGCCCCACCCACACGAACTCGTCCTCGTCGAGATGGAACAGGATGCCGTCGCCGATGACGTGCCCCGCCGGCGTACACGGCACGAATTGCTTGGCCATGTTGACCGGGAAGTTCGCGACGCTGTTGATTCCGATGTCCGAGACGAGCTTGAGCGCGTCCGGGCCCTTGAACCAGAAGTTCACCATGTGGTGCGACTGGTCGAACAGGACCGCGGTCTCGCGCCACGCGCGCTGCTCGCGTCGCCAGTTGGTGAACTCGTAGGGCACGACCGGGTAGATGTAGGCCCCGATCTGCGAGTTGCGCAGCATCTCGACGACGTTGCCCGACTCGTCGATGACGTCCTGAAGGTTTCGTGCGGCCATGGGTGTCTCTCCTCTTTCTATGACTTATCCAGTGAATTGTCCGTGCTTGGCGTGGTGGTCGCGGCCGAGCAAGTCGTTGGCCCAGGCGCTGGTCCTGGCGAGCGCGTTGTCCTTCATCACCACAGGGTTGGCGAGCATGTCGTCCTCCTCGCCGTAGGCCTTCAGACGCTCGTAGGCCTGCGACCAGATGCATTCGGTGTCATACACCTCGCACAGTCCGTCTCGGGTGCCGCCGCACGGTCCGTTGCGCTGGTTCTTGGCGCAGATCGACTCCGGGCACACGTAGGCGATGTCCGGCAGCGAGCAGTCGCCGCAGTCGCGGCACTTGAACATCGGGACCTTGGCCGCCTGCTCGAGCAGGTGGGCAGCGCGGCCGACCGGCTTGGGCGCCGCCTCGACCTTCTCGTAGAACGAGCGCGCGGCATCGTGGAGCGGCCCCTCGGGGTCGAACACGGTCTCGTGCACGCGGCGGCTGAACCGGTAGGAGAGCGGCACGCGCAGATCGGTGCGGCGCTTGCGCCTGGAATCGACGTACTTCCGGTTCAGCTCGTCTGAGGACAACCCGGTCTCCGGGTCCGGCTCGAACAGGTAGAACTCGCCCTCGCGCCCATGGCGGAGCTCGCGCGAGAGCTCGCGCCAATCCGCGCCCTCGTACTCCCGCGCGCGATCGAGAATGTTGGCGAACGTCTCGGCGGTGGCGTGACCGCCCAGGTACGCGCCCTGAAACCCGAGGCCCCGCGCCACGGTGAGCTGCTTGGCGGCGAGGTCGAGGAAGAACGACCGCCCCTTGTCGGGCGCAGCGCCGTGTCGCTCGGCCAGTGCCAGCAGCTCATCGGTGACCACCACGCCCGGGATCCTCCCGGCGTGGAACGCGCGCGCGGCCGGCCGCGAGAGCAGGTACACGTTGGCCAGCGCCCGGACGTCGAGGCCCTGCCGGCGGATGTAGCGGACAAGCTCGTCGTCCTTGCGCGCGTTGTAGCCGATCTGGTTGATCACGAAGCGCGCGCCGGTGGTCACCTTCTTGGCCAGCTTCTGGTACTGGGGGACGACCTCGCGCTCGTGCAGCTTGTGGTTGGTGACCACGCAGCCGAGGAAGAAGTTGGTTCGGTCGAGCTGCTCGCCGGTGCGGGCGACGCGCAGGCCGTCGTTCATGTCGCTGTAGAGCTTGAGCAGCCCGACGGAATCGATGTCGAACACGGGCGCCGCGGTGCCGCCGTAGCCCTCCAGCGGATAGTCACCCGACAGGCACAGGACGTTGTCGAACCCTTCGGAGGCGAGCTTCCAGCCGCGGCTCTCGAGCGCGTTGCGGTTCCAGTCCTTGCAGGCGAGATGGATGATCACCTCCTGCCCGCGCGAGAGTAGGTCGGTCCCCAGCGTGTCCGGCGCGAGCATGGCATGCCCGCCCGGGTTGTCGGTGATCGACAGCACGTCGATGCGAGGATCGTCGGCCAGCGCCCGCGCCTTCTCGACGAGCGCCTGGCTGCGCTCGGCCGTCACGACGCCGCGCGCGGTGACCAGCTCAACCGCGATCGAGAACGAACCTGGCACGCGCAGGCACTCGCGAAACGGCGTATCGGTCAATGCAGAGCCTCTCCCAACCGGCTACCCAGGCTAGGTCGGCGGCCCGGCCGCCGCAATGGTTGCTTCCGCTGAGCGGAAGAAGAGAGCAAAATAGGTGGGGCCATGGGCGGAGTGCGGAGTCGAATCGATGACCGGTCGGTGACCGCGCGCGCGTTCGGCGTGCTGGAGGCCTTTACCCCGGACGCCCCCGCGTTGACGCTGTCAGCGCTCGCGCGGCGCGCGGGGCTACCGCTCACCACCGCGCACCGGCTGGTGGCCGAGCTGCGTGCCGCGGGCGCGCTCGAGCGCGACGGCGACGGCACGTACCGCATCGGCCTGCGCCTGTGGGAGATCGCTTCGCTCGCCCCGCGCGGGGTGCCCCTGCGCGAGGCTGCCCTGCCTTTCCTCGAGGATCTCTATGAAGTCACCCACGAGAACGCGCAGCTCGGGGTGCGGGAGGGCCGCGACGTCGTCTACATCGAGCGGATCGCCGGTCGCCGGGCCGTGGGTGTGCTGACCCGCGTGGGTGGGCGCTTCCCCCTGCACGCCTCCGGCATCGGGCTGGTGCTCCTCGCCCACGCGCCCGCGCGCGTGCAGCGCGAGGTGCTCGACGGCTCTCTGCAGCGGTTCACCGACTACACGATTACCGATCCGGCTCGCCTCGAGCGGATCCTGGCCCAGATCCGTCGCGACGGCGTGGCGGTCTCATACCGGCAGGTGACCGACGACGCGATGTCGGTGGCCGCGCCGATCACGGATGCGGGCGGCGAGGTGATCGCGGCGCTGTCGGTCGTGGCCAAGGCCGGCGATGGGGTGGCGGCGCGCCTGGCGCCGGTGGTTCGAGCCGCGGCCCTGGGCACCTCGCGGACGCTGTCCGCGCGTCGCCGTGTCGCCCGGCGGCACCGTTGAGTACGCAAGTATCAAACTTGCATACAGTTTGCTGTTCTGTCTATACTCCGCGAACAGCGGTCGTGGGCCGCCTTCGTACCCGCGTGAAGGAGCAGATATGAAGCTGGTGACCTACAACGATGGCCGCGTCGGGCAGGTGGTCGATGGGCAGGTCCTCGAGCTCGACGTGCCCAACATGCGCCGCTACTTCGAGCTTCTCCGGGAAGGTCGCGCAGACCGGGCGAAGCACGCCCCTCAATGAGGTGACGCTGCGCGCTCCGATCATCCCCAAGAAGTTCTTCCACACGGCGGGCAACTTCCGCGAGCACCACGAGGAGTCCACGCGCGTGAATTGGTCGCACCCGGTGCTCCCGTGGATCGTGTTCTTCCAGAACGTCGACGCGATCATCGGCCCCGACGACCCGATCGTCTACCCCGAGATGATGACCAACGAGCTCGACTACGAGCTCGAGCTGGCCGTGATCATCGGCACGGCCGGGAAGTTCTTCTCGCCCGAAGAGGCCGAGGAGTACATCTCCGGCTACATCGTGTTCAACGACATCACCGCGCGGGACATTCAGCGCGAGGAGATGAAGTCGGGCGTGTTCTGCTTGTCCAAGAGCATCGACACGTTCGTCCCGATCGGGCCCTGGATCGTCACCCCCGACGAGGTAGGCGATCCCCACGAGCTGTCCATGGAGCTGCGGGTCAACGGCGAGGTCCGCCAGCGCTCGCACGTGAGCCGGATGTCGGTCACCGTGCCCGAGATCATCAGCCACTACTCCGCGATGGGCTACAGCCCCGGGGACATCGTCTCTACGGGCACCGTGTCCGGGGTGGCCGGCTTCAGCGAGGATGCCGCGTCGCTCTACCTCAGGCCCGGCGACGTGGTCGAGGCCGAAATCGAACGCGTGGGCGTGCTGCGCAATCCGGTCATCTCATGGGCCGAGGGGCATCCAGAGGCGGCCTCGAGCGAGGCGGCGGCCCCGGCGCGCTGACATGGCGGGCGAGCGGACCACGCTCGAGCGGACCACGGCCGAGACGGCCGCGGGAACGCTGGTCGGTGTCCGCGGCGTCGATGCCATCGAGTTCCTGGGCATCCCGTACGCGCGGGCGGAGCGGTTCGCCGCACCCGCGCCGGCCACGCCGTGGACCGGCGCACGCGACGCTACGCAGTACGGCCCGGCCGCGCCGCAGCCCGACCGGCCGGCGGCCCGGTTCACCCACGGGCCCATGCCGGCCACCGAGGAGGACTGCCTGAACCTCAACGTTTTTGCGCCCGCCCTCGACGGCGAGCGCCCCGTCATGGTGTGGCTGCACGGCGGCGGCTTCGCGATCGGGCACGCCGGCGCGAGTCTCTACCACGGGGCCAGGCTGGCCGCGGCGGACGACGTGGTGGTGGTGACCGTCAACTACCGCCTCGGCAGCCTCGGATGGCTTTGCCATTCTGGGGTCGGGGGCGGCAACTGGGGGCTGCTCGACCAGATCGCGGCACTGAGGTGGGTGCAAGAAAACATCGCGGCGTTCGGGGGCGATAGGAGTCGCGTCACCGTCGCAGGCCAGTCGGCGGGGGCGCTCTGCGCGATCGACCTGCTCGCGGCGCCGGCCGCGCGCGGGCTATTCGGACGGGCAATTCTCCAGTCCCCTCCGCTCGGCGACCTGATCCAACCTGCCGCGGTCGCGGAGCGCTGGGCGGAGGCGCTGGGCGACCCGGCCGGTCTGCAGTCGCTCCCAGCCGAACGGATCGTGGCGCTGCACGAGGACCTGCTCGAGCGTCCGGAGTGGCGCGGCACGCGTGGGGGGGCGCTCCCGACGCTCGATCCGGCCAGTCTGCCGACTTCGGCACTCGAAGCGCCCGAGGCGAGCCCCGAGGTCGAGGTGCTCGCCGGCCACAACGCGGACGAAGGCACGTTCTTCTTCGACTCGCCGTGGCGGCCTGCACCTCCGCTCGAGCGCGTTCCGGACATCGTCGCCCACCTGTGCCCGGATGAGGATCCGGGCGACGTGCTCCGCCGCTACGGGGATGACCTCGTGGCGATCGCCACCGAGGCCATGGTCGCGGGTCCGCTCGCGGCCTGGTGCCAGGCCCGCGCGGCGGCCGGCCCGCGGGTTCACCGCTACCGGTTCGACCATCCCGGCGGGGGGCCGCGCCTGCGCGCTACCCACACCGCCGAGGTGCCACTGCTGTTCGGGACGTGGCGCGACGGCGACGCCGGTGAGCGCCTGGGCGGGCACGCCACCGGAGCCGGCCCGGTGGCGGATGCGCTGGTGGCCGCCTGGCGCTCGTTCCTGCATGGGCACGGACCAGGCTGGGCACCGTTGATCGGTGGCGGGACGCTCGAGGTCGGCGTGTTCGGCGGCCGGCGCGCCTTCGCCATCGACTCTGCGCCGGCGGTCCTAACTCAATGACAACTCACCGCCAGAGGCAATTTCGTGTATGATACATAATGCATCGCGCACCGAGGAGAGACATGAGCAGTTCGAGTAGGCGGGGCGGCAGTCGATGAGCGCGCTGCTCGAGATCGACGGCCTGAACGTCCGCTACGGGGGCGTCCATGCCGTGAGCGACGTGGGCATGCACGTGGATGAGGGCACCGTGGTCGGGCTCATCGGCCCCAACGGCGCCGGCAAGACGTCGATGATCGACGCCCTCACGGGATACCACCGGCCGGCCGCGGGCCGGGTCCACTTCGCCGGCCAGGACATCACCGGCATCCATCCGCACCTGCGCGCGCGGCGTGGTCTGGCCAGGACATTCCAGTCGATCGAGCTGTTCGACGATCTCACGGTGGAGGAGAACCTCCTGGTCGCCTCGGACGACGTCAGCGTGGGGCGGGCGCTCGTCGAGTTGCTCCTCGCCCACCGGCAGTCGCGCGGGGCAACCGATTGGGCGCTGTCGGTGTGCGGACTCCAGGACGTGGCCGCGCGATCGCCCAAGGACCTCTCGCACGGACGGCGCAAACTGGTCGGTGTGGCCCGCGCGCTGGCCCGGCGGCCTCGCCTGGTGCTGATGGACGAGCCGGCGGCTGGTCTGGACACCCACGAGACGGCGGAGCTCGGTGCCCATCTCAGGTCACTTCCCGCCGAGGGCGTGACCGTCCTCCTCGTCGACCACGACATGGGGCTGGTGCTCAGCGTGTGCGACTACGTCTACGTCCTCGACTTCGGCAGGCTGATCGCCCAGGGCACCCCGGGCGAGATCCGCCAGAACGATCAGGTGATCACGGCCTACCTCGGAACGCAGAAGGGAGAGGCAAATGGCCACGGCTGAGGCGACCTCGATCCTGGACGTGCAGTCGCTGTCGGCCGGCTACCTCGGCACGCCTGTGGTCCGCGGCCTCTCCCTCCACGTGAACGCCGGCGAGGTCGTGGCGCTGTTCGGCCCCAACGGAGCGGGCAAGACGACCACGCTGTCCGCCATCGCCGGACTGATCGCCCCCCTGGACGGGACGGTTCGATTCGCCGACCGGGACGCGACCGGACGCCCCGCTCACCGGCTCGCGCGAGACGGCGTCTCATTGGTGCCCGAGGGCCGCGCTCTGTTCTTCGGGCTCACCGTCCGCGAGCACCTGAAGCTGGCCGCTCGGTCCGGCGACCGTCTGCCCGAGGCCGAGCTTCTCGCGCTTCTGCCTGAGCTTCAGAAGTGCCTCGGCCGTAAGGCCGGTGTGCTGTCCGGCGGCGAGCAGCAGATGCTCGCGGTCGGACGGGCACTGGTCACCCAGCCCCGCCTCCTGCTCGTCGACGAGATGTCACTGGGACTGGCGCCGGTGATCGTCGAGCGGATGATGCCCGTGCTGCGGCGCGTCGCCGAAGATCTGGGGACCGCGGTCCTGTTCGTGGAGCAGCACGTCGCGCTGGCCCTCGAAGTGGCCGACCGCGCGTACGTCCTGAACCACGGGCGCCTGGTGCTCCAGGGGTCCGCGGCGGAGCTCCGGGAGAACCCCGAGCTACTGAAGTCCAGCTACCTCGGCGAGGCCGCGGTGGCTCCGTTGGAGGAGACGGTCCAGCCATGAGGTCTGGACACAACAGAGAGAAAGGTGTCGGCATGAAGCACCGGCTACGGCTGATCGCACTTGCGGCGGTCGCCATCCTCATCGCGGCTGGATGCGGCAGTAGTTCCAGCAGCTCCAGCAGTTCGTCCTCGGCCGGGGGCGCCGGCAGTTCAAGCACAGCGACGGCCGCGCCGGCGACCACCAGCTCCGGTGCAGGCAGCGCGCCGAGCCCGGCCTCGCTCGGAACCCCGCACAAGGCGACGGGCAGCCCGTACGCCTTCGGGGTCATCAACCTCGAGTCGGGGCCGATCACGTTCCCCGAGGTCCGCGAAGCCGAGCAGGCCGGCGTCGACTACGTCAACAACTACTTGAACGGGATCAACGGCCACCCGATCCAGCTCGCGGCGTGCGTGTCAGACGGGCAGCCTGCGACGTCCGCGAATTGCGCGAACCAGATTCTGGGCAAGCATCCACTGCTGATCCTCGGCGCTGCGGACATTGGCGACACGGGTTCGTTCACGGTCTGGAACCGCAGTGGGCTGGCATATATCGGTGGTCCTCCATTCACGCCGGTTGAGAGCAACGCCAAGAACGCGGCGATTTTCATCTCGCTGACGGTGGCCGACAACGCGGCGGCGATCCAGTACGCCAAGGACACCTACCACGTCAAGAAGGCATCGGTCATCTACGTCGATGACACCCAGGGCAAGTACACCGCCGACATCATCCAGAACGAGATGCAGAACGCCGGGTTCTCGGTGAAGGCCGTACCCGTCTCCCCGACGCAGGCCGACATGTCGTCGGCGGCCGCGTCCGCGATCTCGAGCAGTCCCGATCTCGTGTACGACGAGACTCCCAGTCAGTGCCCGGCGGTGCTGAAGGCGCTCAAGTCTGTCGGCTACAGCGGGCACATCGGCGGCATCGATCCCTGCACCTCCCCGCCGGCGCTCGCCTCGGCCGGTTCGGCAGCGAATGGGCTGATCTTCGCCCAGCCGTTCTACTCGGTGGATTCTGGCCAGCCTGACGCGAACCTCGCGCTGTCGATCCTGGCCAAATATGCGCCGAAGAACATAGCGTTGGACAGCCCGGCCTTGTCGGGCTTGGGGTCGGTGATCAACATTCAGAAGACGCTGAGCGCAGTCAAGGGGCAGCTGACCAGCAAGTCGATTCTGTCAGCGTTCACCTCGGGTTCGAATCACCCGAACTTCCTCGCCCACGCCTACACGTGTAACCGCACGCAAGTTCCCGCCCAAGCCGCCTCGTGCAACGGCTGGATGCTGGTCAAGCAGGTCGAGAACGGTCACATCAAGACCATCAGCAACTGGGTTGACGCTTCGCACCTGTACACCCCTGGCAAGTAACCACTGACGAGCTCGACCGCGCGCGCGGGCGCGCGGCCCAGGCCGTCCCTCACCTTTCATGTTGTCTTCCTGGATCCTCTTTCTCCTCCTTGGACTCGGCGCCGGCTCGGTCTATGCCCTGCTGGCGCTGGGCCTGGTCCTGAAGTACCGCAGTGCCGGTGTCGTCGACTTCGGTCACGGCGCGGTGGCGATGTTCATCGCCTACGTGTACATCGGCCTGCGCTCCTCGGGATCGATCGCGCTGCCCTGGCCGGTCCTGCCCCACAGCATCTCGTTGACGAGCAGCGGGGTCGCGGGGCCGCTGGCCATCGTGATCTCGCTCGTCTACGCGGCGATCCTCGGGCTGGTGATGTACGCGCTGGTCTACCGACCCTTGCGCCACGCCGCGCCGCTGGTGCGCGTCGCCGCGTCGGTGGGCACGATGCTCTACCTCCAGGCCGTGGCGGTGCTCAACTTCGGCACCACCGAGGCGTCGACGTCGCCGATCCTGCCGGATAGCCCGGTCCGCATCGCCGGCATCGACGTGCCGGCCGACCGGCTGTGGCTCGCCGCGATCACCATCGTGCTCGCCGCGGCACTGTGGGCGATCTATCGCTACACGCGCTTCGGCCTGGCCACGCGCGCGGTGGCGGAGAACGAGACCGGGGCGTCGGTGATCGGTCTGTCGGCCGACCGCACGTCCGGGGGCAACTGGATCCTCGCCACGATGCTGGCGGGCGCAGCGGGAATCCTGATCGCGCCGATCTCGACGGTCGACCCGACCGCCTACACGCTGTTCATCGTTCCGGCGCTCGGCGCTGTTCTCGTCGCGCGCTTCCAGTCGTTCGCCGTCGCGGCAGCCGTCGGCCTCGGCCTCGGCATGCTCCAGTCCGAGATCATCAAGCTGCTGAGCGTCGCCAGCTGGCTTCCGCAGCAGGGGCTGCCTGAGGCACTGCCGTTCATCCTGATCATCGTGGCGATGTTCGCCATCTCGCGCGGGGTCGGCGCGCGCGGTGAAGCGGCCGATGTCCACAACCCGACCCTCGGCCGCCCTCGCAATCCTTACGTGACGACCGCTGCGTGCTTCGTGGCCGGTCTGATCGCGTTGTTCGTGTTCAGTGGCGCGCTCAGGGCCGCGTTGATCTCCTCGTACGCGACGATCGGCCTGGCCCTGTCTGTCGTCGTGCTGACCGGCTACGTCGGCCAGGTGTCACTCGCGCAGATGTCCTTTGCAGGTGTGAGCGCATTCATCCTCACGCACCTGAGTTCCAACCTCGGCATCGGGTTTCCGTTCTCGATCATCCTGGCCAGCCTTGCCGCAGTCCCGCTCGGGCTGCTGATCGGGCTTCCGGCGCTCCGCCTGCGCGGCGTCAACCTCGCCGTGGTCACTCTTGCCTTTGCCTTCACGATCGATGCACTCGTCTTCAACTGGACCGGATTCACGGGCGGGATCGAGGGGCGGAACGTCGATTCGCCGACCCTGCTCGGGCTCAACCTCGGTATCGCGAATGGGCATTCGTATCCGCGCATCATCTTCGGGGCGCTCGTACTGCTGATTATCTGCCTGGTCGGTCTGCTCGTCGCCCGGCTGCGACGCGCGCCGGCAGGACGGATGATGATCGCCGTGCGCTCGAATGAGCGGGCGGCGGCCGCCGCCGGCATCGACGTCGCGCGCACCAAGCTCTTCGCCTTCGCGCTCTCGGCCTTCATCGCCGGGCTGGCCGGCTGCCTCTATGCGTACTCGGCCCAGAACGTCTCCCCGGCCGCCTTCACCGCGTTCAACTCGGTCACGCTGCTCGCGATCGTGTACGTCGCGAGCGTGGGCCGGATCTCCGGAGCCGTCGTGGCCGGCATCATGCTGTCGGCCAACGGGCTGCTCGTCACGTTCCTGAACATCCACCTCAACATCGGCAAGTACCAGCCCGTGGTAGCGGGCATCCTGCTCACGCTGACCGCGATCAAGCAGCCGGACGGGATCGCGGCGACGCCGCCGCCGCCCCTTGTCTGGGCGGGACGCCGCGTCGAGGCCTGGTGGCGCGGGCGCAGCGGCGCGGTCCGGGCACCCTCCGCCGAGCCCGCGCCGCCCGAGCGCCCGGCGACGCCGCCGAGTCGCCCGAAGACGACCGCCTGAATGGACGCGGTCGAAGTTCACGACGTCGCGATTGTCGGTGCCGGTCCAGTCGGGCTTCTCGCGGCGGGGCTGCTGGGTCGGGCGGGACTCGCCGTCGTCCTGATCGAGCGCTACCCAGACCCGTTCCGGTTGCCGCGGGCCATTCGCATGGACCACGAGGCGATGCGAATCTGGCAGGAGCTGGGCATCGCCGAGGAGCTGCTCGAGGATGCGCTGCCGGTTGAACGCTACGAATGGTTCGGCGCTGACGGAGAGCCGATCGTGGCCTTCGACATGCCCCCGGCGCCGTCCGGGTGGGCGTTCTCGTATACGTTCTTCCAGCCCGAGCTGGAGGGCGCGCTCGAGCGCCTCGTCGCCAGGCTGCCCACGGTCTTGACCCGCCGCGGCGTCGCATGCACGGGACTGGCCGAGCACGACGATCACGTCGCGGTGGAGCTGCGCCGGTTCGACCTCGAGGCGAACGAGACCGACAGCGGCGCGCCGCCGGAGACCGTGCGGGCGCGATATCTCATCGGCGCCGACGGCGCCCGGTCGACCGTGCGCGGTCTCCTCGGCATCCCGCTGTACGACGCCGGGTTCGGTGAGCGCTGGTTCGTGATCGACGTCCTCCCTCGCGATCGGCAAGTCGCCGCGCGCTTCCCGGAGTTCCCGATGCAATTCTGCGAGCCCGCGCGGCCGCACATGATGGCGCCCAACGGCCGCCGACACCGGCGGTGGGAGTTCATGCTGATCGAGCACGAGGACGCCGCCGATTACGAGCGGCCGGAGCACGTCTGGTCGCTGCTCGAGCCGTGGCTCGCGCCGGACGAGGCGACCGTCATCCGGGGAGCGGTGTACGAGTTCCGGGCGGCGCTCGCCGAGTCGTTCCAATCCGGCCGGCGATGCTTCCTCATCGGTGACGCCGCGCACCGCATGCCGCCGCACCTCGGCGAGGGGATGTGCTCGGGCCTTCGGGACGCCAAGGCCCTCGCCTGGCGTCTGGAATTGGTGCTGAGCGGAGCGGCCGGCGAGGGCGTGCTCGAGTCGTATACGTCCGAGCGCCTCCCGCAAGCGCGCGCTCTCGTCGAACAGTCGCTGGCCATGGGCAAGGTGTCCTGCGAACGGGACCCGGCTGCCGCAGCCCAGCGCGACCAGGCCCTGCGCGCCGCGGGTGGTGTCGAGCCCTGGCCGTTCCCCGGACTCGGTCCTGGCCTGGGACACCCGGACGAGCGCGTCTCGCCGCCGCTCCTCGGGCAGCTTTCGGTGCAGGGCAGGGTCGAGTCGGGCGGTCGCGATGGACTCCTCGACGACGTGATCGGGCGCGGTTTCGTTTTGCTGGTCGACGGCTCGGCCGCCGCGGCGCTGCGGGCAGACGCGCGTGGGGCGTTCGAGGCGATGGGAGGGCGCATCGCGGGGCTGGGTGACGATGTCCGTGACCTCGACGGTCGGTTCACCGGATGGCTGCGCGCCCACGGCGCGGCGGCGGTGATCGTGCGGCCCGACTACTACGTGTTCGGCGCCGTGGCGAGCCCCGCCGACGTTCCTTTGCTCATCGACGACCTGCTCACGCAGCTACGGCGAAGAGCCCGCACTGCACCCCCGCCATCCCGAGAGACCGAGGAGGACCATGTCCACCATTGACGAGACGATCGCGCGATCCGAGGGATCGGGAGGGCCGGACGTCAGGTACGCGCAGTTTCACCACAACAACTTCTTCACCACGCGGCTCGACGAGATGAAGGCCTGGTACGCCACCGTGCTCGGCATGAAGCCCACGTTCGAGTTCCCGATGGGCGCGTGGCTGACCAACGACCGGGCCAACCACCGGATTGCGCTGACCGCGATCCCGCATCTCAGCGAGGATCCCGACAAGCGAAACCACGCCCGGTTGCATCACCAGGCGTTCGAGTTCGCCTCGTTCGAGGATCTCAACGCGACGTACGTCCGCCTGCGCGACGAAGGCATCGTGCCGCGCGCCTGCCTCGACCACGGCATGACGTTCTCGTACTACTACGCCGATCCCGACTTCAACTATGTCGAGTTGCAGTGCGACAACTTCGGCGACTGGGACGCATCGGGCAAATGGATGCGCGAGTCAGCGGAGTTCGCCCAGAATCCGATCGGCGCGTTTGTCGACCCGGACAAGGTGGCGCGGGCGGTCGAGGAAGGAGCGCCGTTTGCGGAGATCCGCCGGCGAGTGTGGGAGACCGACGACTTCCGGCCCGACGAGCTTCCCGACCTGGGCGGCCCACCGTCGCAGCCCGGCGATCCGCCGCTGCCCGTGAAGTGGTAGCGGAGGCTACGGCGCGATGTCCGGGTCCTGCTCGAGCGAGCGGGAGACGAAGTCGACCGTGTGCTGCAGGTGCTTGACCATGGCCTGCGCGGCGCGCTTGGGCGCACGCGCGACGAGCGCCTCGTAGATGGCCTCGTGCTCCTGTTGGGTTTCCCGACCGTTCGGCGAACGCGCCGCATACAGCCGCAGGTACGCCGCCGAAGCCTCGCGAAGCTCCATGATCAGCTTCTCGAGCTTGGGACGTCTCGCCACGTGATAGATGGCACTGTGGAACTCGAGGTTCAGCTTGGAGTAGCGCTTGCGGTCGTCGGCCGCGTCGGCCATCCGGTCGAGCAGCCGCTTGATCTCGGCCAGGTTGGCGTCGGTCATGTGCTCCACCGCCTTCTCGGTGGCCAGCGCCTCGAGCGGGATCCGGATCTCGTAGGTCTCCTTGAGATCCTCGACGGTCGGTTTGAACACGACGACGCCCCGGTGCGGCGAGCTCACGAGCAGTCCCTCGCGCTCCAGCGCAGCGAACGCCTCGCGCACCGGCGTCGTGCTCACCTGGAAGCGCTCGGCGACCTCGGCCTGCCGCAGGCGGGAACCGGGTTCGATCGCGCCGGTGCGAATCTCGTCGCGCAGCGCGTCGACGAGGCCGTCGGTGATGGTCATGCGCAGGGGAATGGCCACGTCACAGATTATACATCACCTGACATCGTGTACAATGCACCATATGTCGACGTTCGTGTGCGTCACCGGCGCCTCGTCGGGCATCGGCGGCGCGCTGGCGGTGTCGGTCCCGTTCGAGGGGTGCACGCTGATCGGGGTGAGTCGGCGCCCGCCGGTCGCCGGGGAGTGGATCGAGCAAACCTGTCGGATCCGGCCGAGTGGCCCTTGATCGGTGGGCGGTTCGCCGAAGCGCTCGGGGCTGCGCCGTATCAGCGAGCGGTGCTCCTGCACTTCGCCGGTCGCGGGTCACCGCACGAGCACACCGCGCGCGCCGGACTTGACGAGTACACCGCGGCCGTGCTGCTCAACGCCGCCTCCGGGCCCGTGCTCGGCAAGGCGTTCATCTCGGCGTGCGGCGCCGCCGGCGTGCCGGCGACGGTGGTGCTGTGCTCGTCGCCCGGGGCCGCCGAACCGATGCCCGCGATGTCGCACTACGGGGCGGGCAAGCTGGGCATGGAGTACTGGGTCCGGGCCGTCGCGGCCGAGCACGGCGCGGAAGGTGACGTCCGCGCGTTCGCGGTCGTCCCGTGGTCGGTCGACACGCCGATGGTCCGTGAGGTGATCGAGGTGCAGCCCGAGGGTCAGCCGGCGGCGGTCATGCTGCGCGATGCCGCCGCGCGGGGGGAGCTGGCGAGCGCCGAGTCGACCGCGGCCGAGATCTGGCGGCTCGTCGTCGATGGGGTCGCGTCGGGCGCCGTTGTGCCCGTCGGGGCTGTCCCGCCCGGCCAAACCGAGGGAGAGAGGAGCTAGCCAGATGCGCATCGCGAGAATCGAACACCAGGGAGCTCCGCGGACTGCCGTGATCACGGCCGAGAACCGGGTGCGCCGTCTTGGAGCCGACGTCGAGGTGATCGATCTGCTCGCCGTGCCACCCGGCGCGCGGGACGCGCTGGCCGGCCAGGCCGAGGCCGAGGCGGCGCTGGACGAGGTGCGGTTGCTCGCACCGATCGAGCCGCCGGCGATCCGGGACTTCAGCGTGTTCGAGGCGCACATCGAGGGGATCGTGATGGGTCAGGGGCGCGCGGTTCCGGAGCGCTGGTACGAAGCGCCGTTCTGCTACTTCTCCAACCCGCATGCGATCACCGGCCCCGGCGACGAGATCGCGGTTCCACCGGCCTCCGAGCGCCTGGACCTCGAGCTCGAGGTCGCGGCGATCATCGGCCGTCCGGGACGCAACCTGACCGTCGAGGAGGCCGGCGGATACATCGCCGGCTACACGATCTTCAACGACTGGTCGGCACGGGATCACGCGATCGACGAGATGCGGCTCGGGCTTGGATTCTGCAAGGCCAAGGACTTCGCCAACACGCTCGGGCCGTGGATCGTTACGCCGGACGAGCTCGAGCCGTTTCGCGTCGGCGACCGGCTCGACCTCGACATGCGCGCGAGCGTCAACGGACGCGGGCTCGGCGACGACACACTGGCGAACATGGCCTGGAGCTTCGAGGAGCTCGTCGCCTACGCCAGCCGGGGCGCCTGGATCAAGCCGGGGGACGTGCTCGGCTCGGGCACGTGCGGCAACGGATGCCTGTTCGAGCTGTGGGGTCGCGGGCAGGAGTGGGCGCCGCTGGGCCCCGGCGACGTGGTGACGCTGACCGTCGAGGGGATTGGCACGCTCACCAACCAGGTCATCGAGGGCGTCGACCCGGTGCCGCTGCCGCCGGCCCGTCCCGGTCGCCTGCGCCACCGCGCATCGGTCACGCCCGCGTCCTGATCGTCTGCCCCAGCAACATCGCGGCAACGCCCGCCGCGGCCATGACCACTCCCATCGGCACGGCCGACGCGCCCGCCATGCCGACGATCGGCGCCACTGCGGCACCGACGACGAATTGCGCGGCCCCGAACAGAGCGGCGGCAGACCCGGCACGGCGGCTCTCGAGCGCCATCGAGATCGCGACTGAGTTCGACATGATCAGGCCGATCGAGCACACGGTCACGAACATCAGCGGAAGCACCGCCCAGGCGCCGAGATGAGCGATCGCGCTGGCCGCGGTGAGCAGGCCGGAGGTGGCGATTGTCCGCAGTCCGACGCGCAGGAAGCGCTCCGGCGCCATCGTGCGGACGAGACGCGCGTTCGCGACGTTGGTCAGCAGCAGCCCCATCCCATTCACCGCGAACAGGAGGCCGAAGGCCTGCGCACTGAAGCCGAGCACGGACTGGTACACGAACGACGACGCCGAGATATAGGCGAAGAACCCGGCGAACCCGAGCGAGCCGGCCGCCACGACCCGGCTGTAGCGCCGGCTGCGCAGAAGGTCGCGGTACGTGGCGAGCGCCCCGCGCACCGAGCCGGAATGGCGCAGCGCCGGCGCCAGCGTCTCGTGCGTCACCCATGCCGCGGCGCCGAGCAGGACGAGGCCGATCCCGGCCTGGATGGCGAAGATCCCCCGCCAGGACGTCACGAGCAGGATGCCTCCCCCCACCGTGGGGGCGAGGATCGGCGCCAGCGGGATGATCGCGCCGAGCGTGGCGTAAAGCCGCGCGGCGTCCCGGCCCGAGTACATGTCCCGCACCATGGCCCGGGCGATCACGATCCCGGTCGCCCCGGCGAGGCCCTGAAGCAGCCGCAGGATGTCGAGCACGACGATCGACGGCGCCGCCGCACAGCCGAGCGACGAGACCACGTACAGCGCGAGTCCGGCGAGCAGCGGACGCCGGCGGCCGACGGTATCGCTGAGCGGTCCGACCAGGAGCTGGCCGACGGCGATCCCGATCACGCACGCGGTCAGTGTGACCTCGACGCTCGAGGCGGGTGCGCCGAGATTGCGCCCGAGCTGGGGCAGCCCGGGGAGATAGAGGTCGGTGCTCAGCGGCGCGAACGCGGACAGTCCAGCGAGCACGATCAGCAGGCGCAGCGGCCAGGGTCGTTCCGCGCTGCCGGCTGTGCGGGCCGGGGCGGGGTCCGGCTCCGTCGCCGGCGCGCGCTCCGGGCCGAGCTTCCGAGTCAGGCGCCCACGACGGCCGAGGCAACGGCTGAGTCCGCCGGAAGCTGTTCCTGAACCACCCGATTCTCGATTGCCCCGATGCCTTCGATCTCGACACGAACCACGTCACCCGCAACGAGCATCTTGCCGAGTGCCTTGCCCACGCCCCCGGGAGTGCCGGTGGCGATGACGTCTCCGGGCTCCAGCGTACAGATGCCCGAGATGACCTCGACCTGGGCGAAGCAGTCGAAGATCAGGTTGCTCGTGTTGGACGACTGGCGCACTTCGCCGTTGACGAGCGTCCGGATCGCCAGCGAGTGCGGGTCGAGCTCGTCCCCCGTGACGATCCACGGGCCGATTGGGCCGTGCGTGTCGAACGACTTCCCGAGCGTCCACTGCCCACTGCGGTGCTGAATATCTCGCACGGTGAAGTCGTCGATGATCGTGTAGCCGGCGATCACCTCGTGAGCGCGTTCGCGGCTGACGTGCCGGCACCGTGTGCCGATGACGAACCCGAGCTCACCCTCGTAGTCGAGCTCGTCGGAGATCGCCGGGCGGAGCACCGGATCGTACGGTCCGTTGACGCAGCTCGAGGCTTTGGCGAACACCGTGGGGTAGTCAGGGGTCGGCGCGCCGGATTCCGCGATGTGGTCGGCGTAGTTCAGGCCCACGGCCAGGAACTTGCCGGGGCGCTGTACGGGGGCGGCGAGCATGGCTGGATCGAGCGGACCGCGACCGTTCTCGCCCGATGCAGCCTCTTGTACGCGGGCGAGAACGTCCGGCCCGGCGGCCAGGAGCGCCGACATCTCGGTGGGAACGCCGGGTGCCGCGATGGACAGATCGACGACCTCGCCGTCCGCCACGACAGCGGTGGTGTGGGAGCCGTCGGCCCGACGGAGTGTGGCCAGCTTCATGGCGTTCCTTTGCTCGCATGGATCGACCGGGAGTCCCGCGCCGAGATCGTGGATAATGCATAATACTGCAGAATGGCCGCCATTCTCGTCACCGGCGCATTCGGCTGCGTCGGCGCCTGGGCCAGCGCTCTGCTGGCCGGCGCCGGCCATCGCGTCGTGGCCCACGATCTCGGAACGGATGCACGCCGTCTCGAACTCGTGGCCGACGAAGACTCACTCGACCGGGTGACATTCGTACAAGGGGACGTGACCGATCTTCCGGGCCTCGAGCGCGTGGTGGCGGATCACGATGTGACGTCGGTGATCCACCTGGCCGGCCTCCAGGCACCGTATTGCGCGGCCGATCCGGTGCTCGGTGCTCAGGTCAATCTCGTTGGGACGATCGCCGTGTTCGAGGCCGTCCGGCGAGCAGGGTTGAGCACCGCCGTCAGCTACGCGAGCTCGGCCGCCGCCGCGTCGGCGACAGATGAAGGGCCGTCCACGCTCTATGGCGTGTACAAGCTGGCGTCGATTCCGTTCGCCACCGCGCTCGAGCTCCACTATGTCGCCGACGTGGCCCGAGCGTTCATCGACGCGACAGAGTCGCGGGCTGGCGGTGCCATCGTCCATACGGTGCCGAGCGAGGGAGCGACCGCGATGACCAACCTGGTCGCCGAGCTCGACCGCGTCGTGCCGGGCGCGGCAGAGCTCATCGCAGTGGGCGACGAGGCGTTGCCCTTCCCGGGTGAGACAGCGGGCACACCGCTCGATATGGCGATCACGTCGCTCGAGGAAGGCATCCGGGCCACCGTTGAGCTGCACGGCGAGGACACGCACATGAACTCGTACGACCTGGGCGGCCGTGTCGCCCTGGTGACCGGCGGCGCGAGCGGCCTAGGGCAGGCCACCGCAGATCGGCTCGCCGAGTCGGGCGCCAGCGTTGCCGTGCTCGACCGCGACGCGGCGAGCACGCATTTCTCTGTTGCGGCCGATGTGACCGACGCCGAGGCAGTCGGTCGTGCGGTCGACCAGGTGGAGCAGGCACTCGGCCCGATCGCAGCGCTCGTGCACTGTGCCGGGGTCGGAGGCCCCTGGGGGTCGGCGTTTGCACTGGGCCCGGACGAGTGGCGGCGCCTGGTCGATATCAACCTCACCGGAAGCTATCTCGTCTGCCGGCGCGTCCTCCCCGGGATGGCGCAGCGCGGCTACGGGCGGGCGGTCCTGGTCTCCTCGATCGCGGGCAAGGAGGGGCATCCGCTGCTCGCGGCGTATGCGGCTGCGAAGGCCGGGGTGATCGCGCTCGTCAAGTCGCTGGCGCGTGAGCTGGCCGGGACAGGTGTGCTCGTCAACGCGATCACCCCGGGGGCGTTCGCCACGCCAATGGCGCTCGAGCAGCCGCCCGAGCTGGTCGAGCGGATGACGACCGCCTCGCCGCTCGGGCGGCTGGGGGAGCCGCGTGAGGCGGCTGCGATGATCGCGTGGCTGGTCAGCGACGAATGCTCCTTCTCGACCGGCGCGGTGTTCGACCTCTCCGGCGGACGGAGCACGGCGTGATTCCCTACGACGTGGCGATCGTCGGCTACGGTCCCGGCGCCCAGTGCCTGGCCGCGCTCCTGGCCAAGGAGGGGCACCGGGTCGCGGCGTTCGAACGTTACCCGCACCTCCACAATCTTCCGCGGGCCGGACACATCGACCACGAGACGCTGCGACTCGTCCAAGGTCTAGGCGACGCGGACGCGTTTGCTGAAACTCTGTGGGAGGTCCGCGGCGACTACGTTTGGCTGAATGGGGCGGGGGAGCTGCTGATGCTGCAGCCCGCGCTCGACACCGGCGATGCTGCGTCCGGGTGGTGGTCTGACTACACGCAGTGGCAGCCCAACCTGGAGGCAATCTTTGACGGCGCGGCTCGGAGGGCCGGCGCGGATGTATTCCTCGGCTGGCAGGCAGTGGGCCTGGAGCGCGTCGGCGGCGGCGTGCAGCTAAAGGTGGCGCAGACCGTGCTGGACACCGGCAGGCGGCCGGCAGTGACTGACGAGTCACGGGTGATCGAAACAAGGTTCCTGGTAGGCGCCGATGGAGCTGGCAGTTTCGTCCGGGAGACGCTGGGCATCGCGCGCGAGGATCTCGGGGCGGACCAGCGGTGGCTCGATGTCGACATGCGAACGCTGCACGAGATCACGTTCACGCCCAACATCGGCCAGATCTGCGATCCCGCACGCCCGCGGATGCTTATGCCGCTCGGGGCGACGCACCGGCGCTTCGAGTGGATGCTGCTCCCTCACGAGTCTGTCGAGGAGATGGAGCAACCAGAGACTGCCTGGGCTCTGCTCGAGGAGTTCGAGGTGACCCCCGAGACCCACAAGATCGCTCGACAGATCGTGTACACGTTTCAGGCGCGGATCGCGGACCGGTGGCGCGAGGGCAACGTGCTGCTGAGCGGCGATGCGGCGCACACGATGCCGCCGTTCGCCGGACAGGGTCTGCTGTCCTCACTGCGGGATTCGAGCAACCTAGCCTGGAAGCTCGCCCTGGTGCTGCAGGGCCGTGCCTCGGAGACGCTCCTCGACACCTATGAGGCCGAGCGCCGACCGCATGTGCTGGCGTGGACGGCGATCTCTTTGGCTGAGGGGCGGGTCTCGTGCGAGCTCGACCCCGAGCGCGCCGCGGAGCGCGACCGGCGGATGCTGTCGGGCGAGGCTTCGATGCCTCCTGAGCTGCCAAGGCTCGGCCCGGGGGTTTTTCAGACGGATCCGGACGGGTTCATCGGCACCCTGGGGCTCCAGGCTCGCGTGGCAATTCACGGAGCTACCGGGCGATTCGACGATCTGCTCGGGCCGCGGCGCTGGGCCCTCCTCACCCGGGGTGGCACCGCCGCCGAGTATCTCGATGGCGCCCGTAGCCGCACTCTGGCTGGTCTCGGCGGCATCACCGTCGAGGTTCTGCCGCCGGGCAGCGCCCCGCGTGACGGGGCGATCGTCGATCTCGACGGTCGCTACGGCGCCTGGCTCGACGAGCACGGCGTGGACGCTGTTCTGACCCGCCCCGACTTCGCCGTGTTCGGAGCCGCTGGAGAGCTCGCTGGTCTCCCAAACCTCATCGATTCGCTCGATCGCCGACTCGGCGGGGTGTCGGTTGGCTGAGGTCAGGTTGCTCGCGGACGGGCTGCGCTTCGCGGAGGCGCCGCGGTGGGTGGCCGACCGACTCTGGTTCTCCGACGTCCACGCCTACCAACTGAAGACGGTCACCCTCGACGGGACGGTCGAGGTGATCGCCGATGTGCCCGGAAGGCCATCCGGTCTCGGGGCGCTGCCCGACGGGAAGATGCTGCTGGCGACCGCGCTCGACCATCGCCTGCTTACGGTAAGCGCCCATCAGACGATGGCGCCAGCCGGCGATCTACGGGACATTGCAAGCGGACTGCTGAACGACATGGTGGTGGACGGCCGCGGCCGTGCCTATGTCGGCGACACGGGTTTCAACATGGCGGCGGGGGAGCCGCCCGGGCCCGGCCGGGTCATCCTTTGGCAACAGGGGGTGCCACCGCGGGTCGCGGCCGAAGACGTAGTGTTTCCCAATGGCTGCGTGGTGACGCCAGAAGTCTCCGAGCTGATCATCTGCGAGACGCTGGCCCACCGCATCAGCCGGTTTCGGATCTCCGAGGACGGTGCGCTGAGCGACCGATCCGTGTTCGCGGAACTCGATACGCCCCCGGATGGGCTCTGCCTGGATGCCGAAGGGGCGGTGTGGGCAGGGCTTCCCCACGTGGGCGCGTTCGTTCGCATCTCCGGCGAGGGACGAATCGTGGAGCGGATCCCATCGCCGTTCCCATTTGCGGTGGCATGCGCCCTCGGCGGGCCGGCTCGCAGGACGCTGTTCCTGTGCTCGGCCGACACCGACCTGCCGCGGCTCGCGAAGGGCGACACGACCGGCCGAATCGACATCGTCGAGGTAGACGTTCCAGGCGCGGGCTGGCCGTGATCTCGCCTCCGGCGATCGACGTGCACGCCACTACTTTTCGCCGAGCTATCGGACGGCACCTTGACTTCACAGGCGCTCGCCGAACAGCTCGAGCGTCCCGGCCCACACGCGCTCGGCGGCGTCGGGGTCGTAGGCCGCGCGGCCCGGCATCGTGAAGCCGTGCTCGGCACCGGGCAGCACCTCGATGCGGTGGGGCACGTCGTGGCGCTCGAGTTGCTCGCGCAGCGGCGGGATGCTCGAGAGCGGGGTCACCTCGTCCTTCTCGCCGAACCCGAGGTAGAGGGAGCCCGCGACGCGGTCGACAGCGAGGTGGGGCGAGTCGGGCTCGTCGGTGACCAGGCCGGTGGGGTGCAGCAGCGAGGCCACCGCAAGCTCCGAGCCGAACGCTTCGGCGGCGCGCATACCGAACCGGCCGCCCATGCAGAACCCGACGCAGCCCCAGGCACCGGTCGGGCGGTCGGGCAGCATCGCGAGCAGCAGCCTGGTGTCCTCGAGCACGTCGTCGTCTTTGATTCCCGTCACGAGCTTGCGCATCCGGGCGTACTCGTCGGAATCGCCGGCGGCCAGCTTCTGCGGGTCGGGGCGGTCGGCTGGATTGATCGGGTAGTAGAGGTCGGGCAGGACCGCGGTGTAGCCGGCGTTCGCCAGTCGCTCGGCATGCGCGTACAGTGCCGGCCGGATCCCGGGCGCGTCCATGTAGAGCAGGACGACCGGCGCGGCCTTGTCGGCGTCGGGACGGTGGACGTGGACCGGCATCACTCCGCGTGGCGTGTTGACCTCGATCGTCGTCTGGCTCATGGCGCGTCTCCTCGTCGTTTACCCGGTGGTTGCCTGCGCCGGCTCCGCTACGGCTGCCGCGGCGCGGGCGCCCGCGATCCGGCCGAACACGATCGCGTCGGTCAACCCGCCACCGTGTTCGGTCAGGTGGCCCCAGATCGAGCCGGCCGCGCCGGCGGCGAACAGCCCGGGGACCGTCGCGCCCCCGCGTCGCAGCACGCGGGCAGCGGCGTCGCGGCGCGGGCCCCCCGAGGCGGTGGCCACGCCGGGCGTCATCTGGATCGCGTACAGCGGCGGCAGCAGCGGCACGAGCGTGGCCGACGCTCGGCCGAACTCGTAGTCGGCTCGGCGGATCACCGCGGAGGCGTAACCGGCGAGCGTGTCCTTGAGGATCGCCGGATCGAGCCCGGTGGCGGTGGCCAGCTCACCCGAGTCGGCGCCGCGCTTGATCCAGCCTGCGCTGAGCTCGGCGGAATTGTCCGGACTCCAGGCGTAATCGTTCGGGCTGCCCACGATGCCGTGCAACGGCCCCGCCTGGCGCGCGGCCTCGTCGAAAACGATCCAGCCGGGCATCCGGGGACGGTTGGCGCGGCGGGGGAGGTAGGCGGTGAGCGCGCGCAGGCGGTCGTGCACCTCCCAGCCGGTCTCGTCCGCGAACCTGAGTCCGTCGCCGTCCACGTAGATGAAGCTTGGCGCATGGACGTCGAGCGTGAAGCCCGCCGGGTAGTCGGGGTGCACGAACGCCAGCCAGCCGAAGAACGCGCTCATGTGCCAAAGCGACGCGCCGGCGGCCTCGGCCAGGCGCAGCGTGTCGCCGGTGTTCCACGGGTGACCGACCGACACGAGCGGGAGCGGCAGGTAGGCGTCGCGTAACTCGGGGTCGGCCTCGAAGCTGCCGCTGGTCAGGACCACGCCGCCCCGCGCGGTAATCGTCGTGCGCTCGCCGCCGTGCTCGACGATGGCGCCGGTCACGCGGTCGCCGTCGACGATGAGGTCCACCGCGGGCGTTTCGAGCGCCACCGGGATATCGCGCGCGAGGACGGCGGCTTCGAGCACGCGCCACAGGCCGGGGCCGGGTCGCTCGTCCGCTACCGGCACGAATTGCCGGTAGCGGACGTGCCCAGCCCCCGGGAAGTTTGGCCAGGAGGGAAGCATCCCGCCGAACGCGCTCATGTCGATCGGCTCGGCGGTGCCGCCTAGCTCGCGGAGGAATTCCGGGACGTCCGGGAGGCCGCGGGCATACGCCTCGAGCACGGCCCGGTCGGTCTTGCCGAAGCAGAGCGCGTCGAGGTGCTCGACGGCCTGCGGCCCGCCGACCTCGAACAGGAACCCGCCCGAGTGAACGCAGTTGCCCCCGCCCTGCGCGCTCTTCTCGACCACCGCCACCGACGCGCCCGCTTCGTGGGCGGCGATGGCAGCGCTGGCGCCCGCGGCGCCGAAGCCGACGACGAGGACGTCGACGTCGACGTCGACGTCGACTGGAGGGCTCACGTCGGCGGTTCCGTCACGGGGCGGTAGGGATCCGAACCGTCCCATCCTTCGCTCGCGCGTCTGACCATCTCGTAGAAGCCCAGCAGCTCGTCGCGGCGCTGCAGCACCTCGATCGGGTGCCCGAGGAGCGGGCCGCCGTCGAACCAGACGACGGACACCGGGCCGGTCCGACCCGTGTGGAAGGGGACCAGACCGGCCGCCTCGAGCCGGCCCACCTCGTCCTCCAGAGCGTCGGCCAGCCACCCGACGTGACCGATGCCGCCGCCTGGCTTCACCAGCGCGTCGGCCAGTCCGGCCGGCCGGGCGTCGTGGACCTGCGTCAGCTCGACGATGATCGGGCCGCACTGGCCGAACGCGGAGGAGTGGTCATACACCGCCGACTCGCCCCGGTAGGTGACCTCGTCGAACACGATGTGCTCGAACGCGTAGAACGGCCCAGCACCGAGCTGTTCCGCGAAACGCGCGGCGGCGGCGGGCAGCTCATCAACCACATAGCCGATGTGATGGAGCTCGCGAGTCATCGCGTGAACTGTAGACGAAGTTGAGTTCTGTATGCAATCATGCGTTCGGTATGTCCCTTCGGCTGGATCACGTCGGGCTCTCGGTCGGGGACCTGGACGCCGCCAGCGAGTTCTACTCACGCGCGTTCGGGTTTGCGCCGCAGCTCGAGTTCGAGCTCGCGCCCCATCCGATCCGCGGGTTGATGCTGCGACACGAGTCCGGGATGCGGCTCGAGCTGTTCGAGAGGTCCGGGTCGGCGGCCGGAATCCAGGGGGCGGCGCCGATCGAGGCGCTGGCCACCCGGGGCTACGGGCACTTCGCGTTCGCCGCGCCGGACATCGACGCGGTGTTCGCGATTGCGCTCGAGGCAGGGGCGAGCGCGGTGCTCGAGCCCGCCCCGTCGCCCGAGCCCGGCGTTCGCTTCGCCTTCCTGGCCGATCCGGAAGGCAATCTGGTGGAGCTGGTCGAGCTCGCCTGATGGATCGGCTCGCCGGCAAGGTTGCTCTGATCACCGGGACCGCCGGGGGCCAGGGCGCCGACGCGGCCCGCCTGTTCGCGGCCGAGGGCGCCACGGTGGTCGGTTGCGACCTCGACGAGCCGCGGGCGCGGGCGGTGTCGGAGGAGATCGTCTCAGCGGGCGGTGCGATGACCGTGGACGCGCCGGTTGACCTTGCCGACCCGGTCGCGGCCGCGGCGTGGGTCGACGGCGCGGTGGCGCGCACCGGCGGCGTGGACATCCTCTACAACAACGCCTCCGCGCCCCGCGTCGGGCCGTTTGCGGACATGACGTTCGAGGACTGGCGCTTCACCCAGCGCAACGAGCTCGACCTGATCTTCACGGTCACGCGTTCGGCGTGGCGCCACCTGATCGCGCGCGGTGGCGGGGTGATCATCAACACCGCGTCGGTGTCGGGGCATCGGGGTGCAACGTTCATCGAGCAGGCTGCGCACGGCGCGGCGAAGGGCGGGGTGCTGGCCATCACCCGCCATCTGGCCGCTTCGGGCGCCCGGCACGGGATCCGGGCCAACTCGATCAGCCCGGGGCTGATCATCACGCCGCAGATCGAGCCGTTCCTGGACGAGCCGGGCCATCCGGTGCACGAGATGCTCCGCACGCACCCGCTGGGCCGGCTCGGCCAGCCCGAGGACGTGGCCATGGTGGCGCTGTTCCTGGCCTCCGACGACGCCGCGTACCTCAACGCGGTGGACATCGTGATCGACGGCGGCCAGTCTCTGATCTCATGAGCCGGATCTTCTGGCGTGGCGATCCGGGGTACGAGGGGGCGCGGGTGGCGCGCGTGTTCAACGCCCGGCGCCCCGATCGCTTTCCCGCCGGCGTGCTCGTGGCCGAGTCCGAGGAGGACGTGGTCGCCGGCGTGCGGCTGGCGCGCGAGCGTGGGCTACGGGTCTCGGTCCGTGCGGGCGGGCACAGTTGGGCGGTGTGGAGCCTGCGCGACGACGCGCTGCTCATCGATCTGGGGGCGATGCGCGAGATGGCGTATGACCCGGCCACCGGGATCGCCACGGCCAGCCCGGGCCTAAAGGGCGGGACCGAGTTCACGCCGTTCCTCACTGGGCACGGGCGCGTGTTCACCGGCGGGCACTGCCCGGGAGTCGGCCTGGGCGGCTTCCTGCTCCAGGGCGGCCAGGGGTGGAACTCGCGCCGATTCGGATGGGCGTGCGAGAACGTGGTCGGTATCGACGTAGTGACCGCCGCGGGAGAGCTGGTCCACGCCTCAGAGGAGGAGAACGCGGATTTGCTGTGGGCGGCGCGGGGCGCCGGCCCGGGGTTCTTCGGCGTGATCACGCGCTTTCACCTGCGCACGTTCCCGCGGCCGGACGCGATGACCCACGACACCTGGATGTTTGAGCTTTCCGAGTTGGACGGGCTGCTGGGGTGGATCGACGAGGTGCTGCCGACGCTCGATCCGGTGGTCGAGCCGGTGATCGCGGCCACCCGCCTGCCGAGGCCGGGTGGTCCGCCGGTGCTGCTGCTGCACACCACCGCGATGTGCGAGTCGGCCGAGGAAGCCGAGCGTGTGTTGGCAGCGCTGTCCGAGTGTCCGATCGCCGACCGCGCGCTTTCGCACGAGCGGGGGTCGACGACCATCGAGGCCGAGAACGAGGCGCAGGCGTTGCAGAACCCGGAGGGGCATCGCTACGCCGTCGACTGCACGTGGACCGACGCGCGGGCGGCCGAGTTGGCGCCGCAGCTGCGCGAGTTGTGGAGCAAGCTGCCGACCGAGCACTCGTTCGCGATCTGGTACGGCTGGGCTCCGACGCGAGCGCTGCCGGACATGGCCTTCTCTATCGAGGGGCGGGCGTACCTCGCCACATACGCGATCTGGCCCGATCCGGCCGACGACGAGCGCCACCGCGACTGGGTGGTGCGCCACACCGGGCGGCTGGCCGCGGCGGTGGGCAAGGGCGTGTACCTGGGCGACACCGACTTCACCCGCCGGCCCGACCGGTTCCTGAGCGACGAGAACTTCCGGCGCCTCGAGGATATCCGGCGCCGGCGAGACCCCGACGGGCTCTTCTGCTCATATCTGATCGCCGAGGGCGCGACGCTCAATGGCGAACCTGCTCGCTTACTGGACGCAGACACGTAATCTGAACCTTGGAGGGAGAGACCATGCCGTACCGAGTCGACAGCCCTGTGCCCGTCCGCGAGCTCCCGGGTGAGGCCGTGCCCTACTCGCTGGCGGACGGCGACGGACGGGCGCATCTGCTGCTCGGCCAGGTCGGCCGCGCGCTGGCCGGCGCGGAGGAGACCGGGAGCGCGATGTCGGTGATGACCGCGCTCGGGCCGGCCGACCGCCCGATCCCGATGCACTATCACGAGAAGGAGCACGACTACTTCTTCTGCGTGCGCGGGCGCATCCAGGTGTGGGCGGACGGCGAGAGCCGGATCCTGGCTCCGGGTGATGTGGCGAGCGTGCCCGCGGGCGTGGTCCACGCGTACCAGTTCCACTCCCACTACAGCCAGTTCATGGGCCCGATCGCGCCGGCCGGCTGGGATCGCTTCTTCGACTTCACGGGCAGCCCGTATGCGGGGCCGGCCTACCCGCAGGTGGATCCGAGCCCGCCGCCGTTCGAGAAGTTCGGCGCCGCCGAGGGCAGGTTCGCGATGAAGTACCTCCCCGAGGAGCCCTACACCGAGGCGGGCGCCGGTCCCGACGACACCCTCCCCGGGAAGCCGGCGGCGTACTTTCTGCGCGCGGGCGAGGGCCCGCGTCACTCGCTGTTCGGGCAGGTTGTCTTTCAGGTGCTGACCGGCGCCGAGTCGGGCGGCGCGCTCGGCATGACCGTGACCGAGGGGCCGAAGGGGAGCGCGCTGCCGGCGCATGCGCACACGCGCACGTACGAGGCCATCTACGTGCTCGACGGGCGCGTGAAGGTCACGGCCGACGGCGAGGAGCATCTGCTCACCAGGGGGGACTTCATGAGCGTGCCGACGGAAATCGAGCACGGGTTGGTTTGTGACGCCCACCTGACGCGGTTCGTGACCATGTACGGCCCGGCTGGGCCGGAGCGCCTCGCCGAGATCGCCGGGGAGGTGGCCGAGCAGCGCATCTTCCCGGAGAGCGCCGGGCCGGTCGACGAGGGCCGTCTCGGGGCGGCCGCGGCCGAGGTCGACATCGCGTTCGCGGGGTGATCGCATGAAGGTGCTGATCGCCGGCGGCGGGATTGCCGGGCTCACGCTGGCGCAGGGGCTGCATCGCGAGGGCGTCGAGTGCGAGCTGTTCGAGCGCGAGCCGCTCGAGACGTGGCGCACCGGATACCTCCTGAACCTCGACGCCGAGGGCGACGGCGGCCTCGCCGCCTGTCTGCCTCCGGCGCTCTACGAGCTGTTCAAGCGCGCCTCGGGCGAGACCATGGAGCACCACGACTTCTCGGTTGTGGTCGATCCCGCCGGCAACCAGCTCACCTCGATGAAGCACGTCGGCGCCGACGCCACCGGCGAGCGTCCGCCAACCAACATCGACCGCCGTACGTTCCGCCAGATCCTGCTCGCCGGGCTCGACGACGTCGTCCACCACGGTTGCGAGGTCACCGGGGTCGAGGAGACCGGTGATGGCGTCGTGCTGGGGCTGTCCGACGGACGAAGCATCGAGGGCGACGTGCTGGTCGGGGCCGACGGCGTCGGATCCCCGGTCCGCCGCCGGCTGATGCCGCAGGTGCGAATCATTCCCTCCCCGGTTGGCGCGCTCGGATTGTTTGGCCGCTCGCCGCTCACCGACGAGGTGAAGGCCGAGCTGCCGCCCGCGATCTGGGATGGCGGGTTCACGATCGTGAGCGACGGCCGCGGCACGATGCTCGGCGTCGGGCACTGGAAGCCTCGTCAGCCGGTACGCGCCGCAGCTGCGGAGCTGGGTCTGGCCGGAGGATTCGACGACGCGCCCCCGTACGTGATGCTGAACGGCGCCATCCCGCCCGGGGTCGAGGTGCCACCACCCTCGGAATGGGACGCGGCCACCCCGCGCGCCATGCACGACACGATGGTGGCGGCCGTGGCCGACTGGCATCCGGCGATCCGGGGCCTGGTCGACCGGATCGAGCCGGCCACGTTGTTCTCCCACCCGTTCCGGCGGCTCGATCCGACGCCGCCCTGGCCAACGTCGCGGGTGACGCTCGTCGGGGACGCCATCAACGCGATGCTGCCGACACTCGGCAAGGGCGCGAACATGGCCATGCGCAACGCCGCCGTGCTGCGCGATCAGCTCGTCGCGGCGGCGCGCGGCGAGCGGCCGCCGCTCGAGGCGATCGCCGCCTATGAGGCGGACATGCGGGAGGCCACCTACTGGCTGATGGAGCTGGCCGCCGACCACGATCGGTTCGGGGGTGGCGGGTTGCGCCGGGACGAGGCGGCGGATGAGGGCGAGGTGCCGGCATGAGGGTGCTCGGGCTGAGCGCGGGCAACCCGGACGGCAGCGCCGAGATCCTGCTCAAGCTCGCCTTGCAGGCCGCGGAGACCGAGGGCGCGGAGGCGGCACTCGTGCGCCTACACGACCTCTCCTTGCCGACGCGGCCGGTCGGTCCGGGCGAGGCCTCGGCCGGCGATGACGGGCCGTGGCTGTGGGACCAGCTGATGGAGTCAGACGGGCTGATCGTCTCGACGCCGATCTACTCGCGCACGATCGCGGGCACCTTGAAGCTGGTCGCCGACCGGTTGGCCGGGCCGGCCGCCGATGTCGCGTTCGCCGAGAGCTACCGGCGCATGCTCGAGGCCGGGGAGACACCGCCGGTGGCGTTCCCCTACGACGAGCGCGTGTTCCGCCCGCGGGTGGCCGGGTTCATCGCGGTGGGTGGCGCGCTGACCAGCCAGTGGAAGTCGCTCGCGCTCCCGCTCATGCACCAGATGACGTTCTCCGCGCACATGGCCGTGGCCGATCAGCTCCTGGTCGGAGGCGCCGGCATGCCGCGCGCGGTCGTGCTCGACGCCCGCGCCTTGGTGGCCGCGGCGCGGGTGGGGCGTAGCGTGGGCTCGCAACTCGGCCGCGCGTTCGACGAGGTGGAATATCGCGGCGAGCCGGGCCTGTGCCCGCTCTGCCATCTGTCCGTGGTGGTGGTGAACGACGAGGCGGTGGAGTGCGCCACGTGCGGCGCCGGCGGGCGCCTGGTGGTTTCGTCGGGCGGCGCGATGATTGACTTCGAGCACCCCGAGCGCTCGGTGGCGACCATGAACGAGAAGCGCGCGCATTTCGTCGAGGTGCAGGAGACCGCCGCCGCCCAGGGTCATCTGGCCGAGGAGATCGCCCGGCGGGCCGCTGCCTATGCCGAGTTCGACCGGCGGATCACGCCTCAGTCGGCGCGGCGGGCGATCGCGTAGCGGAACACGTTTCGCATCGAGACGCTCCCGTCGGGGCGAGCGAAATGGCGAGCGGCCTGTTGTAACGCCGTCCGGGCGGCGTCCTCGCCGGCGGCCTCGATGGCCATCGCCCCCCCGCCCGAGGCGAGAACCGCGCGAACGGCGGCGTCGACGCTGTCGTGGGCCCAGTCCAGCGGCACCTCGCCGCGCTCCAATGGCTCGAGCGAGGCCTCGTTCAATAGCCGCTCCAGGCCGCCGGGTGCCGACAGTCCGTAGGGGAGGTGCGGGGCGCCGCCGGATGCGGAGTCTCTCAGCGGCTCGAGCGCGAGATGTAGCGCGGTGGAGTCGTTGCGCTCGGGCTCGGCGAATGTCGTCGCGGCGACCAGCCCGCCGGGCCTGACCACGCGCGCCGCTTCCCGGACCGCCGTGGTGGGGTCGTCGGCGAACTGGAACGCGTTGAAGCCGACTGCAGCGTCGAACGCGGCGTCGTCGAACGGGAGCGCGTCCATGCCGCCGAGGACGAAGTGGGCGTTCGGCAGGCGCTCGCGCGCGATCTCGATCAGCTCCAGCGTGATGTCGATCCCGGTTACGGTTGCGCCAAGCGCCGCGGCCATCGCGGCGGCGTAGCCTGAGCCGCAGCCGATGTCGAGCAACCGCGTACCCGTGCCGATTCCGAGGCGGTGGAGCACCTCCGCGAAGAGGGGCGCGTTGGACGGCTCGGCCAGCTCGGCCCAGTCGCGGGGGCGACGGCCCCAGTGCTCAGCGCTCACCGCTCATCATGCGACCAAAGTATACAGTTATGCAATCTGTATACTTCTTCTGCTTGGCTCGGACTTCTGACATCTCCCTCGACGAGGCCCGGCGCCTGATCGCTCGCGCCATCGACAAGGCCGCACACATCGGCGCGCGCGGCGCGTTCGCGGTCGTGGGAGGCAGCGGCGTGCTCGTGTCGGCCTCACGCATGGACCGCGGCGGCGCCGGCGGGATGGCGCGGGCACGGTCGAAGGCGTGGATCTCGGCCACCCAGCAGATCCCGAGCACTGAGCACCACCAGCGGATGGCCACGCTGCCACCGCCGATCGCCGCCGGGTTCGTGGCCTGCTCGCCCGAGGCGGCGTTTCCGGGCGCCGGTGGGATGCCGATCTACGCCGACGGCATCGTGATCGGCGGCTTCAGCGCCTCGGGAGCGACGATCGGCCCGTTCGTCGACATCCCGGGGATCGACCGGCGCATGCTGATCGCCGAGGGCAAGCCGGCCAACTCGGAGGACCTGATCGTGCTCTGGGCGCTCGGCCTGCCGTATCAGGGACAGCACGGCAACGATTTAGCGCGCTGGCTCAAGGCGTTCGGCGATCAGCCCGACGAGCCGGGCCTGGGATACGACGATCCTCCCCCGGCCAGCCTGCCCGAGCGCGAATGGGCGCTCGGGCTCGCCGACCGGGCGATCGCCGAGGCGGGCGCGCGAGAGGAGCGCATCGCGGTCGCGGTGGTCGACGTCCGCGGCGATCCGATCCAGCTGGACACAATGGACGAAGCACCAACCGCCGCGCCGTTCGTGGCCGAGGCCGTCGCCGCCGGTGCCGCCACCTTCCAGCGCCCGAGCGCCGAGATCGACCCGACGCTGACCGCCGTGCTCCCGTACCGCGTGCTGTGCGTCCCCGGCGGGACGCCGGTGAGCGAAGGCGATCGGGTGGTGGCCGGTCTCGGGATCGCCGGGCCCGACGCCGGCATCTGTCAGGAGATCGCCGACGCGGTGCTGGTGTGAGGCTCTGCGTCGTCGGCTGCGGTGCGATCGGCGGCCTGTACGCAGCCCACCTGGCGCAGCTGCCCGAGGTCGAGGTGTGGGCCTATGACGTCGCGCGCGCGCACGTCGCGGCGATCAACCGGGACGGTCTGCGCGTGGTCGGTCACGCCGAGCTCGTCGGGCGAGTGCGCGCCACGTCCGACGCCGGCGAGATCCCGGCGTGCTCGCTCGGCATCGTCGCGGTCAAGGGCACGCTGACCGAGGAGGCGATCGCGGCGTGCGCGGCGGTCTTTCCCGACGGCGCGGTGTGCAGCGTGCAGAACGGGATTGGCAACGAGGAGGTGATCGCCGAGTACGTCCCGCGGGTCATACGCGGCGTGACGTTGCCCGCCGCCCGGGCGGCGGCGCCCGGCGTGATCCACATGGACGGCTCCGGCACAACGTGGATCGGGCCGTTTGAGCCCAAGCCGGCGCTGCCCGAGGAGGTCGAGCGGCTTGGGTCGCTGCTGAACGCGAGCGGGATGCCGACGTGCTCGCTGGCCGACGCGCGCGGGGCGCAGTGGACCAAGCTCCTGTTCAACTGCGCGACCAATCCGCTGTGTGCGTTGACCGGGTTGACGCACGGCGAGCTGTGCGAGCTCGAGGCCACCCGGCGCGTGGCCGGCGAGCTGCTGCGCGAGGGTCGAGCGGTGGCCGACGCACTGGGCATCGAGCTCGAGGAGGATCCCGAGGTGCTGGTCGACACCCTGGGGCGGGCCAACTACAACCACAAGCCGAGCATGCTGCAGGACGTCCTGGCCCACCGCGCCACCGAGATCGGGACGCTCAACGAGGGACTGGTGGCGCAGGCCCGGGCGTGCGGGTTGGCGGCGCCGGTGAACCAGGCCGTGGCGGAGTTGATCCGGGGCGTCGAGCGCAGCTGGCAGCGGGCGCCGACCCGGACGTAAGATCGAGCCTGGCCCGGACGCGAACCCGGGCATGCGAAACGAATTCCGTAGTTCCCCTGAACGGGCACTCGGTTCGACGGTCGTGGTGTTCGCGTGCGCGGCGAGCGCAGGGGCCCACGCCGGCCTGGTGCCCGCTCACGTGCAAGGCGAGCCGCGGCTCGGCGTGGCCTTCCTGGTCGCGGTCGGGTTGCTGCTGAGCGCGGCGCTCGCCGTCTCGGCCTGCCGGACGGACCGGCGAGTCGCCGGCGCAGCCGCGCTGCTGCTGGGCGGCGTGGCGCTCGCCTATCTCGCCACGCGAACCGCCGGGATCCCGGTCCTGGACCCGGAGCGCGAGGCCGTCGACGTCGTGGGCGTCGCGACGACCGCGGTCGAGTTACTCGGCCTCGCGTTCGCGCTCCGGCTGACGCAACCCCTGGGCCGCCATGGTCGGCCCGTTCACCTACAGGAGGTCTCCCGATGAACGGCAGTTCGATCTCGCTCCCGCGCCGAACGATGACCCTCGCCGGTGGGGTCGCGTTGGTCAGCGCGATCGTCGTGCTGGCGGTGGTCGGCACGCGCGAGAGCCACGCCGCCGGCCACGATCACGCCGACGCGGCGGCGGTGTCGCGCGCAAAGGCGGTCGCGTTCCACGACGCGATGCGGTCGCTCTGGGAGGCGCACGGCGCCTGGACCCACATGGTGATCATCAGCTTCGTCGGCAACCAGCCCAACCTGGCGGCCGAGGAGCAGGTGCTGCTCCAGAACCAGGTCGACATCGGCAATGCGGTCAAGCCGTACTACGGCACGGCCGCCGGCAACAAGCTCACCAAGCTGCTGAAGGCCCACATCCTCGGCGCGGTCACCGTGCTCGAGGCCGCCAAGTCGGGCGACAAGAGCAAGCTGGCCCAGGCAGAGACCGCGTGGTCGGCGAACGGTCGCCAGATCGCCGACTTCCTGCACGCGGCCGATCCCCGCTTCCTCCCCCGCAGCGCGGCCCGCAAGATGATGGCTGTCCACCTCCAGCAGGTGATCCAGCAGGCGGTGGACGAGCTCACCGGCAACTACGGCGCCGACGCTCGTGCGTTCGCCCCCTACATACAGCACATCCTCGAGATGGCGGACATGATCTCGAGCGGGATCATCCGCCAGTTCCCCAGCCACTTCAGCTGAGCGGCTGGGGGCCGGGGCCGGCGGTAGGCTTGCCTTCCGTGAGCGTGACCATCGCCCTGGTCGGCGACCGCAAGCCGGACCACCCGAGCCATCGCGAGCTCGATGCGGTTCGCGGGCTGCTCGGCGAGGACGTGTCGGCGGAGTGGGTGGAGACCGACGGGGACCGGGTTCGGGATCTGGGCGAGTTCGACGGGATCTGGCTGGTCCCCGGCTCGCCCTATGCCGACAACGCCGCGGCCTACGAGGCGGTCCGGTGGGCACGCGAGAACGACGTGCCGTTTCTCGGCACGTGCGGCGGACTGCAGTACGCGGTGGTGGAGTACTTCCGCAACGTCCTCGGTGTCGTCGGCGCGTCTCACGCGGAATCGGATGGCGCCGACGACAGCAACGTGGTCCATCCGCTGGCCTGCTCGCTGCAGGGCGAGGAGCGGTTGGTCCAGCCGGTCGCGGGCACGCGGTTTGCGCGTCTGGTCAACGACGAGCCGTTCGTCGGGATGCATTACTGCGGCTACGGCCCGGGGCCCGCCGAGGTGAAGCGTCTTGTCGATGTCGGGATGGTGGTCGAGGCCACCGCCGAGGATGCCGGCGCCGAGGTCCTCGAGTTGCCGGCGAATCGGTTCCACGTGGTCACGCTGTTTCAGCCCCACATCGGCGCGCTGGCCGGCAAGCCGCTGCATCCGCTGCTGCGCGAGTTCGTGCGCTGCGCCCGCACTCGTGCGCGCGGCCCGATCGCACCCCGCATTTCCTGACACTCGCTGCTCGCCCGCTGGTGAATGAGCGGATTCACTCGCCTCGGGAGGCCGTCGCACAAATGCGCGGAGTTGTGAGGGGCCGCACAACCGTCCGCCGCGCGACCGCGGCGCTGGGCCCGATTCGACGAAGGCTGGTCGAGAAACCCACGATATGAGGCCGTCGCAAAACGTTTGCGGCTGTTGAGGTTGGAAGGGCGTTGGCGTGATGCTTGAGCGCGGTCTGCGTACTGGCTTCGTTCGTTGGCCGTGCGGCGGTCCTTCGTGGCCGGCTGCACCGGTCTTGGGCAGTGCTCGGCCGCGATGCTCCCGGCGGGGTGTCAGCGTTTGGAGGTGGGGTGTGGCCGGGTTGGTCGGTCAGGCGATCGCGACGGCGCTGTGGTGTTGGTAGAGCTTGAGGATGTTGCCGGCGAGGTGGATGAACGCCCATTCGCTGCGGGCGGCGTTGATGCCGCGGCGGCGGAAGCGTCGGATGTGGCGGTTGTGTTTGCGGTCGCCGAATACGGGTTCGATCAGCTGCGAGCGTTGTTTGTAGGCGGCGTGGCCTTGGGGGGTGCGCAGGAGGTGTTCCATGTCTTCGGTGGCTGTAAGGCCGGGTGGCGGGGGGCCGTCGGTGTGTCCGAGTTCGCGGGCGGCGCGTCGCTGTTTCCAGTCTTTGGTGGTGGCGATCAGCCGGTCGGGGCCGGGGCAGGTGAGATTGGCTTCTGAGCAGTAGCCGGCGTCGGCGAGCTCGAGTTCGACTGCGTTGGTGATCCTGGCGGCGGTGAGCGTCTGGGTGAGCTTTTCGTTCATCGGTTCGAAGAGTCGGACGTCAGTAGCGTCCTGGCTCACATCGACCGCGAGCACGATCTGTTGGGGGTTGACGAATGCTTGGGCGTTGTAACCCTGCACCCAGCCGTCCTTGGTGGCCATGATCCGGCTGTCGGGATCGGTGATGTTCACCCGGCGCTCGGTTCCGGGCGCGG
>CAWJDF010000004.1:0-142116 GCA_963841535.1 uncultured Solirubrobacterales bacterium | reverse complement strand
CCTGGACCGCCTCGCGGGCCGCTGCGAGTCTTGCCTCGGCCTGCTCGAGCGCGCCCCGTGCCTTGTCGATCCGCAGGCGTGGGCCGGCGATCTTCTCTCCTCTGGCCGCCGCGGCCGCTCGGCGCTCATGCTCGGCCTGCAGATCCTCAAGGCGCTTGTGCGCGACTGCGTGATCGAGCTCGGCGCGCGCCAGCGCCGCGTGGGGCTGCTTGGGCTTGCGCCCGATCTGTTGGCGGCCGTGCTCGGCCTGTGCCGCTGCCGCTTGTGCTGAGCGCTCGGCCTCCAGGGCCACGGCCGCGTCCTCGGCCTTGATCACCTCAAGCGCGGCGTGCAACCTGGCCAGCCGGCCGGTTGATGTGGAGAGCTCACACGCCGGCTCGATCCCCGCCAACACGACCGCGTCGGCCGCGCCGAGCGGCTGATCCTCGGCCGTCAGCGCCATCAGCTTGGTGATCTCTCGGCGGATCCAGCTGGCGTCGCGATTGCGCGCCAGTGACGCGTCGGCGGCGATCTTCGTCCCGTCCAGCGCCACCACGGACAACTCCGCCAATCCGGCCGCTGCGCACAAGCGCACCCCTTCGACGAACAGCCCCTCGAGCGCCTGCTCGTGCTCAACGACGAACCGCGCGATCGTGGCGTGATCGGGCACCAGCCCGCCGCAGATCACCCGGAACGCCGCATCGGTCCGGCAGTGCGCCTCGATCCGCCGACTGGAACGAATCCCGCAGCAGTACGCGTACAACAGCAGCGCCACCAGGTGGATTCAACTGGTTGTCGCAACGCCTGACGTTGAGGAGTTGCCATGCCGAGGAGAAACCGGGCGTGGAGTCGTGCCGCTGCAGCCGGAACGCGTTGGGGTGGACATCCGCCTGCGGGGCGGCGGGAGCATCGGGTCCGGTTCTGGGAAGCGATCGCTCGGGGTGCATCGAGCGAGAAGGCTGCGGTCGAGGCGGGTGTGTTGCCGAGCATTGGTGTCCGGTGGTTCCGCAAGGGTGGCGGGATGCCGCCTCTCGATCTTGCGCCGGTGTCGGGGCGCTATCTGTCGTTCGCCGAGCGGGAGGAGATCGCGGTCCTGCTCGCCGCGTGGTTCTGGGGTCCGGGAGATCGCGCGTCGGCTCGGCCGTGCGCCGTCGACGATCTCCCGAGAGTTGCAACGCAATGCCGCGATCGGACGTGGCCGCGTTGAATATCGAGCCTCGACCGCCCAGAGACACGCTGAGCGTCGCGCTCAACGTCCCAAGCCGGCGAAGCTCGCTGTGAATGCGCAGCTGCGGACTTATGTGCAGGATCGGCTTTCTGGCACGGTGCAGCGGCCTGATGGGAGCGTCGCTGGTCCAGATATCGCATGGCGGGGGCGGCGTCATGGACCGCGAAAGGATCGCCGTTGGGGACAGTGCTGGAGCCCGGAGCAGATCTCTCAACGGTTGCGCCTTGACTTCCCCGATGATGAATCGATGCGCGTGTCCCATGAGGCGATCTATCAGTCGCTCTATATCCAGGGCCGCGGAGCGCTGCGCCGCGAGCTGACCGCTTGCCTGCGGACAGGCAGGGCGCTCAGAGCCCCCAGGAACAGGGCATCGAAGGGCAACCGCAGCTTCGTGACTGACGAGCTGTTGATCAGCGAGCGGCCGGCTGAGGTTGATGACCGTGCGGTTCCGGGCCACTGGGAGGGCGATCTGATCCTCGGGACCGACCGCTCAGCGATCGGGACTCTGGTCGAGCGCTCCAGTCGGTTCACGATGCTGTTGCATCTCCCGCCGATCGAAGGTCACAACAGCCCAAGAGTGAAGATCGGCCCGCCGATCACGGGTGCCGGGGCCGGCGCCGTTCGTAATGCGATCGCTGAGACGATCGGGACCCTTCCCGAACAACTTCGGCGGTCCTTGACCTGGGACCAAGGGATCGAGATGGCCCAGCACGTGCAGCTCCGGTTCGATAGCGGTCTGCAGATCTACTTCTGTGATCCACGAAGCCCCTGGCAGCGCGGGACGAACGAGAACACCAACGGGCTCCTGCGCCAGTACTTCCCCAGAGGCACCGACCTCGCTCGCCACAGCGCCGAGGAGCTCGAGGCCGTCGCGGCGGCGTTGAACGGTCGGCCACGCAAGACGCTCGGGTGGAGAACACCCGCTGAGGCGCTCGCCGAGTACTTGACCGCCGCGGCCTGACAGCCGCCTGCAACATCCACCACGCGTGACGAGTACCGGACCGGCCGGCCCCAGGGGGTGTCCGGACGGTCGCGCGCGGCTATCGCCGTTCCGGCCCGCCCTCCGGGCGAGCCTCCACGACGACAGCCGCATCACCCAGGCAAGCCCAGTCGTCTCTTCTGACCTTTAGAGTCACCGGCCACACCGCGTTGCGACGACCGGTTGAGCTCAGGCCATCATCTCCGGCTCATATGGCGGCCGGCCGGGACACCCACCCGGCCGTCGATGCAAACCGCGCGTGTCCAACTCGCCGACCACCTCGAGCACGAAGAACGCGAGATGCCCCTCCTCGAGCCAGTCGCGCATGCTCACCGGCATCAAGAACAACTGATCGCGCGCCGGGCACACATACCCCCGCGTCACCCCGGCCGACCCCGCACAACCATCGCCCGCATCGAGTTCCGCCGCCCGACCCGTCATCATTCAGCACCACCTCCGGATGCAGGCCCCGGCTGCTGCACTCAGCCGTTAAAGCCCTGCTCAGGAGGTTTTTTTACCAGTCGCACCGGACAGAACCCACCCTCCGGACAGAACCCACCCTCCGGACCGGTCCACATTTCCGGACAGACGTGCACAACACCGGGATTTTGCGACGGCCTCATATATGGCGGTTTCACGACCAGGCCCGCCTCCGCGGGCCCATCCCATGTGAGGGGGCCACAACAAATCGCGGCGCACCGAGGTTTGTGCGACAGACTCTCTGGGCCGAGCTTCCTGACACTCGGCTCCGGGGCGGTGCCGAGTGTCAGGGTTATCCGGCGCTGAGAGCCGCAGCGAGCGACTGGAGCGAGTCCGCAGCGTCGAGAAGCCGGGTGACGTCCTCAGGTGGTAGCTGCTTCAACCGTGCGCGCAGCAACACGCCCCAGGCCTCCTCGCGCTGGCGGCGAATTGCCTGCGCGCGTGCGGCCGGGCTCAGGCGTGAGACGCGGCCGTCGCGCTCATCGGGCTTTCGCTCGAGCAGTCCGCGCACGATCAGGCTCCGGATCGTGGCACTCGCGTTGCTTGGTCGCAGGCCGAGCTCCTGGGCGACCTCGCCCACGCTGAGCCCCGGCGCGCGTACCAGCAGGCGCATGACCTCGAGCTCAGACGGGGGGAGCGGGTCGAGTCCGACCTCCGCCCACGGATCGAGCTTGCGCGGCAGCAGCCAGGCGATGTCATGGAGCGCTACGGCCAGCTCCCTGCTCCGCATGGCGGGCGGTTGGCGGCTCATCGATCGAAATGATACAGTTATAGACATATATATAGATCTATATACATATCGATGAAGGTCGCGGGGTTCCGGGGGCAGGTGGTGTGTCCCGGCGATTCGGAGTACGACCGCCGGCGGGCGGTTTGGAACGCGATGCACGACCGCCGGCCGGCGCTGATCGCGCGGTGCGCGAGCGTGCGGGACGTGGTCGCCGCGATCGCGCACGGCCGCGAGCACGGTATGCCGATCGCCGTGCGCGGTGGCGGGCACAGCATGCCCGGCCACAGCACTTGCGACGACGGCACCGTGATCGACCTGCGCCCGATGAACGCCGTGCGCGTCGACCCGGTGGCGCGCCGGGCGGTCGTGCAGGGTGGCGCGCTGCTCGGCGAGGTCGACCGCGCGACCCAGGCGCATGGGCTGGTCGTGCCGGCCGGCGTGGTCTCGCACACGGGGGTAGGCGGGCTGACCCTGGGTGGGGGAGTGGGCCGGCTCATGCGGCGGTTCGGGCTGACCATCGACAGCCTGCTGGCCGCCGAGGTGGTGACCGCCGACGGCCGTGTCCTGGAGGCCAGCGAGACCGAGAACCCGGACCTGTTCTGGGGGATTCGCGGCGGCGGTGGGAACTTCGGCGTGGTCACCGGGTTCGAGTTCGCGCTGCACGAGCTCAGCGAGCTGTTGATCCTGGGCACCTTCCATCCGCTGGAGCGGGTGCCCGAGGTGTTGGCCCGCGGACGGCAGGCGATGGCCGAGGACCCGCCGGACGAGCTCCTATGGACGAGCTTCCTGCGAAAGGCGCCGTCGCTGCGGTGGATCCCGCCGACGCTGATCGGCCGGCTTGGTGTGATGTCGCTGATCGAGTGGTCGGGCGAGCCGGCGGCGGGGCGGCGACGCCTCGAGACCCTCCGCCGCGAGCTGTCGCCGATCGCCGACTCGCTCGAGCCCGTGCCGTTTCTGGAGATCCAGACCCTGACCGACGAGATCTTCGCCGCCGGCAAGCGCACCTACATCAAGGCGGGCTTCGCGCGGGAGCTCGGCGAGTCACTGATCGAGACGCTGTGCGACTGCGGGGCGGAGGTCGGGTCGGTGTTCTCGCAGATCGAAGTGCTGGCGCTGGGCGGGGCGATCGGCCGCGTCGCGCCCGAGGCGACGGCGTTCCCGCACCGGGATGCGAGCTGGCTGATCAACCTGCCGGCCACCTGGGAGGACGCGGCCGACGACGGCGCCGAGATCGACTGGGTCCGGCGCAGCTTCGCGGCGCTCGAGCCGCACCTCACCGGGGGGAAGTACGTCAACTTCATGGGCGAGGACGAGAGCACGGATGCCGGCGGCGCCTACGGGACGACGCTGCGCCGGCTCCCGCTGCGTCAAACGCGCGTACGACCCCGACAACGTGTTCCGGCTGAACCAGAACATCGCGCCGTAACTGTAGACGTATCGCCAAACTGTATGCAATAATTCGGTGCGATGATGGACGTCGCGCAGAAGATCGATTGGGCTGAACAGGAGTTCACGGAAGTGCGTCCCGACATCTACGGGGCGACCATCCACACGCCGCAGCTGACCGCGACGCTGTACCGCTACGGCGGTGGGTCGAGCTGGGAGGAGCACCAGCACCCGCAGGATCAGATCACCACCGTGCTCGAGGGAGTGGTCGACTTCGTGGTCGACGGCCGGCCGGTCCGGCTCGAGGCGGGACAGCTCGCCGCGCTGCCCGGCGGCACACCTCACTCCGCCACCGTGCCCGAGGGCGGTGCGATCACCCTGAACGTGTTCACCCACCGCGACAAGCCGCCGGATGCCTGACTGGCTGGGGCTGGAGGGCCAGCGCATAGTGGTGGCCGGCGGCGCGGGAACGATCGGGTCGGCGCTCGTGACCGGCTTCGCCGATGCGGGGGCGAACGTCGCGGTGATCGATCTCGACGTCTCGAACGTCGACTCCCGAGTGGTGAGCGCGACCGCGCAGGCTGACCTCGGGGATCCGGACGCGGCGCGAGACTCACTGCACAGTGTGCGCGAGCAGCTCGGCGGCCTCGACGGACTCGTCCACTGCGTCGGGATAAATGATCGAAAGCCGATCGAGAATTACACATCGTCCGAGTGGGATCGGATTGTGAGCGTTAACTTAACGAGTGCCTTTCATGTCGCCGTGCACGCCGCGGTGGTGATGCGCGAGCAGCGTCGCGGCCGCATCGTGTTTTTCTCGTCGGTGGCCGGTCGCAGCGGACACAAGCTGCACGGACCGTACGCCGCGACCAAAGGCGCGATCAATCAGCTCATGCGGGTGATTGCCCATGAGTACGCCGTGCACGGTGTTACCGCTAACGCGGTGGCGCCGGGCTACATGGACACCGAGCTGACCCGCCGTTACCTGACCGACAATCCCGAAAAGCGACAAGACCTCATCGAGCTTATCCCGGCCGGTCGGTTCGGCACGTTGCAGGAAGTGGTGGATCCCGTGCTGTTCTTGTGCTCCCCGCGCGCAAGCTTCATCACTGGGCAAGTCCTGTACATCGACGGCGGACGAACGATCGTCTAGGTAGGAGGCGCCGATGCAATCGAGGTTCGACGGCAAGACGTTCATGGTCACCGGGGCCGGCACGGGCTTCGGCGCCGCGCTGTCGCTGCGCGCCGCGGAGGAAGGCGCCGCCAAGGTGATCGTGCACTACCGCAGCTCGGAGGGCGGTGCCGAGCGCACCGCAGAGCGGGTCCGCGAGACCGGTGCCGAGGCACTCATCGTGCAGGGTGACATCACGTCGTGGGCCGACATCCAGCGGATGGCGGCATGGGCATTCGAGGACGCCGGCGGCATCGACGTGTTAATAAATAACGTTGGGGACATGGCATCTGGTCAAGAGTCGTGGACCGAGGTGACCGAAGAGGCGATCGACCACGTGCTCGCCGTCGACATCAAAGGCACGATGTTGATGGTGCATGAATTCGGGCAGAGGATGGTGGCGCGCGGTGGTGGCGCGATCGTTAACGTGGGTTCGACGGTGATCGTTCGCGGGAGTCCACGAGCGCCGCAGTACGCGGCGGGGAAGTACGGCCTGCTTGGCGTGACCAAGTCATACGCCAAGGCGCTTGCGCCGACCGTGCGGGTCAACACGTTCGCTCCCGGGTTCATGGAGACCGAGGCGCTGCTGAACCGTCCGGAATGGCAGGCGGGACGACGCGATGTGGTGCTTTCCGGGACCCCGGCTGGCAAAATCCCCAAGCCGGAAGACATGACCGGCGCTGCGCTCTTCCTGGCCAGCGACGATGCTCATCACATCACCGGCTCTTACATGATCGCGGACGGCGGTTACAGCATGTTGGGAGCGTGAGCGCGATGACACTCGGCGAGAACGGCCAGGACACCGACAACGTGTACGTGCGCGTACGCGAAGCGATCCTCGACGGTGCGCTCGCCCCGGGCGCGGTGATGTCCCAGGTCGCACTGGCCGAAGAGCTCGGCATCAGCCGCACGCCGCTGCGCGAGGCGCTGCGCATGCTCCAGTCAGAGCGGCTGGTCGAGGCCGAGCACAACCGTCGGGTCAGGGTCGCGCCGATGTCCGCCGCCGACCTCGAGGAGCTATGCATCGCGCGGATCGCGCTCGAGGCCGAGGCCATCCGTTTGTCGGTGTCGCGCTTGACCCCGGAGAACCTGGCCCGGCTGGAGGGCTACATGGCCGAGATGGCGCATTACGCGGCGGCCAAGGACTACCGGCGCTGGACGGTTCCGCACCGCAACTTCCACCGCGCGCTGACCGCGCCGGCCGGCGAGCGGATCAACGACCTGCTGGCGCAGTTGTTCGACCACGCCGAGCGCTACCGCCGGCTGCACGTCGGGCACGCGCCCACGCCGTGGGCGACGGCGGGACATCGCGAGATCCTCGACGCCTGCGAGGCGGGTGACCGCGACCGGAGCGCCAGCCTTCTGGCCAGCCACCTGGCCCGGATCGGGCTCGAGGTGGTGGAGCTGCTCGAGCCCGACTACGACCCGGTGGCGCTGCGCACCGCGGTGCTCGACGTCGGTGGGGAGGTGCCCACCCGGACCGGGGACGTTCGTCGCCCGCGTAGCTCCTAGTTCGACTTGGAGGCCGGAAGTCGTGACGTTGTCACGGGTCCTATTTTGCCGGGGCGAGGCGTGCGGCTTGGATGTAGTCGGCGACGGCGGTCTCGAGCGTTCTGAGCGCCTGGCGGATCTCGATCTTCGCGGGTGGTTTGTCGGCGTCGAGCAGGGGGTGCAGGAGCCGGTTGCGGAGTTTGGTGTAGAACACGGCGACGCGGATTCCCTCGGGGGTGAGGGTGTAGGTGTTCTTGCGCGGGATGCGTTTGATCAGCCCGTGGAGTCGTAGCCGTCGGAGGTCGTAGCTTGTTCTGCGTCTGAGTTCGTTTCCGAAATCCGCCGTTTTGTTACGCCATCTCGTTGCGCGTGCAACGATGCTGTGAGGGGGTCAGACGGGCGCGAGGAGGAGCATGTCCGAATTACAGGATGTCAGCCGTCGTGGTGGGCGCCGCAAGCGGGCGCTGAGCGCGGAGGAGAAGCTGCAGATCTGGCTGCAGTTGTTGACGGGGGAGCTGACGCAGCGTCAGGCGGCCGAGCGCTGGGGGGTGGATCCGACGACGATCATGCGAATCCGCCGCGTCGGCCGCGAGGGCGCCTTGACGGCGCTGGCCAGCTCCAAGCCTGGTGGCGGCGCTCGTGGGGCTGTGGACGGGGAGCTGGCGGCGGCGCGGGCGGAGATCGCCAGGCTGGAGGAGACGGTCAAGGAGCAGGCCATCGAGCTGGTGGCGTTGCGGGGAAAAACGCGCTCGGGCTGGTAGGCCGCGTCCCGGTCCGCGTCGAGGTGGCGGTCAAGGCGCGGCTGTTGGAGCTGATCGCCGAGGCGACCGCGGCGGGCTGGAGCTTCCGTAAGGTGTGCTGGGTGCTCGGCCTGGGCGAGCGGCGCGCCCGCTACTGGCAGCAGCGCGCCGCCGCCGGCGCTTTGGCCGACCGCAGGCCGGGCGGGACGCCGGTGCACGCGCTGCGTCCGGAGGAGGTCGATGCGATCCTGGGGCTCGCCGAGGAGTGGGGCGAGATCGACGCCTCGCACCGCAAGCTCGCGCACCGCGGCTCTTACCTTGGGCGCGTGTGGGTGTCGCCCTCGACGGTGCTGCGGGTGCTGTTCGAGCACGGCCGGGCGCTGCCCTGGCGGCCGCCGCGGCAGAAGTCGCTCAAGCGGCGGCCGTGGCCGGAGTGGGTCGAGTACAAGCCCCGTCAGGTGTGGGGCTATGACTTCAGCGAGTTCCCGCGGGCCGGCACGAGCGCGCTGGCGATCCTCGATCTCGTCTCGCGCAAGTGGATCGAGACGATGCTCTGCCCCGAGGCGACCGACGTGCAGGTCCAGGTGCTGTTCACGCGCGCGCTCGAGCGCGAGGGGCTGCTGGACGTGATCCTCTCGCTGATCGACGAGCACGCGGCCGGCGAGTCCGACGACGAGCTTGCGCCGATCCTGCTGTCGGTGTCGGACAACGGCGCCCAGATGACCTCGTGGTCGACTCGTGAGTTCATGGCCCTGCACGCGATCGCGACCCACTACGGCCGCCCCGGGACGCCGACCGATCAGGCCCACATCGAGTCGCTGTTCGGTCACGTCAAGTACGAGTGGCCGTACCTGTGCGCGCTACAGGACCCGGCCGACCTCTCACGCGAGCTCGACGCCGTACGCGAGCAGTACAACCGGGTGCGCCTGCACGCCGGCATCGGCTACGTCACCCCCAACGACGAGCACGAGGGCCGCGGGCCCGCGATCCGCCAAGCCCGCCGCGCCGGCCTCGCGCGCGCCCGAGAGCAGCGCCTGGCCTACAACCGCGGCGCCCACCCGAGGCTGATCGGATGACGACGACGCCCCCAAAGCGCCAACAGCGGGCGACCGATCACCCTGCCTGCCTCGCCGCAGGGCCGCAGAGGGCCGCACAACGTGCCGGTTCTCGCCGCGACCGCCCAAATCGAGCCCGCCAAGCTCTCAGCGGCCCTGTCATGGCCGCCCTCGGCAGCTCTGCTGCCGACCTCACCAGCCCATCAGCGAAGCTGGCGCAGACTGTCAAGGCCAGCCCGACAGGGCCCAGCGCAGCTGGCCGCGCAGCGGTGGCCTTGATCGGCCGCGCCGGCGTAGCTAACCACGCCACGAACCCTGCACTACCATCAATTCACTACCCCATGACGACCCCCGGACCTGGCTGCGAATTACACGCCCAGACTTCGGAAAAAGACTCAGACACACGTCAAGCTCATCTGGTTTTGGGTGTAGGGCTGGTCGAGATGCGCGGCGACGAGCGGGCGCAGGGTCTTGTTCTGAAAGCCGGTCACGGCGCCCAGGACGGTGCATAGTGCGCCGGCCAGGGCTGTCGCTCGTTCGTCCCCGAAGCGCAGGGCTCCGGTTCTTTGGCCCTCCTGGTGATAGGGCTGGTGGATGCGCTCGAATAGCGCAGAGCCGATGGCGCAGCTCTGGCCGGCCTGCTCGATCATAAGCAGCCGCTGGTTGACGGCGCGGGCTTTGTCGATCAGTTCGGGGAGATGCTGCAGGCGACGTTTGACATCGAGATCGTCGGGGCGGTTGATGACCGTTTCCATCCGTAGCGCGCGGCCGTCTTTGAGGTATTGCTTGACGCGGGAGTGCTTGTAGCGGAAGTCGATCCGGATCTCGGTGCCGGTGGTGAAGACCCGGGTCTGGTAGCGATGCTGGGTGGGGCGCCGCAACCGTCTGGCGAACACGAGCGAGACTTCTTCGGGACGGCCGATCCCGATGTTGTCCTGCACCAACGCTTCGAAGAAGCTGCGGGCGCGCCGCGGGTCGTCGAACACCACGGTGCGGGACGTCTCGACTTGGCGCATCGAGAGCTCCCACCAGTACCCGGCGTGGCGATCCTCCTGGGTCAGCGGCGTTGGGATCTGCGCGATCCAACGATCGAAGAACGCCTGCACGTCCTCGGGCCCGAACGTGTTGCAGATCGCCTGCAACCGCTCCGGCTCCTCGCAAGAAGCGAACCCGTTGGACAGCGCAGTGAACCGGATACCCGCCTTCGAGGCTTGGCGTTTGGCCCACTCGTGACCGTTGACCCAGACCCGTGCGAACCACGGACCGTAGGTGCAGATCTTGATGAACGCCGGCCCGAACTCCGGGTCGTGGATGTAGAAGTAGTAGGCGCCGACCCGCCGCTTCTGCCAGAAGAACTCCAGGCTCGCGACCCCGGGCTTCTCGGATCGGTTCCGGGCGCTCCAGACCCGCTGGAACTCCTCGGCGACAACGAGTGCGACAACGCCGTAGCGGCCCTCCTGCTCTGCTGCGTCCAGGTACGAGCGGACGTGATCGAGCTTGCGGTCATCCCACCGCGAGCGATCCGGCGAGGCCAAGCGCAGGACCGGGATCCCGCGGTCGCGGACGAACCGGCGCGTCTCGGCGCGGAACCGATCCCCGATCTTGCCCAGCAGCGCCGGCGACGGGATCGGATGCCCGAGATGACCACACAAGAACCGCACGACCTGACCGGCCACCTGCAGCCGCGGCACATACGCGTTGAAGATCAGCCTGTCGACACACTCGATCTCGAGCGCCACGTGACCCTCGAGCACGTCGTTGATATTCGCCACGCTCGCCATCCACGCAGAATGACGCGACGCGGTTGTTCCCTCAACGGGGGAGGCCGGGAGGGGGCCTGCCCCCTCCCGCTAATGTCGCGAGGCAGAAATTCGGCGGCACCGAGAGCTGCACCGGTTTTCTGAGAATAGGTCCAGAAGTCGAATCATTCAAGATTTGGATAGGGTTGGGCGATGGCCTCGTCCGACGGAGCCGCCCTCTCCACCGCGCTGCGGAAGGCCGGCCTGCGGGTCACCGCGTCACGACTGGCGGTGCTCTCCGCGGTGGGCGACGGGGACCATCTCACTGCGGACCAGGTCGCCTCTGCGGTGCGCGCCCGCGTCGGCACGATCTCGACCCAGGCCGCATATGACGTGCTCGGTGCGCTGACTCGAGCCGGCCTGACGCGCAGGATCGAGCCGGCCGGGAGTCCCGCGCGCTACGAGACGCGCGTCGGCGACAACCACCACCACATCGTGTGCCGCCTGTGCGGCGCCGTCAGCGACGTCGACTGTGTGGTCGGAGAGCCGCCCTGTGTGTTGCCGACCGAGACGAGCGGGTACGTGATCGACGAGGCCGAGGTCACGTTCTGGGGACTCTGCCCCACCTGCCAGACAACGCCCAACCCCCACGAGAAGGAGACCGGATGACCGACAAGCCTCCGCGCACCACAACCGACGCCGGCATTCCCGTCGCCAGCGATGAGTTCTCGCTGACCGTCGGCCCGGACGGGCCGATCGTGCTCCAGGACCAGTACCTGATCGAGCAGATGGCCAACTTCAATCGCGAGCGGATTGCCGAGCGCCAGCCCCACGCGAAGGGCTCGGGCGCGTTCGGCGTGTTCGAGACGACCGAGGACGTGAGCGCCTACACCCGGGCCGCTCTGTTCCAGCCCGGCGTCAAGACCGAGATGCTCGCTCGGTTCTCGACGGTCGCCGGCGAGAGTGGCAGCCCCGACACCTGGCGCGACCCCCGCGGCTTCGCGCTGAAGTTCTATACGAGCGAGGGCAACTACGACATGGTCGGCAACAACACGCCGGTCTTCTTCGTCCGCGACCCGATGAAGTTCCAGCACTTCATCCGCAGCCAGAAGCGCCGGGCCGACAACGGCCTGCGCGACAACGACATGCAGTGGGACTTCTGGACCCTGTCACCGGAGTCCGCTCATCAGGTGACATGGCTGATGGGCGACCGAGGCATCCCCAAGACCTACCGGCACATGAACGGCTACTCGAGCCACACCTACATGTGGGTCAATGCCGGCGGCGAGAAGTTCTGGGTCAAGTATCACTTCAAGACCGATCAGGGCATCGACTTCCTGACTCAGGACGAGGCCGACCAGCTGGCCGGCGAGAACGCCGACGCTCATCGCCAGGACCTGTTCGAGGCCATCCGCGACGGCGATTTCCCGAGCTGGACGCTGTATATGCAGATCATGCCGTTCGAGGAAGCCAAGACATACCGGTTCAATCCGTTCGACCTGACCAAGGTGTGGCCGCACGGGGACTACCCGCTGATCAAGGTCGGGAAGATGACGCTCAACCGCAACCTGGTCGACTTCCACACCGAGATGGAGCAGGCGGCGTTCGAGCCCAACAACCTGGTTGCAGGCATCGGACTCAGCCCGGACAAGATGCTCCTCGCCCGCGGCTTCTCCTACGCGGATGCCCATCGGGCCCGGCTCGGGGTCAACTACAAGCAGATCCCGGTCAACACTCCGCACGTGCCGGTGCACAGCTACAGCAAGGATGGCGTGGGACGCACGGTCAACGTCACCGATCCGGTCTACGCGCCGAACTCCTACGGCGGCCCCAAGGCGGACCCGTCGGCGACCGATCACGCCGGGCTGTGGGCGTCGGACGGCGAGATGGTCCGCTCCGCGTACAGCCTCCGGGCCGACGACGACGACTTCGGCCAGCCCGGGACGATGGTGCGCGAGGTGCTCGATGACGACGCTCGTGACCGCCTGGTCTCAAACGTCGCCGGCCATGTCCTGCAGGGCGTCTCGGACGAGGTGGTGGCGCGGGTCTTCCAGTACTGGAAGAACGTCGATCAGGATCTAGGCGAGCGCATCGAGCAGGCCGTCGGAGCGGGCGTCGGCGCCTAGGCAGACGTCTCGCCGAGGAGTGCGCCCGGGCGCGGGTCCGGGCGCGTTCCTCCACCCGCGAACTCGGCGATCAGCTCGGCCAGCACGTCGGGCTGGTCGATCATCGAGAACGTCCGCGCGCGCTCGATCAGCTCGAAGCGCGCGTCGGGCATCACCTCGGCCAGGCGACGGCCGTCGTCGACCGGGAAGAACGTGTCGTCGGCCGACCACGCGACCAGCGCCGGCTTGGTGAACTGGGGCAGGCGGGCACCGGCGTCGACCATCGTCTGGCGGTGCATCGACGCCGTGAAGCGCCGAAGATCCTCGCGAACGCGCGAGTTGGTGAGAACGGGCTCGACCCACTCCCTGACGAGGTTGTCGATGTCTGCGTGGGCGAGCTGCCCGAATCCGCGTTCGCGCACCGCCCGGGCGCGCAGCGGTGCGACCGCCGCCCGGAACGCCGGTGCGAACTTCGCCGCAGCGATCAGCGCCTTGAAGCTTCCCCCGGGCGGGAAGTTCTCGAAGGCGTCGCAGCTCGTCAGTACCAATCCACCCAAGCGCTGCGGTGTGGAGGTGGCCACGACCTGGGCGATCGCCCCGCCGGTGTCGCAGCCGACCAGGACCACGTCGTCGAGGTCGAGTGCGTCAAGGAACTCCGCCACCAGCGCGGCGATGCCCTCCATGGTCAGCTCGGCGCCCTCGCGCATCGGCTCGGAATGCGCGCCCAGGGGCCAGGTCGGGGCAAGGCACATGGAGTCCCAGCCCGCCAGCCGCTCGGCGAGCGGGCGCCACAGCGACGAGCCCATCGCGTAGCCGTGGATGAAGAGAATGGGGCGGCCCCGGTCGGGACCCGACTTCTCGTAATGGATCGTTCCGGCGCTGAGCGTGACAGCTGGCATAGAGTCCTCCAGGTCTGGGCTTTCGTACAGGCTGCACGTAAGATACCAACAGGCTGCATGTATGTAAATGCGACGCACTCAAGCTGAACGGTCGGCCACAACCCAGCGGGCGCTGATCACCGCGGCTCGACGCCTGTGGGGCGAGCGGGGCTACGCGGAGGTCGGCACGCCGGAGATCGCCGAGGCCGCCGGCGTCACGCGGGGCGCGATGTACCACCAGTACGCGGACAAGGCCGCGCTGCTGCGGGCGGTCATCGAGGCGATGGACGTCGAGATCATCGCGCGCATCGAAGCGTTGGTGGCCGCGGCGCAGCCGAAGACTCCGGCCGACACGATGCACGCGATGGCCAACGCGTGGCTTGACATCGCCGCGGAACCGGAGGTCCGGCGGCTGATGCTGGTCGACGCGCCGAGCGTGATCGGCTGGGCCGAGTACCGCGAGATGTCCCAGAGCAACAGCGTCGAGGCGGCCGAGCAGCTGCTGAACGCCGCGATCGAGGCCGGACAGCTCCGGCCCCAGCCGCTGCGGCCGCTCGCCCTGGTGCTCCTCGGCGCGTTCGAAGAGGCCGCGACGTACATGGCGCGTGCGGAGGATCCGGAGCAGGCGCGGGAGGAGGTTCGCGCCGTGGTCCGCGACCTGATCGACGGTCTCCTCAGGCCGTCGTCATCGCGCGGCCCGGACGGGTGAGATCCCGCGAGCGACTTGCCACTCGACGGTCCGCGCGGTGGTGATGGCGGTGGCGGCGAGATGGCGCTCTCTGAAAGTATCCGTGGGCAGACACCGATCCGATTCGGAGGCTTGATGAGCACGCGTGTAATGCCGAGCGTTCGCCCGTTACGAGACCGCCCGGCCTGGAAGGCGCTCGAGCGCCACTACGAGGAGGTGCGAGGCACCCACCTGCGCGAGCTGTTCGCCGCCGACGAGACGCGCGGTGAGCGGCTGGGCGTCGAGGCCGCCGGCCTGTACCTCGATTACTCCAAGAACCGGATCACCGACGAGACCGTGCAGCTACTGGGCGCGTTGGCCGAGCAGTCGGGCCTGGCGGACCGGATCGAGGCGATGTTCTCCGGCGAGCGGATCAACGTGTCCGAGGATCGCTCGGTGCTGCACGTGGCGCTGCGGATGCCGAAGAGCGCCTCGCTGATGGTCGAAGGGGTCGACGTGGTCAAGCAGGTGCACGAGGTGCTCGACCGGATGGCGGCGTTCAGCGACCGGGTGCGCAGCGGCGAGTGGAAGGGCCACACCGGCAAGTCGATCCGCAACGTGGTCAACATCGGCATCGGTGGCTCGGACCTCGGGCCGGTGATGGCCTACGAGGCGCTGCGCCATTACACCGATCGCGATCGTACGTTCCGCTTCGTCTCCAACGTCGACTCGACCGACATCGTGGAGGCGACGCGCGACCTGGATCCGGCCGAGACGCTGTTCATCGTCTCCTCTAAGACGTTCACCACGCTCGAGACGATGACCAACGCCCGCTCGGCACGCGAGTGGGCGCTGGCCGGTCTGGGCGGCGACGAATCAGCCATCGCCAAGCACTTCGTCGCGGTGTCGACCAACGCCGAGAAGGTGACGCAATTCGGGATCGACACCGACAACATGTTCGGCTTCTGGGAGTGGGTGGGGGGCCGCTATTCGATGGACTCGGCGATCGGGCTCTCGACCATGCTGGCCGTCGGACCTGAGCGCTTTCACGAGATGCTGGCCGGCTTCCACGCCATCGACGAGCACTTCCGAAGCGCTCCGTTCGCGGAGAACCTGCCGATGCTGATGGGCCTGCTGGGCGTGTGGTACGCGGACTTCTTCGGGGCGCAGACCGTGGGCGTGATGCCCTACGAGCAGTACCTGGGGCGCTTCCCCGCCTATCTCCAGCAGCTGACCATGGAGTCCAACGGCAAGCACGTCACGGTCGACGGCCGCCACGTCGACTACGAGACCGGCGCGGTGTACTGGGGCGAGCCCGGCACCAACGGGCAGCACAGCTTCTATCAGCTGATCCACCAGGGGACCCGGCTGATCCCCGTTGACCTGATCGCGTTCGCCAAGACGCTCAACCCGCTGCGCGACCACCACGACCTGCTGATGTCCAACGTGTTCGCGCAGGCCGAGGCGCTCGCGTTCGGCAAGACCGAAGAGGAGGTCCGCGCAGACGGCACGCCCGATCCCATCGTCCCGCACCGGGTGATGGAGGGCAACCGCCCCACCAACGTGATCCTCGTCGAGGAGCTCACGCCGCACGCGCTGGGCGGCCTGGTGGCGCTCTACGAGCACCTCGTGTTCACCCAGGGCGTGGTCTGGCAGGTCGACTCGTTCGACCAGTGGGGGGTGGAGCTGGGCAAGGCGCTGGCGGTGCGGATCATCCCCGAGCTCGAGAGCGAGGCCGAGCCGGAACTCGCCCACGACAGCTCGACCAACGCGCTGATCCGCCGCTACCGCGCGATGCGTTGAGACGATCTGACAAGCACCGACAGCCAGGAGAGCCAATCACATGCCGACGGACAAGCCGATGCAGTTGGGAATGGTCGGACTGGGACGGATGGGGGCCGGCATCGTCCGCCGCCTGACACGCGACGGGCACCACTGCGTCGGGTACGACGTGAATGCCGACGCGGTCAAGACGATCGAGAGCGAGGGCATCGGCGGGGCGACCTCGCTCGAGGAGTTCGCCGACAAGCTCGAGAAACCGCGCGCGGCGTGGGTGATGGTGCCGGCGGGCGAGATCACGTCGAAGACGATCAGCGCGGTGGCCGAGGTGTTCGAGGCCGGCGACGTGATCATCGACGGCGGCAACACGCACTACCACGATGACATCCGCCACGCGGCGCAGCTGCGCGAGAAGGGCATCCACCACGTCGACGTGGGGACCAGCGGCGGCGTGTACGGGCTCGAGCGCGGCTTCTGCCTGATGATCGGCGGCGAGGACGACGTGGTCGAGCGGCTGTATCCGCTGTTCGGGTCGATCGCGCCCGGGGTCGAGGCCGCCGAGCGCACCCCGGGTCGCTCCGGCACGCCCAGCCCATCGGAGTCCGGCTTCCTGCACTGCGGCCCCAACGGCGCCGGGCACTTCGTGAAGATGGTCCACAACGGGATCGAGTACGGGATCATGGCCGCCTACGCCGAGGGCCTGAACATCCTGCACAGCGCCAACGTCGGCAAGGAGGTGCTGGAGGGCGACGCGGAGACTGCGCCGATGGAGCATCCCGAGTACTACCAGTACGACATCAACACGGTCGAGGTCACCGAGGTGTGGCGCCGGGGCAGCGTGGTCACGTCCTGGCTGCTCGACCTGACCGCGCAGGCCCTGCTCGAGTCGCCGACGCTCGAGGACTTCTCGGGCCGGGTGTCTGACTCGGGCGAGGGGCGCTGGACCTCGATCGCGGCGATCGACGAGGGCGTGCCGGCGCCGGTGCTGACCACCGCCCTGTACTCGCGGTTCGCCTCGCGGGACCTGGACAACTACGCCAACCGGGTGCTGTCCGCCATGCGCTACGGGTTCGGCGGGCACAGGGAGAAGCCATCGAGTTGAGCGCCACCGGCGACATCGAACGCGAGAAGCAGCGGGCGGCGGCGGCGGCCGCCGAGCTCGTCCAGGACGGCATGACGGTGGGGCTCGGGACCGGATCGACCGCCGCCTACCTGCTGCCGCCGCTGGCCGCCCGCAAGCTCAAGATCCGCTGCGTGGCCACCTCGCCCGCCACCTCGCAGGCGGCCCAGGCCCTGGGGATCGAGGTGGTCTCATTCGCCGGCCTCGAGGCGCCGGCGCGCCTCGACGTGACGGTCGACGGCGCCGACGAGGTCGACCCGGCGGGTTGGTTGGTCAAGGGCGGCGGCGGCGCGCACACCCGGGAGAAGGCGGTGGCAGCGGCCAGCGATCGCTTCATCGTGATCGTCTCGGCCAACAAGTTGGTCGACGCGCTCACTCCGCCCATACCGCTCGAGCTGGCGGAGTTCGGGCTTGCCGCAACGCTGTCGCGGCTCGGATCGGTCCGCCTGCGCGACGTGACCCACAGCCCCGATGGCGGCGTGATCGCCGACTACACGGGGTCGTTCGACGACCCGGCGGAGCTCGCCGGCTGGCTGTCAGCGATGCCGGGCGTGGTCGAGCACGGGCTGTTCCCGCCCGAGATGGTGGCGGAGGTGCTCGTTGGCCGCTCCGACGGGGTCGAGCGGATCCCGGTGGCGTAGTTCAGACCGGCGCACCCTCGGCGAAGCTGTACGGCGGCCAGGGGCCGGTGCACACGAGTTCCACGTCCTCCAGGCGATCGTCCAGCTGCGCGACCATCGCCACGAACTCGCCCACCCGCCCGCGGTCGACCAGATAGGCGTCGAGCACGGGAAGATCGGGTCGGGAAACCAGCGCCCGCCGGATGCCGCGGGCCAGCGCGCCGAGCGGATCGAGCTCGCGGGCCAGCCGGCGAGCGCTTTGGCGCAACTCGAGCCGATCGCGCAGGTAGGAGGAGCCCGACGGAGGCCGTGGATCGAGTCCGGCGTCCGCTCCCGCGCGCCAGCTCGCCCGCAACTCGATCTCGACCGCGCCGCGGAAGTGCCCCAGCCTGCCCAGCAGGTCGCGTCGGCGGCCGCGAAGCAGCCCGCGCACGGCGGCCTCGTCGGGCAGCAGGCTCCCGAACTGGGCGGGCAGGATCGCGCCGTTGTCCATCAGCCGTCTGATCGTCTGCTCGTGTGCTTGCAGCGCGGCTGCCGTCTGCACCGGCGCCCGGCCCTCGTGATCGGCGACGATCGCCTCGAGCGGACCCTCGGTCACTCCGAACAGCGGTCGGTCGTCGATGCCGCGGCCGCGCGGCTTCACGTCACCGGCCTCGACGATGCCGTAGACGAGCAGGCTCATCCCGCCGCGACCACCGATGCGACGCCCACATCGACCGGATGGCCGAGCAGCTTTCGGCGGGCGCGGTGCTGCTCAGCCATCGGTCTCCTCCGCCGGGTGGGCCCGGTTCACGCCGGCCTCTCCATCAGTGCCTCTTCCCTCACCTGGCGCTCCCGGCGTTGCGGACATCGTCCACTCCTGCTGTTCGACTCCCACGTTCGGACGCGGGAGCGGGCCTGGAATGGGCTCTACCCCGCGGATCGAGCGCCTACGACCCCAACTGGACGAATGTTCGATGCCCGTTCAGCGTCGGCGCTCGACGTTTGGACGACCACCTGCCGCTAGTCATCGACCTCCGCGAGCGGGCGGCCGTCCTCGAGATACAGGCAGTGGCGGCGTCCCGCACACCGGGATATGCGCCGGCGCAACGGGCCGCTCAGTAGTTCGAGCGCCTCGTCTAGCTCGGCGAGGCGGTAGTCCTCGATCTCGGCTTCCTGGAGCACCAGTTCGCTGAACGCGTCCTGCGGGAACGTGCCGCAGTCGAACAGGAAGCGCACGCCGCCCGGCCGGGTGGGCTTGGGCGGAAGGTAGTCCACACAGGCGAGCCGTCCACGCTGCACGACGAGCCCGCACTCCTCGCGCGTCTCCCGCCGGCAGGCGTCCCACGGCGACTCGCCGCTGGAGTCGATCTGCCCGCCGGGAATCGTCCAGCCCTTCTTGTAGGTCGGCTTGAGGATCAGCAGCCGCCCGGACGGATCGAAGATCATGGCGCCGGCCGAGGCGGGGATCCGCGGGGGCTCCGGCGTCGCACTCACGCGCGGTGATCCTAGGCCTCGGGTCGGATCAGCTTCCCAGTCGGCGCACGCGGTCATCGACGGCCGCGACGGCCCCGACGTAGGCGGCATGGGTGCCCAGGCAGGTCGCCATGACGTCGGGCGGCCAGCGCCAGGGGGGCGGAGTTCGCCCGAGCAGCGGGAACAGCGACAGCGTCGCGCTCATCAGGGTGGCGCCGAACGCTGCGCTCGCCCAGGGCTCGGGGATATGCCGGCGCAGGATCCCGTGCCACAGGCCGAACACCGAGCCGTAGCTCCAGCGCAGGGTCCAGCCGATGTCCCGGTCCTCGCGCGCGGTCACGTGCGGCAGGTGCATGATCGACGCGACGATCTGACCCGGGACGAGTGAGTCGTCGTAGTCGAGCGGACCGTGGTGACGGGACCGTACGCGGCGCTCGACGACGTAGGCGAGGCTGAGCGCGGCGGTGCCGGCGGTTCCGGCCAGCACGCTCCGCACGGGCCAAGGAGCGTTCACCACAGCGACACTACCCGGTCGACGAGGTCAAGGCCCTCGTCTCGATGCGTGATCAGCAGCACGGTCTGCTCGCCCGCCGCGTCGAACACGTCCCGGATCAGGTCGGCCGCCGTGCCGGGATCGAGGTGGGCCGTCGGTTCGTCGAGCACGAGCACGGGCGCGCCGGCCAGGAGTGCCCGGGCCAGGACGATTCGCTGCCGCTGGCCGCCCGATAGCTCACGTCCCGCCTCGCCCACCTGTGTCGAAAACCCGTCGGGGAGACCGCAGATCCAGTCCCAGATTCGCGCGCGGCGCAGGGCCGCCTCGATCTCCCCATCCTCGGCATCCGGCCGCGCGAGGCGCAGGTTGTCCCGGATGCTGGCCGAGAAAAGGTGGGAGTCCTGGCCCGCGACCGCGATCGCGCGGCGGACGTCCGCCTGGCAGTACTCGCGCAGGTCGCGACCGGCCAGCGTCACGCGTCCTTGCTCGGGGTCGAGGAAACGCAGCAGGAGGTTGGCAACCGTCGTCTTCCCGGCGCCGCTCGGGCCGACCAGCGCGACGCGCTCTCCGGGCTCGAGCCGGACGCTGATCCCCTCGATCGCCGAGCGTGGCTGGCCCGGGTAGCGGGCGCGCACCTCCTCGAGCGCCACGGCGAACGGCCAGGCAGGCGCCGGCGCCGGGCGGGCCGGGTCGCGCACCACGGCCTGCTCGTCGGTCAACTCGAGGATGCGCCGGCCAGAGGAGAGCGTGGCGGACAGGTCGCGGGCGGCGGCGGCGAGCGGGTTCACCGCCTCGAACGATGCCAGCGCAAGCAACGCCAGCGCGGCGATCAGCACCCGGTCGAGCCCATCCGAGGACGCCGCGCCGATCGCGACCGCGAGGACCCCGCACACCGTCACGCCGGTCACGAGCAGCCCGAGCGCGTCACCCAACCCGGTCGAAACTGCATCGCGCCGCGCCAGGCCGACCAGCGCGGAGTCGGCGGCGCGCAGGCGCGTGAGCGTGGCCCCCTCGGCCCCGAACGCGACGAGCTCGGGGGCGGTGCCGAGCATCTCGACCACCTCGGCGGAGAGCTCCGCGCGGGCTCCGGCCTGTCTGCGCGCGGCGCGCGCGGCGAGTGCGCCGGACACCGCCGGCACCGCGACAGCACTCACGCAGAGACCTCCGGCGAGCACGAGGCCGGCCGCCGGAACGATCGCGGTGGCGACCCCGACCGACGCCGCACCGGCCAGCAACGCGACGATCAGCGGCTCTATGCCGCGGAGAGACAGGTTCTGCAACGCGTCGACGTCGGCGACCATCCGGGAGAGCAGATCGCCACTGCGGTAGGAGGCGAGCTGCGCCGGGGCGAGCGGCTCGATGCTCGTGTAGAAGCGGCTCCGCACGCGCCCCAGCACGCGGAACGCCAGGTCGTGTGAGGCAAGCCGCTCCACGTAGCGGACGACGGGTCGACCGAGGCCGAAGAACCGCACGGCGACGATCGCCACCATCAGCGACAGGACGGCCGGTCGCTCCGCCGCGCGCGAGATCAGGTAGCCGGCCGTGGCCATCAACCCGACCCCGAAGGCCACCGTCAGCGCTCCCAGCGACGACGCGACGACCAGGCGCCGGCGGGGAACGTCGGCCAACCGCACGACGGCCGCCAGTCCGCTGCTCATGCCGCGATCCTCGTCTCCTCGGGCACCGCGGCGCCGTCCAGCAGGCGAACGACGCGGTCGACGTGCTGCACGAGCTCGCGGCGATGCGCGATCACCAGCATCGTCCGGCCGCGCCGCAGGCGGCTCACCGCGTGGGACACGATCGCGACATTGCGGGGATCGAGATCGGCCGTGGGCTCGTCGAGGATCACGAACGGCGCGTCTCTGAGGAACGCTCGCGCCAGGCCGATCCGGCGCCGCTCCCCCGACGACAGCGGACGCCCGCCGTCGCCGATCAGCGTGTCGAGCCCGCCGGGCAGTCCGGCCACGAGCTCGCCGGCCCCGGCCAGCCTGGCCGCTTCGAGCACGGCCGCCTCTCCGGCATCTGGGTTGCCCAGCCGGATGTTGTCCGCGACCGTCCCGCGCAGCAGCGCCGGATGCTGCGGTACCCAGGCAATCGAGCGCCGCCACGCTTCGATCTGGCACTCGCGCAGGTCGAGGCCGCCGATCGTTATCCGGCCGGCCGTCGGTTCGAGCAATCCGAGCAGCAACGCCGCGACTGTGCTCTTGCCCGCGCCGCTGTCGCCGACCAGCGCCACCGTCTCGCAGGGCGCGAGCTCAAGATCGAGGCCGTCGAGCACGAGCGCGGACCGCGCCGGGTAGGCGAACGAGACCCGCTCGAGCCGGACCGGGGCGCGCGCCGGGCTCGGTGCGACCCGCCCGCCGCCGCCGACCGCGACCGGTGGCGCGTCGAGCAGCGCGAACATCCGCTCGGCCACCGCAAGCCCGTCCGCACTGGCGTGGTACTCGGCTCCGAGACGGCGCAGGGGCAGGTAAAGCTCGGGGGCCAGGATCAGCACCGTGAGGCCGGCTTGCAGGGCCAGGCCGCCGTCGGCGAGCCGCAACCCGGCCTCGACCGCGACCAGCGCGACTCCGAGGGTGGCCGCGAGCTCGAGCACCGATCCCGAGAGGAACGTGACCCGGAGCGTCGCCATGGTCGTCCGGCGATAGCGCTCGCTGACCGCGGCCACCGCCGTGGCCTGGTCGCCGGCCCGGCCGAAGGCGCGCAGCGTGGGCAGCCCGCGGATGGTGTCGAGAAAGTGCGTGGCGAGTTGGCGCAGCGCCTGCCAGCGCTCCCGGGTCCTGTCCTCGGTGTAGCGGCCGATCAACCACATGAACACGGGTACCAGCGGCAGCGTCAGGAGCATGAGCACGGCGGAGTCGAGATCGACCACGGCCACCCAGGCCACGACCAGGAACGGCACGATCGAGGCCAGCACGACCTGGGGCAGGTAGCGTGCGAAGTAGCCCTCGAGTGCCTCCACGCCCTGCACCGCAACCGTCGCGACCTCGGCCGTCTCGGTTCCGTCGGCCGAGGTCGGGTGCGAGCGCAGGCGCCGGTTCGCCAGGGCCAGGCGCAGCTCGGACAGGACGCTCCAGGCGGCCCTCCGACCTGCCAGCTCCATCCCCCAGGCGAGCGCGCCGCGCAGCGCGAACGCGAGCGCGAGCAGCGCGAGGTCGAGCCGAAGATCGTCGAGCGCGGCGCCCGCGAACGCCCGGGCGACGATGCGCGCGAGCACCGCCGCCTGGAGGACCACCGCGATCCCGGTCCCCACGCCCAGCGCGCAGTCGAGCGCGAGCAGCGGCCGCGCCGACCGCGTGCGGTGAGTCAGGCGCGGATCGAGGGCTCGCACCGCTTCGTCCCTAGGCCGTCGAGGAGGGGGGAGCGCTGACCCGCCGGCGGAACACGTGGAACGACCAGCCCTGATAGAGCAGCACGAGCGGCATGAGCAGCACCGCCACGACGGTCATCACGACCAGCGGGTAGTGGCCCGCGGCGGCGTTGTTGACGGTCAGGTTGTAGGCGTGGCTGGTGCTCGAGACCATCACGTTCGGATACAGGGAGATGAAGATCTGGCCGATGCTCGCGGCGATCGCGAAGCCGGACGCGACGAATGCCCAGCCGTCGCTGCCGCTCGTGACGAGGCGCTGGGCGAATATCACCGCGATCACGCCGAAGATCTGGGTGGGCTCCGGAACCGTGCCGCCGCCGATCACCACCAGCGTCCAGATGCACCACGCGACGTTGACTACGGCGGCGAGGACCCCGAGGGTCCGGCCGGCGGCCCGCGCCCGATCGCGGATCACGTCGGTGGTCCGCAGGGCCAGGAACGTCGACCCGTGGAGCAGGGACAACACGAGCAGGTTCACGCCGGTCATCAGTCCGTAACCGGTGAGCAGGTCGAAGAAGTTGCCGGTGAAGTCGTGGTGCGAGTTGATCGGGAGCCCGTGGAGGAGGTCGCCGAGCGCGACCCCGATCAGCAGCGGGATCAGGACGCTCCCGACGGTCATCGCCCGGGTCCACCCGTCGCGCCAGCGCGGGCTCTCTCGCTTGCCTCGGTATTCGAACGAGACCCCGCGTGCGAACAGCGCCACGAGCAGGAGTACCAGCGCGAGGTAGAGCGCGGAGAACATCGTTGCGTACCAGCCGGGGAATGCGGCGAACATCGACGCGCCGGCCACGATCAGCCACACCTCGTTGCCGTCCCACCACGGGCCGATCGTGTTGATAACGACGCGGCGCTCGGTCTCCGTTTTGCCGATCAGCATGTGCAGAGCGCCGACGCCGAAGTCGAATCCCTCGAGCACGAAGAAGCCGACCCAGAAGATCGAGACGATGACGAACCAGATCGTGTGAAGCTGCATTGGTCAGTAGGTGAGGACGGGAACGGCGCCAGTGGACGACGGGTCGCCTTCGGCGGCCTCCGCATCGGCGTCGGCCAGGCCCCGGCGGGAGTAGCGGAGCATCAGCACCAGATCGGCGGCTCCGAGCACGATGTAGGCGAGGACGAACACGGCCAAGCTGATCCAGATCTCGGCGGCGCTGACCGACGGAGAGGAGGCGTTCACGGTCTTCTGCAGCCCCTGCACGATCCAGGGCTGGCGCCCGCTCTCGGTGAGCAGCCAGCCCGCGGTGTTCATCAGGAACGGAGTGAAGACCGCCCACACCGACAGCCACAAGAACAGCCTCGAGCTGTGCAATCGGCCCCGGTGCAGCAGCCAGCCGCCCCACAGCGCGAGGACCAGGACGAGGCTCGCGAGGTAGGCCATCACCCGCATCGACCAGTACTGAACGAACACGTCGGGCACGTAGTTGCCGGGTCCGTACCGGGCCTGGTATTGGGCCTGGAGCTGGTTCAGCCCGGTGACGGGTCCGTTCCAGGTGCCGGTGGCGAGGACCGACAGCAGGTGCGGGATCGGGATGATCTCGATCGGCGTCTTGTCGTTGGCGCCGCCGCCGATCTGCAAGGCCGAGAATGAGCACGGCTGACAGCTGTTCCACTGCGCCTCGGCGGCCGCGATCTTCATCGGCTGGTACTTGTTCTCGATCACGCCCAGCTGGTTGCCGACCGAAAGCTGGATGACGATCGCCGGGATGAGCACGATCAGCGAGACCTTCGCGGTCCGCTGGAAGGACTCGACGTGGGCGCCCTTGCGCAGGTACCACGCCGACACGGCGAGCATGACGAGCGCCCCGGTGACCAGCGAAGCCAGGATCACGTGCGCGTAGCCCCACACGAAGGTCGGGTTCACGAACAGCGCCCACACGTTGTTGAGCTGCGCCTGCCCGTTGTGGATCTTGTAGCCGACCGGATGCTGCATCCACGAGTTCGCGATCAGGATGAACATCGCTGACAGCATCGAGCCGATCGAGACGGCCCAGATGCAGCCCAGATGCACGCGCTTGGGGAGCCGGTCCCAGCCGAACAGCCACAGTCCGAGGAACGTCGACTCGAGGAAGAACGCGGCGAGCCCCTCCATGGCCAGGGGCGCCCCGAACACGCCGCCGACGAAGCGCGAGTAGGTCGACCAGTTCATCCCGAACTCGAACTCCTGAACCAGTCCGGTGACGACGCCGATCGCCACGTTGATCAACAGGAGCGTCCCGAAGAAGCGGGTCATGCGCTTGTACTCCGGATCGCCGGTGCGGTACCACGTGGTCTGGAGGATCGCGACCAGGAAGGCCAGCCCGATCGTCACCGGGACGAAGAAGAAGTGGTAAACGCTCGTGGTGGCGAACTGCCAGCGGGCGAGGTCGTTAGCCATCGCTAGGCGACTTCGAGGGGCTCCGGTTGCGGGCGGTGGGCGCTCAGCCGCTCCAGCAGGTGATCGCCGACCCGCAGCGCGTTCGCCATCGCGGTGAGGGCCGGGTTGACCGCCCCGATGCTCGGGAAGAAGCTCGTGTCGACGACGTACAGGTTGTCGAGCTCGTGCGCCCGGCAGTCGGTGTTCAGCACCGAGCTCGAGGGGTCGCTGCCGAACCGGCACGTGCCGGCCTGATGCGCGCATCCGGCCACCGGGATCTCGTTCTTGAGGTACGCGTGGTGGGGGAGGAGGTGCCCGTGATGCATCCCGAGGTCACCCAGCATCTCCTTGAGCTTGTGGTACAGGCGTTCCTTGGCCTGGTCGTTGTTCGCGGCGTAGTCGATGACGATGTTGCCGTCGCGGGCGAGCGTGACGCGGTTCTCGGGCGAGGGGAGGTCCTCGGTGGACAGCCAGAAGTCGACGGCGTGGCGCGCGACGTCGCGCAGCGTCCACTGCGGCGCAAACCTCGTCTCGCCGGGTTTCTCTCCCCGGAACATCGGCGCCTGCGACTTGCCGACCATCTGGATGTTGCCGAGCGGGAACGGGAAGTCCTGGCCGCCCGAGAAGTAGAAGTCGTTGACGCCGAGCGTCTTCTGGAAGATCGTTGGGTTCTCTTCCTTGGACAGCGCGAGCACGGCCTGGCTGTTGTGGAACATGTAGTTGCGCCCGACCTGGCCCGACCCGTTGGCGAGACCGTGCGGGTGCTTGTCGGAGGCCGAGGCGAGCAGCAGCTTGGCGCTGTTGGCCGCGCCGCAGGAGACCACGACGATGTCGCCGTGGAACGTCTCCTCGACGCCGCCCGAGTCGACCACGACCCCGGTCACGACGCTCCCCGCGGCGTTGCACTCGAGCCGGATGGCCTCGGCGCCGGTGAGCAGCGTGACGTTCGAGTGCTCGACCGCGGGGCGGACGGCGATCACCTCGGCGTCGGACTTGGCGTGCACCAGGCACGGAAAGCCGTCGCAGTTGTCGCACCGCACGCACCGGCTGTAGGGCATGTTGCCCTCGTCGAGGAGAATCCCGCACGGGGCGTGGAAGGGATGCAGGCCGGCCTTCTCGAGGTCGTCGGAGAGCTGCTGGATCCGCGGCTCGTGTGAGACCGCCGGGAACGGGTAGGGGGCGCTCGAGGGCGGCTCGGTCGGATCCTCGCCACGCGCTCCGTGTACCTGATAGAGCTGCTCGGCGCGGGTGTAGTACGGCTCCATGTCCTCATAGGAGATGGGCCACGCCGGCGAGAGCCCGTCACGGTGCTGGAGCTCGCCGAAGTCCTCCTTGCGCAGGCGGTACAGAGCGGCTCCGTACAGCTTGGTCGCCCCGCCGACGAAATAGTGCACCTGGGGCTGGAACGGCGAGAGGTCCGCGTAGTACCAGGTGTCCGGCGAAACGTAGCGGCCGTCCACGAACACGTCCTCGGCCAGCCAGTTCTGCGGCTCGCGCCGCAGCCAGCCGCCGCGCTCGAGCAGCAGGATGCGCTTGCCCGACGTGGCCAGGCGGTGCACGAGCGTGCCGCCGCCGGCCCCGCTGCCGATCACGATCACGTCGTACTCGGCGCTCATGACGCCACCCACGGCTCGTGCCAGCGGCCATGGCCGGCGAGCGCCTGCTCGGCCTCGGCGGGGCCCCACGATCCCTTCACGTAGGGGTGAACGGGCGGCGGGTGCTCGAGCAGCGGTGTCATCACCCGCCAGCACTCCTCGACGCCGTCCTGCCGGGTGAAGCGTTTGCTGTCGCCGATTAGTGCGGCGTGCAGGAGCACCTCGTACGGGGTGGGACCCTCGCCGCCCTCCTGGGCGAACTCCATGTCGAGGCTGATCTGCTCGGGTTCGATCGTCTCGTGGCGCTGGGCGTCGACCAGGAAGCGTATGCCGGTCGACGGATCCATCTTTACGATCAGCTGGCTGGGCTCGGGCAGCCGCGACCACCCGGCGAAGGCGAGCCGCGGGGGCCGGCGGAAGACGACTCTCAGCTCGGTCTGGGTGATCGGCAGGCACTTCCCGGTGCGCAGGAAGAACGGCACTCCCGACCAGCGCCAGTTGTCGATCTCCAGCCGCAGGGCGGCGTAGGTCTCGGTGCTCGAATCCGCGGCCACGCCGTCGATCTCCCGGTAGCCCTCGTACTGCCCGCGCACGTAGTGGGCGGGATCGGCGGCGGGCATCGCCCGGTACACCGAGACCAGCGCGTCCTTGAGCACGTCGGCCTCTCCGGAGGAGGGCACCTCCATCGCCGAGGCCGCCACGACCTGCATCATGTGGTTGACGACTACGTCGCGGAGCGCCCCCACGGGGTCGTAGAAGTGGCCGCGATCCTCGACCCCGAAGCTCTCGGCCATCGTGATCTGCACCGACGAGACGTAGTTGCGGTTCCAGATCGGCTCGAACATCGCGTTGGCGAACCGCAGGTAGATGATCTCGCCGATCCCCATCTTCCCCAGGAAGTGATCGATCCGGTAGAGCTGCGACTCGTCGATGTACTGGTGGATCTCCTGCGCAAGCTCCCGCGCCGACTGCAGGTCATGTCCAAACGGCTTCTCGACCACCACGCGGCCCGTCCTGGTCAGCCCGGCTTCGGTCAGTCCCTTGATCACGCGTCCGAACAGGAAGGGCGGGATCTCCAGGTAGAAGACCGGGGAGGCGGCCGGCCCGATCGCCTGGGCGACGCGCCGATAGGTGCCGGGGTCGCCGAAGTCGCCGCTTACGTAGGACATCCGCGCGGCCAGCCGGTCGAATACCGCCACGTCGATCTCGCCCGAGCAGTTCAATATCGCCTCGCGCGCGTGGCTCCGGAGATCGTCAACGGACCAGTCGCTGACCGCCACGCCCACGATCGGGCAGGTCAACAGCCCGCGCTGCTCGAGGCGATAGAGCGAGTTGAACGTCATCACCTTGGCCAGATCGCCCGTGATCCCGAAGATCACGAACACGTCGGCGACCGGTTGCGAGCCGCGTCCGTCCGCGGTCGTGGACGTGCGCGGTGGAGCTTCGACTGCTGCGGTCATTGCCAGTTCCCCTTGTTGCGTAGAGCGGCCGCCAGATGCTCGGTTCGCGCCGGCGCGCTGGCATCACCTGATCGGGGTGAAACGGTGCGGAAGCCGGGCGGCGAGGCTTACCCCGTAGGCAAAGCGAAAGGTGAGGCAAATGGCAACACATGCGGGCCGGTTCGAGGCACTCGACGACGAGGCGCTGGCCAAGTACCTGGTCGGCGAGGCCGAGCGACGGCGGGAGCACTTGTCGATCGAAGAGAGCGATGGGCGCTGGCTGGCCGAAACCTGGCAGACCGATGGGCTCTCGTCGGGGCGGTCCGTGATGTTGGGGGCGGCCGGGCCCGACCGACGCACCGCGATGCTGGGTCTGGCCGAGAAGTTCGAAGCCGCTCGTTGGTAGGCGCGCGCTGGTGTAGCAGTCAGCCGGCGGTGGTCGGAGCGCCGGCCGGCGCGACCAGGGTGTCGTCGTCCCAGTCGATCTGGGCGGCGTCGCCCCGGTCGAGCACGTGCGGCCCGCCGGTCTTGGAGAAGCCATCCCAGGCCCAGTCGACGAACGCCTCGATCTTGGCCTTGGTCCCCGTCATGAGGCTGGCATGAACGCCGAGCCATGCCATATGGGCGAGCTCGCCGTGGATCTCGTGATGGCGCTTGCCGACCTCCGCGATCGCGGCGCCGCGGCCGATCATCGCCATGATCCCCTTGTCGTGATACGCGAACGGCTTGCTGGGCTTGCCGTCGACGTCGGCGAGGATGTTCTTGGCCGCCCGGTCGCCACTCTGTAGCGCGACCGAACCGAGCTGGGGGAGGGTGCCGTCGTTGCCATCGGGGATGTTCGCGATGTCGCCGATGACGTACACGCCGTCGTGGCCGGCCAGCGTGAGGTCGGGCTGGACGTCGACACGGCCGCCGCGACCCTGAGCGAGTCCGCGGTCGGCCGCGGCGGCCGCGGCCTTGATGCCGCCGCCCCACACCACGCAGCGCGTCGGGATCGTGGCGCCGTTCGAGAGCACCGCGTGGCCGGTGGCGACCTCCTTGACGCCGGTGCCCAGGTGGATCTGTACGCCCTTCTCCTTGAGCACCTTCGCGACGTAGGCGTGGGCGTGGTCGGAAAACGGCTTGAGCAGCGCGTCGCCGTAGTCGAGCAGGTGGATCTGGGCGGCGCTCGCGTCGAGGTCGTGATAGACCGCCGGAACTGTCTCGTTGACCATGTCGGCGATCGCTCCCGCGACCTCCACCCCGGTCGGGCCACCACCGACGATCACGAAGTTCAGCGCGCCGCGCCGGACGAGCTCGGGTCGGCGATCGACCTGTTCGAACAGACCAAGAATGCGCGATCGCAGGTTCGTCGCATCGTCGAGCGAGTAGAGCGGGAACGAATTCTCAGGGGCGCCGGGGGTGCCGAAGAAGTTCGGCTGCGATCCGGCGGCGAGGACCAGGACATCGGCCGACCACTGCTGACCGTCGCTCGCGGTGACCCGCCTCGTGGCCGGATCGATCTCCGCGATCTCCGCCAGCTTGACGTCGACGTTCTCGGCGTCCTCGAACACAGCCCGCAGCGAGTGCGCGATGTCGCTCGGCGCCAGCTGCGAGGTCGCGACCTGGTAGAGGAGGGGCTGGAACTGGTGGTAGTTGTTGCGGTCGAGCAGGGTCACCCGGACCCGGTCGTCTCCGGCCAGTCGTCGCGCGCACCCGAGGCCGGCGAAGCCGCCTCCGACGATCACGATGTGTCGCTTGTCCATGTGATGTCCCCGCTTTCCAGGCTCCGGCAGAGGTCCGGACGCTACGGACCGCCGACACCGACGCATCACCCGGTTCGCATGATGCCGGCGTCACCGTGCGGCCTACGGTGCTCGCAGATGACGCCAGAGGGCCTGTCGGCGGCCGAGGTCGGCAAGGAGATCGCCGAGCACCGCGAGCACGCAGAGCACGCCGAGCACGCCGAGCCTGCGGGGCACGCCGCCGACGAACACGTGCGGCGCGATCGGATCATCTCGATCGTCGAGGCGCTGATCCTGTCGATCGTCGCGCTTCTGGCCGCGTGGTCCGGCTACTCGGCGGCCAAGTGGAGCACGCACGCCTCGCTGTCGCTGGCCAAGACGTCGGGGACTCGGACCAAGGCCAATCTCGCCTCGATCGAGGCCGGTCAGATCCGCACGCTCGACTCGGTCTCGTTCAACGCGGCCGAGACGGCGTACGCGGCCAAGGACGCTCGGCTGTTTCAGCTGGCCCTGAACCGCATGCGCCCGGGCTACCGTCCCGCGGTCGACGCGTGGCTGGCCACCCATCCACTCAAGAACCCGCACGCGCCTCCCGATCCGTCGTACATGCCCCAGTACCGCATCCCGCAGGAGGCCCAGGCCAAGACCCTGAACGCCCAGGCCGATGCGTACTTCAGCCAGGGTGAGGAGGCTGCGGGGACGGCTGACAAGTACGTGCGCCTCACCGTCGTGCTGGCGGCGGTGCTGTTCCTGGTGGGGATTGGTTCCCGGTTCCCGGTTCGCGTGGCCCGCTACGGCCTGATCGGCGTGGCCGGCGTGTTGCTGATCTTCTCGATCGTCCAGCTCCTGGGACTGCCCGGGCCGCCGGCGTGAGGCGCTGGCTCACGCCGGGGTCGAGCGCCAGCTTTCCGGCGCGTAGGAGCGGCGCACGACCTCGACGTAGGGGACCGGGCTGACCACCGCTCTGATCTCGCGCTGGACATGGGGCTCGACGGTCGGCTTGGATGTGCCCCCGCCCTCCTCGCCCCACACGAGCGTCACCTCGGTGCCCGGCTGGGCGTGCGCCGCGTCGAGGACTGCCAGCGTCAGCATCTTGGCCTCATTGGAGCTGTAGCCGAACCAGGTCGAGACGCCGACCGTGTCGCCGTTCACGATGACCCGGTCGAACGGGTGCATCGAGTACACGGCCGAGGGCCAGTCGATGAACTTCGCCCGGTCGGTCTTGTCGAACGCGGTGGCGAGGGTGTCCGCGACGTCGGAGTCGTCGAGCGCGAGCGTCACCTTGTGGCGATGCTCGTCGTCGGCCATCCGCTCGAGCGCCTCGCGGCCGATGAAGTCGTGATCGAACTTGATCAGATGGCCGTAGCCGAGATCCCACGGGGTGAAGTAGTAGTCCGACACGTCGTCGGACGCGAAGCTGCCGCCGATCGAGGCCGAGCCCTCGTAGCCGGTCGCCGGCAGCCACTCGCGATAAGCCCGCAGTTCCTCGCCGGTGTAGACCGCCGGGAGCGGTGACGGGATCCAGCCCGACTCGAGCGCGTTGGAGGAGTAGGCGCGGCCGCCCACCAGCCGCATCCCGAACTCCTGGCCGGCGTCGACGAGGGCGGCGTGGACCGCGTCGTAATCCTCCCAGGGACCGAACAGCTCCCAGCCCGGCTGGCCCACCATGCCGTGGCGAAGCGCCCGCACGGAGACGCCACCAATCTGGGTCGTGGTCAGGTTGAAGAACTTGAGCTCGGGTGGCTCGGCGCCGAGGGCTCTCGCGATCACCTCCATCGCGCTCGGCCCCTGGAGCTGGAAGCGATAGTGCTTGCGGCGGCCGTCGGTACGTAGCGCGGAACGCTGGTCGAGCGCGACCTCCACGTCGTAACCACCGGTCTGCGCGTGATAGGTGACCCAGTTGAGCACAGGCGCGCGGCCGACCATGTTGAGGTCGTCATCGGCGAGGTGGAACAGGATCACGTCGCCAATCACATGGCCGGCCGGGGTGCAGGGCACGAACTGCTTGGCCTTGTCGACGGCGAAGTTCGAGAACGTGTTCACGCCCAGGCGCGCGAGCAGCTTCAACGCATCCGGTCCCTGCACCGCCAACTCGGCCATGTGGAAGGACTGGTTGAACAGCACGCACGTCTTCTGCCAGGCCTGCTGCTCGTCGCGCCAGTTGGTGTACTCGGCCGGGACGCCCGGGTACGCGTTCGGTCCCACCTGCGCATTTCGCAGCATCGCGACGATCGAGTCGACGCTGCTCAGCAGCTCTTCCAGGTTACGGTGACTCATGGCTTCCTCCTGTTGCAGGCTCGGCTTCGCTCGTGATGGACGCGGCCGCCGCCGCGGGCGCGCCACCGAGATAGGCGGCGATGACACGCTCGTTCTGGCGCACGGCCTCGGGCGGGCCGTCGGCGATCACCCGGCCGAACTCGAGCACGACTACCCGGTCGCAGATGCTCAGCACCAGTCCCATGTCGTGATCGATCAGCAGGGTGGACTGGCCGCCGTCGGCGAGCTCCCGCAGACTGCGGCCGAGCTCCTCGCTCTCGCGCGAGTCGAGACCGGCCGCCGGCTCGTCCAGACAAAGAAGGCGTGGATGGCCGGCCAGCGCGCGGGCGACGCCGACCAGCTTGCGCGCTCCCTCCGAGAGCTGGTCCGGCATGGCGGGCGCGGCCCAGCCCAGGCTGACGAGATCGAGAACCGACGGCTCCCCGCCGGCCACGACCACGTTCTCCCCGACCTCGAGGTCGTCGAACAAATCGGTGTTCTGCCACGTCCGCGCCAGCCCGAGGCGCGCGCGTTCGTATGCCGACATCTGCCCGATGTCCTGCCCGTCGAGCCTCACCTGACCGGTGAAGCGGACGAAGCCGGTGACCGCGTCGATCAGCGTCGTCTTGCCGGCGCCGTTGGGCCCGATCAGGCCGACCAGCTCGCCCTCGCGCACCTCGAGATCGACCTTCTCGAGCGCGTGGACGCCGCCGAACGCGACCGACAGGCCGTGGACCGACAGCACGGGAGCGCCCGCGGCCACCTCGGTGGCGGCGGCACGGTCCGGACGGGCCTGCATGGCCCCAGGGACGTCGAGCGAAGCGAGACCCCGTGACGTCGAATCCGGCGGGCGCACCGGCTCGCGCTTGTGGAAACGCTTGTAGAACGCGCCGGCCACGCCCTCGGGGTTCTGGATCAGCGTGATGATGAGGATCGCGCCGCCGAACAGCAGGAACCAGTTCCCGTTGACTCCCAACCACTTGTCGAGCGCGTAGGGGAACAGCGCCTGGGTCGAGATCAGGCCGGCGAACACCGCGCCGGAGATCAATGTGATCCCGCCGGCGTAGGCGAACGCGATCAGGCTGAGCGCGGTGAACGGATCGAACCGGTCGGCGCTGACCGAGCTGAAGTTGTAGGCGTACAGGGCCCCGGCCAGACCGGCGATCACCGAGCTGATCCCGAACGCGACGAACTTGACCGTACGGGGGTCGATCGCCGCGGCGGCGGCGGCGCGCTCGTTGGAGCGCACCGCGAGCATGCGCTGCCCGAGCGAGCCCCGGCGCAGGAGTCCGACGAGGACGCACAGCGCCACGGTCACGGCCAGCACGACCCAGCCGAACACCGGGCTCGGCAGGTTCCCGTCGAGTCCGCGGAAGGCGGCGCGCGGACCCAGATCGAGGCCCAGCAGCTTCGGCTCGGGCACCGGCGAGCCGGTCTGGCCGCCGCCCCATGTCGTGTTGACGAACCCGAAGTTCGTGATCGCGACCACCGCCGCGAGCGTGACCACTGCCAGGCTCACCCCCCGGACGCGCAGCGCCGACGCCCCCGTGATCAGGCCGAGGATCAGCGCGACGCCGGCGCCCAGCAGCGGCGCGATCGGAAACGCGATGCCGGCGTTCACCGCGAGGTGGGAGATCGTGAACCCCGACGCGCCCGCGAGCGTGAGTTGCACGACCGAGATCTGGCCGACGAACCCGGTGATGACGACCAGCGAGAGCGCGATCAGCGTCCCGATCATCGAGTTCACGAGCGCCTCGCGAAAGTCGAACGGAAGCACCACGAGGGCGACGGCGATCACGGCGGCGAACACCGGCGCGGTCACGGCCAGCTTCTGGGGCCGCGGCGCCTCGGGCAGCCGCCGCTCGACCAGCTCGCCGCGGGTGGGCAGATTGGCACCGCGCAGGTACATGAACAGCACGATCAGCACGAACACCACGAGCTCGTACACACCCGGCAGGGCGACGCCGCCCGCCGTCGGGAACCACGAGAGGCTCGTGACGTACTGGAGCAGAGAGCCGATGATTCCGAGACCGATGCCGGCGGCACACGCGATCCCGAACGACGTGAACCCAGCGATCAGCGCCGCGGCCAGCGCCGGGACGATCTGGAGCGGCAGCGTCTCGGTATCGAGCTGGGTGATCGATGCGGCGAGGATCCCGATGCCGCCGGCGATCGCCGACGCGAGCAGCGTGTTGACCATCGACAGCCGGTTCGGCGAGAGCCCGCCCAGCATCGCCGTCACCTCGTTCTCGGACGCCGCGCGGGTGGCCAGCCCGAAGCGGGTGAACCGGTAGAGCGCGGCGAGCGCCGCGGCCAGCACGATCACGATCCCGGTCAGGATGAAGCGGTCGATCGGGATCACCGCGCCCAGCACCTTTACGGTGTTCTGCGGCAGCACCGTGGGCTCCGGCTGCGCCGTTGTGCCGAATGCGAGCAGCATCGACGCCTGCAGCACGAGCAGCACCCCGAGCGAGGAGACGAGCTTGGCCAGGGGGGCCGCGGTCCGCAGCGGCCGGAAGGCGACCAGCTCGACCGCCGCGCCGACCGCCAGCACGATGACCAGGCTGATCAGCAGCGCCGGCACCTTCGCGAGGTGCAGCAGATCCGTGGTCAGCGCCCAGAAGGCGTAGCCGGCGAGCATCGCCATCCCGCCGGTGGACAGGTTGATGATCCCCGACCCGCGGTAGGTCAGCACCACGCCCAGCGCGATGCCGGCGATCAGCGCGCCCGAGCCGAGCCCGAGGAGGCTGAACAGCAGGATCTGCTGCACGCTTTAGGCCTCGGGCTCGGTTGCGGTCACGGGCGCATCAGGTGTCGCTCGAGTCACTCACGACGGAGGCTGGAGCCATCCCGCGGTCTTGACGAACGCGTGCTTTCCCTTGTACAGGAAGAACTGCGTCCTGTCGTTGCAGATGCCCGGCGCGGACGGGTACTTGCCGCAGTCCAGGGCCGGCGCGCCGAGGGCCACCGGGCCCTTGAACGCCTTGGCCTTGTCCAGGACCGCCGTCGGCGTGATCTTGCCGTAGCCGAGCTGGTTCAGGAACCGGACGGTGGTCAGGACCTGGCCGAAGGTGACGATCACCCACGGATCGGGGGCCACGGCCGGGGTTCCGTACTTGGCCATCACCTTCATGTACGCCGGCATCCCCGGGTCGGTCGGATCGCCGAACAGGGAGCTCGCGATCGCGTACGACCAGATCGGGAAGTCACCGCCCAGGCCGGCCGCCACCAGGCCGTTGAGGCACAGCGGCGCGGACAGGATCTTCTTGGTGTCGGTGATGCCCAACTGCTTGAGGCCCTTCGCCAGGTTCACGCAGCCCGAGGAATCGCTGTACGGGATCACGAGATCCGCGCTGGTGGCCCCGGCGCTGGTCAGCGGTCCGATCAGGTCGGTCTGACTCTCGTCATAGCCGACCTTCTTGACCTTGACTCCGACCGCGTCCAGTGAGTCAGCGATCGCGGTGGCGCCCTGGGTGATGCCCGCGATGTTCGGGTACACGAGCGCCGCGGTCTTGGCGTGGAGGACAGTCTTGGCGTACGTCCCGAACGGGCCGAGCACGTGGGTGGCGTCGCCGAACAGGACCACGTTGCTCGCCTTGGCCCCGTCGATCGGGGTCACCGCAACTCCTACGATCACCGGCTTGGAGCTTCCCGATCGTGGACTGGAACGACTGGTCGCCGATCGCCACCGCGCCCTCGTCGATCACCGAGATCGACTTGTTGGCGAGGAACTGCTGGCCGCACGTGGTTCCTTCCTCTTCGGCCGACCGGATGAAACACGTCTTGAGCACGAGCGGATGGCCGTCGATGCCGCCCAGCTCGCTGTTGATGTACTTGACGGCAATCTGGGCTCCAGTGGTTGCGAGCGGCCCGATCTGCTGCTGGCCGCCCTGCTGGTTGACGAAGCCGATGGTCACCGGCGGGAGCGACGGGTCGGCCTTGCCGGACTTCCCGTCGACGTAGGTCATGTAGTTGGTCACCGACTGCGAGCCGGCTCCACCGCTGCCCGACGTCGATGCCGGCGTGCTCGCCGTCGTGCTGGACGAGCTGGCGCCTGCCGAGCTGGTACTCGCGCTGCTGCTGCTGCTGCTGCTGCTGCTGCTGCTCACTGCTGCTGCTGCCGCACCCGGTCACGACGATCGCGGTCGCCACCAAGGCCGCCACTCCAAGCCTGCGGGCCTGCGTGGTCACGTCTTCCTCCTCTTGTAAATGTCCGGAATAAGCACTCGCTCGACCCCGCGAGCGTTCATACGGCGGCCTTGGCGCCCCACAGCTCTCGCGAGGCGAGCTGGGCGCCCTCCGCCAGCGCCTGGAGCTTGGCCCACTGGATCTCCGGGTGCACCCGCTGGATGAACGCGCCCTGGGCAAAGCCGCAATCGGTGCCCGCCAACACGTTTTCACGGCCCACGACATTGGCCAGGCGGACCAGCCGCTGGGCCACGAGCTCGGGGTGCTCGACGACATTGGTGTGGTGCGTGACCACGCCCGGGATCAGCTTCTTGCCCTCCGGCAGCGTCATCTCCTCCCACACGCGCCATTCGTGTTCGTGGCGGGCGTTGGCCTGCTCCATGGCATAGCTGCCGGCGTTCACGGCCAGGATCAGGTCGACAAGGTCCTTCAGCGGGGGGTCGAAGGCATGCGGGCCGTGCCAGCTGCCCCAGCACACGTGGTAGCGCACGCGGTCCTCGGGCAGCCCCTCGAGCGCGTGGTTGAGCGCGCGCACGCGCAGGTCGGCCCAGCGCCGGTAGTCCTCCCATGACTCCCCGCGCGACATCATCGTGTCGGCCTCGTGCATCAGCACTGCGTCGTCGACCTGGACTTGCAGGCCGGCGTCGACGATCGCCCGGTACTCCTCGCGCAGCGCATCGGCCAGCGCGAACACGAACTCCTCCTCGCTCGCGTAGTGCTCGTTCTGCAGCCAGTACGCGCTGGCCGGCGCCACCACGGGCAGGAAGGCGTCGACCACGTCGTGGCCGTCGAGCGCGGCCTTGAAGTTCGCGATGTCGCGGTCGATCGCGGTGCGGTCGTAGGTGAGTGGGCCCGTGCAAATCCAGGCCACGCCTTGGTTGGCGCCCTCGGCGTCCTGGTCGGGCAGGAAGTTCGAGGAGGCGGCGCTGCTCTCCCGCACGGCGGCCTCATCCAGGGCGTCGAGCGCCGCGTAGGCGCCCGGGAAGGCCTGGCGATCGCGGCTCGGAGGGAGCATGCTCGCGCCCTCGAGCTGGATCGGGCGCACCTCGAGCCCGCTGACCCGCTCGTACAGGTAGGTGATCCAGCTCGCCTTGCCCATCTCGCCGTCGTCGGGGACATCGATCCCGGCCTCCACCTGCTGGCGCACAACATCGCTGACGGCTTCTTTCAGCGTCCCTTGGTAGGCGTCGTCGTCGATGTCCTGGCCGCGCTCCTTGGCCGCGAGCAAGGCCAGCAGATCAGGCGGTCGGATCAGGCTCCCCGTGTGGGTCGCAAGGATTCGGTCCATGTGCTCTCCTCCCCCCGCATGGGTCCGTGGTCACTTGTGAAGGCCAGCCGATGCTAGGCCCGGCCCGGCGCCCCGGATTACGGAGGGTTTGGATCAGTGCGCGGATGCGCAATCGGCGAGGCGCGGCTGTGCGCTCTGTGACAAGTGACGCTTCGGGGGCGCGTGTCGCTCGCCTCGACAGGGTCCGTGAGCGTCGCTAGAGTGCCCCTCGGCTGTGTGATACCGGCCAGGGAGAGGCAAGTGCTGTCACGGATTCGTCTGGCGCCATGACGTTGATGATCGACACCAGCGCGGTCCCCGCACCGCACCGAGTCGAGTTCTGGGCCAAGTCCTCCCGGGACGCTTTTCATCCTCTCCACATCGGCACCGACGGGACCGACCGGTTCTGGGCGCGGATGTGGGCCGACCGGCTCGGCTCGATCGGCGTGTACCGGATCGCGGCCGGGCCGAACACGATGCAGCGAACGCCCAAGGACATCATGGCCGGCGACCCGGAGTGTCTGCACGTCCAGATCGCTCTGCGCGGGCGCCTGCACGGGGCTCAGCAGCATCGGGCGACGATGATCGGGCCGGGTGACATAACCAGCTACGACACCTCGCAGCCGGCCATCTTCCGTGCCGACGCCCCGTTCGACCTGCTGGTCATGCGCCTGCCGAAATCCGCGCTCGGCAAGCACGCCGTGAAGGTCTCGCGGCTGACCGCGCTGCGCATCGCGGGCGACGCGGGGCTCCCACGGCTGGCCGTCCGCTTCTGCTGCGAGGCGGCCACCGGGCTTGCCGACGGGAGCATCGACCGCGACGACATCGGGCTGGCCGAGCACGTCATCGACCTGGTCCGTCGGCTGTACGTCGACCTCGACGCGTCGCGGCCCCCCCGGCCGCGGTCCACGGCCGAGTTGCTGATCCACGCCCAGGCGCACATCGACGCGCGGCTTGGCGATCCGGAGCTCAACCCCGAGGAGCTCGCCCGCGCCTGCTTCATCTCGACCCGCTACCTGCACCGGGTGTTCGAGACCGCGGGACTCAGCGTTTGCGACTTCATCCGCTCGGCGCGGCTCGACCGCTGTCGCCGCGACCTGGTCGACCCGGCCTTCGCCGATCAGCCGATCTCGGTGATCGCGACCCGGTGGGGACTGCCCAGCGCGCCGCACTTCAGCCGGCTGTTCCGCAAGGCCTACGGATGCTCGCCCCGCCAGTTCCGCCAGCGCGGCGCCCGCGCGGCCGAGGCCGAAGCGGGGGCGGAAGGATCGGAGCCGGTGCGCCCGCCGGCCTCCTGGCCGCTTGACCACGGGGAGCCGTGGGCGGCGGGGGGATGGAAACCGATGGCGCGCGACAACGCGTGAGCAGCACGGCCGCCGACGGTTCCGGGGTGGTCGACCAGCCGGCGCTCGAACTCGACGGCCTGACCGCGGGCTATGACCGTGCGGCCGTCGTGCGCGGGCTGAGCATGACCGTGGGCTCGGGTGAGGTGGTGGCGCTGATCGGAGCCAACGGCGCCGGCAAGACGACCACGCTGCGGACCATCTCGGGGCTGGTCAAGCCGATGGGCGGCTTCGTCCGGCTGGCCGGCGTCGACCTCGCTGGTGCGTCGCCTACGGCGCGGGTGCGGAGGGGGATCGTCCACGTGCCGCAGGGGCGGGGGATCTTCTATGGCCTGACCGTGGCCGAGCACTTCCGCCTCGACGGTCTGCGCGACCGCGCGGCCATGGAGTCGGCGTTCGTGCACTTCCCCGCGTTGCGCGACCTGGCCGGCCGCCGGGCCGGGCTGCTCTCAGGCGGGGAGCAGCAGATGCTGGCCATCGCTCGGGCGCTGTGCCGGAGCCCGCGGGTGCTGCTGATGGACGAGCTCAGCCTGGGACTGGCGCCGGTCATCGTCGAGCGCCTGCTCCCGGTGGTGCGCGAGTTCGCGTCGACGCACGGGACGGCTGTGCTGCTGGTCGAGCAGCACGTGCACCTGGCGCTGGAGATCGCCGACCGCGGCTACGTGCTCTCGCACGGTGAGCTGGTGGCGTCCGACAGCGCCGAGCGGCTGCGCGCCGACAGCGCGCTGCTGACCGCGAGCTACCTGGGCGAGCGCCGCGCTGGGGTGGCGGCGGGGCCTGACGGGCGCCGGGCCTGACGTTAGGATCTCCCCATGCGGCTGCTCGAGGTCCTGGCGGCGCTGTCGCTCGCCACCGACCTCGGCTCCGGGTTCGCGCCGGAGAAGGGGCTGCGCACGTGCGTGGCCGCCGTCGCGATCGCGCGCCAGGCCGGATGCGACGACGAGGACACCCGGGTCGTGCTCCAGACCTCGCTGCTGCGCGCGCTGGGCTGCACCGCGTTCGCCTCCGAGAACGCGTGGCACTTCGGCGACGAACTCGCCTTCCAGCGCGACCTGCACACGCTCGACCCGAGCGACCCGGAATCGTTCGCCCGCTTCGGGACGTGGGCGGGCGAGGCGCGCGGGGCCGAACTGCGCGCCCATTTCATGGCGATCGCCGCCACGGTCGGGCCCGAGGCCGGTCAAGCGTCATGTGAGGCGTCGCGCGACCTGGGCACGCGGCTCGGGCTGCACGCCGACGCGATCGCCGCGCTCGACCAAGTCGCCGAGCGCTGGGACGGGAACGGTTTCCCCGGCGTCGCGAGCGGCGAGGGCCTGACGCGCGCGGCGCGGATCCTGCACGTGGCCGAGCAGGCAGTGCTGGCTCATATGGCGGGCGGCGCGCCGGCGGCGCTGGGAGTGCTGGGGCGGCGCGCCGGCGGACAGTTCGACCCCGGGCTCGTCGATCTGGTGCTGCGCGCACCGGACGATCTGCTGGCCGCGCTCGCCGTCGAGGACCCGCTCACCGCGGCGCTCGAGGCCGAGCCTGCGCCGAAGGCCACGGTGCCGATCGACTCGCTCGATCGCCTGTCCGAGGCATTCGCCGATCTGGCCGACCTCAAGTCCCGTTTCACGATCGGTCACTCGCGGGGTGTCGCGGCACTCGTCGATCAGGCCGCGCAGGTGAGCGGTCTGGACGAGGACGCCCGGGACCGGCTGCGCGTGGCTGCGCTGCTGCACGACGTGGGGCGTACCAGCGTCTCCACCTCGATCTGGGAGCGGCCGGGCCGGCTGAGCGCCGGCGAGACCGACCAGGTCCGGCTGCACCCGTACTGGTCAGAGCGCGTGCTCTCGCGCGCGCCGGCCCTGGCGGGGTTGGCGCCGTTGGCCGGGGCCCATCACGAGCGGCTGGACGGCTCGGGGTATCACCGGGGCGCCGCGGGGGCGGGGTTGTCGCGCGAGGCACGCCTGCTCGCCGCCGCCGACGTGATGCATGCGCTGCGCGAGCCACGGCCGCACCGGCCGGGCTATGACCTGGCCGACGCGAGCGCCGTGCTCGACCAGGAGGCGCGAGCCGGCCGGCTCGATCCGGGCGCGGTGGGTGCGGTGGTCGAAGCCGCGGGCTTTCGCCCGTCTCGGCGCGCCTGGCCGGCCGACCTGACCGACCGCGAGGTCGAAGGGGGCGATCGCGTGGCTGTGCGCTGGATTGGCAGCGGACGCCACGAGGGCGAGCTCATGGGGGTGGCACCGACCGGTGCCGCGATCGAGGTCGACGCGATCTCGCTGTTCCGTCTCGCGGACGGCAAGATCACCGAGGAGTGGACGGTGTGGGACACGCTCGGGCTGCTCCAGCAGGTGGGCGCGGTTCCGGTCGCGGCCTAGGACTGGGACGGACCGGCTCGGTTGCGCGCCGGCGCTGCTTCTGCGCCGGCGCGCGAAGCGCCCTTGTCGCGGTGGCGGGCGAACATCTCGGTGACCCACCGGTAGCCGCGGCGGCCGGCGAGTGAGTCGCGGAGCTCGGCGACCGACGCGGGCGGCTCCATCTGGACCGGGCCCTCGGGCGGCAGCACCAGTGGGTAGAACAGCGCCGCCGCGGTCAGATCGGCCACGCTGAAGCGCTCGCCGACCAGGTACTGGTTATCGCCGAGCTCTGACTCGAGGCGATCGAGGGCGGCCAGCGTCGCGTCGCGAGCCTCGTCGGCGCGGCGGGGGCTGACCGTCTGAAAGCGCGTGGCGGTGAACACCCGGGCATAGGCGCCGGCGAGGCGCCGGTAGCGCCGAAACGCCGGCGGGACCTGTTCGCCGGCCAGCTCGTCGAACTTGTCGCGATCGCTGCGCAGTGCGTGGAAGGCGAATCGCCGGACGGCCGGCCCGAGTTGCTCGTCGAACCAGTCCTCGAGCGCGAGCGCGCGGATGCGCTGCTCGGGGTCGGGCGGGTAGAGCGGGGGGTCGGGATGGCGCTGCTCGAGCGCGGCGATGATCGCGGTCGAGTCGCCGATCCGGCGCCCGTCGAGCTCGATCACCGGCAGCGTGTAGTGGCGCCCCTTCGTGCGGACCAGCGCGACCGCGATGTGGTAGCCGCCTATCGGGGCGTGGCGCTCGTGCTGGATCGCCTTGTAGTCCAGGGCCCAGCGCACCTTCTCGCTGTAGTGCGAGGCCGGGAGGTGCCAGAGAACGGGAGGTTCGCCTGCCATTTGCCGCTCGCAGTTTGCCTGGTCCGCGAGCGGCAGGAGCCGGCAAGCGCATTAGTGGATAATATAAGCGCCTCATGCAGAACGCCCGCCTCGAGCGCCGCAGCTCGCAGCTGGACGAGATCGCGGAGGCACTCCCTCAGCGCAGCTCGGTGTTATCGCGTCTGTTCCTCACCCGCACGAGCGTGTGCGTGTCGCGCACGGAAGTCGGTGTGCTCCGGATTCTTCGGGGCGGCCCTCGGCGGATCACCGAGCTCGCGGCGGAGGAGCGCGTTACCCAGCCGGCCATCACGCTGTTGGTCAACCGCCTGGCCGAGCGCGGCTGGGTCGAGCGGATACCCGATCCTCGCGACGGTCGGGCCGTGCTCGTGAGCCTTACCGCGGCCGGGGACGAGGTGTTCGAGCGCCTGCGCGCCGAGTACCGGGCGCTCCTGCACGAGGAGATGGCGTCGCTCGAGGACGGGGAGGTGGAAACGCTGGCCGCCGCGGTGGCGATTCTCGACAAGGTGATCGATCGACTGAGGGAGCGCGAGACATGAAGTCCGACAACTACAAGTGGATCGCGCTGTCGAACACCACGCTGGGGATCTCGATGGCGGTGATCAACCAATCGATCGTGATCATCGCGCTGCCGGCGATCTTCCGCGGGATTCATCTGAACCCGCTGATCCCGTCGAACACGAGCTATCTGCTGTGGATGCTCCTCGGGTTCATGGTGGTGATGGCCGTGCTGGTCGTGAGCCTCGGACGGGTCGGGGACATGTTCGGCCGGGTGCGGATGTACAACCTCGGCTTCGCGATCTTCACGGCCGGCTCGATCTTGCTGTCGGTCACGTGGCTGCAGGGGAGCGCGGGGGCGATGTGGATGATCGTGATGCGCGTCGTCCAGGGGATCGGCGCGGCGTTCCTGATGGCGAACTCGTCGGCGATCCTCACCGACGCCTTCCCCGCCGAGGAACGCGGGCTCGCGCTCGGGATCAACATGGTCGCCGCGATCGCGGGCTCATTCATCGGGCTTGTACTCGGGGGCGTGCTCGCACCCGTCGCGTGGCGGCTGGTGTTCCTGGTGTCGGTGCCGTTCGGGCTGTTCGGCACCGTCTGGGCCTACCTGAAGCTCGAGGACCGGGGGATACGGACCCCCGCGAAGATCGACTGGTGGGGGAACGTGACGTTCGGATTGGGGCTGATCGCTGTGCTCGTCGGGATCACCTACGGGATCCTGCCCTACGGCGGACACAACATGGGATGGACGGCCCCAGGGGTGATCGCCTCGCTGGTGGGTGGTTTCGTGCTGCTGGGAGCGTTCGTGGTCATCGAGCGTCGCGTGGCCTCGCCGATGTTCCGGCTCGACCTGTTCAGGATCCGCGCGTTCAGCGGCGGGAGCGTGGCCACGTTCCTTGCCGCGCTCTCCCGCGGCGGCCTGATGTTCATGCTGATCCTGTGGCTGCAGGGCATCTGGCTGCCTCTGCACGGCTATAGCTTCGAGGACACTCCGCTGTGGGCGGGGATCTACATGCTGCCGCTGTCAGCGGGGTTCCTGGTGGCCGGGCCGATCTCCGGCCGGCTCGCCGATCACTTCGGCGCGCGCCCGTTCGCCACCGGCGGGATGATCGCGTCGGCGATCGGGTTCCTGTTGCTGATCGCGCTGCCGATCAACTTCACCTACTGGCAGTTCGGGCTCGTGATCTTTCTGATCGGCGCCGCGATGGGGTTGTTCGCCGCACCGAACCTGACCGGGATCATGAACAGCCTGCCTCCCGACCAGCGCGGGTCGGGCGCCGGCATGGCCGCGACGTTCCAGAACTCCGCTTCGGTGCTCTCGATCGGCGTGTTCTTCAGCCTGATCATCGTGGGGTTGTCCTCCACGCTGCCCGCTGTTCTATACCACGGGTTGGCGTCGCACGGCGTGCCGGTTGCCGCCGCCACGAACGTCTCGCACCTTCCGCCGGTCGGCAGCCTGTTTGCTTCGTTCCTCGGCTACAACCCGATCGGCACGCTGCTCGCGCCGACGCTCTCGCATCTGCCGCACGCCACCGCCGCCTACCTGACCGGTCACCGCTTCTTCCCGACCCTGGTGTCCCACCCGTTCGCCACCGGGATTCACACGGTGTTCTACTTCGCGGCCGGGTGCTGCGTGGTGGCGGCCGTCGCCTCGTGGCTGCGGGGCGGCAAGTACTACCACGTGGAAGAGACGGTCGAGCCGGTGGAGACCAACGAGCTGGTCGAGGTCGCCTAGTTCGACTTGGAGGCCGGAAGTCGTGACGTTGTCACGGGTCCTATTTTGCCGGGGCGAGGCGTGCGGCTTGGATGTAGTCGGCGACGGCGGTCTCGAGCGTTCTGAGCGCCTGGCGGATCTCGATCTTCGCGGGTGGTTTGTCGGCGTCGAGCAGGGGGTGCAGGAGCCGGTTGCGGAGTTTGGTGTAGAACACGGCGACGCGGATTCCCTCGGGGGTGAGGGTGTAGGTGTTCTTGCGCGGGATGCGTTTGATCAGCCCGTGGAGTCGTAGCCGTCGGAGGTCGTAGCTCATCTGGTTTTGGGTGTAGGGCTGGTCGAGATGCGCGGCGACGAGCGGGCGCAGGGTCTTGTTCTGAAAGCCGGTCACGGCGCCCAGGACGGTGCATAGTGCGCCGGCCAGGGCTGTCGCTCGTTCGTCCCCGAAGCGCAGGGCTCCGGTTCTTTGGCCCTCCTGGTGATAGGGCTGGTGGATGCGCTCGAATAGCGCAGAGCCGATGGCGCAGCTCTGGCCGGCCTGCTCGATCATAAGCAGCCGCTGGTTGACGGCGCGGGCTTTGTCGATCAGTTCGGGGAGATGCTGCAGGCGACGTTTGACATCGAGATCGTCGGGGCGGTTGATGACCGTTTCCATCCGTAGCGCGCGGCCGTCTTTGAGGTATTGCTTGACGCGGGAGTGCTTGTAGCGGAAGTCGATCCGGATCTCGGTGCCGGTGGTGAAGACCCGGGTCTGGTAGCGATGCTGGGTGGGGCGCCGCAACCGTCTGGCGAACACGAGCGAGACTTCTTCGGGACGGCCGATCCCGATGTTGTCCTGCACCAACGCTTCGAAGAAGCTGCGGGCGCGCCGCGGGTCGTCGAACACCACGGTGCGGGACGTCTCGACTTGGCGCATCGAGAGCTCCCACCAGTACCCGGCGTGGCGATCCTCCTGGGTCAGCGGCGTTGGGATCTGCGCGATCCAACGATCGAAGAACGCCTGCACGTCCTCGGGCCCGAACGTGTTGCAGATCGCCTGCAACCGCTCCGGCTCCTCGCAAGAAGCGAACCCGTTGGACAGCGCAGTGAACCGGATACCCGCCTTCGAGGCTTGGCGTTTGGCCCACTCGTGACCGTTGACCCAGACCCGTGCGAACCACGGACCGTAGGTGCAGATCTTGATGAACGCCGGCCCGAACTCCGGGTCGTGGATGTAGAAGTAGTAGGCGCCGACCCGCCGCTTCTGCCAGAAGAACTCCAGGCTCGCGACCCCGGGCTTCTCGGATCGGTTCCGGGCGCTCCAGACCCGCTGGAACTCCTCGGCGACAACGAGTGCGACAACGCCGTAGCGGCCCTCCTGCTCTGCTGCGTCCAGGTACGAGCGGACGTGATCGAGCTTGCGGTCATCCCACCGCGAGCGATCCGGCGAGGCCAAGCGCAGGACCGGGATCCCGCGGTCGCGGACGAACCGGCGCGTCTCGGCGCGGAACCGATCCCCGATCTTGCCCAGCAGCGCCGGCGACGGGATCGGATGCCCGAGATGACCACACAAGAACCGCACGACCTGACCGGCCACCTGCAGCCGCGGCACATACGCGTTGAAGATCAGCCTGTCGACACACTCGATCTCGAGCGCCACGTGACCCTCGAGCACGTCGTTGATATTCGCCACGCTCGCCATCCACGCAGAATGACGCGACGCGGTTGTTCCCTCAACGGGGGAGGCCGGGAGGGGGCCTGCCCCCTCCCGCTAATGTCGCGAGGCAGAAATTCGGCGGCACCGAGAGTGGTCACTGGTGGATGCTGCGCGAGGACGCAGGACCCCGACGTGTAGCAGCGCTACACGAGGGTCCGAGGACAAAGCGCAGCGCCACCAGGGGCCGCGCGAATGCCGTCCAATTTCTGACTCGGGGCACGAGGCCGGCTCGGGTGGGTCATAACCGCGCACTCGGCCCCGCGCCGCAGCCGAGAGCGCACCTGTGACCCATATAGGGGTCGTTCTTGCGCACTCGACCGTTGCAAATCGTCGAGTGCGCACTTATGACCCCCCGCGGGCGATGTCCCGGTCAGTGGGGGCGATGTCCCGGTCAGCCGGCGAGCGCGCGGACTAGCTCGGCCGCGGGGCGGATGTCTCCGATGCGCGCGACGCTCTCGCCGGCGTACAGCGGCGCCGTGTCGAGCAGGTGCTCGGGCCAGCTGGCCAGCGGCGCGGACGGGCCGTAGAGCGGGATCTCGATGCGGGCCGCGCGGGCCAGCCGGTCTCCCACGGTCAGCGGGAGGCGCGGTCCGATGGGCGCGCTCAGCTGCTGCGCCGCGCGGACCAGGGCCGGTCCGCGGGAGTCGCGCCGGAGCCATCGCTCGGTGGCGGCGTTGGCGATCACCCGGTGCGGTGCGGGCCAGCCGAAGCCGAACAACTCGGTGAGCACGGTCCGGTCGCTCGCCAGGAGCCGTCGCTTGTAGTCGGGATGCGCCGCTGACTCCTCGCTGAGCAAAAAGCGCGTCCCGGACGCGACGCCGGCCGCGCCCGCCTCGAGCGCGGTCCGGACGTCGGCGGCGTCCGCGATGCCCCCGGCCGACAGGACCGGGAAACCCGGCAGGGCGGCGGTTACCTGCTCGAGCAGGCGCAGCGCCGGGAGCGTGCCCCGCACGTGGCCGCCCGCCTCCACGCCCTGGGCGATCACGGCGTCGGCGCCGGCGGCGTGCGCGGCGTGGGCCTCGGCGACCGAGCCGCACTGGTGGATCCATGGGCGTGTGGTGCGGCGGACGGGCGCGCCCCAGAAAGTGATGACTGCATCCGCCTCGCCGGCGCCCTCCCAGTGCTCGGCCCGGGTGAAGGGCAGCAGCAGGTTGACCGCGACTGGGCGGGCGGTGAGCTTGCGCGCCTTCGCCAGCGCTCGTGTCAGGAGCGGCGCCGGGAGGATCCCGATCGTTCCGAGTCCGCCGGCCTCCGATACCGCGGCGGCAAGCTCGGCGCCGGCGACCCCGCCACCCATGCCGGCCTGCATGACCGGGAGGGTGATGCCGAGACGCTCGAGCAGTGGGGTCGTCGTCCTGGGCAGGCGACCTACGCTACAGGGCCGCCGGCCGGTCAGGGCGCCGGCGGGTCAGGCCGCCGGAATCGGCGGGGCGGGCACGTCGGCGGCGACCACCTCGATCACAGGCACCCCCAGCGCTCGGATCCTGCCGGGCAGTTGGACGTGCAGCCACTGCGAGACCGGCGCCGGGAGCATCGACACGATCACCTCGTCGAAGCCCAGGAGCTGCATGGCGTCGCGGACCGCGGCGAACGGCTCGTCGGTGCCGATCACCGCCACCACCTCGGACCCCGCGGCGCGCGAGAGCAGCGGCACGGCGGCGACGATCCGGCGCTCAGCGGCCCGCTGGCCCGGATCGGTCGGGTCGCCCACGCGGTGGAGCCCGCGGGGAAAGGCCGGGACCAGGAGCGTGAAGTTGCAGGGGCTCTGCCGGGCACGCCGGGCGACCGCCTCGACCAACTGTGGGCTGTCGGCGGTCCGGCGCGCGACGATCAGCACGCGGGCCGAACGGTACGGAGGCACGGTGGCACCCCTGGAGCTGGTGACGGAGACAGCTCATACGACGCGCGCCGGCGCGGATTTGTTCCCGCCCAAAGGCCAACCGGCGCGCCTCGCGTGGCCGGGCGGCATCATGGCCGCCGTGGTCAGCGGCCTCCGTCCACGTCTATCCGCCACGACGATCGCGGGAAGTTTGCCGCCGTCCCGGGCGTCTGAGCAAGCGTGAGCCCGCGGCTCTCGGACCTGTTGCTGAGCTCTCAGTCCGACGAGCGGCTGGTCAGCCTCGCGCGCAACGGACACGAGCGGGCGTTCGCGGTGATCGTCGAGCGCTACCGCACCGAGCTCCAGGCGCTGGCGCGGCGGCTGTGCTCGGACGGGCGCAGCGAGGACATCGTGCAGCAGGCGTTCCTCAGCGCGTTCACCGCTCTGCGGTCCGGTTCGGAGGTCCGGCACCTCCGGGGCTGGCTCTACCAGATCGTGCGCAACGCGGCCGGCCGTCCCCAGGCTCCGCCGTCCGTTCCGCTCGACCGCGCCACGGCCAGTGGCCACACGCTGGAAGACGTCGTGCAGCAACGCGCGCTCGCCATGAGCGCGCTGTCGGAGATCGCCCGGCTGCCGGCGCACCAACGCCAGGCGATGATCGGCACCGCGCTGGACGGCCGGGCCCGGGCGGAGGTCGCCCACTCGATGGGCCTATCGGAGGGCGCGGTGCGCCAACTCGTCCACCGGGCGCGGGCGACCCTGCGCAGCGCGGTGACCGCGCTCACGCCCTGGCCGCTGGCCAGGTCGGTCGCCGCCCTCGGGCCAGACGCCCCCGGGCCGGCTGAGCTGGCGGCCGGCGCCGGCGCCGCGTCCTCGGGCGGGCTGGCGCTCAAACTCGGCGCGTTGCTGGCCTCGGGCACGTTCTTGACCGGGGCGGCGGTCCAGCTCCAGGGCGCTCCCTCGCAGCGCTCGCATCCCCGCGTTGGCACCGCAGTCCACCCGCCGCGGGCCGCCGCCGCCGCTCACCCGCGCGAACTGGCTTCGGTGGTGCCCGTCGCGTCGGGGGCCGGCCGGTCGTCGGGGCCACGCGACACCGGCGGGTCCACGGCCCCGCGCCGGGCCGTTTCCCACTCGGGCGCGCCTCACGCCGCGCGGCATCCGAACCGTCACGAGGCGACTCGGGGCACGGCCGGCGGGAGCGGTGACCGTCAGCCGGAGGACCGGCCGGACGACGGCGCCGGCGCCCGCGCGAGCGGTGAGGACTCGAGCGCAGGGTCGGGTCGGGACGGCAACGGTGGCGCGTCCGCCCGTAGCTCTGGCCCGGACGGCCACGGACAGGATGGCGGTGGCGGTGGCGACGACGGCACCCGGCACGACGGCTCCGGTGACGGCGCCTCGTCGAGCGGCGGATCCGACGGCGACGGCAGTGCGCATTTGGCTTCCGCCTCGGATCCGGCCGGTTCGGCGGTCGACGCCTCGGGCTTGGGCTCGGCCTCGGGTGACGCGTCGAAGGGCAGCGAAGACTCGGGTTCGGATGGTGGCTCGGGGTCCGGCTCCGGGGGCGGCTCCCGCTCAGGCGGGGGGTCGGGCGACGGCGACGGGACCTCGGGCGGCTGACGTTTTCGTCTCGGCCGCGTGACTTTTTCCCTCGACGCGGCTCTTCCCCCTCACAAGAGCACACGAGGCGCCGCGACACGGCAGGGACTGCGGCGCAAGGAGGTCCACATGCGAAGAGTCTTGCTGACGGTCATAGCGTGCTGCGCGGTGATCGCCATCGTGCCGGCGGCCGCGCTGGCCCACGGTCACCATCACAAGCGCCACCACCATCGTGCTCATCACGCCCGGGTTCGCCAGTTTGGCCACGACCAGAGCCAGGGCACGGTCCAGGGTCAGGACCAGAACGCCGCCACCGTGACGTCGTTCACCGGCGGCGTGCTGACGATCACCCTCAACAACGGTCAGATGGTCAGCGGCGATGTCACGGGTGACACCGAAATCGAGTGCCAGGGCGTCGAGAACGACACGTCAAGCCTGCGCAGCCACGATCGCCACGGCGGCGATGGGGGCGGCGACGACCAGGGTGACAACAACCAGGGCGACGACGACAACGACGAGAACAACGCGGCGTGCAGTTCAGCCGATCTGACCCCCGGCACCGTTGTGCACGAGGCCAGGCTCACGATCTCGAGCGCCGGCGCGACCTGGGACAAGGTCGAGCTGGTGACCGCATCGGCCGCCGACAACGACAACGACGACGACTAGTCACATGTAAGACCCCGCGGACGAAGCGCCGGCCCTGCCCCCGCCGCGCTTCATTGACACCGCGGAATTCAGAGAGCGGCGGCCACCGGCAGGCCGCCGCTCTCTGCTTGTTCTGGCACGCGCCCCACGCCTGGGTCGCTCAGGGTGCCTCCCGCCGGAGTCGCTCAGTGGCCCCTCCCGGACCGGCCGACCTCGAAGCTGGCCGCATGGTCCAGCTCGGTGGAGGAGGTCCCGAGCAGCACCGTGTAGCGGCCCGGCGCGACGGTCCACCGGCCGGCCGCGGCATTGTAGTAGGCCAGGTCGCTCGGGGTCAGTCGGAACAGGACGAGGCGGCTCTGGTGCGGTCGCAGGTTCACGTTGGTGAAGCCCTTGAGCTGCTTGGGCGGCTCCTGCGCGGCGGCCGGCGACTCGAGGAACAACTCGACGGTCGCTGGACCCGAACTCCGGGACGTGTTGGTGACCCGCGCAAGCACGAACGCATCGCCGTGGAACGGGTTGTAGAACGCGTGCACGCCGGAGACCCGGAAGCTCTCGTATGAGAGCCCGTAGCCGAACGGGAACAGCGGGCGCTGCCCGGTGGCGTCGTAGAACCGATAGCCGACATCGAGGCCCTCGCTGTAGCTCTCGTTCCCGTCCGCGTCGCCTGGGTACGTGTTCGGCGGGTTCGCGGCCGCGGGCCCCTGGCTCTCGTTGGCCGGGAAGGTGACCGGGAGCCGGCCGCCGGGACTGGCATCCCCGAACAGCACGGCCGCGATCGCCGAGCCGAACTGCTGGCCGGGATACCAGGCCTCGAGCACGCTGGACACGCTGTGCAGCCACGGCATCAGGACGGGGCCGCCGGTGTTCAGGACCACGACGGTGTTCCGGTTCGCCGCTGACACGGCGTCGATCAGCTGGTTCTGGTCACCGGCCAGCGACAGCGAGTAGCGGTCCATGCCCTCGCCCTGCGCGTCGTTGGCGAACACGACCGCCACATCGGCCTTGCGGGCCGCGGCCACCGCGGCCGGGATCCCCGACTCCGACGGCTTCTCCCAGCCGAAGTGGATCTCCTTGCTGAACAGGCCGCTGCGGCTCGAGTAGTCGATCTCCACCGGAACCGACTGGCCGGCGATCAGCTGGACCGTTCCCTGGACCACGTAGTGCGGGCCAACGACGAACTGCGTCGCCTCGCGGTAGGCCGGCCCGAACGTCTGCCCGGCGATCTTCAGACTCGCGATGCCGGCCTCCGACAGCGTGAACCCGTACAGCCCGGACTCGGTCGGGGTCAGTTTGCCCGTCCACTTGGCCGACCAGACCGCGGGCTGGGGGTTTGTCGGGAACGCCGTGACGTCGACGTGCTGGTCGACCTCAGTCACCGCAGGCGCACCGCCGAACGTGCCGTTGCTCCAGTACTGCCCGAGCAACCCGGGACCGCTGCCCAAGGACGGCGTCAGGACCGTAGGATCGACGAGGTTGGGCGAGGCCACGTCACCGGCCGAGCCCTGCACCGTGGTGACCTTGACGCCCGCCTGTGCGGCCCGGGCGGCGATCCCCTGGGCGGGCGTGATCGCCTGGCCGGGCGCAAGCGGAACGCCCGCCGACCCGCCGGTCACGAACACCGCGTCGTCACCCGTCGGGCCGACCAGCGCGATCGAGTGGACGTGGCGGGACAGGGGCAGCGTGCCCTTGTCGTTCTTGAGCAGCACGGTGCCCGCCTCGGCGACCTGCGTGGCCACCTGCTGGTGCTGCGGGGTGGACACCTGAGTCGCCGGCGGGTTCGGGAGGGGGTTGTCGAACACGCCCGAGTCGAACATCGCGAACAAGATGCGCCGCGCCATGTCGTCCAGCCGCGAAGCCGGGATCTGAGCGAACTCCGGAGTCTGGGGAGGAGCGCCGGGCAAATGCGCGAGGTCGACGCCTGCGAGCGCGGCGGCCGTCGGGTTGCGCACCGCGAAACCGAAGTCCGGCACCACGAAGCCCTGGAGGCCGTTGCCCTGCTTGAGATCCCCGAGCGTGGTCGGGTTCTCGCAGCTCGGGACGCCGTTGATCTGGTTGTAGGAGCACATCACCGAGTCCACGCCGCCCTGCTGGACCGCGATCCGGAACGGCGTCTCGTAGATCTCCTGAAGCGCGCGCTCGGACACCTGCACGTTCACCGCCGGTGCCCCGATGGAATTGAAGCCGATGCGCCCGAAGTCCTGGTTGTAGGCGGTGTAGTGCTTGAGCGTGGAGATGACGTGCTGGCTCTGGGCGCCTAAGATCACCTGCGCGGAGGTGTTGCCGGCCAGGAACGGATCCTCGCCCTCGGCCTCGGGCTGGCGGCCGGCCAGCGGGGTGCGGTCGATGTCTACCGCCGGGCCCCACCACCAATTGAAACCCTCGCCACGAGCCTCCGACCCCACCACCTCACCATACGCGCGAGCGAGCGAGCGGTCGAAGCTGGCCGCGAGGTCCTGACCGGACGGCATCGCCGTCGTCCCCGGGGCGCGCAGGCCGTCGGGACCGTCGTCGCCCTTCAGGGCCGGGATCCCGAGGCTCTGGAGGGGAGCGAACTGGCCCGTGACGAGGTCGATCTTCTGATCCGTGGTCATCGCCGCGAGCAACTCGTTGGCCTGGACCAGCGGCGGCTGGTGGGTGTTCTGCCACGGTTGCCCGGAGGCGACCCGGGCGTGCTTCGCGCCGCCGCCGGCGGCACCCGAGCGCGCTGACGAAGAGCCGCTCGCGACGAGCCCGACCAGCGCAAGAGTGGTCAGCGCAGCCGTCGCCGCGCGCCGGCGTGGGAACCCGGACATCCTTCTCCTCCTCATGTCGTGACGGCCGCGCTGGGGGCTGCGGCATTCAGCGGGCGGCAGTCGTACCAGGCCTGCTGACTCGTGTCAAGCAGATAGATATTAGGCTTTCTGCTGGCCGTTTTTGATGCGCTTCAATGAGGTGTGTCGGGTGGCGCTAAGTGGTCTCGCCGAGCACCACCGCGGGTTCCGGGAGCGTGACCTTGGGCGGCCGGCGCCGCCCCGAGATCATCTCGTCGAGGTGGCGCGCGATCTCGCGCCAGCGACCGTGCTCGTCGAACCGCACGGTGGTCAGACGGGGACGGATGCGCTCGGCCGCGGGGCTGTCGTCGCAGCCGATCAGCGCGATCTGATCGGGAAGCGAGATGTTGCGCTCGCGCAGCAGCTCGAGCGCCACCAGAGCGAGTTCGTCGTTGAAGGCGTAGATCGCGCTCGCCCGGTCGCGCCGGTCCAGCTCGGCGGCCAGGACGCGTCCGACCGCGTCCCGGCTAATGGGGATCTCGACTGAGCGCAGCGCGACGCCGTGCTCGCCCGCCGCGGCCTGCGCGCCGGCCAGCCGCTCCTCGGCCAGGCCCCGCAGCGGGTCCTCGTCGGGCGTGAGCGCCAGCACGCGGCTGTGACCCCGCCGAGCCAGGTGCTCGATCGCCAGGTGCCCGATCCGCGTCTGATCGATCACGTAGGTATAGACGTGCGGCAACGGCCGATCGGCGAACGCGACCAGCCCGCGCGCGCCCAGCGCTCGCAGGCGCTCCGCTGTTTCGGCGGAGAGTTGGGCTCCCGGGGCGATCACCCCGACCGGATGGACGCGCTGGCTCGCCCGGGTCAGGCTGTCGGGGTCGGCGCGCTGAAAGTGGACCAGCGGCGTGTAGCCGAGTTGCTCGAGCGACTCGACCATCGTGTCGATCGCCTCGGCCACGGGCGGACCGAGAGGCCAGTTGGGCATCTCGACCAGCACGATCTCGGTTCGCCCGGCCCTCAGAGCCAGGGCCACCGCATTGGGCTCGTACCCGAGCCGCTGGGCGACCTCGAGGACCCGATCACGGGTGGCCGGCGTTATCCGGTGCTTCAGGGCGGCGCCGTTGAGGACGTAGCTGACCGTCGCGCGCGACACGCCCGCCTCTGCGGCCACGTCTCGGGAGGTCGGCCGGCGCGGCCTCGGCGCCGGGCTGGAAGCGCGCTCCTGTCCCACGTGGTGAGTGTATGAGCGCTACCTTGGACCGGTCATGGGGGAGGAGCCGCCGATCCTGGCCAGCGACGCCGAGCGCGAGAACAGCGTCGTGCTCCTGCACGACGCGGTGACCAGCCGAGCTGCCGGCGCGCTCGACGTGGCGCTCGCTGTTCGGCAGGATCGTGCTGGATCTGCGCCAGGCGCGGCTGGAGGGACCCGACGTCGAACTCGAGATCTACAACCTGTTCGGCACGGTAACCGTCCTGGTCCCGCCCGGCGTGCTGATCGACGTGGAGGGTGGCGGGGCGTTCGCGAGCCAGGTGCTCGAGCCGCCGGCCTGGTTTCCGCCGCCCGGCGCGCCGCGGCTACGCATCCGGACCTCGGGCCCGGCGGCACGCTGTACGTGCGCGCTCCCGAGCCCGGGGGCGAACTCAGCCGGTGAGGCCGAAAGGCGGAGAGGTCCCGATGACGCGACCGTGCGCGTCGAGAGCCTGGACGCGGAACGTCTTGGAGCCCTGGGCCACCGGGATCGCGGTCTCGAAGCCGGACTTGGCCGCCGAGGCCACCCGGGCCTGCGCGCCGGAGTTCGTCCCGCCCAGGACCCGCCAGGATCTGACCTCGGTGGCGCCGTTCCAGCTGGCGTACACGGTCGTCTTGCCGGCGGTCCGTCGGGCCGCGCCGGCGGGCGGGTAGAGAGGCGTGCCCACCCACGGCTCGACCGTGGCGCGATAGGAGAGGTCGTGGCCGGGGAGTCGCGCGTCGAGCAGCATGTTGCCCGAGGAGTCGTACTCGGTGAAGAAAGGCGCCGAGCCCCAGCCGACGAACTCGTTGCCGTTCGGGAACGGCTCGAGGCTGCCCATGTACTCGGAGTTGAAGTTCGAGCCGTGGGTGTACTCGCCCGCGAGCTTCGCGGAGTGCGTGCGCTCGTCGAGCTTCAGCACCAGCCCGCGCGAGTACGACGTGGGGTTCACGTACGTGCCGCCGCCGGTGATCTGGCAGCAGTGGTCGTCGAACATCGTGACCAGTGAGCCGGGATACACGACCACGTTGTGCTGCCACTGGAAATCGCCGCCCTTGGCGATCTTGAAGCTCGAGTGCCGGCCGCCGAGCTCCCACTGGATCTTCCCGGTGGCGATGTTCACCTTGTACGCGGCCCAGGTGTTGCGCATCGAGACGACGAACGTGCCGTCGCCGGAGAGGTTGATCGAGTTGACGTGGTAGGCGTCCCATGGGAACCCGTTCGTGGGCAGCGTGGCGCGCGAGTCGCTCAGCGGGATGTGGTCGAGGGCGTCCCAGCTGTACACGAGCTTGCCGGTGCGCAGGTCGTACTCCTGGACCGCCGAGTCGATGAGCGCGCCGTTGTAGGCACCGCCGTAGCGCGAGAGGTTCCTGGGGATGTTCTTGTTGACCGTGACCCAGGCGTAGTGGCCCCGAATCAGGATCTCATGCAGAGTCAGGACCCAGCCGCCGGTCGCTCTGAGCGTTGCGACAGTCCGGTAGTGCTGGTCGACGACCACGTCCTCGCCGGTCTCGGTGTCGCCCGTGGTGGTGATCTCGCCCTGCCACCAGGCGAGGACCGGCTTGCCGTTATAGACCTGGAGGTTGAGGTTGCCGGCGACGTCGTCGATCGGCACGGGCTTGAACCACACCGGCTGCAGACGGTTGTCGAGCATCAGCGGACCGCTCTGACCACGCATCGGCGGATGGTTCAGGTCGTAGAAGTTCGCGGTGAAGATGTAGCCGGGGGCGAGCTTGCTCGATTTGGTGGGGATCGTCGTGCGGATGATCGGTGGATGCAGGTCCGGCGCCGAGGCGTACTGGTAGGTGTCGTCGGTGACGTAGGAGCCGAGTGGCGCTCCGTGTGAGCCGCCGACCGCGAATGCGAGCGCTACGAAGGCGGCGATCACCCCACCGACGGCGAGCAGGATCGTCGGACGGCGCCGCGTCGGGCCCTCGGCGGCGGGCGCCGGCTTGGGGACGAGCGTGAACGTGATGACGGCGGCGGTCGCGCACAGCCCGGCAGCGATGAAGTAGCCGAGCCGGAAGCCGTCGGTGAGCGCGGGGAGAACGGCGTGGCCCTTGCCGATCAGGTGGCTCGTGAGCGTGGTGGCGAGCGTGATCAGGACGGCGATGCCGAGGCCGCCACCGATCTGACGCGACGTGTTGACCAGCCCCGAGGCCAGGCCCTGCTGACCCTGCTGGGCGCCCTGGGTGGCCATGATCGTGGACGGCACGATCGACATGCCGATCCCGGCTGCGGTCAGCACGCCGGGGAGGATCACATACACGATCGCGCTGCCGCTGGCGGCGATCTTCGTGAACAGGAGCATCCCCGCGGTCATCATCAGCAGGCCCGAGCCCAGGACCGCGCGCACGCCGAAACGGCTGACCAGCTTGCCGGCGCTCCTCGCCACGAACATGATCGTCAGCGCCATCGGCAGGAACGTCAGGCCGGCGTGGAGCGGTGAGAGCCCGAGAACCTGCTGCAGGTAGAGCGAGCTCAGGTACCACATCGGGAACAGCGCCGCGCTGAACAGCACGACGATCCCGTTTGCGACGTTGAGAGGCTTGGTCAGGGCCTTGAACGGGATCAGCGGATCGGAGGACCGGTTCTCGATCACGCAGAAGGCGCCGAGCAGCGCCGCGCCCGCGAGGATCGGCCCGAACGCGAGCCCGTCGCTCCAGCCCCGCAGGCCCGCCTGGACTACGCCGTAGACCAGCACCATCTGCCCGAGCGTCAGGGTCACCGCACCCGGGATGTCGAAGCTCCGACCGGGTTGGCCCCGCCGGCGGTCGGCCACGACCGCATAGGCGATCATCGCGGTGGCGATGCCGATCGGAGGGTTGATCAGGAGGACCCAGCGCCAGCTGATCGCCTCGGTGATGATCCCGCCGAACAGCGTTCCGGCGGCCCCGCCGAGGCCGTTCATGGCCGCCCACAGGCCAATCGCGCGGTGCAGCTGGGGACCGGGCGGGAACGAAGAAGTGATGATGGCCAGCGAGGAGGCCGCCATGAACGCGCAGCTGAAGCCCTGCACGCCCCGGGCGATGACCAGCATCTGGCGGTTCACCGCCGCGCCGCCGACCAACGAGGTGATCGAGAACAGGATCAACGCGGCCACGATCACCCGCCGTTGCCCGAGCTGGTCGGCCGCGCGGCCGCCGAGCATGAGGAACCCGGCGAACGCGATCGCGTAGGCGTCGACCACCCACTGCAGGTCGGCCGAGGTGAAGTTCAGGCTCGACTGGATCGAGGGCAGCGCGACGTTGACGATGCTCAGGTCGAGGATGACCATGAACTGCGCCACGCAGCAGACGGTGAGGATCAGCGACTCGCGCGAGCCGAACCCGCGGGGGCGCCCGCGCCGCGTCTGGGCCCGATCGGCGCTCTCGGCGTCCTCGGCGACCGGCAGCGGGTCGGCGGTCAGCGCCGCAGGGGCAGCCGTGCCGGCGGCGCCGGCCACGGCATCCCCACTTGGAGCGACGCGGTTCGTGTCCTGGGGGACAGACGAGGTACCCGATGCCTCCATCCGCGCCGATACCTTAGAGCGTCGGGCGGAATGACTCGCGACGGACGTGCGGGGCCGGGAAGTCCGCCGGTCCGGAAGCCGTTGTTGCCGGGGGTGCCGGGAGCGCAACGTTGCTGCGTCGCGGGTGTCTTGTACCCTGAAGACCGAGCCCTTGGAAGCGATGATGGGAGCAGGGACTATGAAAAGAGCGTTGCTGAGCACGATTACGGCCGCCCTGGTGGTGGCCGGCTGCGGAGGCACGTCCAGCTCGCAGTCGAGCTCCACGCCGGCCGCGGCCACGCCGCAGACGCAATCCGCGACTCAGGCGGCCCAGACCACGGCCAAGAAGGCCGCCAAGCACAAGGCCGCGCATCACAAGGCCACGGTGCACAAGGCCACGTCGACGGCGTCCTCGGCGCCGACAACGACGACCACCTCGGCGCCGGCGAGCACGCAGTCCGCGCCCGCCCCGGTGACGACCTCGGCAGCGCCCGTCGTGGCGGCGCCCAAGCCCACTGGTTCGAGCACCAAGCAGGGCAGCTCGAACAAGAAGAACAACAACAACAACGGCTACGACCTCAACAACCAGGGCTACTAAGCCCTGGCGTGGTGAGGCCCCGGTCGGGGCGCGGAATTCGGTGGCGAGGCGGCTGAGTCCCTGAGCTCGCGCATGTTGGTCGTTCGCGGGCGCGGTCAGGGCGGCGGCGCTGGCGAGCGGGCCTGCCGAGCGTGTGGGCCTCCGGAGCGCCGGTTTTTAGAGCGCCAGCCAGGCGGTCGTGTCGGCCGGGATCCGGCCGTCGTCGGCCACGGGCCCGCTCGCGAGCAGGAGCTCTGAGGGGCCCGGTGGCGCCACCGGATCGGCCGACAGGTTGACGACGCAAGCGAACCCCGGCTCGCGGGCGAAGGCCAGCGCGCCGGTGGGCGCCGGCAGCCAGGTCAGGCGCCCGTCGCCCAGGGCGGAGTGGGCGCGGCGGATTCGCAGGGCGCGGCGGTAGAGCTCGAGCATCGAGCCTTCGTCCCCGGTCTGCGCATGAACGGTCTGCTCGCGCCAGGCGGCGGGCTGGGGCAGCCAGGGGGGGGCGGTGGCGCCGGGTGGGCTGAAGCCGAACGGAGGCTCGGCTCCCGACCAGGGGATGGGGACACGGCAGCCGTCGCGGCCACGGTCGGCGTGACCGGACTGCTCCCAGCCCGGGTCCTGGAGCACCTCGTCGGGCAGGTCCTCCACCTCGGCCAGACCGAGCTCCTCGCCCTGGTAGACGTAGGCGCCTCCGGGCAGCGCGAACATCAGCAACGCGGCGGCGCGCGCACGGCGGCGGCCGGCCGCGAGGTCGGCGGGAAGGTCGATCACATCGCCCAGCCGGCGCACGGGTTGTCCGGTCGGCCGGCGCGCGTAGCGCGAGACCTCGCGGACCGTGTCGTGGTTGGACAGCACCCACGCCGGCGGGGCGCCGACCGCCTCGTGGGCGCGCAGCGAGGCGACGATCGCCTCGCGCAGGGGCTCGGCCTGCCAGGGGGCGAGCAGGTAGTCGAAGTTGAACGCGGTGTGAAGCTCGCCGGCGCGCACGTAGCGTGCGAGGCGGTCGGGGTGATGCACCCAGGCCTCGGCGACAAACACGCGCGGGTCTTCGTAGGCGTCGGCCAGCGTGCGCCACGAGCGGTAGATCTCATGGACCTCGTCGCGGTCCCAGTGCGGGTGCTCGACCGACTCGCCGGCGGTGGGCGGCCATACGAGGGAACCGAGGTCGGGGAGTCCCGGAGCCTTGGCCAGACCGTGCGCGACGTCGATCCGAAAGCCGTCGATCCCGAGGTCGAACCAGAAGCGGATGATCGCGCCGAACTCGTCCTGCACCTCCGGGTTGGTCCAGTCGAGATCCGGCTGGGCGGGGGCGAACAGATGCAGGTACCACTGGCCCGGGTGGCCGTCGGCATCGGGCACGCGGGTCCACGCCGAGCCGCCGAAGTTGCTCCTCCAATCGTTGGGCGGCTCCCTCCCGGCGGGTCCGCGCCCGTCCCGGAAGATGAAGCGGGCGCGTTCCGGGGAGCCGGGAGCCGCCGCCAGCGCCTCGCGAAACCAGCCGTGCTGGTCGGACACGTGGTTGGGGACGAGATCGAGCAGTACCCGCTGCCCCAGATCGTGGGCCTCGGAGATCAGGCGGCCGGCTTCATCCAGCGTCCCGAAGCGTGGGTCGATCGCCCGGTAGTCGGAGACGTCGTAGCCGCCGTCCTTCATCGGCGACGGATACCAGGGGGTGATCCACAACGCATCGACGCCCAGCTCGGCGAGGTGCGACAGCCGCGCGCGCAGCCCGGCGATGTCGCCGATCCCGTCCCCGTCGCCGTCGGCGAAGCTGCGGATGTAGACCTCGTAGATGACCGCGCTTCGCCACCAAGGGAGGGTCCCGGCGTTGGAGGGGGCAGGGTCGGGCGGTGCAGAGTTGGAGCGCGAGCCCGGGGCGCCCGGAGGGGGAACGGCGCTCAACCGCTCAGTACTTGTATTCGCGCAGGCCGTGCCAGTAGGCCCGGGCGCAGAACCGCTCCAGGCGCCAGCAGGCCATGCCGAAGGCCAGCATCAGCATGCCGAAGCCGGCCAGGTTCCCGAAGGCGCTGCTGACCACCGGGACGAGCGCCATCAGCCAGCACCAGGCGGCGAACCAGGCCAGCGGCCTCCACGGCGGTCGCCAGGTCCAGGGACGGCGCGCGGGCGGCTCGTCCTCGGGTGGATCCCAGGCGTGCTCGTCTCCTTCCCATCCGCCGTCGTGCACGAGGCCGAAGACGAGCATCGTCAGCCGAGTATATGCCCTTGCTCCGGCCCGTTTCCAGGGGCGAGTCGCCAGGTGGTGGAGCCATCCGGGCGGGTCCCGCTCTCGACCGCTCCGGTGGCGGAGAGTGCGGCCAGTTCGGCTCGGAAGGAGTCGTAGGGGATCAGGCCGAGACGGGCCAGCGTCGGGTAGCCGATGCGGTCGTACAGCTCCGAGGTGCTCGCCGGCTCGCTCGTGAGCACCGCCATCAGCGCCGAGGTGCGCGACACGGGACTCACCGTAGCGGCTGCCGGCGCCGGCGCTGATCAAGTCGCCGGACCAAGCGGAAGCGGCGAGGCCGGCTTCAGCTCCTCGAGGCGCAGCAGCGTCGTCACCCGCGTCGCTCCGCCGCGGGTCGACAGCCGAACCAGCACGCGCTGGAGTTGGGCCACCTCGCGCGCGACCACCATCAGCATCGCGTCGGTCTCGCCGGTTACCCAGTCGGCCGAGACGACCTCGGGCATGTCCCTCAGGGCCTCGACGAACCGCCGGTGGGCAGCGTCCCCGTGGCGCTGCAGCGTCACCGAGACGTAGACCTGGAGAGGGAAGCCCGCCTCGGCGGGGTCGAGCCGGGCCACCACGCCCCGCACGATCCCGGACTCCTTCAGACGCCGCACGCGGTGCAGCGTGGCGGCGGGGGACAGGCCGACCAGGCGCGCGAGCTCCACGTTCGGGCGGTCCGCGTCGGTCTGGAGCTCCTCCAGCAGGCGCATGTCAATCAAATCAAGTGAAATCGGCATTTTACAAAATATTTCATCGTCTCAGAGCCAAGATGTCAAATTCAACTGGAGTTCGAGGGGGATTTGCCGATCCTCATTCATATGAAGTCGCAGAACCGATCCGCCCTGTTTGCGCTCGCCGCCGCAGGCACGCTGTGGGGTCTGAACGTGCCGATGACCAAGCTCGCGCTCGGCTGGCTCGGCCCCGGTTGGCTGACCGTGGCCCGCTTCCTTGTGGCGGCGCCCGTGCTGGCCATGGTTGGCCGGCGAGGCCTGCGCGACGCGTTGACCCTGCGGGTGGTGGCGTCGGGCGCGATCGGCTTCGGCGTGGTGATCGTGCTCCAGAACGCCGGAATCGAGCGCACCAGCGTGAGCCACGCCGCGATGATCGTGGGCGCGATCCCAGTGCTGGTGGCGTTGATCTCGGCTGGTCTCGGGCAGACCGCAACTCGCCCGCTCACCTGGGCCGGCTATGCGGTGGCGCTGATCGGCATCGCGTTCGTGGCCGGCGCGGGCGGAGGCGGCGCGAGTCCGCGAGGCGACCTCTTCGTGCTCGGCTCGGCGGTCCTCTCGGCGGGCTTCATCGCGATCCAGCCCCGGCTGCTGGCGGACCGCGACGCGGCGGCGGTGACCGCGGTCCAGTTCGCCGGTGGCGCGCTGGTCGCCCTCCCCGTGGCGATCCTGACCGGCGGCGTGCCCCACGGGCCTACCGCGGTCGTTCCCGCGGTGGCGCTCGCGGCGCTGGCGCTGGCCGGCACGCCGCTGCCGTTCTGGCTGTTCGCCTTCGGTCAGGCGCGCGTTCCGGCCGAGCTGGCCGGGGCCTTCCTGAACCTCGAGCCGGTAGTCGGCGCCGCCGCCGCTTGGCTGGCGCTGGGCGAGCCGGCCGCCGTAGGGCAGCTCCTCGGGGTCGCCGCCGTGCTCGCCGGGATCGTCATGAGCACCATGCCTCCCAGGCCCGACGCCTCGACCGTGCCGGTCACGATGCGCCTGCGTCGCTTCGCTTACGAAGTTCTTAGCTTCCGAGCGTGAGCCCCTGGCTGGTGCCTCGGAGCTTGGTCGTCGGCGCGGCTGTCGCTGCGCCGCGTCAAGTCGCGACGGCGCGCGACCCAGCCAGGCCGGCACCGACTTACTCCGCCCGGGCGGTTGGTTCGGTGACCGCGGGCTCAGAGTGCCCGACGGTCAGGAGTACTCGCCCGACGGTCACGAGCAACAGCCCGACGGTCACGAGCAACAGCCCGACGGTCACCACCAACGGCCCGACGGTCACCACCAACGGCCCGACGCGATCCACGATGTCGTCGCGGTCATCCTCGATCACCGCCACCATGGCCGGCGCCTGAGCCGCGCGACCTGGGTCGCCGGCGCGACCAGCTCGCCAAGGTGCTCCGCCAAGTGGCTGAGGTGCTCGCAGAGCCAGATCCCGTAGTAGGAGGACGGCGAATGGTCGTGCCCGAGCGGCGCGAAGGCGGGTTGCTGGAGCGCCCGGGGTGCGACGTGACTGGGCCGGCCGACCTGCGTGGCCAGTTGCTCGAACCACGCCGCCAGCGTGTCCGTGCGCCGCTCGAGCGGCTCCCGTACCGCTTCGATGGCGCTGGCATCGCCCGGCAACTCGGCGATCGCGTGGGCGGTCAGCCGCAGCCGCAGTGAACCGCCGACCAGGCGCCACAGGTCCTGCCTGGTGATGTGCTTGGTCCCCTGCTCGGCGAGCAGGCCGCGCAGCGCCTCGTCAAGTCGGGCGCCCGCGGTGGCGGCGGCGAGTGCGGCATCGGGCTCGGAGCCACGCAACCCGGCCGCCCAATCGACCGCCTGCCGGAGGTACGCCGCGCCTGAGCGGAATGCGTCGGCCAGGTCGTCGCCGACGACCGCTGCCACGCCTCGAGGCCAGAACAGGACCCCGACCACCACGCTGACGGCGCAGCCGATGGCCACGTCCTCGATCCTCACCACTCCGACCTCCCACCCGACCGGGGCGAGAAGGTTGAAGAGCACCGCGACGGTCACCGTGAAGGCGGCCTGGCCGACCACGAACGGGGCGGTCCCCGGCGCGTAGGCGGCCACGAACACGGCGATCGGCAGAACCACCCAGAGGGCGGTCGAGGCGCTACCTATCGCGATCAGCAGGACGCCGCCGACGAGGAAGCCGAGCGCCGTGCCGGCCAGCGCGCGAAGCGCCGTGGCGCCGGTCGACGCGGCGTTCGTGCGGAGCACCGACAGCGTCCCGAGCACGACCCAGAAGCCGTGCTGGAGGCTGCCGATGTCGGCCACGGCCACGGCCGCGCCGAGCGCCACCGCCCCGCGCAGGCTGTTGACGAACCAGACCGACCGGACGCTGGCGTGAGTGTGGGCCGCGGACAGCACGCTCGTGACCCGCCGGGTGGCCCGTGCGGCGGCAGTCGAGCCGGCGTACCAGCGCCGGCGGCGGGCCTCCAGCCAGGCCGGATCGACGATCCGAGCCACGACCAGGGTCTCAATGGCAAGCGCCAGCACGGCCACCGCGATCGCGTGGGCGTGGAAGGCGCTCTGCGCGGCGTGTCGGACGCCCTGCGCGGCACTTCGGGCGCTCTCCGTGGCACTTCGGGCGCTCTCCGTGGCGCCCTGGGAACCGTCGCGCGGCGGTACCGGCCGATCGAGCCCGGTGACCGCCTCGGCCTGGCAGCGCTCGAGCAGGTCGACGTCGGGACGGGCGCCGCCCCCCGCGAGCAGCGATGACGTGTCGCGCAGCACCTGGCTGGTGGTCGACAACAGGCGGCTCGTAGCCGGCGGGACATCGCTCAGATCGGCTCGCTCGCGGATGGCGTCGGTGGTCAGGGCCGCGCACCACTCGAGCAGCTCGACCGCGTTGGCGAGCGCCTGATCGGGCGCGGCCAGGCCGGTCGGCCGGAACGGCGTCGCGGTGAACCGCGCCAGCAAGCCGTGCTTGGCCGCGAGGGTGGCGGCGAGATCGTCTTCGTCGGCCGTCCCCGCCAGCGCCGCATCGAGAACGTCGGCCAACGCCGCGGCCAGCTTGGAGGCCTCGCCGCGCAGCGCGTTCTCCTCGAGGCGGGGGGAGGTGAGCAAGACCGCCGCGGTTCCGGCCACCGAGGCCAGCCACCAACCGGCCAGTCGGTCGGGGACCATGGCCATCGTGCCCGGCGACGCGGCGGGGAGCACGTAGGCCAGGAGCGCGGCGGTCACCCCCGAGGCGGCGTTGGGCCCGGCGATGCCGGCGAAGAACACGGCGAAGGTGACCGGCACGGTGACGAGCGCGGCCATCACCGTCGAGGAGCTGACCGCCGTGCCGATCGTCAGCAGCGCGCTGCCGGCGAGGGCCAGCGCGAAATGGGCGAGGAGCTTGTCGCGTCGGGTCCCGCCGAACGAGGCCAGCACCAGCGTGGCGAAGGAGCCGAACGCCGCGAAGGTGGCCATCTGGAGGTTGCCGATCGCCTGGTCGGTCAGGGCGAACAGGCCGCAGACGACGATCACCGCGCGGGTCGCGCGAACGGCCGCGGGAACCGACCACACCGGCTTCCAGCTCAGCGCGCGGACCCGGGCGATCAGCGGCCCGGGGATGCGGACCGTGCTCACGAGGCGGCGTCGGCCAGCTCAAGGATCAGCTTGCCGGTGTTCTCACCGCGGAACAGCCGGAGAAACACGTCGGGGAACTGATCCAGGCTGCCGCGGACGACATCCTCGCGCGAGTGCAGCTCGCCCGCGCTCAGCCACTGTGCGAGCTGCGCGATCGCTTCGTCGTAGCGCCCGGCGAAGTCGAAGACCAAGAAGCCGGTCATGGTCGCCCGCTCCACCAGCAGCTGCATGTAGTTCGCCGGTCCACGTGGCACCTCGGTCGCGTTGTACTGCGAGATCGCGCCGCAGATGACCACCCGGGCACCGCGGGTGATCCGGCGCAGGACCTCGTCGAGCGTGTCGCCGCCGACGTTGTCGAAATACACGTCGACGCCGTCGGGCGCGGCCCGGCGGAGGTCCGCGCGCAGCTCGCCGCGCTTGTAGTCGATCGCGGCGTCGAACCCGAGATCGTCGAGCAGCCATTCGCACTTCTCGGGCCCGCCGGCGATGCCAACCGTGCGGCAGCCCTTGATGCGCGCGATCTGTCCGGCCACGCTGCCCACCGCGCCGGCGGCGCCCGACACCACGACGGTCTGGCCGGGCTCGGGGCGGCCGATGTCGAGCACCCCGAAGTACGCCGTCAACCCGGTCAGCCCGAGTGCGCCGAGATGAACCGGCGCCGGCGCCAGTGAGATGTCGATCTTGCGCACGCCGCGGCCGTCGGACACCGCGTAGCGCTGCACGCCGAACATCCCTAGAGACGTACTCCCCGACGTCGTAGTCGGGATTCCGGGAGTCGGTAACGCGACCAATCGCGCCGGCGCGCATGACCTCGCCGATCCCCACTGGCGGCACGTAGGAGCGAGCCTCGTTCATCCACCCGCGCATGGCCGGATCGAGCGACACGTATTCCAGCGCGAGCCGGAACTGTCCGTCGTCCGGCTCGGGCGCGGGCTTCTCGACGTACTCCCAGTCGGAAGGCTTCGGCAGGCCGGCGGGGCGGGCGGCCAGCCGCCACTGCGCGTTGCGCGCGGTCACGACGTGAGCCTACTCGACGTGTGCGGGTCTCGCCCGCAGCGACCCCGCGTGGGCGCGCCGCCGGGGGTCGCGCCGGACCCGGGCCAGGCTCGCGATCGCGGTGACTGCGAGCACGATCGCGATCACCCCCAGCGAAAGGCCGGTCGAGATCTCGGGGACTCGATGATCGTGCAGGTGGAGGAACTCGAGGACCAGCTTCACGCCGATGAAGCCGAGGACCACCGCCAGGCCGCTCGACAGGTAGACGAGCCGGTCGAGCAGGCCCGAGACCAGGAAGTACAGCGCCCGGAGGCCGAGCAGCGCGAACGCATTGGCCGCGAACACGATGTAGGCGTGCTGGGTGATCCCGAACACGGCCGGAATCGAGTCCAGCGCGAACACGATGTCCGTGGTGGCGATCGCCAGCAGGGCGAGAAGCATGGGCGCCACGCCGCGGCGCCGGGCCGCGGCGACGACCACGTTGTCCTCGATCGACGGGTCGGCGTCGCGGTGGCGGAACAACTGGACCGCGGTCGCGGTGAGGAGCAGCCCGAACAGCAGATACGTGAACGAGAACGCGCCGAGCATCGCCGCGCCGAGCGCGATGAACACCGTGCGGAGGGCCAGCGCCCCCACGATTCCGACCATCAGCAGCCGCGGCTGATGTTCGGGGGGCACGGCGAACGTGCTCATGATGATCACGAACACGAACAAGTTGTCGATCGACAGGCTCCGCTCGACGACGTAGCCGGCGAAGTACTGCGCGCCGGCGCCCCAGCCCGCGACGAGCGCGAACACGACGCCGAACAGCACGGCCACGGCGAGGTAGAACAGCGACCAGCCGACGGCCTCCCGCAGTCCGACGACGTGCGGGTTACGGCGCGACTGCCACAGATCGAACGCGATCAGACATCCGATCGCCGCAATCGTCACCGCCCAGCCACTGAAGGTCGCCTCGAACACGGGTGCTCTGATCGTGCGTCGCACCGGCCGCGGTTCCAATGGGTGCAAGGCCCCATCCGACTGCGGCCGGCGCGCTCACGTCAATCCCTGACCCGGAGCGCCGACCACGCCCGCGCGATGTCGGCGCCGAGCCTGCAGTTGCCGCGGACGATGTCGAGGTTGACGGCCACGCTGGTGCGCTCGGTGTGCTGGTGGATGTAGTCGAGCAGGAACGGAGTGATCTCCTTGCCCCGCACCGAGGCGGCGTCGGCCGCGGCGAGCGCCTCGGCGAGCAGGCGGTCGTGCACGCCGGGGTCCAGCTGGGCGGCCTCCGGCAGGGGATTGGCGACCAGGATTCCGCCCGGCACTGCGAGCGCGTCGGCCGCCCGCATGACCTCCGCGACCTCCTCGGCGGTGGTGACCCAGAAGTCGACCGTGTAGCCGCTGTCGGCGAGCCAGAAGGCGGGGAAGCGCTCGGTACCGAACACGAGCACGGTCACGCTCAGGCTCTCCAGTCGCTCGAGCGTGGCACCGATGTCCAGGATCGATTTGACGCCGCCGGAGACGACCGTGATCGGGCAGCTTCCGAGGATCCCCAGGTCGGCCGATTCGTCGAACGTGGCGGCGGCGTCGCGGTGCACGCCGCCAATCCCGCCCGTGGCGAACACGCGGATCCCGACCCGCGAGGCGAGCAGCGCGGTGGCGGCGACGGTCGTGCCGCCGGTCGCCGTCTGCGCCATCGCCACCGGCAAGTCCCGCGCGCTCAGCTTGAGTGGCGCATCGGTCGCCAGCAGCCGCTCGAGCTCGTCGGTCTCGAGGCCGACGTGGGGGACCCCGTCGAGCATCGCGATGGTCGCCGGCACCGCGCCGCGCTCGGCGACGGTCCGTTCGAACTCATGCGCGGCCTGGATGTTCTCGGGTCGGGGCAGGCCGTGGGTGATGATCGTCGACTCGAGCGCGACGACCGGCTCGCGGTCGGCGAGCGCGCGCGCGACTGCTTCGGAGAGAGCGACTCTGGGCTGTCCGTTCCGCACCGACGCGTGATCATGTCAGCATGGAGTCGGAGCGCGTGCCCGGCCGGCCGCTGTCGCTCTGCACGGTCGGCGACCTGATCCTGGACGTGGTCGTCCTGCCCGAGCACCCGCTGGCACCGGACGCCGATACGCCGGCCACGATCCGCCTGGCCGCGGGCGGTCAGGCGGCCAACGTGGCGGCCTGGGCGAGCGCGCTGGGCGCGGGCAGCCGCCTGATCTGCAAGCGCGGGGACGATGCCGCGAGCGAGCTCGCGGCCGGCGAGCTCGCCCGCCACGGTGTCGAGATCTGCGGCCCGGTGGTCCGGGGCCGCGGTGGCGTGGTCGTCTCGACGCGCGACCCCGGTGGCGGGCGCACGATGGCCTCGGACCGCGGTGTAGCCCCGATGCTCGAGCCGTCAGAGCTCGATCCGTCCTGGGTGAGCTCATGCGACGTGCTGCACGTGTCGGGCTACTGCCTGCTGCGCGAGCCGATGGCCGAAGCGGCCATCGAAGCGGCGAGGCTGGCAAGACGAGTGACGGTCGATCTGGCCTCGGCCCACGACATCGAGATCTTGGGTGCCCGGCGCTTCCTCGCGCGCCTGCGAGCGCTCGGTCCCGATCTCGCGTTCGCCACCGAGGCCGAGCGGGCCGCGGTACCCGGCTTCGACGCGGGGTGGGTGATCAAGCTCGGCCGGCGGGGCGCGGTGTTCCCGGAGGGGCTCTACCCGGCGCCGGCGGTCGTCGCCCTCGACACGACGGGGGCGGGCGATGCGCTGGCGGCCGGCTACCTGGTGGGAGGGCCGGAACGCGCGATTGAGGCCGCGGCGCGATGCGTGGGCCTGGTCGGCGCCATGCCTGAACTCACGACGGATTGCGATAGCGCGGGCGCCGGCGCGAGCGGTCGTAGTTGAGGACCAGCCCGGATCCGGGCGAGGACCCGCGGCGGGCCGTCTTGGGTGCGATCGCCCTGACGATCAGCTCCCGGCGCGCGGCGAGCTCGCCCGGCGTCATCCCGAGCCGCGAGGCGATCTCGCCGGCCGTGACCCCGTGGACCAGCATCGAGAGGATTGCCTGGTCGCCGGGGTCCAACCGCGCCGACAGCGCAGCGGCGACCGACGCCGGGACGGCCGGGAAGTACTGACGGCCGTGGACCAGCCGGCGGATCGCGATGGTCAGCTCCTCGCCGAGCGTCGCCTTGGGAAGCAGGCCGTCGGCGCCGGCCACGATGGCCGCAACGGCCAGCGTGGTGTCGGCAAAGGCGGAATAGATCAGAACGGGCGGCGGGCATGGCCGCTGCTTGATCTGCCGCGTGAGCCACAGGCCGTCCCGGTCACCCAGGTGGTAGTCGATCACCGCGACGTCGGCCCAGCGGGCCACGGCGCAGCTGTCGCTCGATGCACTGCCGTGCTCGGCGATCGTGACCATGTCGGGTTGGTCTGAGATCAACTGCCGGACCCCGTGCCGGACCGCCGGATGGTCGTCGACCAGCAACACGTGAATCGGTGCGACTCGGTCCGCCGGCGACGGCCGGGTTGAAACGTTCAAGTTCGTAGTCATCAGGTGTCCTCCAGCTGCACTTCAAGCCGGACCTCGCAGCCCGAGCCGGATGGTCGGTTGTGAATCTCCAGGCTCGCGCCGATCAGCGTCGCCCGCTCGCGCATGCCCCGCATGCCCGTGCCCGGCGTGTGTCCCGGCGGCAGCCCGAGACCGTCGTCGCGCACGATCAGCCGCAGGAGGCCGGGATCGCGCTCGACGGTGAGCTCCGCTCGGCTCGAGGCCGAGTGACGCGCCACATTGGTCAGTGCCTCCTGCGCCACCCGGTAGACGACGAGCTCGACCTCCGGCGTCACGCCGGGAAGCGCGAGCGGAAGATGCTCGGTTATCTCGAGGCCGAGCTGCTGCGAGAACCGGTCGGCGAGCACGGCCAGCGCGCTCAAGAGGCCGAGATCGTCGAGGGCCTCGGGTCGCAGCTCGATGGCGATCCGCCGCACGTCCTCGAGACTGTCCCGGACGACGTCCTGGACGGCGAGCACGCTCTCCTCGAGGCACGCCGGGGCCTGCGAGGAGATGCGCGAGAGGCCCAGGAGGACCGCCGTGAGCTCCTGGCCGACCTGGTCGTGCAGCTCCTGCGCGATCCGGAGGCGCTCGGCCTCCTGCGCGCGGAGCACGCGGCCGGTTGCCTCCCGTCGCTCGGACTGGAGGCGCTCGAGCATCTCGTTGAAGGTCAGCGCGAGCTCGCCGGCCTCCGAGGTCGGCTCGGTCTGGGGGATCCGCTGTCCGAGGGTCGAGTAGTCGACCTGGCGTGCGAACGCGGTCAGCTCCTGGACCGGACCGATCGTCCGGCGCAGCAGGTACACGTTGGCCACCACGACCAGCGCGACCGCCACCAGTACGACCACGACCTCCTCGTCCAGGGCAAGCGCGGAGATCTTGTTGGGGGCGAGCAGCGCGATCGTCAGCGTGACCGCGGTGATCAGCAGCAGCGCGTTGATGGCCGCCACCCGGTAGAGCAGCGGCACGTAGCGCCGCCGACCCGCGGGGGCCGTGCTGGACGGCGCCGGCGTCATGACCGGGGCCGTCCCGAGGTCTGCGGCCGGGACGGGGGTCATGGCCGGGGAGTGGTCGGGATGCCCTCGAGCCGCCTGAGCAGCTCCCACAGCCGGGACTCCATGCCCGCGGGCGACAGCCCCAGTGTGGCCGCGACCTCGGGCGGCTCCAGGCCGGCCAAGAGCAGTCCGAAGATCGCCTGCTCCTCGTGGTCAAGGCGGCGTCGAAGGCTTTCCCCCAGTCGGGGCGGGATCGCCGGCAGGCGCCGCTGACCCGCTGCGGCGCAGCGGATCTCGTGGCACAGCTCAGATCCGATTCGGCCCTTGCTGATGATCGCGTCGGCTTCGGCCACGACCGCCGCCGCGGACAGGACGCCGTCGGTGTAGGCCGAGTAGATCAGCACGGCCGGGGGGTCCGGAAGCCGCTTGAGCTTGCGGCTCAGCCACAGGCCGTTGCGCCCGCCGAGCTGGTAGTCGACCACTGCGACGTCGATCGTCTCGCGCTTGGCGATGTCCACCCCGGCCTCCGCGCTGTCGACCGCCGCGACGACATGGAAATCGGGCTCGTCGGAGAGCAGCCCGCGCAGGCCCGCCCGCACCGCCGGGTGATCGTCGACCACGAGCAGGCGCGTGGGCGCCAGCGGGTCGTCGCGCAGCACGGCCGGCTCGGTGGTGGGGGGTGGGGCGAGGCAGGTCATCGGTCCTCCTTGGGAGGCTGGGTACGGACTCGGTGAACTCAGGTTGCCTGCCCGGAGCCGAGTCATCCATGGTGTCCAGCCCCCATTTCGCACCGGGCGCGTGTCCGTGCCGGTCGATCGGCTAACGCGGATCGGTCGGGCTAACCCGGGACGACCGGGTTAAGGCTCGATCAAGCCGTGGCGAATCGCGTAGCGGGTGAGCTCGACGCGATCGCGCATCCCGAGCTTGTCGAGGATGTTGGCGCGGTGGCGCTCGACGGTCTTCTCGGAGATGATCAGCGTCTCGGCGATCTGCTTGTTCGTGTAGCCCTCGGCGACCAGCTTGAGCACCTCCTGCTCGCGCGGGGTGAGCGGGTCCTCGCGCAGTGGGAGGTCCTCCCGGGCACGGTGCAGGAAGTCCTCGATCAGCGGCGTCCTCGCCCCCGGATAGAGGAACTTCTCGCCTCGCATGGCCGCCCGCACGGCCTCGACCAGGTCGCGGTCGGCGACCGTCTTGAGGACGTATCCGGAAGCGCCGGCCTTGAGCGCCTCATACAGGTAGCGCTCGTTCTCGTGCATCGAGAGCATCAGGATCCGCAGCTTGGGGCGGCGTCGATGGAGCTCGCGGGCGGCATGCAGGCCGGTCATGCGCGGCATCGTGATGTCGATCACGGCCAGGTCGACGTCGCCCTGGAGACCGCGCTCGAGCGCCTGGGCCCCGTCGCCGACCTCGGCCACCACCTGCATGTCCGGCTGTGCCTCGAGCACCATCCGCAGGCCGTGCCGGACGACGGCGTGGTCGTCGGCGAGCAGGATCCGCGTCTTCAGCGGGATCATGGCCCGACCCCGATCGGCACCTCGAGACGTATCTCGGTTCCCGGGCCGGGCGCGGCGTCGTGGATCTGCAGGGCCGCTCCGACGAGGCCGGCGCGCTCGCGCATCCCGCGCATCCCGCTGCCGGACGGCTCCTCGCGCGGTAGGCCATTTCCGTGGTCGCGCACGACGAGGACGATCCGGCCGTCGCACAGCTGAAGGCTGAGCTCGGCCCGGTCGCTGCCGGAGTGCCGTGCCACGTTCGTGAGCGCCTCCTGCGCCACTCGGTAGATGACCAGCTCGGTGGTCGACGAAAGGTCGGGCAGTGGCTCGGCGATGCGACACGACACGTCCAGCCCGGACTGCTGCGAGAAGCGGTCGCACAGCACGGACAGCGCGCTCTCGAGTCCCAGATCGTCGAGCGCCTCGGGGCGCAGCTCGATCGCGATCCGGCGCAGGTCCTCCAAGCTCGCGCGCACCGAGTTCTGAATCTCGAGCATTGCGGGGCGCAGCTCGTCCGGGGCGCGCGTCTGCAGACGCGAGAGGAGAAGCAAGACCGCCGTCAGCTCCTGCCCCACCTGGTCGTGCAGCTCCTGGGCGATCCGCAGTCGCTCCGCCTCCTGGCCGGCCAGCACGCGGCCGGTCGCCTCGCGTCGCTCGGCCTGGAGGCGCAGCAGCATCTCGTGGAAGGTGTGCGCCAGCTCTCCAGCCTCCGAGCTCGGCTCCGCGTCGGGCATGCCGGGCATCGGCTCGGTCAGGTCGACGTTGCGGGCCAGGGCGGTCAGCCGCTGCACCGGTGCGACCACTCGTCGCAGCAGAGCCAGATTCAGCAGGACCACGAGGAGCAGGGCCGCCGCCAGCACCACGCCCTCCTCGTCGATGCGGTAGGAGGATTCGTGGCCGGGGACGATGACGACGATGGTCAGCCCGACCGCCACGAGCAGGAGCAGCCCGTTGATCGCGGCGACGCGCTGTAGCAGCGAGACGTAACGCCGCGCGCGGCGCGTTCTCTCTGTCGACGATTCGGCTCTCGGGCGCGGAGTCACACGCCGATCCGATGCAGCAGCCGGCGCGCGGCGCGTTCGCCGGTTTCGATTGCCCCGTCGAGGAAGCCGATGTTCTCGATCGAGGTGTGCTCGCCCGCGAACAGGAAACGACCCTCGGCGGCGCCGGAGAGCTGGCCGTAGCTCGCTGCCTGCCCGACCCGGTAGTAGGAGTAAGCGCCGTGCACCCAGGGGTCGCGCGACCAATGGTCCTCGTAGGCGCGTCCGGTGTAGGCGGCACTCGTGCCCGGAAAGACGTGGTCGATCTGCTGGAGCGCCCAACGGGCATCGCGCGCCGGGGCCGGTCCGTGCGCGTGGCCGGTGAGCCCGGTGCGACCGACGCGACCGCCCGGGAAGGCCAGGTACAGCGCGGGGCTCGTGCCCGGTCCAAGCTGGACGGTGTCGTCCCAGCCGCAGGCCAGACGGTGCCACTCGCCGTAGGTCGCGCCGCTGTAGCCACGCGCCGGCCAGGTCTTGTGACTCAACTCGAGATGGATCTTCGCGTTGGTCCCCATGCCCATCGTTCGGATCACGCGCCGCTTGGTCGCCGACAGGCCCGAGCGTTCGAGCTCCACGTGGCGCAGCGTGCTGAACGGCAGCGCGAGCACGACCAGATCGGCCGTCTTCTCCACGCTCCGGCCGGAGGCGTCGAACACAAGTCCGATCGTGTGGTCGGCGCGCTCGCGGATCGCGACCAGGACGTGCCCGTGCCGGACCGTCCCGGGAGCAAGCGCTCGGACCATGCCCGAGACGAGCTGATCGTTGCCGCCGGCGATCGTGTAACGCTCGTCGTCGCCCGGCAGCGGCTGGAGCGAGGAGCGGGGATTCCCGGTCAGCAGCACGATCAGGTCGAGCGCGGACTGGTCATCGGGGTCGCCGCCGTTCTCGGTGACCGTATCTGCGAGTAGCAGTTTGCCCAGCCGGCTGTGCGACCCGATCTCGGTGCTGTCAAGCCACTCTGGAACGGACATGCGGTCAAGGCGCCGGGTGCCCGCGGCGGTCCGCATCTCCTTGGCCGCGGCGCGGAACGCCGGGAAGCCGACGTCGTGCCAGTCACCGTTGGCCTCGGCGTACCGGTAAACGCGGCCGTCGATGAAGAACACCTCCTGTCCGCGCGGGAGATCACCACCGTCGACGACGAGGAGGTCGAGCCCGAGGCGTTTCGCCAGCCGTCGGATCGCGGTCTGGTCGCTGTTCAAGAACGACCCGCCGTGCTCGGTGATCAGACCCCCGGCGAAGTAGTCCCGGAGCGTCCAGCAGCGACCGCCGGCGCGGGCCGGATTGGCCTCGTACACGGTCGTGGGGACGGGGTCGCCGGGGCTCTGGGTCCAGAGCATGTGGGCGCAGCGCAGGCCGGCCAAGCCGGCGCCGACGATCGCGATGCGGGGCCTCGCCTTCGGCGCGGTGCTGCGGATGGGCCTGGCGAACGCCTGGTTGCGCGCCAGAGCCACGCCGGCGACGAGCCCGCCGGCCCCGATCAGGAAGTCGCGTCGCGTGCGCCCGGCCGCCTCGCCGGCTTGCCCAAGGACCTCCTCCAACGGCATGCCGGAGCGCTCGGCCTGCTCACATGCGGCGAGGAGCCGGCGAGCCCGGATCATTCCGGGCGACCGGGCCGCCCGGGCGCGCCGGAGACCGTTCCCAGGCATGGCGGTAGATTAGTCGGGCGGCCCGATCAGCATCCAGGCGCGGTGGTCCTGGGTTGCGGGCGCACGCGCCGTCCCGAGCTGCGTAATCCGTCACGCCGGCGTTCGTCAGGGAGGCGTGGCGAGTCATGCATGCGGGGGCGTGCGTATCGGTCACGGTTCACGAATTTCGGCTGCTGTGACGGATTGAGCAGGTGGGGCGCGCAGCGCCGGCGCGGGATCGGGAACCTGGCCGCGCCGGGGGGTGATGATGGGCCTCGCTTCGCTCGGCGTCCGTGGGGCCCGGTACCCCGTCCGGACACTGTCGCGCTCCACCCGCCGCCCGCCGCCCGCCGCCCTCCCGAAATTTCCGCCAATGGGCTATCCACTCTGGTACCCCGATTTGCGGGAAATGCTGGCTAAGCGGCTTCTGACGCCCGGAGCTCCTTGTACGGGTGAGGATCCGCCGCGAGCGCACCCTCGATGAGTCGGTAGAACAGCAGCCCGCGGTGCCGTGCGCGGCGGCGGTTGAAGCGGAAGGTGAACTCGTCGAGGTAGTAGTCGAGCTGTTCGTGGCTGACCGCGCCTTGGTGGGTGCCCAGCAGCCATCGCTTGAGCAGGCTGGCGATGCGGTGCACCTCGGGCATCGCGACGTGGGCGGGATCGCCGGACTCGGCCAGGTTCGTGATCACATGGCTGAAGCGGTAGCGGCCGATGTGGTTGTAGCCGTTCCAGGCGTCGGTGCGGACCTCGCTGCCACGCGCGACGTTGTCGAACACGAAGTCGGTAAGCACCTCGGCCGAGGCGTTCGGGATCCGGCGCATCCGGGTGCGGCCCGGCCCACCGTCCTCGCACTCGACCGCGATCGCGACCAGCGCCTTGCCGTCCGCCCGCCGTCCCCGACTGCCTGGTTTCAGCCCACCGATATGCGTTTCGTCAACCTCGACCGCGCCGGTCAGCAACTCGCGGCCGGGCAGCACCATCGCCCGCCTGAGCTTGTGCAGCCAGGCCCACGCGGTCTGGTAGCTACCGAACCCGAGCACGCGTTGCAGCCCGAGCGCGCTGACGCCGTTCTTCTGATTGACCGCGTACCAGATGGCCGCGAACCAGCTCACCAGCGGCAGCCGGGACTTGTGGAAAATCGTGCCCGCGGTCACCGACGTCTCACGCCTGCACACCGCACACCGGCGCAACCCGTCACCCATCCGCCAGAAGTCTCGGCCAGCCGCCCCGCAGAACCGGCACGCGAAGCCATCGCCCCACCGCAGTCGCTCCAGATAGTGCAGGCACGCCACACCATCCGGAAACCACGTCACCAACTCGTGGTAGTTGCGGGGGTAGTCGACCCCGGCCACCGGACGCAGCGCACCTTCCATCGCACGCAGACCCTACGACCCGAGGGGGACGTAAGTGGATAGCCCATTTCCGCCATTTCCGCCATTTCCGCCTGCCTGGCGCGGGGGTTGACGGATTCTTCGGCCCGCAGCCGAGTTATCCGACCCTACGGTCGGACGGGATCTGGAATGGCGGAATTTTCGGCCTCGGACCGCGACGAGCCGGCGAGGGCCTCGCGCAGGTCCTCGACCAGGTCGTCGGGGTCCTCCACGCCGCAGCTCAGTCGGACCAGATCGGCCGGAACCGCGGCCGCCGAGCCCTCGACGGTCTGGTGCGTCATGGCCTGCGGCACCTCGATCAGGGACTCGACGCCGCCGAGCGACTCGGCCAGGGTGAACAGCCGGGTGCGAGTGGCGATCTCGGTGGCGCGCGGGTGGCGGAAGCTGACCATGCCGCTGAACCCCGGCCAGCGAACGTCCTGAACCTCGGCCGTGGCACGCAGCAACTCGACGACGGCAGCCGCGCTGCGCGCATGGGCCTCCATGCGCAGGTGCAGTGTGCGCAGCCCGCGGTGCACGAGGAAGCAGTCGAGCGGGCCCGGCACGGCGCCGGCGGCGTTCTGGACGAAGCGCATGCGCTCGTGCCATTCGGCGTCGCGGGCGATGACCGCGCCGCCCACCACGTCGGAGTGCCCGCCGAGGTACTTGGTCGTGGAGTGCACGACGAAATCGGCCCCGAGCTCCAGCGGGCGTTGGTTAGCCGGCGTGGCGAATGTGTTGTCGACCACGACGAGGGCGTCTCGGCGCGCGGCGACGATGGCCGGGATGTCGATCACGTCGAGCTTGGGGTTAGTCGGCGACTCGATCCAGACCAGACGGGTCTCCGGGCGGATCGCCCGCGCCACCGCCTCCGCGTCGGTCTGATCGACCAGGTCGTAGGACAGCCCCCAGCCCGACATCACCTTGTCGACCAGGCGGTAGGTGCCGCCGTACAGATCGCCCGGCAGCACGATGTGCGAGCCGGTGGCGCACGTGGCCGTGATCAGCGCGTGCTCGGCGGCCAGGCCGGAGGAGAACGTGACGGCGAGCCCGCCCTCCAGTTCCCCGAGCGCGGTCTCGAGCGCGCTCCGCGTGGGGTTGGCGGTGCGGGCGTAGTCGTAGTCCCCGACGAACTCGCCGGGCCGGGGCTGGGCGTAGGTCGAGGTCTGGTGGATGGCCGGGATCACCGAGCCGTAGCTCGGATCGGGCGTCAAGCCGGCGTGAACGGCGCGGGTGGCGAACGCATCCCGCCGGCCGTCTTCGAGTCCGTCGGTCACGAAGCCAGTGCTTCCAGCAAATCGGTGCGCGTGACGATTCCCTCGGCCCGCCCGTCACGCGTGACCAGCAGCGCCTGCTGATCGCCCACGAGCAACTCGACCGCGTCGCGGACGGGATCGTCGATCGACACGGCCGGGAAGGGCGCCTCCATCACGTCGACGATCTCGGCGTCGAGCATGCTCGGATCCTCGGCGGCGCGCTTGAGCAGGCCCCGTTCGCCGATCGCGCCGACCACCGTGGCGGGATCGTGGGCGCTCACCACCGGCAACTGGGAGACGCGGTGCTCGTGTAGGAGGGCCACCGCATCGCGCACCCGATAGTGGGTCTGGACCGTGACCAGCGGAGGGATCTCGCCGGCCTCGCGCTTGCGGGCCAGCACATCGCCGACGCGGAGCTTCGAATCGCGGTCGAGGAACCCGTACTGGCGCATCCAGGGATCGGAGTAGATCTTGGACAGATAGGAGCGCCCGCCGTCGGGCAGGATCACCACGATCAGGGCCTCGGGGTCGTCGGTCTCAGCGGCGATCTGGAGTGCGGCGTGGAGCGCCAGGCCGCCCGACCCGCCGGCCAAGATGCCCTCGAGCTGGGCCAGACGGCGAGTGGTCAGGAACGCGTCCTTATCCGACACGGTCACCCACCGGTCGACCACGCTCGAGTCGAAGGTCTCCGGCCAGAAGTCCTCGCCAACCCCCTCGACCAGATAGGGGCGCACGTTGTCCGGTCCGCCCGAGTAGATCGAGCCCTCGGGATCGGCCCCGATCACGGTGAGGTCCGGCTTGCGCTCGCGCAGGTAGCGGGCCGTGCCGGTGATCGTGCCGCCCGTGCCCACGCCGGCGACGAGGTGGGTGATCTGCCCCGCGGTCTGCTCCCAGATCTCCGGGCCGGTCGACTCGTAGTGGGCCTGCGGATTGGCGGGGTTGAAGTACTGATTGGGCTGGAAGGCCCCGGGGATCTCGTCGGTCAGACGGTCGGCCACCCGGTAGTAGGACTGCGGCGATTCGGGGGGGACGTCGGTGGGCGCCAACACGACGTCCGCCCCGTAGGCGCGCAGGAGGTCGATCTTCTCGCGCGACATCTTGTCCGGCATGACCGCAATCACCCGGTAGCCCTTGAGCCGGGCGGCGATGGCCAGGCCGGTCCCCGTGTTGCCCGAGGTCGGCTCGACGATCGTCCCGCCGGGTTGCAGGCGGCCGTCGCGCTCGGCGGCCTCGATCAGGGCGAGGGCCACCCGATCCTTGATCGAGCCGCCAGGGTTGAATGTCTCGAGCTTGGCCACCAGCCGCGGGCGAAGCCCGGCCCCGATCCGTGACAGGCGCACCAGTGGGGTGTCGCCGATCGTGTCGAGGATGGAGTCGTGGAGAATCGGTGCGGTGGCGGCGATGGACATGCCTTCAGTCTGATGATCATGCGGCTAATTGACAAGCAACCGCAGATTCTGCGGAATTCGACCTGATGATCGGATATTCTTCGCCCTCGATCGCCATGGCCCCGGCCGCGCCGAATGATCCACAGCCTCCCGTCGACGCGGTCGATCGGGCGATGCTCGAGTTGCTGGCCAAGGACGCCCGGATCACCAACCAGCGCCTGGCCGAGCGGGTCGGCGTCGCGCCTTCGACCGCGCTGGCCCGGCTGCGCTCGCTGCGCGAGCGCGGCGTGATCCGGGGGTTTCACGCGGAGGTCGACCTGGCCGCCCTGGGCCGGCCGCTGCAGGCCCTGATCGCGGTGCGCCTGGCCGTCCACGCCCGCGATCAGATCGACGACTTCACGAACGCCGTCCGGCGGCTGCCCGGGGTGTTGATGGTCTTCCACCTGACCGGCGTGACCGATTACCTCGTGTGGGTGGCGGCGGCCGACGCCCAGGACCTACGGGAGTTCGTGGTCGACCACCTGGCCACGCATCCGTCGGTCTCCCACGCCGAGACCTCGCTGATATACGAGCATCGTCGCGGCCCGGGAATCTGGGGGGCGGCGGATCCGGCATGAGCCCCGCCAAACGCGTCGCCGGGCTCGGCACCACGATCTTCACCGAGATGAGCGCGCTGGCGCTGCGAACCGGGGCGATCAACCTGGGCCAGGGGTTCCCCGACACCGACGGACCGCCGGCCGTGATCGAAGCCGCGGTGGCGGCGCTCCGCGGCGGCGAGAACCAATACGCGCCGCTTCCGGGTGTGCCGGCGCTGCGCGAGGCCGTGCTCTCTCATCAGCGTGAGTGGTACGGGCTGGAGCCCGAGGACGTGCTGATTACGTTCGGCGCCACCGAGGCCATCGCCTCGGCGCTGCTCGGGCTGTGCGACCCCGGCGACGAGGTCGTGGTGCTCGAGCCCTACTACGACTCCTATGCGGCGTGCATCGCGTTCGCGGGCGCGCACCGGCGGCCGGTCACGCTGCGCCCGCCGGGGTTCGAGGTGGACCCTGATGCGCTGCGGGCGGCGATCGGTCCGCGCGCCCGGCTGCTGCTGCTGAACTCGCCCCACAACCCAACCGGGCGGGTGCTCACCCGGTCAGAGCTCGAGCTGATCGCCGCCGCCTGCGTGGAGCACGACCTGCTGTGCGTCACCGACGAGGTCTATGAGCACCTGGTCTACGACGGCGAGCACATCCCGATTGCCACGCTCCCCGGGATGGCCGAGCGGACGCTGACGATCTCGAGCGTCGGGAAGTCGTTCTCGTTCACCGGCTGGAAGATCGGCTGGTGCTCGGGTCCCGCCGAGTTGGTCGCGGCCACCCGGATGGTCAAGCAGTACCTCACGTTCGCCGGCGGCACGCCGTTGCAGCACGCCGCCGCGGCTGCGCTGCGGTTGCCGCCGGCCGAGATCGCCGCCCTGGCCGACGATCTGCGCGCCAAGCGCGATCAGCTCTGCGCGGGGTTGCAGGCGGCGGGCCTGCGGCCGCTGGTGTCCGCCGGGACGTACTTCGTGAACGCCGAGGTGGGCGCGGACGAGGTTGAGTTCTGCGCCGCGCTGCCCGAGCGCTTCGGCGTCGTGGCCATCCCGACCAGCGTGTTCTACGACGACAAGCAAGCCGCGCGGGGGCTGGTCCGGTTCGCCTTCTGCAAGCGCGCCGAGGTGATCGCCGAGGCGGCACGGCGTCTGGCCGGCCTGCCTCGGTCAGCTGGATAGGCTCGGCACTCGATCTACTACGTCGTGTCGGAGGCACTGACCAACGCCGCCAAGGCGCTCGGAGCGACGGTCGAGATCACCAGCCGGCGCGGGCTGGGACCAGGCTTCAGATCGAGATCCCGCTGGCCGGGTGAGGACAACCCGGGAAGGATCGCGGCGCACGTGCGTCGCTTTAAGTGAGGAGAGCCACGCACTGCAAGCAAGCAAGGAGATCCCTCACATGACACTGCAACTGATGCGCCGCATTGGCGTGCTGGCAATTTTGGCCACCGGAGCTGTGCACCTGCAGCAGTATCTCGGTGAATATCACGAGGTTCCGACGATTGGGCCGCTGTTCCTGCTCAACGCGATCGGGTCTGGATTCATCGCGCTCGGGTTGCTGCTCCCGATCGAGCGGTGGCTCGGAGAGCGCCGCGGCGAGATCGCCGTTGGAGCACTCGCGCTGGGCGGGGTGGCGATTGGACTCGGGTCGCTGATCTCGTTGTACATCGCGGAGACCAGCACGCTGTTCGGATTCTCCGAGGGCACGCTCGAGACCGTGATGTGGATCGCGATCGTCGCCGAGGCCGCGGCGGTCATCCTGCTGGCGCCGGTGGCGCTGGCGAGCCTGTTCGGATCGTCGTCGGCTACGAGGACGACAGCAGGTCCTCGAGCTGTGCGGTCGTGATGACGTCGGCCTGACGCGGAAAGATCCGCTCGATCAGGAACTGGTGAACGTCGGTCTCGCGATCGTCGGTGGCGTCGGCGACCACGAGTACACGGTAATCGCGGTCGCTGGCGTCGCGCACCGTCGAAAGCACGACGCCGCTGGTACTGATGCCGGCCAGGATCACGGTATCGACGCCGCGGGCGCGCAATTGGGAATCGAGGTCGGTGGTAGAGAATGCGCCCACGCGGACCTTGCGGACGACGATGTCGCCTTTTTGCGGCGCGACGCGCTCGTGCACCACGGTGTTCGGAGAGTCGTTGCGAAACGCGTCGGCCGACGTCGCCACGCGTGCGCCCATGCTGCTCGTGGGCGGAATCGCTCGGAGATCTGCGTCCTCGAACGCGACGCGCACGTAGCCGACGTGCGCTCCGCCACGGCGGACGGTCGCGATCGCGTCGGCGGCGTTCGACAGCAGTTCGTCAGGCTCGCCGAGCATGCCGACGATCCCGTTCTCGTAGTCCATCACGAGCAGTGCCGCGCGCCGGGGATCGATCCGGAGGAGCGTGTCGGTCATGTGGAGTTCCTTTCTCGGATGCAGAGGGCTCGACGTGTACGTAGCGACCGCCGCGCAGCAGCGACGCGGCCGCGGCGAGCACCGACAGCCCGGTCGCAACGCTGAACACGACGATCAGGCCGTGGTGGAAGGCGGAAGAGATGAGCCGCGGGAAGAACTCGGTCCCAGTCAAGACATGCTGGTGCGCGGGGGAGAGCGACGAGAGCGCGCCGGTTGGTCCCAGCAGGTGCGCCACGGGGTTCTCTCCGAGCACCGCGGCGAACATCGAGGACACCGGCGGGAGGCTCGCCACGTGCTGGGCGACGGCGTGCGAGACGCCCTCCTGTTGCAGTCCGGACAACAGCTGACCGGGCAGGCTGGTCGCCAGGCCGGCGATCATCAGCGAGAAGAACACGCCGATCGAGAGGGCCGTGCCCGTGTTCTGGAAGGTCGAGCGCATGCCGGACGCGGCGCCGCGCTGTCGGGCCGGCACGCTGCTCATGATCGAGGCTGAGTTCGGCGCGCTGAACATCCCGACGCCGATCCCGTTGAGCGTGATCAGCGCGGCGAACGCCCAGTAGGGGAAGTCGACCGGTAGCAGCATGAGCCCGACGAAGCTCAGGGCGAACACGAGCATGCCGGCGGCGGCGAATCCCCGGGCGCCGAACCGGTCGGACAGATACCCGCACAACGGTCCTGAGATCAGGAACGCCGTGGTCAGCGGCAGCAGGTAGATGCCCGCCCACAGCGGGGTCTCGCCGGCGCGGGCAAGGTTGGGCCGGGCCGGCCGGTGGCGCCTGCCAAGATGCGCGGATGAACCGGCGGCTGATCTCGAGCGGTTCGCAGTTCGAGCGCGACGTCGGCTACTCGCGCGTCGTGGTCGACGGCGAGTGGGCGTTCGTCTCGGGCACCACGGGATTCGACTACGCTGCGATGACGATCTCGGACGACGTCGCCGAGCAGGCTCGTCAGACGCTCGAAAACATCAGCTCGGCGCTCGCCGAGGCCGGGTTCTCGCTGGCCGACGTCGTTCGCGCGAACTACATCCTCCCGAGCGCCGAGGACTTTCCCGCCTGCTGGCCGGTGCTGCGCGAGTTCTTCGGCGAGATCCGACCGGCCAGCACAATGCTGGTCGCCGGGCTGGCCGACCCGCGCATGCGGATCGAGATCGAGGTGACCGCGCGGCGAACCGGCGCTTAGCTCAAGGCTTGGGGTTCACGTGCTGGAACCCGAAGCGGCCCTTGATGCACAGGTTGCCGCGCGTGATGTCGTGATCCGCGGGCGAGGTCACCTTGACGATCTGGTTGTCCTGGACGTGGAGGGTGAGGCTGCAGCCGACGCCGCAGTAGGGACAGATTGTGTCAGTGTGAGTCTGACGCGATTCGTCCCACGCGGCGGCCTCGCGCAGGTCGTGCTCTGAGCGGAACATCAGCGCGCCGGTCGGACACACCGCGATGCAGTTACCGCAGTACACGCACGCCGAGTCGGGGAGCGGGTTGGCGTACTCGGTGGAGATGCGAGCGTCGAACCCACGGCCGGCCACCGTGATCGCGAACGTGTTCTGGTACTGATCCCCGCAGGCGTCCACGCACTTGTAACAGAGAATGCACTTGGAGTAGTCGCGCATGTACAGGTCGTTGTCGATCTTCGGCGGGGAGTGCACGGTCGCGGCGGTCTGGCCGTCGGGACGCTCGTGGTGGCCGGTGTGGCGGTGGTCGCGGTCGGGGTCGGGGGGTGCGGGCGGGCCATAGCGCTCGGGCTTGCCGTGGTAGCGCTCGAGGTAGTCCTGGGCCGATGGGGTGATCGACAAATCGACGCTCGAGGCGAGGAACTCGATCACCATCTTCCGGCTGTGGCGAACGCGGTCGGAGTTGGTGCGGATGACCATGTCGGGCTCGACTTTGCGAGAGCAGGCGGGCACCAGGGTGCGGGCGCCCTCGAGTTCGACGACACAGATGCGGCAGGCGTTGGCCGGCGTCAGCGTCTCGCCGTAACACAGGGTCGGGGTGTCGATCCCGATCTGGCGGCAGGCGTCGAGGATGGTCGAGCCCTCGGGCACCTCGACGCGCTGTTCATCGATGGTGACCGCAATCGTGCGGCTCGCCGGCTGGTGCGGGGCCATGGGCAGCTCGATCGGGTTCACGGGGTCCCTCCTCCGTTGCCGTTGCTCGTGCTGAACACTCCGAGGCGCGCGATGGCGGACTCGACCGCGGACGACGCAGTCTGCCCGAGGCCGCAGATCGAGGCGTCGCGCATGGCCTCGCCGATCTCGGCGATGAGCTTCAGCTCGTCCTGCACGCTGCCGCGCGTGCGGCCGGAGATCAGGCGGGCCAGCGCCTCCTCCTGGCGGACGGTACCGACCCGGCAGGGCACGCATTGCCCGCAGCTCTCGTCGCGCATGAAGGCCGCGATCGTCATCAGCAGCTCGGGGATGTCCGCCGTCTCGTCGAGGACCAGCACGACGCCTGAGCCCAGCGTCGTGTGGACCTCGCGGGCGCCCTCAAAGGTGAGTTTGAGGTCGAGGTGGTCGCGGGTGACGAAGCTGCCGGCCGCGCCACCCAGGAGGACCGCCCCGAGGGTGGCGCCGGGGGTCACGCCGCCAGCCAGCTCGAGCAGCTCGCGCAGCGTGGTGCCGAACGGCACCTCGTAGGTCCCGGGCTGCACGACCGCGCCGGAGACGCAGAAGAGCTTGGGCCCGGTTGAGCGCTCGGTGCCGATGGCGGCGAAGGCGGGGCCGCCCTCGAGCACGATCGGCAGCACGTTGACCAGCGTCTCGACGTTGTTGACCACGGTGGGCTGGCCGAACAGCCCGCGCTCGACCGGGAACGGCGGCTTGTTGCGCGGCTCGCCGCGGTAGCCCTCGATCGACCCGAAGATCGCTGTCTCCTCGCCGCAAATGTATGCGCCGGCGCCCTTGCGCATCTCGATTTCGAACTTGAAGCCATGGCCCAGGATGTCATCGCCCAGGAGGCCTCGCTCCCGTGCCCGCTCAAGAGCGTTATCCAGGCGGGACTGGGCGAGCGGATACTCGCCGCGCAGGTAGAGATAGCCGTACTCGCAGCCGGTGGCGTAGGCCGCGATCGTCATCGCCTCGATCAGGGAGAACGGATCGCTCTCCATGATCACGCGGTCCTTGAACGTCCCCGGCTCGGATTCGTCGGCGTTGCAGATCAGGTAGTGAGGCCGGCGGGGCTGGCGCGCCACCGCGTCCCACTTGCGCCCGGTGGGGAACGCGGCGCCACCGCGACCCATGAGCTTGGAGTCGAGCACCTCGCGCAGCACGCCTTCGGGACCGATGTCGATGGCCCGGCGAAGCGCGTCGTACCCGCCGTGGGCACGGTAGTCGTCGAGGCTCTCGGGATCGGCCACCCCGACCCGCCGCAGGAGGCGCAGACCGGGCTGTCCGGCCTGAGGCTGCTCGGGCGAGCGCGGCGGCTCGGGCGTGGCGCCGTGGACGATCTCGATCAGCGCCTCGGCGTCGACGCCGGTCAACTCCCGCTCGACGGGGCTCTCGCCCGACTGCACGAGCAGCGCGGCAGGGGCCCGGTCGCACTGGCCAAGGCACGGGCTGGCGTGCCAGGTGGCGCCGTCGTGCTCGGTGCCCTGCGGCCCGATCTTCTCGGTAAGCGCCGCGATCAGCTTGTCCGAGCCCGCGCAGCGGCAGGCGAGGTCGTTGCACACGTGAAGCACCCGCGGCGGGCGCGGCTCCACGCTGAACAGGGCGTAGAACGTGGCCACGCCGAACACGTCCGCGGGAGGGATGGTCAGCCGCTGCGCAACGTAGTTGAGCGCGCCGGGGCTGATCCAGCCGGCCTGCGCGTGGAGGGCGTGCAGGGTGGGGAGGAGCTGCTGGCGCTGGGCGCGGGCGGCGTGACCGCCGTGGGCGGAGTGCCCGTTCTCGACCCGGTCCGCCCCGGCCCAGGCGGAGACGGGCGGGCCGAGGAACGCGTCGATCGCCGCACGCTCGTCGGTGGTCGGTTCGGCGTCGAGAAGGCGGAGGTCCATCAGTGGTCGCCCACTAGCCGTACGCTACTCGCCGGCCTCGCGGCCGGCCACGCCCGCCGCCTCCTTGGCCCCGCCGTTCAGCTTCTCGACGCGCACCGCGGTGGCCTTGAACTCCGCGGTCCCCGACTTCGGATCGGTCGCGTCGATCGTGAGCACGTTGACGTCGACCTCGTCCGGGAAGTGGAACGTCATGAAGGCCAGGCCGGGGCGCAGGCCGGTGTCGAGGCGCACGGGCGCGTCGATCGAGCCGCGCCGCGAGCTGATCCGCACGACCTCGCCAGGCTCGACGTCGAGCCTGGCGGCGTCCTCGGGGTGCAGGTCGAGCGTCTCGCCGCGGCGCAGCGGCGAGCTGTACAGGTTCGACTGCACGCCTGTGTTGTAGGAGTCAAGCCGCCGGCCGGTGGTCAGCCGGATCGGGAACTCTTCGCTCAGCTCGTCCACCGGCGGCACCCAGGTGGTGATCGAGAACGGGGCCTTGGGTCCTTGCGCCTCGCCCTCTTCCCACAGGCGGCCGTGGAGGAACAGCGAGCCGGGGTGGTCCTCGCTCGGGCATGGCCACTGGATCCCGCCGAGCTGGTCGAGCCGCTCATAGCTCATGCCCGCGTGCATGGGGCTGAGCGAGCGGAGCTCGTCCCAGGCCTCCTCGAGCGTCGGATTGCCCCAGTCGTGCCCGAGGCGGCGGGCCAACTCGTACATGATCCAATGGTCGTCGCGGGCCTGGCCGGGCGGGTCGAGCGCCTTGCGCATCCGCTGCACGCGACGCTCTGAGTTGGTCACGGTGCCACCCTCGACCTCGCACCAGGAGAGGCTGGCCGGCAGCACCACGTCGGCCATCTCGGCGGTCTTGGTCATCAGGACGTCCTGAACGAGCAGGAAGTCGAGGCCCTCGAGGAGCTCCAGGGCGTGCTTGGAGTCAGCCTCGGACTGGGCCGGGTTCTCGCCGAACACGTACAGGGTCTTGAGCTCGCCGCGCTCCATTCCCTCGAACATCTGTGAGAGGTGCCAGCCGTAGTGGGGGATGATCGGGCTGCCCCACTTGGCCTGGAACTTTGCCCTCGCTTCCTCGTCCTTCTCGATGTCCTGGAAGCCCGGGAGCTTGTTGGGGATCGCGCCCATGTCGCCGCCGCCCTGGACGTTGTTCTGGCCGCGCAGGGGGTTGAGCCCCGAGCCGTAGCGGCCGACGTGGCCCGTGAGCAGCGCCAGGTTGATAAGGGAGAGGACGTTGTCGACTGCGGTTACGTGCTCGGTGATCCCGAGCGTCCAGCAAAGGATGGCGCGGTCGGCGCGCGGGTATGCATGGGCAAACTCGCGGATGGTCTGGGCCGGGACGCCGGTCACCCGTTCGCCCTCCTCGAGAGTCCACTGCTCGACCGACGCCTTGAACTCCTCGTAGCCAGTGGTGGCGCGCTCGATGAAGACGTCGTTGGTCAGGCCGGCGTGGATGATCTCGCGAGCGATCGTGTTGGCCAGGGCGATGTCGGTTCCGACGTCGAGCCCCAGCCAGGTGTCGGCCCACTGCGCGCTGCTGGAGCGGCGTGGATCGACGCCGTAGAGCTTGGCGCCGCGATGGACAGCCTTGAGGAGGTGATGGAAGAAGATCGGATGCGTCTCGCGCGCGTTCGACCCCCAGAGGATCAGCAGATCCGTCTCCTCGACCTCTTTATAGGACGACGTGCCGCCGCCCGCACCGAATACCGTCGCCAGACCGACGACGCTGGGAGCGTGTCAAGTGCGGTTGCACGAGTCGATGTTGTTCGACCCCATCACGGAGCGCACGAACTTCTGCGCCAGAAAGTTGACCTCGTTCGAGGCCTTCGAGCAGCTGAACATGCCGAACGAGCGCGTGGGGTCCGTCTCGCGCGCCCGGGCGAGCCCGGCCGCCGCGACGTCGAGGGCCTCGTCCCAGCTTGCCGGGCGAAGCGTCCCGTTCTCGCGCACCAGCGGCTCCGTCAGCCGGCCGCGTGTCTTTGGCAATCCGATCACCTCCCTTCATCAGTCCGGGCCCTCGCGGGCATTGGACGAATATGGGCAAGGTTAGAGGAAGGGGTTGTCGGGCTCAATCATCCGGGAGGCGTCGCGGTCAGGGCCCGGACCGATGGTGGTTAAGTCCGCCACTGGTCCCGCGGCGCGAGAATGGACCTCCCGCCACCGGAGATACGAGGAGATAGAGCATGTCGAGCACCGCCACGCGGACCCCTGTAGCGGCCGAGATCGACCAGTGGCTGGCGCGTTTCGATGAGGCGCTCGCCCGGGGCGACGCCGCCGGCGCCGCCGAGCTGTTTGCGCCCGAGAGCTATTGGCGAGACCTCGTCGCGTTCACGTGGAACATCAGGACCGTGGAGGGCCCCGCCGGCGTCCAGGACATGCTCGAACACACGCTTGGGCAGACGCGGCCGCGCGGCTGGCGGGTCACCGGGGAACCGACCGAGACCGATGGCGTGAGCGAGGCGTGGCTCGAGTTCGAGACCGAGGTGGGGCGAGGCAGCGGCCACCTGCGGCTGATCGACGGGCGGGCGTGGACGCTCCTGACCTCGCTGGATGAGCTCAAGGGCCACGAGGAGAACCTGGGCTCGCGCCGGCCCAAGGGGGTCGAGCACGGGGCGAACCCGGAGCGGCAGACGTGGCTCGAGGACCGCCGGCAAGAGGCCGAGGAGCTCGGCGTGGTCACGCAGCCACACGTGGTGATCGTGGGAGGCGGGCAGGGCGGCATCGCGCTCGGCGCCCGGCTCCGGCAGCTGCGGGTGCCGACGATCATCGTCGAGCGGAACGCCCGCCCGGGCGATTCGTGGCGCAACCGTTACAAGTCGCTGTGCCTGCACGACCCGGTCTGGTACGACCACCTGCCCTACGTGAAGTTCCCGCCCAACTGGCCGGTGTTCTCGCCAAAGGACAAGATCGCCGACTGGCTCGAGATGTACACGCGGGTGATGGAGCTGAACTACTGGGGCTCCACGACCGCGAAGCGCGCGCGCTACGACGAGGACGCGGGCGAGTGGGAGGTGGTCGTAGAGCGCGACGGCAAGGAGATCACGCTGCGCCCAAAGCAGCTCGTGATGGCGACCGGCATGTCAGGCAGGCCGTACACCCCGCAATTCCCCGGCGCCGAGCGCTTCAAGGGCAATCAGCACCATTCCTCCGCGCATCCTGGGCCCAACGCCTACCGGGGCAAGCGCGCGCTGGTGATCGGCTCGAACAACTCGGCCCACGACATCTGCGCCGCTCTGTGGGAGCACGGCGCGGACGTCACGATGATCCAGCGTTCCTCCACCCACGTGGTGAGGTCCGACACCCTGATGGAGGTTGCGCTCGGCGCCCTGTACTCCGAGGACGCGATCGCCGGCGGCATGACCACCGAGAAGGCCGACATGACGTTCGCGTCGATTCCCTACCGGATCATGGCCGACCTGCAGGTCCCGGTGTACGCCGAGATCCGGGAGCGCGACGCGGACTTCTACCAGCGGCTGGAGGCGGCCGGATTCCAGCACGACTGGGGCGAGGACGACTCGGGGCTGTTCATGAAGTACCTGCGCCGCGCGTCGGGCTACTACATCGACGTCGGCGCCTCGGAGCTGGTGGCGAGCGGTCAGATCAAGCTGCAGCCGGGCCAGGTCGACCACCTCACCGAGGACGCGGTCGTGATGGAGGACGGAACCGAGCTGCCGGCCGACCTCGTGGTCTACGCCACCGGCTATGAGTCGATGAACGGGTTCGTCGCGGATCTCATCTCACAGGAGGTCGCCGACAAGGTGGGCAAGGTGTGGGGCCTGGGGTCCGGCACGGCCAAGGATTTGGGTCCGTGGGAGGGCGAGCAGCGCAACATGTGGAAGCCGACCCAGCAGGAGAGCCTGTGGTTCCACGGCGGGAACCTGCATCAGTCTCGTCACTACTCGCTGTACCTCGCCCTGCAGCTCAAAGCCCGGGCAGAGGGGATCGACACGCCGGTCTACGGTCTACAGGAGGTCCACCACACCGGGTGAGCCAACGCCTCAGCCTTCGACCCGATGCCGGTCGAGCAGCTCGGCGGCGCGCGCCGACTCGGCCTCGGCGATCGTCGCCGGCGCGAGCGCGTAGCGCCGCCCGTACTCGGCGAGCAGGGCGGCGCGAACGTCCTCGAGCTCCGTGCCGGGCGCCTCGGAGGCGACGTCGCCCACGGTCGCCGCGTCCCAGTCGAGGCCGAGCGCGCCGTAGACGTCGATGAGCACGGCGCGTAGCCGTGGCGCGCCTTCGACCGCGACCACGCTCGAGTGCAGCCAGGCTCCGCGGATGATCCGCTCGGCGGCGCCGATCAGCTTCACCCGCCCGCGCGCGTTGACGCTGAACTCGCCGGGGCAGTACTCCCCGGGCACCTCTCCGACGCGGGCATCGACGCCCAGGCTCCGCAACGCGGCCGCCTGCCGATCCGCATCGCCGGCGAAGCGCTCCCGGATGGCCGATTCGTCGGCGGGCATGATCTCATCGAAGATCAGGCAGCCCTGGTCATAGGCGGCCGCGCGGCCGCCCGCCCCGCGGATCACCGGGGTGAAGTCGCGCCGGCGGGCGGCGTCCGCCGCGCGCGCGAACCCGGGCAGCAAGCGATCGCGCCGGCCGAAGGCAACCGTCGCCGTCGGCCGGTAGCAGCGCACGACGGGACGCCGGCCGGAGGCGACCAGCTCGAGCAGGGCGTGGGGGAGGGCTACGTCGAGCGCCGGATCGTCGGCCGCCCGACCTTCGACGAGGTCGACCTCCACCGCCCGCTGCTACAGCTCGAGGAGTCGCTGGACGATCGCCGGCTCGACGTCGAGCGCTGCGACGTTCTCGGCGACCTGGGCGGGCGAGGTCGCGCCGAACAGCACGCTCCCAACGGCCGGGTTGGCGAGCGTGAACGCGATGGCCAGCGCGGCCGGGCTGAGCTTCAGGTCGCGGGCGACCGAGGACAACTGCCGGCCGAGCTCGCGCGCGGCGTGGAAGCGCGGATCCTCGAGATGCCCGGTCGCCCGGCCGCTTCCGCCGGCGTCGTACTTGCCGGTGAGCACGCCACCGGCCATCACGAACGACGCGACCACGCCGGCGCCCGAGGCTTCGAGCGCGGCGGTCATCTCGTCGCTCTCGACCCAGTCGCGGTGGACCAGGCTGTAGGGGAGCTGGGCGGCGCAGGGCGCCGGGACACCCTGCTCCTCGGCGGCCCCGATCGCCTTGATGAACGGCGCCGCCTCCCAGTTGACGATGGCCCAGGCGCGCGCCTTGCCGGACTCGATCAGCCCGCCCACGGCGGCGACCATCTCGTCCACAGCCAGGCATTCGGGCGGCGGGTTGGCATAGATGAGGTCGACGTAGTCGAGGCCCATGCGGCCCAGCGAGCCGCCCAGCTCTTCAGAAGCGCTCTGCTCGGGCCAGAACTCCCACCAGAGCTTGTTCGCCACGACCGTGTCCGCGCGGTCCCAGCCCGCGGCGCGGAACAGCTCACCGAACAGGACCTCGGAATAGCCGGTGCGCATCGGCGCGGTCCCGGTCTCGTCGTCGTAGCGCGCGTCGTCGAGGAAGTTCAAGCCGTGCTCGCGGGCCGCGCGCATCACCGCCAGGCCGTCCTCGCGCGGGATCCGCTCGAACGTGCGCCATGAGCCGAGCGCGAGCCGCGAGACCTCAAGCTCCGAGCGGCCCAGCGGCCGGCGGGGCATGGCGGCGTCAGGGGGCAAGCCGCTCGATCCTCCAGCCCCCGTCCCCGGCCGGGGTGTACACGAGCCGGTCGTGCCGCCGGCTCTCGCGGTGCTGCCAGAACTCGAAGCGCTCGGGCGTCAGGCGGTAGCCGCCCCACTCCTCGCTCAGCGGCACCTCCTCGCCGGGGTAGCGCTCGGAGAGTTCTCCGACTCGCTGCTCGAGCCACTCACGACTCTCGATCGGGCGGCTCTGGGGCGACGCCAGCGCGCTCAGCCGGCTGCCACGCGGGCGCGTCCGGGCGTAGGCCGCCGATTCGTCGCGGGACACGCGCTCCACCGGTCCCTCGATCCGCACCTGGCGCCCCAGCCGCTCCCAGTGGAACAGCAGCGCGGCCTGCGGGTTGGCGGTCAGCTCCGTGCCCTTGCGGCTCGCGTAGTTCGTGTAGAACGCGAAGCCGCCCGCTCCAGCCTGCTTGACGAGCACCATCCGGACCGACGGGCTTCCGCCTGGCGCCGCGGTCGCGAGCGCGGCCGCCTCGGGCTGAGAGATTCCGATGCCGTTCGCCTCCTCGAACCAGCGTTCGAACTGCCGCACCGGGTCCGCATCGACGTCCACCTCCCGCAGGGGCGTGTCGGCGCTCGCCACGAGTCGTTACCCGATCCAGGCGTCCGCGCCCAGCCCCATGGCGCGCGCCTCGTCGACCGAGACGATCTCGCGTCCCAACGGCAGCAGCGATATCGGGATCAGCTTGAAGTTCGCCAGGCCGAGCGGGATCCCGATGATCGTCAGGCACTGAGCGGCGCCGGTCACCAGGTGCCCGAGGGCGAGCCACCATCCGCACAGCAGCAGCCAGATGACGTTCCCGATGCCGGACGCCACGCCGGCGTCAGGACGCCGGACGACGGTGCGGCCGAACGGCCACAGGGCGAACAGCGCGATTCGGAATGCCGCGACGCCGAACGGGATCGTGATGATCAGGATGAAGCAGATCACCGCGGCGATGAGGTAGAGGATCGCCAGCCATACGCCGGCGAATACGAGCCAGATGATGTTCAGCAGCAGTCGTATGACAGGCCAGACTAGCGCCCGTCACACACACGAGTAGACGATCTCGACTGACCCGCCGGGCAGCGCTCGGTCGCTCAGGAACGTCAGCTCGGTGTCGGAGCTGATGGACAGGCGGGAAGCGATCCGCATCGGGTGCGCCGTCAGGCCGCGAGCGCCTGCTCGCTCTGCTCGCCCCGGATGTAGGCGTAGGGGTGGGTGAACGCGTCTCGCGCCTGGGCGCTGGGCACCTCGAGCACGAACGTCTCGCCTGTGTGGTCGTCCTCGACGGCGATCGACACTCGGTTCGTGCGCGAATTCCACAGCAGCCTGACGTCGATGCCGTCGCTGCGCCGATGGTCCAGTTCGCGTATTGCCAGCTCGGGGAAGTTGAACATCGTCGTGTCTCCTGGGGGTCGGTTCGCTTGCCATTTAGACCGCGCAGGAGTCGGACACTCATCGCTCCGCGCGAGGTTAGGCTTTTCGTTGGTTTCCATGACGCTCCAACCGCCCAAGATCATTCATCTGGACCAGATCGAGTCGATTCCCGGCCCGGGCAGTTTGACCTGGCGTCCGGTCAGGATGACGCTGGGCGTGCGGGCGTTTGGCTGCAACGCGTACACCGCCGGCGTGGCAGGGGAGGACGTGGTCGAGCCCCACACCGAGGATCCCAAGCTGGCTCACCAGGAGCTGTACTTCGTGGCCGCCGGCCGAGCGACGTTCACGATCGACGGCCAGTCCTACGACGCGCCAGCTGGGACGTATGTGTTCATCCCTGACCCGGCCTCGCATCGCCACGCTGTGGCGGCCGAGGCCGGTACGGCCGTGTTGAGCTTCGGCGGGCCGCCCACGTTCCGGCCCTCGGCTTGGGACTGGGCGTTCCGGGCCGGGCCGCTCATCCGGAGCGATCCCGCCCGCGCTCGGGAGATCCTGGCCGACGGTGTCGATGCCCATCCGAAATCCGCCTCGCTTCGGTACAACCTGGCATGCCTGGAAGCAGTGGAGGGCAACCGCGAGGTCGCGCTGGCCACGCTTCGCGCGGCGATCGAGCTCAGGCCTGAGGCCGCCGAGTGGGCCAGGGACGACGAGGACTTCGTCGCGCTGCGCGACGATCCCGAGTTCCGTTCGCTGCTGGACGGCTGAGGGGTCCGCTGGTAGCGTTGGCGCGCAAATTCACCGCGATCGCCAAGAGCTCGGCGGGCCAGTCCAGGGTCTCGGTCACCAAACCGCTGCTGTGCATGCACAACGACGGCAGCACCCCGCAGACCTGATCGAGGACCTGGCCGGGGCGCTACCGTAGCCCCCGTGCGGATCGCGACCTGGAACGTCAACTCGCTCAAGCAGCGCCTGCCGCGACTGCTCCCCTGGCTCGATGAGCGCCGGCCCGATGTCGTGTGCCTGCAGGAGACCAAGATCGCGGACGGGGCGTTCGCGGAGCTCCTGGGCGACGAACTCGTGACGCGCGGCTATGAGGTCGCGGCCCACGGCGAGGCGGCGTGGAACGGGGTGGCGATCCTCTCGCGGGTGGGTCTGGATGACGTGGTGCGGGGGTTGGAGGGCGCCCCCGGGTTCCCCAAGCCTGAGGCGCGCGCGGTAGCGGCGACCTGCGCCGGTGTCCGGGTGACCTCGGTGTATGTGCCGAACGGCCGCACCCCGGGCTCCGAGCACTACCAGTACAAGCTGGAGTGGCTGGGGTCCCTGCGCGACGCGGTGGCGGCCGGGCCGGAGGCCGCGGTGGTGTGCGGGGACATGAACATCGCGCCCACCGACGAGGACGTGTTCGATCCGGAGGCCTACGTCGGCCAGACGCACGTCACCCCGCCCGAGCGCGCGGCGTTGGCCGAGCTTCAGGCGCTCGGGCTGCACGACGTGGTCCGAGACCGGTGGCCGGGCGAGCGGGTCTTCAGCTACTGGGACTACCGGGCGGGCATGTTCCACCAGGACCTGGGCATGAGGATCGATCTGATCCTGGCCAGCGGAGTCGTCGCCGATCGCGTGCGCGCGGCCTGGGTCGACCGGCACGCCCGCAAGGGCACGGGCCCGAGCGACCACGCACCCGTGATCGTCGACCTCGACGAGGCGCCAGACGGGGACATCGGCCCGGTGGTGCCGCCGCCGTCCGCCCCCGCCCACCGCAGAGGCAGCAAGAAGGTCAAGCTGCCGCAGTCCCCGTGAGGGGCTCACCTCAGCGCGGGCGGTCGCGGTCCCGCGACGGCTGGACGCGCTTCGGCTCGCCGGGCATCTTGGGGTAGTCGGGCGGGTAGGGCATGTCGCCCAGCCCGCCGGCCAGATCCGATTCGTAGAGCTCCAACAACGGCTGAAGCGAATACGCCCGCGCGTCGATCTCGGCGTGGCGATCGCCGAGCTGTGCGAAGCGGACGGGCATCGTCGCCACCGTGAAGTCCTCGGGGGCCACGTCGGCAAGCTCCTCCCACGCCAGCGGGGCGGATACGGTCGCGCCCGGCTTGGGGCGGACGCTGTAGGCCGAGGCGATCGTGCGGTCGCGCGCGTTCTGGTTGTAGTCGATGAAGATCCGCGCGCCGCGCTCCTCCTTCCACCAGCTCGTGGTGACCTTGTCAGGCAGCCGGCGCTCGAGCGCACGCCCGAAGGCGATCGCGGCGTGGCGCACGTCGGTGAACGTCCAGCGCGGCTCGATCCGCACGTAGATGTGGATCCCCCGGCCCCCCGAGGTCTTCGGGAAGCCGGTCAATCCGAGTTCCTCCAGGAGCGTTCGCGCCCCGCCCGCCGCGGCGACGGCGTCCGCCCAGTCGGTGCCGGGCTGGGGGTCGAGATCGAGGCGCAGCTCGTCCGGATGGTCGACGTCCTCGCGGCGCACCGGCCAGGGATGGAAGGTGATCGTCCCCATCTGCGCCGCCCAGCCGACGACCGCCACCTCGGTGGGGCAGACCTCGTCGGCATGGCGGCCCGATGGAAACGTGATCGTCGCGGTCTCCACGTAGTCGGGCGCACCCTTGGGGATCCGCTTCTGGTAGAAGGCGTCGCCCTGGCGGCCCTCGCGCGTCGAGAGCACCATGCCCGGGTACACGCCCTTGGGCCAGCGCTCGAGCGTGGTCGGCCGGCGTCCCAGCGCGCGCATGATGCCGTCCTCGACCGAGAGGTAGTAGCCCACGATGTCGAGCTTGGTCACAGCGGCGGTGCGCTCGGTGGGCGGGAAGATGACGCGGTCGGGATTGGATACGCGCAGATCGCGTCCTCCGGCGTCGAGGATCGTCTCCGGCACGGGAGCCATGCACGAAGTTCTACCGACCCGTGTTCCCGGCGTGGCTCCGGGACGATCAATGGCGCGCGGGGGCGGCGCCCCGAGGATCAGCGCCTCCGGCCGACGTAATCGATCCGTACGGCGCTGATCCGCCCCGCTTCGATCGCACGCACCTCGTCGGCCTCGGTCGTGTCTGCGAGCTCCGGGAAGAAATAGGGTCCCCGCTCGCAGGCCACGCGCTCGAACCGCTCGTCGAGCCCGGCGACGAGCGCTCGGGCGCTGTGCAGGCCGTGCCCGGCGGCCCAGCCGGGGAAGTAGCTGGCCCACGGCTGGCCCGATGCCAGCCAGTGCTCGCGTACGTGGTGAAGCCAGCCGTTGGGCTCGGCGGCCGGGTCCAGGCGCTCGAAGCACCAGTGGGCGCTTGCCTCGTCGAAGCTCTCCCAGTCCCACTCCACCACGACGACCGAGCCGTCGGGCCTCACCGCGCTCGCGATCCGGTCGAACACCTCATCGGGGTCGGCCACGTGGTGAAGCGACACACTCGCGACCAATGCATCGGCGTGAGGCGGCAGCTCAGCGCGCTCGAACTCGACGCGGAGGTAGCCGTCCCCCTCGGGGGCGTCGGGGTCGATGCCGAGCGCGTCGTAGCCCTCGCGCTCGAGCGCCGGCACGAACCCGCCCAGGGATCCGCACCCGAGTTCGACCACGACTGCCGGCGGCGCCGGCAGATGGGAGCGAACCGTCGGCCAGATCGCCTCGAGCCATCGCTGCTTGGAGCTCACGGCGCGATGCTAACTCGCGCCTCGATATGCTGGGTCGCGAGCGATGAGGCTCGCTCCGAGCGCGACCGCCGGTCGCTGATGGCCTCTACCCGTGTAACTCGTGGAGGTCAGCGCGTATCCGAACACTCCCGGACAGACGAGAGCTTGCGGCGATCGCCGTCGGTGGCGCGATCGGCGCATTGGCCCGAGTCGGTCTGACGCAGACCGGCGCGGGAACCGCTCCGGGGTGGCCGTGGATCACGTTCGCGGTCAACGTCCTCGGTGCGTTCCTGCTCGGCTACTTCGTGACCCGGCTGCAGGAGCGACTGCCACTGTCGGCCTATCGCCGGCCGCTCCTGGGAACCGGGTTCTGCGGCGCGTTCACGACGTTCTCCACCGTGCAGGTGGAGCTGCTCACGATGCTGGATGCGCACCGGTACGGGCTGGCCGCCGGCTACGCAGCCTCGAGCCTCGTCCTGGGATACGTGAGCATCCACCTGGGGACGTCGTTCGCGCGCCGGACGAGGACGGTGGCGTGAGCCCGCTGGTGTGGATCGGGGTCGCCGGGCTCGGTGCGGGCGGTGCCCTCATGCGCTTTTTCGTGGACGGGCTCGTGGCGCGGTTGGCGGAGAGGGACTTTCCGATCGGGACACTGGTCGTCAACGTGTCGGGCGCGTGCGTGCTCGGGTTCCTGGTCGGACTGGGGGTGGGGGGCGACCGTTTCCTGCTGATCGGGACCGCGACGATCGGCTCCTACACCACGTTCTCGACCTGGATGCTCGAGACCCAGCGGCTGGTGGAGGAGGGGCAGTTCACCGGCGCCGCCAGCAACGCCCTCGTCAGCCTGGCCGTCGGGCTTGGCGCCGCGGCGCTCGGGCGGTTGATCGGAGGGCACCTGTGAACGAGGACTGCCTCAAGCTGACCATGTACTTCGGAGAGCGTCATCGCACGGAGGATCGGTTTGTGGCCGACGCGCTGCTCGATCTGTACGGCCGCCGGGAGGTAGAGGTGAGCGTGATGCTGCGCGGTGCCGAGGGCTTCGGGCAGCGCCATCATCGCCGCAGCGATCGCCTGCTCACGCTTTCGGAGGATCTGCCACTGGTGTCGGTCGCGGTCGATACGCGAGCCCGGATCGAGAACGTGCTCGACGAGGTCATGGCGATCAGGCATCGCGGCCTGGTCACGCTGGAGCGCGCCCGGATCCTGACCGGCGAGATCCTGCCCGCGGCCCTGGCCGAGGACCTTCACGAGACGACCAAGCTGACGATCTACGTTGGGCGCGACGAGCAGATCTACGGCGTCCCCGCCTTCGTCGCGGTGTGCGACCTCCTGCGCCGTCGAGACGTGGCGGGCGCGACCGTGCTACTGGGCGTCGACGGGACCGCACACGGGGCGCGCGAGCGGGCGCGGTTCTTCGGCCGCAACGTGAACGTCCCACTGATGATCGTCGCGGTCGGATCCGAGCCCAGCATCTCGCGTGTGCTGCCCGAACTCGGCGCGCTGCTGCGCCGGCCGCTGCTGACGCTCGAGCGCGTGCGGGTGTGCAAGCGCGACGGCGAGCTCCTGGCCAGGCCGGATGCACTGCCCGCCACCGATGAGCAGGGCCGGCCCCTGTGGCAGAAGCTGATGGTCTACACCTCCGAGCAGGCACGTCACGGGCGCAGCCCGCTTCACCTGGCGCTGGTCAGGCGCCTGCGGATGAATGGGGCCGCGGGCGCCACGTGCCTGCGGGGCACCTGGGGCTTCCACGGCGACCATCCGCCGCACGGCGATCGCCTGCTTCAGCTCCGCCGGCGCCTCCCGATCGTGACGATCGTCGTGGACAGGCCGGCGCGGATCGCGGAGTCGTTCGAGATCGTCGACGAGCTGACCCAGCAGGTCGGTCTGGTGACCAGCGAGCTGGTCCCGGCACTCGCAGACGACGGTCCGCACGACGACGCGCTGCGGCTCGCCCGCCATCGCTTCTGACCCCGGCGCGCAGGGTAAAGGCATCGGTGACGAGCGATCAAAGGAGGACCGAGAATGCCGCCTCGCGGAGTGAAGAAGGGGACCAAGCGCGCACGGCAATACGAGCACATCAAGGAGAGCCAAAAGGAGCGCGGGACCAGCGAAGGTCGCGCCGAGGAGATCGCCGCCCGAACCGTCAACAAGGAGAAGGCTCGCGCCGGCGAGTCCCGCACCCGCTCGCGGACCTCGACCGACGACATGTCGTCGGGCCGTCGCGGGGGACAGCGGTCGGGTACGAATCGGCAGAAGGGACGCACCCGCGACCAGCTCTACAACGAGGCCAAGCGGCTCGGGATCGAGGGCCGCTCGAGCATGAACAAGGAGCAGCTCCAGCGCGCCGTCGACCGGCGCAAGTAGGAAGGGTCCCGATCGCGGGGTGCCGCCGGCGTATCTGCCGGCGGCGCCACCGACGGGGATGCGCACCCGCCGGCGGCGCCACCGGCTGATCAGCGACTGCGCGCTGTGGGGAGACGCGCAGTCCGGCCGGCTAGCCGCCGGCCTGCTGCTTGAGCAGCTTGTTGGCTCCTGAGACGCATACGCTGTAGGGCGTCCCTTGCTGTCCCGCGACGTGCTTCTTGCTCTCGTCCTGGCACGCCTTGGCCGGATTGGTGGTCGAGCCGTTGGCGAGCTTGGCCATGTCCGTCACGCACTTGGAGAACGGAGTTCCCGGCGTGCCGGCGACGTGCTTCTTGCTCTGGCCCTGACAGAGCTTCCCGTACGCCTTGGCTTTGTTCGTCCCGGTCGTGTGTGTGGTGGGTCGATTCGGGTGACCGCCGGCGGCGCCGAGGGCGACGGACGGGAGCGCGCCCAGCGCCGTGACTCCGGCGATCACCGCGAGCTTGGCTCGAAGTTTCATCCTGCCTCCTTTGGGTTCTGGCGCGGCGTGAGCCGCAGGCCGTCTGCAACGTCCCCCGAATGCCCCCCGCGGGCCCTCGTGATGGCCGAGGCGATCGACAGCTCGCGGCCAAGGGCATCGCGCAGCGCGACCATCGCGTCGTCGGGATACAACCACTGGCCATCGGCGGAGCGGACCCGCTCCGGGTAGCCGAATCGCTTCACCCACAAGCCCAGGATCGTGGTGCTCGTGCCGAGCAGCGCCGCGGCGGCCTCGGCGGTCATGTCGACGCCCGACCTTCCGTGCCCGCTGCCGTCGTGACCAGCTCTTTGGTCATGGTTCCTCCGTGCAATCGGTTGCGCCGCATGAGCCGGCGGCGCCGAGCCCGCCGCCGCCGGCGTACTGCGCTGACGTGTCCTCTGGCCCCCTTACGCCCGAGTGGGCCGAAAGTCAGGACCTACTTCAGGTGGCCGGGCGCGGCGGCGGAGTTTCCGGGCGCGGCGGCGGAGTCTTCGGGTGCCAGGGAGGTTGCGATCGTGCGGCCGAGTGCGGCGGCGGAGTGTCCGGGGCCGGTGGCGGTTTCGGTCGTGTGGCCGGGCGCGGCGGCGGAGTGTCCGGGGCCGGTGGCGGTCTCGGTCGTGTGGCCGGGCGCGGCGGCGGACTTTCCGGGGCCGGTGGCGGTTTCGGTCGTGTGGCCGGGCGCGGCGGCGGACTTTCCGGGGCCGGTGGCGGTTGCCGTCGTGTGGCCGGGCGCGGCCTCTGAGTGTCCGGGATTGGTGGCGTCGCTGACCTTGACCCGTGCGGGGGCCGTGGCCGCCGTCGAGGTCGAGGCGCCGGGGGCTGCGGCTGCTGAAATCGGCGTCGGCGTCCTTGCCCGGCTCGGCACTGAGGGGCGCGCGGCGCCCGCGGTTTGGGCCCCGGCGGTCCGGGTGGCGGCGCTACGCGCGTGAGCCGCCGGGAGGAGGATCGTCGGCGCGGAGGCACGAGCGCGCGCGTGCCGCGGAGGCGCGGCCGGTGCCGCCGTGCGGGCCGGGCGGGCGTGGCGGGTTCCCTGCACGAGCTTGTCCACGCCGATCGTCACTCCGACCGTGGCAGTCGCCACCACCGCGACCCCGGCCAGGGCGTTCGCGGCCAGCGCGACGCCGGTCGCCTTGCCCGCCCCGCCGGCGGCCAGGCCGGCCAGGCTGCTGCCGGCGCCGTGACCCGCGCCCACGCCAGCGGTGTGACCCGCGCTCGCTCCGACGGCGCGCTCCATCAGGCCGCCGGCGGCCATCGCGGGCAGCGGCGGAACCACGGCGCGCAGTTCGCGGCGGCGCGCCGGGATCGCGCCGGCGAACGCGGCACAGCCTGGGCAGTCGCGCAGGTGGGCCCGCACCCGGCGGCTGCGCAGCACGCGCCCGTCGGCGTCTGAAATCGTCCGGCGGATCTCATCGCACGGCATGGCTCGACCTTCCGCGAACTCGAACAGCGACCGGCGCGCTTCGTAGATCGCCTGCTTGGCCGCTCCGACCGACGTCTCGAGCGCCAGCGCGATCTCCTCGTGCGAGAGACCGCTCAGCTCGCGCATGACCAGGGCCGAGCGCTGGCGCTCGTGCAACTCGCGCAGATCGCCCAGGAGCAGTTCGAGGTCGGCTCGTTCCGCGACCTGATCCTCGACCGAGGTCGTACCGCAGTCGGTCGCCGCGGACAGGTCGGCCGCGGGCCGCCGGCGCCGAAGCGCGGACACCGCCTCGTTGTGCGCGATGCGGTACAGCCATGGGCGAATTGGCGCATCGCGCCGGCCGCGGGCGAGGGCGGCGAACGCGGCGGTGAACGTCGATTGGAGCGCGTCCTGGGCGTCGGCGTCGTTGCGCAGGATCGACCGGCAGTACCGATAGAGCGCCTGGTGATGACGCTCGTACACGACCTCGAACGCCCGCTCGTGCCCCGTCGCCGCCAGACGGGCGAGCCGCTCGTCGCTCAGCAGGCCGAACGGTGCCGTCCTGGGCCCGCTCCCGGTTCGTGCCGCTACCGACACTGACCGCTGCCTGACTCACACCTATGGATAACGCACATTGAACCCGATCGTCAGGGGCGAGCACGCCACCAGGCCGGACATCCCGGCGCCTGGGACAGCCGCCGGGACATCCAAGCGCAGTGAGGTGTTACGGGGTGACCTTGAACACCTGGCCGGTGAGCTCACCGACGTAGAGCGAACCGCCGTGCACGCCGAGGCCGACGGTGGGGGCGACGAAGCCCTTCACGACGGTCTTGGCGGTGCCACCGCTGAGCGGCATCGACAGCACCTGGCCGCCTGGGCCCTTGCCGCCGACGCCCATGAACGATGTCATGTACAGCCGGTCGCCGATGATCGCAAGGCCCATGATGTCGGTGTGGGGCTTGAACTGCTGGAACGGCTTGGTGAAGCCCGTGCAGTTGCTGGCCACGAGCTGGTTGCAGCCCGGGAAGCCGTAGTCGTCGCCCTGCTTGACCCGGAGGACGAAGTCAGGCGGGTTCTTGGCTCCCTTGTCCTGGCCCAGGTCCGACACGAACGGCGACGACGACCCCTTCGGAAAGGCGAACTGCCACGGCTGCCGGATGCCGGATGCGAATACCTTGAGGTCCTTGCCGCTCGCATTGAACGACAGGATCTCGTACACGTGTGGTGACGTGTTGGCCGGGCCGTGGTCGTTGCCGTTGAGAAGGCCGACGTCGACGCCGGCATAGAGCCGTCCGTTCGCGCCGAAGGCGATGCCGTTGAAGCCCTGGAACTTCTTCGGGGCCGTATAAAGCACCTTACGCTTGGTGAACGTCTTGCCGTTCCAGCCGCTCCACTTGAGCAGCTGCCACTTGGCGCTCTTCGGCCCAGTGAGGAAGCCACCGCTGACGTAGAGGGCGTCCTTGTGCCAGGCCAGTCCGGCGACGAACACCGGCGAACCCGGGATCAGCGTCCCGGTCCCGTTCTTGATCGCGAACACGCCCCCATTGGGCGGGTTGGCGTTCTCGGAGCCGCCGTCGCCCTCGAAGAGGGTGCCGGCGCCGAACGCGAACGACGTCGGGGTGTGCAGGCCGGCAGCCACCTGCTGAACCTTGGCTCCGCCCACGCCCTTCGGCGGAGGCGGTGGGCCGGCGGCGCTGGCGATGCTGGCCACCCCTCCGGTTGTTACGACAGATGCGGCGAGCAGCGCCGCGGTCCTTCCACGCATGCCTTCTCCTTTCATGACTCCCACGTGCGCCCCCTGTCCCCAGACGCGTGTACGGTAAAAACCCTAACAAACGACACGCCGACCGGCCCTCGGCCGGCTCATATTAGTTGTGAACGGGATGTGGCGCTTTTTCGCCCTATTTCCGTCCGGGCAGCCCGAGCCGCGCGGCCGCGGCCCCGGCCTCGCCCCGGGTCCGCACGCCCAGCTTGCGCAGCACGGCCGACACGTGATGGTCGACGGTCTTGGGGGAGACGACCAGACGCTCCGCGATCTCGGCATTGCGCAGTCCTTCGGCGAGGAGCGACAGCACCTCGAGCTCGCGCGCGGTCATGCCGCCCGGGTTCTCGCTGGTCTGCGCGCGCGGTCCCCGCGGGAGGCCGCGCATGCCCCGTTCGCGCAGCCGCCGGGCGATTATCGCCGCGGCCGGGCGGGCGCCGAGCCGCCGGAGCTCGTCGAGCGCGGCCCGGATGGCGTCCCCGTCGTCTCCCTCGGCAAACGCGAGCGCCGCCTCGTAGGGGCATCCGATGCTCCGCCACCGCTCCCCGGCCGCCGCCGCGTTACCGGCCATCGAGAGGCCGTATGGCCCCGTGTAGAGATCGCTCGGCAGCTCGTCGCGCACTCCGGCCTGCCAGCGCCAGTAGGCGAGCTCGCCGATCACCCAGCCCGCCCGCCTGGACAGGGCGAGCGCGAGCGGCGCCTCGGTCACGTGCGCCACCGCGTCATCGTCTCGCGCCAGCCAGGCCGCCTCGGCCAAAGCGGCGACGACCGGTCCGATCTGAGTGAGCTCGCCGGTCGGCAGGACCATCGGGAGCGCCGCCTGGAGGGGCGTCTGGGCGTCGGGGTCACCTCGCCGCGCCCGGAGCAGGCCCAGCGCGGCGAGTGCCCACACCCGGGCCACGGGAGGGTTGCGGGGATCGCGCAGCACGACTCCGGCGGTTTCGCCGGCGGCATCCCAATCGCCCCGATGGAGCTCCACTCGCGCGCGTAGGGCGAGCAGATAGCCGCGCGGCGTGTCCAGCCCGCGTTCGATGCAGTAGGCGAGCCCGGGCGCCAGGTAGCTGTCGACGAGTGCGAAGTCGCGCTGGCGGACGCAGTGGATCGCGAACAAGGCGATTACCCGGCCGACATGGTCCTCGAGGCCGAGCTGATCGGCGAGCAAGCGGGCCCGCTCGAGCTTGTCCCGCCCCTCGGGCTTCCCGGCATCGAGCTCGGCCCCGCCGATGTTCGTGAGCGCGTACACGGAGGTCTCGTCGTCATCCAGGGCACGCGCCAGCTCGAGCGCCCGGGTACCCCACGCGACCGTCTCGTCGTAATCCTCGACCACCATCCGCCGCTGCGAGAAGTTCGCGTAGGCCATCGCCAGCTCGTGTCCCGGTGGGAGCTGCTCGAGCAACTCGATCGCGTCACGTCCAGCCTGCTCGCCCTCGCCGGTGCGTCCGGCGAAGAACATCATCCTCGAGAGCGAGCGCAGCGCATCGCCTTCGCCGAGCCGATCGCCGAGCACGCGATGACACTCGAGCGCCTCCTCCTGGGCCTCGATCGCCGCGTCGAACTGGGCGCTCAGACGGCATTCCTCGGCGCGCCCCGCGAGCAATCGCACGCGCTCCTCCGGGGGCAGCTCGCGGGCGTACCGCAGCGCACGCGCGTACTGCGCCGCCGCCTCGCGATGGGCGCCCGAGCCGGCGGCGCGTTCGGCGGCGCGCGGGGCCCATCGCAACACGCCGGGAGCGTCCCCTGCGGCCTCGGCATGATGGGAGAGCCGATCGAAGTCGAGAGCCTCACCGCCGTGCGCGGCCAGGGCGGCCAGCGCGGCGCGGTGCAGAACGAGCCGGCGCGTCGGCGCCAACGCATCCTCGACCGCGAGCCGGGCCAGCTCGTGCCGGAATGCGATGTGGGTCCGCTCGGCCGTCAGCATGCCAGCGCCCAGGCACTCCTCGACGGTTTCCGCGAGCTCGCCGGCCATCGCCTCGAGCAGCCACGGCTCCACCTGACCGGGCACGACCGCGACGGCGTCGAGCAGGCGCCGGGCCGGCGCGGACAGCCGCGCCGCGCGGGCCAGGACCGCGTCGCGCACTGTCGCGGGAATCCGCTCCCCGCCGGCCGCGATCACCTCGGTGACGAACAGCGGATTGCCGCCGGTGCTGCGAAACAGCTCGTCGGCGTCCAGGCCGGCCGGCGCAGCCAGTTCCGCCACGGCGTCGCGCGACAGCCGATCGATCTTCAGCCGGCCGGGACGGCGGACCAACTCCCCGAGCAGGTAGCGAAGCTGGGGCCTGCCCTCGAGCTCGTCGTCGCGGAAGCTCCCCAGCACGAGCGCAGGAGCCGAGGCGATCCGCGTGGCCAGCAGCGCGATCACATCGAGAGTGGCCTCGTCTGCCCAGTGCAGGTCCTCGAGTACGAGCAGCGTGAGCGGCTGGGCCCGGAGTTCCGCCAGCAGGGCGCTCGCGACCTCGTGCGGCCGCGCCGCCGTCTCGACGAGCTCCGCAAGACGGCCGCCGGTCGCCTCGGCGACGTCGAGCAGCGGTCCCAGGGGATGCGGGGTGTGCAGCGGCTCGCCGGCGCCCCAGAGGATCCGCAGCCGTTCGGACCGGCTTGCGCAGAACGCGCGCAGCAGCGCGGTCTTGCCCACGCCGGCCTCGCCCCCGAGCAGCGCCAGGCGCCCTTCCCGGCTCGCGCGAACGCCGGCCAGGAGGTCGCTGAGCTCGGCCATGTTGCCGGCGCGCTCGAGCAGGCCTTCGAGGGAGACAGATGGCGTGGCACTCATCGCCGCCAGGCGATTCTCACGCAACGGTGGGGGGATTGGCCAGCGTTACGGCGGCGACTGCTCCGTGGGAACCCCACGGAAAGCGCATCCTGCGCGCGGGCGTGGCCGTTTCGCCGTGGGAGCGACGGGTACCCCTCTTGGGCAGTGAGCCTTGTTAGCGCTCACAGGAGAGGTGTGACTTGAGCAGGCGGTCCTGTGCGAGGACGCGGCCCGGACGGTGCTGCTGGCGCGCGGGCTCGGCAAGCTCGAGCGCCTGGATCAGGGCGACATCGACGCGCTTCACGACCGGTATCAGAACGTCTACGGGCAGTGAGGCCGGCCGTTCCCGCGTGACCGGCTTGGGCGTCGGATCGCCGGCCTGGATAGTGTCTCCGCGCCGGCATGAGCTTCGAGACCTTGACCATCACCTCGTCCGGCGGGCACACCGCGGCGCGGTTCGTCCCGGCACTCAACATGGTCTGCTGCTCGCTCACGCACGACGGCGTCGAGTTGCTCGAGCTGCGCAGAGGGCTCGAGATCTACGCAGAGGCCGGCAAGACGATGGGCATCCCGCTGCTGTACCCGTGGGCCAACCGGCTCGACCACTTCGGATACGAAGCCGCCGGCAAGCGGGTGACCTTGAGCGAGGATGACGTCCGGATCTCGCGCGACGCCCAGGGCCTGCCGATTCACGGCGTGCTTCCGAGGCTCCTTACGTGGGACGTGACCGCTCAGCGCGACGACAGCGAGATCGAGGCGCGGCTGGCTTGGAGCTCGCCGGACCTGCTCGAGTTGTTCCCCTACCGGCACGAGGCGCAGCTGCGACTCGGCGTCGCCGACGGTGAGCTGTCGATCGCGACCACGGTGCGCGCGAGCGGACAGGACCCGGTGCCGGTCTCGTTCGGCTATCACCCGTACCTGCGGATCCCGAATGCTTCTCGTGAGACGTGGGACGTCGAGCTCGGCGCGTCGCGACGGCTCGTGCTTGACGAACGGAGCATTCCCACCGGCGAGCGTGAGCCGCTGACCAAGCGCGCATTCAAGCTCGGCCAGACGAGTTGGGACGACGCATTCGACGGCCTCGACACGCCCGCCGAATTCGCCGTCGCTGGAGGCGAGACCAAGCTGACCGTCACGTTCCGAACTGGGTACGCCTTCGCGCAGGTGTTCGCGCCGGCCGAGCAGGAGTTCATCTGCTTTGAGCCGATGACCGCGACTGGCGACGCGCTCAACCGCGGCGACGGCCTGGGGGTGGTCGCTCCCGGCGGCGAGCACCGCGCCGAGTTCGCGGTGACGATCGCCTGCTCCGGGCCGGAGTGACGTCGCGAGAATAGACTCGGGCTGTGGCGTTGCACCTGTTCGCGGGTTTGCGCGTGCGGGACTTCGAGGCGGCCCGACCGTGGTACGAGCGGTTGCTGGGTGAGCCGACGTTCTCTCCCCACGCCACTGAGGCGGTGTGGACGCTTGCCGAGGACCGCTCGGTCTATGTGGTGGAGCAGGCCGCCGGCGCGGGAGGTTCCGTGGTGACGATCTTCATCGACGATCTCGACGCGCGGGTGGCGGCGATCGCCGCCCGCGGGCTCGAGCCCGACGAGCGCGAGACGTACGCGAACGGCGTCCGCAAGAAGGTCTACCGAGATCCCGACGGCAACGAGGTGGGCTTCGGTGGCGGGCCCGGCAGGGCCCGGTCCTGAACACGCGCGAGATCCTTATGGTTCTCGAAATGACCTCGCGCCATGGACGAGAGACTGCGGTGCCCGCCAATGTGGGGCAACATCGAACTGCCCTGATGTCGGTGTTCGCCGCCGCGGCGCTGGTCGTCCTGAAGCTCGGGACTGGGCTCGTGACCGGAAGCCTCGGCCTCGTCTCTGCCGGCATTGAGTCAAGCGGCGATGTCGTGGCCGCAGAGCTGACCCTGCTCGCGGTCCGGCTGAGCGTCCGCCCTGCTGACGCCAACCACCCTTACGGCCACCGACGCGCCGAGAACCTGGCAGCGCTGGGGGAGGCGGCGATCCTCACCGGGGGCGGCATCGTCGTGGTCGTCGAGGCGATCGGCCGGCTGACCGGTGGCGGCGAGCCATTCGAAGCGCACTGGTACGTGTTCGCGGTGATCGCGATTGCCCTCGGAATCGATGTCAGCCGTGTGCTGGTCTCGGTGAGGGGCGCGGCCCAGTACAAGTCGGCGGCGCTGCGATCGAACGCGTTTCACTTCGCCGGCGATATGGCCGGCTCGGTGGCGGTGCTCGCCGGGCTGGTTGCTGTCCGCGCCGGCTTTCACGAAGGCGATGCGATCGCCGCGCTGCTCGTCGCCGCGATCATCTTCTCCGCGGCGGGACGCCTGATCTTCGAGAACGCGCGCGTGCTGATGGACACCACCCCAGCCGAAGCGCATGCGCGCGCATACGCCGCGATCACCGACCTGGGCGACCGGGTCGAGCTGCGACGGCTGCGCGTGCGCGAGTCGGGCGGCCAATACTTCGCCGATGCCGTCGTGGCGGTCCCGCCTGGACAGGCGGCCGTTGAGGGGCAAGAGATCAGCGAGGAGATCGAAGCGGCAGTGCGCAGGTCGCTTCCGGACAGCGAGGTAGTCGTGCATCTCGAGCCCCGCCGCGAGGGCCTCAGCCTGCGCGACCGCGCCCTGTCCGCGGCGCTCGCCGAACCGCTCGTTCGCGACGTGCACGACATCGCCATTTACCGCCACAACGGCCGCGTCAGCGTGTCGCTGCACCTGAAGCTGGACCCGGACGTCCCACTCGCGAACGCCCACGATGTGGCTGAACGTGTTGAGGCTGCGTTACGGGCAGAGCCCGGCGTCGAGGACGTTCACACCCATCTCGAGCCAATGGAGTTACCTCTAACGGCGAAGGACGCAACCCGCAGCGACGACTCCGATCGGGACCGGATCACCGATCTGGTGCTGCAGCGGACAGGACAGCCGCCGCGAGAGCTCCGCCTCCTGCACACCGACACTGGCCTGGTCGTGTTCGTCTCGGTGGCCACCGGCGCCGACAGCCTGCTGCCGGCCGCCCACGAGCTTGCGAGCCGACTCGAAGACGACATCCGAGAAGCGCAGCCGCACATGACCGACGTCGTCGTACACACCGAACCGTGATCGCTTCCGCTTACTGGTACCGGAGCGCCTCGGCGGGGTAGACGCGGGCGGCGCGACGTGCCGGGACCAACGTGGTCGCCATGGCGATCACGAACACGGTTGCGAAGATGACCCCGAGTGTGGCCCACGGCACGTGCATCGCGAGGTTGGCGAACGTGCCCTGGCGCTGGGAGTCAGCGATGACGTTGTGGCCGACGATGATGCCGAGGACCGTCCCCACCAGGATCGAGGTCAACGCCACGAACGCCGACTCGAGCAGGAAGATCGCCTCGACCATGCTGCGACGGAACCCGATTGAGCGCAGCACCCCGATCTGCTGGCGACGCTCGACGACCGAGCGCGCGCTGATCACGCCAAGCGCGGTGACACCGACGATCAGACCGAGCCCCATGAAGCCCATGATCAGACGGTCGAAGGTCAGGCTGGCGGACACCGTGTCGCGCAGGACGTCCTTGAGCGCGTCGGCCTGCATGCCGTTGGCCAGGAACGCGGACTCCAGGTGCTTGGCGGTCGCCTTCGGGTCCACGCCCGCGCGTAGCGCGTACAGGTAGGTTGTCGGCTGGACACGCGGTCCGAACGTCGTGCTGAGGGTGCGTTGGGATGTCCAGATGCCCACCATCGACAGCGGCACGTTGTCCGATAGCACGCCGATCACCTTCAGAGTGATCTCACGGCCGCTTTGTGGATCGCGGACCTGGACCGGGATCGGCGCGAACGTCTTGTCCTCCACATAGAAGCCGCCCAGGTGGAACTTCGGTGGCGCGGCGAAGGTGTAGTTGGACTTGCGCGGTGCGACGAACGGGTCAACGACAGCCAGCCCGGGCTGCGTGCGCAGCGCACGCCAGACCGCCGCGGACGTTGCGTAGCCGCTGGCCTTCGCCGAGAACTGATACGTCGTGTTCTGCATGAACGGCGCGTCGACGCCGTGGACCGCGTAGGTCTCGGCCCTCGCCGTCGTCCCGACCTGGCGTGCCTTCACGGCCAGCGTCGATTCCGAAGCGACGACCCGGAAGTCGGCAGGATGCAGCCCGGGGGCGGCCAACGCTGCGCGCATGTCCCGGACGGGTGCGGCTGGCGACGCGGTCCCCCGAACGTCGAAGCCGCCGCCGAAGGCACGCAGGTCATTGGCCGACTGCACGAACGAGCCGGTGGTGACCGCACCGACCACCAGCGTGAAGACGACCAGCGTGAACATCGCGAGCATCACTCCTGTGCGGAAGACGTTTCGCAACGGGTAGGCCATCGCAAGCTTCACGACGGGCGCGAGGCGCCGTATTCGTCCGAGTGTGGCCGCCAGCCCACCGAGGAGTAGATCGGCGTTGAACACGATCAGCCAGCTCGCTCCGATCACGATGGCAAGGCCACCCAGGATGAAGATCGAGAAGTTGACCTTCATCTCGCCGAACAGCCAGCGGCTGACCGGAAGCGTGAACCACAGGATCAGAGCCGCGCCGGCCAGGGTGTACGCCAGGCGCTGCGGGACGCCGACCGCGCGCAGGATCGGCATCAGGCTGATCAGGATCACGAGGACCCCGACGCCCAGGCCGACGGCGTCCTTCGCCGAGGCGCCGGCCGCCGCGAGCATCGCGCCCACCGCCAGGCCGGCCACGCCGAGCGCCCAGCGGCGCTTGCGGCTGTGCTCCACCGGCGGCTCGGGCAGGTTGCGGATCGCCGTGACGATGTTCATGCGGCTGACCTTGCGCGCGCTGACGACAACGACGGCGAGCGTCAGCAGCACGCCGATCCCGTATGCGATTGCGACGCTCGCCGGGCGTGCGGCGAACGTGATCGTCGCGCTCGAGTCCTGCGTGCCGAACGCGCTGGCCATGGCGAGCACCATCAGGAACGCGACCCCGACACCGATCAGCGCACCGACCATCGCCGCGATCAGGTCGTAGGCGACCCCCTCGTAGAGAAAGATCTGCACGAGGTGGCGCCGGCGCGTGCCGACCGCGCGCGCGATGCCGAGCTCGCCGCGCCGTTCGGCCGCGAGCATCACGAAGATCAGGAAGATCAGCAGGATGCCCGCGGCGACGGAGAACGATCCGAATGTCGTGAACATCGACATGAAGGCGGTGCCCTGCTGGTCGGCGACCTTGATCGCCTCCTGCTTGGTCTTGTAGGCGGTGAGCTGCAACGGCGCCGCCGCTCGGTCGAGGAGTGCTGTGACGCGCGCGGTGTCGCCGACGCCATGGCGATTGGCGACGAAGATGGCTTTGACCTGACCAGGCAGCGCGAGCAGCCGCTGGGCAGGCCCCAGCCCGACGAGCATCCCGGCCTGGTCGGTGCCTCCGCCCTCGTACGCGGACGATGGCGCGGACGCGGGCCGTCGTCACCGAGGTGCCGGCGAGGACACGCAGCGCGTCGCCGGCGTGCGCATCGAGCTTGCGGGCGGCCTTGGCGTTCAGGTAGATCTCGCCCGGGCGTAGCTGCGCGAGCGACACAGTGGCGCCGCCGGATCGCATCGGTCCGAAGGCGGCCATGCGTGCCGGGTCACCTGCAAACAGCGTCACGCGGGGCTCAGTCTGACGAGCGCTGACGTCCTGGACGGCAACGTCTTCGATGATCACCGGTGTCACACCCGCGACCAGGCCGGAGGAGCGGACCGCCCTGGCGATGCGATCGGCGTACGCCTCCGGGAAGTACCGAGAGCCGGTGGCGCGCGCGGCATCGGCGGTGATCGCGCCGACGTCGAACTGCGAGGAGCCGCGAGCGGCGATGACCTCGTCGGTGCGGCCGAGCGCGGCGGTCGCCGACGAGCGGATCGTCTGGCTCATGCTGTCGCCGGTGGCGAGGGCCGCCGCGATGATGACCGTGCCGAGCATCGACCCGACCACGATCAGCGCGCTGCGCGCGGGACGGCGGCGGACGTTGCGTACGCCGAGGCGCACGAGCACAGGGTTGCGCAGGGCGAGGATCGCCACGACGCCCAGCACGACCACGAGCGTGATGCTGAGGACGGCGGCGAGGGTCCCGACGGGCATTCCGAACAGCTTGGTCATGGCGACCCGGCTCCCCTCAGGTGACGACGGCGGGGACGTCCGTGACGGCGACGTCGTACATCTCGCGGCCCGGCGGGGCCTTGAAGACCGTCACGAACTTCTGGACCTGCTCGCCGTAGAAGCCGCTGGCCATGCCGGCCTCGGCGGCGGCCTCGTCGCGCCAGAACGCTATGACAAGCGCCTTGCCCTCCGGCGTCGTGAGAACGTAGCCGCCCTCATAGCCGTCCTGCGCGTGCTGGGCGGGCATCACCGCCTGCCTGTAAAACTCGATGAGGTCGTCGAGGTTCTTGCGGACGACATCGACCTCGGCGAGCGTGACTCGTGCGACCATGTCACACCACCTCCAGGAACTCTTCGTCGACGATGTGACCATCGACCATGCGAACGATGCGATCGGTCGCGCGGCCCACTGAGATGTCGTGCGTGACGATCAGGAACGTCAGCCGGCGGTCGCGGTTGAGCACCCGCATGAGCGCAACGATCTCCTCGGCGTTCTCGCTGTCGAGGTCGCCAGTTGGCTCGTCGGCCCAGACTATCGCCGGATCGTTGACGAGCGCGCGGGCGATCGTCACGCGTTGGCGCTGACCGCCTGACAGCTCGTCGGGGACGTGCGCGGCGCGTTCGGCCAGACCGACCATGTCGAGCGCCTCGAGCGCCTTGGCCCGAGCCCGCCTGGCGGGGATGCGTGCGACGAGCAGCGGCAGCTCGACGTTCTCCACCGCACTCAAAACGGGCATCAGGTTGTAGAACTGAAAGACGAACCCCATGCGGCGGGCGCGGTAGTCGGTGCGCTCATCGTCGCTCATCGCGCCGAGCGCGACGCCCTCGATGAGGACCTCCCCATCGTCGATCGCGTCCAGACCGGAAAGGCAGTTCAGCAACGTCGTCTTGCCGGATCCGCTCGGCCCCATGATCGCGACCATCTGGCCACGCGGGACCGTGAAGCTGACCCCCTGCAACGCGTGCACCTGGACCTTCCCGGTGTCGTACCGCTTATCGACATTCGAGGCCTCGACCATGGGCGCCACCGCCTTTCGTGGCTCCACGGCCGCCGGTGCGGCCATGTGCTCGAGAACAGTCATCGAGACCCTCCCGGCATCGCTGATGTGTCAGCTCAGGATCTCACACTCTCTCGGCCCCCGAGACGGCAGTTCACCGCAGATTCGCGGCATGGAAATACTGAGTTTCCGTGCACCCCCACCGCGTCGACCGATTGCGCAGATCCGCCGAACCCGGGCTGCGGGAACTTCCGGATGTCTTGGTGACTGCCGTCGGATGACACTAACGACACGGCGTCCAATGTCCGTAGGACATCACCCACTCATCCGCCGTTCACCGCGCGACGCCTCACACGCGCGGCGTGGACACGACCGGGTCGGTGCATGGATTCGAAAGAGGAGCCGGGAGGAGCGGATATTCGCCCGATGTCTGGCGCTGGTCGCGCTGGACCTCGCGGTTGTCGCGCTTCTGTTCCCCGGCGATGCTGGCACGCTGGTGCGCGTCGGGATGCTGGCGGTGGCCGCTGTGACGCCTGCGGTTCTCTGCGTGCTCTTCGTTGGCGGCGGTCGGGTGGCGCGGGTACTGCTGGCTGGACTGATCGGTCTCGGTGCAACCGTCGCGGGGCTTGCTACGAGCGTTCCGCACGCCGTGCTCACTGGAATGGGTGGCGCTGACACTACGGGGATCCTCGCCACCGCCTCGGGCATCGCGCTGGTGGCACTCGCGTTCTGGATCGCGCTGCGCGATCGGCCCCTGGTGATAAAGCTGGGGGGAGGGATCATCGCGCTGTTCGTAATCGCGCAGTGGCTGATCGCTCCGGCGATCAATGCCGGTGTCGCGACGCACGCCCCGCGGGAGGCGATCCCAAGCGCTCGAACCCTGGCCGTACCGGGCGCTCGCGACGTTACGTTCTCGGCGAAGGACGGGACGCGTCTGTCAGCCTGGTACGCCCCGAGTCGCAATGGCGCCGCCGTGGTCCTGCTCCACGGGTCCCACGGCACCCGCGTCGACACCCTGCCACAGCTGCGGATGCTTAGCTCGGCTGGCTACGGCATCCTCGCCTATGATGCCCGTGGCCACGGCCAGAGCGCGGGGCAAACCAATGCGTTGGGATGGGGCGGCGCCAACGACCTCGCGGGCGCCGTCGCGTTCCTCGATCGTCAGCCCGGCATCAGCCCGCGGCGGATCGCGGCGCTCGGGCTCTCGATGGGCGCCGAGGAGGCGCTACGAGGAGCCGGATCTGGGGTGGCGCTCCATGCGGTAGTCGCCGACGGCGCAGGCGCGTCCACTCTCGGCGATACCCGGCTCGTCCGCCACGGGCTCGCCCCGGTGTTCCTCTCGGAGACCTGGTTGACGATGCGCGCGATCGAGCTCGTCTCGGGCGCGACCGAACCCGCTCCGCTGAAGAGCGTCGTTGCCCGCGCCCATATCCCGGTGCTCCTCATCGCCTCAGGCGCAGCCAACGAGCACACGATCGACAGCGCCTATCGGGCACTGATCGGACCGATGGCAACCCTCTGGTACGTGCCGGACGCGGGCCACACAAACGCATTCGGCGAGCACCCGCAGACGTACACGACACGTGTGCTTACTTTCCTCGGTGGCGCGATTCCGAGCCGCTGACGTGACGCGCACGAAACCCCGTCACCCCGCTCTGGTCAACAGCTCTGACGCTCGGGCGAGCCACGGCGTCATGCCGAGCCTTTCGTACTGCTCTGTGGCAGCGATCAGAAGCCGCTGGGCGCGCTCGCGATCGGCGGGTCCGTCGCGTGCGAGCAGCATCCGCGCGTAGTCGTATTGCGTGTGCGCCAGCCAGGGCAGGGCTCCCATGTTCTGGTTGTGGATCAGAGCGGCCTGAAAATGGCGAGCTCCGTCGTCCCAGCGCGATAGCACGACGGCCAGGACTCCGAGCGTTCTCGACACCGAGCCGGTTCCGACCTCGTCTGCGTTGATCGCGTTGAGGTGCGCATGTGGAACGAGGAGGTCGTAGAGCACGGCGGCGGCTGGGGCATAGGCGAGCGTGTCGACGGCGTCGGCCACGAACGCGAGCGAGAACAGGTACTCGTTGTCTCGCTGAACGGCCGCGTAGTCTTGTGCTGCCAGGTCGTCGACCTCGGCTTGTGCTCGGTCTCTGTCTCCGAGTTCGGCGTGGATGTAGGCCAGGGCGCATCGAAACACCGGTCGAGTTGGGAACATCGAGACGGCCTCTTTGATGAGCGCCTCGGTGTCAGTGTTCCCAGCTGTTTCCCGGTCGAGCAGGAATCGTTGTAGTCGGTGTGAGAGCACGGCGTCGCGGCGCTGGGCGCGCTGACCTACGGCCAGTGCCTCCTCGATGAGTGCTCGGGCTTGCTCAAACCTGCCTTGGAACAGCGCGAGGTTTGCGCGGCTGACCGTGGCGATCCACCGCTGTGCGGGCTGGCGGAGCTTCACGGCCCCGTCGGCCAAGATGTCGAGGTCTCGCTCGGCTTGGATGATTCGCCCTAGTTCCAGGTTCGCGATCATCCGGTACAGGCGTCCCGCCGCTTCCCGCTCGTTGTCGTTGACCTGCTCGGCGAGCGTGACGATTTCGTCGGCGATCGTGAGCCGCTGTTCGGCGGTCTCGGGCCACAGCAGCGCGCTGTAGTGGCCGTCGAGCGCGTAAGCGAGGGTGGCCGGATCGTCCAGGCCTCTGGCGATGGAGACAGCCTGGGCGCCGAGGGAGGCTCGACGATCTCGCGAGGGATGGTCTCGAAGCGCACCGGCCAGACGGGCCATCAAACGAACGCGGAGCGCGGGTGTTTCGGCTGGGAGCGCTTGGAGCGCCGATTCGAGCAACGGAATCAGGTGGATGTCGTCGTACGCGCGGGACCACACATGCCGACCTCCGTATCCGAGCGCGGCTTGAGCGTGAAGCACGGAGAGGCTGGCGCCCGACGCGATCGCGGCTGCCTGCAGGAACGCCTCTCGCGCGGCCGGCTCATCGCCGGCCCGCGCTCTGGCGTCGCCGAGCGCGACGAGGAGGACACACCGCTTGTCGGCCACTTCTCCGGACTCGATGTCGAGCCCTCGCAGAGCGAGCGCATACAGCCGCGCCGCTTCCTCGTACGCGAGCAGCGCGACGGCGTGATGTCCCGCACGCTGCGCGTAATCGACCGCCCGGCTGGTGTCTCCGCTCGGCAGCGCTTCGAAAAAGTGGTGTGCAAGCTCCGCCAGGTACGGCTCCGGGTCGGATTCGTAAAGCTGCTCGAGGATCTCGCCGGCCCGCAGGTGCGTCACTCTTCGGTGGCCCGCGGTGAGTGCTTCGTACAGCGAGTCGCGGACGAGCGCATGGGAAAACCGAAGCCGGCTGACGGTTGGCACCTCGGCGAGCACCCGTGCCGTGATCGCTTCGTCGACCAAGTCGAGTGCAGTCGCCTCGCCGATCTCCGCCACCGCAGCGAGTTCCTTTATCCCGAACTCGCGCCCGAGGGTCGCAGCAACGCCGAGGAGTCGGCGACAGTCCATTGTCAGCCGACGCAGCCGTTGCTCGATTACCGCTCGGACGGTTTCGGGAAGCTGGGCGCCGCGCCGAGGCTCATCGAGCGGCTGCTCAAGTCTGCCGTCCGCTTCCAACAGCCGCACGATCTCGCCAACGAACAGCGGATTGCCCTCGGTCTCGGCGTGGATCGTGGCCGCGATCGCGTCATCAACGTGGCGCCCCGTGATCGCGTCAATCATCGCCGCCGTGTCGACGCCGGTCAGACCCGTCAGGCGCATGCGCCGCGTCGTCTGCTCGCGCGCGAGTGAGGCAAGGCACGCAGTCAGGGCACCATTCTCGCCCGAATCATCGTCGCGATAGAGACCCAGCAGCATCACCGACACGTCCCTGAGCTGGCCAGCGAGGAACTGCAACAGCAACAGCGAGGGGGTGTCGGCCGCGTGCAGATCGTCGAGCACCATTACCGCCGGCTGCGGTCTGCTTGCCTCGCGCAGCAGCCAGGCGATCGCATCGAAGAGCTGAAACCGGGCTCCTTCGGATTCCGCGGCGGGTGTCGTAGGAACCAGTGACGGCTCCCGCTGCTCGGGGATCAGCGCCAGCAACGAGCTCGCCCCCGCGCCACGAAACGAGCGAGGATCCAGGTCATCGCGATCGTGCAACAACGACCTCAGCACCTGTGTCCACGGCCAGTACGCCGGGGCCCCGCCAGCTTCCCAGCACCTGCCCCAGACGACTCGCGCCCCGCGCGCCCGGGCGTCCCGGGCAAGCTCGTCGGCAAGGCGGCTCTTGCCGATGCCCGCCTCGCCGCCGATCATGAACAGCACGCCCTGCCGATCGAAGGCCGCATCCAAACCGCCGCGGAGCTGGCCCAGCTGTTCCTCTCGGCCGAGGACGGGATCGCGCGAGAACGCGTCGGCACCGCCGGTACGTACCGTCTCGCCCGTCAGGGCCGACCGCGGTGTGGAGGTCTCCCCGACCGGAGGATCCAGCGCCGCGTCGTGTCGCAGAATCGCGGCCTCCAAGTCCTGAAGCGCGCGGCCGGGCTCGATCCCGAGCTCATCGATCATCGCCCGCCGGCCGACCCGATAGCACTCCAACGCGTCCGCCTGGCGGCCCGTACGGTAGAGCGAAAGCATCAACTGCCCGCGCATCCGCTCGCGCACTGGGTGCTCGCGTACCAACCGCTCGAGCTCGGCAACGAGCCGGCTCTCACGCCCCAACGCCAGGTCCGCCTCGATTCGATCCTCCAAGCTCCCCAGTCGCGCTTCCTCCAAGCGCGCGATCTCGGCTTGCGCGAACGGCTCGTAGGTGAAGTCCGCCAGCGGCGGGCCCCGCCACAGGCCGAGCGCACTCCGCAGCCGCTCCTCGGCGGTGGCGGCGTCGCCGGCAGATAGCGCAAGCCGACCCTCACCCGCCAACCGCTCGAACTCGTCAAGGTCCAGCTGCCCGGATGGGACCGCGAGCACGTACCCGCGACCGCGGGTACGCAACAGGCCCTCGCCCAGCGTCTTGCGCAGTCGAGAGACATAACCCTGCAGCGTCTTGGCCGCGGTTGCCGGCGGGCGCTCGCCCCACAGCTCGTCGGCCAACCGCTCCCCAGATACCAGCTCTCCGCGATGCAGGATCAAGATCGCGAGTACCGCACGCTGCTTGACGCCGCCAAGCGGCTGAGCGACGTTCCCCTCGATCACCTCGAGCGGACCAAGCACGCGGAACTGCAACGCTGACCCCCGGGCTTCGGCTGTCGCGACTTTAGCCGTCGGCAATAACCGCCGCAAGCGTTCGTTCCACCGAAATACCACCGGCCTCCACCGGGACACAACCACCGGCGGCAACGATCTCCCCGACCCGGTCGCACACGGCGACCGACGACAGGAGAGGGGTGGACATGCTCCGCCAACGCCACACCACAGCCGCGGTTGCGATCGCGCTTGCAATCACCGCGAGCCTCGCATCTATTGCGAGCGCCGACCCTCCGCCACTGGGCCGGGCCGAAGCCGCGATCGCCGCGGCTCACAGCAGCGCGCCGGTGGTCAGACCGAATCCCGATGAGCAGGCCGCGATCGCCGCCGCTCAGAGCAGCGCGCCGGTGGTCAGACCGAATCCCGATGAGCAGGCCGCGATCGCCGCGGCTCGCGGCAACGTGCCGGTCGTCCGGCCCAATCCGGCTCATCGGGCGGCGAGTTCGCCGTCGGACACCGCCGTGCAGGTCACCGCTGCGAATCGAGGGTTCGACTGGCGCGCAGCCTGGATCGGAGCCGGCGTGACCGTCGTCCTGCTGGGCGTCGCATTTGCCGGCACTCGCGTCGGGACAAGCACTCGCAAACGGCGCAGCGGGCAGGAGCGCTCGATCGTAGCCAGCTGACCTAGATCTGGAATTGGTCAAGCAACCAGGGGGTCACCAACCGGGTGCCGCGCGCCAACCGATCCGCGGCGCCCGGGGGACTCGCCCGCGTCAGGTCGACGGATGGACGCGATCGAGGGGAAGGTCGCACCACACGCGAGTCGTGCCTGCGGCTTCGCGTACCACTCCCCAAGCCGAAGACATGTGATGCACGAGGCGCAGCCCGAACCCGCCGGGCACATCGGGATCGGTCGGGCGGATCCGAGGTTCGAGTTGAGAGCCCGGGTCGATAACCGCGATTCGCAGATGGTCTCCGAGCGCCGTCAGCTCGAGCAGGATCGCGCGGTCTGTGCCGACCTGAGCGTGAATTACGCTGTTGGTCACCAGCTCGCTGACGATCAACACCGCGTCCGAGGCCCGGGAGGCAGAGACGCCTGCGTCGAGTTGCGCGAGGAGGTGTTGGCGCGCGCGTGCGGGGGCGCCTCTGCCGCCGGCGATCAAGATCGAGGTGGCCGGTCGCGGAAACGGTTGGGCCGCGATTGTCATCCGAGGCCCTGCGGCGTCGCGGCCTGCCCCGGCCGCGACGCCGCGCGCTCGAGCAACGCCCCAGTTGCTCGAGGCCTCTCTCTTTGCCCACCGCCGGTCGCTGAATTCGGCGCGCGGCCCGTGGGAGGTCGGGCCGGCGGTCTTCCGCGGCCAGGCCGTCGGTGGGTCAGCGGTTCGCCGACCGTGCGGTCGGATGCGAGCGCACGGCCGGCGAACCAGGATCGTCCGGTCGCTATTACGAGGCGATCCGGCCTTGGCGTGGTCCGGCATGGGCGGCTCACGTCCGCTCGTGCCTCGAGCGCGCTCGAGCTATGAGCGCTCGCGCGCGTCCAGTCAACCCAACACCGCGAGTTCAGGCGGAACTCAGCTGCCGCAAGCCCTCCAGGGGAACTCGCACCCCTGAGCGTGGCGGACAGTTGATCTCTGCGTGCTCCCCGCGTGTTCGCGGACGTTGATTTACCCATGAACGTCCCGGCCAAGATGGTCAGAAACAATGTGTCCTGACGGACCGGGACTGGTGGTCGCTGGCGAGCGGCCGTCAGATTCGTTCCGGGTTTGCGCAGGCAACTCGCAGTCACGGTCCATGACCAGCGCAGCAAGTCGCCAACGCGAGTATACCCCGCACGCAGCTGGCGAACCGGGGGGGTCCGGTCCTGGCCGACTGCCCGGCCGTTCGCGGGGTCGGTCGTGGGGTTGCGGCGCTGGGTGGGGATCGATCGGGGGGTCGAAGCGCCTGCCGGGTGGTTCGGTTGAGCGGTTTGGGGTGTTCGCGCGCAGCGCTCGTCGCGCCGGTGGGCGAGCGGCCTGGTGAGCTTTGGTGGTGTTGCCGGCGTGGTGGTCAGGCGGCGGGGAGCGCGCGGATGCGAGCGAGCGCGGCGAGATAGTCGCCGTGCCAGGGCCAGCGGGCCGGCAGGTGAAGCGTCCAGCCGCGTGCGTGGCGGGTCAGTCGGCCGGCGATCGTGATTAGTCGGCGGCGCAGTGTGCGGGCGGCGCGCACGGTGCTGTCGGGCAGGCCGATCAGTTGGGTCCAGCGCAGGAGGTTGTGGGCGAGTGCGCCGAGTACCGTCCAGGCGCCGTTGGCGTTGAACTCACCGGACGGGAAATGTGCCAGCGCCTGGTCCTTGAGCTCGACGATGACCTGTTCGACGACGGCGTGGTCACGATGCTCGGCTTCCACCACTGTGATGTCTTCGGTGCGGTTGGTGAGAAACGCGAAGTGACGCCAGTCGGGCCATAGTTCGGCTTGCGCTCCGATCAGCCGGGTGCGGCGGACGATCAGCCGCCGGCCGGTGTGGGTGGTCTCGGCGATCTGCGCCTCACCCTCCTTGGGGTAGTCCTCGATCGTCTGCCACGCGCTTTCTTCGATCGCGTCGACTGCCTGGCGGATCGCTTTGTGCATGCGCACCCCGATCGAGTACTGCCAGCCGGCCGTCTCCAGCCGCTTGAACACTTTGTTGTTCCAGAACCCCGAGTCGGCGCGCAGCAGCTTCACACCGTCGGCGCCCGCGCGCGTGACGCGGGCGATCAGCTCGTCGCAGAAACGCAGCATCCCTTTGCTCGTGTTCGCCGATCCCTTGCGCAGGCGGATGTGCAATACCTCACGAGTGTCAGCTCGGGTGGCGAGGATCGGGTGATACCCGAGCACCTTGGTGTACCCGTAGGCGGCGCCCTGCTTCAGCCGGCCGCACACCTCGCCGACGAAGCTGTCCACATCGATCACCAGCCGCCCGTCCCCCGGTCCCGCACCCGCCCGCCACGCGCGCACCAACACCTCGCCGAGCAGCGCGTCGAGCTGACGCACATGCCCGAACGTGAACGCGCGCAAAAAAGTCCCGAGCGTCGAGGGTGCCGGCATCCAGCCTCCGAGCAATCGTCGCGTCCGGCCTGCCCGCAGCACGTCGCAGTCGTCGATGCTGTCGGCGCCGAGCACCATCGCGTACAAGATCGCCATCACCTTACGCCCCGCGTTCGCGGCGCCCGGCCGGGCGTGCCGCAACCTGACCAGCCTGCCCGCCAGCGCCTCGATCCCGAGCCGCCGCGCGAGTGTCGCGACCAGCATCACGCCGGCATCCGACACCGCCCGCTCGTCATCGAACTCGACCCGCAGACCGTCCAGTCCGACCGGCTCGTCATCATGCACCACGAAGGTGACCTCCTGACCGCAGGCCCCGGCTCCAGGCAGGGCGTATGCTGGTACTAACAAGCTTCGCCCCGGGCGCTCTCCGCTCTTTCGCCTCGTGTGGTCCTCCGCACAGACGAGACGGCGAGGTGGCGGAGTTAGGGCAAGCTGATCGCCGACTTCACGGGCCGGGGAGCGACCCAGTCGCGGGCGATCGTGCACCAGGACCTCGTGGTATGCGTGTTGGAGGACTCCGCGACCAGGGCGGAGCAGACCCTGGTCGCCGCCGGCCGTCGAGCGTCTCACCGGACGACGCGTCCGCACTTTCATGAGCGGTACCGACGAGGTCGGCGGGTCCTCGGTCGAGGCCTTCGTGCTCGACCCGGACCCCGCCCAGCGGGGAGCAGCCGCGACCGTTTGACGCTTGCGGCCGGAGTGGTAGGCTCGACTCCGACAAGGCTGATGCGGGCACCGCTTCGCATCCGCCAGGTCAACGAGTTTGATGGCGCCGGACGGTTGAGGTCTCGCGGGCCTTGCCGGACTTGGGAGCGGTCGGTTGGAACGGGCAGTAGGAGAAGACGCAGCATCGCCGCTCGCGGGAGGGAAGCTGCTGGCGGCGATCTCCACCAGCATCGTGGCGATCCTCCGCGAGCATTACGGGCGGGGGCCGATGAAGGCCAAGACGTACGCGCTTGACGACATCGTCGTCGTCGTTATGCGCGGAAGCGGCTTCACGCCGCTCGAGCAGACGATCATGAACAGCGGCCAGCCCGGACGTGTCGTCGCGATGCGCGAGGACTTCCAGCACGTGATGGCGGACCGCTACAAGCAGACCATTCAGGAGCTGACCGGTCGCCGCGTTGTCGCCTTCCTCTCCCAGGCCCACGTCGAGCCCGACATCACGATCGAGATCTTCTTCGTCGACGGACCGCTCCCTGGATTCGGGGCCGTCGAAGTCACCGAGCCCGTATAAGACGCTCAGGCAGGTGCCGGGTAGCCGGCTTCGGGGTCGGCGCCAGAGGTCGTGGGTTGCACAGAATCGTGTGCGCGAAGCGGCGCCGGCACGAGGGCAACCGCGGACACCACCAGGATGAACGCCAGCAGCCGGCCGACGACCATCGCTGGATTGCTACCCAACGGCTCCCCGAACAGCACGATCCCGCCGATGATGCCCACTACTGTGGCGGCTGACGTGGTGGCTGCTATGACGCCAATCGCGTTGCCGATTTGCAGACTTCTCGCCGTCACAAAGAACGCCCCGATTGCAGCCAGAACGCCGATGAATGTCGACGGTCCAACTAGACCAAGGAGTCCGTGGGAGCCACCCGTCACGGCCTTGATCGAGACGTCTGAAACCCCGAAGAAGACCCCACCAGCGAGTCCGAGCAGCAGACCGTGTAGGTCGCGCCTCGAGTCCCGGCGACAACCCGCGGCGCAACCCACGCCGAGTGCGACGGCAATCACTTCAAAGGCGGCTATCGCGAGCGTCCCATAACTCGGGTGGTTGTTGTCGCCGTGGGCGGTGGCGCCGAGTGCCGCCATGCCGAGCCCGACGAGCGCCAGCCCTACCCACTGGCGGCGGGTCACCTGCAAGTCGAAGAATCGCTCTGCAAGCAATCCAAGCACGACGATCCCGCCGGAGATCACCGCTTGGCCGAGCGAGAGCGGGGCAAGGGCCAGCGCGCCGACGTGCAGGAGCCAAGCGAAGGCCGCGGTGATCCAGCCAACCACAAACCACTTCGAGCGAAACAACGCGGCTGCGCTCTGCCACGGATGTCGGAGGTCGACGTCCTGGGACTGAACCGCCCCTTTCTGCTTTAGGAGACCGCCAAGGCTCGCGCCACACGCACATGCCAACGCGAGCAGCAGCCCAATCAGCACCGTTGAATGCATCTGGGGCTTCCTGTCCCTGTTGGTGTTCCGTTATTAGGCAGGACGCGTGGGGTTGGACCCGTCATCCGCAGCGCCCTCGCCGGTCAGGACCCGCGACTGGTGGCGCGTTTGTGCTTGAGCGTCGGTGACGCGATCTCGGGTGCGCATCGCGGTCCGCGTGAGGTCTTGCCGCCGGCGCGTGGATGCGATGTTGACAACGTGGTCGACAGCGTCGTAGTCCTCGAGGTCGCGCCGGGTCCTGCGCGCCACAGGGGTCACCTGATCGCTCCGCGCCGAGCTCGAATCGTAGTTGCGGTGGCCATGGCCGACCGCCTCTCTGCCCTTCTGATCGGAGATATCGCCCGGAAAGCGAGAAGGGCGGGGAGCTCGCTGAGCGCAGCGACGAGGCTACCACAGCCCCACACCGTGGCCTCGGTACCGCCGTACTACAGGGAGCGGCGCTTCGGGGGCCGTGGCCAGTAGTTCGACGCGATGTCGACATCGTCGCGCAACCGCTGGGTCTGCTGGAGCTCTTGGAGCTTCTTGAGCGACTTGTGTTCGATCTGGCGGATTCGCTCGCGGGTGACGTTGAACGTACGCCCGACCTCGTCGAGGGTGCGGGGCTGCTGGTCGCCGAGGCCGTAGCGCAACTCGATCACGCGCCGTTCGCGATAGGAGAGGTTCTCAAGCGCCTCGCGCAGCGCTTCGTTCGTGAGGGCCTCGACGGCGCGCTGGTAGGGGGATTCGGCTTGCTCGTCGGCGATCAACTGGCCGAACTCGGTCTGCTCCTCGTCACCGATGGGCTTCTCGAGGGAGATCGGCGCCTGCGCCGAGCGCCGGATCGACTCGACCTCCTCGGGCTCGATCCCGGTCACCTCGGCAATCTCTTCGGCGGTCGGCTCGCGGCCGAGGCCGGTCATGAGCTTGCGCTCCGCGCGCCCGATCCGGTTGAGCTTCTCAACGACGTGAACCGGGATCCGGATCGTGCGCGCCTTGTCCGCGAGCGACCGGGCGATCGCCTGGCGAATCCACCACGTGGCGTATGTTGAGAACTTGAAGCCCCGTCGGTAGTCGAACTTCTCCGTCGCACGGACGAGACCGAGCGTGCCCTCCTGGATCAGATCGAGGAACGGCAGCCCCTGGTTTCGGTAGCGCTTGGCAATCGAGACGACCAGCCGCAGGTTGGACTCGACCATCCTCTGTTTGGCCTCGATCGAGCCTCGCTCGATCCGCTTGGACAGATCAACCTCCTCCTGAGCCGTCAGCAGCGGCACTTTTCCGATGCCCTTCAGAAACAGCTGCAGGCCATCCGTCGTTCCCTCGGGCTCCAGGCTCAGCACAGCCTTGCGGCGGGTCCGCTTGTCGGGCGCGCGTTCGATGATCAGGTCCGCTGCGGCGGCCGGATCGATCTCCTCGAGCAACTCGATCTCGCAGCGCTCGAAGACCCCGTGCAGCTCTTCGACGTCGGTGTCTTCCAGATCGAGCTCCGCCGTCGCCTTTGCAATCTCCGCGTAGGTGAGCACGCCGAGCTGCAGCCCACGCGCGATCAGAGCCTTGACCTCGTCTATCTCCTGAAGATCAGCTTCCGTTCTCATCATTGACGTCACGCTTTCCCATCCCTCTGTCGAGATGCGCCCAAGGAAGAGGGCGAGCATCCGCGCGGTCAACCAGATCGGGCCGCCGGCCACCGCCCGGTGGCATCACGCCCGTAGAGCAATACGCCCGGCCCCACCGTCAAAACCAGTAGCCCACGCCTCCCGCCTCATGACGCAGAACGCGTCGTCGGTGACATTCGGGCGCGGGGTGAGAATCTCGCCGTGGAGCCGGCTCAGGTACGACTGTACTCCCATTCCCCCGATTTGGGGCGGGCTCCATCGGCTTGCCCTAGACCGCGGCGACGAGAGCAACCTCTCGGTTGTGCTGGGGGCGCTGACGACGCTCGAGACGCACGCGGGCAGGTGGCAGCATGCGGCCGCGCATGCCCGTGAGGCGGTCGAGCTCGCTGAGCACACGGGCATCAACGGGCATCAGGCGCTCAACGCGGCAGCGCTCGTCGACGCCCATCAGGGCCGGCTTGCGGACGCCGAGCGAACCGCTCGAATGCGCGTCGGCTCATGCCGAGTGTTCTCACGGAGCGTTCGGTTGCCCGTCAGCTGGGTGCCCCGCTCACTGACTCGCCGTCCACGACCCGAAGCCCCGAGGACGGGGGTCGATGCAGCAGGATGTCGCACCAGACGCGAGTACCTCCTGTCGCGTCGCGCGCGACTCCCCAAGCCTCGGACAACTCGTTGACGAAGAAGAGGCCAATACCGCCGACCCTCTCAGGAGTGGGTGGGAGGATCCGAGGTTGGAATCGTGATCCTGGATCGATGACGCTGATTCGCAGCCGGTCATCGAGGGTCATGAACTCCACAGTCAGCGTCCGGCGGGGGCCGACTTTGGCGTGGAGAACGCCGTTCGTGACCAGCTCACTGACGGCCAATGCGACGTCCGACGCTGTTGTCTGCGCGAGGTTGGTATCGAGCAGTGAAAGCACCCATCGCCGGGCCCGACTCGGCGCGTCCACGCCGCCACGGATTCGCAGCGAGATCAAGCCTTGAGGGTCCGATGGCTGAGTTGCCGACGCCATCAAGCGACATCCGTTTCCTGTGAGGTGCGACTCATCCCGCGGTCGGAAGGCCCCCGCGACGCCGCGGCTCGCCCCAGCCGCGACGTCGCCCGCTCGGCCCATGCCACTGCAGCCGGCTGGCTCTGCGGATCGAAACGCGTCTCGGCCGTGAGCCGGTCGTCGGCCCTGGCTGCGGCGTGCGGCAGCGCCGCGCCGACGGACGCATCAGTGAAGAAAAGGTCCCCCGAGGGCCCGTACTGCTGTGGCTCATCCGGAGAGGCTCCGGTCGGCGACCGCGGCCCTCCGCGGCGCGCGTTCGCTCCGCCGCGTGCGCGGTGTTCTGAGCGGGGTGAGTATCAGCATGGCGGCCGGGGGTGGGCCGCAGCCTGCTACCCGCGCCACAACCTCGACAGGAGGATCACCGGCGGTAGGTCGTTTCGGTAGAAGTGGTGTAACGAGCGTCTGAGTAGGACGACCTCTATTGAGAAGAGGGGTCGGCCACCGTGGCGCCGAACTCGTCGGCTGTTCTCGCAGCCAGACGAATGGAGACACCACGATGGCCGAAGGTCAGAGCATGACGGTTGCCGAGGTCGTTGCGCAGGTGCGCGATGGTCGGCTTGAGGATTTCGTGCGGGAGGCGGTTGCGCTGGTCGCGCGCGAGTTGATGGAGGCCGAGATCAGTGATGAGATCGGCGCGGGGCTCAGCGAGGTCGCGCCTGAGACGCGTGTGACGCATCGCAACGGGTATCGCTCGCGGGGGTGGGAGACGAGGGTCGGGGAGCTCGAGCTGCTGATCCCGAAGAAGCGTCAGGGGAGCTACTTCCCGTCGTTCTTGGAGCCGCGTCGGCGCTCGGAGCAGGCGATCGTCGCGGTCGTGCTCGAGGCGTACGTCAACGGCGTGTCGACGCGCAAGGTCGACCGGCTGGTGGAGCAGCTGGGGATCGACGGGATGACCAAGGACCGCGTCTCGGGGCTGTGTCGCGCGCTGGATGAGCAGGTCGAGCTGTTCCGCGGGCGGCCGCTTGAGGGCGCCTACCCGTATCTGTGGCTGGACGGCAAGCAGGTCAAGGTGCGCGACCACGGTCGCGTCGTCTCCAAGGCGCTGGTCGTCGCCTACGCGGTGCACGAGTCCGGCGTACGTGAGGTGATCGGCCTGGACGTCGGCGAGGTCGAGTCGGGCGCGTTCTGGGTCGAGTTCCTGCGATCGCTCAAGCAGCGCGGGCTGGACGGGGTGCGGCTGGCGATCTCCGATCAGCACGAGGGGCTGAAGGCCGCGATCGCGCGGGTGCTGGGCTGCTCGTGGCAGCGCTGCACTGTCCATTTCTTGCGCGACATGGTGATGCACTGCCGCCGCGATCAGCGCAATCTGGTCGCCGCCGCGCTGCGCGAGGTGTTCAACGCCGAGCACGACAAGCAGGCGCGCGAGCGGGTCTCGCACGTCCTGGAGCGGCTCGCCACCGTCGCGCCGAAGGTCTGCGAACTGCTCGAGCAAGCCGAGGAGGACCTGCTCGCGTTCTACGCCTTCCCGCCAGAACACTGGACCAAGCTGCGCTCAACGAACCCCCTCGAGCGAGTCAACAAGGAGATCGGCCGACGCACCGACGTCGTCGGGATCTTCCCCAACGACAAGGCGGTGATCCGCCTCGCCGGCGCCCTCCTCTCAGAGCAAAACGACGAATGGCTGGTCCAGCGCCGGTACCTATCGGTCGAGTCGATGGCGCAGATCCTCGCCGCCGAGCGCGACCAGGACGCACACCCGCCCGACGCCAAGGAGGTGGGCCAGCTCAGCACCGCCTCGTAGCTCGCGCCGCCGCTTCCCGTCAAGGGCGCCGCTCCGCGGCTCGCTTCGCTCGGCCCTGCCGGGCCGGCCCTTGACTGGACGCCGGGCGCTCGCTTTCTGACAGCCATAGGTTGCGCAAGAGCGCACCTGGCTTGGTTCAGACCCCCCCTCCACCAACACCAAGAAGAGGTGAGCACGCTCCCGAAGGCGTGAGCCGCCATCCCCACCGACGAGCTCCACGCGTTACACCACAACAAACGACTTGACTCGGCGGTACGCAGCGCCACCCTGGTGGCCAATCGCGATCCACCGACGGCGCGCCCGACCAGGCCGGGAAGATCGAGTTGGTCCTGAAGGTTTCGGCACACCAGGAATTCCTCGAGGGGGACGTCGACGGTTGCTGGCTCGTCAACCGCCAGCATGACCTCGGCGTGGTGGGAGACGGCTTGGAGGCGCAAACGCGGGTCGACGATCACGAACGGCTCGTAGAAGCGCGGTTGTAAGCCGGGCGGGGCGCGTAGAACCGTCCCCTTCTCGCAGCGCATGCATACTCGATGGGCAAGCGAGCGCCAGCGGCCCATCGGCGGATACCCGCAGTAGCTACAGAACGCCTGGCTCAGATCGGCGCGCGTCGCGTGCATTCTCGCTCCATAGGGGAGTCGCGTTGCGTGTTGCAACGCCTCCACTGGCCGCCGAGAGGCCGCTGCGGACGCGCCATTGCGCCTTCATGTCCTGGACCCCGCCGGCGCGGCCGCAGGGCCACCGCCAGTCAGCGTCCAGATGTCCACAATCCTAGCCCGTTTCGGCCGGGTCGCAACCGAGTTTTTTCGTCTGTAAGATCCGACCAGAGGTTCAGCTGGGGCCGCCCTGGCTCCCGTCGGGGCCGGCGGCGCCAGGTATCCGTAGCACCAGTGAGTACCGCACAGGGCGAAGCATCCGAAGGCAAGGCATGAGCGCTGGCGGCCCCGAGCAGGGGTCCCAGCCGCTTGTCGGCGGGAAGTTGCTGGCGGAGATCACGAATCGGATCGTCGCGCTCATGCGCGAGCACTACGGGCGCGGGCCGATCAAGGCCAAGACCTACGTTCTCGACAACCTCATCGTGTGCGTCCTCAGCGACGGGTTCACTGCGATCGAGCGCACGATGATGGAGGGAGGCGAGCCAGACCGGGTGTTGGACATGCGCCGCGACTTTCAGCGGATGATGAAAGAGCGCTACAGCGAGATGATCCAGCAGCTCACCGGCCGCAAGGTTCTGGCCTTCCTCAGCCAGGCCCATATCGAGCCCGACCTTACGATCGAGATGTTTCTGATGGACGGGCCGGTTCCGGGCTTCGGCGCCCTCGAACTTGTTGACCCTCCCGGCCCCGAGCCCGCCGATCAGGATTCATAGGCCGACGGCCTGGGCTGGCGACGCACTCAAGCGGATCGGAACTCGTCCCGCCGCTCCGCGGTTGCCGTGTGGAGAGGTATCAACTAACGTAGAATCGTCCTCGAGACAAGCTGGCGGAACCGCTCCTGTTCGGCCGGGTTGCTTCGACCAATAGAGGCTTGCGCCCATGGCGGTCTGATGACGGCCTGTGGGGGTTGTGCTTTGGAACGTCAACCCCCCTGCACCAGGAGCGGAAATCTTGCAACGATCGGATTGCCGGCTCGCGCATGACGAGCTCGCCGCATACGCGCGTCCATGTCTCAGGCGAAGTGTGTTGGACATCTTCACCTCTGCGGTGCCGTACCTGGCGGTTTCCGTCCTGATGTACCTCGCGCTTGACGTGTCGTATCTGCTGACGCTGGCGCTGGTGCTTCCGGCCGCCGGCTTCCTGGTGCGGACGTTCATCGTCTTCCACGACTGCGCGCACGGGTCTCTCCTGCCTTCCAAGCGCGCGAATCGGGCCGTCGGGCAGGTTCTCGGCCTGTTCGTGCTGTCACCGTTCCAGCGCTGGCGCCACGATCATGCGATTCATCACGCGACATCGGGAGACCTCGAGCGCCGTGGCGTCGGGGACATCATCACATTGACCGTAAGGGAGTACCGAGCGCGGCGATGGCGCGGTCGTCTCGCTTATTCCGCGACGCGCAATCCGATCGTGATGTTCGGGCTAGGGCCGGTTATCGCGATGGTCATCGGGCCGCGCATCGCCACCCGTTCGCAGCGACCGCGGCTTCGCAACAGCGTGCTCGGCACCGATGTGGCGCTGCTCGTGATCATCGGCGGACTGTGCTGGCTGATCGGCTGGCAGAGCTTCCTGGCCGTCTGGGCACCTCCGGCGATGCTCGCCGGCTCGGTCGGGATCTGGCTCTTCTACGTGCAGCACCAGTTCGAGGACGCCTACTGGCAAAGCGCCGCTGACTGGAGTTACTCGGAAGCGGCGCTCCGCGGCAGCTCCTACCTGAAGTTGCCGAGAGTCCTGCAGTTCTTCACGGGCAACATCGGGCTGCATCACGTCCACCATCTGAACGCGCGGATTCCGAACTACAACCTTCAACGCGCTCACGACGAGAACCCGATCTTTCACCAGGTTCCGACGCTGACGCTGGGGGACGCGTTGCGCACCGTCCGGCTCAAGCTGTGGGACGAGGAGCAACGAAAGCTCGTGACGTTTGCGCAGGCAAGCCGCGGGCAGCCGACCAGCCTGGCAGGCGATGCATCAGCGCCGGCCCGAGGCGCGCCTCGGCGAGCCGGAGCGCCAAGCTAGGCTGCGATTGTTTCCCGGCCGGCGAGGTCCTCGTTCCAGAGCTCGCGCCGCTCGCTCTCCGCGCGGACGCGCTGGACGGCGAGGATCGCCTGGTCGATCTCAGAGTCGTGAGGCAGATGAGGGTGACCGTCCACCCAATGGCGCACCTGATCCGGCAGGCGGTTGGGGCGTGACCGGCACAGGAGGCGGATAGTGCGGCGGCTGCGAATCGCCTCGCACGCCGCGTCGAGGCCAAGGTAATCGGCGTAGGCCAATGCGGCGTCGAGGGTTGACGCGATCACCGCGCCCGGCACAACCGCTTCCTCCATGCGGCTTCGCAGCTCCAGCAGGTCTTCCTGACGGGCCGAATCGTGGTCTTCATGTCAGCGGCCTTTCGAACGCGCCGAACTGGAATGAGGCGCTAGATGTTGGGCGGCTTCCGTTGCTCGGGCGAGACCCTCCGAGACGGCCGCGGTTTGGTGCGCGGCAGCGCTTTGCGCGAAAGTGAATTTCGGCGGCCTGTGTGAAGAAGGTGTACTTCGACGCGGGCGCCGGGCCCGTCGGGTTAACGGCTCTTCGTGCGGGCGTTCCGAGACGCGGTCGACGAGCTCTTGACCGCGTCCGTGGCTCGATCAAGTCGGCCCACAGGTTGGAGGCCCCACACCCACAGGTTGGAGGCCCCACAGGTTGGAGGCTGTCGGCGCCGGAAGAACACGTCACTCCTTTGAAGCGTCCCTCTCCTCGACGACACTCTTGGCCGGTGATTGGAACCTTCGTCGAGCTGCGGATGTCGAGCGAGCTATCGGTTGCCGCGGCGCTCTAGCCGCGCCGAGCCGGCGCCGGCGAGTACGACGCGGGCGGCGTCCTCCGCTTGCTCGTATGACACCAACCTCGGGGATCGCGCGAGGCTTTCGCCCTCGCGATCGAGGAGCGTCCAGTGATATTTGCCGCCGTTGTCCTCAACGATGAGGAACTCCATCGATGCCGACTCGGACGCCCGTTCCGCCGCGCGACCAGTGCCCGTCGGAGTACGACCCTTCCGTGTTGCGGTAGCCATGCCAACCGCCTCTCTGCCCTTCTGACCGGAGATGTCGCCCGGAAAGCGAGAAGAGCCTAAGGCTCACTGAGCGCATCACGAAGCTTACCATATTTCCGACCGCAACACTCGGAATTCGTTGACGACGATCCCGTGAGGGCGGGGGCCCCATCCTTGTCTCGGGCGGCGCCACACCCTCGCACTCAGCGGGGGTGTCCGGGGAGTCGGAGCACAGGTAAGCGGGCGGCGACTACTCTCGGGTTCGTCGGCTACTGAGATCAGGGCATTGGGTCTGCTCCTCGGTGGTGGCGTCGTGTTTGGGCGCGCGCGAGGTGTGCTCCCGTTCGCGTTGCCGCTCGCTCGAGGTGTTCGCCCCGCTGTCGAGATGCAGCATCTTCAACTTGGTGAGTGGAGTGGTGGTGAGCGAGTTGGCGCTGCGATTGGTTCATCAGCACTCGGAGAAGGCGGATGTGAGTGTCGGTCATGGTCGTGTGCCGGGCTCGGGCGCCGGGATCGAGAGAGCGCCTGCCTGGGGCAGCTCGAGCGGGACATCCTCAGGTCCGATGAGACGGAAACCCAAGGCGCTCTGGCTGGTGATCTGTTGAGGCGGCTCGCCGCATTCCGGGCAAGCCACCATGGACGCCGCGGCGGCGGGTGTGAAGCGCAGCCGGCAGCGTAGGCAGCAAACGTGGGTCATAACCGACCCTTTCTGATCGAAGGTGTTGAAGCGCTCGGGCTCTCGTTGGACGGCGGCTGGTCGGTGTGCGAGATCGTTGCGATCAGGGTCGGTTCTTGCCCGGGAGGCCGTGCCCGCACTCTGGGCAGACACGGTTCATCACAGGGTCCTCGGCCCGCTCGTCGGTGAGCTCGAAGTACACCCGGTGGCGTCCGAGACCCAATACGCGCAGAACGTGTCCGCACTCGGGGCAGGTATAGGTCCGTCTCGGATCCGGGTTGGCTGACGGCTCGAGCCGCTCGGCCGGCGCGATCAGCGTCGCGCCGAGCATCCGATCACCGCCTCGTCACTGAAGCTGCCGCCTTCATCCAGCCAACGCTCTGCGTCCAGATCGTCGGTGACCGTCGCCGTGTCCGGGCGGGCGGTGAGCTCGAGAGCGGCGGGGTCAGCCGCACGGTTCTCGAGCGGCGCTGAGACAACGCCGCTCCGCACGACGCCCGCGGCTTGTTTGGCCTCCCCGTAAGGCACGAAGGTCGCTGATTCCCCTGGGCGATCGCCGCTGGCGGCGACGATCGCCCAGTGGAAGGCTCCGGCGTTCTCCTCGAAGCTGAGGAACTTCAGCGACCCCCGCGCGGCCACACCACGTGCGCCGGCCCGATGCTTCGTTTGTCCACTGACGACTTGCGTGAACTGCCTGGAGCGGGTCATGACGCTTCCCGCGCACGAGCGGTGTTCGGCACCGCTACCGATGGCTGGTCGCTCACCGAGCCGCGGACCGTTTCCGGAACTACTCCTGGAGCGGGGGAGTTGACCGGCGTGCTGCGTGTGCTGGAGAGCATCGAGGACCTCCTCGCGGTGTGGCGGAGGGGATCTCTCGGTCCTCTCGGGAATACTTGACTACCATAGCATGAAAAATAAGTCTAGAAATGTTATGCTCAAGTCTATGGCCGAGCACGCGGGACCAAGCTGGATGTTTCTGACCAACCACGCCCAGGTGCTGGTGTGCATCGCCCGTGATCCGGGCGTTCGTCTGCGCGACATCGGCGAGCGCGTCGGGATCACCGAACGGGCCGCGCATCGAATCGTTGCGGAGCTCGCCGACGCCGGCTACATCACCCGCCAGCGATACGGCCGGCGCAACCAGTACACGATCAACACGCACTTGCCGCTCCCTGATCCGATCGCGCGCGAGCAGAACATTGCGGGACTGCTCGAGATCCTGACCGCCACTCGCGGCTCCGAGCCGCGGGTCGCTCGCACGGGAACAGGCGCGTGATCGAAGGGCTGCTGCTCGCCGTGGGCTGCGCGCCGGCGGACAGCACCTCAGTCCCGCTCAACCAGCGTGGCAGATTTCCCCCGCGTAGTCCTGCCGCCACGCGTTTCGGTCGGGAACATCGAGCAAGATCTCAACGCTCCCTCCGCCACGTTCTCGCCGTCAGCCGCCTGATCCGGTCCGTTGCGTTGTGGGGCCTTCCGAGCATCAAACCCTGGTTCCTACTGGCCCGAAAGCGCGGGCTAGCGTCATCTGCACGATCGCGGCGGTCGTTCGCGGCGGCTTCGCCGGATTGATCCGAGCCGCCGAGGACTATGTGGAGATGGGCGAGGTCAACCCAGAGGAGTCGCTTGAGATCGGTCGGGGCGTTTTCAAGCGACTCGGGGATTGCACCGGCTCGGAGATCGAGTCCGCGATAGGTTTGATTGCCCAAAGGCGGATCGACCGCGCCTGGATCGCCGAGCAGGCGGAACGATCCGATCGCGGTGAGCTGACGATAGCCCGCCGCTTCTTCGCGAACGCGACGGATGCCGAGCGGGATCTCATCGCGTATTGGCAGATGGTCAAGCTCGTCGAGGAAGCGCACCTGCGCTACAAGAGAGGAGACGAGGCTTGATGCCAGGCGAAGCTCAGACCGATGGCGGGGTCGGTCCGCTAGCCGACCGAGCCTTCCATCTGCAGCTCGATCAGGCGGTTCGTCTCGACCGCGTACTCGATCGGGAGCTTCTTGACAATCGGCTCGACGAATCCGTTGACTAAGGCGGCGTTTTCGCCGGCCGGGTCGGGTCGCGCTCGTTTCGGTACTTTGGCTCAGCCAACGATCGCTCAGTCGGCCAGGCGCATGCCGATCAAAAGTGGGCCATGGTTTCCACGAGGCGCGGCTATTGATATCTCGGCAGCCGCGATCGAGAGTGCGCGATAACCGATGCGGGCGAGAGCAGATGCCGCGTCCTTCTCCTGGCGGTATGACTTCCCGCCGCTCTATCGGCGAGGTAACTCAGGTCAGAGTTCCGGCCGGCAGCACGTACCGAAGCGGCGGTCGGAGTTGACCTGCGCCGGTGCTGCTGATCCGCGATCCGTGCAGGCCTCGCGTGGCAAGCGCAGCAGCGCTTGGTTCGGGGTGCCCGTCGTGGTTCTCTATCCAAGCCATGACCGAGGCAAAGTCTGCGCCCTCGGCGAGGATGGCGGCGCGTTCGATGACCGCACCGCCAGAGGAGTGGGGACGGGCCAGCCGTGTCACGAGCGCGAGTATCGCGTCGTCGTTCATTCTTCACACCATACTCTTCGCGGGAAATCAGGCCTCGCCGAGGATGTCCAATCGACGGGCGATGGGCGTCCGTGATCGTTTCGGCTCATCCCGGCTCCACGCAGCGAGGCTGCCGCCCGCTAGACTTAAACCACGGTCGAGCGTCAGCTCGACAAAGCAGTGCCCAGCGTTTCCGCAGTTGTTGCGTCAGCACCCTCCGCGTTTCGCAGTGCACATACCTCAGGAGGGAACAAGATGGCAACAGGAACCGTGAAGTGGTTCAGTGACGACAAGGGCTTCGGGTTCATCACGCCCGATGATTCCGGCCAGGATCTGTTCGTGCACCAGACCGCGATTCAGGGCAACGGCTTCCGGTCGTTGGCCGAGGGCGCGAAGGTGAGCTACGACGCCGAGCAGGGCCTGAAGGGCCCGGCGGCCTCAAACGTACAGACGCTGTAAGCCGCCAACTGGAACCTGCGAGCGAGGGTTCAGTAGATCCTCGCTCGCTTCGCTCGCAGCGGACGCGCTTGAGATCCCCAGGAGCCGAACGAAAACGGAGGGCATCAAGTGGGCAGAGAAGACCACGCTGGCGCTATGAGTTCGCGCCGCCGTGCTCGGGGGCTGGAGGCTCAACAAGCTCGAGTGCGCCGAACCCCGGGACTCCGTCCCACCAACCGTCCCGATAAACCAGGGTCGGCGCCAGGTGGCTATGGATTGTCCGCGCGCGTCAGGGAGAGCGTCCTCGCGTAGCCGGCCCGGGGGCAGGCTCGCCACCAGCCCGCTCGCGCTAGCCGATCGAGCCTTCCATCTGGAGTTCGATCAGGCGGTTCATCTCGACGGCGTACTCCATCGGAAGCTGCTTGATGATCGGCTCGACGAATCCGTTGACGATCAGCTTGGAGGCCTCCTCCTCGCGGATTCCGTGCGACATCAGGTAGAAGAGCTGGTCGTCGCCGACCTTCGAGACGGTCGCTTCATGGCCGACGTCGACGTCGTCCTCGCTGATCCGGATCGTCGGGTAGGTGTCTGAGCGCGAGTGTTCGTCCAGTAGCAGCGCGTCGCAGACGACCTTGGATTTGGAGCCGTGGGCGCCCTTGGCGATCTCGAGCAGGCCTCGGTAGGAGCCGCGGCCGCCGTCCTTGCAGATCGACTTGGCGAAGATGTTCGAGGTCGTGTTCGGCGCGGCGTGGATGATCTTGGCGCCCGCGTCCTGGTGCTGGCCGGCGCCCGCGAATGCGATCGACAGGACTTCGCCATGGGCTCGCTCTCCGAGCAGGTAAATGCTCGGGTACTTCATCGTCAGCTTGGACCCGAGGTTGCAATCGACCCACTCGACGGTGGCGTCGGCATGCGCGATTGCGCGCTTGGTGACCAGGTTGTAGACGTTGGTTGACCAGTTCTGCACGGTCGTGTAACGGATGCGTGCTCCGGGGAGGGCGATCAGCTCGACGACCGCCGAGTGAAGCGAGTCAGAGCTGTATGTGGGGGCGGTACATCCCTCGACGTAGTGAACGTACGACCCCGGCTCGGCGATGATCAACGTCCGCTCGAACTGCCCCATGTTCTCGGTGTTGATCCGGAAGTACGCCTGCAACGGCATCTCGACGTGGACACCTTCGGGGACGTATACGAACGATCCGCCGGACCACACCGCGGAGTTCAACGCCGCGAGCTTGTTGTCGTTGGGCGGGATGACCGTCGCGAAGTACTGACGCAAGATGTCCTCGTGCTCGCGCAGCGCCGTGTCCATGTCGGTGAAGATCACGCCTTGCCTCTCGAGGTCCTCGTGAATCTGGTGATAGACGACCTCTGACTCGTACTGCGCGCCGACGCCGGAGAGGAACTTCCGCTCCGCCTCGGGAATGCCGAGGCGATCAAACGTCCGCTTGACGTCCTCGGGAACGTCGTCCCAAGACCGGCTGGGCGTCTCGGACGCGCGCACGAAGTACCGGATGTCGTCGTAGTCGAGCTCGGCCAGCATCGGAGAGCCCCACGTAGGCTGTTTGCGGGCGAGGAAGTGGACCAGCGCCTTGAGGCGGAACTCGCGCATCCACTGCGGCTCGGACTTGAACTCCGAGATCTTCTCGACGATCTCCCGGTTGAGCCCCTTGGGGGCCTTGTATAGGTAATGCTCAGCGTCGTGGAACCCGTAGCGCTCCTCGTAGTCGGCATTGATGCCCGCGAGCTGTTCAGTCTCGGTCAGGATGGCTGCCTCGGAAGTCGTCACTACTGCACCTCGTGGCCTCGTGGGCTTCTGGCTCGAGAAGGGCGAGCGAGTGAGCCATTGGTCCAGGCTGGGGTCACCGGGGGCTCTTCCCAGGCAGGCCGTGCCCACAGGCTGGACACACCCGGTCCATGACAGGTTCGTGTGACCGCTCGTCACTGCACTCGAAATACACCCGGTGGCGTCCGAGTCCAGACACGCGCAGAACGTGCTCGCACCCGGGGCAGGTGTAGGTGCGCGCTGGATCGGGCTTGCTTGACTTCCCTGGGGTCGCCAGCGGCGCGCTTTGGGTCGCCGGCGGCTGTTCCGGCGCGATCACCGTGGCGCCGGTCATTCCGGGCCCATGACACTCGTGCGGCGTTCCAAACCCGCCGATACGCAACCGTCACGGACCCGCTGTGCGGCTTGGTCGGCGTCGTGATGCGAAGCGAAATCGCCCGAGCGTGTTGGCCCTCTCGAAGCGGAAGGCTGCTTCGCTGCGGTGGCCATGCCGACCGCCTCTCTGCCCTTCTGAGAGCAAACGCCGCCCGGGAAGCGAGAAGAGCGAGGGGCTCACTGAGCGCACCCATGATCGTACTACATCCCGACCTCCGTGCTCGGAATTGCAGTCAGGTCCGCGCGGCAAACGTAAACCGTCGGCGAGCGATGTCGGTGGGGGTTATCCCGGCTCGACGCGTCACGCCGCCTTTTCGCGGTCGCCGCGCCCGGGGAGCCGGCTAGTTCAGAGTTCCAGTCGGCAGCACGTACCGCAGCGGCGGCCGGCGTTCTTCTCCGCTCGCGCCGTTGACCCGCGACCCGTGCAGACCGCGTGCTGAACCGGAAGCAGGTCTGGCCTCGGGTCGCCCGTCGTGTTCGACGATCCACGTGATGACCGACGTAAAGTCGGCGGCCTCCGCGAGGATCGCGGCGCGTTCGATGACCTCACCGCCGGAGCCGTGAGGACGAGCAAGTCGCTTGACGAGCGCACGAATGTCCTCGTCCTTCATTCTTCGCACCATACTCCCCGTCAAAAAGTCACTCCCGGCCCGGGTGAGAGTCGTCCTGATCCGCGCCTTCGGCGATGCGCAAGCGCAGGTCCCGCGGTTCAACGATCGCTCACCGCATCGGCCCCGGGGCGGCACTCGATCGCGAGCCTCGCCGGGCTGCTCTCGATCATGCGATCGGACTGGGTCGGCCGGCGTCGGCGCTGTCGGCAAGCGGGTCCGCCGACGCCGCACAAGGTCCGCGCCAAACTTTTTGACCTCCGCGCACGAAAACGCTCCAAACGAGAGTAGAGTCGTAGGTGAGCCGCCCCTGCGGCCGGGATTTCACCCCACGCCCGAATGCCACCGACGGCGCATAGTGCGTCACGAGGCGGGAGGCATGGGCTACTGGTTTTGACCGTGGGGGCGGTGTGCTGATCTATCCGCCTACCGTGAGCGACGCGTGCTCGAATTGCGCTACGGCGTCGGCGATCAGCACCGCGCACGCTTGAGGAGGTCGCGCGCGCGTTCAACGTCACCCGCGAACGCATCCGCCTCACCCGCGAACGCATCCGCCAGATCGAACACCCACTCGCTCAAGAAGCTGAAAGCTCTTGAGCAGACCCAGCACCCGCGCGACGACATCGGAACCGTCTCCGGCGACCCGCTCCGGACGCACAGGCGCGACACCTGAGGCGAGCGCTAATTGGTCGCCTCACCTCACTTTAGGTTGGCCGCTTCGGCTTATCACGGACCGGTTGTCATGAGAGCCCGGACGCTGGCTTGGGCGCGATGGCCTCGGTCTTGGCATCGGCCGGCGGCGGCTCCTGTGCACCCATGTCCATGCGAAAGGGCGGATAGGCGTCGGTCATCAGCGTCGCGTAGGCGGCAACGCGGAGCACCCACCGGTTCATCCCCATGATGAAGTCGAAGATGCTCCGCGGGTAGCTGCGGGTGAACAGCAGGACAACGCCCGAGATGAGGACGAGGAGGCCGATGAGGCCACCGCCGGAGCTCCATGCTCCATGGTGGCCGGCCGCGTTGAATCCGGCCCACGCACCTCCGGCGAACACGGCGACGACGACGTACTGCGGCAGCGCGAGCAGCCACCACTTCACCAGGACCAGGCCGCGCGAAAGGCCCTGCGGGTACGCAATATGCAACTGCGCCGGGTAGTCCGGGACATCGGCGAGCGTGAACGGCGGGTAACGGTCGGTACCAAGGGCGCTGTAGGAGTAGAAGCCGACCCGCCAGGTCCAGCGCAGGACGCCGACGTTGAAGTCGAAGATCGCGCGCGGGTAGCGACCGGTGAAGAGGATCGCGAAGAACGCGACGATGGTGAGGACGACGAACGTGATCCAGAGGAAAAGGAGCGCGATGACGTGCGGGATCACCAGGAGCCACTTGACCAGCCAGAGCCAGCGGCTCAGGTGGTCGTCAAGTTCCCCTCCGATCCGCAGCGGATAAACAGATGCGGCGTGCTCGTTCATGGCACGCACTCCTCTCGAACCAGCATGTGGGCGCCGGCGGCGCCGTTTTCAAGGTCTCCCGAGGGTCACGTACGCCGGTGCTAACAGCGCGAGCGGCAATCGAGGCGGGGCGGAAATGATCCCTTCGTTGAGATCCAGAAGTGCCCCGCACTGATCTGCTTCTAAGACGAGGCTACTCCCTCTCGCGGGAGCGTCGGGAAAACTTCCTACGCCGACCTCGGCGCTCGCGCTCCAACCGGGTGGCGTGCTGGGTTCGTTCACAGCCGTCTCTGGGAGGGTCAGCGCCGTGGGCTCGGGTACCGCGTCGCGATCGCGGTCGTCGCCGGGCGTCACCGCCGCCTCCGGCCTCGGGTCCTGGTCGATATGCCCTACCGAACGTCGCGAGCCCCGGCTATCTAGCAGCAAGGGCAGCTGTCGCCAACCTCGGTCAGCGCGGCACCGGGCACATTCCTTGCGGGGAGCGAATCACCCAATCCGAACGATGCGGCACGGCCTGGTGGCGGTGATCGTCTGGCGTCATGCTCCGCGTAGGCGCTGCTCTCACGTGGGTCGCCTGTGGCGTGCTGGGGGTCGCCCGGACGGTGGCTGGGCTGTGAGACGTCCTGTGTCATCCATGAAGGGCCGGGTGTTGTCAAGCGGCGATTTGATGTCTTTGACTTTCGGAGTGGCAGGTTGGTTGCGGTGAGGCATGGATCGCCTTGGTTGATTGGGGTTTTGGGGCTTTGCCCCGGATTGGTTGCCCAGTTGCCCAGGCGAGCCGTCCGGGTCAAGCGCGGTACGTGCGGGCGTGGGTGATCGGCGCCGGCTGTGGGCGCTTGACGCGGGCGGGTGAGTCTGGCAGGGAGCGTGGTGGTGGTCATGGGGCTCTGGAGGTCGGGCGCCGGTTCGCTGACTGCGTTGCGGCTTGGGAGGAGGCTCCAGTCATCCATTCGGTCGCGCGGGGCGGACCAGAGTGTCGTGCGGTGCTCGGGGGCTCAATCAACCTCACGGCCGTCCTTATCGATGTCGAGAAGGAGGCCAGACACAGGAGCGAGCTCGCCCGAGCATGCACCTCGCGCCCTCGTGAGCGCAAGTCTGGTGTGAGCTGGCGTTGGTCATGCGGCCTGGGCCAGCTCGTCGTGGTGGTCGTCGGTGTCAGGCTGGTTCTTGAGGCAGCGGATCTCGCCGTCGCGCAGCCCGTAGTAGCAGAGGGTGAGGATCTGGCGGGCGACCGCGACCTTGGCGATCTTGCGCCCGCGGCGCTTGGCGATCCGCTCGAACATCGCCCGCAGCGGACCGCCGCCGGTGGGGATCTTCTGCGCGGCCTCGGTCAGCGCCCAGCGCAGCGCCGGGGAGCCTTGGCGGGAGATGTGCCCCAGGCGCGCCTTGCCGTCGGAGCTGCGGACGGTCGGCGCGAGCCCCGCCCAGGCGCACAGGTGTCGGGCGGTGGGGAAGCGCGACACGTCGCCGACCTCGGCGATGATCAGCATCGCGGTGTAGCGCCCGACGCCGGGGAGCTGGCAAAGGACCGTGACGCGCTCGTCGGTCTTGGCGCGCGCGTCGATCTCGCGGGTGGTGGCGGTGATCTCACGGTCGAAGTCACCGATCAGCGCCATCAGGCTGTCCAGCCGCCGGCGGGAGCCCTCGGGCAGCTCGAGGCTGGCGAGGAACTCGCGGCCGGCCTTGCCGAACAGGTCGGCGTGCTCTTGGCGGATACCTTGGCGGGCCAGCAGCGCGTGCACGCGGTTCTTGACCGCGGTGCGCATCCTGGTCAGCACGGCGCGGTGGCGCAGCAACTCGCGCAGGTCACGCAGCTCGGGCGGGGCGATGTACGCCTCGGGCAGGAGCCCGGTCCGCAGCAGGTGCGCGAGTGTCTTCGCGTCGACCGCGTCGGTCTTCACGCGCGCCGCGGCGATCGCCCGCGTCCGCAACGGGTGGGCCAGATGTACGTCATAGCCTGCCTCCTCGAGCAGGTCGGCCAGCCACTCCCAGCCGTAGGTCGCCTCGAGCGCCACGTGCGTCCCGTCCGGGTCGCCGAGCAACTCCCGGAACGTGCCGCGGTCGTTGACGATCCGGCGCGAGAGCGCAAGCTCTCCGTGCTCGTCAATGATCGCGATCTGCGAGCGCCGGCGGTGCAGGTCGACGCCGACCCAACGCGTAGGGTTACTCACGGTCGGTACCTCCGTCTCGAATTGTCCGGCCGCGCGGCGATCATCCGCACGGTCTCAAAGCTTGCAGTTCGGGGCGGAGGGCCGACTTCCTGCCGCCCGGACGGCGCACGCCGCCCCGGACCGCCGGAGCCCGCCCGGCCCTTCATGACATCAACCCCCGAGCGTGTTAGCGGATGTCGGCTTGCCGTCAAGCGCTGCGCGCTCGGCCCTGCGGGCCGCCCGGTGGGTGACGGCGGCGCTGAGCATCCGCTGGGTGGCGGCGAGGTCGGGGCGGGGCCCCGACGATGCGGGGATCGTCACCAGGACATGCTGTTGGAGGGCGCGGTGGCGGGAGGGGTCGTAGGGGGTGTGGTCCTGCCAGCAGCGCCAGATGATCCGGCACCAGGCGCGGCCGAGGGTGCGGATCGCGCGGGGATGGTCGTGCCCGCGTGCGATTGCTCGGGCGTAGTGGTCGGCGGCCCACGGGTTGTGATGGCGGGTGCTGTCGGCGAGCGTGCAGAACGCGTCGCGGAGTCGGTTGTTGCACGCCCAGCGGAAGCACGCGACCTTGCGTTTGCCGGACTCATCGCGACGGCGGCCTGGCCGGCGTCGCCGGCGAGCGCGTCGCCGGTCGGGTAGCGCCCTCGGCAGTCGCCGATCTCGCCCAGCAGCGTGGCGGCGGTGATGACGCTCTTGGGGTCGCGGAACAGCGAGAGGAAGATCGGCCCGTCGGGGTGTGCGCGGAGGGCGCGGGCGATCTGCTGCTCGAGCGTCTTGATCTGCGCCACCAGGGTCTTGAGCGTCGCGACGAGCGCGAGCACGAGCTGCCGGCGGATGGCGGTCTCCTGCTCGCCGGCGCGGCCCTCGGGGGCGCTTCTGAGCTTGCCGAGCAGCTTGGCGGGGTCTTGACGCCCGCTGTAGCCCTCGCGGCGCAGGAACGCCGCCAGTCGCTGCTGACCGAGCGTGCTGGCGTCTTGCGGGCTGGGGTAGCGCTCCAGGAACGCGAGGCCGATCGGGCTGTCGAGGCGGGCGAAAATGGATCGCGCCCGGCCAGAAGCGCTCGAGCTCGGCGCGCAGCTGGTTGGCGAGCGCGACGCGGGTCTGTACGAGATCCTCGCGTCCGCGGCACAACGCTCTGAGCGCCTTGGTCTGGTCGCTGTCGGGCTCGAGCACCCGGAAGCGGTGGCTGTCGGTTCT
>CAWJDF010000003.1:0-254317 GCA_963841535.1 uncultured Solirubrobacterales bacterium | reverse complement strand
CGCAGCGGCCACCGATCAAGCACCCATAGCTGCTCCCAACCATCCGGGGCGCGCCCACCATCGACCGCTCGCAGTTGGCGTGCGCTCATGTCAGCAGGTCCGCCACCCGGTCCAGCACCCCGCGCTCGGCCAACACCGCCCGCAGATCCTCCGCCGTCAGATGCGTATAGATCAGCGTCGAGGACCGCGAGCGGTGCGTCAGCACCGCCCCGATCACCTCAAGCGCCACCCCGTCGCGATACGCCAACGTCGCGAACGTGTGCCGCAGCATGTGCGCGGTGAAGTGAAACCCGACCAGCTCCCTGGTACGCATCACTAGCTCGTTGACCGCCGCATAGCTCAACGGCCGGCCGCGCTCGCCGCCCCACAAGTTCACGAACACGAAGTCCGACTCAACCGCGCCGTACTCCTCGTGCATGTAGTCAGACCACAGCCGGATCAGCTCGCCCGGCACCGGCACCGACCCCCGCGCGCCGCCCTTCGATCGCGCCCGGCCACGATCGTCCTCGCGCGGCACGATCTCGATCCGCCGCTCCCACGAGACGAGATCCTCGTGACGCAGCCCCAACGCCTGACCGACCCGCATCCCCGTCGACACAAGCAGCGCGAACAAGAACCGATCACGCAACCGCTGCTGGCAGTCGATCACCGCCGCCACCCGCTCCAAACTCAACGTCCCCGGCAGCCGCTGCCGCTCAGGCAACCGCACCGCCCGCCCCCGCGGCTTGGCACCAGCGATGCCATGCAGAAACGGCTTATAGCCGCCCCGTCCGCCGCGCGTCTGCACCACCAGATCCCTGGCCAGCGAACTACCCCGCCGACCCTGGAACTCATAGAACGCCATCACCGCCGTCAACATCCGGTTCACCGTCCGCGCAGACCGCTTCGCCGCCAGCTCGCTGATCACCACCACGTTCTCCGCCGGCCGCCGCGCCCACGCAGCGAACTCGCCCAACTCCGCCACCGACACCCGATCCCACGCCACGCCACGCCCAGCCAGAAACGACCAGAACGCCGCCAGATCCCGCGCATACGCCTCGACCGTGTTCGGCGAACGCTCGATCCCCGTCAACCAACCAAGGAACTCATCAACCAGCGGCACCGGTCGAGCATCTGGCCCGACCACCGTCCACGACTCAACCCCGCTTGACGGCATCCGCACCCGGCGAGCCACAAACCCCCGTCGCATCCCATCAACGTCAGCGTCATCCATGACACAACCCAACATAGAACGCCCCGCGGACGGACCCGGCCCGCGCAGCCCTCACTGACGTCGTTGACATCACCGACAGCCTCAGATACTGCCTCAACCGAGGCGCCCCAAAGGCCGCTCGTGGACGTCGTTTACACCCTCAGACCGACCTCACATAATCGCCAGTTGCGCGACCGGACGGGTCGCCGGCCACCCCGGCGTCGTGAGCGACCCGATCCGTGCCCTGCTCTTCCGCGGAAGGAGGAGCGGGTGCTTGCTCGATTCTGGCTAGCACCGACCGCCGGTTCGGTCCGAACCGTGCCGGTCGCCCGACGAGCGCATTCCTCGAAAGCGATCGTCGCGACCTCCCCGAAGCGGACGAGCGCAACGGCGACGATCCAGCACTCCGACGGCGGCGGCGCGAGCTAGCGCTTCGCCACGGTTCCGATAGTCGCGCCGACCCCCCGTGGCCGTGACCGCCGGCGACCACCGAACTGTGTGCTCCCCACAACCGGCGGCTGCTGACAGACGACCGCGGATTCGCGGCGTCGCGCCTCCCCGACGGACGAATCTCGCACGGCCGACGACGCCGATCTCGCTCTGCTGCTTCTCGTTCGGTTGCGGAGTCGCGCCCGACGACGATGTCCGACCCCGCGACCGTCGGCAGAGGTGTGCGAATCGTACGACCCGAGGGTGTCGACGGACGCGCGAGAAGTCGCTGTGGGCGGCTTACTTACGGATCCTGGCCGAGGAACCTGATGTCGATCCGGCGAGGGTCCCAGAGGCGACTCGGGCGCCCATCGGCGGTCATCGCCGGCGCGACCGTAACCGACTCGACGGTGTCGCTGATCAGCCGTCGCCACGCCGCCACCCGCTTCGCGGGGTCGCTCAGCTTGTCGATCTCGTCAGGACCGATGATGTTGCTCTCGCCCCCATCGCGGAGTCGGGCCCGGACGGCGTGGGCGTCATCGAGCGCCGTGGTCAGCTTCTCCAACATCTCCTGGCTCGCGGGCCGGCCCAACAAGCCAAGCCCGCCGAGCTGCCGGATCGCCTCATCGAGATCCGCGCTGGCGCGCTCGATCGCCTCGTCCGCCTCACGGATCTGCCGCCTGCGCGACGCGCGTGGGTGCGGGTCGGCCGTGGCCGAGTACGCCCGGACCGCGTCCAGCACCATCGCCTCGACCCGGTCGGCCTTGACCGCAGCTCGCCGCTGGCAGCGGTTCGCGCTGGTGTCGCCGCAGCGATAGCTGCCGCTGTCGGAGTTGATCACCATCCGCGACCCGCATGTCCCGCAGCGCAACACACCGAGGCGGGCCAGCAGCCGGTCTGATTTGGCTTGGCGCCCGCGCGAGACCGTCCGCCGCTGCACGCGCTCGAACAGCGCGCGATCTTTGACGATCGCGTCGTGAGCGTGCGTGTTGTGCAGTTCGCCGAAGTGGATCTCGCCCAGGTACATTCGCGAGCGCAGCATCCAGGCCACACCGGAGAGCGCGCGCTCGATCCCGTTCTCGGCGAGGAATGCCTGGATCTCCACCAGCGACGCGCCGCGATCGCGGCGCTTGAACGCCCGCACCACGACCTTCGCTGCCGCGGGCTCGACCACCAGCACGCCGTTCTCGCCGCGCACGTACCCGACCGGGATCTTCGGGTGCGGGTAGACACCCCGCGCCACGGCCCGCGCCTGAGCCGCCGTGACCTTCTCGCCCGTGATCTCGGCAAAGTATTGGAACACCGAGCCGAGCATGTTCGTGGACAGGCGCGGCGCCGCCGTGCCGTTCGTGAGCTTGCCGTGGTCGAGCGCGAAGATCTCCCCGCCCGCCCTCTCCACGCGCTCGATCACCTCCAGCTGGACCTTCAGCGAGCGCACCAGCCGATCGAAATACGCCACCACGAGCTGGTCGGCCCGGCCCGCCTCGATCATCTCGATCGCCGCCAACAGGCCGGGGCGCTTGGACAGCGGCAGCTTGCCGCTGACGTCGATCTCGGGAATCGGCGAGGCAACAAGCCGCTCACCGCGGTCCTTCGCCCACCGCCTGGCCGCCTCGATCTGCACCTCGGGCGAGTGAAAGTGCTCGTCCTCCCGGTCACCCTTCTCGCTCACGCGGACGACCACGACATCTCTGGGCTTCGACATGCGACCCCTCTCGACGGGAGACTAACGCCTTTTAGGCGCTTAGGACCCGACCGGCGCGAAGGCCCGAGCCATGAAGCGCCGCTACCAAGGGGTGTGTCGAGGCTGCGGCGCCCCAACCACCGCGCGCGGCGGCAAGGGCGACGCTTACGAGTTCTGCAAGGGCTGCCATCCCGGGGCGATCGCGCCCATGCGGACGCGCGAGTGGGTGCGCGGCGCGATGCACGAGTGGCGACAGCGATATGGGAGGCTTCCTTCGTCAACCGACTGGTCTCGGACGCACGCCCGCAGACGTGGCGGTGAGGCACTCGAGCGGTTCCTCGCTCGAGACTGGCCGGCGCCGTCGACCGTCATCGACATCTACGGGTCCTGGCCTGCAGCCCGCAGGGACGCGTTCCCCGACGGCTGATGGGCAGCGTCTGCCGGGGCCATCGGCCACGACGCTCGGTACCTACCAGTCGAGGTGCCCGGCCAGCTTTCGCAGCACGACCACGCCGCCGACCCCCAGGGGGCGGCGGTCGACGGCTGGCATGAGCTGTCGGTCGCCAACCCCACCTTCCTGCTCGAGCGCCTCGGCAGCGAATGCACGGACCTTCAAGGCCTGCACGAGCTGACCGTCAACGGGCTCGACGCAATCGCCGCGCTCGGCGACCGCGCCGGCTTCCGGGTCGTGTGGGACGTGGACTGGCTGCGGTCGACGCCTCGGGCGGCCGCCTGCGCAAGCTGTCGGTGATCGACACCGGCACCGGGAGACCGCCGAGCAGCTGGGCCGCTACATCAACCAGCTGGCGTCAAGCGGCCGTGAGCAGTCGGCCAGCGGCAACTTCGGTGTCGGCGCGAAGGTCGCCGCGGGCTCCCGCAACCCGCACGGACTCGAGAAGCATCGGCGGTGATCCCGCCGATACCCCCACTTCGCCGTGCCCCCGATCCTGACGTCAGGCTCACTCGGCCACCGTACCGCAGGGGCACGAGTTCCTGTTGCGGCAACACCGTCGCAGGTCATCGGGATTACAAACGGGGCATCGACTATCGTCCATCGGCGGAGGATCCGGCGCAGCTGCGGCGGCCGGCGTGCCGTCGGAGCCAGTCCTAATCGGTTTGGCCCGTCGTCGGGTCGGAATCCGTCGGGATCTGCAGCGCCAGCCGCGCAAGGATCTGCCGAACAGCGTGCCGGGCGTTGCCGGGTTCCATCCGCAGCGCCTGTGCGGCCTCCTCTTCTGAGCAGTCATGGAGGAGCATCCCGACGAGCGGGCGGGTGTCCGGGTCGAGCTTGCCGTGTGCTTCCTCCAGCACCGCCGTCGAGAGCGGCGCCAGCAGCCGGTCGCCGCGATACACGCGCCGGATGGCCTCGAATAGCTCGCGCGCTCCAATGCCTTTATGCACCAGGCCGTCGGCCCGCGCTAAGCGGGCGGGTAGCGCGAGCGTCGGGCTCGCGTAGGCCGAGTACAGCAGCACTCTGGGCGGCGCAGGCTGGTGCTTTATCCGGTAGCACAACTGGAGCCCATCGCCATGCGGGAGGTGGTAGTCGAGCAGCACCAGATTCACCTTTGTACGCTCAAGCTCGGCGAACAGGCTCTGCTGCTCGCCGTCGCTCTGACCAGCGAACACGATCCCCGGCTCGGTATCGATCACCGCACGGAGACCCGCTCGCATGGCGGGATGGTCATCGACCACCAACACCCGAATCATCCGGCGTCGCCCCTGTCCGCAAGCGGCACCTCGAGCAGCACCCGGGTCCCGCGCCCGCCGGGTCGCGGACCCACCACCAGCCGGCCGCCGACCGTAGCCGCCCGGCTGTCCATCGCCAGCAGGCCACTTGCCCCGTGACGGAACTCGGCCGGCAGCCCCCGCCCGTCGTCTGCGATCTCGAGCCGCAGCTTCCCGTCGTTCGCTTCCATCGAGACTTCGATCGCAGTCGCCTGCGCGTGGCGGAGCGCGTTGGTGAGCGCCTCGGCGCCGATCCGGTAGACGTGCGCAGCCACCAGCGGCGGCAATGACGGGGTGTGGCCAGTGACGCTGATCGCCACGCCGCTGGTCGGCGCGAGCTCGTCTACTCGCTCACGGAGCGCCACATCGAGCGGCCGTCCCTCCAGCGGCAAGCGCAGCTCCGCCACGCTGGTGTCCATGTCGGATCCGGCAGATTCAAGCTCCACCATGGCCTGCTCGACAGCGCGATCAAGCGGAGCGGCGACCCGGCCATGCAGCGAGCTGACCAGGAAATGGGCAGCGTGCAACCGCTGCTTGGCAGAGTCGTGCAGCTCCCACGCGATCCGGCGGCGCTCGGCCTCGACCACCAGACGCTCTCGCTCTGCACGTTCCAGCTCGAACTTGCGCAGCGCCTCCGCGGCGTAGGCCAGCGAAACCACCAAAATGAACGGCAGCACCAGATGGATCGCCAGCGTCTCTGAGGAGACCGGCTGAAGCCGCCCCGGGAACGGTCCACCCACAATGGCGATCCCAAGAAACGACAGCGACGCGCCGAGCCCCAGCCAGGCGCCCGCAAACAGACCAAGCGACACGGCCGGCAGCACCAGCGCCGACAGCCACAGCAAGTAGTAAGGGCTGCGCCAATCCCCCCACAGCAGCATGAGCGCAAACCCCGCGCCGACATCAACCATCCAGCACGCCGGCGCCCGCCGCAGCCGAGCAGACAACAACAGCGCGGCCGTGCTGGCCGGCCCGTAGAGCAGCATCGCCACATCTGTGCCGCTGACGCCATGCCGGCTCACCAGTACCACTGCCAGACCGCTGGCCAGCAGCCGCGCGATCACGTAGGGAAGCAGCCAGCCCGGCATGGCGGTTGGGTCCGAGAACAACGTCCACCAGCGCCTGGTACGAGCAGAATGAATACCACCAGCGCCAACCATGCCCTCCCTCAGCATACGCGCCGGCCACACATGGGCCTAAGCCGGGTGTCAAACGCTCGCACCCCGGGCAACCGCGGTGCGCGCGGTGAGTCGGAGTGGCAAAGCGAGGGCCCGAATTGGCCGCGTCGTATGGGGCCCGAGAAGGGTGACGTGTGCGATCTGTCTGCGCTCGACCATCTTCGAGCCGCGCTGCTCAGCGCCCGAGCGCGCCTCAGCGGACTGACTGTTCGTCGCGCAGCCGACCCATCTCTGTGCGTCCTGCCTCGGTGAGACGTAGCCAACGGGATTCGGCCCCCTGACATCACGTGGCGCGTGCTGCCTTTCTCCACGCCGACAAGCCCAGCGTTCTCCGCTTCGCTCAAGCGCCGAGCAGCCTCGTCCTCGCTGATGCCGAGGACCGACGCCAGGTCGGGGGGCGTCTGCGCTTCGCCGCTATCGACGGCTTCAAGGACGGCGAGTTCTGACCTGGCATCAGCGTAGCTCCAGAGCCAGTGTCATCAAGTCGCTCACGAGCAGCGCGGCTGGCTCGACCGCTCAGCAGACATAGCGGTCAGGGGCGTGGCGAGTCCACGCGGTGGTCGGCCGCCGGCTCCGTGGGCTGGGGTAGATTGTTGGCGTGGACGACGAGGGGTTCCGACAGCCCGAGCGCGTCCGTGCCGCCGAGATCATCGCTGCGCTTTGTCTCGCGACCGATCTGGGGATGGCGTTTCCGTTCGAGCATGGGCTGCGGAGCACCCTTATCGCCGCTCGCCTTGCCGACCGGCTTGGGGTCGATGGTGGGACCGCGGCGCAGACGTACTTCGCGTGCCTGCTCTCGCACGTGGGCTGCACGACCGAGGCGCACATCGCCGCTGAGGTGTTCGGCGGTTCGATGACCACGCATTTCAATCCGGTCATGTACGGGTCGGGTCGTGAGGCGTTCGCCGGTTTGCTCGGTGCGGTGCCTGATCCTGATAGTCCGGTGTTGTTGCGCACGGTCCAGACCATGCGCCGGCTGCCCCGGATGGCGCGCGAGCAACGTCCTGCGTTGACGGCCACCTGCGAGGTGGCGCAGATGCTGGCCGAGGGGGTTGGACTGGCCTCGTCGGTGGCGGGAGTTTTGGCCTATGTGACCGATCGCTGGGACGGGAAGGGACCGTTGCGCCGTGCCGGGCGGGAGGGGATCCCGCTGGCGATGCGGATCGTCCAAGTGGCGGTGGATGCCTGCTTTCAGTGCATGCTCGGCGGGATCGAGCGCGCCACGCGGCTCGTTCGCGAGCGGGCTGGGCACGCGTTCGATCCGGAGGTGGCGGCCTGCCTCGCGGACGAGGGGGAGGAGATTCTCGCGCTTGACGAGCAGGTCTCGGCGTGGGAGGAGACGCTCGCTTGCGAACCCCGCCCTGAGCTGATCTTGGAGGGCGAGGCGATCGACCGCGCGCTCGAGGCGATGGGTGCCTTTGCCGACCTGATCTCTCCGTCCTTCACCGGTCATGCGGCGGGGGTGGCGACGCTCGTCGGAGCAGCAGCGGCGCATTGCCGGCTCGATGCCGCCACCGCCGCCAAGGTCGGCCGCGCCGCGCTCGTGCACGATCTCGGCCGTGTCGCGATCGGCGCCAGGACCTGGCAGAAGCCCGGGCAGCTGAGCATGGACGAGTGGGAGCAGGTACGGCTGCATCCGTATCACACCGAACGCGTCCTGGCGCGATCCTCGTTCCTTGCCGATCTGGCGCGGATCGCCGGCGCGCATCACGAACGCCTCGACCGCTCGGGCTATCACCGCGGCTGCTCCGGCGCAGAGCTGCCGATGTCCGCGCGCCTGGTTGCCGCCGCCGACGTTTTTCAGGCCATGACCGAGCCGCGGCCGCACAGGCCTGCCCTGGCGCCCGAGCAGGCGGCCGACGCACTCGGTGGAGAGGCAAGCGCCGGGCGGCTGGATCCGGATGCCGTCGCGGCGGTGATCGAGACCGCGGGACAGCGAGTTCCGCGGATCGAGCGTCCCGCCGGATTGACCGAGCGCGAGACGGAGGTGGTCCGCCTGCTCGCCCGCGGGCTGCAGACCAAGCAGGTCGCACGCGAGCTTGCTATCGCGACCAAGACGGCGGATCGCCACATCCAGAACGCCTACGCGAAGATGGGCGTCTCGACGCGGGCGGGCGCGACCCTGTTCGCGATGCAGCACGGGCTGATGGCATGGGGAGAACTCCCGATAGCCCGCCCCGGCGGCCGCGCCTAACCTCGCCTCCTGAGCCCACAAACAGCGTGAGGAGGCGGACATGCCGGTCGTGATGATGGTCGATAACCCGAGCGGGACCCCGGAGCTTTACGACAACGTCCGAGCGCAGCTCGGGCAGGACCAGGCCGCCGGTGGAATCGTGCATCTCGCCGGGCCGAGCCCCAATGGCGGCTTTCGCGTGATCGAGGTGTGGGAGTCCCGGGAGCAGGCCGAGCGCTTCATCCAAGATCGGTTCCGTCCCGCACTCGAGGCCCTCGGTGCTTCCGGACAGCGACCTGAGATCCAGTTCTGGCCCGTGCACAACTACATGACCTAGACGCGAGCGCGAGAGCGCGCGACAACAGACAGGAGAGCACAGGAGAACGCCATGCCAAAGATGCGATCAACGGTGACGATCGCCCGGCCGCTCGAAGAGGTCTTTCGCTTCTTCCTCGACCTCGAGCGCAGCGCGCCGAGAACCGACCCCAGCGTCGAGCACGTCGTCAAGACCCCGCGAGGCCCGACCGAACCGGGCACGACATTCCGGCTGCGTCAGCACTCGCTCGGAAAGACGCGGGAGACGACCACCCGCTACACCGCGATCGAGCCAAACCGCAAGATCGAATTCGAGGGGGCGATCGGACCCATGCGACCCAAGTGCTGCCTCGCCTTCGAGCAGACAAGCAACGGAACATCGGTCACGTTCAGCGGCAACTCCAACCCCGTCGGAATGCTCAAGCCGCTGTCTCCGCTGTTCAACCAGAAGGGACAACAGGTCTGGACGCACAGACTCGATCGGATCAAGGCTCTGCTCGAGAAACCGGCCCCCTGATCCGGCGCGTCAGCACATTGATGTTGTGCCTTTCGTGGCTCGGCGTAAGATCGAACCTTCCCCAAGAAAGGAGGAGAGAGTCGTGCCGCGATATGTGATCGAGCGTGACTTCGGGCTGGTGGGCGAGGAGGAGATGCAGGAGGTGGCCGCGCGGTCCAAGGCGACCGGGATCGAGCACTTTCCCGACATCACATGGGAACATAGTCATGTCTGCAGCGACGAGCAGGGCTCGGTCAAGAGCTTCTGCTTGTACAGCGCTCCCAGCGCCGAGCGTCTGCGTGAACACGCGGACCGCGTCGGTGGCCATGTCGTGACCAATGTGTACGAGGTCGTCGGGGACATCACTCCCGAGGAGGTAAAGCTATAACGCTCGATGTGGTCGTCGGAAAGGTGACCGGATCGGCGCGCGCCTCCGGTCGGATGTTGTCCATGACCACGTGCGTGAGAGCTTGGTACGCCAGCGCCCGCTTGAGCGCGAGGATCCGTCGGCGCTCGTGGTCTTCGGGCAGTAGCGAGAGCGCGCGGGTGAATAGATCGACGGCTTCGGCGTATGCCAGATCCGCGGTCGCCTGTTCCGCCGCCCGGGTCGCATAGTCCAGCGCCCGCTCGCGATCGGCGGCAGGCATGGCCTCACACAGGTGGTGTGCAATTTCGGTGAGGGCCGCATCGCCGCGAGACGTCTCGAGTGCCTCCGCCACGCGCGCATGGATGCGGCGTCGTTGCGCGCGGCTGAGGCGCTCGAGCAGAGTCCGCCGAACCAACGCGTGAGAGAAGGCGAAGCACTCGCGATCTCTGTAGGCGAGTTCCACGACGACGTCCGCAGCCAGCGCCTCATCGAGCGCGCCGACGAGGTCCTCGCCTTGCAGATCGCTGACGCGCTCGAGTGGTTCAAGTTCGAACTCCGTGCCGAGGACCGCGGCGACCGTCAGCAGACGGACACAGTTGTCGCCCAGCGGCGCGAGGCGGAGGTTGACGACCGCCCGCACGCTGTCAGGCAACTCGCCGCGAGCGAGCGAAAGCAACCCGGCACCTTCGTCAAACTCGCTGAGGTGCCGTACCAACTCCTGCACAAAGAACGGGTTCCCGGCCGCCTCGCTGCGAATCGCTTCGACCAGCTCGGGCGACAGCTTCCTCCCCGTCTGGCTGCGGCAGAGCTCCGCCACGTCAGCGTCGAGTAGACCGGCGAGCGGCACGCGCTCAAGCAGCCCCTGTTCGACGAGGCGCCCGAGCGCCTGCCCCAACGGAGTGTGTGTCGACCTCTCGCCCTGCCGGCTGGTCGCAAGCACGAGCAGCCGCGTCTCCGGGCGAGAGACAAGCATGTGTCGCAGCAGCGCGATCGAGGAATGGTCCGCCCATTGGAGGTCGTCGAGCACAAGCAAGACCGGCGCATCTCTCGAGAGATCACCGAGCAGCGAGCTGAACGCATCAAACAGGCGGTAGCGCCTGCTGTCCCCGGACGCCCCATCGGGCGGGGTCTGACCGATCGGCCGCGGGAGGCTGGGAATGATCGGCTCCAGATCGCGGGCGCGAGGCCGGATCCGATGGCACAGCTCCTCGGGTGCGGAGATGGTGAGGTAGTGTCTGAGCGCCTCGACGAACGGTTGATATGGCACGAGCAGTTCCTCGGCAGCCGCGCCATGCAGCACGACCGCGTCCTCTCCACCTGAGCTGAGCGCCATTTCGCGTGCCAAACGGCTCTTGCCGATGCCAGACTCGCCCGTCACGAGCACCATGCGAGCGCCCTCGCCGGCGCAAGTACGGCTCCATGCTCGCCGCAGCATCGCCATCTCCGCCCCCCTCCCGACGAACGTCGACCTCGGTGGGCGATCGAGCCCCGGCGGCAGCGGGAAAGTCATCCCCGGTCTCCAGCCGACGTCCGGGATGCGCCCACTTCCTTTGCCGTGACGCCCGCCCAAATCCGAGGGCTCGACCGTCGCAGCGTCGTCACGGAGCCGCGCGGCGAGCTCGCGCGTCTGCTGGGATGGCGAGATCCCAAGCTCGCGGCGCAAGCGATCACGCAGCCGCGCATACGCGCCAAGCGCCCCGGCGCGGTCGCCGACGGCCGCGAGGCGGGCTATCAGCGCCCGCTGCGCGTCCTCCGCCAGCGGATCGAGCGCAACACGCCGGCGCGTCAGGGAAATTGCCGTTGCGAAGTCAGCGGTTGCCTCTGCGTGGCCCGCGAGTCGCTCCAACACTTCGGATACATGCTCGTTATGCGCGTCGCGATACTCGTACACCCATTCTTCGTCGAGGCCGGCGAGTAACTCGCCTCCGCAGAGCCCAACCGCCGCCTCAAACCGTCCGTGCTCGACGTGATCACGGAACGCGCGCACGTCGATCCATACCTCGGGGCCGGTGAGGCTGACTCGGTCGCGCGTTGCGAGCAGCGTGTGGCCGGCTTCGCTTCCCAGCGTCCGCCGAAGCGTCCAGATCGCATTCCTCAGGCTGGCACGGGCGCTCGAGTCCAGCACTTCTGGCCAGAAGCGAGCGGCGAGGTCGGCTCGCCGGTGGCTGCCGGGATTGAGCGCCAGCCAGGCCAGCAGTGAACGGGCTCGCCATGATCCGCTGAGTTGGATCGGTCCGCTCGAGCTCTCAACCGCCAGCTCGCCGAGCAAGCGGATTTGAAGCATCGCAAAAGCGTACCGACACGACCGTTTGGGCGAACGTGAACCGTCCTGGGTTGCTTGGAGACTCCTGGCTTTGGAAACCAGGAGGAGTTGATGGCGACAGATCGCACAGCTGGCAGGCCGACGACACGGCGGTATTCGCGTGAGGAGAAGCAGGCGGCGGTGAGGATGGTCCGCTCGCTCAGGGCGGAGACTGGGTCGACGACGGGGACGGTTCGTCGGGTCGCCGAGCAGCTGGGATACGGGGTCGAGTCGGTCCGGGCTTGGGTCAAGCAGGCCGAGACCGACGACGGTCCCCTCCCGGGCGTCTCGAGTGAGGAGCGGTCGCGGCTGCGGGAAGCTCGAGCAGGAGAACCGTGAGTTGCGGCGCGCAAACGAGATCTTGCGGCGCGCGGCGACTTTCTTCGGGGCGGAGCTCGACCGCCAGCAGCGCAGATAGCCGTGTTCATCGACGCCAACAAGGACGAGGTGGTCGACGGTCGTAGGCTCGGGGTCGAGCCCATCTGCCGGACGTTGCAGGTGGCTCCGAGCAGCTACTACGCCGCCCGCAGCCGACTGCCGTCGGCGCGGGAGCGGCGCGACGAGGAGTTGACGCCGCGGCTGGTGGGGCTCTGGAAGGAGAACTACCAGGTCTACGGCACGAGGAAGCTGTGGAAGGCTGCTCGCCGCGCGGGGATCGAGATCGGGCGGGATCAGACCGCCCGGTTGATGCGCCGGGCCGGGATCCAAGGGGTGCTGCGGTCCAAGCGGGTTCGCACGACCCGCCGCGACCAGGAGGCCGGCCGGCATCCCGATCTCGTGGATCGTCAGTTCACGGCCAGCCACCCTAACGAGCTGTGGGTCACCGACCTCACGTTCGTGGCCACCTGGGCCGGCGTCGCGTACGTGTGCTTCATGATCGACGCGTTCAGCCGGATGATCGTCGGCTGGCGCGTCGCCGGGCATATGCGCACGCCGATGGTCCTCGACGCGATCGAGATGGCCCGCTGGAACCGCGGCCTGCGTCACCCCGGGCTGCGCTGCCACTCCGACGCCGGCTCGCAGTTCACCAGTATTCGCTACGGCGAGCGGCTCGCGGAGATCGGCGCGGTCCCGTCGATCGGCACCGTCGGCGACAGCTACGACAATGCGCTGGCCGAGACGGTCAATGGCTACTACAAGGCCGAGCTGATCCGCGGCCCGGCGCGCACCGGGCCGTGGAAGACCGTCGAGGAGGTCGAGCTCGCCACCTTGGGCTGGGTGCACTGGCACAACACCCAGCGGCTGCACGGCTACCTCGGCGACCTCCCGCCTGTCGAGTTCGAGGCCCTCCACGCTGCCGAAGGCGAACTGAAGGCAGCAGATCCGGGCGACCTGACCATCGCGGACACCGCTCCGAGGGCCGCAGATCGCCTCCCAGCGCCTCAAACCGAACCCCGCGACAGGCAAATCGCGTCAAACCCTCCACCGGACGCCGTTACCGGGCCGACCGCACCCGCTACCGCGCGAACAGCGCGGCCCTCACGGCCGCCGACCCCGGCCGGGACCGTCACGATCATGTGCGGCAGCCCCGGCTCCGGGATCCACCGCACCCGGGGCCGGCCGAGGATCACCGACGGGCCCGTGCAGGAGTCGGAGTCAGAGCAACTCAACTGATGGCCAAGCTCCAACCGACAAGCTCATCCCGACAGCTCTACGCTGTCCCAAGACCGACCAGACGTCGGTCCGTTCACAAAACGCCAGGCTCTCCATCAAACCCAGAGCGGTTCAAACGCGATGTTTCACGCGCGCTGTGACGGTGGCTGTGATGGTCGTCCTCCACTGTGGAGGACGTCGAGCACCGCGCCACAGTCTTCGTTGGGACCGTCGCCGCGCACCGCGCCGCGGCGCCCGACCAAGCCTGCCGTGGGGTCGAGTTCTGTTGCAAAACCAAACCAACAAAAGGAGGAAGCGCAATGCCGCTCATCAATGTCAAGGTCATCGAGGACGTCTTCACGCCCGACCAGAAGGGGCAGATCATCGAGCGCCTCACCGACGCGATGGTCTCAATCGAGGGCGAGAACATGCGAGGAGTGACCTGGGTCGTCGTAGAAGATGTCCAAAGCGGCGACTGGGGCATCGGCGGGAAGCCGCTCAGCACCGACGACGTCAAGGCGCTAGCCGCCGGGGCTCCAGCCTAACGACACGTGCCTACCACGACGAGCCGGCCCGCCACGAGGACCTCTGCATGACCGCGAGGAGCAGAACGCTCATGGTCGCTGCAAACACGCACTCCACAGCGGCCGAGGTCGCTTGCCGACGGCAACTGAAGACAACGTCGGGGCGGCCGCACGGCCGCCCCGACCGGGCTCAGAATGAGAAAGCCGGGACTGCCGCGCCCGACGGGTGCCGATAGCTGCGCGCGGCGGACAGATGCGCCGAACGCGTCCGCCGTAGCGGTGCCGTCGACTCAGTCGGCGCGCGAGCAGGGTACGGCGGAGCAAAGAGAGGAGCGACGAGTGCAGACGCAAATTCGGCATGAGATCACGTCCGAGGACGAGCGCGGCTCGGTCCGTACCCGTTCCTTGGCGCAGGCGGCAACACCGCGCGCGAGGGGGACGGGCTGATGCGGGTGGCGTGCTTCTGCGGCGAGCAGTTCGCGGCGGACGACACGCGCGCGGTCTGTCCGCGCTGTCGTGAGCCTGCCGATCTCCCGCACGTCAGCGAGACCCTCCCGCGGGATCTGGGCAGTGGTCGGCTCGGCGGGTGGAGAGCGCGCAAGCCGACTGGCTCAGAACCTCCTACGAGGGAATACACATGGCCGAGACATTTGACGTGATTGTCGTCGGGGCGCGCTGCGCGGGGTCGTCATTGGCGGCGCTGCTGGCGCGGCAGGGGCTGCGAGTCACATTGCTTGAGCGCGCGGACTTCCCCCCGCGACACGCTATCAAGCCACGTCTTCCAGGCGCCCGGAATCAACCTCCTCGGACATCTTGGTGTACTCGAGCGGGCGCGGGCGACCGGGGCACCGTTCATTCGGCGATTTGACTTCCGGCATAGCGAGTTCCAGACCCGGGCAGCGTTTCCGATGCGTCCCGGAGATAGGGGCGGGTTCATGTCGGTGCGGCGCTTCATACTCGATCCGCTCCTGGCCGAGGCCGCTGCGGAGGCGGGCGCCGAGGTGATGATGGCAAGCACCGTGAGCGGGCTATTGCGCGGGGACGGCCGCGTGTCCGGCGTGCGGGTGAGAGCCGGCGGTAACGAACGCGAGCTATCGGCGCGGCTGGTGGTGGGCGCCGACGGTCGCAACTCGACCGTCGCCAAACTCACCGGGTCTCGGAAGTACCACGTGGTCCCGAGCCAGCGCTTTTTCTACTGGGGCTTCTTCGAGAATGCCCACCTCGGTCCCGAGCCGGAGGTCGTCCTGCACCATTGGGACGGGAAGCTCGCCCTCGGCTGTCCCACCGACAGCGGGCTCTATCAGGTGATCGTGGGGCTGGAAATGGCCTCGCTGCCTGAGTTCCGGGCCGACCTCGAGGGGGCGTTCGTGACGCACGCTCGCTCGTGCGCGCCCATAGCCGAGAGCATCGCCGGCGCCCGCAGGGTCGGCAAGCTGTTCGGGATCGTGCGGTTCGAGAGCTTCTTCCGTGAGGCGGCCGGTCCCGGCTGGGTGCTGGTCGGCGACGCCGGCCACTTCAAGGATCCGTCTGGCGCTCAGGGAATGACCGACGCGTTCCGGCAAGCCGACGCGCTGGCGCCGGTGATCGCCGGAGCCCTCGTCGGTTCGGACGCCGACATGGATGCCGCCACGGCGGCGTGGTCGGCCTGGCGCGACCGTGACGCGTTCGGGCATCACTGGTTCTCGTGCGATCTCGGCGCGGCCGGGGCGACGCCCGTCGTACTGACTGAGATCATGCGGGGGATGGATCGGCGCGGCCAGTTCGACGCCTTCATCGACATCCTCGAGCACCGCGCGACGCCGTCGAAGGTCCTGACACCGGCGAGGCTGCTCTCGGCGACCGCGAGGATGCTGGCGCGGCGCGGACGCGATCGGCGGGCGGTGCTCCGGGAGATCGCTGAGCTCCTGCGGACCGACGCGCGGCGCCGACGGCAGCGACGCCATCCGGTGTTCGTCGATCCGATCGCCCATGCCGACGCGGGTGAGACCGAAGTTCCGCAGCCGATCGCGCCATGACAGACGCGGTCAGCGTTCACGAGTCCGCTCACCGTCAACGCGCCTTCGATGCCACACGCGGCCTCCAGCACGCACAAATGATTCGCGGCTAAAGCGGATGCACTCGCCTACCGCGGCCCGGCCGCCGATCGCTAGTCGGCGGGCGGCAGAGAAGATCTACCGGTCTTGCTGCGCCGGGTCAGGCGATAATGGTCGGAGCGGCCCGCCGGACTGGCGGCGGCATGGCCTCCGTCACGACGCTCTGGCTGCGCTCGAGTTCCCAACGCTGGCCGAACAGGGCGATGACGTGCGCCTTGTCCATTCCGTGCGGGAGGATCATGCGACGCCTCGCCTTGAACGCGAGCATGACCAGCCTCGCTCGTGGCGCGGCAAGTTCGGTCAGGCACACGACGTCGCCCGCGCGCGCCGAGTCGGGGAGGCCCTGAATGTAGCCGAAGTCGTAGAGGAGCCTGTACCCGGGCTCCAGACCGGACTGGCCCAGCCAGGCCACGTCACCTCTGACCCAGTGAACCTCGACGCCCTGGTCGGCCGCCGGGCGCCGAGCTCTGGCCAGCGCCGCGTCGACGACGTCGACCGCGGTGACGCGCCAGCCGCGCTTAGCGAGGTACACGGCGTCCAGCCCGAGCCGCAGCCGAGATCGAGTGCCCGGCCGGGAGCCGGCGCATGTGGGCCGTCGAGGATCGGCTGCCACGACCCCGCGACATCGCGTCGCTCCCAGGGAGCGAACCCCAACGTGTACATCAATCTGTACGGGATCATCGGTTACTTCCGGCCCGGATCACGTGGCAGACCGGACGTTCTGGTTGGTATGGAAGAGGTTGTCGGGGTCGTAGGCCGCTTTGATCGCGGCAAGCCGCTCGTAGTTGGTCCCGTAGCTGGCGCGGGCGGCGGCGGGTCCCTCGTCCATGAGGAGGTTGGAGTAGGCCGCGTCGACCGCGTTGGGAGCTAGCGCGTCAGAGAATCCGTGCGCCCATTCCCGCAGCTCAGTGTCGTGGCCGGGCTCGTTGCTGGAGCCAAGGAACATCTGCACGAACGCCGCCTGTCGCCATGCCCAGGCGGTGTCCTCGTTGCGCAGCGCGGTGGCGGCGCCGTTGAGCGGGTACAGATGCGTGAAGGAGAGCCAGTGCGGGGTCGTCTCGCCGAAGCGCACGAACTCCGCCGCAGCCTCCCCAGGGAGGCTGCTGTAGTACTGGCTGCTGACGTGGTTGTAAATACCGATCTGGGCGATCGGGTCAAACGCGGACTGCAGCGCCGGGTACGGGAGCTCGGCGACGGCGTCGAGCAGCGGCGTAGGCGCCGCCGCGCGGAACGCGTCGAGCGCAGCGTGCGCGAGCTCGGGCGCCGCGGTGTTGCACCACACGAGCGCGCAGACCGGGCGCAGGCGAATCGTTTCTGGGAAGGGGTCGGCGGGTGGCACCACCATTACGGCGAGGAAGGCGGAGACCTCGTTCGGCTGCTCGGGCAGCCACCGCAGGTAGAGCTCCAGCACCTCGGCGGTCTCCGCGAGCTCCCAGAGCATCGGCCCACCGATCACGGTGCTTACCGGGTGCAGCCGGTAGCGCAATTGCGTAACCACTCCGAAGTTGCCGCCGCCGCCGCGCAGCGCCCAGAACAACTCGGGCTCCCGCTCCTCGTCGGCGCTTACCCGGCGGCCGTCGGCAAGCACGACGTCCGCGCCGATCAGGTTATCGGCGGCCAGCCCGTGCGCCCGGACGAGATGACCGATCCCGCCGCCGAGCGTAAAGCCGGCCAGGCCGACCGTGGACACCGTTGCCGAAGGGGTGGCGAGCCCGAACTCGTGGGTCGCCCGGTCCAGATCACCGGCGGTCGCCCCGCCACCCGCGGCCGCAGTGCCGGCGTCTGCGTTGACCTGCACCGAGCGCATCGGCGTCAGGTCGATAACCAGGCCGCCATCAAGCGAGCAGAAGCCCGCGAGACTGTGTCCGCCGCTCCGTACGGCGAGCTCGAGCCCCTCGGCGGCCGCGAACCGCACCGCCATACCCACATCGTCAGCGTCCACGCAGCGCGCGATCAGCGCCGGTCGGTAATCGAAGGACTGGTTGTGCCCCCGCCGCGCCGCGTCGTAGTCGGGATGATCAGGTCCGATTGCGGTGCCGTGCATGCGCTCGCCGAGCTTCACGGCGGGGCTCGCGCCGCCGGTGGACGTGCTCATGGGATCTCCTTCCTGTCTCAGGGCATGTTTGTCAGGGCTCGACAATTGTGAAGCACAGCGTGGCGAGTGCGGGCCGCCCGTCGATCATCCGCGTGGCGCCCGCGTCGGCGCTCACGCAAACGAAGGTCCCACTCTCGCGCGCGCTTCGCGTCGGGGACCACCCTGATCACCCACCCTGATGTCGCTGATCTCGCTGCCGGGCCGGCGGCGAGAAGGCCGAGTTCCGAGAGGAGAATCAGGGAGCGATCTCAGGGTGCTCCCCGACGCCGCCAGCATCGATGGCGGATAGCGTCGCGGGTTGTGCCAAGCGCAGTTGACCCAGATGGCGAGCCCAGAGCGAGGCGGGCGGGCGGGGAAGGCGCACAGACGGTGCTCAGAATCGAGCTCGAACTCGAGATGGACCACGAGCCGGTGCGCGGCTTGCTACGCAGCGGCGAGCGCAGCGAGGAATTCGTGGGTTGGCTCGCTCTCGCGGACGCACTGGGGCGGCTTCACAAACGATCGCGGCCGGATCGCGAACACTGAGAGAACCGCGCGTAGCACCTTCAGAGCGGCTGGTTCGAGCGATGACCTTTACCGTTGCGCTCGACGCTGTTTGGTCATATACCTAACGACCGATAGCAGCGTGATAGTGGAAACCGGCGCGGGGCTCCTCGGACGCGAATACGAACTCGACGTTCTCGATCGAGCGCTCACTGACGCCACCGAGGGTGACGGAAGGGTGGTTGTCATCGAGGCCTCGGCGGGACTCGGAAAGACGCGCCTCGCGGGGGCGACTGCCGAGGCCGCGCAGCGAGCCGGCATGCGAGTGCTGCGCGCCCGCGGTTCGGAGCTTGAGAGCGGCTTTGCGTTCGGCTGTGTGCGTCAACTCTTCGAGCCGCTGCTGGGTGCGAGCGCGCTCGATCCCCCAGGGGCGTTCGCCGGCGCGGCTAGGCTCGCTCGGCCGCTGTTCGAAGCACCAGCGCAAGCGCCGACCCTTCCGTGGTCCGGTGATCAGACCTTCCCGGTCCTGCGCGGCCTCTACTGGCTGTGCGCCAACCTCGCTGAGCAGCATCCGCTGTTGCTATCGCTCGACGATGCCCACTGGGCGGACGCGGCGTCGCTTGGCTTCCTGAGTTTCATCGCGGTCCGGCTCGACGGGCTCGCAGCCGTCCTGCTTCTAACAGTGAGGCCCGGTGAGGAAGGCGAGCGGGCGGCGCAGATCGCTCGTCTCAGCCGCGACCCGCGTGCGGTGACGCTCTCGCCCGCGCCGCTCGGCGAAGAGGCCACGGGCTTCCTCGCCGCCCGCCTGCTCGAGGCCGATCCCGATCCGGCCTTCGTGCGGGCCTGTCACCGGGCGAGCGCGGGTAACCCCCTGTATCTGACGGCGCTGCTCGAACAGGCGCTGTCCGCGGGCATCTCGCCGAGCGCCGAAGGGGCGGAGCGGGTCGCGCGCATGAGCCCCAGGATGGTGTTCCGCGCCGTTCTCTTGCACCTGGCGTCGCTGTCAGAAGGAGCTCCGGCACTGGCGCGAGCGGTATCGGTGCTCGGCGACGGCACGCCGCTGCCCGAAGCCGCGGCACTGGCGCAGCTCGGGCCCGAGGAGGCCGCAGCCGCCGCCGACGCACTTCAGCGGCGGTCGGTTTTCGCCGATCAGGAGCGGCTGTCGTTCGCGCACCCCGTGGTGCGCGAGACGATCTATTCCGAGATTCCGCTGCGCGAGCGGCAGGCGCTGCACGCCCAGGCGGCCGAGCTCCTCTCCGGACTGGGCGCGAGCGCCGAGCGGGTCGCCGCACAACTGCAGCGCACCGCCCCGCGCGGCAACGCCGCCGCAGTGGAGACACTGCGCGAGGCCGCCGCTGCGGCAAGCGGCGCGCCCGACGTTGCCGCCGAGCACCTGCAGCGTGCGCTCGACGAGCCGCCTCCGTCGCAGCAACGAGCAGACCTGCTGCATCAACTCGGGACCACCCGCCTTCAGGCCGGTAACCCCGGCGCCGTGGACGATCTCCGCCAGGCGCTCAGGCTCGCCGCCCCCGGCCGGCAGGCCGCGCGAGTCGCCAGGTCGCTGTACCAGGCGCTGGTCCCGCTCGAGCGCAACGAGGAGGCGGTGGCCACGCTAGAGGCCGCGATCGCAGGACTCGAGGGCGGGGAATGCGAGATCGCGCTCCAGCTCGAGGCCGACATCGCCACGGCCGGCCGGCTGCACCCGACCACCTACCCCCAGGCCACGAAGCGCCTCAGGCGCTACCAGGGCAAGATCCGGGGCCACAGCCCTGCGGAACGCGCGCTCCAGGCGAGCCTCGCTATGCAGTGCGTACTCTCCGGTGCCCCCGCCACCGAAGCCGCCGAGCTCGCGGCGCGTGCCCTCGAGCAGGGCCTGCTTACCGAGCAGACAGCGGACTCGGCAACCCTGTACGACGCACTCTACGCGCTGATCGTCGCCGGCCGCCTCGATTTCGCCGAACGTGTCTGCGACGACGCGATCGCGGATGCGCGTGCGCGCGGTTCGCGATTCGGCTTCGCCCTCGCCTCGTGCTTTCGCTCCGATCTCGACTACCGGCGCGGACGGATCGCCGAGGCCGAGGCGGATGCTCGCACGGCGATCGAAGCCGCGGACGAGGCCGGCTGGCGATTTGCCGACTACGCACTTGCGTTCCTGATCGACGCGCTGATCGAACTCGACCAAGTGGATGAGGCGAGCATCATCCTCGAAAGCCGCGGACATCACCGCCTCATCCCGTATACGTTCATGCACGACCGACTCCTCTGGAGCCGCGCGCGCGTCCGCCTCGCACAGGACAGACAGCAGGCCGGACTCTCCGACCTCGAGGAGCTAGCCCGGCGAGAGCGCCATTGGCGAGTCTGCTGCCCGGCTGCGCTTCCCTACCGATCCACGATGGCGATCGCACTCAGCAGAGCAGGCCAGCGAGAGCGGGCGCGCCGGCTCGCCTCCAAAGAGCTCAAGCTCGCCGGCCGCTTCGGCGCTCCCCAACCGATCGGGATTGCGCTCCACGCGCTCGGCCTGACCGAGGGCGGTGAGCGCGGAACCGAACTGCTCTACGAGTCGGTCGCGGCGCTCGAGCAATCCCCCGCTCGCCTGGAGGAAGCGCGAGTGCTCACCGACCTCGGCGCGGCGCTGCGCCGAGCCAACCATCGCGCCGAAGCGCGTCCCCTGCTCGAGCGGGGCCTCACGCTAGCTCAAGGCTGCAGTGCAAGCGCATTGGGCAGGCGTGCCAGCACCGAGCTACGCACGCTGGGCGTCAGACCACCCACGAACCTCCAAGCCGGCCCAGACCAGCTGACCGCGTCCGAGCGCCGCGTCTGCGAGTTCGCCGCCAACGGCCTCTCCAATCCTGAGATCGCCCAAGCGCTGTTCGTAACCCGTAAGACCGTCGAAACCCACCTCGGGCGCTCCTACCGCAAACTCGACATCTCAGGGCGCGGCGAGCTCGCCGCGGCACTCCCATCGAGCGACATCTCGGGTCCCGAGATCAGGGAGCTGGATCAGGGTGCTCCCTGACGCGAAGCGGCAACGGTCGTGCGATGGTCAGTGACTCTGCGTGCCGGCGCGAGAGGCCGCGTGACGCTCCGTACATGATCACCGACACGCTCGATGCCAGACAGGACGCGGCCCTCCGATCTTGGCCCCAAGAACCAAGGAGGACTTGATGAGCACAACCACGAGTGGCCAACAACAGGCCGGGATTGACGAGGTTCGCCTGCAGGCGTTCATGGGCCAGGTGGTTGTGGATATGGGTGCAGCGATGAATGCCCCGCTGGTGCGGATCGGCGAGAAGTTGGGGCTCTACCGGGCGCTCGCTCGTGCCGGTCCGCTCAGCTCCCGAGAGGTGGCCTCGCGCGCGGGGGTGGCGGAGCGCTATGCGCGTGAGTGGTTGCGTAGCCAGGCGGCTGGTGGTTACGTGGTCTATGACCCGGCGAGCGACCGTTACGCGCTCCCGGAGGAGCACGCGCTGGCTTTGGCTGACGAGGAGAGCCCGTTCTACATGGTCGGCGGGTTCGACGTGATCGCGTCGGTTCAGGCCGATGAGGATGAGCTGGTCAGGCGCTTTCGCAGCGGGGAGGGGATGGGTTGGCACGAGCACGATCGGCGCCTTTACTCCGGGACCGAGCGGTTCTTCCGCCCCGGGTATGAGGCGCACCTCGTGGCCGACTGGATTCCGGCTCTCGACGGTGTGATGGCGAAGCTCGAGCGGGGCGCGATGGTGGCTGACGTGGGATGCGGGCACGGCGCCTCGACGATCATCATGGCCGCGGCGTTTCCCAACTCCCGCTTCCGCGGCTTCGACTACCACCAAGCGTCCGTTCGACGCGCCTACCAGCTCGCCTCGCAGGAGGGCGTCGCCGATCGCGTGAGCTTCGAGGTCGCACGCGCAAAGGATTACCCGGGCTCCGGCTATGACCTGGTCTGCATGTTCGATTGCCTGCACGACATGGGCGATCCGGTGGGTGCCGCCGCGCACGTGCACCAGTCGCTGGCCGACGACGGCACCTGGATGATCGTCGAGCCGTACGCCGGCGATCGCGTCGAGGAGAACCTCAACCCCGTCGGGCGGCTGTTCTACGGCGCCTCGACCACGCTATGCACACCCTGCTCGCTCGACCAGGAGGTCGGCCTCGCGCTGGGCGCGCAGGCGGGCCAGGCACAGCTGGCCGCGGTGATCCAGCAGGGTGGCTTCCAGAGCGTACGACGCGCCACCGAGACGCTATTCAACCTGGTACTGGAGGCACAGCCATAGGCCTCGGGGGCGAGCACAGCCGGTGGGAGAGCGCCGCTTGACGATAGGCACCCGCGCTCGCTCGGCCGGGTGGCCCCTGATAGCCGCGCTTTGCGCGGCCATGGCCGCCGGTTGCGGAAGTGCCCATAGGACATCGTCCGTCACGACCGCGGCGACCGCGACCCGCAGCGCGGTCAACCCGGCGTCGCCGACGTTCGCACAAACCGTCGAGCTTCAGCCAGTGACCGGCACGGTAAGGGTGAAGCTCCCGGCCACGAGTGGCTTCATCCCGCTGAGCGGCGCCCGGGCCGTGAGGCTCGGCACCGTGATCGACACACGCGCGGGCGTCGTGCGGCTGACCGCCGCTTACCCCACACGCGGGCGCTTCGCGGTCGCCGACTTTCAGGCGGGCGAGTTCACGGTCCAGCAAAAAAGCACCGAGAACGGGATGACCGATCTTCGGATCCTGGACACCCAGAGCCGGCGGACCGCCTGCGGCGCGGGGGACGGGCGACGGCAGCTAACCGCCCGTCTTCTCGGCCTCCTGCTCGGCGACGGACACGGGCGGTTCCGCACCGAGGGCCGATTCAGCGCCGCGACCGTGCGGGGCACCAAGTGGGGCGTGCGCAACCGCTGCGACGGCACGCTCACGATCGACCGGCGCGGCGTGGTCGTGGTTACCGACTTTCGCCTACACAAGACGATCGTCCTGCACTCCGGCCAGAGGTACCTCGCCAAGGCTCCCTGACCCTCGCGGTGTCGGTCCGGCCGTTGCGCAGCGGCCCGCGTTCGAACGTTGACAAGGTCAGCGCTCGAATCCCCGGCGTTGTCACGTGGAAGTAACTGGCGGATGGTGATGCCGGGTCATGCCGGCATTGGGGATCACTGGCTCGCGCCGATGACGCCGGAGCCTTTCGGTGCGACGCATCCCTGCCAGCCGCTGGCGAGATAGTGGGCGGTGGTGCACTGCACGGTGATCGAGGGGTAGTACTGGCGCATTGACAGATAGGCGGTCTGCCAGCTTCCGTCCTTTGTGACGTTCTGGGTCGAGTACGGGAATCCCGCGCCGAGCATGTTGCGCACGATCAGCAGGTTGGCCACACCGGGCCGGACCCGCAGCCAATTGACGCCGTTCTGGGTCGTCGCGGTCGACGGCCGCGCGCGGGCGGTCGAGACCACGATCGTGTAGAAGCCTTTGTTGTCGGTGACCACGTCGTTGTCAACGAGACAGCCCCCGTTCGTGATCGTGGGGTAGGGGCGGGCATAGATCGCGGTGCACAGGGACCAGTAGCGCAGTTGGTAGCGCGGGTTGGGCCAGGCGACCGGGCTCTCACCGCGCGGGGTGCGCGGGAGCTTGCCGCGAACGACCCAGACTTCGTCTCGCTGGTTCGGGCGGATGATCGCGGGCAGGTAGGTGTTGTCTGGATTGGAGAACACGCTGGACTGGTCCTCGGCCGGCGGGGAGATGAACACCCCCGGCAGCGTGCACGCCGGCGCTCCGGCTCGCCCGCAGGGTGGAGGCAGCGGGATCGAGACGTGCGTGGCGCTCTGCGCGGCGGTGGGATCCTGGAGGAGCGGTAGCGCGTTGCGCTCGCCGTCACGTAGTGGAATGTTCTTCGGCCCTCCGGTTTGCAGATACGTCCGCGCCAGCACGATCCGGATGTCGCTCGCATTGATGCTCGGTGCTCTTGCCGCGTGATCTCGGTGCGACCCCACGCCGAGCAACCGCGAGCCCGACCCGTTCGGCCCGGTATGGGCCTGCGCGAGGGCAACGCCTGGGTCGCCCCAGGCGGCCACCGCGGCGGCAAATGCGAGCGCAGCCAAGCCCCCGGACAAGGCCCTGGACAGTGATACGACGGATGGCACCTTCGAGATCGCTGGCATGCCGCGAGACCCTAGGGATGGTTCGGTCTTGTCGTTAGGCGCTCCGTCTCGCTCCTTGTTGCCTTTCTGTCTCAAATTGCCCTGCGCGGGCGCTCGGCGAGTAAGCTGCCGGGTCAGGATCTGCTTCGTCCAGCAGCCATCTCGAGAAAGCTCCCGGGACCATGGGGACAACAGTGCCGGAGATCAGCTCTCAATGCTTGGATGCACGGCTGGTCGGGCGCGAGCACATCGTCGAGGCGTGGCGTGAGGCCACCAGCGCGAGCTACGACTGCGAGCCGCTGGCGCCGGATGAATTCGACGCTTCGATGATTGCCTACAACGTGGATGGGTTGTTGGTCAGGCGTGTTCGGTTCGGACGCTCGCGGTTTGCGCGGACACGGTCGATGGTGCGTGCTGCTGAGTCGGACAGCATCGCGATCGGCGAGTACCTCTCGGGGTCGATTTGTGGTCGTATCGCCGACCACGAGTTGCACAAGGCGCCGGGTCGGATCTCCTTCGAGGATCTTGGCGTGCCCTGCGAGGGGCTGGCCGAGGCTTCTGAGGTAGTGAGCGTCATGATTCCTCGCGATCGGATTGCGGCCTCTGAACGGCTTGGGACCCGACGGCCGGTCTTCTCCCTGCCTTTGAACACAGCGCGTGGGTCGCTTCTTGCGGGCGCTCTGCGGGGGCTTTGGGATGAGCTGCAGGCTGGCCGGGTTTATGAACCGGCGGTGGTGGCCGGCGCGTTTCTCGGCTTGGTCAACGGGCTGATCGAGCATGGGGTCGAGGTGCCGACTGATGGGGAGCCGCGGGCGTTGATGGAGCAGTTCCTGCGGGAGCGTTTGCGCGATCCAACGCTGGGCGCCGAGCATCTCCAGCGGGCGTTCAGCTACTCGCGCAGTGCTATCTACCGCCTGTTCGAGGAGCACGGTGGGGTGGCTGCGTTCATTCGCTCTGAGCGTCTTGGGCGATGCCGTGCTGAGCTCATCCGTTCGACCAGTCCCCGTGCGGTGTCCGTGGTCGCGGCCCGCTACGGGTTCTATGACGCATCGCATTTCAGTCGCATCTTTCGCCGGCAGTACGGCATTGCGCCATCACAGCTCGTCGCTGCGGCAGCATTGCGCGCGCCGGAGTCCGCCGCCTCGGACGCGGGTGCAGGGGCGCGCGCCGAAACGGCTACGTCGCGGCTCGAAGACGACTGATGGGGAGCGCTCGACGATGCTGCGTTGGAGGCGGTGTTCGGCAGCCCCGGACAGGCTGCCGACGGGCGTTCACGGAGTGACGATCGAAAAGGCCGGTTCCGGCGGGTCCAGCAGGCCGAGGAGCTCGCCGAGCTTCGCTGCATCGCCTTCCACCGTCAGACGTCCGGCCGCGCCGACGTCGGCGATCGTGGCCTGGCGGCCGATGATCTCGTCGAGGGCGCTGCGCTCCATGTTCACTGTCGCGTCGGGCGCACCGGCGGGCGGTCTGGAGGTATGTCGCAAGACGCCATGCTCGAGTGTCAGTCTGTGCTCGGTACCCGTATCGGTGAAACGCCAGTGCAGAGTGATGCGCGTCGACGCCGCCCGCAGCCCGTCGATCTGGATCGCGAGCGCATCGAAGAGTTGCTCGTCGCTGAGGTTGCGAATCACGTCGTGCGTATCGACCGGCTCGGCGACGCCGGCCACGCCCTCGCGGAGCTCGCGGGCGCCCATCAGGAAGAAGTTCCGCCAGGTGCCGTTCTCGGCGCCGAAGCCGAGCTGCTCGAGCGCGCGGGCCTGTAGCTCCTTGGCGTCCGCGCGCTCGGGCTCGGCGAAGACGAGGTGGTTGACGATCTCGGCGACCCAGCGGTAGTCACCCGCCTCGAACGCCTCCCGGGCATGTGCGAGCAGCGCATCGCCGCCTCCGGCGAGCGCGACGTAGCGCCTGGCGGCCGCCTGCGGGGGGTGCCCCCAGAGGTGCGCGGGGTTGCCGTCGAACCAGCCCATGTAGCGCTGGTAAACGGCCTTGAGGTTGTGATGGAGGGATCCGTAGTAGCCGCGGCAGTGCCACTCGCGCTCGAGGACGTCGGGGAGCTCGAGCAATTCGGCGATCTCGTCGCCGACATGACCCTTGTTCAGCAGACGCAGCGTCTGGTCGTGGATGTAGCCGTACAGGTCGCGCTGCTTGGCGAGGAAGTCGACGATGCGCGCGCTGTCCCAGCGCGGCCAGTGATGCTGCGCGAACATCACGTCGGTCACGGCACCGAACAGTTCGATGGTCTCGTCGAGGTAGGACGCCCAGGCGTGCGGGTCGCGCACCGGCGCTCCGCGGAGGGTGAGGACGTTGTGGAGATTGTGGGTCGCGTTCTCGGCGATGCACAGCGCCCGGCGATCGGGCAGGTGGAAGTTCATCTCTGCCGGCGCCTCGGTGCCGGGGGTTAGCTGGAACACCATCCGGATGCCGTCGATCGTCTCCTCCTGGCCGGTGCGGGTGATATCCAATGTCGGCGGGATCAGCGTGACGGTGCCCGTGGACGTTGTGAGGCCGAGCCCGACGCCGACCTGACCCGTCGAGCTCTTGGGCAGCAGAGCGCCATACATGTAGGTGGCGCGGCGGGCCATCGCCGGCCCGGCGAAGACGTTCTCGCTGACCGCGTGCTCGAGGAACCCCTCCGGCGCGAGCACCGGGATTCTTCCTGCGGCCACATCCTCGTCGGAGACGACCCCGCGCGCGCCTCCGAAGTGATCGACGTGGCTGTGCGTGTAAAGCAGGCCGACGACGGGGCGCTCTCCACGATGCTCGCGGTAGAGCGCGAGCGCCGCAGCTGCGGTTTCCGTCGAGATCAGCGGGTCGATCACCAGCACGCCGCTGTCGCCCTCGACGATGGTCATGTTCGAGAGATCAAGGCCGCGCACCTGGTAGATCCCCTCGCCTACCTCGAACAGGCCATGGATCGCGACCAGCTGACCCTGCCGCCACAGACTGGGATTCACCGTGTCCGGGCAGTCCGCATCCAGGAAGCCGTACGACGCCGCGTCCCAGACCACACGGCCGTCGCTCGCCCGCACGACGGGCTCGGGCAGTGTGGCGAGGAAGCCGCGACGTGCTTCCGCGAAATCCTCGACGTCCGCGAACGGCAAGCGCATCCGCACGGCGGCGTTCTGTGCCGCGATCTGCGGGGTCGCCGACGCGCGGCTGACTGCACCCATTGGGAGCCTCCTTCGCGGATTTCTGCCCTGGGCCGCGGATGCTACCCACTGCTTCGCTCGCCCGCCCGGGATCGGCTCCGGACCGCCTGCCACGCCGTTCCCGACGGTATTACGATCTCTACGCCGTGGTCATCCATCCCTGCGAGGGGACTATCCGAGGCGAGGACGGGCTCGTCGGCGTCCGGCATCTCGGAACGCCCAGCGGACACGCCTCTGTCAGACCCGCCGGTCGATGATCGAGTCGGCGCTGTCCGCCGCAGGCCACGGCATGCCCGCGCCGGGGCTCGTGATAGCGATCACTCACCCGCAACTGCGCTCGGTCGTCGTGATCCTTCTGGCCTCGACCCTCGGCGCGCTCGTCTCGAGGCTTCACGGACGGATCATTCTCCCCACCGTCGTCGTAGAGATCATGCTCGGCGTGCTCATCGGCCCCCAGGCGCTCCACCTCGCGGACGGCAATTCCTACACGGCGACCTTCGCCGATCTGGGCTTGGCGTTCATCTTCTTCGTCGCGGGAATCGAGGTCATGGAGAAGCGCGTGGCGCGGCGGCTGATGGGGCTCGGGACGATCGGGTGGATGGTGTCGCTGGCGATCGCCCTCCTAGCGGGCTGGCTGCTTCAGCAGGCCGGGCTCCACGCCACCTGGTGGCTGCTCGGCATCGCGCTGTGCACGACCGCGCTCGGCCCGCTCGTACCCGTCCTCTCCGACGCCGGCCTGCTGCCCACTGCGCTCGGTTCGGCAGTACTCGGCACGGGAATCGCGGGCGAGTTCTGGCCGATCATCTTCATCTCCATCTTCCTGACCGGTGCCTATGGTGCCTTCGGCGAAGTGCTGCTCCTGCTCGGCTTCGGTGCCATCGTGGCGCTCACCGCCACGATCGTCATGAGCGCTCGTCCACCGCGACTCGTCCGCATCCTGCAGGAATCGGTGCACACCAGCGGTCAGACCGCCGTCCGCGCATCAATCCTCATACTCGCAGCGCTGGTGCTGCTCGCCGCCGACGCCGGCTTCGACTTCGTGCTCGGCGCGTTTGCCGCGGGCCTGGTGGTGGGCCTCGTGGTCGATACCCCGGAGGGCCACGACGTCAAGCTGCGGCTGGAGGGGATCGGCTACGGCTTCCTGATCCCGATCTACTTCGTCACCACCGGGATGAACCTCGACATCGACAGCCTGCTCCGCCCGTCCGGTATCGGACTCGCCGCGCTGTTCCTCTCGCTCCTGCTCGTTACCCGCGGCGCGTCAGCCCTGCTCTGGACCAATTCGCTGCGTGCGCGCGAGACCCTCGCGCTCGCGCTCTGCGCCGCCACCGGACTTCCCCTGATCGTGGCGATCGTCAGCCTCGGAAGCGAGCACCGCACCATCGCGCCAGCCGTCGGCGCGTCGCTGATCGGCGCCGGCTTCCTCTCCATGCTCCTCTATCCTCTGGCCGCGACCCTTCTCGTCGGCCCGTCAGCCAATCGGATCGAGGCAGACGCGGCGCTTCAAGTAACCCCGGAGGAGCTCATCCCGCCCTCCCCGACCGGCTGAGCTCATCGCAGCCGGCGAGGCCGCGAGAAGCTGCCGAGTCAGATCTGCCACTGCGACGTCACCCGCTCCTCGATGTCGACCCGATGGGCGAGCGTCGCCTGAATCGCAGCGGTCACCCCCGCGGTGCTGACATCGAGCGACATGCTGGGCGCTCCCAGGTGATCTTCGAGTACCGCGACCTCGGGCAGGTGTGGGAGATGCAGCCAGCCGGCCCGGCACGAGTAGTCGCTGGCGGCCAGATGGTGCAGCACCCCGAACAGCAGGTGGTTGCAGACGAAGGTTCCGGGCGCGTCTGAGATGTCGGCTGGAACGCCAGCGGCTCGCATCGCCAACACCATTGCTCGCAGCGGCAACATCGTGAAATACGCGGCGGGAGCGGCGCTCTCGACAGCGGTTCCGTTTCGCACGACGCCGGCGTTGTCAGCCAGCCCGTACCGCGCCGAGTCCTCGAGGTTCAATGCCAGCCGCTCGGCGGTGATCATCGCCCGGCCGCCATACTCGCCGAGCATCAGCACGATCTCCGGCTGCTCCCGCTCGATCGCCTCCCACACGGTCTCCACCGAAACACCAAAGCTGTTCGGAACCGTCAGCCCCACGATGCGCGCGCCGTCGATGCTGGCGCCATCCAGGCGCTCGGCCACGAGCTGCGCCGGATTGATCGGTGTGTGGCCGAACGGCTCAAAGCCCGTGACCAAAACCAGGACATCCCCGGTCGAACGCGCCGCCGGCCGCTCCATACTGACGGCCATCGTACTCCAGCCGATCCAGCCAAACCAAAGCCCCGGGGCTGTCGCTCACAGATCACTCGGGTCGCAAACGATTGGGGTCCACGCGCGTTCCCGATGAATCGCGCAGGCTGGGACGGCTGGTCAAGGACGTGAGACGCCGGGGCTAGCGCCTCGAGCGTGGGCCCGGCTACGGTCGGGCGCGGTGACTCGTCCGGTCCGTCATGAGAGCCCTCGGCGACCGCGCCTGGCGGCTGCGTGCTTGGCTGGACGGGCTCATCTCCAACCTCCAACGGCGAGGGCAGCTTAGATGCGGCGACGGTCAGGCTCAGGCAAGAAGTTCCTTGCGTTGTGGGTGGCCGCGCTGCTGGCGGTGGGCATGATCGGCGCCGCGGCGTTGCCGGCGGGCGCGCAGACACAATCGTCGCCGGTGGCGGGGCAGGCGGAATCGTCGCTGGTGGCGGGGCAGGCGGCGTCGTCGGCGGCGCTGTCGGGGGACTATGCGTGGTCGAAGGCGGTGTTCGAGGCTCTCGGCAAGGGCGCCGTCGGTGCGCTCGGGAACGTCGCTGTGGGCTACGCACTCGACGCCATGGGCCTGAGCGCGAAGAGCACCGACGAGCTCGAGGCGCTGAAGTCGATCAACAACAGTCTGCTGAAGATCATCGACCAGCTGAACGGGATCCAGATGGAACTGCAACAGCTGAACGCCACGCTCCAGCAGTTGAACTGCGACTGGTTGAGCGCCAATCTCAACGAGTGGCTGGCCAGGATCGATTCGCTCGCCTCGACCTACCAGGCGTTCAACGACGTGGCGATCGGCAAGTACGGAACCCCGACGGTGCCGCCACTGGAGAGCATGACGACGTGGGCGGACCAGGTCACCAACGACCTGACCGGCATCCCGCCGGCCCTGCACGCGATCAGCAACGCCCTGATGCCGGCGGGCTCGGCCCAGGGCATCATCACGGCCTGCCTACAGCCGGGCGTCATCCACCGGCCGGCCAACGACACGTTCGGCGACGTCGCCTACTACGACCAGGTGGCCAACCTGATCGACTTCTACTACGCCTATCAGGTGCGCGGGCTGCTCCTGCTGCAAGAGGCCTACCACTTCCAGGCCCAGCAGGCGTCCGCGCAGACGCCGCCCCCGACCAGCCCGGGCGAGATCTGCGACGAGGAGAAGGCGACCGACCCGGTGGTGCTCCTGGCGTGCACCCGGGCGAACAACTACACCAACCTCACCTACGAGCGTCTGGCCCGCCAGTTCGCGCTGGGCGGACTGCCGTACACCGACGACAACGTCATCATCCAGAACACCGGGGGGCCGAACCCGCCGCTCTACCCGCGGTCACTGGAGAAGTTCACCGAGGCCGCCGGGGACCACTGCCCTACACCGCTCACGTCGGCCCACCCCTGCGGGGTCACGGTGGCCAGCGGCAGGGTCGTCGACAGCAAGCCGGACGCCGTAGTTCAGCCGATGGATGTCGACTACGACGGCTACAGCGAGTGGTGGCCGGCCGGGTCGTACCACTTGTCCGAGATGATCAAGAACCGGGGGAACATGACACCGGCCAAGTTCCTGGACGAAAACGGCTTCGCGAACGCCGGCAACAAGATTCTCCTCATCCCGCAGAAGGTGCACATCCGGCTGAAGACGAACGGCGAATCCCTCTACAACCGCGAGACCGCCTTTTGGGCCCGGTGCTTCTTGGACACCGGAGCCTCCTTCGGGGTCGCCTGCAGTCAGAGTACGTTCATGAACCACGTCCTCGGCAGCGCCCCTCGCTACGGGTGTAACGGCAAGAAGCTCTACACGTGGGCGAGCAGGGAATCCTTGCCGAAGAATCGCAACGACTTCTACGAGGGATGGTACCGACCCAACCGCAATTCCGTTCCCATTCGTGGCACGTGCGTATACCACTTCGATCCCCTACCAGGCTGGGCGTACGAACAGTCCACGCAAGAGCCGAATCAGCGGCAGTTCCGGTGGCCGAAGCTGCAGGTGGGAGGCGATCTGACCTGCACCGGGGGGCGGTTGCCGACCAATCCCGGTGGGATGCCGACCCGGTGCGGCCATAACTTCGACACGCTGTTCGACACGCTGGTGCCCCGGCCGGAGATCTGTCTGGGCACGCGCTTCGCTCAATGCGAGAGGGTCGAGGTCGAGACCACTCGCGCGGCCGTCAGCCACCACCGCGTGTCGGTCAAGCTCTACTGCACACGCGTCGTCTCGGGCGCCGCGTGCACCGGCACCCTGTCTTTGACCGAGCCTGTCTGGCGACTGGTTCGGCGGCGGATCCAGGGCCACCGCGTCACCTACCCGGTCTTGCGCGAGACGACGATCGGCCGCCGGAGCTATCGCCTGGCCGGAGGCAAGTCGAGCGCGCTGTCGGTTCGGATCACCTCGGGTGGCGAGCGGATGCTCGAAGCCAGCGCCCACCATCGCCTGCGGGTGCGGGTGAGCGCCACCGTCAGCGGCGGCGGTGGTGGGCACCGGCAGGTCGTCGTCAGCTCGTCGTGAGCCTCGCCCGGCGCCGGCCCAGGTGAGCAGCCCGCGCGACGGCCGGTCGCGTCCACGCTCGACCCGCGCGAAGCGCTCCAAGGTCTCCACCCGCTCGACACATCTCGGCGGTGCCGGTGCTCGCTGATCGGGTGATCGCGGTGCCGGTCGCCGCGGTGCTCGCCAAGTTGGGGGACGCCCTGTCGTTCTCGTTCGGAATGTTCTGGGCGATCCTGTGGACGCTGCTCCTCGGCTTCGCGCTCTCCGCCGCGGTACAGGCCATGGTCAGCAAACAGCAGATGCGCGGGCTGCTACCCGACGACTCTCCCCGCACGCTGGCTGTGGCCGCCGGGCTCGGCGCGGCGTCCTCATCGTGCTCCTACGCATCGGTCGCGCTCGCCCGGTCACTGTTCCGTCGCGGGGCGGACTTCACCGCCGCGATGGCCTTCCAGTTCGCCTCGACCAACCTCGCGGTCGAGCTTGGGATCATCCTTGCGGTCCTGCTCGGCTGGCAGTTCACCGCCGGGGAATTCGTCGGCGGTCCTCTGATGCTTGCGCTGCTTGCGCTGCTGTTCCGGCGCCTGCTGAACCCGGCGATGGTCGAGCAAGCGCGGACGCGTTCCGACCGCGGTGCGCTCGGCCGGATCGAAGGTCACGCCGTGATGGACATGAGCGTCAGCGAGCAGGGGCCGATCTGGCAGCGGCTGCACTCGCCTCAGGGATGGACCGCGGTCAGCAACTACTTCGTGATGGATTGGGCCGCCCTCTGGATGGACATCGTCGGCGGGCTGTTGATCGCCGGCGCGCTCGCCGCCTGGATCCCAAGCTCGTTCTGGCGCGGGCTGTTCCTTGCGCACCACGGAGCGCTGTCCACGATCTGGGGTCAAGTCGTGGGACCGCTGGTGGCGATCATCAGCTTCGTCTGCTCGGTCGGCAATGTCCCACTCGCGGCCGTGCTCTGGAACGGCGGGATCAGCTTCGGCGGCGTGCTCGCGTTCATCTTCGCCGACCTGATCATCCTCCCGATCCTCAACATCTACCGCAAGTACTATGGCACCCGGATCGCCGCGTTCCTGCTTGTCGCCTTCTTCGCGACGATGGCCGCCTCCGGGCTGATCGTCGAGCTCATCTTCCAGGCGATCGGCCTGGTACCCACAGGCGTTCGCCACGCCAAGGTCACCCAGGCCGGCATCACCCTCTACTACACCACCGTGTTGAACGTCATCTTCCTGCTGCTCGCGGGGGCGCTCGTCGCACGGTACCTTCGCAAGGGCGGCGGCATCCCGATGCTGCGCAGGATGAACGAGCGGCTGCACGAAGCCCACGCCAACACGCCTAGCTTGTCACTGTAGATTCGTCTTGGCGCGCGACAATCGCGGATCCTGATCGGGCGCGGGGCTCGCCTGCCGGTGGCGTCAGGGCCGAGCATCCTGGGACGGACGGTCAACAGGCTGAGACGGCCGGCCTAACGAGCCGATCGTGGGCGCCGATACGGTGGGCGCGATGGTCGATGGTCGACCTTGCGATCTTGCTCAGTGTCCCGGCCGCGGGGCCGCATGTCCGCGAAGCTACGGCAGCACCCGGTACGTGGAGTGCGTGTTGGACTCCAGCGGTCGGGGCCTCATGACGACGCCGGCGGAGGGATGAGGCGGACGCGGCGAGCGTCGTTGGCTGCGGGTGTGATCGGTGCCCGGCGGTGGTGGCGCGCGCTTGTCGCGGCTGCGGCCACGGCGGCGGTTGCCGCGGTCGCGTTTCCGCTGCTGTCCGGCGGCAGTGCTTCCGCGCAGCAGGGCGTACCGGTGTCCTGCCAGCGTTCGGGGAGCCTGTACGCGTGCTCCCTGAACACCGCAGATCCGGTCACCGTCCCGGTGACCTTCGAGCAGATCGCCGACGCCGTGAAGGCGGCCGGCGGGACGATCAACGTCGCCGACCCCGCGATGTGGATCACCGCGTGGGGCGGCAACGGCTCCAACGGCAGCAAGTGCGAGGCTTGCGTTCCTGACGGCGGCGCCGGCGGCCACGGCGGCTATGCGCAGACAGCGGTCAGCCCGGCGACGTTCGAGGCCGTCTACGGCAGCGATGCGCTCTACTACGCGATCGGCCGGCCGGGGCAAGGGGCGTACAGCGGCGGCGGGGGCTCGGGCGGCGGGTTCGGCGGCGGGGGCACCGTCGTGTCGGCATCTCCCCCGAGCGTGTCGTCTCCCGCCGAGGCGCCGCCGTTCTCGGACGTCGTGGTCGTGGCCGGTGGTGGCGGTGGTGGTGGCGGCGGCGGGAGCGGGCACTCGGGCCACACCGCTGGTCGCGGCGGGACAGCAGTGTCGACGTTCACCAAGCGGGGGTCGACCGCTGGGGAGCCCGGAGGCGGCAGCGGGTCGGGCAAGGGGGGAAACAACAGCGCCACCGGCAGCGGCGGCCCGGGGGGCTGTGGTTACAGTTGGTGTGACGGCGCGCCCGGCGTCGGCGGGTTCGGCGGGTTCAGCGGGCTGGGCAACGTCGGGGCGACCACCGCTCTCTATGACTACCAGCTCCAGCCGGCGCTCGACCCGAATAACAGCTGGGAGCAGGTGCCGGTGCAGACCCCCGGCATGGGCGGGGGCAGTGGCAAGGTGACCTACTCAGGAACTTCCCCGCGGCAATGCAGCGCCTACAGCTCGGCGTATCTGGCGTGCGGCGGCGGTGGTGGCGGCGGTTACGGTGGCGGCGGGGCGGGCGACTTCAAGACGACGACGGGCGACGGCGGGCTGGCCGGCGGCGGCGGGGGAAGCTACGCGGCCGAGGGCACGTGCAACTCGACCGGGGCGCCGACACCGGGGCTCAACAGGTCCTCGACGGTGATCGTGTTCGTCGACCCCGACCAGGACTGCAGCTCCTCGCTCGGCGCTCTCGGCTCGCGTAGCACCCGGTCCACGCGGCATGCGCCTCTCGTCGGCCAGGCGCTGGCCCGCGTGGTTCGCCCGCGGAGCGGCGCCGTGAGCCCCCGGGCGTCGTGGCTGGTCGTCGTTGCGCTGGTACGACGTGCCCGGATCACCAAGGTGCGCCTGAACGGCAGGGACGTGACCTCGCGGCTGCATCGCGGGCCCCACCGGCGCTGGCGCGCGACGCTGCGCGGGAGGGTCGGCGAGAACACGCTCGTGGTGGGATCCAGCCGCGGGTCCAGGCGGTGGTACACGACCGTGCACTTCATCCGCGTGGCCCGGCGCGCGGCGCGGCTGGTGACGACGCGGTTGCGCGCGAGGGGTGGCGCGTTGCGCTGGCTGGTACGACATCGCAGCGACGCCTCGATGCTGACCGGGTTCACGCTGCGCGGGCGGCGCATCGGCTCCGGTCATGTCAGCCGGAGCCTGCGCCTGGAGACGGTGCGGCTGTCGGCCTCCAGCGGGCTGCGGCACGGGCGCAACCGGCTGGTGGCCCGCGTCCACACGCGCGCGGGCGGGATCCAGCGCGTGGTGCTGGTCGTGCGGATCCCGGACCGGCGGCCGATCGCCGGCGCCGGCGCCGACCAGCGTGCGTACGTGGACGGCCGCGTGCGCCTGGACGGTTCCAGCTCGCTGCCGCCAAGGGCGGGAAGCGGAGCCGGCTGCGGTTTCGCTGGAGGATCGTGCGGGCGCCGCGCGGGTCGCGGGCGCGGCTCGTGGGCGCGCGCGGCAGGCGCCCGGAGTTCCGTCCCGATCTGCCCGGTACATTCGCCGTCAAGCTGACGGTCACCGCGCCCGATGGCCTGAGGAGCAGCGACGTGACGACGGAGGAGGTCGACGCGGTGCCGAACGCGCCGATCGACACGCTCGCCACCGCGCCCGACGGCAGCCGCGGGGTCGAGCTGGACTCGGCCTTGTTCTGTCCCGGCGACGCGACCGACACGTCGTGCATGTTCCAGGCCAATCCGGCCGGCGATGACGCCCACGTGCAGTTGCTCGTGCTCAACCGCGAGTCGCTCGCGGTGCAGAGCAACACGAGCTACGACCCCTCGGACCTGAAGGACCTCAGCCGCGCGATCGGAGACCTCACGGTCCAGGGGACGACCAACCCGAATCCGAAGGTGCTGGTCGTCGTTACGCTCGGCTCCGGCGCGGTCACCGACGTCACGAACCTGTCGGCCGCGGTGCAGCAGATCGGGTACCCGGGCTTCGGCTCGGCCAGCTCGGTGTCGGCGCCGTTCTCGATCATCGGCGTCCCCGGGATGGAGTCCGGCAAGGCCTGGTTCAACCTCCGCCGCCAGATCGACGGCAACGCCTCTGGAGCGCTCGTCGGCTACCTGAAGGAGTCGGCCTACTACACCAGCTCCGGCCTCGACGCCAATCAGCGTGTGTTCTCGTTCCCCGACGTGGTGCGCTTCCAGACCCGTGTCGTCGCAACCGGCAACGTCAGCGTTCAACTGCAGCGCTACGACCCGGGCTCGCGGACCTACACCTCGAGCGCGCTCGCGAGCTTCGACACCACGGGCGGCGGGCTGGGCATCGCGACCTTCCATCCGTTCACGCTCGCCCCGGCCGGCGCCACGACGTGGCCGGCCGCCGGGCAGGCGGTCGATTGGAATGGCGTCGCCCAGGCGCTGCAGTCCGCGATCGCCGCGGGCGACGGCGTGGTGCTCGTGTCGCTCGGGCAGATGTCGGGCTTCGCCTCCGAGCCGGACGCGAACGCGTTCCAGACCCAGGTGCTGCCGGCGATCCGCAAGCTCGGCGGCCAGCCGGACATCTTCGCCCGCGCGGTCAACGACAACGACACCTACTCATTCATCGGCTCCGACGGGCAGGGCACCGAGGCCAGTTCCGCCATCCTGTCCGGCCGACCCAGCGACTTCGCCTCCGGCGCGCCACTGCCGGCGACCGCGGGCGACCTCAGCGGTGACCTGCAACGCAGCAACGACGGCCGCTTCGTCCCCAGGCAGGCCGATCCGTCTGGCCTCTACAGGTCGCAGATCAACCCGGTCATCTACCAGCCGCCCACCGACTGGCCGCTCACGCCGCAGGCGGGTGCCACGTCGGCCACGGGCAGCGAGACCGCGCTCGCCTGGCTCGCCCAGTGCCAGGTGCTCGCCGGCCGCGAGCAGGTCGTGCCCGGCCTGGCGCTCTGGCCCGGGCAGGACTGCAGCACCGACGGGAGCACGCGTGTGGCCGGCACGCCCAGCGTCGCCGCCGTCAGGCAGGTCGCGCTGTCGTTGCGCACCGACTACTACGACAACGTCGGCATCACGCTCAACGACGTCGGCTCGCTCGACTACGGGACCCTGTTCCCCGCCGGCAACAGCATCTTCAGCGCGTCCGACTTCCAGGCGGCGCAAGCGCAGCTGAAGCAGGAGAGCGACGATCTGCCCGCGGTGGAGAAGTTCTTCACGAACCTGAAGTCGGTGATCGTGGACTCTCAGGCGAGCCTGACCCTGGCGATGACGCAGGTCGCGACCGAGATCCAGAAGACCTACTTCTCCCAGCAGAACACGATCACCGTCAGCGACTACGGCGGCTGGGCCAAGGGCATGTTCGACGGCTTCACCTCCGCCGCCGCCACGATCGCCGGCCTCGCCGACGGCGTATCGACGCTGTCGGCGCTCACCCAGGCGGCCGGCCTCATCAGCGACATCGGCGGCTTTTCGCAGACGCTCGTCAACGGACCGCAGACCTCGTCCTTCACGGACATCGACGCATGGCTGCTCCTCGACCAGCAGCTCCAGAACGTCGGTGCCAGCGTGGACCAAGCGGTGCTGAACACGGTGGCTCTGCAACAGCAGGGGTTCGACATGGCCCAGAGCGCCGTGCTCTCCGATTGGGGCCGGCTCGACACGGTCGCCGCCAACTCGCAGGGGCCATGGAGCATCAGCCCCGACGACCTGACCGAGGCGACTAACGCCTTACTCATCTCCACCCGCCAGCAGATCTGGCAGGGCTACGCCCACCAGCTCTGGACCGCCGGCTACAGCAGCGGGGGCTATAGCGCGACTCAATTTACAAATCACACCTGTACTGCCAGCGACGGCAGCATCTACGCCCACCCATTCCTCGAGGGCGGAACGCAGAGCGGGCTCCCGACCGGGCTTGGCAACGGCATCCAGTACTGGCCGCTGCAAACCATCAGTACAACGACCTCGGCGGGCGCGCGGAACTATCCGAAATGGCGGCCGTACATCATGTGGGAGCGGGGAAGCGCCGGCGTTCTCCCGCCGGTGCAGGCGGTCAGCGCGATCTTCCAGGATCCCACTAGTCCGGGCGCGAGCGCCACCTCGGCCGGCGCCTATGGTCCCTGGTTCTGGCCCGCCGTGTTCGACCTCACCCGGCAGCTCGACGGGTGCACGTCTGGGCTGCATCCCCAGACCACCGCCGGCAACTTCTACGGTCAGACCGGATAGCGACCGCGCCGCAGACCCCGCGTCATATCTTGTCTGACTCCGGTGAATTCGGCCACGGCGAGCGAGGAGCGCGCACGGAAGAGATCGCCATGACCGATCTGGACCCTAGCGGCATCATGGAGATCGCAAGTGGCTATTGGCGCTCCAAGGTGCTTCTCTCGGCGGTCGGCCTTGGGCTGTTCACCGCGCTTGCCACGACCCCGCTGGCGCGATCGGAGATCCAGGACGCCTTCGGGCTGGCGCCGCGGCCCGCCGCCGACTTCCTCGACGCGCTGGTCTCCATGGGGCTGCTCGCGCGAGAGGGTGACGGAGACGGCGCGCGGTACGCCAACACGCCGGAGACCGCGCGGTTTCTGGACCGCCGTAGCCCCGCGTACATGGGTGGCGTGCTTGAGCTCTGGGAGGCGCGCAACTTCCGCTTCTGGGCAGACCTGACCGAGGCGATCCGGACCGGCCGCGCCCAGAGCGAGACCAAGCGCTCGGAGCGGTCGTTCTTCGAAACCCTGTACGAGGATCCGGCCCGCCTCGAAGCCTTCATGAACGCGATGGCGGGGGCGTCGAGCGCCAATTTCGAATTGCTCGCGCGGAGGTTCCCGTTCGAGCGCTACCGGACGCTGACCGACGTGGGTGGCGCCAGCGGCGTTCTGAGCCGGCTCCTGGCCAAGGCGCACCCGCATCTGCTCTGCACGACGTTCGATCTCCCCGCCGTGACCGCGATCGCCGAACGGGCGATCGCCGCCGAGGGCCTCGGGGCCCACGTGTCGGCGGTGGCCGGGGATTTCTTCGTCGATCCGCTGCCCGAGGCGGACGTGATCACGATGGGCATGATCCTCCACGACTGGAATCTGGAGGGCAAGAAGGAACTGGTGCGCAAGGCCTACGCCGCCCTGCCCCAAGACGGCGCGTTCATCGCGATCGAAGCTCTGATCGACGATGCCCGGCGCGAGAACACCTTCGGGCTCATGATGTCGCTCAACATGCTCATCGAGTTCGGCGACGCATTCGACTTCACCGGCGCAGAGTTCCGCTCCTGGTGCGCCGAGGCGGGATTCCGCCGGTTCGAGGTGATTCCGCTCGCGGGCGCCTCGAGCGCGGCGATCGCCCACAAGTAGAGCGGCACGAGGTGAAGCACGTGAGGTCGCGACTGTCGGATCCCGGCCGGTTCGCGTTGCGCAACGCCGTGCGCGCCGCGATTGTGATCCCGCTTGCGCTCGTGATCGGAGGCTGGGTTGGCGATCGGCAGACGGCGCTGTTCGCCGTGTTCGGCTCGATCGCGCTGCTGGTGTTCGCCGACTTCGGCGGCCCGCCCGCCGCTCGGTTGGTGGCATACCTCATTCTGGTTGCGGTCGGTCTGGTGCTGATCGCGATCGGCACGCTGTGCTCGACCGAGCCCGTGCTCGCGGCGGTGGTGATGGCGGTGTTGGCATTCGTGATCCTGTTTGCCGGCGTGATCAACGGATATCTCGCGGCCGGATCGTCGGCAGCGCTGTTGACGTACATCCTTCCGGTGATGGTGCCGGGCGCCGCGGCAGTCATACCGGACCGAGTGCTGGGATTCGCGCTGGCCGGCTGCATCGCGATCCCCGCGGCGCTGTTGCTGTTCCCGAAACGTCCCCGCGACCGGTTGCGACTCGCGATCGCGACCGCTTGCGACGCGGTCGCGCGGGCAGTGACGGATCCGGGACCGTGTGCGCAAGCCGAGGCCGCGAGCGCGGTGGGGTTGATGCACCGGCAGTTCTCCTGCACCCCGTTTCGGCCGACGGGGCCTGCGGGCTCGACGGGCGCGCTGGCCGTGCTGATCGACGAGCTGGACTGGCTGCGCGGCCTCCTCGCGTTCTCAGCTCGCTCGAGGCTGCGACACCCCGCAACATGTGGCGAGCGCGCACTGCTGGATCTGAGCGCCGCGGCGCTCGATCGTTGCGCGCAGCTACTGCGCGGCCGTAGGGTTCCGCCAGTCGACGAGCAAGCGCTCGTGCGCGGCCGCGCCGGCGTGCTCGACGAGGTGGAGCAGATCGTTCGCAACCCGGCGGTTCGCGACGACGACGACCGGCTGTGGGGCGTGATCGTCGCGGCCTGGGAGGCACGGGTGATCTCCTATGCGGCGGTCGACATCGCGCGGTACGCGGCGGTTGCCGGCAAGCACAGAATGAGGGGCGAGACGGGGCCTGGGTGGCTGGCGTTCATCCGCCGCCAGTCGGTCGCGCTCAGCGCGACCGGCCGCGTGATCCTCGCTCACGCGGATGTGCGGTCGGTGTGGTTTCGCAACAGCCTGCGCGGGGCCTTCGGCCTGTCCAGCGCCGTGCTGCTCGGCCAGTTGGTCAGCCTCCAGCACGCATTCTGGGTGGTGCTCGGGTCGCTCTCGGTGCTTCGGTCGAGCGCGCTGAGCACCGGCGCGACGATCATCCGGGCGGTGATCGGGACGACCGTCGGGATCGTGATTGGAGGTGCCCTGCTGGTCGCGATCGGCACCAGTCCAGCGTTGCTGTGGGCGGTTCTGCCGTTCGCTTGCCTGCTCGCCGCGTACGCGCCGCGGGCGATCTCGTTCGCGGCCGGACAGGCCGGCTTTACCGTGGCGGTGTTTGTGATCTTCGACCTGATCGCGCCGACCGGCTGGAGGATCGGGCTGATCCGGCTGGAGGACGTCTTGATTGGGTTTGGCATCAGCCTGCTCGTGGGCGTGCTGTTCTGGCCACGCGGCGCCGGCGCCGTACTGCGCAGATCGATCGGCACCGCGCTGGCGGCCACAGCCCGTTACGCCGCGGCAGCCACGAGCGGGGTTCTTGCCGGCGGCGCTGAAGAGCAGACGGCGAGTTGTGCGGCCGACGCCGCGGCGGCGCAGAACCGACTCGACTGCGCCTTTCGTCAACGGCTCGCGGAGCGCTCCAGCGACGATCCCGGGCTGACCGACGTCTCGATCCTCGTCACCGCAACCGCGCGGGTCAAGCGAATCGCTGCCGCAGAGCACCGCCTTGCGCAGATGATCGCCGACGCTCCCAGACCGCCCGACGCAGCGCTCCTGCGCACGGACGGGAAGGCGATCGCGGATTGGTATATCGCCTTTGGCGAGGCGTTCTCAGCGCATGCAAGGCTGCCGGCGGCGCAAGCGCTCGACCCGCTCGAACACCCCGCCATGCTCGAAGCGGTTCGCCACTCCGCAGTCGACTCGCGCTCGGTCGCGTTCGCCGCGCTCGCGTGCGCTTGGACGGGCTTGCACATAGACCATCTCCGCTCTCTGGAGCGTCGCTTCGAGCACGCTGCGCGAGCGCTTGAGCGGCCCGACCTTGGGGTCGGCGCGTCGGCGCTGCCGCCGATAGCGAAACCGCTCACACAGCGACAGGCAGCAATGCCGAGCGCCTTTCCGACCCACCGCACCAACTGCGACGAATACGAGTGGAGCCGGAGCGACGTGCCGGGTCCGTCGTAACGTCAGATCAGCCGGGGGAGCTGGTAGCCGACTGCCTCGGCGGGACCCTGCCAGGAGTCAAGCGTTCAGCGAAGGACTTGGTCAGCGACGTGACATGGTCGCTGTTGCTTTCTGTCTCGGACTTTACCGGCCACCGCTCAGCGAGTAGCCTGCGTCCGTTCGGCGGCGTTCAGCAGCGCGTAACAAAACTCCGCGGAGACGATGGCGACCACAGTACCGCAGATCAGCCCTCAATGCTTGGATGCACGGCTGGTCGGGCGCGAACACATCGTCGCGGCGTGGCGGGATGCCGTCAGCCCCGCCTACGATTGCGAGCCTCTGGCGCCGGATGAATTCGACGCCTCGCTGATTGCCTACAACCTGGATGGGTTGATGGTCAGGCGCATCCGGTTCGGGCGCGCGCGGATTACGCGGACGCGCGCGATGGTGCGTCGTAGCGACATCGACAGCATCAGTATCGCCCTGTACCTCTCGGGGTCGATACGTGGTCGTATCGGCGACCACGAGTTGCAGAAGGCCCCGGACCGGATCACCTTCGAGGATCTCGGCGTGCCCTGCGAGGGACTGGCCGACGCCTCCGAGGTATTGAGAATCGTGATTCCCCGAGATCGCATCGCGAGCTGTGAGCGGCTGGGGAGCCGGCAACCGGTCTTCTCCTTGCCGCTCAACACGGCACGCGGGTCGCTCCTTGCGGTGGCTTTGCGGGGGCTTTGGGATGACCTGCAGGCCGGCCGCGTATATGAACCGGACATCGTGACCGGCGCATTTCTCGGCTTGGTCAACGGGCTCATTGAGCACGGCGTGCAGGCGGCGACTGATCGACACCCGCGGGCCCTGATGGAGCACTACCTGCGTGAGCATCTCGGGGATCCGACGCTCGGGCCCGAGCATCTCCAGCGGGCCTTCAGCTACTCCCGCAGCGCGATCTACCGCATGTTCGAGGATCACGGCGGCGTGGCCGCGTTCATCCGCTCCGAGCGTCTTGGACGATGCCATGCCGAGCTTATCCGGTCGACCACGCCCCGAGCGGTGTCCGTCGTCGCAGCCCGCTACGGGTTCCTGGACGCATCTCACTTCAGTCGCACCTTCCGCCGGCAGTACGGCATCTCGCCGTCACATCTCGTAGCGGCGGCAGCTGGGCGCGCGCGCGCGCCGGAGCCCGCGGTTCCGTATGCGGCCGCGACGACCGGCGCCGGAACGATCAAGTCGTGGCTCGAAGACGTCTGATCAGGACTATCTGCCGAATCACGGCCCCTTGGGACGGACGATCAAGAGACGTGAGACACCGAGCCTAACGACCCGGTGCAGAACGTCCATACGATCGCCGCACTGTGACGAGATATCCCGACGCCGCGCGGCGTGATTGCAGTGCTGGTAGCCCGGGATCGTCCGGAAGGACTCACCGACATACCGTCGCCCAAGTTTGAAGTGGGGACGCATCAATTCGGACAGGAGGTTGTGTATGAGCGACCTGATTGCAGTTGCCGACCCCGATCGCCTGACGGCCGAGCGGGTCCGCACTCGCCTAGGTGACGCCATCAAGGCGCGGTCTGATCGGCCTCCTGTTCTTCGCGCCATTGCTGGGCATGGCCGTCGGCGCAGCAACAGGCGCCGCCGCGGGGGCGCTGTCGGACTATGGGGTGGATGACGGTTTCATGAGGCAGCTCGGCGACAAGCTCGAGCCGCGGTGACCGCTGGAAAATCATGAGCAGATACGCACCAGATCATGGCGTCTCCCTCCGGCTCCTGTCGACAACGATGGGCGCGGCCGTGGAGCAAAGATGACCGGGGCCTTGTATGCCGTTGGACATTTCTGCGCGAGGCGCCGGGCGCTCGTCCTGGGCGTGTGGGTGGCAGTCGTCGTTGCCTTGGTCATCGTCTCGCACCGGATGGGCGACAACACCAACGACAATCTTTCGCTGCCGGGGACGGGCAGCCAGTTGGCGAAAGAGACGCTCGCCACGCCGTTTCCGGAGCAATCCAATGGCTCCAGTCCAATCGTGATCCATGCGCGGAGCGGCAAGCTCACGGATGCGAAGTACGCCTCCGCGGTCAACCAGGCGGCGGCGAAGGTGGCAGGTGCACCGTTCGTGGCCTCGGTGGTGAATCCGCTGACCCCTCAAGGCGCGGGGGCGCTCAGCAAAGACCAGTCGACGGGATATCTGTCGGTGACGACGTCGGTGAGCCCGGGGTCGCTATCGACCGCTCAGGTGCAGGAGATCATTGATGCCGCGGCTCCGGCGAGAGCGGCCGGCCTGGAGATCCAGACGGGCGGTCAGCTCGGGCTGAAGGTGTCCAAACCTGCGACCGAGTCGAGCGAGCTGGTGGGGATCATCGCCGCAATGGTGATCCTGGCGTTCACGTTCGGAACCATGGTCGCGATGGTGGTGCCGATCGTGACCGCGATCTTTGCGCTGGTCTCGACGCTCGCGATGGTGAGGATGCTCGGCCATGTGATCTCGGTGCCGACGTTGGCGCCGACGCTTGCGACCATGATCGGGTTGGGGGTCGGAATCGACTACGCCCTGTTCATCGTCACTCGCCACTTCCGGGGGCTGAGACAGGGATTGGCGGTCGACGAGTCGATCGCGCGGGCGGTCGCGACCTCCGGCGGGGCGGTGTTCTTCGCCGGTGCGACCGTGACGATCGCGCTGGGATCGCTGGCGGTGGCCGGGATCCCGCTGGTCACCGCGATGGGCTTGATGGCCGCGATCGCGGTGGTCGTGGCGGTCATCGGCGCGTTGACGCTGCTGCCGGCGGTGCTCGGCCTGCTGGGGTTGCGGATCAACGCATTGCGCGTTCGCGACCGTCATCCCGAGCCGCACCCGTCCGAGAGAGGACTGTGGGCGAGGTGGGCGCACGAGATCGCAAGTCACCCGCTGGCGTCGGGCCTCGCCGCGTTGGCGATCCTGATTCCGCTCATGATCCCCACGCTGTCTCTCGAGTTGGGCCAGCAAGACGTCGGGGCGCTATCAACCTCGACGACGGCGCGCCAGGCCTACGATCAGATCTCGCGCAGCTTCGGGCCGGGGGTCAACGGCCCCTTGCTGGTCGCGGTCAAGCTCGGGACCCCCGCGCAGGCCCCAGCCAGCGGCTCGGGCGCGGGCTCGTCGTCTGCGTCGGGCTCGGCTTCGTCGACTGCGCAGAGCCCAGCCTCCACGTCCGGTAGCGCTGCCGATCCCCGCGCCGCCGACCCGCGATTGGTATCGCTGCAGCAGGACGTCAAGCAGACAGCCGGGGTGGCCGAGGTCACCCCGGTGCAGATCGATCATGCCGGGACCACGGCGTACTTCAACGCGATCTCAAAATCCGCCCCGTCCGATCAGGCCACCACGACGCTGGTCCGCGCGCTGCGCGACACGGCGATCCCGACGGCCGAGCATGGAACCAACCTGCGCGCCTATGTCGGTGGACAGACCGCCGCCTACGACGATCTGGCGTCGAAGATCTCGAGCAAGCTGCCGGTTCAGATCCTGGTCGTGATCGCGCTGGCGTTCTGCCTGCTGGTGCTCGCGTTCCGCACGGTCGTGGTGCCGCTGCAGGCGGCCGTGATGAACCTGCTCTCGATCGCCGCCTCCTATGGAGTGCTGACCGCGATGTTCCAGTACGGATGGCTGATCGGGCTGTTCGGCCACAGCAGCGCCGTGCCGATCGTGTCCTATGTACCGCTGTTCATGTTCGCGATCCTGTTCGGGCTATCGATGGACTACGAGGTGTTCCTCGTGACCCAGATCGAGGAACACGTCCACGCTGGCGAGGACAACACCAGCTCGGTTGTCTCCGGGCTGGTCACCAGCGCGCGAGTGATCACGGCCGCCGCGTCGATCATGGTGTTCGTCTTCGGAAGCTTCCTGCTCAACGGTAACCCGACCGTGCAGCAGTTCGGGATTGGCCTCGCGGTGGCGGTGATCCTCGACGCAACGGTCGTGCGCTGCCTGCTCGTTCCCGCCCTGATGGTGCTGATGGGCAGGATCAACTGGTACATCCCCAGCTGGCTCGACCCGCTCGTTCCGCACGTCAGCATCGAGGGCGCGGAGTTCTTCCGCGACCGCGACGCGCAGCTTGCGCCGGCCCCGACCGAGTCCGGCTCCCGTCCCCAGCCGGCGCTAGGCGCGCGGTCATGACCCGCGAGAGGTGAGGTATGCCATCAGATGAGACCCGTAAGTGCGGTCGGAACACGGAGCACCGTGCGGCGAGGCGGCATCGCAGTGATTGTCGGCTCTCTGCGCCATAGCTGCACCGCGGCGGGGGTCGCACCCGGCGCCGACCGATGCAGTCGCAGGTGGCCGCTCGGACCACGGGAAAGGCATATTCGACGACGCTGCAGTACGTGATCCGGTTCTACCCCCGCTTCATGACCTACTTCCAGCAGAGGTATGGGAAGACCGGGATCAACGCCCTCACGGGTCCGGCCCGCGTCAACCAGAAGTACGGGCTCGTGGTCGCGATCAACGTCGACACCATCTAGTGCGGAGGATTTCGTCGATCTGGCGGCCGGTCCCCAGGTGCTGACGGTCCCGAAGACCAACGACCACTACTCGCTGCTCACGCTGGACATGTTCGGAAACGTGTTCCAGACGAACGTGACCTCGGCGGGAACGTATGCGCTCGTACCGAAGGGCTTTGCGGGAACCCTTCCGTCCGGACTGACGAAGGTGACCGTGCCCTACAGGTTCACTGCCTGGATCTTCCGAGCCGACCGCTATGCGCCGGACGGAACAAACATGGTCAGGCAGGCGAGAGCGTTCAGACGCGCGCTTCGCGTCACGTCGCTGGCGAAGTGGGAGTCGGACCATACGGCGGGCAGGCCGCGGATCCTGCCCGTGGCGCTCTACGGCCCGCAGATGAAGGCGATCGCCGACCAGGCGATCGCAAACCAGCCCACCGGCTTTCTGCGCGAGTTGCAGGTCGCGATGCACTCCCCCACCACGCAGCCCGTAACCGTCTCTGATCGCCGACTCTCACTGGCGTTCGACCGGGTGTTCAGGGCGGCCAACCGGGCGGCTCGGCACGGGAGCTACGGCATGCTCTCCCAGATCATTGCCGCCACGCGCGACGCGCACGCGATGATCATCAATCGCTGGCAGACCCACATCGGCAGGACGCGCTGGGTGCACTTCGACAACATCGGCGCCTGGGGCCACGCCTACCTCGACCGTGCGGCCCTGAGCGAGTACATCCAGTTCGGCAACAACGCCGCCGCCGCGGAGTACTACAACGCATTCACCGATCGCAACGGTACGCCGCTGGATGGCTCGGTCGCACCGGTCAGAATCACTTTCCCTGCCAACAACCTCCCGCAGGCCAGCCGCTTCTGGTCACTGACTGCCTACATCCCGCCGGGCGCGACGCTGTACCCCAACCGCAACAACAAATTCGCGGTGGCCCGCTACACCCCCGGGCTGCAGACGAACCGCGACGGCTCCATCACGATCTACATCCAGCACAAACGCCCGAGATTCGCACCGAAGGCCAACTGGCTGCCGGTGCCCAACGGGCCCTACTCGCTCCTCCTACGGATCTACGGCCCCGAAGGCAACACCGCGCCCGGTGCGCAGTACGTCCCGCCGGAGATCAGGCCGTTCGGGCTTCCCAGCCGGGACACGACCACGCGACGTGCAGGTCCCGTCTGAATCCCAGTCGCTGCGCCGTGGCGGCCCGAGTCGATCTGCGGCTTCGGCCGACCGCATCGCGCCCTGGTATCGGATCGATACTCGATGGGAGAGCCTATGGACCTGATGCTGAGCGGCAAACGGGCCATCGTGACGGGCGCAAGTGAAGGGATCGGCCGAGCAGTCGTGGAGGCGCTCGCCGCGGAAGGTTGTGACGTGGCATTCTGCGCGCGAAGGCCGGCGCTTCTCGAGGAGATCGCGCAGAGCACGCGAGAGGTCAGCGGCCGCCGGCTCATACCGCTACCGGCAGACCTCACGCGAGCGCGAGGCGATCGACGAGTTTGTCGAGCGAGCGGCCGACATTCTCGGAGGCATTGACGTCGTGATCAATAACGCCGGCGTGTCGATGTTCACCGAGCTGTTCGACGTCCCCGACGAACGATGGCAAGAGAACGCCGAGCTGAGGCTGATGAGCTACGTGCGCACCGCGCGGGCCGCGATCCCTCACTTGCGCAATGCCGGGGGTGGGCGAATCATCAACGTTACAGGTAATAGCGGCCGCCAGCCGGTCCCCTTCCATTGGCCCGGTGGGGGGTCCAATGCCGCGATAGTCAACCTGACCGACTCACTGGCCACCTATCTAGCCAAGGATCTGATCCATGTTCTCACCTGCGCCCCGGGCCCCGTACGCACCGCTTGTCTAATCAATCAGCTGGAAACGAACGCCAAGCTGTGGCAAGTGTCGTTCGAGGAGGCCGAGCGCCGCTTCGCCGCAGACTGTCCGCTCGGTTACATCCCGAACCCCGAGGACATTGCCGGCGTGATCACCTTCCTAGCCTCGCCGCGGGCGTCCTACATGACCGGCACCACGATCACCGCGGACGGTGGCGTAACGCGCGGAATCTGGATTCTCCTGCAGGAGCCCTAGAGCTGTCCGGCTAAGGCATGAGTACGCGGATGGAGATAGGCCCGTGGGTGTGGGCTCCGACCCCGTCCGGCCAACCCGGCGGTGCAGAGGCGGTGCCGGTCGGACGCTACCCCAAGATGATCCTGGTTTGCGTCTCTCGCATTCCGGTGACGATCACGCACCCGCAGCTGCGGTCGTTCGTGCTCATCCTTTCCGCGTCAACGCGCGGCGCGCTGGTATCCAGACCGCAAGGGCGGATTGTCCTGCCGTCCATCGTGGTGGAGATCGTGCTCGGCATCCGCGTTGGTTCCCACGCTCTCCGACGGCTCGCGCCAACGCTGCCGGCACGTACAGCGGGAGTAGGCTGTCTCATCGAGGGACATTAGTGTCCGCAGGCTAGCCAGCGAAAGCCCGGAACCGTGGAAGCCAAAGTGCCGGGAGTTATGGCTGAGCGCCTGGATGCCCAGGTCGTCGGACGTGAAAACATCGTCGAGGCCTGGCGCGAGGCGACGAGGCCGGCCTACGAATGCGAGCCGCTGGCGCCAGATCGGTTCGACGCCTCGATGATCGCCTACAACCTCGACGGAGTGATGGTCGGACGCGTCCGGTTCGACCGGTCCCGGATCATCCGGACCCGGTCGATGCTACGCGACGACGAGACCGATGGCATCGGGATTGGCTACTACCTCTCGGGTTCGGTTCGCGGTCGGATCGGCGACCAGGAGCTACACAGGGCGCCCGACCGGATTTCGTTTGAGGACCTCGCCGTGCCGTGCGAGGGCCTGGCGGAGGCTTCTGAGCTGTTGGGCGTCATGATCCCCCGAGATCGGATCACTAGCGGTGAACGGCTTGGGGTCCGGCGTCCCCTGTTCTCCTTGCGGTTGAATACCGCCCCCGGGTCGCTGCTCGTGGGCGCAATGCGGTTATTGTGGGACGAGCTGAGCGCCGGCCGCGTACATGAACCGGCGGTCGTCGCCGGCGCGTTTGTCGGCCTGGTCAACGGGCTGATCGAGCACGGCGTCGAGGCGGCTGAGCGATCGACAGCCGCACGCCGTGATGGAGCAGCTACCTGCGTGAGCATCTTTGGAGATCCGACGCTCGGACCCGACCATCTCCAGCGGGCGTTCAGCTACTCTCGCAGCGCCATCTACCGGCTGTTCGAGCAGCACGGTGGCGTGGCGGCGTTCATCCGATCTGAGCGCCTTCGACGATGCCACGGCGATCTCCTGCGGTCCAGTTCGCCGCACGCCGTGTCTGCCATCGCTGCGCGTTACGGGTTCTATGACGGCTCGCATTTCAGTCGAATCTTCCGTCGCCGGTACGGGATCGCACCGTCGCAACTAACCTCGGTCGGAGCTGGGCAAGGGCTCGGACCCGCGACTCCATGCAGCGGCGTGAGCACCAGCGTTGCGACGATCAGGTCGTGGTTCGAAGACCTGTGATCACGTTGCGCTGACGCACCGGCGCCACCGACGAGCGACCCGCTGCGTCCCACCCGGACGGCGATGAGGCTAGGGCTGGAGCCCTGGCCCGGCTTCGGCCGCCCGCAGCGCGGGAAGACGATCCGTGGCGTCTCGCCCGACCACGTCTCAGGCCTCCGGGCTCGGAGCGCAAGCCGACGCTCACGCACGCCTCGACCCGCCAACCGCTGGATCAGTTGCGCGGCGAGGCCTGCTCGGTGTTCGCGGCCACTGGGGTCCCGCGCGCGATTTCGACGCGAATCGCGAGGAGTACTCCCCCTACGGCGAAACGACCTTCGGGAGCTTCGCGCGCAAGCGCTACCGCTACACCCGCCGGGAACGCGACGAGGAGAGCGGGCTCTACTACCACGGCGCCCGCTACTACGCCCCCTTGGATCGGCCGCTGGACCGCGCCGGATCCCGCCGGCGGCGTCGATGGTCAGAACCTCCACTGGTTCGCGCGCGCCAACCCGGTGGGACGCACCGATCCGACCCTCACCCAGTCCCAGGACTTCAAGCCGCACGGCACAAAGGGCCACCGCTCCGCGCCGGTAACGATGGACATCGACGAGCCGAAGCCCGTGAACGAGCGCGGCATCTCAGCCGCCGAGGCGCGTGCCCGGGCCACCGACGTCAACAACCGCGAGTTCCTCGACCTGTTCACCAACCGCTTCACCAAGCGCCTGGGCATCGACCTGCGCGCGCGCGCTGCGCGCGCCGGTGTCGCTGGCCGACAACCCCTCCGCGCTGGTCACCCGGCGCTTCGGCGAGATAAGCGAGATGCGCTCCATCTTCGCCGACGCCGTAGCGAGCGTCCGCAACGCCGACAAGCTGCGGCCCACCCAGCTCAAGGCGCGGATCAACAGCGCGGTCTGGCGGATCATCAAGTCGGGTAAGTCCGAGGAGGCGGTGCGCGTGCGCACCGCGCTCAGCGAGCTCGGCTTCGAGAACGTCGAGGGCAGCGGGTTCGTCATGCGCACCGGTCCGGTCGAGCAGTTCGCCGCCTCGGCGGTCGCGGACTCTCTCCCGGCCGAGACGACGGCGACCGAGGGCCGCGGCTGGCGGTCCCTCGGCAGCAAGGTCCAGGTTGCGGCGATTGTCGGCCAGGTCCTCACCGACCTCAACGAGGGCCGCCCCGGCGCGGCGGCGACGACCGCCGGCGTCGGCGCGGCGAGCTACCAGGTCCTGTCCAAGTTCCCCGAGCTCGTCCCGCTCGCGGTCACGGCCAGCACGATCCACGCCTACAACGACCGCGTGCAGGAGCACGCGGACGCGTTCGGTGAATGGGTCGCGCCCCACCATCCCGTGATCGGCGGGGTCGCGGCCGCCGCCGAAGCGACCGGCGAGTCCGTGCTCCGCGGCGCGATCATCGCGCCGGCCAAATCGATCAAGAGCGGCGCCCACGTCGTCTGGGTCCGGCTGACCTCCGACGAATACACGCTCCTGCCATGGCGCGCCGCCTGGTGGCCCTGGTAGCCAGCACGTCCGGCTCAAGAGCATTCGGCGCCGACGCCGCGAGCGCGGGCCGACCGGCGACCCGGCCGGCGCGTCCATCGGGCGATAACACCTGATGGCGACCAGCCACGGCTGACGCGCGGTTGACTCGAGCGCCGGAGGGCCGTCATCTCCCGTTGAGATCGGGCGGGACCCTGGCCCGGGTGAACCTGGGTGGCTGCAGATCGCCGGGGGTGGCAGGCGGGCAGCGAGGCTTCGCGAGCTCCATCGTGTCCTGATCGGCAGGACCACGGGGGACCGGAGCGGTATAAACGGCCTATATGTCCGAAAGCCTTGCCCCGGGGTCGATCTTCGCGGGGTGCTGTGTTGAGGCCGTCGCGGGGCGCGGCGGGATGGGTGTGGTCCTGAGAGCGACGCAGCTCGCGCTACAGCGGCCGGTTGCCATGAAGGTGATTACCCCTGAGCTCGCCGCGGATCACGGGTACCGCGAGCGATTCGAGCGTGAGTCGCACCTGGCGGCGTCGGTTGAACATCCGAACGTGATCCCGGTTTACGAGGCCGGTGAGCTGGACGGAAGGCTTTATCTGATCATGCGCTGGGTGGAGGGGACGGACTTGCGGACGCTGCTCTCCAATTCGGGACGACTGTCGCCCGGCCGCGCGATCAGCCTGCTGCGGCCGGTCGCCTCGGCGCTCGCGGCCGCTCACAGGCACGGCTTGGTCCATCGCGACATCAAGCCAGCCAACGTGCTGATCGCGCGCGGCGACGAAGAAGACGAGGAGCACGTCTACCTGACCGACTTCGGGATCGCCCGTCGAACCGACGGTGAATCGATGACACGGACGGGGATGCTCGTCGGCACGATCGACTACATGGCGCCCGAGCGCTTCGAGGGTGGCAAGGGTGAGGCTGCGTCTGACATTTACTCGTTCGGGTGCATGCTGTTCGAGGCGCTGATCGGACACGTCCCCTACCAACGTCCAAACGACATCGCAAAGATCTTCGCGCATGTCAACGACCCGATCCCGTCCGCCCGCGACGAGGTCGACGATGTTCCCGATCAGCTCGACGCGATCATCGCAAAGGCGCTGGCCAAGCGACCGGAGGATCGTCTCGCTTCGGCGACCGAGCTCGCGGTCGCGCTCGGGCAGGCTCGCCAGGAGCTGGACACCGCCGAACGGGCGGCCACGATGCCCAAGGCTCGCCCGGAGATGGCTGAACGCCCGACCCCGACCCCGACCGCGACCGGGCCGGCCGCTGCGATGACCGAGCCGACCGCGGCGACTGAGACAACCTCCGGCGCGGCAGAGCCGACCGCCGTGACTGGACCGGTCACTGACGCGACACAGCCGAACCGAACGCCGGAACCCCTGCGAACCGTCAGCGCGACCGTGCCGCTCACTTCTGCACCCACGCGTCACACCGCCGAACAGCAAGCACCTCGGGTCGCACGGCGGCGGGCCTGGCGTTGGGTGGTGCCGATCGCCCTGCTCGCGATGGCGGGGATTCTCGTGGCCGTGCTCACCGGCGATCCGAGTCATCCGAACAGCGGCAAGGCGCCGAGCGAGACGGCCGACACGGCGAGCGCCGAGATCAAGATCCACGGCAATGGCCTGAGGGAAGGACGGACGATCGCGCTTCCTAGCGCGGCAGGTTCAATCTCCATGGGGTCGCGAAACCTCTGGATCTCGCTGCCGGGAAGCGCTCAGCTCCTCCGCTTCAACCCCCTCACAGGAGATCAACGGGGATTCCCAGCATCCGGCCGGCCGACGGCGATCACGGCCGGGTCCAGCGCGCTGTGGGTCGCGGACACGCGCGCGCGGTCGCTCGCGCAGTTCAATGGCGACAGCGGGGCTCGCGAAGCGTCGACCAGGCTCCCCGGAACTCCGACCGCGGTAGCCGTCGATCAAAAGGACAGCTCCGCCTGGGTGGCGGATTCCAGCGGCACGATCAGCCATGTCGCGCTCGGGGGCACGATGATCGGAACGCCGGCTCACATCACTCCCGCCGCAACGAGCCTCGCCTGGGGGGAAGGATGGCTGTGGGCCACCAATGGCGCCGACCACGGTCTCATCCGGGTCGGCCTCGGCACAACGGGATCAAGCACCGCATACGCCACCGGCCCACGCCCCATCGCGGTGACGCTCAACCAAGGCGTTTGGACCGCGCACGCCGACGGGCATGTGACTCGCTTTGACCCGCGATCCGACCACCTCCGAGTGAACGCCAACATCAGGATCGCAGACGAACTGCACGCAATCGCCGCCACCGAACAAAGCCCATTCGTCTGGGCGATAAGCAGAGGGTCAATGACGCTCTACCGGATTACGAACACCGATAACCCCGCCGTGACCGGAACGGTCGTGTTCGCCAGCCCGCCCATCGCGCTCGCCGCGGCCCCGCACTTGGTCTGGGTAGCAACGCAAGACGCCAAGGTCATCCAGATCCGATTCTGACCGTACGCCCAGCGATGAGCAGCGACTGCGTGCGCGTTCAGTGCAGCGATGCTGGCGAGCTCCCCGTCTTGCTCTTGCCAGCGTCCCGCCGCTCGATCAAGGCTTGCTTCGGTCAGCGGCTCCGTTCGAGTGCTCCCCGCGCTAGGCTGTCCAGCTCGTCCGATAGCCTTCAACGCGACGTGGTCGTGCAGCGGGTAGTCCGAGACCGTGTGAAGAGCGACGGCGTGCAGCTCAATGGCCCGACACTATCGTGACCAGGAGAACCTGCCGATCACCGAGATCGCGCACCAGCCAGGACGCGCCGATGCGACCGTCAACGCGTACTTGTACGACCCGTCTGATGCTAACAAAGGGCCCAGCTGGGAACGGGAGGCCGAGCCAGGAGGTCGCGAGCTCCGTAGTCACCCGCCCCCGCAGCATCACGAGGAGACGTCCGTCCCCGACGGACGTTGTTCTGCGCTCGGCTGGCTGTCCAGCACCGCCGGTAGGCTTGGGGTTCTCATGCTCGACCGGGTCACGGAACGGCGCCGCGCGGCGCAACTCGCCCGCCACTACCGAGACCAGGAGGGTCTGTCGATCGCCGAGATCGCTCGTCGGCTGGGACGCGCAGACGCCACCATCAAGAGCTATCTCTACGATCCAACCGGCGATAAGGCACGCGAGGTCAAGGCCCGCTACCGCGGAGCGTGCCGCGGCTGCGGGGCGCCCACCGCGCCACGGAACGGCAAGGGCGACGCCTACGCGTATTGCAAACGCTGCCATCCCGGCGCGATTGCGCCGCAATGGACCCGGGAACGGGTTCGCGAAGCGATGCGCGCCTGGCGAGCGCGCTACGGCGCTGCCCCGTCCTCGTATGACTGGTCGCGCACGCACGCACGCCGGCGCGGCGGCGAAGCGCTCACACGACTACAGGCCGGAGAATGGCCCGCGCCGTCCACTGTCATCGATCTGTACGGGAGCTGGGCGGCGGCCGTCGCCGACGCCTTCGGCGCCTGACCGCTTGGGCCTCAAATGCCGTTGAGATACGGACCCTCGCTTGCGGTTGGCGACATGCAGGACGCTCGCAGCTGTACCCATTCCACCTGCTTCGTTGTGATCACGGTGCTTAGCTCGCAGCACGGCGACGGTTCCCAGGTGGGCCGGAGGAGAAGCCGTACCGTGGCTGCTGAGTTCCGTACAAGCGACGCCGGATACCGGCTCGAGAACGCCTTCGCCCACCTCATCGCACCGGCGTGAATGAAAGAGGGAGACCTCAGGCGGAATCTCCCGACCCGATGGACGGCAGGTCCCGATGGACCGCACGAGAGGGGGCCACGAGAGCTTCGACAACCGCGCACGCCAGATCAGATGCTCGTCCGCGTTGGGCGAGGGTAGCCTGAGGGTGGTGCCGGCGTGGCGGGCGACATACGACGATCTCTCGGGGCAGGAGTGGCTCGAGATCGATGATCTCGTGCAACTCGCGGTGGCCTGCTACATGCTCGGGCGCGACGAGGAGCACACGGCTGCGATGGAGCGCGCGCACCTCGCGTGCCTGGAGTCGGGCGACCGGCTGCGCGCCGCCCGGTGCGCCTTCTGGGCCGGGATGCCGCTGATGATCCGCGGCGAGGTCGCCCGCGGGGCGGGGTGGCTGGCGCGCGGGCAACGGCTGGTCGAGGAGGCGGGTGTCGAGTGCGTCGAGCGCGGCTATTTGATGCTCCCGGGCGCCTTCCGGCTCGAGGCGACGGGCGACCACGCGGGCGGCGCGGCGGTCGCCGCCGAGGCCGTCGCCATCGCGCAGCGCTGCGGCGACCGCGACCTGTTCGCGCTCGCCCTGCACATGCAGGGCCACATGCTGGTCGAGGCCGGCAGCGTGCCCGAGGGACTGCGACTGCTCGACGAGGCGATGATCGGCGTGACGAGCGGTGAGGCATCGCCGATCGTCTGCGGCGTGGTGTACTGCGGCGTGATCCTCGGCTGCCAGGCGGCGTTCGAGCCGCGCCGCGCCCAGCAGTGGACGGCTGCGCTCGCGGGCTGGTGCGAGAGCCAGCCGGACATGGTCGCGTTCTCCGGGCGCTGCCGGGTGCACCGGGCCGAGATCATGCTGCTGGAGGGAGAGTGGGACGCCGCGCTGGACGAGGCGCGGGGGGCGCGGCAGCGTGCTGAGCTCGGCGGCTACCGGGGGTCGATGGCGGAGGCGGCGTACGTGCAGGGCGAGGTGCACCGCCTGCGCGGCGCGTTTGACGCGGCCGAAGAAGCGTTCCGCGAGGCGAGCAGGCTCGGGCGCGAGCCGCAGCCGGGCCTCGCGCTGATGCGGCTCGCCCAGGGCAGGACGGGCGCCGCTGCGACATCGATCCGCCGCGCGCTCGGCGAGACGACCGACCGCTTCATGCGCACGAAGCTGCTCCCCGCGGTTGTCGACGTGATGGTCGCGGCAGGTGATCTCGACGCAGCGCGGGAGGCGGCTGCGGAGCTCGAGCAGCGTGCGGCGGCGGCCGGGGACATCGGTCTGCTGGGCGCCATCGTCGCCCACGCGCACGGGACGATCTCGCTGGCCCAGGGCGATGCGACGGCTGCGCTGCCGGTCCTGCGCCGCGCCGCGCGCGTGTGGCAGGAGCTCGAGGCGCCGTATGAGGCAGCGCGGGTACGCGCGCTGCTCGCGGAGGCGCTGCGGCTCGCGGGTGACGACGAGGCGGCTGCGCTGGAGGCTGACGCGGCTCGCGACGCGTTCGCGAGGCTCGGCGTCGTCGCACCCGCGGTCGTGCGGCGTGGGCGCGCCGAGCTGACCGCCCGCGAGCTCGAGGTCCTGCGACTGGTGGCCGCCGGCGCAACGAATAAGGCGATCGCGGCGCAGCTCGTCCTCTCGGAGCGGACGGTCGATCGTCACGTGTCGAACATCTTCGCGAAGCTCGGGGTCTCATCGCGGGCGGCGGCAACAGCGCGCACGTACGAGCGCGGCCTGCGCTGAGAGGCCGGGAGGAAGAACTCGGTACCCATTCGCCCAGATGGGTGATTCAGCCGATGATGCCGGCGCAGCGCGAGCCTAGCCTCGCCGCCATGACCGAACGATTCGACACAATCATCATCGGCGCCGGCCAGGCGGGACTCGCCACCGGCTACCACCTCGCGCGCCAGGACCGAAGGTTCGTGATCCTCGAAGCGCACGACCGCGTCGGCGACATCTGGCGCAACCGCTTCGACTCGCTCAAGCTCTACAGCCCGGCCCGCTATGACGGGCTCCCCGGCTGGGGCATGCCACTGCCAGGCACGACGTACCCGACGAAGGATCAGCTCGCCGACTACCTGGAGGCATACGCCGAGCGCTTCGAGCTGCCGATCGTGACGGGCGTGAGCGTCGACGGGGTGCGCCGCCACGGCGGGCGCTGGATCGCGCACGCCGGCGCTCATCGCTTCGAGGCCGCCAGCGTCGTCGTCGCCTCGGGGACGTTCCAAGAGCCCGTAATGCCGCCGTTCGCGGGCGACCTCGACCCGTCGATCCGCCAGCTTCACTCGCACGAGTACCGCAACCCGTCACGGCTACAGCCCGGGCCGGTCCTCGTCGTCGGCTGCAGCCACTCCGGAGCCGACATCGCGCTCGAAGTCGCCGCGTCGCATGAGACCGTGCTCTCGGGCCGTATACACGGCGAGATCCCGTTCGACATCGAGGGCCACGCCGCGAGGATGGTGCTCCCGATCCTGTGGTTCCTCGCCAATCGTGTGCTGACGGTCAAGACGCCGCTCGGGCGCAAGCTGCGGCCGGAGATCCGCGCTGGCGGCGGGCCGCTCCTGCGGGTGAAGCGCAAGCATCTGGAGGCGGCAGGCGTCGAACGCACCGACGCCCGAGTCGCAGGCGTGCGGGACGGCCGACCCGTTCTCGACGACGGTCGCGTGCTCGACGTGGCCAACGTCGTGTGGTGCACCGGGTTCGGCAAAGACGTCTCGTGGATCGACGCACCGGTTACCGATGACAGCGGGTTCCCGCACGCCCTGGAGCCCGCGCCCGGCCTGTTCTTCGTCGGCGCGCCCTTCCTGACACGCTTCGCGTCGATGCTCGTAGGCGGCGTGGGCCACGACGCGCGGCGGGTAGCGAAGCTAATCGCGGCGAGACCGGCTGCCCCTCAGTCGGCCGAGGTCACAGCGACGAGCGCAACCATGAGCCTGGCCTAGTAACACGCCCGAAGGGGCCTGCTGGCGTGCTCTAATCGATCTCGGAAGAGCGTCGGCGCGCTTGCCTGCAGCGCGTCTGGATACTGCGACGAGCGCAAAAGGGGCGATCACGCCCCGGATGGGCACTTCGGCATCGCGAGGATTCAACGGTCCGGGCCGGCGCTGTCCCTCGTCGTCCAACCCGAGAAGGGACTCGAGGGCTCGATCAGACGTCTGTTCGGTCTATGGGAGCGGCAGCGGTGAGCCGCTTGCTGCTCGGCACGCGTTGCACGACTAGCAAGGGCCTAGCGGCCGGACACTCGCCGCGCTGACTTCTCATTCTGCACGTGGCCTCAGCCGAGTTCTTGCTCGACCTCGTCGAGCCAGTCGGAGAAGGCGTCGAGGATCCTTCGGCTGAGGCGGTGGTTGAGGCGCAGGTATCGCTGGCGGTGGGGCAGCGCGAGCGCTTCGCGTTCGGCGTGGTCGAGCCACGCGCGCTGTTGGTCGATCTGTGGTCGGATGGCCTGCAGGCTGTGCACGATGGTCTGTTCGTCGGGCGCGAGGTCGGCGCCGTTGAGGCGGGCGGCGGGCTCATTTTGGATCTTGATGAACCCGGACGGCTCCGTCAGCCAGCGCGCAATCGCCTGTCTTCCCTGGTCGGTGAGCGTGTAGAAGGTGCGGTCGGTGGTCTTCCCGGGTTCGCGTTGGGCGTGCAGGTACCCCAGCTTGGCGAGGCGCTTGGGCTCTGAGTAGAAGCGGCTCGCGGCGGCGGTCCAGTAGATCCAGTTTCCCTGGAGGTGCATGCGCAGCAGGTCGTGGGGGGCGGCGCCGCCTGACCCGACGAGCAGCAGGATCACGAACGAGAAAGGTGTCAGATCGGTGACGGTCACGTTTGACAAGACCAAGAGTCTGGAGCTACAAGACTCCAAACTGTAGCTTTGATGGTAGAGGAGGGGGGTCGATGCGACACGAGAGCATGGCGGACGCTGGGCGGAGCGTGTGTGTCGAGGAGGTCCGTTCGTTCAATACCCCCCGTACAACCGGGCCTGACAGTTCGGGTGGATCGCGCGCAGCATGTTCTGGCCGTCCAGTCGTTGGCCGCGTCGGCTGGCGCTGCTGTGCGCTGGCGCTCGGTGTGGTGCTTGCATCGTTGCTGGTGCCGACGAGCGCGGCCGCTGCCGACTCGGTGCCGGTCACCCGTGCCGTCGTCGGGTATGGCACGGTCCGTGTCAGTGCAAGCCCGCGTTCCGGCGATTGCACCTCCCCCGCGAGTAACCCAGGTGGCACGGGCGCTGATGCGTACGCGGGCACCGAGTTTGACTGCTCGTCGTTCAACGGGATCACATATCAGACCTGTTCGGCGCCCGACGCCGACGGCGGCTACTTGTGCCGCGTGACCTTGCGGGCGGTGGTTCGGGATCCGGCGGGCTGGCGCTTTGACCACTGGACCGGCGCGTGCGCGGGCACGAGCAGCAGCACCTGCAGCGTGACGACGGAGGTGAAGCTCTGCGATCCGGATCTGAAGCCCCCGTGCGGTCTGCATCTCACCGGAGCAGCGAAGGCGGTGGCTCACTTCGTCGACACGCGCGCGCCGACGACGGTCTTCACCGAGTTGCCGCCGTCGCTGGTGAGCGACGGCTCACAGCAGTTCCGGTTCGGGACGGACGAGGATCGCGAGGCGCCGACGCTCCGATGTCAGAAAGACGGCGGCAGCTTCTTCGCCTGCACGTCAGGCTTCGCGTGGAGTTCGATTCCGAACGGCGCGCACACATTCTCGGTCAACGCCACGGACGCCTCTGGTCTGACCGGCGCCGTTGCGCACGTTTCGTTCACCGTCAACACCACCGTGCCCGACACGATCATCGACTCCGGGCCGCAGGGCGCGACCACCGATCAAACGCCGACGTTTGCCTTCCACTCATCTGTGCCAGGCGCGACCTTCGAGTGCGCGGTCGACAGTGGGCTGTTTGCGAGTTGCACTTCGCCGCACACGACGGTTCCGGTTGCGGGCGGTGCGCACTCGTTCCGCGTGCGTGCCACCGACGCCGCTGGAAACACCGATCCGACGCCCGCAGCGCGCGACTTCAGCATCGAGACGACGCTGCCCGGCGCCCGCCTCAGCGTCTCGGTGCCGCATCGCGCGACCCAGTCGTGGAAGTACTGGCGCCATTCCCGCGACGCCTACGAGCGCGGCGATCCCAGCGAGACCTCCAACGCCGGCTACGTCTATTCACGGATGCACATGACCGCCGATGCCTGCCGTTCGAGCGGCGGCTCGGTCGCCGCCGGGGCGAGATTGCCGCTGACCTCTTTCGTGTTTCGCTTTACGCGGCTCGACGGGCCCGCCCCCGCGGTCACCGAGCAGACGCGCAGCTGCCGGATCTCGGTGGGACTGCCCGAGCTCGGCCGCTGGCGGGTCGCGGTCACCGCGACTGACGGTGCCGGGGGCTCGGCCACCGCAGCGCGGGAGGTCCGCGACATCGTCGTGCTCGCGCTCGGCGACTCGATGACATCCGGCGAGGGCAACCCCGACGGGGATGTGGTGTGGGGTGCGAACCGATTCGGCGTGGTCCCGCACCCCGTGAGGGCGGCGGTTTGGAAAGATCGCCAGTGCGACCGCTCGGCGGCCTCCTGGGCGGCCCTGGTCGCCCGCAGGCTCGAGAGCCCGAGTACCAGCGTGACGTTCCTGGACTTCGCCTGCTCGGGGGCGGACACCAATCAGGTCGGCTTCGCCACCTACAAGGGCGAGGATCCCGGCAGACACGATCACGCCCTGCTGCCGCAGGTGACAGCCGCACAACGGGCGCTCGGGCCGCTGACAGACCCCGCGACCCGGGCCGTCGACGCCGTGCTGATGTCTACCGGCATCAACGACCTCGACTTCACCGGCGCGCTCAAGCACTGCATCACAGATCGCCATTGCACGCACGGCGAGCGGGCCAAGCGGGTGCTCGCCGGCCTTCATGCACTGCCCTCCAGGTACGCGGAATTGGCCGCGCTGCTGCCCTTCCACCTAAGGGTGGCAAACCCAAGCGTGCATGTGCTCGAGTACCCGATTCGCTTGTTCACCGACAGCAACGATCACCCGCACCACGGCTGCGGCGTGTTTCGCCTGATCAGCACCGGCACAGCGGAGTGGTTCCTCCGCCGCGGGAACGAGCTCAACCACGTTGTCCGAACTGCTGCCGGGGCCAACGGGTGGACCTACCTGCCCGGTGTCGTGAGCAGGTTCCGCACGCATGGCTACTGCGCGGCCGACAGCTGGTACAGAAGCCTCAGCGCCTCGCTGAAGCTCCAAGGCAACGTCAACGGGTCGATTCACCCAGTTCGGACGGCTCACAAGGCGATGGCCGCGACCGCTCTGCGCAACGTCCGCCTCGGCCCAGCGCCACCCCCACCAGTCCGCCTCGTCGTCCAGCTCCAACGCCTGCGACTCGTCGTGGCCAAAACCAAACACAAGAACGCATATCTGCCCGCGTATGCCGACTTCCGACCCTCGGCGTTCGATCTCGACCTGACGGGCTTCGGGTTGCTCAAGCGCGTGACGCTCCGCCAGGCGACGGGGCTGGCGACCAAACGAACATGGCAGACGACGCTGCCCGACAGCGCCGGCACGTCCAGCGCGGTGACCGCCGGCGAGCGCGTCAACGTCACCGGCGCACTCACGCTCGAACGTCCCGCCGTCCAGATCTCGCGCCTCCTGCGCCGGCAGCAGTCCCGGGCGCCGGGCGAGGGACAAACGGGTACAGGGGGCCCGCCGACCGGTGCTCCAGGAGGCACCGATCGCCTGAAGATCGGCTTCCACCGCGCGTATACCCGTGCCGACAACTGGGGGATCTCGCCCGCTGGGCCCATCGTCCTACCAGGCAGCACCAGCGTCACCGGAGGCATCGACTTCGGGCCCGCGCACCACGTCGTCGTGCACTTCGGCGGGCCCCTCCATGGAGGACCTGCCGGAACGCTCGAGGTCGACTACCGCGTCGGAATCGCACCGCTCACCAACACCGGGCCCGTGCTCAGCCCGAGCCGCTGAGCGCGGGGCGCAAATGGGTCCGATGGCATCGCCGCCCAATGCATCAGCCGCGTCCGGCCGGGTGTCCTTCCGAGCGCCTCGATCGTGTCGCGACCCGCTACCTCGTCAGGCTGCATCGTTGCGATGACGAGGATCTGGATCGTGGAGCCCGAGTTGGAGCGCATTCAGGCGTCGATTAGCATGTCCCGCAGCGAGGGTTGACGAGCGTGTCTCCTGCAGTGTCGATCGCGGATCACTGGGCCGATCGCGACGTCTATGGTCTGATCGTGTCCGCGCTGGAGCGCGCGTCGAAGTCTCTGGACTCGTTAAGCGTGGAGGATCTGGCGCCTGTCGATCACTTTCACGCTCGTGGCTTTCCCGCCACGGTCGATCTCGCCGATCGGTTGCCTGTCAAACCGGGCGACCACCTGCTCGACGTCGGCTGCGGGATCGGCGGCCCGGCCCGCTACTTCGCGCAGCGCTTTGGGTGCAAGGTCAGTGGGATCGACATCACCGGGCCGTTCGTCGAGGCGGCGAACAAACTGACCGCGCTGCTCGACATGGGTGACCGGGTCTTCATCGAGCAGGGCGACGGCGAGCGGCTGCCCTACCACGACGCCTCCTTCGACGGCGCCTATGCCCAGCACGTGACGATGAACGTCGCCGATCGCCCCGGTTTCTTCGGCGAGGCCTGGCGGGTGCTGAAGCCCGGCGGGTTCTTCGCGCTCACCGAGCACGGGCTCGGCCCCGCGGGCAACCCGCACCATCCCGTGCCCTGGTCCGAGGACGGAACGGGCGAGTTCCTCATCACGCCGCCGGAGACCAGCCAGCTCCTCGCCGCCGCCGGGTTCGTGGACATCGAGAGCGAGGACACCGGGCCAAAGTACCTGGCCGCGTACCGGGCCGCGATCGAGCTCGCCGATCTGGGTGAGCTGCCAGCGCTCGGCCTGCACGTGCTAATCGGCCCGACGGCGCCCGAGAAGATGCGCAACTCCGCCCGCAACATCGAGGAACGGCGCACGCATCCAGTGCAGGTGGTGTGCCGCAAGCCGTCCCGAGCTGATCGGCTGTTCGGCGCTCTCAGCCAGCCCATCACTCGTCCTGAGAATCGAGGCTAACTGTTGTGCATGCCGATGAACTCCAGCACACCGGCGTTGAACTCCGTGGGGCCGCCGTCGAAGATGTTGTGCGTGCCGCCGGCGATGTCGAGCCGCCTGACGTCCGGAAGCAGCGCTTCGAGCCTGTAGGTCACGGCGCTCCGGTAGGCCGGGAAGTGCCGTTCCCGAGACAAGGAGCGCCGGTAGGCGTACTCCGCGGGCGTCGGCCTCCCTGACCCGGGGAAGCCCGGCCTGATCTGGGCCTTCAACGGGCCGACATTATCCAGGAGGCGCGCGAACGTCTGCCAGGGGAGGCTTGTGACTGTCTTCGCGCTCGTGTTTGCCGCGATGAAGCGCCTCAGCCCTTCCGCGTCGTTGCCCCGCTTGAACGCCTTGACCGCCGGCGCCATCCCCTTGGCCCCGAAACCTGATCATCCCGGCGCCTGCCGGGGGTTGCGGACGGGGTACGCAGGAGTTGGCCCGGCCCTGATGGGATAGTGACGCCCAGCCGCGCGGACGCGGGGGCTCGAGCAGGACGACCGAGCGGAGCAGATCGGGGTAGCGCGAGGCGAGCAGGAGGCCGGCGAACCCACCTGGCGAGGAGTGGCCGGCGAGGTGGACCGGACCGGTCTCGAGCGCCCGGATGAACGCAGCGATGTCTTCGACGAACGTTGTCCTGCGGGAAGCTCAATCCGCGGACCCCGCTGGGCCGCCGCGGCGACGACGGCGGGGAGCGGAACGCGATCAAGGCGGCCAGCGCCGGCCTGCGCAGCAAGTGTGTCGGCCGCCTGCTCCCGCGGCAGCGCCGGCCGGTCAGGCAAGAAGTGCCCGAAGTACCAACCGCATCCGACATCGTCGCGCGCATTCGCCGACATTCAAGGCGGCCACAGGCGTGGGGCTCGCAGTGTGGGAGCCATATCCCGCCGATGATGGCCTCGCCCGTGCAGGTCGTCCAGGACGATCGGCAACTCGGGTGATCGTTTCGCTGTCGCGACGACCATGCACGGCCGTTGTCCCGCCTTCGTGTGTCGGCCGCTGTCGGCTTCTCCAGGCCTGCCGAGGTCGAAGTCGTGGCGATGGCGTGACGCGACCGGGTCGGCATCGCGCCGGCGTGTCACGACGCAGGCTGGGCACGTTTGAGAGTGGCGCAGCAGCCGGCGACGTTGCGCTTGAGGATCGGCCTGAGGATTAGTATTAGTTGGGCGAGCCGGGAGCCGGGTGATGCCGGTCGGTCGGCTGTAGACGCGGAAGCTGAACCGTGTGACGTGGTCGGTCGGCTCGAAGGTGATATGCGCGTTGATCGGAGGTCCCTCGATGTTGCGCACGCCGAACACGCGGTCGGGCTCGTAGTCGACGACCTCGACGAGCGAATCCATGTGCTTGCCGCCCGCGGCCGTTGTGGACCTCTCGGATCCTCGTTCCGATCCGGAGCAGACCGTTGGACTCGGGGAGCGGGCAGACGGTGTTCGTCTGGCAGCTCGCGAGCTTGCTCGGGTCGGTCACGAAACACGAACACCTTCGCGGCGAGCGCGCGATTACGGCCTCGATCGTGAAGTCGATCATCGGTCCGTCCTTTCTCTAACGATGTCCCACCACGTTTCGAATGCGTACTCGCGCCACTCCGGGCCGGTGTCCAGGCCGGCGAAGACGCGGGCGAGGAACGATCCCGCGATCAGGTGGATCGCCAGATCGGCGCGCAGGTCGCCACGCGCCTGGCCGCGCTCGATCAGGAAGCGGATCGCGCGCCTGGGGAGCAGCGCGCTCGCGCAGAACGCAGCGATCAGCTCGGGATGGCGGTCCTGCTCAGCGATCAGCCCGTCGATCAGCCGCACGTACGACGGCCCGTCCGCGGGTAGCCCCCCGCTGCAGCGACAGGCGGAGCTCCTCCCGGGTGTCGCCGAGGTCCGGCACCTCGAAGGCGGGGAGCTGCGTTGAGATCGCGTGTGCGACGAGCGCCACCTTGTCGGCAAACCGGCGGTAGCGGGCCGGCTCGCCGACACCGGCGGCCCTTGCGATCCCCTCCATCGTGAGCCTCCCAAAGCCGTACTCGCTCAACAGCCCCGACGCAGCGGCAGTGATCGTTCGTCGACGGACTTAGACCATATGGAGGTTGTCCGGCCGGACTGATGTAGTCGGTCGGTCCCCCACGCGATCGTGGGGATTGAAGCCGTGCGGGCTGGACCCCGCGCGGCGGACCACAACCGCATAGAGGAGCCGACCATGGCGAAGGTTCGCAGTTGGGTTGGTCTTGACGTGCATGCACGCTCGGTGCTTGCTGTGATGATCGATGGCGAGTCGGGCGAGCTGCGCTCGCGCCGGCTGTCTGGGACGACGAGCGAGGTGGTCGAGTTCTGCTGCTCGCTTCCGGGTCCGACCCGCGCGGCGTACGAGGCGGGGCCGACCGGCTATGGCTTGGCGCGGGCGCTGGACACTGCTGGGGTTGGGTGCGTGGTCGCGGCGCCGGGGAAGATCGAGCGGCCTGCCGCGGATAAGGTCAAGACCGATCAGCGCGACGCCGAGCGGGTGCTGCGCTTGTTGATGATCGGCGGGCTGCACCCAGTCCGGGTCCCGTCCGGGCAGGAGGAGGCGCTGCGCGACGTGGTCCGCGCCAGGGAGGCTGTCCGCGGCGACCTGATGCGCGCCCGGCAGCGGCTGAGCAAGCTGCTGCTGCGACATGACGTCCGCTACGAGGACACCGCCAGTGCCTGGACGGTGCGGCATCGCGGCTGGCTGACGAAGCTCGACCTCGGGGAGCGCGGCGCGCAGGTGACGCTGCTGGAGTACCTGGGCGCGATCGACGCGATCGTGATCCGCCGCGACGCGCTGGAGAAGACAATCGCCGGGCTGATCCCTGGCTCGCCGTGGGAGCAGACGGTCGGGAGACTGCGTTGCCTGCGCGGGATCGACACGCTCTCCGCGGTCGGCCTGTGCGCCGAGGTCGGCGAGTTCCAGCGGTTCGCGAAGGCCGGGCAGCTGATGAGCTACCTCGGCCTGACACCGTCCGAGGACACAAGCGGCGAGAAGCGTCGACAAGGCGCGATCACCAAGACCGGGTCTAGGCACGCGCGGCGGCTGTTGGTCGAGGCCGCCTGGCACTACCGTCGCTCGCCGGCGAAGGGGCAGGCGCTCCGCCGCCGCCAGGACGGGCAGCCCGCCCACATCATCGAGATCTCCTGGCAGGCGCAGCGACGCCTGCACAACGTCTGGGAGCGACTCGACAGTCGGCGCGGCAAGCGCCGCACGATCGTCGCAGTCGCCGTCGCCCGCGAGCTGGCGGGCTTCTGCTGGGCACTCGCGAACGCCGACTGACCTGAGCTATGCGACCACGTCGGCTGAAGAGGCGGCAGGACCATCTGGCCACCACGCGCGAGAGCATCCGCGATCTAAGCATGAGCAACCCGCCTCCGGCCCTGGCCACGCTCGATCTTAGACAGCAGGGCTCTCACGACGAAACCCGGTCTTGCGGAGGCGGTAGCCAACCCGCGCACCCGCGTATAAGAGTCTGACCGCGCGTCGCGCACCAAGCCAGACCTGCCGCCCCTCCAGCCGACAACGATGCCCGTCACCGAGCGGGCATCTGGTGCTTAACCCTTGACACCCGAACCTCCATAAGAGCTTAGCGAAGGTCCGCACCACCCTGTAAAACGCAACGCTCACGTTACGTTTAGTTTTAGTCAAACAGCGCCGTTAACGAGCTGTGATCGGGCTATTCGCGGGCGGGCGGATAGGAGCATCTCAGGACGGTCGTGATGGCATCGGACGGACTTCTCGGGATAGTCGCGCCACGGGACGAGCGCGCTGTGGTGCCCCCGCGTGACCTCGACGCCGAGTCCGCCTGCGCACGCGCCGCACTCAGGCGAAGATCGGGGATCCTGCCTGCTCACGAGGCGGGGAATGCTCGGCCGGGCTTCCCTCTCAGCGGCGGTTCTACTGGTCCGCGTCACGGGCGCCGGCGTCGTGCTCCTCGCGCTCGACGCCAAGAAGTGGCATGTTCGAAGCCCCGACGCCGTGCAGTGCGAGTACCACCACCGCGATCGGCGACTTCCTGCTCGTATCGCCACCGCCCAGGTCCGCCGGCGGTCGGCGACGAGGTCGTCGGCGAGGAGGGGGCCACCTACAGCGTCATCGTTACGTTCGGCGGGCGCGTCCGCGAGAACGTCGTCCTCGCGCATCCGCGGTGGCCGCGTCACCCGCCCGACCGACGTGGAGGCCTGGGACTGGGGCTTTGCCTTGGCCTATACGCGCTGGCAGCGCACGTGCACGTGCGCGACGCTCCGACTGGTTGACCGTCGTCGCCGGGCCGAGTTCGGACCGGGGTCCGGAACCGCCGCTGGACACGTCGCCCGCGATGCTCGCCGCGAACGCTCACCGATGTCATCGCGGACGCTCGCGCGATGGGCGCTGAGCCCGTGGCCTGTTCGGCCGGACCGCCACTGGCGACGCCGCCGCGATGGCTCTTCACACCGCGGCGGCCGCGAGCGCGGCGCAGCGGGCCTCGTCGAGGGGCTGGCCGGCCTCGGCGAAGCGTTCGGCGGCGGCGCGGAAGCGCCATGCTGCCGCGACCGGGTCTTCGCCGGCCTGTGCTTGGTGTCCCTTGACCTCCTCAAGCGCGGCGTCCCAGGCGGGCAGCCGCATCACGACACACGCCAGCATCTCTGATTCCTCCGCCCACCGGGTGGTGCGATCCGGGTCTCGGGCTTGGGCGGCTGCGATCGCTGCCGGCACGGCCAGCGTGATCCGACAGCCGGGGCAGGTCTCGGCCGGCCCGCGCACGGCGGCCTCGGCTTCTTCGACTGCGGCGAGCGCGGCCTGCGGATCGGCTGCCGCGAGGATTCTTGCTCCGTAGATGCGGTCGAACAGGTGAAATCCGGCGTCGGATTCGCGAGCGACGGCCAGTGCATCGTCCAGCAGCGCCGCGGCTTCGATCGGGCGACCGCGGTAGATGGCCACCTCTGCCCGACGCTCGAGCGCCAGGGCTTCGCCGGTTGCCGCCCCGATCGCTTGGTGCAGCCGAGCACCTTCCGCTAGGTCGTGGTCGGCCTCGTCGAGCCGCCCGGAGAGTAGCTTCGCCTCGCCGCGCAGGGTGATCGCGAAGGCGTGCCCACGGGCGGCGTCCAGTCGTTTGGCCTCGGCGGCCAGGGCGTCGGCCCACGCGATGACGTCCGGGTAGGGTGCGGCCCCATATAGCAGCCTCTGCGTGATGCAGAGTTGGCCGTCGAAGACGCTCAGGGCCAGATCGGGGAGCTCGGACGTCTCTCTAAGGTCCACCAGCACGCTATGCCGGAGCTGGCCGCGGGCGTGGGCGGCGGCCGCCTGGGCCCACGAGGCGACCAGCAAGCTGGCTGGGTCGCCCGATCGGAGCGCCAAACGGCGGCCTTCGGCCGCCTTCGCGGCGCCCAACTCGGGATCGCTGAAGCCGAGCGCGGCGGCGGCGGCAAGCGTGAGGGCGTGGGCGAGGCGGCCCTCGAGGGTAGTGGGTTCGACGCCTTCGAGCGTCTGTAGCGCTCCGGGGGGATCCCCCCCTCTGAGCTGCGCCAGCGCCTGCTTGGCTCGCAGCTCGTGCGCTTCGGGCTCGCGGGCGACCCGCGCCGCGGCGGCATAGGCGGCAGGCGCACCGACGTCTCCTAGCGCATCGAGCGCTTCCCCGCGCAACCGCAGCGCGTCCGCATGGTCGGGTTCATGCTGCAGGACCCCCGCGAGGTGGCTGACCGCAGCCGCGAACGCGCCAAGTCTGATCGCCTCGCGGGCTGCGGTGATGAGCCAGTCGCGTGCCTCGCTCGGGCGCTCACCGTCGAGCCAGTGGCGAGCGATCAGGCCGGGAGGCGCACCAGCGTCCGCCAGCCGCCGGGCCGCGTCGCGATGCACCGCGATCCTTTCGTGGGGCGCTACCCCCGCGGCGAGGGTCTGTCTGACCAGCTCGTGGCGGAACTTGTACCCGGCTCCGGAGACGATCAGGGCTCCGGCGCGTAACGCCGCGTCGAGGAGCGCGAACGCATCGACCTCCGAGGAGCCGGTCAGCGCCATGACCGAGGTTGCATCGAGGTCGTCGCCGACCAGCGCGAGGCGCTTGAGCATCGCCGCGGCGCCGTCGCTCAGGTCCACGAACCGTGAGGTCACCGCCTCCGCGAGCGTGGCCGGGATCGCAACCGGCGGGTGAGCGCCGGTGGTGCGGGCCAGCTCGAGCGTGAAGAAGGGGTTGCCCTCTCCGAGCTCCAGGATCCGCTCGATGACGGCGGGCTCCGGCGTGCAGGGCGCAGCGGCTGTGACGAGCGCGACCGCGTCCGGGCGATCGAGGGGATCGAGTTCGATCTCGACCGCCCTGCCGGCGCGCGCGAGCCTCGCCACGCCCCCGCGGAGGAGCACCGGGGCCGCCTCCGGCCTGTAGGACAGCACGACCACGAGCGGCGTCCCGCCGGCGGCGGCGAGCTCGAGCAGCGCGTCGATCGTGGTCTCGTCCGCGATGTGCGCGTCGTCGACTATCAACACCACTCCGGCCCCGCTCGCAACGGCCAGCAGCAGGCGGCGGATGGCCCCGATCACCTGGTGCCGAGACAGAGACCGCTCCAGGGACTCGGCCGTGGTTGCCAGCGCCATGAGCTCCGCCAACACCGACCGGGGTCGCGCGCCGACTCCGTCGAGCACCGCCCGGTTAGCCATCACGAGCTGCTCGACGGCGCGTGCTAGCGGCGCGTACGGGGTGTCCGCCTGGCCCGCAACGGTGATGACGGTCGAGCGCTGCGCCCTGGCCAGGTACGCGATCTGCCGGCACAGTGCGGACTTACCAATCCCCGCCGGACCCCGCACGACCAAGGCCCCAACGTCAGCGCCCGGCTCGGATCTGAGCACGACCGCGGCGCGAGCGAGCTCAGCCTGACGTCCCACGAACGCCGGCTCGGTGAGCCCCAGCCCCGCGATGCATTCCTCGTAGATCGCCTCGGTGTTCGGGCTGGGCAACATCGCGAACTCGCGCGCGAGGGCGGTGCGCAGCCGCCCGTACCAGTGGATCGCGGCATGACGGCTACCCGCTGCCAGTGCGGAGCGCATCAGCTCCTGATACGCGCGCTCGTCGGTTGGCTCGGCTTCGACCAGTCGCTCCCACGCGCCCGCCCGCCGAAGCAGCTCGAGGTATTGCTCCCGCAAGCGCTCGCGCGCCGCTTGGGTCCACTCCTCATACCGCGATCCCGGGAGCAGATCGCCCGTGTAGGCACTCGCCGCGGCGGCGCAGCGCTCGCCATCATCACCAGCCAACGCCGCCCGAGCCTCCGCCTCGAAGCGCGCGACATCGGTGTGCACCCGGCCCAACGGGAGCAGCGCAACCTCACCCCCGCGCAGCACGACCGCGCCCGGATCGCCCACAGCGCGCCGCGCGTAGTGGGCAGCCTTGCGCAGATTCGCCTCGGCAGCGGCAAGATCGAGGTGAGGCCACAGCGCCTCGATCACCTCGTCGCGCAACAAGCGATGCCCAGGCGCAAGAGAGAGAAGCTGAACCAGCTCGCCGGCGCGCCGCCCCGGCCAATCGTCGCTCGACACCTCCCGCACCCCGACCCTCACTTGGAACGCGCCAAGCAGCTCTACTTCGATCGTCGGGATCTCGAGACGGACAGCCACCAGGTCCCCTCCATCGACCAGCATAGTCGCCCGCGCGTCGCTCGGATCCTTCGCGGCTGAACAGGTCCCGGGAACGTTTCGGGAACACCCGGCGATCATCCTCGTCCTGACCAGTTACCCACCAAGGAGGTAGTCATGACCGGTGTGAAGGAGATGGTGACCGCGGCGAAGGCCGGGATCGAGAATCTCAGGCCCGGAGAAGTCGCCGAGGAGCTGGCCCGCGGTGACGCGGTGGCCGTCGACATCCGCGAGCCATCCGAGACCGCCAACGGAATCATCCCGGGCGCGGTGCTCGCGCCTCGGGGGATGCTCGAGTTTTACGCCGACCCGCAAAGCCCATACCACCTCAACGAGTTTCATCGCGATCGGCGGGTGATCCTCTACTGCGCCGCGGGGTCGAGATCCGCACTCGGCGTCTGCGCATTACGCGAGCTCGGCTACCACGACGTCGCCCACCTCGAGGGCGGCTTCAACGCCTGGCTGACAGAAGGCCGGCCGGTTCAGCCGCCCCGCGAACCAGGCGATCGGTCCCCGCGACCATCGTGAGCACCACCACCGAAGCCCGCGCGCAACCCCGACCCGAATCGAGAGGCCGCGTGATGGGGCGCAGCGCGTCCCGCGCCGTTCGTTCGCTCGTCGGCCTGCTCCCCGCGCTCGCGATTGTGTTGGCGGCGATCGCGCCGGCTGCGCTGGCGGCCAGCGACGGCGACCTCGACCGCACGTTCGGCGATGGCGGCAGGGTTACGGTCGACGTCTTCGGCGGCGTCGACGACCTCGCCAACGCAGTCGCGATCCAACCCGACGGCAAGGTCGTCGTGGCCGGCAGCTACGCCGGCTTCGGCAGCGACGGGTCGACGAGAACGTTCGCCCTCGCGCGCTTTCACCCCGACGGCACGCCCGACCCGTCGTTCGGGACCAACGGGAGGGTGCTCACCGCGTTCGCCAACGGCGCCGCCGGCGCGAACGGCGTCGCGATCCAGCCCGACGGCAGGATCGTCGCCGCGGGCTGGTGGGACGACGACGACGGCGTCGCCAACGCCGACCTCGCGCTCGCGCGCTACAACCCTGACGGCTCGCTCGACCCGAGCTTCTCCGGCGACGGCAAGCTGACGAGCGACGCCGGCGGCGAGGATGTCGCGAACGCGGTGGCGATCGCGCCGAACGGCACGATCATCACCGCGGGCGGAGTCAAAGCCGGCACCCACGGCGACTTTCTGCTCGCCCGCGTCGACGCGACCGGGAACGTCGTGCTCGGGTCCAGAATCGACTTCGGCGCTGGCGCGCGGGCCAACGCGGTCACAATCCAGCCCGACGGCAAGATCGTCGCCGCAGGGTTCGTCGTCACCAACGCGGGCTCCGACGATGTCGATTTCGCGCTCGCCCGCCTGAGTCCCAGCGGCCAGCCCGATGCCACCTTCTCGGCCGATGGCACCGTCACGACTCCCATCACCACCGCCGACGACCGCGCCACCGCGGTGGCGATCCAGTCCGACGGCAGGATCGTCGCCGCCGGCAAAACCGACGGGGGCGACTTCGCGCTCGCCCGCTACAACCCCGACGGCTCTCTGGACCCGACGTTCTCCGGCGACGGCAAGCAGACGAGCAGCTTCGGCGCCATCGGCACCTTCACCGCAATCGGGGCCAACGCCGTCGCCATCCAGCCCGACGGCAAGATCGTCGCCGCAGGGTCGACCATCGGCGACTACCGAGTCGGCGACGACTTCGCGCTCGCCCGCTACAACCCCGACGGCTCGCTCGACCCGACGTTCTCCGGCGACGGCAAGCAAACAACCAACTTCGCCGGCGCCGATCACGCGAACGCCGTCGCGCTCCAGCCCGACGGCAGGATCGTCGCCGTCGGCTCCACCGACGCCGGCCCGGGCGGCGACTACGACTTTGCGCTCGCCCGCTATCTCGGCGACACCATCCCGCCCGAGACGCTGATCGACTCCGGGCCCTCGACCATCACGATCGACCCAACGCCGACCCTCGAGTTCCGCTCCACCGAGCCGGGCTCGATGTTCGAATGCGCGCTCGATCACGCTGCGTTCACGCCCTGCACCTCGCCGCACACTACCGCCACGCTCGCCGACGGCGCCCACACCTTCCAGGTGCGCGCGACCGACCCGGCGGGCAACACCGACCCGTCCCCGGCGACCCGCAGCTTTGCCGTCGACACCACTCCGCTCGCGACCACGTCGTCCGCGGCCGGCACGCCCCCGACGACCATCCCGGCAGCGCGCGGCGGCCCCCCTGTGATCTCCCGCGCCTCGCTCACGCACCCACGCTTCCGCGTCGGCCGCACGCCGACGGCGACCACCGCCGCGAAGCGGCGGCGCATCCCCGCCGGCACGCGGATCCGCTTCGTGATCTCAGAACCCGCGAACGTCACGATCCGCGTCGAGCGCCGCCTGCCGGGTCGCCGCGCGCGCCGCCACGACAAGCCAACCTGTGTCCATCCGACTCGCGACCTGCGCCACCACCCACGCTGCGCCCGGTATCGCCACGCCGGCACGCTCATCCGAACGCGTCCGACAGGAAGAACGAGCATTGCGTTCAGCGGCCGCATCGGCCACCGCAAGCTCCCACCCGGCCACTACCGACTGCGTATCACCGCCGTCGACGATGCCGGCAACCGCTCCAAAACCAAAACCCTTCCGTTCACGATCATAGACGCTGACCAGAACCGACGAGTGCGTTGACCGCCAGCCGTCGGGCGCCCCGTTGCCGATCAGACTCCGGCGCAGCGAGCCGTGCGCGCAGCCTCCCCTCAGGACAGGAGGCGGCTCTCTTTCTGCGAACCCTCCAGACCGCGCGGCGGCTACCCCCGGACGGCGCGCGAGCAACGTCCGGCGCTGACGGCCACCTGCGAGGTGGCGCAGATGCTGGCCGAGGGCGTTGGACTGGCCTCGTCGGTGGCGGGAGTTCTGGAACCGGCCTGATCCGCGGGGTCATTGCCTTCACACCCGGTGCTGTCGTTCGGTGACGACGAGCTAAACAACGGCACTCCTGCTTCGTCACGAACTCGAGCACGTCGGCGTGCCGCGATCAGAATGGCGAGATGGACGATGAGCGCGAGTCGGTCGAGGTCGCCGGCGGGGCGCTTCCGGTTCGCGATCCGGACGCGACAGTCGCCGGCCGAGGGATGATTTGCAAAGCGCCGCGTCGCGGTCGCGAGCGCTCCTTCCACGACGGTCGTCCGCATCGTTTGCCGACTAGCGCGGACGAGCAAGGATGACCATCGAAGCAGAAGCGACGCCCGCCCTGCTCCGCGCTGTCGGCAAGGAACAATTTCCACAACTGTCTGAGGCGCCGGCGAGATCACCATCAGACGCTCGCAAATCGTCTGGACAACAGAGTGGGGCCTTGCTGCCGGTTTGCGACGTGGGAGAGAAGTCTGGTGGCCAGAGGCGAGGTGTCCTGCTCCCGAGGAACGGCAGCGCCGCAGACTCTTCGACACGACGGTCGGAAGGTCACAGAAGCTCGGAAATCAGCGTCGCGGCGCGCCGGGCCGCTCCTGGTTTGTGCTGGCGGTAGGCGCTGGTGTCGCTGTGAAGGGTGGTGAGTGCTGTGCGGTGTTTCTGAGTTCGTGATAGAGCGGCCGACTTTTTCAACCACACGCGGGGCTTGTGGCTGGGGCCGGTTGGTGCTGGGGCTGCGGGCGTCGTCCGTGCCCATTCCGCTGGCCATCCATGGCCAGCGGGCGACCCCCTCAAAAGCGCCCCTCTTCCCCAGAAGGAGCGCGGGGCGATCGGTGCCGGGGAGCTTGGTCATGACTTGTTCTTCCGATTCTCCGCGATCCGGCGTGTGCGGGCGCGGCGCATCCCGGCGGCGCGAGCGCGGCGGATGCCGGGGGCGCGGCCGTGATGCTCGTCATCGGGGGTGACGTATCCGATCGAGGCGTGCAAGCGTCGAGTGTTGTAATCGCCGCGGATGCGGGCGAGCTCGGCGTCGAGTACGGCCGCATCGGTGATCCCGACCAGGTGCGGCCAGTCGCCCTTCAGGTGGCTGAAGAAGCTCTCGATGTGTGCCTGGTCGGTCGGGGTGCCGGGCCGGCCGTGATGCTGGGTGATCGCCATCAGCGCCATGAACTTGCGCGTGTCCAGCGCGGTCATCTCCGACCCGTTGTCAGACCACGCGATCAACACCGGCACCCCGTCATCCTCGACGCTCGGCGGCAGCCCGTCCGGGTCGAGAAGGTCCTGGTCCTCGAGCGCGCGGGCGAACAGCAGCTGCGCCTGGGTCGAGGTCTGCTCGGTGGTGAGCAGGTACCCGATCCAGTAGCGGGTCACGACGTCAACGATCGCGTACGCGACCCGCTTGCACCGCGTGAAGTGCGTCGCGTCCCAGATCCAGATGCGGTTCTTCTCCCACGGAATCTGCGGAAGAGCAGGCATAACCGGCCGTGGCCGGAACGGCTCACCCGGCAACTGGACCTTGTGCTTGAGCGCGACCCGCAGCACGGTCGACGGCGAGACGAACACCGCGCCGACATACGAGCCGCGGTGCGCGAGCTTGCGATGCGACAGGTCCACCGCACCCCACGTCTCGATCAGATCGAGGATCGCCTGCTCCTCCCAGTCCAGGATCCCATGCACGGCACCGCCGCCGGGATCACGGTCCTCCAGGCTGCCGGTCTCCCGCAGTCGCTGCCGCCAGCGGTGCGCGCGGACGTCGGCGAGCTGGAGGACTCGGCACGCCCTGGTGTGCGCCCAGCCGTCAGCGACGGCCTGGTCGATCAGCCCCAGCAGCTCGAGCTTGGCCCCGGCGCTCACGCGCGCGGGGACCGGGCCGAAAAGCCCGAGCGCTGCCTTCCCCGGTGCAGCGTGAGCTCGATCGCCATCTCCTTGAGCGCCTCCGACAGACGGTCGTTCTCCTCCCTGAGCAACTCCAGCTCGACCGTCTCGGCGGACGCGGGCCGGCCCGGCTTCGCCGAGGCGAACGCCGCGAGCGCGGCGTCCTTCGCCAACGCCCGCAGACGAACGATCACGCTGACGTCGACGCCGTACTTCCGAGCAGCGTCGGCCTGCGAGATCTCCTGCGAGGTGACCTCCAAGAACACCTCCCACTTCTCCTCCGGCGTCAACTGCCGGCGAGGCCTGCGCTTGCCGTTCTCCATCATCCGATCCTCCTGGTTCAAGGCCCCCGAAGCCTCCCAGGATGTGGTTGAAAAACAGCCCGACCTCTATCACGAAGTCAGACGCACTGCGGCTGCGTGCGTGAGTGCGTCCTCGTTCGTGGTTGCGTATTCGAGGCGTCGGCCGGCGTGGTATGTGTCGAGCCGGTGAGCGACGTTGTAGAGCTGCTCGCAGTGATTCGCCAATGGGAAGTAGAGGAACGGACGCCGGTTGATCGTCAGCTCCATGGTCGTGCTGACCCCGCCTTGCACGATGGCTAGATCGGCGACTGCGAGATGCTCGTAAAGGTTGTGGACGTACCCTCGGGAGCTCCAGCCCGGGATGCGCCGCGAATTGCTTTAAATTGATGCGGGGTCCCGCGACCGCGAGGCAGCGAGCGTCGGGACGCTGAGCGTAGATCTGCGGCCACGCCGCTATGGCTTTGCGCAGCAGGTGCGCGCCGACGGCGGTGCCTCCGACCGCATAGACGATCAGGGGGTGGTCGGGGTCGTGGTCGAGTCGCGCTCGTACCGAGCGTATGTCGGCGTAGTCCGCTGGCTCGAACGGCGCGACGTAGCCGACTGGGGTGAAGTGCTCTTGCACCCAGTCGGGAATCGATGGGAGACCGGGTCCGAATCGCTGCGGGACGAGGTCGTCGTAGTCGCCGATGTAGATTGAGCGGTCGCGCACGTGCGGGTATCTCGCGACCTGCTCGATCATCTCGGCGTTGTAGTCGGAGGTGAGAAAGCTCTCGCGCGATTTCGGCGACCGATCGATCGGGAGGAATCCGACGAAGTCAGTGATGAACACGAAGGGCGCGGTCTTGAGCTCGGGGTTCTCGTGTAGGTAGTAGTCGAGCTCCCATGCCTCGTCGCCCACCCAGGCGTCGTAGGGTCGATCGCGAACCGCCTCGAGAAATATCATGAAGTTGGCGAGGAAGGTCTCTTGCATTTCGCGGTAGGCGCGAAAGACGTGCAGCTCGTGTTCTGCGGCGAGGCGTTCGCAGAGGCCGGATTCGCTGTGTAACGCGCGGCTGAGGGGGTGGATCGTTTCGCCGGCCGACTGGAGCACGCGGGTGACTGGGTCTTGCGCGAGCCAGTCGATCTCGATCTCCGGCGCCAGGCGACGCAGTTCGCGCGCGATAGCCAGATCGCGCTGGACGTGTCCGAGCCCGATTGGGCTTGAGACCATAAGGATCCGCGGGGGGTGTTTGGCCATCGCGCGGCGCAGCGTCCGCCGGATAGGTTGCGGAACGTCGAAGAACCGTGCGAGTTCCAAATTGATACGCACAGCGTTACGAATGTGGACCGCGTGGCCGCCGGCGTTGAACTCGATCAGCTGGCAGTCTGGTCTTGCCTCCGCTAGCGCACGAGTAGTCGCGATTTCTGCGATCTGGTCGTCGCGTGCATGCATCAGCAGCAGCGGGCAGCGGATCCGCTCGATGGCATCGGCGAGAGGCATAGCGGGAAGCAGCCGCGGGTTGACGACGCTGTTGACGAGGATCTCCGGCGTGGTGTCGTTGGCCCAGGCGATCGCGTCTTCGATCGACTTGGTGGAATGCGGCTCGCTGAACACCTGGGCCATGAAGAACGTCAGCCAGTCCTGGTAGTGCTCGCGCCAGTAGTAAGCGTTCCGCTTCTCCCACCCCTCGTACGAGTCGCGGCGAGCCCAGAACGACAGGTCGTCCGCGAACGCCCACTCGGGCAGCACCGTCCCGATCACGAACAGCTTCGATACCCGCTCCGGGTAGCGCGCGGCCATCCACAAGCCATACCCACCACCCATCGACAGCCCGACCACACCAGCATCATCGACGCCCAGATGGTCGAGCAGATCGACGCCATAGTCGACCACGCGGTGAAGCTCAAACGCGGATGCATCGTCGGTACGCTGCGCGTTGCCGATCCCCGGCGGGTCATACGTGATCACTCTGAACGACCGCGCGAGGAACGGGACTTGCATGTCCCAGTGACGGCTGGGCGAGATCTGCCAGGTTGGAAGCAAGAGCAAGCACGGCTCGCTGCGTTTGCCGAACATCTCATAGCCGATGCGAAACCCGCGGGTGGTCAGCTGCCCGGACTCGATCGGCTCGAGCGCCCGCATCGGATCAGAGCTTCAGCCTCTCCTGCTCCGGCTCGCTACGTCGCACCGATCGGGGATTTTCCGCCTCGCCCGCGAGCGCGTCCAGCAGCTCGCGACGAGTCCGGACGCCCAGCTTTCGATACGCGTTGCGCAGGTGATACTCCACGGTCTTGGGGCTCAGGAAGAGTCGTGCGGCGGCCTCGCGGGTTGTCAGGCCGTCGGCCAGCACGGCCGCGATCTGGAGCTCCTGCGGGGTCAGCTGGTCGATCGTGCTGACATCCCGGCGCCGCGCAGCCTCACCCGTGGCCTGCAACTCGATGCGCGCACGCTCCGTCCACGGCACCGCTCCGAGCCGGGCGAAGCAGTCAAATGCCGGCCGAAGCTGCTCACGCGCGTCGACGCGTCGCTTGTCGCGCCGCAGACGCTCGCCGTAGCAGAGCCGCGTCCGAGCCAGTTCGAATGCGTCCACCGTGAGCTCGTGGTAGCGAATCGCATCGACGAACGCCTGCTCGTACGCCTCCGCCGCGAGCAGGCCGCGACAGCGGGCTGCTCGCGCAAGCGCCCATGGTTGGCGTTTCTCCTCGGCCCGCGCCAGGTAATCGCCCGCGACCCGCTCGGCCTGCTTCCTGTCCCCCGACCGCACGCATATCTCCACCAGCTCGGGAGCGGGCCAGATGTCCGGATCGCCGATCCGGCGCTCGTGCAGGACGCTCTCGGCCTCCTGCAGCCACCGCAGCGCTTCGTCCAAGTGGCCCGCCCCGAGCCCGAGATCGCCCAGTCCCATGATCGCCCAGAGGCGATAGAAGTCGAGTCCCAGCCGCTCGGCAACCGCGATCGCCTCCTCGGCATGGCTGCGACACGCCTCGGTCTGTCCCTGGCGTGCCTCTATCCGAGCAAGGCCAGCTAGCAGACCGCATAGCCTTACCGTGTGTCCGGCGTCGCGAGCGAGTGCTATGGCCTCGTGATGGCGGGCCTTGGAGAACGCCCAACGTTCGCTAGCTGCCGAGTCCACCGCCACGATCTGTAGCGCCAACGGCATTGCCCCCAGTGCATTATGTGTACGCGCGGTCTCCAGCGCCCGCTCGATGAGCTCGCGTCCGATGCCGGCCTCCCGCAGCCAGAGCGGCGCGATGGCCGCACGCGACACCAGTCGTGGATCATCGCCCAGGGCATCGGGGTCAGCGACCAGGTCAATCGCCTCGCGTAGTCGGCGGGCTCCCGCGCGGCCTTGCCCGTTGAAGATCAGGGCGGCGCCCAGCGCCAGGCTCGCGAACGCTCTCTCGCGGTCGCCGGCGTTAGCCGGTACGAGCTCCCACGCACGCCGCGCCGTCATCAGCATCGTCTCAGGTTGGGCGGCATACGTGCACGCGTCCGCCGCTTCGGCCAGGATCTCCACCGCCTTGCGCTGATCGAGTGGCTGGATCTGCGCCGCCGCCTCGGCGAGCGTGTCGTGACCGCCCATCACGGGTCCGATCTGCATCTCCGCATACCCCTTCAGCAGCAGCCCGTCCGCGCGCAGCCGCCGATCCGTGCAGCGCTCGAGCGCATCATCAACCAGGCGCATGGTTCGGCCGGTGTCCCCTGCGGCCCACGCTGCACCGGCGGCCGACAGCAAGCGTCGCGCGCGCCGCTCATCCTCATCCGGGGTCAGTCGAGCCGCCCGTTCCAGCGCCGATGCGGCGGCGGCATGCCCGCCGCGCGCGCCTGCTCTCGCCGCCGCCTGCTCCAGCTCGACGGCGACCGACTCGTCGGGCCCGAACGTCGCGGCCGCGAGATGGTAGGCGCGGCTATCCAGATCGCGCTCAGCCACATAGGTCTCAGCGATAGCGCGGTGGACCGCTCGGCGCTCGGGCGGGGCGGCCGCGTGGTAGAGCGCCGAGCGAACGAGCGGATGGCGGAACTCGAGCCGGGCGTCGGACACAACTACCAGCCCCGCCCGCTCGGCCTCCTCCAGCGCCGCCGGATCGATCCCGAGACGCTCCGAGGCTCGCTGGATCGCCCCGATCTCGCCTGACTCAACCGCGGCGGCAACGACCAGCGACCGCCTCGTCTCCGCCGGTAGCGAGTCGCTGCGGCGCAGAAACGCTCGCTCAACCCCCGTCTCTGTCGCAAGTCCAATGCCAAGCAGATCGACTGCGGGGTCCGGCGCCTCGTTCGCCAACTCGACCAGCGCAAGCGGGTTGCCCGCGGTCGCGAGAAACAGCCGATCAGCCACCTCGGCCGACACCGCCCGTCCCGTATGCCGCGCCAACATCGCCCCCGACGCTTGCCGGTCCAGCCCCTCCAGCCTCAACCGCGCTAGGCCGCTTCCCGAAACCGCGTCCGCCTCGCCCGTTCTGACCGCGACGATCGTTGCGACCGCATCAGCCAGGAGCCGACGTGCGGAAAACATGATCGCGGCCGCTGAGGACGGATCGAGCCACTGCAGATCATCCACCAGGACAAGCAGCGGCGAGCGCTCCCCGGCGGCTGCCAGCACATTCAGCGCTGCCGCCCCGATGATGAAGCGATCCGCCTCGACCGCCGGGCCGAGACCCAGGGCGCCACTCAGCGCCACCGCCTGCAGCTCGGGCAGCCGGTCAAGCTCGCCCAGCAACGGGCGCAGCAGCTCCAGCAATCCGGCGAACGGCACCTGCGTCTCGGACTCAACCCCCCGCGCCCGCAGAATCGCCATCCCGTCGGCTCGGTCAGCGGCGTACCCCAACATCGCCGTCTTGCCGATTCCGGGATCCCCCCAAACGAGCAGCGTGCCGCTCCTCCCGGCCATCGCATCGGACAGCAGCCGGTCGATGCGAGCGCACTCAACCGCGCGCCCAAACAGCATGGCGGATCGTACACCGGCGAGGTCCCCGATCGGAAGGGCCGACGGCCTAGCCATGTTTAGGGAACCCCCCTGATTCGATCGCTCTCCGACACGCGTAGCGTCCGAACCTGTCGGTAGCACGACCAAAACCAGGAGGCCACAACCAATGGCGAAGGTGATCTTCACCCTGCACCGCCGCGCCGATCAGACACGCGAGCAGTGCTACGAGCATTGGGCAGGACAGCAACACACCTCGATCGTCAAGTCCGTCCCCGGGCTTCGCCGCTGGGTGCAAAACCGCGTCAGCGCCGCCTCGAACGGATCCGCCTGCGACGGGATCGGCGAGCTCTGGTTCGACAGTCCAGCTGCACTGGAGCAGGCGCTCAACTCCCCCGAAATGGCCGCCACAGCTGAGGACGCCAAACGCTTTCTCGACATGGAACGCACGGCGATGGTGATCGTCAGCGAGGACACCATCATCGAGTAACCCAGGAGACACCATGACAACCATCAATCTCGAGCGCACGCTCGACGAATGGGCAGCCGGATGGTCCACCCAAGACATCGAACGCGTGGTATCCCTCTGCACCGACGAATGCCTCTACGAAGACGTTCCGCTCGGCGTCGTCAACCACGGCAGAGACGAGCTGAGAGCGTTCGGACAACAAGTCTTCAACGCATTCCCCGACTTCAAAATCGAACTCACCACCCACATCGCCGCCGGCGACTGGGCAATGCTCGAATGGACCATGTCCGGCACCCACAAGGCGACCTCCCGGGCATGCCAGCCACCGACAAATCGTTCTCGGTGCGTGGAGCAACCGCCCTCCAACTCGACGACGGGCGGATCAGCCGCAACAGCGACTACTGGGACATGGCCACCCTACTCACGCAACTCGAGCTCATGCCCCCACCGCCGGAAGAGCAGACCTGACCCTGCCATCACCAGCCAAGAACCCAGCCGGCATTGCGGACGCGACATCTCATCTGTCGCTCGGATTGGACGCGGAAGCCTGCCTGTCGAAGATTAGGCCGCATCGGGGCGCTCGCTCCAGACGATTTCAAGACCTAAAGGTTGAGCGCCATCGCAGTGGTGCCGGCCCGCCTGTGAGAGCGGGGTAGTCGGAGCGGATCCAGACAGCTCGACCGAGACTTTCGATTGGCCAGCGAAGCAGGCGCCCGGCATGACGTGATCGTCGCAATCGAGGCTCTCGCTCGGGACGACGACCACTCGCCTCGTCGTCGGGCGCGAGGCCGCTGCATCGCCGGGGCCGTGCGAGAGTCGGTGCAGCTCGAAGTCGGTGTCGAGGTGCGGCAGCGCTGCTTCCAGAGGCAAAGCATCAGCCGCGCCGAGCGATCCAGTGCTTGCCCCACCTCAGCCCGGATGACTGGGAGCAAGCGGCGCCGCACACACGTCGCACGTCGCGGGCGGAGCATGGGAGCAACAGTCAGGGGCCGCCACGCCGCCCCGACGCAATCTCGAAAGCAGGCGTGCGCCGGCCCGACCCGGGACGCGTGGTTCGCCACGGTTCCGATAGTCGCGTCGACTGCGTAGTCGTGACTGTCGGTGACCAACGAGCTGTGTGCTCCCCACAACCGGCGGCTGCTGACAGACGACCGCCGGCTCGCGGCGCCTGACTTCGCTGAACGGGCGCAGCGGCCTGCCGGCGACGCCGATCTCGCTCTGCTCCTCGCGGTTGCGGAAGGCAGCCCGGCGACGACGTCCGACTCCGCGACGGTCGGCAGAGCTGTGCGAGTCGTACGACCCGGAGTGTGTCAACGGAAGCGCGAGAAGTCGCTGCGGCGGCTTCCTTACGGATCCTGGCCGAGGAACCTGATGTCGACCCGGCGAGGGTCCCAGAGGCGACTGGGGCGCCCATCGGCCGTCATCGCCGGCACGACGGTAACGGACTGGACGGTGTCGGTGATCAGCCGTCGCCAAGCCACTAACCGCTTTGCCGGTTCGGGCAGCTTGTCGATCTCGTCAGGACCGATGACATTGCTCTCGCCCCCATCGCCGAGTCGGGCCCGTACGGCGTGCGCGTCATCGAGGGCCTTGGCCAGCTTCTCCAAGGTCTCCTGGCTCGCGGGCCGGCCCAACAAGCCAAGCTCGCCGAGCTGCCGGATCGTTTCATCGAGATCCGCGCTGGCGCGTTCGATCGCCTCGTCCGACTCGCGGATCTGCTGCTTGCGCGACGCGCGTCCATGCATGTCGGCGGTGGCCGAGTACGCCCGGACCGCGTCCAGCACCATCTCCTCGACGCGGTCGGCCTTGACCGCCGCTCGTCGCCGGCACCGGTTCGCGCTCGAGTCGCCACACCGATAGCTGCCCGTGTAGCTGTTGATCACCATCCGCGACCCGCACGTCCCGCAGCGCAGCACACCGAGGCGCGCCAGCAGCCGGTCGGACTTGGCTTGGCGCCCGCGCGAGACCGTCCGCCGCTGCACCCGCTCGAACAGAGCGCGATCCTTGATGATCGACTCGTGGGCGTTGAGGTTGTGCAGCTCCCCGAAGTGGATCTCGCCGAGGTACATCCGTGTGCGCAGCATCGACGCCACGCCGGAGATCGAGCGCTCGATCCCATTCTCGGCCAAAAACGCCTGGATCTCCACCAGCGACGCGCCCCGGTCACGGCGCCTGAACGCCTGCACGACGACCCGGGCCTTGGGGCGCTCCACCACCAGCACGCCGTCCTTGCCGCGTACGTAGCCGGGCGAGATCCTGGAGTTCGGCAGCACACCGCGCGCCACCACGCGCCCTTGGGCGGCTTGAACCTTCTCGCCTGTGACCTCGGCGTAGTACTGGAACGCCGCACCCATCATGTTGTTGCTCATCCGCCTCGCTGCCGTCCCGTTGGTCAGCCTGCCGTGGTCGATCGCGTAGATCTCGCCACCCGCCTGCTCGACGCGCTCGATCACCTCGAGCTGCACCTTCAATGAGCGCACCAGCCGATCGAAGTACGCAACGACGATGTGATGGGCCTCGCCGGCCTCCACCATCTCGATCGCCCTCAGCAGCCCCGGCCGTTTGGCGAGCGGAAGCTTGCCGCTCACGTCGATCTCCTCGAACGCGTCGACAACGCGGTTGCCCTGGCCCTCGCTCCACAACTTGGCCTTCGCGAGCTGGGCCTTGGGCGAGTGGAAACTCTCGTCTTCGCGGACTCCCTGCTCACTCACGGGCACGACGACGACATCTCTGGACTTCTCCTGCATGTTGGCTCCTCTCCGCCGGGATGACGCTAGCGCCTTTTGGACGCTTGGGTTCCGACCGGCGAGAAGGCTCGAGCTGTGAAGCGCGGCTACCAAGGGGTGTGTCGAGGGTGCGGCGCCCCGACCACGGCGCGCGGCGGCAAGGGCGACGCTTACGAGTTCTGCAAGAGTCAAGTCGGATGTTGTGGTGTGACGGGTAGAGCTCGTCGGCGAGTGTGGCGGCTCAGACCGGGATGAGGGTGCTCACCTCCTCGTTGCCTGGTGCGGGGAGGGAATACGCGCGTGTTGGTGTGAGACCGAGACCGAGGGGCGAGCCCCTGGGCGAGCCCTGAGGGCGAGGGCGAGCGCCGACACGCGCGTGCGCGCCTGGATTTGGGGGTGGCTATCGGTCGCGTGCGTCTGTCCGAGGGCCGCAGAACGGCTCGGGACGCGCCGCGGTTCGCGGCTGCGGTCCTGGATCGGGGCCAGATGGCCCGATCGCGGTTCAGGCGGCGGTGAGACCGGGTACCTCCTGCTCGACCTGGGCCCGCTCGGGCTGGGTGGGCTCGGCCAGGATCAGCGCCATCGATTCGACCGACAGGTAGCGGCGCTGCACCAGCCACTCGTCGTTCTGTTCTGAGAGCAGCGCACCGACCAAGCGGATCACGGCGGCGTCGTTGGGGAAGATCCCGACGACGTCGGTCCGGCGTCCGATCTCCTTGTTGACCCGCTCCAACGGATTCGTGGACCGCAGCTTGGTCCAGTGCTCGGGCGGCAGCCGGTAGAAGGCGAGCAGGTCCTCCTCGGCCGCCTCGAGCAGCGCGCACACCTTTGGCGCCACGTCCTTGAGCCGTTCGAGTACGTGCGTGACCCTGTCCTTGGCCTGCTCGTATCCCTCGGCGTTGAAGATCTCCCTGAGTGCTGCGGCGACGAGCCCGCGCTGATCGCGGCGGCAGTGCATGACCATGTCGCGCGTGAAGTGGACTGTGCAGCGTTGCCATGGGCAGCCGAGCACGCGGGCGATCGCGCCCTTGAGCCCCTCGTGCTGATCGGACACAGCCAGCCGCACACCGTCGAGCCCGCGCTGCTTAAGCGAGCGCAAGAACTCTGTCCAGAACGCGCCCGACTCGACCTCGCCGACATCCAGGCCGATCACTTCGCGCACGCCGGACTCGTGCACCGCGTAGGCGACGACGACTGCCTTGGACACGACGCGGCCGTGATCTCTGACCTTGACCTGTTTGGCGTCTAACCACAGGTAGGGGTAGGCGCCCTCAAGCGGTCGCTGGCGGAACAGCTCGACCTGCTCGTCCAACGCCCGGCAGAGCGCCGAGACCCGGTCCTTGGTCATCCCGTCGATCCCCAGCTGCTCAACGAGGCGGTCGACCTTCCGGGTCGAGACGCCGTTCACGTACGCCTCCAACACGACCGCGATGATCGCCTGCTCCGAGCGCCGGCGCGGCTCCAGGAAGCTCGGGAAGTACGAGCTGCCCGAGCGTTTCTTCGGGATCAGCAACTCGATCTCCCCGACCCTGGTCTCCCACGCCCGCGGCCGATACCCGTTTCGATGTGTCAGCCGGGTCTCCGGCACGACCTCGCCAAGCCCAGCACCAACCTCCGCGCTGATCTCGGCTTCCATCAGCTCGCGGGCGACGATCGCGACCGCCTCCCTCACGAAATCCTCAAGCCGCCCGTCGCGGACCTGCGCGACGACATCGGCAACCGTCGTCATGCTCTGACCATCGGCCATCGTGGTGTCTCCTTCACGTCGACTGTGGTTACAGCCGACGAGTTCGGCGCCGCGATGGCCGACCCTCGCAGCGGTCGACCTACACGACGTCCGTTACACCACTTCTACCGACACGACCTCTGCAAGGGCTGCCATCCCGGGGCGATCGCGCCTATGCGGACGCGCGAGTGGGTGCGGGGCGCGATGCAGGAGTGGCGCCAGCGGTATGGGAGGCCTCCTTCGTCAACCGACTGGTCTCGGACGCATTCCCGCAGACGTGGCGGCGAGGCACTCGAGCGGTTCCTAGCGGGAGACTGGCCTGCGCCGTCGACCGTCATCGATATCTACGGGTCTTGGCCTGCATCTCGCAGAGACGCGTTCCCTGAGGGCTGACGGACAGCGTCTGCCGGGGCCAGCGGCCGCGACGCCCGGTACCTACCAGACGAGGTGCCCGGCCAGCTTCCGCAGCATGACCACGCAGCCGACTCCCATGCGGCGCCGGTCGACGGCTGGCATGAGCTGTCGGTCGCCAACCCGACGTTCCTGCTCGAGCGTCTCGGCAGCGAGTGCACCGACCTTCAATGCCTGCGCGAGCTGACGGTCAACGGGCTCGACGCGATCGCCGCGCTCGGAGACGGCGTTGTGGGCCGGGTGGTGTGGGACCTCGACTGGCAGCGGTTCGACGCCTCGGGCGGCCGGGTGCGCAAACTGTCGGTCACAGACACCGGCACGGGCATGACCCCGGAGCAGATGCGCCGGTACATCAACCAGTTGGCCTCGAGCGGCCGCGAGCAGTGCGCCGCCGGTAACTTCGGTGTCGGCGCTAAGGCCGCCGCCGGGTCGCGCAACCCGCACGGACTCGAATACCGCTCGTGGTGCCAGGACCAAGGCGCGCTGGTCTGTTTCAAGCGCAATCCGAACGGCCTGTGGGGCCTCGAGCCCCAGCACTGGCCTGACGGACGCACAGACTTCTGGCGACCACTCGACGAGCAGGACAAGCCGTGGCTGCTGCGCGGCCATGACCGCGGCACCCAGGTCGTGCTGCTCGGCCAACACGAGCGCCACGACACCACCGAGGCGCCGACCGGTGTCACCGAGAGTCGCAGGCAATGGATCAGCCGCTACCTCAACGGCCGCTTCCTGCGACTCCCCGAACGGGTCGAGGTGCTCGTGCGCAACCAGCACGGCCACGGACAGCCACGACAGCTACAGCGCATCCACGGGGAGCAGCACCACCTCCAGCAGCGCGCGATGGCGGCCGGGGCCGTGCACCTCAGTGACGCGATCGCGCGGTGGTGGGTGCTCGACGATGATCATCGCGCCCGCCAGCGCGAAGGCACGCTGTGGGCCTCGACCGGTCACGCCGCCGCCGTCTTCGGCGAGGAGCTCTACGACATCCTGCCGCAGACCCGTGGCGGGTACGGACGCCTTCAGGACTTCGGCATCCGCTTCGGATACGAAAGGGTCGTCCTGCACCTCGAACCGCACGCCCCGGCCGGCTTTCTGCAGTGCAACACGGCCCGAACTCTGCTGCTGCTCGATCACGAGCCACTCCCATGGGCTCGCTGGGGTGAGCAGTTCGCCGCCGCAATGCCCGTGGAGATCCTGCGGCTACGAGAACGAGCAGCCAGCGCCGATGTAGCCCCCCGCCAGGAAGCGATCCGCCAGCGCGTCACCGCGATCCTGCCGCTCTATCGCCTCAGTCGCTACCGCCCAATTGCACGACCCCGCCAGGTACCCGTGCAGCCCGCGACCGAGGGACGCAACCAGCCGCCCGACACGTCCACCATCGCCCCTCCGGCACCACGCCGAGGTCCGGCCGCCGATGCAGCGACGGCGCCCGCCGCCGGTGAGCGAGCGCTCCGGCCTTCGACCGCCCCGCCGGCTGAGGACCCGCGAGACGAGCGACAACCGCCCCCGACGGTCAGCCTCCCCGACGTCGCGTGGATCTCCGCCCGCGACGGGTCCCGCGCGATCGGCGACCTCGAAGATCAGGCAGCCCGCTACCGCCTGGACCGCCACGAGCTGACCATCAACGCGGACTTCCGCGCGATCACCGACCTGACCAGCCACTGGCAGGCCCGCTACCACGGAATCGCCGGCGCCCGGACGGTGATCGAGGCACACGTGCGCGAATGGTGCGAACAGATCCTCGTCGAGGTAGTCCTCGCCGCACGCAGCTGGAGCTGGACCCCCGACCAGCTCGACGCGCTGCTCTCCCCCGGCTCGCTCACCGCCGCCCTGCTGCCCAGACACCTTCTCCACGCAACCCTCCAGAAGCGGCTCGCCCAGAAACTCGGCGCAACCCGGAATCCGATCAACGCCACGACGGTGCGAAGTTGCGCAATCGATGAGCGTGGGGATCGCAACGATCATGAGGAGCACCAGTGAGCGCGATCCTGGACGCGCTGCTCAACGAGTTGATCGACGGCGACGACACGGCGCTTGTGCGACTAGCTGACAAGCTCGCCCCGCTGCTCGTGGACCGACTTGTTGCACCGGCCTCGGGGGAGGGCTGGCTTCGTGGCGCGGACGAGATCGCCAGCTACATCGGCAGCCCGCGCAGCCGGGTCTACGCGCTCGCATCCGCGAGACGGATTCCCGTCCAGCGCGACGGCTCCGCGCTGGTCGCCCGCCGATCGGAGCTCGACTCGTGGCTGGAAAATGGCGGCGGAAAGCGGCCGTAAGTCGAAGCCGGCTCACGCCGAGGCGCCGCCGCCCAGCGGTCAGGGCGCCCGGCGGTGTCAGCAGGCCAGTCGGTCTCAGCACGCAGCAGCCCGATCCAAGCTGGTAAGACGTAGCTGCGCAGGCCGCAGCCCGCGCAGCACGACAAGAGAAGAACGCGCTCCACGATGCCAAAGGCCATCAGCACGCACCGCGGCGACAACGCACTTTTGAAGGTGCCCGGCCTGCCCGGCATCTACCGCCGGCATGCCAAAGGCTGCACGCGCGGAGACCGCTGTGGCTGCCCGTACGTGATCATCTACCGCGGCGCCGACGCCGGGCAGCAGCGCGAGACCTTCCGCACCAGAGCGGAGGCGATCGAGGGCAAGCGGCTCGCGGCGCGGCGGGTGGCTCTCGCCAAAGCCCACGCGGTCGGCCTCCACCGCGACAGACCCGAGGACGAATGTCCGGAGTGCGAGCGTGAGCGCCAGCAGCGCGAACAGGCCGAGCCGACGCTGCACGAGTACGCGCGCGAGTGGGTCGAGACCTACCAGGGCACCGGCCGGCGCGGCTTTCGCCAGGAGACGCGCGACGAGTCCCAACGGCTGCTGGAGCGCTACGCGCTCAGCTACTTCCCCGATCCCACGCGGCTGACCGACATCGGCCCCAAGCAGATCGACGGCTTCATCGGCTGGCTCGTCAAGCAGCCGAGCCGCCGCGGCGGCACGCTCACGGACCGCTCGATACGCAACGCGCTCGGACCGCTGTCGTCCTGTCTTGCGACCGCGCGGCGCCATGGGCTGATCCCACACAATCCCTGCACCGACGCGACGCTGCCCCACCGACCGCGAATCGAGGAGGACGAGGATCGCCCGCGACCGTTCCCAGGCGCCGCGATGGAGCTCGTCGTCTCCAACGCGCATGCCGACCACCGGCTGATGTTCGAACTGCTCGCCGCTACCGGCGTCCGCCGCTCGGAGCTGCTCGCGCTCGAGGTCCGCCATCTAGCGCTGGACGGCGACAGCCCCCACGTCAAGGTGCGCCAGCGGGTGCGTCGGCAGCGCGGCGCCGGGCTGGTCGTCGGCCCGCTGAAGTCACGGCATGCCCGCCGCGATCTGCCACTCCACCTTCCGCTCGCACGCCGGCTTGCCGCACACGTCGCCGGCCGCGACGAGCGCGAGCTGATGTTCCGCTCGACGGTCGGGACGATCCTCGACCCGGACAACGTCGCCGACCGAGTGCTGGCACCGGCATGCACCGCGGCCGGCGTCGAGTGGGCCGGCTTCCACACGTTCCGCCACACGGTCGCGTCGCGGCTGTTCGCCGAGGGCCGCAACGTCGTGCAGGTGCAACGGTGGCTCGGGCATCACTCTCCCAGCTTCACGCTCGATACTTATGTCCATCTGCTCGACGGGGATCTCGGGGAACCGCTCTCGCCGCTCACGACAAACAGCACGACAAACAGCGGTCGGGAAATCGCCGCAATCGCCGACCCGCTCGCATCCGACGAAACGAGCGATTAGCAGGACAAACGCTGAACAGCCGTGAAGGCCCGCAACCGTCGATTCGGACTACGGAACCGAAGGTCGGGAGTTCGAATCTCTCCGGGCGCGCTCCAAGAAAGTCCTGCACACGGACGCTTTCCGTTCGTCCAGGGCAGCCTTGATCCTCGCCGCCCTAGCGTTCGGGTCAAGTCCAGGGTCAAGGTCCCGCACCACCGTGGCAAGCTCGCGCCGCGCTCGCTGCTCGACGAGCAGCGGCGGCCTGGGAGTTGGTCGTGCGCGGGTTGCGCGCCGTCTCGCCGAGGACCCCGTTCTCGTCTCGGGCAACGACGTGCCGGCTGCGGCTTGACGGAAGGCCATCGACGCGGGTCGGCCCCACAGACGAGAAAGACCGTGTCGCAGAGCGAGAACTCCGGCTAGTCAAGTCGTGTTTTGTGGTGTAGCTGGTGATCGTCGCCGTTAGGACGTTCGGGTCTCAGCCGGCGTTGAGGGTCGCGACCTCCTGATAGTTGTTGTTGTTCGAGCGAGGGTCCTCGCAGACGACGCCAGGATCAACGCACCCTCATACTCGGTCGGTGGCTGACCATTGAAGGCGCGCCGGCCGCGCGGTCAACCGCCTCCCCGGCGCGGGCACAACCTCTCAGCGGGGTCAAGGGAAACACATAGTCGGCCACGTAAGGGCCACGTCCGCCCTCGACTTAGGCGGCGACATCGGCGAAACTGTTGGAGAGGAGATGCGCGACCTGCTGCTGGAAGAGGCAGCGGCGGTGCTCTGCGTGAGTCCGGAAACGCTGCGAGCGTGGGAACAGCGATTTGGCTATCCCCACTCGATAGTTGGTGCCGCCGGACAGCGTTGTTACGCCTACAGCGAGGTGATCGCTCTACGCGATAGCTTGGAGGCCGGGCTGTCGATTGTCTCGGCGATAAACACGGCTCGCGCCACTGGCACGGACAGCGAAACCCGTACCCCGCCCTGACCGCGGCACCCATGCCCGGTCAGGGGGACCGCAGATCGAGCGCGTGAGACGCACGGCCGAGCCGTCTACCGTCCTGCGGAAGGCGGTCCTCCTGCGCGCGCCGTCAGCTCGACACTCTCAAGACCCTCGACCGAGGGGTTTCGGCGGGCGCCGTCCGCGCACCGCGCGCCCGCGTCGGCTCAAGCGCTCTCACGCTTGCCCTGACGCGCCGCCCACCCCGCCGGACTGAGCCGCCACAGCTGCTCGTGCTGGTCGTAACCGGCGGGAGCGATGAGCCCGGTGGCCCTTGCCTGTTCCCAAGCACTAGCGACCAACCAATCATCGACGCATAACTCCCACGCCACGAGGCCGATGCTGGCGCCGCCGTACTCATCGAACTCGCCGACCACCTCAAGCACTGCCTGCAGCGAAGTTGCGCCGCCCATTCCAGCTCAGCCTTCTTCTGGATAAGGAGCTTACAGCCGGGACGAGGCACTCCGCTCGCACGAGCCGCCCGAGAGCAGTCCGACGCCATCACCGCCGCCCCCGCCGCGCCGATCTGAGCGGCGGCCGCGAGACGGCGAGGATCGCGCGAGGATGGTGCTGCGCGAGCTACCAAAGGGCGAGCACACCACCGGGAGAATCGCCAAAGCCGCCGGGCTCAACCACGCGAGCCCTCCGAAGGCTGCGTCAGCTGGCGGCATATCGGGCGAGATCCGAGAGGTCGAGAAGCGCTGGTCGACCGAGACGCCCCCAACGAGCCGGCGGGGCGAGCAGGACCTCCCGCTCGTGCTACTAACCTCTCTCGGCCGTCTGCCGGAGGAACAGTGGTCCGGCGTCTTCTCGGCCCAGCTCGCGAAGCCTCTCAAAGCGTCACAGCTCTACAACGCGCTGCTGCAGGTGCTGACCGCTGGCAAGGCGAGAGAAGAGACGGCCGAAGTCGCGCCCGCCGGCAAGTATGCGATGTCGTCCCTGCGGATCCTGCTCGCGGAGGACAACGCGATGAACCGGAAGGTCGCCCTCGGCTTCCTCAAGCGGCTCTGCTACAGCGCGGACGTCGCGTCAAACGGCCTCGAGGCGCTTGAGGCGCTCGAGCAGCAGCCATACGACGTCGTCCTGATGGACGTGCAGATGCCGGAGCTCGACGGTCTCGACGCTTCGCGCCGGATCTGTGAACAGTGGCCGCCGGAGAGCCGCCCTCAAATCATCGCGATGACCGCGAACGCGCTGCCCGAGGATCGTGAGGCCTGCTTCTCGGCAGGCATGAACGACTATGTCGCGAAGCCGATCCGAGCGGAAGAGCTGGCGGCGGCGCTGAAGCGCGCGCAGCCGCTCCGGAACCGTGACGCCGGTTTGGGGGAGAGCGTTCACGCCGGCTCGCCAACGCGGGAGGTCAGCCTCGAGGCTGCCGCGCTCCAGAACCTGCGAGACATCGGCGGCGTGGACTTCCTCATCGAGGTGGTCGACGTGTTTCTGGCGGATGCGCCGGCCCTGATCACGAGCCTCCGCAGCTCGCTCGAACGTCGGGACACCGAGGAGCTCCGCCGAGCGGCGCACACGCTGAAGTCAAACGGCGCGACGCTGGGCGCGATGGTGTTCGCAGATCTCTGCCGCACCGTCGAACAGCACGCCAAGGACGGCCGCCTCGACGGCGTCTCGCAGCTCGTGGATCAGATCGAACAGGAATACCGGACGCTCGAAAAAGCCCTCGCTTCCCTTCGGTCGGAACCGGTTTCGTGAGCGGCTCCGCTCACCCTGCCGGCACGATCCTGATCGCGGACGACAACCGGGTCAACCGACTCCTGCTCGGCCGCGGGCTTGAGCAAGACGGGCATACCGTCGTCTTCGCCGAACACGGCACGGAAGCGCTCGCCCTGTTACGGGGCCGGCGCTTCGACCTGCTGCTGCTCGACGTCCTGATGCCCGAGCTCGACGGCTACGGAGTCTTGGAGGAACTCCAGCGCGACCCGCATCTACGCGACATCCCCGTGGTCGTGACATCGTCGCTCGACGAGCTCGACAGTGTCGTGAGGTGCCTCGAGATGGGCGCGGAGGACTACCTGACGAAGCCCGTGAACCACGTGTTGCTCAACGCGCGAATCAACGCGAGCCTCGAGAAGAAGCGCCTGCGCGACCAGCAGCGCGAGCTGATCAGCAGGTTCGCCACCAAGGAGGTAGCTGAGGATCTGCTCACGTCGGGGTTCTCGCTCGGCGGCAAGTACGTTGATGCCTCGGCGATGTTCTGTGACATCCGCTCGTTCACGACGATCGCCGAGGGCCAAGACCCTGCGGAGACGATCGCTCTGCTGAACGACTATTACACGCTGATGATGGACGCGATCGACGGCGAGGGCGGGATCGTGAGCCTCATGGCAGGCGACGGCCTGATGGCGATCTTCGGCGCGCCCTTGCCGCGCGAGGACCATCGCCCGGCCGCTGTGCTCGCGGCGCGGCAGATGATCGACCTGATCCGCCTGTTCAACGATGAGCAGGCGGGGCGGGGCAAGGTGCAGATCCAGATCGGTGTCGGGATCGCGTCGGGACGGGTCGTCGCCGGCTACACCGGGACGCACCATCGGGCAACCTACACGTGCGTCGGCGACACCGTCAATGTCGCGGCGCGACTCGAGTCGCACACCAAGGTCGCCAAGCGGCCGATCCTCATCGACGAGAACACGCGCAGCGGCCTCGACGACGGTATCGCGGTCGAACTGCAAGGTGAGGTGCTGATGACGGGAAAGATCGAACCGATCAACGTGTACGCCGTCCTCGTCGACTCGCTCATCGCCGAGAGCGCGTGAATCGCCGTCCTCTGCTCACCCGCTCCGCGCGGAAGCGAGCACGTGCCGGCTAGGCGTGCTTCCGAGACCGTTGCTAGCGATCCGGCCGGAGCAGAAGTATGCGCCCGTCTCGGGCTGGCGCCTGCAACGGACGGAGCCTGTTGCGTAAACGCTGGGGCGCCGCGATCTGTTGTGGCCACCTCACAAGGGACGCGTCCGCGAGGAGGAGCCTGGTCGGGAAACGCCCAAGTGGCCTCGAGGGCGCTGCTGCCGATTTAGGCCGCGACGGCCCGTTCGCCATAGCGTTGACGAGCATTAAGAGCCCTCCGGCCGCGTGCCCGAAGCCACGCCTGCTCGCCGGCGTTTCACCGAGGCGGAAACGGTGGTATTAAGCGCCCTGGGACCGACCAACCGTCCAAGGGAGGAACCTATGAACAGGGGGGCGCCGCGTCGCGGGACGCCGCCGACCCCGGCTTCGCGCGTCGCTGTGCGCGGTGGCCATCGCACTGCTTGCACCCGCGGCCGCCCAGGCCGCAAAGCCGGCCTACCTGAAGGGACATCCCTACCGCCACGGAGCGGTGCCGTTCCGCGGCCATTCGAAGGTCAACGGCGCACCGCAGATCCCGGCCGCGTCGGCCAACAACCTGACCTTCCAGGGCGCGTCCACCGGAGCGGGCGTTACGACCGGTCCAGAGAAGGTCTACCTCGTGTTCTGGGGCTCGCAGTGGGGTACGCAGGGGACGAACGGGTCGGGCTATGCGACGTTCAGCGGTGACTCGAGCGCAGTCGCGCCTGATCTCCAGGCGTTCTTCAAGGGCGTGGGGACCGGCGGGGAAGCCTGGTCGGGCGTCATGACCCAGTACTGCAACGGGGTGGCGACCGGTGCGCAGACCTGCCCGACGTCCAACACCCAGCACGTCGGCTATCCCACCGGCGGCGCGCTGGCCGGCGTGTGGGAGGACACCTCGGCCGCGGCGCCGGCAGCAGCGAGCGGGCATGCGATCGGGGCAGAGGCCGTCAAGGCGGCCACGCACTTCGGGAACACCACGCAGGCGTCGAACACCAACGCCGAATACGTGATCGTGTCCCCGCACGGCACCAACCCGGACAACTACAAGACCGGGGGCTTCTGCGCCTGGCACGACTACACGGGTGACTCGACGCTGAGCGGCGGCGCCGTGAGCTCGCCCGATGGCACGCTGGCCTTCACGAACCTGCCCTACATCCCGGACGCCGGAGCCTCCTGCGGCCAGGGGTTTGTCAACAGCCCGGGCACGCTCGACGGTGTCACGATCGTCGAGGGTCACGAGTACGCGGAGACCATCACCGACACGTGGCCGGCCGGCGGCTGGATCGACTCGAGCGGCGCCGAGAACGGCGACAAGTGCGCCTGGATCCGCTCTGGTCAGGGCGCCTCGCAGAACATCACGCTGTCCACAGGGTCGTTCGCCGTGCAGTCGACGTGGGCCAACGACTCGGGCAGCGGCTCCGGCGGCTGTGAGGTTTCCCATGCGATCGTGACCAACGGCGGCGGCGGGAACACGGTCACCGTGACTAACCCCGGCAATCAGACCAGCACAGTCGGGACGAGCGTCAGCCTCCAGATCCACGCCTCGGACTCGGCCTCGGGTCAGACGCTGACCTACTCGGCCACCGGCCTCCCCCCCGGCCTCTCGATCAACGGCTCGAGCGGCCTGATCAGCGGCACGCCGACGACCGCTGGGACATACACCACGACGGCCACGGCCAAGGACACCACCGGGGCCAGCGCTTCCGCGACGTTCACCTGGACCGTGAACACGGCCGGAGGCGGCTGTACGGCCCGGCAGCTGCTCGGGAACCCCGGGTTCGAGACGGGCTCGGCCGCCCCGTGGACCTCCACCTCGGGGGTGATCAACCCCAACGGCGCGGGTGAAACGGCCCACACAGGCAGCTGGTATGCATGGCTGGACGGTTACGGAACGACGCACACTGACACGCTCTCCCAGACTGTCACGGTCCCGACCGGGTGTACGAGCTACACGTTCAGCTTCTGGCTGCACATCGACACCTCCGAGACGACGACCACGACGGCGTATGACAAGCTGACGGTGCAGGCGGGCTCGACGACGCTCGCCACCTACAGCAATCTCAACCACAACAGTGGTTACGTGCAGAAGTCGTTCAATCTGGCGTCGCTGGCCGGTCAGACGGTCACGATCAAGTTCACCGGAACCGAGGACTCTTCGCTCCAGACCTCGTTCGTGATCGACGACACGGCGCTGAACGTCTCGTAAGCGCAACGGTTCGCCGGTAGCAGCCTCCACGGGCTGCTACCGGCTCCGGTCGTCACGGCGAAGTGAACGCCGAGACGCGTCCGCTGCGGGCACTCAGGCGCGCGGACCCGCGTCTTCCCCTCAGCGTGAGCTGGAGCGATTCAAAGCCGCGGTTGATGTTCCCCGTGCCGGCGACGGTTCCGGTCGCCGTGATCGCGCCGAGCGGGTCGAGCGAGCCGGTGGCTCTGACCGCGTACCGGCGGCCGATGTCGGGGAGCGTACGGACCGGCGTGAGCTGTCCTCTCAGGCTGCCGCCGAGATGGACACACACCGAACCCGCTCGACAGCCGGTGGTGACGATCCAGAGGGTGAGGCGACGGGGTCCGGTGGTGCCGGCCGCCTGCAGCCGCGCCTCCAGCACGTCTCGGGCGCCGGCCAGCGAACCGGTGCCGTCGTGAAGCGTGCCGATGAACCTGTCCCGCGACGGGACGTGCGGAAGGGTCACGCGGGGTGCGCCGGTTGTGGTGCTCGACCGAGTCGTCGCTGATTGCCCGCAGCCGGACCCGACGAGGGCCGCCGTGGCGACGACCACTAGCGCCGCCCGCGTCATCAGGAGCTCCCGGCGCTGGCGTAGCGTGGCTCGACACGCCCGAACGGCTCAGCGGCGGTCATTGCCGCTCAAGAGTAGCCGCCGGCAATCGGGAACTACGGAACCGCGGCGAGGACCGCGTTCAAGGCTGCGCTGCGAGCGTCCTCGCGCCAGACCAGGACGAATGGGAACGTGATCACCGGCTCGAGGGGCACGAGCACGGATCCTTCGATTCGTGGGCCGAAGGCGGTGCGGACGTAGAGCACGATGCCGAGGCCCTCGCGGATGGCTTGGGTTCCCAGGTCGGGGTATGGGTCGGGCCGGGTCTGGGGCTCGAAGCCGGCAGCTCGGCAGGCCGCGACTACGGCGGCGGTATAGCCCGGGCTGTCTTTGCCGCCGGCCACCAGGATCGTCTCTGCGGCCAGTTCGTCGAGCGCGATGTGTGTGCGGCTCGCCAGCGGATGGTCGGTGCGGAGGTGCACGACCGCCGGCTCGTCGCGCAGGTTCTTGGAGGCGAGGCCGCTGAGGTCGGGCGGGCAGAAAACGATCGCGAGGTCGAGCCGCCCTTGGCGGACGTCGCGCAGGAGCGCGAGGGTGGTGTCCTCGGTTGTGTGCAGCATGACCCCGGGCGCGGCTGTCGACCAGCGCTCAAGCAGGCCCGGCGCGAGGCCGTGGCGGGCCGCCGGGCTCAGGCCGCCGCGGAGCAGCCCGCTCGGTGACCGCTCGACGGCCTGCACGTCGCGGACGACCGTGTCGGCGTGGGCGAGGAGCTCGCGGCCTCGCTCGAGCAGCTGCTCCCCGGCGGCGGTCAAACGCACCTGCCTGGAACTGCGATCCAGCAGCGCGACTCCGAGCTGTTGCTCGAGTTGGCGAACCGCTGCGCTGAGCGGCGGCTGGGCCATGTGCAGGCGCTCGGCCGCCCGCGTGACGTTGCCCTCCTCGGCGACGGCCACGAAGTACCGGATGAGTCGCAGCTCGGGCAGCACGTGGGGCGATCCTACGCGCCGCGTATCTCGACAGATCGGATCGGTCTTGGACAGCTGCGCCCTGGGCCCTCAAGCTGGATAGCGCTGTATGACATTCAACCTCTGAGCAGGAGCATCTGATGAGCAAGCTGCTGTATGTGATCTCATCGCCGCGAGGCGAGCAGTCGGAGTCGCGGGCCATCGCAGATGAGTTTCTCGACGCCTACCGGCGATCCGATCCAACCGTGGAGGTCGACGTGCTCGACCTCTGGACCGATCGGTTGCCGGTCTACGGTGGCGACGGTGTCGGGGCGAAAATGGCGGTCTTCGCGGGGCAGACCCCGTCCGGGGACCAAGCTGCGGCCTGGGCCGAGGTGCAGCGGATCTTCGCCCGGTTCGACGCCGCCGATGAGTATCTCTTTACGGTGCCGATGTGGAACCACGGGGTGCCGTGGGTGCTCAAGCACCTCATCGACACGATCAGCCAGCCCGGCATGGTGTTCGGCTTCGATCCCGCGACCGGCTATACGGGTCTCCTCACCGGCAAGCGGGCGGTGGTCGTCTACACCAGCGCGGTGTACCACGAGGGCGCGCCATTGGCGTTCGGCGCCGACTTTCATCGCGCCTACTTCAACGACTGGCTGCGGTGGGCCGGGATCGACGAGGTGAGCGAGGTGCGCTTCCAGCCCAACCTCGTCACCAGCGACGCCGAGGCCGGCCGTATGGTCGCGAAGGCGTCCGCGCGGACGCTGGGCAACACCTTCGCCGGGGTCGGCCGACTCGCCGCGTGATGGCACGCCCTCGCCTGGGCGTCCGCCGTGGCGCGCTCGGTTCGATGAGCCCAGGCGGGAACGTTTCGGGCCGCTCAAACGTATAGGGGTCGGTACAGATCCCGCGGAGGAGGATGGCAATGAAACGGGCCTCGTGGTCGATACCGCTCGCGCTGTGCCTGGCGATGGCGGCCCCGCCTGGCGCACTTGCGGCCGGTGGGCCGGTTGCGCCGGTGCAGAACAGCTACATCGGGATCGCCGGCAGCCCGTATCGCTACGCCGCGTTCGGCGCGAACGGCAATACCGTGGTCAAGGAGCAGGACGCCGGCGCGGGCCTCGCGGTGCCCGGACTGCGTATTCGTGGCCGCTACGGGATTCCGGGTGTCGACTACAGCGGCGCGATGACCGGCCTCTCGGCAGATGGCCGGACACTCATCCTCGCTCAGATCGCCGCCGGCACGCCGCACGAGACGCGGCTGCTCGCGCTCGACACCGCTCCGCTCACCATCCGCACGAGACTCACGTTGCCGGGATGGTCGACGGTGGACGCAATCTCCCCCGACGGCCGCTGGCTCTACCTGATCCACTACGCGTCGCCGGACATCACCAAGTATGAGGTCCTGGCCTACGACTTGCCCGCACGCCGGCTCCTCGCCCAGCCGGTGGTGGACCCGCGGGAGCGCGACGAAGCGATGACCGGCATTCCGATCAATCGGGTGATGAGCGCCGGCGGCCGCTGGGCATACACGCTCTACCTCCGCCCCACGGACGTCCCGTTCATCCACGCGCTCGACACGACACATCACCAGGCGGTGTGCATCGACCTCGGGCCGCTCGCCAATGTCGACATCTCGACCGCGCATCTCGTCCTCCTGCCCGGCGGCACAACCCTTCAGGTCGACGTCGGCAGCGTGAGTCGCGCGACCGTCGATACGCAGACGTTCAAAGTGAGCGCCGCCAGCCATCCCTCGGCGGCCGCACCGGTCCGCTCGTCGGCGCGCGGACATCGAGCCACGCCCAGTCCAAGCGGCGTTCCATGGGAGGTCATCCTCCTATCGATCGCCGCGCTGGGCGTCGTCGCGGCCGGCTGGGCCGGAGCGGCGAGGTCCAGGCGTCACCCGGATTACGCTCGCGGACCCGACGGAGCGGCGATCATCCACGTCGACGCGCGACCCACCAACCCGGCATCCGCCGACGGCGAATTGCCCGTCGCCTAAGCTGGGGACCCGCCGATACGGCCCAGCCGGAATCAGCGTGGCCGTAATCAGCCTGGCCGTAGCGTCGGTCCCGAACTGCACGCCCGGGAAGGATTCGGGCGAGTCGTGCGTCCGTCCAGTCTGACGAAGTTATCAGACGTCTGCTGACTTTGGAGGAAGCAGCGAGGGGTTGTCCGGCCGAGCGCCGGGCGCGAGGACGCGACGCGATTGCGAGGGACCGAATGAACGATCAGGACTATCGCCTGGCTGAGGTGCACATCTGTGACGGGACCGGCTCGACGGGACGACCAAGCGGCCATGTCCATCCGGTCGTCCGGGCCTTGCCGAGACCGACCGCGCACCCAGCCGCCGAAGCGTGGCAGCGGCAGCCATTTGCTCGCTTGCAACAGCGTCTTGTCACAGCGACGAGCGCCGCTGGGCGCGGTGCGGGCCGACGTTCAGTGGTCCTGTTGCCTTCTCGCTCGGTCGACCGATGGCACGAGCCGCCTGCCGAAACGCGATCCTACGAGGAGCGTCTTCTCAGCTTCTTGCTCGACCTGCGCGATCCAGCTTTGGAGATGACCTACATCAGCTCGTTACCGGTCGCGCGGCGCACAATCGACTACTACATCTCCTTTCTTCCCCCGAGTGTGCGGCGGTCGGCGCGGAAGCGCTTGCGGCTCGTCTCGCTGGGTGACGATGGTCACCGGCCCCTGAGCGAGAAGCTGCTCGAACGGCCCCGGGTACTCGAGCAGATCCGGCGTACGCTCGCCGATCCGAAGAGCGCGTACCTCATGCCGTACAACTCGACCGGCCTCGAACGGGATGTCGCGCTGGCGCTCGATATTCCGCTGTTCGGCGCCGATCCCGGTCATGCGTGGCTCGGGACCAAGAGCGGTAGCCGCGCGCTTTTCGCCGCAGCCGGAGTTCCCCACCCGCTGGGGCGCGAGCAGATCAGGACGATCCCCGACGCCATCGAAGCGATCTGCGCGCTCCGGGCGGCGAAGCCCGAGCTCGCCGAGGCGGTCATTAAGCTCGATCATGCAGTCTCCGGCGAGGGAAACGCCATGGTTGACCTGGCAGGACTGCCGGTGCCCAGAACTCGCGCGGAGGGTGAGCTGATCCAACAGCGTCTCGAGTGCTTGGTTCCCGACGTGGAAGGTGTCAGCTCGGCCGCATACCTGCGCAAGCTCGCGGCACGCGGCGGTGTCGTGGAAGAGCGGATCATTGGGCGCGACCTTCGCAGCCCGAGCGTCCAGCTCGAGATTACGCCCGCGGGCGCGGTCAGACTGCTCTCAACACACGACCAGATCCTGCACGGTCGCAGCGGGCAACAGTTCGCGGGCTGTCGCTTCCCTGCCGCTCGAGCGTATGCCCCCGTCATCAGCGCGCTTGCGCAACAGGTTGCGGCGCATCTAGCCGATACCGGAGTGATTGGTCGGCTCGGGGTCGATTTCCTCGTCATCCGTGGCGTGGACGACCGGTGGCAACCGTTCGCGCTCGAGGTGAACCTCCGCATGGGCGGAACGACCCACCCGTACCAGACGCTCGTCCGTCTCACAGGCGGCAGCTACGACCCACAGACCGCGAGCTTCACGACGCCGCTGGGGTACCGACGGCACTACGTCGCGACCGATCACCTCGAGATAGCCGAGTTGCCGATGCTCGGCCAGGCTGGTCTACTCGCGCGAGGGATGCACGCGGATCTTCGCTACGACCACGATCGCGGGCGCGGTGTCGTGTTCCACATGCTGAGCTCAATCGACTCGCTCGCGACTGTCGGGGTGACGGCAATAGCCGACGCCCCGCACGCGGCGGACGATCTCTACGCGCACGTGCGCACGGTCCTCGGTCGCGCCGGCGGCAGTCGAGCGGCACGAGACAGCCCGATGCCCGTCCGTGCGGCGCTCGGCACCCAGGGCTAGGAACAGCCTGGGTGTGGTGTCCCGCGAAAGTGCAATGGCTTCAGAGCCTGCGTCGGGTGCGAGATGATCTGAACGTGGTGACGAGCTGGTCGTCCGCTTCGGGTTCGCTTCTGTGGTGGACAGCGCGGGACCTCGCGTCGGCGATCCGCCGCCGAGAACTGTCGGTGCGCGAGGTCGTTGGTTGGCATCTCGAGCGGATCGCTGCGGTGAACCCGCGGATCAACGCGGTTGTCAGCCTGCGGCCGGAGGAGGCGCTCGTCGAGGCGGATGCCGCGGACCGCCGCGTGGCTGCCGGTGCGCCACTGGGCACGTTGCATGGACTGCCGATTGCCATCAAGGATCTGGAGGACACCGCCGGGATCAGGACGACCTACGGGTCGACCATGTTCGCCGATCACATTCCGGCGGTCGACAGCCTGCTCGTCCGGCGTTTGCGCGCGGCGGGCGCGATCGTGGTGGGCAAGACCAACACCCCTGAGTTCGGGGTCGGCTCGCATACGTTCAACGAGGTGTTCGGTCCCACGCGCAATCCGTGGGCGCTGGATCGCTCGGCTGGGGGTAGCAGCGGCGGGGCGGGGGCGGCACTGGCGGCGGGCCTGGTGCCGATCGCCGACGGTTCGGACCATGCGGGCAGCATCCGCAACCCGGCGTCCTTCAACAATGTCGTCGGCCTCCGCCCGACGCCGGGACTCGTGCCGAGCAGCGGGAGTGGCGACGGATGGGACCCCGCGTCAGTGCTCGGGCCGATGGCGCGGACGGTCGGTGACCTCGCGTTGATGCTCGCCGCGATTAGCGGACCCACCCCGACTCGCCGCTGTCATATGGAGACCCCGCCGAGTCCTACAGCGACCTGCGCGGTGACCTTGCCGGCATGCGGATCGCATGGTGCCCGGACCTCGGCGGGTTACCGATCGAGCCCGCCGTCCTGGCCGTGCTCGGTCAGGCGCGCGATCGGCTGAGCGCTCTCGGGTGCCTCGTCGAGGACGTGGCGCTCGACCTGAGCCGCGCCGACGGAGCGTTCGAGACACTGCGGGCGTTGGGATTCGCACGCGCATTCGGCGACAGCCTGCCTACGTTACGCGACACTGCGAAGGACACGATCGTCTGGGGCGCGGTCTCGCGCTCGACGGTCCCACGATCGCGCGGGCGCTGACGACGCGCTCCGAGATATTCACGATGTTCGTCGAACTCCTGGAGCGTTTTGACGTGCTCGCGGCCCCGTCGGCACAGGTCGTGCCGTTCCCGATCAGCCAGGAGTATCCGGTGCAGGTCGCCGGCGTCACGATGCCACACTACCTGGGCTGGATGCGGGTCTGCTCGCGGGTCACCCTCTCGGCCCACCCAGCGGTCGCCGTTCCCGCCGGATTCACCGATGACGGGCTGCCGGTTGGACTCCAGTTCGTCGGCCGCTACCGCGGCGACCTCCCGCTGCTCCAGCACGCCGCGGCCTGGGAGGCCGCGAGCGCCCTGACCGACCACCACCCAACGCTGGAGTGACCACCGGTCACTCGACCCCATCTCGCGAGAAATCGCGCCAGGTGCGTATTGTCCGGGGGCGTGGCGCAGATCGTCTACCGCACCGCAACGAGCTTCACGGGCTTGATCGCCGATGAGCACTACTCACTCGACTGGCTGTTCGCCGTCGACGATCAGGCAGCGCCCGACCACGCCGAGTTCCTAGCGTCTGTCGGCGCGATCGTGAAGGGCTCGACGACCTACGAGTGGCTCATTCGCCACAGCGACCTGTTGGCACGGCCGGAGCGCTGGCAGGAGTTCTACGGCGCCCGCCCGACCTTCGTGTTCACCACCCGCGCTCTTGCGGTCCCACAGGGGGCGGACGTGCGCTTCCTCCGCGGTCCCATCGCACCGGCGCTGCCGGCGATCCGCGAGGCCGCGGGCGGACGGAACATCTGGGTGGTCGGCGGCGGGGACCTCGCCGGACAGTTCGCCGACGCCGGCGCACTGGACCGAATCGAGCTGACCATCGCGCCGGTCGCGCTGGCCGGCGGCGCCCCGCTGCTGCCCCGACGACTCGAGGCTGCGCGCGTGTCGCTCCTCGACGTCGAACGCTACGGTCAGTTCGCTCATCTCACCTACGAGCTCCGCCCCGCCGTTCAATAGAGCGCTCGACGAAGGTACCTCGGGTAAGTCGCGACCCGCATCGGCGTCGAGGGCCTGGCTCGATGTCTCACGTATCTCCGGCGGTCGGCCGATATTGCGCCTGAATCCGCTCCGCAGGAGATCGCATGAAGACCCTAGGCAAGACATCGGCTGGACTGTTTGCGCTCGCGACCGCGCTGGTGTTCGCGGGCGGCCTGTACGCCGAGACCCATCGCGCGCCTGGCCAGCCCTAGCGGACGTCGCCCAGCGGTCACGAACCGATCAGGACTCGTGCGGCGCTGGCCCGGACCGCAGGTGGGACAATCGCCGCGAGGTACGCGCCGCGGTCGGGTTGCCGGTGGAGGAGCCGCCCGACACGTCGGCATCAGAGGGTCCCGGGTCGCCCGGCTGGGACTCCTAGCGTCGGTGGGCAGGGAGCGCCGGTGGCGACGCTACGAACTGGGGAGCGGGAGCGCGGCGAGCAGCTCCTCGGTGGGGGCCTCGCCGATTGCGCCACGGTCTGTCGCGCTTGCCTCTGAGGCCCTGACGATGTCGATCGCGATCGAACGCACCTGGCCGGCGATGTCGTTGAGCGCGATTGTGGGTTCGCGTGTCGCGGTGGCGGTGGCGCGGCCGGCGGCCTGCAGCGCGGTGCGGAGCACGTCACCGCCGCGCCAAGGCTCTTCGAACTGAGCCGGCAGCTCCCATGCCGCCAGGCCGAGGTCCCGGATCGCATCCGCGAGCTCGGGCTGTGATGGACCGCCGCTGCGGATGTACTGCCGGACGTTGCGCACAAGCACTCGTGCGCTGCGTGCCGCGAGGTCTGCGTGGTCCACGACGCGCGCGTAGCGCTCGAGCTCGATCCGGTCACCGCGTCGCAAGGGAGCCCATCGAGCCGTATCGCCGCCCACGAGGACCGCGTGCCTCAGCTGGCTGACATGGATCTCCACGCTCTCGGCTGCCCGCGCCGCGGCCTCGCCGCGAAGCACATCGCCGCCGGTCAGCACCCCGGCGGCATCGCGCAGCACGGCCCCTAACTCGCCAAAGACGCCGTTGGTCGCGCGCGCGACCCCGACGATCGGATCGGGCGGGAACACGAGGGTGTGGACCGCGAGCGCAACCCCGCCACCGATCAAGACATCGAGCAGCCGCACCTCGGGCGTCGAGGACAGCGTCGCGACGAGGATCGCCGATACGGCCGCCTCGGTCACGAGCAGCTCTCCTCCTCCCAGGATGACCGCGGCCAGCATCGCGAGCACCACGAGCACTCCGATCTGGGGCAGCCCGGCTCCGATCACCCGTACGAGCAGGTCGGCGAGCACGATCCCCAGCATCACCCCCGCGATCAGCTGCACCGCGCGCTGCCTGCGCTCTCCGAACGCGGCGCCCAGCGAGATCACGGCCGCGATCGACGCGAACGCCGGCCGATGCTCGACCCCGAGCAGCACCGCGAAGTACCACGCCCCGACCGCCGCCACACCCGTCTGGAGGACCGGCCACAGGTGGCCGTAGACCCGTCGCCGGGCCAATGAGATGAAGCTCTGCACGTTAAGAACAACCCGCCGCCCCGGAACCCGTTACATCCGGCCGGACCGCGTTCACCGGGTGCTAACACCGGGCCCACTTAGGACGCGACCGGCGCAGACGCGTCACGGTGCTCCTGTGGCCAGTCCGGGCCAGGATGAACAGGCCGTAGCCGGCCACAGCGAATCCCAGCACCACGAACGTCGCGCTGAGCCCGATCGCGGCCACGCAGAGCGGCGCGAGCAGCGCGCCGACGGCGATCGCGCCCACGTAGGCGGGCAGCACGAGGCCGTACGCGCGGGCGAACACCGCGGGATCGAGCGCTCGTTGCAGGCAGGTGTCCCCCACCACCTCGGTCACGATCGAGCCGGCGCCGACCACCGCCACGAGCAGGACCGCCGCCGGCAGCGAGCCGCTGACGGCCAGGAGCGGCAGCGGAGCGCCCACCGCGACCACGGCGAGGCCAAGCGCCCGCCGTGAGCGGTCCGAGCCGGCCGCGCGCCCGGCGAGGCCGGCCGCAAGCACGCCACCCAGTCCCGCTGCGGCCAACAGGTACCCGTATCCCCCCGTGCCGGCGCCGGCGCGATGCGAGAAGGCCACGAGCAGGACGGTGAGCGCGCCGTACACGCCGCTCGCGATGAGGTTGGCGCCCACGACGGTCAGCCCGTCGCGGTAGCCGCGCAGCGCGAGCCAGCCGGTCTCGAGCTCGCGCAGCAGACCGGGGTACTCGCTCGACGCCGCGTGCGACGGCCGGCGCAGAGCCTCGCGCGGAAGCGCACTGATCGCGAGCCCGCCGAGCATGAACGTGACACCGTTGACGGCGAAGGCGAGTGCGGGCGAACCGAGGAGGAGCAGCAGTGCCCCGAACAATGGTCCGGCGACGATGCAGATGAACGTGATGCTGACCCGGGCCGCGTTGGCGGCGGGAAGCTCCTCTTCGCCGGCCAGCCGTGGCAGGACGGCGACGACACAGGGCGGATAGACCGAGCCGGCCGCGGTGGACAGGGCTGCCAGCACGGGGGCCAGCATGACCGGGCCGTGGGCGGCGGCGACCAGCGCGAGCGCCGCCATCGTCGCGGCGCGCACCGCGTCGGACCCGAGCATCAGCGCTCGCCGATCGACGCGGTCGGCGAGCACGCCGCCGAGCGAGCCGAGAGCCACTTCCGGAAGGATCCGCACCGCGGTCGTCACGCCAACCCACATCGAGGAGTGGGTGCGCTCGTAGACGAAGGCGAGCAGCGCCAGGTTGTAAAGCCAGTCGCCGGCCTGCGACGTGGCCAGCCCGGCCAGCAGGAGGCGGAGGTTGCGCACGCGCAGGGCGACGCGAAACGGAGTGATGGGGTTCAGCATGGGAGTCCTCGCTGGATCGGTGAACGCTGCATGCGAGGACAATCGCCCTAAGGACCTCACCTCCGCATCGGGCAACCTGAGTAACTTCGCCTCAGATCAAGCGGAGTGAGACGCCTCAGCGATCTAAGACGTCTTAAGAGCCGGCGAGAAAGCGCGCCACGGTTCGGCGCACGGTCGGGTCCCGAGCTCGGAGCTGCACCGAGTGACCCGCGCCCGCCACCTCGATCAGCCGTCCGCGGGGCGCCATCGCCGCCTCCTCGCGCACCCAAGACAACGGCGTCGAGAGATCGCGCTCGCCGGAGAGCAGGAGGATCGGCACGGCGGGAAGCCGCGCCGTAGGGGCACCGTCGAGCACGTCGGGAGCCGGAGTCGGCGGCCAGGCCAGGCAACCCTGAGCGAGGCCGTTGCCGATGGCGGTGGCCCGGTCGAACGGGTACAGCTCCGCTTGCGGCGTCGAGTCGGCGAGCTTGGAGAGCATGGCCGTCCGCTGCGCGACGGGCGCCGCCGGATCCCACGGCGGGGCGAGCTCCGGGCACAGCGTGCTCTCGTGCAGGCCCTGGCTGAGATAGCTGGCCGGCACGGCTTCGTCGCGCTGGATCGCGGCGAGGAGCGCATCGAGCCGGCCGGGCCGCCCGGCGCGGGCGGCGTGGAGTGCGTTCAGCATCCCCGGGAAGTCCGGCGCGCCCACGCTCTCCGCGACCAGGGCGTTCAGGATCGCCGGACCGTTGTGGAGGCGAGCGACCACGGCGGCCAGATCGGCGGCCGGATCCCAGCGGCAGCGCTCGGCCGCGCACACCGACCGGAGCACCACCGCGCTGCGGGATAGCGCGGCGCGATACAACGGGTCGGCGCCGGCCTGGGGAACGACCGAGTCGAGCACGAGCCGCGCCACGCGAGTGGGATACGCCAGGGCATAGCGCTCGGCGACGAACGTGCCGTAGGACACCCCGTCGAGCGTCAGTCGCTGAGCGCCGAGCGCGACGCGCAGCTGATCGATGTCCGCGACGGTCTCCGCGGTCGAGTAGTAGCGCCGGTCCGGACCGATCGAACGGGCACACGCGGCGACGGTCGCCGCCGGAACCACCGTCAGATCCGAGGCGCCGGCCGCGCGCTGCAACGCGGGACACCGGAGCGCACCGGCGCCGGTCCCGCGCTGGTCGAACATCACCAGCCGGTATCCCGCCAGCTCGGCGCCCAGTTTCGTCTGGATCCGGGGCAGGAACGGAACGCCGGGCTGCCCCGGGCCTCCGGTGAGGAACAGCAACACACCCCGGGGCGCGGCGCGGGCTCCGGACACCCCCACCGCCAGCGACAACCTCCCGCCGGTGTGTCCGGCGTGGTCGAGCCGGACCCGCAGCGTCGTGCAGATGAAGCCGCGCTGGCCCGGGCATGGGTGGGCACCCGTGAGTCGGGCACGCTCCGGGACCGCACGCGCGCGAGTCGTGACGGACTGATGACCCGCGCCGCAGCCCGCGAGGAACGCGATCAGCGCGAACAGAGCCGCGAGCGCGGCTCCTCGCCGAGCACCCACGCCGAACCTCATCGCGCCGGGTCGAGCAGCGCCGCCAGGGTCAGGCCACTCTGCACCGACTCGGGTCGCTCGACGGCGACGTCCGACCCTGGCCGGGCGTGCTCGTCGCGGCGCTTGATCAGCAGCCACTGTGCCTTGGGCCCGCCGCCGGTGCGCTGCAGCGCGAAGCCCCCGTGGAGCTTCTCGCCATGCAGCACGAATACTGCGTGCCCGCGCTCGAGCGCATCGGGCCAGGGGACGCGGCCGCCCTGCTCATAGCTCCCGCGATCCCAGATGATCACCCCACCGGCCCCGGACCGTCCCTCGAAGTCGTTGTGAGCGAGTTCGTGATCGTCGACCTGCACGGCCAGGCGCTTGACCATCGGATCCATCGACGGGCCCTTCGGCACGGCCCAGGAACGCATCGCGCCGTCGACCTGCAGCCGGAGATCGAAGTGATGGGCGGTCGCCTGGTGCTCCTGGACCACGAACACGCCCGCGGGAATGCCGCGGATCGCGAACTGCTCGTGTCCCTCGACTCGGACCGCGCGCTCCGTCACCGACTCCGCCCCGGCCTCCGAGCGCAGCCACGCGATCAGCTCGTCGACCGCGGGACGCGCGCCCTCGACGTGCGCCGACAGCCCGCCGTCTTCCATCAGCCGGACCCAGCCGTGCAGACCGAGGCGCCGCGCTCGCGCCCGCACGTCCTCGCGGAGCGCGAGCGCGCCGGCGTCGCCGGCAATCGAGACGCGCAACGCGGTCGGATTGCTCACGCATCAATTGTCCCCACGAGCGCCCGCGGCGTGTATTGGCTCGCCCCAATCGTCGGAGGAGGAGAGGAGAGGCCCGTGAGGCTCATCGCAGTCAGGTTCCGGCTTGGCGTCGGAGCGATCGTCACGGCCGCGCTGCTCATGGCGGGCGCGGTGGGGGCCGGTTCGGCCGGCGCCGCAACTCAGCACATGCACATCAACTGTGCGGAGAGCTCGCTGTGTGCCGAGGTCGCCAACTACGCGGAGGTGTTCGGCCCGAACTATTACGTGGGCCACGACGAGCCCACCGCGACGTTCTACTCGAACCGTCCCGGTGCGGGCAACCGCATGCGCTACGTGTTCACGCTGCCCAAGGACCCGAGCCCCTCGAACCCGACCACCAAGTCCTACAACTTCCAGTTGGACGGTGCAATCTGGTTCGGCATGGCCCTGTGCGACACCCAGTCGTATCCAGAGCAGGTCTCGACCTGCCCTCCCGACAGCGACGCGAACATCCTGAGTCCGGCGGACTCCCCCGATCACTCCGGCACGGCGTTCACCGAGCTGCAGTTCTACCCGCCCGGCTGGGTCGAATGGCCGGCGTTCCAGGTGGCGATCGGCGCCGGCTCGTGCGATCCAACCAAGTGGTGCGCGGCGATGAACGAATTCAGCCTGCTCGAGGATCCCGTGAACGGCACCACCCAGAACGCCACGTGCGCGGCCAAGGTCGGAGTCGAGACGTTCGAGTTCGCGTTCGTCACGCGCAACGGCCACTCGCAGGCGCCGGCCAACCCGCTCGACGCGACCTCCCAGACCTACACGCCGGATCCGAAACAGGACCTGTTCATGAACTCGGGCGACCGGATCCAGGTAACGATGCACGACACACCGCAGGGCGTCAGGACCGACCTGGTCGATTTGGACACCGGCCAGCGGGGGTCGATGACGGCCAGTCCGGCCAACGGGTTCGCTCAGTTCAAGTACGACCCGACCGGAACGAGCTGCGATGCCATCCCATACGCGTTCCATCCGATGTACAGCACCTCCTCGGAGAAGACGCGGGTCATCTGGGCCGCCCACTCCAACGCCATCGGTTTCACGGACGAGATCGGCCATTTCCAGACGTGCAACGGCGCCGCCGTTCCCGCGACTCCGTTCGGGGTCGACGCCGCCGGCAATCCGATCAGCTGCCCCGCCACCAACACCGAGGATGACGGCGAGCCCGCGGACGCGGACGACAACTACTGCTTCCCGGCCTCGGAATCCTCGCTCGTCCAGATACAGGGGTGTACCGACACCAACACGGGATTCGACGGCACCTCCTACCGCGCGGTGTGGGGTGACGGCAGCAGCCTGCACCCGACGCCGATCCAGTTCACGAGCCCGCTCACCGGTCCCGCCTACAACAACCCGTACCAGCGAGCCGGCGCTCGAGGCGGACCTGCCTCGGATCGAGGCCGCCTGCGACCGGACGACCGGCGCGGGCTGCACGCTGATCCCGCAGACCGACGACGGGGCGCCGGCGCAGTTCTATCCGTACTTCAGCGCTGCCGTGTCCCGCGGCGGGCATGGCGGCCGCGACCACCATGGCGCCGGCTGCGTGTGGCAGTTCGGCGCGAGCCCGCCGGGAACGATCACCGACTTCGGCAAGAACGCGGGCTACGGGACCCTGCTGGCCAACCCGTACCTGGTGTTCGGCGGCCACGGCGCGTCGCATCTGTTGATCAACGACTTCCGGAACGTGTTCTCGCGCAACCCGTGCCCAGCGCAGGGCGGAGGCCACTACTGACCGCCGCCTGAAACACCGGACGGCTTCCGGGGCGCCGCCGACGCGCGCGCCCCGGGAGTCTGGACGCGCGCCTGGACGACGCGATCGAACACTTGTCGAACATGGTGACTGCGCGCGACTCAGTGTGTATCGTCCGTCGCAGCGGGGCGAGATCGTTCGACCGGGTATGGGGGTCGTGAGGCGGTCTCTCTTTGCATCGAATCCTGCATAGAACCTGCCGAACCGGCGGTCCCTCCGTCGGCGCGGAGTAGGTTTTCAGCCGAATAGCCTTCGTTGGGGGGGAAGCACTCCGTGGATGCCTGTTTGAGATCGCCTCGACGCCTGCTTGCTGGCGTCTCGCTTGCCGCGCTCGCCGCGCTGGCCACATTCGTCCTTCCGGCCGCCTCGGCGCGGGCGGACCTCATCGACCTGAGCGCGTGCAATCTCTCGCCGCTCAGCCAGCCGTTCGCGCCGTGGCTCGACGGCGCGTCGTATGAGCTCGCCCCCGGCGGCGACTTCGAGAGCTCGAGCTGGACACTGAGCGGCGGCGCTGGGCTGGTCGACGGGAGCGAACCGTTCGCCGCCACCGGCGATCTTGGCTCCTCGTCGCTTTCGCTTCCGGCCGGTGCCACGGCGCAGTCGCCGCCTACGTGCGTCGATGCGGCGTATCCGACCGTTCGCTTCTTCACGTCCGGCACCGGCCTCGTCGCGGTCAGCGTCGTCTACGGCGACGTGACCCTTCCCGCGGGGGTGACGGTAGCGGCCGGCGGCTGGTCGCCGTCGCTGCCGGCGGTCACGAGCTCCGCCCTGATGGCCCTGACCTCGGACGGCAGCGCACAGGTCTCGCTGCGGTTCACGACGCTGCTGGGCCACGTCCGCGTGGATGACGTGTTCGTCGACCCCTGGAACCGCAGCTGATCCGGCCGTCGGTCGGTCGGGACCGCTAGATAGGCGATGCTGATCGACTCCTACGAGACGCCCGACGCCGAGAACCTGCTGCTCCTCGGGCGGGAGCGCCACTCCGACGGCGGCGCGGCGCGTCGCCTCCTGATCACCGAGGCGGCCGCGGCGGCGATCTTCATCGCCGCCGCCCTGTCGATGGCGCTCATCGCCGCCTCGCCGAGATCGCTCTCGCCCTGGGCGCTGGCGATCGCCGTCGTCAGCTACGTCATCGCTCGACGGGTGCAGCTTCCAGTCGGCAGCGCCTGGACCGCACCCACGCAGCTGGTGTTCGTGCCGATGCTGTTCGTGCTCCCGACCCCGTTCGTGCCGCTGGTCGTCGCGGCGTGCTCGGTGATCGAGCGCTTGCCGGAGATCGGCGACGGGCATCACGGGCTGACGCGGCTGCTGGCCGCGGTCGGCGACAGCTTCTACGCACTCGGTCCGGCGCTCGTGCTTGTCCTGGCCGGTGCGCAGACGTTCTCGTGGCAGCACTGGCCGATATATCTGCTGGCGTTCGCAGCCCAGATCGCGTTCGACTCCGCGGCCGGGCTCGGCCGCACCTGGTTTGCCGAAGGCGTGCGCCCCTCAGGTCAGCTGCCGATGCTGTGGCTGTACATCACCGACGCGTGCCTCTCCTCGATCGGCCTCCTGATCGCCGCCTCCGCGGCCGAGCGGCCCGGACTGATGCTGCTGGCCCTGCCGTTGGTCGGCTTGATGGGGCTGCTGGCCCGCGAGCGCCGGCGGCGCCTCGAGTACTCCCTCGCGCTGACCGGCGCCTACCGCCGCACGGCGACGCTGCTGGCGCAATCCCAGAGCCTCACTCAGGAGCTTCAGCAGCAGTCCGAGGCGCTCCAGCAGAGCAACGAGGAGCTGCACGAGAAAGCGCGGCTCCTGGTCCAGCAGAACCGCGACATCGAGCTCAAGAACGAGGAGATCGAGCTGGCGCGCCGCGGCCTCGAGGAGAAGGCCGCGCAGCTCGCGCTGTCCTCCAAGTACAAGTCGGAGTTCCTGGCCAACGTGTCGCACGAGCTGCGCACGCCGCTCAACTCGATGCTGCTGCTGTCGCGGCTGTTGGCCGAGAACGCGGACGGCACTCTGACCGAGCGCGAGATCGAGTTCGCCAGCACGATCCACGGCGCCGGCAACGACCTGCTGTCGTTGATCAACGACATCCTCGATCTGTCCAAGGTCGAGGCCGGGCGGATGGAGCTCGAGTTCGCCCCGGTCACCCTCTCCGACGTGTGCGCGGACGTCGACCGCGCCTTCCGCCACATCGCCGACGACAAGGGCCTGTCGTTCGCGGTCGAGGTCGATCCCGCCCTGCCGCCGTCGATCGTGTCCGACCAGCAGCGGCTCGGCCAGGTGCTGCGGAACCTGCTCTCGAACGCGTTCAAGTTCACCCAGGAAGGCGGGGTAAGGCTGTCGATCGGCCACCCGGCGACCGGAAGCGACCTGCGCTCAGGCGCGCTGCGCAGCGCCGAGCGGGCGATCGAGTTCGCGGTCACCGACACCGGCGTCGGCATTCCCGACGACAAGCTGAACCTGATCTTCGAGGCCTTCCAGCAGGCGGACGGCACGACCGCGCGCAGGTTCGGCGGGACCGGTCTGGGCCTCTCGATCTCGCGCGAGATCGCCAAGCTGCTCGGTGGCGAAATCCAGGTCGAATCGGTGCTCGGGCTGGGCAGCCGGTTCTCGTTGCTCTTGCCGGCCGCTCAGCCCGAGACGGAACCCGGACCCGAGCCGTCCGCCCCCGCGCCCCTCGTCCACCCCGCCGCGACACCCACCGAGCGACCGGTCCATGATGACCGCGCCAGCATAGGTCCGGGCGAGCAGGCCGTGCTCCTGATCGACCCCAACGGGGAGCGGGCCGTCGCGATGATCGAGGTTCTCCACACCCGCGGTGAGAAAGCTATCGTGGCCGCCGAGACAGCGGCCGCGGTCGAGCTTGCTCGCGAGCACCAGCCCAAGGCCGTGGTGCTGGCCGGAGACGCCAAGCGAGTCGAATCGGGCCTCAGCGACCTCAAGCGCCATCCCGACACCCGCCATCTTCCGGTCGTGGCGATCGGCGGCCTGGCCGCTCGACTGCCCATGCTGCGCCTCGGTGCGGCTGCGTTCGTCGAACGATCGATCGATGCCGCCGAGCTCGATCTGGCCATGGCGCGGGTCGAGGCGCTGATCGAGACCCGCGCCAGGCGGGTCGCCGTGATCGCCCACCCGGCCGGGTTCGAGCGACTCGGGTCCGTGCTGCGAAGCGTCGAGGAGGTCGAGGTCCTCCGGATCGACCCGGGCGACGCGGCGGTCGCGCTCCGCGCCGTCCCCTACGACCTCGCGGTCGTGGCGCTCGACCGCCTCGAGATCGACCCGTTCGCCACGCTCCGCGATCTGGTCACCGAGGAAGTGATCCGCGACGTTCCGCTGATCGCCTACGTGCCGGGCGAGCTGAGCAGGCTCGAGCGGGCTCGCCTGGACGCCGTAGCCAAGGCGGGGGTGATCGCGGTGGTCGACTCGCGCGACTCGCTGGCCGACCGGGCCACGTTGTACCTGCACCGAGCTCAGGGAACCTTGCCGAGCTCGATGCGCGGCCTGCTGGATCGCCTGAGCACCGGCGACGTTCTGCTGCACGGCAAGAAGGTGCTCGTGATCGACGACGACATCCGCAGCGGCTTCGCGCTGACCTCGATGCTCGAGCAGCACGGGATGAAGGTCGTCTACGCCGAGGACGGACGCGAGGGCATCGAGCGCCTCCAGCAGCATCCGAACACCGACGTCGTGCTCCTCGACATCATGATGCCCGAGCTGGACGGCTACGAGACCGCGCAGGCGATTCGGGCCATGCCGGGGTTCGAGCATCTGCCGATCATCTCGCTTACCGCAAAGACGATGAAGGGCGACAAGGAGAAAGCGCTCGCCGCCGGCGCCTCCGACTACATCGCCAAGCCGGTCGACGTCGATCAGCTGGTGACCATGATGCGCGCCTGGCTCGGGACCGGCGAGCTGGTTCGCCCCGTCCCGCGTCCGACGGCCGACCGGTCCTAGACGCACTCGCGCCCGGCGTGCGCCGACGGGCGCGGCAGAATGACGCACCGTGGGGTGCGACTGGTTGCTGATCGATGGATCGAGCATGATCTTCCGCGCGTACTACGGAGTGCGCGACGCCCCGCCCGCCCCGGACGGCCGGCAGGTGAACGCCGTGCACGGCTTCCTCGATCGCCTGGCGCGCCTGATCGTCCAGCGGCGGCCGCGCCATCTCGCGGTGGCCGACGACGAAGCCTGGCGACCGGACTGGCGGGTCGAGCTGATCCCCACCTACAAGTCTCACCGGGTGGCTGAGCCGATTCCGGCCGGGCTGGCGCCGCAGATGCCGATCGTTCGGGATCTGCTCGCGGCGATCGGAGTCGACATGGTCGGCGTCGCCGAGCACGAGGCCGAAGACGTCATCGCGACCTGGTCGCGGCTGGCGCCCGGCACGATCGAGATCGCCAGCGGCGACCGTGACCTGTTCGCGCTGGTCGAGGATGCGCGGGTCCGCATCCTCTATCCGGAGAAATCCGGCCTCGCCGTGATCGACGAGGCCGAGGTGACCCGGCGCTACAACATCCCCGGTCGGCGCTACGCCGACTTCGCGATCCTGCGCGGCGATCCGTCGGACGGGCTCCCCGGCCTGAAGGGCGTGGGCAACGTGACCGCGGCCGGCATGATCCGCCGCCACGGCAGCATCGCCGGGATCCTCCGCGACCGAGACCTGAGCGACGCCGACCGCGCTTACCTGGAGAGCGCGATGAGCGTCGTCGCGCCGGTCATTGACCTGCCGATCGGGCTGCCTCCCGGCCGCCGCGACGTCTATCCGGACGACGAGCCGGCGCTGCGCTCGCTGGCCGCGCGATACGGCGTCGCCGAGCCGTGCGCGCGCTTGCTCACCGCGGTCGCGCGCCTGGCGACTACTCGAGCTTCGGAGGGGTGACCCCGGCCTCGAGCATCGCCGAGTACAAGCGCGACGCCGCGGAGGAGAGGTTCTGATCGCCCAGCCTGCCCCGCTCGAGCAGGATCGCGATGTACTCGCGCACGCAGGTCAGGAGCGCTTCGGCCTCTTGCTGCGTGAACTCGGGGGTCACGGCCATGGACCGGAACGAATATACGGCCCCGCCCTCCGGTGAGAGGACGGGGCCGCATCCGTCGATGGTTAGTTGGTGCTTGTGGCCGTGGATCTTGATGATCACGGTCTGGGTGTTGATGGTCGAGGTGTGCCCGCCATCGAGCGACTGGATCGCGCGGAGCGTCGGCTTCAACACGTGCCGGGTGGCGAGTAGATGCCGTCCGGCCTGGTTGAGGTCGATCCGCACGATGGTGGTCTGGCCCGCGGCCAGCGTGACGCTGGAGCTGCCAACGCCAACCTGCTTATGGTGCTGGTTGCGCGCGGTCAGCTTGACCGTCACCTTGCACGGCGCGCCGCTGCAGGTGACCTTGACCGCGACCGTGGTGCCGTTGACCTTCGCGTGTCCCACGGTGACCGTCCCGTGCGCCGGAGGCGTCGGGTTCGAGCCCGTGGTCAGGGTCTGGTCGGCGCCGGTGAACGTGCCGAAGTCAGAGCTGGCCACCGACCGGTAGTGGATGGTGGTCCCGGCCGGCAGACCGGTCAGCTGCGCGGTGAATGCGGCCGGAGCGTTGCCGAGCGCGAGCGTCTGCACCGGCGTGCTCTGCCCGTAGGCGGTCGTGGTGCCGAACTGGAAGGACACCTTGACTGCGGCGCCCTCCGGGTTGACCGTCCCGTTCAGCGTCGCCGCGGAGGTCGAGACCCCGCTCGCCGCGCCGGTCACCGGCACGTCGGGCTGGTAGGCGTCGGCGAACAGCCCGCGGGGGCTGGTGCCGTTCGTGAACAGGAAGAACGGCGTGCCGATCGCGCCGCCCTGGCAGGCCTGTCCGTCCATGTTGAACGGGGTGGCGATGCAGGTCGATGAGATCGGCTCGCGGACGTCCGCCTGGGCCGTCGGCGTCAGCGGGACGTCCGACTCGTCGAGCACGAACGTCGGGTTGGCCGCGTTCACGAAATGCCCGACGAACGCCTTGGTGCCGGTATTCGTCGCCTCGCGCCAGGTCACGTACGGGGTGTTGCCCGAGAACGTGATGTCGGGACGGGTCGACTCGACGCCCGCGGTCGAGATCGGGTTACCGCCGTTGACGATCTGGAAGTGCGGCGTCGGCGTCGCGACGAAGCGCGAGACGAACACCTGGTGGACACCGCCCACCGTCTCATCCCAGGTCACCCACGGAGCGGTCGGGTTGGCCGGGTTCATCGAGCCCGCGGCCACCCGTGGGTCCTCCGCGTCCTTGGTCGGATCGCTGTTCAGCGAGCATGCCTGCTCCACGGACAGCGAGCTCGCGCACTTGTTGGTCGAATCGAGAGTGCCATCATTGGCGTTGCCGATCACGTGCCAGTGGAAGCCGCCGACCACGCCCGCGCCGGTGTCCTTCTCGGCTTTGGCCGCGAACACCAGCTCCTTGTCGGACAGGCCGGCCGTGCCGGTGCCCTGCTCGTACCACACGACCCACGGCACGCCGTCATTGGTGCCCGTGAAGGCGATGTCCGGCTCGATCCCGTCACGCTGGACGTCCACGTTCAGACTCGGGTCCGCGCCGCCGGGACCGACCCGCCCGACGCCCACGTCCTGGAAGCAGAAGCCGCCGATCGCGGGAACATGACCGGTTCCGTCGGCCACGCCGGCGGGAGTCACGTTGTCACAGTTCGCCATGCCCGGGCCGAGCGGCTTGGACACGAAGATCTGGTTCTTGCCGGTCACCGGGTCGGTGGTCTGCTCCTGCCAGGTCACCCATGGGCCCGGCTTCGTGGGATCGACCGCCGAGCCACCGGCCACCGACGGGTTCTCCGCTTCCTGACCGGTGTGGATGTTCAGCGATGGAACCGCCGGCCCACTGCCGCCGTTGCCGCGGCCCTGTCCGGCGAACACCCACTTCCCGGTGGTGGCGTCGAACCGGCTGGCAAAGACATTGTTGGAGCCGAAGCCGGTTCCGGTCGTGGTCTCGTACCACGTCGCCCATGGGACCGTGCGGCCCGCACCCGCGAAGTCGATCGCCGGCGCCTCGCCGTCCTGGCCCTGGTCGAAGTTCAACGACCCCGTGAACGTCGGGTTGGCGCTGGAGCGCCCGCCGACCGTGCCGTTGCCGCGGGTCGTCCACGCGCCGCCGGCAAACGAACGCGAGAAGATCTGGTCATGACCTGACTGCTCCTGCTGGCGGAAGACTGACCACGGCACCGCCGGCTTCCCGGCGACGAGCGCGCCGCCCACCACGTCGGCGTTGGTCGGGTCCTCCCCGCTCACGCTGACCGCTGGGTTGATCCCGGCCGCGGGATCGTCGTTGACCTGTCCGCCCGGCGGCAGCGCCTGAAATGCTGCCGCCGAGCCGGCGGCAGCGAGCGCGGCCACCGTTACCACGAGCGCGACGCGCGCCCGCCGGGATAGCCCCCGGTAGGTCCCCATGAGTTCTCCTTCGGTTCGAGGTTTACTTCTCGAACCGCGTTACGGGCGATCCGCGCGAACGGTTCGCGGGGATCAGTGGATCGGGTGAGCGACGCCGACGAGCACGCGTCGCCCGGACGAGACCGGGTTGCCGTTGGCCTGCTGCACCGTGACGCTGAAGGCCCGGAACTGCGTGACCGGGGCGCCCGACCACAGCGTCACCTTCTCGGCGTCGTTGAACGTGCCGACCGGGACGAGGATCCCAGCGGAGTTCTTCAGCCACGCCTGGTAGTAGCGGCCGCCCGCCAGATGCGGCAAGCCGGTCGCCGACAGCTCGATCCGCCAGCCGGACTGTGTCTTGGTCAGCGTGGCCGAGCCGTGCGCCGTGGGGGCGAGCGACGTCCCGGAGACCACCATCGCGAACCGAAGCGGCGCCGGCGAGGTGTTCCCGAGCGCGAGGACCAGCGCCACCGCGATCGCGGCCGCCGCCGTGGCCAGGCCCCCGAACGCGAGCGCCGGGCGGCGCGGGCGCCACCGGCGCCAGATCGGAGACCGGTGTGGCTTTGGAGCCCCGGCGGCCGCGTCAGCCCGCCGGACCTCCTCCGCGACCGCGCTGAGCACTCGGTCCTCGAGCGCGGGGTCGGGCTCCTCCCAGGCGGCGGGTGATTCGAGCAGCGTGCGTAGCTCGTCGAGCTCGGCCCGTTCCTGCCGCGTGAGCGCATCGACGGGCTCGCCCGAGAGGTACGAAATCCGATCGTTGTCGCTGGTGCTCACGGCTGTTCCTCTTTTCGCTCCATACGGTAGATCACTGGGATTCGGTTCATTCGCGCAGGTGTCCCAGGAGGGTGGTCAGACGCTTGTGCGCTCGGAACGACCTCGACTTCACGGTGCCGACCGCCACACCGAGCCGCTCGGCGATCTGCGTATGGGTAAACCCGTCGAGGTGCTGGAGGCGCACCACCTCCTGCTCATCGGACGGCAGCTGCGCCACGGCCTGGCGGACCTCCCACACGTCGTAGACCGCCTCGGCCGAGTGCGGCGCCGCCACCAGCGCCGGATCGCCGGGCGGCGCGAACTCGATCGGGTCGGCGGTCCGGATCGCCTCCCGGCGGTACAGGTCGATCGCCACGCGGCGGGCGATGGCGGCGAGCCACGGCCCGAGCTCGCGGCTCTCGTCGAAGCTCTGCGCCGCTCGCCAGGCCTTCACGAACGTCTGCTGAACCGCCTCCTCAGCGAGGCTGCGATCCCCGAGCACCTTGTACGCGACCGCGTAGACCAGGCGGCCGTGCGAGCGGTAGACCGAGCGAACGGCCTCGGGGTCGCCCTGGCGAAAGCGTGTGCGGAGTTTCCGGTCCTGCACGACCCGACGCTACCAGGGCGAGGTCGGCGGGTAGAAGGTCTCGGCGTGATCCCGTTTGGAATCGAGTCGCTGGCCTCTGAGGCGGCGCGGGTGGTTCGCTCGGTGCCGCTCCTCGTCGAACGCCTCGAGGCGATCGCCAAGTCCACGGCCGAGCTGCCGACGATGAGCGCGCGGATCGACGCCGTCGCGCAGGACACCCGCGCGCTCCCAGGCGTCGAGGGTGCCCTGGGGCGTCTGGCCGACGAGATGGCGCTGATGAAGGAAGAGCTCGGCCGGGTGAGAGAGGCGACCGACGTCCTGCCTGCGATGGACGGCCGGGATGGCGCACATCGAGGAGTCGATGCCGGTGCTGGTCGAGGTCCAGCAGCATCTGTCCACGCTCCCGGAGGCGATGGAGACGATCGGCACCGGCCTCGACCGGCTGGCCACGCTGATGGACCGGCTGCTCGCCTCGATCGAGAGGCTGGACGGCAACGTCAAGGGGCTGCAGGGCTCGCTCGAGCCGATCGGCCGGATCGCCGATCGGCTTCCGGGCAGCCGCCGGCCTGCCGCCTAATCTCGCGCGGGGCGAGCCGCGACCCCGGTGCCGCACCCGGCGAGGTCGTAGCCGCCGAACTGCGCCACGCGGTCCGTGAAGGCGGCGCTGGCCAGCAGGTTGGCCAGGGCCTCGACGCCGGGATGATCGCGCCAGCGGTCGGCGATCCATATCTGCACCACGTGCTCCTCGAGGGCCAAGAAGTGCAGGCCGAAGGCGCGGGCGGCCGCCTCGGTCGTGACCGCAGCGCAGCTCAGCATTGTCGCGATCCGCGCCGCGTCGATATGGCCGCCTGCCAACGGCCCCGGCGGGGGGGCCGGCGTGCCGGCTCGGGCCACGGCCCGTTCGAGCGCCTGCTGGCTGGCGGCGGCCGGGTCACGCTGGGCAATCGGTGCCTTTCCGCCGAGCAGCGACTCGAGGGAGCGGCGCCGCAGAGCCGGCGCGACGGCCACGCCCACCCGCCAGCGCGCGAGGTGAAGCGGGATCACCGCAAGGGGCGGCACTGGAAGCTGGTCACCGGGACCGTGGACCACCGCGGCGTGTACCCCGCCGCGGGCCAGCGCATCCAGTCCCGTGCCGGTGGCGGCCGACAGCGCGAGCAGGCTTGAGGAACCGAGGCCCTCGAGCATGGCCTCCGCCACGCCCAGCGCCGGGTCGCAGCCAGCGAGGACGAGTCCCCGCGGGCTTGCCCCGGTGAACAGACGCAACCTCCCGTCGCGAACCGTGCCGTCCGGCTTGGCCCAGCCCGCGCCGGCTACGCCGTGGTCGGCCAGCTCAGCGGCCACTAACCGCTCTCCCACCCGGCCGACCTTGAGGGGCGCTCCGTCGCGCAGGGTCGTTCCGAGCGCCGAGAGGACCGCATCCGGCGCACCCGCGAACAGGTCCTCGACGGTGGTGGCCAGCGCGCGGGCCAATCCGAGCGCCGCATCGACCGCAGGAGCATTCTGGCTGGCCTCCACGGCAGCCACGAGCTGCCGGCTCACCCCCGCGCGCACGGCGAGCTCGGCCTGGGTCAGCCCACACGCCAGGCGCCGCTCGCGCAGGCGGGATGGGGTGGCGGTCGCTGCCATGATCCAGGTATGCTGCCACGATCCTGGCACGATGTCGAACGAGGAGTCTTCAGTGGTGAGCGCAACCCGGGACCGGCGGGTGTTTACCGCCGTCGTAGCCATCGGAGCGGCGGTGGCGCTGGCCGGCTGCGGGAGCGCTAGCAGCACCTTTACTTCGCGTCCGTCCGGCACCGGGGCGGGCGGCGCCTCGAGCGCCGGCCCGGGAGCGGCCGGCGCGCAGCCGACTGTGCTTGCCGCCGCCTCGCTCACCAAGGTCTTCCCGGAGATCGCCCCCAACGCCAAGTACACATTCGGGGGGTCCGGCGCGCTCGAGACCGACATCGAGCAAGGCGCACCGGCCGACGTGTTCGCCGCAGCCAGCCCCAAGCAGCCGGCCGCCCTGCTGGCCAAGAGGCTGATCGACAAGCCGGTCGAGTTCGCCACCAACACGCTGGTGCTGATCGTGCCCAGGGACAACCCCGCGCACATCAAGTCGGTCAGCGACATCACCCGGCCCGGGGTCAAGCTGGTCATCTGCGACGCGACCGTGCCCTGCGGCGACTACGCACGGACCGCGTTCAAGAACCTTGGCATCACCGGCGCGGCGATGAAGAACGTGGTGAGCCAGACGACCGACGTGACCCAGACCGTGGCCGAGGTCGCGCTCGGCCAGGCCGACGCCGGCTTTGTGTACATCACAGACGCCGATGCGGCCGGAAGCAAGGTGACCGCGATTCACCTCCCAGCCCAAGCCAAACCGGGCGCCAAGGACTACATCGCGGTCGTGAAGTCGGCTCGGCACCTCGCCGCCGCGAACGCGTTCGTGGCCCTGATCCTGTCGCCCGCCGGTAAGGCCAAGCTCCGAGCGGCGGGTTTCGGCGCGCCGTGAGAACCGCCGGCCGCGTCGGGGTGGCCGCGGCGGCGACGGTCCTGATCGCGGCGGTGCTGGCCTTCCTGCTGCTGCCCATCGTGGCGCTGTTCACCTACCAACCCGTCCGCGAGCTGATCCACGGGTTCGGGACCAAGGTGGCGATCGACGCGATCCTCGTCTCGCTCAAGACCAACGCGATCGCCTTCGCGTTGATGATCGGGCTGGGGACGCCGTTCGCCTACGTGGTGGCGCGGAGTCGCTTCCGCGGCCGGGAGCTGGTGGTCACGCTGGTCGAAGTCCCGCTGGTGATGCCGCCCGCGGTGGCCGGGCTTGCGCTGCTCGTGGCGTTCGGGCGGCTGGGACTGCTCGGACACACGCTTGGAGCGCTCGGGATCAACCTCGCCTTCACCCCCGCGGCGGTGGTGATCGCGATCACGTTCGTGGCCAGCCCGTTCTACCTGCGCGGAGCGATCGCCGCGTTCGAGGCGGTTGACCCCACGCTGCTCGATGTGGCCGGAACGCTGGGCGCGGGCCCGGTCCGCCGGATGGTCAGCGTCGCCATTCCGCTGGCCCGGAGCGGCCTCGGCGCCGCCGCCGCCGTCGCCTTCGCCCGCGGCCTGGGCGAGTTCGGCGCAACAATCCTGTTCGCGGGCAGCTTCCAGGGGACGACACAGACCCTGTCGCTGGCGGTCTACTCCCTGTTTGACGCGGACCTCGATCAGGCCATCGCGATCGGGGTGCTGCTCATAATCCTGAGCGCTGCGATCCTCATAGCTGCCAAGCTCCTGGTGCGATCCTGGACGTCTTCGCCGTCGACATCACCCTCCCCCGCCGATCGTTCGATCTACGTGTCGACCTGACCCTCGGCGCAGAGACGATCGCGCTGGTCGGTCCGTCCGGATCGGGCAAGACTTCATTGCTGCGTACGGTCGCTGGTTTGGAGCGGCCTCACGCCGGCCGCATCGCGCTCGGCGACGAGGTGTGGTTTGACGGCGGGCAGCGCATCAACGTCAGCCCCGAGCGGCGGCGGGTCGGCTACCTGCCCCAGGATTACGGCCTGTTTCCGCACCTCACCGTGGCCGCCAACGTGTCGTTCGCCGGCCGCCGCGAGCGCCCCGACCTGCTCGAGCGCCTCGGCATCGCCCATTTGGCCGGGGTGCTACCGGTGCAGCTGTCCGGCGGCGAGCGCCAGCGCGTGGCGCTCGCCCGGGCGTTGGCTCGTGAGCCGAGGGTGCTGTTGCTCGACGAGCCATTCGGCGCGCTGGACGCGATCACCCGCCAGCATGTCCGGGACGAGCTGGGCGATGCCCTCGGCAACCTCCGGCTCCCGACGCTCCTGGTCACCCACGCCTTCGAGGATGCGGCGGTCCTGGCCCAGCAGATCGGCGTACTCGATCGGGGGAGGGTCGTGCAGCTGGGATCGGCCGCCGACCTCCTGGACGAGCCGAGCAGCGTGCTCGTCGCGGCGCTGACCGGCGCCAACATCGTGTCGGGGACCGCGACGCCGGCGCGGTTTGGGTCGATCGTTCGACTGAGTGGTGGAGGCGAGATGCGCAGCTCGACCACCGCCGACGGCGGGGTCCAAGTTGCCGTCCAGCCGTGGGCGCTCGAGTTGACTGATCCGGAGACCAGCCCACTGACCGACACGATCCTAAGCGTCCATCCGGAACGCGGCGCGGTGGTCATCCGGCTGACGCGATTCACCGTACACGTGCGGTCCAATGGCCGTGCGCCGATCGCCGAGGGCGCCACGGTCGGGCTGCGCGCTGCTCCGGAGGATGTTCGGCTCCTCAGTGTGCCCCCGCCGGCGCCTGGAGATACTTGAGCACCGCCAGCACGCGCCGGTGGGCCTCGGCGCTGGCCGGGAGGTCGAGCTTGGAGAAGATGCTCGTGACGTGCTTCTCGACTGCGCGCTCGGTGATCACGAGCTGCTCGGCGACCGCGTGATTGGACCGCCCCTCCGCCATCAGGCTGAGGACCTCTGTCTCGCGCGGCGTCAGGCGACCAAGCGGGTCGCTCGAGCGATGGCGGCCGAGCAGGTGCCTCACGACCTCGGGGTCGAGCGCCGAGCCGCCGCTCGCCACCCGGCCGACCGCGTCGAGGAACTGGTCGAGGTCCGCTACCCGGTGCTTGAGCAGGTAACCGAGACCGTCGGTCCCCTCGGCGAACAGCTCGAGCGCGTAGGTCGTCTCGACGTACTCGGACAGGACGAGCACCGCGACCGCCGGCGTGCGCTCGCGGATCGTGAGCGCCGCCCGAATGCCCTCGTCCGTGTGAGTCGGTGGCATGCGCACGTCGACGATCGCCAGGTCGGGCTTGTGGGCGGCGACCTTGCGCAACAGATCCTCGCCGTCGCCGGCCTGGGCCACCACCTCGTGTCCGGTCTCGGCCAGCAGGCGCGCGAGGCCCTCGCGCAGCAGCAGGCTGTCCTCGCCGATGACTACGCGCACGGGATCCTCGCCTGGACGCGGGTGCCGCCGCCGGTTGGGCTCTCGACCTTGAGCTCGCCGTCGAGCGCGGCGAGGCGATCGACGAGTCCGCGGAGCCCCGAGCCGCGCACGGGATCGGCGCCGCCGACGCCGTCGTCTGAGATCTCGACCACGGCGGCGCCGTTCGCTCGTCCGATCCGGACCGTGGCCGCGGCGGCGCCGGCGTGCTTGGCGGCGTTGGTCAGCGACTCGGAGACGATGAAGTACGCGGCGGTCTCCACCTGATCCGGAAGGCGCTGCTCGGGCAGCTCGAGGACGCGGACCTCGAGGGGAGCCCGCGCCGCCAGTGCCTCGATCGCCGGCGCCAGCCCCCGCTCTGAGAGCAGCGCCGGATGGATCCCTCGCGCGGGCTCCTGCAACTCGGCCAGCCCGTCGTCGAGCTGGGCTCGTGCCGAGGCGAGCAGCTCGCGCTGCGGGACATCGGCGGCCAGACCGCGATCGATCAGGGCGAGCGTCATGGCCAGCGACACGAACTGCTGTTGGGCGCCGTCGTGCAGGTAGCGCTCGATCCGCCGGCGCTCTCTGAGCTCGGCGTCGAGTGCCCGCGCGCGCGACTCCTCGAGCTCTGAGATCCGGGCCCGCAGCTCCGCTCCAAGACGCTCGTTGTCGAGTGCCAGCGCGCCCGCGGAGGACACCGCGTCGATCAGTTCGGGCTCCTCGGACAGCGTGGCGTCGAAGATCATCGCGGCGATCGGCCGGCCCTCGCGCTCGATCTCGACGACCCCTCGCCTGTCGGCGTCGCCAGCCGGAAGCCTCGCCGGCCGGCCCGCGGCGGTGACGTACTGCCCTCTCTCCGCCCGCCAGTAGACCAGCTCCAGCGTCGGATCCCCGAGCGCCGCGGCCATCGCCTCGCGGATGCTCGACCCGGCCAACTGGAGCCTGCCCACCAGCGCGCCGACGATGTCCGCGCGCGTGTAGCGCATGCGCAGCAGACCGGCCAGGAAGGCGAACGGGACCGCCGCGATCGTGGCCGCACTGACCGCGGTCATCGCGTTCTGGGCGACCGCCGGTGCGCCGGTCACCTGGAGGGTCACCAACAGAGCAAGCGCCGCCACCAGCGCGGCCCCGGTCCACAGCACCGGGGCGATGACCCTTCGCTGCGGCGCGCTCGCGGCGCGCCAGCGCCGGATGAGGAGCACGGCGATCCCGACGGCCGCGACGATCAGCACGATCGCGGCGATCGCCTCGGCGGCGGTCGCGATCCCCGGGTGGTTGGCGATCAGGAACACGTTGCGCGGCTCCGGGGTCGTGCAGCCGCAATTGCGCTTGAACAGCACGGGAGCAATTCCGAGCACGGCGGTGGCGCCGTACAGCGCACCGACCAGCCGCCGCTCGGCGCGGGTTTCGAGCCGCCCGGTCGGGAACGCGACCAACAGGTGTCCGAGCACCGCGATGAACAGGTTGGTGAGGATCAGGCCGAGGTCGAACAGGGCCGGGGCGTTGGCCTCCTTGAGCGCCGAGAGCACAAACGACGCCCCGACCGCGTACATCAACAGCCCGGTGCGGTTGTGCGGCCGGCGCCACCAGGCGAACAGCCCCGTGCCCATGAAGCTTGGCGCGACGACGCCACCGGCGACGACCTGGAACGCCTTGTCGGTCTCGTGATCGCTGGTCAGCACGAGCACGACCGATCCGATGACGCCGAGCAGGCCGGCGACGGTGAGGGCGACGAGACTCCGCGGTGACCTCGGCCGCACACGCCAACGATCCCACACCGGGCTAGCCGGAGGGAAGTAGTGCGGTTTTCCCCACCCCCCAGACGCCAGGCTCCTCCATAGGCGGGCGGGCCGGACGAGGCGATCCTGCAGGTGTCCCCAAGTGCCCTTCCAAAGTCAGATCGAAAGGCAAGCAATGTCCGTCCCGCAGTCCTCTCGAAACATCGCCGCCCGCATGGGCCGATGGAGCGCGAGCCATCGCAAGCTCGCGATCTTCGGCTGGCTGGCGTTCGTCCTCTCCGCGGTCGTGATTGGCACGGCCATGGGTCAGAAGACGCTCGACCAGCACAACAACAACGTTGGCGAGGCGCATCGCGCCGATCAGATCCTCAAGCAGGCCGGCTTCACCCAATCCGGCCCGCTGACCGAATATGTATTGGTCCAGAACCACAAGCTCACCGTCCACGACCCCGCGTTCCAGGCGGTGGTCCCCGACGTCGTGAGCGCGGTGTCGCCCTCTACGGCGATCCACAATCTCCGGTCCCCGCTCGACGCGGCAAACCGCAGTCAGGTCTCCCATGACGGGCATACGGCGCTCGTCGAGTGGGACATGAACGGCACGCTGAAGTCGGCCGAGAACCGGATCGACCCGCTGACCAGCACGGTCGCGTCGGTGGCCAAGGCGCACCCGAAGTTCTACGTCGGCGAAGCCGGCGCGGCCAGCTCCGACAAGGCGCTGACCAAGATGTTCAACCAGCAACTCGGCCAGGCCGGAACCCGCTCGGTGCCGCTCACGCTGCTCATCCTGGTGCTCGTGTTCGGCTCGCTGCTGGCGGCCTTCGTTCCGCTCATGCTGGCGCTCCAGTCGGTCGTCGCCACGATCGGTCTCGTCGCGATCGTCAGCCACCTCACGCCGATGGACCAGAGCGTCAGCGCGGTCGTCATGCTCGTCGGCCTCGCCGTCGGCGTCGACTACTCGCTGTTCTATCTCAAGCGCGAGCGCGAAGAGCGGGCGGCGGGCCGCGGTGAGGGAGCCGCGCTTCAGGCGGCGGCCGCGACCTCGGGGCGCTCGGTGCTGATCTCGGGCGTGACCGTGATGATCGCGATGGCCGGGATGCTGTTCTCCGGCGACAAGACATTCGAGTCCTTCTCGATCGCCACCATGATCGTCGTCGCGGTCGCGATGATTGGGTCGCTCACCGTGCTGCCGGCGGTCCTCTCCAAGCTCGGCGACCGGGTCGAGAAGGGGCGGATCCCGCTGCTCGGCCGGCTCCGGCGCCCGTCCGGGGAGAACCGGGTCTGGTCGGCGCTGCTCACCCCGGTGCTCAAGCGTCCCGCCGTGGCCGCCGTCCTGGCGACAGGGTTGCTGGCGGTGCTGGCCGTCCCGACCCTCCAGATCCACACCGCCAACGCAGGTTCGAAGGCGGTGCCCCGCAGCGCACCGACGGTCGAGACGCTCGACCGGATTCAGGCCGCCTTCCCGGGTGAGTCGAGCCCGGCGATCGTCGCGGTCAAGACGGACACCGCCTCCCCGGCATTCCACAACGCGGTCGGTCGGCTCCAGGCGCGGACCGCCGCGAGCGGACTCGGTTACGGAGCGGTCCACATCGACACGAACCGGTCGCACACGGCGGCTCAGATCTCCGTCCCGCTGCCTGGCAGCGGAACCGACGGGACCTCGACGCACGCGCTCGTCACGCTGCGCAACCAGATCCTGCCGGCCACGATCGGCCACGTGCCTGGCGCGACGTACGCGGTGACCGGCGACACTGCCGGGTCCTACGACTGGAACCAGATGATGAAGAGCTCGATCCCGATCGTCTTCGGCTTCGTGCTCACGTTCGCGTTCCTGCTCCTGCTGGTCTCGTTCCGCTCGATCGTGATCGCCGCCAAGGCGGTCGTGCTCAACCTGCTGTCGGTGGCGGCCGCCTACGGCGTCGTGGTGGCCGTGTTCCAGTGGGGATGGGGCGAGAACCTGCTCGGCTTCAAGTCATACGGCGGCGTGGCCCCCTGGCTACCGATGTTCATGTTCGTGCTGCTGTTCGGACTATCGATGGACTACCACGTGTTCATCCTCAGCCGCGTCCGTGAGGCGTACGACCGGGGCATGAGCACCGAGGACGCGGTCGCCCACGGGATCAAGACGACGGCCGGCACGGTCACCAGCGCCGCGCTGGTGATGGTCGGAGCGTTCCTGGTGTTCGCCACGCTCCCGATCGTCGACATGAAGGAGATGGGCGTCGGCCTCGCCGCCGCCGTCCTGATCGACGCGACGATCGTCCGCGCGGTCCTGCTCCCCGCCGCGATGAAGCTGCTCGGTGACCGGAACTGGTACCTGCCGAGCTGGCTTGGATGGCTGCCGCGCTTCAACCACGAGCCCGAGCCCGTGCTCGTGGCCGCCTGAGCAGCCCCGAAACGGACGGACCGATCGAGACCCGGGCGGCGCCTGTGCCGCCCGGGTCTCTCGGTTGATGCGTGGGATGACCGAGGGCAAGGCGCGCGACTCGCTCATCAAGGTGTACTCGCGCTCGGGCTCGAATTGCGTGGGACACTCTCGTGATGGCACCGCCGCCCGAGACCCCGCATGCGCTGCACAACCGCAAGCTGTGGAACCTGCAATCCGACGAGTACCAGGCCACGCACGGCCCCCAGCTGGCGGCGTCAGGCGGGCTGGCCTGGGGGGTGTGGCAACTCCCCGAGGCCGAGCTCGACGTGCTCGGCGACGTCCGCGGCAAGGACGTGCTCGAGCTGGGGTGCGGGGCGGCGCAGTGGTCGATCGCGCTGCACCGTCTCGGCGCACGGGTCACCGGCCTGGACTTCTCCGAGCAACAGCTCGAGCACGCCCGCCGGCTTATGGCGGACGCCGGGATCGAGTTTCCGCTCGTCCACGCGAGCGCCGAGGCGACGCCGTTCGGCGAGGAGTCGTTCGACGTCGTGTTCTGCGACTTCGGCGCGATGACGTTCTGCGACCCCCACCTGACCGTGCCCGAGGCCGCGCGCATCTTGCGCCCCGGCGGCCTGCTGGCCTTCTCGGCGATCACTCCGATCATCGATCTGGTCTGGCCGGCTGGCCTCGACCATCCGGGCCGCGAGCTCGTCGTCGATTACTGGGACCTGCACCGGCGCGAGGAGCCGGGCGAGCCGATCGACTTCCAGCTCCGCTACGGAGAGTGGATCGAGGTGTTCGTCCGCAGCGGCTTCGTCGTCGAGTCGCTGATCGAGCTGCGGCCGCCGGCCGACGCACTCAGTACCTACCGGGACGAGGTCGACCTCGCCTGGGCGCGCCGCTGGCCGATGGAGCACATCTGGCGCGTACGGCGTTCCGCGGCCGCGTGACTTCAGGGGCCGTGGAGCTGCCGCCCGGGCCGGGCGCCCCGGCGGTGTGGCAGACGATCGCCTGGATGGCCCGTCCCGGAGCGTTCATGCGCGGGGTGCACGCCCGATACGGCGATCCCGCCACGATCCGGACCTACTGGACCGAGGAGCCGATGGTCCTGTTCTCGAGCCCCGACGCGGTCCGCGCGGTGTTCCGCCTGGACCCGGCGATCGCGCCGGCCGGGCAGAGCTGGGAGTTCCTGCGCCCGTTCGCCGGCGCGCACTCGATCCTTCTCCTCGACGGCGAGGAGCACCTGCGCGAGCGGCGCCTTGTCCAGGGCCCGTTCCACGGCGAGCGGATGCGGGCGTTCGCGCCGATGATAGCCCGGCTGGCGCGTGCCGAGCTCGAGACCTGGCGGGGACGGGTGGTCGTGCTCGAGCGGATGCGCGAGCTGACCCTCGAGATCATCCTGCGCGTCGTGTTCGGCGCGCGCGGTGACGAGGTGGCGACGCTGCGCGGCGTGATCGACGACGCGTTGGCCACCGTGCGCTCGCTCACCTGGGTACTGGCCATGGCCGTCGTGCGCAAGGATCTCGGTCCACGCAGCCCGTGGGGACGCTTCCGCGTCGCGGTCGAGCGATTCGACGCCACCCTGTTGGAGCTGCTGGCGTGCCGCCGGGCCCAGCCCGATGACCAGGACGACTCGATGCTCGGCCTGCTGCTCGCCCAGCGCGACGAGGACGGCAACCCGCCGAGCGACCGGCATCTCCGCGATCAGCTGGTGGCGCTCCTAGTCGGCGGCCACGACAGCTCGGCGGCCTCGCTGGCCTGGGCGTTCGAGCGGTTGGCGCGCCACCCGGGCGTGCAGGCGCACCTGCGCGAGGGCGACCCCGCGTACCTCGATGCGGTGGTCAAGGAGGTCCTGCGCGCACGGCCGGCGCTGACGATCGCGCCGCGCCTGCTGCTCGAGCCGGCGCAGATCGCCGGGCGCACGATTCCGGCCGGCACGCAGGTCGCCGCCTGCCTGTGGCTGGCCTGCCGTCGGGATGATCTGTGGCCGGGCGCTTCGCAGTTTCGTCCGGAACGGTGGCTCGAGGATCCCGGCCAACCCCCGCCCAACCCGTTGTCGTGGATCCCGTTCGGCGGCGGCGTGCGCCGCTGCGCCGGCGCCCCGTTCGCCGAGATGGAGATGCGCGAGGTGCTCCGCGCCGCGGCCGGCCTCACGCTCGCGCCCGCGCGGGCGGAGCCCGAGCGGGCCCGGCGCAGCATGCTGGTCCTGGTGCCCCATCGCGGCGCCGAGGTGCTGGTCGGATGACCCGGCTGGTCATCTTCGACTGCGACGGCGTGCTGGTCGATTCCGAGCCGATCGCGGTGCGGATCGACGTCGAGATGCTGGCCGAGGTAGGGGTGACGATGTCCGAGGCCGAGGTCATCGAGCGGTACGTCGGTCGCTCGCCCCAGGTGATCCTGGCCGAGACCGAGGCCACGATCGGACGCCGCGTGCCCGACGGATGGTTCGAGCGCGGCGAGGCGCGCATCCGCCAGGCGTACGCCACCGAGCTGCGCCCGGTGGCGGGCATGACTGAGGCGCTTCAGACGATCGGCGACCCGGTCTGCGTCGCGTCGAGCAGCGGCCACGAGAGCATCCGCTACAAGCTCGAGCTGACCGGGCTGCATGAGCGCTTTGCCGGTCACATCTTCAGCGCCACCGAGGTGGCCGACGGCAAGCCGGCACCCGACCTGTTCCTGCACGCCGCCGCACGGATGGGCGCGGATCCGGCGGACTGCGTGGTCGTCGAGGACAGCCGCTACGGGGTGCAGGCGGCGCGGGCGGCGGGGATGGACGCGCTTGGATACGCGGGCGGGCTCACCCCGGCGCATGCCCTGGAAGGTCCGCGGACCGTAGTGTTCGACGACATGCGCACGCTCCCCGATCTCCTGCGCGGGCGATGATCACCACGCTCGGCGCCACGGGCCTGCCGGTAACCCGGATCGGACTGGGGCTTGCCGCGCTCGGCCGGCCCGCCTACATCAACCTCGGACACGCCCTCGACGTGGCCGGCGAGACCGACGTGGCGGCGCTCGAGCGCCATGCCCACGCCGTACTCGATGCGGCGTACGCCGGCGGCGTTCGCTACTTCGATGCTGCGCGCTCCTACGGGAAGGCGGAGGCGTTCCTGGGCGACTGGCTCGCGCAACGTGGACTCGGCCGCGAGGACGTCACAGTCGGCTCGAAGTGGGGCTATACCTACACGGCGGACTGGCGGATCGACGTGGATGTGCACGAGGTCAAGGACCTGACCGCGGCGACGTTCCGCCGCCAGGTGGCCGAGACCCGCGAGCTCCTGGGGGACCACCTGCGCCTCTACCAGATCCACTCCGCCACGCTCGACAGCGGCGTGCTCGACGACCGCGAGCTGCTCGACGAGCTCGCGCAGCTGCGCGCCGGCGGGGTGTTGATCGGCCTGACCACGAGCGGCCCGCGCCAGACCGAGACGATCGAGCGCGCGCTGGAGGTGGGCGACTTCGACGCCGTGCAGTCGACCTGGAACCTGCTCGAGCGCTCGGCGGGGCCCGCGCTGGCCGCCGCCCACGACGCCGGGTGGGGCGTGATGATCAAGGAGGCGCTGGCCAACGGCCGGCTGACGGACCGCGGAGCGGTGCCGGAGCTGGCGGCCGCGGCGGGCGAGGCCGGCAGCACCCCCGACGCGGTGGCGCTGGCCGCGGTCCTGGCCCAGCCCTGGGTGGACGTCGTGCTGAGCGGCGCCGCCACCGCGGAGCAGATCAAGAGCAATCTCGGGGCGCTCTCCCTCAAGGGGATCGACCCGGGTCGGTTCGATGGGCTCGTCGAGGACCCCGAGACCTACTGGGAGGAGCGCGGCGAGCTCCCGTGGAACTGAATCGTCGCGGGCTACACTCGACCGCATGGACGTCGAGATCTGGTCAGACATCGCCTGTCCCTGGTGCTACGTCGGCAAGCGCCGGTTCGAAGCCGCGCTCGCGCAGTTCGAGCATCGCGACGAGGTGCGGGTGACCTGGAGGAGCTTCGAGCTCGACCCGGCGGCGCCACCGGAGCGCGAGGGCGACCGGGCCGAGCGCCTGGCCGAGAAGTACGGGATGACAGTCGAGCGGGCGCGCGAGATGGAGCGCCAGATGACCGAGACCGCGGCCGGCGAGGGACTCGACTTCCGCTTTGAATCCGCGCGGTCGGGCACCACGTTCGACGCCCACCGGCTCGTCCACCTGGCCGCCCAGCACGGCATGCAGGACGCCATGAAGGAGCGGTTGCTGCGGGCCTACTTCGGCGAGGGCGAGCTGATGAGCGACCACGACACGCTCGTGCGGCTGGCCGGCGAGTTGGGCCTGACCGAGGATGAGGTGCGTCAGATGCTCGCGAGCGACCGCTTTGCGGAGGATGTTCGCGAGGACGAGCGGACCGCGGCCCGGTTCGGGATCAGCGCGGTGCCCACGTTCGTGGTCGATCGTTCACTGGGCGCGTCGGGCGCCCATCCGCCGGATGCGCTGCTCGAACTGCTGCGCGAGGGCTGGACACGTCGCGAGCCCGCGCCGGCGATCGTCGCCGGTGGCGAGACCTGCGACGTCGACGGCAACTGCTGAGTCCGGCGCCCGGCTAGGGGCTCGCGGTGCGGTCGAGCAGGCCGCGCTTGCCGGCGGCGTACGCGACCTCGGCCCGGCTGTGGACGCCGAGCTTTCGCATCACGTTGCGCACGTGGAACTTCGCGGTGCTCTCCGAGACGAAGATCCGCCGCCCGATCTCGGCGTTGGTCAGACCGCCCGCGACGAGCTCGGTGACCTCGCGCTCGCGCTGGGTGAGTTCCGGCTCGTCGCTGCCGCGCTCGCCGGCCACCAGCGCCCTGACCATCTCCGCGCTACGCCCATCGAACCCGGACTCCCCGCGCGACACGCGGCGGATGATCCGGACCAGCTCGACGACGTCGACCTCCTTGAGCACGTATGCCTTGGCCCCGCGACGCAGTGACTGGTTGAGCAGGCCCTCGTTCAGGAACGTCGAGAGGATCACGACGTTGGACTGGGGCCGGCGGCGGACGATCTCGCTGCACAGCTCGAGCCCTTCGGTGTCGTGGTCGGCGCTCAGCTTGAGGTCGAGCACGATCACGTCGGGCTTCGCGCGCTCGAGCGCATGTAGCGCCTCGGTCCAACCACCGGCCTCGGCCACCACGGAGATGTCGGGCTCGAGCTCGAGGATCGAGCGCAGCCCCCGGCGGACGATCGCGTGGTCGTCGACCAGCATCACCCGGGCGGGAGCCTCGGCCGGCTCAGGCGACGCCAACCGCCCCTCCCAGGGGCACCTCGACCCGGAGCTTGACTCCTCCCCCGCGCCGGCGCTCGAACCAGGTGGCGCCTCCCAAGCCGCGCACCCGCTCGGCGATCCCGGTCAGCCCCAGGTGAGGGCCGTCCGTGCGTGAGATGAACAGCTGGTGCTGGAGCTTGCGGTGGTTGCCCAAGCCATCGTCGGCCACGGCCAGCGACACCACCTGCGGCCGCCAGCGCAGGGTGACCCAAGCATGGTGGGCCTCGGCGTGACGGACCACGTTGAACAGCGCCTCGCGCGCGATCTGGACCAGCGCGTGCTGCATGGTGGCGGCGACCGGCTGGGTCTGCCCATAGACGCGCAGCCCGACCTCCAGTCGGGTGCCCGCCTCCACGTCCTCGATCACGTCGCGCAGCGCGCGAGGCAGCTCGGTCTGGCCATCGCTCGAGAGCTCGAAGATCACCTCGCGGATCTCGTCCATCGAGGAGCGCGCCAGCGATTGGGCGGCCAGCACCCGCTCGAGCACGGCGGAGGAGATCGACTCGTGCCGGCGGCACCACTCGAGGTTCATGCCGATCGTCAGGAGATGCTGGGAGACGCTGTCGTGAAGCTCGCGCGCGATCCGGTTGCGCTCCTCTGAGAGGAGCTGGCGCCGCCCGGCCTGCTCGAGCCGCCGCAACGTCCCCTCGAGCTCCGAGCCGCGGCGCTCGAGCTCCGCCGCCCGGCGCGCGTTCTCCTGAAACAGCGAGGCATTGTGCAGCGCGACGCCGGCATGGTTCGCGAGCGTGACCAGGATCGACACGTCGCTCGGCGCGACCTTGACGCCGTCGGGAAGCCCGACGACGAGGATCCCCGCCAGCTTGCCGTGGACCGGCATGGGCGCCGCGACGATCACGCAGGGCTCGCCACCGAACTCGAGCCCCTCGTCGTGCTCGGCGAGCACCGGTCCCTTGGCGGCGAGCGTCTGGTCGGTGAGCGCCTCGAGCATCCGGGGCGGCACGTCCCAGCGCTGGATAACCCCGTCGCTGACATGGACGAACACCCGAGCCAGCCCGACGCCGGCGTCCTCGCCGGAGAACACCATCGCCGCCCAGCGCGCGTCGAAGTGATGGGCGGATGCCTCGACCACGGCGTCGCACACGGCCACCGGTCCCGCCGGAGCCGCGCACAGCGCGGAGGAGATCCGCTCGAGCGTCTCGATCGTGTGGTCCAGCCGAGCCGACTTGTCGCGCCAGGCGGCGTAGAAGCTCGGCTTGGAAGAGCGCACGCCGATCAGGCGCTCGAGCGCCAGCTGGTCGACGCCGAGGCGCTCAGTAGGCGGCGATGCAGATCCGGCGGACATCGTCCTCGCTGACTGCTCGTGGGTTTGTGGCGATGTAGGCGTCGCTCAGCGCGTTCTGCGCGAAGGTGCCGAAGTCGGCCGGATCGACGCCGGTCTCCTGGAGACCACTCGGGATCCCGAGGGCTCGGCTGAGGTCCTCGACGCGCTCGATCGCACGCTCGGCGGCGGTCCCGGCATCGAGGCCATGGGTCCTGACGCCGAGGGCCCGGGCCACGTCGACGTAGCGGTCGGCGTGGGTCTCGGCGTTGAAGCGCATGACGTGCGGAAGCAGTATCGCGTTGAGCAGTCCGTGCGGGAGGTCGAGCGCGCCGCCGATCTGGTGGGCGATCGCGTGGGTCGCCCCGAGCAGCGCGTTCGAGAATGCCATCCCGGCCTGCAGGCTGGCGCGCGCCATCCCTTCGCGCGCGGTGAGATCGAGCGGATCCTCGACCGCCACCGGAAGGTGCTCGGCGATCCCCTCGATCGCGGCCATCGCAAGGCCCTTGCTCAGGAAGTCGCATGCCTCGGACACCAGCGACTCGATCGCATGGCTCAGCGCATCGATCCCGGTGTGCGCGGTCAGCTCGGCGCACATGGTCGTGAGGAGCTCCGGGTCGGTGAGCGAGATCTCGGGGATGAGCGCGCGGCCCCCGATCGTCGCCTTGGCGCGAGCCCTGGTGTCGGTGATCACGCAGAACTGCGAAACGTCCGATCCCGAGCCGCCCGTCGTCGGGACCATGACCATCGGCGGGATCGGGCTGGTGGCCCGGTCGATGCCCGCGTAGTCGAGGATCTGGCCGCCGTTGCCGCTGAGGATGGCCACCGCCTTGGCGAGGTCGATGCAGCTCCCGCCCCCGATCGCCAGCAGCGAGTCGCAGCCGCTCTCGACGTAGTTCTCGAACGCCGCCTGAACCTCGAAGTCCTTCGGGTTGGGCGTCAGCTCGTGCCACAGGCGCCACTGCACGCGCACGTCGGCGAGGTAGGGCGCCGCGCGGTCGACCCAGCCGGCCGCGAGCACGCCCGGATCGCTGACGAGCATCGGGCGCCGGCCGCCGACCCGGCGGACCGCGCCGCCGACCTCGGACAGCGTCCCGACCCCGAAGATCACCTCGGGGATCACGAACTTGCTGACCCGCCCGCGCAGCGGCCGCGGGGGCACGCCCTCTGCCACCGCGGGCGGTGTGGGGGCCAGCTGCTCCAATCCTTCCCTCCTGCTGAGCCGGGTTGCCCTGCGATCCTAGCGCGGGAAGGCCGCAAATCGCGGGACTTATTGATGTTCCGCGGCCAATCGGTGCCCGCGGCTGTCGTCCGGCGTCAGTCGCCGCCCGGAAGGTTGATGCCAACGACCAGGAAGACTGCCATCGCGACGAACGCGAGGCCGGTCAGGAGGTCGGTGCGGATGCGAGGAATGAAATGGGCCGCTGTGCGACCGATCTGGTGCCCGGCGACCGACATCCCAAACGTGACCACACCGAAAAGGGGGGGCGCGAGCCAGGGAGAGAATCCAGCGATGCCAAGCGCTGCGCCGGCGGCCACGTTGTCGACGCTCAACGGCAGGGGCAGCCCACGCGTCGCGAATCGCAGGTCCGGATCGGCATGCTCGGATGAAACCAACGCCCGGACGACAACGAACAGGCCGTACAGACCGAGCCCGATCGCCGCGGCGATGTCGGCGGTGGAGCTGATCTTGTCGCTCAGGAAGTGTCCGACGAGGATCCCGACCAGCGGCGCGGCGCCATCCCACAGGCCGAAGATCGCGGAGGTCTTGACCGACCGCAGCAGAGTCGGCTTGAGCCCCCCCAGCACGACCGAGGTACGGAAGTTGTCCAGGCTGAGCGTGAACCCGAGAGAGAAGCGCGAACATCGGTTCCTTCGAGAGGTCCTGGAGACCGCGCGATCTGCCACGGCGCCGGGGCCGTGGCAGATCGCATGTGGCTTCGTTTGCGGTGCTCTACTCCGGCAGCGCGAACGCGAACAGCGCAGATCCGCCGGCCTGGGCGAGGGCCCCGGGGTAGAACCCCTCGGTCCACGCGCCGTAGCCGACCGGCACGGCGATGAACTGCCGCCCGTCGACGCTGTAGCTGCAGGGGCTCGAGTGGTGGCCGCTGCCGCACGTGAACTGCCACAGCAGGTCTCCGCTCGAGGCGTTGAACCCGCGGAAGATTCCCGCCGGGTCGCCGGTGAACACGAGGTCGCCGGCCGTGGCCAGCACCGACGCGGTCATCGGGTGCTCATTGCGGAAGCGCCACTTCTCCTGGCCTGTGGCCGGATCGATCGCCGACAGGTAGCCGGACACGTCCTCGGTATCCACAGCGACGCCCGCGCCCCAGTACGGGATGCTCTCCTTGAACTCCCGGCGGCGACGGGTGGCCGTCGCACCGACGTCCTGGACCGGTGCGTAGAACAGCCCCGTCTTCGGGCTGTAGCACGCGTGCGTCCATTCCTTGGCGCCGGCCGGGCCGGGCCAGAAGTGGACGGGATCGCCCTCCTTATCCGGGAACACCCTCGGTGTGACCTTGCCATTGGAGTCGATCTCACCCCAGGTGATCCGATCGACGAACGGGACGACCCGAATCAGGCTGCAATCCGTGCGGTCCAGGACGAAGAAGTACCCGTTCTTGTCGAAGTGCCCGGAGCACTTCCGTCCGTCCATCTCGAACAGGATGTTCTCCATCGTCGAGTCGTAGTCCCACACGTCGTGCGGGGTGTACTGATAGTGCGCCTTCTTCTCGCCGGTGTCCGGGTCGACCTGGACGACGCAGTTGGTGAAGAGGTTGTCCCCTTCCCGAACTCCCCCGTCGAAGTCGGGGCACGGGTTGCCGGTGTTGAAGTACAGGAGGTTGAGCTCCTCGTCGAACGTGGGCGTGGTCCAGCAGTTCGCGCCGCCGCGCGCCCACGGCTCGCCCTCGGCCGGCCACGTGTCGCCACCGGGCTCATCGGGCTTCGGGATCATGTAGCACCGCCACACGCGCTCTCCGGTCTCGAGCTTGAACGCGTCGGCGTGGCCGCGCACCCCGAACTCGCCGCCGGAGCTCCCCACGATCACCATGTCCTTGACGATCAGCGGGGCGACCGTCGCGCTCTCACCGGCCCGCACGTCGCCGTACGGCTGGTCCCAGACGAGCTTGCCGTTCGTGGCGTCCAGCGCGATCACGTGGGCGTTCAGGGTCGTCATGAAGACCTTCCCATCGGCCACGGCACACCCGCGGTTGACGTTGCCACAGCACAGGCGCACGTCGTACGGGGACGCGCGGTGGTAGCGCCACAGCTCCGCTCCCGTCTTGGCATCGAGCGCCCAGATCCAGCCATCGAAGCCCGTCACGTACATGATGCCGTCGACGACCAGCGGGGACGCCTCGAACGAGTACGTCGATGCGCCAGAGTGCATGCCCATCGAGCCGCACTGGAACACCCACTCGGGCTTCAGGTCCTTGACGTTCGAGGTGTTGATCTGGTCGAGGGGGCTGTAGCGCTGCCCGTCGTACGCGCCGTAGTACGTGATCCAGTTGTGCGGCTCAGCATCGCGGGCCTTGAGGATCCGGTCGTAGCCCAGGCCCTTCGTCACCGGCGGCGCGCTGCCGACGTACCCGGGGCTCAGATTCCGGAAGTCGACCGCCTCGCCTGCGTCAACGTATTCGGTCTCAGTTGCCATTCAACTGCTCCTTTCTACGGCCGCGGCTGGGGCGGCCGGTCGAGCTTGGCTTCGTCTGGGACCTCTCCGCTGACGACGATCGTGCCGGTGAGGCCGCCTCCCTCATCGTTGCCGGTCCGGGAGCCGTACCAGTAGTAGCCCGGGCCGTCTAGCTCGAGGGTCGCCTTGCCCTTCGAGAAGTTCACGAGCCAGATGAACTTGGCGTCACCGTTGCACGGCAGGACCGCGCAATGCGAGTTGTTGTCGTCGTTGATGATCTCGAGCTCGAGGGTCCCTCCGTGCGGGAGCACGAGGACGCCGGGATCGAAGACCAGCTCGTCCAGCGGAATCCGGACGGTGGCGTGCATCTTGCCGTCCGATCCCTCCTCGGCCATCCCGACATTCCCTCGGCCGAGTACGCGTCCGAGCGTCACGCCGTTCTGCTTTGCCAGCCCCTCCATAACACTCTCGTCGACAGTGGCAGCCACAGCGACTCTCTCCTTCCATACGGAAAATGGGCAGAAAAAACCTAACAGTGCCGCGACCGTGGCACAACCTGACCGTAAGCGAAGAGATTTAGGTGACCTGCCAGGCAGGTTCTTACCTGCCCGATCGGGCAGGTCATGACGCTGACCGGTCAGTTACTTCGAGAAAACGTTCACCCGAGCGAGATGGTGTCGGCGCCGGCCACCCGCAGATAGTCAAGCGCACTGCCACTCGATTCGCGCAGCCTGAGCACCTCGACCAGGGCGGCGTTGCGGCCGCCCAGGAGCCCATCGCCCAGCAAGGCACCGCCGCGCGCGGCGCTGCTCGCCCGACCCGGAACGAGCGCCGTCACCGGGGCGATGTCGCTCAGGGATGAGGCCACCGCGGCGGTCAGTCCGGGCAGACGGGCGAGCCGGCCCGAGACCACGATCTCGTGCGGGACCGGCACGCTGACCACCAGGGCGCGGACCGCCTTGACCGCGGCCTCGAGCAATGCCGTCCAACCCTCGGCGTGCTCCGCCGAGGCCCACAGCGCGTCGAGATCGCTGATCTGCAGCTCGCCGGTCGGATCCAGGGCCCCGCCGCTGTACAGGGTGTCCTTGCGCAGCGCCGGGCCCAGTAGGTAAGCCAGCTCGCCGTCCAGGGCCCCGGCGGCCCGCATGCCAAGCGGCCCCGAGGACCCGCCCATGCCGTCGACGATCCGCCCGCCGTCGATGGCGAGCGCCGCCGTGAAGCCGCCCCCCAGTTCCAGCAGAACCATCGCGGTCTCCCGCAGCGGGATTGCGCGCCGAGCGGATTGGTCGACGATCGCGCACGCGGCCGCGCAGACCTTGTCAGCGGTCCCGAGGTCGATCCGGTTGTACTTGCGGTGGCGCGGAACCGTCGGCAGGTGGATGACGCCCGGACCGAAGACGACGGGCAGGCCGCTGCGCGCGAGCGACCGCAGCAGCGAGCGCATCCCGCCGATGCCGGCTTCGGCGCGGGCCTCGTCGGGCCGGACGAGCACCATCTCGGCCAACTCGCGCTCCCCCACGTCGGCCGCCGCCACCAGCGGCAGGCCGTAGCCGCTCGGCCCGTACACCAGAGCGTAGGGCCCGTGGCGCGCCAGCGCGTCCAGCAGCGGAGCGCCGTCCTTGCTCACCGAGCCGGTCTCGAACACCTGCTCGAGCACGGGTTCGCCGTCCTCGAGCACGCACAGGTCAAACGAGACGGTGCCCGGGTCGACACCGGCTACGCGGGGCATAATGCGAGCATGAGCTCAACGAAGGACAAACCGCGCACCTACAGCGAGGACGAGATCCCCGCGAAGTTCTCCGAGTACGGCCTCGACGAGTGGTACTACGAGGACAAGTGGATTCGGCGCAAGTTCAACACCGACGGCTGGCCGACCACGCTGATGGCCGTCAATGCCGTGGGTTACCTGTGCGAAGCCGCCGGTCATCACGCCGACCTGAACGTGACCTGGGGCAAGCTCTGGGTCAAGCTGGCCACGCACTCGGCGGGCGGCATCACCGACAAGGACTTCACGCTGGCGCGCAAGATCGAGGACACGATCTTGTGGCGGCCGGAGGCCGACGGCCCGCTCGACGGGCCGATGGGCAAGTTCGTGTTCTCGAAGAAGTAGCGCCCCGGCACCCGCTGCACTTCACAGCGCCTCGAGGGCCACGTCGTACACGCCCTCGAGGTCGAGCACGGTGCCCTTGGTCTCGAACATGGCGCGTATGCATGCCTTTTGCAGCTTCATCTTGGGCCCGCCAACCGCCAGCGCGCCCAGCTTGAGGACGCCGTCCTCCTCCTCGAGGCTGTCGCCCCGATCGACGCCCTCGATGCCCACCGGATCGGCCGCCGAGTAGTCGACGACCGCGCGCACGCCCTCCTGCGTCCAGCCGCTCCGCCGGAGGATCTGAGTGCCCGCGGGACCTGCGGCAAACACGACCGCCCGCCCCGCGAGCGCGCCGTCAAGCTCGTCGCTCGACCCGGGCTCGACGACCTCGAAGCCGGCCTCCTCGGCGACCGGAATGCCCGACGCCCGGCGGTGTTTGCCCTCCATCGCGTCGGGCGGGAAGGTGAACATGGTCACCTCGGCGTCCTCGCGCCGCAGCAGCTCGGCCGTGCGCAGTCCGACCGGTCCGACCCCGATCACCGCCGCCTTCGTGCCCTTGAGGTCGACCGCGCCACGGACGCGGGCCACGGCGGCCGCCGCGGTCGTGTTGGAGCCGTCCGAGTCGAGCATGATCGACGCGTTGAACGGCTTGAAGAACAGCTTCTTGGCGGCCTCGAACACCTTCTCGCCGTCGCGCACCTTGGACCCTCCCACCCAGAAGGCGGTGTTGGCAAGCCCATCTGGACCGCGCGGGAAGATCGCGCCCTGGACGACGTCGGTCAGGTTCTCGGCGGTGATCTCGCCGTAGCCGACCACGACGTCGACGTCGGCGTCGTAGGCAGCGATCGTGTCGAACGCGCTCGGGTGCTGATCGGTGTCCAGCTGGATCAGGATCTTCTTCATTGGACGTCCTCCCGTCGAGGTTCGGGAAAGCTCAGGAGGCCCCAGTCCAGTGGCCCTTCCTGGCGATAGTTCTTACCCAGGCCGCGGGCGATCGTGGCCTTCATCAGCTCCTTGCCGAGGTAGAAGGCGTGCGAGGCGTCGTCGACCTGAAGCTGGTCGAACACGGCGTACATGTTGGCCTCGCGGACGAACCGCCGGCCGTTGAACGCGTACAGCCAGTCGGCGTCGGCGAACAGGCGGTAGTTGGCGTCGGAGATCTGCGCCTGCATCGCCCGCAGCTCCTCCTCCGTCGGCGCCCGCATCGACTCGTCCTTGCTCGTGACCAGGCCCGAGTCGAGGTGCTTGGGCGGCCGCGCCTGCCGCTGAGCCAGGTGCATGATCTGGGCCGCCAGCACCGTCTCGCGTACCGCGCCTCGCGCCCAGCCGATCACCTCGGTGGTCAGCACCGCGCCGATCGCGACCTCCTGGCAGAAGCCGATCAGCAGCGCCGTGACCCCGGTCGAGTCGGCCTCGGTCAGCTCCGTCAGATTCCCGATTCCCATCAGCATCTCGGCGTCGGGATGCCGGCGGCGGACCTCGACGTACCGGGCCAGGGACGCGGCGAAGCCCGAGTTGATCGGAGCCAGGATCGAGTCGAGCATGTAGGCCCGCTTTAGTTTGTCCATCCAGGTCGCCATCCGGCCGAGCCCGTCGAGGTCGTCGGGGTCGTCGGTGATCAGCACCGGGGTCGCCCGCAGGGTTTCGGCCAGGCCGATCGTGCCCGGCGTGAGGCTGAGCACGTAGTCCACACCGGCGGCGTCGGCCATTCGGATGTGCTCGGGGTCGAGCGTGTCGATGCTGAGCGACAAGCCGCGCTCGCGCAAGGCGGCGATCGTCTCCGGGCCCTCGGTCAGCCACGGGCGATCGAGCGACAGCCCGAGGTCGATCACGTCGGCGCCCTCCGCGCGGTAGGCCTCCGCCCGCTCGATCACCTGCTCGCGGGTCAGCGACTGCACGTCGTTGATCTCGGCGAACACGCGAACGTCACGCGGCCCCAGCTCGGCCCGGACGGCCTCGCGGCCGTACCACTCCGGCAGCGCCCGGACGTCGGCCGGGCCCTTGCGCACGGGCAGTCCGGTGGCCTGCTGCAGCGTGTCGACATCGCCGTCGCACAGCCCCGGGATCACGATGTTGTCGACCCCGTCCGGGACCTCGAGCCGCCGGGCGATCCAGCGCGTGGTCATCAGCGCGGCGACGCTGATGTTCATGACCGCGATCTGGTGGTCGATCTCCAGCTCAGACGCGATGTAACGAACGGCCGGCTCCGCCAGGCGGCCGGTGACGAACAGCGTGTCAGCCAACTGCGCCGCCGTTGACGTTGATCGCCTGGCCGGTGACGAACGCGGCGGCGGGCGACGCGAGCCATACCGCTGCGCCCGCGATGTCGTGCGGCGTGCCCCAGCGTTTCAGTGGCGTGGCCTCGGCGACCTTGTCGTAGAACGCGCGGTCCACCCCCTCGCCGTAGGCCGTCTCGACCCAGCCGGGGCACAGCACGTTGACGCGAATGTCGGGAGCCACCGAGCGCGCGAGCGCCTTGGAGAAGCCGAGCACGCCCGCCTTCACCGCGGCGAACAGCTCCGGGTTCTCGCCCGCCATCCCGTCGATTGTGGCGTGATCCCAGCCGATGTTGAGGATGCAGCCGCCGGGGCCCATTCGGCCGGCGACGAGCCGCGAACAGCGGATCGTGGCCTTCAGGTCGATGTCGATCAGCGCCTCGAGCTTGCGCTCGGCCGGCCATTCCCTGGCCTCGCCCGTGAGCACGTCGGCGCCGGCATTGTTGACCCAGACGTCGACGTGCTCGAGCGCGGCAAAGGCTTTCTGCACGATCGAGGCGCACCCGTCGGGAGTGCTGAGGTCCGCTCTTAGAAGGGGATGGGAGCCCCCTCCAAGCTCCTTGGCCAGCGCCTGCGCCGCGTCCGAGGAACGGTTGAAGCCGATGCCCACGTTCGCTCCGGCAGCGGCGAAGGCGATCGCGATCGCCCGGCCGATCCCGGAGCTTGCCCCCGTGACGACGGTGCGCAGACCGGCGAGCGAAGGCTCTCCGGCCTGCGCGGTCAACTGCTCCCTCGCTAATCCTCGGCGCCGCCGGCGAACGGGTGCCGCGCGGCCGGCGTTTCCGCGAGCACCTTGTCGACGCTCGGCTCACCGCCCAGGGCGCGGGCGATCGAGGCCTTTACGGCCTCGTAGTTCCAGGTGTAGATCTTCTTGTCGTCCTCGGCCTCCCAGTGGATGAACACGCTGACGATGATGCAAAGGTCATCGACCTGGTCCTTGGGGATGACGCCGTCGGCGACCGAGTCCACCACCGCGCGGGCGACGGCCGCCTGGGCGGGACCGAACAGCTGCACGGCCTGCCGCGCGCCGCCGATCGTCACCTTGTTGCTCAGCACCGTGTCCGGCTTGGCCGGCAGGTTGGGCGTGACCACGGCGAGCAAGTTGGTGTGACCTTGGGACTCGTTGATGAAGGCCTCGGCGAATGCTTCACCGACCGGTCCACTCTTGGACCCGATCAGCAAGTCGATGTGGGCGACCTCGTTACCTTCGCCAACCAGCGCCTCGCCGGTTGCCAGGGTGATGGCCATAACGTGAGTCTCCTCTCTCCTATCGTATGGTGACGCGAGTGAACGCAACCCTAGCTCACCCGAGACTGAGCGGGGACCTCCTTGAGCACCAGGTGCAGCTCGCGTGCCTCCTCGAAGTGTCAGCTGCCAAGCCGGGCAACATCACCCCTGCCCACGACTTCTCGGACACGACTTACGCGGACATGGTGCGCTCGGCGCTCGCGCTCGGCCCGGTGTTCGCGCGTCGTCGGGTCACGCAGCGAAGCGTCGGAGAGCTGATCGCGGACGGCGTGGAGGCGACGGCACGGGTGGCCCGCGCCAACACCAACCTGGGGATCGTGCTCCTGTTCGCGCCGCTCGCGCGCGCGGCGGTCACGCAGCGAGCCGGCGAATCGTTGCGATCAGCTACCGAGCGGACGCTCGGCGGGCTCGACGTCGACGACGCGGCGACGGCCTTCGCGGCGATCGCCCGGGCCAACCCCGGCGGCCTGGACGACGCGCCCGAGCACGACGTGCGGGCTCCGGCCGACGTCTCCCTGCGCGAGGCGATGGCGGACGCGGCGCACCGCGACAGCATCGCCTCGGAATACGCGACCGGGTACGCGATCGTGTTCGACACCGGCCTGCCGCTCCTCGATGATGCCCTGCGCAAGGGGCTCTCCACGCTCGATGCCATCGTTTCCGTCCACGTCGGCCTGCTCTCGAGTTGCCCCGACACGCTGATCGCGCGCAAGGCGGGCGTCGACGTTGCCCGGGCGGTCAGCGCGGCCGCGCGCGAGGTGCGCGACGGAATCCGCTCACCGGCGGAGTTCGACGCCTCGCTCCGCGAAGCCGGCAACCGGCTGAACCCAGGGACGACCGCGGACCTGGTCGCCGCGACGCTGCTTGCCGCGCTCCTGACGGGAACGAGGCTGCCGTGAGCGTGCTGGTGGTCGCCGTGAGCGCGCGGATGCTCGCGCAGCTGGCGGTGGCCGATGGATACGAGGCGATCGCGCTCGACCGCTTCGGCGACGTCGACCTCCGCGCGATCGCCCCGGGCGCGACGGCGCGCTCGGGCGATGCGCTGGCGAGGCTCGCCGCGGACGTCGAGGCCGATGCGGTCGTGTACGGCGCCGGATTTGAGAATCGCCCCGATCTGGTCCGGCAGCTGGCCGAAGGGCGCGAACTGCTCGGGACGCCGCCCGAGCTGCTGGCGGACGTACGCGATCCCTGGGCCGTGGCCGCGGCGGCGCGGTCGGCCGGCGCCCGCGCGCCCGAAACCCGACCGGCGACCGGCGAGCTCCCCAGGGCGGAGCCGGGCCGGTGGCTGCGAAAGCCGCGGCGGGGCGGCGGCGGCCGGGGAGTGCGCCGGTGGACGGGCGGCGCGCTGCGCCCCACCGAGATCCTGCAGCGCCGCGTCGACGGGATGTCCTGCTCGGCGGTGGCGATCGGCGACGGGCGCCGGGCCGTCGTCCTTGGCCTGACCGAGCAGCTGCACCGGCCGCCGGGCTTTCAGTGGGCGGGCAACGTCGTGCCTCCGCGCCTGCCCGCCGCGGAGCTGACCGAGCTCGACGGCCAGCTGCGCGCCGTGTGCGCCGAGGTCGCGGCGCGGTTCGGCGCGCGCGGGGCGTTCGGCGTGGACGCGATCTGGGACGGCCGTCACGCCTGGGTGCTCGAGGTCAACCCGCGACCGCCGGCGTCGCTCGAGCTGTTCGGTCCGGGCAGCTTCGAGGCGCACGTCCGGGGGGCGCGCGCCCTGGGCCTACCGACCGTCCCGCCGGTCGACCGCTTCATCGTGAAGCTCGTTCTGTACGCCGATCGCGACGTGCGCGCCCCCGATCTCGGCTGGTGGCCGCCGGGCCTGGTACGCGACGTCCCGCACGCCGGCGAGGAGATCAGGCGAGGCGCGCCGGTGTGCACGCTGGTCTCGGCCGAGGCCGACGTGTCAGGGCTCGTCGAGCGCGGAGCCCAGCTTTTGTCCGCGCTTCAGGACGCAATACTCCTCCATGGCTGACTTCGGTCCCGTCACCTGCGCCGGGTGTGGTCTGCTGTGCGACGACGTGACCGTCGAAGCCTCGAGCGATGTCGTACGGCTGCACCCCGACTGCCCGCTCGGCGCGGAATGGTTCTCCGAGCGCATGCGCCGGCCGGACGAGGCAACGGCGACGATCAACGGGGAGCCAGCGGACATCGAATCGGCGCTCACCCGGGCCGCCGAGCTGTTGCGCGGTGCGCGGCGCCCTTTGCTGCACGGCTTCGATCACGCCACCGTGGAGGACGCGCGCGCGGCGGTCGCCTTGGCCGACCGTCTCGGGGCGCTGATGGCCACGCACGACGGCGACTGGCCGGGCGCGCCGGCAGTCCCGCTCCGCGGCGCATCGACGGCCACCCTGGGTGAGATCCGCGACCGCTCGCAGCTCGTCATCATCTGGCGCGAGGACCCGGAGAGCACCCATCCGCGACTGCTCGAGCGACTCGGGTTCGGTCGCGACGCCGGGCGCACGCTGGTCGTGGTCGATGACGCCGATACCGCGACGGCCGGGCGCGCTGAGGTACGGCTCGGCTGGGGGCGTGACCGCGACCTCGACGCGCTGGTCACAATGCATGCGTTGCAGCGCGGCGTCGCCGTCTCGGAGGGCGAGATCGGAACGCACGCCGAGCACCTGCTCGAGCGTGTGCGAGCGGTTCCACATGTCGCATTCGTGTACGGAGCGGGCCTGGCCGCCGGCGCCGGTGGCCAGCGGCGCGCGCTCGCGCTGCACGAGCTCGTCCGGGCGCTGTGCCACGACCGTCACGTGGTCACGCTCGAGTTGCCCCGCGCCCCCGGAACGCGAAGCGCCGACGACGTGCTGGCCTGGCAGTCCGGGTACGGCGGCAACGTGGATTTCGCCGACGGCCATCCGGAGTTGGTCACCGCAACGCAGCCGTTCGACGATGTTGACGTCACGCTGCGCGTCGAGTCTGGGCCGGCCGGCAGCCTCGTGGCCGGACCGGGGGTCGAGGTGTGGATCCGCACCGCGGCCGCCGGGGTCTCGGCCGGCGGTACTGCCCATCGGCTGGACGGCGTGCCGTTGACGCTGCAGGCGCCGCAGCCCGGCGACGCGCCGACCGCAGCCGCGGTGCTCGCCCGCCTGCTCGCGGAGGTCGGGCCGTGACGGCGATCCGGATCGCGGGCGGCACCGTCCACGACCCAGCCAACGAGATCGACGGCGAGATTCGCGATGTGTGCCTACAGGACGGCAAGGTGGTCGCCGACGTCGGTCCCGAAGCCCGCCGGATCGACGCTCGCTGGATGGTCGTGATGGCCGGTGGCGTTGACATCCACGCCCACATCGCGGGCCCCAAGGTGAACGCCGCCCGCAAGCTGTCCCCCGAGGAGCGGCGCGGCGATCCGGTCGATCGAACCGCCATGCTTCGTTCGGGGACCGGCGGCCTGGTCCCGTCGACGTTCACCACCGGCTACCGGTACTCGCTGCTCGGCTACACCACGGTCGTCGAGGCGGCCGCCCCGCCGCTGGCGGCGCGCCATGTGCTCTCGGAGCTGCGCGACACGCCGCTGATCGACAAGGCGTTCCTGATCCTGATGGGCAACAACCAGGTGTTGTTCGAGCTGATCCGCGAGTCCGGCGGAGGCGTCTCGACGCGGCTGCGCGACGCGGTGGCGTGGTGGCTCGACGCCACCGGCGGCTACGGGGTGAAGCTGGTCAACCCGGGCGGCGTTGAGCTGTACAAGCAGGACAACGGCAACGTCCAATCGCTCGACGACCACGTCGCGGGCTTCGAGGTGACGCCGCGCCAGGTACTGGAGGCGATCGGCGGAGCGGTGGACGAGCTCGGGTTGCCGCATCCCGTCCACATCCACGCCAACAATCTCGGCGTCCCCGGCAACGCCGACACCACGCTCGAGACGATGCGAACGCTCGCGGGACGCCAGGCGCACTTCGCCCACCTGCAGTTCCACTGCTACGGAGGCAAGCCCGAGGGGTTGCCTCGCTCGAGAGCGCCAGAGCTCGTCGAGTACCTGTCCGCCCATCCCGAGGTCACGGCCGACGTGGGCCAGGTGATGTTCGGACCGGCCGTGACGATGACCGCCGACGGTCCACTTTCGGCCGTCCTGCGTGATCTCGGCGCCGACAAGTGGATCAACCACGACACCGAGGTGGAGACCGGGTGCGGGATCGTCCCCTACCGGTATCGGGCCGGCAACTACGTGCACGCCCTGCAGTGGGCGATCGGGCTCGAGCTGTTCCTGCTCGGTCAGGATCCCTGGCAGGTGATGCTGTCGACCGACCATCCCAACGGCGGCTCGTTCCTCTCCTACCCGAAGCTGATCCGGCTGCTGATGGACCGTGCGTTCCGGGAAGACCAGATGGCTCGGGCCAATCAGCGAGCGATCCGCCGCACCGCCCTGACCGACGGACTGGAGCGCGAGTACACGCTGAACGAGATCGCGATCATCACCCGCGCGGCACCAGCCCGCCGACTCGGACTGCGCGACAAGGGGCACCTGGGCGTCGGCGCCGACGCCGACGTGACGATCTACCACGATCGCGCCGACCGCGAGGAGATGTTCGCCACCCCGCGGTACGTGATCAAGGGCGGAGAGCTGGCCGTGGAGGACGGCGAGCTGCGCCGCGCTGAGGACGGGGTGCTGTTTTCGAGCCGCGCCGGTTTCGACCCCGAGGTGAGCCGCGTGCTCGAGCCGCTGTTCGGGGACCGCTACACGGTCGCGTTCGACCACTACCCGGTCCGTGACCCGGCGCTGCGCGAGCCGGCCCGGGTGGTGGAGGCTGGAGGCTCATGACTGGCTACACGCTGCGCGGTGCGGCGGTCGCGGACACCTTCGCGGAGGCGTTCCCGATGCGCTTCGCCCGCGTCGTGATCACGGCGGCGACTGCGGACTGGGCACTCGAGGCGGCGCGCTCGGCGACCGGCTTTGCCACGTCGGTGATCGGCTGCAAGTGCGAGGCGGCGATCGAGCGGCCGCTCGAGGCGCAGGACACGCCCGACGGCCGCCCGGGCGTTGCCGTGCTGCTGTTCGCGATGGACCGCGAGGGCGTCGGCAAGCGCGTGCTCGAGCGCGTCGGCCAGAGCGTCATGACCTGCCCCACCACCGCGTGCTTCGACGGGCTTCCCGGAGCCGAGCGGAGCGTGCCGCTGGGGCGGAGCCTGCGGTACTTCGGCGACGGGTTTCAGGCCAGCAAGGTGATCGCCGGACAGCGCTTCTGGCGGATCCCGGTGATGGAGGGCGAGTTCCTCGTCTCCGAGTCCCTCGGGGTGGGGAGTGGGGTCGGAGGCGGCAATCTGGTGATCGGCGCGGGCGACGACGACCGCGCACTGGCGGCCGCGCAGGTGGCGGTTGACGCGATGCGCGGCGAAGGCATCGCGCTGCCGTTCCCGGGCGGGATCGTCCGCAGCGGCAGCAAGGTCGGCGCGCTGACCTCGAAGTCGATGCCCGCCTCCACTAATCATCCGATGGCTCCCACGCTGCGCGTTCAGGTCGACGACACGCTGGTCCCGGAAGGGGTCGGGGCGATGTTCGAGATCGTGATCGACGGCGTATCCGAGGACGCCGTGCGCGAGGCGATGCGCCGCGGCCTGCACGCCGCGGCCGGCGCCGGCGCCAAGCACGTGACCGCCGCCAACTTCGGCGGCAAGCTCGGCGAGTTTCACTTCCCGCTCTCGGAGCTGCGCGACCCGCCATGACGCTGACCCTCACATTGCGGACGCAGCCGCCGGGCCAGGTGCTCGCCGGCCCGCTGATCCCTGAGCGGCTGCGCGGACTGAACGCCTCGGCGGTCGCCGGGATCGGCCTCCGCTGCGCTTGTGAGACGGTGGCCGTAGGCGACGTGTTCGAGGTGTCCGGCGCGGGCGCCGAGGAGGAGGGGCTCGTGCTCGCCGGCGACCTGCGCCGATTCGACGAGATCGGCGCGCGCATGGCAAGCGGCGAGCTTGTCGTGCGTGGCGGTGTCGGTGGCTGGGCGGGCGCGGAGATGTCCGGCGGGGTGCTGCGGATCCTCGGAGATGCCGGCGCGCGGCTCGGGGCTGCTTATCCCGGGGCCCGGGTGGGGATGACCGGCGGCGAGATCGTCGTGACCGGAGATGCCGGCGAGGAGACCGGCGCCGGGATGCGACGCGGCCTGGTGGCGGTCGGCGGGCGGACCGGAAGCGGCGCCGGACTGAGGATGCTGGCCGGCACCGTGATCGCGCTCGGGGGCATCGGCACGGAGGCAGGCTTGGGCAACAAGCGGGGCAGCCTCGTCTCGGGGCGGCCCGTGACGCCGCTGCCGTCGTACGCGTTCGCGGCTCGCTTCCAGCCTCCGGCCCTGCGGTTGCAGTTGCTCCGGGTCCGCGGGCTCGGGCTCACGGTCCCCGACGCGATGCTTCGCGGGACGTGGGCGAGGTGGTCCGGCGACCGGACCGAGCTCACCCGCGGCGAGATCCTGATCTTCGACGAGGAGAATGGCGGTCGATGAGCCGGTCGATGAACGAACGCACCGCCACGCTCGTGGACGCGATGGCCAGCCACGCCGACGCGCTGGGGATCGATGTCCGCACTCTGGACTCCGGTGCGCGGCTGCTCGACTGCGGTGTTCAGACCCGCGGCGGACTCCAGGCCGGCCTCGTCTTCGCGGCGGCCTGCATGGGCGCCCTGGGCCGGGTCGACCCGGTGCCGGTCGTGGTTGGCGAACAGACGTGGCCGGGCGTCGCCGTGTCGGTCGACGAGCCGGCCGCGGCATGCCTGGCCGCCCAGTACGCCGGTTGGAAGCTCGAGCACGACGACTTCTTCGCGATGGCCAGCGGTCCGGGGCGCGCGCTGGCCCGGGCCGAGGACCTGTTCGAGGAGCTGGCCTGGCGCGAGGAGGCCAAGGAGGCCGTGCTGTGCTTGGAGACGCGCCAGGACCCGCCGGCGGAGATCGTCGAGAAGGTGGCCGAGCGCTGCGGGGTGGAGGCGTCCGCGGTCACTTTCCTGATCGCGCCGACGGCCTCGGTCTGCGGCTCGGTCCAGATCAGCGCCCGGGTGGTCGAGACGGCGCTGCACAAGCTGCATGAGCTCGAGGTCGACCCGGCCCGGGTCCGGCACGGCTGGGGTTGCTGCCCGATCGCCCCGGTCGCCAAGGACGACCCCAAGGCGATCGGCCGGACCAACGACGCCGTGCTCTACGGCGGCACCGTTCACCTTTGGATCGAGGCCTCCGACGAGGAGACCGCCGAGCTCGCCGAGCGGTTGCCCTCGTCGGCGTCCGAGGCGTTCGGCACGCCGTTCGGCGAGCTGCTCGAGGCGGCCGACTGGAACTTCTACGACGTCGATCCGATGCTGTTCAGCCCCGCTGCGGTCACACTGACCAGCACCGAGTCCGGGCGAGCGCATCACGGCGGCGGGCTGGCACCCGAGGTGCTCGAGCGCTCGTTCACGTCGTGACGGGATCGCTCCGAGTCGCGGTGCTGGGCGCGACCGGCTCCTGGCACTCGCGAGGACTGATCGGCGCGCTCACCGCACGTGGTCACGAGGTGCTGACGATCCCGGCCACGCGCCTGCGGTCGATCGTCGACGAGCGTGGGGCCGCGCACGTTTTCGGGCCCGACGGGCTGGTCGTCGACGCGCTCGACCTGCTGATCGTGCGCGGCCTCCCTCGTGGCTCGCTGGAGCAGGTGATCTTCCGCATGGACGCGCTACACGTCCTCGCCGAGCAGGGCGTCCGCTGCGTCAACGCGCCGCGCGCGATCGAGCGAACCATCGACAAGTCGTGGACGAGCGCGCTGCTGGCCCGGGCCGGGCTGCCCACCCCGGCCACGATCGTCTGCGAGCGCGACGACGACGCGATGCAGGCGTTTGACCAGCTGGGCGGCGACATCGTGGTCAAGCCGCTGTTCGGCGCCATGGGGAGCGGCATCGTGCGCGTCGAGGACCGCGATGTGGCTCATCGGGTGTTCCGCGCTCTGGAGCTCGAGCGGGCGGTCTATTACGTACAGCGCACGATCGCACCCGCCGGCCGTCGCGACGTGCGCGTGCTCGTGGTCGGAGGCGAGGTAGTCGGGGCGATGGAGCGTGTGACCGACTCATGGCGGGCCAACATCGCGCGCGGCGGCCGTCCGCGGGCGGCGACTCTCAACGACGACGAGCGGGGTCTGGCCCTCGCCGCCGTCGCGGCGGTCGAGGCCGATGTCGCCGGGGTCGACCTGCTGATCGGCCCGGACGGCGATGCGGTGGTGGTCGAGGTCAACGGGATCCCGGGCTGGCAGGCGCTGCAGTCGGTCTGCGAGCGGGACCTCACGCGGGTGGTGGTGAGCGCCTGCGAGGCGTTCGTCACAGCGTGAGGCGACCCTCGTGCAGCGCGGTGGCTACGAGTGCGCCGGCGGCCCCGGCCGACTCGAGCGCGCGCAGGTCCGGGTCATCGCGCACCCCACCGCCTGCGTAGATCTCCACTCCGGGCAGGGCGCGCGCGAGCTCCTCGACGGCGTGCAACGGCGGTCCGGCGCCGCTGCCCACGCGGGCGAGGTCGATCACCAGCAACTCGCGTACGTTCAGCGCGCGCGCCAGCGACGCGGCGGCGGCCGGCTCGCGCCCGGCGAGCGCGGAGTTCGGCGAGATCAGCCGTCCGTCGCGCAGATCGACGCTCAGGACGAGGGGTAGCGCGGCCGAGGGGTTGACCTGGCGGCCGGGCCCAATCGACTCAGTGCCGATGACGTTACGCGCGACCGCGGCGCGCTCGAGCGCCGCCGCCCGGTCGGGCGTAGTCGCGCCGGCATCGACCCACGGCTCCGCCACCGCACCCAGCGCGCTCAGCGTCGCCTCGTCGGCCGGCTCGCCGGCGAGCGCATCGAGATCGGCGACGTACAGGGTCCTGCTGCCGCAGACCGCGCACAGGGCCCGCGCCACCGCGACCGGCTCGCTGCCCTCAACCAGCGGACTTTGCAGCGCGGCGTAATCGGCACGCTGCCCGCGGCGGGCATGCACGACGACGCCGCCCTTCAGGTCGAGGACCGGAACGATCCGCATGGTGGAATGTCGTCTACCAGGATCGGCTATTCCCTTGTCGATTCGCCGGGTGCGTCACAGACTCGATGGTGCCTGCAAGCAAGCGACGAGGAGTTTGATCGATGCACAGAACAAAGCTCGGAAGCCAGGGCCTCGAAGTCGCGGCGCAGGGGCTCGGTTGCATGGGCATGACGTGGGCCTACGGCACCGGCGACGAGCAGGCAGGGCTCGACACGATCCATCGGGCGCTCGAGCTCGGCGTGACACTGCTCGACACCGCCGAGGTGTACGGGCCGCACACCAACGAGCGGCTCGTCGGACGGGCGATCGCGGGGCGCCGCGACCAGGTGGAGATCGCCAACCGAGGAGACCGTGGGCGCGATGGCCGAGCTGGTCGCGGCGGGCAAGGTTCGCTACATCGGCCTCTCCGAGGCGTCACCGGAGATCATCCGCCGGGCCCACGCCACGCACCCGCTGACCGCCGTGCAGTCCGAGTACTCGCTGTGGACCCGCGATCCCGAGCCCGAGGTGCTACCCACGTTGCGCGAACTCGGTATCGGTCTGGTGGCGTACTCGCCGCTCGGGCGAGGCTTTCTGACCGGCCAGATCCGCTCCCTGGACGACCTCCCCGAGGACGACTGGCGGCGGTCGAACCCGCGTTTCCAGGAGGACGCGTTGCGGCAGAACGTCGAGCTGGCCGACCGGGTGCGGGCGCTGGCCGAGGCCCGCGGCGTAACCCCCGCGCAGCTCGCGCTGGCGTGGGTCCACGCCAAGGGTCAGGACATCGTCCCGATCCCCGGGACCAAGCGTCCCGAGCGGCTCGAGGAGAACGTCGCGGCCACGGAGATCGAGCTGAGCGACGAGGACGTCGCGGCGCTCGACCAGGCCATCCCGGCCGACGCGGTCGTCGGCGGGCGCTACCGCGACGCCGAGATGGCGCTGATCACCGGCTAAACGACACGCCGTCCGCGTCATGATGGCCCGATGGTTCCGGCGATCGGGCTCGACGTGGGCGGCGCGAACACCAAGGCTGCGGTGGTGGACGGGTCCGGCCGGGTGCAGATCGCCTCGGAGCCGTTCGAGGTGTGGCGGGACCCGCCGGCGATGTCCGGCGTGATCGAGCGCATCGTCGGGGATCTGGGGCTCGACGGCGCGCCGGTGGCGCTGACCACGACCGCGGAGCTCGTCGACGTGTTCGCCAGTAAGCGAGAGGGAGTGCTGTGCGTGCTCGAGGCGGCGCGCCGGGCGCTGCCCGGGCGCCGGCTGCGCGTGATGACCACCGGCGGCGAGCTGATCGGCGTCGACGCGGCGCGGGCCGCGCCGCTTGAGTGCGCGGCCGCCAACTGGATGGCCACGGCAATGCTGGTCGCCCGGTCGCTGCCCGACGCGATCCTGGTCGACTGCGGCAGCACCACGACCGACCTGATCCCGATCGCCGGCGGGGCGGTCACGGCAACGGGACGCACCGACCTCGAGCGGCTGCTCGTGGGCGAGCTGGTCTACACCGGTGCACTGCGCACCAACGTGGCCGCGGTCCTTTCACACGTGCCGATCGGCAACCGTCCCTGTCCGGTCGCCTCCGAGCTGTTCGCGATCGCCGCAGACGCGCATCTGCTGCGGGGCAATCTGACCCCCGAGCAGTGCACCTGCACGTTCCCGGACGGACGCGGCGCGTCGGCCGATGAGGTCCGCTCGCGGCTGGCGCGCGTCGTGTGCGCCGATCCCGAGCAACTCGCCGACGGCGACGTCGAGGCGATCGCGGCCGCGGTCGAGGAGGCGCAAGTCGCCACGATCTTCGAGGCACTCGGCCGCGTGGCCGCCGGACCGCGTGGCGGCGTGTCGGTGGCCGCCGTCGGCGTGGGCGCATTCCTGGCCCGAGCGGCGGCCACGCGCTGCGGGCTTCGGGTCCACGGCGACGTCGGGCCCTTGAACGGAACGGGCGGCGAGGTCGCCGCCGCGGTCGCGCTGTCGGTGCTCGGCCGTGAGTGAGCCTCGCCCGCTGGTCGTGAAGATCGGCGGTGGCCTCCTCGGCGCCGAGGGGCTCCAAGGACTGCGCCGCGGCTGTGCAGACGTGCTCGAGCTTGCCCGCGACCGGCCGGTGCTCGTCGTGCCAGGAGGAGGCCCATTCGCGGATGTCGTGCGTGCGCTCGACGCGCAGGTGGGACTGGGCGACGATGTAGCGCATCGGCTGGCGCTGCAGGCGATGGATCAGCTGGGGGTGCTGCTGGCGCCGATGTTGCCAGGGGCGGAACTGCTCCGAAAGCTGGTCGCTCCGCGCTCGCTCGGGCTGCTCGTCGCCGCGCCGGCGTTCGCCGGACGACCCGACGTCCCCGAGTCGTGGGATGTCACGAGCGACTCGCTGGCCGTGCTCGCCGCCGGCGCAATCGGCGCCGAGGAGGCGATCCTGCTCAAACCGGTTGACGGGGCGGCGGTGGACGCCTACCTGCCGGAAGCGGTGCGCCGCACGGGAGTGCGCGTCACGGTCCGCTCACCCGGACTTTGGCGATTCAGCTAACACATACGTAGCTTCAGCGCCAAAGTCCCGGAGTTCGGCGACCGCAGCCACGACCAAGTCCGCGTTCAAATCGGCGCTCCGGTCGGCGCCGCGGCACACCGCTGAGCGGACGCCGACCACGTCGGCCGCGACGCGGCCCAGCTCGCCGAGCCGCAGCTGCCCGGCGACGCCAAACGTCCCACCGGCCGCCCTCGTGCCCGCCGTCAGGTCGGCCACCTCCGCCTCGGACAGCCAGCCGTACAGGCCCCGGCCGTCCTTGACGAACGTATCGACGAGCGCGCCGGCGATCCCGGTCCGTTCCACCAGCGCCGGCAGCCACGCGGGCGCCAATGCCGGAGGATCGAGCGCCTGGGCGTCGGCGTACGCGGCGGCGATCACCGCAGCCTGATCACCCACCGCGTCGGCGACCGCGCTCATCAGCGCCACCGCGCGGTCGAGCTCGCGCACGCCACGCAGCCCGACCTTGACGTACGCGGCCCCGCTGAGCGCGGCGCCGCGCGCGGCGAGTGCCGCGGTGTGCGGGAGATCCGGCAGATCGCCGAGCGCGACGCTGACCGGTGCGGCGCCGCCCACGACCGCCACCACCTCCGACAGGACGCCCGGCGCCGGTGCACCGAGCGCGCCTTCGACCGGATCCTTGACGTCGACGATGTCCGCGCCACCGGCGACGGCGCGCCGAGCCTCCTCGGCCGACACCACGCTGACGAGCAGCCTCATGCCGCCGCCTGTCCCGAGCCACGGCGCGCGACCCGGGCACCCGTGCGATCGAAGTCGACCACGCGGACGTCGGTACCGGGACCGACTGCGGCGCGCAGCCGATCGGCCACGTCGGCGGCGCGCTCCGGGCCGTCCACGATCCCGTAGACCGCAGGACCCCACGAGCTCTGCCCGACCGCCCCGACCCCGATCGCGTGCAGCGCCTCGACGACCGGAGCCGCTCGCGGATGGAAGACGCCACCCTGCTGGGCCGCGAACAGCGCTCCGATCTCGCGCTGGATCTCTGAGAGCGCGCCGCCGAACTCGTCGATGTCCCCGGTCACCAGCCCCGGCAGCAGGGCGCTCAGCAGCAGCCGCGAGACGCTCGGCTCGCCGGCCGACCGGTAATGCAGCTGATCGAAGAACCGCTCCTCGGCATCCCCGGACAGCCCCTCCTCATCGCGCGGAAGCGCGAGCACGCATCGCCACCGCTCGGGCATCGGGTGCCGAGCCACCAGCGGGCTGATCGCGCCGCCCTCGCGCACGCCGGCCTCGACCACCAGCCCCGGCTCCGCGAACGTCCAGGAGCCCACGCTCGAGCGCGCCCCCCGACCGGTGGCCTCCGCCAGCTTCTCCGGCCCCGCCGCTGCCGAGACGCCGGCAAGCTCGGCCACCCCTAGCGCGATCGCCAGGCCGAGCTTGGTGCCCGATCCGAGCCCGACGTGCGGCGGAATCGTCTCGCGCACCTCGACCTCGACGCCGCCTTGGTGCCCGAATGCGGCCCGGGCCCGGTGGGCGAACGCGCTGGCGCGCTCCGCCTGCGACCCGCGCGCCACCACCTCATCGCCAGACCGGGAACGGACCGCGACGACCACCCGCGGCGACTCCACGGCCACGCCGCAGCCCCCGAAGCGGCGCGCGCCGATCCCGCTGGGATCGAGCATCCCGAAGTGAAGCCTCGCCGGCGCGCTGACCACTATCTCGGTCACGTTCGCTCGGCGACGTGGCGTCGCACGTACTCCATCGCGGCGCGCTCGCGAGATCCGGCCGTCTTGTCCACCAGCTCCTGCAGGCGGACGAGCTCGGCCGACACGTGATCGCCGCCCAGCCACTTCAGCCGCGAGGCCAGGATCGACGCCTCGACGGCAGCGTGCCGGGCCCGGCACAGGCCGAGGGGCTGGCGGGGACCGGTACCGGAGGCCACCACTCGCGCACGCACCTTCGAGCGGGGCGACCCACCGGCGCTGGGCGTGATCTCGCTCACGACCACCTCGCGCCAGGCGTTCGCATCCTTGATCACCGCGCCGGCGACCGCGCTGGCGGGACGCATCGCGGGGTGAGGATGGCCCAGGGCGGCCTGCACGAAGAGCAGCACGTCGTCGGTCAGGTGGACGACCGCCTCGCCGTGCAAGCGGAGGTTGCGCAGCGTCCGCGTCGCATCGAACGGCCAGAAGGTGAGCTCTTCCTCTCCCCATCGCACCCCCATCGCCGCGCAGTTGACCACGCCGTCTGCACCGGTCGTGGTCACCACGGTCTCGATCAGCGGATACGGCTCACCGGCATCAGCCGACAAGGCTGAAGAACTCCTGGCGCGTGCGTGCATCGGAGCGAAGCGAGCCCCGCAACGCCGAGGTGATCGTCCGCGCTCCCGGCTTGCGCACGCCGCGAATCGTCATGCACATGTGCTCGGCGCTCAGCACCACCCCGACGCCGCGCGGCGCGAGCTCCTGCTCGAGCCAGTCGGCGATCTGGACGGTCATCCGCTCCTGGAGCTGCAAATCGCGGGCGAAGAACTCGACCACGCGCGCGAGCTTCGACAGCCCGATGATGCTCTCCCCCGGCAGGTAGGCCACGTGAGCCACGCCGTGAAACGGCAGCAGGTGGTGCATGCACAGGGTCTGAAACGAGATGTCCCGCACCAGCACGAGCTCGTCGTAGCCCTCGTTGGAGAACACCGTCGCGCCGAATTCGGCCGGGGTTACGAGCTCCGCGAACGAGGCGACCACGCGACGCGGCGTCTCGAGCAGATCGGGCGAGTCGGGGTCGGCGCCGATCGCCTGCAGCAGATCCCGCGCGGCTCGCTCTGCGGCGGCCAGGTCGATCCTCGCAGTGTCGATTACCCGTCCCGGGGTCGCCGGCGCCACCGCCCGCCGATCGCCGTCTCCGTGCGTCATTGACTCAGCCTAACGCTCAGTCGTGTGGCCAGCTCGACGAGCATGCGCACGCCGTACCCGGTCGCGCCGCGGCCGAACGCGTCGCCACGATCCTCGTCGAGCAGCGCGGGTCCGAGCATGTCGACGTGCGCCCAGGGCCCTTCGCCCGCGAACTGCCCAAGGAACGTCGCGGCGACGATCGGGAAGCCGAAGCTCTTGCCCGCGGTGTTGCGCAGATCGGCCACGGTCGAGTCGATCAGCGGCCGGTAGCGCGGATGAAGCGGCCACGGCCAGGCCAGGTCCCCGCTCGCGTTGCCGGCCTGCACGACCGCCTCGCGCCACGCCTCGTCGGGCGCGAACACGCCGGCATACAGGTCGCCCATGCCGGCGCGCATCGCGCCGGTGAGCGTGGCCAGGTCGACGACGTGCGTCGCGCCGTCGCGGCGCGCGTACCACAGCGCGTCGGCCAGGATCAGGCGACCCTCGGCGTCAGGATTGGTGACCTCGACGGTCACGCCGGCCGCGGTCGTGATCACGTCGGTGGGCCGGATCGCGCTGCCGCTCAGCATGTTCTCGCACGCCGGCACGACCCCGGTGACCGACAGCGGGAGCCCGAGCTCGGCGATCGCTCCGAGTGCCGCAACGACGGCCGCGCCGCCCGCCATGTCGGCCTTCTGACGGACGATGTCACTCTGCGGCTTGAGGAAATAACCGCCGGTGTCGAACGTGACGGCCTTGCCGACGAGCGCCAGCCGCGGCGCCTGGGGCGCGCCTGGCGGAGCGTGGCGAAGGACGATGAGACGCGGCGGTATGGGGCTGCTCCCCCCGACCGCAGCGAGCGCACCCAGCCCGGCCCTAGCCGGGTCGACAATTTCACTGTCCAGGTGGGCAAACTTCACTACCCGATCGGATAGTTCGGTGGGCGAGATCAGGTTCGGCGGCGCGTCGACCAATTCGCGGGCGACGTTCGTCCAGCGCGCGACGAGCGCGGCGCGGTCGGCCACGCGCGCGAGCGCCCCGTCGCCGCCGCAGATCACAAAACGCTCGACGCCGCGCGGCGGCTCGCCGGTGCGCCAACGACGCCCGTCGTAGCCGCCGATGACCGCGCCCTCGGACAGCGCGCGCACCTGCTCCTCGAGCGCGAGCGGGAGCGAGGAATCCAGCGCCCACGCGACAATTCCGCCGCCTCGGCACGCGCGCACCGCCCGCGCCGCGGCGGTCCGAAGCCCCTCGACGTCACGCTCGATCGCGACGACGGCGAGCGGGGCGCGAGGGGGCTCCCGGTACACGATCGCCACCGGATCGGCATCCGCCGACGCGCGCTCGGGTGCCCCGAGTTCGGCGGCCCGCGGTCCGGATGCGACCGCGACGAGGTCGGCGCTCACCGCGTCCGAGGCGGCGGCGGTTACCTCGATGACCATCGTCCGGAGGCTCTTTCAGCGGCTTGCACTGGATGTGTAAGATGCGGATCTGGCGTTGAACTCTAAGAGGAGAGGCATCCTATGACCTGGATTAAGCCGAAGTTTGAGTTCATCGAGATGTGCTCGGAGGTCACTTCCTACCTGTATCACCGGTAGGAGCGTGAAACTGGCGTGGCCTCCGGCGTGCGCCTGAGGCTGCGCACCGCTTCGATGAAACGTGCGCGTCCGGATTCTCGGCTCGGCCGCCGGGGGTGGGTTTCCGCAGTGGAATTGCCGCTGTCCGACGTGTGAGGCGGCCCGCGCGGGCGTCCGGGCGCAACCTCGGACGCAGTCTTCGCTCGCGATCCGCGGCGGGGACGGCCCATGGTTTCTCGTGAACGCGTCGCCCGATGCGCGCCAGCAACTCGAGGCGCTGACCGGGCCGCCGGTCGACGGCGTGCGATCCGCGCCAATCGCGGGCGTGCTTCTGACCGACGCCGAGATCGACCACACCGCAGGGCTCCTGCTCCTGCGCGAGTCGGCGGCGCCGGTGCGCGTGTACGGCGCCGGCGGCGTCGAGCTTGCGCTCAGGCAGGGTTACCCGGTGCTCTCGATCCTCGAGCGCTTCTGCGGCTTGGAGTGGCACACGCTCGAGCCGGAGCGGGCCTGCCCGCTCGAGGGCTCGAGCCTGACCGTCGAGCGGTTCGACGTGGGCGGTGACGCACCGCGCTATCTCGACGGGTCGGGCGTGGAGCTCGAGGCGAGCGGGTTCGTGTTCCGGGACAGCGCCGGCGGCCGCGTGCTCACCTACGTCCCCGGGCTGGCCCGCCTGGACGACGCCGTGCTCGCGCGGCTCGCCGCGAGCGACCTCGTGCTCGTCGACGGCACGTTCTGGCGCGACGACGAGCTCGCCCGCCTCGGCATCTCCGCGCGCAGCGCACGCGACATGGGGCACCTGCCGCTGTCAGGCCCGGGTGGGACGCTCGAGGCACTGGCCGGACTGGAGCGACCGCGTAAGGCGCTCGTGCATATCAACAACACCAACCCGATCCTGCTCGAAGACTCACCGGAGCGGGCGGCGGTTTTGCGCGCCGGGGTTGAGGTCGCTTACGATGGGCTCGAGGTCGAGCTGTGATCGAGGCAGTCACCACACCGGCGGATCGGCCGGCCCCGCCCGAGGAGTTCATCGCCGAGCTGCGGGCCCAGGGGTCGCATTATCACCATCTGCATCCCTTCCACCGCCGCATGGACGGTGGTGAGTTGACGCGCGAGGAACTCCGGCGGTGGGTGACAAACCGGTTCTACTACCAGAAGTGCATTCCGCTCAAGGACGCGGCGATCATGTCCAACTGCCCCGAGGTCGAGGTCCGGCGCGAATGGATCCAGCGGATCATCGATCACGACGGAACCGCGGACCGAACGGGCGGGATCGAGTCGTGGCTGCGCCTCGGCGAGGCGCTTGGCGTCTCGCGTGAGGAGCTCGAGTCAGAGCGCGGCGTCCTTCCCGCGGTGCGCTACGCGGTCGACGCGTACGTGAACTTCGCGCGACAGAAGCCATGGATCGAGGCGGTCGCGTCTTCGCTCACCGAACTGTTCGGCCCGGCCGCGATCCGCGTCCGCCTCGAGGCGCTCGAGCGCCACTACGACTGGATCGATCCCGCCGGCCTCGAGTATTTCCGCACGCGGCTGGTGAAGGCGCCCCGTGACGCCGAGTATGCGCTCGAGCTCGTGGTCGATCGCTGCCAAACGCGCGAGCAGCAGGACGCTGCGGTCGCCGCCTTGCGATTCAAGACCGAGGTGCTGTGGGCGCAGCTCGATGCCATCGATCTCGGCGACACGCAGAAATGGATCCCGCCCACCCCTGTGTGACTCGTCCCCGCCTCGTCACCGGCGCACGGCTGCGCTACGACGAGGTGCGCGAGGAGCATCTGCTGCTGGTGCCCGAGGGAGCGGTGCGGCTCAACCCGAGCGCGGCGGAGGTGCTCGAGCTGTGCGACGGACAGCGCTCGGTGGACGAGATCGTCGGCGTCCTGACCGCACGGTACGAAGGCACCGACCTCAGTGAGGACGTTCGCGACCTGGTCGACGGAATGGCGGAGAGAGGACTTCTGGTCGATGCCGGCGCCTAAGCCCTTCACGTTGATCGCCGAGCTGTCCTACCAGTGCCCACTGCACTGCCCGTACTGCTCCAACCCGACCGACATTGGTCATCCGAAGTATCGCGATGAGCTCGCGACAGACGACTGGATCCGCACCTTCGGTCAGGCGCGCGGGCTGGGCGTCCTCCAGCTCGCCCTGACCGGCGGCGAGCCGATGCTGCGGCGCGATCTCGCCGAGCTGTGCGCCGGAGCGCGCGACGCCGGGCTCTACTCGTCGCTGATCACCGCCGGCACGCTGTTCACCCGGGAGCGCGCGCAGGAGCTAAAAGCGGCCGGCCTGGACCATGTGCAGATCTCGATCCAGAGCCCGAACCCCGAGGAGAACGACCGCATCGCAGGCAACCGATCGTTCGAGAAGAAGATCGTGGCCGCGCGCGCCGCCCGGGAAGCTCGACTTCCCGCTGACCATCAACTGCGTCCTGCACCGCCAGAACCTCGACCGCATCGAGGAGCTGCTCGAACTGACCCTCGACCTCGGGGCACAAAGGCTCGAGCTTGCCAACACCCAGTACTACGGCTGGGCGGTCCTCAACCAGGGGGCGCTCTTGCCGACCTGGGAACAGCTGCGGCGCGGCGAGGACGCGGTCAAGCGCTTCCGTGACCGCGTCGGCCCGAAGGTCGACGTCCTGTGGGTGCTTCCCGACTACTACGAGGATCTCCCCAAGCCGTGCATGGGCGGTTGGGGCCGGACCGCGATGGTGGTGGCGCCTAACGGCGACGTGCTGCCGTGCCAGGCGGCGTCGACGATCCCGGGACTCGAGTTCGCCAACGTCCGCGAGCATCCGCTCGAGTGGATCTGGAACGAGTCCGACGCGTTCGCGCGCTACCGCGGTACCGACTGGATGCAGGAGCCGTGCCGGTCGTGCCCGCTCGGGCGCCAGGAGATGGACTGGGGTGGCTGCCGGTGCCAGGCGCTCCGGCTGACGGGCGACGCGGCGGCCACCGATCCGGTGTGCCGGTTCTCGCCGCACCACGAGCACGTCGTGTCGATGCGAGAGTCGGCGCAGACGGACGAGTTCGTCTACCGCACGACCAAGCGACCGCGCGGCTCCGATACAGGGACGCGGCCGACCATTCGGCAAACTATTTCCTGATGGCGCAGGACCCGTATATCCCCGCCGGCGCGGGCGGCCTCAGCGTTCCCCTCGCTGACCGCTCGCAGCTGTCGATCTTCCCCCGGCTCTCGACGTACTCCCAGATCGTCGCCAAGCTCCACTGGGATCCGACCGCCATCGATCTCGCCCCCGACGCCAAAGCCTGGGCTGAGCTGCCCGACGAGCGCCGCCACCGCCTGACCACGCTGCTCGCCGGCTTCCGCGTCGCCGAAGACTCGGTCGCCGAGCACCTCACACCGTTCGCCGACCGCGCCGAGCACGTCGACACGATGATGATGTGGATCTTCTTCCTGCAGCGCCGCGACGAGGATCGTCACGCCCTGTTCTTCGACCGCGTCGCCGCCGAGGTGCTGGGTCTGCCGGGAGATACGCCGGCAGACCGGCTTGCCGCGGCACGGGAGCACGTCCCGGCCGCGTTCCTCGAACTGTTCGAAGAGCGCCTGCCCGCGATGGCCGCCGAGATCACGGCAAAGCGCACCGGCATCCTGGACGGCGTTCGGCTCTACCACATGGTGCTCGAGGGGGCCGTGTTCACCGCGGGGCAGCGCGCGCTGCTCGACGACCTGGAGGACGACGCCCTACCCGGAATACGCAAGGGCGTGGAGAACGTGGAGCGCGACGAGCGCTGGCACGTCGGCTTCGGCGTGCGTTGCCTGACCGAGGCCAAGGATCCCGACGTCCTCCTCAGCGACGTGCTGAACCGCGCCACCGAAGCGGCCGAAGCCTGGGGGGACGCCGTGCCCGCGGCGACCCGGCAGTACGCCGTGGACCTGTGTCGGCGGCGGTTGTCGATCGCCGGCCTCGCCGACGCGCTGCCGGCGGCATAAGCGCAGCAGCTTTGTACTTACGGCCATAGGCGCCGCGCCGCCTCGGTTGCTATCCAACCTGCAGCGCATAAAGCGCGCCCTTGCAGGGTAAAACGCTCCTACGTAGGGAAACTACGGTTGCGTAGCTTCGGCAAAGCATTGGCGTAACCCAAATAGAGAAAAGCGACGATTTGCCATGAGGTATCTGACCGACGGGATCCACCTGTACGAGATCGCCGCCCAGCGCACCGTGGAGAACTACGGGCTGCGCCGCGGGACCATCCGCTACGTGATCATTCGCGATTGCGTCACGGAGGCCACCGCAACGGTCGACGAGCTGCAGCTGGCTGCTCTGTCCGAAGTTCGCTGAGGCCGCAGGGCCTGATCTGAGCGCTCAGCCGATCAGCCCCTCCGCGCGAGCCCAGGCCACGGTCTTGCGGATCGTCTCGCGCGGCTCGGTGTAGCGCAGCCCTAGCTCGCGCTCGGCCCGCGAGCCGTCATAGCGGTGTCCGTGCAGCAGCGTGCGGACCATCTCCCGACACACCGGCGGGTGGCGTCCGGCCAGCCGGAAGCCGCGCTCGACCAGGCCCGCGGCGATCGTGGCCACGCGCCGCGGGAGTAGGCGGGGGCGGCGCTCGACGCCCGCCACGTCGGCGGCCAGCGCGAGCGCCTGGTCGATCGGGAGCGTCATCCCGTTGAGCAGATAGCGCTCGCCGGCCACCCCCCGCTCGCGCGCCAGCAGATGACCGGTGACGCAGTCGTCGATGTCCACGAGGCTGACCACTGTGGGAACGAACACCTTGAGCCGGCCGTCGAGGAACGCGAGCATGAACCGTCCGGTGCCGCCGGCGCGGCCCGGGCCCTGCACCGAGGAGGGATTCACCAGCACCAGATCCTGCCCCACCTCGCGTGCGGCGGCCAGGGCGGCCCGCTCGCCCTCGGTCTTGGTTCGCTCGTAGGTCGAGAGGTACCAGCCGCGATGCACGGTGTGCTCGGTGCCGACCATCCCCGGCGGCTCCCCGATCGTCGCGGCCGAGGAGGTGTGCACCAGCCGGGTGATCCCGGCGCGGGCCGCGGCGCGAACGGCGGCGGCCGCCCCCTCGACGTTCAGGCGCTCCATCGGGCGCGGATCCTCCACGCACAGGGCGTTGACGCCCGCCACGTTGTACGCGAACGCGCACCCGCTCATCCCCTTCGCGAGCGCATCGACGTCGTATCCCTCGCCCCGGACGACCTGGGCGCCGACGGATTCGAGCTTGGCGGCCGCGGCGTCGGAGCGGGCCAGGCCGACCACCTCGTCGCCCCGCTCGAGCAGCCGGGCCACGAGCGCGGCGCCGATCACCCCCGTCCCCCCGGTGACGAACACCCGAGCCATACGGCGTCAGTTGCGCAGCGCAGCCGAGAACTGGACGATGTAGTCGATGCCCGACCAGGCGGTGACCAGCGCGGCGATCACCATCGCCCACTGATCGAGGTAGGCGCCGGCGATGACCGCATCCGGGCGCAGGATCGCCAGCGTGATCGCCACGAACTGCACGGTCGCCTTCCACTTGCCGAGCATCGAGGTCTCGAAGCGCCGGCCGCCCGACTCGACCGCAGCCCGCAGCCCGAGGATCGTGAACTCGCGGCCGATGATGATGAAGGCGACCCAGGGCGAGGCGCGGTGCACCGAGACCAGCGCGATCAGCGCGGTGCTGACCAGCAGTTTGTCGGCCGTCGTATCGAGGAACGCGCCCAAGCGCGTCGTGACTCCCCACCGTCGCGCCAGCCGGCCGTCGAACCAGTCGGTCACGGCGGCGGCGAGGAACACGATGGCCGCCGGCGTGTATGACCCCGACAGCACGAGCGCCATCACCGCGGGAGAGGCCACAACCCGAAGCCCCGTACCAGCCGCGAGCACCCTGGATGAGCGCAACGAGCTCAGCGTACCGGCTTCCACGAGGGCATGAGCGTATCTCACAACAGAGCGGCCCCGAGCGCGCGGGCCGCGGCCGCGCTCTCGGTCTCGAGCGCCTCGCGCGCCGCCGCTTGGGCCTGGGTCAGCTCGACGCCGCGAAGCGCCTGCTTGACCTCGGGCACGAGCGCCGGCGCCATGCTCAGCTCGGTCACGCCCAGCCCGGCCAGGAGCAGCGCCGTGGGCGGGTCGCCGGCCAGCTCGCCACACACCCCGACCCACCGGCCGTGGGCTCGCGCCCCCGCCACCGTCGCCTGAACCAGCCGGAGCACGGCCGGCTGGGGGCCGGTCAGCAACGAGGCCAGGCGCTCGTCGCCACGCTCGGCGGCCATCGTGTACTGGGTCAGGTCGTTGGTGCCGAGCGAGAAGAAGTCGACGTGCTCGGCCAGGCGATCGGCGGTCAGCGCGGCCGAGGGGACCTCGACCATGATCCCGAATTCGAGCGGGGCATCGATCCCGGTGTCGGCGCGGGCCTGATCGAGGGCGGCCCGGGCGGCTTCGATCTCGCTCCGCGTGGCGACCATCGGGAGCATCACCTTGAGCGGGTACTCGGCGGCCACGCGGAGGATCGCGCGCAGCTGTGTGGCGAACACGTCGCCGCGCTCGAGCGTGAGGCGGATGCCGCGCACGCCGAGGAACGGGTTGGCTTCCGGCGGCATGGGGAGCGCCGGCAGCGGCTTGTCGGCGCCCGCGTCGAGCGTGCGGACGACGAGCGGCCGCCCGTCGAGGGCGCGGGCGATCTCACGCAGCGTCTCGGCCTGCTCCTCCTCGCCGGGCAGCTCGGAACGGTCGAGGAACAGGAACTCGGTGCGCAACAGGCCGACGCCCTCGGCGCCCAGTTCGACCGCGCGCCTCGCATCCGCCACCGAGCCCAGATTGGCGAACACCTCGATCCGGGTGCCGTCCTTCATGGCGCCGGTCTCGTGCGCCCGCGCGTGCGCCGCGCGCCGCCGCTCCTCCGCACGCTCGCGCCGCTCGGTGGCCTCGCGCAGGACGTCTTCCGGCGGGTCGACCTGAACGGTTCCTTCGTCGCCGTCGAGCAGCACGGTGGTGCCGTCGGGTATCCCGAGCACGGCGTCGCCGAGTCCAACCACCCCCGGCAGCCCGAGGGCACGCGCGAGGATCGCCGCGTGGGCGGTCGCCGTTCCGTGCGCGGTGGCGATGCCTGTGACGACGGCGGGGTCGAGGGCGGCCGCGTCGGCTGGCGTGAGCTCGCCGGCGATGACGATGCCCTCATGGGCACCGTCATCGGGCTCACCGCTGAGCGCGCCCACCACGCGACGCCCCACGTCGAGCACGTCGGTGGCGCGCTCCTGCAGGAGCGGCTCGTCCAGGGCGCGGTACCGCGTCGCTACCTCCTGGGCCGCGTCGTACCACGCGCGCTCCGCGCTCGCGCCCGCGTCGATCGCTTGGTGCGCCGGCTCGAGGAGCGCCTCGTCGTCGAGCAGCACCAGGTGGGCGTCGAAGATCGCCGCCTCGGCCTTGCCGGCGCGCACCGCGACCGTCTCGCGGTCGTGTTCGATCGCGCGCTTGGCCTCCTCGATCGCGTCATGCAGACGCTCGCTCTCCCGATCGCCCGCCGGACGGTCAGGCGGCGGCGCGAACTCTCCGTGCAGATGATGCGCCGGCCCTCCCACGACCCCCGCCGACGCCGCAACGCCCCTCAACACGCCCCGCGGTGCTTCGGGGGGCGCGGCCACGGACACCGACGATGACGACGGTAGCGGCGCCACCCGACGGACCGGCGGTGGCGAGGCAGCCACGCCGTCGCCGAACCCCTCGCCGGCCAGCGCCTCCAGGGCCGCGGCGGCCTCGCGCGCCTGCGGCCCGGACGCACTGACCAGCAGCGTGTCGCCGAACCGCGCGCCGAGCGCCACCACGTTGGTCAGGCTGGTGGCCTTCACCGGCGAGCCGCCGCCGGCCTTCGCCACGAAGACCTCGGCGTCGAAGCCGCGCACGGTCTCGACGAACCGCGCCGCCGGCCGGGCGTGCAGCCCGATCGCGTTGCGCACGAGGAGCGACGCCTCGGCGTCGGCGGCGGGAGCGGGAGCCGGTGATTCGGTCGCGAGGGCACCGCCGTCCTCGGCTCCGAGCTGCGAGGACTTCATAGCCAGCGCACCGCGCGCCTCGGCCGCGACCTCCTCGAGCGAGGCGCCACCGTTGGCTGCCGCAGCGGCCGCCACCGCACCCTCGACCAGCGGCGCCTCGCTGAGCAGCACGCGCCCGGGCGGATCCTCGAGCAGCTCGACCGCGAACTCGGCGCTCATCAGCGCGCTGCCGAGGTCCATCAGCACGAGCACGCCGTCCTCGGACATCGCCCGCTCGATCGCCTCCCGCACGCGCTCGGCGTCGGTCCCGAGGACGTCGGGCTCCGAGGTGCCGCCGGCCGCCTCGAGCGCGAGCCGCTCGCCGCCCATCTCGCGGGCCAGGCTCACCACGCCTTGGGCCAGCGTCTCGCTGTGCGAGACGATGACGATCCCGACCACGTCAGAGTCCGTACGCCCGGTGCAGGTAGTCGATCGGGTGCACCGACTCGTGGCCGGTGGCGTGGGAGATCTGCCAGCGACACGTTTCGCTGTCGCACGCGACCTCGTGGGCGCCCGACGCCTTGACCTGGCCGAACAGGTCAGCCCCGACCGCCATGGAGATCTCGTATTTCTCGGCCTTCAACCCGTAGGTCCCGGCGATCCCGCAGCACCGGGCGTTCCCCTCGGTGACTTCGAGCCCGGGGATCAGCGCGAACAGTTCGAGCGCCGGCTTGCCGATCCAGTGGCCCTGCTGCTGGCAGGGCGCGTGGTAGAAGATGTGTTCGTTGACCGGCTTGAAGTCGGTCTTGAGCTCGCCGCGGTCGTGCAGCTCGAGCAGCAGCTCGCAGATGTCGTACGTGCGCTCGGCGACCAGTTTCAGATCCGGATCGTCCTCGAGCCCCAGGATCTCGCGCGCTTCGCGCTTGAGCATGAGCGTGCAGCTCGTGGCGTTGCCGACGATGATCGTGTCGGCGTCGTCGCGGACGTACGGGGCAAGGTTGCGCGCCAGGCGCAGCACAACCTTTCGCGCGTCGTCGAACAGCCCGCTCGACTGCAGCGGCAGGCCGCAGCAGTCCTGCTTGGGCACGACGACCTCGAACCCGTTGTGCTCGAGGATCTGTACGACCTTCTCTCCCTCCCAAGGCTCGTAGTACTCGGTCCCGCAGCCGTGGAAGTAGACGATCTTGCGTCCCGTCGCCGGGCTGGGGTGCGCCTTCGCCCAGCGCGAGAAGCGCCGACCGGCGAACTTGGGCGCGGCCGCATCGCGGTGAACCTTGAGCAGCTTCTCCCCCGCGATTCGCAGGGGCTTGAAGCCCACCGTGAAGTTGGCCAGCGGCGCCACCGGCGTCCCAGCGCGCCCGAGCCACGTGGGCCGGGTGATGATCCGGTCGCGGATCGGGATGCCCTTGCGCTGCTTGAGCTTGTGGCGCGCCTGGGCGTTGATCTCGGCGATCTTCACGCCCTGCGGGCAGGACTGCGAGCAGATCCCGCACCCTGAGCAGTAGTCGACCGACCACTCGACCGTCGGCTCATCGCCCACCCGGTAGCGCTCGGCCTGGGGACCGGCGTACTTGGGCCCGGGAAACAGCGGCGTGACGTTCGACACCGGGCACTGGGTCTCACAGATCGTGCACTTCACGCAGTGGTCGAGGGACCCGCGCAGCAGATCGTCGATCACGGTCATGCCGCGGCCCCCGCGGGAGCGCCGGCGCCGGCGAGGATCGCCTGCGCGGCGCGCGATCCACTGGCCAGCGCGATCCCCTCACCCGACGCCTCGCGCCACGGGATCGCGCCGGGGAGGGCGGCCCCCACGACCAGTACGTTGTCGGCTCCCTCGGCTCGGAGCTCGCCGTCGACAGCGACTCCCGCCCGGGCGATTGGCTGCTCGGCCAGGTAGTCGGCGACGAAGCGCGGCTCGCCCGGCCCTGGGACGCCGCGCAGCGGGAGACCGAGCACGCGCTCGTGCGTGACCCAGTGGGAGTCGAGCTCGATCGCCCCCGAGGCGAACCCGCCGGCGGCGAGCACGAACCATGGGGCCGCGTAGCGGACGTCGCGTCCGCCGGTGTGCGTGCTCACCGCGGTCACGCTCTGACCCGAGCGCTCGGCATCCACGACCTCGGCGCCCAGCACCAGCCGTCCGCCGGCGCGGCGCAGCGCGGAACGGAGGATCTCGAACAGGCGCATGCCGGGCACCGACGGCGGCAGGGTGGGGATCTCGAACACCCGGCGCCCCAGTCGCTGCTCGAGATCGGCCCAGGCGCCGTGGGGATCCCGGATGCCGAGCATCGCGGGCAGCCCCACCCGTTCGTCGGCCTGCAGCTTGATGGCGAGCCTGGCGGCGAAGCCGGCGCGCCAGGCCGGATCGTCGAACCGCCGGGCCATCCCGAGCGTGTTCTCGTCCGCGCGCTGCACCTCGATCTCCACGTCGACCGCCCGCGCCTGGATCCCGGCGCGGCTGAGGTTGGCCGCGCACAGCCCGGCGTGGAAGTCGCGCAGAGAGCGCGACCCGACCACGCACACGCGCTCACTCACGCCGGCGTCGCCGCCCGCCATCGTCTCGGGGACGAGCGCCGAGGCCCTGAGCGTGCCGATGGCGCTGGGCAGGTGGAGGTTTCGCTCGAGGTCGCCCACGTAGCGATACCCGGGCAGTGGTCCGGCCTCGACGGCCGCCTTGAACCACGTCAGCGCTTCGGACACGGCGTCGGGCCCGACCAGGGCGTAGGGATGATCGGGCCGCGTAGCGATCAGCCCCGGCAGCGCCGCCGCCGGGGAGTCGACCCGTTCGGGCAGATACCCCAGCACGTCGATCGTGCCCGGCGCGAGATGGGTCGAGCCGACGCCCTTGGCCAGCACGCACACGCGCGCGCCACCCTCGGCCAGCCTGGCTCCTGCCACCAGTCCGGCCGTGCCGGCGCCGATCACCACCGCGTCGTAGTGCAGCTCGCCCCTCATGCCGGCGCCCGATCCCCCTCGCTCGATGGCGGATGCGCCACGCCCAGCACCCCCTGAAAAATCCAATCATCCAAACGCACTTGGCGGAGCTGATCCCCATAGAGAATCGGCCACATCCCCTTCCAGCGCTCCTGGAGGAAGTGCGCCAGCGCCGCGTCGGCCTGCTCGACCGTGGTCCCGTCGAGGCCGTGCAGGATGCCGGTGGCGCGGTACATGCAGAACCCACCCTGGCACGGTCCCATCCCGAGGCGCAGCAGCCGGCGGATGTCGTCGAGGTTGGTGGTGGCGCGCCGGCGGATCGCGTCCTCGAGCTTGCCGCGCGTGACCATCTCGCACTCGCAGATCAGCTGCGTGTCGGTCAGATGCTGCTCCTTGCGCTCCAGGCGCTCGCTCAGGCGGTAATGCGCGTGGCCCTCGGAGCCCGGCAGTGGCTCGGTCTTGGTCGTGCACGGGCGCTGCTCGCCGAGATGGCGGCATACCGCGTCCACGGTGTCCTCGGCCATCAGGCGAAAGGTGGTCAGCTTGCCACCCGTGATCGTCACGAAGCCCTGCACGCCGTCGCGCTCGGCGTGGTCGAGCATCGCGTGCGCGCGGGTGACGTCGCGCGTGTCGGTGTCGGACGCCTTGGCGTCCTCGAACAGCGGCCGCACCCCGGTCCACATCCGCATCGCGCGAGCCTGACGGAAGCCGGGGACGAGCTTCTCGCCGTCGTCGAGCATCGCGTCGACCTCGGACTGGGACACCGTGTGATCGTCGGGGTCGTCGGTGTGCACGTCGGTCGTGCCGATCACGCACACCGTCCGGATCGGGACGATGATGTCGCCGTCGGTCGGCATCTGGCAGCGGTTCACGCACATGTTCACCAGCCGGTGGTTCATCGCGATCATGATCCCCCGGCCCGGCAGGATCCGGACGCCCTCGATCCCGGCCAGCTCGGCCACCCGGCCGGCCCACGCGCCGGAGGCGTTGACGGTCACCCGCGCCTCCACGTCGATCTCCTCGCCGGTGCGCGCGCCGCGCAGCCGCGCGCCCGTCACCCGGTCGCCGTCGCGGTGAACGGCGACGGCGGCATGGTACGGCAGCACTCGCGCGCCGCGCTCCTGCGCCCCGCGGGCCAGCGCCCAGACCGTCTTCCACACGTCGATGTTGGCGTCCGGCACGCGGAACACCCGCGAGACGTCGGGGTTCAGGCGGGGCTCTTCCTTCAGTGCCATCGCCGGGTCGACCTCCTCGCAGTCGACGCCGGTGGCGGCGCAGCCTTGGGCGAACTTGTCGGCGTAGGCCGGGTCGTCCCAGGGCGTGGTCACGAAGAACCCGCCGGTGTCCTCGATGCAATCGGCCGCGATCCGCCGGAGGATGCGGTTCTCGCCGACGCACTCCTCGGCGGCCTTCGGGTCCTTGACCGCGTAGCGCCCGCCCGAGTGCACCAACCCGTGGAAGCGGCCGCTCGTCCCCTCGGCCAGGTCGGCGCGATCCACCAGCACGACGTCCAGGCCGCGCAGGGCCGCGTCCCAGGCCACACCGGCGCCCGTGGCGCCCCCACCGATCACGAGGACATCGGTGCTGAGCGTGGCCATGGGTGTCAGCCTACTGGCTTGGCGAGGGCGGCCGCAGGGGCCGCCCTCAGCCTCGCGTGTCTCGAGTTCAGCTGCCCGCGTCGAACCAGTCGAAGGTCCGGGTGACGGCACGCTTCCAGTACTTGTAGTACTCGTCGCGCTTATTGGAGTCCATGTTCGGCTCCCAGCGCTTGTCCTCGGCCCAGTTGTCGCGGACCTCCTGCGTGCTGCTCCAGAACCCGACGGCCATCCCGGCCGCGTAGGACGCACCCAGCGCGGTCGTCTCGGCCACCTGGGGACGGATCACCGGCACCCCGAGGATGTCGGCCTGGAACTGCATGAGCAGGTCGTTGGCGACCATGCCGCCGTCGACCTTGAGCTCGTTGAGCGTGACGCCCGAGTCGGCCTCCATCGCGTCCATCACCTCGCGGGTCTGGAATGCGGTCGCCTCCAGCGTGGCGCGCGCGATGTGGCCGGCGTTCACGTACCGCGTGAGGCCGGCGAACACGCCACGCGCGTTCGACTTCCAGTACGGCGCGAACAGGCCGCTGAACGCCGGCACGATATAGAGGCCGCCGTTGTCCTCCACGGTCTGCGCCAGCTCTTCCACTTCGGGTGCCGCCTTGATCATCTTGAGGTTGTCGCGCAGCCACTGCACGAGTGCCCCCGTGATCGCGATCGAGCCCTCGAGGGCGTACACCGCGTCTTCGTCGCCGATCTTGTAGCAGACAGTGGTCAGCAGACCCGACTTCGACTGAACGGCCTCTGTGCTCGTGTTGAGCAGCATGAAGTTGCCCGTGCCGTACGTGTTCTTGGCATCGCCGGTGTCGAAGCACGCCTGCCCGAAGGTCGCCGCCTGCTGGTCGCCCAGATCGCCGGCGATCTGGATGCCCTTCAGCGCGCCGGTCTTGACCTCGCCGTACACCTCGCTGGAGGCCTTGATCTCGGGCAGCATCGACATCGGCACGCCGATCGTCGAGGCGATCTCCTCGTCCCAGGCCAGCGTCTCGAGATCCATCAGCATCGTCCGGCTGGCGTTCGTCACGTCGGTTATGTGCAGACCGCCGTCGGTGCCACCGGTGAGGTTCCAGATGCACCAGGTGTCCATATTGCCGAACACCAGGTCGCCCGCCTCGGCCTTCTCGCGCGCGCCGTCGACGTTGTCGAGGATCCAGCGGACCTTGGGGCCCGAGAAGTAGGTCGCCAGCGGCAGGCCGACCTTGCTCTGGAATCGGCTCTGGCCGCCATCGGCCGACAGCTCGTCGACCAGCTTGTCGGTCCGGGTGTCCTGCCACACGATCGCGTTCATCACGGGCTCGCCGGTGTTGCGGTCCCACACGACCGCGGTCTCGCGCTGGTTGGTGATGCCGAGCGCGGCGATGTCGTCGCCGCTTGCGCCGGCCTTCTTTACGGCCTCGTCGATCACCTCCTGACAGCGCGCCCAGATCTCCTTGGGATCGTGCTCGACCCAGCCCGGCTTGGGATAGATCTGCTCATGCTCCTTCTGCGACACGGCGGCTACCTGGCCGCTGTGGTCGAAGACCATCGCCCGCGAACTGGTCGTCCCCTGATCCAGTGCGATTGCGTATTTCGCCATGCTTTTTCTCCTTTCAGCCCGCCAGCGCCTCGGCGGCAGTCTTGAAGAGGTAGTAGGTGGAAGTGGCTCCCGGGTCTTGGTGGTCCTTGCTCCGCTCGCCCAGGTAGCTGGCGCGGCCCTTGCGAGCGATGAGCGGGATCGTCGCCTTCATCCCGCCCTCCGCGGCCTCCACTGCCGCGCGCAGGCCGCTGTCCAGGTCGGACGCTCCCTCGAGCGCCTCGACGCCCGGGATCAGCGCGTCCACCATCGTCTTGTCCTCTGCCACCGCCTTGCCTCGCGCCTGGACCCCCTCGAGGGCCTTGCGCCAGGCCGCGGCATACGCGGGCAGGTCGATCTCGTCCTGACCGGCCAAGGCATTGCCCATCTGCAGGAACAGGGTCCCGTACAACGGGCCGGCCGCTCCACCGACGCTCGAGACCAGCGCCATCGCGACGGTCTTGAGCACCGTGCCGGCGTCCGCCTGTTCGGCGCCGTCGAGCTTCTCCATCGCCTTGGTCATTCCCCGGTTCATGTTCGTCCCGTGGTCGCCGTCGCCGATCGCGGTGTCGAGGGCCACGAGTTCCGCGCGATGCTCTGACATCTCGCTGGCGAACCGGCTCATCCAGTCCAGCGTGGCGTCGCGTGTGATGGCCACCGTCAGGCGCCCTCCGCGCGATCACGCACCCCAGCGCAGAGCCGGGGTGTTCACCGGGGCGTCCCAGTAGCGGACCATCTCGTCGTCGAGCTTGACCAGGGTGATCGAACAGCCCTGCATCTCGAGCGAGGTGATGTAGTTGCCGATGAGGTTGCGCTCGATGGTCAGTCCATGGCCTTGAGCGATCTTGGCCACCTCGGCGTACATCACGTACAGCTCGATCAACGGCGTGCCACCCATGCCGTTCATGAACGCGAGCACCCGGTCACCAGATGAGAACGGGAGGTCCTCGAGGATCGGGGTCATCAGCCGCTCGGCGATCTGTGACGCGGGGCCGATCTTCTCGCGGAAGCGGCCCGGCTCGCCGTGGATGCCGATCCCGATCTCCACCTCGTCGTCACCCAGCTCGAAGCTCGGGTTGCCCGAGCCCGGCGTGATGCACGGGGTGAGGGCCATGCCCATCGAGCGGCCGTTGGCGTTGACGCGCCGCCCCAGCTCCGCGACCTCCTTGAGTGACCTTCCGTCGTCGGCCGCGCCACCGCAGATCTTCTCGACCAGCACGGTCACGCCAACTCCACGGCGACCAGCGGTGTACAGCGAGTCCTCGACCGCGACGTCGTCGTTGGTGAGCACGGTCTCGACCTCGATGTCCTCGCCCTTGCCCATCTCGGCGGCCATGTCGAAATTCATCACGTCGCCGGTGTAGTTCTTGACGATGTGGACCACGCCGGCGCCGCCGTTGACCGCTTTGGTCGCCTCCAGCATCTGGTCGGGAGTGGGAGAGGTGAACACCTCGCCAGGACAAGCGGCGTCCAGCATGCCGGGCCCGACGTAGCCGCCGTGCATGGGCTCGTGACCCGAGCCGCCCCCGGAGATCAGCCCCACCTTGCCCTGGACGGGCGCGTCGCTGCGCACGACGATCGGCGGGTCATAGGAAACGCGCACGCGATCACCGTGCGCGGCTTCGACGCCTCGGAGCGCGTCCTGGAGGACCGCGTCGGGCGCATTGATGAGCTTCTTCATGCCCCTTCCTTCTAAGCCGAATGGATAGAACGGTGCCTTGCAACCGCACACTTACCGCATTGCGCTGGTCGAGTGTGGAGTTGTGACCCATATGCGTGCCTGAATCCACATTCACCGCGGGTGGACGGCCGAGTGTGGTGATTTGACCCACGCGCGCGCGGGCGAGCGGGCATGGCGCCGCATAACCACTCAGCACGAATAATGCCCAGCAAGCACCCTCCTTCTGGACCTACGCTCTCCACCCACGAGCCTCGGAGTTGCGACAATAACGGAAAGGGTGCGACAATGTCAAACATCGTTCGAACCCGAGGTGGGTATCGAGGTCGGGGTCGCTGGGCGCTACTGAGGTGCCGGGACGCATCCAATCCATCGAACGGGCCGCCGCCATCCTGCGGCTGCTGTCGGGGCGCTCACGGCGGCTCGGCGTAGCCGAGTTGGCGGGCGAGCTGCGCCTGCCGAAGGGAACTGTTTACGGGATCCTCCGCACCTTGCAGGCGGTCGGCTTCGTGGAGCAGGATCGCGACTCGGGCAAGTACCAGCTCGGGCCGGCGCTGCTGCACATGGGCTCGAGCTATCTCGACGGCAACGAGCTGCGCACGCGCGCGTTGAACTGGGCGGACGGGCTGGCCACCCGCAGCGGCGAGAGCGTGCGCATCGGCACCCTGCACGAGAACCAGGTGCTGATCGTCCACCACGTGTTCCGGCCCGACGACACCCACCAGGCCCTCGAGGTCGGAAGCCTCCTGCCGGTGCACGCCACTGCGCTCGGCAAGGCGCTGCTCGCCCAGCACGAGTACCTGGTGGCCGAGCTCACCCCCGGCTCGCTGCCCAGCTACACCCCCGCCACCGTGACGGACCTGTATCGCTTTCGCCAGGAGCTCGAGGCGATCGCCCAGCGCGGCTGGGCCGTCGAGGTGGGCGAGCTGTTCCACGGCTCGGCTTCGATCGCGGCCCCGATCGAGGACCGCCGTCGAGTGACGGTGGGCGCAATCGGCATCGCCGGCCCGATCGAGCGGCTGTGCGACGGCCGCCAGCCGCGGGCCGAGCTCGTCGATTACGTGATGGAATCCGCGCGGGCCGTTTCGCGCGAGCTCGGTGCGATTCCCTGGTAGCCGCACCCCGAGCTGCGATTTCCATGGCGCTCAACCGACCTGCATAGACTGCCCCTGCCAATGACTGGGCGTTACGTAGCCTCGATCGACCAAGGGACCGCGTCATCGAGGTGCTTCGTCTTCGACGAACGGACGCGGATCGTGTCCGTCGCCCAGCACGAGCACCGCCAGCACTTCCCGCGCCCCGGGTGGGTCGAGCACGACCCGGAGGAGATCTGGCGCAACGTTCTGCTCGTGGTGCGGGTGGCCCTCGACAAGGCCGACCTGTCTCCGACCGACCTGTGCGCGCTGGGCATCGCCAACCAGCGCGAGACCACCGTGCTGTGGGACCGCCGCACTGGCGCGCCGGTCCACAACGCGATCAACTGGCAGGACACCCGGACCGACCGGTTGTGCCGCGAGCTCGCGCGCGAGCACGGACAGGAAATGTTCCGGGGAAAAACCGGGCTGCCGGTCACCACGTACTTCTCCGGGCCGAAGATCCGCTGGCTGCTCGACCACATTCCCGGCCTGCGCGAGCGGGCGGAGGCCGGGGAGGTGCTGTTCGGGACGATCGACTCGTGGCTGATCTGGAACCTGTGCGGGCGCCACGTCACCGACGTCACCAACGCCAGCCGGACGCTGCTCATGAACCTGCACACGCTGGACTGGGATGCCGAGCTGCTCGATGTGCTCGGTGTGCCGTCCGCGATGCTGCCCGAGATCCGCGCCTCCTCGGAGGCCTACGGCGAGGCCGGGCCGCCCATCGCCGGCGTGCCCGTGGCCTCGGCGCTCGGCGATCAGCACGCCGCGCTGGTCGGTCAGACCTGCTTCAGCCCCGGCGACGCCAAATGCACCTTCGGGACCGGCAGCTTCTTCGTGCTGAACACCGGCGAGCGGCCCGTGACTTCTTCGAACGGGCTGCTGACCACTCTCGCCTACAAGCTGGGGGCGGCGGACCCGGTCTACGCCCTAGAGGGATCGATCGCGGTCACCGGCGCGCTCGTGCAGTGGTTCCGCGACAACCTGGGTCTGATCGGCAGCGCGCCCGAGATCGAGACGCTCGCGCTGACCGTCGAGGACAACGGCGGCTGTTACTTCGTCCCCGCCTTCTCCGGGCTGTTCGCCCCGCACTGGCGCAGCGACGCGCGCGGGGTGATCGCCGGACTGACCGGTTACATCAACAAGGGTCACCTGGCGCGGGCGGTGCTGGAAGCGACCGCGTGGCAGACGCGCGAGGTGATGGACGCCATGAACATCGACTACGGGCAGGCCCTGTCTGGCCTGCGCGTCGACGGCGGGATGACACCGAACAACCTGCTGATGCAGTTCCTGGCCGATGTGCTGGACGTGCCGGTGATGCGGCCGATCGTGGCCGAGACGGTGTCGCTGGGCGCCGCCTACACGGCCGGCCTCGCGGTGGGGTTCTGGCAGGACACCGACGGCCTGCGCAAGAACTGGCACCGGGCGGCGGAGTGGCTGCCGATCATGGACCCCGAGGAACGCGACCGTGGTTACCGCAAGTGGAAGAAGGCGGTGGCGCGGACTGTCGACTGGGTCGACGACGACGAGTAGCCGCCCGGTAATCCGAACTCACCTGATAAGACGGCGACGGCGGCACCGCCTGGGTGCCGCCGTCTCCGCTGACTGTCGTCGCCCCCTGGGTTACTGCAGCGTCGGCCGGTCCTGTACCGTCTCGCCCTCCGCGAACACTCCAGGTTCGGGCGGTTTGCGCGCCTTCAGGATGTCCTGGATGAACACGTCGTAGACAACCGAGGCGAGCGCCGCCCCGATCAGAGGCCCGACGATCGGTATCCAGAAGTAGTTGCTGATGTTTACGTAGTTACCTGGGAACGCGACCTTCCCCCAGCCGGCTATCCACGCGAAGATGCGCGGGCCGAAGTCACGGGCGGGGTTGATCGCGTAGCCGGCGTTGGCGCCGAACGAGATGCCAACCGCCATCACGATCATGCCGACGATCCACGGTGTCATGTTGGCCCCGACGGGCAGGTTGTACTCGTCGGTCACCGCCCACACGAACAGGGCGAGGAAGAACGTACCCACGATCTGGTCGATCAACGGCCCCCAGATCGTGTGGAAATACGGTGCCGGGAATGTGGCGAACGTACTGTAGGTGGCTACAGAAGCCGGCTTCCCCTTGACGATGTGATTGGCGGCGTCGAACGCGTTGATCGCGTTGTTGTAGACCAGGAACACGAGGGCGGCGCCGACGAAGCAACCCAGCACCTGGGCGGCCCAGTAAGGCCCCACCTTGTTCCACGGCAACTGCCTTCGAATCGCGGCGCCCAGCGTGATCGCGGGGTTGATGTGCGCGCCGGTCACACCGCCGACGGTGTACACGGCAAACACCACCGCCAAGGCCCATCCCCAGGTGATCAGAAGCCAGTCACCTGATGAAAACAGTGCCCCGCCGGAGCTGCGCCCCGACCCGATCAGGGCCCACAACATCGCCACCACCCCGTCGCCGAAGCTGATCAGGATGAAGCAGCCGAAGAACTCGGCCCATAGCTCTCCGATCATGCCCTGCCGCCATCGAAGCGGCAAAGGGCGGACCGCTCTTGACTCAGCTACGGTTGCCACACAACCTCCTCCTCTGAGACGTTGGGTTCAGAAAATGCGCTCCCACGCTCGCGCAGCCGCCGATATGTCCGTCTGAGGACAGCGCCTCTCCCGCCCAGCGGTCCCCGTCGCGCGCCGGTGATCCCTCGGGATCTCCAGGCGCCAGCCATCTAGGCCCGGTTCCGGTCCTGCCTGAGTTCACTGGACATCACCCTCAGATCCTCCGCCCGATGGGCGCCGCGGCGACCCACTTGCGTCCGCGGGTCGGCCGAGATTACCAGCGGGCGTGCGACAATGTCAAACGACGTTCGAGTTAATGGTGCGAGGTGAAGGCGCCCGCGGCCGTTGCGGCAGATCGGTCAGTTACGACTGCCGGCGGTCGCGCGCCTACGGTAGGGCGAACGGTAAGGGCTGACGGAACCGTTTTGGAAGAAATTCCCTACGTACTCCATCACGTCGTCCGCGTCCCCGGTGGCGTTGATCGGCTCGCCGAAGGAAACCTCGATGCGGTGGCGCCGTGACACCGGCTGATCGCGCCGGCGCCGGGGCCAGAACCGGCCGGGCGGCATCGCCTCTGCGGTGCCGGTCACGCGGATCGGCACGATTGTCAGGTTGTGGCTGGCGGCCAGCACCGCCGCCCCCCGCCTCAGCGGCCCGGGCATGCCGTCCCGCGAGCGGGTGCCCTCCGGGTAGAGCAGGAGGCTCCAGCCCTGGTCGAGCAGCGTGTCGAGATGTCCGCCGTTCTTGGACATCCCCCCGGCACGGCGGCGCTCGACCGGGACCGTGTTGAAGATCAGCGACACGAGCGAGGCGACCACCCGGTTGCGGTAGAAGTAGTCGGCCGCGGCCGCCACCACGGTCCGCTTGCGCAGCCGGCGGGGCAGGGCGGACAGGATCACCGGCGTGTCCAGGTGGCTGGCGTGGTTGGCGACCAGGATCACCGGGCCCTTCAAGCCCTCCAGCCATTCCTTTCCGGTCGCGCGGCGGGCGGCGTAAAAGTCCATGATCGGGTCGAGCACCAGGCGCATGAACGTCCCTCGCACCACGCCAGCGGGCCAGGACCGCGCCCACGGAATGTCGAGCTGTGCAGCGGCTTTGCGTAGCTCGCGCCCGCGCGCGGGCGCGGCGCGCGCGACATCGAGGCCGCGCGCCGGAGCAGCGCGAGCCGCGTCGAGGACTCGGCGCTTGCGAGAGCGCTCACGGCGGAACTGCATCACCGGGGGTGTTACCCCCTCCTGTGACATTCGTTACACGGACTTGACGAGGGGTCTGCCGCGCGTCCGGGACTCGGGCCCGGGCGGTTCGATCCACTCCCGCTCCGGCCCCCTGGGTCCAGGCCGTTCGCGGCCGCCACCGGCGCCGCCGGGGGCTTCTACGATTAGCCGCTCCGTGCGCCCACCCCGCTTCTCTCCCGATCCGTTCCGGCCCGCTTCGGTGGTGACCGAAGACCTCCGGGCCCATCCGGTGGTGCAGACGCTCCGGCGCCGGCGCGAGGAGGGCTCCCGCCCCAGCGCGCGCACCGACGGCCGCCGGGTCGCTCTGGTCATCGAGGGTGGCGGGATGCGCGGGGTGGTATCGGCCGGGATGACCGCCGCGATCGAGCAACTAGGACTGCGGGACGCCTTCGACGAGGTGCACGGCGCCTCCGCCGGCGCGTTCAATGCGGCGTTCCTGCTGGCCGGACAGGCCGCCTACCTGGTCACGCTCTATCAGTACGGGTTCGGGGATCCGCGGTTCGTGAGCTTCGTCCGTGCGCTGCGGGGCGGTCCGGCCTTCGACATGGACCACGTCATCAACCGGGTGTGGACGCGGGAGCGGCCGCTTCGCTTCGAGGCCATCCTGTCCAGCGGGATCGATCTGCATTGCACGGCGACCGACGCCGATCGGGCGTCGATCGTGGACCTCACCGACCTGGGCAGCCAGGAGGAGATCTGTTGTGCGCTGCGGGCCTCGGGTCGGCTGCCCTGGCTGGCCGGCGGACCCGTGAGCTTCCGTGGCATGCGGCTGCTCGACGCCACCCTGGCCGAGGCCATTCCGGTGCAGGTGCCTCGCTCGAGCGCCACCGACGTACTGGTGCTTCAGACGCGCCCCCACGGAGTCACCCACTCCCCGCTCTCGCCCCTGGTGGCGCGCCTCACCGATCGCTACCTGCGGGCGATCAACCCTGCGCTGGTCGACCTGAGGCAGACGCGTTCGCCACGCTACGACGCGCTGACCGCCGAACTGGCCGTCCAGGCCGCCGATCCCGAGCATGCGCCGGCCACGTGCGTGATCCGCCCGCCGTCCGACTGCGTGGTGGTCGGTCAGCTCGAGCATCGCGCCTCGGTCCTCCAGGCCGCGGGCGCCGAGGGACTGCGCGCGGCTTGGATGGCGTTCGAGGGCGAGGATCCCGAGCTGATCGGGACCTTACGCGCCTACCCGCGTCGGGCGGCCGGCGCTGCCTCCGACTTGGGGGCGGGTGCGCCGGCCGGCGCGCAGGGTCACGGTGGCGCGGCCGGCGGCCACCGAGACAACCTCCGCGCGGCCTCGTAGGGCGCGCTCAGGGCGTGCAGCCCTCCGGCCAGGTCGTCACCGTGACTAGACCTGCGCCGGCTCGCGCTCGACCGCCCCGTCGGCACCCGGCTCAACCCCGAGCCGCGCCCGCGCCCTGGAGCCTTCGATGTTGATGTGGGGCAGACGGGCGTCGAGCCAGGCCGGCAGGCGCCAGGTGGTGGCGCCGAGCAGTTCGAGCACGGCGGGGAGCAGCACGCACCGCACGACGATCGCGTCGAGCAGGACCGCCGCGGCCAGCCCGAAGCCGAACTCCTTGAGCACGCGCTGGTTGCCGAACATGAACGACAGGAACACGCAGATCATGATCGCGGCGGCCGCCGTGATCACGCGTCCCGTGAAGGCGATCCCATCGGCCACCGCCTCCGAAGCGTCACGCTTTCGGATCCACTGCTCGCGCACGCGTGAGATCAGGAACACCTCGTAGTCCATCGACAGCCCGAACACCACGGCGAACATGAGGACCGGGATCCACGGCTCGACCGGCCCCTTCTCGATGCCGATCACGCTGGCGAACCATCCATTCTGGAACACGAGCACGGTCACGCCGATCGCTCCGCCGATGCTGAGCAGGTTCATCAGCGCGGCCTGAATCGGGATCACGATCGACCGGAACATCACGAACAGCAGCAGCGCCGATAGGACCACGACGATCCCGATGAACAGCGGCAGCTTGCCCGCCAGTACGTCCGAGAAGTCGATCGATCCGGCCGTGAACCCGCCGACCAGAATCGTGTTACCGGTCTGGCGCTCCAGCGGGGGCGCCACGTTGTGGCGGAGGTGGTTGACCAGGTCGGTGGTCGCCGCGGCCTGTGGCGCCGACCCCGGATAGGCCTCGAATACCGCGATATTGCCGGCCGGCGAGAGGCGCGGGGGCGTGATCGCGACGACGTTGGGGGTCGCCTTGACGGCGGCCTGCAGGGCCGGTAGCCCCGCGGTGTTGTGGCTCGGAAGCTCGGCCACGATCAGCAACGGCCCGTTGAAGCCGGCCCCGAAGCCCTCGGCGAGCAAATCGAACGCGTGCCGGGTGCTGGTGTTGGCCGGATCGTTGCCAGCGTCGCTGCTTTCGAGACGCAAGGTGAAGACCGGGAGCAGCAGCGCAATCATCACCCCCAGGGAAAGAAGGGCCAGCGGCCACGGCCTTGCCTGGACCGTCCGGCTCCACTGGCGCCAGCGCGAGCGCGACTTCGCCTTCATCACCGCGTCCTCGGCAGCCGCGCCGCTCGCCGCTACGCCCTTCCCCTCCCGCACGATCCTGTGTCCGAACTTCGACAGCATCGATGGGAGCACGGTCAGCGACGCCGCGAGAGTCATCAGCACGGCCAGGATCGACGCGATCGAGAGGCCGTACAGGAAGCTGACCCCGGTGGCGAACATTCCCAGCAGGGCGATGACCACGGTCGTGCCGGCGAGCAGGATGGCTCGCCCCGCCGTGTCCATCGCCTCGATCACGGAGCGTTCGACGTCACCGAGCTCGAGGTAGTTCTCGCGGAAGCGCGTCACGATGAACAGCGCGTAGTCGACGCCGACGCCGAGTCCGATCATCAGCGCCAGGTCGGTGGACACGTTCGGGATGCTCGTGAGGTGGGTGGCCAGGCCGATCAGCGCGACCCCCGTGATCAGCCCGAGAGCGGCGGTGATCAGGGGCATCCCGGCCGCGATCAGCGACCCGAACGTGAACAGCAGGATCACCAGCGCGGCGACCCCGCCGATGAGCGTCGCCGGACCGACCGAGAATCCCTGCGCGTTGGAGATGACCTGCCCGCCGGCGGCCACCTTCAGCCCCGGCACGTTGACCGCGTTCACCTGATCGAGAACCGGTTTGCCCGCCGCGTTCGGCACCAGGTTGGCCGGCTTGTCGTAGGCGATCGTGGCGAAGCCGGTCTGGCGGTCGCGCGAGATCTGAGCGGCGGCGCGCGGCCCATACGGGCTCAGCACGCCGATGACATGCGGATCGTGCTGCACCTGGCCGAGGAGCTTGGTCATCGCCGCACGGACCTGCGGCGAGTCGACCGTCCCGCTCGTCGTATGGAAGACGATCGTGTCGACGTCCCCGCTCTGGGCGGGAAACTCGCGCTTGAGCAGGTCTAGCGCCCGCTGCGACTCGGTGCCGGGCAAGCTGAAGTTCGTGGCGTAGCTGCGCCCTGCCACACCGGCGATTACGGTGGTCAGGACCGCAACCGCGATCCAGGCGACGAACACTCGACCCCGATGGGCGATGCACCAGCGTGTGACTTTCAGCACTATGTGACTCCCTGATCCGGTATCGGGCAGCGGTCACCATGCGCCCCTGCGCCCGCGGAGTGACCTAGTGTGAGATTGATTGTTAGCACGGACGCGATCTGGGCTTGTGATCTTCCCGCGTCCGCCGCATTCGCCGCCCACGGCCCGCCCGGCGGAGCAGCGCATGGGACCATCGTCCGGGTTCCCCGAGAGACGCTTCAGGTTCTGGCCAGACCTGCCGATAGGAAGTTGGGGCCTCGCGGCCTCCCTCGACCCGATGAGACGGATTCACACGAGCATCCCTCGCCCCCGGGCCCCGCTCCGCACGCTGCGCGTGTGGCTGTCCGCCGTGGCGCTCCTCGGCGTATGCGGCGCACTGGCGCCGGCGGCGGGCGCCGCCTCCACGACCTCGACCGCGGGCGTCACGAACGCCACGACCGGCCTCCCCGACGCCTCGTCCGTGGTGCCCCTAGACGCATGCGGATCCTCCACGGCTCGGCGCGCGGCGTGTTTGGCCAAGGTTCTCGGCGTACGCGGGACCCGGTCGTTCGTGCACCCGCGGCTGCGCCGGCCCGCCTCTCCCAACCGGCTCGGCGCCCGACGGCGTGCGCACCTGGCCCTGGCCGCCACGCCCGCCACGGTGGCTGCGGCCACCGCGCCGCAGCCGGGCACCCCGGCTTACCTGCAGCAGGCCTATGACCTCGCCTACCTGGCGCAGACGAACGGGGCTGGCGCGACCATCGCGATCGTCGACGCGTTCGACGACCCGAACGCCGAAGCCGACCTCGCCGCCTACCGCGCCGAGTTCTCGCTTCCCGCCTGCACCATCGCCAACGGATGCTTTAGCAAAGTCGATCAGACCGGCGGCACCGACTACCCGTCGACCACTTCCTCGGGCTGGGAGCTCGAGACCTCGCTCGATCTCGACGCGGTGTCCGCCCTGTGCCCCAACTGCCGCATCGTGCTCGTCGAGGCGGCCAGCGACAGCATCTCCGACCTCGCCGTGGCGCAAGCGGAGGCGGCGCGACAGGGCGCCAGCGTCATCTCCGACAGCTGGGCCGTGACGCTGAGCGGTCGCGACGCGGCCCAGAGCTTCGCCGCCACCGGCTCATACACGTTCCCTGGCGTCACCACGGTGGCCGCCTCTGGCGACGATGGCTACCTCGGGTCGAGCACCAACAACTATCCCGCCGCGCTCGCGGACGTCACGGCGGCCGGAGGCACCACGCTGGAGCCCGCGGCCTCGAGCGGCGAGCAGAGCGCACGCGACTTCACCGAGTCCGCGTGGTCCGGCAGCGGCTCGGGCTGCGTCCGCCGTGTGGCCAAGCCGAGCTGGCAGTCCGACACCGGGTGCAGCGGGCGGGCGTACAACGATCTTTCCGCTGATGCCGATCCCGCCACCGGGATGCAGGTCTACGACTCCGCCGACGGTGGCTGGGTGGTCGTGGGCGGAACGAGCGAGGCGACACCGCTGATCGCGGCCTATTACGCGCTGGTCGGATCGGCCGCGGAGGGTCCCTCCTGGGCCTACCAGAACGCCGGCCTGCTGGGCGACCCGTCGGACGGCTCCAACGGCTCATGCTCGATCGCCTACGTCTGCCAGAGCGGCGCCGGCTACGACGGCCCGACCGGCGCCGGGAGCATCTCGGGCGCGGTGGCCACGGGAGCGCCCGGCATCGGCGGCGCCGGCACGAACGGTTCCTACACCGAGGGCGTGACCGCGAGCACGGCACAGCTTCAGGGCGGGGTGTATCCCAACGGGCCGGACACGACCTACTGGTGGGAGTACGGCACCACCACAGCCTACGGCCAGCAGACGCCGGCCGTCGACGTCGGGTCGGGCAATGCCGCGGTATCGGTCACCGACACGCTCACCGACCTCCAGCCCAGCACCACCTACCACTACCGGCTCGTCGCGCAGAACAGCCTCGGAACCGAGTACGGCTACGACTTCACGCTGAGCACCGCGAGCGGGGCGTCCACCAACTCCTCCCCCCGGCAATCGAACACGGGGGACGGCGCGGACGGTTCTGGGTCCTCCACGCCCCCGGGCACGACGAGCACGGCCCCGGCCGGCGGATCGACGACCTCGACCGGCTCGATCGGCACGACGACTGATCCGAGCGCCACCGGCAGCTCGGCGCCGGCCAAGCCGACGCTGTCCAGCCCGCGCGTCGCCGCGGCCGGCGCGAGCGCCGCGACGATCACGGCCACGGTGGCGACCGGCGGCGCCGGCGCGACCTACTCGCTCCAGTACGGGGTCACACCGGCGCTCGGCCACAGCACCTCAGGCGTGCTCGCCGCATCGGCAACCAGCCTCAAGGCCACGCTCCGAAACCTCGCAGCAGGCGGCATCTATTACGCGCGCGTGATCGTCAGCAACGGCGCCGGATCCGCCACGAGCGCGGTGATCCAGTTCAGGACATCGCCGGTGACGATCGCGCGGATCACTGTCCGCAATGGCAAGCTCCAAGCGGTCCTCCGGTGTCACGGGCGCGCGCAGTGCCACGTGCGGCTCCAGGTGCGCTCCGGGTCGCGGGTGATCGCCACGCGTCAGGCCACGGTTCCCGGCGCCAACCGCACCGCGACAGTGTCGCTCTCACTCGGCCACGGCCAGCCTCGCCGCATGACGCTGTCGGTGCTGAGCAGCTGGAACAGCTACCCCGCCTCGGTCACGGCGACGTTGTAGTTCCCCGAGTAGCCACGCCGGCCGTTTCATCCCGGCCGTCCCCGCCCGAGCCGCCGTCCAGCCCGGCCAGCGAGGCCAGGCTGTTCGCGGCATCGACGATCTCGTCGAGCTCGGCGAGGAGCCATTCCTGGTCGCCGTCATCCGGGGCGGCGCGCGCGAACGCCAGGTAGCGCCCGCGCAGGTCCGGCTCCTCCGGCGCCGACGGGGGCTGACGGTCCTCCGGCTGGGCCCGGAGCGTGGCCTCGACGCTTGTGAGCTGGTCGTGCAGCCCGACGGCCAGCGGCTCGAGCCCCGGCAGGGGTGGCCGAGGCCGCTCATCCTGGACCTCGAGCCGGAGTACGTGCCCGGCCTGGACCAGCCGGCGCATGGCGGCCAGCATCCCCTGGCTGCCCTCTGCGTCGATCCGCCGCGTGGCGGGTTCGGACAGGGACCTCGCCACCGTCGCCTCGGCGGCGGTCCGGGCCAGGCGGGCGCGCCGGCTCGGCGTCCGCATCTGGCTCTCCTCGGCGCGCCGGCCGGTGACCAACGCGCGCAGGATCGCATCGAGGTAGGCACGCTGGGCGGTCAGGAGATCCGCCAGCGCCTGCCGGGCCGGCGTCCGCGACCAGGTCGGCCACACCGCGTAGGCGATCAGGCCGAGCCCGCCGCCGACCAGCGTGTCGACCAGACGCGCCCAGGCGGTGCCCAGCGTGTCGGGGCTGATCGCGTTCAGGAGGAACACGACCACCGCGGTGATGAAGGCGAAGCCGACGGCGAAGCTGGCCGGGAACACGGAATAGCCGGCGAACGCGAGCAGCCCGACCAACACGATCGTCGCACCGCCGGCCGGGTGCAGGGCGACCGCGATGCCACCGGCGAGGCCGACGCCGAGGCACGTCCCAAGCGCGCGCTCGGTGCCGCGCGTGAACGTGGCGCCGAACTCCGGGCGCAGGGTGGTCGCGGCGGCCACCACCATCCAGTAGCCGCGCTGGAGCGGGAGATGACGGGAGATGAGCTCGCTGACCAGCACGACCACGGCCAGCCGCAGGGCGTGGCGCCCGGCCGGTGACTCGAGGCTGGCATCGGCCCGCATCTGCGCCACGGCGGCGGCCAGCCGCTCGAGCGGCCGGTGGGTATGCGGGCGGGGCCGGCGCTCGCGCAGGCTGCCGCCCTCTCCGGCTCTGGCGGCCAGCGCAGCGACCGCGCGCAGCTGCCCGGCCAGCGCGACCAGACGGCGCGCCAGTAACGGCGCCGCGTCTTCTCGCCCCCGGACCAGGTTGTTGGCCTGGGCGCTGAGCTCGGCCACCAGGCCGGAGAGATCGGCCGACGCGCTCCGGTCGCCCTCGATCGCGCGGGCGGTCAGCTCGAGCGCCTGCCCCGTGGCTTCGAGCATGTGCTCGGCCACGTCCGGGGGTGGGTCGCCGCCGTCGGGGTCGGCGCTCGCTCGGACGACCCCCGACCCCGAGGGCTGGCGACGCATCAGCACGTGGATCGCGCTCAGCTCGATCCGCAGCCGATGCCCCTCGTTGACCAGGCTGCGCAGCGTCATCAGCGCCGAGTCGCCGAACAGCGTGAGCGAGGACAGCGTGGACTGCGCCTCGTCCAGCGCAGTCCCCGCCGGCAGGGTCGAGGTCTCCCAGGAGGCCGGGGCCAGGCCCGCGAGCACTCGGTAGGCCGCGGCGGTGGCCGAGCGCTGCACCCGTAGCGGGGTCGGCCAGCGGACCACGCTCAGGAACAGCACCTGGGACAAGCCGCCGGCCAGGACCAGCCAGGCCACCCCGGCGGACGCGCCGGCGGGCTGGCTGAAGCGGCCGAACACGACAAAGGCGATCAGCGCCTGGGTCCCGACCACCCCGCCGCGGTTGCCCAGGCCGACCAGCAGCCCGCCGACCAGGCACCACAGGCACAGCAGCCCGAAGTGAAGCCACGGCAGCGACCCGGTCAGAGAGCCCACGAACGTCGAGAGCGACATCACCAGCGCGTCGGTGGCCATCACCGCGAGCGGCGGTCGTCCGCCTTGCACACGCCAGGCGATCCCGACCAGCATCGCCCCCGCGCCCATGGTCACGCCCGCGACCGCTGACCACGTGATCGTCCCCAGGGCGAGCATCGAGACGACCGGAATAGCGGCCAACAGACCGGCCGGCGCCGACACGGCCCGGTGGTCGAACCGGGCCGCCTCGCGTACCGCCTCGGTCAGCGCGCGGTCCGGCGGTGATCCGTCACGTGGCGGGTCGATCTCGAGGGCTACTCCCCCGGGAGCCAGCCGTCGCGGTAGCCGACCTCTGCGTCCGGCGGGATCTCGGCATACGCCTCGCTCGGCGCGTGCGTCTCACGCTCGACGCCGGCGCCGTGCCGCAGCGCCACCTCGGCTCGTGGGTAGACCACGCCGCCGTCCGAGCGGGTTCCGACCGCCAGGATCGCGGACGGCCCGTCGCCGGCGCCGACGAACACGTGCTCGGTCCAGTCCGGGCAGTGGACGAAGTCCCATTGGCGAAGCGGTCGCTCCTCACCCTCGATCAGCAGGAGACACTCGCCCGAGAGGACCAGGAAGTCCTCCTGCTCCTCCTCGCCGTGGTAGTAACAGGCGGCCTGGCCCGGTGCCAGCACGCCGATGTTGAAGCCGAGCTTGGTGAACCGAGACTCGCCCTCGAAGCGCGTGTAGGCGCCGAAATGGCCGTCGAGCCATTTGGACTCGCGCGCGTTCACCACGAACCAGCCCTCGCCCACTGGCTCCAGTCCGTGCTCGGTCCGCTTCAGATCGGCCTCGGGGACCACGCGCCGATTATCCCGGCTATTAACCTCGGGCGCGTGAGCAACTCGCCCGCCGTCGAAGTCTCAGAGCTGGTCAAGCGCTACCCCAAGTCGCCGGTCAACGCGGTCGACGGGATCTCGTTCGCGGTGGCGCCCCGAGAGGTGTTCGGCCTGCTCGGCCCGAACGGCGCGGGCAAGACCACCACGATCGGCATGCTGACCACCCGGGTGCGCCCAACCGCCGGCCGGGCGATGATCGGCGGCGTCGACGTCGGGGTCGATCCGGTCCGCGCCCGCAGCCTGCTCGCGGTCGTCCCGCAGCGCTCGAACCTCGATCGCTCGATCTCGATCCGGCGCAACCTCACCTTCCACGCCGCCTATCACGGCGTGCCGGCGGCCGAGGCGACCGCCCGCGCCAACGAGCTGCTCGACCAATTCGGACTGCTGGAGCGCGCGGACATCAAGCCCGACCTGTTCTCGGGCGGCCAATCGCAGCGGATGATGATCGCCCGCGCGCTCATGCACGAGCCGCAGGTCCTGTTCCTCGACGAGCCCAGCACGGGCCTTGATCCGGCGGCCCGGCTGTTCGTGTGGGACCGCCTGCGCGAGCTACGAGACCGCGGGGTCACGCTGATCCTGACCACCCACGACATGCACGAGGCCGCAGTCCTCGCCGACCGCGTGGGGATCATGGATCGCGGCAAGCTGCTAGCCCTCGACACGCCGGAGGCGCTGATGCGCGGGCTAGCCGGAAGCTCGACGCTCGAGTTGAGCGTCCAGGCCCAGAACGGCGACGTGCCGGAGACGCTGGTGCAGGCGCTCGGGCAGCTTGCCGGGGTGGAGGCGGTGGAGGCCCTCCACGACGACATGCCCGACGCCGATGCCGCGGAGCGGCGAGTGCGTCTGTACGTGTCCGGGGAGGCGTCGCAGCTGATCGCGCCGACCGCGACCTTGCTGGCGGATCGCGGTTTCGGGCTCAAGGGAGTGGAGCTCGGCGCGCCCACGCTCGAGGACGTGTTCATCCATCTGACCGGGAGGACGCTGCGATGAGCATCGCCACCGCCGCTGTGGCCGCCACGCGCCCGCCCCAGGCCCGCGCCTTCACAGCGGTGCTGCGGCGCGATCTGTACGTCACCTGGAAAGAGCTGCCGGTGTTCCTCGCCCAGGTCATCCTCCAGCCGCTGTTCCTGCTGTTCGTGTTCGGCAAGGTGCTGGGCTCGCTCGGATACACGCAGCACGGCTACTCCGAGCTGCTGTTCCCGGGGCTCCTCGCGCTGACCGCGGTGATCACCGGAATGCAGACGCTGGCCTTCCCGCTGGTGGTCGAGTTCGGCTGGACCAAGGAGATCGAGGATCGCCTGCTCGCCCCGATGTCGACCGCGCTGGTGGCGACGGAGAAGGTGCTGTTCGCGACGCTGCGCGCGATCACCGCCACCGCCGTGATGATCCCGGTCGGCATCCTCGTGCTTGGGTCGATCCCGTGGCGCTGGAGCGGGGTGCCGCTGCTCGTGCTGTCGCTCGTGCTGGGCAGCATGCTGGGCGCCGGGCTCGGCCTGGTGCTCGGCACGCTGGTCGTGCCGCAGCGGATCAACATCGTGTTCTCGCTGGTGTTCACGCCGCTGCTGTTCACCGGCTGCAGCCAGTACCCGTGGCCCTCACTGGATCGCCTCCCGTGGTTTCAGGTCGTGACCGCCTTCAACCCGATGACTTACGTCAGCGAGTCGATGCGCGCGGCGCTCGTCCCGAGCGTCCCGCACATCGCCACGTGGGTGTGCATCGTGGTGCTGATCGGATCGCTGAGCACGTTGCTGGCGATCGGCGTGCGCGGCTTCTACCGGCGCGCGATCGACTGATCCATCGTGTGAACTCCAGGATCGGGCGCATGGGGATCGGCGTCGGCGGGAAGGCACTGAGGCGACCAACCCAAGGAGAGATCCCCTATGAAGGTATGCGTGACCGGAGCCACCGGCTTCGTTGGCGCCCATGTGGTGCGAGCGCTGGCGGAGCGCGGCGACGACGTGCGCGTCATCTACCGAAACCCCGACCGCCTGAAGGCCCTGACCGGCATCAAGTACCGGCGGGCCAAGTGCGATGTGCTCGACTTCCGCGCGCTCAAGCGCGCTCTGCGTGACAGCGACCTGCTGTTCCACGTCGCCGGCTACGTCGCGTCGAGCCCGATGGAGCGCGTCTGGCAGCTGAACGCCCGCGGGCCCGAGATCGCGGTCGAGGCGGCGGCCGCGGCCGGGGTGAAGCGGGTGGTGGTCACCTCGACGATCTCGGCCATCGGCGTCGCCAACGGCCGACCGGCCAACGAAGAGACCGATTATCCGAAGGACTGGCTCCGGCTCGCCTACCCGGACTCCAAGCACGCCGGCGAGACCGCCGCGCTCGATGCGGCCGACCGGCACGAGGTAGACGTGGTCGTGGTCAACCCCGCCTACGTCCTGGGCGTTCCGGTCAACCGCTCCCAGCCGGGCGAGACCTCCACCCGGACGATCGGCAACTACCTGCGAGGCCGCCTCCCGGGCGTGCTGGACGCCCCGATGAACTTCGTCGACGTCGAGGACGTGGCGGCGGGTCACCTGCTCGCCGCCGAGCGGGGCAAGCCCGGCGAGCGCTACATCCTGGGCGGCGAGAACCTGCCCTGGCCCCGCCTGATCGATCGCGTGGCCGAGCTGTCCGGCGTCCGGTATCCGATCATGGTGCTGCCGGCGGGCATCCGGCGCCTGGCTCAGATCCGGGAGGCGCTCGGCCTGCCCGGCGCGCTGTCGGCGGAGGCCTCGAACCTGATGGGCCAGGACTGGCGCTTCACCTCGCGCAAGGCGCGCGAGGAGCTCGGATATGAGTCGCGCCCGCTCGACGACACGCTTCATGCCACAATCGACTGGTACCTCGAGCTGATCGAGGACGGCGCGTTCGCCGACTCCCAGCACTCCGGCCTGTCGCGGTGGGCCGATTCGATGCGCCTCGCGTCGCGGCTCGGCCTACTGACCCCGCTGCGCGTGGGGCAGCGCGTGATCGGCAGGCGGATGCTGGCGGGTGGATGACGGTGCTCGGCAGATAACCGTCGTATAGCGCCGGTGATCTGCCAAGGCCCGCCTCGGGCTATCCGAGCTACGGTTGCGGCGAACGTGCCCGACGCCCGCCACACCCTCCTGCTCAGCGTCGACTTCGAGGACTGGCACCAGCTGGTGCGCCGGCGCGTGGGCGCGGCCGACTGGCAACAGCCCGGGCCGGCGCTCGCGCGCCAGACCGACGTACTGCTGAAAACACTCGACGAGCTGAACGCCCGCGCAACGTTCTTCGTGCTCGGCATGGCCGCCCGGGCCCACCCGCACCTGCTCGAGCCGATCGTGCGGGCCGGCCACGAGATCGCGTGCCACGGCGACGCCCACAAGCTTGTCCACACCCAGACGCCGGCCGAGTTCGCGCAGGATCTCAGAGCGGCGAAGGCCACGATCGAGGACCTGACCGGCCGCACGCCGATCGGCTACCGCGCCCCCGCCTTCTCGATCACCAACGAGGCGCAGTGGGCCTTCGAGGTCCTCGCGCAAGAGGGCTTCGCGTACGACGCGAGCCAGCACGACTCGCCCGCCATCCGTGACCACACCGTCCCGGCGACCCAGGAACCCCACCGCCTCGCGACAGGACTGTGGGAATTCCCGATCGCGGTCTGGCGCCCCGCCGGCGCAACCGTCCCGGTCGGCGGCGCGTCCTACTGGCAGGTCCTCCCCAAGCCGCTGATCCTGACCGGGCTCGAGCGCGCCGGCCCGTACGCCGGCCTGTACCTGCACCCCAACGAACTCGACCCGCAGCCCCTGAAGGCCATGGTCCCGAAAGGCGTGAGCGCCACCCAGCGGGTCCACGCCCGCCTGCGCGAGGCCCAGCGCAACGGCGCCCGCCGGCGCGCGCCCGGAGTGCTGAAGGCGATCGCGCGACGCTACAACCTGATCCCCTATGGTGAAGCCCATGCACGACTCGACGGCGGCGCCTGAACGCGTCCGCACGCGCTTCGAAGAACGCGCGCACCAGTTCGACGACCTGTACGAGGACGAGCGCTGGCTGGTGCGCACGCTGCGCCCCGGCCTGTTCCGCCGGCGCCAGCTGGCCGTGGACACGGTCAAGGAATACGCCGGCCCACGCGTCCTCGACGTGGGCTGCGGTTCCGGTCGCATCGGCGAGTTCGTCCTCGGAGAGGCCGGCGCCCAACACTACGTCGGCGTGGACTTCTCGGCGCCGATGATCGACCTCGCCCGCACGCGACTGGAAGGCCGCTTCGCCGACCGCACGGAACTCATCGTCGACGACTTCCTAGCCGCAGAGCTCACCGGACCCTTTGAGGTGATCCTCGCGGTCGGGCTGTTCGACTACCTGCCCGAGCCGCACCGCTTCAGCCGGCGCATGTTCGAGCTGACCGCACCCGGCGGCTGCGTGGTCGGATCGTTTCCGACCTGGTCGCTCGTCAAGGGGCCGATCCGCAAGGTGCGCTACGAGTGGATCGGCGACTGCCCGATCTTCAACTACAGCCGCCGGGAAGCTCGAGCTTATGTTCGGCGCCAGCGGCTTCGGCCGCGTCGAGGTCCAGAGCCCCGGCCGCAGCGGCTACCTCGTCCGCGCGTACCGGACCTAGATCGCGGATACAAGCAACCCCATGACCCTGCCGCACGCGCTCGGGATCTTCGGGGCGGGCATCGTCGCCGGCACGATCAATGTCGTCGTCGGCAGCGGCACCCTGTTCACCTTCCCGGTCCTGCTCGCGTTCGGGTATGCCCCGGTGACGGCCAACGTGTCCAACACGGTCGGGCTGGTCCCGGGCTCGGTGTCGGGCGCGATCGGCTACCGGAACGAGCTGAAGGGCCAGGCCCGGCGCGCCATCCCCCTCGCCACCGTCTCGACCATCGGCGGCATCACCGGCGCGATACTCCTGCTCAGCCTTCCGCCAAGCGCGTTCAAGACGATCGTCCCCGCCTTCATCGCGATCGCGCTGGTGCTGATCGTGCTCCAGCCGCGCCTGTCGCGCGCGCTGACCGCCCACCGTGGGCGTCCCCGCGACCGCGATCGCGCGGGCCCGGTGGCCACCGCGTCGATCTTCGCGAGCGGCGTGTACGGCGGCTACTTCGGCGCCGCCCAGGGGATCCTGCTGCTGGCCATCCTCGGGCTGTCGTTCGAGGGAGAGGACCTGCAGCGGATCAACGCGCTCAAGGTCGTGTTGGCCGGCCTGGTCAACCTGGTGGCCGGCGTGGTGTTCGTGTTCGCCGCCCATGTCTCCTGGCCGGCCGCGCTGCTCATCGCGATCGGCTCGACGATCGGCGGTGTGCTCGGCGCGCGCTACGGCCGCCGCCTCCCCCCTGCCGCCCTGCGCGCGGTGATCGTCGTGGTGGGGATCTTCGCGATCGTCAGGCTGCTGTAGGCCGCGTGAACTGCTCGCGGGACTGCTCGACCGAGGCCCACGCGGCGCAGCCTTCCAGGTGATCGTTGACCAGGCCCATCGCCTGCATGAATGCGTACACCGTGGTCGGCCCGACGAACCGCCATCCGCGGCGCTTGAGCTCCTTCGCGAGTGCGCGCGACTCCGCAGTGTGGGCCTCGATCGCGTCGCGGCGCAAACCCCCGGCCCGTGGCGTCGGCTCAAAGCCCCACGCGAAGGCCGCCAAAGATCCGCACTGGGAGACCAGCTCGACCGCCCGCCCCGCGTTGTTGATCACCGCCTCGATCTTGCCGCGGTGGCGCACGATCGACGCGTCGTCCAGCAGCCGGGCCACGTCGCTCTCGTCAAACGAAGCGACCGCGCGGAAATCGAACCCGGCGAACGCCCGCCGGAACGCCTCGCGCTTGCGCAGGATCGTCAGCCAGGACAGCCCGGACTGAAAGCCCTCGAGGCTCAGCTTCTCGAACAGCCGGTCGTCGTCGGCCACCGGAAACCCCCACTCGCGATCGTGGTAGGACCGGTACTCGGGCGCCGAGTCGGCCCACCAGCAGCGCGCCACGCCGTCCTCGCCGAGCACGATCCCGTCGGTCATGACCCCGCAGGATGCCAGGCGCCACCGACGCCGGCACAAGGCCGACCCGCTAGCCTCGCCCCGAGTGGTCATACGTCGGTCCACTCGATTGGCCTCGGTCGCCTGCGCCTGTGCGGGGGTGATCGCACTCCTCGCGCCGGCCTCCGCCGGAGCTGCGCGCCTGGGGAGCGCCCCGGCGCTGCCTCAAGGCGCTCACATCGCGAGCGCCGTGGCGGCCGACACTCCCATGCACGTGACGATCACGCTGCAGCCGCGCGACTCGGCGGCGCTCGAGGCGTTCGCCACCGCGGTCTCCACGCCGGGCTCGCCGCAGTACCGCGACTACATCACGCCGGGTCAGTTCGCCGAGCGCTTCGGCGCGGCACCGGACGCGGTCGAGGCGGTCGAGGCATCGCTCAGGGCCCACGGCCTCACGCCGGGCCCGCCCAGTGCCAACGCGCTCTCGATCCCGGTCAGCGGCACCGCGGGAACGTTCGCGCGCGCGTTCGCCGTGTCGTTCGCGCACGTAAGCCTGCAGAACGGCGCCGCCGCGATCGTCAACCAGCAGGCGCCCGCGCTCGATCAGCAGATCGCACCCGACGTCCAGGCGATCCTCGGGCTCGACACGCTCCAGGCCGCCAGGCCGTTGCTGGTCCGCCCGCACCGCGCGTCGCAGGCACGCGCCGCCAAGGCCCACGTCGTCACCGGCGGCCCCCAGCCGTGCGCGGCCGCCAGCCAAGCCGGCTCGAGCCAGGGCGGATTCACCGCCGACCAGATCGCCTCGGCGTACGGGCTGTCCGGCCTGTACGCCTCGGGCGCCCCAGGCGGCGCGGCCGACGAGGGCGCCGGCCAGACCGTGGCGATCCTCGAGCTCGAGCCCTACGACCCGAACGACGTAGTCGCCTACGAGCAGTGCTACGGCATCGACGCGCTGTTCAAGAACGTCCTCGTCGACGGCGGGGCCGGCACCGGGGAGGGATCGGGCGAAGCTGCGCTCGACATCGAGAACGTGATCGGGCTGGCCCCGAAGTCGAACATCGCCGTGTACGAGGGGCCGAACTCGGGCTCGGGCCCGTACGACACGTTCAGTCAGATCATCACCGACCACGCCGCCCAGGTGGTCACCGCGTCCTGGGGCCAGTGCGAATTCATCAACGGTCAGAGCCAGGCCTCGGCCGAGAACACGCTGTTCGAGGAGGCCGCCACACAGGGACAATCGATCTTCTCGGCCTCGGGCGACGACGGCGCCCAGGACTGCTTCCCCGCGAACCCGACCCCCCAGGTCGACGACCCGGCCAGCCAGCCGTTCGTGACCGGTGTGGGCGGGACCCGCGTGAACGCGCTCGGCCCGCGGCCCAGCGAGACCGTATGGAACAACGGACCGGCGGTCGGCGCCACCGGCGGCGGGATCTCCACCATCTGGAAGATGCCGGCCTACCAGGTCGACGCCCCCGCGTCCCTGCACGTGATCAACTCCGCCTCCTCGGGCTCGCCGTGCGGGGCCACATCGGGCAACTGCCGCGAGGTGCCCGACGTGTCGGCCGACGCCGATCCGAACACCGGGTACGTGATCTTCTGGAACGGCAGCGGCAGCGCAGGACCCACCGTGCCCGCGGGCTGGCAGGTGGTTGGCGGCACCAGCGGCGCCGCGCCGGCCTGGGCCGCGCTGATCGCGCTGACCAACGCCTCGAGCTCCTGCAGCGGGACGGCGGTCGGCTTCGCCAACCCGGCCCTCTACAACGCCGCCGGCACCGCGTACGCCGCCGATTTCACCGACACCACGACCGGCGACAACGACTTGACCGGGACCAACGGCGGCCAGTTCGCCGCCGGCTCCGGCTACGACATGGCCACGGGCCTGGGAACCCCCAATGGCTCGTCTCTGGCCGGCGCCCTGTGCACCGACGCGATCTCGCTGGCCAATCCGGGAGCGCAGCGCTCCACGCTGCACAGCCCGGTCAGCCTCCAGATCAGGGCGTCAGACACCCGCGGGGCAAGCGTGCACTTCAGCGCCACCGGCCTGCCCGCGGGGCTCTCGCTGGGCACCTCGAGCGGCAAGGTCACCGGCCGTCCGAGTCACCTCGGGACCTCCACCGTGACCATCGACGCATCCGATGCGACAGGGACCACGTCCCGCACCTCGTTCTCCTGGACGATCCAGACCAACCCGACGCTCTCGCGCGTGTCGCTGTCCGGGGTCGGCGCGGCCAGGCCTCGGCTGTCGTTCATGCTCGCCGCCGGGCGCGATGCGCCCATGCTGAAGACCGTGAGCGTGACCCTGCCGCGTGGCCTGCGTTTCACGCGCGCGCGCGCGATGGTCACCGTGACCGGGCGCGGCAACCTGCGCCTGAAGTACACCGTGTCGCTCCAGCACGGCGCGCTCGTGCTCAAGCTGAAGACCCCCGCGCAGCAGGTCCACGTGACGGTCACCTACCCGAGGCTCCAGGCCGGTGGCAGCCTGGTGTCGGACCTGGCGCGCCACCACGCCTCGCGCATCGGGCTCACGGTCCGCGCGACCGATGCGCTGAAGCGCACGACCCGCCTGACCGCGAAGGTCAAGCCCCGGTCCTAAGCGGCCTGCGCCGGCTGGTCGGTGTAGCGCTCGGCCACCCCGGCGAGGATCTCGATCATCGTCCCGGCCGCCGGCGCCACCCCGGCCGCGGCGAGCGTCGCGGCCACCACGCGGCGCGACGGCGGCTTGGGCGCGAGCGAGCGCACGACGATGCCGGGGTGCACGTGCGTCAGGGCCAGCCGCGGGATCAGCGACACGCCCACCCCCGCGGCGACGAGGCCCTGCACGGTCTCGTAGTCGTCTGACTCGAACGTCACCTTCGGCTCGAACCCGGCGGCCAGGCATGAGCGGACGACGAAGCGCGCGCACGGGCTCGAGGCCGACGTCTGCACCCAATCCTGCTCGCGCAGGTCGGCCAGCGTGAGCGCCCGCTTCCCGGCCAGCGCGTGCTCGGCCGGCAGTGCCACCAGCATCGGGTCATCGAGCAGGCGCTGGGTGCGCAGCCGGGCTCCGTGCCGCTCCCGGGTGCCGGGGAACTCGAACAGCAGTGCCAGATCGAATTCGCCCGCGCGCAGCCGGGGAGCGATCTCCTCGGGCTCGCCTTCGGCCAGCGTCAGCGCGACGTCAGGATGGCGTGCCCGAAATCGTGCGATGGCCAGCGGCATCAGGGTGGCGCCGGCGGACGGGAACGAGGCCATCCGCAGCCGGCCCGCCCGGATGCCCAGCACCGCCGCCAGTTGCGTCTCGGCCGCCTCGATCCGGGCGAAGATCGCCTCCGCGTGCTCGACCAGGCTGGTCCCCGCGGCCGTCGGCCTGACCCCGCCGCGGTCGCGCACGATCAGCGTCGCGCCGGTCTCCGCCTCCAGGCGTGCGATCGCCTGCGAGACCGCCGATTGGGTGTAGGACAGGGCCTCGGCCGCGCCCGAGAACGACCCCTTGCGCGCCACCTCGCACAGCACCTTCAGACGCCCGACGTGCAGCATTAGCGCAGCTTATCAGCAACATGATCAAGTTCATTAGCGCTGATAGTAGGTAGGTGCGATGCTCGCGGCGAACAGGAGGTTCAACCCCCGAACCCCCGAGGAATGGAGGCCCCCCATGGCACCCAGGGCGATCATCTCCTACGACGACACGCCGGGAGACCACGACGCACTGATGTTCGGAAGAATCTTAAGCGACGCCGGCGCCTCGCTGACCCTTGCCTACGTCCGCCACTGCACCTGCGACGACTGCTCCCAGGAAGAGCTCGAGACGCACGAGGCCGAGATGCTGCTCGCCCGCGGCGCCGACCGCCTGGCCGACCTGGACGTCAACACCCGGGTGGTGGTCAGCCCGTCGACGCCCGAGGGCCTTCGCCGTCTCATCGAGGAGCAACGCGCCGACATCGTCGTGTTCGGCTCCGACTACCGCACCCCGCCCGGGCGCATTGCGCCGCAGCACACCACCCAGAGCCTGCTCGAGTGCGGCCCGGCCGCGGTGGCCATCGCCCCGGCCGAGTACTTCGGAGCGCGCATCCACCGGATCGGCGTGATCGCGATTCCCGGCGACGACACCACGCTCGAGACCGCCCGGGCCCTGGCCGACAGCTTCGGCGCCACGCTCACGCGCGACGAGCGCCGCGTCGACCTGCTCGTGGTCGGCTCGCGCCTGGAGGCCCCGATCGGTCAGGTGCTGGTGAGCGCCCAGGCCCAGAACGAGATCGAGAACGCCACCTGCCCGGTGCTGGTCGTGCCGCGCGGGGTGTCGATCGACTTCCCGGCGGTCCTGGCACACGCGGCGTAAGCGCTCACGGCAGGATCAGGTGCGAGTCACCGAACTCGTGCCATAGATACCCGCCGTCCACGGCGGCGGCGTAGGACGCGTGCAGCAGCTCCGGACCGGCGATCGCCTCGAGCATCATCAGGTGCGAGGCCTCCGGCTCGTGCCAGCCAGTGATCATCCCGTCGACCGAGCGCACGCCGCAGTCGGGCGTGACCACCAACCCGGTCCACCCCGACCGCGCGCACGCACACCCGTCGACCGCGGCCGCGGACTCGAGCGCCCGCACTACGGTCGTGCCGACCGCGATCACGCGGCCGCCGCGGCCGCGCGCCGTGCAGATCGTCTCCGCGGTCCGCTCGGGGACCTCGAACCATTCGGGGAACGGCGACTCGTGGCTCTCCGGCGAGGACACCCCGGCGTGCAGCGTGATCGGGACGACCTCGACCTCCCGCGCCACCAGGCGCGAGAGCAGCTCCCGCGTGAACGGACGCCCGGCGCTCGGCATCTCCGCGCTGCCCGGACTGATCGCGTACACGTTCTGGTAGGCCTCGAGCGGCCAGGTCCCGCGCACGTGGCCGTAGCGGATCGGCTCGCCGTGGCGCTCGAGGTAGTCGTCGACGAGCAGCTCGCAGCAGAACCGGGCCAGCATCAGCCGCTGCCCCGACGCGTAGGGCGCCACCAGCTCCAGTCGCGCGCCACCGCGCAGCTCGAGCCGCTCCCCGGCCGGCAGTCGCGCCGGCCGGCGGCCGTCGGCACTGCGGATCTCGACCACGCGCCAGTCGTCGTCCAGGTGAGGCGCGCGGGTGGCGAAATGCACGCGCACCCCGCCGCCGCCCGCGGCGCGGCGGGCCGGAACGGCCGCCGGGATCGTGGCCGACACGTTGATGACCAGCACGTCGCCGGGCGCGAGCAGCTCGGGTAGATCGCGGAACGTCCGGTGCTCGAGCAGAGCACTCGAGCGGTGCGCGGCGAGCAGGCGCACGCCGTCGCGCGGGACGCCCCGCGCTTCGGGCGGCTCGTGGGCCTCGAGGTCCGCTGCGATCTCGAACGCCGGCGCGCTCATCGCACCGCCGGCGCGAGTGGGACGAGCTCGCGGGCCAGGTAGCGGCCGCTCGGCAGCTCGCCCTCGATCAGCCTGAGCAGGCCGGGAACGCTCGCCTCGGGCGACGGGATGTCCGAGATGTCCTCGCCCGGGAACGCCTCCTGGTGCATGCGGGTGCGCATGTCGCCGGGATCGACCGAGTAGATCCGCAGCGCGGGGTGCTCCTCGGCCAGGATCGCGGTGAGCTGGTCGAGCGCGGCCTTCGACGATCCATAGCCACCCCATCCCGCGTACGGCTCGACGGCGGCGTCGGAGCTCACGTTGACGATCACGCCGTCGTCGGCCATGCGGGGCAGGGCCAGCTGGGTGAGGGCCAGCGGCGCGAGCACGTTGACGCTGTAGACGCGCTCGAGGATGTCGAGCGGGTAGCCGCCGAGCGGTGGCTGGGGACTGGGTCCGAGCAGACTGGCGTTGTTGACCAGCAGATCGACCCTCTCGCCGGCGGCCTCGACCAGGGCGCCGCGGTGCCAGTCGTCGGCCACGTCGCCCGGGAGGGCGAGGACCTCGGTGATCGCGCCCAGTTCGCGGGCGACGCGCTCGAGGTCGGCGGCGCCACGAGCGTCGAGGACCAGCGCCCATTGCCGCTCGGCCAGGGCGCGAGCGAGTGCGAGGCCGAGGCCTCGCGATGATCCGGTGATGATGGCTAGAGGCATGCCCGCCACGGTAGGCCGGGGGCGGTCCCGGTTACCAGGCGTAATTGGTCCTAGGACCTAGTGCTGAGACCCTCCTGCACGGCCAGCACCGCCGCCTGGGTCCGGTCGGCCACGCCGAGCTTGGCCAGCACGTGGCCCACGTGGGTCTTGACCGTCTTCTCGGAGATGCCGAGCTCGAGCGCGATCCGCTTGTTGGCCCGGCCCTGGGCGATCAGCGCCAGCACCTCGCGCTCGCGGCCGGTCAGCTGATCGAGGGCAGTTGCGCTTCCTCGCGCGCGATCGGGCTCGGACAGAGCGTCGACCAGACGCGCCGCCGCGGTCGGATCGATGATCGCCTCGCCGGCCTGCGCCGCGCGAACGGCTCGGGCGAGCTCGCTGGGCTGGGAGTTCTTGAGCAGGTAGCCGGCCGCTCCGGCCTCGAGCGCGGGCAGGAGGCGGTCGTCGTCCAGGAAGCTCGTCAGGACGATGACCTTGGCTTTCGGGGCGCTCCGTCTGAGCTCGCGCATCGCGCTCACACCGTCGCGCCTCGGCATCACGAGATCCATGAGGATCACGTCGGGCTCGAGCTCGACCGCCCGCTCCACGGCTTCCTCGCCATCGGCCGCCTCGCCCACGATTTGGAACCCCTCCTGGAGCGTGAGGAACGCGCGCAGGCCCTCGCGCACGACCGCGTGATCGTCGACGAGCAGGATGCGGATGGCCTCAGGAGCCATCGCGGGCCAGCTCGACACGGACCGTGGTGCCCTTGCCCGGCCTCGAGTGGATGCGCAGCCGGCCTTGCAGCTCGCGCGCCCGTTCCTCCATCGAGGTCAGGCCGAGGTGCCGCGAGCGTAGCTCGGGCGCGTGCGGGTCGAAGCCGATGCCGTCGTCGGTGACCTCGATTACGAGCTTGCCGTTCTCGCCGGCCAGGCGGACCGTCACATGGTCGGCGTTTGCGTGCCGCACCGCGTTGTGCAGCGCCTCGTGGGCGATGCGCAGCAGGGCCAGCTCGCTCTCGCCACCCGCGCTCGAGAGCCCCGGATCGATCTGGAGCTCGACGTCGGTGCCGTGCGTGCGCGCCACCATCTCGACCTCCTTGCGCAGCGTGTCAGCCAGCCCGTCGCGCTCGAGCTCCGGCGGGCGCAGCCCGAGGATCAGCGAGCGGAGCTCCTCGAGCGCCTCCCCGGCCAGCTCGCGCAGGCGCTCGAGCTGGGCCCGCGCGGCGATGAGATCGCGGTCCATCTGGGTCGCCGCGGCCTCGGCGGTCAGCATCACGCTGAACAGCTTCTGGCTGACCACGTCGTGCAGCTCGAGGGCCAGGCGGTTGCGCTCGGAGAGGATCGATAGCTCGCGGCTCTGCTCGTACAGGCGGGCGTTCGTGATCGCGATCGAGGCGTGAGCGGCCAGCAGCTCGATCAGCGCCTGGTCCTCGGGGTCGAACGCCGCGGCGTCCTCCTTCTCGGTCAGGTAGAAGGCGCCGAGGATGGTCCCGGCGGGCGAGATGATCGGGACGCCCAGGAACGAGCGCATGTCCGGGTGCCGGCGGGGCCACCAGCCGCGGAAGCGCGGGTCCTCGTGGATGTCGTCGGTCCGGTAGGGCTCGGCCTGGTGGAGCATCGCCGCGAGCATCCCGTGGGTCCGCGGCAAGGGGCCCATCGACTCGATCAATTCATCGCTCATGCCGGCCACCAGAAAGCGGCGAAACCCGCCCGCCCCGTCGGGGATGCCCAGCGCGGCATAGCGGGCGCCCGCCAGCTCCCGGGCCGCATCGACCAGCCTCTGCAGCACTTCGTCCACCGACAGGTTGGCGGCCACGCCGAGCACGGCGTCGCTGACCGCCTTCAGCGTCGGATTGAGTCGCGCCTGAGTCATCTGATCGTGACGATAGCCCGCTAGTTTTGTCCGTTGTGCCGCGTCATTGGTTTTGGATGCAGGTCGCGATCGTGCTGTTCGTGGTGGCTGGGATGGTGATCGCGATCACCAAACTCGCCTGATGGTGGTCGCGGGAGCCTGGTGATGTTCCAGTCGATCCTGGTGGGGACCGACGGGTCGGAGACCGCCCAGGCTGCCGTGCGGCGCGCGATCGAGATGGCGGCCGGGCTGCCTGCGCGGCTGCACATCGTCAGCGCGTACGAGCCGGTGTCCGAGCCGCGGTTGCGGGGCGAGGCGGTGGTGGCCCGTGAGGACATCCAGTGGGCGAACAACCCTCACGACGAAGTGGTGGCGCTGCTCGAGCAGGCGCGGGTCGAGGCGGTTTCCGCAGGAGTGGACGAGGTCGAGACGTTCGCCCGCGTCGGCGATGCGGCCGACGCGATCGTCGACGTGGCCGAGGAGCAGCGCTGCGACCTGATCGTGGTCGGCAATAAGGGCATGACCGGGGCCAAGCGCTTCCTGCTGGGCTCGGTGCCGAACAACGTCTCCCATCACGCACCATGCTCGGTGCTGATCGTCCGGACGACGTGACGCGGTCGGTTAGGGCGCGGGCGGCGCGGGCGCGATCGAGCGCGAGGTGGCCGCGCCGGCGTTGACCAGGCCATAGCCGTAGTCTGGGTTCGGCTGGCTGCCGCCGAGTGGCGTCGCGGTCTGCTCCAGACGGGCCAGTATCCGGTCCGGCGAGGGGTGGGGGCCGAGGATGCGGCTGGCGATGATGAGCGCGGCGGTGGCCGACACGGCCGGCGCCGCCATCGAGGTGCCGTAGCTGCCCGGCAGGCTGAACCGGGTGGCGTTCACCCCCGGGCTGATCGAGTTGAAGTCGCTGTAGGTCATCTGGTGCACGGCGGGCAGGCTGCGGAACGGATGGCAGTCGGGGTCGGCGGCCATGGTGGCGTCGTCTCCCCCGCCCGGCGCGACCAGGTCGAGCTTCGCTCCGCCGTTGGAGTAGCCGGCCAGGCAGCGGTCGCGCGTGGTGGCGCCAACCGAGATCACGGCCGGGGCGGCTGCCGGGTAGGCCAGTTGGTGGGAGCTGTCGTTGCCGGCCGCGGCCACCACGACCACGCCATGGCGGTGGGCGAAGCCGATCGCGCGGATGATGTCGGGGATCTTCGACGCGGTCACGTTGATGTCGAACTCCAGGCTCAGGTTGATGATCTGCGCGCCGCGGGTGACCGCGTAGCGGATGCCCTTGGCGATCGTGGCCGAATCGCCGTTGCCGACGGCGTCGAGCACCCGGACCGGCATGATCGTGGCCCCGTAGGCCAGCCCAGTCAGCCCGAGCCGGTTATTGGTCGACTCGGCGATCATCCCGGCCACGAACGTGCCGTGCCCTTCGCGATCGAGTGGGAACGGGTTCCTGGCCACGAAGTCGTAGGGATCCACGAACTGCGTGCTCGCGAAGTCGGGCGACTTGCCAAACCGGTCCCAGTCGCGGTACGCGACGCCGGTGTCGAGCACCGCGATGGTCACCCCGCGACCCCCGGGACGGTGGACTCCGAACATGTGCGCCCACGCTGCCGGGGCGTCCACTCCGATCCCGGGCAAGAAGTTCCACTGGAGCTTCTGCCAGCCCTGGCTCTGGTCCGTGTTGCCGGGATCGTTGGGGTTCCACCCGCCCGCCTGATGGGCGATGTAGTTGGGTGTCGCGTACAGCACCCCGCGCTGGCGGCGCAGCTTGGCGATCGTGGTCCAGACGCTGCGTCGGCGCGGGACCTTGATGATTCGCATGCTCTCCTCTGCGCTCGTCCCTGCACTGGTGCCGATCTGGCGCGTGGTGTGCGCCATCTCCGGCGCGGGCTTGTAACCGACCACGATCTCGCCCGGAACATAGTCCGCGTGCCGCACGGCCTTGGCCCGGGCCTGCGCCGCCGGGCCCCCGAGGCACAGCAGCGCCGCGACGGCAAGCGCCACGGGTGTTACACGGCGGGTGAAAGTAGCCGCAGGCAAACGAAACGATGGACGGTAAAAGACAGCCCCGGACGCTAAGACACCCTCGCGGGCGGCAAAGTTGCCCTCCTGAACGGTAGCGTCAGGAAGTCGTGAGCTCCCACTTCTTTCCCCGCGAGGAGTACTTCATGCGGCTGGCCCTGCGCGAGGCCGCCCGGGCGCTCGAGCACGACGACGTCCCGATCGGCGCCGTGGTCGTGCAGGGGGGCGAGGTGATCGGGGCCGGCCACAACGAGCGGGAGCTGCGCGCCGACCCCACCGCCCACGCCGAGATGATCGCCCTGCGCGAGGCGGCCCGCGCCCTGGGCAGCTGGCGCGTGCTCGACTCGGTCATGTACGTCACGCTCGAGCCGTGCGCGATGTGCGCCGGCGCGATCGTCCTGGCCCGCCTGCCGAGGCTCGTGTTCGGCGCCACCGACCCCAAGGCCGGCGCCGCCGGCAGCGTGTTCAACGTCCTGGAAGAGCCCCGGCTGAACCACCGCCCGCAGGTCGAGGGCGGCCTGCTCGCCGAGGAATGCGCCGATCTGCTGCGGTCCTTCTTCGCCCGGCGGCGCTGAGCCTTGGGCGCGGACCGCGAACCGGCGCCGACCCCCTCCCGCCCCACCTTCCACTACCGTTAGCCCTGCCCCACCGGAGAGGTGGCAGAGCGGTTGAATGCGCCGGTCTCGAAAACCGGTTCGGGTCTTTCGGTCCGACGAGGGTTCGAATCCCTCCCTCTCCGTTACCCGTCAAATCCGGACATTTCTTCCCCACGGCCTACCTGAGGATCGCCCGCCGGCACTGGCGTTTCACGCTCCCACTTCCCCGCGACTTCCCCACGGCCGCCCCATTGTCCATCCCGGGTCGGGCACGGCCTGGCCGCTATCACTGCGCCGGTCTTATGACCGGCGTATCGCGTCATCATTCGACGCGACGACGACGAGATAACCCGTCATTACTGGAAGTCTCCACATGCGGACGATCGCCGGCCAGGCGCGGTGAGGGTGTTGTGGGGGGCTCACTTCCCCACAGCTGCCCCCAGCTCCTCCCCGTGCGTGACGTACTGGCTCGCCACGCGCAACGAACCAGTCCCCAATACCGGCGCACAGCGAGACACGCCCGAGTTGCCCGTCGAAGTTTACCGCGAGGGATTCCTACGCCTGGCCGAACAAGTTGGCGCGCAGCTCAACGCGCAGGTTCTTACCGAGCGAGAGATGCTTCAGGAAGATCGCCCCATCCCCGCCCTCGTCGCTGACGCCAACGTCTTTCTCTTCGCGCTGATCAGGGGGCCGCGCCCGCCTCGTGATCGCATGGCGTCCTCGACCCGCTCGCACCACGCGGATCCGGCGTCGCATGAGCGCCAATATGCGCGGGGAGCGCGGAGCTCAGACTGACCCTGCCGCATGGGGCTGCAGCCAAGCCGCGCTTCTGGGGCGAATGGGAGGTCGCGCCGAAGCACGTGCTGAGACGCCTCTTCACTTCCGCACGGCGGCAGGAGCGCGTGGGCAGCGGGGCGCGCTTCGAGCCGCTGACGTCCTGGTGCGCGCGTCTCCGTTCGTGGAAGAGCACTGGTGAGAGCCGGCGAAGCGCACGCAGCACCTGGTCGCCGATGCGCTGTCCTGAATGAGCACGAACCGGAAGACGAGGCCGATCGTGGTCCGGTAGCCCTGACTACGCCGTGTGTCGGCGAACGCCAGCGTTCAGCGGCAGGTTGCCTGGACCCTCTGCTGGGCCGGCTCTAGGTCGAACGACGCCGGGTCGAAGCCGTCGGCGTCCTTCAGCTCGGCGTAGCCCCAGGGCCCGCCGGAGTCCTCGGGTGGGCGGGCGCCTTTGCCGGTGAGAAGCACTGGTCGCCCGTCGTCGGCGTCCGGCTCGATCACCTTCTCGAGCACGATGTCGTGCTCCCAGTTGTCGCCGAAGTCGTAGGTATAGCGGACGCGATCCTTCGGGCCGAGCAGCACCTCGTCGAGCGTGGTATGGGCCTCGTCGGCGCAGTCGTTGTCCCACTCGGGGTCTGGGACGCCGATCTTCTCGCCCTTGTACTCGAAGCTGTGCAGGTGCGTGTCGGTCCAGCCGAACGCCGCCTGGATGATCTGGTGGAGCATCGCGAAGGTGGTGTCGGCGCGGACCTGGACGCGGCGCCAGACCGGCGGCTTGCTGATCCCCTTGAGCGTGATCTTCAGCTGGAGGATCTCGTCGGGCTCGATCGCCTGCGGCACCTCGAGGTCGGCGAGGTCCAGCTCGCTGCGCGCGTTCCAGCCCTTGATGAAGGTGCCCAGCGCCTGCTCGTCCTCGAGATCGACGCCGGCCGCCTTCGCCGCCAGCAGGAACTGCTTGGAGGGCCCGCCGACCGCCGGGTCGAGGGCGGCGTCAACCATCTCCTTCACCCACTTGCCGATCGATCCTCGGGTCTCGTTGGCGGCCCAGTCCGGGATCCCACGCCGACGGGCGGCGAAGCGCACCCAGGCGTCGAGCGCGGCAGGCAGGCGGTTGAGTAGCTCGGGCGTCGCGAGGACCTTGCGCGGGATCCAGTCGGTCATGAACAGCTCGACGACCACCGGGCTCCAGCGCAGCGGGTCGCCGTCTGTGTAGCCGGCGCAGAAGTCGATCGCCAGCGACGCCACCCAGGCCTCATCGCCGTCGGGCGCGAACTCGCGTCCCTCGGGCGAGGAGAGAAACTCGTCGCGCAGCCTGTCGCGCTCCTGGCCTGAGAGCTCGGCGGGCTCGGGCGGCTCGACCGCGCCCGGCGTCTGGTCGGCGCGCAGGAGCGCCAGCGCCCGCCCGGGCCAGAAGTCGTCGTCGACGGGCGGGTCCCAGGTCATGTCCGTCCGGGCGATCGCTGCCCGGATCAGCCCGGCGGCGATGCTGGGCTCGATCTGCTCGAGCTCCAGCTCGGCCTCGTCGCCAGTCGAGTAGCGGCCCATCGCGCCCGCAACCTGCTCGATCGACTCGGCCAGCAGGACGTCCTTGGCCAACCCGCCAAGGTTGCGGTCGATCAAGATGCCGACCGCCATCGTCTCGCCATCGGGATGGCGGCTCTCGAGCAAGACCGTGCGGGCGTCGTCGAACACCGCCTCGCTCATCACCGCGGCGCCGACGATCTCCGACTCGCCGATTTGCTCGATCCACCGCGGGGCACCGGCCTTCGGCGTCGAGCCGGCGAGCAGCTCCGCCGCCAGGGTGCCCAGCTCGCCGTCGTCGAGCTTCGCGATCGCCGCCAGCGCGACCGTGGCGGCGGGATCGTCGAACGTCGCCAGCCGGGTGACGAGCGGCCCACCGAACAGCAGCGCGGGATCGACCTCGACCGCGTCTGGAAACGGCAGTCCATGCCGCTGCTCGCGGAAGGTGCCGAGCAAGTGCGACGCCCACGCCTCGGCATCGAGCGCCGAATCGACCTCTGCCGCCGACTGCGCGATCATCCGCGCGACACGGACCTCCTCGGGGAGCGGCGCTTGTCGCACCTGCTCGCGCTCGTGGCGCTGCGCCACCCGAGCCGGATGGCCGCCGGACCCGCGTCGTCGTCTGCCGCCACTCAAGCCTCAGACGGTAGACCGCGAGCGGCGGTGGCGCGCGGCGGATCCCGCAACTAGCGCCAATCCCTGCTCCAAGAGCGCCGGCTCCGCTAGGTCCCTGGCCGCAGCAGCAGCAGTAGCGCGATCGGCGCGTTCTCGGGCTACGAACTATGCCGTCGACGCAGAAGACCGGCCACCTACCGCCAGGTCACCGCAACGCCACCCCCTGGCCGCTCGTGTCACCTTTGAGCGTCCAGGCGCACGAACCGCCGCGATCAAATCGATCAAGAGGGGTCGCGCCGAGGACCGCCGGGGCGTGATCGCTTCGCCACGACAAGGGCCATGCCGAACCACGATCGCCAGCGCGCGCTCGTGTCCGGGCAGCAGCCGCCGTCCGCGGTGGCGACCTCGAAATGGTGGCTGCTTCCCTGAAAGACCGGTAGCGTGGCGCGAGCCGCCAGCGTCGCTGCTTCGGCTGGCGGAGCAGGCGCCTGCGACGGTCCAGAGCGCGCTCATGCAGCTCGTCCTTTGGGGAAGCGACCGGCGCTGCGGTCTCGGGACCATTTGGATGTAGGGATCGCACACAGCAGGGGAGGTCGACACTGGCGGAGGGCGGCCGTGTCGAACGGAGGTTCCCCAAACGTGACGAGAAGAAGCTCGCCGGCGCGCACAGCTGTAGCCCCCAGCTTGTCCCAAGGGCGGTCGGTGTCAGCTCGGATCGACGGCTTGGTTAGCGCGATCCAACAGAGCTGTTCGAACGGATGCGTGGCGCTTGTTAACCCGCCGCTGCTAGGGCGGCCCAGAACGCGCAGTTGTGCGTGGTCGCGAAGTCGGTCTCAGTCTGCGGTGCAGGCGGTATCAGCGACTGCATCGGTTGGGTGACGTTCTTGAAGGGCCGCCAGAAAGGGCCCCCGAACGAGGATGGGAATCCACGCTTGGCAAAGTTCGTCCAGTATCCCTGCATGGCGGTGGCTAGCTGCTGCTGCGCTGCCGAGAGCGTCCCCGGGAAAGCGACTGTCGGCAGGTCCATCAGGTACTGGATCTCGGATGCGTGGGCCGCGCCGTACGGGAAGCTGACCGGCGGAAGGAACTCCTCCGGTGCGTTCTCGTCATTGAACTCGTAGGCAAACGTGGGCACAAAGCGCGAGACGGACTGGTCAATGGTCAGCGCCGGGCACGCGAAGATGGCGTCGGTGCCGACCCCGCCGAGGGCAACGGAAGGGCTGGGGAACGCGCTCAGTGGGTACTCGTCAGCGATGACCGCGGCATCCGCCGACGGCACTCCGAGGGTGGAAGAGATCATGCTCGGGTAGTTCGCGGCCGTGACCGGGTTGCCCTCGAGCTCGCTGAGCGCGACGAACAGCCGCCACTCATCGCGGTTCGTGCCGTTGATGATGGGGACGCGGTTGAAGTTGCCGGTGGCGAAGGCCGTCCCCAGCGACTCCGGCAAGACCTCGCTGTTGATGTTCGGCGTGTAACCGGCCGCGTTCTCGCTGGTCAGGATGGTCGAGACCGGGAGGCTGCGCAGGCACGCCGCGGTCTGGCTGGCGCATCCTGCCTTGGTGGCGAACGCCTCACCCGCCGACTCGGCGCTCGACAGCGACGCCTGCGTTAGGTTGTAGGACCCACTCTCGACGATCGCCCTTTCGAGCAATCCTCTGGCCTGCGGCGATGCGACCTGTGACAGCGTGGATAGACCACCGGCGGACTCGCCAAAGACGGTGACGTTGCGCGGGTCGCCGCCGAATCTGGCGATGTTGTGCTGCACCCAGCGCAGCGCGGCCTGTTGGTCCATGAGGCCGTAGTCACCCGACTGCCCCTTGGCGTCGGCCAGTGCCGGATGCGCTAGGAAGCCGAGCGCGCCAAGCCGGTAGTTGATCGTGACCACGGTGACGCCGTCTTACACAAGCTTCGTCGGGAGGTAGTCGTCGCTCTCGCCGGTGACCAGCGCACCACCGTGGATCCACACCATGACGGGGTTGTGCCGGCGAGCCAGCCGCCAGCCCGACGTGAACACGTTCAGGAACAGGCAGTTCTCCGACGTGCTCGCCTGACCGAACGGTGACGCCAGCTGCGGGCAATGCGGCCCGAACTGCCTCGCGTCGCGCACACCCAACCAGCGGCCGGCGGGTTGGGGCGAGCGCCAGCGCAGCGCCCCGACCGGCGGGGCCGCGTACGGGATACCGAGGAACTCATCGACCCCCCCGTTGGCCAACCCGCGAACTGCCCCGTCGCTGGTGCCCGCGACCGGACCGATGCCGCCGGCCTCCCCGCCGACGGAGCCCGCGCTCATCGCGGGTGCGGCGGCGACCAGGGAGCCCAGGATGACCCCGGCTACCGCCAGCCAGGTGCGTGCCCGCCATCTGGTCTTTGTCATTGGCATCGCGGTCTCCTTTGCAGCTGAACCGGCACGACCCAGGACTCCCAGTTAGCCAGAGCACGCTACACCCCTCGGCGCCTTCCGTCCGTTAAGCGCCTATAAACTCCGAATCTAGATCGTGACACTCACGAGAGGCCGGCTGGGGCATTCTTCCCAACCGCCTCGCTGCCGCCTCAACGGACACGCAGCATCTCCGCCGCGATGTCGTCACTCTCCGCTGTCGCCCAGTGAGGAGCCAGTGCCAGCCGGATTTCAAGCTAACGGCGACCGCCCCTTGGGACAAGCTGCGGAATACAGCGCTGCGTCGGCGAGCTTCTCCTCATCACGTTTGCGGAACTCCCACTCGACACGGCCGCCCTCCGCCCGCATCGCCTCCCCTGCTGTGTGCGATCCCTACATCCAAATGGTCCCGAAACCGCAGCGCCGGTCGCTTCCCCAAAGGACGACCAGCAGGAGCGGATGCTCGACCGTCGCGGGCGCCTGCTCCGCCGGGCGAAGCAGCGACGTGGGCGGCCGGCGCGGCGCTACCGGTCTCAATCGAGAGGAGCCACGCCGTCGGCAGGACTGCTTCAGGCGGCGTGAAGCGACCACGCTCGGCCTTGCCGACTACGACCAGTCGCATTCCCGCCTGCGTGATCCGCACGCGCATCCCGCTGGTGGCACCACGCGTCCTGGTTGGCCCGGAATGTCGGTGCGCGCGCCCTCAAGTCTCGCGGGCGCGCTCGCTATCGATCCTGACTCGCCGCGGTCAACGAGGCGGCGATGTCTTTGATGAGGATCATCAGGTGTCGCGCGTCGGTTGGCGATGCCTCGAGACCGTGCCGGAGGTAGAACGCCGCGGTGTCCTGATCGATGGCGTGAACGAGCATCGCCCGCACGCCGATTGTTTCCGCTGCCGCCAGCGTGCGCGTCATCGCGTCACCGAGCAACCACGCGCCGAGCCCACGACCAGCCACGGAGAGATCCACCGCAAGCCGAGCCAGCAGCACCACCGGGATCGGATATTGCGGCATCCCCTTGACGATCCTGGCGGTTGCCGCCTCGCGTTCGAGTGCGGCAGCCGCCAGCGCGTGGTAGCCAACGACGCGCCCCTGGTGTGCGTCGACAACTACGTACGTCCGTGCAGACCCGACGGCCGCGGCCTGACGGGCATGCTGCATCAACCAAATGTTCAGCGACGTTTGACCGCAATCGAAGCCTTCGACGACGTGATCCGGTCCGAGCGGCTCGGGCTCGCTGAATCGCGGCACTACTCGGGCCGCGGACGGCGGAACAGCTCGACCAGCTCGGGGGTCTCTCGCGGTGGTCGATCAAGCGCGGCCGTGAACCTCCGCCACTGAGTCGGCGTGAGCACGAACCGTGTCCGGTCCGCCAGCAGCCGCTCGGCGCGCTCGCGGCCGCTCTCCACCAAGAACTCCGACAGCGACTCGTTCACAGCAGCGGCCGCGCTTCGGAACAGCTCGTCGTCACTGGCCGCCACGCGGAGATGCACACGCTGGTCCTTCGTCTCAGCCATCAGAAAGCAAGTGTACGCCATCTGTGCGTACAGATCAAGCGCCATCACTTCCCCACGCGCTTCCCCACAGACGTGGTCGCCACCAGATTATCCTGCAAATGCCCAAGTTTCGGATCGCTGGAAACCGGTCTCGAAAACCCGGTATGGGCTATCAGTCCATCGGGGGTTCGAATCCCCCCCTCTCCGCTCTTGTGATGAGTCGGGACATAGGTCTCAGATGAGTCGCGTCATAGGTCTCAGTTCGGGGAGCTCGGCCAGCGGCCGGGCTTCTTGTTTTGGTTGCGCCAGTAGGCACGGTCGGGCTCGATGAGATGGGTGGAGAGGACCTCGCCGGTCTCGAGTTCGGTCACCGTGATGTGGTTGTCGTCGGCGAGCGCGAGGACGCGTTTGCGGGCGTGCGGGGTGCCGACGCCGAGGTGGTGCATCCGCCCGGCGCGGCGGATCGTCATCTTGCCTTTGGTGTCGAGCCGGTCGTAGCGCAGGCGGTAGTGCCCTTGGGCGTGGCCGTTGGTCGCGGGGGCGGCTTTGGGGGTGGCGCGGTAGGCGTCGCCTGGGGTTCTGCGGTGCAGCGCGCGGTGTGGGCGCTGCTCGTTGTAGTGCTCGCGGAACTGATCGAGCTGGCGCTGCAGCTGCGTGGTGCTGGAGGCCGCTGGACGAGCTCTGAGCCAGCGTTGCAGGGTCTGGTGAAACCGTTCGGTCTTGCCTTGGGTTTGGGGGTGCCCGGGGGACCCGTTCTTCTGTCGGACACCGAGCAGCGGCAGGACGTATTCGAAGGCGTTGCGACCGCCGGTGAACGGGGAGGTGTAGACGCTGCCGTTATCGGTCAGCGTGCTCGCCGGCGGCCCGTAATCGTCGATGACCTCTAGGAAAACGGCCACCACGCATCGCCCCTAACGGGCCGGTGAACGGTGCAGGAGAGCAGGTAGCGGGAGTGGTCATCAAGCCAGTTCAGGATCTCCACGTCCGTCCCGTCGGCCAAGCGCCAGTGGATGAAGTCCGACTGCCACATCTCGTTCGGCTGAGCCATCTCAAACCGCGTGTAGGACGATCTCGGACGCTTGCGAGGCTCCGGCGTGATCAGCCCGGCCTGGCGCAAGATCCGACGGATCGTCGAGGTCGACGGCGCTCGTACACCCTTCTCGCTCGAGAGGCCATCCAATCGTCACCGGCCCCGCGTCCAGGCCATCATAGGTCAGCCGCGATCGCAGCTCAAGCACCCGCCGACGGACGTCCGCGGGCGTCGCGATCGGTGTCGACTTGGGGCGGCGCGAACGCGGCTCCAAAGCGTCAAGACCACCCTCCCGGTAGCGGGCAAGGAGACGCTATAGATGCCAGCGGGAGAACCCGTACTCGGCAGCAGCAGCGGTGACCGACAGCTGCTTGGAAACGATCTGAAGGACAGCAACGCGAGCATGAGACATGCCCGCGACTGTCAGCCCACCCCCGGACAGGCACGCACCGGCGATCGCCGCTCCGGCACTCGCTCCGCTCGCGCCTCCGCGACGAACGCCGGTCTAGGTGTGACCTATGTCCCGACTCATGAGGGACCTATCACCTGGGACGTATGTCGTGAACCCAGACACCCCCTCTCCGTCTCGAGCTCGCTTGTCACCCGTCGCGGCAAGGGGCTGATGCCTCGCGCAGCGGTCGTCGCCTCCGCGCATAGGTCAACGCGGGTCAACGCAGGCCCACGGCGATCCATGGGCTCATTCCCTCACGCGTTCCCCCGAAGGGCCTCGCCGACGACCGGCATCGGTCGGTTCGGTCGGCAGTCGCAAGACCGGCGCGCGCCGGACAACGCCGGTCAATGTGGGCCAACGCGGGCCATGCCCTCCTGCGCTCCGTTCCCTTCGTGGCGCTGGCATCGCCGAGACTGACGCACGCATCGTGGTACATTGTGTGCATTATGCGGGAAACGGAACGCGGACAGTTGTCGATGCGGCCCTCGAAACGCACCCTGGAGCGACTGCGTGAACGGGCCCGCTTGCTCGGTCAGAAGCACACTACGCTCGCCGAGCGCTACCTCGAAGAGGGGGTGATCATGGACGAGCACCCGAACATCCACTTCGTCGATGGCGCTCTGGGCCGCCGGCCGGCCGTGGTCGGTACCGGCCTCGATGTCTGGGAGATCGTCGAGGTGGCCAAGGACAACGGCGGAGCCGTCGCCGATTCCGCGGCGTATCTCGAGATCGACCCCCGTCTGGTCGAGACCGCGCTGCGCTACTACGGCGCAAATCGAGACGAGATCGAGGCCTGGATCGAGCGCGTGCACGCGCTCAACGAGCGCGAAGAGAGCACCTGGCGCGCGGCCCAGGAAGCGATCTCCGCTTGAAGCTGCTCCTCGACGAGCATCTTTCCCCCGAGATCGCCCGGCAGCTGCGTCATCGCGGACACGACGCCGTCGCCGTCGGCGAGCTCAACGACCTGCGAGGACGTCCGGATCGAGTCCACTTCGCCTCGCTTCCCGAGGAGCAGCGAGTGATCGTAACGCGCGACCTCGCGGACTTCCGGCCCCTGCTCGCTGAGGCGCTGCGGCGGGGCGACCCGACCTTCGGTTTGGTGTGCGTGCCGGCGCGTTTCCCGCTGAACCGAGACGGAATCGGACGACTCGTAGCGGCGCTCGACGCGCTTCTCCAAGCCAACCCGGAAGTTGACGCCGCGGTCTCCCTCGGCGGCGAGATCTGGCTCCAAGATCCGCCTACGAACTGACCCGCCGCCGTGTCACCCAAAAAGGCGGCCGCGCTCCCACCCGGGCAGTGGCCTGTCAACGCGCGCCCTGCTTGCGGCAAGGGACGGGAATGGCCAGCGCTTTCGGCACACCCATGGCAGCCGTCGAGCAGGTCCGGACGAGGCCGACGACGCTGCTGGTTCACGCCTATAGGGGTCGCGGCGGCCGCGCGGCCGCTTTGCTCCGCGAGCGGTAGTGTGGCCGTGGTCAGGGTCGGCGGTAGCCCGGGGGCTAGCGGCCGTACTTCGCATCCCGAGGATCCGACGGTCCGCGCTGGCGCTGTCGCTGATCGTCCGAGGGGCAGTAGGCGTTAGCTCGCATCCAGCTAGCACCTGCTCCCCCTGCCGCGGGAAACCAGGGCTCGGCGCCGATCGGTCGCGGTGGCCGAACTGCCGATGCGCGGCCCGTGTCGCAACTGGCTGGCGATTTGCGCGTCTCTGACCGTCGGCGCGAGAGGCTGCATAGAGCGCGCAAAGCAGGGGAACAGGCGGGTGGCCCCCGCTGTCGCGGACACGCCGGCGCGTCGCGTCGCCCGTTCAGATCGCGGGCGCGCCTAGTCGCGGCGAGCCCCGAGATTGGCGAGGATCGGGTGCAATGCGGGCATGTGGACCAACCTGTTGGCTGTTGGCGCGCAGCTGTCGCTGGATGCGGCCGTAGCGGCGCCTTTCGGTCCCGGGCATCAGCAGCTGTATCACCTGACCCAGAGCTGGTCGAGGAGCAGCGTCGATAATGGGTGGTATTGGTAGTTGCCGACGCGCGCCGACGTGGCGGTGATCGTGCGGGGGTTGTAGAGCGGAACCCAAGGTGCCTGGTCGGTGAGTGCGGTATCGATCTGCGCCCACTTCTCGCTGGCGACGCCGGGCGAGAGCGCTTGAAGTGCGCCGGCACGCTCCATGTCCGCGTCGATGGCTGGGGCGCAGAACTCCGCCCAGTTGAGATTTCCTGTGCTTGCCGCTTTGAACGAGGAGCACCTGAGGAGCGGGTCGATCGCATTCGAGGGTGCCGGGAGGTCTTGGATCCAGCCCAACCACGCGATTTGCGCGTGGTTGCGCGAGTCGGCGACGAAGCTGTACTGGTCCGGGGAGACTCGGAGTGACGCCTTGTAGCCGAGCCGGTTCAATACGGACACGGTGTAACGTCCGACGCTCGTGGCCGGGTCGTACGGCGGCACGAGCACGGTCACCTTCGTTCCCCGCGTGCCGGAAGTGCGAACAAGTTGCTGCGCGGCGGCGAGGTTCGGTGCGGTCCAGGTCCCGCTCGGATTCGGCGAATTCGTGTACGGGCAGTACGGCCGAAAGCCGCGCACGGTAGGGGGCAGGATCTGGCAGGTCGTCCGGGCCAGCAGCGACCCACCAGCCAGCCCGACGATCCGGTTTCGATCGATCGCGTAGTTGAGCGCGCGGCGCACCGACAGGCGGTCGAACGGCGCCACCCGCGTGTTCAGCACCAGCGCGTTCGTGGCCGTCGCGGGGTCGCTGTGCAGCTGGGCGGTGTAGCGCGTCTGAAGCTCGTGGAGTCGGCTCGTTGGTGGCCACAGCAGTACGTCAATGCTCCCATGCTCGACCTGGTCGACGCCGCGGTCGCCATCGACCCCCTCGCTGAAGGTGATTCGATCGGGGTACCCGTCGGGCTGAGCTTCGGATGACCATTCGCGGAACCGGGGGTTGCGAATGACGGTCCAGGTGCCGAACGCCAAGCCGGAATGTGCCGGCGGCCGTGAGATCGTCTCGGTCATGTACGGTCCGGTCGCGGGCGGCGGAGTCCGCCCGAGGTCGCGGTCGAGCGTGGACGCGGGGACGGCGTCCGCCCACGGGAAGGCGAGCTTGTACAGGAAGTCCGGGTCGGGCGCGGTCAGGTGGAAGGTGACCGTGCCCGCGACGTCGTCCGCGACAATGCCGGCGGCGAGCGAGCAGCGGCCACCAACCCGGCCGGACCCAGTGAGCTTCGAGCCGGCGACACAAGCTTGAGCCCCCGCGATGGCGGTGTAGAACGACTCGGCAAACTGTACAGCGCCCGGATCACGTCCTCCTCGACTGCCGATTGAAAAGACGCGGTCATGTCGGTAGAAGTGGTGTAACGAGCGTCGGGTAGGTCGACCGCTGAAAGGGGTCGGCCACCGTGGCGCCGAACTCGTCGGCTGTTCTAGCAGTCAGACGAATGGAGACACCACGATGGCCGAAGGTCACAGCATGACGGTTGCCGATGTCGTCGCCAAGACGATGGATGGTCGCCTTGAAGATTTCGTGCGCGAGGCGGTTGCGCTGGTCGCCCGTGAGTTGATGGAAGGCGAGATCAGCAGCGAGATCGGCGCCAAGCTGGGCGAGGTCGCGCCGCAGACGCGCGTCACGCATCGCAACGGGTATCGCGCGCGGGCGTGGGAGACGAGGGTCGGTGAGCTCGAGCTGTTGATCCCCAAGAAGCGGTCGGGGGCGGCGTACTTCCCGAGCTTTCTGGAGCCCAGGCGCCGTAGCGAGCAGGCGATCGTCGCGGTTGTGTTGGAGGCCTACGTCAACGGCGTCTCGACGCGGAAGGTCGATCGGCTGGTGGAGCAGTTGGGGATCGACGGGATGACCAAGGATCGCGTGAGCGCAATCTGCCGGGCGCTTGATGAGCGGGTCGAGCTGTTTCGGCAGCGGCCGTTGGAGGGCGCCTACCCCTATCTCTGGCTCGACGCGAAGCAGGTCAAGGTTCGTGACCAGGGCCGGGTCGTGTCCAAGGCGCTGGTGGTCGCCTACGCGGTGCACGAGACCGGGGTGCGGGAGGTGATCGGCCTGGACGTCGGCGAGGTCGAGTCGGGCGCGTTCTGGGTCGAGTTCATCCGCGGGCTCAACAAGCGCGGGCTGGATGGGGTGCGGCTGGCGATCTCCGATCAGCACGAGGGGCTCAAGGCGGCGATCGCCCGCGTGCTGGGCTGCCCATGGCAGCGTTGCACCGTGCACTTCTTGCGCGACATGGTGATGCATTGCCGCCGCGACCAGCGAGGGCTCGTCGCCGCGGCGCTCAGAGAGGTGTTCAACGCCGACTCTCGCGAGCAGGCCCGCGAGCGGGTCGGGCACGTGCTCGAGCGACTCGCGCAGGTCGCACCGAAGGTGTGTGAGCTGCTCGAGCAAGCTGAGGAGGACCTGATCGCGTTCTACGGCTTCCCGTCCGAGCACCAGACCAAGCTGCGCTCCACCAACCCGCTCGAGCGCGTCAACAAGGAGATCGGCCGCCGCGCCGACGTCGTCGGGATCTTCCCCAACGACGCCGCGGTGATCCGCCTCGCCGGCGCGCTGCTCTCCGAACAGAACGACGAATGGCTCGTCCAGCGCCGCTACCTCTCGATCGAGTCGATGGCGCTGATCCTCGCCGACCCCGCCGCACTCGAGCCCCAGCCCCAGGTCGACCAGGAGGTGCCCAGTCTCACCGCCGTCTGAAGCCCTCTACCCGCCCGGGTTCCAAGCGCCGGGCAGCCGTCACGCGGAGCCTCTCCCGCCACCCTCCTCGCAATCATGGTCGCGCCCACGCGCGAGCCGTCAAGGTCGTTCGTCCGGTGGGGCGCTCCACCTTGACGGCTCGCGCGCGGGCGCGGTCTAGCAGCGAGGAGGAAGGGCGGGGAGTGCTGAGGCGCTGATCGACCGACGGCTCGGGGGGGCCCGGCCCCCACCTTCATGACCCGACAACCAGGAGGTTGACCCAAACTCTGAAGTCCCAAGGGGGGCTCCCCTTGAGCCCCCTCGCCGACGAGCTCCACCCGTTACACCACTACATCCGACTTGACTAAAGACGCGCTCGATCGCGCGGCGGAAGTCGGCCGGGCGCACGGGTGCGCCCGTCGAGTAGCGGATCCCCCTGCGGAGGTGAAACGTGTACGTGGTTCCATTGTCGGTCGGCCCCGGTAGCGTGGTCGCGAGATCTGGGACCAAGAGGCTTCCGGCGAGCCCGCCCACCTTCTCGTAAGCGACGAGCCCGTCGTTGGTCAGGCTGAGTATCTGCCACGGCGAGAACCCGGCCCAACCCGCCGGGTCAACTGAGTTCCCGAAGGACGCGTAGGGCTGTCCGCCGAATGCGTCGCCCACGTGAAGCGTTCCCCCGCGATGGCTCGAGGGGCTCGGGTCGACGGTGCTCCACACCGCATCCGTGGTGGCGGCAAGGGCAGTGGGCTCGCTTCCCACGTGGATATGCGTGACCGAGCCTGAGCCGGGATCGACGCGCGCGACGGTTCCATCGAGGCTGTTGGCGACCCACACCGCACCGGCGCCGTACGCGACCCCGACCGGCGCCGCACCAACATTGATGCTCGTGATCTTCCCGCTACCCGGGTCAAAGCGCAAGAGCGTTCCCGCGGGAGTATCGGCGACCCACACCTGTCCGCCCCCGACGGCGACGCCCGTCGGACCGTTGCCGATGGTGACGGCTTGGGTGGCCTTGTCGCTCCGCGCGTCGATCAGCACGAGCTGTCCGGTCGAGGGAATTGTCACCCACACGCCGTCGCGCCCCACGGCCACGCCGGCCGGAGACCCCGGCAGCGGGATTGGCGGGAGTCGCCGGTGGGCGGGGTCGACATGCGAGAGGGTGTCATCGATGGTGTTTGCCACCCACAGCGACCCGGCGCCGAAGGCGATGGCGTCTGCGCCGGCACCCACCGGGAACGAGTCGACCTCGCTCAGAGTGCGCGGGTTGATCTCCGCGACGCGTCGATCGAGCTGGTTGACCACCCAAACCGCCCCGCCCCCGGTCGCCACGCCGGTTGGGCGGCCGACTGGTATGCGCTCGAGGCTGCGGTGTTGCGGGTCGATCTCATCGAGCTGATTCTGTGTCGTGTCGGTGACCCAAACCGCGCCGACACCCGCGGCGATCCCACCCGGCCGGCCGCCGGTTTGGATCACGGCACTGATCGCGTTGCCGGTGGCATCGATGACGCCGATGCTGTCCGGCGGCGCGGTGAGCACGCGTGGGCTTCGCGATGTCCAGACGAGGATCACGCCGGCCACGATCACCATCGCCGCGATCGCGACGATCACGAGAATGCGACCACTTGGCTGACGGCTCCTGAGGTTGTGGGCGAGCAGCGGCGGCGCCCTCGCCGACCGCACTGGAGCGGTCGGACGCCTCCCGTTCGGCCCCTCAAGCGCGGGATCGTGGGTCAGGATTGCCTCCTCCATTTGCTGCAACGCTGGCCCGGGCTGGAGCCCGAGTTCGTCCGCGAGCCTCCGCCGCGATGCGCTGGCCGCGGCGAGTGCCTCGGCTTGGCGACCGGAGCGGTACAGCGCCAGCATCAGCTGACCGGTCAACCGCTCGCGGAATGGGTGCTCGCGGCCGAGTGCCTCGAGCTCGCCGATCAGCTCGGTGGTGTGTCCGAGCGCAAGTTGCGCATCGATCCGGCCCTCGATCGCCGCAATCCGCCGCTCCTCCAGATGCATCCTCTCGGCCTGCGCGAAGGGCGCGTCGAGGATGTCCGCGAGCGCGTCGCCTCGCCACAGCGCGAGCGCCTGTTGGAGCTTGATCTCCGCGGCGGCGGGGTCGCCGCGCGCCAGCGCTTCCTGCCCCTGGCCGACCAGCCGCTCGAAGCATTCCAAATCAAGCTCATCTGGGCGGACCGTCAAGGCAAATCCGGGCGCCCGTCTCACCAGCCGTCCGTCGCCCAGCGCCTTGCGCAGCCGCGACACGTAGTCGTCGAGGGTGTGACGCGCGCTTGCCGGCGGCCGCTCGCCCCATAGGCCGTCGATCAGCCGATCGCGTGAGACCGCCTGGTTGGCGTGCAGGAGAAGGATCGCCACCAGCGCACGCTGTTTCGGGCCGCCCAGGCGCAGCTCGCCGCCATCGTCGGTGACCTGCACTGGCCCCAACACCCCGAACTTCACGAGCCAAGCTAAGCACTTCTCCGACCCGTTTACGAGCTTTCTCCGACCCCGGACCGGCACCGTGCTCGAACACCGGTCGCATGGGGCGGCTGGACGAGACCGAGGAGACCACATGGTCCGCCATTACCACCGCATCGTCTGCACTCTCATCCTCACGCTCGCAATCAACGCCGCGGCTGCCGGCGGCGCTGCGGCGAGAGCGGTCGACTACCCCCTGGCGGCAAACAACCACCTGCCCCCGACGCCGAGCGCTTCGACGCTGCGGGCGATCAATCGGTCGGAGCTGAACCGCCAACCTGCGTTCACCTACAGCGTCCCGGCTGACTTCGCTGCTTCCATCGCCGCCACGCGGCCCAACGGCCTGACCGCGCCGAGAATCACCACGCCGGGCAACGGCTTTAGCTGGGGTGATGCTGGCATCGGCGCCGCCGGAGCTCTCGCTCTCGTGCTGTGTGGAGTTGGCGTAGCGCTTGCCGTTTCCCAGCGCCGAGCGCGTTGCGCCCGGGACACCAGACCCGTAACCGGCTGACCCGCCCTGTCTGACGACAACCGATAGGAGCACCTCATGTCCATGCCGCGGAGCACCCCCGGCTGCGGCCAGTACCTCGCTGCACATACGAAGGCGGAGCTTTCGGCCGTGGGGTCTGCCGAAACGAGTTGCACCGGCGAGGACCTCATTCACCGCGTCTCGTTCCAGGAGCAGATCCACGGAGCGATCGTCCGCGGCTGAGACCCGGACGGCACCGCGATCGCCCCCAAGCACAGGGGACGTACAGGGTGTACGCCCGTAGCGCCACAGCGGCGCACAGCCCAAGCTTGCTGCCCAACAAAGGAGTCCAAATGATCGCTCGTATAGGCGAACACAACCACATCCCAGACGACCTCGACCCTGACTACGCCAGCGGGATTCGCGCGTTTCTCGCGGCCCGCCCCGGCTTCTGCGGCGGTTATCACCTCCTCGAAGCCGAAACCGGACATGCGCTGTCAGTGACCCTCTGGCAGGACGCCGACGCGCTTGCCGCCGCCGAGCAGGCGATGACCCAGCAGACCGGGCCGGCCGACGGCCGCATTAGCAGCCGCAGCAGCCCAAAGGTCCGCATCGCCCAAGTCGCGGCCGTTTTCTAGCCCACCGCATCAGATCGAAACAGGCACGTCGCTCACAAACACAGGAGGACTCATGCGACTCGCAGCACACAGCACCGTCATCGCCACGGCCCTGGCGGCCGCAGCCATCGCGTCGCCGCTGGCATCAGCGCGGCCACTGGAACCGCCGACCACGGCCAACCAGACTCAGAGCACCGGCACAGCCCCGACCGTTCGGCCGACCCCGATTCAGCTGGCCACGCACGGCGGCGAGGTCGTTCCGCCGATTCTGCCCGCGGCGACGGTATCGCAGCAACCCGAGGTTCGTCGCGACCAGTGGGCAGCATCTCAAGCGTTCGCGTACAAGCCGCCGACATCCGCCGGCGCTATCGGCCGACCCGCACTGCTGCCGTCCTTGGCGCAGCAGGAGCGTCAGCGTGTCGCGGCCCTTTCCGCCTACAGGGAGGGCCAACTCGCAGCCGCGTTCGACGTCGCCGCTACAGCTGCGAATCAGGCGAGCGCGCCGCAGGCGGTCGTTCGAGTCCATACCCCGCAGAGCGGGTTTGACTGGGGCGACGCCGGCCTCGGCGCCGCCGGCGGACTGGCGCTCTTGGTGATCGCCGTCGGGGGAGCGTTCGCGGTCTCCCAACGGCGCAGCCGCCGCAGCACCGCGGTGCCGAGCTGATCGGCAATCCGCCCACGCTATCCGGCGCGTAGGTCCCGATCATGGAACGATCGTGCTCGACCTCGTGGTCGCCATCGGTGTGGCCTCGCTGTTCATCGCGGTGTTCATCGCGGTGATTGGCGCGGGGATTCTGCACGGCGCTGGGTTGACCGATTACCGGAACTCCCCCGATCCGCTGAACGGGGTAGCCGAACTGCTGCTCGCCGCAGGCGAAGAGGGCCTCAATTGATCGTCCTGGGCGCGTGCCCGATCAGGACGATCTGCGGCACGGAGATCGAGCCTGGCGACGAGACTCCCGGATTTCCACGCAAGAGTTGCCGGCGCCGGGCGGGTGCTAGCTCGATTCCAGTTAGCGCGCCATAGAGCTTCGTACGACAAGCAACAGGTACGAAGCCGGCTGATGCACGCGCCCGCGTCTTCCGGTTGGAGCCGGCGGAGCGGGAGCCAACCGCGGACTCGAGATCTTGCTCGCGCGTGGCGGTCGAGTCGCCGACCGCGCTGCCGTTCTCTGACCAAACGAGCCATCTGCCAGCAGTGTTCGGCACTTCGAGGGCGACCGCTTTCGGACATAGCAGCCACGGCGGCGAAGTCAACGACAACTTCCCGCGCGCGAAGGCAGCGGTCGGCCCGGCCTTGACCGGCGACGTGCCTGGCGCTACGAGGGGAGCGGCGACGGCACCGATGCCATCGATGCGCAGCGTAAAGTTGATTTCTGTGTCTCCGGTCATGCTCCCTCGTCGCATCGTCGCGCCGACTTGGCTCGCGGCGGTCAGCTGGTACGCGCGCAGCTGCTGACGGCCTGCTGTACCGATCGCCCGCCTGAGCGCACCGTCATCAGCTGACGGCATGCCGTTCCCTTTTTCGTTCCCCCCGGGCCCAATCTCCTTATTCATAGGCTTTTGACGGCGATCGAGCCGGTCTCGAAAACCGGTATGGGCTATCAGTCCATCGGGGGTTCGAATCCCCCCTCTCCGTCTTGTGATGAGTCGGGACATAGGTCTCAGATGAGTCGCGTCATAGGTCTCAGTTCGGGGAGCTCGGTGCGATGCGAACGCGTGGCCTCTACGACACCGCGCTCCTTCAGACGTTCGCTGACGTGGTCGGCGTCGGCGCGGCCCCCAAGGTGCGCGAGGTCGCCGTCGGCGATTTGCGGGTGGGAATGAGCCTCGCCGGAGACGTGCGCAGCTCGGACGGCGTGCTGCTGGTCGCCCGTGGACAGCGTGTCAGCGCGCAGTTGATCGAACGCCTGCTGAACATGAGCGCGGGCTCGGTCCATGAGCCGCTCCACGTGTTTGACGCTGAGCAGAGCAGATAGGTAGCACGGTGCTGTCCGCCGGCGCCCCCGAGGCCGACACGAGCACCCCGAAGCGGATCCTGTTCGTCGACGACGACCAGGCCCTGCTCGACGGCCTGCGAGATGCGCTGCGACCTCACCGGCGCCGCTGGACGATGAGCTTCGTGGTCAGCGGTGAGGAGGCCCTCGCGAGGCTCGAAGCGGAGCCGCACGATGTCGTGATCTCGGATCTGCGGATGCCGGGCATGGATGGCGCCAGCCTGCTTGAGCTGGTTCGCGACCGCTGCCCCGCCGCCGTTCGGATCGTGCTCTCCGGCCACGCGGAGATGCGGATGGTGGCGCGCGCCGCCGCCGCCGCCCACCGGCTGATCGCCAAGCCGTGCGACACCCAGGATCTGGCGCGCGTGATCGAGCGCTCGTGCGCATTGCAGGAAATCGCCGCCCGGGTCGAGCTCGACCCCCGCGCGATGGGCGCGTCCGCGCTGCCATCGGTCCCGCGGGTGTGCGCCGAGCTGACCGAGCTCCTCTCCTCCGGGGGCGCGGGCGCCGCCGACGCAGCCAGGATCATCGAGCAGGACATCGCGATGGCGGCCAAGGTGCTGCAGCTGGCGAACTCGGCGTACTTCGGGAGACGCTCGCCCGTCTCCCGCGTCTGCGAGGCGGTTGCCTACCTGGGCCTGGACACGCTGCGGGCCTACGTGCTCCACGTGGCGGCATTCCAGGAGTTACGCGTCCTCTCGCCGATCCCGGGATTCGATCTCGACGCGCTCCACGGGCACTGCACGCGCGTCGCGCGCTTGGCGGCGAGGCTCGCGGCCGAGACCGGGGCGGGTAACGATGCCTTCACGGCGGGTCTGCTCCACGACGTCGGGTTGCTCGTCATGGCCTCGCAGGACCCTGAAGGGCTGGCCGGAGTCCTCGCGCTCGCGCGAGAACAGCGCCGCCCCGTCCATCACATCGAGCGCGAGGAACATGGGGTGACACACGCCGAGGTCGGGGCGCATCTACTCGCTCTGTGGGGCCTTCCCCATACGGTCACCGAGGCCGTCGCCGGCCACCAGGACGGCGAGTGGCTCGAGCTGCCGTTCGACACCGTCGCGGCGATACACGTCGCCAACGCTCTCGTGGAGGAGGTCGAGGCTCGGCACCTGCCGGGCGCGTCGCCGCCCTCAGAGATCCGCCTCGATTACCTCGAACGGGCCGGCGTCGAGGCACGGGTCGGCCATTGGCGCGAGCTCGCCGCGCAGCAGTTCGAAACCGCGAAGTAGAACCGCGCCTTCACCGGCGACCTTCACCGGCGAGTAGGGTGCGCGCGTGGCTGGCGAAACGGATCGCGCGCACGTTCGCCTGGCCGAGCTCGTGGCGGCGCTGTCGCTCGGCATCGACCTGGGGTTCGGGCAGCCGATGGAGCACGTGCTGCGGCAGTGCCTGATCGCGCTGCGGCTGGCCGAGCGACTGGGACTGGATGAGCAGACCCGCGCGGTCGTGTACTACACCGCGCTGCTCGTGAACGTCGGGTGCCACTCCGACGCGCATGAGCAGGCGAAGTGGTTCGGCGACGACCTGACCGTGAAGGCGAACAAGTACGAGTACCCGCTGCGCAGCCCTCGGGCGATCCTGGCGGGGATGCGGAGGCTGGGCGCGGGCAACCCACCGCTGCATCGCTTTCGGATCGGGCTGGAGTTCGTGGTCTCCGGCCACCGCGACATCGACGACATGATCACGCACCACGCACAGATGGCGAGGCTGCTCGGGGAGCAGCTCCAGCTGTCCGAGGGGGTGCTCGATGCGCTCGTAGCCGCCTACGAGCAGTGGGACGGCCACGGTTGGCCGGGTGAGCTGAGCGGCGAGGCGGTGCCGATGGCCTCCCGCCTCGCCCAGTTGGCGGAGTTCGTCGAGGTCGCGCACCGGGTCGGCGGCGTCCAGGCCGTGAGGAAGCTCGTCCGCGAGCGTCGCGGCAAGCAGTTCGACCCGAGTCTCGCCGACCTGATGCGCGGCGAGGCCGACATGCTCCTCGCGGGTCTCGACGCGGTCTCGACGTGGGACACCGTGATCGACGCCGAACCGGCACTGGCCGTGGTGCTGTCGGGAGAGCGCTTCGACGCGGCGCTCGAGGCGATCGCGACCTTCGTCGACTTGAAGTCGCCGTACTTCCTGGGCCACGCCCGAGCGGTGGCCGATCTGGCGGCGAACGCCGCTGAGTCGGCGGGACTCTCCGAGGCGCAGGCACGCACCCTCCGGCGCGCCGGCCTGGTGCACGGTCTGGGCCGGATGGGCGTGTCGAACTCGATCTGGGACAAGCGTGGTCCGCTCGGTGTCGGCGAGTGGGAACGGGTGCGACTGCACCCCCACCTGACCGAGCGGATGCTTCGCCAGTCCGAGACGCTGGCGCCGCTCGGCGCCGTCGCCGCGCAACTCCGCGAGCGGCTCGACGGCTCCGGCTATCCACACGGGGTGTCGGGAGCGGCCGTGTCCGAGAGTGGGCGGATCCTCGGCGCCGCCGACGCCTACCAGGCGATGCTCGAGCCGCGACCGCACAGGCCGGCGCACACGCCCGCCGGCGCGGCCGCCGAGCTGCGGTCCGACGTCAAGGCGGGACGGCTCGACCTGGACGCGGTCGAAGCCGTCCTCGGCGCCGCCGGGCATCGCGTCACGCGTCGACGGGAAGGTCCGGCCGGCTTGACCGAGCGCGAGATCGAAGTCCTCAGGCTGCTGGCCCGCGGCCTGTCGAACAAGGACATCGCCCAGCGCCTCGTGATCTCGCCCAAGACCGTCGGCAACCATGTCGAGCACATCTACGCGAAGATCAACGCCTCCACGCGGGCCGCCGCGAGCCTGTTCGCAATGCGGCAGGGGCTTCTGCCCGAGGAGGAGTTCGCGTCCGGCGACGCGGCCCCGCTGCGCTCGGCCTGAGCTGCTCAGCCCGCCTGCATCGCCTCGGCGTTGGCTCGCATCACCGCCTGGGTCTCGCGTAGCTCCTTGGTCGGGCTGAACTGCACGAACTCGCTTCCCGGCTGGTTCTGCACCGGGATGTGACCGGGGGGCAGGTAGAACGCGTCTCCGGCCTCAAACACCTCCTCGCGGCCGTCCACCCGGTAGGTCAGGCGGCCCTTGAGCACGTAGCCCCAGTGCGGGCACTGGCATTGATCGCCGGGCAGGCCGCGCAGCAGGGGGGTGGCATCCATGTCCTGGCGGAAGGTGAGGAAGTCGACGCTGTAGTCGCCCACCTCACCGGACCGGTCGAGCAGGAAGCCAACGTCCTCGACCTCAGCGCTCTCCGGCGTCACCTTCGGCATTTGCATCGCCTCCTTGATCGTTGACAGCCGGGAGGCTAAGAGCGGACGATCGGCCCGTCATGAGGCGTTTGCCCCATCTTCTCCGGCTCACTCGAGCCACTCGGTGACCATCGTCTCGTTGGCGTGGATGCACACCATGTTGGAGCGGCCGGGGCCGTCGTTGACGAACTTGTGCGCCGCGCCGGGCGGGACGATCACGATGTCGCCCGGTCCGGCCTCGAAGCGCTCATCGCCCGACTGGAAGGTCAGGTTGCCGTCGATGACGACCCACGTCTCGTCGTAGGGATGACGGTGGAGCCGCGGCCCCTCGCCGGGCTGGCTGTGATCGAGGATCAGCGAGACCGTGGCTCCGTAGTCGATCCCCTTGATGTTTCCGGTCGGCACCTCGCTGGCGGGTATCAGCGGCATCGTCGTTCTCGGCCTTTCATGGTCCGGGGGTTTGTGGTCATCGTGCCGCCCCTGCCGTGGCGGCGGGCGCCGGTTGCGCGGGTTTGGCGGCCGCGCGGTCGGGACCCCGGAGCGGGACCTCCTTGAGCGCGAGCACGGTCAGCAGCGCGATCAGCGCTGCCGGCGTGGTGAGGATGAACACCGTGTGCACCCCGACGATCACCTCGCTGCGGCCGGCGTGGGCGAGGGCCAGCGTTCCGCTGCCGGCTTGCCCGACGCGGGCGGCGAACACCGCTCCCAGGACGGCTGCCCCGACGGCCCCGCCGAGCGCGCGGAAGAAGCCGGTCACGGCCATGGCCAGCCCGAGCTCGCGGCGATCCACGCTGTTCTGGACCGCGGTGATCAGCACCTGGCCGACCATCCCAAAGCCCAGCCCGAACAGCAAGAGCGCAGCCCCGGTGGTGACTCGCGACGGATGCTCGACCACCGCCGCCAACGTGATAAGCGCCGCCGAGACCATCACCAGCCCGACCACCGGGAAGATCTTGTAGCGGCCGGTCCGCTGGATCAGCCGGCCGGCCGCGTTGGTCGAGAGCGTGATCCCGACCATCATCGGGATCAGCAGCAGCCCGGCCTGGGTGGGGGTCGCCCCGGTCGTGGTCTGGAGGAACAGCGGCACGAACAGCGTGATCGAGAACATCGTCGCGGTGAGGAGGAACAGCGCCGCGCTGGCCAGCGCGACGGGGCGGTTGCCGATCAGGCTGAGCGGCACGATCGGGTCCGGGATCCGACGGGTGCGAACGACGAGCAGCCCGGAGGCGAGCGCGAACGCGCCGAGCAACGCGACGATCTCGGCCGAGCCCCAGGCGTATTTCTGGGCGGGAAGCTCAATAGAAGCCAGCATCAAGGCGCCGGCGCCGGCGACGAGCAGCCCCGCGCCCGGCAGATCCAGCCGACCCCGCGCGCCGACTTGAACCTCGGACGCCGGCAGTCGGAGGTGAAGCGCGGCCAGCGCGAGCGCCCCGACCGGCAGGTTCACGTAGAACACCCAGCGCCAGCTCGCTTGGTCGACCAGCACGCCGCCGAGTAGCGGGCCGACCGCCGCCGCGAGCGCGAACACGGCCATGATGTAGCCCTGGTAGCGCCCGCGCTCGCGCGGCGAGACCAGATCGCCAACGGCGGCCTGGGCCAGCGACATCAGCCCGCCCGCGGCCGCGCCCTGAATCCCGCGGGCGACGACCATCATCCACAGGCTCTGCGCCACGCCGCACACCGCCGAGGTGACGAGGAACAGCGCCAGCGAGGCTTCGAGCACGAGCTTGCGTCCGCGACGGTCGCCGAGCTTGCCCCACAGCGGGGCGGTGGCCGCGGCCGCCACCACGTAGGCAGTGATCACCCAGGAGACGTCGGCCAGGCGCCCCAGGTCCGACGCGATCGTGGGCAGCGCGGTGGCCAGGATCGTCTGATCGAGCACGGCCGGCAGCATCGCCAGCACGATCGCCCAGAAGGCGACGCCCACCGCGGCACCATCCCGGGGAGCGAGGAGACTTGTTCTTCCGAGGCTCATTCCGTCAACTCCATGCTTAGTGGCTGACTAAATTTAGGGTGACCCTATCATTAGGGGCACTATGAGTCAAGCGGTTAAGATGCGCTCGATGGCCATGACCGACATCGGACTTCGCGAGCGCAAGAAGCAGCGCACGCGAGAGCACATCGCCGCCACCGCGTGGCGCCTGTTCTCAGCGCGGGGCTTCGACGAGGTCCCGGTCGCGGAGATCGCGCGGGAGGCAGAGGTCTCCGAGGCGACCGTGTTCAACTACTTCCCGACCAAGGAGGACCTGGTCTTCAGCCGGATGGAGGCATTCGAACAGGATCTCCTGGACGCGATCCGCGACCGCGCCGAGGGCGAGTCGATCGTCGATGCGTTCGGGCGCTTCGTGCTGAGGCCGCGTGGGTTTCTCGCCTCCGACGATCCCGCGGCGACCGAGGGGATGCGCGGCGCGGCGCGCGTCCTCACCGGGAGCCCGGCGCTCGAGTCGCGACAGCGCGAGATCCTCGACCGCTACACGGCCACGGTCGCCGCCTACCTGGCCGAGGAGCGCGGGATGGCCGCGACCGACCCCGAACCCTGGGTGATCGCCAATGCGCTGATCGGCGTGCACCGCGCGCTCATCTCCTATACCCACCGCGAGGCGCTGGCCGGAGTCCCGAACCGCCGCATCGCTCGGAACCTCGTCAGGCGCGGTAAGCGCGCGCTGGCTATTCTCGAGCAGGGGCTCCGCTAGCCGGAGCGCCACGCTGATTCAGTCGACGGCGGCCAGGTCGAGCTTGGCCAGCCGCTCCGGGTCGGCCAGGATGTCGATCTCGACGATCCTTCCGCCGCTCACCGTGACGGCCGCCACCGAGAACGGCTTCCCGTCGCGCAGCGAGACGAGCCCCGGCGTCCCATTGACCAGGGCCCGGTGCATGGTGAGCGCGATCCGCGAGAACGTCCGGGCCTGGCTGGCCACGGTCTCGGCACCGCGGATGTGGCGCGAGAGCCCGGGCATGGCGCCGCCGTCGGCCCGGAGCACCACGTCGGGGTCGAGCACCGCGACGAGCGCGTCGAAGTCCCCGTCGCGGGCCGCGGTCAGGAAGGCCTCGACCACCTCCCACTGGGCGTTCAGATCGGCGTCGGGCGTCGGGGCGGCCCCGCGGACGCGACGCCGCGCGCGGCTGGCCAGCTGCCGCGCCGCGTCCGAGGAGCGCTCGACGATCGGCGCGATCTGCTCGAACGGCACGCCGAACATGTCGTGCAGGACGAACGCGAGCCGCTCCGGCGGCGTGAGCGTCTCCAGCACGACCAGCAGGGCCAGCCCCACCGAGTCGGCGAGCAGTGCCTCGTGCTCGGGGTCGGTCCCGTCGGCCGGATCGATGACCGGGTCGGGAACGTGCACCTCCAGGGGCGCCTCGCGCCGCGTGTTGCGCGAGCGCAGCAGGTTGAGCGACACGCGCGCGACGATCGTGGTCAGCCACGCCCCGAGGTTCTCGACCTCGGTGGCGTCGGCCCGGCTGACCCGCAGCCAAGCGTCCTGGACGGCGTCGTCGGCCTCGCTGAGCGAGCCCAGCATCCGGTAGGCCACCGCCCGCAGGCGCGGGCGGTGTTCCTCGAAGCGCTCGGCCAGCCACTGCTGATCATCCATCGTGACGGTCCTCAGGCCGCCTGAGGAGCGGGCTGGGCGATGAACTGCCCGACCCACTCTCCGGTGATCTGCCGGGTGGTCGCGTTGATGCGGTTCCAGGCGTTGATCCCGGCGATCGCGATCACAAGGCCTGACAGTTGGGCATCGTCGTAGTGCCGGGCGGCCTCCTCCCAGATCTCGTCCGAGACCGCGTCAGGTCGATCGGCGAGTCGGGTGACCGCCTCGGTCAGGGCCAGCGCCGCGCGCTCGGCGTCGCTGAAGTACGGAGTCTCGCGCCACGCAGCGAGCGTGAAGATACGCTCGTCGGGCTCGCCGGCGGCCTTCATCTCGCGCGAGTGCATGTCGGCGCACACGGCGCAGCCGTTGATCTGGCTGGCCCGCAGCTCGATCAGGTACAGGGTGGTCTCGGGCAGGCCGGCGTGGCGGACGACAGCGCCCAGCTTCTGCAGGGCCGCCATGGCGCCGGGAACGGTCTGGGCGGGATTCTCGATACGGGGTTGCATTGCTTGGTCCTCCGGGTCGATTTGCGGCATCTACCTGTATGACACGCCCGGCTCCAGGAATGTGACAGCGGCGCGTTCAGTCCGACGTCGTCGACTGCCGGACGACCAGCTCCGGCTCGAACAGCAGCTTGCGGTGCCGGTGCTCGGTCCCCTCGCTCGCCTCGTCGATCAGCAGCTTGGTGCTTTCGTAGCCGAGCTCGAACGACGGGTTGCGCAGCGTGGTCAGCGGGACCAGCGACGACGCGGCGAAGCGGATGTCGTCGTAGCCGACCAGCGCGAGCTCGCGCGGGACGCTGAGTCCCCGAGCCAGCGCGGCGCGCTCGGCGCCCAGCGCGAGCAGGTCGTTGGTACAGAAGATCGCGCTGGGAAGCTTGTCCTGCCCGAGCACCGAGGTGGTCGCCTGCTCGCCGGCTTCGATCGTCATCTCGGAGACCTCGACGTCGAATGCCCGCTCGAGCTCGAGCCCGTGATCGTGGAGCACCTGGAGGAAGCTCGCGCGCCGCTCGGCGCACGGCGTGAGATGGATCGGCCCGTTCAACAGCCCGATCGTGCGATGGCCGAGCTCGATCAGGTGCTCGGCGGCGAGCCGAGCCCCCAGCGTGTCGTTGACCGCGGCGCTGCACCACTGGCGGGCGCTGCGGTGGCGGTCGAGCAGCACGACCGGCGTGCCCCGGGCGTGGACCTCGCGGATGCGGCGGCACGGCTTGCGCTCGATCGGAGACATGAGGATCCCGGCCACGCGCTGCTCTTCCAGCAGCCCCAATTGGCGCTCCTCGCGCTCGAGCGAGCACGCCGAGCTGCACAGGATCACGAGCAGGCCGGCCTCGTCGGCGGCCTCTTCCACTCCGCGCGCGACCTCGCTGAAGAACGGGTTGTTGATGTCCAGGGTGACCAGCCCGATCGCCTGGCCGCGCCCGGCGGCCAGCTGACGCGCGGCGTTGTTGCGCACGAAGCCGACGTCGGCGATCGCCTTGAGGACCTGCCGGCGGGTTGCCTCGGCCACCAGTTCCGGCTTGTTGAGCACGTTCGAGACCGTGCCCAGCGACACTCCGGAACGCTCGGCGACGTCCCGCATGGTCACCCTACGCATGCGGCGAGGTTATCGGCCGCGCCTACGGGCTCGACTGGCCCGCCGGAGCCGGCACCGTCCAGCGATGGCGGGCCACCTCGAACGGCGCCGCCCCGGGCAGCGTCACCCCCGCCATCCCAATCACCCAGCACGTCGTGGCGACCTTCAAGCGATGCTGCCTCACCGAAGTCCCTCCTCGTCTCTGCGCTCCGCAGATTGAAACGCTTCAATAGCGTAATCCCTGGTCAGGGGCATGTCAACCGGCTTTGGGGGCAGGGGCCCGCGGAAACGGCCGGTCACGGAGTCGCGGTACGCCTCACCGCGGTGTTGCGCCAGGAGTAGGCTGCCCATGACGTGAGTGGTGAGGGGACGGACTTCGAGGGGCTGACCGGAGCCCCGCAATCCAGCGTCGGTGAGCACCCACCGGGGCGGACGCCGGCGCGCCGTGAGCGCGGGCGGCTGATCGCGGCCGCGGTCGTCGGCGCGGTGGTGGCGGCGTTCGCGCTGCTCAACCTCGGCAACGTGAAGGTCCACTGGCTGTTCGCCACCGGCCGGACCCCGTTGATCATCGTGATCGCGCTCGCGTTCCTGCTCGGGATGCTCGTCGACCGGCTCGTGGCCAGGGCCAGGCGCAAGCGCCGGGCCTAGCGGTCACAGCGCGGCAGCAAAGCGGGCGGTGATCGCGCTCCACGTCTGGCGCGTGCGGTCGCGCCGCGGCGGCCCGTGCTCGCCGAGCCGCTCCCACCCGCGCTGCTCGAGTCGTACGGCGGTCCCGTCGTGACGGGCCGCGAACGTGACCTCGACCTCGGTCGCTTCGCTCGGATCGAAGAACAGATGCCACAGGTAGCGCAATCGGCTGGGCGGCTCCCAGTCCAGAACGGTGCCCCATTGGTGCTCGCCCCCGTCCGGCGCGCGCTCGACGATCCGCCCGCCGGCCTGGGGCTCGAACGTGATCGCCACCGGTCCCCGGCTGACCGTGTGGGAGACCGGCCACCAGGTCGCGCACCGGCGCGTCCAGGTCTCGAACGCCTGAGCCAGCGGCACGCCGACCTCGAACTCCACCACCAGCGGCTCGGCCGTCATCCCTCGTCCCCGCCGGTGTTCTCGGCGACGATGCGAAAGCGGACAATCGCCTCGTCCCACACCTCGGCGAAGTAGCGCCGGACCGCCTCCACGCCCTCGTCGCGCAGCTGGTAGATCCGCCGCGTGCCATCGGCCGCATCGTCGACCAGGCCGGCGCCCTTGAGCAGGCGCAGGTGACGGGACACCGCGGGCCGGCTGATCGGCAACTGGTCCGCGATCTCCTGAACCGACCGGCCGCCGGCGCTGAGGATCTCGACGATCGCGCGGCGGTTCGGGTCGCCCAGCGCGTCAAGCGCGGCTCTGTGCAGGCCCTCGGCCATCTCGCGAGACAAGGGTACGACAGATCGGTAACCGGCGTGCTACCGTAACCACAGCGTTACGGGTCAGGGAGAGAGGAACAACCAATGAGCACCGCCGCTTCGACCGGCTCGGGCACCCGCGAGGACCCGTGGGTTCTCAGCACGCCACCGGGAAAGTCCCAATACGAGGCCTACGAGGAGCCCGGCGCGGACCCGCCTGCGCTGGTTGTTCGGGTGGGGAGCACCGAGTTGCGATACCACCTGCGGTGCGTCGCCGACCTGCACGCGATGCTCCGCGCGCACGGCGACTGGATCGCGCTCGGCAACGCCGACGAGCAGAAGCCGGCCGCCGACGGAACCGTCGAGGCGTGGGCGCGCTCGTCGGAGAACCCGGTCGGGGGCTGGTACGGCCTCAAGAAGGGGCTGCGCGGCCGTTTCGGCAACTACGTCCCGCCCGTGCTCGAGCGGCTCGGTCTGGCCGAGGTCGAGCACAACCCGCGCAACAACCGCATGCGCGCGAAGTAGGGCGCGCGAAGGAGGGCGGGCTCGCGGCTCAGTCGGGCTGGGGGACCGCCCCCGACCCCTCGGGCTCCTCGTCACGCATCCCTGGCGTGCCGAACAGCGCCTGAACCCCGAATGCGACGATCCCCGACGCCAGAGCGCCGGCCGTCACGGCGAGGTCGGGCGTCTCTGAGTGCCCGGTGGCCAGCGTGCGGAACGAGAAGAACAGCCCAAGGCCGGCCCGAGCAGGACACCGCTCACGTTGATCAGCACGTAGGCGCCGGCGATTCCCTGATCGAGGTGGCGGCCCAGCCGGAAGAACCGGCCGGTCGGCGCCATCCCCACCGCGCCGATGGCCAGCACGTGCGTCGCAGCGCTGAAGAACTCGATCTGGGCTTCACAGGACCACCGCCACCGCCACGCCCACCAGGAGCGGGATCAGCGTGAGCGGGACCCGGAAGCGGATCCGGAACGGTGGCGAGTTCCGCCCCATGGTGGCGCGGAAGCCTAAGCCGCGGGGCGGATGCCGAGCTGGCGCATTCCTCAGCCGACACGCGCCGCGGGGATCAGCTCGCCCAAGCGGCGCCGCTGCCGTCCGGCCTCGTCGAAGTTCCCGGGGTGCAGCCAGGCGTCGAATGCGCCCCGCACCGACGGCCACTCGTCGTCGGTGATCGCGTACCAGGCGGTGTCGCGATTGCGTCCCTTGACCACCATGTGGTGGCGAAACACGCCCTCGAACTGAAAGCCGAACCGCTCGGCAGCGCGGCGCGAGGCCTGGTTGAGCGCGTTGCACTTCCACTCGAGCCGGCGGTAGCCGAGCTCGTCGAATGCGTAGGCGGCGAGCAGGTAGATCGCCTCGCTGGCCGCCGTGCTCTGCCTGAGCGACGCCCCGAACCAGATGTGACCGATCTCGATGCTCCCGTGTTCGGGCGTGATCCGCAGATACGAGGCGATCCCCGCGGGATCCGCATCGGGCAGCCGCACGATCGTGAAGAACATTGGGTCCTCGGAGCGCTCGGCGACCGCCAGGTCCTCCCGGAAGGCGGCGACGTCCGGATAGGGACCGCTCGGCAGGTAGGCCCACAGATTGGGATCCCCGGCGGGCGGGTGGGACTCGGCGTAGAGGGCGTCGGTGTCTGCGCTCGCCTGCAGTGGCCGCAGGCGGACGTGGCGACCCTCGAGCACGGTCCGCGCCGGGCGCGAAACCGGGCGCCAATCGACCTCGGGTCCGATCGGTGGCTCGCTTGCCATGACGGGATCGCTCGCCATCGCGCGTGATCGAAGCACAGTGAGGCGGACAGCGCATTTGCCCGCTCCGACCCCGGGGCTGTAGGGTCGGCACACAACCACCCAACGAGGGGAGCGCAACGATGGCAGGCAGTGTGTATCGCGTCACCGAAGTGATCGGCGTCAGCAGCGAGTCGTGGGACGCCGCAGCGCGCAACGCGGTCGAGACCGCCGCCAAGACCGTCCGCGACCTCCGCGTGGCCGAGGTGCTTCGCCAGGACGTGACGATCGAGAACGGCGGGCTGGTCAACTACCGGGTGCGCCTGGCCATCTCGTTCAAGTACGACAGCGGCGACTGACCCGTCCTGGAGGCTCCGCTCCCCGGCGACGCTGTCGCCGCAGGCAGGGCCCGAGCCCGCCGCGGCAGGCTCGGGCCCCGGGCAGTCGCACTATCTGCGGGACAGCAACCAGGCGCGCCCGAGCAGCTCCGAGCCCTGACGGATCAGCTGCTCGCTGTGGCCACGTCCGCCGCCGTTCAGCACGTCGCGCATCTGCGCGACAAGTGCGTCGCGCCTGACGGCGAGCGATTGGATCGCCTTCTCAGTCGCCTGGTAGGTGGCGTCGGCTGACTTGATGCCGTTCGTCGAGGCGACGATCAGCCAGTGACTGAACGCGCCGTACGGCGCGTCCAGCTGCTTGTACAGGGCGCCGAGCAGCTGTGCGGAGTGGGCGTCCTCGCCTCTCGCGACGCGCTGGCTGATGACCTGGGTGATCGCGCGCCCGTCCGGGGTGTAGTCGGCGCGGAGGCCGGTCAGCGCGTCCATCGTCGGAACGATGTCGGTGTGATCGGTCCAGGTCCGGTTATCGATGCCGTCGTCGCGCACGCCGGGCCCGACCACTCCAAGCCACGTCTGCCCGATGTCCTTCGGGTCGTAGTCGCCGTGGATCCAGGCGAAGCCATCGTTCAGACATCCCTGACCGGTGGGACAGGGGCTGAACGTCTCGAAGAAATAGTCCGGCTGCGAGAACATCGTGAACGACATGTTCCGCAGCGGATCGGCGTTGATCATGTGCAGAGCCTTCAGCGTCGGCTCGTCGACGAGGTAGCGCGCCACCGGCGTCAGCTTGGTCGAGTCGATGTACGGATCGAACGCGTTGAGGTTCGCCGCCTTCTGCTCGAACGCCCGCAGGGTCGGATTGACGACGACGTTGCCGCTCGAGTCCTCCGCCTGCGGTTGGCCGTTGATGTAGAAGCTGGGCGCCGAGTCGAACGAGATATCGTAGCCCGTGCCGCCGACGGTCGACCCCAGCAGCCACTGCATGTTGTAGCCCACCTCGCCCACCAGGGGCCCGTTGACCCCGGCCGGGGGCCACGTCGCCGGGCCGTTCCAGGTCGACGGGTCGGTGGTCGCGATGGCGCCGTTGGTCAGGTCGAAGATCCCGTGCGCCGGCTTGCCGTTTTTCGCCTGGCCCGGTGTCGTGTTGTACTGACAGGGGGTCCTCACGCCATCGCAGTTCTGCGCCTGCTGGCCGGCGAAGTGGTCGTTCTCGTCGGCGGTGACGACGAACAGCGTGTTGCTCTTGTTCATGCCGTCTGCTGCCAGCCGGGCGAAGAACTTGCCGAACGCGTCGTCGTAGCTCCTCAGCGCGTCGACGTAGCCCTGCTCGCCGGGTCCGTACGCGCCGCCCCCGCCGTGGTTGTCGTGCACGTCGGAGATGTAGGCGAACGTCACCGGAATGCCCGCCTCCTGCATCTGCGCGACGTACCCGAGCGTGCTCGCCGCGCTCATGCCGTCAAAGCCGGGGAAGCCGGGGTTGCCGCTCGGGTCCGTGATCGGGTCGCCGTTGATGTCGCTGACCGCGGCGTGTCCGCCGGTGATCGCCGGGTCGACGTACTTGGCGCCGAACAGCGCGCTGTAGTTGTTGTAGCCGCCAGGTTCGTCGGGCAGCGGGTCGGCCTTGGCGTGCGGGCTTCCGTACTGGTTGTTGCACACGCTGGCCTGGACCTTGGCGCAGTGCACGGCGATCCCGACGAAGTCAGTGGTGCGTAGTGCGTCCGGCTCGGAGGCCTCGGGTGAGGGATTGCCGTAGACGTTGGCGATGTCACCGCCCGGCGCGGTCGAGTTGTTCTCGAGCACCGTGTTGGCCACCGAGACGTTGCCGACGTCGCAGCCGGCCCGGGTGTAGGAGACCCAGGGTGCCGGTGTCGTCTTCGGCTGGCCGGAGTCGCCGTTGACGAGGTTCGGCAGGCTGTCCGTGGTCGACACTGGCGAGGTCCAGTACTTGAACGCGGAGCTGAACGTGGGGATGCCGTTCGGCTTGTAGTAGTCGTAGGAGTTCGAAACGGTCACGCCCTGCCGGTCGGGGTACAGCCCGGTCAGCGAGCTGAGAATGCCGCCGGCCGTGTGCGAGATCAGGATCGTGTACTGCTTGTTCAGCACCGTGCCGTTGCCCTTCAGGAAGTTCATGAGGTGGGGCATCTGCTCCAGATCCGAAGGCACGTTGGGGTTCTCGCGTCGCAGGTGGACGTTGTCGAACTGGATGTAGATGACGTGCTTGATCCGGCCGGCTCCGTTGCCGAGCACACACGATCTCGTGTCGCGCGTCCGCTGCGTCCGCGCTCCCGAGTCTGCCGATGCGACCGGAATCGCCGCGAGCCCCACAGCGCACGCCACGGTTGTGCAGATTCCGACCATTCGCCGACTGCTCCCCATTGCTCCCTCCTCGTGGTGCTCCGCGGCGGAGGCTATTGCCTTCGGCCGTCGCGCGCAGGCTACGGCCGCTCACGCGGCGGGATGTGGCCTTCGCGTTACCCGCAGCGTCCCTTGAAGACGAAGTTCCAGTCCAGAGCGGGCGCTCGGTCCGGGACGCAGCGGGTGTCCGTCACCTGCCGCCCGTGGTAGCGGTACTGGAGGGTCATCCGCGTAAAGTGGCCGTGGCGAACCCGGCCCGCGGTGAGCGTCAGCGCGTAGCTGTGATACGAGCTGGCCGCGCAGCTCGGTATGCAACTGAGCAGCCAGACCGTGCCGTTGGCGGCGCCCTGGCTGTTCGTCCACGTCGTCCAGTGCAGGAATCCCGGCGTCTGGCCGACCGCGCGGCGGGCGTCGCTGGGGTGCAGCCGCCCGATGATTCCGCTCCCGTCGCCGGTGTAAAGGATGCTGGTCGGGCGGACCGCCGAGCGTCCGTACCCGGTCGAGAGGACCGGGAGGCGCTGGGCATGGGCCCGCGGCGTGCGGGCGCCGGCGACTCCGCCCAGGGCCAGCGCGAGGACCGCGGCCGCGGCGATCGCCGCGAGTGCCGGTGCGGCAAGGTGGCGTGGCTGGATCGATCGAGGGTCCATTGCTCGGCTCAGATACCCATGCGCCTGGATTAACACACCGACACCGCGCCACGGAGCGCAACCCGGCTGACGGGCCCGAGGGCGGGGCGCTTGCCTGCCCGCGCCGGCGGTGGGATCCTAGGTCTTTGTTCGAGCGGTTCACCGAGCGCGCGCGGCAGATCGTGGCCCTGGCTCAAGAGGAGGCCCGGACGCTCAAGCACGACCACATCGGCGCCGAGCACCTGCTGCTTGGACTGCTGCGCGAGCAGGACGGCATGGGGGCCAAGGTGCTCGAGTCGTTCGACATCACGGTCGAGCGCGTGCGGGGCGAGGTGGTGCGGATCGTCGGCGTCGGCGACCATGCTGGTACCGGTCAGATGCCGTTCACGCCCGACGCCAAGCGGATCCTCGAAGTGGCCACGGAGGAGGCGCGCTCCCTCGGGCACAGCTACGTCGGCACCGAGCACATCCTGCTCGCGCTGGTCACGCTCGGCGAGGGCGTGTCGACGCGCATCCTGGTCGACTGCAACGCCCAGCCGGACCGGGTCCGGGCCGAGGTCATCCGCTTGCTCTCCGGAGCGAGCGCGCGGAGGGAGCAGCGACCCCCCGGCGCACCGGCGGCAAGCGCCAACGGCTTCGAGGAGTGGATCCGCGTCGGCTCGGGGGCCGGTCTTCGCCGGCTGCTGATGGTGGCCGCCGCGCGCGCGCTGGACGACGGCCGGGAAGCCGTCCAGCCGCGAGACGTGCTGCTCGCGCTCACCCGGGACCAGCAGACCGGACCGGTGCTGGCGGACCTCGGGGTCGACGATGCCGCCATCCTGCGGGCGCTCGAGCGCCACCAGCCTCCGCAGACGGGGACCTAGCGCCGAGCCGCCGCCGCCCGCCTCAGCGCATATAGTGCCGGCCGGCAGGGATGAGGCAACGCACGGACGAACGGACCCACAGCGAACCGTGGCCCGACGCGAGGGTCGAGTTCGTGGGCACCGCCGCGTCCCCCTCGGTCCGGGTGGCGCGGATCGGCGATGGTGAGCCGCTGCTGCTCATCAACGGCCTCGGCGCCAACCTGGAGATGTGGCAGCCGCTCGTGCGCGCGCTGGCCGCAGACCGCGAGCTGGTCGCGTTCGACCTCCCCGGCACCGGCCGCTCGGCCCGCCCGCGCTGGCCGCTGCGCATGCCCCAGCTGGCCCGGCTGGTCGCCGGGCTGCTCGACGAGCTCGGCTACGACCAGCTCGATGTCCTCGGCTACTCGCTCGGCGGGATCGTCGCGCAAGAGCTGGCCCACCGCGCCCCGGAGCGGATCCGCCGGCTGGTGCTTTGCGCCACGACGCCCGGCCTGCCGAGCGTCCCGCCCGATCCGGGCGTCACCACGCTCATGCTCACCCCGGCTCGGTATTGGAATCGCCAGCTGGCCGAGCTGATCCTCCCGATCATCGCGGGCGGGCGAACCGCACGCGATCCCCGGGTGCTGCGGGCGGGGCTCGAGCGGCGGCTGGTCCAGCCGCTCAGTGCCGTCGGCTACCTGTACCAGCTCTACGCGCTTTCGGGCTGGAGCAGCCACCCGTGGATCCGGAGCGTGCGACACCCCGCGCTGGTCCTGCACGGCGATCGCGACCCGGTCGTGCCGCTGGCCAACGGCCGCTACCTGGCCGACGCGCTGCCGGGTGGTCGCCTGAAGGTTGTCCGCGGCGCCGGCCACCTGTTCCTGCTCGACGAGCCGCGCGGCATCGCGCCGGCGCTCACGGCGTTCCTGGCCGATTAGGCGCGCGAGGCGGCCCGGCGCCGGCGCGCCACGTCGATATCGCGGCTCTGCACCTCGTGCCCCGCGGCGCAGCGCAGGGAAACGCTCACCGGCTCGCCGCAGTCGTGGTGAAGAAGCTCGATCGGCCCGCCCCGGTCGTCCAGCCACCGGTCGCCCCATTCCATCAGCGCGACCAGGACCGGGAACAGATCGGCGCCCTTGGGCGTCAGCCGGTACTGCTGGCGGGTCCGCTGCCCGGGCTCGCGGTAGTCCTCGCGCTCGAGCAGTCCCTCGTCGACCAGCTCGCGCAGGCGCGACGCGGCTACAGGCTCGCTGATCGCGACGCGCTCGGCGAAGTCGTCGAAGCGGGTGGTGCCATAGAACGCCTCGCGCATGATCAGCAGGGCCGAGCGGGTGCTCACCACATCGAGCGCCTTGGCGATCGTGCAGCGATCGGCCTTCCAGCCCGAACGTGGCTCGAGCGCTCCGGTGAAGCGGACGGCGCTTGTCATGCCGCGAATCATAGCTGACTTTTGCCTGGCTTAGCCAGTGTGTTACGATGCCTGGCTATGTCAGAGCTAAGTCAGCGCTACCGCCGTCCTGCCGCGTCCCCCAACCTCGTACTCGTGATCGTCTGCGCCGGCGTCGTGCTGGCCAGCCTCGACCTGTTCATCGTCAACGTCGCGCTGCCCCAGATGGCCGACGACTTCGGCGCCCACGGCCTCGGCGGTCTGTCGTGGGTGCTGAACGGCTACGCGATCGTGTACGCCGCGCTGCTCGTGCTGTTCGGCCGCCTGGCCGACCGCTACCCGCGCAAGCGCGGCTTCCTGATCGGCGTCGGCGTGTTCGTGGCCGCCTCGGCGGCGTGCGCGGCGGCCACCAGCCTGCCGATGCTCGTGGCCTTCCGCGTCCTACAGGCGGCGGGGGCTGCGCTGCTCACGCCGACCTCGCTCGGGCTGGTCCTGGCCAGCTTCCCGCCCGAGCGCCGGTCCGGCGCGGTCCGGGCCTGGACCGCGGCCGGCGGATTTGCCGCGGCGCTCGGGCCGGCCGTGGGCGGCGTGTTGGTGGAGGCGTCCTGGCGCTGGGTGTTCCTGGTCAACGTGCCGATCGGGCTCGCCGCGCTCCTCGCCGGCTGGCGCCTGTTGCCCGAGGTCCCCGGCCATCCGATCCGCCGGCCCGACGCGTTCGGCGCCCTGCTGATCACCGGCGGGGTCGCCGCGCTCACCCTGGGCCTCGTGGAGGGCGGAAGCTGGGGCTGGGGCGGGACGCGGACGGTCGCAGTGCTGGCGCTGTCGCTCGTCGGACTCGGCCTGTTCGCCGCCCACACCGCCCGGCACCGCAACCCGCTGATCGACCGGGCCCTGTTCCGGGTTCGGCCGTTTACCGGCGCCTCGGCGGTGGCCGTCCTTTTCTCGATGGCGTTCGGCGCGATGCTCCTGTCCCGCGTGCTGTGGGCGCAGGACGTCTGGCACTGGTCGGCGCTCAGCACCGGCGTCTCGATCGTGCCCGGCCCGATCATGGTGCCCCTGCTCTCGTTCCTCGTGGCGGGCCGGCTGATCGAGCGGTTCGGCTCGGCGGTCGTGATCGCCGCCGGCTCGACGATCTTCGCCGCCGGCATGATCTGGGCGGCCGTGGCCACCGGGCTGCAGTCGGACTATGTCGGCGACGTGCTGGGCAGCCTGATCCTGACCGGGATCGGCGTGGGCCTGACCCTGCCGACGCTGATGGGCACGGCGGCCTCGTCGCTCCCGCCCACCTCGTTCGCGACCGGCTCTGCGGTCGTCAACATGCTCCGCCAGGTCGGCCTGGCCATCGGGGTCGCGGTGTTCATCGCCGTGCTCGGGTCGCCGGGATCGCCGGCGGCCACGCTCGCCGCCTACCAGCGCGCATGGCTGGTCACGGCCGCGATGGCGCTGGCGGGGGCGGTGACCGCGATCGGCTTGCTGAGCACCCGGCGCCGGGCGGCGGTCGAGGCCCCGGCAATCGCCACGAGCAGCGGGTAGCGTGTTGCGCACCGTGACCCCTGAGCTCTCAGCCCCGAGCGAGTTCATGCGCCTGCTCGAGATCGAGTTCGACGAGCGCGGCCCGACCCGCGTGACCGGCTCGATCGCCGCAGACGAGCGCCACCACCAGCCGTGGGGCCTCATCCACGGCGGCCTCTACACGACGGCGATCGAGTCGTTCGCCACGACCGGCGCGTTCGAGGCCGTCAAGGACCAGGGCCTGCAGGCGGTCGGCGTCTCCAACCAGACCGACTTCGTGCGCCCCCATCGCGACGGGCGGTTGGACGTGGTGGCCACGCCGATCCACCAGGGCCGCACCCAGCAGCTGTGGCAGGTCGAGATCCGCCGGCCGGAGGATCGCAAGCTGGTCGCCCGCGGCCAGGTCCGCCTGCAGAACGTGCCGGCCGGCGCATGAGCGGCGCGGCCAACGGCTGGGGCCCCGCCCGCACCAAGATGGTCACCTGGTATGACCCGGCGATCGGCCTGGAGTCGGCGGCGAAGCTGCCCGGCCGCGAGTTCCTGCAGGCGATCATCGACGGCCACGTGCCGCGGCCGGCGTTCGCGGCGCTCACCGGAGCGCAACTGGTCGCGGTCGACGACGGCGTGGCGGTGTTCCGCTTCACGCCAGATGACTCCACGCTCAACCCGCTGGGGGTGGTTCACGGCGGGATGATCTGCACGCTGCTCGATTCCGCCGCCGGCTGTGCGGTTCACACCCAGCTTCCGGCCGGCGTCGGCATGTCCTCGATCGAGATCAAGGTGAGCTTCCTGTCGCCGGTGTCGGCCGGAGGCGCGACGCTCGAGGTGACGGGACAGTCTCTGCGCGTCGGCCGTCAGATCGCGTTCGCCGAGGCCCATGCCCGGACGGCCGCGGGCAAGCTGGTCGGCCACGCGACGACGTCGATCGCGCTGATGCGCCCCTGAGGCGAAGCCGCGCACTGTCCGGACGGGGAACCTGGCCCCATGGACGGACGCTGCGCGAAGCGCAGCCCCTACTCGTACGAGAGCGCTTCGAGGATGTTGAGCTTGCCGGCGCGCCGGGCGGGCCAGATCGCGGCGATCAGTCCCGCGATGATCGCGGCGATCACGAAGATGATCAGCGTCCCCACCGGGATCGTGAACGCGGCGAAGCCGATCGCGCCACCGACCATCAGCGCGAGCAGGATCCCCAGCGGGATGCCGAACGCGGCGCCGAGCAGCGCGGTGATCACGCTCTCGTGGCGGATCATGCGCCGGACCTGGCGGCGGCTCATGCCCACGGCGCGCAGCATCCCGAGCTCGCGGGTGCGCTCGAACACGGTCAGCACCAGCGTGTTGACGATCCCGAACAGGCTGACCACGATCGACAGCGAGAGCAGGACATAGAGCAGGTTGAGCAGCGTGTTCAGCCCTGAGAGCTGGTTGTTGATGAACTGCGTGCGGTTCTGGACCTTGGCGTCGGGGAAGCCGGACAGCGCAGCATCGAGTCGCCGCGTGTTGGCGTCGGTCACGCCGCCCTGCACCTTCAGGAGCGTGAACAGGTTCTGGGGGTTCTGGTACAGGCTGTCGAACAGGCTTTGGGAGATCGTCACGTCGCCGTACGGCGAGCCGCCTTTGGGTGGGTTGGTGATCCCTTCCAGCTTCAGGTGCAGCACACGGCCGTTGGGCGTCTCGACGGTCAGCGGCGAGCCGACGTGCAGGTCCTTGGCCTTGGCGTAGTCCTTGTCGACGAACGCGCCGTCGGAGCCCAGCTGGGCCGTGACCTGCTGGCTGCCGTTCTGCCAGTCGACCTTGATCACGCTGGCCACGTTCGGCTCCACCCCGGTGAGGTTGATGTTCGAGCCGAACGCCCGGGCCGTGCCGGCCCGCACGCCGGATACCACGGTCACGCCGGAGACCTTCCGGACCGCGTTCTCGGAGGCGAGGTTGATCGGCGAGAAGTTGTTCTCCGCGGTGATTGCGTAGTTGGCCACGAACGCCTTCTTGACCGAGCCCTCGAACCGCGACTTCAGCCCCGCCGCCAGCACGCCGACCAGGGTGACCAGGGCCAGGCCGATCATCAGGGCCGAGGCGGTCGAGGCGGTCCGGGCGGGGTTGCGCCCGGAGTTGCCCTGAGCGAGCTGGCCGGCCGAGCCGCCGAACCGCGCCGCCGGCCAGCCGAGCACGCGCACGAGGGGCGGCACGAGCTTGGGCGCCAGCATCGCGACGCCGATGAACAGCGCGATGGCGCCGACACCGACCGCGAGAAGGGCCAGCCCGGTGGACAGGCCACTCGCGAGCAGGCCGACCAGCATCAGCCCGATCGCGAGCAGGATCGTTATCACCGCAGCGTGGACGCTGAAGCGGGCCCAGCGGGACGGCGGAAGCATGGCGCCCTCGCGCGCGGCGGCGATCGGGGGGACGCGCGTGGAACGAAGTGCAGGACGCAACGCCGCGATCATCGTGATCACGATCCCGACCAGCAGCGCGACGATGATCGTCCGCGCCTTGAACACGGTCGATGCCTGGGGCAGGTCGATGCCGAACGAGACGAGCAGCGAGTTGAGTCCCTTCGCCAGCAGCAACCCGAGGAACAGGCCCACGACTGAAGCAATCGTTCCGATCACGAAGGCCTCGAGCAGCACCGAGGTGAGCACCTGCCGGCGGGACGCCCCGAGTGTGCGCAACGTGGCGAGCTCGCGGGTGCGCTGCGCAATGGTGATCGACAGGGTGTTGGCGATCACGAAGCTCCCCACGAACAGGGCGATGCCGCCAAACGCGAGCAGGAAGTCCTGGAAGATATTGAGGAACGCGCTGGTGTCCTTGGTGGCCTGCGCGGCCTGTCCCTCGCCGGTCCTAACTTGGGCGCTCGGGCCGAGCAGGGGTTTGATCGCGTTGACCAACTGATCAGGCGAGGTGCCTGACTTTGCCGCGACGTTGATCTGGTCGTAGCGGCCCTGCTTGTGGAAGAGCTGCTGGGCTTCCGGAAGGGTGAAAATCGACATCGTTGCGCCGCCGAGGGAGGACACGCCGGCGAACTTGACAGTGCCGACGATCCGGAACCGCTGCACCGGCCCGCGGGCGATGATCCCGACCTGCTGGCCCACCCGGTAGTGCTTCTTGCTCGCGGTCTGCGCGTCGATAGCCACCTGGTTAGGGCCGCTTGGCCACGTCCCGCTGGACAGGTTCAGCGGGTTGAAGCGCTGACCGTCGGGCGAGTAGCTGAAGGCCAGCCCGGGAGCGCCGCCGCTCGAGATCACCTTCCCGTTGTGCCCCACGAGTTGGGCTTGATCGGCAATCGCGCCGGTTGCCTGAGCCACCTCAGGAACGGCTTGCACGCGCGTGAGCAGCGACGCTGACAGGCTCGGGATCTCGGGTCCGTTCCCGCCGCCGCCCCCGGTCCCGATCGCGCTCTTGCCGGTGATCACCGCGTCGGCGTTCTTGTACGCCTGGGTGAACACGGTCCCGAAGGCCGACTTGATCGTGTCGGTCAGCACGAACGTGCCGCTGACCATGGCCACCCCGAGGACGATCGCGAACGCAGTCAGCGCCGCGCGCAGCTTGCGGCCCAGCAGTCCGCGGAGCGCGACCTTGGTCACGACTGCAGCGTGCTCATCACTTCGAGCACCTGGGCCGCGTCGGCATCGGTCAGCTCCTTCACGATCAGCCCGTCGGCCAGGAACATGATCCGATCGGCGATCGATGCCGCGCGCGCCTCGTGGGTGACCATCACGATCGTCTGGTTGTAGTCGCGGGCCGAGTCGCGAAGGAGATCGAGGATCTCGCCACCGGTCTTGGAATCGAGGTTTCCTGTCGGTTCGTCGGCGAACAGGATGGTCGGCTTGGTGACCAGCGCGCGGGCGATGGCCACGCGCTGCTGCTGGCCGCCCGAGAGCTCGGCGGGCCGATGGGTCCGGCGGTCGGACAGGCCGGTCTTGGCCATCAGTTCCTCCAGCCACTGGGGATCGGGCTTCTCGCCGGCGATCGACAACGGCAGCACGATGTTCTCCTCGGCGCTGAGCATCGGCAGCAGGTTGAAGAACTGGAAGACGAACCCGATGTGATCACGGCGCAGCCGCGTCATATCGCCGTCGTCGAGCGTCGTGATCTCGGTGCCGGCGATCGTCACCGTCCCGCCGGTCGGCTTGTCGAGCCCGGCCAGGACGTGCATCAGCGTCGACTTGCCCGATCCCGAGGGGCCCATGACCGCGACCAGGTTGCCGCGCACGACATCGAGCGAGACGCCGCGCAGCGCGTGCACGGCGGTCTCGCCCTCGCCGTACTGGCGCTCGAGATTCCGGGCCTGTACGACCGCGCCGTTGAGCGTCGTCCCCGCCGACGCGGTGACTCCGAGTTCCTCCGCCGCCACAGTTCACGTGTATAGCACGTGTAACCGATCCATTTGTAGGCGAATTTCGTCAGCGAACGGACCGTGTGCGACCTCTCACACGGTCGCTTTCACAAACTGTTCACGCAGCGCGGTCTTCTTGAATTTGCCGGTCGCCGTGCGCGGGATCTCCTCGATGAACTCCACCCGCTCGGGCAACTGCCACTTCGCGAAGTTGCCCGAGAGGTGTTCGCGCAGGTCGTCCGGCGTGGCCTCCGCCCCGTCCTCGAGCACCACGATCGCCATCGGCCGCTCGTCCCACTTCTCGTCCGGCACGGCGATGACCGCCGCCTCGGCGACGGCGGGGTGGCCCATAAGCAGGTTCTCCATGTCCACCGATGAGATCCACTCGCCGCCGGACTTGACCAGGTCCTTGGAGCGGTCGGTGATGCGGATGGAGCCGCGCTCGTCGATCTTGACCACGTCGCCGGTCTGGAACCAGCCGTCGTCGGTGAACTTCTCGGCGCCGACGCCCTGGAAGTAGGCCGCGGCGACCCAGGGTCCGCGGACCTCGAGCTCACCGATCGCCTGGTCGTCCCAGGGGATCAGCTCGCCGTCGTCGCCGCGGGCGCGGATGTCGACGAACGGCGCCGGCGTGCCCTGGCGGGCGCGGTACTCGAATTGCTCGTCGTCCGCGGCGCCGTCGAGCTCGGGAGGCAGGGTCGAGGTGCTGGCCAGCGGGGAGGTCTCGGTCATGCCCCAGCCCTGGACGATCGTCAGCTCGTGCTTCTGATAGCCCTCGATCATGCTCTTGGGGACGGCCGAGCCGCCCACCAGGAGCCGGTTCACCGAGCTCAGGTCCCAGCGCTCGGGCTCGGCCTCGATCGCCTTCAGCATGGCCATCCACACCGTCGGGACGCCGGCGGTCAGCGTGACCTTCTCATCGGCCAGCAGGTCGAGCACGCTTTCGGCGTCCAGGTGCGGCCCCGGGAGCACCAGGCTGGCCCCGGCCATGGTGGCCGTGTATGGGATGCCCCACGCATTGGCGTGGAACATCGGGACGACCGGGAGCACGGTGTCGCGCATCGATACGTTCATCTGGTCCGGCAAGGCGGCCATGAACGAGTGCAGGACCAGCGCGCGGTGGGAGTAGAGAACGCCCTTGGGCCGTCCGGTCGTGCCCGACGTGTAACAGATCGCGCAGGCCCGCCGCTCGTCGGGGTCGGGCCAGCTCATCGGCTCGTGGTCCTCGATCGCCGATTCGTAGTCGATGGCGCCGTCGGGGGTCTTGCCTGAGTGCGAGACGACGATCACGTTCTCGAAGCTGTGGGCGTCCCGGAAGGAATCGAGCACCGAGAGCAGCGATTCGTCGATAATCAGCACGCGGTCCTCGGCGTCGGCGGCGATGAAGCCGAGTTCGTCGGGATGCAGGCGTGGATTGAGCGTGTGGATCACCGCGCCCATCAGCGGCACGCCGTAATAGGCCTCGAGGTGCTCCGGCTGGTTCCACATCATCGTGCCGACCCGGTCCCCCGCGCCGATCCCCAGCTCGGCCAGCGCAGAGGCCAGTCGGCGCGCCCGCCGCGCGCAGTCGCCCATCGTGGTGCGGTGGACCTTGCAATCCGGTCGCCGGTAGACGACCGTCCGGCCGGGGGTGAGCTGCTCCGCGCGCTCCACCATCGCAGTCAGCGACAGCGGATAGTCGTCCATCATCAGCCCGGTGAGGTTCGTCTCGCCCATGCTCTCCTCCTTGGGGTACGCGTCGCGCACAGCATGACGGGCCTGGCGCATTCCCGCCAGTTTGAGGCGTGCGGCTAGGCGCTGTCGGTCACCAGCGTCGTGAAGAACTCGATGTCCTCGCGCTGGAGCTGGCAGATCTCGAGCCAGTGGCCGAGCTCGGCACGGGTGTCGACGTATCCCGCGCGCACGCGGTCTGGGATCAGCACCGTGTAGTCGACGGTGAGGCCGGACTCCGACAGGAGGGCTCTGATCCGGTCCCACTCGGGGTCCCCGGGTTCGGTGTACGTCGCTACGTGATGCAGGCGGACCGCGAACTCGGCGCCCGTTGGCAGGACCTCGGTATAGAAGTCGATCTCGCCGGCCACCGGCTCGATCAGCTCGACGATCAGCCCACCCCGCGCGCCCATGGCGACCTTGACCTCCCACTCGGCCGGCTGATCGCCGACCAGGAAGGTGGCCGTGTCGGAGGGGAGGCGGCGGCAGTCCGTCAGCCCGAACCGGTCCGCCATGAACTCGGTCGCGAGGTCGAGGTCGGTGGTCACGTAGCCGAGCTGCCACACGTTGGCGAGCAGGTCGGCCAGGGCGTCGACCCGCCTCGGGCTCGTGAACAGGTCGTTGGGGGCGCTCATCGGGCGCGGGCTGGGTCAGGCCACCAGCTGCTCGCTGCGCGGAGCCTGGAGTTGACCGCCGGCGCCCGAGTCGAGGTGCTCGGCCAGGCGTGTGGCCAGGGCCATGATCGTGAGCGACGGGTTCACCGACAGCGTCCGGGAGTGCAGCGAGCTGTCGCCCACGTACAGGCGCTTGACCTCGTGCGACTGGCAGTGGATGTCGACCACGGAGGTGGCGGGGTCGACGCCCATCCGGCAGCTGCCCTGCATGTGAGTGGTGGCCAGGCCCGACCACAGGATCTGCGTCGCGCCGGCCGCCTCGAGCACGCGGGTGGAGAACTCGCGCGCCGCGTTGATCCGGTCGATCTCGGCCGGCTGGAAATCCGATAGGAAGACCTCGTGACCGTTCTCGTCGAGACTGACGCTGGCGTGGTTGTCGTCATTGGACATGTTGAGCAGACCGACCCAGCGCCGGTATTTCTTTGCCGCATCCACTAGGGGCTGGCCCCACATCGGACCGTTCTCGTCGCACAGGCTGACCGTGAACCCGATCGGGTCCTGCACGGTCACCGCCTCGACCGCGAAGCCGCCGTCCTCGTCGGCCGCGAAGTCGAAGCAGTGCGAGCTGATCGGGGCGACCATGTGGGCGTCCTGCGGCTCGTCGAACAGGCCGAACACGAACTGCGCTGGGTGCAGGCCGAGATGCCTCCCGACGTTGGGGTTCTCGACCCCCGAGCGCATGAGGAGCTGAGGCGTGGACAGCGACCCGCAGGCGACGACCACCGCGTCGGCCTGCACCGTGTGGGTCTCGCCGTGAGCGTCGGTGTACTCCACGCCGGTCGCCTCGCCGTCCTCGATCAGCACCCGCTGCACGAACGAGTTCGGGCGCAGCGTGAGGCGCGGGCCGAGCCAGTGGCGATGGATGTACGTGTTCATCGTCGACTTGCCCGAATTGGTCGGGCAGCCCTGCAGGCAGGAGCCGCACTGCATGCAGTTGTGATCCGTATAGGCGCGGGTCGCCTCGAGGTTCGCGCCGAGCGCCTCGAACCCGCGCCGAGCGGTCTGCACGCATACCTTCACGTCCCAGTCGTCGCTGCGCTCCCGGACGCCGAGGTACTGCTCGATCCGCTCGTAATAGGGGTCGAGGTCTTCACGGGACAGGCGCAGGCCGGTGGCGGCGGTCCACTTGTCGAGCTCGCGCTGGGAGGTCCGCAGCGCGACCTTGGTGTTGATCACGGTGCTCCCGCCCACGCAGCGCCCGCCTATCAGGGTCACGGGACCGAGGGCGGCCCCGGGCCCGTCACCGGCCGGGAAGGCGAAGCGGATCGGCCACCAGTAGTCGTGACCCGCGCGGCTCTCCCAGCGCACGAAGTCCGCGGCGGTGTAGTGCCCGCCGGCCTCGAGCAGGAGGACGTTTCGCCCGCGCTCGACCAATTCGCCCGCCACGACCCCACCACCCGCTCCGGAGCCGACGACGATCACCTCGAAGCGCTCGGAGCTCATCCGGTGACCCCCAGATACGACCAGTCCTTGTCGATCCGCATGGCCAACGGCGTGTGGAAGTCGATCTCGTGGTAGGCGCTGGGTCCGGGTGCCCCGGGGGCCTGGAAGTCGCTGTAGAACGCCTCGATGGCCAGGGCCCGGACGTGGAGGAAGGCCGGGGTTAAGGCGTGCTCGCGCAGGGCCTCCGCACCGCCGGGGGCGGCGTCGGCGAGGGCGTCGATCGACTGCTTGATCGCCTCGCGCTCGGGCTCGGACATGGCCGACATCAGCGCGTCGATGTAGACGACGGGCCCGACGCGCGCCGACCCCGGCACGATCGTCTCGCACAGCGACTCGAGCACGGCGGCGCGGTCGTCGTCGAGGTTGCCCAGCCGGTCGATCACGGACGCGACTCTAATCTGCGGCCAAGGTCCGGCGCTAGGGTGTCCGGGCGCGGATGGTTGCCGATGCGTGCAACCCGGGGCGGGGGATGGTCGCGGCTGCGCGCGCGCGAGTGGGGTGGCATCCTGCTCCGCAGCGATGACCGCCGACGGCACCCAGGCCCGCATCCACGCCATGGCCGATCTGATTGTCCGTTTCGGCGCCAACGTGCAGCCCGGGCAGATCGTGGCGATCGGGTCCGAGCCGGGCAAGGAGCCGCTGGCCAGGGCGATCGCCGAGGCGGCCTACAAGGCGGGCGCCAAGTTCGTCGACCTGTCGGTGTTCGACATCCACGTCAAGCACGCCCGCATGCTGTACGCCGCACCCGACACGCTGGGCTTCGTTCCCCCGTGGTACGGCGAGCGGATGCGCACGCTCGGCGAGCTCCGGTCAGCGTCGATCGCGTTGACGGGTCCGGTCGCCCCGCGGATCATGGACGGGATCGATCCGGCGCTTCTCGGCCAGGACCTGCTTCCGCGCGTGCGGGAGGCGATCGAGATCGTCAATCAGCGCACGTCGAACTGGACCGCGGCGCCGTGCCCGACCGCGTCGTGGGCCGCGCTGGTCCATCCGGGGCTCGACCCCGCGGACGCGCTCGAGCGTCTGTGGCAAGAGGTGGCCCACATCTGCCGGGTGGACGAGCCCGATCCGGTGGCAGCGTGGGAGGAGCGAATGGAAAGCCTGGAAACGGTCGCCGGCAAGCTCGACGAGCTACATCTGGACGCGCTGCGCTTCGAAGGCCCGGGCACTGACCTGACCGTCGGGTTGCTTCCGTCAGCGCATTGGGTGTGCGCTCGGATCTCGACCGTCGACGGCATCGTCCACGCGCCGAACCTCCCCACCGAGGAGGTGTTCACAACCCCCGACCCCGAGCGCACCCAGGGCTACGTGCGCTCGACCAAGCCGCTGTTCGTGTCCGGCGCGATGGTGACGGGCTTGCGGGTCCGCTTCGAGGAGGGCGAGGCGGTCCAGATCGACGCCGACCAGGGCGCGGACGCCGTGCGGGCGCTGACTCGCCGGGACGCCGGCTCCGCCCGGCTCGGCGAGGTGGCCCTGGTCGACCGCCACAGCCGCATCGGCGGCCTCGACACGGTGTTCTTCGACACGCTGCTCGACGAGAACGCGGCGAGCCACATCGCGCTTGGCGAGGGTCTCGATTTCGCGGTCGGCGAGGAGGACCACGCGCGGATCAACCGGTCAGAGCTCCACATCGACTTCATGATCGGGTCGAGCGACGTGGCGGTGACCGGGATCGAGACCGGTGGCCGCGAGGTGCCGCTCCTGCGCGGTGGCGCCTGGCAGATCTGATCCGGGAGCCGCGCCGCCTGTGCGCGTCGCGGGCGTCCCGGGCGTCTCGCGCGTCCCCGAGGGCACGCGGGCGCGCTGTGTCAGCGCAGCGGAGAGGGGGGGATTCGAACCCCCGAACGAGGTCAACCCCCGTTACGCGATTTCCAGTCGCGCCCGTTCAACCGCTCCGGCACCTCTCCGTTCGGCCGAGGTAGCGTAGCGCGCGCGGCCACGCCACGGGGCTACTTCGGCGGGGTAGCCGCAATCGATTGTGGGGAGGTTTGATGCGCCAACCGATGCCGAGTCACGCGCACCTGCTCCAGAACCCCCCAGGTGGGGGGTGAGAGGACAACTTCTTGAGAGCTTTTGCGCGTTTGTGGGTAACGAATCATCCAGTTGAGGGAGGTCTCACGCGCCCATTGGGGTGTCGATGGTCGGTACCCAGATCGCCGGGCGCAGGTCACGTGGGTGAACTGGCAATTTGCATGTTTCCGGACCGCCGGTGGCGGTGCCTGGCGTGGGCTCTTTGACGCCCCCGTCCGGCTGGCTATCCGTCCAGCCGCCGGGCCGGGCGTTAAGGTCGGCCCAAAGAGGACCGAGGGGAACTACAAGTTGCACAAATCTTCGGCGGCAGCTTCCGTTCCGTCAACCTAAGAGTTAGCATCCGCACAGGGGCAATGAGGGGAACCACCGATCTACGTCCAGCACTAAGACTCGTTCAATCGGCTGCCGCCGAACCGGTTGAGTTCGCCTGGTTCTGCGGCCACTGTGCCGCGTCGACGCGAGGCGATCAGCCGCCCTCTCCGATGGCGCGCGTGTGCCGGTCGTGCGGTCTCGGGGTCATGCTGGAGACGCGGCGGGACATCGTTCCCAGCCACCGCGACGCGTTCCTGGTGATCGACAGCTCGCTGCTCGTCCAGGCCATGTCGTGGCGGGCCGAGACGCTCCTCGGGGTCACCGAGGACAGCGCGGTCAACGCCCCCGTGATGCAGCTGCTGGTGCCGGCCGACGCCGAGGCTGGCCGTCCCGCCCGGTTCGCCGCAGCCCTGGCCGAGGCCGCCTCCGGCGCGGACGAGCCGGTGAACGCGTTCGTGCGCCCCTGGAACACGTTCGGCGTCCGGCTCCGGGCCCGGATCGCCTCGTGCGGACCGCCCCGCGCGGCGCTCGTGGTCCTCGAGGACCAGCAGGCGCGCCGGCTGCACGTCGTCAGCTAGACGCAACCGCGGGCCGGTCGGCCGCTCGCGCCCCCAAGCGCCGCGAACCACGAACCGCCGCCCAACCCGAAATTTCCGCCATTGGCGACTCGCGGCGCCACCAGTTGCCGGATTCTTCGTCTCCGAGA
>CAWJDF010000002.1:0-725343 GCA_963841535.1 uncultured Solirubrobacterales bacterium | reverse complement strand
GTACTCGGGTAGCCGGGGCGGTTGCCCGCCCCGGCTCCCACAGAACCGTACGTACGCTGGTCGTATACGGCTCTTCGGGACGGCGGGTTATGACCCCCGCCGCCGGCCGGTTTGCGACCTCGAAGTCATCCCCATAGCGCCAGTTGTGGCGGGTCGGGGGCGACGATGTGCCGGGGCGCGTCCCGGTGCATCTCGACCAGGGCCGCGAGACCGCGCGCTCTGAAGAACACGCGGTTCAGGCAATGGTCGACGATGGCCGTGTGGCTCATCGCCCACCAGGACTTATGCCCTGAGTAGATCTGTCGCCACACGCTTGCGGGTTTGCCGCCCAGCTTGATGAGACGCCTAGCGATTGTGCGTTTGCGTTTCCAGTGGCGCAGAATGATCGCGCGCAGCCGACGCCGGATATGGGCGTCGAGCGCGCGCAGCACGTACTGCGCTGACGGTGAGGCGATCCCGAAGAAGCCGTGCCAGCCGCGCAGCCACGCGTTGATCCGGGAGATGCAGCTCGCGAGCGAGCTGCCCCAGTTCCTGGGCGTGAGCTGGCGGATCCGCTCCATCGCGTTGCGCCTCGTGCGCTCGGAGAGCAGCACCTCCACGGTCCCGGTCTGCGGATCTAATCGCAGCCGGAACCCGAGGAAGTGGCGATCCTCGGGAAGAGCGACAGCCGACTTTGACTGATTCACCCTCAGGCGCAACCGCCGTTCGATGAACCCGGTCAGGCTGGCCATCACCCTGAGCCCCGCTCGCTCGCTCGAACGTACACCTTGGCATCGTCTGCATAGCGAACGAACCTGTGGCCACGCCGGGCGAGCTCACGATCGAGCTCGTCCAGCACGATGTTGGAGAGCAACGGCGAGAGCGGCGAGCCTTGCGGAACGCCCTGCTCGCTGTCGATCACCACACCGTCCGGCAGCACCACCTTGGCCTTCAGCAGCCGCCCGATCAGCCCGAGCAGCCGCCGATCGCCCACTCGCTCAGCGAGCTTGGCGGTCAGCCGCTGGTGGCAGACGAGATCGAAGAACCTCTCCAGATCAAGATCCACACACCACCCGTAACCGTCCTCGAGATGCGTCTTGGCCTCGGCGATCGCCGTGTGGCAACTGCGGCCAGGTCGAAACCCGTGGCTTGAGGAGTGGAATGTCGGCTCCCACAGCGGTTCGAGCACCTGCCGCACGGCCTCACACACCACCCGATCAACCACGTCGGGAATCCCCAACCCACGCTCACCGCCCCCCGCCTTCGGGATGTACGCCCGGCGGATCCCGCCCGGCCTATACGTCCCCGCCAGCAGGTCGGCCTCGAGCTTGGGAAGAACGGTCGGCCACTGCTCAAGCAGCTGCTCGATCGTCTGCCCGTCCGGACCGGGAGCGCCCTTGTTCGACGCCACCTTGAACAACGCACTGGTCAATCGCTTGGCAACCTCCTCCATCGTCGCCGGCGCTGCCGTCTCCACCTTGTCGATCGCCTTCGGCGCTCCCGCCCGGATCGCCCCAAGCCGGACCCGGGTCCTCCTGCGGGTAGCCCCTTTCGGGTTTTCTGCTGTCGCGATCGGCAGGCCGAGCTGCACCGCCGTTTCTTCGACCGGGACCGCCTTCCCCTGCCCACCGGGGCTCGACCCGGCGCGCTCAGCGGGCATTACCCCGCCTTCGGGTACTACTCGGTCCTCGGACTTCTGCTGGGCCATCGACCATCGTCCTGGCGTCCTCCGGCCTACCGGCAAACCTCGCCGGAACCCAGCAGACCTCCCTGGGTGAGACGCTGAGATTTCGCCGTGATGACGTCGCCACTACGCCCTCGGCAACGACAGGAATCGGGCATCGCCGCCGCGGGCCGGCTCGCCCACCGAGGAACGCCTTACGGCGCTTCACTCTCGTTCGCCACCACAACACACCTATGGCCTCTTCCAGACCCGCCCTCACGGAAGCCCCCGCAGCGCACAACCAAGCCGCACTGGGGACCGCCCGGTCAATTCCGGGCCACGCCCTTGCCTCTTCAATGTTGGATTCCCCCTATCAGGGCTCCAGGACAGGACTCACACCTCCGATCTCAACGTTCGTGCCAGGCACACCCGGCGGCTCGCCTGACGGCTCGCCGCCGGCACCGGACAGATCAGAGCAAACTCGCTCAAATGAGATCTTCTTCTCTTGTGTTGAAGGCATGAGACTCCATTCGCTCCTGCCTTACACAGACCTTGTGACACTCCCCGCCGCTGGTCCGCCAGCCGGTCTCATCGACATGCACCGCGCCCTGGTCCAGCACCCAGTCCTGTAACTGGCAGTGCGGGCCAGCCAATGCGTCTGAGGCGCGCTGGCAGACCGCGTCCACGCTGCCGGTGCACAGCGTGACGCCAAACAGATCGCGGGCCAGCTCCGTGATTCCCCGCCGCGAGATCCGATACCCAGCGCTCAACGTCACCACCGCCGCCTGCAGCCTCGGCCCAAACCGAGATAGCCCATCTCCTGCGGTAACCGGGCGCTGGTCCTGGCCAGGCAGTGCCGACAGCGCAACTGGTGGGTGCGATGCCCGGTCACGATCACGCTGATCGGCGGTAGCTCGGCGGCCTGGTGGCGACCGAAGCGCCCGCCCGGCCGGCGCTGCTCATCACCAAACTGCCGTCCGCAACCACCGCACGCATCCGGATAGTGATCGACGATCTCATCCACCTGATCCTCCGGCCTGAGCTCGCGACCCGCACCCTGATGCCCAGACTGCCCACCCGCCTTTCGCCGCTCACCCTCGCGGCGCATCAACTCCTTCGCCTTCGCGCGCGCCTCCGCCCGCCGCTCCGCGCGCGTCTTGGGCGGATCCTGAGACCGCGGCCGCGAGCTCGTACGCGAACCCTGCCGTGCCTGCTCCTCTAGCCGCCTCAGCCGATCCTCATGCTGCCCAACCCGGGCCGCCAACTCGAGAATGAACTCAACACACGCCTCACGCCCCGAGTCATAGATCGCCTCCGCCTCGGCACGATCCATGCCTGCAACATTCGCTGCGCCAACAAGGAATCCCTGCCGCAGGCCCCGACGACTGAACGCTTACACCTTTTGTTTGCCCGCGGGCGTGCCGTCAGCCCGGCAACAGCGGGGGCGGGCGTGAGCGGGCCTTAATTCGGCGGTGTAGGAGCTGGGGGTTAGCTTGAGAGTCGGAGCGGGCCGCGGTACGGGGAGATGCCGGTGACGACGTCGTCTTTGAATGTGATGACGCCGCTGGCCCCGGCGAAGTCGCCTGCTCCGCCGGTGATCGGGTGGTGGCACCGGCCGTGGATTTCGGCGAGTGTCAAGGGATCGAACTTCGCTGTGAACTGATATGTGAAGTACAGCGTCCCGCTCTGATCACCGCTGTCGCAGGCCTGATCGCTGTCCAGGTCGAGGCAGCCGACGAAGTGCTCGGTCCCGGTCTCCTGGTATGTCCCGCTGGTTGGCTGGTACTTGGACTCGAACGTGTCGGTGTACCAACAGCCGACGAGGCTACCCTGCATGGTGAAGGACCGTAGCGCGCTCGGATCGAAGCATGGCCCCGAGGCCGCGCCCAACTGGACCCCCGATAGTTGTACGGTCGCCGCGCTCGCCGAGGCTGCGCTCAGCGCCGCGAAGGCGCCGACAGCCACAGCGCACGCGATGGATCGTCTCGTAGAGGCTTTCATGGTGTTCTCCTTTCACGGTGGCCGCGCCGGAACCGGTGCGGTCGACCGTTGGTTGCTGGGTTGTCACAGCCAGCGGCGGTGTGTGTCTCGGTCGCCGTCACTGGAACCGGCCGGGCGGCGAGCACGCGGTCGCTCCGGTTTGGCGGGATGCCGTCTCGGGTCGTCTCGATGGTGCGGGTGGACACTGGCGGGCTCGATGTCGAGGTAGCCGTGATCGGTGGTCATGTGCGTCTCTGTGTTGCGGCGGCAGGCCGCGCGATCACTCGACATGAAGCGGCGGCGGCGCGATCGAGCCTGCCGTGCTGTGAGCGCTCAGGCGCTTGGTTGCGCGGCGTTCTGCGTCGGGCGCTGCCGAGCCTTGATCGCGAACAGAACGGTGCCGACGACGAGCATCATCAGTCCGAGTGCGCCGCCCGCCCCGATGCCGGCGTCGCCCCAGTCGAAACCTTCCGGCCGCACGCCCCGCTTTGTCGCCAGCGCGATGGGGTTGGGGTAATCGCTGCCGGACACCGCCTCCGTGCCCCGCCCCTGACCGACCGAGGAGTCGTTGAAGCCAAGCTGTGCCGCGGGCGCCTGAGCGGCAGAGGAACGGTTGAAGCCAAGCTGTGCCGCGGGCGCCCGAGCGACGGAGGAACGGTTGAAGCCAAGTTCCGCCGCGGGCGCGTGACCGCCGGCTTGGACGCAAGTTCGAGAACACGGAATCGTGCTCGAGGAGCTGTTCCCGTCGGCAACGGTTGCTCGCGGGTCGGGCCTGAGCGTCGCGGACGCGGCCGGTGCGGCGAGGACTAGCGCGGCTGTGAGTGCGAGCACGGGTGCGATGCGGTGGTGATGGCGGAGCATGTCCACTCCTTCATTGGGTTTGGTCGCCGAGCGCGATCGGAATTGCATACGCGGCCGGTTCAACCGGGAGAGGGTGTAGGTGGTGTTCTCGGTGGCTCGTCGGGCTTGATGGGGACGGGTGTGCATCCATGCCACGTTCCCTGGTCATTAAGTCGGTAGTGCGTGGGTGGGATCCGGCGGCTGTGGTCCTCTGAGGGGTTGTCGGTGGGTGAGCGCGTTGCGCAGGTCCTCGAGCGTCGTGCGGAGTTCGGCGACGTCTACGGCGACGTCGTAGAGTGGGCTCTTGGGATCTCGGAGCAGCTCGCGCACCGCGTGGACTGGGCCGGGGTCGGCGTTCTGGGCGTGCTCGAGCAAAGCGGCGATCTCGAGCATCTCGCCTCGCACAGCGGCGACCCGGTAGCGCAGCACCCGGCGGCGGGGCCAGAAGTGACTCGGAGGCTTGATCGGATCCGCCGCTTGGCGCAACGCGTACGCGAGCGCTCGGCGGGCACTTGGCCCGACCCGACGCAAACGCGCGCGCCGCTCAAGCCAACGCCGCAGGGCATCTCGATCAGCGTCGGCCGTAGGTGAGGTTGGGGGGCGGTTTGGCTGGGGGGTCGGCGGTCGGGGCGTCATTTCCGTTAATCCGTTTGATCAGCGGTGGGACGGTGCCTATCGCCGCTTACAAACCGGTTACCAACCGCTGATCAGTCCGCGGAAAGCCGTGCTTGCTGGTCTTTCGGCCAGCCGTCGAAGGTGGTAGCCTCCAAGGGGGGCGACCCGGGGGGCAGCTTCGTGGACTATCGACTTCTTGGCCCGCTTCAGGTACGCCGCGAGGGCAGTGACGTGGTGCTGGGCGGTGATCGGCAGCGAGTGCTGCTGGCCCTGTTGCTGTTGCATGCCAATGAGGTCGTGTCGGCGGATGTGCTGATCGATGGGCTGTGGGGGGAGAAACCACCGCCGTCCGCGGTAAATGCTTTGCATGTGAAGGTGTCGCGCCTGCGCCGGGCGCTGGCGGCGAACGGCGGCCCGCAGTCGGATGGGCTGCTGGCGACGCGTGGGCACGGGTATGTGCTTCGCGTAGAGCCTGAGGAGCTTGATATCGACCGCTTCCGAGAACTGCTCGAACGGGGACGTGAGCAGCTGGCGGTTGGCGAAGCGAACCAAGGCGCGGATACCCTGCGGTCAGCGCTGGCCATCTGGCGAGGGGCGGCGCTGGCAGATTTCAGCTATGAGCCGTTCGCACAGCCGGCCATCGCAGAGTTCGAGGAGCTCAGGCTGTCGGCTCTGGAGGAGCGATTCGAGGCGGATCTTGCGTTGGGTGCTCACCGCGAGTTGATCGGCGAGCTGACCGCGGCGGTCGGGCGCAACCCGCTACGGGAGAGGCTGCGCGCGCAGCTGATGCTGGCGCTGTACCGCTGCGGGCGCCAGGCCGAGGCGCTTGATGCCTACCAGGAGTTCCGTCGCACCCTGTCCCAGGAGCTGGGGCTGGATCCCGGCCCGAGCTTGCAGCAGCTCGAGCTGGCGATCCTTGCCCGTGACGCCTCGCTCGATCCCCCGGCGAGCGGCGTCGCGTCCGCCGTCGCGGACTTGCACCCGACCGACGGCCTGGCCAGGCCACCACCGACGACCGATCCGCCCAATCACCGCCGCGGCGCCCGGTTGGTGGTCGGAGCATCGGTGCTGGCGGTAGCCGTGCTGATCGCCACGTTGATCGCCACCAGCGTGGGCGGCACGCCGCCGCCGACGGTCGTCGCGGCCAACTCGGTTGGGGCCATCAGCCCCGGGGGTGACGGCATCCGTGCCGTGGTCCCGCTCGGTACTTCGCCGCAGGCGCTAGCCGCTGGGAAGGGCGCGGTGTGGGTGACCAATTACGAGGCGGGGACAGTCTCGCGGATCGACGTGGCGACGCGCGCGGTGGTTGACACCATCCCTGTCGGCACGGTGCCGACTGGGATCGCCGTGGGCGCGGGCATAGTGTGGGTCGCGAACAACACCGGGCAGAGTGTTTCCATGATCGATCCGGCGGTCAACCGGGTCGTGAGGACGATCCCGCTGGGCGGCCCGCCGAACGCCATCGCGGTCGGCGAGGGGTCAGTGTGGGTTGCAAACACGGACAGTCGGACGCTAACTCGGGTGAACGCGCGCACCGGCACGGTCCGCGTTAGGATCCCGCTTGGTGCCGATGCTACGGGCGTGGCCGCTGGTCTGGGCGCCGTGTGGGTCAGCGACGTCGTCGACGGCCGGGTTCTCCGGGTCGACCCGCACAGCAATCAGCTAAGCCAGGTGATCAATGTCGGCGATGGCCCGGACGCGATCACGGTCGGCGACGGATCGGTGTGGGTGGCGAATACCCTCGCCGGGACCGTGTCCCGCATCAACCCTCAAACCAACGAGGTGACCAACACGATCCCGGTCGGCGAAGGACCCGCCGCGATCACTGTCGACGACGGCGCGGTGTGGGTCGCGAACCAGTACGGGGGCACGATGTCGCGAATCGATCCGGCCACCAACACTGTCGCGCGCACGATCACGATCGGCAACCGCCCCGCGGGCATAGCCGTCGCCGGTGGCCTGGTTTGGGTCAGCGCTCAGGCCGAGGCCACCAGCCACCGTGGCGGCACGCTGACCCTGCTGGCCAACCTCCGACCCAGCAGCCTGGATCCGCTCGAGCAGTCCTCGACCTGGCTCCACTGGTGGACCATGGACGGCCTGACCGCGTACCAGCGGACGGGCGGCTTCCAGTCCGCGCGACTGGTGCCCGACCTTGCCGCCGGGTTACCGACTCCGGTCGATCGCGGCACGGCCTACACCTTCCACGTGCGGCGGGGGATCCGCTATTCAAACGGTGCGCCGGTGCGACCGGAGGACTTTCGCCGCGCACTCGAGCGCGACCTCAAGCTCGGTCCCAACGCGCAGACGGCCGACTATTTCGCGAACGTGGTCGGAGGCGCCGGCTGTCTAGCCCACCCGTCGCGCTGCGACCTGTCCCGTGGCGTCGTGGTCGACGATCAGGCGAACACCGTCACGTTCCATCTCGTCGCACCCAACGCCGAGTTCCTTCACCGGCTCACGCTCCCCGACGCCGCGCCGGTGCCGCCGGGCACACCGGTTCACAATGTCGGCCTGCACCCGGTCCCAGCCACGGGTCCGTACGAGGTCGCAAGGGCTACATCCACCCAGGTCACGTTGGTCCGAAACCCCTACTTTCACGAGTGGTCGCGCGCCGCGCGCCCTGACGGTTACCCCGACAGAATCGTCATGCGAACCGGCGTCGACAATTCGGCGGCGACCACCGCAATCGAGCGTGGCAGCGCCGATGTCATGCTCGACTCCCCGCCGGCGAATCGTTTCGCCGAGCTGCAAACGCGGTTTGCCAGCCAGCTGAAGATCACACCTAGCATCTATGCAGACGCACTCATTTTCAACGCGCGGGCCGCTCCGTTCAACGACGTCCGCGTCCGCCGGGCGCTCAACTACGCGGTCGACCGCGCCGAGGTCGCCCGCCTGGTCGGGGCGGACGCGCAACCCACCTGCCAGATGCTGACGCCCTATTTCACCGGATATCAGCGCTACTGCCCCTACACACTCAACCCGACCCGCAGCGGCGTGTGGCGCGCCCCCGACTCGGCCGCCGCGCAGCGGCTCATCACAGCGTCGCACACGCGCGGGACACCGGTCACGATCTGGCTGCCCTTCGACTATCCGGGACTGACCGTCGCTGGGCGCTACCTCGTCACGCTGCTCAATACGCTCGGATACCCGGCTCGGCTACGCGACATCACGGGCGACCCAAACGCGTACGGCCGAATCGCCGACTCCCGCACGAAGGCCCAGGCCTTCCTGTGGTATGACGGAGGACCTTATCTCGCAACATCGCAGCTGATCGAGATCTACTTCGGCTGTCAATACTTCACGCCGAGATCGCCATCCAACGGCAACATCGCCGAGTTCTGCGACCCGCGGCTCGATGCGCAAATCGGCAGCGCACGCGCCGCCGAACAAGACAACTCATCGGGCGACGCGGCGCTCTGGGCCCGAGCCGACCACACCCTCACCGACGACGCAGCGCAAGTGCCGCTCATGATCCCCAGCTACACCATCCTCGTTTCGAAGCGCGTCGGGAACTACCAAGCAAGCGCGTCGCAAGGCGTCCTGCCAGACCAGCTCTGGGTCCGCTGACCCCGATGCGATGCGATACGTTTGACCTCTCGGGAGATACAGGGGAAACGACGACACGGTTTCGGGTGATTGAGATGTCGCCGAAGCGATCGCCGAGCCGAACGTGCCCCAAGTGCCGAAGCGATCGTGGCGTCTGACTAGACGCGGTTGGGGTATCTGACGTCGGTGAACGGCCAGTCTTCGGCGAGCCAGCTGTGCACGGTCTCATGCAGCACGTAGTCCAGTTCTGCCCGACTTGCGGTGACCCAGGACCGCACCTCGGTGATGGCGGGGTCCGCCCGCGACGGGTAGATGTAGACGCAGCCGACGACGACGTCTTCATCATCGAGGACGGTGTACGTGAAGCCGACTCGTCGCTCGAAGTCGTCGGCATGCCTTCGCAGGTCGCGGAGGTTCTCGTCGGGTGACATTCCCTCAACGGGTGGCCATCGCCAAGTTGAAAAACCGGGGGTCGCGCGGATGTGCTCGATGCTCGACATCCAGGCACGGTGGTCCGCGTCGTTGTGCTGGGGTCCGAGCGGCTCCAGGCGGAAGCCCGGACCGGTGAGAGTCAGCGGAACGATGTAGTCATCCGGAACGACCGAGTGGGTCATATCGCGAGCTTACTCGCGGCCCTGAGGGGCCGTGCCCCACAAGGCGGCCCCATCGGAGCACAGCTCCGGCTGGTCGCCAAGGCGATCGCGAGCGGGCAGGGCAGCCAGATGTCCAAAGATGACATGAGCAGGCCCGCGGTTCGTATCGTTGCGGTTGGGCTGGTGGGAGATGGTCGGCCCTCCGTGTCGAACGACGTGGGTTGAAGGCGCGCGCGGTTGCAGGCCGCGCCGCCGGTCATTCGAATAGGAGGACCGACCGTGAGTGACGGTATGGCATCGGGCGGGCGTGACGCCGGCGTGGTCGCGCGCGCGCCGTTTGTGACGGGCGAGGAGCCGGGCGCGATCGTGGCCGGGTTTGACGTCCACCGTCGGCAGATCACCATCGACGCGCGGGATACCGCGACCGGCGAAGTCTCCCGCTCGTCCGCCACGCTGCCCTTCGAGCTCAGTCCGGAGTTTCGCAGGTCGCCACGGCGATCGCGTGGGCTGTGAACGACGCACGTTGGAAGCATCGCCCGCCGGCCGCTCAATGCTCTGCTTCAGATGATCCTCTCCGCGCCCAGCAGTGCACTCGTGGCCGCACTCGGTCTACCGAACAGGCCACACCGCGCGGAACGTCGCCGACGGACTAGTTCGCGCGGGCGCCGAACACACGATCGAGCGATCGTACGCACCGGCCACGATGCGCGCTCCACGATCAGCGCCATGCATCTCGCGGCTGCGGCTCGCTGGCCGAGGCGACGATCACCGCTCAGCAGTGCGGGTCGCAACCGCGCCAGCGTACTGTCTGGGCGCATGTCGATCTACGAAAGCGCCTTCGGCGCGACCCTCCGGGTCCACGCCTTCATCTACGAGCGCACCGACGGCCTCATCGGCCACCGCATGCTGGGCGTCCCGTGCCTGATGCTCCGCACCACCGGTCGCAAGACCGGCCAGACACGCACCAACTCGCTCGTGTACGCCAAGGACGGCGACCGCTACTTGGTCGTCGCCTCCAAGGGCGGTGCCCCCAAGGCCCCGGCCTGGCTGCTGAACCTCCGCGCCAAGCCGGAGGTCCAGGTCCAGATCGGGCGCACGCGATTCCCTGCCACCGACACCGAGATCAGGCCCGACGACCCGGACTACGCCCGTCTGTGGAGGCTCGTCAACGACAACAACGGCGACAGATACGACGCATACCAGCAGAAGACCACACGACCGATCCCAGTCGTCGCCCTCAGCCGCACAGCCTGAGAACACTCGAGCATGCGCCGGCGACTTCGCGGTCGTCCAGAACGATGTCAGACCGGCGCGCCCCGGCGCGCGCACCACTGGATCGGCGCCGAGGCGCTTGCCCGACGCGAACCCGCGGAAGAACAAATGCAATCGTGCGGACGGTGGCACGGTGACAGCATGACCCGCGAGATTGGGCGAATCGGGGCGGCGAGCGTGCGACGTCTCAGCGCCCGAGCGTCGCAAACGAGAAGTAGGCCGCCGCTGAAGATAGTGGCGACAGGGAGCGTTCGGACGCGGTGGGTCCCGAATTTGGATCGCTGGGCAAGCGGTCGCGCGATCAAGGAACTAGCTGGCCACGCCCCGGCCCGACTGCGATCTTCTCGCCACGTCGCGTCGAGGCCCCGCGATGTCGGCGGGGCCTCGAGGAGCGATCCGGCGTTGACTGTCAGGTCGACAGCAGGCGCTGGAAGAATGTCCGATAGCGCTGGAGGGCAACCCGCAGGTCCTCTGTGGAGATGTCCTCGCCGCGGCCCCATTGTGCTTCGAGTCGTTCCCGTTCCTTGGCGAAGCCCTCTGCGAGTTGCTGCATGAGGTTCGCCACCAAGCTGTCGGCGTCCTCGACCGCCCCGCGGGGCTCGTCGACGAACCGGGTCTGGATCTCCTTCCACCGTTGTTGGAACGTGGCGTCCATGTCGTCCGGAAGCAGCGACCCGCCGTTCGAGGCCGAGGCGGCCGCGCCCGTTGGGTGGGGCGCTGCCTCGGCATCCTGATCCTGCCTCGAAACGGCCTGTGTCGACGTCGCCGGCCTGTCCTCGGTGGCATGGCCGGGTGCGCCGCTCTCTGTGCCCAGGGCGGCACCCGGCCGGGCCGCTTCGACGGTGTGATCCCTGGCGGATGCCCCCGTCCGAGCCTCGCCCGAGGGCGCTGTCTGCTCGTCGACTGGGAGACGTGTCCCCTCCGCGGCAGGCGCCGCCTGGTCGTCCACCCCGGGCTGACCTTCAGGGACTACTGCGTCCCGCACATCGTCGTCCGACATCATGGCGTCACCCGCCGGCTCGTTTGGCGAGGCCAGGTCGCGAGTGCTCAGCGTGTCTGTATTGCGCTCCATCGGTCATCCCCTCGGCGTCGTTTGCTGTGGAACTGCGCCCCCACCGTTATCGTGCGCTTGCCCGGTGGCGGAGGCATCCTCTGCCTGGCTGACGTCACCGGGGGCGAGCAGGTCGTCGAACAGCGCCCGGAAGTGGATCATCGCCTGACGCAACTGCTCGGTGCTGGCCTGTCCGTTGTGAGCCCGGATCGAGATCCCGTGGGCCGCTCGATAGTTCTCGACCACGACCGGATGCTCCACGGATATGTCGGCCGTCCGCCGCTCAAAGTCCTCATCGACCGGATAGCCGCGGTCGTGCATCACTCGCTGCACGAGCTCGTGGGCTTGGCCAACCGCATCCACGGGCTCATCCACGAAGTAGCGCTGGGCCGCCGCCCATTGCGCGAGATAGCGCTCGCGGGCGGCGGGATCGAGCGGTCGAATCTCGAACTCATCGACTCGCTGACGGCGATCGGCCAATTCCTTCTCGGCGGCCCGCTGGTCACCCCGCTCCGCCACCACGCGGCCGTACTCCGGCCCGAACTCACCCTTCAATCTCCGAGACCGTTGCTGACGTGCAACGAGAACTCCGATGATCACTAACAGAACGACGACAACTGCCAGCAGCACCCAGATCATGGGTCACTCTCCTTTTTGGTCCGTCCCCCCGGACCAGTCGATGATCGACGACCTCCCGTCCCGAACCTACCCCGGCTCGCCCGGCGTAAAAGCAATCCCCGTCTCCGCGACGTATCCATCCGGACGGTGCCTCGACGAACTCGGGAATGAACTAGATCGCGCTCGTGTCATTTGCGGTGCCGCTCCGGAACGGCCGGTCAAGTGCCGGACGATGCCTTACGTGTGCCACGACAGCCGCGCGTCGCGCGATTCCTTTAGACCAAGCGCAAGCCCGCGATCGGCCGACATTGCAAACACGCCATTTGACGCGGATCGTTGCCCGCAGGCGTTGCCCGGACCACGCAAGCAATGCGCTGTCTCTGCGGAGAAACGGTCAAGAGCCGCGCTTTACAGGTTTTCGCCGATGGGCGGTACTGGGCTCGAACCAGTGACCTCCTGCTTGTAATTCGACGCGACGCAGTCGTTGAGCGCGGCGGATCGACAACGCCCGCGACCAGGTCGACAGAGGTTATGCCGCCGTGGCGAACGCGGCCTCGATCGCGGCGAGCGCGACGTGAGTCTGCTCGGGCAGCGTCACAATCACCCCGCCGTCCCGTTCGGTGCCGATCCCGCGGCCTGGTAGGCGTCGAGCACTGCGGTCAACGACTCAGCGACGCCGTCGCCCTAGCGCGCCAACGTCTCTCGTCAGCGCGCCACGCCCGACATGATCACGATCACGCGGTGCTCGCGGCGTACCTGGCCGCGGATCGTCAGCAGACCGGCGAGTCCCGCAGATCCCGTCGGGCTGACGTGGAAGCCAGCCGCCGTGGCGAGCTCGTGGGCGCGCCGGATGTCGGCCTCGCCGGCGACGATCGGAGAGCCGCCGCTCTCAACCATCACCGACACGTCGGCGATCCAGTCGTAGGTCTCGTCGTCGAGGATCCCGTCCGCCAACGAGTGCGGGTCCGGCCACGGGCGCATCACCTGCGACCAGTGGCGCTCGGGATGATCGAGGTCGGGGATCCGGCTCCAGGCCTCGGCGAGCGGTGCGCAGCCCTCGGCCTGGACCGTATCGAGCTGCACATGGCTGCCAAGCCCGGCGCCGACACAAGCGGCCAGTGCTCCCCCGCCGACCTGCACGATTACCCGCCAGTCGCCCGCGGCGCCGGCGTCGACGAGCTGCGCGTCGAGCTCCCATCCGATCGTGCGCCCGCTGTCGAGGCAGAGCGCGTTCTCCGGACCCTGCACGCTGAACGGCACGGCACCATCGCCGACGGCCTCACGGAAGCGGAGCATCGCCGGGTCGCCGGGCGGGTCGTCGCTCCTGCGATCGCACCGGTGGATCCGCGCGCCCAGCGAGTGAAGCAGCGCCCCGACCTCGTCGCTCATCCACATGGGGACGAACACGTCGAGCGGCCAATCGACCATCTGCGCCAGCGTGGCGGCGGCGACTGCGGCGTTGCCGCAGGAGGCGATCGCGAGCGGCGGGCGCTCGACGAGCAGACCGAGTTTCTCGGCGGCGAGCAGGTGCGCCAGGACGCCGGTGAGGTGGCGCGCCTTGTGCGAGCCGGCCACGTTGCCCGTCTCGTCCTTGACCCACACCTCGCCGGGAGTCAGTTCGGACAGCTCTGGTGAGCGACGCAACGGCGTGACCTCGAAGCGGCTCGCGACACGCCGCGTGAGCTCGATGCAGTCGTCCTCCGACATCCCGTTGGCACGTGCGAACGCCCACCATGCCATCCGCGGACCGAAACGGACGAACGGGTTGGGATCGTCGATCTCGTCGCCACGCGCGCCGGCTTCGAGGAGGTGCAGCACGTGGTGCGGGTCGGCGAGCGTCGCGTTCGGACAACGCCAGGGGAAGGGCGTGTGCACGTCGACAACCGCATCGCACACGGCGCAGCGATAGGCGACGATCACGAGGATCCTGAGCCGGCGACCACCTGGGTGTTGAAGTCGTCGATCAGCTGGTCCCACACCCCGACGTACCGTCGCAGCCCGCGCCAGAAGTCCTGGCTCCGGCGCTGCTCGAACAGCTCGATCGGCGTGCCCTGCTGCTCGACCCAAGTGAAGTAGCCGAGGTTGAACACGCGCCGGCGGTCCGCCCCGGTCATGTCGATCATGTGCTCCGTCGACACGTGGGCGAGATGCTGGCCGAACGCTTCGGCGGCGTCGGTGTGGCTGTACTCGCCGCGGTATCGTCGAGCGATCGTCTTGGCGCGCTCGCTGGGGTACATCGCGCCGCCGTCCGTGGCGACGGTGATCACCGCGTCGTCGGGACCGAGGTCGAGCAGCTTCGCCGTCTTGATCGCCGCCAGCAGGTTGCACGTGGACGAGAAGCCGAAGTGGCCGAGGGCGTCGAGCGTGGCATCGTCGACGCCCTTCGAGCGGCTCATGTACTCACGCCCCTGGTCGGTGTTCCACAGCACGTCGAGCTCGTCGGTGGCGACGTCGCTGATCGCGCACACGACGTCGGTGTTCGTCACGTTGTGGATCAACGGGATGTGCTTGTCACCGATCCCTTGGATGTTGTGCTCGCCGAACCCGTTCTCGAGCATCGTCGGACACTCGAGCGCCTCGACGGCGACGATCTTGGTCGCGTACTCGTCCTTGAGCCGGTCGCCGGCGGCGATCGTGCCGGCCGATCCGGTGGCGGAGGTGAACGCCGCCAGCCGGAGGTCGCGACCGTTCGCGGCCCGCACGTGCTCGAACACGTGCCCGAGGGCGCGGCCCGTGACCGTGTAGTGGCCGAGGTGGTTTCCGAACTCGCTGAACTGGTTGAGGATGAAGTTACCGGGATCCTCGGCGAGTGCGTTGCAGGCGTCGTAGATCTCCTTCACGTTTGACTCGGTGCCGTAGGTGCGGATCACGTCCTCGGTCGGGTTCTCGCACCATCGCTCGAGCCAGTCAAAGCGCTCCTGGCTCATCCCCTCGGGCAGGATCGCCACGCCGCGGCTCGCCATGATCCGGCTGATCCCGATCCCGCCTCGCGCGTAGTTGCCCGTCGACGGCCAGATCGCACGGTGACGCGTGGGATCGAATTGTCCGGTGACGATGCGCGGCGCCAGGCAGGCGTAGGCGGCAAGCACCTTGTGGGCGCGGATCATCGGGAAGCGGTCGCCGAAGGCCACGATGATGGGGCTCTCGACGCCCGTCAGCTCGGGCCCGAGTACCACGTGGTCGGGCACGTCGAGGCGGGTGCCGGCGAGGTCGTTGTACCAGTGCACCCGCCAGAGGTTGCGAGCGTCCGGTCCCTGCGGATCGGCGTCGCCGACGCGCTCGGAGTGGTCGAAGCTCGAGGGGTCGGCGAGCGCGGCGAAGGTCGGCAGCGTGATGCCGCGCTCACGGAAGCGCTCCACGCTGCGAGCCAGCGAGTCAACGTCGACGACCCGATCCGCGAGGCCGAATTGGTTCTCGAGCGCCTCGCGGTGCGAGTCGATGACGGTCACGACCGACATGTTGCCAGACGACCGATCCAAGATCCGTGGCCGATTGCGCGGGCAGCAGCGCGACGCGCTGGCTGATTCGCGGACCCGGGACGACACAGCCCCGCGGTGTGCGGGGCGTGCTTGCCAGTGGGCGACACTGGGCTCGAACCAGTGATCTCCTGCTTGTAAGACCGTCGGCGCGACTCGGCGCAGTCGCCGACCGTGCGCCGACCGGCAAGGCTGCGAACAGGTCGGCAGAGGTTATGCGGCCGTGGCGAACGCGGCCTCAATCGCGGCGGGCGCGACGTGGACCTGCTCGGGCAGCGTCACGACCACACCGCGGTCCCGTTCGAGGAGCCACTTGGCGTTGATGAGCGTCAGCCTGATGATCTGGCCGGCCGCGTCGAAGCGCAGCACGTGCCCCTCGGGAGTCTGCTCACTGTCGGCCGCGGCCTCGCGCTGGCCGATGTGCAGGTAGAGCACGTCGCCCTGCTCGTCGTAGCTCACTTGGTCAAAGGTGAGCGGTCCGATGTTCACAGTCATAGCGTCCATCCTGGCGGGTCTCGGCGGTGACGCGCCTGACGCTCCGCCTCGTCGAAGATCTCTCGGGGCTCGCGGTGCTTTCCCTGTTCGCACGCGCGGGCGAGGGCCTCGACTTCCTCGACCTCGTAATAGTCGAGCGCCGCCGGCGGCGCCTGGCGGCGTTTGTCCCTCCCGAGCACCGGGTTCGCCGAAGCCCGAAAGTGTCCGCGCGGCACCCGTAGGTGAACATTGCGGCGTGATCGTCGACGGCTTCGCGCCCCACACTTCCTTCAGCCAGCTGAGCCAGTCGTGCGCCAGGACGCGAACCGTCAGTGCCGACGCCGCGGTGCGAGCCGCTGCGTCCGCCTCAGCAGCGAGCTCGCTGACCTGCGCCTCCATCGCCGCGACGGCAGCGAGGTGTGCCCCCGCTCGTCGAGCCAACCGTCCGGGCACCGACCACGCCGCTTCCGCCACGCGCCGAGCTCGTCACGCTCCTGCCAGGCCAAACCCAGACGCCGCTTCTTGAGCCGCCACGGCTCGAGAAGCCCAGTGCGATAGCGCCATTGTGCATCCCAATAGCACCTGTCCTGGGCGCCCTCGCGGAGTCGGATGACGAGGTTCGCCTGTTATCAACTTCGATTGGGCATCCGATTGGGCATCAAACAGGGCCCGAACGGCCGTGTTTCCAGGGCTTCGCGGACTTCAAATCGCCCGCAATTCCGCGTTGGGTCGGCTCAAGCTGGGCTGGGGCGTCGAGCGCGCGGACGGTCCGCTCCGCTTGCGCACGACTGGCTGAGCTACCTCGAGGAGGTCTGCGGGGCGAACCCCTCGCCGGGTAAAGGACTATCGCTTCCAGGGCGAGGAGCGAGTCCTCGATTACGCTCGCGACCATCGACAGACCGAGAGGGCCAACGGCGGCGGTGTTCGGTTACGGCCGTGGATGGGGGAATGAACTCGCGCGACGTGTCACTCGGCCTCCCCGTGCTGCGCCACCGGGCCGGCAGGCTGGTCGCCGCCTGCGTGGGGGGCTTCCGGCTCGGCCTCACCGTACCCGGGGCCCGCGCCGGTCCCGGCGCCGTTCGCGGCTGGGGGCTTGCCGGGCGGCGGGCAGGCGGTCGCGATGTCTGAGGGCAGGGCGGGAACGGACCCGGCGTTCACCGCGGCGCACAGCTGGTCTTGCCATCCCGCTACGAGATCGTCGTGCAGCTTCGTCACGCGGTCGAGCAGATCTTGAACAGTCCGTGCCGCGCCATCGGCAGTAGTCGCCTTCTGTCGCGCCGCGTCCAACGCGTTCACCTGTTCCACGAGATCACAGCGGTATTGGTCGACGGAGATGCACGTGACCGAAAGCCGCTCTTCGAGGTCTAGGTAAAAGGCATATCGGCATGCGTTGGTCGGTGAACCAGAGCACCCGCCGAGCGCGTCCTTGAGTTTCTTGAGGTCGGCGAGCTCCGTCTGACGCTCGGTGAGCAGCGCGAGCAAGCGGTTCAGCTTCTCGTCGGCCCGGTCGACCTCGGCGTTCGCGTGATCGAGCTCGCACTTCTTGTCGATCACGGCCTGCTGCAGATTCCATTCACATGTTTCGAGGGTTGTGCGGCGGCTGCGAAGGTCGTTGCGCACGTCGACGACCTGCTTGCGCTTGCTGTCGTCCGGCACGAGGCATTCGTAGGAGCTCTTGCCCTGTTCGACGGCCTTGCTCAGCTCATCGAAACCCGCACAAACGGCGTCGATGCCCTGCTTATAGGCGTCGACGGCGGCGGTGATCTTGCTGTCGTAGTCCTGAAGCTGCTTTAGATGGTCTTCGAGGGCTGTCACCGTCTGGTTGGTGATCTGCTGCTGCAGCTTCGCGGCGGTCACTGCTTCCTGGATCTTCTCGAGCAGGTCATGGGTGCTGCAGTCCTTGGGAGCCGGCTTATCCGGCGCGGTGGTCGATGCCGTAGCTCCGGTCGCGGTTGTCATGTGAGCGTCCCTCCTAAGTCGGTGATGGGGTCGAAGAAGCGGGTGTCTTCGCCGAAGTCAGAGCGGCCATGACGAACGTCCGGCTCACGACGGCCGCCCAGCGTCGATGAGCTCGGTCAACGCGATGCGGGCGCGTGGCGATTCGGGATCGTCCGCGTCTGCGAGGTCTCGAAGGGCCGCGACCGCCTCCGGCGTCCGGCCCAGCCGTGCGAGCGCGATCGCGCGGTAGAGGCGCGCCCGACCGTCGACCGGGGAGACCGTTAGCGCGGCGTCGAATGCCATCAACGCCTCCGGGGTCTCTCCGCGGTCGAGTGCGACGAGCCCGAGATCGACCCGCCCGGTCACGTGGTCGGGGTGGTCGGCCACGAGCTGCTTCAGCTCGCGCGCTGCGAGATCGCGGTCACCCCGTGCCAAGAGGGCGATCGCGAGTTGATGGCGGCCCTCCGCGAGGTCGGGGACCAGATCGAGCGCCCGCCGGAGCGCGTCGACGGCAGAGCCGATGTCGTGTCTCGCGAGGAGCGCGGTGCCGAGCCGAGCCCACCCCTCGCTGCTCGACGGCTCGAGGGTGACCGCTCGCCGCAGCTCCGCCGCGGCCTCATCAACCCGGCCCGACATCAGGAGCAGCGTGCCGCGGCCGACACGCATGGCCGCGTTGCGAGGCGCGCGGGCAATCGCCTCACCAAAACACTCGTCGCTGGCATCGGCGTCCCCGACGGCGAGATATAAGCGCGCCAGTCCGTCCCAGAGCGTAGCTCGGTCGGGATCAAGCCTGAGGGCTCTGACCATTGCCTCCCGCGCCGCGTCGAGGTCACCCGCTGTCGCCAGTGCTCCCGCAAGATTCACGAGGACGGTCGCGCTTTCCCCACCGAGCTCGAGCGCGTGCGCGAAGTGCGGCATCGCCTCCTGCGGCCGCGAGAGCTGAGTAAGCAGCAGCCCGATGTTGTTCTCGGTCACGGCATCCTCAGGATCGTCGCGCAGCGCCTCCTCATAGGCGTCAAGGGCGCCGTCGAGGTCTCCCGCCGCGTGCCGCACCGCCCCGTCGTTCGCGCGGCGACGCGCGGCGACGCCGGTGCTCGTGTCGCTCGTCATGATTCGTTTGTCTCCTTCGTGCTGTCGATCACGCCGGCGAGCACCGCCTGGGGATCGATCTTCGGATAGATGAACTCGATGTCACTGAGGGCGATGTCGAACGGCTTGCCCTCGACGTAATGGATTGGGAACCGCGCGCCGACGGTCATTCCCGACCCCCACTTCATTCCGGCGAGCTTCCAACGCTGCTCCCACAGCGTCGCCGACCAGAGCAGGAGATCAACGTCGACGCGGACGAAGCCCGTGAGGTCGAGCTCGAAGCTCGGCTCGGCCGACAGACGACCCTCCGCGTCGAGGGTGAGGCCGCTCGTCGGGGTCCATTTGATGGTGACGTCGGCAGCCGCCTCTCCGGCGACGCCGAGCGCGCCGCCGAGCTCGAGACCGCCGGTCGCGCTGATGACGGCGGCGCCGACCCCGATGCCGACGTTCACCGCGAGGCGAAGTCCCGCGAATGCCGGTACGGCGAACTGCGCGGTGCCGGTCACCGTCGTGTCCTGCTCACGGCTCGGGTTGTAAGTCAGCGCGAGCTTTGCCTGGCGCAGCTGCCCGGGCCCGAGGTAGGCGATGAGGTCAAGGTTGCCGCCGACGGTCCCGAACACGCCGACCCGGACTCCGGCGACCGTAAAGCCGGCGATCGGAAAGTCCAGCGAGACCTCGACAAGCCGCTTGTTCAGGTCCTTGCGCGGGAAGACGTCGAGCGGCGCCGGGATCCCGATCTCGCCCGAGACGACGATCTCACCGTTCTCGAGTACCACGACTCCAACGACGCCGCGGAGCCAGGGCGTGATCGTCACACCAACGCTGCCGCCGCCGTAGGCGCGCAGCTTCTTCGGTGCCGGAACGACTGGAGCCGAGGGCGCCGGCAGCGGCCGGTTGTCTGAGCCAACCGGACGGTTCGTGACGCCCACGAGCACGGTGCCGTCGAGCATGCCGTGCTTGTAGGCACCGCTCGCCTCGATCGTGAAGCTGCCGCGCTCGTACGTCACGACCAGCCCTGCGGTAAGGCCCGGGAGTGCCGTGACGGCCGTCCCGGTCATCATCAGGTCGTAACCCGACCCGTCCGCGTGCTCGACCGCTTTCGCGTGGACGGTGCCGCTGCGGATCCCCGGCAGATCGTTCGACAGCTCGAAGTCGCCGCTCATCTGCAGGCCCTCCGTAGCCGAGTGGACGAGCGAGAGCTTGCCGCTCTTCACGCCGGGCACGTCGAGCTCAGCGGCTCCGTCGGCCTTGAGCGTGCCCTTCGCGTACGTGGCGGCGATCGTGGCGGACTTGATGCCGGGGATCGCATCCTTCTTGATCGTCGCCTTGCCCTCTCCCGAGATCTCGCCTGCGGCGTAGGCGAGCGCGATGTAGCCGTCGAAGAGGTCCGGGTCGAAGTCGAAGCGACCCTCGAGGGCGAAGCCCCCGCGTGAGTGGACGGCCGCCCCAAGGGAGCCACTTCCGACCTTCTCCACGGCGAAGTAGACGTTCCCCTTCACGCCGCCGCCGAGGCCCTTCGGCCCGATCGTGCCCTCGATCGTGAGGTCGCTGCCGGTGATGCTGAACGGCTTGGGGAGGGCGAACTCCGGACCGCTGAACGTCTTGCTCAGCGTGAGCTCCATTCCGTGGAGCTTGAAATCGATGCCCGTCCCCTCGACGAACAGCGGGAGGTCCGTGGCGATGCGGCCGATGACCACGAACCCCTGCGGGTCGAACGAAACCCGGTCGACCTCGATCGGGCTCGCCAATTTGACCGAGACCTTCTCCTGAACGAACTTGGAGGTGGTCTGTTCGCTCGCGAGGCCGACGTCGCTCGACCCGGGCGCGGTGGTCACCGTCAGCTTGCTCGGCGGCGCCGACAGCGCTGGGTGATCCTGGGCGATGCTCATCTCGATCTGCGCCGGGCCCCCGGGTGCGGAGGGACCCTCGATCGAGGTCGCGTTGAACGGAGCCAGCGCGTTCTTGTCAGGAACGACCGGTGTAACTCCCGGGGAGCTGGACGCAGCGGCTTCGCCGGCCTTCTTGTCCTTGCGAATCTCCCTCCGGAGCTTGACGAGCTGGCCCGCCGCCGGCGGGACCAGCGTGAAGACCTCCGGCCCGCCGCCGAGCGTGGCCGGGTCCACCAGGGACACTCTGCCGAGATGCTTGCCCTCCCCGATGGCGCCCTGGCTCCAATACTCCCCCCCTCCTTCAGGCCGGAGTCACCGCCCGCGGCTTTCGCTTCGTCGAAGATCAGCGTGTACTCGTCGAGCACCTTGTCGATGGACAGCGGGGAAGTCTTGGCCTCCTTGGCCGCAGCCTTTGCTGCCAGGTTCGCCTTGCCCTCGATCGCGTCCTTGACCTTGCTTCCGGACGAGCTGTTCTCCTTCTGCGACAGGAGCTCGAGGTTGTCCATCGTGTTCGGCCACGACGAGTAGTCCTTATGCCAGTCGGCGAGCTGCAGCTCCACGATGTGGTCGACCTGGTACTCGCGCGGCGACCCTTGCTCTGTCCACATAGGCACGGTTAGCTCGCGTGCGAGCTCTGAATCCGTCCCGCCGAGGTACAAGGGCGGCTTGCCCGCGAGATCGACCTTGAACGCGAACTTTCCCGAGGGGTCCGTCTGCTTCGCCTTGGGCTGCTTCGCCTTGACCTTCTCGACCAGCTCCGTCGTTCCCTTCCAAACGTCGGTCTGCTTTGGACTTCCCCTCTTGAAAGGACGCCCGCGCGTACGCCTTAGCCCCTTGCTCTGCGTCTTGCGCGTCGCGTACGCCGTCGCCCGGTGGTCCTGGGTCTTGAACGTCGGGATGGGGACGAACCCGTAATGGATCTCCTCAGGGTCATTCGTAACTTCGGCCTTGTCGCCGTCGTCCAGGTCGTACTTGGCGGCCGGGAGTTTCTTTGCCGCACCCGCGCCGCCCTTCCCCTTGCCATTGGGCGCCCGCGACACCCTCGCGGCCTGACCTGCGTCCTCGCGACCTTGGATGACGTGAGCAACCTCGTGCGCCATCAGCTCGATGTCGTCTTGCGATTCCCCCGAGCCGAGCCAGATGTGTCTTCCGCGAGTGAACGCTCGCGCGTCGATGGCCTGGGCGCCCGACTGGGCCTGCGCGCCCTGATGGACCCTCACATCCGATAGGTCCTCGCCCATCCGCAACTCGAGCGCCCGGCGGACGTCGGGATGGATCGGAGCGCCGGGATCGGAGCCGGACACAGCGGCGGCGGTGTCGTCCGGGAAGCTCGGATGGCGCCGGCGGGGAGCCTGCGGCGGGGATCTGGGCCGTGCTTACGGCGGGTACCTCGTCCGGTGGCGGCGGACCCGAGCGGGTCAACCGGGCGACCCCCGCCGGTGCCGCGCCGGCCGGCCGGGCCGGCGTGCCGGTGGCGACGGCACGCGCCACCGACGCCGCCTCGCGCTCGGCCGGCTCCTCGGGTCGGCTCACGACCGGCGCGGTGGCGACGCCTGGCGTGCGGGTCGCCGTCGCGCGTGCGAGCGCGGCGCCCGCTCCGCGAGCGGTTCGCATCGTGCGCGCGCGCCCGGGCTCGCCGCCGGTCGAGACCGGAGTGCGCATCGTGCGCGCCGGGGCGGGCACGGGCCCGTCGCGCTTCTCCGCGCCGGCCGGCTTCGGCTCGGGCGGGGCGACCATTGGCTCGGGCTTCGTCACGTCCTTGGCTGCCTTGGCATCTCCCATCTCACGCCGCCTCGTGGTGGAGCCAGGACGCGAACTCGTCGCCGAACTCGCCCTTGGTGACCGGCGCACCGGCCTTCCGATAGTCCGCACTGATCGCGGCCACCAGGTCGCGGAGTGTGACTGCCGGGCGATCGCCGTTCTCCTCGCCCACGGACCGGAAGACCGCGTCGACGACCACGTTCCGGATCCGACCGCCGCTGAGGTTGAAGCGGTCGGCGAGCGACTCGAGCTCCTCGTCGGACGGACGGTCGACTCCGTCCGGGAAGAGGCCCCGCCAGATCCGCAGGCGCAGCTCCGCGTCGGGTAGTGGGAACTCGACGAGCGCGTGGATGCGGCGCAGGAAGGCCTCGTCGATGTTCTGGCGGAGGTTGGTGCAGAGGATGACGGCGCCGGGGTGCTGCTCGATCCGCTGGAGGAGATAGTTCACCTCGAGGTTGGCCCAGCGGTCTCGCGCCTCGCGCACCTCACCGCGACGGCCGAAGATCGCGTCCGCCTCGTCGAAGAGCAGCATGGCGCTCGATCCTTCGGCTGCCCGAAAGAGCCGGTCGAGGTTCTCCTCGGTCTCACCGACGTATTTGCTGACGAGCTGGGCGAGGTCGGCCGCATACAGCTCGACTCCAATGTCCGCGGAGATCAGCTCTGCCGCCATCGTCTTGCCGGTCCCGGGCGGACCGGCGAACAGCGCGATCGTGCCGTGTCCCAAAGCGACCCTCCGCTCGAGGCCGAGGCCTTCGTAGACACGGTGGTGGAATCGAATGCGCTGACGCAGCAACTCGAGCTGCTCGGCGCTTCGCCCGGGGAGGACAAGGTCGTCGAACGCGAGATCGGTTCGGGGCTCAATCCGTCTCGCGAGGTGGATGAGCCGGCCCGCGGTGAGCCGCCGGCAGGCCTCGAACAGATCGCTCTCGGCAAGGTTCGGCAGAGCCGGATCTCGAGCGCGGGCGAGGAGCCGGGCGCCCTCGACTGCCTCCGTGATCCCGCCGGCCGTGAGCTGGAACGCCCGCGCGAGCGCGCGGGCAAGCCTAGTCCGATCGAGGGCCAACTCGGGCACTGATTGCAGGGCGGTAGCCCAAAGTCGTTCGCGCTGGTCGAAACGCGGGGCCGCGAGTTCGAGGACGACCGTTGTTGGCCCGGTCGGAGGCGCGGGCGTCAATTGCTCCTCACCAAACAGGAACGTGAGGACTGGGTTGTGCGCTGCGGCGTCGAGGAGCGCCCGGCGCACCCGTTGCGGCGTGCTCGGACCGAGAAGACTTGCGGCGTCGACCCACACGACGAACGCGCCGGCGAGGCACGCGTCGCGATAGGCGACTGCGATCACCTCCTCGTGGCCCGCGGGTGAGTCCACGACGGCCGCCGCATCGAGCAGGATGACCCCTGCCCCGGCGTGGTCTGCCGCCGCCGTCGCCAGCGCGCGCCGACCCACCCCGCGCGGTCCACGGAGCTCGACGATCGCTCCCGTGCCTCGCCCCTCCTCGTCGCGGATACGCCGCCACCAACTGGCGACGCCCTCCGCGAGGCTCGCGGTGCGAGGTGCCGGGAGACTGACCGCCGATCTCGCCACGGGGAACCTCAACCCCGACGAGCGCCGGGTCGAGGAGGTCCTCGCCCAGAACGAACGTTGCCGCGCCCGGCGTCGTGACGAGCGCCCGAGCCGCGAGCGGGCGGAGGAGGTCCTCCGCGGCAAGGCCGACGAGCCGGTGGACGCGCAGGGGTGCAGTGGGGTGCAGCAGCCGCCGCGCGTCGGCAGGCCCGTTGGCGGCCCCGATCAGCGACAGCGCCAGCTCCACGCTCGGCAGCTCCCGCATGGGATCCCGCTCCAGCTCGGCGATCCGCTCCCGGTAGCGCTGGCCAAGTTCGGGCAGAAGCCCGACCACGATCAAATCCTGCTCCTCGGGGGTCAGGCCGAACGTGGCGGTGACATGAGCGAGCCGAGAGATCGCCATCCCGGTCGCGGCGAGCCGTGCGTCGATCTCGTCGCGTCGTGTCGCTCGCCTGCGCCGCACCTCTGGATCCGCCGCATCGGCGTCGAGCACCATTGCGATGCGGTCGACCTCGTCGGCCAGATGGGCGGCGTTGTCGGCGTATGGTTGCGCCACCTACCCGTCTCCCCTCTCGATCTGGAGCCCTCGCTGCGACAGCCAGGGCACGCGCTCGAGCGGCTCAAGGTAACCCGCAAGCTCGACCACGACGTCGAGCGGCCGTGGATCGAGCACCACGCGGACGGCGTCCGAAGCGATGCTGACCGACCCGCCGCGTCGCAGCAGCTGCCTGAGGAGGAACCCCGGGCTCGAGTCCGCCAGACCCGGCAGCCATCGTGCCCAGGCCATGAGTGCAAGGTGTGCGGCCCGGGCGACCGTGCCGCGCGCAAGCCCGGGGATTGACGGGTGACGACAAACAGCCGCGGGCGCGGGCCGGCCGAGACGCTGCCCGCTCGCAAACGCGACCAGCTCATCGCGGAGTGCCCGGTGCTGTGCTGCGTCGGTCGACGACCAGGCTGCCGCAACCATTGCTGCGGTCACGCTGTCTTCCCGCGCCAGGAGTGCCGGCAGCGCGGGATCAAGTTGCCCGTCCTCGCGAACGCCGGCGGAACCGGCCACGGCCAGTCCAACCGAGAGGAGCAGCGCGGCGGAAGAGTCACCCGTGACGCCGGGATCCGGCAGCTCCAGCCTGGAGGCGAGCCCCGCCAAGCGCGTATCCGCGAGCGCGCGGGTCAACAGGAGCACACCCGCCGCGTCGCATCGACGCCACGCCGTCGAGGCTTCCCGCGAACCGCAGGGATCGCCCCGGCGGGAGTGCGTGGCTTCAACGATGGCTCGACTGCGGATCGCGAGTTCGGGGAGAAGACGCTCGATCTCGGCTGCCATGTCGGGACGTGCGGCGAGCTCCGGATCGCGCGTGGCCAGCGCCGCAAGCACGCGCAGGGCAATGACGGACCTGTCGTGTGAGCCATCCAACAGGTGCAGGCCGGACTCCCTCGCAAGCCAGGCCAGGGTCTGGCGCAGCTCCGCCATACCTCCGTCCGGGGCTCGGATGTCGGGCTTCCTGGCCGCGGGATCGAGCAGGGCGACGATGCGGGCCACGAGCCGCTCGCGGTCGAGCCAGTCGAGCTCACGGACCGCTGCGGTGGTCGAGTCCCCCAGCCACCCCGCGGGTCCCAGGCTCTCCGAGCCCTGTCGCCACTCGGTCGCCGACGTTGCGGACGTCAGACGGACGATCTCGGCGAACGCTGCATAGACGACATCGGCAAGCGCGCCGCGATCGCTCCAGTCGACCGGATGGGGAGCCCATCTGTGGTGGCTCGCCGCCAGCTCGGCAGGTTCGGGGGCGTGCCTGGAAAGTCGCATACCCCTCGCGACAGCCAGTGCGGCCGCGGCGATCGGAAGGGCTGAGGCCCCGTCGAGCGGCTGGGGGCTCGGACCCCGCGCCGCCGCCCACGCCCGCTTCGCCTCCTCGGTGCTGAGCGTGGTGAGCACACGCTCGAGCGTCCCCGCTCGCCCGAGCGACACGAGGATGTCGCTCAGGTGACCGCCGTGGTCTGCGAGCACCCGGGCGATCGCCGCACCGACGGGGAGATCCCGCAACTCGGCGAAGGCGCCGTAGCACCACATCTCCCAGGCGCGGCCGGCGAGCAGGTCGCCGACGAAGCTGGCGATGAAACACGCTTCATCGGCGAAGCGGACGACGTCGCGGTCATCGCCGCTGCCGGCGACCGCGGCCGCTGCTGTGCCGGCGGCCGCGGCCCATCGGGCGGCAACCTCCTCAGGCCCCGTCGGCGCGCCCGCCTTCAGCTCGAGGTCGACGTCGACGCGACGCAGAACCAGCACCTCGCCGCTCGTCGGGAGCGCGCGCGAGACCGAGACCCCGAGGGCCGCCGGCAGACGGTCTCGCGCCACCTCGTCGAGGAGGCTGGCCAGCGAGGAGCGTTCAGTCGGGACGCGGATCAGCGTGTCGAGGTGGCCCACTCTGGTCAAGGTCATGGCGGCCAGTTCAGTGCCGTTGCCAGAGCCGCGTCAGCGGCCAGAAGCGCGTCGCGGAGAGCCGTATTCGGAGGCCCTATCTGCTTGACGCCGTCGAGGTATGCCCTGCGAACGGTTTGGAGGTCGGCGTTGAGATTCCCCTGGACGTCGAGGTCACCCTCGACGCGGAGATCGCCTTCCACCGTGACCTCGCCGGCGTCCGCGATTGTCAGGTGCGGAACGAACGCGTTCCTGGCGGCTGACCAGCTGCCAACCACAATCCGGCCCGACGCAGCACCCGTCTCGATCCGCAGCTCGGCGCCTTGCCCTGCCCCAACGTGGGAGATACGCCAGGCGGAGCCGGCCGGAGCCGCGCCGCCCGGAGCTGTGGCGTCGAGCGACAAACGTCCGCCGCCCACCTCCAGTTCGCCGCCGATCGTTGCCTCGCCGGCAAGCTCGAGGTCGCCGTTGGCGGAGACGGCAAGGATCGGGGTTGTTGCGGCCGACGCGATCGAAAGCTCGAGCGCGTTCCCCGACGACGGGTCCAGGTCGAGTCGTGTCCCACCGGTGCCCCACGGGGGCTCGATGGCCGCGGCTCGGGCTGCGACATACGGCCGTCCGGTGCCGTCCGGCCGGTACACGTAGCCACCGGTCGCCTGATCCAGCGAGCGGCGGATCTGGCCCAGGAACACGGGCCACTCCTGCGTCGGGTCGTCGGGCGGGATTCGGCTGGGCGGGAACGGGACGTCCGCCTGCGGCACTCCTGGCGGCTGTTGGGAGGCGGGCGGGCCCCCGGCGGCAGCCGTGAAGCGCACGAGCGGCGTCTCGCGCCAGCGCCCGGCTTGGTCTGTGTTGTCGCAACCTCCAGCTGCGAGGGGCGCGTCGACGGCATCGCGCCGGTACACGAGCCAGACATCGAGCACGTCGGTCCCCAGCAGCTCGAATCTCTCGGCAGAGGGGAGCGGCTGAGGGTCGGGGAGCTCGAGCTCGCGCCCGTACCCGTCGTACGCGAACACGGGAGCGACCTCGACGATCCCATCGCCGCTCACTGCCAGCTCGCCGCCCTTGACGATGCCCCATGTGTGGGGGCCGATGGCGTGCCGTCGAAGCCGGATGATCTGGTCTTCCTGCTCCGAGGTGAGATCGGCGGCCGAGAGCAGCTGGCCGTCCCGGAATCGCATGCGTGCTCCCGCTGTCGTTGCCATCCACACTCCTCCTCTATGCGACGGTGCCGAGCAGCCGGGCTTCGCTCGCGTTCACAAGGCCGCGCTGCGGGTGAATGCCGTACGCCGTGACCGCCGCGATCACGTCTCCAGTGGCCGCTGGCGATATCGCGACATCGACATCGCGGCTCAGGACCTGACCGGACTGGAGGTTGCCTTGGAATGGGCCAACCTCGGGCGTGAGAACGACGGCGCCGACATTGACGCGACCCCTGATCGTGACCTGGACCGGCGCCACGCCCTGCGCGTCGGTCACCTCAACGGTGAATCGCACCCGCCCACCACCTAAGGCCGGGTTGGCGATCGCGATGCCGATCCCGACGTCCGCCCCGATCCCCAGGCCACTTATGAGCTGCTGCCGGAGCGCCTCGGCCGCGGCGACTGACCCCGTCGGATCCGGCGTTGACGGACCAGCGGGCGTGGGCGCCGGCCCGAGGGCGAGTCGGCCGGTCACCGTCAGATGGCCGACGATCACCTTCCCGGTGGCGTCGATCGAGAGTCGCTTGGCACCCGAGCCCGCCTCCAGTACACGTCCTGATCCCGCCCCCGCCGGCGTCTCGATCCGCAGCTCCATCGCAGGCGGCTTTCCAACGCCGGCAAGAAGCGACAGCGTGCCGGGGGCGGGGCCGGTTGCCGGCGCCGCGGCCGGTCGCGAGAACGCCAGCTGGGTGGGCGCGGGTTGCGCACGCGTAGCGGTGACCCGGACGTCCTCTACCGGTTGGCCGCCTGCGACCGAAGTGCTCACGGTCAGCGCGGTGCCGGCGGGCCCGCTGCCGAGACTGACCGCCGCCTGCTCATCGGGGTGGGAGACCCGCGTGGCGACCAGCACCTGGCCGTCCGTGCCATGGACGAGCTCGAGATGACGGGAATACGCGTCGTCGAGATACGCACGCTCGTCCTCGAGATCCGCAGCACGGAGAACCTTGTGCTCCGAGAACTCCGGGCGCATCGCTCACGCCTCCCCTTCGTCAGCCGGCCCTTCGCCACCCGCGAGTTCTCGAGCCTGCGCCCGGATCGCGTCGAGGAAGTCCTTCTTCCTTCCGGGGAACGCTCGGCTCAAGACCGAGTCGGGTGCATGTGCCACGTCGTCCAATGACGTGATGCCCTCGTCTGCCAGGCGCTCGATCCGGGCCTCCGTCATGTCCTTGATGAGCAGCAGGGGGTGCGGGCGCCCCACGGGGAAACGCTTGAGCGATCCGGGCTGAAAGCCGACGACGCGAGGACCAAGACACTCGTCGTCGTCGAACGTAAGCAATGTGACGGCCTGGTTACAGTCAAAGATCGGGGGGTCCCCTCGATCGAGCAGTCCGAACGCCCCGCGGGCATCACGGGAAGCCACCACCAGCTCTGCGAGCTGCAGGCCCCGGCGAATCACCTCGAGACAGACCCCTTCCGGCCGCTGTCCGATCAGATCGCCGAGGTTGACGCGCCCGAGCGCGGCGGGCGGACAGTCGTGCCCGAGAAACCGTCGGTACGGAGGCGCGTCGTCGACCGCGATGACGCGGCAGGGACAGTCGCCTCTCGCGCCCGGGCCGATGCGCACCCGGGCCAGGGGCACAGCGGCGCACGGGCCGCACGACGCGCAGTCGCAGCGCCCGACGGCGATCAGACAGTCGAGCAGCAGCGCCAGACGGATCCGGTCGACGAGGTACTCGCTGTCGGAGTCGAGCTGGGTTTCGTCGGGAGGAGCGTCTGCCGAGCAGATCCACCGCAGCGCCCGACACCCGCCCTCGCAGGCCTGGTCGAGGGCGAATCGCTCGGCCGCCAGCCGGAGCTCCCGGTATGTCGGCGGCGACTCGTCGTCGGGCTCGGGAAGCATGGCATCGCGGACAGCGCCAAAACATGCGCGGTAGCGCTCCACCCATAGCCGTTCGGCACGCTTGAGGGGATCGCCCTTCGATCGTCGCACGGTCACCTTGTGGGTCTCGCGCACCCTCGACGGCTCGCACGACCCGATGCGCCGGCAGCCATCCGTCGCCAGCGCGGGACGGCCGCCGGCGTCCTCGTCGGCTGCGTCGATCAGGATGTCGACCCACGCGCCCTCGGGACATCCGCGGTCGCTGTCGGAGTCGTCGCCGCCGTCGCCCTCCGACTCAGGCGCGGGCGCGCACGGGTCGTCGCACAGGCTCGTCGGAGGCCGGCACGCGTCCGAAAGGTCGACTACGCACGGCTCGCACACGACGATGTCGCCGCCGCAGCAACTGATGGCATAGCCCTCTCCGATCACGACGCGCGAGGGCTTGCGTGGGTCACACCGGACGTCGAGACCGCAGACCACGCCCCAGCCATCGCGCTGCCGAACCAACCGCAGCCGCGCGGCGGTCCAGCTGACCAGGGCGGTCAGATCCGCGTCGGTCAGGAGCTGGCCGCAGAAGTAGCGCGGACGCTCGAGGCACTCGATCCCGCAGACCGGCTCGCAGGGCGTGCAGCCGCATCCGCAGCCGCAGTCTCGGTGAGTCTCCGTGCGTTCAACGGAGACATGGGAGGTTGTGTACGCGGTCACCAGGCACCTCCGTCGTCCACGAGGGTGAACCAGCTCTCAAATGTCCCTCCCGGCACGCCGTCTCCCGTCGGCACTCGCCCGCCGAGGTGGTTTCCGTCGACCGGGTGGCCTCGGCAATCGAGCAGGAAGTCGCAGCGCAGGGTCACGAGGACCCGCGTCCCCGGGGTCAGCGAGTCCCGACCGTACCGGCCGCCCTTGCGCTCGAGTCGCTCCTTGGGAAGGCGGAAGATCGCCGTGCAGCCGGTGTCGTCGAGGCGTGGGTAGCCGTCGGCGGGTTCCAGGTATTCGAGGTCCGCCTGCGACTGCGCGTACTGAACGACGAACGTGGCGAGATTGATGCCGGAGCCCGACTCCGCGGACCCGGCGGCTTTGAGCTTACGGTCGAACCTGACCCGGAGCTCGCCCTTGTGGGACCCGGCGAGATCCGCGAGCTCGAGGTCGCCTCCGTGCGTCCAGGAGTAGCCGGTGATGTGCGTGAGGTTCGCACCAACCCGTCCGGGACCAGGGGGCTGATCGTCGAGAATCTCGATCGGCTCGCAGCGGCGGACGACAACGACCCCGATTGGGACGCAGTCGCCGCACGCGCAGTCCGCGTCGAGGCAGCCGGCCTCGGGCTCCGCGTCGTCGCAGCCTCGGCACTCTCCGTCCGTCGCCTTCCTCGGCCAGCACCCCTCCGGGTACGTGTCGTCGAGCGGCAAGACGTGGAGCTCGCCCGACCTCCCGTACCCTGCTCGCGTGGAAGCCCGGGTTCGTGCAGGCGCAGGAGTCGTCGAGCACGGGAACGCATTCGATCTCTTGTTCCCGGTAGCGGATGCAGATGACGAAGGCTCGAGGCTCGTCCCCCTCCGTCCATGCGTCGTCGACGATCCGCAGCCGGGTGTCCTCGGGCAGGATGACCTCACGCCCGCAGCAGTCGATCGCGAGACCGGCGCGGACGGCCACCCACCGGTTACGGCAGTCAGGCAGGTCGTGCTCGACGATCCTGAGCCCGCAGACGACGCCGGTGCCGACGAAGAGACGGTTGTGGACGTGAATGCGGCTGCGCAGATACGCCGTCTCGTCACTGAAGTCCCGAGCCGTGAGGAGCTTCCCCGTAAAGAACAGGTTGCGCTCCAGGGCGATGGACCCGCAGGGCGGTGTGGAGCACGGTTCAGTGGCGGGAAGCGGGGCGGTCTTGGTCTGGAGCTCTGTCACGGTGTTCCTCCGTTCACGCGAGGACGGCGTCGAGTCCGGCACGTCGGGTTCCCGGCGCGGCGCCGCCGGGGATGCTGTCGGGAAGGTCGTCGATCGCCGCGAGGACCGCGTCGAGCCCGAGCCGTCCATGCGCCTGTCGGCTGGGCGGTGGCCGGAGCGCCGGATCGGACTGAGCGTCCGGGTCCGCCGACGTCAGTACGGTCCGGACCGGACCTGCGATCACGGTGTCGACGCCAATGGCTGCTTGCACTCCGACTCGCAGTCGCGGCTCGACGAGGCAAAGGTCGTAGGCCACGTGAGCCGGGCGTTCGGCATCGATCGCTCGTCGGAGCATGTGTTCCGCTGCCTCGCTCTTCACCCAGCCCGCCGGCAGGCTGACGCTGAACCGGTGCGCGTAGAAGGCGAGCAACTCGGCCTCCGGCGAACCCGGGCCTGCCATGACGCGCGCCCCACCGAGCCGGTCGTCGCCAAGCCGCAGCCGCCCGTCCTGCGAGGCCGTCGCGAGCGGTGCGGCGCGCCTCAGTCCCGCGGTACGGGCCGAGCCGAGAACCAGCCGCTCGCGTTGGGTGTATCCCTCCACGATGGCCGGCATGTCGACAAGCGGCTCCGACGGCCCGCCGGGCAGTCCCGAAACGGCCAAGGCGATGGCCTGGCGGAGCGCCGCCAACGTTCCGCGCCGCCTCGCATGGCCGCCCTCGGCGGCGATTACACGCCGGAGGTGGTCGGCGCTCCAATCGCCTTCGACGCGGACGGCAAGCCAAGCGGCGAGCCGCGCAAGCGCCACGTCGCGGGTCCGGCCCTCGGGGACGGTCGCGGGATCGAGATAGCTCGGGAGCGCGTCGATCGTCGCGTCGAGTCCCTCCCAAGTCGTCTGGAAAACGGACAGCATCCGCTCGAGGAGCTCGCGGGATTCCGCATCGGCCGAGAACACAGCGGGCAGGTCGTCCAGTGCCGACTGTCGCGGGTAGTGCAGCTTCAGCGCGTCGACGTTCGGCGTCGCCGATCCATCGCCGCCAAGCTCGACCTGTATCCACAGGTATCGGCCCTCCTGCCCGATCAGCGCGTCTCCGTCGACGGGCGCGGTGGCCTCACCGGGGAGCAACGGACCGCGAAGCATCGCGACCGTGGCGAACTGCACCGCCGCCGGCGGTGCCGGTTCGTCGGCGCATGCCGTGGACACGCGTACCGTCGTGCCGGCGGGCAACGAGCCCGCCGCGATCTCGACCCGGTGCCATCGGCAGCGATGGATCCCGCTGTCCAGGGGAAGGCTCGTCCACGTGCCCACGCGCTCGTGGGTCGCCACCGCCGAAGGCGGATCGCCCTGCGGCGCCGGTGCCGGCACCTTGGGATCGCGCTGGACCGGCACGGGGAGGAAAGAGACCAGGAACCGTCCGGAGGGGTCGAGCCTGGGTGCGGGATCGAAGCGACCGATCGCTTCCCGTGGGTCCCGCACCTCGGCGATGCGATGGCCGTCCTGGCCGACCTCCACCAGGAGCGGCCCGGCCTCGGTCTCGGCCAGGACGTGTACGGCACCCGAGCGGTCCACCGCAACGCGCTGCCAACTCGTTGCCGCGCCCGCGATCGGCGTGGCGTCCCATCCGGTGGCGCTCCGCCTCCACAGCCGTCCGTCGCCGTCCAACGCGATCGGCCCACCCGGCCCGAGCGCGACCGAACGCACCGGGATGCCCGTGGTCGTGCTCTTGTCGAGCACCGCGACGGTCGCGAGGCTACCGAGCGCGAACAGGTACAGCTCCTCTGCCTCGATCACGGCGAGGAAGCGGCGGCCGACCGCGATCTCCGTGCGGCCCTGCGATGGGCGCGCGAGTGCTGCCGGCAGCGAAACAAACGTCTTCGCCAAGCAGTCGAAGTGTTCGACGACCCCGTGCGCATTCAGACGGTAGGCGGTTTCCCGGGGGCCGAGCGCCAACCAGCGAGGCGCGATCAGCCCGCCGAGCGTGGCCTCGGAATCGGCCAGGCCGAGCGGCCCGTCAGCGAGCGCTCGTAGCTCGATCCCTGTGGCCGCGACCGTGACGTTCTGCTCCGTCGCGGTCGGCCATCCGGACGAGCGGCCGAGGGGCCTGACCCGGGGCGTCTGCGCGCCGGCGCTCATCGATCCTCTCCCGGGACCGCGCGAACGTGATGGTCGCGGCCGGCGATCAACCCGTCTGGCGGGACGGCGATCGTGTCGGTCAGGGCATGCTCGGTGCCGTCGACCGTGACCGCGAGGTCCTTCACGCTGCGGACACCGTCGACCTCGAGGATCACCGGATAGACGGCGGTGAGCGCCTGGTCGCGGCCAAAGGCCGCCCGGCGCGGGTCGAAGGCATCCCGCAGCGCCTGCTCGACCCCGCGGGCAACCGTGTCCATCGACTTCGCGGGATCGGCCGCGACCAGCACCTTCACGGTGAGCTCGATGTACCTGGGCTCAGCGATCCAGAGCTCGGTGCCGACCGTGCGCCGCTCCTCGAGGTAGCGGCCGATAGCATCGATCAGACCGGCGACGAGACGCGGGGGACTGCCGTCCGAAAGGAGCTCGCCCTCGGGGAGGATCACTACAGTGATCGCGCCCGGCACCGTCAGCCCGGGAAACTCTGGGTGGGCAAACGGGATCGCGTTCGCTGCGGCGACTCCTTCCACCTCGCGCGCGAGCTCGGCGTAGTCGCTCTCCGTCACCGCGCGGTCGCGATGACGCAGCTGGCGTGGCGCCTGCCGCTTGAGGTCGTCGATCGGCTGCTCATCCGCTCCGCCGAACGCCGGATGTTCGTTCGTCACCCCCGACACACCGGGTGGAGTTGGGCCGGCAATCGCGCCGGCCGGGACGTTCGCTCCGGCGCCGCCTCCATAGCGGTATCGGCTGGCGACCACGCGTGCGCCCGCCGGCGGGATCTGACCGTGCTGTCCGTCGCCGAAGCGGACCTCACCCGTCACCGGGACGAGCTCGTAGGCATCGGCATCGGGATCGGTGGCGAGGAGGTCGTCGACCTGCGTCCAGGGCTTGGGCGTCCCGGGATCGCCGTCGACCTCGACGACGAGCTCGAGCGACCCGGGCGCCACCGGCACCTCCCTCAGCCTGAACGCCTGGTTGGCCTCGCCGGTGGAGACGGCGTCTCCACCGCCGGCCGGGGCGAGCAGCTCGCGCATGACGGTGGTCAGGCTCACCGCCGGAACGGTGTTCGCCCGCACGAAGTCGATTCGCGGCGACTTGCCGTTTGGGTAGGACCCCGACGTCATACGGCATCGGAGCCAGAAGCACGCGTCGGGCGAGCCGGGTAGCGGGGACGCGGTGATCAGCGGCGGTGGCTCGAGCAGGACGTAGCCCTCGCGCGTGAATCCCACCGTCTCGTCCTGGATCAGCGACACCGGGCGCCAGGCCTCTCCCTCCGCGGGCAGGAACTCCCAAACGAGCCCTGCGGGTGGCACCGCCGGCGCGGTTCTGAGCGGCGTGACGACGCGTTCGCGCTCGGGTTCCGGCAGCCAGAACCGGAGGCGAAGCTCGGCGGCGAACGGATCCGGAGTGGTTGCATCGGCCGGCCCGAGCCCCAGGTAGAAGGCGTTGCCGACGATTGCATCGGGCCCGAGGATGGGGATCGGCTCCGCGCCGGGGACGTTGAGCGGGGTAACCAGCTTCGGCTGGGCCGCCGCCGACCCGACGAGCACCTGGGCGAGGGGCAACCCGGCTGCGGCCAGATCGTTCTCAGTCTCGAATGTGAAAGGGTCACCCCCCTGCGGCTCTGCGCCTCGAGCTGCCATCCGGCCGGAACGCGGATCGGTCCGCCGGGCTCTGGCGTGAAGGTCACGTCCGCGCGCGCCGGCCGGGCCGCGGTGGGCTGGAGACCCAGGAGGTTCAGCAGCTTGAGGTATGTCCGATCCGGTACCTGGTTGACCTTGTAGATCAGGGCGTCGGCCATGTAGGCGAAGAGCTTCACCAGGGCCATGCCGGGATCGGAGTCATTGAGATCGGTCCATTCCGGCGCGTACTGCGAGATCCGACGCCGCGCCTCGGCGACGAGATCGTCGAAGTGGCGGTCGTCGAGACCCAGCGTGCGATCGTCGGTGACCGACATTCAGCTCACGCCCTCGAGGAGGAAGAAGGGATAGACAAGGTTGAAGACCGCGTTGTTGGCCCGAAGCCGATAGTCGACCTCGATGATCAGCTCGGCGTCGTCGCCGCCGGAGCTGGCTCGGACGTCGAGCACATCGATACGCGGCTCGTTGCGGACCAGCCCGTCGCGTACCCGTTCCGTAGCGAGACCGTGGAGCGCCTCGGTGTTCGCCTGGAACACGAGATCGTGGATGCCGCAGCCGAACTCGGGCGACATCGCGAACTCGCCCGGCGATGTCGCGAGGATGATCTCGATGCTCTGCCGCACCTTCTCCTCGCCCTCGCTCATGGCAATACCGCCGGTGGACGTGATCCCGATGGGGAAGCGCCAGCCGCGGCCCAAGAAGTCACGATTCTCAGCCACCGATGAGCACCTGCCGCACGGCGACCACGCGGCCGATGGGCTGGTCGACCGGGTCGTTGCATGTTTTCGCAGGGTCGCCGGCCCTCGCCGCCGGCTTGCCGTTGATCCTGACGGTGCTGCTGCCGGTGACGATCGAGCCGCGGTTGCTCGGCGGCGTCACGAAGCTCCCCCCGATCGGGACGTGCGGGGGTGTGTTCGTCGCGCCGCTGTCCTGCAGCGCCGCGCCCTGCCCGTTAATCAGCACGTCGGTGCTGACTCCGGTGTCGATGATGCCGGAGAAGGGGTGCGGCACGGTCACCGGCGAGACCGGGCCGGGCGGCTGGATCAGATGGAGGTCGATCCCGACGATCCGGTCGCCCTGTGTTGCGGCGGGCTGAGCCATCAGGGGTTGATCTCCACGGTCTGGCCCTTGAGCGTCAGCTTCCCGTCAGCGGAGATCTCCGCGTTGCCGGTCGCGGCGACCTTCACCGTCGATGCCTCGACGCGCACCGTTCCCCCGTCGGAGGTGACGGCGATCTCGTTGGCCGCCGTGTCGAGCACGATCTTCAGCCGTTCCTTCGCATCGACGATCTCGATCCGCTCCGAGCCGTCCGTGTCATCGAGGCGGATCACGTGACCGCTGCGCGAGCGGATCACCCTCCAATTGTTCTCCTTGGCCGGGTTGCCCAGGTCCGGCGGAGGGCTTGGCTTGCTCCAGAACGCGCCGAGGATGTAGGGGCGCTCGGGGTCGCCCATCTCGAATGCGACGAGGACGGTGTCCTCCCGTTCGGGCCGGAACGCAATCCCGCGGTTCTTGCCGCCCATCGGAGAGACCATCGGCGCCCAGTCGCTCATCTCGTTGTCGAGGTGCGGCAGCTTCACCCGCACCCGACCGAGACCCTCGGGGTCATTCAGATCGTCCACGACTCCGACGACGAGACCGTTTTCCCGGCCCTTAGCCACTGCGCGGCTCCTCGCGGCGGCACTCGAACTGGGTCGTGTAGCCCGCGTCAGACAGCGTGTGAGTGGTAGACGTGACGAAGTAACTTCCGGAGAAGCGCTCGCCGACGCCGACCACCTCGACTCTGCTCCCGGCGCGCAGGTCCGGCAGCCCGACGGTCGTTCCGGTCGCCGTGACCATGTCCCGGTGGATCAGCGCGAGTCGGCTCAGCGCGACCGCGCGGGCCTCGTGGTCGTCGTGGACCGGAATCGTCCCGACGATCTCCTCGCGCTCGCCCAGCATCGATTCGATCCGGTCGCGCCCGCCCCGCGCGGCCAAAGCCTGCGTTGGCAGATTCTTGAGTTTCACCTCGACGTCGATCTGCTTGTTGCGCAACCGGTCCCAGCCACGGACTCGCACGCTGCTCACCTGGTTTCCCGTCTTCAGGCTCGGCGAGAAGGCGGTGAGCGAACCGCCCCAGATGAGCTTGTAGGTCGTCCGCTCGACGCTCTCAGGCGGCACGAAGTGGATCCTTGGCTTCCCGGGCGTCCCGCCCTGTGGCGGCACCTCCTCGACGAACAGGTCGTAGCCGATCCGCCGCGCCCGCTCGAACAGGAAGACGATGTCCATCCGGTTGTCCTGGATGACGTAGTCGATCGTGGGTTCAGCCGGCGACGATCGCGGCCTCGTGACGACGTCGACCCTGAGTCGCTTGCAGACGTCCCGCGCGATCTCGCTGTCCGTCTTGTTCACGTACGTCTTGCTCACCGGCTTGCGCCGGAACTCCTGCAGGACGTTGACGCCGGACACCGTCAGCGTCGGCCCACCCGAGGCTGGAAAGGCGGGGCGCAACGACGTGATGACTCCCGTGAGCATCTGGCTGAGCCCTGCGCGGTCGCGGTACCCCATGGCGATGTCGAGCTTCTCGCCCGGGTCCCAGCGGCGATCGTCGCCGTCGAGGTACTTGAAGCGACGCCCGGTCGCGTCCCAGTTGTTGAGCACGAGGTCGAATGTGTCGAGGTCGGTGAGGCTGTCCCGGTAGGTCACCGACATGACGTCGTGCACGACGTTAGCCGCGGCCTTGCGTTCGTTCACCCGTACCTCGAAGGCGGGCACCCAGAGGTCGCGGTCCTTGGCGACCGGTGAGAGGGTGGTCATGATCGGCTCCCGACCTGCTCGACGGGCGGGAGGACGAGCACGTCGCCTGGCCGCAACCGGAGCGGGTTCGCCGCAACGCTGGGGTTCATGTCGGCGATGTCCCGCCAGAGCCGCGGGTCGCCATATTCGCGGGCGGCGATGCGGGCCAGGCTGTCGCCGCGCCTTACCGCCAGCCGTCGGGTGCGGTCGGCGGACTGGAGGTTGAGCTCCTGGAGCTGCTCCTCGAGCGTCCGGTACTCGCGGAACGCGACGGTGACGATCGCGCGGAGAGGGACACCCTGCGGGCTGAACAGGACCAGTCGCTGCTGGACGCTTTCGACGACGGCCTTGAACGAGATCTGCTGACCCCAGGTCACGCGCACGACGGGCGCGGCGTGGGTCTTGGGCTGCACCTTCACGAGCTGATGCAGTGGCTCGATGACGTCCGTGACGGGACTGGCGCCGTCTGCCATGCCGCTGTCGGTCGTGTCGAACAGAAGCTCGAACGAGAGCCGCTCGTTCTGGCCACGGACGAACTGGAGGATCGGTGAGTCGAGTCCCGGGATGGCTATCTCCGCGATCTGACTGGCCTTGGAGAACGTCACCTCCGTGGGGTTCAGCTGGACCGTGATGCGCTCTGGGACCTTGCGCGCGGGATCCTGGGCGTCCTTGTCCAGCACTTCGATGACGAGATGCGTGAGGCTCACCAGACGCCTCCCGGCCCGGGCGGCAGCGCCGAGTCACGGATTTCGTTCGCGGAACGTGCCTGCGCCTCGTCGCGCTTCGCCGCCGCGAGGCGCTCGAGCACGACACAGACGAGCCATTCGACCTGGCTCGGGCTCAACGGCGGACGGTCCGCTCTGACCTCAACCGTGCTGGTCATCTGCTCGATGTGCACGGCCATCAGATCTGCCGCTCCAGCCCGAGGTGGACCAGCTCAACGGTTTCGACGGCCACGCTGTTCTGGCTCGCGTTCAGGTCGGGCCCCTGCCATTTCGCCGGGAAAGCGTCCCGGAACCGCCACTCGGCGACGGAGGTAGCGCCGTCCTCGTCGAGGATGACGATCGAGCCGGAGCGGCGAACGATCGTTCCCTGGACGATGTCCCAGAACCAGTCTTGAAAGGCACGGTCGACGATCCCGCGCTTGAGCACGAGGCGGCTCTGCGAGGCACGACCAGGGAACATCTGAAGGTGGGTGTTGAGACCGCCCTCCGGGTACTCCTTCACCTCGGTCTGGATGGACAGGCCGGTGCACTCGCTGAACCCGCCGACCGCGAGGCCGGGGACGAGCACCTCGAAGCGAAAGGCCCGCATCGGATCCTGACGACGCGCGGTCTCAGCCATCGCCGGCTCCAAGCTCGATCAGCTCCGGCGACGCCTGCCTGATCGCCACACGGATCGTCACAACCTCAGCCGGCCACGGCGGACGGACGGCGATCTCGCAGACCAGCTCTCCGGCCTCAGTGGTCTCCGGCGGGTTCGTCGTCTCATCACAGCTAACGGAATAGGCCTGCTCGCGCGTTGCGCCGGCGAGACCGCCCCGCTCCCACAGGCGGTCGAGCACGCCTCGGGCGATCCGGTCGACGTCGCGCCAAAGCGGCGGACCCGCCGGCTCAAAGACGAGCGGCTGGGCGAGGAGCCGGATCTCCTCGCGGATTGCGATGACCAGTCGGCGGACGTTCACGTAGCGCCACTGCTCGTCGTCGCTCGTGGTGCGCGCTCCCATCGGGCGAACCCCGCGACCAGGGATCGCTCGCAGCACGTTCACGCTCGCGTCGTTCAGCTGCCCATGCGTGTCGTCGTCGACGAACGTGGCGAGGTCCTCGACGTCGTCGAACGGGACGTTCGCGGGCGGGGCCTGCGGTCCGGTGGCCAGGCTGACCTTTGCGAAGACACCCGCGACGGCCCCGCTCGGCGGCACCCAGCGCACTCCGCGATCGGCGCCCGCGGTGCGATCCGGCACGGCGACCCACGGGTAGTACGCGGCGCCATAGGCGCTGCGGGGGCGAGGCCACGACAATGCCTGCGCGGCCGCAAGGCCGAACGGCGGGTCGAGCAGCGCGATTCGATCGGCATGTCTCTCGCAGTGCGCGATCAGCAACTCCTGCGCCTCGCGCAGCGTCTCGGGCTCGAGAGCCGGCGGCAGGTCCGGGGACTCCGCCGGCTCGCCGGGCTCGCACGGCAGCCCGGCGCCGCAGTCGACTGGTCGAGGCGGCGTTCCGCGACGCAACGGTGGCGCCGGGCCCGGACCGACGAGATCCGGAATGGCGACGATGCTCGTCTCGGGCACCTGGTCGAGCAGCTCGAGGCCGAGCGGGCGGTCGGGCAGCCCGGCGCCGACGAGATGCTCCGGCCGGAGCGTCGTCACACCGTCGGCGCCGGGGGTCAGGCTGCTCCGTACGAGCGGCGTCGAGCCGAGCACTCCGGGCCCCGGGCTGACTGTCACGAGCTGCGAGCCGCGGGCCGGATCGTTGATGGGTGATCCTGGCCCGAGGCTGTCCGGGGTGATCCCTGGCCAGACCTCGGGTGTAGCGTCGGGAACACGGGCGGTCAGGGTCACGCGCCCCGGCCCCGTCCGGATGAGGGTGATGATCAGCCGCCACGACCATGATCCCGGCGTCCGCGCACGCACTTCGATCCCAGGGAGCGAGCTCCCGGTCGATCCCCAGCCGACCATCGCGGGGTCAGCCACTCGCACGATCCAGGCGCGCGCGCCGCCGTTGGCGAAGAACGACTCGACGCTCGGCGCCAGTAGTCCTGTCCGGACGTGCCCTCCGAACGCGGACCGGAAGCCGCTCCAGCCCTCGACGGCGACGGCCTGGTGCAATGGGCCGCGCTCCGCGATCCCTACGAATCCCGCGATGTCCGTGCGCAGCGGCGATGGCGGCGCCGCCGGCCGGGGCCATTCGATGTAGGCACCCGGCGTCGACCGGATTTGCGTGACCGTGGCCATCGACCGCTAACCGCCGCTCACGACCACCTGGACCGACTCGACCGCGAGTTCGAGCGTCTCGATCGCGACCTCGTTGGTCTTGCCGTTGAACGTGGGCCCGTCGAGCTTGCGCGGCCATGCCTCGCTGAAGGCCCACTCGACGGCGGCCTGTCTGGCCTCGTTCAGCAACGTGATGCTGCCGGTGTGGCGCTCCGTCTTGCCGTCGAGCACCTGCTTGCGCCACTCCCAGAGCTTGGTGTCCGAGGTGACGCCCCGCTTGAGGACGATGTTCGCGAATTTCTTCAGCCCCGGAAGCTTCCGGACGGTCGTGTCCTCCTTGCCGGTGCGGTACTCGATGGCGTCGGTTTCGATCGAGAGTCCGCTCACCTCCGAGAACCCGGCCTGGTCGACGACGCCGTCGATCGTGACGAGGAAATTGAACGCGGAATAGGGATCGTTGCGGTCAGCGGTCTGTGGCATGGGTTACGGCTCCTCCTCGGACTCGCGGCAGGGGTCATGTCGGTGCGTCGGCGGTCTTCTGGCTGATGCGGAAGATCACGAACTCGGCCGGCCTCGTCGGGGCCACGCCGATCAGGCACACGAGACGGCCGTTGAGGATGTCGTCGTCGGTCATCGTCGACCGATCGCAGCGAACGAAGAACGCTTCGTCCTGCGTCCGCCCGAGCAGGGCGCCGCTGCGCCAGACGCGGACGAGGAAGATCTCGATCGTGCGCCGCACCTTGGCCCACAACTCGTCGTTGTTGGGCTCGAAGACGACCCACTGCGTGCCCTCGTTGATCGACTCCTCGAGGAACAGGAAGAGCCGGCGGACGTTGATGTAGACCCAGTCGGGATCGCTCGACATCGTCCGGGCGCCCCATAGCCGGATTCCGCGGCCCTGCGCGGTGAAGTCGCGGATGCAGTTGACTCCGCGCGGGTTGAGCACCGTCTGGTCCTCGAAGGTCACCTTCGGGAGGAGGCTCTCCGACCGACTCTGCGCCCCTACGACGACCTCGTTTGCCGGCGCCTTGTGCACGCCACGCTCGATGTCGGTGCGCGCGATGATCCCGGCCACGTGGCCCGTGGGCGGCACCTGGGTCGTGCGGTTCAGGCGCGGGTTGAACACCTCGATCCACGGGTGGTAGAAGCCGCCGTATGACGTGTCGCGCGGCGGCCGGAAGTTCTGGATGGCGCCGGGGGCCTGGACCGCGGACACCACCGCGAAGCGGTCCTTCAGCTGCTCACACTGGTTGATCACGTCGTCTGTGACCGTCCCCGGCGGAAACTTCACCTCGTCCGGGACCACCAGCAGAGAGATCTCGTCGATCTGCGCCAGCCGCTCGAGGCCGGGCGTATAGGTGGCCGGGACCGGCGGCGTGGGGCCGTCGTTGCCACCCGCGAGCGGGGCAAACGGCGCGTCGGCACGACCTGCCGGCGCGTTCACCGGGGGCAACGTCCGCGCTCCCTGCCACGAGAGCCGAACCAGGCGCGAGGCCGCGTTGACCACGGTGTCAGCCGTGTTTACGCGTCCGTCCGCGGGGGTGAGGTTGTCGTACACCTCGACGACGTCGGGCGTGACGTGGGCGGAGTTCTGGAGGTTCCGAACGTCGCGGGCCAACGGATCGAGCGGGCCGCCGGCCGGCACCGGGTTCGAGAAGTAGACGACTGTGAGTCTGAACTCGGCATCCCGCAGCAGGGTTCCTGGCTCGAGCAGGACGTAGACGCGATCGCCCCAGGCACCGCGGCCGATCGCGGTCACGGCGAGGTTCCCGAGGACAAGCGCGCTGGATGCCCCGCGGTTCTGGTCGCCGTCTCCGGTGACGCGGGCGACGTACGCGCGACGGCCGCCGTTGTCGAAGAAGCCCTGAACCGCGTCGGCAAGGTACGAGATGTCCGGCGTCCAGCGCCCGAACCACCGCTGGTAGGCAAGCCAACTGGAGACGAACTCGGCGCGGTCGTCAGGACCCCGCTCGGCCAGTCCGACGAAGCCGGCGACACTGGTCGAGACACCCTGGATCGGCCTCGGGCCGGTCGAGATCTCCTCCACGTAGACGCCAGGGGCCAGGTATTCGGGCATGATCTCTCCCTTAGGGGTTCGGGAACACGTAATCGGGAACGGCGACGCTGGTGCCGGGCACTACGCCGATGCCCGTCTGCGTTCGGGTGGTCGCACCCAGTACAGCCGTGACGGTCACGTTCGTCGGCTGCAGTCCGATGCCGAACGGCAGAGCGATGGACCACGATCCGTCCGGACCGCTCGACACTGCGCCGGGCACACCCGCGACGGAAATCGCCGCGCCTTCGGCGGGCGCTCCGGATTGGCGGACGGTCCGGCCACGCAGGCGCGCCTGCGGGACGACCGTGCGCTGTCCGATCACCACCTCCGCCGTGGCCGTCACCGCCGCTCCGTCGATCGTCGCGGTGACCATGATCGGGCCGGCCGGCGCACCGTCGGGGAACACGAGCACCCAAGCCCCGCTCCGGTCCGTGAGCGCGGGTGGGGCGGAGGGCGCACCGGGCGGGACGCCAGGCGCTCGGACGGTGATGCCGGCCAGACCGGAACCATCGAGCGCCAGGATCTGGCCGCGAATCAGGGTCGGGCCGGTCGACCGACTCCCGGCCGGCACGCTCACCTGCCCCACCTCGTCGGGGAACCGGTATTCCGGCCCCGGCTGCAGATCCACCGTCACGACCGAGGGTCGCATTCCCGGCGCCGGGACGGCTGCCTGGACCGTGGCCGGCTGATATCCGGGTGCTGCGAGCTCGACGTCGTAGGTTCCGGGTTGGAGGACCCCGACGCGGTCTAGCTCCGGGGGCACGCCGAGCACGTCCGGGCGGACCCGGCCGAACCAGGCGTGTACGCCTCCTGGCGTGGGGGTGGTGACGAGTTGCCACGCGGGACTGAAGGTCTCCGCGGGTGCCGTGCTCCTTGCGAGCACTCGCGCTCGCAGCTGCCCGCGCGGGCGCGGCCGTCTCGATACCACGCGGGCCCGGGAGGCGACGAATCCGTCGCCGACGTCGAGGATCAGCTGCGGCTGCTCCCGGCGGGTCTCGATCACCACGCTCATCCGCCCACCGCCCGGAGCGCCACCGGCGAATCGCCGTATCCGGTGATGCGCTCGATCACGCGCGCGCCTGGGGTGACCCGGCGCGAGTCGATCTGGACGACGCGCACCTGGTAGCAGATCGAAAGCCGGTACGGCTCGCGCAGCGCATACCAGACCCTGGTCAGCTCCTCGAGGGTCAGCCGGCAAAGGACGATCCGGAAGCTCCTCGGCCACGTCCCGCGTCGGGTCACGCAAGACGACGATCGCGTTGTCGTACAGCGCCTGCATCGTCAGGCCCAGCAGCAGGTGGTCACTGACGATCGTGGCGGCCTCGGGTCCCGACGGGAGGAACGGCGTGACGAGGTAGTAGAGGTCGACGGCCAGCGGTGTCATCTCCTCGGCGGCATCTCCCGCCGGCCCCGCTGGCAGGCGTATCGGTGGTTGGTTCTTCAGGTGCTCGTTCTCCGCGACCTGGTACAGCCAGAGCGACAGCCGGCCGACGCCCTGACGCACGGTCTCCGTCGGGTTGTCGAAGACGATCGAGTTCTCTTGCGAGGGAAACAGCGGGTCGATCGCCGGATCGGCGTGGTAGCGCTCCCAGAGGATGTCGCGCAGCGCCATGCTCACAACCGAGATCACCTCGTGGCTGCTCATTCAGTCGCCGACGCTACGCGCGTCCCTGACCGTGCCATGACGCCTGGGACAGGCGCGGTCGGCACCCTGCTGACACGCCGATGACACCCTGCTGACAAACGCTGTGCATGGCGAAGCCGAGCGGCGCCACCAGCCGGGCTGCGCGGCCGCGCGTCTAGCCGGCCGCGTTCACGCCCGCTTCGACAAGCAGCGAACGGTGCAGCTCACGTGTCTCGAGACACGGCTCGACGCCGAGCTCCGTGCGCAACCGCTCGGCCAGCGTCTGGTACTGGCGCAGCGCCAAGGCTCGCTCTCCGATTGCGGCATAGAGGCGCATGAGCTCTCGATGCCAGCCCTCGCGTTCGGGCTCGAGCGCCAGCAGGCGCCGGTACCGGCCGATCGCGCCGTTGACGTCGCCGGCCTCGGTGCGCTCGTGGGCGATGGCCTCGAGCACCTCGCGGTAAGTCCCCTCGACCTCGGCCCGCAGCCCGCGCGCCCATTCGGCGTACGGCCACTCCGGCAGAAACGTTCCGTCGCCCAGGACGGCGAGCGCCTCGAGTTCCTGCCGGTCGTGTGCGGCCACCGCGTTGGGGGCGCGGGCGATCAGCTCGAACACGTCGCAGACCGACGGTGCGGCCAGGGTGAGCCCATATGTCTCGCCGTCGCCCTCCACCGCGACCGCTCCGGCGCATTGCCGAAGCGCCTTGCGCAGCCGATAGACGCATGAGTGCAGTGACGCGAGGGCGGCCGACAACGAGACGCGGGGCCAGAGCAGGTCGATCAGCTCCTCGCGATGACGCGGTCCCCGCGCGCAGATCAGGATCGCGAGCAGCGTGCGCTCCCGGGACCGTCGCAAGGCCGCGTCGGGAAGCTCCTGGCCCGCCGCCAGAACACGAAGGCCGCCCAAACAGCGCAGCCTCACCACCGGTGGCGCCGCCCGCCGGGCCTTCGCCTGCGGACGGTACCGGCGCGGTGCAACCGCCGCGCGAAGCAGTCTGTGGTAGCGGACCCGCAGTCCCGCACCGGACAGCCGGAACGTCAACGCCTGCAGCCTGACCAGTTCCTCCATCAGCGTCGCGGCGTCCTCGCGACCGCTGAGGCGCGTGGCGTCGCTCACGCTGAGCGTGCTCGGTCCTTTGGTGGCCACGACGAAGTCGACGAGGACATCCGGGAGCGGCTCGACCACCTCCTCGCGGACGTAGTCCAAGGCCGGCCGAATCGACTCGGATTGGGCCTCGGCCAAGAGTCGGAGGGCGGCGAGCCAACCCTCGCTGCGGTTCACGAGGGCCGCCGTCGAGCGGCGATCGGGATCAATCCCCAGTGCCGCGAGGAATGCGCGGGCCTCGTCTGCGGTCGCGGCGAGATCGAATGGGGTGATCTCGACGAGGCCCTCGGCGCGCAGCCGCACGAGCGGAAACGCGGGCAGTCGGCGGCCGGCGAGGACGACCCGCGCTCCTGCAGGTGGCCGAGCGATCAGGCTCCGGAGTGCTCCGTGTGCCGTCGCCGGAAGCCGCTCGAATGCGTCGAGAACCACCACGACGTCGTCGCACCCGCATCCGCGCGTCATCTCCGACAACGTCGCCCACGGGTCGGCGGCGGTCGCGACCTGCGTCGGCTCGACGTGGGGCACGCGCTCGGCGAACGCCATCGCGATGACCTCGCTCAGACGAGCCGACGTCGTGATGTCACCGCTGCAGGTGATCCACAGCCACTCGGCGACGCTCGCCTCGGCTACCTGCGTGAGCAGCATCGTCTTGCCGTAACCGGCGGGCGCCGACACCACCGCGGGCGACCGAACATCGCAGATCCGGCGAATGAGTCGCTGGCGACGCACGGCCCCAGCCGGCGGAAGCGGCGCGAGGAACCGCGGACGTCGAGTGACGGCCGGCAAGCTCATCCCATCAGCTCGTCGCGGCGCGGTTGCGAACGCCGCTCCGGCGCGACGTGGGCGGGCGCCGTCTCCGCCGACACGCCTTGCGCCAGCGCGACTCGTGCCCGTAGCCGGCTGGTCAGATCTAGCTGCAGCGAGTCATGAGAGTCATCCGGGCTTCCTTCATCCCGTTGCGACGCTGGAACACCCACTGCGCAGTCCGCCGTGGCCCGCGTCAGGGCATCTCGGCGGGCGAGGATCCAGTCCGCGTCGACTCCGGGCAGGAACGGTCCCGCCGCAGCGAGCAGCAACACCGACGAACGCAGCTCCGTTGCCTGAGAGCCCCGTGCGAGCGCCGCCGCGCCGGCAAGGCGCATCAACTCGCCGTCGTCGCTGACGAGCGCCCCCGGTGGGTCCACCTCGAGGCTGCTCGCGGTCAGTCGAAGGCCGACGCCGGGCGGGAGGACGCGGTTGACGTCGCGCACTGCGCGCTTCAGCAGAGCGATGCCACTCGAATCCGGGAGCAGGGCGCTGCGCGCTTCATCGATCGACGAGGCTCCCCGTCTCGAAGCCAGAAACGCGAGGAACTCGACGACGCGGTGGTTGCTGTCGAGTGGCTGCTCGTCCGGGAGCAGCGCGAGCTCGGCTCGTCCCAACGTCCGCACGAGGACGATCGGCAGGTCATCGTCCGGTCGGAGATCGGCGGCGGCCACCGCTCGGGCGAGCAGACGGTGCTGCACCCCCGGGTGCGCTGAGCTCCGATCACGCCTCGCGAGGGGACCGGGGAGGAATCTGTCACCGCAGCGGAGCATGATCCGTCCAGCGCACCGGAGCGCTTGCGCGACAGCGTCGTCGACTGCCTCGTCATGTGTTCGCTCGTCGCCCTCCAACCAGGCCGCCTCGGCGAGCACGAGCGATCCGAGTGGTCGGCCGAGCCGGCGTCCCGCTCGCGCCATGTCGGCGAGCGACTGCTCGAGCCTCTGCCGGGCCATCGCCGCAGAGCCGGCAGCGACCAGCGCACCGGCCAGCCAGACATCAATCCACTCCACAGCCGCCCGAAGTCCACGTTTGAGCGCCCACGAGCGCGCCGTCTCCAGAAGCGGGATCGCGAATCGGGACTCGCCCTTGAGCCAGTGCGCACGGCCCTCGACGATGGCAAGGTCGATGCGCGCCGCAACCAGATCGCCGGCGCGCTCGGCCGCGGAGCGCGCGAACGGAAGCAGCCGGAGAGCCTCGTCGAATTCCCCCGTAGCGACGGCCAGCTCGCACTCGAGGACGGTGAGCCGCTGGTCGGGAGACGAGCTGTCACTTATCGGCTGCAAGAGCACCCGCGCGCCTTCGACATCGCCGAGACTCAGGAGCACGCGAGACCGGACGACCGCGAGCTCAGGATCGTGGCGCTCGGCAAGCTCGAGCAGCGTCAGCGCATCGTCCGACTGGCCCTGCCACAGGAGACCCTCCGCGACAAGCTCGGCTAAGGGGAGCATCGCGACGGCACCGACATCGGGTGGGGGCGGCGCGGGATGCGGCTTGCAGAGCACGCCGAGCGCCCAGGCCGCCGGCTCCCAAATCGCGCGCTCGGCGCTACCGAGCAACGCCAGGAGGTCCGTCGCATGACCTTGGCGAAGCAGCGCCGCCACCGCCCAGGCTGCCGCCCGCTCGCCTCTTGCCAGCAGGCCCTCGAGCTCGCCACTGGCTCGCATCGCGCGAGCGATGTGGAGCAGCCGCCCATGCTCCGGCCTGCGTTGAAGCGCCCCGAGCTGCGCGTCTCGCAGCGGTGGGCGGCGGCGAGCTGCGTCCGGGTCGAGGACGCTCAGCCACCGGAGCACGCGGTCACCTTCTGCGCCTCGCGCCGCGGCCTCAGCGGCCGGTGCCTCTGCCGCAACCAGATGGCCCGCTGAGACCAGCGCGTCCGCGGCGTCGGCCGGCGCGTTCGCTGCCCGTAGTCGCCAGGCCGCCTGCGTGCAGGCACTGCGAGCCGTCGGCCCATCGATCGTGGTTGTCAGGAGACGGCGCACGCACGGCGGCAACCGCAGTTCGCCGGTCCTCGACGCGCCCGGGAGCGCGATGTGTACCAGCTCGCCGGCGATCGACTGATCGTCCGCGAGTTCGACGAGCAGGCGCTCGCTCACCGCGTTCAGGTTCGCTGTACACGCAAGCGCGAAGCGAAGGCCCGAAGACAGGGAGGGCAGGATTTCGGTCGCGATGTACGCGTCTAGGGCATCGCGCCCGACGGCAGCCGAGCGGGCCCGGGCGTGCAGGACGAAGGCCGCGATCCACCCTCCGGCGTCGTCATACATCTCAGCGACGGCCGTCGCGTCGATCCCATGCGCCTCGGCCATCTCGACGGCTTCCCGACGGTCCAGCGCCAGGATGCCGGGGTCGATCACGACGACGCGGCCGGCAAGCCTTTCGCGCGCCATCGCCGACGGAGGCGCGAATCGGGACGTGATGATCGTCGAGACACCAGCCGGGAGATGGGAAAGAGCGGTGAGGCATCCGTGCTGGGCCCTGCGGTCGTAACGGTCGAGCCCATCGACGACGACGAGATCGCCGGTCTGAGCACGGTTGAGCGACTCAGCACCGTTGGCCGACCAGCTGTCCGGAGTCACCCAGCGCACCGAGCAGTTGCTCTGTTTCGCGAGCTCGTCGACCGCGAGGCTCTTGCCCGATCCGGCAGGTCCCAGCACGAAGACGATCGAATCCGGGCCGCACGCGCGTCCGAGTTCCGCCACAAGCCGCGGGCGTGAGATCCACGTCGAGAGACGTCTCGGCGGAGCCTCGCGATTGCCCCCCGATAAGGTCATACCGTCGCTAACCCGCCTGTCGTCACGAGCTGTCGCCTTCAGCCGGGTCCGAGCGCTCGACCGGAGTCGAGGTTGACCGGCAGGCGGCGCCGCCAGCCGAGCGCAACAGCCCACGTAACTCTGTGTTCTCGCACTCGTCGTTGGCAGGTGCACACGGAAGCCACTCACAGGTGGCTAGCTGCCGATCACACGCCGCATCGAACCGACAGAGGTCCTCGCGGACAGCACGCATCGTGGCCCCTTCCATCCGACAGCCGACGAGCAGATGCACCGACGGTAATGTCGTTAATGACCAGCCTACCAATCCGGCCGCCACAGTTCCAAGTTTTTTTGCTTGGTCTGGCGTAGCCCACGACACCGATGTCGAGCGTCCAAACGGCGACGAGCTGGTATCGGCGAGGAGGAAGCTATGAGGAGCTGCTATGAGCCTTTGGTAGGTTTCGCGACTCCCCGCCGGTTCGCCACCCTGTACTCCGACTCGCGGTGCGCGTGCGATTCATCCTTCGTCCATTCCTTAAGGCACAGCTGGCGCGAGTCATGTGACTTTCCATATTGTCGCCTTTGGACGCAACCGACTCACCTCTCCAGGCGTTTCTGTTAAGAGTGGCCGGCGATCGAATCGCGGTCAAGAAAATGTCCCGCCCATTTGACAGGACTGCAAGAGACCGCGGCACAACGGAGTGGCAAGCAGCCGCAAGATGGTTGTCGCTAACCCCAATCGGAATACTGGTTTTCATCGCCGTTTCTTTTACGAGATCGTGGCGCCGAACCACCCAAACCGCGTCGTACGCGGCCGCGCGCGCAAGGAATACGGGGCGGACGAGCTTAAACGGCCGCCAGCGCGGCCTCGGTGGCGCGCCGCAGCTCGACTTCGAGCTCGTGCGATAGCGCCCGGCGCGGGGGACGGCACGGACCGCCGTAGCGGCCGGCCACGTCCATCGACAGCTTGATGGCCTGGACGAACTCGGTCTTGGAGTCCCACCGGAGAAGCGGGTGCAGAAGGCGGTAGAGCGGCAGAGCGCGATCGAGCTCACCCGCGACGCACGCGCGATAGAGATCTACGCAGATCGTAGGCAGGGCGTTGGTGTAACCCGAGACCCAGCCGACAGCACCGGCCAGACCAAGCTCGAGCGTGACGTCGTCTGCGCCGATCAGGAGCTCCAGCTCGGGAGCGAGTTCGGCGATGACGTAGGGTCGGCGCGGATCGCCGGTGAATTCCTTGACGGCGACGATCAGGCCATCGCCGTGCAGCCGTGCAAGGAGCGACGGGGTGAGGTCGACCTTGGTGTCGATCGGGTTGTTGTAGGCGACGATCGGCAGGCCGACGCGCGCGACTTCCGAGAAGTGCTCGACTACCGCGTCCGGATCAGCACGGTAAGCGTTTGGGGGGAGCAGCATCACGGCATGGGCACCGGCCTCGGCCGCGTGCTCGGCCCAACGACACGCCTCACGCGCGCCGTAGGCGGAGACCCCCGGCATGACCGAGAACCCCTCGGGGGCGGCCTCCACTGCGGTCCGTACCACGGCCGCTCGTTCGTCTTGGTCGAGGACCTGATACTCGCCGAGTGAGCCGTTCGGGGTAACGCCGTCGCAGCCGGATTCGGCCAGCCAGCGGACATGCTCCGCGTAGCGGTCGTAGTCGACGCGCAGGTCGTCGGGGTGGAAGGGGAGCGCCGTCGCTACGAGAACTCCGTGCCAGGGTTTCAACTCTTCACTCCTTCGGTGTGTACCGCCCGGAACTGCGAACGCGCGTCCTCGCTCGCGATGTGCAACTGCACCGGGGCGAGCGTACCATCGCCGAGGGGCGACGAAGGGAGCCAGAACTGACGTTTCAGCTCAATCTGGAGCAACTGCGCAGGCAGGCGAAGGAGCGCGTGCGCGAGCGACGCGCGGCGGGGCAGGAGGCGACGCTGGCGGAGGTGCAGTTCGAGCTCGCGCGCGAGATGGGCTTTCAGAGCTGGCCGAAGCTCAAGACGTACGTGGAGCGCCTCGCGAAGGAGCAGCCGTTTCGCACCGATCTCGACTACTACGAGGGCCGGGCTCACGGAATCGCGTCGGTCATGGGCGTCAGCTCCGCGGACGCGCGACGCGACCTCGCACAGCGGCACGGGTTCTCGAGCTGGCGCGAGCTTCGCCGCCACATCGAGGCGATGCGGAGCGGGGAGGAACCGGCGACGCCGTTCGTGCTCGCCTACAGGGCGGTCGAGGAGAACGATCGCGAGGCGCTCGTCGAGCTCGTCGACCGGTTCCCCGATCTTGTCCTCCAGCGCGGGACCAACGGCAACGACCTGCTTGGCATGGCCGGCGATCTGGCGATCGTCTCCCTGCTGCTCGAGCGGGGCGCCGACCCCAATCGCGGCAACGACTACGGCTGGACGAAGCTCCACCAGGCCGGCTATTCGAACGACCGCGACCTCGCCAGGCTGATGCTCGACGCCGGTGCGCGCACCGATCTGTTCGCGCGCGGCGACGGTGGGACGCCGCTCGTCGCGGCGCTGTTCTGGGGCCACCGCGAGGTCGCGGAGTTGCTGGGCCGGGCACCAGCCAACCTCCGCGTTGCCGCCGGGCTGGGCGATCTCGACCTGATCCGTCAGCTAAACGCCACCCCGGAGGGCGGGGCGCACCGTGGCTTCTATCGGCCGCACGGCGGCTTCCCCGCCTGGCAGCCGTCCGACGATCCGCAGGAGGTGCTCGACGAGGCGCTGGTGTGGGCGGCCAAATCCGATCGCGTCCAAGCGATACGCCTGCTGGTCGAGCTCGGTGCACGAGTCGACGGCGATCCGTACCGCGGTACGGCGCTCACCTGGGCCGCGGCAAACGGGCGCGTCGGCTCAATCCGCGCCCTCGTCGACCTGGGCGCCGACCCGAACCAGCGCGGCACGTTCGGCGGGCCAAGCCACGGCGAGGGCGTCACGGCGATCCACCTCGCGGCGCAGTCGGGCCAGCGCGACGCAGTCACCGCACTGCTCGACCTCGGAGCGGACCCGCTGATCCAGGACAACCTCCACGGCGGCAACGCGCTCGGCTGGGCGCGCGTCGGCGGCCACGACGGGCTCGCGGACGTCCTCCCGTAGCGACAGTGATCTGGTCGTGCCCCGGCTGCGTACGGGTGGGCGGAAGTTCAACCGTTCGCAAAAGGAGACCCACTCACATGTCCGTAGAGCAAGCAGAATCCGGGAGCGACCGCAGGCAGTTTCTCGGCAGGGCAGTCGCCGGCGCCGGAGCGATCGCCGGCATCTCCGGACTGCAGGCGCTGATGCCGTCGCTCGCCGCGGCAAAGGCCGCCGGGCCGACCAACGGCGACATCGCGATCCTCGAAGCGGCTCAGATCGCCGAAGCGCTCGCGGTCACCACGTACACGAACATCATCGACAAGTCACCGTTCTTCCGTCACCTCGAGTCCGACGACCAGGGTTATCTGAAGATCGCGCGCCACGAGGAGATGTCGCACTACCTGCTCGAGAAGAGCGTGACCGGCAAGCCCTCGGCGTTCACCACCTTCTACTACCCGTCGAAGATGTTCTCCGATGCCCAGACCACGCTGAACGTGCTGGTCACCCTCGAGGACGCGTTCATCGCCGCGTACCTCGTCGGAGTGCGTAACTTCAGCACGGCCGACCTGCGCGTCACCGCGGCGCGGATCATGGGGATCGAGAGCGACCATCGCACGCTCGCGCGCGTCGTCGCGCCCGGCGTCGCCAAGCGCGACGGCGGCCCGATCGAGAAGGTCACCGGGATTCAGGGCAAGGCCGAGAGCGTCGACCCGCCAAACAACAACGGGTACGAGCGCACGCTCAAATGGACCGACATCGGCCAAGCCGTCACGGCGCTTACCCCGTTCGTGGACGCGACCGCCGGCGGCAAGGCCGGCTTCGACACGAGCAAGGCGTATCACTTCAAGCCGTTCACGCCGAGGCTGCCCGAGCCGCTCGGCGGCTTCCACTCCTTCCTCGGGTGACCGGCCGCCCGCGCGTCTACATGAGGTTCGGCGTGTGCAGGTCGGAGAGGTGACGCGCGGTGGCGGCGTCGAAGCCGCAGGCCTGGAGACGGCGGAGGCGGTTGCGCTCCATCGTCTGCATCAGCGCGCGGACGGCCGCGGCGGCGTCGGAAAGGTCGGCAGGCTGAATCGACCGTGCCGCCATGACGGTCAAGGCCTCGACGAGCACGGGTGAGAGCCCGGAGAGGCTCACCAGTTTGGCGGCGCGGGTTTCGGCGGCGGCGACCAGTGGCCCCACTGCGGCCGGGTCGATGGACACGGAGCGTCTGATGTTCGAGACGCCAAAGTGGACGTGCCGGCGCTCGTCGCGGTGCGCGAGCCTCGCAGCGGCTGCGGTGGCGGCGTCGGGTGCGTGAATCTCGATGAAGCGCAACAGGTCGAGAAACGTCCCCTCGCCGAGCACGTTCAACAGCAGCGAGGAGGCGGTGAAGTCGTGCTCGTCGAGCAGGGTGCTCAGGGACAGCTCGGTGGACGCCAGGGCGTAGCCGTGGTGTCCACCGGCGAGCGATCGCTTGGTGAAGACCTCGATGTGGCGGGCTTCGTCGTGGACGTGACTGCCGAGCCACAAGACCAGCTCAACGAGCTGCGGGTTGACCTGGGGCAGGAATCCGGCCGGCACATAGAGGGCGGCGTACTCGTTCTGAGCCAGGAACGTCATGACCTGGGCAACGGCCCGTTCGGTCGTCTCATCCAGGCCCTGCGCGGCCTCCCAGGGGTTGTCGCGGGCGCCGTCCCACTGCTGGCCGGACGCCTGGTCGACTAGCTCGCCGACGTCGTCGGCCCAGATCGAGTCGCGGCGGCTGAGCCGCCAGTGGCGCACGGGTGCGCCCGCCTCGGGCACCGCGCCCAGAGGGACGAATCCCGCACGCGGATCGGGTTCGCCTGGAAGGACTCCCCCGCGCCAGTCGGCGGTGCGCAGCTCTCCGCTACGAAGCGGAGGCGGGGCCTGCCGCGGGGGGAGCGGCCCGGCCAGGACCCTGGTCGAGGGGCCCCGGCGAATCGCGACCACGTGTCCGTCGGGACGGCTGATCTGATCGATCGGCTCATGGCCGGCGAGTCGAGCCCAGCCGGGCAGTTCCAAGGCGACGGCGCGCGACGGCGTTCTGATCTCTAGAACGCCGCCGGGCGCGACACGCTCGAGGGCCGCCGCGAGTAGGACCTCCAGGCCGCCGCCGAGCTCGAGATGCTCGGCGTCCACCCGATGGGCTGCCTGATCGCGGTCGACCGTCACGACGACAGCGCCTGCTCTCGCATCGCCGTCTGCAGCGACGCATATCCCTGGCGGTCCCCGGGATACCAGCGCCTGACTCCCTCGAGGTCCATGGCCGGGCGCAGGCTCGGGTTGTCGTAGCCCATCGCCAGCAGCGCCGTCGACCACCGCTCGCAGATCTCGCGGTCCAGCGAGTCCAGCACCGTGAAGTTGCAGTGGTAGTACTCGGGGCTGCGCCACACGACCTCGAGGTCGGCCACCACCGGCACCGACTCGGCCCGAAAGGCGCTGAAGTACGCGGCCGACAGGGCGCCCACGTCGGCCTCGCCCTCGGCGACCGCGCGCACGACGTGCAGTTCGGAATCGCCGGTGTCGCCATGCTTGCCGAGATCGGTGTTGAACCGCAGCAGCCGGCAGCTTCCCACGTCCAGGCCCTCCCTGGCCAGGTAGTACAGCGGCAGGATTGCCGCGTGGCCGGAGTCGCGGCTTCCCAGCGCCAGGACCCGTCCGCGCAACTCGGTCACGCTCGCCGGCGCCCGCCCCTTGCGCATCACCAACACCGTCGACCAGTCGCGGTCGACGTCACGCATTCCAAGGATCCGCGTCCGGCCGCCCGCGCGATGGTCGAGCCCCACGTAGGCGGTGTTCGTGTTCCAGCCGATCTCGACCGTCCCGTCGAGCACCGCATCGACGAGCCGCTCGTAGTTCGAGAACAGGATGTAGTCGGTCGGCACCCCGGCATCCGCGAAGTACGTCCGAAACCGCTCCCAGATGGTCACGATCCGCGGGTGGTAGGCCACCGCACCGAGTCTCAGCTCCGCGCCGCTCATGGAACCGGGAGTCCTGCGATCGCCTTCGCCGACCAGGTCCGCAGCACCCCGTTGGTCGGTGCCATCACCGCCCCGGCTCGAGCGTCGCGCAGGTGACGCTCGATCGGAAGCGCCGGCGTGTAACCCTGCCCGCCGCACACCTCCAACGCACCTTGCGTCACCCGCGCCGCGACATCGGTGCACAACACCTTGGCCTCCATGAGCGGCACGAGCGCCCCCTCATCGCCCCTGTCGCCGAGCCCTGCCGCCTCTCGCAGGAGCGTCCGGGCGGCGCGGACGGCGATGTCCATGTCCGCCAGCGCGTGCTGAACCGTCGCGACCTCCACCAACGAACTGCCATCCGGATAACGGCGTGACTTCGCGTGCTCGAGCGCGGACGACAGCGCCGCCTGTGCGATCCCGATGTTCACCGCGGCCAACCCCACGAGAAACGTGGGTGCGACGACACCGAACACGAGCCCAACACCTCCGCCGGCCTCGCCGATGAGCGCGTCGCCGTCGAGCGCGACATCGTCAAAATCGACCGCGATGCTCGAGTTCCCGCGCATTCCCAGGCCCTCCCAGTGACCGTCGAAGCGAACCCCGGGAGCGTCCTCGCGCACCACGTAGCAATCCAGGCCATCGCCCTCGCCCTGCAGCAGCACCAACATCGCCTCGGCATGCCCCCCCGCGGTGACAAACGACTTGCGCCCGCTCACCCCAACCGAGCCGTCACGACGCTCGGCCCGCAGCTCAGGCGAATAGAAATGCGCGCCCGTACCTCGCTCGCTGAATGCCAGGGTGCCGAGCACCTCGCCGGTCGCCATGCCCTCCAGCAGTTGCGGCGCGGACGGCCCGCCGCCACCGGCGACGGTCGCCGCGGTCACGCTGTGCATCAGGAACACCATCCCGGTCGACGCACACGCCCCGCCAACCGCCTCGCACGCACCCGCCAGCGCCACCAACCCGGCGCCCACACCGCCCCGGTCACCCGGGACAAGCAGCCCCAGCGCACCGACCCGCCCGAGCGCGCTCAGCTGCTCGGTCGGAAAGCGCGACTCGCGGTCGATCTCAGCGGCGCCCGGCGCGATCAGCGTCTGCGCGAGGTCGCGGACCTCCGCCAGCACGCTGTCGACGTTGCCCACAGCAACTTCTGCCATCTACTAGCTCCTTTTCGAAAGAGAACGAGGGGACTGTTCGCCACCCCGACGGGGCGGCCGCGACGACCGTCGCTCAGCGAAGCCGCATCGCGCCACCCCCTCTCCTCGAACGAGCAGGAGCCATGGCCCAAAGCTTGCCAGGTAGGGTCACGACGATGTGGCTCGACCCACTGCGCGCAGCACTGGACGACGCGCCCAGTCCCGTGGACTTCTTCTTTCGCGACGACGACGCGGGCTGGGACGACGAGCGGCTGTTCGCGATGCTGGCGGTGATCGAGCGCCGCGCGCTGCCGCTTGACGTCGCGGTGATCCCGGAAGCTCTCACACCGTCGCTCGCACGCGCGCTGCTCGAGCGGAGCGCGGCCCACGAAGGACTCCTCGGGCTGCACCAGCACGGCCTGGCCCACCGCAGTCACGAGACCGAAGGACGCAAGTGCGAGTTCGGCCCATCGCGCGGGCGCGAGGCCCAATGCCGGGACCTGGCCGAGGGGCAGCGCGTCCTAAGTGAGCGGCTGCCCGGCCAAACCCAGCCGGTGTTCACGCCGCCGTGGAACCGCTGCACGCGCGCGACCGCCGAGCTGCTGGCGGAGCTCGGATTCCGGGTGCTCTCGCGACACGTCAGCGAGCCTGCGCTGGCCGTGCCGGGGCTGGCCGAGGTGCCGGTGTCGGTCGACTGGTCCTACGCCAAGCGCGACGGCCGGCGCCTGACCTTCGAGGAGCTGGGCGAGCTGGCCGCGGAGCGCGTACGGCTGGGCGACCCGGTCGGGGTGAACCTGCACCACGCCGTGATGGACGACGAAGAGCTCCGGCTACTGGATGAGCTGTGCGGGCTGCTCGCCGCGCACGACGCCGTCCGCTGCCGGCCGCTGCTCTCGCTCGCCGGCTAGGAGCGCGCCGGCGCCGGCCACCTTGCGCAGAGCGCGAGCGCACTGGCGCACGTATTCCTCCGGGACCTTGGTGAACGGCGGCAGGGTCATCAGCCGGTCCTGGAGCGCCACGGTCGCCCGCAGCTCGGCGGCCGGCGACCCGGACGAAGGCGCGGCCGAAACCCCGAACGGATCGAACCCGGTGAAGATCGGAGTCTGGTGCAGCATGCGCCCGCGCTTGCCGATCCCTGAGTAGCGCTCGGGGGCGATCGGCACGCCCTCGGCCACCGCGGCCTCGAGGAACGCCCGGCGGCTCGCCCCGCCCGCCCCATCCGGGTCGTAGCGCAGGATGTACTCGAGGAACCCGCCGCGGACCGCGCCCGCACTCGTCTCGATCGGCTGCACGGCGCGGCAGCCGCGCAGTTCCTCCACCAGGATCTCGTAGTTGCGCCGCCGGCGCCGGTTCAACTCGGGGAGCCGCGCCAGCGAGCGGCGCGCCAGCAGGATCGCGTACAGGTGCGGGCGGTACTTCACGCCCAGGCTCAGGTGGTCGGTCCGGAAAGTGCCCGCCGCCTGTCCCTTCTTCAAACGACCGTAGTGGCCGAGCAGGAGCATCCGATCGAACAGCGTCGGGTCATCGGTCACCGCGACGCCGGCCTCTCCGCCCGACACGGCCTTCGCGCCCTGGAGGCTGAAGCAGCCGATGTCGCCCCAGCTGCCGACGGGCTCGCCGCGGTAGGTGGCGCCGTGGGCGTGCGAGCAGTCCTCGATCAGGGCAACGCCGTGCCGGCGGGCGATCTCCTGGAAGCGGTCGAGCCGCGCCGGGTTGCCCCACATGTGCACGACGCAGATCGCGCGCGTGCGCGGGGTGACCCGGCGCTCGACGTCGTCGGGGTCCGCGGTCAGCGTGATCGGGTCGACCTCGCAGAAGACCGGGGTCGCTCCGCACTGGAGGATTGGGGCGGCCGAGGCGAAGAACGTGTAGGAGGGGACGATGACCTCGGAGCCCGGCCCCACACCGACCGCGAAATACGCGCTGTGCAAAGTGGCGGTGCCGCTGTTCATGGCCAGGGCATAACGGCGGCGCGTCAGCTCGGCGAAGCGCGCCTCGAACTCGGCGATCGGCCCCTCGCCCTTGGCCATCGTGTTGACGTCGCGCTGGGCGTAGCGGGCGATCTCCACGACGTCCGATAGCCGCACCTGTCGCCAGCGCTCGCAGTAGGGCCCTGGCACCGCCGGCGGGCCGCCGTGGATGGCCAGCCGCAACTCAGCCGACACCGGCGACCTCCCGTCCGAGGCCGAACCCGGACCGCCGGCGGGGCGCGTACTCCCCAGCCGAGACCCCGACGTACTGCGGATTCCCGGAACCCAGCGGCAGCGCGACCGGATCGCCGCTCAGCGACGACGCGTAGATCGCGCTGGCCAGATCGAGGGACAGCCGCGCCTGCTCGGGCCCGCTCGGCAGCGGCGCCCCCGAGTCGAGCGCGTCCAGCACGGCCGCGAGGTACGGCGTGTGCGCGCAGACCTCGGCGTCCGGCGGGTGGTCGGGCACCGCCGCGAGCGCGGCGCGGCGCAGCTTGGAGCGGCGGTCGCGGTCCAGGCACTCGAACGACCACGGGGAGTGGACGGAGCCCTCGGTCCCGAACAGGTCGAACCCGGCGGTCGAGCGGTGGGCCGACATGGTCGACTGCGCAGTGCAGATCGCGCCGCTCTCGAACTGGACCACCGCGGCGCACGTGTCCTCCGATTCGATCGCCTCTTTCAGCGTGTCGACGGCCGCCCAGGCGCGCGCCGGCCGGCCGAAGAACAGGCACATCAGGTCGAGCTCGTGGATCAGCTGGGTCATGACCGCCCCCCCGCCGGCGATGTCCCACCGGCCCCACCAGCCCGCCCGGCCTGGCTTGCCGGGCCGGTGAAAGCGGGCGAAGCGATGAAAGCGCCCCGAGAGCAGCCCGCCGAGCCCGCCCTGATCGCGCAGCCACAGCGCGCGGCGCACCTCCGGTAGACACCGGAACTGGTAGACGACCGACAGCCTGCCGGGTCGGCCCCGGGCCGCGTCGAGGATGCGATCCGCATCGGCCAGCGTGTGCGCGAGCGGCTTCTCGCAGATCACGTGCTTGCCCGCCGCCAGCGCGTCGATGGCCACATCGGCGTGGAAGCTCGGTGGCGTGCACACGGCGACCACGTCGACGTCGCCGCGGCGAACCAGGTCAACATGATCGCGACACGCGAGCGGGACGTCGTGGCGCGCGGCGGCCGACGCGAGCCGGTGCGCATCGACGTCGCAGACGGCGACGATCCGCGCCCGCCGCGACAGCTCAGACACGGCGCGCGCGTGCTGCTCGAAGATGCCCCCGACGCCGACGATGCCGATCCCCACCCGGCTCATCGCGCCGCCCCCGCGCTCGCCATGGGGGCCGCGGATTCATCCGCCAACCTTTCGACCGTCCACTCGAACTCAGCCCGCAGCCCGTCCGGAAACGTCGTCGCCGGCGCATACCCGAGCTCTCGCGCGGCACGGCAGGTGTCGGCGCTGGTCTCGCGCACGTCGCCGGCCTCGTTACCGACGTGGCGCACGTCGAGCGGCCGGGCTGCCAATCCGGCGAGCAACTCGAGCACCCGCTGGAGGCTGACCTGGGAGCCGCCGCCGATGTTGTACGCGCGGCCGCCGACGTCGGGCGCCACCGCCGCGGCGCGGGTGGCGGCGACGACGTCGCCCACGAACGTGAAGTCACGGCGCTGGGTGCCGTCGCCGAACACCGTGATCGGCTCCCCCAAGACCGCGGCGCGGCAGAAGCGATGCAGCGCCATGTCCGGCCGCTGGCGGGGGCCGTAAACGGTGAAGTAGCGCAGCGCCACCGTGTCGACGCCGTGGTTGAGCGTGGTACAGCGCGCACAGGTGCTCGCCGCCGAGTTTGGTCACGCCGTACGGGGAGAATGGCGCGGGCACGGCCGACTCGGGCGTGGGCAGGCACTCGGCGTTGCCGTAGATCGACGAGGAGGACGCGTACACGAGGCGCCGCGGCGGCTCGGCCGCGGCGGATTCGAGCAGGCGCTGGGTGGCCAGGACGTTGTTGCGCACGAACAGCTCGAACCGGTCCCCCCAGCTCGTGCGCACTCCTGGCTCGGCGGCGAGATGGTAGATCACGTCGTGCCCGGCCACGATGTCGAGCAGGTCGCCGCGGGCGAGATCGATCGGGACGAACTCGAAGGACTCGAACTCCCGCGCCCGCTGGAGGTTGGCCAGCTTCGGCGCGCGCCGGTAGTTGTCGTTGAAGCAGTCGACCCCGAGCACCTCGTGGCCATCGGCCAGGAGCGACTCGGTCAGGTGGGAGCCGATGAAGCCGGCGCAGCCGGTGACGAGCGCCCGCATCACGCGCTCCGCTCCGCCAGCACCGGATCTCCGAAGCGCCGGTCCACGCGCGCGAGCACCTCGGCCGGCGGTCCCTGCGCCACGATCCGCCCCTCCCGAAGCATCACCACGACGTCGGCGTCGACGGCCAGGTCGAGTGCGTGGGTCATGAGGATCGTGGTGCGTCCCTCCATCAGCGCACGCAGGCCGGTGATCACCTCGGCTTCGCTCTCGACGTCGAGCCCCGTGGTGGGCTCGTCGAGGACCAGGATGCGGGGGTCGCGGACCAGCGTTCGGGCCAGGCCGATCCGCTGGCGCTGGCCTCCCGAGAGACCGACGCCCTGCGGACCGAGACGCGTGTCATAGCCCTCCGGCAGCGAGCGGATGAAGCGGTCGGCGGCCACCGCGCGGGCCGCCGCCACGACCTGCTCCATGCCGGCGTCGGTCCCGTAGGCGATGTTCTCGGCGACCGTGCCGGTGAACAGGATGGTGTCCTGGAGCACCACGCCGACCTGCCGGCGCAGCCACGCCAGCGAGCAGTCGCGCGCGTCGCGCCCGTCGATCAGCACGCTCCCGCGGCCGGGGTCGAACATGCGGACGATCAGCGCGCCGATCGTCGACTTGCCGGCGCCCGAGTGCCCGACCAGCGCCACGGACGCGCCGGCGGGGATGTGCAAATCGATCCCCTCGACGCCGGCGCGGTCGTCGGTGTATCGGAACGACACGTCCCGGAGCTCGACCTCACCCGCCGCCGGCGGACCCGCGTAAGCGCCCGGACGATCCTCGAGCAGCTCGTCGACGGCCAGCACCTCGGCGATCCGGTCGGCGCGGGCCATCGTGCGCGAGACCTTCGTCGCCTCGCGCGCGATGCCCCGAAGGGGGGTGTTCAGGCGGCGCACGTACGTGGCCAGGACGACCAGGTCGCCGGCCGACAGCGACCCGTCGGCGATCCGCAGGACGCCCAGCCCGATGACCAGCGCGGTGGCGAGCGCGCTGACCACGCCGACCAGCCCGTCGAACCGTGCCTGCAGACGCGAGACCTGGATTCCCACGCGCATCCGTTCCTGGCTGCGCACGTGGACGCGCTCACCCTCGAAACGCTCGGACCCCGACGTCTTGACCACGGCCATGGCCGACAGCGCCTCGCCGGCCAGCGAGGCGATCTCGCCCTCGTGGGCGCGCTGGACCCGGGCTCCCTGCCGCACGCGCACCCGGTAGGTGAAGCTCAGGAACGCCAGCGCGGGGATGGCCAGGAACGAAACGAGCGCGAGCAGGGGGTCGATGGCGAGCGTCACCACCGCCATCCCGATCAGCAACAGCGTGCCCTGGGCGATCGTGCCGAGGGACTCGGCGAACAGCTCGCCCACCGAGGTGACGTCCTCGGTGACGCGCGCCACGAGGTCGCCCTTCTGGGCGCGCTGGTGATACCCGAGCGAGAGGCGGTGCAGATGCTCGTAGACGGCGACGCGTAGCGTGTGGGTGATCCGCTCGCCGGCGCTGTACAGCCACAGATCGGAGAAGTAGTCGGCCAGTGCCTCGGCGAGGGCGATCACGACGACGAGCACGACGACCGCGACGAGGAGACGAACGTCGGCGGCGCTCAGCGCGAATCCGCCGGAGCGCGAACGGACGATCCTGTCCAGGGCGATGGCCAGCGGCCACGGCTTGGCCAACTCGACCAGCGTCAGCACCAGGGTCGCGCCGGCGGCTCCGGCCAGCGCCGGCCACTCCGGCTTGAGGAACGGCATCAGCACGCGGCGCGTGGCCGCGGGATCGTGCCCGTCGGCGGCGCGCCGCGCCCGCTCACGCCAGAGCCTCATGCCGACGCCCTCTCAGTCGGAGTCGCTACCCCGTCGCGAATCATCCGCCAGAGGATCTTGGCGCTCGCGCGCGCCCCGTCGAGATCGAGCTCCACGCGCTGCGCGCGGTCACCGAGCACGTCGGCGATCGCGTCCGCGAGCACCCGGCCGTCCAACTCCGACGACGGATCGAGGACGCGGACCAGGCCGAGCTCGGCCAGGCGACGCGCCCGCCGCGACTGCTCGTCCTCGCCGGGACCCGAGTACGGCACGACGAGCGCCGGCACGCGCGCCTGGAGGACCTCGAGCGCGGTGTTGTAGCCACACTGGCTGACCGAGGCGCGGGCAGCGCGGAGCTCCGCGCCGAGATCGGGCACGGCGCGGCGGAGGTTCAGCCCGGCGACACCGCGCGTCCGCGCGCGCAATCCCCGCCACTCGGCCTCGGGGAGAAACGGACCGGCGATCAGCCGCATCGGCACGCGCTCGGCGCGCCACAGCAACCGCTGGGCCTCGACCGCCGCCTCGAGCAGCGGCCCCCCCGACGCGGCCGCCCCCGGCCGACACGACGACCCCTCCCGCAACCCGCGGAGCCACCGCTGCCGCCCGCCGGGCCGCGGTAACGAACCCGGTGTAGTGGACCGGCACAGCCAAACCGGTGCGTGGCCTGAACGACTCCTCCAACCGAGCGAAACGAGGATCGGCGTGCACCAGGATCGCTTCGAAGTGCTGGTTGGCCAGCCGCGCCGCCCGCTCGTCGTAGGCGGCCTGCTCGCCGCCGCGCGAGACCAGGATGTCGCGCACGCTGGAGACGACGAGGGCAGGCCCCCCCGGGAGCGCATGCGCGGCGTCGAGCATCGCGACGATCTCCCCAGAGAACGCGCGCCGCCCGAACGGGAACAGCTCGACCACGACGACCGACGGGCGACGGCTACGCACGGCCTCGACGACCGCGTGCACCCGCAGGGCCTTGGCGCGCTCGACCGTACGGCGGCGATCATGCGAGACCAGCCCGATGCCCTCTTCGACCGCCAGCGGCGGCAGCCGAACGATCTCCACGCCGAATGGCGGAGAAACGTGCCGGGGAACCGCGCCGCCGCTCGCCACCGTGACCTCGAAGCGATCGGCCAGCGCGCCCGCCAGCGCCAGCGACCGGGTCAGGTGCCCGAGCCCCACCGAATGCTGGCAGTAGAGGAGCAGTGACGGCTTGGGGTTACTACGAGCCATGCGAAAGCTCCTCGCGCGCGCACGCGATCAGGCCGGACAGCGCGGCCAGACCCAGCGGTCGCAGCCGGGTCACCGCGCGCAGCGCGCGCTCGCCGAGCAGCGCGGCCGCGGTATGCCAGGCCAGCGCCGGCTGCGGCGGCAGCTTGCGCACCAACCGGTAGCCGGCCAGCAGGTCCGCCACCAGCGCGCGCTCGGTGTCCAGGGACAACGCGCCCGTGCATCGCACGTAGCGGAGCGCCGCGAGGGCGCTTCCGAGATCGGCCGCCGCCGGACCGAGCGACGCCTGGTCGAGATCGATCAGCGTGACGGCCGAGCCGTCGGCGATCGCGTTCTTGCCGTGGACGTCCCCGTGCAGGCACACCCGTTCTCCCGAGTCGATCCGGCTTGCCGCGAGCGCGTCGGCGAGCTCGCGAGCCGCCGAGCCGACATCCGGCCGCACCCGTGCGATCAGCTCGCCGGCGTCGGTCAACCGCCGAGCGTCCGCCCGGTCGAACGCCGGCAGCCCCGCGAGCGGCGGCGCAGAGTGAAGCGCGGCCAGCGCGGCCCCCAGCCAAAAGAGCCGAGGCAGACGGTCCGCCATGGCGCCCACGACCAGCGGACTCCCGGCGACCGCCTCGAGCGCCACCGCGGGTCGCGCGGCGTCGTAGGCCAACGGCCTGGCCACGCGGAGCGGCATCCCGGTACGAGTCGACCAGGAGCGCAGCGTCTCGTGGACGGCGTAGGTCCGCGCCGCCCGCTCGCCCTCGGCCGAGGCATAGGCCTTCACGTAGGCGATGACCCGGCCCGATTCGTCCAGGCAACGGCCGGTGGCGGCCTTCTCGGGCGCGTAGGCGGCCAGCACCGGGGCGCAGCGCCGGCCGACCAGTCGCGTGAGCTCGGGCCCCGGGCCGTGGAGTAGCCCGAGCGAGCCGATCCCCCGGTCGCCGGGGAAGGACCAGAAGACCGTCTCCAGATCCGGCGCGTACGCCACCGGGTGTATGCCCGGGACGAACGCGACCGCCTCTCCCAGGGCCCGGTCGAAGTTCGGTCCTCCGCGCCCGACCGGGAACGAGCGGGCCGACACCAGGAATGCCCACTCGCCGCAGTGGACGCGGAGGACCAGTCCGACGCCGCGCGCCACCCGGTACTTGACGCGCACGCGCTCGACCCCCGTCACCCGCAGCGGCGCGCCGCAGCTGAGCAGCCGGTCGAGGCGTGCGGCGAGCGCCCGCGTGTCCAGAAGCAGGTCACGCTGCGGCACACCGGGGTCGAAGGCCAGCGGCGGAGGCGCGTTCACCGCGTCTCCTCCGGCGTGTGGCGGAGGTGGGTTGCCGCGCTTCCGTCAGAGCTCCAGGCGACGACGTCGAGGGCACCGCCACGTGCACCCACTCCACCGACCTCGATCGAGGACCGGCCGCCCACGTCACGCTCAACCACGCGCAGACGCGGAACCGGAGCGTCCGCCGCCACCGGGGCCGCCACCGTGACGAACGTCGCGCTGCCCGCACCGGCGAGGGTGGCGCTCACCACCGGCGCGTCCAGCTTGATCCCGTAGCGCGGCGCGTACCAGCCCGCCTCGAGCGCCAGCCAGACCCCGCTCGAGAACAGCAGCGCGATGCCGGGCGCCCGAACCACGCCGGCGGCGCGATCGAGCTCCACCTGGTCGAGGCACTCCGGCGCGAGGTGCCAGCGCTGCTCGTAACGGTGCGGGCGGGCCGCCGAGAGCCGGTCCTCGAACACCCAGTACTCGCCGGCCACGAACAGCACCCGGCGCGCGTGCCGCGCGTCGTAGCAGGGGCTGAGCGCCTCGCCCCACAGGACGTCGAGTCCCGGCGCGCGCGTGCGACCGAGGAACCCCGCCCGCGCGATCCGGCCCTTGGGCTTGCCACGGCGATACTCGGTCTGGTCGAGTCCGTCGACGCACACGGTGTTGTGCGCGGCGGTCCCCTTGAACCAGTGGCGCAGGTTGGGGTCGCCCTCGTGGTAGGTGTAGCGGCCCGGGTCGAGCAGGAGCGGCCGTCCTCCCGCCGCCAGCTCGACCGACAAGAGATCGTAGTGGCCATGACCACCGTCGCCGACCGGCCCGCAGTCGAAGATCAGGAACCGCTCGTCCTCGAAGCGCTCCTCGCCCTGGCCCCAGCCGCTGCGCTGCACGTGGTATCCGGCGGCCGGAAAGCTCGCGCACCGCTCACGCGGGGGCACGCCGCGAGCACCTCGCGTGGCCACGTACTCGCAATCCGGCCGCCCGAGCTCCTCGGCCGCCATCGCCAGCAGCTCGGCGTAGCTCCCCCCGTCGGCGTCGGACAGCGCCGGGATGCCGCCGTCCGGCCGATGACAGTGGACGGCGAAGTCGAGGGCGCGCTCGAGGCGAGAGGCGAACCCGGCAGGCAAGGCCACGCCGAAGCGCCGGGCGTTGACCCACACGCCGAGGAACGAGCGCAGCACGATCAGGTGGTAGTGGGTCGAGGCCTCGACGTGCACGCCGTCGTCGCGGAAGTCGGCCAACAGGTTCTCGTCCAGCTGCTCGACGGCGAACCGGAGCAGCGCCCCTCCCGAGTCGACCCGTGGCAGGGCCAGCGTGCACACGAACAGCGCGTAGAGCTCGAGCGTCCGGTGGTTGCGGGCGTGGGTCAGGTGACCGCGCAGCCAACCCGCCTGCGCGGCCAGGCTGGCCAGCAGCAGCAGGTCGAGCCCGCGCGCCAGACCACCGAACGCGGGCGTCTCGGCAAACCGGCTCCACGCGTAGACCCAGTTGAGCATCCGCCGGGCGACCGTGTCCGTCGACTCGGAGCCCAGCGGCACCTGCTCGATCCACGAGGAGACCAGTCCCTCCCATGCGCTCAGGTAGCGGAGATCGCCGGTCTGCGCGAACGCGGCGGCCAGATCGAGCCCGAAGTAGAACTTGCCAAAGGCGATCCGCCACTCCTCGTCGGCCGGGAACTCGGAGCCGAGCCAGTCGGGCTCGGGCCCTAGCTCGAGGGTGATCCCGAGCTCGGTGAAGCGCCCGCGGCACGCGTCGTCGGCCACGCCGCGGTTCCGGTGCAGGTGTTCGATCACGCAGCACACCGGGCGAGGCCGCACCTCCTCGGCCACGGCGGCTCCGAGCGCGGCGCTCATCGCGCCAGCTCCGCCCGGAAGAGCCCGGCGAGCTGCTCGGCCAGCCGGTCGCCGTCGAATTGGTCGAGCACCTTCGCGCGGCCGGCCGCACCCAGGGTCGCGGCGAGCTTCTCGATCTTCGTGCAGGCGCCGGAGCGCCGCGGCCAGGGCGCCCGGGTCGTCGGGTGCCACCAACATCCCGTCGGCGCCGTCGGAGATCAGCTCCGGGATGCCCGAGATGCCGGTGCTGATCGCCGGGGTGCCGCAGGCCATCGCCTCGACGAGGACGTTCGGGATGCCGTCGCGATCGGAGCCGACAATCCGGCAGGGCAGGCAGAAGGCGTCGGCACGTACGTACTCGCCGAACAGCTCCTCCTGCGACATGGGCCCGGTCAGGCGGATCTGCTCGCGCAGGCCGTGTTCCTCGATCAAGCGCCTGACCGCGTCTCCGTGCGGGCCGTCCGGCCCGGCGATCGTCGCCTGAAACGGCACGCCCTCCAGTCGCAGGGTCGCGCACGCGTCTACCAGCGTGTCGAAGCCCTTCTTCTCGACCAGCCGGCCCACGCCGAGCATCCGCAGGGTCCCGTTGCGAGGCGAGGCCGACCGAACCCGACCGCCCGCCCCGGAGGAGGAGGCGAAACGCTGGAGGTCATCGCCCAGCCCGTGGTAGACGAGGTGGATGCGCGCTTCGGGCGCCAGCGCCCGTAGATGCTCCGCGCCGGCGCCAGTGCACGTGAGCGCGAAGCGCGCGGCCATGAGCTTGCGGCGCAGCAGTCCGGCGGGGTTCAGCGACTCGGTGTAGACGTCCTTGGCGTGGGCAGTGAACGAGAACGGCAACCCGGTGATCTGCGAGGCCAGCCAGGCCACGGTCGCCGTGCTGTGGGCGTAGTCGGCGTGGAGCAGACGGACGTCGGGGGCCGACCGCACGTGGTCGGCGAGCGCCACCGCCTGGAGGAACTCCTTCACGTAGACCTTGCGAGGCGGCGAGTACCAGCGCGGCCGGGCACGTAGCGCCTGCGCGAACGCAGCCGCCGCGGCGCGGGCGGTGCCGATGGGCCAGCGGCGCAGTACGCGGCGCAGCGGACCCACAAAGGGCGCGCCGTTCTCTACGAGCCATTTGGCCAGCGGTACCCCGCTCACCGTTCCCACCGGCGGCAGGTAGACCGCGGTGGCGCGGATCCGGTCGACGACCGGGTGCCTCGCACCGCGCTCAGCCGCCTCGACCGGCTTGATCGAGTAGATGCGCAGGGGCACGCCGAGGCGCTCGAGGCGATGGATCTCGCTGAGGATGTACGTCTCCGAGAGCCGCGGGTAAGCCTTGAGCACGTACGCCACGGACCCGCCGGGATCCCGGCGCGACTGGATCGCGGGGGCGTCAGGCATAGGCCGCCTCCAGGCACTCGAGCAGCCGGTGGGTGCAGCTGGCGGCCAACTCGAACTCGCGCTCGACCACGCGCCGCCCGGCAGCGCCCATCCGCGCCCGCAACGCCCGGTCCCCCGCCAGCCGCTCGATCGCGTCGCGCAACGCGCCGGCGTCCCCGGCCGGCACGAGTAGCCCGCTCTCGCCGTGGCGAACCGCGGCCGGGACCGCGTGGTGGGTGACTGCGCCGGCGAACCGGACCCGGTTGGTCAGCCCGGCCAAGGCGACTTGTCGGGTCAACGATGCGCGGAGCGGCCCGTCACCCACGATCTCGAGCGCGAGCGGCACGGCGGCCTCGCCCAGCGCGCGCAGGAGAACCGCGAATCCCTTCTTCTCGACCAGCCGACCGACCGCCAGCACCCGCACGGGCTGCTCGCGCGGCTCGGGTCGCGGGGCGAAGCGGCCGAGGTCCACGCCGTGCGGAACCAACTCGACCTCGGCACCGACCGCGCGCAACGAGCCGGCCACATCGTCGTTGCAGGCGATCACGCAGGCGGCCCGCCGCGCGCGACGGCGCAGGACCTCCCGGGGGACCTTGCGGACGTCGCGCGCGTGGGCGCTGAACGAGTACGGAACGCCGACGGCGGCGGCGGCGCGCTCGGCGATCTCACCCGGGGCGTGGGCGAAGTATGCGTGCACGCCGTCGATCGGGGCCGAGGCGAGACGACCCGCCACCCAGCGTGCCTGGGCCTCCGGATCGCCGGCCGGAATCCGCTGTACGCGCTCGACGAGCGACTCGATCCCGGGGTGGGGTGGGCGCCCGTCTCCGGCCTTGGTGGCGAATATGGCCTCGATCGCGCCGGCGCGATCCAGGGCCAGTAGCTCGTTGAGCGCGAACGTCTCGGAGATCCGGGGAAACCCGCTGGTGATCATGGCAATCCGCGGCGGGCTCATGTGTCCCCCGCCCCCACGGCTCGCAGCCGGACCGGACCGCGCGCCTCGTCGCCGCCGGCCATCTCGGCGAGGATCCGCGCCGCGCACTCGGTGCCGTTGTAATGCGGGGGCAGGTCGCCGGCAAATCGCCGCATCAGGAGGCGGTCCAGCGAGCGCCTGAGCGCGGCGGGCGACAGCTCAGCGGGATGGAGCATGTCCTGGAGCCCCATCGCCGTCAGGCTGCGGGCGCGGATCAGCTGCTCCTGGCTCGGCCCCGACCGCGGCACGAGGAGGGCCGGCTTGCGGGCTCGCATCAGCTCCGAAACCGTGTTGTAGCCGGCCATCGATACGACCGCCCGCGCGCCAGCGATCACGTACTCCATGTCCCGGCGCAGCTCGCAGAGCTGGATGTCCAGACCGGCGATCAGCTCGGTCAGGGCCGCCCGCTGCACGGGCGGCATCAACGGCCCGGCGACCATCACGGCGCGGCACGACAGCGGCCGCAGCCGGAGCGCTTCGGCGAACGTGGCCAGCAGCCTGAACCCGTCGAAGCCCCCGCCGGCCGTCACCAGCAGGTAGTCGCCTTCGAGATCGGACGGCCCGCAGTCCGGGATCGGCGTCCCCACGTACCCGACGTGATGCAGCGGCACATCGAGCCCGAGCGGCTCGATGCAGTCGATCGCGTCGGGCGTCGACTCGGGGCCGTACACGAGGATCGCGTCGTAGTAGCGCTCGATGGCGCGACGGGTATCGGGGCCCCACTTGCGGCGGACGTTGACGGGGCTATCCTCGATGTCCCGCAGGCCGAGGACGAGCTTGCAATTTGAGCGGCTCTTGAGCGCCTCGAGCGTCGGCTCGAGCTCGCCGCCCTGTCCCAGCGGGAGCTTGTCCACTACCGCCACGTCGGGGCGGAAGCTGGTCGCGGAGGCCAGGGCGATGCCGGACCGCAGCGCCCGCAGCTCGTCGCGGTCGAGCTGCAGCCGGGCCGAGTACTGCGTGCCCCGCTGGTCGCGGCTCAGCCCGGGCAGCTTCACGGTGTCGACCCGTGGGGGAAGGCGGAAGGTCGGCTCGATCGGCGACCCGGTGAGGATCAGCGAGGTCGGCGCGGCGCGGCTGGCCGACAGGCGCGCGGCCAGCGCCAGCGTCCGGCGCAGCTGGCCGAGGCCGATCACCTCGTTGGCATAGAAGATGAACCGAGGCCCTCTACGCGAGGGCTCGGCACCGGCTCCCACCTGCCCCGACGCGTGGCCGTCCACGGCCAGGTCATGGTCCCGCGGTCGCTCGAGCATTTACAAAATGGCAACAAGTGACATGGCACTGGCGTAGAGACCGCGCGCATCGATTTCGTCACGGTCCTAAGACCAAAGTCCAGTCGCGCCGCGACCCGGGCAGGACGCGGCGCGGTCAGTCAGGGTCGCCGGAGTGCGACGCCGCACACGACATCGGTGCGAAGCGTCGCTACCCCTTCGTCACGAGTCGGGTCGCCCGGGGGAATCGCACCCCCGGGCTCCCACAGATCCCGGCGTGACAGTCTCCCGTCACCGGGCTCTTCTGATCGGCCTTCAGGCGTATGAGCGGACCACGCGCCAGTGGGCGAACAGGCCGGGCGCTCGTTGGAGCAGTCCGGTCCACCACCGCTTGAACCGCTTGATGGTCCGCAGCCGCTTGTATTTCCTGCCTGCCCAGCGCCTCATGTAGGTGTTGACGCGCTGCAGGAGGGAATCCATCACGGTCCGGTAGTACCGGCCGTAATAGTTCATCCACCCGGCGACGATGGGGTTCAGCCAGTGCGCCAGGTCTTCGAGCGTCAGGTCGGTGCGCCGGTGGATCCGCATCCTGCGGAGCCGATCGCTTTTGGCCTTGAGCGCCTCAGGGCTCATCGCGGGCAAGAACCCGGTGAACGCCCGGCCACTTTTGGTGCCGCGCGCTCCCCGTGCCCGGAAGGTGAACCCGAGGAAGGTAAACGTGGCGTGCTCGTGGTCGCCTCGACGCCTGCCGTCCTTGCAGTAGACAATCCTTGTCTTGTCGGGGTGGATCCGCAAGCCGACCTCTCCCATCCGCGCGGCGATCGCGGCCAGCACGTGCTCGGCTTGCCGCCTGCTCTTGCAGTGCACGACGATATCGTCGGCGTAGCGCTCGAACGGGCAGCCCGGGAACTCCCGAGCCATCCACGTATCAAACGCGTAGTGCATGAACAGGTTCGCCAGGACCGGCGAAATCGCCGATCCTTGCGGGGTTCCCTTGTCTCGCTGCACAAGCGTGCCGTCCGGGTGCTGCAGCGGGGCCTCCAGCCACCGCTGCACATAGAGCAGCACCCAGGGGCAGTCGGTCACCGTCTTGACCGCACGGACCACGAGCTCCCAGGGGACGGTGTCGAAGGAAGACACGACACAAGACCCACCTCGAGGGCTTCCCGCCGACGGTGCGGGTCCTGCGGCGGCGGCACGCGTGGGAGGGACAGCCGCTTGAGCTGCTGGGCTGGATGCGCCGCCGCGGTGAGCTTGAGCTGATCCTCGTGCTGCCGGACGGCAGCCACCTGCTTGTGCCGGCTGCGTGGACCGACCTGCACGCGCCAATCGACCCGCCGCCGGCCGCTGGGCCGCTGTGCTCGCTGGGTGATCTGCTCGCCGCGCGGCTGGTGCTGGAGCCGTTGCTCGCGCGTGCTGTCCTGACCGGGCGCGAAAATCAGGTGTCGAGGACCGATCGTGCAGCTGCGTCTGGAGTTGGCCGAGAGCCCGGCGCCCGCGGTGGCGTTGTGGGAGCTGGTCGGCGAGCCGCAGCGGCAGACGGCGATGTCGCTGCTGGCCGCGTTGATCGCGCAGACGGTCGCGCCCGGGGCGGTGAGCGATGAGCTGGCATCGCTTCCAGGCACAGGCGCGGCTGGAGGACGGGGTGACTGAGGGCCGTGTCGGCGGTGGTGTTCTGCAGCTCGTGACGGTGTGCTTGTGCGACCAGGGCGTCGGCGAGCTCACCGACGAGCGGGGGCGGCCAGTCGTGCCCGAGGCGCCGGTCCTCACGCGCCTGCGGCCGACCGAGGCACGAGAGCTGGCGTTCTGTCTGCTGGAGCTCGCCGAGCTCGCTGACCGCCGCTCGGAAGGGGCGCCGTGAGCGAGCGCTCCAAGCTGACCAGCTCGCACCTGCGCCGCCAGGCGTTCGTGTACTTGCGGCAGTCCTCCCAAGCGCAGTTGGAGCGCAACGCCGAGTCCACGCAGCGGCAGTATGCGCTGGTTGAGCGCGCGATCGAGCTCGGGTTCTGTCGCGAGCAGGTCATGGTGGTCGACGAGGACCTCGGGATCTCCGGCTCGGGCATCGCCGAGCGCTCGGGGTTCGCGCGCCTGGCGGCGGAGGTCGCGCTCGGGCATGCCGGGCTGGTGCTCGGCCTCGAGGTCTCCCGGCTCGCGCGCAACAACGTCGACTGGTACCGGCTCTTGGATTTGTGCGGCGTGACCGACACCGTGATCGGCGACGCCGACGGGCTGTATCACCCCGGCTCGTTCAACGACCGGCTCCTGCTCGGGCTCAAAGGAACAATGAGCGAGGCCGAACTGCACGTTCTGCGCGCGCGGCTTGAGGGCGGGATCCGCAACAAGGCCCAACGCGGCGAGCTGCGCAAGGCGCTGCCGATCGGGCTGGTGTGGGGCGAGGAGGAAGGCGAGATCCTGCTCGACGCCGACGAGGCCGTGCGCGGCGCGATCGGAACGATCTTCGACCGGTTCGCCGAGCTGGGCTCGGTCCGCCAGGTGTGGCTGTGGCTGCGCCGCGAGGGCGTGCAGTTCCCGCTGCGCCGCTGGGAGGGCGAGCTTCGGTGGGTCACCCCGACCTATCACCAGATCCATAGCGTGCTCGAGAGCCCGGTCTATGCCGGCGCGTATGCGTTCGGGAAGACACGCCGGGAGCGATACGTCGACGAGCACGGCAACACGCGTCAGCGGATGCGTCGGCTCCCCCAAGCAGAATGGGGCGTGTTGATCTGGGAGCACCACCCCGGCTTCATCGATAAGGCCACGTTCGAGGCCAACCGCGCGCGGATCGCCGCCAACACCCGCCCGCGCGCGCACGAGCCCGGCGGCGCGGTCCGCGAGGGCAGCGCGCTGCTGCAGGGAATCGCGGTGTGCGGCCGGTGCGGGCGCAAGCTCAAGGTGCACTACCAAGGCCGCCGCGGGCACAAGAGCCCCGCCTATCATTGCCCGGCCAGCATTCTGGTCGAGGGGCGCGGCGAATGGTGCGTCAGGGTCGGCGGCGGGCAGATCGACCAGGCCGTCGCCGGCGCGCTGCTCGCGGCGCTCACCCCTGCCGGGGTGAAGGCCGCGCTGCTGGCGGCCGAGGCGCTCGAACAGGATCACGACGCGGCGCTCAAGCAATGGCGGCTGCAGGTCGAACGCGCCAGATACCAGGCCGACCGGGCCGAGCGCCGCTATCGGCAGGTCGAGCCCGAGCACCGGCTCGTCGCCCGCGGTCTGGAGCGCGACTGGGAGAACGCGCTGCAACAGCTCGCCAAGGCCGAAGCCGAGCTCGCGCTGCGCGAGCAACAACGCCCCCGCACCCTCACCGAGCACGAGCGCGAGCGGCTGCTCGCGCTCGGCGCCGACCTCGGCCGCGTGTGGTCCGCGCCCACTACCACCGACCGCGACCGCAAGCAGCTGCTGCGCTGCCTGATCGAGGAGGTGATGATCAACCTCGAGCGCGAACAACGCCGCGCGCTGCTCACGATCCGCTGGAAAGGCGGCGCGATCACCGAGCTCGCCATCACGCTCCCCAAGCCGCAGCCCACAATCCGCACCGATGAGGACACGATCGCGCTGATCAAGCGGCTCGCCGCCCACTACGACGACGGCAGGATCGCCGGCATCCTCAACCGCCAAGGCCGCCGCTCCGCCACCGGCGAGCGGTTCACCGCGATCATCGTCGGCGGACTGCGCCGCTACCGCGGAATTCCGGCATACCAGCCGCCCGCCGAGCCGCCCGACGGCGAGCTGCTCCCGGTCGGCAAGGCCGCCGACGAGCTCGGCGTCGCTGCCTCCACCATCTTCCGTTGGCTGCAAGCCGGATTCATCCGCGGCGAACAAGACACCCCCGGCGCACCGTGGCGGATCCGCGTCAACGACCAACTCCGCGCGCTGTTCGTCGAAGACGCACCACCAGGCTACGTGCCGATCGTCGACGCCATGCGCACCCTCGGCGTCTCCCGCCAGACCGTGTTGCAGCGTGTCAAGCGCGGCGAACTCCAAGCCCTCCACGTCCGCAACGGACGCCGAAAAGGCCTGCGCATACTGGTCCCACAGGCCGAAACCAGCCTGTTCGACACCACCCCCATGAACGCGTTGGCAGTGTGACGATGACTCCAAGAACTTCTGGACGTCGAGATCGATCACCCAGTCGTACTTCCAGCACCGCTGCCGGCAGACCGCGACCGCATCATGGGGCGACTTGCCCGGCCGGTAGCCATAGGAGTCCTGGTGAAACCGAGGTTCCACCAGCAGCTCCAAGAACATGGCTGCCGCCGTCTGTGCGACCCGGTCGGCGATCGTCGGGCACGCCTAGCATCCTGGTCCCCGGGCTGTGCGGCTTGGGGATCTCGACCGCCCTGACCGGCGGTGGGAAGTAGGTCCCCGAGCTCATCCGGTCGGGTCGCCCGGGGGAATCGCACCCCCGGGCTCCCACAGATCCCGGCGTGACAGTCTCCCGTCACCGGGCTCTTCTCATCCAGTCATCCAGGCGATGGTCGTCCATTGCCAGTGGCTGAGGAGAGTGGGGTCGCGTGTCACGACTCCATTCCACCACGCCATGGCTCGCTTGAACGCCCGCAGCCGCTTGTATTTCTTGCGTGCCCACCGCAGGATGTAGGCATTGATCCGGCTTAGAAGAGGTCGCAACGCAGTCCGGTAGTACCGGCCGTAGTAGTCAACCCACCCGCGCACGATCTGGTTGATCCATGCCGCGAGTTCGTTCAATGACAGCGACGTCCAGCGATGCAACCGCCAGCTGTGAACGGCGCGATTCATCTTCTTCATCGCGTCTTTGCTGACGGCCGGAAGGAACCCGTTGAACACGGTTCCCTCCGAACCACGTGCTACGCGCTTGCGGAACGTGAACCCCAAGAAGGTGAACGAGGTGCACTCATAAGAGCCCTCTCGCCCATCCTGTTGGCAGTAGACGATTTTCGTCTTGTCGGGATGCAAACGCAACCCGACCTCGCGCAGCCTGGCGGCGATCCGCCGACCCAGATACCGGGTCTGCTTCTCGCTGAAGCCATGGACTACGATGTCATCGCAGTACCGCTCGAACGAGACGCTCGGGAACTCCCGAGCCATCCACTGATCGAACGCATAATGCAAGAAGAGGTTTGCGAGCAGCGGTGAGATCGCCGACCCTTGCGGGGTTCCGCGATCGCGCTGCTCCAGGGTGCCATCCGGATGCTGCAACGGCGCCTTCAGCCACCGTTCCACATACAACACCACCCACTTCAGGTCGGTGTTGGCCTTCACCGCCTTGACGATGAGATCATGCGAAACGTTGTCAAAGAACCCGGCGATGTCACAATCCAACACCCACGGGTGCGTAAAACACCGCTGCCGACACACCTCAACCGCGTCCAACGGCGAGCGGCCCGGCCGATACCCATAGGAGCTGCGGTGGAACTTCGGCTCCACCACCTTCTCCAACTCCATGGCCACAACCGTCTGCGCCACTCGATCCGCCACAGTCGGCACCCCGAGCATCCGCATGCCACCGCCGTGCGGCTTCGGTATGTTGACAACCTTCACCGGAGGCGGAGCGTACGACCCCGAGGACATCCGATTCCAAGTCACGTACAACCTATCCCGCAGCTCGGACTCGAACTCCTCGATCGTGCACCCATCCACCCCCGGCCCACCCTGGTTCTCCTTTACCTTCTTGAACGCTTCCACGACCGCCTGCTTCGGGATCGCAAACGGCTTCTCTGTCGACTTCGGCTGATTCACAGGGCTCCTCCCGACCTAGGGCCGGTTGGCCACCCAAACCAACCACGAACGAGCCGTCCCCTTGGCTCCGCCCCCATTACAGAGGCATCCCCGCTACTACGAGAAGGTCCGCCAGCAGACGCGGCAACGGTACTCAACCCCTCGCGGTTTCTGCCGCTTGGAGCGCTCCCTATCGCCCCGGCCAACCAGACCGAGACCATGTCCGCGTCCGCCTTCCAACGTTCCCTACGAGAGCCGCAGATCAGGTTCACGCCGCCTCTATGCCGGACACCGCCTGGCCAATACATGGGCACCCGCCAGACTCCATCCCGGGTTCTGGAACCCAACCCGGTTCTGATGCCATCTTTAAGTTCTCGACACTTCGAACGGCAGTCGTCTCCCTGATCCCCACCTGACGCCTCACGGACGCCTTTTCCACGTCGCTCACCACGACGGTCTTCAGCCAACGCAGCACGTGGTGGTTTGAGACCGTCCCCCATAGGACGATCCCGGAGGGCCAACAGTCCCCCATCTCCCGTAGAGCAATGCCTCGATCCGGCAAGCACCTACAAATCACCTTCTCTCAGCATTCGTTGCGCACATTCCAGATCTTGTAGAGGTTGTCCTCAAGATCGGCCTCGAACTCCTCGAGACCCTGCCCGTCCACTCCCGGCGGCACCCTTGTTCGCCTCGACCTGCCGCTACGCCTCCCAGACCAACAGCTTGGGAATCGCGAACGGCTTCTCCTTGGGCTTTGCCATGCTCATCTTCGCTTCCTCCCAGAGCCTCGCGGGCCCCGGTTGAACGAATCGACATTCCTGATCAGCCGACCCCTTCGCTCCACCCCCACCCCAGCAAGCAGCGGCTTCACCACTACTACGGGCCGGTCCGCCAGCAAGCGCCGCGACCGGTACTCAATGCCTCCGGTTTCTGCCGTTGGCACGCTCCCTCTCGCCGCCCTTCGACTGACCCGCAGGCCCGGACGGCCGCTTTCGACGCTCGCCTTCTCACGTTCCGTGCCAGAGCCGCAGACCAGGCTCACGCCGCCTTCACGCCGGGCACCACCTGGCCAATCATCGGGACGCCCGCCAAGCTCATCGCGGCGGAACAGCCAAATCCCCCGCTTTCGATGCCACCTTAATTGTGCTAACGACGCCTCAACAGCGCACACCCACCCCGAGACCTCGAGCCGGGTGCTTTCTGGAACGTCTTCCTGGTCCCCACCTGACGCGTCAAGCACGCCTTTTCCCCGATCGCTCACCACGACGGTCTTCAGCCAACGCAGCACGGGGTGGTTTAGCGCCTTCCCCCGAAGGACGACGCTGGAGGGCCAACAAGCCTCCATCTCCGGCACAGCACCGCCTATATGAAGATCGCCTACATCAATCCTCCTTCAGCGTTCGTGACGCACGACCGTCGCACAAATGCGCGGAGTTGTGAGCGGCGCACCACCGTCCGCCGCGCGACCACGGCGCTGGGCCCGATTCGACGAAGGCTGGTCGAGAAACCCACCGTATGAGGCCGTCGCAAAACGTTTGCGGCTGTTGAGGTTGGAAGGGCGTTGGCGTGATGCTTGAGCGCGGTCTGCGTACTGGCTTCGTTCGTTGGCCGTGCGGCGGTCCTTCGTGGCCGGCTGCACCGGTCTTGGGCAGTGCTCGGCCGCGATGCTCCCGGCGGGGTGTCAGCGTTTGGAGGTGGGGTGTGGCCGGGTTGGTCGGTCAGGCGATCGCGACGGCGCTGTGGTGTTGGTAGAGCTTGAGGATGTTGCCGGCGAGGTGGATGAACGCCCATTCGCTGCGGGCGGCGTTGATGCCGCGGCGGCGGAAGCGTCGGATGTGGCGGTTGTGTTTGCGGTCGCCGAATACGGGTTCGATCAGCTGCGAGCGTTGTTTGTAGGCGGCGTGGCCTTGGGGGGTGCGCAGGAGGTGTTCCATGTCTTCGGTGGCTGTAAGGCCGGGTGGCGGGGGGCCGTCGGTGTGTCCGAGTTCGCGGGCGGCGCGTCGCTGTTTCCAGTCTTTGGTGGTGGCGATCAGCCGGTCGGGGCCGGGGCAGGTGAGATTGGCTTCTGAGCAGTAGCCGGCGTCGGCGAGCTCGAGTTCGACTGCGTTGGTGATCCTGGCGGCGGTGAGCGTCTGGGTGAGCTTTTCGTTCATCGGTTCGAAGAGTCGGACGTCAGTAGCGTCCTGGCTCACATCGACCGCGAGCACGATCTGTTGGGGGTTGACGAATGCTTGGGGAGGGTGTCAGTTCTTCCGTGTAAGCTGACTATTTGATAGTAACAGTTACTCCTGGTGTGTCAAGTAGTGACAGTCAGGTTTCAGTTGTCGGGGATGCGGTCACCGAACTCGATTTTGAACGCGGCCAAGGCGGCTGGCCAGTTGAACACGCGCTTCCATTTGGTCTCGGCTTTGGTGATCGCGAGGTAGATCAGCTTGCGGGCGGCGTCCTCGGTCGGGAAGTGCCCGCGGGTCTTGATGATCTTCCGTAGCTGGCGGTGTAGGGCTTCGATCGAGTTGGTATCCGGTATGAAAGGCACCAGATGCCACCGCGCCCAGCGAACGGCCTGTTGCAGCTATTGAGCGTATCGGGGTCGGTGAGTACGGTGCGACCGTCCGGGTCGCGGGGCATCCGGGAGCGAACGCAGGCTGGGCAGGCCGTTCTTATACGTTGCGCTTTGAGCGCGGGTTAGTAGTTGGCCGCCCCTGCGACTTGCCCGGATGCGCCTTGAGCGCGGATCCGTAGGTGTCGTTCGCCCGCCTGGCTCCCACATCCGTCAACCATCGTTGTTGGAGGTGAGCAGTGGGACGTAGGTGTATCGGGTTGGACGTGCACCGCGAATTCGCGCAGGTCGCGGTGTGGGAGGACGGCCTGGTCCGGCAGGCCGGGCGGATCGCGCTGAGCGATGAGGCGCTGCGGATCTTCGCCGACAGTCTCGGGCCGGAGGATGAAGTCGCGATCGAGGCGACGTGCAACACGCAGGCGATCGTCAGGCTGCTGGAGCCGCACGTCGCGCGGATGGTGGTATCCAACCCGCAGAAGACGCGGGCGATCGCCGAGGCCAAGGTCAAGACGGACAAGGTCGACGCCGAGGTGCTGGCGCAGCTGTTGGCCGCGGACTATCTGCCGTCGGTGTGGATCGCCGACCAGGCCACTCAGGCGCTGCGCCGTCAGGTGGCCCGCCGCGCGCATATCGTGCGTCAGCGGACCCGCCTGAAGAATCGGGTCCAGGCGATTCTTCACCGGAACCTGATCCCCCGGTGCCCAGCGGCGGACCTGTTCGGGATCAAGGGCCGCTGCTGGCTGTCCGCTCAGCCGCTGCCGGCGGATGAGTCGGTCGCTGTGGACGCGCTGTTGCGCCAGCTGGACTTTCACGCCCAGGAGCTGAGGATCATCGATGCTGAGCTCGGCCGCGTGGCGCTCTCAAGTTCTGAGGTCAAGCGGCTGATGACCATCCCTGGGGTTGACGCCACCGTGGCGTTGTCGATCGTCGCCGCCGTGGGTGACTTCCGCCGGTTCCGCCGGCCCGAGCAGCTGGTCTCGTACCTCGGTTTGAACCCGCGGGTCAAGCAGTCCGGGGGTCAGCCCGCCAGTCACGGCCGGATTACCAAGCAGGGCCGCGCGCACGCTCGCGGAATGCTGGTCGAGGCGGCGTGGTCAGCCGCCAAGACCCCCGGGCCGCTGCGCGCCTTCTATCAGCGCGTGTGCTCGCGTCGCGGGATGCAGATCGCCGTGGTCGCGACCGCGCGCAAGCTCGCGGTGCTGTGCTGGACGATGATCGAGCGCGGCGAGGACTACGCGTTCGCGCGCCCGTCGCTGACCGACAAGAAACTCCGCGCGCTCGAGCTCCGCGCCGGCATGCCCTCCCGCCAGGGCCGCAAGGGCACGGCCGCCGCATACTCCCTCAAGGAGGTCCGGCGCCGTGAGCGCGAGCTCGCCGAGCAAGGCGAGCAGGCGTACCGCCAGCTCGTCGCCGACTGGCAGGCCCGGCGGCCCACGAAGCCCAAGGGCGACTCGGGCGTGGCCGCCGCCAATGGGACGCGACTGAAAAGGCCCTCAGTGGGGCAAGCTGCGCGGCAGGCATCAGAAGTCCCAGAACCTGCGCTTCGCTCGGGGGTCGACCACGCCCTGAGCAAAGCCTAACCCCAACACACAAACCTTCCTGTCAACGGCGTCCGACCGGGCGAGGATCTCGCACGCCCACACTCGGCCAACACCCCATCCGGACCGTGTTTCGCCGGCGTCCCTGCCAGCGAGCGACCCCCTCGCAACCACCAACCTCCGCCACAAGCACGGGAGAACGACACGACCACGGCCACGAAAATTGAGCCGGGACCTTGACACTTTCATCCGTCGTGTAGATCACGCGGCGGACGTCGGCGGGGTAGGCCAGGAACGGGGTGATCTGCTCCCAGTGCTCGAGCCAGCTGGCTGAGATCATCGGGTAGCGGTGATCCCATTTGTCGGCGAACGCGGTGAGCTCGTCTGCGGCGTGCTCGGCGTCGACGGCGGTGTAGATCTTGCGCAGGTCGGCGGCGAGCGGTTTGCGGTCCTTGTAGGACACAAAGCGCATGCTGGAGCGGACCTGATGCACCAGGCAGGTCTGGACGGTCGCGTGCGGGAAGGTCGCCTCGATCGCTTCCGGGAAGCCGGTGAGCCCGTCGACGCAGACGAACAGGATGTCGGCGACGCCGCGGGTCTTCAGATCGGTGAGAACGTGCAGCCAGAACTTCGCGCCTTCGGTCTGCTGGAACCACAGGCCGAGCACGTCACGCTCGCCGTCGAGGTTGACGCCCAGCGCCACGTAGCACGCCTGGTTTCGGACCGTATGCCCGTCGCGGATCTTCACGATCAGCGCGTCGAGGTAGACGATCGGGTAGACGCGCTCCAGCGGCCGGTTCTGCCACGCCTTCGCGTCGCTGAGCACCGTGTCGGTGATCTTCGAGATCAGATCCGGCGAGACCTCGGTGCCGTAGATCTCCGCGAGGTGTCCCTGGATCTCGCGGACCGTCAGACCGCGGGCGTAGAGGCTGATCACGCGGTCGTCGAACCCGACCCACCGGGTCTGACGCTTCTTGACGATCTGCGGCTCAAACGTGCCCTTGCGATCCCGCGGGGAGCGGATCCGCAGCGGTCCCTGATCGGTCAGGATCGTCTTTGACGGCTTGCCGTTGCGCGCGTTCCCCACGCCACCGGGCGGCGCCTGATCGGGCTCATAGCCGAGATGCTCGCTCAGCTCCGCCTCCAACGCCCGGTTCAACAGCCGGCGCGTCAGGCGCCCCAGCAGCCCATCTGGGCCCGCGATCTCCTCAGCGGTCCTCGCCCCTGAGAGCAACGCGTCAAGCAGCTCATCGCTGACTTCCAACGGCTCCTCATCGAGCCCAGGACCGCCCGGCAACCCGGGAAACACCTCTCGCCGCTCCACGGTTCCGAGGTCGCTTCGCTCCTCGCTGACAGACAGAACATCTTCTTCTTGATCGATCCTGCGTTGCGTAGTCGTAGGCATGAGGAATCCTTTCGATCAGCCTTACACGGTTCCTTCGACACTCCCTGCTTGGGCGTTGTAACCCTGCACCCAGCCGTCCTTGGTGGCCATGATCCGGCTGTCGGGATCGGTGATGTTCACCCGGCGCTCGGTTCCGGGCGCGGCCTGGACCGCCTCGCGGGCCGCTGCGAGTCTTGCCTCGGCCTGCTCGAGCGCGCCCCGTGCCTTGTCGATCCGCAGGCGTGGGCCGGCGATCTTCTCTCCTCTGGCCGCCGCGGCCGCTCGGCGCTCATGCTCGGCCTGCAGATCCTCAAGGCGCTTGTGCGCGACTGCGTGATCGAGCTCGGCGCGCGCCAGCGCCGCGTGGGGCTGCTTGGGCTTGCGCCCGATCTGTTGGCGGCCGTGCTCGGCCTGTGCCGCTGCCGCTTGTGCTGAGCGCTCGGCCTCCAGGGCCACGGCCGCGTCCTCGGCCTTGATCACCTCAAGCGCGGCGTGCAACCTGGCCAGCCGGCCGGTTGATGTGGAGAGCTCACACGCCGGCTCGATCCCCGCCAACACGACCGCGTCGGCCGCGCCGAGCGGCTGATCCTCGGCCGTCAGCGCCATCAGCTTGGTGATCTCTCGGCGGATCCAGCTGGCGTCGCGATTGCGCGCCAGTGACGCGTCGGCGGCGATCTTCGTCCCGTCCAGCGCCACCACGGACAACTCCGCCAATCCGGCCGCTGCGCACAAGCGCACCCCTTCGACGAACAGCCCCTCGAGCGCCTGCTCGTGCTCAACGACGAACCGCGCGATCGTGGCGTGATCGGGCACCAGCCCGCCGCAGATCACCCGGAACGCCGCATCGGTCCGGCAGTGCGCCTCGATCCGCCGACTGGAACGAATCCCGCAGCAGTACGCGTACAACAGCAGCGCCACCATCATCTCCGGCTCATATGGCGGCCGGCCGGGACACCCACCCGGCCGTCGATGCAAACCGCGCGTGTCCAACTCGCCGACCACCTCGAGCACGAAGAACGCGAGATGCCCCTCCTCGAGCCAGTCGCGCATGCTCACCGGCATCAAGAACAACTGATCGCGCGCCGGGCACACATACCCCCGCGTCACCCCGGCCGACCCCGCACAACCATCGCCCGCATCGAGTTCCGCCGCCCGACCCGTCATCATTCAGCACCACCTCCGGATGCAGGCCCCGGCTGCTGCACTCAGCCGTTAAAGCCCTGCTCAGGAGGTTTTTTTACCAGTCGCACCGGACAGAACCCACCCTCCGGACCGGTCCACATTTCCGGACAGACGTGCACAACACCGGGATTTTGCGACGGCCTCGTATATCGCGGTTTCACGACCAGGCCCGCCTCCGCGGGGACGCAGAGCGCTAGTCCGCCGGCCTCTCGACCCGGCGCGGCGACGACGTGTGAGCCGCCGCCGGCATCGGGCAGTCAGACCGGGTGTCAGTGAGGAGTCAGTGTCGTTGAGCCGCGTCGGCCTGCTGCGCCAGCGTGGTCATCGCGGCGAAGAACGCGGGCGACTGGCCCCGGAACAAGCCCATCGCGGTCAGGAACTTCACCACGGCCATCGCGATCCCCTTCGTCTCGGTGGGCCGGACGATCGAGACGACCGGGAGCTTGCCCGAGAGGAAGTCCGTCGGCTCGGGCATGATCAGGTTGGTCTGGAAGTTCTGTCCGTCGAACGGCTTCTTGTTGAGGTCCGGGAACACGAGGCCGTTCGTGGGGTCGGTCAAGGGCGGGGCGTTGCCGGCCTTGTCGCTCCAGGTCTGGAAGTGCATCGCCTCGGTCGGCCCGATGCTGAGCACGACCCGCAGCGCCTCGGCGTCGTTGACCCTCTGAGCCACGGCGGGGTACAGGCTGGTCCCGCCTTGCTCGATCGTTCCGAAGTGGAAGCCGGCCGTGTTGGCGATCGCCTGAAGGTGCTTGGCGGGCTTGAGGTCGGCGTCGCTGCGTGGGATGGCCGGGAACCGCCCGCGCATCAATCCCGGAACGGCCTGGGCGAAGGTGTCGCCGAGGTCGGGATTCCCGTGGCGCGCGCGATAGCGCGTCCACCAGCTTGTGTCGACGGTCAGCTCCATCAGGTTCGTGAGGCGCTTGCGATTCGCCGCTCCGGAGGCCGTGCTGCCCGGCAGGGTGCGGAACTGCTCGAGGTTGACCGGGTCGGCTCCGCGCGACTTCAGGTATGCGTTGAGGAACGTGAAATGCGTGAACTCGTCCTCGGTGTTGTCATGGACGTACTGCGCCATGTCCTCGTCGAGTTGGGCCAGCGCTTCGGTGAACGCCTTGTTGCCCTTGCCGCCCGGCACTTCGCCGTCCTGGATCCCGCACAGCTCGTTGTACTGCTGCCACAGGTCGGTCTCGAGAATCTCGGCCGCGGATAGGAACCGCAGGATCGCCGCATCCCCCTGACTGAGGTTGCCCTTGGCGAACGCCGGAGCGACCCCCAGCGCCCCCGCCCCGAGCACGCCGGCTCCGAGCACGCCGGCTCCGGCGCCGGCGATGAACGAGCGTCGGCTGGTCAGAGACCGCTCAGCCGAGGCCTTGGATGAATGCGACGAATGGATGTTCACTGCTCTCCTCCGATCTGCCGTCAGCGCAGCGCTGAGCGGCCGCCCAACGGGCGGCACGCGACAGCGAGCGTGGACGGGCGACGACGTGTCGCGCTATCGCCGGCAGTCGAGGAGGCGACCCGGCGAATGCGCTCCGGCTTGACGACGGTTAAGACGCCGCGGAGGCGCTCATGTTTCCCCGCTCGGCCGATCATCGCTGGAGTGCCCACCCGAGCCGGGACCTGACCCTCCGTCTCCGCTCGGCCCCGGTCCAGAGGATGACCCGCCGCCCCCGCCCCCGGAGCCAGACCCGCCCCCGGAGTCACCGGACCCCGAGGAACTGAGAACCACGGCGTCGCCGCCCGAGCCTGAGGTCCCGGAGTCGACGCCGGCCTGATCCTGGCTCGCGCCGGTGCTCGACCCATCGCCGTCCGACGACCCACCGCCACCGGAGCTCGTCGTACTCCCGCTCCCGCTTCCGGTCCCGCTCGACGACGTGCCACCTCCGTCACCATGGCGGCCCGATCCCCGTCCCCCCGACGAAGCGCCGCCGTCCTCCCGGCGCGTCCCGGTCCCCGCGCTGCCATCACCCGGCCCGCCCGACTCGGAGCGACCGCTCCCGCCGGAACGGGCATCCACGCGCGGTGCAGCCGGGCGCGCCGTGAGCGCGAGCCCCGAGGCGACCGAGCGCGACCGGTCAAGGTCGCCGTCGCTTCCGGACCCGGCGACCCGCGTCCCGACCCGCCGAGAGACCACCAGGACCGACGCGGCCGCCCCCGCGCGATGCGCGGTAGTCCGACCCGCCTGGGAGACATGGGCATGCTTCACGTGCACGCCCTTCGAGCCGCCGGAACTGGCGTGGCCGTGCGACCCCGGATCCAAGGCCAGCGTCGTGGCAACCAGGCCCGTGGCGAGCACCGCTCCAACCTTCACCGCGACGGCGCCGGTCGAGATGACACCCGTGGCCGCCGCCAGGTCGGCCGCGCCGCCGGGAGTGGGGCTCATCGGCGCCAGCCACCGCGCCAGCGGCCACGGCGTGACCACTGTGATCGCGCTCCGCAGCGTCGTCCGAGCGCGGTGGACGAGCTGACGCAGCGCTCCTTCGGACAGCCCCATCGACCCGGCGACGTCCGCGCCCCGGTGACCGCCCAGAGCGACGGCCAGCAGCGCATCCCGCTGGCGCTCGGGTAGGCGGGCGAGCTCGGCTACGGCGCTCATGGCCGTCGCCCGGCGCTCCACCGCGTCCTCGACCGGCTCGGTGGCCAGCGCGACATCGTCGAGCGGCACCTCGACCGGATTGCGCGCCCTGGTCGCCGCGTGGCGCACGATCTGATACAGCCAGCCGCGAACGTGCCTGACCTCGGTCCCCGAGCGAATCGCCGTAAACGCGCTGAGGAATGCCTGCTGAAGAACGTCCTCCGCGCGCCCGTCCGAGTTCAGGCGGCGCGCCAGCGCGAGCAACTCAGGCCTATATCGCTCGACGATCATGGCGAAGGCGCGCTCGTGTCCCGCGCGCGCGAGAGCGACCAGCCGCTCGTCCGACTGCGAACGGAGAAACAGATCGGAGAGCCAGGGGCTCATGGACCGGGGCGACTACGCCGCATCCGTGAGCGCGTCCGCGACACGCTGGCGCGCACGGTGCAACCGTGTCGTGATCGTGGCCTGGCGGACGCGCAACGCGCGCGACGCCTCGCCGTAGGAGAGGCCCATCACGTCGATCGCGATCAGGGCGTCTCGAAATGAGCCTGGGAGCGCGGCGATCGCGCCGTACAACTCCGAGGAATCCAGTCGTGCCTCCGGCCGCGCGGAGGACCGATCCTCGACCGTGACCATCTCGTCGAGCGCGACCGGATACTCCGGCCGCCGTCCGGTGTAGCGCCGTGCGCTCACGAACGTGTTCTTGAGAACCCTCAGCAGATAGCCGAGGTCGTCATCTGAGTGCAGGAAGCGAGACTTCTGTAGCACGCGCGCGAACGTCTCCTGAACGAGATCCTCGGCTTCCTGATGCGAGCCGCACATGGCGCGCGCGGCCCGGTACAGCCGGTCGGTGTGATCGCCGAGCGTGGCCGGGTCCAGGCGCCGCATGCTCACGCGCGATTCGGCCGCGCCGCGGCCGGGGTACAGCACCCCCGCGGTCGCCGGCCGCACACCAGTCATCGTCCGCGCGCCACTCGAGGCAGCGTCGGGATGGCTCGCCCGCCCGTGCGCGGAAGATCCCGTGCTGAGGTCATCGACAGGAAAGGTCCCGTATACCTGGTCGAACCCGCAATAGGACCATGGTCTTATGACCTCTGTGCCGTCCCGGCTCGACCCCGGCGCCAACCAGCCCCGAGTCGTAAGACGAACGTCCAATTGAGGGCGCCGGACACGCGGCCTATGGTGCTCGCCCATATGCAGCAAGCCGGTTCGCCTTCCATCGGTGTCACTCGGATTCGTGACGCCGCCGGTCAGATAACCGTGCTCGTGGCCGACGACCACCCGGGCTTCCGGCGCGCGCTCGAGACCGCACTGGGGCGCGCGCCCGGCCTGAGATTGGTCGGCTCCGCGCGCGACGGCGAGGAGGCGCTGCGAATGAGCGCCCAGCTACGGCCGCAGGTGATCGTCATGGACCTCGCGATGCCGGGGATCTCGGGGGTCGAAGCGACGCGCCGGTTGATGGCGCAGGGGCAGCCACCGGCCGTCGTAGCATTGTCGGGATCTCGGGAGCTGATGCGAGACGCGATCGCCGCCGGGGCCTCCACGACCCTGCTGAAGGAGGCCGACCTGACGGAACTGCTGGCGAGCATACGAGTCGCGGCGCGCCCCCGGTAGAGCCCAAGCACCGCCGAAGCCGGCGCGGGCGCGAGACATCGATTGCCGCGGCCGTCGCGCGTTTTGCCATCACCGGACTCGCCGGCCTCGGCCTCCTGACGTTCATCGCGATCCAGCTGCTGAGCAGCCGCGGCACCACCGAGGCGATCCGCAACGCCAAGGCGGTGACCCAACTCGCCGGCCACGGCATCGCCGCCCCCGATATCACCCCACAGCTGCTCGCCGGGCAACCGGCGGCGATCCGGCGGATGGACCGCACCGTTCGCACTCGCCTGCTCGTCGACCCGGTGGTCCGGGTCAAGATCTGGAACAGCAGCGGCCGCATCGTCTATTCCGATGAGCCTGCCCTGATCGGGGCCCGGTACCCGCTCGACGGCGGGGAGGCGCGCGCCCTGCGTACCGGCGGCGTGCAGGCGGACGTGTCGGACCTCTCCCATCCGGAGAATCGGTTCGAGCGCAAGTATCACAAGCTGCTCGAGGTGTACCTCGGCCTTCGCGCGACGGACGGGACGCCCGTCCTGTTCGAGCTCTACCAGCGGTTCAGCTCGATCACGGCCAGCGGCAACCGTCTGTTCAGAGCCTTCTTCTTCCCGATGATCGCGACGATGGTGCTGCTCGAGCTTGCGCAGATTCCGCTCGCCTTCTCGCTCGCGCGCCAGCTGCGGCGAAACCAGCGAGAGCGCGAAGCGCTGCTGCAACGAGCGATCGATGCATCGGAGATCGAACGCCGGCGGATTGCCCGCGATCTGCACGACGGTCCGGTTCAGGATCTCGCCGGCGTCTCCTACACGCTCAGCTCGGCGATCTCCGAGGCAGCCACGGTCGATCCGGAAGCTCGCGGGCACACTCGAGCAGACGTCCCGCCAGACGCGGGCGAGCATCCGCGCGCTCCGGACGCTGCTCGTCGACATCTACCCGCCGCGACTGCACAGTGAAGGTCTCATCGCGGCCGTGTCCGATTCACTGTCCGCCCTCTCGGCCGCCGACGTCCACGTGGACCTCGATGCGGAGCCTCAGCTGCGGCTGGCGCCCAACGTCGAGGCGGTCCTGTTCCGGGTCGCCCAGGAGTCACTCCGGAACGTCCTGCGCCACGCGGACGCGCAGCATGTCAGCGTGCGAATCCAGGCGTCCTCGGACGTGGCCACGCTCGAGGTCGAGGACGACGGACGTGGGATGACCCCGCCCGCAGACGGCGCTGAAGAGCACTTCGGCCTGAGGATGCTGCAGGACCTCGCCCGCGACAGCGGCGGAAGTCTCGAACTAGACTCATTGCCCGGCCGGGGAACCAAGGTTCGTCTGGAAATACCTCTCGAATGATTCGCGTCCTGCTCGCAGATGACCATGGACTCGTGCGTGACGGCCTCACCCGGCTCCTTGGCAGCGTGTCCGACATCGAAGTCGTGGCGACCGCCGCGGACGGCGAGGAGGCCATGCGTCTCGCCGGAGAGCACCAGCCCGATGTGATCCTGATGGACCTCCGGATGCCGGGAATGGACGGCTCCGAGGCGACCCGTCGGCTGCTCGAGGCCGATCCAACCACGCAGGTCGTGATCCTGACGTCTTTCTCCGAGCGCGACGAGATCCTCAGCGCGCTCGACGCCGGCGCCATCGGCTACCTGCTCAAGGACGCCGAGCCCGACGAGCTGATCCGCGGGATCCGCGCCGCGGCGCAAGGCGAGTCACCGCTCGACCCCAAGGCCGCGAGAACGCTCATCGGCTCGCGCGGCTTGGCCTCCGGCCATGGGTTGACCGACCGCGAGCGGGAAGTGCTCACCCTGGTCACCCGCGGCCTTCCCAACAAGCTAATCGCCCGCGAGCTCGGGATCAGCGAGAAGACGGTCAAGGCCCATCTCACGACGGTGTTCCAGCGGATCGGCGTCACCGACCGGGTGCAGGCGGCGATGTGGGCGCGCGACCACGACGTGGCCTAGTAACCAACCTTCTCCGCAACGATTGCGATCTTGCGGACCCGTCCTTCCCGCAGCCAGTCGCTCCACAGCCGGTGGGCGGCCAGCAGCTCATCCAGTGCCACCTGTCCGATCTGAGCGGCGATGTCCGCGGCATCGGCGGCGAACGCGTCGATCAGCGAATCCGCCATGGCACGATGGGAGCTACTGAAGTCGGCCTGCCAGCGGGCAACCAGCCCCGCTCGCTCCAAACAGGCGAACATCTCCGGGAGCGGAGTCAGCCAGACCGTGTCGGAGTCCGGCATCCGCTCTCGCTCTGCCGCCGTGAGGGGCAGACCCTCTTCCAGCGTGAACGCGAACCGCCCGCCGGCTGAAAGCGCCCCGGATATCTCGTCGATGAGCGTCTCCTTGTCCGCGAACGCGAGCATGGTCTCGAGGAGCAGCACCACGTCGAACGGTCCGGACGGAAGCGGCGGGATGCGCGACACCTCAAAGCGACACGGAAGGTCGCCCGCCCGCTCACGGGCGATCTCGACCGCGCCGGCGCTCGAGTCCACTCCCAGATACGTGCCGCCCAGCTCTCGAGCGATGAACCGTCCCGGCCCGGCGATGCCGCAGCACACGTCCAGCACCGAGACCCCGCGGGCGATCCCGGCCTGATCCGCCACCGCCCGGATCTCTCCGGCGGTCATGAAGCTTTCCTGGCCAACGAACTCGCCGGGGGGGTATGCCGAGACGCGGGCGCGCTCCAGCGCCGCGACGAACGGTGCGCGGTCGTCCTGTTTCATATTGCGATTACGCACGCAAATTCCGGCAGGTTCACGCCGCGCAGGATGTCAATCCGGGGCCGGGAAGGCATTCCGTCGCGGCGGCGTCATCCAAGGCATGGACCCGGAACACGCTGCAGCCGCCGTACAGCACCCGCTGTTCGGCGCGTCGAGGACCGCCCCCGCGCCGGCGTCGATCAAGCCGTACGGCACTCGCACCAGACGGTCCGCGACGGCGGCTCATGCCGGCCCCGCGGTCGGCCTGATCGCCCAGGCCCTGATGCTCGCCGTGCTGGCGAAGACCGTCGGCCTCAGCCACGGCGGCTGGGTCGTCGGAGTCGCCTGCGCGACGATCACGAATGCTGCCCTGGCGGGGGGTGTCGTCTTCTGGCGCGTTGAGTGGCTCGCCCCGGCCGATTGGGTGACGCTTACCCGCGCCTCCCTCGCCGTCGGCGTCGCCGCGCTGGTGGCGGACTCGTTCGGCCATTCCCGGCCCGTCGCGGTGCTGGTGTCGCTCTCGGCGGTCGCGCTCGCGCTGGACGCGGTCGACGGGTGGGTGGCACGACGCTCGAGGACGACCGGGAGGTTGGGCGCGCAGTTCGACGGCGAGGTCGATGCGTTCCTGATCCTCGCCCTCAGCGTGTACGTTGCGCGCTCGACCGGCGCGTGGGTGCTCGTGATCGGCGCGGCACGCTACGCGTTCCTCCTGGCCGAGTGGCCACTTCAGTGGATGCGCGAGGCGCTGCCGCCCCGCTACTGGCGCAAGGCCGTCGCGGCGACACAAGGCATCGTGCTCACCATCGCGGCCGCGGCCGTACTGCCGGGGACTGTGACCCAGGTTGCCGTCGCGGCGGCGCTGGCCCTGCTCGCCGAGTCCTTCGGCCGCGACGTGTGGTGGCTGTGGAGCAATCACCACCCCACCGACCGTCGAGTGACGGCGGCGGTCGCCGACCCGCCCCTCGGCCCTTCGGTAATCGCCGCTCCCCCTGAAGATCTCACGGCCGTCGCCCCGCCCTCCGGTCCGCGAGGTCCGCGACGCGCGCGCCTGCGAACCGGCGTCGCGGTGGTGCTCACGATCTTCTCCGCGCTGGTCGTGTGGGTCGCCCTCGTCGCTCCCTACGAGCCGAAGGACCTCACGCTGAACGGGTTCTTGACGATTCCGCTCGAGGGCCTGGTCCTCATCGCACTGGCCGCGTTGCTGCCCCGCACCCCTCGACGCATCCTGGCTGTGAGCTGCGGACTGGTCCTCGCGCTGGTGGTCGTCCTGAAGGTCATCAACTACCAGATGTTCACGCTCTACGACCGGCCGTACGACCCGCTTGGAGACACCAGTCAGCTCGGGAACGGGATCGAGACGTTGCGCTCCCTGGTCGGCGGGACGGAGACGAGGTTGATCGAGATCGGCGCAGTCCTCGGCACCGTCGTCCTGGCAGTTGTGCTGGCGCTGGCGATGCTGCGGCTGACCCGGGGTGCGGCTGAGCACCGCCGCTGGTCGCTGCGGGCGCTCGCGGGGCTCGGCGCTGTGTGGGCGCTCTGCTGGGCGTTCGGCGCTCAGCTCATCTCCCACACGCCGATCGCCTCCACGCTGTCCGCCGGTCTGGTCGTCGATGAGGTCAATGCGCTTCGGGCGGACATCCACGACCATGGCGTCTTCGCCAAGCAGATCAACCACGACCCGCAACGCAACATCCCCACCGACCGGCTACTGACCAGCCTGCGCGGCAAGGACGTCCTGCTCGTGTTCGTCGAGGCCTACGGCCAACAGGCCGTGCAGGGCAGATCGTTCTCGCCGGAGGTCGACGCCGCCCTGGCCGAGGGGAACAAGCGGCTGGCGAGCGCCGGCTTCTCGTCTCGCAGCGGGTTCCTCAACTCGGCGACATACGGCGGCATCAGCTGGCTGGCCCACTCGAGCCTGCAGGCAGGACTCTGGGTCAACAACCAGGACCGCTACAACCAGCTGATATCGGCCAAGCGCTTCACGCTCGCCGAGGCGTTCAAGCGAGCCGGGTGGCGGACCGTCGACGACGATCCATCGAACGACCGCCCGTGGCCACAGGGGAAGGCGTTCTACCACTTCGACGCGATCTACAACCGCTATCAGGTCGGCTATCACGGGCCGACCTTCACGTACGCGTCGATGCCCGACCAGTACATCTTCTCGGCGCTCCAGCGTCTCGAGCTCTCAAAGACTCACCGCCGGCCGTTGTTCGCCGAGGTCGACACGGTGTCGAGCCACATGCCTTGGAACCGCATCCCGCTCCAGATCGGCTGGAATCAGGTCGGGAACGGCTCGATCTACAACAAGGCTCCGATGATCCACGAGACCGGCGCGTTCTGGAGCAACCCCTCGCGCGTACAGGCGGCGTACGGCACGTCGATCGTGTACGCCTTGAACACGCTGACGTCGTTCGTCCAGCACTACGGCAACAAGAACCTCGTGATGATCGTCCTGGGCGACCACCAGCCGCTGCCCATCGTCAGCGGCCAGAACTCCAACCACGACGTCCCGATCTCGATCATCGCCCACGATCCGAACGTGCTCAAGCAGATCGGGAGCTGGGGATGGAACCCGGGCCTCAAGCCGAACCCGAATGCTCCGGTGTGGCCGATGAACGCGTTCCGCAACAAGTTCCTCACGGCGTTCGACTCGCACCCGGCGAGCCGGTAGATCGTCGTGAGCGCCGTTGTCGCCCTCCCCGCGGCCGAGGGTCTGCACGAGCAGACGCTCCCCACCTCGGCACCCGTCCCGGTCGTTCATGCGCGCCTCCGGCTCACCGGCCTGGACGGCGTCCGGGGACTGGCCGCGCTGTATGTGGTCGTGAACCACGTGTTCCTGCGCGCCTTCCCTGGATACCCGGTTGACCATGCGCCGTTCTGGGCCGCCCCGTTCATCTACGGGCGCTTCGCGGTCGTCGTGTTCATCGTGCTGTCCGGCTTCTCGCTCGCCCTGTCGCCGGCTCGCCACGGGTGGCGTCTCGACGGGATCGGCCGGTTCGCCGAGCGGCGGGCGCGGCGCATCCTGCCGGCGTACTGGGCCGCGCTGGTGTTCAGCCTCGCGGTGGCATGGCTGATCGTCGCCCAGCCCGGACACGGCGTGCCCGACGCTAAATCGGTCCTGGTCAACGGCCTGCTCGTGCAGAACGTCGTGGGCGCTCGGAGCCCCAACGCAGCCTTCTGGTCGATGGCCGTCGAAGCCCAGCTGTACCTCCTGTTCCCGCTCCTACTCCTGACCGTGCGCCGGTGGGGCGCCGTCTCCATGGTCGCCACGGTCACGCTGATCGTGGCGGCGGTCGGGATCTTCGGCCCGCACATTCCGCGCGTTGACACGTTCGTGATCCAGTCGCCGCCCGACCTCGCGGCGCTGTTCGCGGTGGGCATCCTGGCCGCGGGCATCGTCAGTGCGAGCACGGCTCGCAAGTCGTGGCCGTGGGCCTGGCTCGCGCTCGCCGCGGCCGCGCCCGTCCTCGCGACGATCTGGTGGCAAGGCTCGGTGTGGACGCTCGACCACCTGTTCTGGGTTGACCTCGCGCTCGGCCCGGCCATCGCGTGCCTGCTCGCCGGCCTGGCCACGGGGCACCCCGCCCCCCTCCTGCGCCTGCTCGACACGCGGCCGCTGCGCAGCCTCGGCGAGTCGTCCTACAGCCTGTACCTGACGCACGCCCCGATCGTGGTGCTGGTCTACGAGAAGATCGTGGCCGGACGGGTCGCCCAGGGCGTTCCGGCCTTCGTCGTCACGCTCGCCCTCGTGCTGCCGCTGACGATCGGTTTCGCGCGGGTGTTCGCGTCGGTGTTCGAGACTCGCTTCCGGTCGCGTCCCGTCGGGTCCGTGGCCGCTCGCCGGCAAGGCCCTCGAGCAGGGCGGGTGCCGGCATGAGGCGGACCGTCTGGGCGTGGGCGCGCGTCGTGGCCCCCGCGGCGACGCTCGCCTTCCTGGTCTGGCGCCTCGGCGCCGGCCCGTTCCTCCACGGCATTCGCACGATCGACGGAGTGGCGCTGGCCGAGGCGACGGGCATCGCCGTGCTCACGACTGTGTGCTGTGCCTGGCGCTGGCGGATCGTGGCCCGCGGGCTCGGCGTGGAGTTGTCGCTTCCCGCCGCGGTGGTCGCGTACTACCGGTCGCTGTTCCTCAACGTCACGCTTCCCGGCGGCATCGTGGGCGACGTCCACCGCGCTATCAGCCATGGCCGGGACGTGAGCGATGTCGGCCGCGCCGTGCGGGCTGTCGCTTGGGAGCGCTCCGCCGGTCAGGTCGTGCAGGCCGTGCTGACCGTCGTCGTCCTTCTCGCGCTGCCGTCGCCCGTGCAGTCGTCGATGCCGCTGGTGGCGGTCGCGGTCGTCGTGGCGGCGCTCGGGGCCGCGCTCGGAGTCGCGCTCGTGGCCCGGGCACAACCGGGGCGCGGTAGGTCCGTGTTGGCCCGGGTCCGAAAGACACTGGCCGGTGACATCCGCGAGGGGCTGCTCGCCCGGAACGCGTGGCCGGGCATCGCGATCGCCTCGGCGGTGGTCGTCGTTGGCCACACGGTCACCTTTCTGATCGCCGCTCGAACCGCCGGCACCACTGCTTCGGCGTCCCAGATGGTCCCGATCGCGCTGCTCGCGATGCTCGGCATGGTGCTGCCCAGCGTCGGCGGCTGGGGCCCGCGCGAGGGCGTGACGGCGTGGTTGTTCGGCGCGGCCGGCCTGGGTGCGCAACAAGGGGTCGCCACCGCCGTCGTCTACGGTGTCCTGGTGCTCGTCGCCAGCCTGCCGGGTGCCGCCGTCCTCGTCGTGGCATGGTGCCGGGGCACCCAGCCTCCGGCGCGCAACCAACCGCCGCTCCGGGAGACCGCAGCCCATGCATGACCGCCCGTACACCCTGCTCAGCTGCGGCATGTCGATCGACGGCTATCTCGGCAGCGCGTCGCCCCGGCGTCTCGAGCTGTCCAACGACGCCGACTTCGACCGGGTCGACGCCGTGCGCGCCACGTGCGACGCGATCCTGGTCGGCGCGGCCACCGTGCGCCACGACAATCCGCGGCTTCTCATCCGCGCGCAGGCGCGCCGCGAGGAGCGGGCGTCCCGCGGGCTCGCGCCGTCGCCGATCAAGGTCACCGTGACCGAGCGCCTCGAGTTGGACCCGTGCGCGGACTTCTTCACCACCGGCGAGACCGAGAAGCTCGTCTACTGCCCGAGCCCGCGGGTCCCCGACGCCCGCTCGCGACTCGGACCGGTGGCGACCGTGGTCGACGGGGGTCAGCCGGTGGAGATGCGCAGGGTCTGCGAGGACCTGGGCGACCGTGGCGTGGCGCGACTGATGGTCGAGGGAGGCGGGAAGGTGCACACCCAGTTCCTCACCGACAACCTGGCCGACGAGCTGCAGCTGGTCGTCGCTCCGTTCTTCGTCGGCGACTCCCGCGCCCCGCGCTTCGTGAGCGACGGTCGCTTCCCGTGGAATCCCGGCCGGCGCGCGACGCTGGCCGAGGTCCGCCAGATCGGCGACGTGGTGCTGCTGCGCTATGCGCTGTCGCCGCGCTTCGAAACCGACTGACCGACGCGATCGATGCCGCCGCGAGTGCCCACCGCCACGATCCGCACCCAGTTGTCGGTGCCCCTGCGATTCGCCGACGGATACTCCACCACGGCCCGCGTGTTCAGCTTCGACGGGCTGGTGGACGGCCAGGAGAACCTCGCCTTCGGGCTGGGCGACCGAGCCGCCCCGGTCACATCCACCGGAGACGGGCGAGTGCCGCTGGTGCGGCCGCACAGCGAGTGCCTGACCGGCGACGTGTTCGGCAGTCAACGTTGCGACTGCGGCCCTCAGCTGCGCGAAGCCGTCGAGCGCATCGCCGACTCCGGAGGCTTCCTGTTGTACCTGCGCCAGGAGGGACGCGGCATCGGTCTGTACGCCAAGCTCGATGCCTACGCCCTGCAGGACGCCGGACTGGACACCTACGAGGCGAACCTCGCGCTCGGCCATGGCGAGGACGAGCGCTGCTACGTCGTCGCCGCGCAGATGCTCCACGCGCTCGGGGTCACGCAGGTCGCCGTGCTGAGCAACAACCCGGACAAGGCCCGGCAGCTGCGCCGGTTCGGGGTGACGGTGACCGCGCTGGCGCCGACCGGCGTGCATCTGTCGTCCTCGAACGCGCGCTATCTGGCGACCAAGGCGGGCCGGGGCGCACACAAGCTCGACGTCCCGCTGTCAGCCGGCTGAGACCGTCGCGGCGCGCGGCAGCACGAGCAGATCGGCGTGGTCCACGATCACGCCCAGCTCTCCGGCGCTCGCCTGCGCCAGCCGCCGGCGTTTGTAGCCTTCGGCCTCGGCGGCCAGCTCGACCTCCTGCTCGCACGCAGCACACACCCATCCGGTGAACCACTCCGCCGCCAACTCGGCCTGCGAGGGGCCGAGTCGCCATGGGCTCGGCCGCACCAGGACCTCGGCACCGTTGCGGCCGAACGCCTCGGCGGCGAGCCCGACGGCGTCCGGGCCGAGTAGACGGCCTTCCGGTGTCGTGCGCCGCTGGTGGGCGTCGAAGGCCGCGGCGACGCGGCGATCCAGTGGCTCAGACGGCGTCAGCTCGACGCGACCGACGACGGACAGCGTCACGAGTATCGGACACCCCGCCCCGGCACAGACGCGCACGAGCCCGGCCAGGTCGTCCTCGGTGAACATGTCCAGCAGCGCCGAAGCCGTAATCAGCGATGCATCGGCCAGATCGCGCGCGGGCAGCCGCGTGATGTCGGACGGCTTGGTCTCGACGGTGACCGTGGCCCCGTCGGCGGCCGGTCCCGGGGGGTCGGCGGCGGCCTGAAGGAGGTCGGCGTCGCGGTCGTGCAGGACCCAGTGCTGCGACCCGGGCAGCCGGGGCGCGAGCCAGCGGCCCATTCCCCCGCTGCCGCAGGCGAGGTCGTGGATCACCCGGCGGCCGGCGGTCGGGAGGTGTCGCTTCACGCGCTCGACGAGATCGGGAGCGCGGGCCGCGGCGTCGGCGGGCTCGCGGAGGGAAAGCCACTCCCGGCTGACCCGGACGCCCTCGACGGTCATCGCGAAGCTCCGGCGAGAACGCCCGCGAGGATCGACGCGGTGCTCGACCAGCCGGGCAGCGACTCGCGCCGCTCGCGGGCAGCCAGGCGCCATCGCGCTCTCAGCCCGGCGTCGCCGAGCCAGCCCCGGAGCGCCGCGCCGAGGGCCTCCGGATCCTCCGGGGGAACCAGCAGCCCCGGCCGGGTCCCGTCGGCGCCGTGACCGAGGGCCTCCGGCACCCCGCCGACGTCGGCGGCGAGCACGGGCAGCCCGCGGGCCAGGGCCTCGGTGACGACCATGCCGTACGTCTCCGCGCGCGACGCCAGCACCATCAGGTCGGCGGCGGCGTAGCTGCGGTCGAGGTCGGCTCCGGTCCGCGGTCCGAAGAGGTCCACGCGGTTGGTCAGTCCGAGGTGCTCTAACCGGCGACGGAGACCTTCCACGAACGGCGGGTCGCGGTCCAGGCGGCCGACGCACACGCAGTGCCAGGACAGATCCGAGATCGTCGCCAGGGCATCGAGCAGCACGTCGTGACCCTTCTCGAAGATCACCGCCGCGACGCAGAGCAGCGCCCCGCCGGTCGTGCTCCCGGTTGCCAGAGCGGCGGCGTCGACCGCGGGCTCGGCGACATGCACCTGCTCGGCCGGCAATCCGTACAGCTCGAGCAGCCGACGACGGCTCCACGCGCTGGTCGTGACGACCGCCGCGGCGGCCGAGAGGACCGCGCGCTCCCGCAGCCGGACGTCGGCGGCGAGGCCATCGTTCGCCGGCCGGTGGCCCAGCGGCAGGTGCACGAGCACGACCAGGCGCAACCGATGCGCCTGCGGCACGAGCACCTCGGGGGCCGTCGAGGCGACGAGCCCGTCGAGCAGCACGACGGCGTCGGCGGGGATCCGCTCCGCGACGCCGGCGAGGGCCGCGAACGAGGCCGCGTCCGGCCGCCCCCAGAAGCCGGGCACCGCGTGCTCGTGCACCGACCAGCCGAGCGATCTGAGTTCATGGCAGACGTGGCGGTCATAGGTGTTGCCTCCGCTCGGCCGGGACGGGTCGTCGATGCCGTCGGGAACGACGACGTGCACCGAGCTCAAAGCGGCCGCTCGTAGCTCGCCCAGGCGACGTGCGACTCGTGCAGCGTGACGGCGATCCCGTCAAGTTCGCGGGCGCTCTCGCCCAGCGCGCCGGCGTGCACCCTGTCCGCGAGCCGGTCTGCCACGACCCGAGCAAGCGCCTCGGTAGAGGTGTTCATGCCCTCGAAGGCGGGCTCGTCATCGAGGTTGCGGTATGTGAGCTCGGCCAGGACCGCGTGCAGCTCGTCCGCCGCCCGCCCGATGTCCACCACGATGTTGTCGGCGTCGAGTTCGGCACGCCGGAACGTCGCGTCGACGACATACGTCGCGCCGTGCAGACGCTGCGCCGGCCCGAACACATCGCCGCGGAAGCTGTGGGCGATCATCATGTGATCGCGGACGGTCACGCTGAACACGACTATCCCCCGTCGTAGGTGATCGTGTGGCAGAGGGCGGGCAGACTGCCCGCGGCCAGCCGGGCCATGACGTCGGGCAGTTCGCGGAAGCGAGACTGGCCGGTGATCAGGGCGTCGAAGGCGGGGTCGGTCAGCAGCTCGAGCGCGAGGGCCAGCCGGTCGGCCGTGGTGCGCCGCGCGCGGCGGGCCGGGGAGACCGTGCCGACCTGACTGGCGCGGATGGCGAGACGGCCCGAGTGGAAGGCGCCGCCCAGCGAAAGCCGCACCTCGGTGTCGCCGTACCAGCTGAGGTCGACGACCGTCCCCTCCGGCGCGAGCAGGTCGAGCGACCGCTGGAGCCCTTCGGACGTCGCGCTCGCGTGCACGACCAGGTCGCGACCGCCGGCGGCGTCGCCCGGCAGCGAGTAGTCGACTCCGAGTGCCGCGGCGACCTCGGCCCGGGTCGGATCGACGTCGACGATTGTGACCCGCACCCCCGGGAACCGGCTCAGCAGGCGGGCGACGCAGCAGCCGACCATCCCGGCGCCGACGACCGCGACCCGGTCCCCGAGCAGCGGCGCGGCGTCCCACAGGGCGTTGACGGCGGTCTCGACCGTTCCCGCGAGCACGGCCCGCTCGGGTGGCACGTCCTCGGGCACGACAGTCACCGCGCCGGCCGGGACCACGTAGGCGGTCTGGTGCGGGTACAGGCAGAACACCGTTCGCCCGCGGAGCCCCGCGGGTCCCTCTTCCACGACGCCGACGTTAAGGTAGCCGTACTTGACCGGCCCGGGGAAGTCCCCTTCCTGGAACGGCGCCCGCATGGCGGCGTACTGGCCAGGCGGCACGGCGCCGCGGAACACCAACGTCTCGGTGCCCCGGCTTACGCCGGACCGCAAGCTGCGCACCATCACCTCGTCGCGCCCCGGGTCGGGCAGCGTGACCGCTCGGATCTCCCCGACGCCGGGAGCGCGCAACCAGAACGCCTGCGCGTCGGTCTGCACCGGCATGCCTACATGCTATTTGGAACGCGCCGTACGTAATCGCTCGCGAGCAGACCGGAGGCGGTACCGTCGAAGAACCGTGAATGTCCGGGTCCGTCCCTGCGCCGGCCGCTCGGGTGCCGTAGCCGCCATGCTGCTTGCCGCCGCGGGGTGCGCGCTCGCTCTCGTTCTGACGGGCTGTAGTCGAACCGCGGACACCGCCGCCACGGCCGCCGCGCGGCCCGCGCACTCGCCCTACACGTTGATGCAGATGAACCTGTGCCTGTCCGGCCTGGCCGGCTGCTACGCGAAGGTGAAATACCCGGCGGTGCTGCAGGAGGCAGTCGCGCGGATCGACGAATTGCGCCCGGACGCGGTCACGTTCAACGAGGCCTGCGGCGGTGACGTCGCGCTGATTGCCCGGCGGACCGGTTACCACGTGCGGTTCTCGCGAGTTATCTACTACGGCAAGCCGCTGCCCTGCGTCCGGCCGCGGGGCCGCGGACTGTTCGGTGACGCCGTGCTCACCCGGGCAGCCGTCACGAGCACGGACAGCCATCCTTTCGATACCCAGGACGGCCCCGAGCAGCGCCGGTGGCTGTGTGTAATCACTCAACTCGGCGTCGAGGTGTGCACAGCCCACCTTGCCTCCCACGACCCGGTTGAGGCGGCCGCGAATGAGCCGCAGTGCGCCGAGCTAACCGCGCTCCTGGCTTCTCGCGCGCCCACTCACACGGTCATCTTCGGGGGCGACGTCAACCGTCGTCCCTCCTGCGCCCCCCAGGGCTTCTGGACCCGCACCGACCGTCCCGCCCGCCAGGACCCCGGCAGTCAGCAGGTCTATGGAACGGGAGCGCTGAGCTCACCGTCGGCGCGGGTGGTCCCGGCCGTGCACACCGACCACGACGTCCTGCTCGTCCGCGCGAACCTCACCGGGTGACGACCGGGGATTGCGCGCGTTGCCTAGTGTCCCGAGCCACCAGCGCACCGCGATCACATAGCTTTGCCGGAACACCGAGCCTGGAGGTCGCCATGCCGCGCACGCATCACTTGCCGGACGAGAAGGTCCATTTCACATGGGACGCGGGTAACGAGCCGGTGCTCGTGATCGATTCCGGCGACACGGTCGTGGTGTGGACCCGCGACGTGAGCGACAACCAAATCACCCCGGACTCGGACACGAGCGTGATCGCCGGGCTGGACTGGAACAGGGTGTACCCGCTGAACGGCCCGATCGCCGTCCGGGACGCCGCGCCCGGCGACGCCCTGGCCATCGAGGTTCTCGACATCCACACCCAGGGGTGGGGGTGGACGGCGATCCTGCCCGGCCTCGGCCTGCTGCCCGACGACTTCCCCGACGCGTATCTGCGGATCTTCGACCTCTCGCACGGTGACGTGGCCTACCTGCGAGACGACATCGCGATCCCGATCGAGCCCTTCTTCGGGACGATGGGCGTGTGCCCGGCCGGCGCGAGCGCACAGCCGGTGATGCCGCCGGGCATCTTCGGCGGCAACATGGACACCCGGCAGCTCGTGCGGGGCTCGACCCTGTACCTCCCGGTCCAGGTGGAGCAGGCGCTGTTCTCCTGTGGCGACGCGCACGGGGCGCAGGGCGATGGCGAGGTGTGCGTGACCGGGCTCGAGGCGCCGATGTTCGCGTCACTGCGCTTCACGCTCGAAAAGGGCCGCTCGATTCCCGGCCCGCAATACCGCACCCCGGCGCCGCTGACTCCGCGGGTGAACTCGGCGCCCTTCTACGGGACCACCGGCGTGGGAGGCGACCTCTACGCCGCCGCGCAGAATGCCGTGCGGGCCATGGTCGACCACGTCTCGAGCACCCGTCAGCTCGGGCGGGAGGATGCCTACCTGCTCTGCAGCCTCGTCGTCGACCTCAAGATCTCCGAGATTGTCGACGCCGGGCAGTACATCGTCAGCGCCGTCCTGCCGGAGGCGGTCTTCACGGGCTGATGGCACCCACCGGAGTGCGCGCCCCGTCGTCGCCCAGCGCCACCCGGGCCCGTGCCGTCACCAGGTGATAGAGGATCAACAGCTGCACGAGCGCCAGGGACTCCGAGCGATAGAGCTCGGTGCCGATCGTGAACTCCCCCAGCCGCCGGGCGCGCAGGTGCGTGGCGAAGTGCATGCGCTCCCAGATCGCCTCCTCGATCGCCTTGGCGTGACCGGGATCCATGCGGCCGGGTATGCGGAGGATCCGCTCGGGATGGCCCTCCACGAGCTGTAGGCCGTCCGGCTCCCCGTTGACAAACGGCATCAGGTCCGGATGCGGCAGACCGTCGCGCAGCGTCAACTCGGCATCGAGGTGCGTCGGGTCATCGGCGCCGTGCCCCTCGTCAGGCAGGAACGACACGAGCATGTCGGCGTGACGTCGCTGCGGCCGGATGAACGCCTCGGAATCGGGCTCTCGCCGGTCGAGCTCCGCGAGCACCTGGTCGGTCGTGTACCCACGCCGCGAGCAATCGCGCTGCACCTTCCACCGGCGGCGCAGCTCCTCCGGCGGGTTCAGGTACACCCGCACGTCGTAGATATCGCGCATCTCCGGCAGGTAGTAGCCGAGCAGCCCCTCGATCACCGTGAAGCGCTCCGGACGCACGTACACCGGCGATCCGAACGTCCCGTCCTGGTGACGGTAGACCGGCTTGAGGATCGCGTCCCCGTGCCGGATGTGGACGAGGTGCTGGGCGATGATGTCGATGTGGTTGCACTCGGGGTGCAGCGGTGTCACACCCAGCTCGGCTCGTTGCCTGCGGTCGTACCGGTGATAGTCGTCGGTGCAGATGTGGGCGACGTTGTCCTCGCCGAGCACGCGCACGAGACCGCGGGTGATGGTGGTCTTGCCGGCCGCCGAATCGCCGACGACGCCCAGGATCACGGGTCGCGGCATGGCCTCAGCTCACCGCGTCTGCTTGGAACACGCTGCTCTTGAGGATGTCCTGCGCGTCGATCTGCATGAGGTCCGCGCGGCTCGGCGCGTGGCCGTCCTTGATGTCGTCGTAGACGCGGTTCGCGTGGCGCAGGCGGGCTCGCTCGATCGCGTTGCGCACGCTACGCGCGTGCGCGAATCGCGGCCGCGCGATGCGTCGCTCCAGGTAAGCCCGAAACGCGCCCTCGGCGTCGCCGGTGAGTTCATAGGACTCGGCGTCGAGCATCAGCTGCGCGATCGCCAGCAGCTCCTCGATCGTGTAATCGGGGAAGTCGATGTGATGCGCGACCCGCGAGGACATGCCGGGGTTGAGCCGGAAGAACTCGTCCATGCGGTCCTTGTAGCCGGCCAGGACGACCACCAGCTGCTCGCGCTCGTTCTCCATCACCTGCAGGAGGATCTCGACCGCCTCGACGCCGTAGTCGCGCTCGTTCTCCGGCCGGTACAGGTAGTACGCCTCGTCGATGAACAACACGCCGCCGTACGCTCGCTTGAGCACTTCCTTGGTCTTCGGCGCGGTGTGACCGACGTACTGGCCGACCAGGTCGTCGCGGGTCACCGCGACGACGCGGTTGCGCTCGATGTAGCCCAGCCGGTGGAGGATGTCGGCCATCCGCATCGCGACCGTCGTCTTGCCCGTGCCCGGGTTGCCGGTGAACGACATGTGCAGCGTCGGCCGGCCGGCGGTGAGGCCGGCTTCGCGACGCAGGCGATCGACGACCAGCAGCGCCGAGATCTCGCGAATCCGCGACTTGACCGGCGCGAGCGCGATCAGCTCGCGGTCGAGTTGGTCGAGGACGTCTTCGATCGTTTGATCGGGACCCCACCCACCCGCGGGGTCCTGCACCCGATCCTGCTCGAGGACCGTCATGCCGCGTAGAGCCGGTAGCGCTGGACCCGGTCATGCCCTTCGGTTCTGTCCAGGTGGAACTCCGGCTCATGGGCCGGCCGCTGGACGATGAAACTGAGGGCCGTGGTCTGGCGTCCCTTGCTCGCGTCGTAGGCGAGCAGCTTGACGTACTCGTCCGGGTGCGCCTCGCGGCACGCGCGGATCTCGCGCAGCACGACGTCGGCCTGCTCAACGGGCAGATCGAACAACGGCGTCCCCCACATCTCCCAATACGGATTGCGCGGGTGGGGATCGTCGGTGTGCTCGACCGACATCGCCCAACCGTGCTCGAGCGCGTAGCGGATCTGCGCCGCGATCTGCTCGTCGGTGAGATCGGGCAGGAACGAGAACGTGCCCTGAGTGATGCGCATGTCGTTGGCCTCCGTTTATGCGAGCGTCGGCGTGACGACGTAGTCGGGGGTGTCGGTGGATTGAAAGTCGAACGTGACGTCCTTCCACACCTGCAGCGCCGCGTTCAGCTCCGGGCATCCCTTGGCGGCCTTCTGCAGGATGTCGGGGCCCTCCATGAAGTAGTCGCGGCCCTCGTTGCGCGCCTGGATGATTGCCTCCACGGCGACCCGGTTAGCAGTGGCGCCGGCGGCGATGCCCATCGGGTGACCGATCGTCCCGCCCCCGAACTGCAGCACGACGTCCTCGCCGAGGTAGCCCAGTAGCTGGTGCATCTGCCCGGCGTGAATCCCGCCTGAGGCGACCGGCATGACCGCCGGAAGCGACGCCCAGTCCTGGTCGAAGAAGATCCCGGTCTCGAGGTTCTCGGGGACGTGGTCGAGGCGCAGGGTGTCGTAATAGCCCTTGACCATCGCCGGGTCGCCCTCGAGCTTGCCGACCACGGTCCCGGCGTGGAGGTGGTCGACGCCGAGTAGCCGGCACCATTTGGCGATCACCCGGAACGACACGCCGTGGCTCTTCTGCCGCGTGTATGTGCCGTGGCCCGCGCGGTGTAGATGCAGGATCAGCCCGTTGCGCCGCGCCCACTTGGACATCGACTGCATCGCCGTGTAGCCGACCGTGAGATCCATCATGATGATCACGCTGCCCAGCTCCTTGGCGAACTCGGCGCGCTCGTACATCTCCTCCATCGTGGCGGCGGTGACGTTCATGTAGTGGCCCTTGATCTCTCCGGTCCGGGCCATCGCCCGGTTGACGCCCTCGATCGAGTACAGGAAGCGGTCGCGCCAGCGCATGAACGGCTGTGAGTTGATGTTCTCGTCGTCCTTGGTGAAGTCGAGGCCTCCGCGGAGCGCCTCGTACACGACCCGCCCGTAGTTCTTCGCCGACAGCCCGAGCTTCGGCTTCACGGTGGCGCCGAGCAGCGGGCGGCCGAACTTGTCGAGGTACTCCCGCTCCATCACGATCCCGTGGGGCGGGCCCTGGAAGGTCTTGACGTAGTGCGGCGGGATGCGCATGTCCTCCAGCCGCAGCGCCTTCAGCGCCTTGAACCCGAACACGTTGCCGATGATCGAGCTGGTCAGGTTCGCGATCGACCCCTCCTCGAACAGGTCGAGGTCGTAGGCGATCTTCGCGATGTACTCGCCCTCGCGCCCCGGCACCGGGCTGACGTCGTATGCCTTGGCCTGGTAGTTCTCGTGCGCGGTCAGGCGGTCGGTCCACACCACGGTCCACGTGGCGGTGGAGGATTCGCCGGCCACCGCCGCGGCCGCCTCCACGGGATCCACGCCTGGCTGCGGCATGATCCGGAACGCCGCCAGGATGTCGGTGTCCTTTGGTTCGTAGTCCGCGTCGAAGTAGCCCATCTCGGCGTACGGCGTGACGCCGGATGCCCATCGGTCTCGCTTCTCGGAGGTGGCATTCATATCCACGGTCGCCCTTTCGGTCGTGCTCGGCCGCCGAGGCTAGGTTGCCGCTGGCATAAGCGTCAAGTACTGATTTTCCGTTCATCGATAGATGAAACTTTATGCTCAGTATCGGCCGGGAGGCGATACGGTCCGCCTCGGATGCCTCGCCCGATCCTTCTCGGCATCGTCGGTGACTCCGCGTCGGGCAAGACGACGCTGACGCGCGGGCTGGTGCGGATCCTCGGCGAGCACCAGGTCACGCACATCTCGGCCGACCACTACCACCGCTACGACCGCAAGCAGCGAGCCGAGCGCGGCCTCACCCCGCTGCACCCAGACTGCAACTACCTGGACATCCTCGGGCAGCACCTCGCACACCTCAGAGCGGGCGAGCCGATCGTCAAGCCGGTGTACCGACATCAGGACGGCACCTTCGCCGCCGCGGAATACGTGCGGCCGGGTGGAGGGGCTCCATTCATCATCGTCGAGGGGTTGCTCGCGTTCCACACCGCCACGATGCGCGACACCTACGACGTCCGGGTGTTCCTCGACCCGCCGGAGGATCTGCGCCGCAAATGGAAGGTCCAGCGCGACTGCTCGCGTCGCGGCTACACGACCGACCAGGTGCTCGAGGAGCTCGACCGGCGCGAAGCGGACGCCGAGGCGTTCATCCGCCCCCAGCGTCGCCACGCCGACATCGTGATCTCGTTCATGCCGGGCGACCGCGGCGACGCCGAGCACCTCGACGCCCGAATCGCCTTGCGGCCGGGAATCATCCACCCGGAGCTGTCGCCGGTGATCGATGGGCGTGGCGACGGGATCTCGCTCATCACGCGCGCCACCGAGTCCTCACTGTGGGTTGCCGGAACGATCCCGGCCGAGCGAAGCGCCGCGATCGAGGAGGCGGTGTGGGACCGGATGCACTTCGCCAGCCACCTGCGCACCGAGCGTCTCGGCGAGTTCACGGTGGGCACCGCGCTTCACCGATCCGAGGCCCTGGCGATCACGCAGCTGCTCGTGCTCTACCAGCTCGTCACCGCACGCGCGGCGATCGCCCTGGGCGCAGAGCACGCCCGGGCCGACCGTCGGGCTCTCACCGACGAACTTGCGCCATCACGAAGCCCGTGAACAGCTCGACCGCCGGGCGGATCGGACCGATCGCGGAGCGCAACAGGAACCACGGCCGCCCCTCCGGTCCGCCGGTCAGCGCGATCTCGGCCAGCCACCCGGACTCGAGCTCGGTCTCGACCGCAGCCCGCGACAGCAGCGAGATCCCGAGCCCGGCGCGCGCGGCCTGCTTGATCGCGCCGTTGGAGCCGAGCGTGAGCGTCTTCGGTTCCAGACCGTGCTCGGCCAGGAACTGCTCGCCGAGCGCCCGCGTACCGGAGCCGGTCTCCCTGAGCAGCCAGCACCGATCCGAGAGCCGGCCGGGGCCGGCGGGGCCACCGGCAGCGGCCGGATCGTCGGGCGCCGTGATGCACACGATCTCGTTGTTCAAGAACGGCTCGGCCACCAGCCTGTCGTCTCCGGGCGGCTTGCCGGTGATCGCGACATCCGCGCTGTGGCTCAGCACGCGCTCGAGCACGTCCTGGCGATTCCCGACGACGAGCGTGAGCTCGACATCCGGATGCTGCTCGGCGAACGAGCGCATCATGCCGGGGACGAACGATTCCGCCGCGGTCGTGACCGCCGCGATCTCGAGCCTGCGCGCCGCCACCGCCGACGCTTCGCGCGCGGCGGTCCGGCCCTTCTCGAGCAGCCCGAGGACATCGGCGGCGTAAGGCGCAAAGGCGGCGCCGGCCGCGGTCAGCCGGATGCCCCGGCCGGCACGCTCGAACAACTCGCAGTCGAGCTCACGACCGAGGGACGCGAGAGCTGACGACACCGAGGGCTGCGTGACGACCAGCTCGTCGGCGGCCGCCGTCACCGAGCCTCCCCTGATCACGGCGAGGAAGGCCGTCAGCTGGGTGATCGTTATAGCCATTCGCCTACGAGTAAAGCGAGAGGCATTGAGATTTGTAAAGGTCTGCCGGTGGATGTCTCGTCGCCGGCACGCGCCCAGCTCCTCGTTACCGAACTGAAGTAAGCTCAGATACGCTAAGCTTCCGTCCGTTCAACCGAGGGAAACAGCTAGGAGATCCGCCGATGACCGAATCAGATTCAAACGTCGACCTCCTCGTCTTCGGCGGCGGCATGGCCGGGATGAGCGCTGCCGCGCGTGCAAGCAGCGACGGAGCGAGCGTGGTGCTCGTCGAGAAGGGGCCCGCGATCGGCGGCTCGGCGATGTACGCCGGCTTCGTCTGGACCGCGCCCACGGTCGAGGTGATGCACGAAGTCAATCCCGATGCGGATCTCGCACTGTCGGCTGAGGTCGTCGAGGCCTACGGCGACGCGATGGACTGGGTCCGCTCGCTCGGCGTCCACGTCGCCGATCCGGTCACCGTGCTCGGCTATGGGCGGGGGAGCCAAACCGATATGGCCAACTACCTGCTGGCATGCGAACGACTGGTACGCGAGCACGGCGAGGTCCTGACCGGATGGACGGCGCAGCGACTGCTGTTGGAGGACGGAGCCGTGGTCGGCGCGGAGATCCAGAACGCATCGGGCGAGCGGCGCGTGATCCGCGCGCGCTCGACGCTGCTGGCGACCGGCGGCTTCGGTGGCGACCCCGCGCTGCGCGCCGAGCACATCAGTCCCCTCGCGGAGGACCTGCCTCTGAGGGCCAACACGAACAGCGTCGGCGACGGCCTCCGGCTCGGCCTCTCGGTGGGGGCCGCGTTCGGACCGCCGAACGCCGGCTTCTACGGCCACTTGATTCCCTCGAAGGTCGCCTACGCCAACCCGTACGAGTTCACCGACCTCACCTTTTACCACTCAGAGCACGGGGTCCTGCTCAACCTGGAGGGCAAGCGATTCTGCGACGAGACGATCGGCGATCACCTCAACACGCTCTACGTGCTCGAGCAGCCGGAGGCGCGCGCGCTCCTCGTCTACGACCAGCGCGTGCACGACGAGTGGATGATGGCGCCCTACGTCGAGGGAGTCGAGCCGCTCGACAAGTTCCAGCTCGCGTATCGCCGCAGCGCCCGCGCCGCGGTGGCGGACGAGATCGAGGAGTTCGAGGCGCTGCCGGAGGAATGGGGTTATCCCGGCGAGGCCTCTCGCGACACCCTGCTCGAGTTCAACCGCCAGTGCGTGGCCGGCGCTCCGAGCCCGGGCCGCAAGCTCGACGCCGCCCCGCTCGTCAACCCGCCCTTCTACGTGATCGAGGTCATACCGGCCATCACGTTTACGTTCAGCGGGCTGAAGATCGATCCCGAGGCGCGAGTGCTCGATGAATCAGGCGAGGTCATCCCCGGCCTCCTGGCCGCGGGGGCGGACGCCGGCGGTGTTTTCAACCGCGCATATGCCGGCGGCCTGGCATGCGCCCTGGTCTTCGGCTTGCAGGCCGCCGCGACCGCGGCCGTCGAGCGCGCCGCTTCCACCTAGGAGATGGCCGGCGACCCCATCCGGGTGGGGATCGTCCTCCGCGAACAGGACCTGAGCGCGTGGTCGGGCCAGTTGCCCAACCTCGCGGAGCAGGCGGTCGCGGCGGGCATCGATCACCTCACCGTGGGCGACCATGTCAGCTTCGCCGACGGCCACGGGGCGGACGGGCTGATCCAGGCGGCGGCGCTGCTCTCAGCCCACCCCGGCGTGTCGGTACAGACCGGCGTCTATCTGCTCGCCCTTCGCCACCCGGCCGTCGTCGCGCGCCAGCTGGCCACGATCGCCCTGCTCGCCCCCGGGCGGTTCACTTTCGGCGTCGGGGTCGGTGGAGACGATCCGAGAGAGCTCGAGTTCTGCGGGATCAATCCCCGCGAGCGCGGCGCCCGGACGACCGAGGCGCTGCGCTGCGTGCGCCGCTTGATGACCGGCGAGGAGGTCGACTTCCAGGGGCGGTTCTTCAACCTCCAGGGCGCGATCCGCCCGGCGCCGGCGCCGGCGATCCCGATCCTGGTGGGAGGCCGCTCGGATGCGGCGCTGGCGCGCGCGGGGCGGCTGGGCGATGGTTGGCTCGCGTTGTGGGTCTCGCCGCGTCGATTCGAGGACGCAGCCGCCCGCATCGAGGCCGCCGCCGTGCAAGACGGCCGGAGCGGCGTCGCCTGGCAACACGCGCTTCAGCTCTGGGCTGGCTTCGATGAGTCGCGCGCGAAGGCCCGGGAGCGCGTGAGCACGGCTGTGGAAGCTGCCTACGCGCTCCCGTTCGACCGGTTCGAGCGCTACACGCCGTGTGGTCCGCCCGTGGCCATCGCCGAGGTCCTCGCGCCATATCTCGCCGCCGGCTGTCGGTGCTTCAACTTCGTCCCCGAGGCGACGAGCCTTCCGGCGGCGATGAAGGCCGCAGTTGAGGTGAAGGCACTTCTGACAGAGCACCGGGCGACGTCGGCCGACCCTCGCCCCTGAACAGCTCGAACCGCCCGTCTGGGGGGCCTTTTTCGCGCTAACACGGCATCAACTTGACTTCCTGGCAACTGGTGTTTAGGATCCCAACCTGAGTTCAATTCACCCACTGAGGAGAGGGTGCTTCTTATGCGACATGGCAGCCGCGCCGCTTCGGTGCGTGAATCAAATTGGTTTGAGTTCGACCGAGCGGCGTTCGGCCGCCATCCGAGAGGGAGCACATCGTGGTGAGCGTCACCGAGCAGACTCCGGGGCGCCCGCGGCGCCGGAAGTTCAAGACTGGCTTTGACCGTTTCAGCGGCCTCTATCTGTGGGCTCTGTTCATCATCGTCTTCGGACTCTGGGTTCCCGACCAGTTCCTGACGGATTCGACGCTCCACAGCGTCGCCGCCCAGCAGGCGGTCACCGGCATGATCGGCCTCGCCGTGCTCATCCCGCTCGCGGCGGGCCTTTACGACCTGTCGGTCGGGGCCACGGCGAACGTGTCGGGAATCCTCACCATCGTCCTGATGAACAACAGCCATTGGGCGGTGGTGCCGGCGATCATCGCCGGCGTTCTCATCGCGGTGGCCATCGGCTTCGTCAACTCGTTCATCGTCGTCAAGCTCGGCGTGAACTCGTTCATCGCGACGTTGGGCATGGGATCGGTCCTGGCCGCGATGGAGGTGATCATCTCGTCCAACAGCCAGCCGATCCCTCCCGCGTCGACGGCGTGGAACAACTTCACGCAGACCACGGTTGGGGGGTTCCAGATCGTCGTGCTGTACCTGGTGATCCTCGCCTTCATCCTCTGGTGGCTGACCGCGCACACGCCGGTCGGCCGCTACCTGTACGCCATCGGCGGCAACACGGAGGCGGCGCGTCTCTCCGGCGTGCGCATCGAGCGATACACGACGCTGGCGCTGGTCACCTCCGCGACCATCGCCGGTCTGGCCGGCGTCATGTTCTCGTCGCTGAACGGTCCGTCGCTGGACTTCGGCGGCACGCTCCTGCTGCCGGCCTTCGCGGCCGCATTCCTCGGCTCGACGCAGCTGATTCCCGGACGGTTCAACGTGTGGGGAACGCTGCTGGCAATCTACGTGCTGGCCACGGGCGTCCAGGGTCTGCAGCTCGTCTCGGGAGCCAGCTGGCTCAACGACATGTTCAACGGCGTGGCGCTGATCGTGGCAGTCGCGCTGTCGATCCAGCGCTCGCCATCTGCCCAATGGGCGCGGATCAAGGCGCGGTTCCGCCGCGGCTCCGCTGGTGGCCCGGGAGAACCTGGCTCCATCGAGGGCTCGGAGCCCGGGGCGATCGCCCACGCGGAGCCGACCGCGACCTCATCAGCGGGCTCCAGACCCGACTAACTACACGCCGGATCCCCACCCGACGACCCCTGACGTGACGATGTCGTCGGCAGTGAAACGTCACCCAAAATCACACCAAAAGGAGACAGAGACATGACGCACGACTCGAGAATCGACCGCCGGAAGAGGAGCCGGGCGCGCGCGCGCGGATTCCTCGCGATCTTCGGCACGCTGGTGCTTGCTCTGGCGCTCGCCGCGTGCGGCTCGTCCAGTTCCTCCAGCTCGTCGTCCTCTGGGGGCGCGAGCGCTTCGAACGCGGCGTCGTCGTCAAGCTCCGGTGGTGTCGCGGCGGCGCAGGCGCAGCTGCAGAAGTACACGTCCCCGCCGACCCAGATCACGATCCAGACGCCGCTCAAGTCGCCCCCACCGAAGGGCAAGAAGCTCGTGATGCTCGCGACGAACGACCCGAACAACGTGAAGCTTCAGAATTCGCTGAAGTCGCTCGCCTCGCTCGTCGGCTGGAGCTACGAACAGGTGAGCTACGACCCCGCCAACCCCGCGACCTTCAACGCGGCGGTTGACAACGCGATCACGAAGAAGGCCGACTACATCGCCGAGGCGGGCATCCCGCTGACCCCTGCGGTGATCAACAAGGTCAAGCAGTCCGGCGCGAAGCTGGTGCTGACGGCGGTGTACCCCGTCACCGTCACCGACCCGGTGATCGTCGACGCCAACGGCTACGACAGCGATCATCTGATGGGAACGGTCCTGGCGGACTTCTTCATATCCGACTCCAAGGGGAAGGGCAACGTGCTCGTCGAGCACATCCCCGCCTACCCGATCCTCGGCGGGTTCACGGATGGCTTCCAGGCCGAGATCCACTCGAAGTGCCCGGACTGCAAGGTGAAGATCATCAACATCACGCTCCCGGATCTGGCCGCCGGCAAGGTCCCGAGCATCATGGTGTCGGCGCTGCGCTCGAACCCGGACGCCAACTACATGGCCTTCGACGTCGGCCCGTTCGCGACCGGCATCAACTCGGCGCTCTCCGCGGCCGGGTTCTCGGGCAAGGTCAAGATCATCGGCGAGGCCGCTGACGAGGCCGCGATCTCGGCCCTGAAGTCCGGTCAGCAGACGGCCTGGACCGGGTTCTCACCCATCTACTCGACCTACGTGATGATGGACGGGATGCTCCGCGACGCAGAGGGCACACCGATCGACGTGAAGCAGTCATCGATCCAGCCGACGCAGATCCTGACTCACGACAACATCACGTCCACAGTCGGCAGCAGCTCGGAATGGAATGAGCCGAAGAATGGGCTCGACCAGTTCAAGAAGCTCTGGCAGGTCCAGTAGCCAGCGCACCCCAGCCGCACGCGTCCCGGAGGAGACCATGACCCCAGTTCTCGAAGTCGAACGAGTGTCGAAGACATTCACTCGTACCAAGGCGCTGTCACGCGTCAGCATGAACATCGAGGCCAGCGAGGTTCACGCCCTCCTGGGGCAGAACGGATCGGGGAAGTCGACCCTGATCAAGATCCTGTCCGGATACCACTCGCCCGATCCGGGCGGTGGTATCCGGATCCAGGGGACCGACCTGCCAATCCAGTCACCCGTGCAGTCCTACCGGCTCGGATGCCGGTTCGTGCAGCAGGACCTCGGGCTCGTCTCGACGCTGTCCGTCCTGGACAACATGTCGCTGGGGTCCGGCTTTCCCACGGCATTCGGAACGATCAATGGGAAGGCCACCTATAAGCAGGCCAAGGACGACCTGGAGCGGCTCGGTCTCGACATCAATCCCAAGGCGCTGGTGGCCACGCTCAGTGCCTCGGAGCGCACCGGCGTGGCCATCGCCCGCGCCCTCCGCGAAGACCCCGAGTACCCGGCATGCCTGCTGGTGCTCGACGAGCCGACGGCAACGCTTCCCGTCGACGAGGTGGACCAGCTGCTCGACCGAGTCAGCGCGCTGGCCGCCCTCGGCGTCGGCGTACTCTACGTGACCCACCACCTCGGCGAGGTGTTCCGGGTCGCGCACAACGTGTCCGTGTTCCGCGACGGCGTCGTGGTGGGGGCCGGCCCGGTCAAGGACTTCGATCACGCCGCGATCGTCGAGCTGCTCGCCGGCGAAGAGCTGCTCGCCGAGGAGACCGAGTCACGGCGACAGAGAGCGGCCAGGGCGGCGGCGCACGAGCACGAGGTCGTGTTCGACGTCAAGGACCTGCGTGCCGGGGCACTGGCGGGAGTGTCCTTCGGCATCGAACGGGGCGAGATCGTCGGGATCGCCGGTCTTGCCGGCTCCGGTCGCGACAGCGTGCTCGGCGCCAGCTTCGGCGCGCTGCCGCGAACCGCCGGCGAGGTGACGCTCACCGGCCAGCCTCTTCCGGCCGGGCGGCCCGACGTCGCCATCGGCCGCGGAATCGCCTACCTGGCGCCCGACCGGAAGACCGGCGGCTCGGTGATGACTATGAGCGCCCGAGAGAACCTGACCCTGCCGAACCTCAAGCCGTTCTGGAAAGGCGGGCGTCTACGTCGAAAGGCGGAGACCTCGACGACCAAGGAGTGGTTCCAGCGGCTTTCGGTCAGGCCGGGCGACGCCGTCAACGAGCCGCTCAGCATTTTCAGCGGCGGTAACCAGCAGAAGATCCTGTTCGGCAAATGGCTGTCCCAAAAGCCTTCGGTGTTCCTGCTCGACGAGCCGACCCAGGGCGTCGACGTGGGCGCCAAGGCCGACCTTCACCGCGAGCTAGTCGCCGCGGCGGAGGATGGAGCGGCCGTCGTGGTCAGCTCGAGTGATCTCGAGGAGCTTGCGGACCTGTGCGAGCGCGTCCTCGTGATCGTCGACGGCCGCATCAGCGCAGAGCTCCGGGGCGCCGAACTGACCGAGGGCAACATCACGCGCGGGTTCATGCCGGTCGCGGTGGTCCCCGCCGAGGCCGAAGAGCCCAACGGCGCCTCGCCGCATTAGCTCGGATTCCCAAACCGGGGTTGTTCCGCGCTGATTGGTGAGTCTGGCGCGGGAATCGCCCGCGGATTGCGGGGTTTGGATCGATTCCCGGGTACGAAACAGGTGTGGTTTCGCTGTACGTTGGCGCGGCGTGCTTGAAGGTGTGCTGGGCGGCGACTCGAGGACGGGATGTCATCGCGCCCTGAAAAGGCGTGTTTGCGGGCGTCGATGCCTGGATCGGGCGGCATCATGTCCGACCACGACCGTATGGTTATGGGCTGTGGGTTCAGCGAAGCGCACCAGTTCTGGTGGTCGAGCCGAACGGCGGCGTGAACGCGCGGCGTTCTTCACGGCCCCGGAGGACGTGGCGCAGCGTCGCTACGAGGCGCTGCGCGCGTACTTCGTCGAGGACGCCACGGCCGAGCAGGTCGCCGCCCGGTTCGGGTACGCGCCCTCCACAGTTGTCGCGATGGTCCGCGACTTCACCGCGCAGGCGGGCGAGTTCTTCATCGAGCGACGCCCAGGCCCGCGGGTGGCACCGTCAAAGCTCGCGGCGCGTGATGAGGTGCTGCGCCTGCGGGCGGCTGGTCACTCCGTGCCCGAGATCACCCTGGCGTTGGCGCTGACCGAGACGCCGTTGAACCGCACCGGGGTGTGGGAGGTGTTGGCCGCCGAGGGTTATGAGCGGTTGGGACCGCGCGCGCCGGGTGAGCGCGGCCCGCCGACGCGCGATCATCCGCCGCGCGTGCGGGTGATGCGCTGGCCCGAGCAGCCCGTCCGTGTCAGTAGTGACCATGCGGGCGCGATGTTGCTGCTGCCCGCGCTGGTCGCGCTGGATCTTCCCGGTGCGGTCGCCAGCGCGGGGTTCCCCGGCACGCGTGAGGTTCCCGCGCTGTCCTCGGTCCTCTCGCTGCTGGCCCTGAAATCGATCGGACGACGTCGCGTATCACATGTCGATGATGTGTGTCTCGACCCGGCGCTCGCGACGTTCGCCGGCCTGGAATCGCTGCCGAAGGCCAGCTCGTTGGGGAGCTACAGCTACCGCCTGACCCGCGTGCACGATCAGGAGCTCCTGGCCGCGTTGGCAAGGTCGATGACCGAGACAGGGCAGACCCGCGGCGCTGATTTCGACGTGGACTTCCACGCGATCATGCACTTCGGAGACGACGTCGCGCTCGAGAATCACTACGTTCCGCGCCGTTCGCAGCGGACCGAGGCGGTCCTGTCGTTCTTCGTGCAGGACTCAGAGACCCGCAACCTGCTCTACGCCAACGCGACCTGCACCAAGGCCGACCAGGCCGGGCAGGTGATCGCGTTCGCGCGCCACTGGCAGGACGCGACCGGTCACCTCCCATCGCTGCTGGTGTTCGACTCCAAAGTCACCACCGGCGCCGGACTGGCCGAGCTCAACGCGGCCGGCCTGCGGTTCATCACCCTACGCGCGCGCAACGCGAAACTCACCAGCCAGCTCGAGGCACTGCCCGACGGACAATGGACAACGATCACGCTGGACCGGCGCGGCACGCACAACCGGCCACAAGTGCACGAGCAGGACGTCACCGTTCGTGGCTGCCCCGCGCCGCTACGTCAGATCGCGGTCCGCGGACTCGGGCACGAGCACCCGACCCTGATCCTCACCAACGACCGCGAGAGCCCGCCGAAACAGATCGTCGGCCGGTACGCCAAACGGATGCGGGTCGAGCAACGCCTCGCCGAGCAGATCCGCAGCTTCCACCTCGACTCGCTCAGCAGCGCTGTCGCGTTGAACGTCGACCTCGACACCACCCTCACCGTTTGGGCCGCCGCCGCCTACGACCACCTCCGCCAACGCCTCCCCGGCTACGAACAGATGACGCCCGACACAATCCGGCGCCGATTCATCAGCACCAGCGGCCAGATCACGATCCAGCCCGACCACGTCACCTGCCGCCTGAACAGCCGCACCTACAGCCCGATCATGCGCAGCGCCGATCTCCCACCAATCGAGATCCCCTGGTGGAACGGCCGACAGCTCCACTTCCAGTTCGCCTGATCCAACCCGCACTCAATCAGCGACACCCAACCAGGTGCCAATTCGCTGTTTGGAAATCCAAGTTAGAGCGCATGGGTAAGGTCATCGGGCGTTTCGACCCGACTCCGTCCCGGAGGCCGGAGGAGTGCGAGCGCCACTACACGCAGGTGCACGTCCGCATGGCCCAGGATCTCCTGCGCCCCATGCCGTCGCTGCTGAGCTACTACACCGATCGAGCTGTGACGCAGGCCGACGTCAACGGCCGATGGAACCAGCGGCCGCGCGCCTGGCGCTTCGTGGTGCTGCGCTTCACCCCCGGGGAGACGCTCGCCTTCACCGCCGAGCAGAACGAGATGGTGGCTCAGGACCACGTCAACTGCCTGTACCGGCTGCGCTCGTGCGACGTCGATGAGAACGTGCTGCTCGATCGCGTGGACGGGCAACTAGCGCTGACCAAGTTCATGATCGAGGCGGACCGAGCCGCGGGCGTCGATGCCGACACCGCCTGGGATGTATTCAGCGGGCTCGCGAACCGGGTGCGTGATGTCATGGACGGCGCGTTCGGCGCGCGACGGCTGATCGTCAACCGCGTGCTGAACGAAGTCGAGTGCGAACCGCTCGACGTGGAAGGTCAGCGGCCGATTGGCCTGCTCGAGGACACAACCCGCCTCGGATACATCGAGGCGTACTTCGACCATCCCCGCTGGGGTGGAGAGGCCCTCGGCGTGCTCGCCGCGGACGGCGCGCTGCGCGATCCCGCGCTGGTCGGCGTCAACCTGCTCCGCGTCGAGGAGCTTGCGCCCCTCGATGTGACCGGCTAGCCGTTCGGGCCACCCGTCGGGGCCCGGTGTCGGCTGCGGGCGCCCGTGCACAACTCGTCACACTCCCGCGCCCCGCGGAGTCGGGACGAGTTACGCAAGCGGCTGGGGCTAGACAGCGACGAATCCGCCGTCGATCGGCAGCGCCACGCCGGTGATATAGGACGACTCGTCCGAGGCCAGGAACACGACTGCCGCCGAGATCTCGTCGGGCCGACCGTCCCGGCGCAGCGGGATCCGCGCCTTCATCGCGTCGACCGCGTCGCTCGATGCGCTCTCGGTCATCCCAGTCACGACCAGACCAGGGCAGATCGCGTTCACCCGAATGTTGTCCGGTCCGTACGAGACGGCGGCGCCCCGCGTCAGTCCGAGCACGGCCGCCTTGCTCCCCTGGTAGGGGATCGATCCTGACAGGCCGACCAGCGCCGCGACCGAGGCGATGTTGATGATCGATCCTCCGCCGCGCCGGACCATCCCCGGTATCACCGCGCGCATGCCCAGGAATACGCCGCGCTGGTTGACGGCCGTGACCCTCTCCCACTCCTCGTCGTCGGCCTCGATGCCGACCGAGCGGACCTGGACCCCGGCGTTGTTCACCAGCACGTCGATCGGGCCGTGCTCGCCCTCCACGGTGGCCACGAGCGCCCGCCAGGCGGCAGGGTCGGTCACGTCGTGGTCGTGGTAGGAGCTAGCTGCGCCACCGTCCCGCAACTGCGCCGCCAGCCGCTCGCCGGCATCCGCGGCGATGTCGGCGATCGCGACCTTGGCGCCCTCGCGCGCCAGCGCCCGCGCGTGCGCGGCGCCCATCCCTCGCGCGGCGCCGGTGATCAGCGCGACCTTGCCAGCGACGCGCCCGTTTCCCACCGAGCCGCCGCCCGCAGCCGAACCCTCGCCCGCCACCGAGCCGCCGCCCGCCACCGAAGATGAATTCTGCTGCACAACCCGGTAGTCTACCAATCTAAGCTGAGTTCAGTTCGATAACTGCCCACGACGATGGAGCAACTGCCATGAGCACGACGAAGATGCGGGCGCTACGCCTGACGGAGTGGGAATCCGATCCCGTGGTGAGCGAGGTTCCCGTACCTGAGCCGCAGGGAGCGGAGGTCCTCGTCGAGGTGGCCGCGGCCGGGCTCTGTCGCACGGACCTCCACGTCATGAGCAGCCCGCCGGGCGCGTTTCCATACACGCTTCCGTTCACCCTCGGCCACGAGTCGGCCGGACAGGTCGCCGCGCTCGGCCCCGAGGCCTCCGGCGTCGACGTCGGCGATCCGGTCGTCGTCTACAGCCGGTGGGGCTGCGGTACCTGCTGGCAATGCGCCAACGGCCGCGACAACGCTTGCGTGCGGACTCCGCACGGTCCGCACGGCGGCGGTCTGGGGCGTGACGGCGGGCTGGCCGAGTATCTGCTCGTTCCGTCGGCGCGCTACCTCGTGCCGGCTGCCGGGCTCGATCCGGTCCGGGCCGCGCCGCTGACCGACGCCGCTCTCACCCCCTACCACGCGGTCAAGCTGTCGCTGCCGCAACTGCACCCGCAGAGCACCGCCGTCGTGCTCGGCGTGGGCGGGCTCGGGCACATGGCGGTCCAGGTCCTCAAGGCCATCACGCCGGCCCGGGTAGTCGCCGTCGATGTGCGCGACGCTGCGCTCGAGCTGGCGCGGGCGGCGGGTGCCGACCTGACGTTGTCGGCGGACGGCCTGACCTCCGAGGACATCCGCGCGTCGACCGATCCCGACGGGGTGGCCGTCGTGATCGACTGCGTCGGCAGCAGCACGACGCTGCCGCTGGCCGCGGGGTCGGTGGCTCAGGGCGGCGATGTCACGTTCCTCGGCCGCGGTGGCGGTGAGCTTCGGGTGGCTCCCGGGCTGATCCCCTACGAGACCACCGTCCGGATGCCGACTTGGGGCACGATCGCCGAGCTGGCCGAGGTGGTGGAACTGGCCGTCGCCGGCAAGATCCACTCGGAGGCCCAGGTGTTCGGCCTCGACGACGCCGTGGGCGCTTACGGCAAGCTCCGGCGCGGAGAGGTGCTCGGCCGCGCCGTGGTCGTGCCAACCCGCGACCACGAGCTCCCTCCAGTTGCCTGAACTGATTTCACTTCATATGATAGGCTCTGGGCGGCACGCCGAACCGCGGAAGGAGAGCTGAGAGAGAATGGGACTCGTCGATGGAAAGGTGGCGCTGGTCACCGGCGCCGGCCGGGGGCAGGGGCGCTCACATGCGCTGAAACTCGCCGCGGAGGGCGCCGACGTGATCGCTGTCGACATCGGCGGCGGCCAGGTCGAAACGATCTCGTACGACCTGGCCAGCGAAGCCGACCTCGACACCACGGTCAGCGCGATCGAGGCGATGGGCCGGCGCGCGGTCAAGGCCATCGCCGATGTCCGGTCGCTGTCCGACCTTCAGGCCGCGGTTGACGCCGGTCTGGCCGAGCTGGGAAAGATTGACATCGTCTGTGCCAATGCCGGGATCGGGTCCTGGGCGGTCGCCTGGGAGATGACCGAGCAGCAGTGGAAGGACATGATCGACATCAACCTGACCGGCGTGTTCAACGCCACGCGGGCGGCGCTTCCCTCGATGGTGGAGCGTGGCGAGGGCGGCAGCATCGTCCTCACGAGCTCGACCGCCGGCCTGCGCGCCTATGCCAACACCGCGCACTACACGGCCGCCAAGCACGGCGTCATCGGGCTGATGAAGGTGCTCGCCCAGGAGGCCGGGCCCCATCGCATCCGGGTCAACGCCGTGTGCCCCACCACCGTGCGGACGCCGCTGGTGATCAACGATTCGACCTTCGAGTTGTTCGCCCCCCATCTCCAGCACCCGACCGAGGACGACGTGCGCGAGCCGTTCGAGTCGCTAAACATCCTCCCCGGTGTGGCCTGGATCGAGCCCGAGGACGTTTCGGATGCCGTGCTTTTCCTGTGCTCGGACGCCGCCAAGTACATCACCGGGGTCGCGCTGCCGATCGACGCCGGCAACATCGTGAAGTGAGGGAAGCTGGGCCGCGCGCACGTCGGTGACGTGGCCGGGCGCCGGCGGGCGGCGTCGAGCCGGCGACCCCGGCAACCCAAGGCGACGACGACACGCCGGCCCGGGTCAGACGGTCAGCACGGTGCACGCGCTCACGCCGGGCGCTCCGTACACCTGCGTAAAGCCGACACGGCACGGCTTGGGGACCTGGCGCTCGCCGGCTTCGCCGCGCAGTTGAAGCACGATCTCGTGCACCTGCCGCAGTCCTGAGGCGCCGATTGGCTCGCCGCAGGCCAGGCAGCCGCCGTCGGTGTTGATCGGCAGTCGCCCGCCGAGTTCGGTGTCGCCGCTCTGGATCAGTGCCTCCTGCTCTCCGTGTTCGCAGAGCCCGGTCTCGGCGAGGTGCATGACCTCCGCTCCGGACTCGGTGTCCTGAATCTGCGCCACGTCGACGTCGTCCGGTCCGATCCCGGCCTCCTCGAATGCGGCCGCCGCTGCCTCGGTGGTCGCCGAGGGCGCGGACTCAATCGGGATCGACGGGCTGAACACCTCAAACGATCCGAAGCGCCGGGTGCGGAACGCGACCGAGCGGAGATACACCGGCGCTGGGGCGAGCTCGCGAATCCGCGCGCCGCGAGCCAGTACGAGCGCCACCGCGCCCTCGCCCGGGGAGCAGAACATGTACTGGGTCAGCGGATGGTTGACCATCCTCGCGCCCAGGATCTCCCCTTCACTGAGCGGAGTACGCCGCCACGCGTCCGGGTTGCGCGCGCCGTTGGCGAACGCCTTGGCCGCCACCTTGGCCAGGGTCGAGTCGGAGATGCCGTACTCGGCCATGTAGCGCTGGATCTTCAGCGCGAAGAACTGCGTCGTGAGCATCAAGCCGGTCTCGCCGTACCAGGAGCCGATGCCCCACTCCTCCGGCAGGGGGTTGAACGCCCCGCGCGGGTGCTTGTCGAAGCCAACGACCAGCGCGACCTCGGCCGCACCCGAGACGAGCATCGCGTGGGCGGTGGTCAGTGCCGACCCGCCCGTCGCGCACCCGTTCTTGACGTTGATGAACGGCACGCCGGTCAGCCCGAGGATCGAGACCGACGTGTCCGCGTTGCCCGCGGCATCCGAACCGCCGGCGGCGAAGTCGACGTCCTGCCACGTGATCCCCGCATCGGCGAGCGCGCGGCGGGCCGCGATGGCGCCCATCTCGAGCCCGGTCACTCCGTCATGCCGGCCAAACGCGTGGATGCCGACGCCGACGACCGCGACGTCGTCGCCGCCGCTCACTCGTCCTCCTCGCAAACCGGACGGAACGCGAAGGTCAGCTTGTCGGGCGCGCCGGGGACCGGGATCAGCGTCAACTCCATGAGCATGCCGATCCGCAGCCGCTCCGGGTCGCTCTCGGTGAGCCTTGCCTCGACCCGGACTTCGCCCGGCAACTCGATGTACCCGACGCCGTAGGGCTCGAACTCCTCCACCCCTCCCGGAAGGTAGGGCGGCGCCTTGGGCGCAAAGCACTGGATCGTCCAGCTCCACAGCTCACCGCGAGTGGCAAGCTCGCGCGGCTGGACATCCTCGGAGGTGCACCGCGGGCACGAGCGCTGGCGCGGGAAGGTCACCGTGCCGCACTGTGCGCACACAGACCCGATCAGCCTGGGCTCCTCGATGGTTCCGCCGATCACGTCAGGATCGATCAGCTGCACGGTGCGGGCCTCCGTCATGGCCCAGGTGGGAAGGCGAGGACCGGAGAGCGCGCCACCATGTACCTGCGCATCCGGCCCGATTCGTCGAGTTCGGCGACCGCCAGGAATGTGCCGATGCGCTCACCGTTATCCCAGCGCGTCTCCCCCAGGGCGAATTCCACATCGCCGCTGACACGGGTGTGTAACACGTAGTGAGCCCAGCCCTCGGTGTCACCCGCGTCGATGAATCCTCGCAGCTCGTCGCGGCCCCCCACGAACTGGCTGCTCTTGCGCGAGCCGTCGGCGGCCCACTGGATAGAGAACTCCAGATCTTCTGCCACCAGGTCGAGTGAGCTGTGCGGATCCGGGCCGTCGAGGAGCTCGAAGTAACGCTCGAAGAACGTCGTCCCGGACGACCCCTGCGCCGCTCCCGCTCCTGTTTGACTTGAAGTCATTTCAGCACAAATGATACAGATGCCGGAGGCCGCACGGTACCTGCCTACGCCGTCACGCCAGCCCGCTCGAGGATCTGCGTCACGACGTCGCGCTTGACCACCTTCAGTGACGGCGTTCGCGGGAACTCCTCGAAGACCTCGACGGACTCCGGCCAGGTGTACTTCGCCACGCCCTCCTGCTCGAGGAATTGCTGCAGCTCCTCGAGCGTCGGCGCCGCTTTGCCCTCGACGGGAATGATCGCGGCGCAGGCGCGCTCGCCGAGGCGCTCGTCGGGGATGGGCACGATCGCGACCTCACGGACATCGGGATAGCGCAGGATCACAGGCTCGACCTCGGACGGGACGATCGTCACGCCCCCGCGCCGGATGATGTCCTTGCTGCGGCCGATGTAGATGAACTGCCCGTCTTCGTCGAGATAGCCGAGGTCGCCGGTCCGGTAGCCGCCCCAGGCGGTCAGCGACTCGCGAGTGAGCTCGTCGTTGTTCAGGAAGCCGAGGAAGCGGCTGGGCCCGTTGACGATCACCGAGCCGACGGTGTTCGCCGGCACGGGTCGCTCGTTGTCGTCGACGATCCGGATCTCCGTGCCGTCGTAAGGGCGGCCTTCGGTGAGGGCGATCTTCGCCTCGGGGTCGTCGAGGCCGTGCGCGGCGTGTCCCGGGACCTCGGACAGACCGTAGTCGCCGAGCGGCGGCACGCCGAACGCCTCTCGCATTGCGACGCGGCGCTCGCGCGTGAGGCCGGGAGCCGCCAGAACGCGCATCGATGGCAGGTCGAGGTCGCTACGGCGCTTCGCCTCGATCAGGTCGGCCGAATGTGTCGGCATCGAGAGCACGTAGGTACACCCGTGCGCCTCGATCAGCCGCAGGGCGTTCTCAGCATTCCATCGGTTGACGAGGACGCCCGTGGCGCCGTTGAACAGAGGCGGGAAGTAGCCGAATACCAGGCCGCCCACGAACCCGAACTCGCAGACCACGAGGTAGACGTCCTCGCCGGTCAGCTCCCAGCGCCTGCAGATGCCCTCGGTGGCATAGCGCAGCGTGTTGTTGGAGTGTGCGATCCCCTTCGGGGTGGAGGTCGTCCCCGAGGAGTGGAGCACCATCGCCAGATCGTCGCCATGGCGGGGGACATGCTCGTCCGGAGGGTCGGCCTGAGCCAGCTGGTCGACCAGCTCAGGCTCGATGGGCAGGAACAGCGGGACCTGGCCGGCGACCTGCTGACACTTGGCGAGTTCCTTGCTCCCGCCGAAGCCGAGCAGCCCGGTCGCGCGCGTCTGCTCGATCAGCGCGGAGAGCTGCGTCTCGTTGAACATCGGCGGCAGCGGCGCGATGACCACGCCGCGGTGCATGCAGCCGAGCATCGCCACGGCCGCCTCGATCGAATGGCGGCCGAGGAGGACGACGACGTCCCCGGGCTCGACGCCACCCTCCGCGAGCCGCAGCGAGACGCCGACCGCCGCACGCCGGAGCTGATCGAACGTGAACGTGCGATCGTCGAGAATCAGCGCCGGCTTCTCGGGGGTCGCCGCGGCGCGGCGGGCAAAGTCGGTCCACAGATCCCCGTCACGCCAGTACCCCTCGGCGTAATAGCGATCGGCTTCGGGCTGGAAAGTTAGGGTCGGCATCGGTTTTCTCCGCGTTGCATGTTGTCGAGTCTTGATGGGCGGCGGCGGTCAGGCAATCGCCATTCCTCCGTCGACGCTGAGCACGGTTCCGGTGACGAAGCTACTGCCGGGGCCGAGCAGGAAGAGCACGGCCTCGTCGAGCTCGCCGGTACGGCCGCCCCGTCCGAGCGGCGTCCGTGAGAGGAGGAACTCGGGAAACTGCTCGGGATCCTCGCCGAGCTCGGCATTCATCTCGGTGGCGAAGAAACCCGGAGCGACGGCATTCACCCGGATGCCGTAGCGGCCCCATTGCGAGGCCAGCTCGCGGGTCAGGCCGATGATGCCCGCCTTCGATGCGACATAGGCCGCATCCGGGATCGACCCGATCGAGCGCAGACCCAAGACCGACGCGATGTTGACGATCGAGCGGCCCCCTCCGTTGCGCATCCGCTGAGCGGCCAGGATGGAAAGCGCATAAGGCGCGACGAGGTTCAGGTCGAGCACGCGGGCAAACGTCTCGGCCGACGTGCGCATCGCGGGCGCGGTCGCGCCGGCGCCCGCGTTGTTGATCAACCCGTCGAGCCGCCCATGCCGCTCGATGACACCGTCGATGAGACGCGCGCGGTCCGCTTCGTCGGTGACATCGCAGGTGACCGCGTCAGCGCTCGGGATCTCCTCGATGAGCGCGGCCAGCCGCTCGGCCCGGCGCGCGGCCAGGACGGGAACCCCGCCGGCCTCGCCGACCGCGCGGGCGAGCTGAGCGCCCAGCCCCGAGCTGGCGCCCGTGATGATGACAACGCGATCTTCTAGCTGCGTCAACGGTTCTCTCACTTGAACTCAGTTCAACTGTATCGAGCCGCTTCCCGAAACGCAACCGAACCCGCTGAGTTCCCGCCCTTATGGGGGGATGAGGGCCATACGGCCGGTCACCGTCTCGCCCACTGATAGAGTTGGGGTCACTTCAATCGAAAGAGGCATCGTGGCCAAGAACGTGCACACTCAGGCGAGCCGACGGGCAGGAAGCCCAGATGGGTCACGCAGCAAGCGACCGGAGATCCTGACGACGGCGATCGAGCATTTCGGCCGCGATGGGTACGAGTACACGAAGTGGGCCGACATCGCCCACGACGTAGGTTTGGGCTCTACGGCGCTTTATCACTACTTCGAGTCCAAGCTCCATTGTCTGCTGGAGATTCATGCCGAGGCGCTGGAGGCCGAACGGGAGAGATTCGACGCGCTGACCGCCGGCGGGGGCGATTTCGGCCCGACACTCGTGCGCCTGCTCAACGGCCTGTTCGATCTCAGCGAGCACGACGTCATGCGCAATCGCGTGCTGGTCGCCGAAGAGGGTCTGATCGCCGTCCCGCGCAAATCGCCACGCGAGGAAGAGGCACGGCGCGTGGCTCGCGCGCGCATGCGTGACATCGAGTTCGCCTGGGCCGCCTTCCTCACCCGCGGCATGGAGCAGGGCGCCATCCCTGAGGCTGACCCACGTCTGCTCACGCACGCGATTCTCGGGTTGTACAAGAGCGTCTGGCACTGGTATCGGCCGGGTGGCGGCCTATCGCTGGACGACATCCGCGAGTTCTTCGTCGAGCGTTGCCTGGCCGTCGCCGGTTACGCGCAACCAGCTTCGCTGCCGGCCAAGCGCAAGCCACGCGCCGCGCGCAAAGCGGCCTGATCGGGGGTGGGCGAGGCGCGTTTGGGGCGCGCCGCGCGACGAGGCGCGTGTGGGGCGCGCCGCGCGGCCGCCCGCCTACCCGACCCGCACGAGCGCCTTGCCCGTGGTGTCCCCGGACAGCACCCGCATGAGCGCCTCGGGCGCCCGGTCCAGGCCGTCGATGATCGTCTCGTGGTAGCGCAGCCGGCCCTCGGCCAGCCAGCCGCCGAGCTCCCGCACGACGTCGGGTAGGCGGTGCTGATACGCACTCCCGCGGAACCCTCGAAGCGTGAGGTTGTTCGCCGTGGCCTGGAACAGGTTGCTCGGGCCGGGCGTGGGTCCGACCGACTCGTACTCTGAGATGGCTCCGCACAGCGCGGCCCTGCCCCACGGCCGAAGCGTGGCGAGCGCCGCCTCGAGGTGATCACCGCCGACGTTGTCGAAGTAGACGTCGATGCCGTCAGGGGCGGCTTCGCGCAATCGGCCGACGACCGGCCGATCGCGGTAGTTGAACGCCGCGTCGAGCCCCAACTCATCGAGCAGGTAGTGGACCTTCTCCTCCGAGCCGGCGCTGCCAATCACCCGATGGCCGCGGAGCTTGGCGATCTGCGCCGCGAGGCTGCCGACCGCGCCGGCGGCGGCGGAGACCCAGACGATGTCTCCCTCGCGCAGCTCGGCCGCGTCGATGATCCCGGCATACGCGGTCACGCCCATGGCGCCAAGCGGCCCGAGGTATTTCTCCGCCGGCGCCACCGAGGTGTCGATCCGCGCCAGCGTGGCGATGCCGGCCAGCGCCGGCTCGCCTGCCGTGACGATCGCGTAGTCGCGCCACCCCTTCGCGTGCCACACGGCGTCGCCGGCCTCGAATCCCTCGGCCCGTGACTCGATCACCTCGCCAACGGCCCAGATGTCGTCCATCGCGGCGTTCAGAAGAAACGAGTTGAAGTAGCCGGCGGGACCGCTTTCCCGCAACCGCAGGCGCATGCCGGGATCGACCGAGGTGAACGTGTTGCGCACGAGGACCTGACCCGGCTGCGGCTCGGGGACCTCGACTTCGACGGTGACGAAGTGGTCGGGGGTCACCTCGCCGACGGGGTACTCGACGAGATGAACCTGGCGAGCGCGCTGGGTCATCGCCGGACCTTGTAGCCGACGCTCTCGCGATCCCACACGCCGTCGGCCTCGGCTCCCTCGGCCTTCAGCTCCTGCTTGAGGATCCGCTGCGCATGCGACTTGGGCAGCGAGTCCACGAACCGCAGGTACCTGGGAACCGCGAAGTGGGCCATCCTCTCGGTGCAGAAGTCCAGCAGGGCCTCGGGCGCGAACGTCGAGCCCGGCTTGAGCACGATCGCCGCCATCACCTCCTGGCCGCCGAGCGGCGCAGGGACTCCGTAGACGGCGGATTCGAGCACTTCCTCGTGCAGCGCCAGAACGCGCTCGACCTCCCAGGCGGACACGTTCTCGCCGCGGCGGCGGATCGAATCGGTCTCCCGCGCCTTGAAGAAGTAGAAGCCATCGGCGTCCCGGTAGCCGTGGTCGCCGGTGTGGAACCACAGGTTCCGGATCGACTTCATCGTCGCCGAGTCGTTGTTCCAGTAGCCGGCCATCATCACGTGCGGTCGCGCGGGGCGGATGCAGATCTCGCCCGCCTCGCCGTCGGGAACCTCGACGTCGTTCTCATCGAGGACGCGTACCTCGTACCACGAAACGGGAACGCCCATCGAGCCGGCGCGGCGCTGATCGAACGTGTTGAAGGTGATCGGCCCGGTCTCAGTCAGGCCGTACACGTCGAGGATCGCCAGCCCGTAGCGGTTCTCGAACTCGAGCACTTGGTCACGCGGCGCGGCCGCTCCGACCACCACGCGGACGGTGTTGTCCGAGTCGTCGGGTCCCTCCGGCTGCTTCATCAGGATCCGCAGCATCTCGCCCATGCCGTTGAACGCGGTGACGCGCTCGCGGCGGCACTGCTCCCAGAACCGGCTGGCCGAGAAGCGCCGGTTGACGATCGCCTTGGCGCCGGCGACCATGGCCGCCACCAATGTCATGTACTTGGCGTTGGCGTGGAACAGGGGAAACACGGACAGCAGCACGTCATCTTCGGTGTACTGCGCTACCTCGGCCGTACTCGTGCCCAGGTTGATGTTGTGGTTGTGGGGCAGGACGACGCCCTTGGGCGGACCGGTCGTGCCCCCGGTGAACAGGATCGAAGCGGGCTGGCCGGGGTCGACCTCGCGGGTCTCGACGGAGTCGGGGTTGGCCAGCAGATCGGCGAAATCGCGTAGCGGCTTCTCGCCGTTGGCGCCGGCGGACGGCGTCCCGACGACCACCACGTGCTCGACGCTCGGGGAGTCGCCCAGCCAGGGCCGGACGTGATCGAGGAAGACGTCCTCCACGATCAGCACACGAGCCTCGGTCGTGTTCAGGATGTGCGAGATCCCAGGACCCCGGGCGGCGTCGTGAATCGGCACCTCGATCGCCCCGAGCTTGAGAATCCCGAACCAGGCGTAAAGGAACTCGGACCGGTTCCCCATCATGATCGCGACGCGGTCGCCGTCGCTGACTCCCAGGTCTCTCAGGCCCGCGGCGACGTGCCCGGCGCGCTCGGGGAGCTGAGCATAGGTCACGGTGTCGTCGTCGAAGATGGCCAGCACCCGATCGCCGTAACGCTCGGCGTACTGGTCGGCAAGTGTCGCTAGGTTCATCTCTCCCTCATACCTCGTGTGGGTCTATGTTCTGAGCAGCAGGCACGACGCCAAGGGCCCCGCGCCCGCCGACACCGCCACCACCTTGGCGTCCGGCACCTGGCGCTCGCCGGCTTCCCCGCGTAGCTGGAGGCACGCCTCGTACAGGTGGCCGAAGCTGTGCAGGCGGCCCGCTGAGAGCTGACCCCCGCTGGTGGCCAGCGGGAGCTCGCCCGTCAGGCTGATGCGCTCGCCGCCCTCGACGAACGCGCCGCTCTCGCCGCGGCCGCAGAACTGCAGGCCCTCGAGCCAGTAGAGGCTCAGCACCGTGAAGCCGTCGTAAAGCTGTGCGGTGTCGACGTCGCTGGGCTTCAGATCGGTCCGGGACCACAGATGGGCGCCGGCGTTCATCGCCGCGGTCGTGGTCATGTCCTCCCACTGGTCCCACGAAGCGCGACCGTTGAGCGCGCTCCCCACCGCCTCGAAGTGGATTGCCCGGTTCGGAGTGTCGCGTGCGTACCCGGCGTCCGAGATCACGACCGCAGTCGCCCCGTCGATGGCGATGTCGCAGTCGTACAGGCACAAGGGATCACTGATCATCGGGGACGCCATGTACTCATCGAGCGTCAGCTCCTTGGTCAGGACCGCCTTGGGGTTGAGCGCCGCGTTGCGCCGGGCGTTGAGGCTGATCTGGGCGATCTGCTCACGGGTGGTGCCGTACTCGTGCATGTGCCGGCGCGCGTAAAGCCCCATCCAGTTCGGCCCGGAGAACGCGCCGAAGGGAAGGATCCACTGCATGATCCCGGTGACCCCGCCCGTGTCGGTGGCCACGCGTTCAGTGCTCTGGCGCCACGCCGTTGCTTCGTTCAAGGCCCGGTAGACGAGCACGTGACGGCACATGCCCGAGGCCACCGCCATGCACCCATGGATGACCGACGCAAGCATCCCCGGGGTCTCCGGACCGGCCGAGTGCCAGTTCGTCTGCAGGCGCAGCGCATCGATCACGGCGTGCGGCCCGGGTCCCGACGAGCCCGGACCGGGAGGGGCGAGGCCCTCGGCCCGGGTAACAGCGCCGGGCCAGGAGATCACCCCGTCGATGTCGGCCGGCTTCAGTCCGGCGTCGGTGATCGCCTCGAGGCACGCGTCGAGCGTCAGCGCGAGCACTCCCTTGGTCACCCGGCGGCCGACCTCGGACTGGCCGACCCCCGAGATGATGCAGCGATCTTCGAACTTCTCGGCCATGGTCACGCGGGCCTGAACACCGGGACGTACGCCTCGCCCTGCTCGCGAAACTCCACCTGCACCGGCATGCCGATCGCGACCTCGTCCGCCGAGCACCCGATGATGTTCGTCATCAAGCGCAGGTCGGGCTGCTCCTCCAGCGCGACGATCGCGATGACGTAGGGGACCTCGAGTCCCGGCGACCAGGCGCGTTGGTTCACCGTGTAGGTGTAGACGCGTCCACGTCCGCTGACCGGGCTCGGCTCGACGTTCTCGCTGAGGCAACGAGGGCACCGCGGCGACGGCGGGTGGATGTAGTACCCGCAGTCGTTGCATCGGACGATCCGCAACTCGCCGTCGCGGCCACCTGTCCAGAAGTCTCGGTTGTCCTCGTTGAGAAGCGGTGCCGGATACAAGGTCGTCCTGAGCGTACTGAGCTGAATTCGGGTCGAACCCTATCACACGGACCCGCGATTCGACTAGGGGCCAATGTTGTTAGGAACGCGGCGGCGCTTGACCCAGCTCGTTATTGCTAGCATAATCGAACCAAGTTCAACTCAACCGATCACGCCCTGGACGAGGAGAGTTCTTTGATGCTGTCGCGCGAATATCCCAACCTCTACATCGACGGTCGCTGGCAGGAGCCCGACTCGAACGAGCGCTTCGACGTCATCTCGCCGGCCACCGGCGAGAAGATCGGGTACGTCGCCGCGGCGAACGCCACCGACATCGATCGCGCCGTCGAGGCCGCCCGCAAGGCGTTTTACGAGACGGACTGGCCGACCCGTCCGGTGGAGGAGCGCGCGGAGATGATGGAGCGGCTGGCCGCCCTGCTCGCCGAGCATCAGCCGGAGGTCCGCGATCTGATCGTCGACGAGCTCGGGCACACCAAGCTGACGGCCGAGGTCTACCACTCGGTCGCGCCGACGCTGCACTGGAACTACTACGCCAAGGTGGGCCGGGAGCACAGGTTCGCAGAGGTGCGCGAGGCCGACCTGTCCCCGCTGGCCGGCAACGCGGGCGGGCTGATCATGAAGTACGAGAGCAAGAGCCTGCTCGTGCGGGAGCCGGTCGGTGTGGTCGCCGCGATGACAGCGTTCAACTTCCCGATCTCCGGCATCGCCCAGAAGATCGCGCCGGCGATCGTCGCCGGCTGCACGGCCGTCGTCAAGACGCCCGATCCCGACCCGCTGACGCTGTTTGCGATGGGCGATCTGATCACCGAGGCCGGCTTCCCACCCGGCGTCATCAACATCGTCGCCGCGACCCGCGAGGGCTCCGAGCGGCTGGTGACGCACCCGGACGTCGACATGGTCAGCTTCACCGGCTCGGTCGAGGTCGGCAAGCAGATCGGCAAGACGTGTGGAGAGCTGATCAAGCCCTGCGTGCTCGAGCTCGGCGGCAAGTCGGCGGCGATCGTCCTCGACGATGCCGACGTCGACGCGGTCCTCCCGGTTCTCGTCGGCTCGAGCGCCGGCACGAGCCAGGGCGAGAGCTGCGTGTGCATGAGCCGGATCCTGGCGCCGAAGTCGCGCTACGACGAGATCGCCGGCAAGCTCACCGAGGCATTCAAGAGCCTGAAGGTCGGCGACCCGCACGAGGACGACACGGTGATCGGCCCGCTGGTCACCGAGCGACACCGCGATCGCGTCCTCGGCTACATCAAGAAGGCCGTCGACGAGGGCGCCACCGTAGCGGCCGGCGGCAACGTCCCCGAGCACCTCGACAAGGGGTGGTACGTGGAGGCGACCTTGCTGACCAACGTGACCAACGACATGACGGTGGCTCAGGAGGAGATCTTCGGCCCGGTCATCGCGCTCATCCCCTACGAGGACCAGGAGGACGCGGTGCGGATCGCGAACGACAGCCGCTTCGGCCTATCCGGCTCGGTGTTCACCGGGGATCCGGCGCGCGGATTCGAGGTCGCCCGGCGCATTCGCACCGGCACGTTCTCGGTCAACACGATGGCGGCGGACTTCAACTCGTCCTTCGGCGGCTACAAGGAGTCCGGCATCGGCCGGGAGCACGGCCCGTACGCGATCGACGAGTACCTGCTCGACAAGACGATCTCGATCGATCCGTCGCAGGAGTTTCCCGAGGAGGTCCTTCAGGCCCTCCAGGCAACTCCGGCGCACGCCTAATTACCCCGGGGGCAAGGCCGGTGACGACGGCCCCGCCCAGTTCGCGGGGCCGTCGTGCGCCGGCGGTGCATGACAGAGCCCGCGTGCAAACGCTCATCGAGCGCGAGCAAGAGCACCTCGACGCCTCCACGCCTGAGTCCGCGCGCATGTACCGGCGCGCGGACCAGGTGCTCGTCGGCGGCGTCGCCTCGTCCTTCCAGCGGCGGACGCCCTGGCCGTTCTACGTGACGCGAGGGGAGGGCGCGGTCGTCTGGGATCTCGACGGCAGACGGATGGTCGACTTCCACAACGGCTTTGGCTCGATGGTCCAGGGTCACGCCAATCCGGCGATCGCCGCCGCGGTCGGAAGGCAGGTCTCCAATGGGAGTCACTTCGCGGCGCCGACCGAGGATGCGGTGGTTGTTGCCGAGGAGCTGGCACGGCGGTTCGGCCTTCCCAAGTGGCGCTACACGAATTCCGGCTCGGAGTCGACTATGGACGCGATTCGCATCGCGCGCGGTTTCACCGGTCGCGACACCGTTATGAAGATCGTCGGCGCTTATCACGGCCATCACGACACCGTCATGGTCGCCACTGGCGGTGATCGCGATGTTCCCGATGACCGGGGCAACTGGCCCTCGGTTGCCTACGGAGCGGGAATCCCACGCTCCGTGGCCGAGCTCACCGTTGCCGTTTCGTTCAACGATGCCGGAGCGCTGGAACGACGGGTGCGGGAACTGGAGCGTGAATCCCGTAAGCCCGCGTGCTTGATCATGGAGGCGGCGATGATGCTCGGGATGATCCTTCCCGAGCCCGGCTATCTCGAGGCTGTGCGCGAGATCACGCGGCGTCACGGCATCGTCCTGATCTTCGATGAAGTCAAGACCGGGCTGGCGGTTGCCGCTGGAGGTGTCGTCGAGCGCTCGGGCGTGCGCCCCGATCTCCTCACCCTGGCCAAGGCGCTCGGCGGAGGGCTGCCTTCAGGCGCGATCGGCGGCACCGAGGAGGTGATGTCGGTCGTCGAGGACGGATCGGTCTACCAGGTGGGCACCTACAACGGCAACGCCCTCACCATGGCCGCCGCCCGGGCAAGCCTGTTCGAGGTCCTGACACCGGACGCCTACGCTCACCTCGAACGACTCAACCGCCGCATGATCGATGGTTGCCAGCACGTCCTCGACGCGCACGGCGCGACGGGCTACGCGCTCGGGATCGGCGCTCGCGGCTGCGTGACCCTGTCGCCGACGCGGATCACCGACTACGCGACGCTACGCGCGACTCAGGACCTGGACCTGCTCCGGCTCACTTGGCTCTACGCGGTGAACTCGGGCGTGTTCATCACACCAGCCCGGCCGGAGCAGTGGACGCTGTCGGTGGCGCACGGCGACGATGACGTCGACGCGTACGTCAGATTTCTCGACCGCCTCCTAACCGATCTACAAGCAGCCGGCTGACCCTTCGTACTGACACCCCACCGAAACGGATAGAGGAGAGCCCATGTCGTCAACCTCCACCGCTGCGGCGACGATCGCCGGCGTGCGTCTGCACCCCGAAGCCGAGCGGCGCTACCGCGAGCGGACTCGCCGTTCGCTCGAGCTACTGGAGCAAACGATGCCGCTGATCCCCACCGGCCACGCCGGCGGGATGTGGTACCAGCTGCCCTACCCGGTCCTCCTGGAACGCGCGCAGGGCGCGCGTGTGTGGGACGTCGACGGCAACCGTTACCTCGATATGCGTATCGGTGACTGGGTCATGGCACTCGGGCACCGCAACGAGGCGGTGCGCGACGCCATCGTCGAGCAACTCGACCGCGCGGCCCAGCTGGGATGCCCGGAATGGGGGCTCGCGCACCGCATGGCGTCGCTCCTCATCGAGCGGATGCCGTCCGTCGAACGGGTGCGCTTCCTCGCCTCAGGGACCGAGTCGAACCTGCTTGCGCTGCGTCTCGCGCGCGCGTACACGGGACGGACCAAGCTGGCCAAGGCGCAGGGCAGCTACCACGGCATCGCCGACGTGCTCGTCGTAGGTGACTCTTCGATCAGCTTCGACGCCACCGGCGTGCCCGCCGGTGTGACTCCGGGCGTGGCGCAGGACGTGGTCGAGTTCCCGTTCAACGACCCAGACGAAGCAGAGTCCGTCCTCAAACGCGAGGGCGCGGACCTCGCCGCCGTCCTGGTGGAACCGATCATGGGGGCCGCCGGCATGGTGCCTGCCACTACCGAGTTTCTGCAGCGGCTGCGCGAGGTCACGGCGCGACTCGGCATCGTGCTGATCTTCGACGAGGTGGTGACCTTCCCGATTGCCTACGGCGGCGCGCAGGCCCACCACGGGGTCACCCCGGACCTAACCGTGATGAGCAAGTCGATCGGCGGCGGCCTGCCCCAGGCCGCCGTCGGAGGCCGCGCCGAAATCATGGGGCTGCTCGACCCCTACCTGCACGACGGCCGGGCCCCGGTGCTCGCGGCGTCCACTTTCGGTGGCAACGTGACGGCGCTGGCCGCCGGGATCGCCGCGATCGAGCAGCTCACGCCCGATGTGCATGCGCGGGTGCAGGCGGTCGGAGAGCGGATGCGCCGCGGCATCGATGAGATCGGCGAGAAGTACGGCATTCCGCTGCACGCTACGGGCTTCGGCCACCTTTACGGCATGCACTGGGCGCCCGAGCGCGTCATCGACTATCGCACGCGGATGCTCGATGACAACGAGAAGCTCGCCAACATCATGCTCGGATTGCTGAACGAAGGCGTCTACCAGTATTCGTTCGCCACTCTGCTGCTCAGCGCCGCGCACGGTGACGAGGAGATCGACGAGTTCCTCGCCGCGCTGGAGCGTGCCCTGCACGCCGTCGACCTCGTGTCCTGAGAGCGCGCGCATGGATCTGGGATTGGCTGGTAAGCGGGCAATCGTCACCGGCGCCTCGCGGGGAATCGGGCGGGCGATCGCGATCGGGCTGGCGGCCGAGGGTTGCGCCGTCGCGATCGGGGCGCGTGACGCCGACGGCGTCGAGGCGGCGGTCACCGAACTGCTGGGCCGCGGCGCTACCGCGCACGGCGGGACGATCGACGTGACTGACGCGGAGGCACTCGAGGCGTTCGTGGCGTCGTCGGCCGCCGCCCTTGGTGGACTGGACCTCCTGGTGGCCAACGCCGGGGCGCTCCGCGGCGGGCCGCGGCTCTCGGCGATCGAGGCGAGCGACTGGCGCTACACGTTCGACATCAACGTCACGCACCCCGCGATCGCCGCGCGCGCGGCCGCACCGCTGATGGCCCAGGCCGGAGGCGGCGCGATGGTCTTCATCTCCTCGATCGCGGGCATGCACCCCTGGACCCGGCCGCATTACGGCGCGGCGAAGGCGGCGGAGAGCCACCTCGCGGGATCGCTCGCGCGTGAGCTGGCACCACGCGGGATTCGCGTCAACGCGATCAGCCCGGGCTCCATCATGCACCCGGGGTCGGGGTGGGAACGAGCGGCCGAGGACCGTGAGGCGTTTGACCGCTGGCTCGAGCACGAGCTCCCGTTCGGGCGGCTGGGCACCGACACCGAGATTGCCGACGTCGCGTGCTTCCTGCTGTCGGACCGCGCCTCGTGGGTGACCGGAGTCAACCTGGCCGTCGACGGCGGTCAGAACCCACCCAACATGATGAGCACGCAGCCGATGCCAGGCCGCTGGCGCGACGGCTGACCGCCTAGTGTCGCGAGGCAGAGATTCGGCGGCACCGAGAGTGGTCGCTGGTGGATGCTGCGCGAGGACGCAGGACCCGACGTGTAGCAGCGCTACACGAGGGTCCGAGGACAAAGCGCAGCGCCACCAGGGGCCGCTCGAATGCCGTCCAATTTCTGATTCGCGACACTAAGTCACCCGAGCGCGTCGGTGAGGATGAGCGCGCCCGAGTCGTGCACCGTGCCGCTGAGGCCGGCGTCGATGTACGAGGTGGCCGTCGCCTCCGTGACGATCGCGGGCCCGGCGAACTGCGCACCGGGCGCCAGCGATTCTCGCTCGATGAGCTCGAACTCGCACCACTCCTCATTCGCGAACGAGTAGGCCCGTGCGGTGCGGGATGCGCGCCCTGCACCATTGCCGATCGAGTGACGGGTGCTCGCCGCGCGCGGGAGAACCGTACGCTCGATCGCCCGCACCGAGAGGATGTCCACCCCGACATCGAAGCTGTGGCCGTACGTCCGCTCGTAGAGGTCGGCGAACCTGCGCGCGATCTCCTGAGGCGACTGGGCGATACGGCCATCGGCGAGAGCCACGGGGACGGTCAGCGTGTACTCCTGGCCGGGATAGCGCAGGTCGAACTCGGCCTCGTGGGTCACCGCACCCTGCAGGTCGGACTCGGCACGGGAATCCAGCTGCTCGATGAGATGCTCGATGGTCCGCTGGGCGCGTGCGATTCCTCCGTCGTCAAGCGGGGAGACAATCGTCAACGCGGCCGAGCGCACGACGTCTTGCTCCAGCAGCCCCCAGGCGGAGAAGTTACCCGCGTAGTTGGGGATCACGATCGTCCGAATGCCAAGTTCGCTGGCCAGCAACGAAGCAAACAGCGGACCCGCGCCGCCATAGGCGATCAGCGCCGCGGAGCGCGGATCCTCGCCGACCTCGATGCTCACGGAACGGATCGCTCCCGCCATGGTCGCGCCGGCCACGCGCAGCACACCGCGCGCCGCCTGCTCGGGCTCGAGCCCAAGCTGCTCCCCCAGCCGTGTGAACGCCGCCGCCGCGGCCTCGATGTCGAGCTTGAGTCCGCTCGCGAGCGTGTCGCGAGCGAGCATCCCGAGCGTCACGGCCGCGTCGGTCACCGTCGGTTCCGTGCCGCCCCGGCAGTAACAGACCGGCCCCGGGTGGGCGCCGGCGCTGCGCGGACCCACGTTCAGCAGGCCACGGTCGGCGGACGCGATCGAGCCGCCGCCGGCTCCGACGGACCTGACGTCGACCCAGGGCGTTTGGAGCGGCATGCCGACGACCTCGCCCTCGTACTTGACGCGAGGCCGACCGTCGACCAGCAGGCAGGTATCAAAGCTCGTGCCACCGACGTCCGCGGTGATAGCGAGGGGAAGGCCGAGAACCGCGCACAGCTTGCTGGCGCCCACGGCGCCGGCGACGGGACCCGACATGGCCGTCTCGAACGGGCGCGAGCGCGCCTCGGCGAAGCTTAGGCAGCCACCGGCTGAAGTGGTGATGAGGCACTCGCCGGCGAAGGCTTCCCGGCGCAGGCCGGCCTCGAGCCGCTCCAGATAACCCGAGACCGCGGGCCGGACGTACGCGTCGACGACGGTCGTCGACGCACGCTCGTACTCGCGGTACTGGCCGCTGACCAGGTGCGAGAGCGACACCGGCCCGGCGAAACCGGCCTCGCGCAGGATCTCCGCCGCCTCCAGCTCGTGCACCGGGTTGGCGTGCGAGTTGAGGAACATGATCGCGACGCACTCGACGCCTTCGCGGACGAACGTCGAAGCCGCCTCGACGACACCGCCCCGATCGAGCGGCTGGCGGACCGTGCCGTCAGCGAGGACGCGCTCGCGGACGCCCAGCCGCAGCGGCCTGGACACGAGCGGCTCCGGCGTCCTGAACAGGCGGTCCCACATGTGCTCGCCGCGTTCGTCAAGCCGCAGCAGGCGGCGAATCTCGAGCACGTCGCGAAACCCTTCGGTCGTGAGCAAGCCCACGCGGGCGCCCTTGCGCTCGAGCAGGGCGTTGAGGCCGACCGTCGTGCCGTGCAGAAAGTAGCCGGCGCGCTCCACCGCCGAGCGGTCAACCGTGCTCGCAAGCACGCCCTGCACGGCCTGGTCGACCGCGGCCGCATTGGACGGTCCCTTCCCCACCGTGATCTGGCCAGACTCCTCGTCGAGCACGATCAGGTCGGTGAACGTGCCGCCTACGTCGATACCAATGCGCGTTGCCATACCGATCCTCCTCTAGAACGCGTGCGGGTAGCGCGCCCGCGCGCCGGCCTCGGTCAGGTAACCCGCCTCGATGTCGGCTCGCACCTCGTCGGCAGGCCGCTGCTCGGGCGGGCCGAAGGCGGCGCCGCCGCCCGTGCGAACCTCGATCCGCGTTCCCTCGGGGATGTGCACGCCGGTGACCTTGGTGTGTTGCTCGACGGTGCCGTCCGGGGCGTGAACGAGCACCTGGTTGCAGCGCCCGGTTCCACCACCGGCGAGCGCAAAGGGCGGCACCTGGGAGCGCTCGTTGACCACGGTGAGGTCCATGTCGCGCAGCGCGGTGACGGCGAAGTCGATCCCTGGCCCACCCCGGAAGCGTCCCGCGCCGGCGGAATCCGCCGCGTAGTCCGCACACTCGACCACCATCGGGGTCTTCGCCTCCCACACCTCCCAGGACATGCCGCGCAGTCCCGAGATGCCGACCGGCATCAGGGGACCGCCGCCGTCGCCGTACGCCGCGGCCGCCGGTGCGCCGCCGACGACATTGATCGAGTCAGCCCAGAAGCTCCCCTCGGCATCGAGCCCCCACATCACGAGAGAAACGCACATGTCGAACCCACCGGGCATGTACTCCGGCCTGGCTTGGGCAATTGCCTCGTTGATCGCCTCGATCAGGATGTACATCGGGTAGCTGGCCAGCGCGCACGGGGCGGGGCGCTGAGGATCGAACATGGAGCCGGGTCGGGTCCGCAGCTCGAGCGGGCGGAAGTAGCCCTCGTTGGCCCGGCCGTCGTCGATGGCCAGGGCCATCATCGCGCACCGCATCGCCGAAATGACGCCCACGCGCGGGCTGTTGACGGGCCCGGGTTGAGCCGGCGGAGCGTCGGTGACGTCGATGGTGATCGCCCCGTCCTCGATCTCGACCGCGACCTCAAAGGGGAGCATCACCTGCTCTAGGCCGTTGTGTTCGTGCACCATGGTGCTCGTGTAACGACCCGGCGGTAGCTCGGCCAGCCGCTCGCGCATCTTGGCCTCGCTGGCATCGAGGATCACCTCGACGGCGGCCTCGAACTGGTCGAGCCCATAGCGCTCGATCAGCTCGAGCAGCGCCCGCAGCCCTGCGCGACAGGCGCCCGCCTGCGCACTGAGATCTCCGGCCGCGGATTCGGGCAGGCGGGTGTTGGACAGGATCGTGCGGTAGAGATCATCATCGCGCCGGCCCGCCTTGAACAGCTTCACCCCGGGGTAAATGGTGCCCTCCTGAAAGAGGTCGGTGCTGTTGCTGACGAACGGCGCCAGGGCGCCCACATCGAGCTGATGGGCCTTGATCGCGGCGTAGGCGACGAGCTCGCCGTCGAGGAAGCCGGGCACGATCACCGCTACGTCCCACTGGTGAGTCCCGGTCAGGTACGGATCGTTGACGACGATCACGTCGCCGTCCTGCAGACCCTCCCGGGTCGCGTAGTGCTCGAATGTCGCTTGAACGCAGAGGCCGAGGCTCCCGGTGAACATCGGCAGCGTCTGAATCTGGGAGAGCATGCGGAACCGGCGGTCGTAGAGCGCGCCGCCGCCGTCGAGAACGTCGTAGATGATCGGCGAGAACGCGGTCCGCTTCAGCGTCACGAGCATCTGATCGGCCGCCGCGTCGAGGCCGTGGCGGATGATCGACGCCGTCACCGGATCCACGGCCGCAGCGCGGTCAAGCTGCGCCGACTCAGTCGTCGCGTCCATATTCTCTCTCCTGTCGCGCAACCTCGACCTGAGGTCACTTTAGTTCAAGGCTTCGCGCGGAGTCTACCTGTAGTCCCGCGTGTCCGCAAATCTCTGACAAAATCGGTTTGACAGCCCTCGGATGGCCCACTAATGTCCGGCCCGGCAATGCCTGACTTGAACTCAACTAATTCCGGCGAGACCCCGGCCGAGGTCCGGTGATGCCCGTCGAGGTCGAGCTCGTCGGCACTTCCGCCATCGTCACCGGCGCGGGCCAGGGCATCGGCTACGCGATCGCCGGTCACCTGATGGCAGCCGGGAGCGACGTCCTCGTGTATGAGATCGATCCGGCTCGCGCACGCGCCGCGGCCGAGCGCCTCTCGGCTGAGCATCCGTATCACCGCGCGCTGCCATTCGCCGGCGACGTCACCGACGAAGCGGCGATGCGCGCCGCGTTCGAGCTTGCGAGCGAGTCGTTCGGGCCACCGAGAATCCTGGTGAACAACGCCCTCTACCAGTACCCCGACCTGATCGTTCGCGTGCCGGTTCAGGAGTGGGAGCGCGTGCTCGGCGTAATCGCAACCGGCACCTTCATCGGCACCCGGGAGTTCGGCCGCCACTTCATGGAGCACGGACTCGAGGGTGGCGCGATCGTCAACATCTCCACGCTGAACTACACGGCGCCGGCGAGCATGCTGGCGGCGTACTGCTCCGCGAAGGCTGCCGTTTCGCAGTTCACGAACGTCGCGGCCCTCGAGTACGCGTCGATGGGCGTCCGCGTGAACGCGATCGCCCCGGGCCTCGTCAACACCGAGCTTTCCGCCGCCTTCCTCGGTGAGAGCCCCGAGGTGCCGGCTGCGTTCGTTCGCAACACGCCGCTGGCCCGCGTCGGTGAGCCCGAGGACCAGGCGCGGGTCGCGGTGTTTCTGGCCTCCACCGCCTCGGCGTGGATGACCGGTGTCACGCTCCTGGTCGACGGGGGGATGCACCTTCTCGGCGTTCCCGACAACTGGGAACTGTTCAAGGGCCCGCTCGGCAAGACCGAGCCAACCCCCGCGGACTGGCTGACGGCCGCGCCTCACCCCTCGGCGGGGTAGACGTAGTCCGGATCTGGCATCGAGAAACCGGGTGCTGCCTGGCCGATTTCGAGCAGGAAGCCGAGATCGTCCGTGGTGTCGAAGTACATGCCCCGCACCCGGTCCCCATCGGGCGACTTTCCTGTGAAGGTGCCATCGAACGGGACGGCGAGGCCGAGTGCTTCGAGTTCGCCCTTGGCACGCGCGAAATCCGGAACGTCGAGGCGCACGTGGTGAAGGTGGTCCGCGTCTCCGCTGTCCCTCAGCGCGGCCGCATAGAGACTGCGGTCATCCAGAGGCTGGATGAGCTCGATGCGAAACCCGGGATCAAGCTCGGCCAAGGCCACGCGCATCTCGAAGTCGACCGATTCGCCATCCATCGTGGCTTCCATGTTCGAGCGGTCGTACGTGAACACTCGCCATGGCCCGACTCGATACCGCTCCCACCAGCGGCGCACGGCGGCGTCCAGGTCGGCGGTTACGACACAGATGTGGTTTGCGCCAGTGAACATCGAGGCTTCCTCCAAAGAGCTTGCGGCGGGGCAACCGTTCGGTACCCCGCCGCGTTCGATCAGACAGGTATCCGAGCCTGCGCTTACTGCATGTGCCAGAGCGCCTGGAACTGCGACAGCGCGTCAGCCGGCTCGCTCCAGAAGCCATTCTGGATGTTGACCGAGTTGATGTTCGACTTGGTCAGGATCTGGGTCGGCTGCAGGGCTTGCTCCGTCTGGTTGATGGGCAGGCCTTCCTGGTCACGGAACATCGCATCGAACATCGCATAGGGCTGGTAGCCGGGATCGAAGCCGGTCCACGCAGCCTGCTGACCGCTCTTCAGCGCGGCGATCGCGCCGGTGTCAGCCGCCTGGCCGATGATCTTGACCTTCCCACCCAGCCCTGCCGCGTTGAGCGCCGAGTTGATCCCCTCCGCGAACGGGCCATAGTCGAACACCATGTAGTTCGCGTCGGGATTCGTCTTGAGCGCCGACACCATCCGGCTCGGGATCTTGCCCGCGGCCAGGTCCGGGATCGTGATGTCCACGATCTGGGTCTTGCACGCGGGACACAGCGACTTGACGGTCGCCGTGAACGCATCGGTGAACGCGGTAAGGACGGGGTAGGCCGCCACGTGCTCGATGATGGCATTGCCCTTACCGCCCGAGTCCGACACGAAGTAGTAGGCGAGCACTCGGCCCATCTCGGCATCGTTCGAGCATCCATTCGACGCGCCGATAATCGGTGGCTTCACGGTCACAGGGCAGACCGCGGTGATGACCCATTTCGCTCCGGCCGACTTCACCTTTTGAAGCGCCTGCGAGGTGACGGGTAGGCCGGCTTCGGCGACGTAATCCGGGTGCTTGCTCAGCGCCGAGTCGATTGCCGCATTGAACGTCCCTATGTTGGCAGGGTCGTAGCTGATCTGGGAGTAGTTCCAGTGCGCAAGCTTCGCCATCTGCGCCAGACCCTTCTGAATGACCACGTTTCCGGGGTCGGTCGTCCCCAGCATGACCAGCGACTTGCCGGTCGGCGGAGGCGACGTGAGCGACTGGGTCTGAATGATCTTGGTGGGAGTGGCTTCGTACTGCTTCAGCTTCGCCTGGGCGGTTGCCACGCCGCCGCTCGCCGCCTGCGAGCTGTCGGCGGCGTTACTTGCCGAGTTGGTCGAGCTCGACGAGCTCGACGAGCCGCACGCGCCCAATGCCGCCGCGATCGCTACGGCGATGGCCAGCGCCGCCAGATTACGAATTTGTCGGCGGCCCCCGGCCCCGAAGTGATGAAGCTGCATGACCCTGACACTCTCCTCGTTCTCCGAAAATGAAGTGAACTCAGATTAGGAGACTAGCAACATCGTGCCCCGAGTCAAGGGGGTTCCGGGTCGGCTTGGCTTCTAAACTGACGTCAGCTAATGAACGAGCGGAACTACCTCCCTCGCAAGCCACAAGGAGAAACACCGTGTACAAAGCGATCGGCATCTGGTCGTGGCCGCGCGACGAAGACCGCGCGCAGTTCGATGAGCACTACGAGAAGGTCCACTACCCGCTCGCGGAGAAGCTTCCGGGCGCGCGGCGCATCACCGTTCTGACAGGCGGTGAGAACGCGCGGGCGTCGGGCATGTTCCGGGTGGCCGAGGTGTACTTCGACGATCGTGCCGCGTTCGACCGCGCGGCCGCTTCGGCGGAGTGGCAGGCGATGGCGGCCGACGCCCAGCAGCTGATCGAGCGCTACGGAGTCACGCTCAGCGCGGCCGACGGCGAAGAAGTCGCCCGCGCGTATTGACGGGCGAGCCGGCGCTGTCAGGCCCGCGCCGAAGCGGCTGCCCGGACCGCATCCGAGAGCACCTTCATGCCGCCGTGCGCCATCTGACCGCCGTCGACCGGGATCTCGAGGCCGCTCAGGTACGCCGACTCATCGCCGAGCAGGAACAGGACAATGGCGGCGACGTCGCCGGTCGTGGCGGCCCGCGCCAGCGGGACGCTGCCGAGAAGCGCGTCGGACACCCCCTGCGGAACATCTGAGGTCATCGCGGTGGCCATCAGCCCCGGCATCACGGCGTTCACGCGAATGCCGCGCGGGCCGAGCTCGAGGCTCGCCGCGCGCGAGAGGCCGCGGAGCGCCCACTTGCTCGCGGTGTAGGGAACCGCGAAGTGGCCCGTCAGCGCCGCGATCGAGGCGATGTTGACGATGGATGACCCGGCCGGCATCAGGTCCATCAGCGTCTGCATTCCGAGCATCGGCCCGGTGGCGTTGATCGCGAGCGTGCGGTTCCAATCCGCGAGCGACACCTCGCCAAGCCGGCTGCGCATCGTGATGCCGGCGTTGTTGACGAGGCCGTGGCAGGCGCCGTGCTCGCGCCGGAGCCAATCGGCGAACGCATCCCATTGGCTCCCATCGGTCACATCGAGCTCGCGCATCGTGACCCGCTGGTCCGGCGCTGTCGGGACTAGATCGGCCCCGACGACGGTGGCACCCGCGTCCGCGGCCCCGGTGGCAATCGCGGCGCCCAGTCCCTGGGCGGCTCCGGTCACGACGACGACTCGGTCCCGGAGGCTCATCGCGCAGTGAACGCGCCGTCGACGGCGTAGAAGCTGCCGCTCACGAACGAGGCCTCCTCTGAGGCCAGCCAGGCCACGAGCGCCGCCACCTCCTCCGGCTCGCCGAGCCGCCCGAACGGGTTCAGCGATGCGAGGTAGTCGGCGCCGGCCTGATCGAGCGAGGCGGCCAGCAGCGGGGTTCGGATGACCGCCGGCCCGACGCAGTTGACGCGCACGCCGCGCCCGGCGCAATCGATCGCCGCCGCGCGGGTGATCCCCAGCACTCCATGCTTGGCCGCTACGTACCCGACCATGGAGTCACGCGCGACGACCGAGAACATCGACGCCATGTTGATGATCGAGCCGTCCCCGCGGGCGAGCATGTGCCGAAGCTCGGCGCGCATGCTGTAGTAGACGCCGCTCAGGTTGATGTCGATCACCTTGCGCCAGTCGTCGATCGGATACTCCTCGCTGCTGATCAGTGGACCGCCGATGCCGGCGATATTGGCGGCAACATGGAGGCCACCGAACGTTTCGACGGCATGGGCCACTGCCCGCTCCGACGCCTCGGGGTCGGTGACATCGCCCACGAACGGGCTCCCTGACGGGATCTTGCCCGCCACGCGCTCCGCCGCCTCCGGCTGCACGTCCATGACGACGACGCTGGCGCCGTCCGCGGCGAGCCGGCGCACGATCGCTTCGCCAATCCCCGAGCCGCCACCGGTGACGAGCGCGACCTTGCCCTCCAAACGCGCGCTCACGACGCCTGCACCCGGAGGTCGATGAGGTAGTTCCCGGCCGCGTCGCCTTCGCCTCGCTGGCCGGGACGGACGACGATCACCGTGTCCGGCAACTCGATCAGCGCCGGACCATCGATCGATCCCGCCGGCACCTCTTCGTAGATCGGTGTGTCGCAGAGGTCGCGCAGCTCCGACCAGTAGACGGGGCGGGAGCGCCCGGCGGGTTCACGACGCTCGTCTGAGGTCAGCTCGGCCCTCCCCGTCGTCGCGGTCGCGCGAACCTGGAACGCCGTGAAGTCGATACCGCCCGAGCGGTCCCCGGAGCCGCGACCAAACAGCTGCTCGTGAACCTCCTCGAACCGTCGATCGATCAGTTCCACCGCGCCGTCGTCGATCCGACCGGCCGGTACCGGCACCTCGACGTCGTGGATCTGCATCGAGAAGCGCATCCGCACGGAACGCTCGAGCGCCACGCCGGCCGCATCGATGCCCTGGCTGGCGAACTTGTCGTGCACCTCGCTCTCCAGGGCAGCGAAGATCTCCTCCACGCTGGCTCCGGGCACCGGAAGCCTGACGACGCGCCAACGCTGGACGACGTGAACGACGTCCGACGTCGCGGCGCCATACGCCGACAGCACCGAGGCCGCATGCGGGAGCGGAACGACCACTCTGGATATCGCCGCCTGAGCCGCCACGGCGGGGGCATGAAGCGGCCCCCCGCCGCCGAACGCGGCACACGCGAAGTTCCGCGGATCGAGCCCACGCAAGAGGCTCATGCGCCGGACCAGGTCGGCCATCTTCGCGTCGACCACCGTCGAGATGCCGGCCGCCGTCTCGTGCCGGCTCATGCCAAGCCGTGTCGCGAGTCGATCCACGGCCTCCTCGGCCAGGTCGCGGTCAAGCCGCATGCGTCCGCCGAGGTAGTTGTCCGGGTTGACCAGACCGAGGACGACGTCGGCGTCCGTGACCGTCGCGTCGGTTCCGCCGAACCCGTAGCACGCCGGGCCCGGCCGCGCCCCGGCGCTGCGCGGCCCGACGTTCAACCGCCCGACTTCATCGACCCAGGCGATGCTCCCTCCGCCGGCTCCAATCGATTCGATGTCGAGCATGGGAAGCGCCATCGCGTAGCGCTCGAAGATCGAGATATCGCGCTGGAGCGGGCGGCCGTCGTGGATCACGCTGACGTCGAAGGTCGTGCCGCCCATGTCCACGGCGATCACGTTTGGCAGCCGAGTCCGCTCGGCGATGCGCGCCATGGCGATCGTGCCCGCGACCGGACCGGAATGGACCGTCCGAACCGGCGCGCGGCGCGCCTCGGCGCTCGTGATAGCTCCTCCGGCGCACTGCGCGAACTGAACCGACCCCCGAAAGCCCCGCTGCCGTGCGCCCTCCTGAATCAGGTCGACGTACTCGAGCATCAGCGGTCCGATGTACGAGTTCATGACCGCGGTCGTGGTCCGTTCGTACTCGCCGGTTCGACTCGAGAGGTCCGAGCCGCACGAGATGAACAGATCCGGCGCCACCTCGGCCGCGATCTCCCGCGCTCTTTGCTCGTGCACCGGGTTCATCGTCGACCACAAGAAGCTGATCGTGAGCGCCGCGGCTCCGGCCGCGACAAGCTCGCGAACCGCGTCGCGCACCTCGGTCTCGTCGAGCGGCACGATGACCTCGCCGTCGACATCGACCCGCTCGGTGATCGGACGGACCATGGCGCGCGGCACGAGCGGCGTGGGCCGATACGTCGAGTGGACGTCCAGCGCCTCGTCGGGCGAGAGACCGGCCGTCCGCCCCTGCCCCTTCATGATGAACATCGCATCGTCGTGCCCGCGTGTGCTCAGCAGTCCCGTCGCCGCCCCGCGACGCTCGACGATCGCGTTCGTGCCCGTCGTCGTCCCGTGAACGAGCAGGTCACACCGCTCCATCACCAACTCGAGCGTCGAGCCCATGTTCGTCGCCGCGCTCGCGATCGCGTCGAAGAACCCCCGGGAGCGATCATCGGGCGTGGTCGGCGACTTCCCGGTCGTGATCCGCCCGCCGTCGTGCATGATCGTGCAGTCGGTGAACGTCCCCCCGATGTCGACACCGATGGACAGCCCAGCGCTGGTCATGCCGTCACCTGCGCGCGCACGTCGAGCCTCGCGTCGACCACGGGCGGGTCGTCGGGCTTGCATAGCTCGGTCGCCAGGGTCACGCCACAACCGGGGCAGAGGAACTCACGGACGACGAAAGCGTCGTCGCAGAACTCGCTGGGGTCGAGGTACTGCCGTGGACTGATGTCTTGCGGCGCTCGCTCGAGCCGCGCCGCGCCGTCTTTGTAGTTCTGGCCGATCGGGGCCAGGGCACGGCCGCACTCCAGGCATCCCCAGTGCTCCTCGCCGTCCGAGGCGGGTCCGAAGCCGACGGCGCCGCCGGCAGATCCCGTGTAGCGCTCGGGATCGAGGCTCACGTCGTCTGGCGTCACCGGCGACCGAGCGCCGGCGAGGCGATCGGCACGCATTCGAGACCGGAGCTCTTCCGTCGCGCTCAGATCGGCTAAGCCCGATCCGTCGAGGACGACGCCGTACAGCGCGCGCGCATCGTCCACGGTGATGGCCGCGCTGCTCACGTCGCCGGCGACCAGCTCGGGGCGCCGTGTGAGGGGGTCGCCGAACCCGCCGCCGCCGCAGTACTGCGCGACGAACACGTCTCCGGGATGCATCATCGTGATCTCCTTGGCAAACAGCCGGGTGAGCCCGCCGACCTCGCGATCGAGCGCGTCCGGCGTTCCGGGCAGTACGCCGGCGGTGAGGCGCTCGCGCGGCAAGCCAACCTCGCGAAAGCGATAGTCACCCGGGTGAGCCGGCAGGCCGCCACCGAGGCCGAGCGCGCAGTTGATCGCGTTGTCCAGGCTGACGAGCTGGACCATCATCTCGTCCGTCTTGTGCAGAACGATCGCGGTCTCGAGCGCGTTGCCGCCCCGCCACCGTCCGGGCCCACCGCTTCCCCGGCGCTCGCGCCGGTACAGATAGAGGATCGGCAGCGCGTCCTCCCACTCCTCGGTGTTGCCGGACGGGTTGTTCGGCCACCACCAGGCGCCGCCGACGTCGACGCCGTCGCGGTCGGGAAACGCCCCCAGCGCTCCCGCGACCACGTCGCCCGGCGGTTGGACCACGAAGCGTCCCTTGCGGTCGTTCCCGGCGCCGAACCAGAAGCTCGGGATCGACTGGCCTCCGGCGCCGTTGGCGCGACGGCTGAGGTCCTCAGGGCCGGACATCAGCATCTTCGACACCGTGAACGCGCTCAGATAGACCGCGGCTGTGTTTCCCCCGACGCCGGTGGTGGCGGCGGGGTAGGTGGCGACGCTCAACGTGCCCGGCGTGGGCTCGAAGCTGACATGGTCCAGCGCCCCGGCGTTACAGAGCAGCTGATCCCAGCCGAGGAAGCTGCCCACGGCCACGAGCACCCCCGAACGCCACGATCCGTACGCGCTGCTGGCGGCCTTGTACTGGGGGTCGGTGCCCTCGTTGGAGACGACCAGCCGATCCCCCTGCTTGCGGATGCGGCAGCTGAACCGGTGCGCTGAGCGATCCTCGGCGCCGAGGCCGGCCATGTAGAAGCGTTCGGACCACTCTCCGTCGGGGATGCGCTCCAAGCGCTCGCCGATCGCCGCCGAGCAGTCGCGGATCATCCGGCGCATCGCGCCCTTGACGGTGGCGGCGCCGTATTCGGCCAGGACCTCGGCCATGCGCGCCTGCACGGTGTGGATCCCCGCCATCTGGCTACGCATCTGCAGCGCGAGGTGGTCCGGCGTGCGGCTCTTGCGCGTGTGCATCTCGAGCACGTCGAGTTGAAGCTCGCCTCCGCGGACGAGCTTGATCGGGGGGACGAGCACCGGTTCCTCGTAGAGATCGTTGGCGAGCGGGTTGAAGCTCCCCGGGAACGGACCGCCTACATCGCCGACGTGGCACTGGCTGAAGATCCAGGAGAAGATCCGGCCCTCATGGAACACCGGCGCGAACATGCCGACGTCCATGGCGTGCGTGCAGCCGATCCACGGGTCGTTGTGGAAGAACACGTCCCCCTCGCCGATGCCGGGATTCTGGCCCCGGTTCTCCATCGTCCATTTGATCGGCAGGTCGCCGAGCGCGGCGAACCACTGAATCGACGGGCCCGCCATCAGCAGATCGGCCGTCTCGGTGAGCAGCGCCGTGTTGAAGTCGTCCATGTACACGATCACCGGCGAGCCCGACACGCGCCGGATCGTGTCGGAGTGATCGAGGTTGATGCTCCAGAAGCGGTTGCGGAGAACCTGATAGGTGACCGGGTCGATGTCGAGATCGAACTCCGAGTGGAGACGGACCTCTGGCGGGAGGCGGAGCTCGGCCGCGGGCGGGGGAACGTACGAGTGATGGAATCGGCCGTCCCAGGTCGCGTCCTTCAGGAAGTCGGGATCGACCTCCGGCCGGCGGAGGATTCCGTCTGGGGTGCTCGTGGGTTCGTGCGAGTCATTGGGCATGAAAGCCTCCATCGATCGGCAGCGTGTGACCGGTGATCCAGCGCGCGTCGTCCGAGGCCAGGAAGGCGACGACGGCGGCCACGTCCTCGGGTGTCGGCATCCCCGGGATCGGCGTCTGCGTCTCCAACAGACGGCGCATCGCGTCCGGGTCCGGCGCTCGTGCGATGTGGCCCGCGACCAGATCGGTCATGACCGCGGTGGGCGCTACGGCGTTGACGCGAATCCCGTGGGCGGCGTACTCGATAGCCGCGGCCCGGGTCAATCCCACGATGCCCGCCTTGGAGAAGGTGTACGGAGTCATGTTGGGCTTGCCGGCCAGCCCGGTCGAGGACGACGTGTTGACGATCGCCCCACCGCGTCCGGCGAGCATCGCCCGCAAACCTGCGCGCAGCACGTGGAAGGCGCCGTCGGCGTTGACGGCCATGACCCGGCGCCACGCGTCGTCGGTCGTCGAGTGGAGAGGCGTCTGCTCTCCGACGATGCCCGCGTTGTTGAACAGGGCATCTATCGCTCCGAAGGCATCGAGGGCGACCTCAAAGGAGTGTTCGACCGCCGCGCCGTCGGCCGTGTCCACCTGGACCGCCAGCGCGTCCGGCAGGGTCGCGGCGACGGCTTCGGCCCCGCTGCGGTCGATGTCCGCGACGACGACCCTGGCTCCTTCACGCGCGAAGCGCTCCGCGGCGGCCCGCCCCAGGCCCGAGGCGCCACCGGTCACGAACGCGACCTTCCCCTCGAAGCGCCGGCCGATCGAGCGCTCGGTCGGCGAGGCCCAAACTGAATTCATATCACCACCGTACCAGCGAGATCGACTTCGTGTCAATACGCTCGCGGTCGAGCTGACCCGCGGCGGACGGCCCGTCTTGCTCCTGTGTCGTTGACAGGCCGGCGCCGAGTCGCTACGGTCCTGCATGAATTGATGTCAGTTTATGTATGCGAGGCGAGGAAGCATGACAGACGCACGCCGGGAGCGGGCCGGGATGGCTGAACGCCTCAGCGGTCGCGCCGCGCTGGTCACGGGCGGTGGCTCCGGGATCGGCGAGGCGTGCGTGAAACGGCTGGCCGAGCTCGGGGCGAGCGTGTTGATCGTCGACCGCGACCGCGAGGGAGCCGAGCGCGTGCGCGACGAGGTCGCCGGCGCGGGCGCCCGCGCCGAGGTGTTCGTCGCCGAGCTGACCGATCCCAGCGCCTGCGCCAGCGCGGTCGAGCACGCGGTGAGCACTCTCGGCGGGCTTCAGATCGCGGTGAACAACGCCGGCATCAGCGGCACCGTAACGCCCTTCCACGAGTTCGACCTGGACGAGTACCGCCAGGTGATGTCGGTCAACGTCGACAGCGTCTTCTATTGCCTGCGCTACGAGATCGCGCACATGTTGAGTGCCGGCGGGGGCTCGATCGTCAACATGTCCTCGATCTTCGGCGTCGGCGCGCGCGACAACTATCCCGCGTACGTGGCCTCGAAGCATGCGGTGCTCGGTCTCACGCGCTCGGCGGCGATCGACTACGCCGACCGCGGGATCCGCGTCAACGCCGTGGGGCCGGCGGTGATCCACACGGCGCTGCTCGAGCGGTATCTCGACGACGACCTGGCCCAGCAGCTGGCCGGACTGAATCCCAGCCGCCGGTTGGGCAAACCCGAGGAGGTAGCGAACGTGGTGGCCTTCCTGTGTTCGGATGAGGCGTCGTTCGTGACCGGCGGGTTCTATGCCGTCGACGGCGGCTTCACCGCCGGCGTGGTCACCGGCGTGGGTCAGCGGCAATGACCGAGGTGCTCGAACTAACGCCTGACGAGGTGCTCTCGACGACGAGAGCGGTCCGAAAGCGCCTGGACCTCACGCGGGCTGTGCCGGACGACGTGATTCGGGAGTGCGTCCGGCTGGCCATGCAAGCGCCCGCCGGTTCGAACATCCCGCGAACCCGTTTCGTGGTCGTGCGCGATCCGGAGATCAGGCGCGAGCTCGCCGCCTTGTACAACGAGGTCTACACCGAGCTGTACAGCAACTCGCCGAGCTACGTCCGGCGGGTCGGGCAGCCGGGCACCGGGGAGTCCGTTCCCGACCGCCAGCAGCGTGTCGGAGACTCGGTCGACTACCTGGCCCACCACCTCGCCGAGGCCCCGGTCATCGTCGTGGCCTGCCTCGCGGGCATGCGCGTCGATGGCGAGCTTTCGCACATGGCCACGACCTTTCTCGGCCAGAGCTGCCCGGCCGTGTGGAGCTTCATGCTGGCCGCCCGCGCCCGCGGGCTCGGTACCTGCTGGACGACGATGCACATGCCCCGGGAGCGGGAGGCCGCCGAACTGCTCGGAATCCCCTACGACACCACCCAACAGGTCTGCCTGACACCGCTGGCGTACACGCTCGGGACCGACTTCAGACCGGCCCCCCGGGACGACCCCGAGACCTACATCCACTGGGATCGATGGGATCCGACCAAGCCGGTCCCGGCCCCGTGGGCCGGCTTCGCAGACTCGACGCAGGCCAACGGAAGTGAGGACGAGATGACAGAGGCCCAGGAGATCCTGAACGTGATGTCGCGCTACTGCCGAGCCGTCGACGATCGGGAATTCGACCTGTTCGCCGAACTACTCGCCGAGGACGTCCGGTTCGAGATGGGCGACGTCACCGAGAGCCGCGCCGAGCTGCTCGAGTACATCCAGGCGAATCTGTGGCCGGCCGGGCGCCATGTCTACGCCAACCCGATCATCACCGTCGACGGCGACACGGCCCACGTTGACAGCGACTGGGTCTGGTTCAACCCCGACCTCGTCCCAACTCGTTCTGGCCGTTATTCGGACGACCTGCGACGCATCGACGGGCGCTGGGTGTTCACCGTGCGACGGATCTCCATCGCGTTCGATCGCGAGGCTTCCGGGGTCGGCTGACCGATTCGGCTTCGAGAGCGCGATGCAAGCCGTCCAGCTGACGCGGTGGGAGTCACCGCCCGAGTTCACTGAGATTCCGGTGCCAGAGCCCGGTCCGGGCGAGGTGCTCCTACAGGTAGCCGCGGCCGGCCTCTGCCATTCCGACCTGCACCTGATGGAGTGGCCCGACGGCCTGCTGCCCTACGACCTGCCGTTCACGCTCGGCCACGAGAACGCCGGCTACGTCGCGGCCGTGGGATCCGGCGTGACCGGGCTGCCCGAAGGCCACGCGGTGATCGTCTACGGGCCGTGGGGCTGCGGCTCGTGCTGGCGGTGCGCCCAGGGCATGGAGAACATCTGCGAACGGGTGCAGGAGCGCCGCGCGCATGGCGGCGGTCTCGGACGCGACGGCGGTCTCGCGGAGTACCTGCTCGTTCCCTTCGAGCGGCTCCTCATCCCGATCGGGGATCTCGATCCCGTCGCGGCGGCGCCGTTGACCGACGCCGGCCTCACGCCATACCACGCGATCAAGCACTCGATGCCGCACCTCGTTCCGGGCAGCAGCGCCGTGGTGATCGGCGTCGGCGGGCTCGGTCATATGGCGATCCAGATGCTCGGCGCGCTCACACGGGCGCGCATCATCGCGGTCGACTCGCGAGCGGAGGCGCGGGCGCTCGCCGAACGAGCGGGCGCCCACGTCGTGGTCCCGTCCGGAGAGGACGCGGTGAGGGGCGTGCGCGCCGAGACGCCGCGGCAGGCGGGGGCTTCCGTGGTTCTCGACTTCGTCGGCAGCGACGAAACGACCGCCTTGGCCGCCGCCGTCGCTGCCGTCGGCGGCCAGATCGTTCTGGTCGGCCTGGCCGGAGGCCGGTACCCGATGGCGTTTGGCGCCTCGCCGCTCGAGGCGTCGGTCCTGCTCCCCAACTGGGGCACCCGGAGCGAGCTCATCGAGGTGGTTGCGCTGGCTCGCGCCGGAGCGCTCGACGTCAGCGTCGAGCGCGTCTGCCTCGAGGATGTCCCCGCCGCATACGGGCGCCTGGCGCGGGGCGAAGTCACCGGACGGGCAGTGGCAGTCCCATGAACGAGCAGATCCAGGCGCTGCTCGACAAGCAGTCGATCTACGAGGTCCTCGTCACGTATTGCCGTGGTGTCGACCGGTGTGACGAGGATCTGATCCGCTCCGCCTTCCACGACGACTCATACGACGACCACGGGTACTGGAAAGGGCCGGGGCACGAGCTAGCGCCTTTCCTCGCCGATCGCCTGAGGAAGGCGAACTCGGCGACGACGCACTCGATCACGAACGTGCTGATCGAGTTGGACGGCGATCTCGCTCGATGCGAGGCGCAGGTCCACGCCACGTTGATCAGAAGCGAGTCCGATCCGGTCGAGGTGGACGTAGTGGGCGCCCGGTACCTCGATCGTTTCTCGCGGCGGGGTGGGGCCTGGCGGATCGAGCACCGAACCGTGGTGTTGGACTGGCAGAAGACCGAGGTGTGGCCGGACGTCGCGCCACCGGTTCCCACCGAGGGTTTCGTGCGCGGCGCGCGGTGTCCCGAAGATCCGAGCTACGAGACGGCGCTCCGAGCCGGCGCCGGGAAGAGGTGAGCGACATGCGTTTACAAGGCAAGGTCATCATGGTCACGGGCGCGGGAACCGGGCTCGGGCACGCCGCCGCGCTGCGGGCCGCGCGCGAAGGGGCCCAACTCGCGCTCCTCGACGTCGACGCGACCGCGCTCGAGCGGTCGCGAGAGGCGATCCTGGCCGAAGCTACGGGCGCCGAGGTCCTGACCGTCACCGCCGACGTGTCAGATGAGACACAGGTGCGCGAGTACATCGAGCAGACCCTCGAGCACTTCGGGCGGATCGATGGGCTCTACAACAACGCCGGAATCGAGGGGGAGCAGAACCCGGTGGAGGCATACACGACAGAAGGGTTCGACCGAGTCATCTCGATCAACCTGAAGGGCGTCTTCTTCGGGATGAAGCACGCGTTGCCGCACCTTAAGGCGCAGGGCTCCGGGGCCATCGTGAACGCCGCTTCCGTCGGCGGCATCAGAGCGGTGCCGAACCTGGTGGCCTATGGGGCGACCAAGCATGCGGTCGCGGGAATGACCAAGCAAGCCGCCATCGAGTACGGACAGTACGGCGTGAGGGTGAACGCCATAGCCCCGGGCGCGATCATGACGGACATGATCAAGGGCTCGCTGATCAAGATCGCCGGCGAGGACGGCTGGCAGGAGTTCGGTCAGGAGTTCGTGAGCGCGAATCCGATGAAGCGCTTCGGCCAGCCCGAGGAGGTCGCCAACCTCGTCGCCTTCCTTCTCTCCGACGAGGCGTCGTTCATCAACGGCACCGTGGTCCCGATCGACGGCGGGCAATCGCAGGCTTACTGAGTCGGGGCCGATGAGCACGATTCCCCAGCGGGCCTCCCGGCCGTTCACCCTCGGTTCACTCACCCTGCGCAACCGGATCGTCGGCGCGCCCCACGGGCGGGGCATGCTCGACGACGGGTTGGCTCTGCCGGCGGACGCCGACTACTGGCGTCGCGTCGCCGCCGGCGGTGCCGCGATGGTGACCGTGGGCGGCACGGTCACCGCGCCACAGTCCACTTGGCGGCGGCGGATCGTGACCGAGGCCTGGCGGGAGGAGGGAATCCCCGGCCTGGCACTGCGCGCCGAGGCGATCCGCTCAGAAGGAGCCGTGGCCGCCTGTCAGATCGTGCACCTCGGGCGCGAGACCACGGGGGCCGACATGTGGTACGCGCCGGTCGCCCCGTCGGCGGTCCGCTCGCCACGCGAGCCGACGGCCCCGCACGCGCTGTCCGAGGCGGAGATAGACGATGTCGTCGAGGGGTTCCGAGCGTCGGCCGTGAACGCCGCGCGCGCGGGCTTTCAGGTCGTCGAGCTCCACGCCGCCCACGCGTATCTCCTAGCCCAGTTCCTGTCGCCGTCCACCAACCTCCGCCCCGGCGCTGAGTCGATCGCGGCGCGCGCGCGGATCGTCAGCCGGATCTCAGCGGCGATCCGGCGCTCGGCCCCGGAGGTGACCCTCGGCACCCGGCTCTCGATCGACGGCGAGCGCGAGGGCGGCTTCTCGCTGGACGGACTGTGCGAGCTGCTGCCGGCGATCGCGCCGCTGGTGGACTACGTGAGCGTGACGGTCGGGGTGCGGACCACGTACGTCCGTGACATGGCCACGACCGAACCGCCGCTGCTCGGAGCGATCGATCGCCTGCGTCTCGTCGTCGACGGTCCGCTGCTCGTCTCGCAGGCATTCCGTCGGGCCCAGGAGATCGAAGCCGCGCTCGCGGCCGGAGCCGACCTGGTGGGCGTGGCCCGGCCTCTGATCGCCGATCCGTCCTTCCCGGCCAAGATCCTCGCCGGACGCGCGGAGGAAGCCCGTCCGTGCGTGTCGTGCAACGAGGACTGCCGCGCGTTCGATCCGGTCCTCCTGTGCTCGGTCAACCCGGATCTCGGACCTTCCCGGCACGGACCCCGGCCGGCCGTGCCCCTGCTCGCGCGGCCCGGTGCAATGACACGCCCACGCCGGATCGCGATCGTCGGCGCGGGGCCGGCCGGGCTCGAGTGCGCGATCTCGCTTCCGTCCGACTACGAGGTCGTGCTGTTCGACGAAGGTGGGCGGCTGGGAGGACACCTGAGGATCGCCACCAGCGCACCCAACCGGCGCGGATGGCAGTCGCTGCTGGACTTCTACGAGCGCGCGATCGACCGCGCCGAGAACGTCGAGGCCCACCTCGAGACGACCGCTGGCCAGGATCTCCTCGCCGGGTTCGACCATGTCGTGGCGGCCATCGGCAGCCAGGAAGTGCTCCCCGACCTGCCCGGGGTGGAGCACGCGCTCAGCTCATCGCGGTTCATCGGGCAGCGATCGCCGTCGTCGGCCGGCGACGCGCTCGTGATCCTCGACGACGGCTTCGGCTGGTGGCCATGCGCGAGCGCGGTGGAGACCGGGATCGCGGCCGGTTGGCAACGCATCACGGTGCTGACGCCGGCCGCGTCCTTCGGCGGGCGCTTGCCTCCCGAGGGCCACGTGCAACTGATGGCGCGTCTGCGCGGAGCGCCGCTCGAGATCCGCCCGGTGACCGGGGTCGAATCGATCGCCCCCACGTCGGTGACGGCTCGCAACGTGCTTTCGGGACAGACCACGGAGCTTGCCGCCGAGTTGGTCGTTGTGGTGGGTGAGCGGCGCGCGCGCGGGTGGGAGCCACTGGTCCCGGCCGGCCCGGGCGTCCACGTCATCGGCGACGCGGCGGTGCCCCGGCGCGTTCACCACGCCATCGCCGAAGGAAGGGCGACGGCCCGGAACCTATCAGGGGCTGTACGGAGTCTTGGTGACCAGCGAGAGGACCTCGCGGTCGGCGATCGTCGATAGCTGGGCCGACGCGGCGACAAACTCGGGATCCTCGAAGGCCCCGGCAAAGCCGTTCGGCACGGTGTTGGCGTCCTCGACCTCCCACAGATCGTGCACCTCGTGAATGTCACCGATCACGGTGCTCCACGCCCCGACGAGCTTCCAGCCGTTCTCCTCCATGACCCGCTTGATCGTCACCATCTGCTCGTAGAACGCGGCCAACTGACCGTACTTCACCTTGACGTTGGCATAGACGTATGGCATGCACTCACTCCCTGACGGCTGAGGACTGGTCACTGTACGTTTCACGCAGGCGCCGCTTGAGCACCTTCCCTCCGGCGTTGCGCGGCAATTCGTCGACCACGACGATCGCCGAGGGCTTCTTGTAGCCGGCCAGGTACTCGCGGCAATGAGCGATCAGCTCGCCTTCGCCAACCTCACCCTGACCGCTCGGGACGACGAACGCCACCGGCGTCTCCACCCAGCGCGGATGGGGCACCCCGATCACGGCCGCCTCGGCGACGGCGGGGTGATCGAGCAGGACCCGCTCGACCTCGGCCGGGTATACGTTCTCACCGCCGCTGACGATCAGGTCCTTCTTTCGGTCGACGAGCCACAAATAGCCCTCGTGATCGAACCGCGCCAAATCCCCGCTGTGAAACCAATCGCCGGCGAAGGCCTCCTCGGTGTCGTCCGGCTGCCGGTGGTAGCCGGACATCACGTTCGGACCCCGGTAGACGATCTCCCCCACTTCTCCGACCGCAACGTCGCGCAGATCGTCATCGACCACCCGTAGATCGACCCCGAGCATGGGCCTGCCGACCGAGCCCATCTTCCGCGTCGAGTCGGTGCCCTTGAGCAGCGTGGTGGCTCCGGACATCTCGGTTTGGCCGTAGGCGCTGACGATCGCAGCGTGCGGAAAGGCCCTGGCCATCGCTTCAAGCGTGTGAAGAGGGGCCGGAGAGGCTCCCCACATCGCCACGCGCAGCTGTCGCGGATCGACGCGCGCCACCGAATAGCTCGTGCAGATCGTCGCCCACTGCGTTGGCACGAAAATGCACATCGTCACGCCATGCGCTTCGATTAGGCCGAGCATCGCCTCCGGATCGAATGTCGTGCTCGGGGTGATGATCATGGTGGCGCCGAGCACGAGAAACGGCAGCAGGCCGTTGATCCCGCCGATGTGAAACAGCGGTTGCCCTGAGAGCCACACGTCGTCCTGACCCGCGCGCATCTCGTGAATCCAGCTCAGCGTGCTCGCCACGAGGTTGCGATGGGTGAGGAGCGCTCCCTTCGGCCGGCCGGTCGTTCCCGACGTGTAACACATGAGCGCGACGTCGTCCTCGAGCAGTTCCGGCGTTTCGCGGCGGGGCGGCGCGGAGCCGACGGCATCCTCGTAATCCCCTCCGACCCCGAGTATCAAGCCGACCTCGGCCCTGGGCACATCCGAATCATGGATCAGCGCCACCGCACCCGAATCGGCCAGTATGTACTCGATCTCGTCGGAGGCCAAGCGGAAGTTGATCGGGACGGCGACAGCGCCGCGTCGATGACACGCAAGTAGCGCCTCGACGAACTCGATCCGGTTGTGGAGGAGGAGCGCGACCCGATCGCCCACCTGCACGCCGGCTGCGTCGAGGACCGAGGCGAGGCGGGCGGCGCGATCGTGAAGCTCCGCGTGGGTGCGGACCTCCTCGCCGAACACGACGGCCGGATGGTCCAGCCGGGACCGGCACGCTCGGCCCGTGAGCTCAGGCAGGACAAGCTGGCGTGACTGCTCGAGTCCGGACGGCATCGCGGGGTCGGTCTTCACTGCACCGATGCGCCGTCGGGCGACACACCCGCGACGGCCAGCATTCGAGCGGCGAAGAACTTGGCCAGGGTCGGCAGGAGCAGCGTCTGGTCCGGCCGGTACCAATGCCAGATGCTGTTGTAGAGGCCAAGGATCGCGCGGGCAAGCATCCGCGGGTCGCGCTCCGGGATCGCGCCCTGGCGCATCGCATCGGCCAGGAACCGCGCCCAGGCGATCTCCAGCGCGCGCGTCTTGCCGCGCCCCGCCACGCGAGCCTGCTCCTCACGCTGGGAGGAGCTCGTGCCCCCCAGAAGGGACTGCTCGGCCACCAGGACCCGGTTGCGCAGCACCTCACGCTCGGACAGCTCGAAGCAGTCAGCACACACAGCGCGCAGCGCGTCGCCGGGGTCGGCATGGTCCGCGGTGATCGCGTCGAAGCGCTCGTGCAACTCGCCCAGAGCGTCGTCGAGGATCACGTAGAGGCAGTGCTGCTTGGAGTCGAAGTAGTGATACAGAGCGGTGGGTCCGATGCCGACGTCATCGGCGATGTCCGCCCACTTCGTGTTCTCATAGCCATTGCGGCCGAACCGGTCGATGGCCGCGTCGAGAATCTCGGCTCGCCTGACGCCATCGTCGCGGGACCGGCGAGTCGACCGCGTACGCCTACCGGTGGAAACCTGATTCGAACTCACGTCAGCGACACGGTACCACGGCGCAGGGCCTGATTACAACGCCAATTATCCGTTGTTGCCGGGTGGCCGCGGTACCTGCGCAACTCCGCTTACGTCCTGAACCTGATACGATGTCAGTTCGATGCAACTGGCCGAGACCGCTTCCGAACGCGCGCTCGCCGAGGAGGTACGCGCGTTTCTCTCGCGCGAGAGCTTTCGCTCCGCGGACCTTCCGCACGCGCTCGATGACCGGATGGAGGTGCTTCGACGCTGGCAGGCCGCCTGCTACGAAGCCGGCTACGTGGGACGGGCATGGCCCTCCGAGTTCGGTGGCGCAGGACGTCCGCCGGTCGAGCAGATCATCGTCGACCAGGAACTCGCCGCGGCCGGTGCACCCGAGTTCGTCAACATCGTCGGCCTCGACGTCCTCGGCCCCTCGCTGTTGCGCTTCGGCTCAGACGAGCAGCGACGGCGCTACATCCCACCGATCCTGTCGGCGGAGGAGATCTGGTGTCAGGGCTTCTCCGAGCCCGAGGCCGGCTCGGATCTCGCCAGCCTGCGCACCCGTGCAGTGCAGGACGGCGACAACTACGTCGTCAACGGCCAGAAGACATGGGTGTCGTGGGGACAGTACGCAGGCTGGTGCGGACTCCTGGCCCGGACCGACGACTCCGTGCCTCGCCATCGCGGGATCTCCATGCTGATCGTCGACATGTCCTCCCCGGGCGTCGAGGTCCGGCCGATGACCCAGATCACGGGGCACGCCGAGTTCAGCGAACTGTTCCTCGACCATGTCGTCGTGCCCAAGGAGAACCTGCTTGGAGCGCTCGGCGACGGGTGGAAGATCGCGATGCACACGCTCGGACACGAGCGGGGAACCGCCGCGCTTCCCCGGCAGGTGAAGCTGCGGACGTGGCTCGATCGCGCGGTGTCACTCGCCGCCCGGCGCGAGCTCGACGGCCGCCCGGTGCTCGATGATCCGGAGGTTCAGACGGCGCTGGCGCGTGCCTTGATCGGGATCGAGGTCCTCCGCCACCACGCCTACCGCACCGTCGGGGAGTTCCTGAGCGGCGGCGCGGTCGGCCCCGAGAGCTCCAGCGTCAAGCTGCTCATGGCGGAGGCCGAACAGCAGCTCGCCGCGACCGTGCTCGAGGTACTGGGCCCGACGCTGCTCGACGGCGATCCCGATGAGGTTGCCGAGAACGACTTCTGGTATGAGACCTACCTCTATTCCCGCGCGGCCAGCGTCTACGGCGGCACTCGCCAGATCCAGCGGGACATCATCGCCGACCGAATCCTCTCGCTCCCCAAGGAATAGGCGTGGACCTCGAGCTGAGCGACGAGCAGGTCTGGATCGAGGAGTCGATCAACACCCTCCTCGATCGACAGTGGCCGGCCGCCGAGGCCGCCTGGCAGGCGGGGGAGCCGGAGCGCGCGCGACTCTGGGAGCACCTGGTCGAGTTCGGCCTGCTCAGCGGCGCCGGGACGGACCTGGGGGCGATCGAGCTCTGCCTGGTCGCGCGAGCGATCGGCGGCCACCTCGCGTCGGTCTCGCTGCTCGGGAGCGTCGGCGTCCGCTACGCCCTGGCGCCGCTTGCCGGCGAGCTCCCCGACGGCTTCGCGGCGGCCCTGGACGGTGAGTCCAGGCTCTCGATCGCGCTGCTCGAGCCGGGCGGCGGGTGGTCGGCAGCGAGCGCGCGAGCGACCGTCGAGTCGAACCGCCTGACCGGCACGAAGGCCGCCGTGGAGCACGCTGCCGACGCCGACCATTTCGCCGTCGTGGCTCGAGTCGACGGCGAACCGGGACTGGCCATCGTCGGCAGCGGAGCACCGGCCATCGAGCTCACGCCGCAATCGAGTCTCGATGCGACCGTGCCACTGAGCCGAGTGACGTTCTCCGACACCGGGGTCCATGCGATCGCCGACCGCGAGCTCGGCGAGAGGGTCATCGAGCGCCTGACCAGCGTCGCGGCACTCCTCGCCGCCGCCGAGGCGATCGGCGCGGCCGCCGGGGTCTTCGAGCAGGCGAGGCGTTACGCGTCCGAGCGCCGGCAGTTTGGCCGGGCGATCGGTTCGAATCAGGCCCTCCGCCACCTGATGGCCGACCTTCACGTGCGCCAGGCCAGCGGCTGGTCGACGACTCTGTTCGCGGCCGCCGCGCTGGACGACGGCATGCCCGGAGCGCGTCAGACGGCGTCGGTGGCGAAGGCCTACGTTTCGCGGGCCGCGCGCGAAGTCGCGCACGGCTCGATGCAGGTCTTCGGCGGCATCGCCTTCACCGAGGAGCATCCGGCGCACCGGTTCCTGCGGAGGATCATCGTCCGCGAGCAGCAGTTCGGAGACGCCGCTCACCACGAGCGCGAACTCGGCCGGAGCCTGGCCGCCGCGACCCAGGAACGCGTGGCGGTGTGACCACCACCGACGAGCTCGGCTTCAACGATCCGACTGCCCAGCGGCTGGAGCGGATCACGACGGGTGCCGACCCGGAGATCGTCGGGCCGATGCTCGCCGACATCCTCCACGACCCGCGCTGGCTGGACTGCGACGTCGCGCTCATTTCGGGCGGCAAGTCAAACCTGACCTACCGGGTAGCCTGCGACGCGGGCGAGGTGATCCTGCGGCGTCCACCGCTCGGCCACATCCTGCCCACCGCGCACGACATGGGCCGCGAGTATCGGGTCATGACGGCGCTGGCGGACACGGCGGTGCCGGTTCCGCGGACCTTTCATCTGGGCGATGCCGACAGCCCGCTGGGCGCGTCGTTCTATGTCATGGAGCGCGTCGTCGGCCACATCTGCCGCAACGTGCTGCCGCCCGGATACGCGGACATGCCCGATGGGTGTCGCAAGATCGGCGAGGCGCTCGTCGACGTCCTGGCGGATCTCCACACGGTCGACCCCGCGAGCGTGGGGCTGGCCGAGTTCGGCCGCCCGGCCGGATTCATGGAGCGGCAGTTGCGGCGGTGGTCGCAGCAGTGGGAGGCGTCGAAGACGATCGACGTGCCGACGCTCGACGCGCTGCGCGACGATCTCGTCGCCACCCTGCCCGAGCAGCGCGCGAGCGCGGTGGTTCACGGTGACTACCGTCTCGACAACACGATCCTCCATCCCACCGAGGTCGGCGCGATCGTCGCCGTGCTCGACTGGGAGATGAGCACGCTCGGCGACCCGCTGGCCGACCTTGGCGCGATGCTCGCCTACTGGAGCCAGGCGGACGACTCCGAGGTCCTGCGCCGGGCGCGGATCATGGCGCCCGTGACCGCCTGCGAGGGATTCCCGACGCGCGCGGAGATCATCGAGCGCTACGCGCGCCGGACCGGCATCGACCCGTCCGACATCGGCTGGTATCAGGCGTTCGCCTACTTCAAGCTCGCGGTCGTGTGCCAGGGAATCGCCGCCCGGGCGGCCGGCGGTTCGATGGTCGGGGGCGGCTTCGACCATGCGGATCGGCTCGTGGCGCCGCTCGTCGAGGCGGGCCGGCAGCAGCTCAGTTCGTGACGGGGATGCGCTCGTAGCGCGCCGACTCGCGGCGCGCGATCGCCATGTGGTGGACCTCGTCGGGTCCGTCGGCGATCTGCAGGATGCGGGCGACCGCGTATAGCTCGGGCAGCAGCGTGTCCTGCGCCACCCCCGCCCCGCCGTGCGCCTGGATCGCCCGATCGATGACCCAGGTGGCCACCTCGGGCGCGGCCACCTTGATGGCCGACACCTCGATCCGCGCGCCCCGGTTCCCGACCGTGTCCATCAGCCACGCGGTCTTGAGCACGAGCAGCCGTACCTGCTCGATCCGTACCCGGGACTCCGAGATCCAGCGCTGGACGACTCCGTGCTCGATGATCGGACGCCCGAACGTCGAGCGCTGCGCGGTCCGCTCGCACATCATCTCGAGCGCACGCTCGGCCATCCCGATCGCACGCATCGCGTGGTGGATCCGGCCCGGGCCGAGCCGTTCCTGGGCGATCCGGAATCCGTCGCCCTCCTCACCGAGCACGTTGGTGGCGGGGACGCGGACGTTGTCGTAGACCACCTCCGCGTGGCCTCCGTGGGGTCCGTCGTCGTAGCCGAACAGGCTCGTCGAGCGCTCGATCTTGACGCCGGGGGTGTCCTTCGGCACGAGGATCATGCTCTGGCGCCGGTAGCGCTGCGCCTCGGGGTCGGTGACGCCCATGACGATGAGCAGCGTGCAGCGCGGCGACATCGCTCCGGACGTCCACCACTTGCGGCCGTTGATCACGTAGTCGTCGCCGTCGCGCTCGATCCGGGTCGCGATGTTGGTGGCGTCCGAGGAGGCGACCTCCGGCTCGGTCATCGAGAACGCGGAACGGATCTCGCCCTCGAGCAGCGGCTCCAACCACCGCTCCTTCTGCTCCTCGGTCCCGAACAGCGAGAGAAGCTCCATGTTGCCGGTGTCCGGCGCGGAGCAGTTGATCGCCTCGGGGGCGATCCACGGGTTGCGACCGGTGATCTCCGCCAGCGGCGCGTACTGAAGGTTCGTGAGGCCTGCGCCGTGCTCGTGGGTGCGCGGGAGGAACAGGTTCCACAGTCCGCGGCGACGGGCCTCGACCTTCAGCTCCTCGATGACCGGCGGGATCCCCCACCGGTCATCGAGCGACTTCGCCTCCTCGCGAAAGCGTGGCTCCGCGGGGTACACGCACTCGTCCATGAACGCGAGCAGCTTGCGCTGCAGCTCGACCGTGGTCTCGTCGTAGGCGAAGTCCATCTGAGTAGTGCCGATCGCCGGGCCGGCTCAGCGGTGCTTCCAGACCGGATCGCGCTTCTCGAGGAAGGCCTGAACGCCTTCCTTCGCGTCCTCGGACTGGTGCGCGACGTTGCAGGTCATGCTCTCGAGCGCGATCAGCGTCTCGGTGTCTCCGTCGAGTCCGCGGTTGGCGGCCATCTTCGTGATCCGCATCGTGAAGCGGCTCTTGTCGAGCATCGGCGCGGCGAAGTCGGCGATCGCCTGATCCATCTGGTCGGCCGGAACGGACAGGTTGGCCAGACCCCACTCGTAGCACTCCTTGCCGGAGAGAAGCTTGCCGGTGAACAGGAGCTCCTTGGTCTTGCGCAGCCCGATGTAGCGGGGCAGGCGATAGATCGGGCCGGCACCGCCGAACAGAGCGCGGCGGATGTGGAAGTCGCCGATCTTGGCGTCGTCGGCCGCGATCAGGAAGTCGCACGAGATCGACAGCTCGAAGCCTCCCGCCACCGCGTAGCCCTCGACGGCGGCGATGGTCGGCTTGGCCAGGTTGAACGCCCGGTCGAACGTTCGGGCGGAGACCTGGGCGATCTTGATCGAGTTGGCCGACGTGGCCAGGAACTCGGAGTCGAGCATGTTCAGGTCCGCGCCGGCGGAGAAGGTGTGGCCGCGTCCCCGGATGACCACGATCTGCGCGCCGTCATCCTCTTCGGCCCGGTCGAGCGCGGCGCCGAACGTGGTGAGCTGCTCCCAGTTGAAGCAGTTCTTGACGTGGGGTCGGTTCAGCCAGATGGTGGCGATGCCATCATTGACCTCGTATTCAACGGCGCCTTCCCTCGTCGGGACGGCCTGCTCCTGGACACTCATCGATCTCTTCTCCTTCGCGAATTGGCTAAGCTGAATTCAGATCATATATGGTCTCGGCCGATTTGACCAGAGGGTTGGCGTTCTCGCTGCTACGGCGGGCCATTCGGTGCTTCTGTCCGCAATTCGCTCCACACCGGGCGCGAGTTATGGCATACTGAACTCGGTTCAGTTTTGTCCTCCTGCCGGCGGCGGCTGATCCGCACTGACATGGAGCGCATCGTTCAGATCCAAGCACCTCTGCCGCACATCGGCTCAGTCAACGTCTGGCTGCTCTGCGGAGAGCCGCTAACGCTCATCGACACCGGTCCCCGCAGCGACGAGGCGCTCACCGCGCTCGAGGCCGGCTTGCGTAAGGAAGACCTGCGCGTCGAGGACATCGAGCTGGTCATTCCGACACACCACCATCTCGACCACACAGGTCTGATCGCCACGATCGTGGCTCGCTCCGGGGCCCGCGTGGCGGCCCTCGACCGCGCGGCCGAGTACGGCGCGCATTACGTCGAGCGCTCCGACGCCGATCGCTCGTTCTCGCGGGAGCTGATGCGCCATCACGGGGTGCCCGAATCCGTGATCGAGGCCAACGAGGGATTCTGGGACTACATCCGCGATACCTCCGAGGCTTACCGGACGAACGTCGTCCTCGCCGACGGCGATGTCATCGCCGCGGGCGGGCGCGATCTCCGGATCGTGGCTCGCCCCGGCCACAGCACGACCGACGCGCTGCTCGTCGACGAGCGCCGAGGCACCGCCTTCGTCGGCGATCACCTGCTGGCCGGCATCTCGTCGAACGCCGAGATCGTGCCGGTGGCCGAACCCACCGGATCGCGTCCGCAGGCGCGGACCCAATACCTGGCCAGCCTCGAGCGGACCGCCTCGATGCCGCTTGGCCTGCTGCTGACCGGTCATGGCGACGCGGTCGCCGACCACCGTGGCTTGGTGCGTCGCCGCTTCGCCGAACACCGCCGGCGGTGCCAGCGCATCCTCGCGGTGCTCGAGGAGGGTCCTGTCCACGCCTACGGGATCGCCAAGCACCTGTGGTCGGCTCGCACAGTGGCCGAGCAGCCGCTGCTCGTCGTCTGGGAGGTGCTCGGGCACCTGGACCTGCTCCTCGACGAGGGCGCGGTCTCTGAGCAGATTCTCGCGGACGGGAGCCGCTACGGTAAAGCCTGGTTCTGGCTACGCGAGCAGGCCGCGCGCTCCGGCGGCGACCCGAACGGGGGAGTCCGAGAAACGTCCATCCTCTACCCAGGAGGTCATCGCCGTGGCGACCCCGAGTGACAGCCCCGGCGCGCCGGCCAACGTCCGGAACGCAAGCGAGCTATTCGATCTGACCGGACGCCTCGCGGTGGTGACCGGAGGCACCCGCGGCCTCGGCCTGGCCATGGTGCGCGCCTTCGCATCCGCCGGCGCCGAAGTCGTGGTGGTCAGCCGGAAGCCGGACGCCTGCGATGAGGTCGTGACCGCGCTGCGCGCCGAGGGGCTCAAAGCAGCCGGCTGCGCCTGTCACGTCGGACACTGGGATGAGCTCGAGCCGCTCGTCGAGCGCGTCTACGACGCGTTCGGCCGCATCGACGTTCTCGTCAACAACGCCGGGATCTCGCCGATGTACCCCAAGCTGTCCGACGTCAGCGAGGAGCTCTTCGACAAGGTGATCGGCGTCAACCTCAAGGGGCCCTTCCGCCTCGCGGCGCTCGTCGGGGAACGGATGGTCGCCGCGGGCGGCGGCTCGATCATCAACGTCTCGAGCACCGGAGCCATCCGTCCGACTTCCGACATCGTTCCGTACGCGGCGGCCAAGGCGGGCGTCAACGCGATGACGATCGGTCTGGCCCACGCCTTCGGCCCGACCGTGCGCGTCAACGCCGTCATGCCGGGACCGTTCCTGACCACGATCGCGCGGGCCTGGGACATGGACGTGTTCGCCGAGCGCGCGAAAACGTTCCCGATGCGGCGGGCCGGCCAGTCCGAGGAGATCGTGGGAGCCGCGCTGTACCTCGCCAGCGACGCCTCGACCTACACGACGGGGTCGATCATGGTCGTCGACGGAGGCGCCCAGTGGAGCATGGCCGGGACCGGCGAAGGCGCCCCCGAGACGCAACTTGAAGTCAACTCATCTCCCGGGTAGCGTCGCCTCTCATGCCAGCCAATCAGCCGCTATGGCTCCGCGCCGTGCTCCGAGTGGAGCGCGTTATCGGCGAGCCGATCGAGTCGGCGGTCCGCTCCGACACCTACTTCGATCTCCTCAGCACGACCACGCGGGTGCGCCGAAAGGTGTTCGGGACGGCCGAGGGAGTCTCACGACGCTGCCTGCACCTGTTGAACCTTCCGGCCGGGTCGGACATCCGCACCATGCGCCAGCAGCTGGCCCGAATGGAGCGGCGGCTCAACCAGCTTTCCCACGACGTCTCCGAGTTGGACGAGGACGGATCGGGGCCGGACGCGCGATGAACCCCAGGATCCCTTCCACACTCAATCCGGCCGATCTGCTGACCCGGGTCAACCGCGACGTCGAGCGATCGATTCTGCGCGCCCGCAACGGGATCCGCTACGTCCGGGGCACCCATCGACCGGCTCTCGGCGTGACCCCGAAGGAGGTCGTGTGGAAGCGCGACAAGGCGGAGCTCTGGCGCTACAAGGGGGGCGACCGCCGGTACGGACCGCCGGTGGTCATCGTGCACAGCCTGGTCAGGCGGAGCTACATCCTCGATCTGCGTCCCGGAAACAGCACGGTCGAGTACCTCACCCGGGCGGGTCTCGACGTGTTCATGCTCGATTGGGGCGTGGCCGACGAGCTCGACGCCGACAACGACCTCGAGCGCTACGTCGACTGGTACCTGCCGCGCGCGCTCGACGCGGCGCGCACCGCAAGCGGCCACGAGGAGGTCACACTGGCCGGCTACTGCCTTGGCGGCGTCATGGCCGCGCTGTACGCGGCAGGGCACGAGGATGCGAACGTGCGCAACCTGATCTTGATGGCCACGCCGGTCGACTACAGCGAGATGGGAGCGATGGTCGCGCTGCTGCGCGAGGGCAGGCTCAATCCGGACGAACTGATCGACGAGACCGGCAACGTTCCCGCCGACGCGCTCTACAGCGGCTTCTACATGCTCGCCCCCACGGTCGAGGTGGCCCAGAAGGCGACGCTGCTGGAGAACCTCTGGAACGACGAGTTCGTGGAGGGATTCCAGGCGATGGCGACATGGTCGCGCGACCATGTGCCGTTTCCCGGAGCCGCCTTTCGCCAGCTGGTCGATCTGCTCATCCGGCAGAACATCCTCATGACCGGCTCGATGCCGCTCGGTTCTCGACAGGTCGACCTCGCCGCCGTCCGGGGCAACGTCTTGAATGCCATGGCCGAGCGCGACAACGTCGTCCCGCCAGCCGCCGTCGAACCGGTCATGCAGCTGGTAGGCGACCCGGCCCGCCGCGAGGAGCTGCGGCTTCCGGGTGGTCACGTCACCTTCGGAACCGGGAAGTCCGCCTTCAAGCACACCATGCCGAACCTGACCGGCTGGATCATCGACCACAGCGATACGCCGTCCTGAAACGAGGTGCCGCATGGAGATACGACCGATCGAGGCCGGCGACAGCCCTGCGCTGTCTGGCTTCTTCGAACGCATTCCCGAGAGCGATAGGACCTTCCTGAAGGAGGACGTCGGCGATCCGCGCGTGCTCGAGGACTGGGTGCAGCCGGGCGCGGGGCGGACGATCGCGGTGGACGACGGCCAGGTCGTCGGCGCTCTCGCGGTGGTGCCGCTTCACGGGTGGTCGAGCCATGTCGGGGAGATCCGGCTGGTTGTCGATCCCGACCACCGGGGGCGCGGAATCGGACGCGGCCTCGCGCGCCAGGCGGTTCTCGACGCGGTCGACATGGGACTGGGAAAGCTCGTCGTCGAGGTCATCTCGGACCAGGGCGCGCTGATCGCGATGTTCCGCGGCTTGGGCTTCGAGCCGGAGGCGCTGCTGACCGACCACGTGCGCGATCGCTCCGGGCAGACGCGGGATCTGATCGTCCTCGCCAACTCGGTCGACGAGCAGTTTGCGGCGATGAGCGCGGCCGGCGTGGCCGATCAGCTGCAATGAGCAGATGAGGAGGATCTCGCAGATGGCATTCACGGATGATGTGCCCGGCCGCGTTCTCGACGTGGTCGGCCGGGTCGCCCGGACCGCGCTCGTGCCGTGGGGCGGAGCCGAGACTTGCGTGGACGCGTATGAGACGGCCATCAGGACGCTCACGGATGCTCAGTTGAACGCGGCTCGGGCGATTCACGTCGAGCCGCTGCGGTCAGTCCTCGCATCGAGCGCGCACGCAACCCGCGACATCGGCGCCGCGCACCTCTCCGCCGCGCGCTGGATCCTCGACGTGTGACTTCCGCCTCGGGCATCGTCAACGGAGTCGACGGACACACGCGGCTCTACTGGGAGGCGACCGGGACGGGGGACTGCGTCCTGCTCGTCCACGGGCTCGGCCTGAGCGGAGGAGCATGGTGGCGGACGGTCGACGCGCTGGCCCCGGCGATGCGCGTCATCACCTTCGACCATCGTGGGATCGGGCGCTCGGAGTCGTGGACGTACGCCTACACGACGGAGGCGATGGCCGACGACGCGGTCTCGATCCTCGACGAGTTGGCGATCGAGCGCGTTCACGTCTACGGGTTCTCGCTCGGCGGCATGGTCGCCCAGCAGATCGCGCTGCGCCACGCGGACCGGGTTCGGTCTCTCGTCCTGGGCGCGACGCATTCCGGCGGACGCCGCGCGACCGCGCCGGACCCCGACGTGGTCGCGTTCTTCCGGCGGCGCGCGAGGATGCGCTCGGAGCAGGCGGCATGGGCATCGGTTCCGTACAACTACGGGCCGCGGGCCCGCGCCGAGCAGGTGGATCGCATCTCCGAGGACATCGAGCGACGTCTGGCGAACCCGTTCAACGAACGGGCCTATAGGGCGCAGTTGCTCGCGGCGTCGATGCACAACTGCCAGGGCCGCCTCGATCGGATCCGGGCCCCCACGCTCGTCGTCCACGGCGCCCGCGATCGGATAATCCCGGTGGCCAACGCGCGCACCACCGCGGACCGCCTGCCGGGAGCGCGGATCGCGATCCTGCCGGACGCAGGTCATCTCTATCCGACCGAGGACCCAGCGGTGGACGAGGCGATCGGCGAGTTCTTCGCCGCGCACGCGTGAGACCCCCTCACGCACGCCTGAGATCCGCTCACGGACCGGACCTGCCCCTCGGCCCATCCCCGGTCTGATTGAATTGACCTCAGTGCAGGTTCTGGACCAGCTTCGAGTCGCGGACGTCGTGCGCGAGCACGCGTTGAAGCAAGGCGACGTCGTCGCGCTCCGCTGCGGCGCGCGGTCCTTGACCTACGCCGAGCTCGACGATCGCTCCAACCGCCTGGCTCAGGCGCTGCTCTCGGCCGGCGTTCGCGCCGGGGACCGGGTCGCGCACCTCGACCGCACCGCGCCCGAGATCGTCGAGCTGCTGTTCGCGACGAGCAAGATCGGAGCGGTCACCGTCCCGCTCAACTGGCGGCTGGCACCGGCCGAGCTCGAGACGATCGTCGCGGACGCCGGCGCCGGAGTGATGGTCGCGGGACCGAGTTACCGCGAGATCGCGCGGGAGATCGCCGGAACCGTCCCGCAGCGGCTCGAGGTGATCGACACGGGCGAGGACTACGAGCAGCGGCTGTCGGCGTCCGCGGCCACGGACCCGGGCCACCGCGGGGGGGCGAGTGATGTCGCGGTGCAGATGTACACGTCGGGGACCACCGGCCTGCCGAAGGGTGTGCTGACCACACAGCGCAACCTCGCGGCGGCGTACCTGAGCGCTGAGGTATGGCTATTCGATTCCCGATCGGTGAGCCTTACCCCGCTGCCGATGTTCCACATCGGCGGGATCGGGTGGGCCTACCTCGGGCTCGTGAACGGCGCGACGACGATCCTCGTCAGCGAGTTCGATGCGGCGGAGGTCATCGATCTGCTCGAGCGCGAACGGGTGACGAACGCAGTGTTCGTCCCGACGATCCTGCAGATGCTGGCCGCCGTCCCGGGTGCGGCCGAGCGCGACTACTCGAGTCTGCGTTCGATCACCTACGGTGCCTCGCCGATCACTACGCCGGTGTTGAGGGCGGCGCTGCGGACGTTCCGCTGTTCCCTGTTCGGCGTCTACGGCTTGACCGAGACGACCGGCGGCGTCATTCAGCTGCGTCCAGAGGACCACGACGCCGCCGGCACACGTCAGCACCTGCTGCGGTCCGCCGGGCACCCTCTCCCCTGGGTGGAGATGCGGATCGTGGACCCGATGCACGGGTGCGACTGCGACGCCGGCGACGTGGGCGAGGTCTGGCTGCGGGCGCCGAACGTGATGGCCGGCTACTACAACCGGCCCGCCGAGACCGCGGCCGCGCTGAGTACCGACGGTTGGCTGCGCACGGGAGACGGCGGCTACCGCGACGAGGAGGGGTATCTGTTCCTCACCGACCGGATCAAGGACATGATCGTGAGCGGCGGGGAGAACATCTATCCGATCGAGGTCGAAGAGGTGATCTCCCAGCATCCCGGCGTGGTCGAGGTCGCGGTGATCGGCGTCCCCGACGAACGATGGGGCGAGACGGTCAAGGCGCTCGTCGTTCTCGCGCCGGGGGTGGCGGTCGAATCCGACGAGCTGGTGGCGTTCGCTCGTGAACGACTGGCCGGCTACAAGCTCCCGCGCTCGGTCGAGCTCGTCGCCGATCTTCCGTGCAGCCCCGCCGGCAAGGTGCTCAAGCGCGAGTTGCGCGCCCGGTACGCCGCGCCGCCGAGCCCGCTCGCTGCCGCGAGTGCCCGAGAAGGAAGCTGACCAGCTCCCGAGTCGAGTCGGGCACATCGGTGGGGAAGGCATGGGCGCCGCCGGGCAGCGGCATGAACCGTGCCCCCGAGATGCCGTCGGCCAGCCCCCGTCCGTTGTCGAGCGGCAGGATCCGATCCTCCTCGCCGTGGAGCACCAGCGTCGCCGCTTCGATCGCGCCCAACCGGGCACACGCGTCGTGAGCTCGGGCAGCGGCGTGCTGGTGGTCATAGGAACGAGGATCAAGCGGCCTGGTCAGCCGGTGAGCGATGTCCTCGCCAATGCGCGGCGCGTGCCGTCGGAGTGTCGTCGCGGCGTACTGATACGGCACCGACGCCCACAGCCCCTCCTCGGCGGGTAGCTCGGCGAGGCGGCCGAGGAACTCGCGGATCGCACGGTCCGCCGGCACGTAGCGCTCCCCGCCGGCCGTCGATGACGCGAGGACGAGCGAGCGAACGCGCTGCGGGTACCGGATCGCGATCTCCTGAGCGATCGCGCCTCCGAACGACAGGCCGACGACGTGGGCTTGCTCCGCGCCGGCGGCATCGAGCAAGCTGACCGCGCCGGCCGGGGTGGGTGGGCCGCCGTCGGAGGGCGCGATCACATCGAAGTGTTCGTCGATCTCCCCGATGCATCGGAGCACCACCGCAGCGGTCAGACCGACGCCGGCCAAGACCAGCACCGGCGGGCGGGCTCGCGCATCTGCTGACGCACCCTTCCTCATAGCGGGACAAGATATCAGATGACCTGAATTGACATCAGCTCAGTAGCTGTGCTAGCTTGTGAATCGCTAACTCGCTAGCACATCGACCATCAGAGCCAAGGGAGCCCATCATGGCCACGCAGAAGTCCGACCCCATCACCGAGTCCGTACAGGCCGCCACCGAGCGCGTCGCGGACCTGCACGAGAAGTCCGTCGCCCAGAGCAAGAAGGCGAGCGAGGCGTACCTGTCCTCCTACGAGAAGGCCGTCGTCGCACTGGCCGACACGTATGAGAAGGCCACCGGTGCGAGCAAGATCGAGTGGGTCGCCAGCATCGGCAGCCTGCAGGCCGACGCGACCCGTGAGTTTGCGCGCGCGTACACCACCACGGTTCGCGAGCTCGTTTCCTGAAACGTTTGGGATGGCCGCGGCGTCTTTAACGTCGCGGCCATCTCATCCTCCCCTCTCCCCCCGACTCCCATGAACGATCACCACTTCAGCTATCCGCGTGTCGTACCTCTCCAGGGCGCGACGATCTCGGGCCACGCCACCGAACCGCCGGCCCCGGTCGTCCCGCTGCTACCTCAACCACCCGTCCGCCAGGCCGTCTCGGCGGCGCCCGCGACCGGGGTGACGTCGCTCGCGGCGTGAGCGCCATGAGATTCCGCACGGCCAGGACGGATCGGACGACGCGGCATGGCAGCCATCGCGAGGTCGCCGCGCTCGTGGCGCTGAGCTACGAGCTGCTCGACGCGCATGCGGACACTCAGCGGCTCGCCGGCGCGGTGGCGACCGAGGCGGAGTGGGAGAACCACCTGGCCTACCTCCGGGATCTCCAGCGCGTGGGCCGGGAAGCGCTCGCGCAAGCGTCGTGACGCTAGCCGGCCGACCGCCGGCGCCCGCGTGTCGCCCGCGTCGTCCGGGCGCCCCGCGTCCCGCGGGAAGCCGAGCCGGCGTTCGCGACCACCGCGGACTGCAGCGCCCGATCGCCGTCCGCCAGCTCGGGCGGAAGACCGAGCAACGCCAGCTGGCGGCGAAGGAAGAATTCCCTCACCTCGTCCAGACCGACCGAGCCCCGGGGGCGGTACCAGTGCCAGATGCTGTTGTACAGCCCGAGCAGCGCGCGTGTGAGTAGGCGGGGGTCGGCCTCGGGGAGGATTCCCTGCTCCATGCCGCGCACCAGGAACGTCGCCCAGGCGAACTCGACGTCGCGGATCCGGGCGCGGGCCATCGCGCGCGCCTCCTCCTCGCGAGGAGAGGTGCGGGGCACCCCCACGAGTCCCTGCTCGGCGACGAGAACCCGGTTACGCATCACGTCCTGCTCGCTCAGGTCGTAGGAGGCGGCGAGCACCGCCAGCAGCGCGTCGAGGTAGTCATCATGCGCGCTCGTCTCGCGCTCGAACTCGGTGCGGAAGAACTCGAGCGCGTCAGCCATGATCACGTACAGGCAGTGAAGCTTGGACTCGAAGTAGTGATACAGGGCAGTCGAGCCGATCCCGACCGCCGCCGCCACATCGGCGAGCTTCGTCGCCTCGTAGCCGTTCTCGCCGAAGTAGGCCGTAGCCGTCCGCAGGATCTCCTCCCGCTTGCTGCGCGAGGACGCGCCGGCGTTACCGGAGTTTCGTCTTGGTGTGGGGCCGGACCGCGTGGACGGCACAATCTTCTCCTGGCCGGAGCCAACGAATGTCGGCCAATCATATGCGCCGGGGGCGATGGCTCGCACGGGGCGGCGTCCCGCGGTCAGCAATCCGACGCGGCAGACCCCGGCGGCGAAGGGATCCCGACCCTTTGACCTGAATCCGGCTTTGGGCGTACTATGCCGGGCTCAGGGGTAGCGGGTGAGCTGAGGGCCGGCTCCAGCAGGAAGAGAGGAGAGGGATAGATGCATACACCGCCATCTCGGTCGCGGGATGAGGAGCGCGTTGGCGTCACTCTGAGTCCGCCGCAGGCGCGGGAGGTCGCTCGGGCGCTGCGCATCCAACTCGCGTGCGAGCTCGACCGGCCGTTCGATCAGCCGCTGCCCAGTCGGGAGGATGCGGCGCGCTTGCGCACCGTGCTCGACCTCTGCGTCGATCAGCTGGAAACCCTCGCCTGGGGCGAACCATCGGGCGATGTGCGCATGATCGCCCCAAGGATTCACCTCGAGGCGATGGCGCGAGACCTCGTCGACGGCGGCGAGGAGCGCCTCGCCAGTCCGGTTGGCTGGAACACGGCGGAAGCGCAGAGGGTCCGGCGCCAGGGCCGGCGCATGATCCGCGCGGCCGAGGCGATCAACGGCGCCCTGGCCTCCGAGCCGCAGTACCAGTTGGCCTCCTAGGCCGTGCGGCGGGTCTGAGGCGCTATCATTCTTACATGACTTCACTTCAGGCGGGACGACGGGGTGCGCTCGACGAGGTCCTTGCGCTCGTGGAAGGCTCGAGCGGGGCGGATAGGGCGTTCCGGGCGTCGGGGCACGCCCTGGCGCCCGACGTTCAGACCTGGCTAGCCAGTCCCTCGCAGGGCCTCGCGGCGGGCATCGAATCCGTGCACGGGGCGGCGGCGACCATCGACGCACTGGCGCGCCTCGCACCGTCGGGCCTGACGGTGGTGGCCGCGGTCACCTCGGAGGACTGCTGCTGGGCCGAGATCGCTCGTCGCGGCGGCGGCGAGCCGGAGACGTGCCTCGCCGGACTGACCTACGGCGCCACCGGCCTCCTGACGCGCCTGGTCTGGTTACGCGCGCCGCTCGTCGCCGGTCGCGAGGTGGACGGCGCGGGCGCGGCGTCGGACGGGCAGACGCCAGACGGACGGACGGGCGACGGGCGGACACCGGACGGGCGGACGATCCTCGAGCGGTATTTCGCCGACCTGTCGAACTCGCGCTTCCGGGAGGCCGCCGCGAATTTCACCGTCGACACGCTCTACTCTCACCCACCCTACGCCGGCGGGACGGAGCGGGTTCTCTTCGACGGCCGGGAGGCGCTCTGGCGCGGGTTCGTCGAGCTCCGTGGGCCCAGCCCGGTGCGCCAGATCATCACGGGCTTCTGGCAGCAGGCTGAGCGGGTGTTCGTCGAGGGCGTCATCGAGGGCATCCCCAACGGCGGCTCGTTCTTCGCCACCGGCCAGATCAGCCCGGAGGGCGAGATCGCTCGGTACGTCGCGTTCTACTCGGCCCAGCGCATTCCCAGCCTCTCGCACCGGGCCACCGCACCCGCATAACACGTCACGACACCCTGGCGCATTCGAAGCGTGACGAGTAATGCGTGCCCCACGCGGCTAATCCGTCACGCGGCGCCGAGGGCGCGCGCCGTGACGAGTTATGCGGGTCGAGTCGGGCGCGTGCGGTCACCCGGTCCTCCGACGGACCGCCACCCCCCGACCGGCCCCCGATCAGACGCCCGCCGGCTCCGCCTTGCGCTTCAAACTGAATTGATGTAAGTTCAGGCCTGCGTTGGTGGTCCGCGTCCGCGAATGGAGAATCAGGAGAGAACATGTCGAAGCGATTTGAGGGCAGAGTGGCCGCGGTCACGGGGGGCGGGTCGGGCATCGGCGCCGCCATCTGCCGGCGCCTGGCCGAGGAGGGGGCGATCGTGGCCGCGCTCGATCTCTCCGTTGACCGGGCACAGCAGGTGATCGGCGACCTGCCGGGAGCCGCCGCGGTCCATGCCGACGTGAGCGACAGCGCCTCGGTCGAAGAGGCGCTGAGCAAGGTCGAGACCGAACTCGGCCCGCTGGCCATCATGGTCAACAACGCCGGCGCGCTGGCGATGTCCCACGTGGCGCGGGTCAAGCCGCGGATCGAGAAGCAGCAGGCCGAGCAAGCCGAGGATGGGCGAATCACGACGCCGCTCGAGGCGCTGGTGCGTCTGACCGACGAGGAGTGGCGCTTCGTGATGTCGGTCCATCTCGACGGGACGTTCTACGGGACCCGCGCCGCCGTGCAGAAGATGGCTCCACGGGGCGAGGGCACGATCATCAACATGGCCTCGATCTGCGGGATCGAGGGATGCACCGGACACCCGCACTACTCCGCCGCGAAGGCCGGCGTGCTCGGCTTCACCAAGGCCACGGCGAAGGAAGTGATCGTTCAAGGGATCAGGGTCAACGCGGTCGCTCCAGGATTCATCGACACCACGCGGACCAAGGCCGACGTCGGCGTGGCGCGAGAGGTAAACGTGGCTCGCACGCCGATGGGACGGCTGGGGACGCCCGAGGAGATCGCGGCGACGGTCGCCTTCCTCGCCTCGGACGACGCCGCGTTCTTCGTGGGCGCGACAGTCAGCCCCAACGGCGGTCTCGTCACGGCCGTGTGATCGTCCGCCCGCCTTCGGCGCGCGTGACGTGCTCGCCGATGTGCCGGGCGATCTCCCCCCAGAGCTCTCGCGAGAGGTGGTGGCCCATCCCCGCGAACTCGACGAACTCGGCGCCGGGGACGGCCTGGGCGGTGGCGCGTCCACCGCTCACATTCACGAGCGGATCGTCCGCTCCGTGCAGCACGAGCGTCGGAACCGAGACCGCCCGCAGCGCCCCGGTCCGGTCGCCGGAGGCGGCGACCGCGGCGAGCTGGCGGGCGACGCCGACGGGATCGTGTCCACGGTCGTAGGCGACCCCGGTCCGCCACCGCACGTCCGCTTCGTCGAGCTCGAAGCCGGGTGACCCGATGACGCGCAGGATCGACACGGTCCGCTCGATCGCCCCGTCGCGCGTCGTGGCGGGCGGCGAGAGCAGTGCCGCGATGGCCTCGCGCGTCGACTGGCCGACGGAGGGATCGCCGGTGGTCGACATGATCGAGGTCAAGGAGCGGACGCGGTGCGGGTGCTCGATCGCCACCGTCTGGGCGATCATCCCGCCCATCGACGCGCCGACCAGATGCGCGCCGTCCAGGCCGAGCGCGTCGAGCAGCCCGACCGTGTCCGCGGCCATGTCGGACAGCGTGTAGGACGCCGAGGCCGTATCGCCGCGGAAGATGGCGGCCAGGTCCGGCGCCGGAGCGTCCGTCAGGTGACTCGAGAGCCCGATGTCGCGGTTGTCAGAGCGGATCACTTGCACGCCGCGCCCGACAAGTGCATCGCAGAAGCCGTCGGGCCAGCCGAGCATCTGCGTGCCCAGACCCATCAGCAGCAGCACGGGCGGCAGCGCGGGGTCCCCGAAGCGCTCGTAGGCGATGTCGATGCGGGCCGGGCCGACGCAATGGGCGATCTCGACGCTCATCGGCGGCTCCGCAGGACCCAGAACCTGAGGCGGTTCTCGAACCGGTACGTCCCGTCGGGTTGGCGGTACGGGGCGGCTGCCTCGTCGGGCGACATCGCTCCGGGAGGCGCGATCGGGTCGGCGGCGATCCCGGCGCGCGCCAGCGAATCCGCCAGCGCCGCGTCGCCGCGAAGCTCGATCGGAGCCGGGACATCCGCGGTCACGAGCACCTCGAGCCGGCTCGCTCGAATCGCGTCCTCGACCGGATCGGTGGCGGGAAGATGATCGGCGCGCACGCCGCCCGCGCCAAACGAGGCGAGAAACGCGAAGAACTCATTCCCGGCCGGAGGACCCCACTTGCAGACGGCAATCCGTCCGCTCGGTCGCAGCACGCGAGCCGCCTCGGCCAGGGCTAGCTCGGGATCCAGCGCGTACTGCACGCCGTTGAACGACGTGACCACGTCGAACGAGGCGTCGGCCCACGGCAGCCTCTCCATCAGCCCCAGCCGGACGTCGGCGCCCGGCACCGCCTCCAGCGCCTCGGCGATCGCATCGGGTTCCACGTCGAGGCCGTGCACGATCGCCCCACGGCGAGCGGCGAAGGCACAGAACGCCCCATCTCCGCAGCCGAGATCAAGGAGCGAGGTGCCGTCGCCGATCCCCGCGGCCCCGGCAACCGCCTCCCAGGCCGCCGTGACCACTAGTGGTCGTCCCCGTAGGCGGCCACTAGGCCTGCGCCGCGGCCTCCGCGATTCCGGCGAGCGGACGGTGGACATGGACGGTGCCGAACCCCGCCATCTGCGCCTCCTCCTCGGGCGTCGGGTTGCCGTAGTAATGCAGAGGTGAGAGCTCCACCAACTGCACCAGGCGACCCGCCGTTTCCAAGTCGAGGTTGGCGTAGTGATCGAGCATCGCCTTCGGACTCTCGTACCACTCGATCACGTGGATGAGGAGCGGGTCCTCGTCGATGAAGTAGTTGTAGGCAAGGACGCCGTAGTCCTTCTCCTCAACGTCCTTGATGAACTTCTCGAAGATGCCGACGACCTCGTCGAGGTCCTTGCGGTCGAGCGTCATCGTGCAGGCTGTGCGAACGATCGCCATGGTTGTTCTCCTCAGACGGGGTGGTTGTCAGTCGCGCTGCCAGACCCTGGGGCCGCGGCCACCGAGGCCGGCCAGATAGCCCTCGTCGGCCTTCGACTCGCCCCACAGAAGCTCCATCACCCGTTTGCTGATCTTCCAGCCGTCGGGCGTGCGCTTCAGCTCGTCGTGGTAGCGGGCGACGAGGATGATCGCGGCATCCGGGTTCTCCTTGAACACCTGGTAGGACGTTAGGTAGGAGAGCGTCGTGGCCTGATCGCCGTCGATCGTGATGTGGTAGACGTTGAGCAGATGGTGCTGCCAGATCACGGTCGCCGTGGCCTCGGCGATCCAGGCCGCCAGCTTGTCGCCACCGTCGACCGGGTCCCCGTTCCCGTACTGCGCGTGGATGTCGTCGGCCAGAGCGCTCCGCACGCCGGCGTTGTCGAACGAGTCAACCGCCGAGGAATACCGGTACAGGACGTCGGCGATGTCGGTTCGGTCCTGGAGAGCCCGGAGGCTCGCGGCGTCTACGGTCGTCTCATCTGTGGCGCTCATTTGCGTTCTCTCTCCTCGTCGAACAGGTCTTCGCGAACTAATTGAGTTGACTTCGATTCAGTCTAGCGTGACGCGGGCGGGACCGTCAAGCAAGATGGGCGGGTGGTTGGGGGGCGCGGGGCGGTGGGACGAGGTCACCGCGAGGTGTAGCCGGCATCCACGTTGAGGATGGCGCCGGTCACGTAGGAGGCCTGGTCTGAGCACAGCCACAGGCTGGCCTGGGCGACCTCCTCCGGCCGGCCGAAGCGCCCGAACAGGCTGAGCACCGGGGCGAACTCGGCCTCGGTCAAGCCGACGGTCTCGAGCGCGCCGCGGATCATCGGGGTATCGATCGCGCCGGGGCAGACCGTGTTGACGCGGATCCCGAGCGGGGCGTTCTCGAGCGAAGCCACCTTGGTCAGGCCGAGCACGCCGTGCTTGGCCGCGACGTATGCCGCGTTGTTCGGCTGCGGCCGGTGCGCGCTGACCGACCCGATGTTGACGATGGCCCCGCCGTCGCCCTGCTCGAGCATCTGCGCGACCTCGTACTTGAGACACAGAACGACACCCTTGAGGTCAACCGCGAGGATCCTGTCCCATTCGTCCTCGTCGAGGTCGGCGATCGGATGGGTGTCGGGGGTGAGCGCGGCGTTGTTGACGGCGCAGTCGAGCCGCCCGTAGCGCTCGACCGCGGTCTGGACCATTGCCTGCACGTCCGCGGCCCGCGAGACGTCGACGCGGCAGAACGAGGCGGAGCCGCCGTCCTGCTCGATCCGCTCAACGGTCGCCTGGCCGGCCTCGGGGTTGATGTCGGCGACGACGACCTTCGCCCCGGCGGCGGCGAATACACGGGCAGTCGCCTCGCCCATTCCCATGGCTGCCCCGGTGACGATCGCCACCTTCCCTTCAAGCGCTCCTGTGGTCATGGCCAGGCACTCCTTTCCGGATCGGGCGTCGCCGTGGCGGGTCGCAGCAGCCGCAGGCGTATCAAATTGAAGTCAACTCGATCACGCATGTTGACATGACTGAGCCGAGATTGCTACCTTTTCCCAACCTGAAGTGAATTCGATTGCAAGCAGTACCGAGAGGAGATCAATGGCCGACTACGACGTCATCGTGCTGGGGACCGGAGCCGCTGGACTCACCGCGGCGGTCACCGCGGCGGAGCTGGGCGCCAGGGTCGGCCTGTTCGAGAAGGGCGCGACGATCGGCGGCACGACCGTCTACTCGGGCGGGATGATCTGGATTCCGCTCAACCAGCACGAGCCGCCGGAGAAGGGCGACACGCGCGAGCAGGCCGCGGAATACCTCAAGGCGCTGTCGAACGACACGATCACCGACGAGATGGCGGAGACCTACCTCGACGTCGGCCCCGAGATGGTCCGCTGGCTCGACGAGCGCACCCCGGTCAAGTTCCGTGCCGTTCCCGACTTCCCCGACTACCACCCCGAGCAGCGCGGTGGGCTCCCGCAGGGCGGACGCTCGCTGGAGACGGCGATCTACCCGTACGGCGAGCTCGGCGAGTGGGGCCCCCGCGTCCACATCTCGCCGTACTACCCGAGCTACCACCTGACGATCGGCGAGACCACTCTCGGCCAGGCCATCCCGGAGCCGCTCGACCCGGAGGAGATGCAGCGCCGCGCTGAGAACGACGAGCGCGGCATGGGCCTCGCGCTGGGCGGCCGGCTGCTCAAGGCATGCCTCGACCGCGGCGTCGAGCCGCAGACCGAGCACCGTGGCGTCGAGCTGATCATGGAGGACGGGAAGGTCGCCGGCGTCGTGTTCGAGACCCCCGAGGGACGCAAGGAGGTCCACGCGCCGAACGTGGTCATCGCGACAGGCGGGTTCGAGCGCAACGACGAGCTCAAGCGCGCGTTCCTGCGCGGGCCGTGCACGCACACGGTCGCGGTCGAGACGAATGAGGGTGACGGCCTGAAGATGGCCATGCGGATCGGCGCGATGCTCGGCAACATGCGCGAGGCGTGGTGGATGCCGATGATCGAGCTGCCGACCGACATCGTCCCCACCGGGCAGCAGCTCCTGACCTACGAGCGGACGCTGCCCGGCGCGATCATGGTCAATCGCGCGGCGAAGCGCTTCACGAACGAGGCCGCGAACTACAACGCGTTCGGCGCGGCGTTCCACGAGCAGGACACGATCATGGGCGTCTACCGCAACCTGCCGTGCTGGCTGATCTTCGACCAGCAGTGGCTTGACAAGTACGGCTTCGCCGGCGGTCTCGGCGGGACCGAGAAGGCCCGCACCGACTGGATCACGTCGTCGGACACCGTCAAGGGCCTCGGCGACAAGCTTGGGATCGACGGCGACGTACTCGAGCAGACGGTCGAGCGCTTCAACGCCAACGCGCGTGACCTGCACGATCCCGACTTCAACCGCGGCTGGAGCGCCCAGGACAAGTGGTGGGGCGATCCGACGCTGCGCGACGGGACGGCGCGGGCGTCGCTTGGCCCGGTCGAGAACCCCCCCTACTACGCGATACAGGTGTTCAGCGGCGCGCTCGGGACCAAGGGCGGACCACTGACCGACACCAAGGCGCGCGTGCTCGACGTCGACGGCGACGTCATCGAGGGCTTGTACGCCGCCGGGAACGCGATGGCCTCACCGCTCGGCATGACCTACGGCGGCGCCGGCGGCACGCTCGGACCGGCCATGGTCTTCGGCTACCTCGCGGGGCGGGACATCGCGGAGCGCGCCGCCTCATCCACTCCGCCGGCCCTGGCCGCCTCCCACGGCGGCGCGTGAACCCACCTGGACGAAGAAAGGAACTCAGAGACATGGAATCGAGCGTCATCGCGGCGCGGCATGGGACCGAGGTCACCGGTTGCCCGGTCATGGATCACGACTTCTCCAGGACGCGCGAGATGGGCGCGTACTGGACGCTGGCCAACGAGCTGCGTGAGAGCTGCCCGCACTTCTACAACAAGTACTCGGGCGGCGGCTACTGGGTGTTCACGCGCCACGAGGCCGTTAACGACATCTACAAGACCCCGGAGATCTTCTCCAGCGCGTCGATCACGCCGTGGGAGCCCGATCCGATCTACCGGTTCGTGCCGACCCAGGTCGACGCGCCTGACCACATCAAGTACCGGCGCATCCTGAACCCGTGGTTCTCGCCCAAGGCCATGGAGGCCGCGGCGCCGATGATCCGCGAGACGTGCCGGAGCTTCATCGAGCCGATCGTGCCCAAGGGCTCGTGCGACTTCTTCGAGGAGTTCGCGCTGCGTTTCCCGACCGCGGCGTTCCTGACCGTGATCGGGGTGCCGACCTCCTACACGGACGTGTTCGTGGGGTGGGTCGACGCGTTCTTCGGCGGCTTCGGCGGCGACCCGGAGGGCGCGGCCGGGATGGCCACCGCGCTCGCTGAGATGCGTGTCTTCTGGTCCGAGCAGCTGGACAACCGTCGCCTCGAGGGCCATCGAGAGGGCGACCTGTTCTCCTACCTGCTCGAGTCCACGTTCGACGATCAGCCGCTCGACGACGAGGTCCTGCTCGACATGTGCACCGTCCTGACGCTCGCGGGGCTCGACACGACGCGCGCAGAGCTCGCCTACATGTTCCACCACCTGGCCCAGCACCCGGAGCATCGCCAGAGGCTGCTTGACGAGCCGGAGATCATCCCGCTGGCCGTCGAGGAGACCCTGCGCTACTACACGATCATCTTCGGCGACGGCCGCAAGGTCACGCGCGACGTCGAGTTCCACGGCGTCCAGCTGAAGAAGGGCGACATGGTGTACGGGCTCGTATCCGGCGCCAACCGCGACCCGAGGCATTGGGAGCAGGCGGACGAGTTCGTCATCGACCGCAAGAAGAACAACCACTTCGGGTTCGCCAGCGGCCCGCACCGCTGCCTCGGAATGCATCTGGCTCGGCGCGAGATGGCGATCGCGGTCGACGAGTGGCTGAAGGTCATCCCTGACTTCGAGCTCGACACCGATGCGCAGCTGCTGGAGCGTGGCGGTGGCGCGATGATGTCGCTGAGCACGCTGCCGCTGCGCTGGGAGGTGAAGTCGTGAAGCTGCAGATCAGCACGGCATGCCAGGGCCATGGGCGCTGTTACACGCTCGCCCCGCAGCTGCTCAGCAGTGACGACGAGGGCTACGTGACGATCTCCGGCGGCGACCCGATCGAGGTCCCGGAGGACATGCGAGAGCTCGCCGAGAACGTCGTGGGCAGCTGCCCCGAGAACGCGATCAGCCTGATCGACGACTAGTAGTGCTGCGCCGCCTGGTCATCGTCGGGGCCTCGCTGGCCGGGCTGCGCGCGGCGCAGGCCGCACGGAAAGCCGGATTCGACGGCGAGCTCGTGATGGTCGGCGAGGAGCCCCACCGGCCATACACCCGGCCGCCGCTGTCGAAGGAGCTCCTGGCCGGCGAGCACACGGTCGATCGTGTCGCGCTCCCCTGCGACGAGCTGGAGGCCGAGTGGCGGCTGGGCGCGCCGGCGGCGCGCTTGGTTCGGGCCGGCCGGCGGGTCGTGCTCGCCGACGGTGGCGAGGTCGAGTACGACCGGCTGATCCTGGCCACCGGCTCGCGCCCGCGGCGCTGGCCGGGTTCCGGCGCCGAGCTGGTCGGCGTCCACGTGCTGCGCGACCTCGATGACGCGCTTGCGCTCCGGGCCGCGTTCGACGAGCGGCCGCGCGTCGTGGTCGTGGGGGCCGGCTTCATCGGGTGCGAAGTGGCTCAGACCGCGCGCAAGGAGGGCCTCGAGGTCACGCTGATCGACATCGCCGCGACGCCCATGCTCCCCCTCGGAACTGAGCTGGGTGCATGGTGCGCGGAGCTGCACCGCGATCATGGGGTCGAGGTGCGCCTCGGCAACGGCGTAGCCGGCCTGATCGGCGATGGCCGCGTCGAGGCGGTCGAGCTCACGGGCGGCGAGCGCGTGCCCGCCGACATCGTGGTAGTCGGCCTCGGCGCCGTCCCGAACACCGAGTGGCTGGCCGGCAGCGGGCTGACGGTCGATCCCGGGCTGCAGTGCGGCGACACCCTGACCGCGATCGGGGACCCGGACATCCTCGGCGCCGGCGACATCGTCACCTGGCCGCACCCGCTGGCGGACGGCGAGGCGATCCGCATCGAGCACTGGACGGTGGCCGCCGAGCAGGGGCAGCTGGCCGGCCGCAACGTGCTCGTCGCCCCGGACGAGCGCAAGCCATACGTGGCGCCGCCGTACTTCTGGTCTGATCAGTACGACAAGAAGATCCAATCGCTCGGGCTACCCGGCCGGGCCGAGGCGATCGAGCTGCTCGAGTCAACCCCGGACCGCTCGCGGTTGGTGTACGGCGGCGAGCGCGATGGACGCGTCGTCGGGATCATCGCGATCAACGCGGCCCGGCGCCTTGGCGCATACCGCATGACCCTCGAGGATCCGCCCGGGCTCGACGAGCTGCGCGCCCGGCTCGCGGGCGACCCCGGCGCGCTGGGCGCCCCGGTCGCGGCAGTCTGAGCGCCTACCCTTAATGGACATGACCGACGACTCTCCCCTTCGCGTCGCCATCATCGGCGCCGGCCCCAGCGGTTTCTACGCCGCCGGCCAGTTGCTGGCCGTGGCCGAGCCGCAGTTCGCGGTCGACCTGTACGACCGCCTGCCCACCCCGTACGGGCTCGTGCGCTCGGGCGTCGCTCCAGACCATCCAAAGATCAAGTCGGTCACCCGCGCCTACGACAAGACCACCGAGCACGAGCGGTTCCGCTTCTTCGGGCACGTCGAGCTGGGCGGCGACATCAGCCGCGCGCAGCTGCTGGAGCACTACCACGTGGTCATCTACACGCTGGGCACGTCGATCGACAAACGGCTCGGGATCCCCGGCGAGGATCTCCGCGGCTCGCACGCCGCCACCGAGTTCGTGGCCTGGTACAACGGCCATCCCGATCACTGCGGCTTGGAGGTCGATCTGCAGGCCAAGCAGGCCGTCGTGGTCGGCGCCGGCAACGTGGCCATCGACGTCGCGCGGATGCTCGCGCTGGCGCCGTCCGAGCTGGAGATCACCGACACGGCCGATCACGCGATGGAGGTGCTGCGGGCGAGCGGAATCGAGGAGATCACGATCCTCGCGCGCCGAGGCCCGCTGCAGGCCGCGTGGACCAATCCGGAGCTCCTCGAGATGGGGGAGCTCGAGCGCGCCGACCTCGACGTGGTCGGCGATGATCTGGACGATCGCTCAGCCGTCGCGTTGGAAGAGGCCGACAAGACCCGCCGGCGCAACGTCGAGATCATGCGCGACTACGCGGCTCGCCCGAAGACCGGCAAGCCGATCACCGTTCGCTTCCGCTTCCTCGCCTCACCGGTCGAGCTGCTCGGCGACGAGGACGGGCACGTGCGGGCGGTCAAGATCGAGAACAACGCGATCGTCGCGCGCGATGACGGCTCACTGGCTGCGCGCGGCACCGGAACGTTCGACGAGATCCCGGCTCAGCTCGTGTTCCGCTCGATCGGATACACCGGCGAGCCGATCGGCGACGTTCAATTCGACGAGCGCCGTGGCCTGATCCGCAACGAGGGCGGCAGGGTCATCGACGAGGCAGGCACGCATCTTCTCGGCGAGTACGTATCCGGCTGGATCAAGCGCGGCCCGTCCGGGGTGATCGGCACCAACAAGAAGGATTCCCAGGACACGGTGGCCAAGATCCTCGAGGACGCGGCTGCGGGACGCGTGAACCAGCCCTCCTCGGACGACATCGAAGGCATGATCGAGACGCACTGCGAGCACGCGGTGACCTGGGAGGGCTGGCAGGCGATCGACGCGGTCGAGACCGCGGCCGGCGCGGCCTCGGCTCCTGGACGTCCACGGGTCAAGCTGACGGAGTGGGCCGCGCTGCGCGAAGCCGCCCAGCACACGGCGGCCCGTCGCTGATCGCAGCCGACTCCCGTGACAAGCTGTCGCGGTGTCCTCGCCCCTGGGCTTCGACCCAATAGAAGAGGCGGGTCGCCAGTGGCGCAAGCATTGGGGCGCTGCCGCGACCGTGCCGATGATGACGGTCACTTCGATCATGCGGGTCCAGCAGATCTGGCTGGCCCGGTTGAACGAGACGCTGGCGCCGTTCGAGCTGACCTTCGCGCGGTACGAGGCGCTCATGCTCCTGTATCTCAGCCGGGCGGGATCGCTGCCCATGGGCAAGATCGGCGCCCGCCTACAGGTTCATCCGACCAGCGTCACCAATCTGATCGACGGCCTCGAGAAGCTTGGCTACGCCGAGCGCACGGCGCATCCGGAGGATCGGCGCACGACGCTGGCGGCGATTACCGCTCGTGGTCGTGAGGTGGCGTCGGCGGCGACCGAGGCACTGAACCAGAGTCGGTTCGGCACCGAGCCCCTGCGGCCGGGAGAGCTCCGGGCGCTGACCGACGTGCTCACCCGAGCGCGCCGAGAAGCGGGCGACCTAATTTAGTTTGACTTCCTAGTATTGGAGGCCCTATTGTTGTGGGATGGCCGTTCTCGTCAGCAACGTTCCCGTCTCCGCTGAGGAGTGGCGAGCGGCGTACGGGCTCGCGCCCGAGCGCGACGTGCCGTTCACGACGCTCTCCGGAGAGCCGGTCGCGCCGCTGTACACCGAGCACGACCTGCCCGACGACCGCGCGGCCAGCATCGGCTTGCCGGGCCAGTATCCATTCACGCGCGGGGTGTACCCGTCGATGTACCGGAGCCGGTTGTGGACGATGCGCCAGTTCGCCGGGTTCGGCACGGCAGAGGAGACCAACGAGCGGTTTCGCTACCTGCTCGATCACGGCCAGACCGGGCTGTCGACGGCGTTCGACATGCCGTCGCTGATGGGCCACGACTCGGATTCGCCATGGTCACTCGGCGAAGTCGGCCGCGAGGGCGTGGCGGTCGACACACTCGACGACATGGAGACGCTGTTTGCCGGGATCGACCTCGGCGCGGTCACCGTGTCGATGACGATGAACGCGCCGGCGGCGATCATGCTGGCCTTCTACGTGGTGGCGGCCGAGCGGCAGGGGGTGGCGGCGGACCGACTCGGCGGCACGATCCAGACCGACATCCTCAAGGAGTACATCGCTCAGAAGGAGTGGTGCTTCCCGGTCGATCCGGCCATGCGCCTGGTGGGCGACATGATCGAGTGGTGCTCACGGCACACGCCGCGCTGGCACCCGGTGTCGATCAGCGGCTACCACATCCGCGAGGCGGGCTCCACGGCCGCCCAGGAACTGGCCTTCACGCTCAAGGACGGCCTCACGTATGTGGAGGAGGCGGTGGCTCGAGGGCTCGACGTGGACTCGTTCGCGCCCCGCCTCTCCTTCTTCTTCAACGCCCAGATCGACTTCTTCGAGGAGATCGCCAAGTACCGGGCGGCGCGGCGGATCTGGGCACGAGAGTTGCGGGAGACCTTCGGGGCGCGCGATCCAAAGTCGTGGCTGATGCGCTTCCACACCCAGACGGCGGGGGTGTCGCTGACCGCGCAGCAGCCGCTCAACAACATCGTGCGCACGGCGATCGAGGCGCTGGCCGGCGTGCTCGGCGGCACCCAGTCGCTGCACACGAACTCCTACGACGAGGCGCTCGCGCTCCCCACCGAGGAGGCCGTACGGATTGCGCTGCGCACCCAGCAGATCATCGCGCACGAAACCGGCGTGACCAACACGATCGATCCGCTCGGCGGGTCGTACTTCGTCGAGGCGCTCACGGATCGGATGGAGGAGCAGGCGTACGAGTACTTCGAGAAGATCGACCAGCTGGGCGGGATGGTCCAGGCGGTCAAGCAGGGCTTCCCCCAGCGCGAGATCGCCGACGCCGCGTTCGCGCTGCAGCAGGAGATCGACTCCGGCCGGCGGATCGTGGTCGGCGTCAACGCGTTGACCGAGGGCGACGAGGCGCAGACGCCGATCCTGAGGATCGATCCCTCACTCGAGCGTAAGCAGATCGAACGGCTGCGCGGCGTGCGCGCCCGCCGGGACGGCGCCGCCGTCGAGGCCGTCCTGAGCCACGTCCGCCACGCCGCGGCCGGCGAGCGCGAGAACCTCATGCCGCACCTGCTCGACGCCGCTCGCATCCACGCCTCCGAGGGCGAGATCGTCCAGGCCCTTCAGGACGTCTGGGGCGACTACCGCGAGGCGCCGGTCTTCTAGCCGTCGCCCACCCCGGCCCCCGCCCCCTCCCGCGCCGCGCTCGGCCCCGCCCCTGACTCGGTCCGGGCCCAACGGGAAATTCCGTCATTCGCGACGGCCCCTCTCGCTCTTGACGGATAACTCCCGCAGGACGCGAAAAATCCGGAATTAGCTGCGGGCGATGCGGCTAATGGCGGAAATTTCCCGTTTGGGGAGGGGGCGCTCCGTGGTCGCGACGAGCAGCTCGTAGTGGATCGGAGCGCCGGTCGTGGTGAGCCGGTGCTGGAAGCGGGTGCGGCGCAGGAGTCGCAGCTGTCCCGAGTCGAGGAGGCGGCCCACAGCGACCCCGAACGGCGCGTCGGCCTGCATCCAGCGCTCGTCGATCGTCAGCACGACAGGGGCGTCCGCCGGGAGGAGCTCGAGCGCTCGCAGCAGCGCGGCCGGTGGCGCGTGGGTTCCACCCAGGGCGCCGGCCGAGATGAGGCCGGTCGGGCCGTGGGTGCGCAGATGCGTGAGTAACCCGGATGCCGGCGCCGCCAGGTCCCCGACCAGATAGTCGCGGTAGACGTCCGGCCGGTCACGCAGGCAGGCGACACGGGCGGCCTCGAGCGCATCAACGCCGACGATCCCGGCGACGACGCTTCCGGTCGTGAGCTCGCCGACCAGCCCGGTCCCAGCGCCGAGGTCGAGTAGAACGATGTCCACGGGATCGAGCCCAAGCCGGGCCACGGCATCGGCGAGCCCCTCGACCGCGAGCTGGGGCGAGCGGCAGTGCAGGAGCCCCTGCACGATGTGCTCGTACAGACCGGGCACGCGGTAGAGCCGCTCGTAGTCGTGCAGGGGGACGATCTCCTCGCCCGAGTCCGCGTCCGCGTCCGCGTCACGCAGCACGACGTACTCGCCGTCCGCTTCCGGGGGTCCGATCAAACGCACGACGACGTCGGAGGGCACCACGGCCGCGGAGGTTAGGGGGCGGATGGCAGAGACTTTCCGACGCGGGCGTAGGTTCTAAGGGCCGTGGGTCGGGTAGGGCCACCCCATGCTGCTGATACTTGGAGTTGTTCTTCTCATCATCGCGATCGCAGGCGGCGTGATCATTCACCCGATCCTGTTCGCGATCGCCATCCTGGCGCTGGTCGCGTTCTTCTCCGGTCGCCGCTAGGGATTCTCGGGGGGCGCGCCGGCCGAGCGGCCCGGATCGGGCCGCGGGCCTATTTCGCACCCCTGGGAACCATCTGGTAGATCGTCGAGTAGCCGATCAGGAACACGACCTTCCCGTCGGTGATCACCGGGGTGAACTCGCCGTCGCGGAATCCGAACACCTGCCGGCCGGTGCGCAGGTCGAGGCCCGCGCTGCGGTTCGAGCCGAGATCGGAGTAGTAGACGACGTTGCCCAGCACGGTGGCGGAGCCGTCGATCCGCCCGCCGGCGGGATGGCTCCAGCGCACACCGCCGCTGTTCGCGTTGAGCGCGTAGAAGCGCCCGTCGTAGGAGCCGATATAGACGGTCGGACCCACGCCGGGGACGTCGGCCACGGCCGGCGACGCGTAGACGTAGGCGCCGGTCGATGCGCTCCACGCCACCGCCCCGGAGTTCGCCCACAACGCGTACACCGCGCCGCCCGTGCTACCGATGTAGACCCGGCCGAAGGCGACCGCGGGCGTCGAGTAGAAGCTGCCGCCGCCGGCGGCGGACCAGATCTCGCGGCCGTTGGCGGCGTTGACCGCGTGCACGCGAGCCCCGTAGTCGCCGAAGTAGATCGTGTCATGGGCGAACGCGACGCCGCCCTTGACCGCGCCGCTCGCCTGGTAGGTCCAGTTGAGGTGGCCGTCGTAGGTCCTGAACGAGTACACCGTGCCGCCCTGGTCCCCGAAGAACACGCTGAGGCCGTGCACCAAAGGGGAGGACTCGCTGCCCGGAGCGAGCGAATGAGACCAGGCGACGTGACCATTCTTCATCGAGACCGCCACGACTGTGCCGTCGCCCGGAGAGTGGGCGCCCGGGCGCGTCGAGAGCAGCGTGAAGAACACGAGCTTGTGCCGGATGTCGAGGGCCGGCGAGGCCGCGGCCAGGGTCCCCAACCGGCGGTGCCAGAGCAGGCGGCCGGTGGTCGAGCTGAGAGCACTGGCCCAACCGTTGATGTCCTCGAAGTACAGCGTGTTGTCATAGATAACGGGCGGGAACTCGAGCAGGGCGCCGTCGTGAAACCGCCACCCGACGCGCAGCCGGGGACCGAGCTTCGCCGCGTGGGAAAAGGAGCGGGTGCGGGCCAGGTTGTAGCCGTACATCGGCCAGGGGTCATCGGTGGGCGCCGGCCGCGGCTTGGGCGCGGGCGGCGGCGGCGTAGGCGCAGGCGCAGGCGGCGTCGCGACATGGACCACGGCCTTCGGTGGTTGGCGTGCGCTTCCGGAACTCACCATGACGAGGACCACCACCGCGACCCCGATCGCAAACAGCAGGCCCGCCACGGCGACGAGTCCCCGACGCAGACCGGGACTCGGCATGGCGGCGCATGCTAGCCAACGGACGGGACGACCCCAGGGGGCGAGAAGGAAGGCTCGTGGCAGGCGAGCGGGACGGCCCCCGGTAGGCGAGACGCGGACCGGCGGAGCGGCTCAGTGCATGGCGCCGGCGGGAACGGCGTCGAGCAGGCCCACCGCCCGGGGCGGCCGCCCGTCCTCCAAGAGCACGGCGCCGCCGGGCCAGTACGGGTGCGGGGCGGTGGCGTTGTGGACGAGCAGCGGCTCGTACACCCACGACCCTGTGTTGAGCAGGCCGGGCCGGCCCTGCGGTCCCCGCCAGCGCGCCTCGAGATCGCCCGGGAGCGGGCCAAGCCGATGCACGTGACCGAACAGGACCCAGTCCGCGTCGATGCCGAGGCGCCCGACCACGAGCGAGAGCGCCGGGAGGCTGGCCAGACGCATCTGCGCCCCGAGCAGTCGCGCGGTGAGGCGAGCCATCCCGGGGTGGAGCAGGCGGTGAGGCGCCACCGGCATCGTCGAGGCGCGAATCAGCTCGGCGATGTCCTCCGCGACCGCGGCGAGCGGGCGCGGGAGCGCCTTGATGACAAGCGCCTCGAGGCGCGTCAGCGACGGCCCTCCGGCGCGCTCGTAATCGATCGGGACGGCGCCGTACCGCGGGACACGTCCGAGGAGTCCGCGCGCCACGCCGAACGCGGTCTCGGGCAGCAGATGGCGATCGAGGTAGTGGCCGTGCGTGGCCCACACTCCGGGGGCGAGCCACACCCCCGGGTAGTGCACCCGGACCGGGGACGGCCCGAGCCAGGAGACGACCTGGGCCAACTCAGGCGTCGCGTCGACGGGTACCTGGGTGTCGGGAGCGAGGCCGGCACCGGCTCCGCTGACCCAGCCGGCGATCAGAGCCCGATCGTGGTTGCCGGGCACGAGGATCACCTCCCGGCCGGCCCCGAGCGTGCGGCCGATCAGGCGCAGCACTGGCTCGGCGACGTCCATCGCGCGCTCGGCCCGCTTCTCGAGCAGCTCGACCACGTCACCGAGCAGCACCAGCCGCTCGATGCCCTCGAGCGCGGCGAGCAGCCGCCGCAGCGGCTCGGGCTGGGTGAGGACGTCGTGCCGCAGCCGCGACCCCAGATGAAGATCCGAGATCACCAGGGTCGACACGGCAGCCCACGATAGACCGCGGGATTGACCGATCGAGCGACCCGAGCTAAACCGTGTCGCTTCGAGACAGCCAGCTCGCGATGTCGGCGACGACGGTCGCGTCGACGTGCTGGGCGGGCTCGTACTCGGCCGGGCTCGACGGGCCGCTGCCGGGAGCGAACAAGTGGTTGAGCTCCGGATAGACCCGGATCGTCACCCCGGGGCGGTCCCCAACCGCGGCTTGCCAGCGCGCCAGGTCGTCGGCGACCGTGACCTGGTAGTCGCGCCCGCCCTGGAGGATGAGCATCGGCTTGCCAAGCGTGGCGGCCAGCGCGGCCGGGTCGTAGTCGCGCAGGTCGAGCCAGTATGGGGCCGGCGCGCCGAGCGGCAGCTCGTCGGCCGGAGTCGAAGGCGAGAGATCAGGGCGCTCGACGCGCCTGGCCTTCTCGGTCAGCGCCTCGATCAGGGGTTTCGACGCGGCCTCGTTCTCCGGACGCAGCGAGGCGAGGTAGCGGAACTGCCGGACCACGACCCAGTGAAGCGGCTGCGCCCCGCCGGCCAGGAGAACCAGTCCGGCGACGGACGGCTCGGCGGCGGCGATCCGCGGGGCGACGGTCCCGCCCAGGCTGTGGCCAAGCAGGAAGATCCTCGCCGAGTCGACCGACCGATGGGCACGCAGCATTTCGACCGCCGCCACCGCGTGAGGCACGTACTCGTCCGTCAAGGTGAACCGCGCGGTGTGCTGAAGCTCGCGCGCGTGGGTGAAGGTCACCTTGTCGAATCTGAGCACGACCACGCCGCGCGTGGCCAGACCCCAGGCGACGTCCTTGAGCGGCTTGTTGCGCCCGATCGTCTCGTCGCGGTCGAGCGATCCCGAGCCCGCCAGCAGCACGACCGTCGACAGGGGCCCAGATCGGCGCGGCACGGTGATCGTCCCGCCGACCGCGAGCGGTCCCCGCCCGAGCGTGACCTCGTGCTCATCGAAGCCCCCGGAATCGGCGTACGCCGGCGGCTCCCAGGGCGCGATCGGCTCGGCCGCGGCGAGCGGCGCGAGCTGAAGCCCGGCGAGCTGTCCCTGCTCGGTCACGGGTCCGACGACCGCGAAGCCCCCGTGCTCGCAGGTGACCGGCACCTTGACCACGACGGCGCCCGTGGCGGTCGGCTCGGTGATCGGCGCGCCGACCGAGGTGATCGCACCCTGCCGGGCGAGCTCGGCATTCCACGCGGCCTCGAGCGCCTCGGCGACGACCAACGGCCGCAACTGCGGCGCGAACAGGTCCCGCACCTCGCCAAAGCGCCCCGCCCGCGCCAGCTCGAGCGCGCTGAGCACGACCTCGACCGGCGCGCTCAGCATCATGAGCTCTCCGGGGCCGGCAGGAACACCGTGTAGACCATCCGCCGCCTGCGCCCGGGCGCCGGTGGATTGGCCAGCCGCGGCTGAAAGACGATCGACAGGTCGCGGAGGAGCTCGGCGAACTCGGCGTCGGTCAGCCAGAGCGCCCCGACCTGATAGTCCGCGCCCTCGCGGGCGGGGTCGGGTTGTCCGGTCGCGAGATAGCGGTCGGCGTCGGCCAGCATCCCGGCCACGTAGACCATGAACGCCTGGGCGTGCTCGTCGGCGCTCATCCGCCTCGCCTCCTCGGGGCTGATGCGCGCCGCGAACGATCGCAGCGTGTACGTGCGCTCGACCGCGCCGCGCACGCGGCGCTCGGCGACGACCTGCAGGACGCCCGCCTTGGCCAGCAACGCGACGTGCCGGTAAAGGCTGCCCGGCGGCACGTCGTCGAGCTCGGCGGCGAGCTGACCGGTGGTGAGGGCCCGGTCGCCGAGGAACGCCTTGACGATCCGCAGCCGGACCGGGTGCAGGAGGAGATCGGCGCCGGCCACACCGCGAAGCGTAGCCGACCATTCACAATGTTGCTAATGGTCGTCGGGCTGCCGTATCTGTGGTGCCTCGGGCAGAATAGCCGCGGGATGAGCGATGAGATCCTCGCGACCGCCCGGGCGCAGGTGCTCGAGCAGGGGCGCCCGCTCGACGAGCAGCAGATCCTGGCGATCCTGGCGCTGGCCGACGACCGCGTCCCCGAGGCGCTGGAGCTGGCGCATGAGGTGCGGATGCGCTGGTGCGGCCCGGCGGTCGAGGTCGAGGGGATCGTGTCGATCAAGACCGGCGGCTGCCCCGAGGACTGCCACTTCTGCTCGCAGTCGGGCCGCTTCCAGACCCCGGTCCGGGCGGTCCGCCTGGACATCCCCGCGCTGGTCGAGGCCGCCCGGCAGACGGCGGCCACCGGCGCGACAGAGTTCTGCCTGGTGGCCGCGGTGCGCGGCCCGGACGAGCGCTTGATGGCGCAGGTCCGCGAGGCGGTGGCCGCCATCCAGGCCGAGGTCGAGATCAACATCGCCTGCTCGCTGGGCATCCTCACCCGGGCGCAGGGCGACGAGCTGGCGGCGCTGGGGGTCCATCGATACAACCACAACCTCGAGACGGCCCGGTCCTACTTCCCCCAGGTGGTCACCACGCACAGCTGGGAGGAGCGGATCGAGACGCTCGAGCTCGTGCGCGAGCTGGGGATGGAGGTGTGCTGCGGCGGCATCCTGGGGATGGGCGAGACGCTCGCCCAGCGCGCCGAGTTCGCCGCCCAGCTCTCCGCCATCGCCCCCAACGAGGTCCCGCTGAACTTCCTCGACCCGCGTCCGGGCACGCCGTTCGCCGACCTGCCGGTGCTCGACGCGCAGGACGCGCTGCGCGCGATCGCGGCGTTCCGCCTGGCCCTCCCGCGCACGGTGCTGCGCTACGCCGGCGGCCGCGAGCTGACCCTGGGTGACCTCGGGACCCGGGACGGCATGCTCGGCGGGATCAACGCGATGATCGTCGGCAACTACCTGACCACGCTGGGGCGCTCGCCCGAGCAGGATCTGGCGCTGCTCACCGAGCTCTCGATGCCGGTCAAGGCGCTGTCGGAGACGCTCTGAGCGCAGCGGGCGCCCCGGGGCCGCCGCCGTACTGCGATGCCTGCGGCCGCTCGAGCGCGGACGGAGAGCACGAGCGATGCCGCCGGCGACGTGAGCTGAGCGACCCGCCGCGGTTCTGCACGCGGTGCGGGCGCAAGCTCGCGGTGCAGGTGCTGCCGCTGGGATGGACGGCGCGGTGCTTGCGCTGCGGCCCCGTGGGCGGCTCCGCCTGAACAGCGCTCAGGCGGGCGGAGCTACTCGGTGGTCAGATAGGCCACGACCGTGTCGCCCAGCATCGCGCGGTAGTGCTCGCGCAGGTCGGGACTGCCCAGGTCGCGCTCGAAGATCGCCCGGAACGTGTAGCGGTTGGCGACGCGGAACACGCAGTAGGAGCTGATCAGCATGTGCAGGTCGAGCGGATCGACGTCGCGCCGGAACGCGCCCACCTCGCGCCCGCGGTCGAGGATCCGGCCGATCAACTCGATCGCGGGGGAGTTCAGGCTGGCGAAGCCCGGAGAGCGAGCCAGGTGCTCGGCCCGGTGGATGTTCTCGATGCTCACCAGCCGGATGAAGTCCGGATGGGAGTCGTGATGGTCGAAGGTCAACTCGGCCAGGCGGCGGATGGCCGAGATCGGGTCGAGGTGCTCGACGTCGATGGCCTGCTCGGCGGCGCGGATGCCGGCGTAGGCCCGCTCGAGCACCGCGGTCCACAGCTGCTCCTTGCCGCCGAAGTAGTAGTAGATCATCCGCTTGGTGGTGCGGGTCCGCTCGGCGATCTGGTCCACGCGGGCGCCGGCGTAGCCCTGCTCGGCGAACTCCCGGGTGGCGACCTCGAGGATGTCGGCGCGCGTCTGCTCGGGATCCCGCTGCCGCGGCGGCCCCGCGCGCGAACCTCCCGCGACGTCAGTTGTGCGCGGCATCGGCGCCGATTCTAGGCAGGTTTCGGGACGGTCCGTGGTGGATATAACTAACTAGTTCGTCCATTACCTTGGAAGGGCGCCGTGAGCTCCCTGACGACACCTAACGGCCACACCACCACCCACCGACTCGGATTGATCGGCGCCCATCTGGGGCCATCGCTCAGCCCACCCCTGCACGAGCGCGAGGCCGAGGAGCTCGGACTGCGCTGCGTGTACGAGCGGATCGACATCGACGAGCTCGGCCTCGCGCCCGAGCGTGTGGGCGAGCTCCTGCACGTGGCCCGGGGCCTCGGCTTTCGGGGCGTCAACGTGACGCACCCCTGCAAGCAGCTAGTGGTCGCGCACCTGGCCGGGCTGTCCTCCGACGCGGCGACCGTGAGCGCGGTCAACACCGTGGTGTTCGAGGGATCGGAGGCCATCGGCCACAACACCGACTGCTCGGGGTTCCGCGAGAGCTTCGTCCGCGGCCTGCCGGATGTGGCGACCGACCGCGTGATGCTGCTCGGGGCCGGCGGAGCGGGCGCCGCCGTCGGGCACGCGGCGCTCTCGCTGGGCACCGATCGGCTCGTGGTCATCGATGCGCGGTCCGATCAGGCAGAGCACTTGGCGGGACTGCTTTCGAGCTGTCACGGCCCAGGCCGCGCCGTGGCACGGACTACCGACCGACTGGACGACGAGCTGCAACATGCCGACGGCCTGATCCACGCCACGCCGACCGGGATGGCGTCCTCTCCGGGCATGCCGGTCCCGCCGGACCTGCTCCAGGAGGGTGCGTGGGTGGCCGAGGTGGTGTACCGGCCGCTCGAGACCGAACTGCTCCGGCGTGCCCGTGAGCGTGGCTGCCGGACGCTCGACGGCGGCGGCATGGCGGTGAACCAGGCCGCGCTGTCGTTCGCCCTGTTCACCGGGGTGGAGCCGGACCGCGAGCGGATGGCGCGGCATTTCCGGGAGCTCGCAGGGCAGGAGTCGGAGCTCGCAGCGGCTCCGCGACGGGGTTAGACCAAACCAAGGGAGGGAGAAGATGGACAGCACGAACCTGATCAAGACGCCGAAACAGGCCGCGGTGGCGAGCTGGATCGGCAGCGTCCTCGAGTACTACGACTTCTTCATCTACGGCACCGCGGCCGCCCTCGTCTTCGGCAAGGTGTTCTTCCCCTCGGCCAACCCGACGACCGGAACGCTGCTGTCGCTGGCCACCTACGGCGTCGCGTACGTGGCGCGGCCGGTCGGCGCGATCTTCATGGGCCACCTAGGCGACAAGCACGGCCGCAAGCGGGTCCTGGTGCTGACCGTCACGGCGATGGGAATCGCCACCTTCCTGGTCGGGTGCCTGCCGACGTACGCGGACATTGGCCTGTGGGCTCCCGCGCTGCTGGTGGCGCTCCGGCTGCTCCAGGGCCTGGCCGCCTCCGGTGAGCAGGCCGGCGCGAACTCGGTCACGCTCGAGCACGCCCCCGAGCGCCGTCGCGCGTTGAACACCAGCTTCACGCTGAGCGGCACCCAGGCCGGGCTGATCATCGCCACCGCGATCTGGCTGCCGATCGGCTCGCTGCCGGACCACGAGCTGAACACCTGGGGCTGGCGCATCCCGTTCCTGCTCAGCGCGATCGTGACGATCGCGGGCCTGATCATCCGCCGCAAGCTCGAGGAGACGCCCGTGTTCCGCCAGGCCGCGGACGAGGGCACCGAGCAGGTCCCGCTGTCCGGGCTCCTTCGCAGCCACAGCCCCGCCGTGCTGCGCGTCGCGTTCGGCGCGCTGGCCTCGACGGTCAGCACGATCTTCACCGTGTACGCCCTGTCGTTCGCGACCGAGACCGTGAACCTCGACAAGACCACGATGCTGTGGGTGGCGATCGTGGCCAACGTGGTCGCTCTGGCCGCGATTCCGGCCTGGGCCGTGCTGTCCGACCGCATCGGGCGCAAGCCGGTGTTCATCTTCGGCGCGCTCGGAAGCGGGGCATTGATGTTCGCGTATCTCGGCGCGATCGCCAGCGGGCAGTACGTGTGGATCTTCCTCGCCGCGGTGGCCATGTCGGGGGTCGTGTACAGCGCCCAGAACGGCATCTGGCCATCGCTGTACGGCGAGATGTTCCCGACCCGGGTGCGCCTGTCCGGCGTGGCGATCGGCACTCAGATCGGCTTCGCGCTCGGCGGGCTGGCGCCGACGCTGGCCAGCGCGATCGCCGGCCCGGGACCGGACGGATGGGTTCCAGTGGCCGCCCTGACGCTGGCCGCGAGCGTGCTGGCCGCGGCGGCCGTGGCCACCGGACGCGAGACCTACAACAAGTCGCTGGCCGAGATCGACGGTGCCGAGCGGGCGATCGGGACCCGACGCGCCTCAGGCCGCGTGGGCGCCGCGAGCTCTCGCCACCTCGGCGGCGAGTTCGCGAAGCCGTCGTAGCGTCGGCAGCTCGTCGCCGCGGCGCCAGGCGATCGCGATGCCCATGGTCGGCTCGGGCGGCGCGAACCGGCGGTAGACCGCGCCGGGTATGCGCAGGCTGCGCGAGCGCTCGAGCATGATGAACGAGATCCCGGCGCCCTCAGCGACGGCCGAGACGATCCGCTCCTCCTCGGGTTCGGCGCGGGCCAGCGGCGGCCAAGGCGGCTCGCCGCACACCTCGCGCCGGACCTCGCGCCAGGCGCCCGGGCCATGCGCCTCGGGCCACCAGACGAGCGGCTCGCCCTCGAGGTCGCTCGGGCGCACGGCCGAGCGACGGGTCAGCCGGTGCCCGCGAGGCAGCACGCAGACCATCGGCTCGCGGCCGAGGACCAGCTCCTCGAGGTCGGGCTCCTCGAGCGGCGGACGGACGAAGCCGACGTCGATCTCGCCGGCGCGGAGCTGCTCGACGTGCAGCATCGTGGTGCCCAGGCTGAGGCTGAGCTCGACCTCGGGATAGCGCGCCCGGTGGGCGTCGACGATCGCGCCGGCCACGCCGCCAGTCAGCGAACGGGTCAGGCTGATGCGCAGCCGGCCCCGCTCGCCCGTCCCGGTGGCGCGAGCGAGCGCCGCGGCGCGCTCGGCGCGCCCCAGCAGGTCGCGGGCCTCGGGAAGCAGCGCCAGTCCCGCCGGCGTGAGCGCGGCGCCGCGCCGGTTTCGCTCGAATAGCCGCACCCCCAGTTCGGCCTCCAGCGTGCGGATCTGCTGGCTGACGCTCGGCTGGGCCAGGTGCAGGCGATCGGCGGCGCGCCGGAAGTGCAGCTCCTCGGCGACCGTGACGAACGAGCGCAGCTGCCGGAGCTCCATCGGCGGATGATAGGCGCCACCTTTCACAGGCGCGCGTATTCGTTCTTGATCGGGCGCGCCGGTGGCCGTAACGTCGAGCGCCGGCCGGCAGACGGACCTGACAGGGGAGAGACTGACAGGAGGAGAGCGCCAGATGACCACCACCCAATCCGAGCTCCGCGGCTTCCTCAGCCCGTTCGAGGTCCCGGTTCCCTCTGGCTGCGAGGGCTGGGAGTCGATGTATCCGTACTACGCGCAATTCTCCGAGGAGCGGCGCGAGTCCGAGGAGGCCCGGGGATGGTTCCGCGACGGGATGCATTTCCCCGAGCCAATGTTCCCCTTCGACTTCGTCACCGCGGACTCCCCGTACATGTGCCTGGGGCAGGCCAACTCGCGGATCTTCGCGGTGCCGCCGGCGCTCGGGATCGACCATCGCGTGCTCTACGGATGGGTGTACATGAGCGCCAACCCGGTGACCGATCCGGCCGAGATCGGCCGCCGCGCAGAGCTGTTCGGCGCCCGGGCGGGCTTCTACTTCCAGAACTGGGACGAGCTGTACGGCCGCTGGGGGGCGAAGGTGGAGGAGACGATCCACGAACTTGAGGCGCTGCAGATCCCCGACCTGCCCGACATCGAGGACGAGGCGGTGGTCACCGAGGGCCGGGGGATCGGCGCCACGCACGCGCTGCTGGTCGCCTACAACCGGCTGCTCGAGAGCGTGGACCGCATCTGGCAGTACCACTTCGAGTTCCTCAACTTGGGCTACGCCGCCTACCTCGTGTTCTACGAGCTGTGCAAGCAGAGCTTCCCGGACATCCCCGACCAGACGATCGCCAAGATGGTGTCGGGCATCGACGTGGTGCTGTTCCGGCCCGACAACGAGCTCAAGCGGCTCGCCGGGCGGGCGCTCGAGCTCGGGGTGGCCGACGCTGTGCTGGCCGCCGGCGACGAAGCCGACCTCCGATCGCGCTTGGTCTCGAGCGACGCTGGTCGGGACTGGCTGGCCGACTGGGACGCGGTCAAGACGCCGTGGTTTCACTACTCCAACGGCAACGGCTTCTACCACCACCACCGCTCGTGGAGCGACGACCCGAGCGTTCCGCTGGGTCACCTGCGGGCCTATGTGGAGCGGCTCGGAGCTGGCGAGGACATCTCCCGCCCGCTCGCCGAGGTGAGCGCCGAGCGCGACCGGATCACTGCCGAATACCGCGCACTGCTCGACGGCCCCGAGGCCGCGGCCGCGTTCGATCAGAACCTCGGGCTGGCCCGCACGGTGTTCCCGTACGTGGAGAGCCACAACTTCTACGTCGAGCACTGGTACCACACGCTGTTCTGGAACAAGGTCCGCGAGCTCGGCGCGCTGCTCGCCCGTCACCGGTTCATGGACGACGCCGAGGACGTGTTCTACCTCCAGCGCCACGAGGTGTCCGACGCGCTGGTCGACCTCCGGCTCGCTTGGGCCGCCGGCTCGGAGGGCCGGGGCCCCGGCTACTGGCCGCCGATCGTCGCCCGCCGCAAGCAGATCATGGAGGCGATGCGCGCGTTCAGCCCGCCGCCGGCCCTGGGCGCGGTGCCCGAGGCGATTACCGAGCCGATGACGATCATGCTGTGGGGCATCACGACCGAGCGGGTGCGCGAATGGGCGGCGGACGATCGCGACGCGGGCAACACGCTCAGCGGCTTCGCGGGCTCGCCGGGAACAGCCGAGGGGCCCGCGCGCGTGATCCTGGAGGTCGAGCGACTGTCCGAGCTCGAGCCCGGGGAGATCCTCGTCGCGCCGGTCACCTCGCCGAGCTGGACGCCGGTGTTCGGCAAGATCGCTGCGGCGGTCTCCGACATCGGCGGGATCATGTCGCACGCGGCGATCGTCTCGCGCGAGTACGGCCTGCCCGCCGTGGTCGGCACCGGCAACGCGACGAGCCGGATCAAGACCGGCGAGCGCCTCCGCGTGGATGGCGACCGCGGCACCGTGACGATCCTCGGCTGACGCGACCGGGATGAGCGACGCGCGCTACGACGTGGTGGTCGCCGGCGGCGGCCACCACGCCACGATCATCGCGCCCTACCTGGCGCGGGCCGGCCTGTCGGTGCTCGTGTTGGAGCGCAGCGCCCACCTCGGCGGCGGCGCGTGCGGCAGCGAGGGACCGGCGCCCGGGTTCGTCATGAACCACTGCAGCCACTGGACCCGCTTCTACGGTCATCCCGCCTACCGCGAGTTCGCACTGCACGACGAGGGCCTTCGCTACCTGTTCCCCGACGAGAACGAAGGCATGATCTTCGACGACGGCTCGTCGTTCATCGGCTTCTCGGCCTCGCGCGTGGTCGATGCGCGAACCGGCCGCCAGGAGCGCAGCGATGAGAACGTCCACCGGACGTGGGAGCAGATCGCGCGCTTCTCCCAGCGCGATGCCGAGACCTACCTGGGGCTGCTCGACGCCTACGAGCGGTTCTGGAAGGAGGCCTTCCGCCGGCACCGCTTCGCCGTGCCGCCGCCGTGGGGCGTCCCCGACGCCCTCGAGGAGCTGCTCGAGCTGCCCGACAGCCGGATCGAGCCGGTCCACCAGTTCATGACGCTGCGCCAGCTGGCCCAGGACTTCTTCGAGAGCCCCGAGCTCCAGATCCTGTTCATGCGGGCGGCCACGACCTCGACCGGCTGCTTCCCCGACGACGTCCCCGGGCTGCAGGGCCTGATCCACTGCCTGCCGCTGACCCTGTCGTTCGAGCCGGCGGCGATCGCCGTGGGCGGGAGCCAGGCCATCACCGACGCGCTGCTCGCGGCCGGCCGCAAGCTCGGGGTGGCGTATGCGACCGGCGCCGAGGTCGACCGGATCACCACGACCAACGGCCGAGCCACCGGGGTGCAACTGACCGACGGTTCGCACATCGAGGCCGATCTCGTGGTGAGCGATCTCGGCCTGGGCCAGACCGTGCTCAGACTGCTCCGCGAGGCCCGTGTGGACCATCGCCTGCGCCGGCGGATCGCCAACATCCACTACGACCGCGGTCAGCTGCTGTGGGCCAACCTGGCCATCCAGGAGCCGCCGCACTATCTGGCCGAGGCCGAGAACCCCGGCGTCGGCGCCCAGCCTCGCCTGTACTGGGGACCCAAGGACCTCGACTACATGCACCTGCGCTACCAGGCCGAGATCTTGCTGCACGGTTTCGCCGGCCGCCCGTACGTGCTGTGCTCGGTCGACAGCCTGTGGGACTCCAGCCGCGCGCCGGCCGGGAGCCACATCGTCGGCGTCGAGGAGTTCTCGGCCCCGCGCCGGCGGTTCTCGGCGAGCGAGTGGCGCGCGGTCAAGGACCGGTTCACCGAGAACCTGCTGCGCGCCTGGCCCGGTTACGCCCCGAACATGACGCGCGAGAATGTGATCGCCGCGCGGGTGTACTCCCCCGAGGACATCGGGCGCGAGCGCACCAACATGATCGAGGGCGGCTACTCGACCGGCAGCACGATCGCGTCGCAGCTAGGGCGCTTCCGCCCCATCCCCGACCTCGCCGGCCACCGCGTCCTGCTCGACAACGTCTACGACTGCTCGGCCAACCTGCACTCGGGCTCGGGTATCGGCCGGGGGTCGAGCTACAACTGCTTCCAGGAGATCGCCCGCGACCTCGGCCTCGACCAGGCGGCCGCCGCCGCATGAGCGGTCCCCCCCGGCTGGCCGGCCGGCGCATCATCGTCACCGGGGCGGCGCGGGGGCTGGGGCGCGAGTTCGCCCTGCACGTGGCGTCGCTGGGCGCGCGGGTGCTGGCCGCCGACGTCCACGAGTCGGGACTGCAGGCGACGTGCGAAACGGCGCGAGGGCAGGGCATCGAGGTTCTGCCCACCGTCGTCGACGTGCGCTCGGCCGAGCAGACGGAGGCACTCGCGCGGACCGCGTCGCAGGAACTCGGCGGACTCGACGCGTTGGTCAACAACGCGGCGATCGTGGGCGGACTGACCCGCCAGCCGTTCGATGAGATCCCCGAGGAGGAGTGGGACCGCGTGCTGGCGGTCAACCTCAAGGGAGCCTGGCTGTGCGCTCGCGCGGTGGCGCCGCTGCTCCGCGCGGCGGGCGGCGGCTCGATCGTCAACCTGGCCTCGGAGGCGGCGTTCTCCGGTTCGCCGGGTCTCGCCCACTACGTCGCCTCAAAGGCGGCGATCATCGGGCTGACCCGGGTGCTCGCGCGGGAAGCTCGGGCCGGCGCAGATCCGGGTCAACGCGCTCGCCCCGGGATACATCCCCACGGAGGGGAGCACGCCGATGCAGGGTGGCGTTCCGTACGACACGAGCGCCACGCCGCTCGGCCGCGTCGGACAGCCCGCCGATCTGCTGGGGACGCTCGCCTTCCTGGTCTCGGACGAGAGCGCGTTCGTGACCGGCCAGACGCTGCTGGTCAACGGCGGGCGGTTGTTCGGCTGAGGATCGCCCGGCGCGCGCTCAGGCGCCCGAGGTCAGGACGGCCTCGGCGAAGCTCACCAGGGTGTCGGCGAGGCCGTTGAGACGAGCCGGAATTTCCTTGGGCCGGCTCTCGAGCAGGACCTGCTGCACCAGCTCGGCGATCCCGCCCACCAGCGCGCGCAGGAACTCGTCGGGCACGCTGGGCAGGTCGGGCTCCTCGGCCCGGGCGCGCTCGCGCAGACCGCGGTAGTGGGCCACGTAGTCGGCCAGGACCTGCTCGCGCATGGCGAGCGCGCGCGGTCCGGCCCCGAGCACGTCGATCAGCAGGACCCGGGCGAAGTGCGGCTCGGCGGCCAGGATCGACACGTAGGCCTCGAGCGAGACGCGGAGGCGAGTGCGCCAGTCCGGGTCGTCCAGGGCGCGCAGCGCATCGTCGATCTGCGCGATCCCGTTCTCGCACCCGATCCGGTAGGTCTCCAGGAAGCAGGCTTCCTTGTCCTCGAAGTGCTCATAGAACGTGCGGCGCGAGATCTTCACGGCGGACACCACGTCGGCGACCGTGACCGCGGCGTAGCCGCGCTCGGCCACCAGGTGGGCCATCGCCTCGCAGATCCGCGCCCGCGCTACCTGCGTGCCGGTGGTGGCCGCCTCGTCCCAGTTGCGCGGCGCGCGCACCGAGTACAGGAACAGGGAGTCCGTCGTTGCCATCCCCGAAAACGATAGCGGGGCAGACAGGAGTACGTACCAAATTTGACGGGTAGTGTTTCCGTCTGGTACGACTTCGTTTCCACGCCCTGGCAGGGGTACGTGGGCCGTCCGGCGTCCAGGTCTTGTCGATCGCGAACGGGAGCGCGAATGCGGAAGCACGGTATCTCGAAGGTGGTTCTCGGGCTGACGCTCAGCATGGTCGCATCGGCCGCGCTGTTCACCGGGACAGCGCTGGCCTGGTCGCCGGAGCCGGCCCAGTACGGCGTCGTCGAGCAGCAGAACGTGCCGGTGACGATGAGCGACGGCACGGTCCTGCGCGCCAACATCTACTCCCCGGCAGTTGGCGGCCAGGCGGCGCCCGGTCCGTTCCCGGTGCTCCTGACCCAGACGCCGTACGGCAAGGACACGGCCGGTGTCGCCGGCGGAGGAACCGGCGAAGACGCCTACCTGGTGGAGCGCGGCTACATCGATGTGGTCGCCGACGTGCGCGGCACGGGCGACTCCGGCGGGCAGTTCGGCCTGTTCGACCCGGCGCAGCAGCAAGACGGCGTCACGCTCGTGCGGTGGGCCGCGGGGCTACCGCATTCGGACGGCAAGGTCGGCCTGTACGGCGCCTCGTATCTGGCCATCAACCAGCTGCTGACCGTGGGCCAGCTCGGACCGAACTCGCCGGTCAAGGCGATCTTCCCGGTCGTCTCCGGCAACGACCTGTATCGGGACACCTCGTTCGACGGCGGGCTGATCGACATCGAATTCGGCTCGTTCTACGTCGGGCTCACCGGCTCGCTGAACGAGGTGAACCCGGTGGCCGAGAATCCGCAGGATCCGCTTGACACGTTCGAGGTCGAGCTGCAGCACACCGCCGATCTGGGCAGCTTCGACCTGCCGCTGCTCCTGAACACGAGCTTCGACGGCGACCAGGCCTACGACGGGACCTACTGGCAGGCGCGCAGCCCGATCGCCGCGCTGCAGCAGGTGGTGCGCGACCACGTCCCGGCCTACGTGGTCGGGGGCTGGTACGACATCTTCCAGCGCGGCGAGCCGCTGAACTTCTCGGGTCTGCAGAACGCGCTGGCCGGGCGCTCGGTCTACGCCCCGATGTCCCCCACGACTCCCCCGAGCGGGCGCTATCAGCTCCTGATGGGGCCGTGGTACCACCTGACCGCGGCCACCCAGGACTTCGACCCGGTGATGCTTGCCTGGTTCGACCGGTGGCTGAAGAACGAGCCCACCGGCCTCGATCAGACCAGCACCCCGGCTCACCTGTACCTGCTCGGGGCCAACAAGTACGTCGATCAGACGGGGTGGCCGCCGCCCGGTGTGAAGCCGACGACCTGGTACCTGGGCGCGGGACCGTCCGGGAGCGGCGCCTCCTCGCAGAACGACGGCACCCTCACCCAGACCGCCCCGACCGCGGTCGCGAGCGCCGACCAGATCCTGTACGTGGGCGCCAATGCGCCCTGCTCGCGTGAGCTCGACCAGTGGAGCATGGGCGCCTTCGAGGACGTCACCGACCCGTCGAACCCCAACGGCAACCCGTGCGCGCAGAACGACGCGCTGACCGAGACCGGCCCGGGGGCGCTGACGTACACCAGCGCGCCGCTGCACCAGGACACCGTCCTCGGCGGTCCGGTCGACGCGACGATCTACGCCACCTCGACCCGGCCCGACACCGAGTGGGTGGCCACGCTCGAGGACGTCGCCCCGGACGGCACGGCCACTCCGATCACCACCGGCGCGCTGCTCGGCTCGCTGCGCGCGGTCGACTCCTCGCGCAGCTGGACGGAGCCCGACGGGCGCATGATCCTGCCCTACCACCCGTACACCACGCAGTCAAAGCAGCCCGTGCCGGCCGGGACGGTCACCCGGTTCGACGTCGAGATCCGGCCGACGTTCGCCGATCTGGCCGCCGGCCACCGCCTGCGGCTGACCCTGACCACGTCGGATCTGCCGGCGCTGATCCCCACCGAGTCCGACGCCACCAACCTGGTGGGCGGCGTCTATGAGGTGCAGCGCAACCAGGCGGCGGCCTCGTACCTCGAGGTGCTGAGCGCGCCGGCGTCGGATGTGACGAAATGAGGGCCGGGCGGAGGGCCCTGGCGCTGGGGCTCCTGCTGGCCGCGGTCGGAGCGGCCCCCGCGTCCGCCGCACCCGCGCCGTGCAGCACCGCGGCTGCCGGCGGGGACTGGCCGGTCTACGGCCACGACGTCGCCAACACCCGCACTCAACCTGACGAGCACGGCCTCGGCCCGGCCGCCGCCAACCTCACGCCGGCCTGGGTGTTCTCGACCGGCTCGACCGGCGACGGGAGCCAGCTCACGACCACGCCGGTGGTGTCCGACGGCTGCGTGTTCATCGGCTCGTTCAACGGCTACGTGTACGGGCTCGACGCGGGCACCGGTTACGTGGTCTGGCGGCGCAAGCTCGACGCGCCCGATCCCGGCTCGGGCGGGGTGATCGTCGGCGCCCCCGCGGTGTACGGGCGCGAGGTGATCTTCCTGGTCAACGAGTTCACCGCTCCCTACGCGATCGCCCTGGACCGCTCGACCGGCGCGGTCATCTGGAAGAGCGCCGCGTTCGCCCCGCCGCTGACCGGCTCCGCGGCACAGGCCGGCTCCTACACGAACGCCAGCCCGATCATCGCGAACGGGTTCGTGGTCGCCGGCTACTCGCCGCCCGAGGGCGACTCCACGGCGAGCGGCGGCTTCTCGTTGATCGACGCCGCGACCGGCGCCCTGGTCAAGACCACACCCACGGTGTCGCCCGCGGACCAGGCGAACGGCTACTCCGGCGGCGGGCTGTGGGCCACGCCGGCCTACGACCCGAGCACGCACTATCTGTACTGGGGCGCCGGCAACCCCTCGAGCAAGGACAAGCAGGATCCGAACACCGACGCGATCCTGAAGATCGACCTAAACCGGGCCCGGTCCACCTTCGCCCAGATCGTCGCCGCCTACCCCGGCAACGTCGACCAGTACGCGAGCGCGCTCCAGGCGCTCACCCAGACACCCGCCTGCCACGTGTCGGCCGACCCCTCGGTGCCCGATCCGCTCGACGACCCGGTGTGCGGCCAGCTCGACCTCGACTTCGGCGCGTCGGCCAACCTGTTCAAGGCAAGCGACGGCACCGAGCTCGTCGGCGATCTCCAGAAGTCGGGCGTTTACCACGTGGCCGACGCGGCCACCATGAAGCCGGCCTGGACCGCGCTCGTCGGCGTCTCCTGCCAGGCCTGCAACGCCGCGTCGACGGCGGTGTCCGGCGGCTCGGTCTACGGCGTCGGCACCCCCGCTGGGGTGATGTTCTCGCTGGCCGGCGACACCGGCCAGGCCAACTGGCTGGCACCGGTGGGCGACGGCATCCACTACGAGTCGACCAGCGCCGCCGACGGCGTCGTGTGGACCGTCGACAGCCAGGCCAATCTGGACGCCTTCGACTCCGGGACCGGCCAGGTGCTGGCGCGGCGGCCGCTCAGCGCCGACGCGGGCGCTCCGATCGTCAACAACACGAGCTCGGGGGTGGCGATCGCCGAGCACGAGGTGCTCGTGGCCGCCGGTGGCGTCGGCTACGCGTCGAGCACCGGCTACGTCATCGCCTACCGCGCGCCGTAGGACTCACCACCACTTCCGCTCGCGCGCGAGATCGGTCCCGCGGGTCCGGTCGAGCGCATCGAGCGCGGCCATGTCCTCGTCGGTCAGCGTGAAGTCGAAGATCTGCGCGTTCTCCTCGATCCGCTCGCGGTGGGTGGACTTGGGGATCACCGGGATCTCGCGCTGGACGCACCAGCGCAGCAGCACCTGAGCCGGCGTACGCGCGAGCCGGCCGGCGATCTCGGTGACGGTCGCGTTGCCCAGATGCCGGCCGGTGCCCAGCGGGCTGTAGGCCTCGAGCGCGACGCCGCTCCCCTCACATTCCTCGAGCAGCGCGCGGCGGTACTCGAACGGGCTGAACTGAACCTGGTTGGCCACCGGCGGCGACTTCGCCGCGCCGATCACCTGCTCGAGCTCCTCGATGCTGAAGTTCGACACGCCGATCGAGCGGGTGTAGCCGAGCTCGCGCGCCTTCTCCATCCCCGGCCAAGCCCAGGTGGGCCCGCCCTCCGGCCAGTGGATGATGTACAGGTCGACCTGGTCGACGTCCAGCCGGCGCAGGCTGCGCTCGGCCTCGGCGGCCGGATCGCCGCCGCGGCGCGGATAGAACTTGGTCGTGATGAACACGTCCTCGCGCGCGACGCCGCTCTCGCGCAGAGCGCGGCCGACGCTCTCCTCGTTGCGGTAGGCCTGCGCGGTGTCGATGTGCCGGTAGCCCAGCTCGAGCGCCCAGCGGACGGCGTTCACGCAGTCCGGCCCATCCGGCACCTGCCACACGCCGAGGCCCAGCAGCGGGATCTCGTGGCCGTCGGCCAGTCGGCGGGTCGCGTCGGTCACACGCCGACCCTGTCGTGCGCCGGCTGCCACCCGATGGCCGGGGCGATCTCACGGGCGATCGTCTCGAGCAGCCGGGCGTTGTACTCGACCCCGAGCTGGTTGGGCACGGTCAGCAGGATCGTGTCGGCGGCCTGCACGGCCACGTCGCGGGCTAGCTCCTGCGCGAGCACGTCGGGCTCGCCGGTATAGCTTCGTCCGAAGCGGGCGAAGGCGCCGTCCAGGTAGCCGAGCTGGTCGCTGTCCTCGTCGCGACGAGCTCCAAAGTAAGCGCGGTCCTCGTCGGTGACGATCGGGATCACGCTCCGGCTGACCGACACCCGCGGCTCGTGCGACCAGCCGGCTGCCGCCCACGCCTCGCGGAAGATCGCGATCTGCTCGGCCTGGAGCTCATCGAACGGAACGCCCGTGTCCTCGAGCAGCAGCGTCGAGCTCATCAGGTTCATCCCCTGCTCCCCGGCCCAGCGGGCGCTCTCGCGCGAGCCCGATCCCCACCAGATACGGCGATCGAGGCCGGGCGACTGCGGCTGGATGGCGAGCATGCCGTCCGCGCCGGTCATGGTCGGGTCGGCCGGGACGACGCCGGCGCCGGCAATCGCGGCGCGGAACAGGGCGGTCTTCTCGCGTGCGAAGTCGGCGTCGGTCTTGCCCTCCCGCGGCACGTACCCGAACGCATGGGCTCCGTTGCGCGCCGGCTCGGGCGAGCCGCGGCTGATCCCGAGCTGGAGGCGTCCGCCGGCAATCAGGTCGGCCGCGGCGGCGTCCTCGGCCATGTACAGCGGGTTCTCGTAGCGCATGTCGATCACGGCCGGTGCCGATCTCGATCCGCGAAGTCCGGGCGCCGATCGCGGCCAGGAGCGGGAACGGCGACGCGAGCTGGGGAGCCCAGTGATGCACGCGAACGAACGCGCCGTCGATGCCGAGCGCCTCCGCCGCCTCGGCCAGCTCGATCGTCTGCCGATGGGCGTCCGCCGCGGTGCGCGTACGCGACCAGGGGGCGTTCTGCCAGTGCCCAAAGGACAGGAACCCAAGGTGCTTCATTTATTGAAGGATAGGACGCGGTGGGCGAGGGCCCGGCGTGTCCGCCATCGAGCGGGCTCGTCCCGTCAGCGGTAGTACTCGATCGCGCCGGTTGCCTCGAGGTCCTCGAGCAGGATCGCCTCGGCGTCGAGCGTGAGCTCTATCTCGTTGCTGACCACGACGCCGCCGCCCGGAAGCTCGTCCTGCCACGAGACGCCGAAGTCGTGGCGGTTGAGGGTCGCCTTCGCCTCGAAGCCGATCCGGCGCAGCTCGCCCTTGTTCTCGTCGCCGACCCAGAACGGCGTCTTCCATTCGCCGAGCGAGATGATGTCGAGCGGAACGGTTCGGGTCACTCCGCGGATGGTCAGCTCGACCTCGCCCTTGAACGTGGTCGCGCCCGTGCGGTCGGTGAATCGCCCGGTGAAGGTGATCTTGGGATGGTTCTCGACGTCGAGGAAGTCGGCGCTGCGCAGGTGGGCGTCGCGGTCCGGCTCGCCGGTCCAGATCCCGGCCGCGGCGATCTCGCCCTCGAACGTCGCGTCGGTGCATTGATCGAAGTCGAGCTCCATGCGGCCGTGGACGTCCTTGAACAGGCCGCGGACCCAGGTCACCATCATGTGCCGCGCGCGGAACTCCGCTTCGGTGTGTCCCGGTTCGAAGATCCAGGTCGGCATCTATCTAGTGGTGGTTCAGGGCGTCGATCAGGGTTGCCGCGTCGAAAGCACCGTCGTGCACCGCCCCGTCGATGAAAAGGGTGGGGGTTCCGCGCACTTGCCCCGATGCTAACCCACTGCTCATGTCGCGCGCCACCCGTCGGAGCACCGCTTCTGCGGCCTGGTCGAGCTCGAAGCGCTCCCGCTCGAGGCCGAGCTCGGCGGCGTAGTGCCGCAGGTCCTCGTCCTCGAGCGCGCGCTGGCGGTGGTAGAGCAGGTCGTGCATCTCCCAGAATCTGCCCTGGAGCGCGGCCGCCTCTGCCGCGGCGGCGGCACTCGCGGCGTGGGGATGGATCTGGGTGAGAGGAAAGTGGCGGAAGGCGAAGCGCACGCCGTCGCCCAGCTGGTGCTCGACCTTCTCGATCTCGCGATAGGCCTGCCGGGAGTAGGGGCACTCGTAGTCGCCGTATTCGAGGATCAGGTGCCCGCCCGCGGCGCCTCGGACGTGGTCGACCGCCTCGTCTATCGGTTCCAGGTCGCCATGCGCCATGGTGTCCTCAATCATGCCACCCACTATGGCTTATCAGTTGGGGCTGGGCGCGCCCTGAGCGGGGCGGCTCTCGACGATCCGCGTCGCGCGAGCCCACCACCGGCTGAGCACCCTGACGCAGCCGGCGGCCGGCACAATGCTCATGATCACCAGACACGGTCGTGAGGAGACGATCGGCAGGTAGAACGTGGCGTGCGCGCGGGCACTCTCGCTGATCAACCAGATGACCACGGTGAGGGCCGATAGGGCGGTGACCGACCCTGCCAGGAGCCAAGCCGGCAGTCGCCAGCGTGTCGGCTGGCCCAGCAGCGAGTCGACGCGCTCGGGCGAGATACCGCTGGTGCCCGGCGGTGCGTTCTCATCGAAGGCCAGCAGCGCGGAAGCCAACGGCGCTTCGCGGCCGGCGCTTGCGCGGACCGCCGCACGATCTGCGCTCAGCTCAGCGACATCGGCGTAGCGATCGCAAAGTGGCTTAAGGACAGGCACGAAAAAGAGGGCCTCGCTCAGGACACGGCCGCAGGCGATCCTCAGCGGATCTCTGACCCGGCGGTGATGGTGCTCGTGCGCGAGTACCGCATCGAGTTCGCTGTCTCCGAGCAGCTCGACGGTTCGGCGTGAGATATAGACGGCTGGCCGCAGATAGCCCGCGCAGAACGCCTGGGGCCGCGGATCCCGGATCACGCCAACTCTCGGGTCTCGGTCGAGGGGCTCGACCGGCTCCAGCACCGCCGTAAAGCGCCGGTGGGCACGGACCTGGCGCCAAGCTGCTCGAACGGCCGCCGCAATCACGGTGGCCGCGAACATCCCGAGCACGAACAAGACGACTTCTGCGCCGTTCACGGTCGGATAGGTGAACCGTACCCCCGCGAGCACGATCTGCCCGACGCCCGCGGACGCCTGATGGACCGACGCGAGCGTCGCGGTGATCGTCGCGGCAGTCAGGCCGAGGCCGCCGGCGCCCAGTGCGGCCGCCAGCCCGAACACGTAGCGGTGCCTGATGTCACTTCCCGCGGGCAAGGCGCGCGAGCGATCGACGGTGGGCGGGATCCAGCTGCGCGATCTGGCGGGCGAGGTGCGCGAGCGCGACCTCGCCGAATCGTTCGACGATCGCGTCGATCGCCGCGCCAGCCCGAAGATCCGCGTAGCGTTCGCGGGTGTGGACGGCCCGGTAGAAGTCGGTCTTCCCGCGGCGGGTGCGGATCAGCAGGCCCTTGGCATCCAGCCGGGCCATGATCGTCATATAGGTCGTGTACGCACGCGCGGGGCCATGACCATTCAGGGCTTGCATGACCTCTCGCACACAGATCTCGTCGTGCGCCCAGATCACTTCCATCACCGCCTCCTCGAGCTCGTGAAGCGCGGGAGGGACGGGGGCGTCTGCGTTTGTAGACGAGGACCCCACCGGTTCAGGCCGCTTCCCCGGCGGGCGGAATGTCAGCAGCGACCCGCGGGGCGAGTCGGGCGACGCCGGGAGGCTCCGCCATTTGGGGAGCGCCCATCGGCGCTGTCTGAGCTGGCGCGGCGCGCTCGCTGCGGATCCGCTCGCCCAGGAGACGGCATTGTTTCGTGGCGCGCCGGTACTCGTGCATCCAGTGCCGCATTGCGGCCCAATGACCGGACACGCGTGCCTGCTCGACCCGATCGGCATATTGCTCGGCTCGCCTGGCCTGGTCGTCGCGCATGGCCAGCGCCTGCTCGACCGTCACCTCGCCATCCTCTGTGTCGGGTACGAGACCGAGCCTCGTTGCGTTTGTTCGCTGCTGTCGCATGGACACGTCTCCTTTCGTACTATTCAGCATAGTAGCTGATTCGGGAGCGCGCGCAAGATCGCCCGTCTGCGCCAGCGGGGGCCGGCGGGCGGGCCCCGCCGCGAGCGCCGATCCGCTTGCTATGATGCGTCGTAGATGCCACTTCGAAAGGGCACAAAAGCGAGCCGGAAGTCGGCACCGCCCCCCCTCCACGAACTCGAGTCCGAGGTCATGGAGGAACTCTGGAAGGCCGGCGAAAGTTCCGTTCGGACCGTTATGGAAAGCCTGAACAAGCGCGCCGCCGACCCTCGCGCATACACGACCTACATGACGGTAATGGCCCGGCTGGACAAGAAGGGCCTCCTCGGTCGCCGTCGCGAGGGCAAGACTGACTACTACAGCCCGGCGTACACGCGCGAGGAATACATGGCGCTCCGAGCCAAGTCGGAGGTAGCGGCGCTCGTCGATCAATACGGCGACGTCGCGCTCAGCCATTTCGCACAACAGATGGCTGGACTCGACCCCGCGCGCCGGCGGGCTCTGCAACGCGCGGCCCGCAAGGGCTGAGCGGGGCCTTCGCGCCGCCCACGACGCGACCGGGAGCGCCGCGCGGGCGGAGAAGGCTCGGCGCATCCCGCTCCGCCGCGCGCGCCGTCGGTCAGGCGCTGGTGGCCTGCGCGGCGGGCTGGGCGGCCCGAGCGGTCAGGCGGGTCGCGGCGGGAATCCCCACGACGAGGCACAGCATCGCCGCCAGCAGCAGCGTTCGGTGAACGGTCGACGCGGTCAGCGTCCCCGACAGCGCGATCCCGGCGAGTCCGGCGCCAACCGTGGCGCCGAGCAGCCGGCCGACCGAGAGCAGCGCCGACGTGCGACCGTGTGAGCCGGGCGGGCTGGCGTTGAGCGCGGCCCGGGAGGTCGGCACGAACAGCATCCCGAGTCCCAGCCCGACCGGGATCAGCGGCAGGATCGTGACGACGCCGTCGAGCGTCATGCCCGGGATCGCCAGCACCGTGAGCCCAAGCGCCGAGGCGCCGAACCCCACCAGCGCGGGCAGCCGCTCCCCGTGGCGATCGACGAGGCGCCCGGCCATTGGCGCGGCCGCGCCGACCAGCAGCGCCACGAGGACCAGGGCGCCGGAGGCTCCAAGCGCCGAGAACCCTGCGACCCGCTGAAGGTACTGCTCGACGATGTAGAAGGCGCCGATCATGACAGCGAACGTCAGCCCCGCCACCAACGTGGCCGCCAGCACGATCCGGTTGAGCGCGGGGTTCGCGCCACCGTCGGCGTGGACGATCACCGGCATCAGCCGAGCGATCGCTGCCCCGGCGGCGATCGTGAGCGGAACGAGCGCCCACCAGTCGGCACGCCATCCGAGCGCCACGGTCAGTACACCGAGCAGCGGGCCGAGCAGGTTCGACATGCCAGCGCTAGCGCCCCAGATGCCGAGCGCGCGGCCGCGTCGCTCCGGCGGAAAGCCCGAGACGGCGCCGGCGAGCGCGGCCGGGCTGACGAGGCCGGCCCCAGCCCCCTGGACTACGCGCGCCACCAGCAGCTCGACGAAGCTGCCCGCGAGCGCGCCCGCAACCGCCCCGACGGCGAACAGCGCCAGGCCGACGAGCGCCAGCCGCCGAGCCCCGAACCGGTCGACAAGCTCTCCGCCCGGGATCAGCAGGAGAGCATAGGCAGCGAAGTACGCGCTGAGGACGACCGAGGTCGAGCTCGTGCTGATGTGCAGTCCGTGCGCCACCGAGGGCAGCGCGACCGTGATCAGCGTGCCGTCGAGTTGCAGCAGAGCCGCGGCGGCGGTGCACGCGGCGAGCCGCGACCACGCCGACCGCGGGACAGGTGGCAAGCGGCAGTGCGCCTGGAGATCGTCCTCGGCCGACGCGCCCGAAGCGTCCTGTTCGATCGCCTGGGATGAGATGTCCTGTGGGTGCACGCGGGTGTCCTTCGCTGCGGAGGCTTTGACGCCGCTCGGTTTGGCCTGGTCTTCGATCGTCTACGATAGGGCGTAGTAATCGCTGGTGCAGTGTGAAAGACGCCGCGCGCGCTCGAACCTTCCCTCCCCGGCCGAAAGGGCCGATGGTGCCAGGGGAGGCGGAGCCCGCTGGCTGCAGTGCCTACGGCGAGAGCGAATACTATGTCTGATAGTAGAATGTTTGACGAGAGGAATTGATGTCTGCTACGGTATGTAGTAGATGAGCTTTCCAATCGCCGCCGTCTCCCATCTCACCGCCGGCCGCAGCCAGATCGGCACGTCGCTGAGCTTCCACCTGTTCTTCGCCGTGCTCGGCGTAGGCCTGCCGGTGATGATGCTCGTGGCCGAGGGGATGCACTTGCGCACCGGAGATCCGGTGTGGCGCGCACTCGCGCGCCGCTGGTCGAAGGTGTTTGCGGTCCTGTTCGCGGTCGGCGCCGCGTCGGGCACGATCATCAGCTTCGAGCTCGGGCTGCTTTTCCCGCGCTTTATGGCCTACGCCGGCGGGATCATTGGCCTGCCGTTCTCGCTCGAGGGAGCCGCCTTCTTCATCGAGGCGATCTTCGTCGGGATCTACCTCTATGGCTGGAATCGGCTGTCTCCGCGCGTCCACTGGCTGTCGGGCTTTCCGATCGCGATCTCCGCCGTCGCGTCGGCGTTCTTCATCGTCACCGCCAACGCCTGGATGAACGTGCCCCGCGGGTTTCAGATCGTCCACGGGCGCGTCACCCATGTCGACCCGCTGGCGGCGATGTTCAACCCGGCGTGGGCGACCGAGACCTCGCACATGGTCTTCGGCGCGTATTTGGCGACGGCGTTCGGAATCGCCAGCGTGTACGCGGTCGGGATGCTGCGTGGCCGCCGCGACTCCTATCACCGGAAGGCGATCGCCGTTGCGCTGTCCATGGCGGCGATCCTCGCGCCTCTCCAGCTGGCCGTCGGAGATCTGCTCGGCCGGACCGTCGCCAACCATCAACCGGCCACGCTCGCGGCGATCGAGGGCGTCACGCACACCGAGCGAGGCGCGGGGCTCAACATCGGCGGGTTCCCGCTGCCCGGCCACAACGGCGACGTGCTGAACGTCAAGGTGCCGCACCTCCTCAGCCTGCTGGCGTTCGACAATCCGAAGACCCCGGTGCGCGGTTTGGACACCTTTCCTAAGGCTGACCGCACGCCGCTCGCGCCGTACGTCCGCCTGGCCTTCATCGGCATGGTCGGCATCGGCACCGGCCTCGTCGCGCTGGGTCTGTGGTACTGGCTGCGCCGGCGCAGGGGTACCGACGGGCCCGAGGACCGAGTGACCTTGATGGCGCTCGCGGCGGCCGGTCCGGCGGCGTTCCTGGCCAACGAGTTCGGCTGGCTGGTCAGCGAACTGGGACGCCAGCCGTGGATCGTGTACGGGGTGTTTCGAACCTCGAGCGGGATCACCACCGCACCCGGGCTCGGCGCGACCTTCACCGCCTTCACGCTGCTCTATGTAGGGCTGACCGCGCTCACCTTGTGGGCCGTGCGACGTATCGCCGCGACGCCGGTCCAGGGGCTCCCTTCGTCAGCGCTGGCGGTGGCTAGATGAGCCTTCCCGCCGTAATCGCGCTCGCCCTGGGGCTGTCTCTGACCGCGTACGCGGTATTGGCCGGCGCCGACTTCGGCGCCGGCGCCCTGGATCTCCTAGCGGGGAAGAGAAGCGCCGACCATGAAGCGATCGCCGCGACGATCGGGCCGCTCTGGGAGGCCAACCACGTCTGGCTGATCTTCTCGATAACGATCCTGTTCTCGGCCTTTCCGACCGCTTTCTCCGCGCTCGGGACGGCACTCCTCGCCCCGTTCACCGTCGCCCTGCTCGCGATCGTGCTGCGCAGTGCAGCGCTCGGCCTGCGCTCGACCCCCGGTGCCCAAGCCCGCAGCCAGGTCATGCTCGGCCGGCTGTTCGGATCGGCCAGCGTCGTCGCTCCGTTCGCATTCGGGACCGTGGCAGGCGGCCTGGCCGTCGCCTCGGTCCATAGCGTTCCGATCGGCCACGGCGCACCAGCGATCCCGTGGACGGGCCTGTTCGCCCTGCTCGTGGGAGCGCTCGCGGTCGCACTCTGCGTGCAGCTTGCCTCGACCTTCGTCGGCCTCAAGCTCTACCGCTCCGGGGAGCGTCTGATCACCGAGCGTTTCCGGCGTCGCGCGCTCTCCTCAGGTCTCTGCGTGCTGACCCTGAGCGTGGCCGCGCTGGCCACCTCAGCCGCAACTACGCCAGCGCTGTGGCACCGCCTGATCGGCGCCGGTCGACCGGCCTTGATCACCGGGTTGCTCGCCATGGCGCTCTCGCTGCTCTCGCTGGCCGGGCGCTGGTACGGAGTCGCTCGCGTCCTGACCATGCTCAGCGGGGCCGCCGTGCTCTGGGGCTGGTTCGCGGCGCAGGCGCCCCGGCTGATCGGAACCCGCCTGACGATTCACACCGCAGCAGCAACCCACCCAGCTTTGATCGCGATCGCAATCGCGATCGCGATCGTGCTGCTGCTCGTCCTCCCCGCGACCTATCTGCTGTTCGCCCTCTTTGGGCGACCGGTCTTCGAGGTAATCGAATGAAGACTCTCCGAACCCGAATGAAGACTCTCCCAGCTCTTCCGGTCCCCGACCGACGCCAGATTGCCGGAGGAGCGATATTCCTATGGGTCGCGCTCTCCCCGTGGGTGTGGGGTTTTGCCCACAACCACGCCGCCGTGGCCAACCACGTCTCGCTCGTGTTCGGCTTAGCGCCCCTGGCGCTGATCATGGTCAACCTCCGTCCCGCCGCGTTCGTGACTCTGCTGGGCGGCGTCTGGCTGGTCGCCAGTCCCTGGCTGCTCGGGTACGCAACCGACCACGCGGCCTGGCTGAACGAGCTCGTCAGCGGCACGGCGCTGGTCGTGCTGTGCGCAAACGCCGCCGGCGTTGGCTCCCTGAGGCGAGCTCGCGGCAGGCGGGCGCCGAGGCGGGCCGGCGCGAAGATGGCGGGCTCCGGCTCCTAGCTCCACCGGTGTCACCGCTGCGCGTGATCGGCCGGGCGACCCCTACTGGCGTGATCCGCTGGAAACGAGTTGTCACGCTTTCGGCGATCGCGGCGGCATTCCCCGCCATCCCGGCGCTCGCTCACGTGCCGGCTCGTCTCGTGACGGCGTGCGCGAAGTGGATCGCCCTAGCCGCGGGGCTCGAGCTGCTGTCGATGCTGGGGTTCGTGCTCGTGTTCGCGCTGGTCTTCGGTAGGCGGTTGGGCGCGCGCCAACGGATCGGCGCGGGATTGCGAGCGCTCGGAGCGATCACGGTGCTCCCGGCCGGAGGACTGATCGGGCCGGTCCTCGCCGCTCGAACGGCGGGCGCTGAGGACGCGCCGCTGCCAGCCCTGACGCAATCGACGGTCGCGCTGACGATCCTCACCAACGCACCGGGCCTCCTGGTCCTCGGCGGGCTTGGGTTCGCGCTGTGGCTGGGCTGGCCACCAGGGCCGCACAGCGCGCTCCTCACTCTCCCCGCAGCGGGCGTCGCGACCGCGATCGTTGCTGGTGCGTGGCTTGGCGGACGTCCTCTCCAGGCCCGGGGCACGTCCGACCATAAGCAGCCTCGATCCAAGCGACGCCGCCATTTGAGCGCGACCGCTACGACCTGCCGTCACGGTACAGTCGAAGCGCGCCGCCTCGTCGCCGACAGAAACTGGAAGCTGGCCGGGGCGGTCGGGTATTACGCGTTTGACAATGCGGTGCTGTGGGCCGCCTTCCAGGCGTACGGCCGTGCGCCGGCGATTAGCGTGATCGTGATGGCGTACCTGGTAGGTTCGCTAGGAGCTCTCCTGCCTCTGCCGGCTGGGTTCGGTGGTGTTGAGGGAGGCCTCATCGGCGCGCTCGTGTTGTACGGCTCGCCCGCGGCGCCGGCGGCAGGCGCCGTAATCCTCTACCGCGGGATCTCGTTGTCACTCCAGGTCGGCCTCGGGGCTTTGGCGTGGGGGCTCGTCCCTGCGCGCCGGCTGCAATCTGCGCGTCGGCGACGAGCGCGTGTGCCGTCGATCCCGGCGAGTGCATCCTGACCGGCTCCGGCCTCGCTCAAGTGATTGTCCCCGCGCACGGCGCGATCTCGTGAGCCGACGGCGTCGACGGCGATCCCAGCGCCGCTCGCCGTCGAGAGTAAAGAGCCCTATTGATTGAGCGGGACGATGGTCATGCCGCCGCCGCTCGAGACGAGGCGCCGGGCCGTTCAAAGAACTCAGCCTCGGCGAGGCCCAACGGTGAGGCGGGGAGCGAGCCATAATGCCATTCGGACATGATCCGGTGCCAGTTCGCGGTGGCGCTGAGCTGGCCGACGGTCGCGAGCGTCATGACCTGCATTCGGCTCGATAACAGTGACTCCGCCGGGATCGTCTCGTTCCTCATCAGGTCCCAATACTTCGAGCGGGGGTCTCCGGCGTGGGCCAGGAGTGCCGAAACGTAACGTGGATTCAGAGTGACCAGTTTGTCGTCTGCGTACCAGGCATTGATGGCCCGTACGTGCTCGAGCACGAGCCCACGATCGAAGCGGGGATCGTCGGGCTCGAAGAAACCAAGCGCTGCCAACCCCGCGTGGACGGCGTTCGCGTCGTGCTCGAGGGCGGCCCGAATCACGTCGAGTTCGGCATCGATTCTGGTGCGTGCGACGCGCTTCGTCATCCCGAAGTCGAGGAACGCGACTCGTCCGTCACGGAGCAACCGGAAGTTGCCCGGATGGGGGTCGCCTGAGAACTGTCCAAACCGGTACAGGGAACCGAGGAAGAACCGAAGGACGATCTCGCCTACACGGTCGCGGGTGGCTTGCGGAGTCTCCTTGATCCGCTCGAAGCCAATGCCGTCGACCCACTCGCTGACGAGCACCCGAGTGCGGCAGAGGCTAGTCACTACGTCAGGGATCACGATGAACGGGTGTCCCCGCCACCGGCGGGCGAACGCCCGCTGGGCCTGGGCCTCGTGTTCGTAGTCGAGCTCCTCGCTGATGCGCTCGCGAAGCTCGGAGGCTGTGGTCGCGGGATCGATCCCGGGCGCGAACCGCTGTGCGGCACGCATGATCAGGCCCAGGTTCTGGAGGTCGGCGCGCACCGCAGCGCCAACGCGCGGGTATTGCACCTTCACCGCGACGTCGCGGCCGTCGTGAAGACGCGCTCGATAGACCTGTCCGATGGACGCCGCGGCGGCGGCATTGGCGTCGAACTCGGCAAACAGGTCCTCGACACGCTCGCCGAGGTCTTGCTCGATCACCCTGCGCATCTCTTTGAACGAAACTTGAGGCGCGTCATCTCGGAGCTCGCCCAACTTGGCCTGTAGCCGCTCAACTTCGTCGCCTGGCAACCCGCCCAGATCCAGAATCGAAGCCATTTGCCCGATCTTCATGGCAGGGCCCTTCATCTGTCCGAGCACCTCGACGACGCGGCCTGCTGCCTCCATACGTCGGCGCTCGTTAGCGGCGCTCCGACCTTCCTCCGGTCGAACCAGGTTCGCCGCCTTCGTTCCGTACGTCCTGGCGACTTCGCCGGCGAGTAGGCGACCGACCTTGGCCGATCGCCGGACACGCCCGGTCGGGATCGATCCCGGGCGCTCGGTCATGGTCGGACTCCCACTGAAGGATGCACGATTCGAAGTCTACTACCTTGCCTCGTAGATAGCCGCCACCTGCCTCAACGGCCGTGTTAGACCCCCTGCGTCTGCTCGACCGCGCGCCGGTAGCCGCAAGCGGCGTGCTCTTCGCGATCTAGCGCCGCGAGATATTCATCGAAGGCGACGTCGCGGCCGCGACTAGGTGCGGAGCGCCAGTTCCGATACGACTCGGCCACCGCGCGGCTCTCGTCGCGCCAGCGCAGGTAGCTGTCCATCAGCACGTCGAGAAGCTCGAGGCGAGCAGGGCGACGTCGAAGTGCTCTCTTCAGGTTCATGCCGATCAACTCCTGGGTCGCGCGAATCCGGATGCCGGGATCTCCGATGCCGCGTCGTAGTTCTCTAATCCACGTAAGACGCCGCCCCAGGCCAAACCTTCCTGGATACTTCGCCGTCCGCATCCAGCCGCGGGACCGCCGAGTCCGTGGGACGGCTGCTAAAAGGCCTGCTGGAAAGACGATCGACAGCGGGGCGACCAGCGGCCTGCCCACGTCAAGCTGGATCTGCGCGTGGGCAGTCAGCGGGATTTGGCGCGGGTTGCCCTCGAACAGGCGACCGTTGTAGATCGCGGTCACGTGGCCCGAGGCTGGCCCAACTCGGTCGGATCCGAGCTTCTGTCCCCATACGTCGAAGAAGTTCCCGAGCGTGAAGGTGCGCACGACGGGCGACTCGATGTGGATGATCCCGTCCGCCGCGTGAGTGTGCAGCCAGTAGAAGCACCTTCCGCCCCCCACGAAGATTCCTTGCGGAGTGTTCATGGTCTGGGGGCTTTCGATTCCCACACCGTAGGGGATGCTGCGGGCGGCGCCGTGGTCGAAAACCGTCAGATGGGCGTGGATGTGGAAAGCGAGCTGCTCGTTTCCAAGGCATTGAATGCCGTCGACCGGCCCGCGCCCGGCGCCGGCCACGGCGAGGACCCGAGCATCAGGAAGGGGGACGTTCTCGGGGCCGAGCGCACCGGCCGGCGGTGGAGATCTGAGCGGCCCGAGCGAGGAGAGCGAGGTCAACCGGAGCGCCGGCGCAGGTGCGTTTCCCTGCTCGGCCGGTGCGTGATGGTTTGCCAGCACGACCGCCGCGGTGATTGCGACCACGATTGCGGTCAGACTCCCGGCGCGGACAAGCGAGCGCCTTCGCGCGCGCTTCGCTTTCAGCTCCGCTTCGCGGGCGAGGCGAGCAGCGCGCGCTCGAGTCTTTGCTGACTTGCGGCTGCTCATGACGCGACAAATCTACTAGACGGCATAGTGCTATGCGGTATAGTAGCTCGCCCCGTCATCCGACAGAAACGGAATCTCAATGAAACGCATCGCCGTGCTTGCTGTCGCCGTCATCGCCTCCCTCTCCCTCGCCGCAAGCAGCGTGGCGCACACCAACCGACGGCATCAGAACCCCGTTAGCAGTCCTGCCCAGCCGGATCAGGTGATCCAGTGGAACCAGGAGCTGCAGAAAGTTCTCGTTGCGCCGGTCGCCCAACCGGCCCCGATTCATCCGACCCGCACGCTCGCCATCACCCAGATCGCGGTCTACGACGCGGTTAACGGGATCCTGCGCGGAGGCGAGCCGCTGGTCGTAGACGCTCATGGTCAGCGGGGCGCCTCCCCCGATGCCGCCGCTGCCGCTGCGGCCCACACCGCGCTCGACGCGCTGCTGCCGGCCCAGCAGCCGGCCATCGATGCTTTCTTCCAGACATCCCTGGCCCAGCTCGGGTCAGGCGAGCGCGTGGAACGAGGCCTCCGCTTCGGCGAGCGGGTGGCGGATGCCGTTCTGGCCGCACGGGCAAACGACGGGGCTGCCCGGACCGCCCCCGCATTTGTGCCCGGCACCGGCCCCGGCGAGTACCAGCTGACCCCGCCGGCATTCGCGCCCGCGGCGTTCACTCAGACGTCGCACGTCACGCCGTTCGTGCTGGAAACCGCGAGCCAGTTCCGCCCGGCGCCGCCTCCCGCGCTGACCAGCCCCCGGTACGCGGCTGATTTCAGCGAAGTCCACGCCCTCGGCGAGCTGAACAGCACCACTCGCACCGCCGACCAGACGGCGATCGGCAAGTTCTGGGGCGCCGCTCCGATCTGGATCGTCTGGAACCAGATCGCCGACCAGGCGGCCCTCGGCTTCGGCAATGGCCTGGCGCAGAACGCCCGCCTGTTCGCGCTCCTCGACACCACCCTGGCGGATGGCGCGATCGCCCTGTACGACGCGAAGTACGCCTACCACCGCTGGCGGCCCATCACGGCAATCACCTCCCCTGATCAGGGCAATCCCAACACGACCGCCGACCCAAATTGGGTACCGCTGGCCAACACCGCCAATGACCCGAGCTATCCCGGAGCTCACGCCACGTTCAGCCAGGCCGCCGGCACAGTCCTCCAGGACTTCTTCGGCACCGACGTGTTCTCGTTCTCGCTGACCAACCCGTCCGTCGGCATCAGCCGAGACTTCGCCAGCTTCTCGCAGGCGGCCGACGAGGCCTCAGACAGCCGCATCTTCGCCGGACAGCACTTCCGCTACGACGAAGAAGCGGGCCAGACACTGGGCGCGCAGGTCGGTGATTTCGTCATCGACCACGCGCTCGGTTCGCACCGCTGATCAAAGCTCGAGGGCTGCCGCTGCAAGAGCCCTCGACGAGACGCCGGCGTTCCCCCCACCCGCCGACGTCCCCGCGACCCCGCCCAGCCCCCGGGCGGGGTCGCGCTCTTGTCCTCATATGGCAGCGCGATCGAGAGGCCGGGGTCGGCTACGATCCACCGTAGCGGATGGCTGGCACGATCGACAGCGAGCCGGAAGCGGCCGCAGCCTCGCCGGAGGGAATCAGCCCCTCGTCCGCCTCCCGGTCTACTCGCCCGGCGGAGGCTGCCGCAGGGCGGGTCTGGGTCGCGGGCACGGTGCTCTGGGCCTCCGGCCTCGCGCTCTCGGTATTCGTGATCGGGCGGCTGTTCGTGACCTGGCGAGTGACGCCTCACGCGGCGTCTCACCAGATCTCGTTGCTGGGCCAACGGGTGAGTTATCCGGTGGCGAACCTCGACGCTTTGATCGTCCTTGCGCTCGCGCTGGCGGGCTTGGCCGTCGGCGCGATGACGGCTTTGGGAGCAGTCCGCGAGCTTGCCGCGACGAGAACCCTCGAGCGGCACCTAGCCGCGCTCGAGCCCATCCCGTGTAAGGGCGCGTTGGTCATCGACGACGAGCGCCCGCAGGCGTTCTGCGCCGGCCTGCTGACCCGCGCGTCTATGTGTCGTCCGGCGCGGTGGCGTCGCTCGACGACACGGCCCTGGACGCCGTCCTCGCGCACGAGGCTCATCACGCACGACGCCGGGATCCGCTGCGCCTTGCGGTCGGGCGCGTCCTCGCACGGGCGTTGTTCTTCGTGCCGGGTCTCGCCGAGTTGGTCCGCCGTCAGCAAAGCCTTGCTGAGCTCGGCGCGGACGAAAGCGCGATGAACGCCGGCCCTGACAGCCGCTCGGCGCTCGCGCGCGCGATGCTTACCTTCTCGGAGTCCTCGCCGACGGGCGGCTCGGTCGGGATCGATCCTGGGAGGGTCGATCACCTCCTCGGAGAACCGCCGAACTGGCGCTTCCCGACTCTCCTGTGCCTTGCGGCGGCGGTCGCGATCGGCCTGCTCGGAACCGTCGCGGTGCTGGCGGGCCAGCTGGCGGCGGGCTCTGCCACGCTCGCCCCGCCGTTTCTCTCACACCAGCCCTGCGTCGTGGTCCTGGCGCTGATCCCCGCCGTTGTGGTCCTGGGCAGCGCCCGCACGGCGCGCTGGGCGCGCCGCAACACCGTCTAGCACCCGTTCCGGAAGGCTTCAGCGGCGCCTCCTACGAGGCTGCGTAGTTTTTGGCCCGATACCGGGAAGGTTTCGCGCGCGCGGATGTCTTTAGAGGGGAAAGCTGCTTACGACGCTGCGTCGTAGAACGTTTCGAAGGCACGCGAAAGACCTCGAGAAGATTTCATGAAACCAGGCCGTGCACCGGGACATCCGATACCTGTGCTGAGCGTCACGAGGGCCATCGGGGCGATTGCGCTGCTCGTCGTGGGCGGCGTGCACCTTGAGCAGTACACCATGGCCCATTTCTCGGTCATCCCTGCGATCGGACCACTCTTCCTGGTGAATTTCATCACGGCGACGTCGCTCGGTCTCCTTCTGCTGATCCCAATCCGACGTTCCGATAGCCGCGGTCGGCTGCTGTTTGACTCGCTGGCGGCACTGTCCGGGCTCGCGGTTGCGGTTGGCGCCTTGGCCGCGTTACTAATCAGCGAGCACCAGCCGCTGTTCGGCTTCATGGAACACCGATATCGCCTCGAGATCGTGATCGCGATTGCATCCGAGGTCGTCGCCGTCGTGTCGCTCGGTGCCTTTCTCGCGATCGCGGACCGCCGGGCGCACGAGATGCGGGCCAGGCCGGTAACCCGCGACGAGGCAGCCAATGCCGCTTGCACGGACACCGCGTCGGAGGCGTAGCGGTGCCGCGACTGTTCATGCTCACCGTGCCAGGGCTGGAGGTTGCCTCGGACTGGGGAGCGGTCCACGACCGCTTGCTTGACGACTTCCCCGGGATCACGGACGTCCTGGCGACCACGATGACCGCCACGCTCCTGATCGTCTACGAGGGCGACGCGAACGTCGACGCCTGGCTCGAGGGCATCAGCGACGGAATCCTCAGTCGGCGCTTCAGCGCCGGAAACGCGCCGCGCGTGAGGACACAAAGCCGCGCGCGCGGCCACCAGCGGCCCTGGGGGCTCAGGCGGGACCGCGACCGTGCCCCTGCCCCCCGCGGTCCATACCGGTTGGACCACGCAACCCAACAAACGAAAGGCACAACATGAGCAAATCGGATGCAACGTCTGCCCATCCAATCGAATCGTCTGGCGAGGGCGATCTGGAAGCTCGGTGGCGCGGGGTGGTGGGGCGTCGGTCGTTTCTGAAGGGCGTGGGACTGGCAGGCGTCGCGGCGGTCCCGGGGGCAGCGCTGTTCGCGAGCGAGGCGCGCGCCGCGAGCCGCGAGATCAGCGCGGGCGATGTCGCAATCTTGCGGCTGCTGGCTGCGATCGAGTTGATCGAGACCGACCTGTGGCAGCAGTACAACGAGCTGGGCGGGGTGAACGGAGGCAACCCGGCGTACATGGCAGCCCTATCGAACCTCGACAGCGACATGCCGCAGTACATCTCCGACAACACCGACGATGAGGAGAGCCACGCCGCCTTCCTGAACGCGTACCTGCGCTCCAACGGCGCGCGGCCGGTGAACCTGGACGAGTTCCGGACACTGGCGAGCAGCCACGCCACCGGCGCGAAGCAGAAGGGGCGGCTGACGAACCTGCAGACGCTCGGCGTCGACACGAGCTGGTATGTGCGATATCGCAGCACCGAGAACCCCGATCTGGGGGCCACTTTCCCCCAGGCGGTCGACATCAAGCACGAGCCGGCGATCCCGCTCAACGACACCGACACCCCCCCAAACCTGCCGGCGCCGGTCCCGCCCGAGAGCCCGCAGGAGACGCGGATGCAGGCGATCGCCAACACTGCGGGGTTTCACTTCGCCTACATCGAGCAGGGCGGCTCGAGCCTGTACAGCATCATGGCGCTCAAGGCCACCAGCCTCGAGGTGCTCCGGATCATCGTCTCGATCGGCGGGGTGGAGACGAACCATTTCTCGCTCTGGCACGACAAGGCCGGCAACGCCGTCGCGCAGCCGCTGGCCGGGGTCACCGATCCCGAAACCGGCGTGACCTTTTCCGATCTGAACGCCAAGGGCGGCGAGCTGAACCAGACCAACCTGATCCTCCCTGAACCCTGTGACTTCCTGCACAAGGATCTCCCCCAATGCTCGATCGTCCGACCCACACTGGACGGCAACGGGGGCGCCGTAGCGACGATCAAGAGCTTCACCGCCGACCGGCTGTTCGAGGGCCAGTCCCCGAAGTTCTTCAGGACCGTCCTCGAGTTGGCCAGACAGGCCGACGCCGCCCACCGCAGCCTCCGTTAACCGCGGCACAGAGCCGGCGGCCGCCGAGCTACACGGCCGCCACCCAACCCCGCAGAGCGGCCGCGGCTCATCTCGAGAGCCGCGGCGTTGGACGGTCGGCAGATCGCGGCGGGGCCCGACGTCACCCACGAGCACACCGCGCGGCACCAGTGACGGGCGTGATGCCGTGCGGACCGAGCGGCGCCTGAGCCGGGGCGTCACTCTCATGGCACTACCACTTCGACCCGTTAGACACGAAGCTCGTCTTCCGCTCCGTGACCATGGGGCGAAGCGCCCAACTGCCAGCTTAACGGCCGACGCCGAGCCCCGGCTCGGAGCTGGGGGCTCGGCGCGTGGCTGCTGTGAAGTGCGCGCTTAGTATCCGTAGCTGGACGAGCCAGCCCCGCTCGCGGGCGCGGGTGTGGTGGGCGGGGAGGTGACCGCGCTGCCGCCGGGTCCGAGGACGTACCACAGGGCGCCGAATTGGTTCAGGCCCTGGCCGGTCGTCTGACCCGGGCCGTGATCGCCGACGTAGTAGTACAGGGGGTGTCCGTTGTAGGTGACCTGCGACCCGCCGCCCGGCTGCGCCACCGTGCCGATCCGCCCGACCACCGCGCCGCTCAGCGCTCGAGGCTTGGCGGTGGCCGTGAAGGGAGGCCAGATGGCCTGGTCGGCCGCTGACAGGGTGCTGACGTTGGGCCTGTCGGCCTCGAACAGGTACAGAGTGCGGCCGTTGGCATCGACCAGGGTCGGGCCAAGCGAGGTCTGCTTCACCGAGATGGCCGACGTGGGCGCGACGGTCTGCTGGGACTTGGTGGTACTCGCGCCGCTGGTAGCCACCAGCACGGCGATGGCTGCGGCGGCGACGACGGCGACCGCCGCCACCAGTGGAAATCGTGTGCGACTCATTCGTGTTGCTCCTTGTGGGAATTGTCCAACGTGCCCTCACCTCTCGAACGATCGTCGGTGGCGGGTCAGCGTTGCTTCTCACTGGAAGACTCCGGTTGGGCCCGATATCTTCCCCGATCCACTACGCTTCGTAGCAGATAGTTCTACGATGACGTATAGTAGACCGCGATGACCGCCCAGGTCCTTCTCACCGGCGCCACCGGCTACGTGGGGAGTCATCTGCTCCATCGACTCGAGGCTTCGGGCCGCCCGGTTCGCTGTCTGACCCGACGGCCCGAGGCGCTGGCGACGCGCGTCGCTGACGCGACGGAGGTGGTGGCCGGGGACGTCCTGGACGCGGCGTCACTGCGCCGGGCTATGGCGGGCGTCGAGACGGCCTTCTACCTGATCCATTCGATGGAGACCTCGACACGCTTCGAGGCGCTCGACCGGCTGGCGGCGCGCAACTTCGCCGAAACGGCGCGCTCCGCCGGAGTCCGCCGCATCATTTACCTGGGCGGCCTCGGGAGCGGGGATCGGCTGTCCCCGCATCTCGCAAGCCGGCAGGAGGTCGGCGCCATCCTGCGTGCGTCGGGAGTCCCGACGATCGAGTTTCGCGCCTCGATCGTGATCGGCTCGGGCAGCGCGTCCTACGAACTCGTGCGAGCGCTGGTCGAAAGCCTGCCTTTGGTCATCGCCCCGCCGTGGGTCGAGACGGCCGCGCAGCCGATCGCGGTCGAGGACGTCCTCGAGTACCTGCTCGCGGCGCTCGAGTGCGACACTCGTCTACCAGTACTACTACACGACGTAGTACCATTCAAATCCATGCCCAGGTTTCTCAGATCGCACAGGCCAGACGGCCGCATGCCGCGTGACGAGCGCGGGTGGCGGGTCGCCCCCGCCCCCGACGGGCGAGGAATGCCGGATCCTCCTGCGCGGCGACCGCCGCACCGCTCGCGCTGGTTCGTGTGGCTGGTCGGCCTCCTCCTCGCTCTCAACTTCGGCTCTGTGTTGCTGGCGCAGCCCGGCGCTGAGCCACGAGTGAAGGTGCCATTCGCCCCCTACTTCGTCAACGCCGTGCAGGCGGGCCGGGTCGCGTCAATCGCCTCGACCGGGAACACGATCCAGGGGACCTTCAAGCTTGCCGTGCGCTACCCGGCCCAGAGCCCCCCCGCCCAGCCGACGACGCGGTTCAGCACCGAGGTGCCGACGTTCTGGAACGACAACCAGCTCACCGCCCTGCTGGAATCCCATCACGTCCAGATCGATGCGTCCTCGCCGAGTCAGCGCGCGTCGGTGGTCGGCTCCTTGCTCCTCGGGTTTGGGCCGACGCTCCTGCTCGTCGGCCTGTTCATCATGCTCGCGCGACGGTCGGCACGCGGCGGCACGGCCGGTGCCCTGGGTAACTTCGGTCGCTCGCGGGCGCGCCGGATCGACCCGGCGACGATCCGGGTCACGTTCGCCGACGTGGCCGGGATCGACGAGGCCAAGGCCGAGCTGACCGAGATCGTCGACTTCTTGCGCAACCCCGAGCGCTACGGCCGGTTGGGCGGCCGCATGCCCCACGGCGTGCTGCTCTCGGGCGCGCCGGGAACGGGCAAGACTCTGCTCGCGCGAGCGGTGGCGGGCGAGGCCCACGCGGCGTTCTTCTCGATCTCGGCCTCGGAGTTCATCGAGGCGATCGTCGGGGTCGGCGCGGCGCGCGTGCGTGACTTGTTCGCCAAGGCCAAGGAGGCCGCGCCGTCGATCATCTTCATCGACGAGCTCGACGCGATCGGCCGCTCGCGCCAGGGTCAGGTATCGGTCACCGGCGGCAATGACGAGCGCGAGCAGACACTCGATCAGGTCCTCACCGAGATGGACGGCTTCGAGAGCGTCGAGGCCGTCGTCGTGCTCGCGGCGACCAATCGGCCCGAGATCCTCGACCTCGCACTCCTGCGTCCCGGGCGCTTCGACCGCCGCGTGGCGGTGGCGCCACCCGATCGCGTCGGGCGCCGAAAGATCCTCGATGTTCACACCCGCTCGATCCCGCTGGCCGACAGCGTGGATCTGGACGGGTTGGCGGCCAGCACGCCGGGGATGGTCGGGGCGGACTTGGCCAACCTGGCCAACGAGGCGGCGCTGCTCGCCGCGCGGCGCGAGCATCAGCGCGTCGAGCGGATCGACTTCACCGACTCGCTGGAGAAGATCCTGCTCGGAGCTCCACGGGGAATCGTGCTCTCCCCGGCCGACCGCGAGCGGACGGCCTACCACGAAGCCGGACACGCGCTCGTCGGGATGCTCACACCCGGCGCGGACGCCGTACGCAAGGTCTCGATCATCCCCCGCGGGATGGCGCTCGGGGTGACATTGTCGGCACCCGACGACGACCAGGTCTCCTACACCCTCGAGGATCTGCTCGCCAAGCTCAAGGTGGCGGTCGCGGGACGCGTCGCGGAGGAGGTCGTCTACGGGACGATCACGACCGGAGCCGAGGGCGATATCCAGCAGCTCACGATGATCGCCCGGCAGATGGTCGGCCGGTGGGGTATGAGCGACGCCATCGGACTCGTTTCGGTGCTTCCAGCCGACGGCCTCGGGCCGCTGCTGGGCGCGGCGCGCGAGCCATCCCAGGCCACCCAGCAGCTCGTCGACGATGAGGTCCGCCGGCTGATCGACGGCGCGCACCGCGCGGTCACGGATCTCCTGACCGACCACCGCGAGCGGCTCGAGCACCTCACCGAGGCCCTACTCCATGCCGAGACGCTCGACGGCATCGACGCTTACCGTGCCGCCGGGATGCCGAGGCAGTCCGAGGCCGCCTGAGCGCTCTCGCGGCCCATAGATCGAGGGCCGGCGCGCGTCTGGGAGTCACGCGCGCCGGCCGGAGATCGAAGGGGGACCGCGATCTCCTATGCAGCCTAAGTAACCGGCTGGCTCGAGGTCAACCTCTGGTCCGAGCACCGGCCCGGTCTCATACTTTCGGCTGATCCCGATTCCATCCGCCCGGCCGATGTGCCGGGACGCCGTGGAGCCGATGCTGTGGGCATGCAACCGATACATGCCAATCAACATCACGGCAGCCCGGCGGTGGAGACCGCCGGGCTGACCAAGCGGTTCGGGGAGCGCGTGGCGGTGGACGCCGTCAGCCTGTCCGTTCCGCGCGGCACCGCCTACGGCTTCCTCGGCCACAACGGCGCCGGCAAGACCACGCTAATCCGAATGCTCCTCGGACTGACCCGCGCCAGCGCGGGCAGCGCCAGCGTGCTGGGCCTTCCCGTCCCGGCGCAGCGGGCGCAGGCGCTGGCCCGGGTTGGGGCGATCGTCGAGGAGCCGTCGTTCTATCCGCACCTGACCGGCCGCGAGAACCTGACGGGGGCCGCGGCAGTCCGCGGCCCCGAGGCCTGGGGTCGGATCGACGGGGCGCTCCACCGCGTCGGGCTCGACAAGCGCGCCGAGGACCGGGTGGGGAGGTATTCGCTCGGCATGCGCCAGCGGCTGGGGGTGGCCCGCTGCCTGCTGGCCGACCCCGAGCTGCTGATCCTCGACGAGCCGATGAATGGGCTCGACCCGGGCGGCATGCTCGACATGCGGCGGATGATCCGGGCGTTGGTCGAGGAGGACGGCCGCACGGTGTTCATCTCCTCCCACCTCCTCGACGAGGTCGAGAAGACGTGCGACGTGGCGGCGATCATCGACGGCGGGAGAGTGATCGCCCAGGGCCCGATCGATGAGCTCGTGGCCGACGGAGCCGGTGAGCTGGTGATCGAGTGCGATGACCTCGAGCGGGCGGCCACACTGCTCGCCGGCGATCGTGCGGTGCGTGAGCTGCGCCGCGAGCGCGCCGCGCTCCGGATGAGGCTGCTCGCGCCCGACCATGCGGGTGAAATCAACGCACGGCTGGTCGGCGCGGGCGTGACCGTGACCCGGCTCGAGCCGGTGCGCCACAGCCTGGAGGAGCGATTCCTGGAAATGACGACGAGGTTGGAGGTGGCGGCATGAGCCGTGGGCTGACGGTTGCACGACAGATGATCGGGGCGGACCTGCTCCGGTTGCGCAAGAAGCGGGGGTTCATGGCCCTGGTGCTGGTGGTGGTGTTGGCGCCGCTGGTCATCTGGACCGGCTACCAGGTGATCGAGCATGCCTCGAACCCGGCGCATCACGGACCGGTCGGCGGCCTGGACCATTTCGCACGCATGCTCGACCTGCTCGGCGTGTTCATGGGTCCGGTGGCCGCAGTCCTGATCGGTGCCGAGGCCGGCGCCGGCGACACGGCCGCCGGGGTGTTCCGCGACAACGTGATCACGGGCCGATCCCGGCTGGCCCTGTTCCTCAGCCGGATTCCGGCGGCGCTCGTCGTGACCATCGCGGTGACCGCGCTCGCGAACGCGTTCGGCCTGGCCGTCGTGTTCGGCTTGGCCGGTGGGCTGCCCACGCCGAGCCTGTCACTCGTCCTCGAGTCGGCGGCGTGGCTGGCGCTGGCCAACGGCGTGGTATGCGTGATCGCGATCGGGCTCGCCACTCTGACGGGCTCACGCCCGGCCACGATCACCGCGCTGGTCGGATGGGAGCTGGTTCTGAGCCCGATGCTCCTGCAATCGCCGTCGCTGGGCTCGGCGCGCAGCGCCCTTCTGGACGGGGTGCTGGTGTTCCTCAAGCCCGGTCCGGCCACGGGCGCTCCATCGATCTCGATGTCGGTGGCCTTGGCGGTCCTGGTCACGGTGGCATGGCTGCTGGTCCTGCCGGCGCTCGGGGCGCGGCGGATGCAGACCCGGGACGCATGAAGACGCCTCAGGACCGGGGTTAGTCTCCGCGCATGGCGCTCATGAGGAAGATCTCCACGACGAGGGCGGCGGTTCGCGATGCGATCCGCCGCCATCCGTGGTGGACGGACTCGCTGCTGGCGCTGTTCTTGACCTTCATCGCGGTCGGCTCGGTGGTGTTCGGTGGCCCCAACCACAGGCACGCCTCGATCTCCTTACTCGACGCGATCCTGGTGCCGATCACAACCCTCCCGATCGCGCTGCGACGTTACCGGCCGCTCACGGTGCTCGGGGTGACGGTCGCGGCCGAGACGCTGTTGCTGCTGTTCTCGACGCGAGTGCAGGTCCCGCTCGGCGTGCTCGTGGCCCTGTACACGGTCGCGTCGCGCTGTGAGCGGCCCGTGTCGATTCGTGCCGCGGAATGGGTGGCGCTGCCGATCACGGCGGGCGTGATCGTCGACAACGGGCCGCATCCCGGCGGCGTGCTCCCGAAGCTGGCGCTGTTCGCGATCGCCTGGGTACTCGGCGACAACATCCGCACCCGCCGGGCATACCTGGCCGAGCTCGAGGCCCGGGCGGCCCGGCTCGAGCGCGAGCGCGAGGAGAAGGCGGAGCGGGCGGTGATCGAGGAGCGCACCCGGATCGCGCGGGAGCTGCACGACGTGATCGCCCACAACGTCAGCGTGATGGTGGTGCAGGCATCGGCCGGGGAGGAGATATTCGAGAACCATCCCGAACGAGCGCGCGAATCGCTCTCCGCTGTGGCCGCGACCGGACGCGCCGCCCTGACGGAGCTCCGTCGGCTGCTGGGCGTGATCCGGGCCGAGGAGGAGGGCGAGCGGGCGCAGGCCTACAGGCCCCAGCCAGGGATCGAGTATCTGGACGAGCTCGTGTGCCAGGTGCGGGAGACCGGCCTGGCGGTCGAGCTGTCGGTGCTCGGCGAGCCGCGCGAGCTGCCCGAGGGGGTCGGGCTGTGCGCCTACCGGATCGTCCAGGAGGCGCTGACCAACACCTTGAAGCACAGCGAAGCGTCGGAGGCTCGGGTCAGTGTCCGCTACGCGGCGGATGCGCTCGAGCTCTGTGTGCGCGACGACGGCCGGGGTGCACCGGGAGGAAACGGTGACGCGGGCGCGGGTCACGGCCTGATCGGGATGCGCGAACGAGTGGCCCTGTTCGGCGGAGAGCTGAGCGCCGGGGCCCGAGCCGAGCGCGGCTACGAGGTGCGGGCGCGGATCCCGCTCGAGGAGCCGGGTGCGTGAGCATCCGGGTGCTGATCTGCGACGACCAAGCGCTCGTGCGCGCCGGCTTCCGGGCGATTCTCGAGGTCCAGGCCGACATCGAGGTCATCGGCGAGGCCGAGAACGGGGCCGAGGCAGTGGCGCTGGCTGGGCGGCGCTCCCCCGACGTGATCCTGATGGACATCCGCATGCCCGTGCTCGACGGCGTGGAGGCAACCCGGCAACTGGTGAGGGGAGGCTCGCCGGCCCGCATCCTGGTGCTGACCACGTTCGACCTGGACGAGTACGTGCATGCCGCCATCCGCGCCGGGGCCAGCGGGTTCCTGCTCAAGGACGTGACACCGGCCAAGCTGCTCGAGGCGATTCGAGTGGTCGCCGCCGGCGACGCGCTGCTGGCGCCGTCCGTGACCCGCCGACTGCTCGAGCGCTTCGCCAGCACGTTGCCCCAACGCGATCACTCGAGCGCGACGCTGGCCGACCTGACTGCCCGCGAGACCGAGGTCCTGCGGCTGCTGGCCGGCGGGCTGTCCAACGCGGAGATCGCGGCCGAGCTGGTGGTCAGCGAGGCGACAGTTAAGACGCACATCTCGAGCCTGCTGCGCAAGCTGGGACTGCGCGACCGTGTGCAGGCGGTGATCCTCGCGTACGAGACCGGCCTGGTCAGGCTCGGCAGCGCCTAGCCGTCAGCTGATTTCCTCGCGACTCAGCGCTCGCCGTACTGCTCGACCGCGTAGCGGAGCAGGCCGCACGCCTCGAGCCGGTCTGTGGGCGCGCGGAACGTGACCTGCACCACGCCCGGGTGGCGCCCGATCTCGACCGCCCCGGCGATCGTGGCCCGGTTGCGGACCTCCCCCACGGACAGGTCGAGCAGCTGGGCGGCGCGGGCCAGCCCGTTGTCGGTGGCTGTATTGAGATCGGGCCCGGTGCCGATCACCGAGATCGGCAGCGACTCCTCGATCTGGTCCACGCCATAGCGCCGGCCGAGGGCGCTCGCCCGCATGCGCTCCTCGCTCGAGAGCGGTCGGGCCAGGAACGGCAGGTCCTCGGCGACCGGGAACAGCACCGGGCCGTCGACCCCCAGCCGCTTGAGAACCTCGACCTGGAGCGTGACCGTGCCCGACACGTCGCAGGTGTGACCGGCGATCTCCCCGTCGCCCTGGAGCGCGTGCATGTCGCCCAGGTAGAGCCCCGCGCCGGGCAGCTTGACCGGGCAGACTAGGATCGCGCCGGCGCGCACCGCGTCGACGTCCATGTGCCCGTCGGTCTTGTGCGTGATGAGCTCGGGGGCGGTCAGCGCGTAGGGGTGCGACGCGCCGATCAGGAACGAGCCGAAGTCGCCCGCGTTGTGCGAGTCGGGCATGGTGGTAGAGGGCGAGGTGCCGATCTGGCCGAGGAACGGCCGCAACCGCGTGGCCAGCGCCACGATGTCGTGCGGCGCGAACGTGAGGATCGGGTTCTGGGCCGAGTTGTCGGGCAGGGCGGCGAACCGCGGAGCCTCCCGGGCGAAGGCTTCGGCTGCTTCCTGCGGCACGGTCAGCCCGACGGTTCGCAGCTCGTCGAACGCGATCGTGTACCCGTTGGCGAACGTGAACGGCGTGGCGTCGGCGCCGCAGTTCGTGCACCGGATCGCCTCCTGCCCGATCCCCTCGATGCGGGTCTGCGTCCACGCGGTCCCGCAACCGGGGCACACCGGCGCGCAGAACGGATCGCCGTCGAAGCGCCCCTCCATGGGCTGATCGGTGCCCGACGCGGTGGCCAGCGAGGTCACCTCGATGTCCTTGATGCGGATCGCGATCGCGTCGCCCACCTCGGCGCCCGCCACCGCCACCGGCTGGGCCACCTCGTGGCCTCCCCGGATCGCGGGCGTGATCATCGGTCCCCAGCAGCCCGGGGTCGAGTTCCAGACGACGTGGCCGCCGTCGGCGACCGGCCCGAGCATCGGCACGCCGGGCCCGAGCAGCCCGTCGGTGAACGTGTCGACGAAGACGGTCTGGTGGGCTTCCTTGACGCGGGCTTCAGCTGGTTCGATCGCCATGGGTCACTCCTATACGCAGATGGGTTCTCATCCTCCCGCCACCGGGGTCAGCAGCGCAATCTCCTCGCCGGCGGACAGGGTCCGGCTTCGCTCGACGTGCGCGCCACCGACCACGGGCAGCGCGGAGGCCAGGGCAGGACCTAGCTCGGGCGTGCGGCCGGCCAGGCCGGCGTACAGATCGTCGATCGTCGCGCCGGCGGGAAGCTCGAGCTCGAGCAGGGGCGCCGGCGCGAGCCGCGCGAGATTGCCGCCGAGCCGGATCCGAACGATCATGCGCCCGGGTCGATCTTACGGTGGGGGCGCCCGCCGGTAAAGCTGGGGCCTGTCTTCGCCCGAATGCCCCGCCCGCCCGAAATTTTCCGCCATTCGCATCGTGGCGCGCCGCTGGTGACGGATTTCTCCGGTGCTTCCAGCGGGCAGAATCCGTCCATTAGCGCGCACGTGTGTCGTTAATGGCGGAAATGGGCTATCCACTCTGGTACCCCGATTTGCGGGAAATGCTGGCTAAGCGGCTTCTGACGCCCGGAGCTCCTTGTACGGGTGAGGATCCGCCGCGAGCGCACCCTCGATGAGTCGGTAGAACAGCAGCCCGCGGTGCCGTGCGCGGCGGCGGTTGAAGCGGAAGGTGAACTCGTCGAGGTAGTAGTCGAGCTGTTCGTGGCTGACCGCGCCTTGGTGGGTGCCCAGCAGCCATCGCTTGAGCAGGCTGGCGATGCGGTGCACCTCGGGCATCGCGACGTGGGCGGGATCGCCGGACTCGGCCAGGTTCGTGATCACATGGCTGAAGCGGTAGCGGCCGATGTGGTTGTAGCCGTTCCAGGCGTCGGTGCGGACCTCGCTGCCACGCGCGACGTTGTCGAACACGAAGTCGGTAAGCACCTCGGCCGAGGCGTTCGGGATCCGGCGCATCCGGGTGCGGCCCGGCCCACCGTCCTCGCACTCGACCGCGATCGCGACCAGCGCCTTGCCGTCCGCCCGCCGTCCCCGACTGCCTGGTTTCAGCCCACCGATATGCGTTTCGTCAACCTCGACCGCGCCGGTCAGCAACTCGCGGCCGGGCAGCACCATCGCCCGCCTGAGCTTGTGCAGCCAGGCCCACGCGGTCTGGTAGCTACCGAACCCGAGCACACGTTGCAGCCCGAGCGCGCTGACGCCGTTCTTCTGATTGACCACGTACCAGATGGCCGCGAACCAGCTCACCAGCGGCAGCCGGGACTTGTGGAAAATCGTGCCCGCGGTCACCGACGTCTCACGCCTGCACACCGCACACCGGCGCAACCCGTCACCCATCCGCCAGAAGTCTCGGCCAGCCGCCCCGCAGAACCGGCACGCGAAGCCATCGCCCCACCGCAGTCGCTCCAGATAGTGCAGGCACGCCACACCATCCGGAAACCACGTCACCAACTCGTGGTAGTTGCGGGGGTAGTCGACCCCGGCCACCGGACGCAGCGCACCTTCCATCGCACGCAGACCCTACGACCCGAGGGGGACGTAAGTGGATAGCCCATTGGCGGAAATTTCCCGATGAGGGGGCGGTGCGTGGCGGGGGCGGGTCGGTGAATCGTCTAGGCGCGGGCCAATGCGTCATCCGCGGGCGCTGGGCGGCCGACCCAGATCCGAGCCGTGAGATCGCTACGGAGCATTCCCGCTGCCCTGTCGGCGCTGGCGGTGGCGCTGATCGCCGCACCCGTCGCCCACGCGTCCAACTTCTATGGACCGGCGATGCCGGCTGCCCAGATCCGCTCGATCCAGGCCCAGGGCGTGCGGGAGATCGTCCTCAAGCGCGATCCGGGCCTGTCCGCCACCGAGGAGGCCAAGCTCCGCGCGCAGGCGGGCATCAGCTACGTGGGCCCGGGGCCGCTGCCGAACACCGAGGTCGATCGCGCGTCGGCCGGCGGGCTGGCCGCCGCGGTCGCCGCGCTCAGAAGCGATCCGCAGATCCAGTACGCCGAGCCCAACGGCGAGGTGCACGCCGCGAGCGTCCCCGACGACCCGGGCTTCAGCTACCAGTGGGCGCTCTCGAACACAGGCCAGTCGGTGAACGGGACCCGCGGCACCGCCGGCGACGACATCGGCGCGATGTACGCCTGGGCGCACGCCACCGGTTCGGGAGTGACGGTGGCCGAGGTGGACACCGGCGTCGATTACACCGCGCCGGATCTGCAGGGGCGCCTCCAGTCGGGCGTGGATTACATCGACTCGGGCAACCACGCGCAGGACCAGAACGGGCACGGCACGCACGTGGCGGGCATCATCGCGGCCGTCCAGAACAACGGCATCGGGGTGAGCGGCGTGGCCCCGGGAGCCCAGGTGCTGCCGCTCCGCGTGCTCGACTCCGGCGGCTCCGGCAGCATCGACGACGTGGCCGCCGCGTTCGCCTACGCCGGCCAGCACAACATCCCGATCGTCAACGCGAGCCTGGGCGGCCCGTCGTCGTCGCAGACCCTGGTCGACGCGGTGACCTCCTACCCCAACACGCTGTACGTGGTCGCGGCCGGCAACGACGGCACCGACAACGACGATCCCAGCACCCCGTTCTACCCCTGCGACATCCCCGCGGCCAACCTGATCTGCGTCGGCGCCACCGACGAGAACGACCAGCCCGCCTATTTCACCAACTACGGCGCGACCACCGTCGACCTGTTCGCCCCCGGGGTCGACATCCTGTCCACGTACCCGGGCGGTTACGCCTACGACGGCGGCACCTCGATGGCCACGCCGATGGTCTCGGGCACGCTCGCGCTGATGCGGGCCCGCAACCCGTCACTCAACGGCACACAGCTCAAGAACGACCTCCTGGCCAGCGTCGACCAGGCGCCCCAACTTGCCGGCCTGTCGGTGAGCGGCGGTGAGCTCGACGCGGCCGCCGCGGTGGCCACGGCCGGCGGCGACGCGCCGTACGCGGCGCCCGCTAACCGGGAGCGCCCGCAGGTGAACGGCGCGCTCACCGTGGGAACCACGCTGACCGTGAACCCGGGCAGCTGGAGCCGGCTGCCCACCAGCTACGCCTACCAGTGGCAGCGCTGCCTGCTCGGGGTCTGCCTACCGATTCTGGGCGCCACCGGCACGAGCTACGCCCTGGCCGGCAGCGACTACGGGGCCACTTTCGAGGTGAACGTGACCGCCAGCAACGCGGCCGGCGCCGCGCAGGCGAGCAGCGCGATGACGGCCGCCGTCGGGCTGCCCGCGCCCCCGCCGCAGCCGTCCACCTCAAGCACGGCCCCCGCAGCGCCCGCCAAGACCGGCCCGCTCACCCACGGCACCCGCCGCCACAACCCGCCGAGGCTGAGCCACGTCGCGCTGGTCGGCAAGCGCGGCACCGCGCGCGGACAGACGCTGCGGTTCACGCTGTCGGCGCGGACCCGCGTGCAGCTCACGGTGGCGCGGGCCGGCACCGTGCTCCACCTCGCGTTGAGCGCCCGCCAGGGTCAAAACCGCTACCGCCTCACCACGCTCCTGCGCGGCCACCGCGTAAACCCGGGTCGGTATGTGCTGACCGTGCGCGCCGGCACCCACGCCGTCACGCTGAAGCTGACCGTGTAGGACGTCAGGTCCCGGTCGGGCCGAACCGCTCGGTCCGGATCCGATCGGCCGCGTGCCCGATCTCGACCAGCCAGCCCGCCGCCGCCTCGACGAAGCCGTTCGGGCCGCACACGTAGACGAGCGGCCGGGACGCCGGCGACCCTGCGACCGCGGCGAGCAGCGCGGGATCGATCCGCCCGGTGTGGCCGGTGTAGTCCTCGGGCCATTCGCGGGTCAGGGCAAACCGGACGTCCACGGAGTCGTAGTCCGAGGCGTACCCGAGCAGCTCGCCGCGGTAGATGACCTCGTCCAGCGAGCGCGACGAGTAGAGCAGGTGCACCGGCACCGCACGACGACCCGCCACCCAATGGCGGAGCATCGCGCGCAGCGGGACCACGCCCGACCCGCCGCCGATCAGCACCAGCGGCCCGCCGAGCGACTCCTCCCACACGAAGAAGCCGCCGATCGGCCCGCGCAGCTCGAGCTCGTCGCCAGGCCGCAGCTCCTCCACCAGGTACGGCGAGACCTCGCCGTCCTCCAGGCGCTCCACGGTCAGCACGAGCCGCTCGTCCTCGGGGGCCGAAGCGATCGAGTAGCTGCGCTGCGCCTGGTAGCCGTCCTCGGCGGTCAGGCGAACGTCAACGTGCTGCCCGGCGCGATGCCCGGCCCAGTCGGGCAGGTCGAGCACGAGGCTGGTCACCCGCGCGGTCTCGGGTGCCAGCTCGACCACCCGCGCGACCGACCACGTCAGTCGCCCTGGTAGCGCTGCTCGAGCCACGGGTCGCCCCGGTTGTGGTAGCCGTAGGTCTCCCAGAAGCCGGGCTCGTCGTCCAGCGTGAGCGTCAACCCGCGCACCCACTTGGCGCTCTTCCAGAAGTACAGATGCGGGACGAGCAGCCGGGCCGGTCCGCCGTGCTCGGGATGAAGCGGCTCGCCGGCGTACTCGTAGGCCACCCAGGCCTTGCCGCCGGTCACGTCGCCCAAGGGCAGGTTCGTCGTGTAGCCCCCGTCGGACCACGCGGTCAGGTAGTCGGCCTCGCTCACGACGCCCTCGAGCAACGTATCGACCGAGATCGCCCTTCCAGACGGTGTCGAACTTCGACCACTTGGTCACGCAGTGGATGTCGACGGTCGGGGTCTCAGCCGGGAGCGCGAGGAACTCATCCCACGTCCACGACGTCGGCTCATCGACCGCGCCGCTGATCAGGAACGTCCAGTGATCGAGCGGCGTGTGCGGCGTCGGACCGGCCGCCAGCACCGGGAAGCCCCGCTCCTCGTACTGCCCGGGCGGCAGCCGCGAGGGGTCGGCCACCGGCCGGCGCCGACCGGTGAACCCGCGGGAGATCGGCGACATCAGTGAGCGTGCCCGAACTGGGCCCGGATCATCCACAGCTGCTTTTCGAGCTCGCGGAGCACCTCGATCACGACGTCCTGAGAGGCGGCGTCGATCTCGCCCAGGCGATCCATCCGCTCGCGCGCGCGCTCGGCGAGGTCGGCCAGACGGCCCGTGAGCTCGCGCACGACCACGTGGTCCTCGAGCGCCCCGCGCTCGAGGCGATCGAGGTTGCTCTGCGCCGCGACCGTCGCGGTCTGCCCGTCCGGGAAGTACCCGATGGCCACCGCGCGCTCGGCCACCACGTCGGAGAGCTCGCGCCAGGAGTCCACCAGCTCGTCGAGCTGCTCGTGCAGCGGGCGGAACAGCGGCCCGGTCACGCTCCAGTGCAGCTGCTTGCCGAACAGGGCGAGGTCGATCAGTTCGATGAGCTGGGCCTGGAGCTGGTTGCCGACGTCGTCGCGCTGATGCTCGCCGAGGGGCGGCAGGTGCGCCTGCGATTGTGTGGATGCCATTCGCGCTCTCCTGATGTGGGGTCCTGAAACCGTCGCCGCCTCCCCCCGCACAAGTTGCAGCTTAGACACCTCGGTGCGTCAGAATGCGACGGTGACCGACCCGGGAACCGCGGCCAGTACTTCGCAGAGCGGCGAGAAGGCGGCTCCCCCGTCGCCGATGCCACGCGACAAGCACGGCTGGCGGGTCGCGCCGGCTCCGGATGGTCGCGGCATGCCCGAGGAGCACAAGCCCCCGCCGCCGCACCGGTGGCGCGGGTTCTGGATCTTCTTCGTCTTCCTGCTGGCGGTCAACTGGCTGTCCGTGCTGGTGTTCCGGCCCTCGTCGGAGCGGCGGGTCACGATCCCGTTCAGTCCGTTCTTCCTGAACGAGCTGAAGGCGGGCCGGGTGAAATCGATCTCGGCGAAGAGTGGCGCGATCACCGGGACGTTCAAGGTCAAGGTCCGCTACCCGCCCAACGACAAGGACGCGACCGCCACCACGGACTTCGCCACGCAGATTCCGTCCTTCTGGCCCGGGAGCGAGGTCTCGCAGCCGCTCGAGTCAAAGGGCGTAGAGGTCAACGCGAAGAATCCGAACCCGGGTACCTCGCTGCTCTCCGAGCTGCTCCTGGGCTTCGGTCCGACGCTGCTCCTCGTAGGCCTATTCGTGCTGCTGGCGCGGCGGGCGACGGCCGGGGGAGGGATGGGCGCGCTCGGCAACTTCGGCCGCTCGCAGGCCCGCCGGGTCGATCCCGACAAGATCCGGGTGACGTTCGACGACGTGGCCGGGATCGACGAGGCCAAGGCCGAGCTGACCGAGATCGTCGACTTCCTCAAGACACCCGATCGCTATCAGAAGCTGGGCGGTCGGATGCCTCATGGCGTGCTGCTGTTCGGGTCGCCCGGAACCGGCAAGACGCTGCTGGCACGCGCGGTGGCCGGCGAGGCCCACGCCGCGTTCTTCTCGATCGCCGCCTCGGAGTTCATCGAGGCGATCGTCGGGGTCGGCGCGGCGCGGGTGCGCGACCTGTTCGCCAAGGCCAAGGAGGCGGCGCCCGCGATCATCTTCATCGACGAGCTCGACGCGATCGGCCGCTCGCGCCAGGGCTCGATCTCGGTCACCGGCGCCAACGACGAGCGCGAGCAGACGCTCGACCAGATCCTCACCGAGATGGACGGCTTCGAGCCGACCCAGGCGGTCGTGGTGCTAGGCGCGACCAACCGCCCCGAGATCCTCGATCCCGCCCTCCTGCGACCCGGCCGGTTCGACCGGCGGGTCGCCGTGCAGCCGCCCGACCGGGCCGGCCGTCAGAAGATCCTCGAGGTCCACACTCGGTCGATCCCGCTGGGCGACGACGTCGACCTGGGTCAGATCGCCTCCTCCACGCCCGGGATGGTCGGCGCCGACCTGGCCAACCTGGCCAACGAGGCGGCGCTGCTGGCCACCCGGCGCGGGCACGACAAGGTGCAAACGGCCGACTTCACCGATTCGCTCGAGAAGATCCTGCTCGGGGCGCCCCGGGGGATCGTGCTGAGCAAGGAGGACCGCGAGCGGACCGCCTACCACGAGTCCGGGCATGCCCTGGTTGGGATGCTCACCCCCGAGGCGGACCCGGTGCGCAAGGTGTCGATCATCCCGCGCGGTCAGGCGCTTGGTGTGACCCTGTCGACGCCCGACACCGACCGGGTGTCGTACTCGCGCGAGGAGCTCGAGGCCATGATCAAGGTCTCGCTCGGGGGACGGACGGCGGAGGAGGTCGTCTACGGCAAGATCACCACCGGCGCGGAGTCGGACATCCAGCAGCTGACCCAGATCGCCCGTCATATGGTGGGCCGTTGGGGCATGAGCGAGAAGCTCGGTCCGCTCACCCTCCTGCCTTCGGATGGTGCCGGACCGCTGCTGCCGGGCGCCAGCGAGACCTCGCCCCAGACCCAGTGGCTGGTCGACGAGGACGTCCACCGGCTGGTCGAGGACCTCCACGCCGAGGTCACCGATCTGCTCACCGCCCATCGCGCCCAGCTCGAGAGCCTGACCCAGGCCCTGCTGGTGGCCGAGACGCTCGACGCGCCGGCCGCCTACGCGGCCGCCGGGGTGTCCATGCGAGTCCCGCAGGTCGAGCCCGAGAGCGCCGTGGAGCCCGCGCCGGCGCCCACCTGAGCCTCCCGCTCGATGGCGGTCACGCCCGTCCGGCGAGCACTGAAAAAGAATTCCTCGCAAATTCCGAGTGGGCGTACACTGCCGAGCGCTCGTGAGCCCCCTCCGGCGCCTACCCGATCTGGTAACGCGGCTGCCCGCGACGCGCGCGGCGCTCGCCTACGCGCAGGAGCGCCACGCCGGCCAGTGGCGCAAGGCGGACCACGCGCCGTTCATCGAGCACCCGATCGAGGTGGGCTGGCTGCTCTATCGAGCCGGCGCGCCGGACTACGTGATCGCCGCCGGGGTCCTGCACGACACGATCGAGAAGACCGGCGCGGACGTCGCGGAGCTCCGCGCCCGGTTCGGGCCGCGCACAGCGGCGCTCGTGGCCGCGGTGAGCGAGGACCAAGCCATCCCGACGTACGCCCGGCGCAAGGCCGCGCTCCGGGCGCAGGTGGCCGCCGCCGGGCCCGAGGCGCTGATGGTGTTCGCCGCCGACAAGGTCTCGAAGGTCCGCGAGCTGAGCCTGCCGGATGCGTCGGCGAGGCCGCCCGAGCGGCGGCTGACCCACTACCGCCGCTGTCTGGAGCTGCTCGAGCGGCTGCTCGGCGAGTCGCCGCTGGTCGCGCAGCTGCGATCCGAGCTCGCGAAGCTGGCCGGTACGCCCGCCTTCGCCTAGTGTCGCGACACTAGCTCGCGATCACGGCCTCGGTCAGCGCGTCGATCCCGGCCAGCCCGGCGGCGAGATCATCGGGGATCCCGTACCGTGCGGCGAGCGGCGCGGCCTGCATCACAGGGGTGCCGGCCTTCGGGTTGCCGAAGATCACCACCTTCGTGTCGCGGAGTTCGAGGCCGACAGCGTGGGCCTCGCCGCTGTGGTCGATCACGCCGAACAGGGTGAGCCCTCGCTCGGCGACCAGCTTCGACAGGCGCGCCACCGTCTCGGCCACTCCGAACGGGCTGACCTTCGTCACGAGTTGCTCGCCGGTCATCGCAGTGCCGTTTCCGGAACCGGCGGGACGCCCTGTTCCACGTGCTCCACGCGCCCGCGCGGGAGCCAGCGAACCGCCACGATGAACGTCGCGGCGAGGACCCCGGCCATGATGTAGAAGACCGTTTGCGTCGAGTGGGCGAAGGCGAGCTGAACGTCGTGCACGAGCGCGGTCGGCTGTCCCCGCCCGGCGCCTGCCCCGGGTCCGCTTCCGCCGAACGACGCGGCGACGCGGTGGGCCACGCCGCTGGGAACGCCGTGCTTGGTCAGCGCCGCGGTGACGTTCGTGTCGTTGCGCGTGATCAGGATCGCGCCGAGCACGGCAAGACCGAGGCTGGCCCCGAAGTTCCGCGCGGTCTGGGTGATGCCGGTGACCTCGCTGTAGCTCGTGCTCGGGGCGCGGTTGACCGCGTCCGTGCTGGCCGGGCCGAGCATCAGCCCCAGGCCGGCGCCGGCGATCGCGATGTCGAGCCGCTGCGCGCCTAGGGAGAGGTCGGTGAGCTTTCCGGCGAGCAGGAAGAAGCCGACCGCCCCGACCGCGCCGCCGAGCAGCACCGGAGGCCTCGCGCCGCGCCGATCGAGCATCCGCCCGCCCACCTGGGCCGCGATCACGAACCCGACGAAGAACCACAGGATGTACTCCCCCGCCTGGGAGGAGTTCTTGCCGAGCGCGACCTGCGAGTAGACGCTGCCGAAGAAGAAGAACGGGACGAACACGATCGACATCAGGCCCAGCACGATCGTGTCGACCGCGAAGGCGCGGTCGAGGAAGATCTGGAGGCGGAGCAGCGGCTGCTTGATGCTCAGCTCGTAGCGCGCGAACCAGGCCATGAGGAGCAGCCCGATCACGATGCAGGCCCAGGTCGAGACGCTGCTCCAGCCCCACACGCTGGACTGCTCGAAGCCCAACACGACGAGCGCCATCCCTCCGGTGATCATCGCGGTGCCGCGGTAGTCGAGCCTCTGCGGCTGGGGATGATCCTCGGGGCACGAGATCATGGTCAGGATCAGCGCGATGATCGCGACCGGGATGTTGATCCAGAAGATCGCCCGCCACGTCCACTGGGTGAGGAAGCCGCCGGCGATCGGGCCGATCGCGGTCAGCCCGCCGGAGATGCCGAAGAAGATCGCCATCGCCTTGCCGCGCTCGCGCAGCGGGAACGAGGCGACCACGATCGCCACCGCGGCTGGGAAGAGCAGCGCCGCCGTGGCCCCCTGGAGAACCCGGAAGAAGATGATCCAGGGCTCGGCGATCGAGCCCTTCGGGGTGAGTCCGCAGGCCGCCGAGGCGATCGCGAAGCCGGCCACGCCGATCAGCACCATGCGCCGGCGCCCTAGCACGTCGCCGAGCTTTCCCCCGAACGCGAACAGCGCCGAGAGCGCGAGCAGGTAGCCGTTGATCACCCACTGCGACCCGGTGGGCGACAGGGACAGCTCCTTCTGGATGCGCGGGATGGCGATCGCGACGATCGTCTGATCGATGAACGTCATCGCGACGGCGAACACCATCGCCGCGAGCACGAGGTTCTTGCTGGTCGCGCCGGCACGCGGCCCAAGGGAACTCACGCGCGCGATCCTCTCCGATGGTGCCCCGGTCCGCAAGTGCGTCAAGAACCGGGCGCGCCAGGACACACGACGGTTACATCACGCGGCGGCCAGGCGCTGATGCACGAGCCGGACGGCCATCGATCCCTCCCCCACGCCCGACGCGACCCGCTTGATCGATCCCGCGCGCACGTCGCCCACGGCGAAGATCCCCGGTCGGCTGGTCTCCAGGAAGAACGGCTCGCCGGCATGGGCCATCAGGTCCTCGCCCTGCAGGTCGCGGCCGGTGAGCAGGAAGCAGTGTTCGTCCGTCGCCACGTGGTCGCGCAGCCAGTCGGTGTGGGGATCGGCGCCGATGAAAACGAACAGGGCACGGCACTCGATCTCGTGACGCGCGCCCGTGCGCGAATCGGCGACCACCACCGCCTCCAGCACGGTCTCGCCCTTGAGCTCGACCACTTCGGTGTACGTCTCCAGGTCGACCTGCTCGCGGCGCTCGAGCTCGTCGATCAGGTAGCGCGACATTGACTTGGCCAGATCGCCGCCGCGGATCATCAGGCGGCAGCTCGCGGCATGCCGCGAGAGGAACATTGCCGCCTGTCCCGCGGAGTTCCCCCCGCCCACGATCACAACGGGGTCGCCGGCGCACAGCTGCCCTTCGGCCTGGGTGGCGGCGTAGTACACCCCGAGTCCCTCGTAGCGCGCGAGGTCGGGCAGCGGGAGCTTGCGGTACTGCGCGCCGGTGGCGACGATGATCGTCCGGCCGTTGATCTCCGAGCCGTCGGCCAGCTCGATCGTGTAGTGGCCGTTGTCGGCGTGGAGGGCTCTGGCCATCGCGGGAACCACCATGCGGGCGCCGAATCGGCCGGCCTGGATGACCGCGCGCTCGGCCAGCTCGTTGCCCGAGATCCCGGTCGGGAAGCCCAGGTAGTTCTCGATCCGGGCCGAGGTCGAAGCCTGGCCTCCGAACGCCATCTTGTCGATCACCTGCGTGTCGAGGCCCTCGGAGGCGCCGTACACGGCGGCGGCCAGCCCGGCCGGGCCGGCGCCCACGATCACGAGATCGCACATTGCCGGTGGCGTGCCCCGGGACCCGAAGCCGAGCGTCGCGGCGACCTCGGCGTAGCTCGGGTTGCGCAACACGTTCTCGCCGGCGATCACCACGGGCGTCTCGCAGGCGCCCACCCCGATCGCGCGTAGGAGCGCATCGGCCTCCTCGTCCACCTCGAGGTCCATCCAGTGATACGGCATCCGGTTGCGGGCCAGGAAGGTGCGCACGCGGCGGGTGTCCTCCGAGTAGCGCGAGCCGACCACCTTCACCCCCGCGCCGATGTCGATCAGGATCGAGCGGCGGGACATGAACGCGCGGAGGATCACGTTGCTGAGGTCCTCGTCCTCGGCCAGTAGCTCGCGCAGCCGCTCGGCCGGCACCTGGATCACCTCGCCGGCGTCCCGCACCACGGCGCTGAGATACACGGGCGAGCCGGTGACCAGGTTGATCTCGCCCAGGAAGCGGTGGCGGCCGTGCACGGCAATCACCCGGTTCCCGTGCCCGTATCCCTCGACGATCGCGACCGCACCCGACTCGACCACGAAGAAGTCGTAGCCGGCGTCCCCCTCGCGGAAGAGGACCTCGCCTGACTCGACCGCGCGGGTGCGGCCGACCGTCCGCAGACGCTCGCGCTGCTCCGCGGTCAGGCGCGGGAAGGCGCCGTTGCGGTCGACCGGCTCGGCCTTGCCGGCGCCGATCGGCTCATCGGCGAGGAGCGTCGGGGCGGTCATGAGCCGGTCACCAGCCGGAACATCACGTCGTCCTGGTAGCAGTAGGACCAGTCCTCGCCGGGCTCGACCGAGGAGACGATCGGGTGGCTGGTCTCATGGGCGTGGTGCGTGGCGTGGCGGTTGGGCGAGGAGTCACAGCAGCCGACGTGGCCGCAGGTCCGGCACACGCGCAGGTGCACCCACGTGCCGCCGATCTTTAGGCAATCCTCGCAGCCGGCCACGTGGTCGGGGCGGTCGACCGCGACCTGGTCGAGATGCGTGCAGGTGACCCCGCTCATGACCGAGCCGCCTTTGCGCGCGGGTTGACCAGCGGCCTGAGCGTGGCCTCGAGCCGGTCTCTGAGGTGCTCGTGCTGGGGTGGCAGGCGCAGCTGCTCGCCCAGATGCTCGGGATCCTCGTCGATCGCGAAGCCCGGACTCGGCGTGGCCAGCTCGAACAGCACCCCGCGCGGCTCGCGGAAGTAGATGCTCAGGAAGTACTGGCGGTCGATCACCGGCGTGGGCCGCTCGCCCGCAGCGGCCAGCTGCCGGCGCCAGGCCGCGTGCTCCTCGTCGGGCGCGCACCAGGCGATGTGGTGAACGGTGCCGGCGCCCTGCAGACCGACGGCGGCGGGCGGGTCGTCGTAGCCGTACGTGGCCGTGCGCTTGCCGCTCAGGCGGTACTCGCCGGGCGCGTCGAGCTCGAAGCCCATCACCTTGGTGAGGATGTCGTTCTCCTGCTCGCGCCCGGGTCCGTACGCGCGGACGCCGTCGAACCCGAGCAGCGCATGCTCGGACGGGATATCGTCGGCCCGCGCGGTCAGCGGCGCGTCGTGGGTCGGGGTTGCGGCAAGCTCGAGCTCGAGCCCCTCGGGGTCGGCGAAGCGGATCGCGCCGTCGAGCGGCGTCACGTCTATGCCCTCGTCCGTGAGGCGATCCGACCAGAAGGCCAGCGCCTCGTCCGAGGCCACGCGCCACCGCAGCCGGTGGATCATCCCCGCGCCGGCGCGGCCGGGCGCGGCGTCGGGAAACTCGAAGAAGGTCAGGATCGAGCCGGGCGCACCCCGCTCGTCGCCGTAGTACAGGTGGTAGACGTCCGGCGCGTCGAAGTTGACCGTCTTCTTGACCATGCGCAGCCCGAGCAGCCGCGCGTAGAACTCGACGTTGCCCGGCGCGTCGGCCGTGATGCAGGTGATGTGATGGATGCCGTCCAGCTTCATGGTCCCTCGATTTTCGTGCGTGACGCCTCCACCCCCACCATGACAAAGTCGTCAAGGGGCGGGTGTCGAGGATGTGAACGACTACTGGAGGTAGCGCTCGACGGTGCCGGCGTCGCGGACGTGCGCGGTGTCGGGGTTGGCGCCGGCGTCGCGCAAGGCGCGCCGCTGGCGCAGCAGGTCCCAGCAGCGGTCTAGCTCGACCTCGACGTCCTGGAGTCGCTCCTGGTCGGCCTCGAGGCGCTCGGCGTCGTGGCTGTCGGATTCCTCGCGGTGGCGTAGCTCGTGCTCTTCGGCCACGAGCTTCTCGATGCGGTTGGCGATGCTGTCGTCGCTCATGTCGCCAATCCTACGCCGGTCGCTCGGCGCGGTCGTGGTGGTTTACGACTTCGATGTTGTTGCCGTCGGGGTCGAGGACGTAGGCGGCGTAGTAGCCGGGGTGGTAGCGCCGCCGCTCGGCCGGTCCGCCGTTGCTCTCGTAGCCGGCCTCGACCGCCGCGGCGTGAAAGCGCTCCACGTCTCCATCGTCGACCGTGGGGAACGCCATGTGCAGGTATTCGGTGCTCTCGCCGGGGAGCAGCGAGAACGAGCCGGTCTCGCCGCGGTAGCCCACCCGTTCGTCCGTGTCGTGGTACTTGCGCAGGCCGGCGTGGGGGGCGATCGTGTCGTAGAACTCCCGGGCTTCCGCGAGGTCGGCCACGCGGATCCAGATGTGATCGATGATCCCGTTCCGGCGCGGCCGGGAGTCGTGCACCGCCTCGGCGCTGTTGCCGTCGGGGTCGAGCAGGAAGGCGCCGTAGTAATCCGGGGCGTACTGGGGCCTCAGCCCCGGAGGGCCGTCGTCCGTGTAGCCGGCATCGACCCCGGCCTGCCAGAAGTCGTCGACCCGGGTGCGATCCGGCGCCGCGAACCCGACATGAAGCCGGCGCGTGCGCGGATGCTCGGAATCGGCCGCGGTCAGGCCGAAGTCCTGCCACTCCGTGAACGTCCTGGTCCGGTAGCTCTCGTCGATCCCGAGCGTCTGCAGCACGGTGTTGTAGAAGCGCTCCGAGGCCGCGCGGTCCGCGACGCGTATCGTCACATGGTCGAACATGAACGAGACAATCTACGTGCCTGACGCGGTGTTCTTCGACCAGGACGGCGTACTGATCGACTCCGAGGGCGCGTGGGACGCGTCGAGGCGGGCGATCGTGGACGAGCACGGCGGGCACTGGGAGGACGGGGCGACGCGCGCGATGATGGGGATGAGCGCGCCCGAGTGGTCGCGCTATGTGCGTGACGAACTGGGGGTGTCGCTCGAGCCCGAGGAGATCTCAGACCGGGTGGTCGCGCGGTTGCTGGCGGGCTACGAGCGTTCGTTGCCGCTCCTGCCGGGTGCCGTGGAGGCGGTCAGGCGGGTGGCGGCGCGCTGGCCGGTGGGCCTCGCCTCCTCGGCCAACCGCGAGGTGATCGACGCGGTGCTGGCCGCGAGCGGGCTGGCCGGCGTGTTCGGCGCGACCGTGTCGGGTGAGGAGGTCGCGCGCGGCAAGCCGGCACCCGACATCTATCTCGAGGCGGCGCGCCGGCTGGGGGTCGATCCGGGACGATCCGCCGCGGTCGAGGACTCGTCCAACGGGTTGCGCGCGGCGGCGGCGGCCGGGATGCTGGTGGTGGCGCTGCCCAACCGGGAGTTCCCGCCGGAGGGCGACGCGCTCGAACTGGCGGCGGTGGTCCTCGAGTCGCTCGATCAGCTCTCGCCGGCACTGTTCGACCGTTCGGACGGGGCCTGATGTCGGAACGCCAGAAGCAACTGGCGCTGCTGGCGGCGATCATGGGCTCGTTCGTGGCCGGACTGGATGCGACCGCGGTCAACGTGGCTCTCCCGGCCATCCGCGCCGACCTGGGCGGCGGCCTGGCCGGCCAGCAGTGGGTGTCGAACGCCTACCTGCTGGCGCTCGGCTCGCTGATCCTGGTCGGCGGCTCGCTCGGCGACGTGTACGGGGAGCGGCGGGTGTTCTCGATCGGCGTCGGCGGGTTCGGCGCGATGTCGCTGCTGTGCGCGATCTCCCCCACCATCGGGTTCCTGATCGCCTTCCGCGCGCTCCAGGGCGCGTTTGGCGCCCTGCTCATGCCGAGCTCTCTGGCCGTGATCGTGGCCGCTTTCCCGCGCGAGGAGCGAGGCGGCGCGATCGGCTCGTGGACGGCGTGGTCCGGGATCGCCACCGTGGTCGGACCGCTCGCCGGCGGCTGGCTGGTCGACGCGGTCTCGTGGCGGCTGATCTTCGCAATCAACGTGCCTTTCGTGATCGCGACGCTGATGCTCGTGTCGCTCGCCGTGCCGCCCCGGACGGGCCACATGCGGCACGGACAGGTGGACTGGCTCGGCGCCGCGCTCACGTTCTTCGGCCTGGCCGGCCCGGTGTTGGCGCTCATCCGCCAGCCGGTGGCCGGCTGGGGCAGCCCGGAGGTGTGGGGGCCGCTGGTCGGGGGCTTCGCCCTGCTCGCCTGGTTCGTCCACCACGAGGCGCACACCGAGTCGCCGATGCTGCCCTTGGGTTTGTTCGAGCACAGGAATTTCGCGGTTGGGAACGTCCTGACGTTCACGATGTACGGCGGGCTCGGCGTCGTGTTCTTCATCCTGACGCTCTATCTCCAGGAGGTCGCCGGCTACAGCGCGCTCGCGGCGGGGTTCGCCCTGCTGCCGTCGACGATCATGATGTTCCTGCTCTCAAAGCGGATGGGCAGGCTGGCCGACCGGTACGGGCCTCGCTTCTTCATGAGTTTCGGGCCACTGACCGCGGCGGTCGGGATCGCGCTGATGCTGCGACTGGGCGCGCACGTGGACTACCTCACCGACCTCCTGCCGGCGCTAGTCGTGTTCTCGCTCGGCCTCTCATCCACGGTCGCGCCGCTGACGGCGACGGTCCTGTCGGATGCCGACGACGCCAACGCCGGAATCGCCTCCGGGGTCAACAACGCGGTGGCGCGCGTCGCCGGGCTGATCGCGATCGCCGCGATCGGAGCGGTCATCTCGGCTCAATTCAACTCGACGCTCGACCAGCGACTCGGCGGGGTCAGGCTCTCGCCGGCGGCCACCCACGCGGTGGCCCAGGCGCGTCAGCAGACGCTCGCCCGGGTGCCGCCGTCACGCGGCGGGGTCATCGTCACCGACGCGGTGCAGGCCGCCTCGGTGCACGCCTTCCACGTCGGGATCGGGATCTCGGCCACGCTGGTGGCGCTCGGCGGTCTGCTTGGCCTGGCCGGCATCCGCAACCCGCGGCGGGTCGTGCGGTGCGCCGATTGCGCCGGCGGCCAGATCGCCGGCCAGCCCGTCGACGCCGGACGCGAGCGCACGCCGGCGGTCGTGCCGGGGGCGGTGGCGGCCGACTCGGCGGTGGTTTAGCGGGCGCCCGGGACGAGCGTTCCGGCCCGCGTGGGCGCGGTGACCGCGGCACGGGCCGCATTGCGAACGCGCCGGAAGCCCATCGCCTCGAGCTCGCGCGCGGCGAGCGCGGAGGTCTCGAGCGACACGCAGTGCTCGATCACGACCAGCAGCGAGCGGCCGTCGTCGAAGCGCGAAAGCACCCGGAACAGACCGCGCCCGTCGGTCAGGTAACGACCCGGGGCCACGGAGCTGCGGCGGAGACGGCGGAACATCGACATCGTAGGTGCGAGTATCGGCAGCCGCGGGATTCGACTGCAACCGTAGCCCGTACGGATCGGCCGTAAGTACTAGACGCTCGAGCGTTCGGCCCGCACCCCGCGCGCCTGCTCACCGTCCATCCAGATCTCCCAACGCCCCGAGACCGCCGCCCGCGGCTCCTTGAAGTGATACGGCCGGCGTCCCGAGAACTCCAGGCGCCGCAGGTGGCACACGCCGCCCAGCACCGATGCGATCCGGCGGCGCGGCCAGCCGATCGCGTCCTCGATCTCCGGGAACGGACGTGGGCGGTCGGGCGCCTGCGCCAGACCGTCGAGCAGCTCGCGCATCAGATCGCTGCAGCGATCGTAGAAACGCGCGATCTCGCCTGGCTCGACCATCGCGTTCTCGGGGACGTGCTCGACGAGTGTCGAGCGGGGTGCGGCCACGCCTCGGATCGTAATCCTGAAGATCGCGAGGCAGCTGCCGATGATCACGGGTGCCGGGTTCCCTCGACCCCTTCAACGATCCCGCGTGGACGTGGCTTCGACGAGCGCCCTCACTCCCAACCTCCCCGCCGCCGGTGGCTCGCTTGCCGCCGCCATGGCCAGCCTGCCGCCGTCCCCAGCGGGCGAGGGCACGCTCGCCGGCATAGCCGCACAGCTCGGGATGGGCCCCGAGGACCTTCAGAGCGCGCTCAAGCAGGGCCGGTCGCTGGCCAGCCTGGCCGAGCAGCAGGGAGTCTCGCGTGAGTCGATCGGGACATTCATCGGAACCCAGATCCAACGAGCCAGGATGTACAGCGGCCAACTACCGCTCGACCAGGATGCCCTCGACCGGACGGTCGACCGGGCGCTCGACCGCGGGCGCCGTCAGGACGACGCGACGCCTGCCCCGCCCCCGAGCTTCGAGGCGGCGGCCACGGCCACCTACGCCAGCAACGCCCGGTCGCTTTCGCCGCCCACCCCGGCCGGCGGATCGATCTCACTGCTCGTCTGAGCGGAAGGAGGGCCCGACCGGCCGGCGCGCCGGCGCCGTCCACCGTCGAGCCTATACTAAACCTTATGGTTCAGTATACTCCCGACCAGCTCGACGCCGTGTTCACCGCACTCGCCAATCCGACCCGCAGGGCGATCGTCGTCCGGCTCGCCGCCGGCGACGCGTCGGTGACGGAGTTGGCAGAACCGTTCGGCGTCTCGCTGCCGGCGATGGCCAAGCACCTGCGCGTGCTCGAGCGGGCCGGGCTCCTCGACCATCACAAGCAGGGACGGGTTCGCCAAGTCCGGCTGCGTGCAGCACCGATGCGCTTCGCGGAGGAGTGGCTCACCAGCTACCGGGTGTTCTGGGAGAAGCGGCTCGACTCTCTGGCCAGGCACTTCGAGTCGACCCAGGAGGAGACATGACCGACCAATCCGACCACGTGGAGATCGTCCGCACGATCGAGGCCCCGCGGGAGCAGGTGTTCCGCGCCTGGACGGATCCCGATGAGTTGCGACGCTGGTGGGGCCCCGGCGAGTTCCGCTGCCCCGAGGCGCAGGTCGACCTGCGGCCCGGCGGCTCCTATCGCCTGGTCATGCAGCCCACCGCCGGCGATCCGTTCGTGCTGGGCGGGACCTATCGCGAGGTCGAGCCGCCGGCCCGGCTGGTCTACACCTGGCGGTGGGAGACCGGTCCGGCCGCCGACGGTCCGAGTCGCTGGTCACCGTGGAGTTCCGCGATCGCGGTGAGCGGACCGAACTGGTCCTCACCCACAGCGAGTTCCCGGCCAGCCATGGGCCCGCTCCGTACGAGATGGGCTGGGAGGGCGGCCTCGTCAAGTTCGAGGCGCTGTTCGCCGGGAGCGCGGTCGATGCCTGAAGCGACGGGAACGGTGGAAATCCAGCGATCGCCGGCCGAGGTCTTCGCGTTCCTGGCCGAGGGCGAGAACGACCGCGGGTGGCGTAGCGGCGTGCTCGACATCCGCCGCAAGTCGGGTCACGGCCGCGGCGCGATCTATGAGCAGGGCGTCAAGGGCCCGTTCGGGCGCCGCGTGCCCGCGGACTACGAGATCACCGCGTATGAGCCGGATCGCCGGATCGGCTTCCGGGCGATCGCGGGGCCCGTCCGGCCCGAGGGAAGCTACGAGCTGTCGCCGCTCGATTCCGGGGGCACCCGCGTGACGTTCGCGCTGCGCGCCGCGCCGCGCGGGCTGGCCAGGCTGATGAGTCCGATGGTCTCCAGGACGATGCGCTCCGAGGTGGCGCAGCTCGACCGGCTGCGGGGCGTGCTGGAGGATCCCGCCGCCTGATAGAACTGCCCCGTGCCTCGCGCGGTGCGGTTCGACCAATACGGCGACGTTGACGTCCTGAACGTGGTCGACGTCGAGCGCCCGGTACCCGGGGACGGTCAGGTGCTCGTCCGGGTGAAGGCGGCCGGGATCAACCCGGGCGAGGCGACGATCCGCAAGGGCCTGATGCACGAGCGCTGGCCGGCGACGTTCCCGTCCGGGGAGGGCAGCGATCTCGCCGGAGTGGTCGAGGAGGTCGGAGGAGGCGTCGAGGCGTTCTCGCCCGGCGACGAGGTGCTCGGGTGGACCGATCAGCGGGCCAGCCATGCCGAGTTCGTCGTGGTCGGAGCGGATCAGCTGACCCGGAAGCCGGCCGGCGTGTCATGGGAGGCGGCCGGCTCGCTGTTCGTGGCCGGAACGACGGCCTATGCCGCGGTGCGCGCGGTCGGAGCCGGCCCGAAAGACACCGTCGTCGTGTCGGGCGCGGCCGGCGGCGTGGGCTCGCTCACCGTCCAGCTCGCCCGGCTCGCCGGCGCCGCCGTGATCGGCCTGGCCGGCGAGTCAAACCACCAGTGGCTGCTCGAGCACGGCGCGATCCCGGTGGCCTACGGGGACGGAGTCGCCGATCGCATCCGCGAGGTGTCCGACGGGCACGTGGACGCGCTCATCGACACGTTCGGCGGCGGGTACGTGGCGCTGGCGGTCGAGGAGCTTGGCGTGGCGCCCGAGCGGGTCGACACGATCATCGACTGGGCGGCCGCGGAGCAGTACGGGGCCAAGACCGAAGGGACGGCGGCGGCGGCCAGCGCCGAGGTCGTGGCCGAGTTGGCCGGGCTGGTCGACCGGGGCGAGCTCGAGGTCCCGATCGCGCGCGTGTTCCCGCTGGATCAGGTGCGCGACGCCTACCGCGAGCTCGAGCGCCGCCACACGCGCGGGAAGATCGTCCTCGTCCCCTAGCCCCGCTAGAACGGGATCCGGCCGCGGCTGCTCCAGCCCGCGAGGCGGAGCAGCGCGCCAGGCGGCACGTCCCGGCCGGCCGAGAGCACGCAGGTGTGACCCTCCCGCAACCAGGTGACCACGAGCCGACCGCCGCTGGTCGAGCTGGCCAGGAGCGTGCCGGCGTGGCGCACGGTGCGCGCTCCGGTGACGGGCGGGAGCTCCTCGCCGGCGACGATCGTGTAGGCGATCCGCTGCGCGCCCCGGCGGTAGAACACGGTGCTGAGAACCCGCCCGTCCAGGCGATCCGTGCGCGTCCCGGTGGCGTGCCAACCGAAGCGATCCTCCCAGTAGGGGAAGGGCAGGCCGTCGACGCGCACCCCGGGGAGCGTCACCTGGTCGTCCGGTGGCTCGGGCACGGCCGCCGTCGCGGGCCGCAGGCCGATCGTGGCCGCCTGCGCCACCGTGAGCCCGGCCTGCCCGCCGCCCACCAGGGCGACCGTCCAGAGCAGCGCGCCAGCCGCGCCGGCCAGGCCCAGTCCGAGGCCGAGGCCGAGCGCCGGGGTCCGCCGGCGCTGGCGCCCGTGACCGACGAGCGCCTGGTGCTGCAAGCGCAGCGCGATCGGCGCCCGCTCGTAGTCCGCCAGCGACCGGGCGGCCGCCACGGCCCGGCGCTGCTCGCGCAGACGGGCCTGGAGCTCGGGCGAGCGCGCCACCAGTTGCTCGACGCGCTCGCGCCGGGAGCCATGGAGCGTGCCGTCGGCCAGGCGGGCGAGGTCGCGCTCGAGCATCGCATCTGCTCGTGGGTGGCGGCGAGGCAGACGCACGCCCGATCAGCCCGCCTGATCGGTGCCGAGCGCGTGGACCAGGCGCTGGCGCGCGCGGTACACCCGGGTGGTGATCGTGGCCTCGCGGACGCGCAGGGCGCGGGCGGCCTCGCGATAGGACAGGCCGAGGACGTCGATCGCGACCAGCGCCTCGCGGAAGGGATCGGGGAGCTCCGCGATCAGCGTGTAAAGCTCGGACGAGCGCACCGTCGCCTCGGGGCTGCGCACGGTGCGATCCTCGACGCGATCTAAATCGTCGGGCAGGGGGTCGGGGCGAGGGCGTCGCGAGGCGGCGCGCAGACGGGAGAAATGGGTGTTGCGCAGCACCCGCAGGAGGTATCCGATGTCCTCCTCGGAGCGGAGGAGGCGGGGCTTCTGGAGCACGCGCGCGTAGGTCTCCTGCACGAGGTCCTCGGCGTCCTCGCGCGAGCCGCAGAGCGCCCAGGCCGCGCGGTAGAGACGGTCGAGGTGGTCACCGAGGTGGTTGGGGTCCAGCCGGCGCGCCGGGGTGCCGACGCCGGCGGTGGCGGCGGCGGCACGCGGTAGCGCGTGGTCGGCGGCAATCGGCATCGCCTGAAAAGACCCCGTGTGCACGGAGAATCTTCCCGAGCGGCGGTCTTTGGCGATCCAGCTAACACATACGTAGCTGCAGCGCCAAAGTTCTCCGCGCTACGCCGCCGGGAGCGAGAACCTCACCCTCGTTCCCACAGCCGCCTCGGCGAGCCAGATCCGCCCGCCGTGCGCCTCGACGATCGCCCGCGACACCGCGAGGCCCAGCCCGGCGCCCGGGCTGGTGCGGGCCGAATCCGCCCCGCCCCGGTAGAACGCGGTGAACACCCGCTCGCGCTCATCGGGGGCGATCCCGTCGCCGGTGTCGGCCACCTCGAACTCGATCCCGGTCGGCACCGACTCCGCCCGCACCACCACGCTGCCGTCGGCCGGGGTGTGGCGGATGGCGTTCTGGATCAGGTTGAACAGAACTCGCTGGAGCTTCTCGGGGTTGGCCTGCGCGGGCTTCAGGGTCCCGGGGACCTCGGCGAGCACGGCGACGCCCTTGGCCTCGGCCTGGACGCGCATCGCCTCGACCGTCTCGCCGACCAGCTCCTGCAGCGGCACCTGCTCGCGCGTCCAGCTGATGTCGCCGGCCTCCAGCCGCGAGAGCTCGAACAGGTCGTCGATCAGCACGCTGAGGGCATCGATGTGGGTGCCCATCCGGCGCAGGTAGGACCGGCGCATCTCGGCGTCCTCGACGATGTCGTCGCCGATCGCGTCGGCCAGCAGGCGCAGCGAGGTGATCGGCGTGCGCAGGTCGTGGGAGACCGCGGCGATCAGGTGGCGCCGGGCGGCCTCGGCCACGTCGCGGCCCGCCTCCTCTTCGCGCAGCTGGTAGATCATCGCGTTGGCCGCCGCGGCCAGCTGGCCCAGCTCGTCGTTGGCGGAGGTCTCGATCGTCACCTCGCGCCGGCCACGGCCGACCGCGATCAGCCCGTCGCGGATCGCCTCCACGTCGCGCATGATCCCGCCGGCCACCATCCGGGCCGCCACGATCGCGATCAGGCCGGCGCCGATGACGATCGCCGCCACGATCGCGACCCCGCGCTCCGATACCACCATCAGGGCGTCGCCCACCACCAGGGCGACCAGGACGGGCGCGACGACGATCGCCACGACCAGCGCGAACTGCCGGCGCAGCGACCCGGCCCGGGCGCGGATCCAGCCGACGAACCGCCCGCGCGTCATGGCTGGAAGCGGTAGCCCACGCCCCAGACGGTCTGGATGTGGCGGGGCTGGGCCGGATCGGCCTCGATCTTCGACCGCAGCCGGCGGATGTGGACCGTGACCGTCGAGGTGTCGGTGTAGAACGAGTACTGCCACACGGCGTCCATCAGCTGGTTGCGCGAGAACGCCTGGCCGGGATGGCGGGCCAGGAACAACAGCACGTCGAACTCGCGGTGGGTGAGCTGGACCTCCTCGCCGCGCACGAACACCTGACGGGCTGTCGGGTCGATCGTCATGTCGCTCAGCTCAATCGGCGCCTCCTGAGTCCGGGAGGTGTCGAAGCGGCGGAGCACCGCGTCGACCCGGGCCACGAGCTCGGCGGGCGAGAACGGCTTGACCACGTAGTCGTCGGCCCCCAGCCGCAGCCCGATCACCCGATCGGATTCCTCAGATTTGGCGGTGAGCAGGATCACCGCAAGGCGGTCGCGGTCCTGGTCGCGCAACCGGCGCATCACCTCGAGGCCGTCGATCCCGGGCAGCATCAGATCGAGCACGACCAGGTCGGGACGCTGTGTCGCCGCGGCGTCGAGCGCCTCGCGTCCATTGGCGGCCACCCGGGTCGCGTAGCCGGCGCGATTCAGGTAGCGGGCGACAACCTCGGTGATCGTCGGCTCGTCGTCCACGACAAGCACCGAGCCCCGGACATGGTCCTCCATGTTCCGGATTGTCGCAGCGAGGCGGCGCCGATTCGAGCCCGGAACCCGCGCATTCATCGGCTGTTCAGATCCGGGAAGCAACCCGCGGCGACCGGCGTCCTTTGAGATGAGCCACCACACCCCCGTGGGGCCTGGGAGATGACCATGAGACACCTACGTACCGCAATCGGCGCCGCCCTGCTCGTGTTGATCGTGAGCGCTTGCGGCTCCGCCTCGTCCACCTCGAGCCAGAGCGTCGCGCCGGCCACGAGCACCTCGACGACTCAATCCACCCCGACCACCACGACCACCAAGGCCGCGGCGAAGCCGGCGCACAAGGCCAAGCACCACGCGCACGCCAAGCCGGCGCCGCACAAGGCGGCCGCGACAGCCGTGCCGACGGCCCCGAGCAGTACTCCGCCGCCCACGACCACGACGCACGCCGCACCCCCTCCGCCTCCTCCGCCGACCACGACCACGCACGCCGCGCCTCCACCGCCTCCGCCGCCGACGACCACCCACCACACGACGACGGTCGCGCCCACCGGGAGCTGCATCCCGCAGGGTGGCGGCGGCGACGCGGACAGCGACAACCACGGAGCCCCGAGTGACGGAGACGGCTGCCTGTAACCGCCGTTAAGGCGCTTATTGACAAGCCGCTTGAGACAGCCGCCGGTATCCTGCGGCCCACTCGATGATCGGCGACATCCTGTGGACGCCCCGCCCCGACTGGCGCGAGACCACCGAGATCGGGCGGTTCGTGAACTGGCTGCGCGACGAGCGCGGAATCGAGCTGAGCGACTATGGCGAGCTGTGGCGCTGGTCGGTGACCGACCTGGACGGCTTCTGGGGCGCCATGTGGGACTTCTTCGGCACCCGCGCCAGTACCCCGTATGACCGGGTGCTCGGCCACCGGACCATGCCCGGGGCCGAGTGGTTCACGGGCGCGCGGCTCAACTACGCCGAGCACCTGGTGGGGACCGAGGACGATCTCGATCGGATCGCCGTGGTGGCCCGCTCGCAGACGCGGCCGCCGCTCGAGCTGACCTTCGGCGAGGTGCGCGAACTCGCCGGCCGGGTGCGCGCCGGGCTCCAGCGCCTGGGGGTGTCCCAGGGCGATCGGGTGGCGGCCTACATGCCGAACATCCCCGAGACGCTCGCGGCGTTCATCGCCACGGCCAGCCTGGGCGCGATCTGGGCGACCTGCGCGCCCGAGTTCGGGGCCCGCAGCGTGGTCGGGCGGTTCGGGCAGATCGAGCCGCGCGTGCTGCTCACCGTCGGCGGCTACGGCTACCGCGACCGCTACGTCGATCGCCGGGTCGAGGTCGAGGCGATCCGTTCGAAGCTGCCGACGCTCCAGCACGTGGTGAGCGTCCCCTACGGCGAGGCGCGGGTCGACGACGCCGTGGCGTGGGAGGACCTGACCGCCGAGGCCGCCCCGCTCGAGTTCGACCAGGTCGCGGTCGACCACCCTCTGTACGTGCTGTTCTCGTCCGGGACGACCGGCCTGCCCAAGGCGATCGTCCACGGCCACGGGCTCCAGTTGGTCGAGCACCGGAAGAACCTGGGGCTCGGCTGGGACCTCAAGCCGGGTGGCCGGCTGCTGTGGTTCTCGACCACGGCATGGATGATGTGGAACGCGCTCGTCGCCACACTGCTGCTTCGCTCCTCGATCGTGATGCTGGACGGCGACCCCGCCTGGCCGGATCTGCTCGAGCAGTGGCGGCTGGCCGAGGAGCTCCAGCCCACGGTCATGGGGGTCAGCCCGGCCTATCTGATGGCTTGCCGCAAGGCCGGGCTGCAGATGGGGCGCGACTGCGATCTGAGCAGCATCCGGGTGCTCTGCACGGCGGGCTCACCGCTCCCCCCCGAGGGCTACCGGTACGTCTACGAGCAGCTCGGGCCCGATGTGCTGCTGAACAACGGCTCGGGCGGGACAGACGTGTGCACCGGCCTGGTCTCGGGCGATTTCGCCCAGCCGGTGTTCGAGGGCGAGATCACTGGCCCGTGCCTGGCCGTCGACGTTCACGCTTTCGACGTGGAGGGCAACGAGGCCCCCGTGGGCGAGCTCGGCGAGATGGTCATCACGCAACCGATGCCGTCGATGCCGGTCGGGCTCTGGAACGACCCCGACGGCGAGCGCTACCAGAGCTCCTACTTCGGCCGCTATCCGGGCGTGTGGCGCCAGGGCGACTGGATCAAGTTCACCGAGCGCGGCAGCTGCGTGATCACCGGGCGCTCCGACGCGACGCTCAACCGGGGCGGGGTGCGCCTCGGCACCGGGGAGTTCTATGCCGTCGTCGAGGACATCCCCGAGGTCGTCGACGCGCTCGTGGTGCATTTGGAGGACGGGAGCGGCGGCGCCGGCGAGCTCCTGTTGTTCGTGGTCCCTCGGGACGGCGCGGTGCTCGACGAGGACCTGCGCGGGCGGATCGCGCGCGCGCTGCGCTCAGAGCTCTCGCCGCGCCACGTCCCGGACTCGATCGTCTCGGTGCCGGCGATCCCGCGCACGCTGACCGGCAAGAAGCTCGAGGCGCCGGTCAAGCGCATCATGCTCGGCGAGGCGGCAGAGCGGGTGGCCAGCCGCGACTCGCTGCTCGATCCGGCCGCCCTCGACGCGTTCGTGGCCCTGGCCTCGGAGCGCACAGCGGTCTAACGGCGCCGGTCCGGCGCTAGCATTGATCGGCGAATCGGATAATTCGCGTCTGGTCACGGAGAGATCGAGAGAGAGGACAGCGGCTCTGGCCCACACGCTCGCATCTGCTGTGGAGCCGTCCCCGGCCGTCCGCGAGCCGGAGCGGTGGCGCGCCACGGGCGCCGACACTGCCCGTCGTCTGGACTCCTGGGCGGACATCCTGGCCGGCACTCACCTCGCCTTCGAGGTCCAACCCACCCACCGCACCCCGACTGACTTCCGGGGCGCGGTGACCCGTCGGCCGATCGGCGATCTGATGCTCGTCGACTGCGCGGCCTCGCCATTCCTGGGCCACCGTGGTCGCGCGGTGATGACCCCGGAGACTAGCCAGGAGGACATCCTCGGCTTCCAGTTCGTCTGCCGGGGGATCGAGACCGTGAGCGAGGGGTCGCGGAGCCTGGCCCTGACCGCCGGCGACGTGGTGCTGTGGGATGGCCACCAGCCCACCGACGTGGAGATCGTCGAGGCGTTTCACAAGCGCACGCTGCTCTTCCCCCGGGACCGGGTGCTCGCGGTGTGCCCACGGCTGGCCGAATTGCGCTCGCTCCCCCCCCTGAACGACAGTGGTCCGGCCCGCCTGCTGGTCCGGTACATGAACGCGCTGGCCCTCGAGCAGCCGCGGCTCGAGGCGGCCGCGGGCGTGGCGGCGGCCAATGCCGCGCTCGAGTTGCTCCGCGCGGCGGTCGAGCCCGCCGTGCCGAGTAGCCGCGCCGCCACCCGCGAGGCGATGCGGGCCGAGATCAAGCGCTACGTCCGAAACCACCTCCAGGATCCGGCGGTCGGGCCGGCCTCGATCGCGCGCGCCTACGCGATGTCGGTGCGCGCTCTGCACGCGTTATTCGAGGACGTCGACGAGTCGGTGGCCGGGCTGGTGCGCACGGAGCGACTGGCCCGGTGCCTGGAGGACCTGCAACGGGTCAACGGCGGGTCGGTGACCGACATCGCGTTCCGCTGGGGGTTCTGCGACGCCGCGCACTTCTCGCGGGTGTTCAAGCGCGCGTTCGGGGTCACCCCGAGCGAGGTGCGCCACCAGGCACTCAGCTCGAACGGCTCAGGCTAGACTCGACGGTCCACGACCCGGACGGCCTTGCCCTCGCTGCGCGGCACGCTGCCCGGGTCGAGCACGGCCACGACGATCCGCACGCCGGTGGCCTCCTTGAGCACGCCCTCCAACTGATTGGCGAGCGCGCCGCGGTCGAGGTCGCCTGCCGCCGGCTCGCATTCGAGGGTCAGCTCGTCCATCGGTCCCGTCCGCTCGAGGACGAGCCGCCAGTGGGGCGCCACGCCGTCGACGCTCAGCAGCACCTGCTCGACGAGGGAGGGGTACAGGTTGACGCCGCGGATGATCATCATGTCGTCGCGGCGTCCTCCCAGCCGGATCAGGCGAGCGGTGGTCCGGCCGCAGCGGCAGGGCTCCAGCGTGATCGCGCCGAGGTCGCCGGTCCGGTAGCGGATCAGCGGCAGCGCCTCCTTGGTGAGTGTGGAGAACACCAGCTCGCCGTCCGTTCCCGGCGGAACGGGCCGCTCGCTGTCTGGATCGATCACTTCAACGATGAAGTGATCCTCGTTGACGTGCAGGCCGTCGCGGGCGGTGAGGCACTCGGTGGCCACACCGGGCCCGCACATCTCCGACAGGCCGTAGAAGTTGACCGCCTTGATGCCGAGCGCGCGGTCGATCTGGACCCGGAGCCCCTCGGTCCACGGCTCGCCGCCGAACAGCCCTAGCTCGAGCGACGTCTCGGCCGGGTCGACTCCCGCGTCCTGGAGGGCCTGCGCGATCACCAGCGCATACGAGGGCGTCGACACGAGCACCTGGGCGCCGAAGTCGTTCAGCAGCATGGCCTGGCGCGAGGTCATCCCACTCGACACGGGCACCACGGTGGTGCCGATCCGCTCACCGCCCTGATGGAAGCCGAGCCCGCCAGTGAACAGTCCGTAGCCGTTGGCGTTGTGGATCAGCATCCCCGGGCGCACGCCCGCCGTGGTCATGCAGCGGGCCATCAGCTCGGTCCAGGTCTCGAGATCGGCCCGCGTGTAGCCGACCACCGTCGGCTTGCCGTGCGTCCCGCTCGACGCGTGCACGCGCACGAGCTCCTCGCGCGGGACCGCCAGCAGGCCGAACGGGTAGCTCTCGCGCAGGTCCGACTTCAGCGCGAAGGGAATGCCGGCCAGATCGCCGAGCGATCTCAGATCGTCGGGCGAATTGATGCCGGCGTGGTTCAGGCGCTCGGCGCCGAGCGGTTGTCCTCCCAGCACCTGACCGATCGTGGTGCGCAGGCGCTCGAGCTGGAGGAGTTCGAGCTCCTCGCGCGGGAGGGTCTCCGCCGGATCCCACACCTTCGGTTCAGAGGCGGCGGCGGTCAGCGTTCCAGTGCTCCTCGAGGTTGCGCACGAGCGCGGGGCTGAGATGGCAGTAGGCCTGCTCGCGCGCGTAGGTGGCCATGTACTCGCGGAACAGCTCGATCGGCTCCTGCCCGACCCGCATCGCGGCCCGGTTGGCCGCGGCGTTGATCAGTCCCGAGCTGGTCAGCGCGATTATGCGTTCGTCGATGGCCTCGTCCATCTGGCCGGCTTCGATGATCTCGTCGCAAATCTTCTCGGCGTCCGGCTCGCCGGCGACCCACTCGCGGCCGGACAGGATGGCCTGGCGGGCGGCCCGCTCGCCCACGGAGCGCCACAGGCGAAGATTGGAGGCGCCCGGGATGATCCCCTCCTTGCGCGCCGGCAGGTACAGGCGCGAGCCCCGCACCGCGATCACGTGGTCCATCACGTGCAGGAGCTGGCAGGCGCCGCCGATGGCGAACTTTTCGACGCCGGCGATCCACAGCTTCTCGGTTGGACCCGGCCCACCCTCATCGGGCCCGGCCGCCCCGATCCCCCGGAAGATCTTGTTCACATAGCCCAGGTCGCGGATCAGGTAGAAGAGGAAGTCGATCCGGCCGTGGTAGAGGTGGGTCAGGTTGATGCCGGCGCCGAACGGCCGCTCGCCGGCATAGCGGGGATGGTCGACCACGCCGCCGCGGAACACCCCCACCTCGATATCGGGGTCGAGCAGGACCAGATCGACCGCGGCCTCGGTCTGCGCGAGCGTGGTTCCGTCCTCGGCGTTCAGGTGACGCGGGTTGCACAGCTCGAGCACGCCGGCCCGGCCGTGCCGGGTGACGCGCGCCGCGCCCAGGTCCGCGCTGCCGGTGCTTTGCAGCTCGTGGAGGTGCTCTTGGGCCAGTGCAGTGGGCGCCAGCATCGATTCGACGAGGTGACGCCCCGTCCTTGGGTTGGCCAGGATGTCCGCGGTCAACAGGCCCTGGCTCAGCTCGACGCCTTGCTTGTCGGCCAGCTTCCGAGTGCGCTCCACCTCGATCTCGGCCCGGGTCGGGACCAGCCCCGGCACCCGTTCGGCCGCGCCGTAGAGGAGATCGTCCAGCCGAACGGGCTTCGTGCAGTGGGTCGTCAGCTCGTCGTAGAGCTCCTCGACGGACAGGCCGGCCCGGGCGAGGACGGTGGCGGGGCTCTGCTGCTCGGTCGTGGCCATTTGGGGCAGCATAGGTCTTCGGCACCAACACCGGGGCCGCAATGGGGGCGCCAGGTAGGTAGCGTTTTTGATGAGCAAGTTCCGGGGCCATGGAACCGAATTGGGCACACGCGGGCAGTCACGCGTCGGTGGGAGATCTCGCGGCGGCAAGAGTCTCCCGCAGGCAGCTGCTGCAACGGAGTGCGGTGGCGCTCGGGGGCTTAGCCGGCTTGGGCCTGCTCGACCCGGACGTCGTGTTCGGGTCAGGCACCGCGGCCCCGCGACCGATTCCTGGCGGCTTCGATACGGACTTCAACCTGGTTCCGAGCGACGCGTTCATTCATGTGCTCCCGCCGGGCATCAGTTTCGAGATGTCGACCATCACGGACTTCAACGGAGTCGTCGGCGGATCCGAGACCCGCGGCACGGCCCACGACACAGACGGCAATCAGTACAGCTTCGATTGCGACATGCGCTTCATGCGCGGGGAGTACATCGGGCTCGACGGCCGCCGGCACCACGGATCGTTCGGCTTCATATGAATCGATCTGTTCGTCCCGGTCGGGACGTTCGATCCGGGCCACCAGGTCCACGACTTCGAGCCGGGGATCCTTCCATCCGGGCTGTTCTGGACGATCCCGATCGCAGCCTCGGCGATCGACGTCGACCCGGGTACCGGCCGGGCGCGCCTGCGCGCCGACAACGTTCCGGTAGGCGACTACCACGACTTCTTCAACGCGATCAGTCCCAACCCAGCCTCGATCCCGTCGCACGTGAGCTTCGATGTACGCTGGCCGGGTGACGGCGAGCGGCACAAGATCCGCGACGAGACATTCGTCTTCACCGGCCACTACGTGACCAGTAACACCACGATCACCTTCACCGCGTCCAACGACGGATTCGGAGTCACCTATTCCTCCGACCCCGGCGGTCAGTTCAACCCGGGGCCCGAGGTTGGCGGCGCCGGCCTACCCGCCGTCGGACACGAGCGCAACGGCAAGTTCTTCCATTAGCGGGCGCCAGCGAGCAGCCGGCTCGCGCCGCCGTGGTCAGGGCACGACCGCGACCTGACCGGCTACTCGCGGAGTAGCCCGGCGTTCATGAGGCCTGCAGCGCTTCCAGAAGGTCGGCCACCCCGTCGATCACATCGTCGGGCCGGTGGCGCTCGGGCAGCTTGGCCAGGTCGATCGTGCCGCTGATCCCGCTGCGCACGAGCACGGTCCGCGAGCCGCCCATACGGCCGAGGGCGATGTCCATGCCGGCGTCGTCGCCGATCACCGCGATCTCGTTCGTCGGCAGGTCGAGACGCGCGCTGACCTCCTCGACCGCCGCCCGCGAGGGCTTGCCCACGATGCGCGGGCGGGCCCCGGTCACCTTGGCGATGCCGGCCGTGACCATCGCGCCGCGGCTGAAGATGATCCCGTTGGCGCCCGCGTACCCGCGTGCGTAGCTGCCGGTCAGCAGGGGCGCGCCGCGGGTGATTGCGCGGGCCGCGCGCTCCATGTCCTTCAAGTCGACGTCGTCGACGTGGGCGACGAACACGACGCCGGCGTCCTCGCCCTCAGCCTCGGGTATGCCGGCGGCGACCATCCGCGCCCGGATCACGTCGTGGGCGAACAGCAGCGCCGGGCGGTCCGGGTAGTGCCGGCGGATGTAGGTGATCGCGCTCTCGACCGGGGTGAGCATCTCCTGATCTTCCACGGGGATGCCGTCTTCGCGCAGCGCTCCGGCCATCGTCTCGGACGTGACGTGGCTGCCGTTGGTGAACACGGCGAGCGGGCGGCCGGAGGCGCGGATCCGGTCGAGCACCTCGACCGCGCCGGGCTGGGGGTGGGCGCGGCCGTCCGGACCGCGGTGGGCGAGCGTCCCGTCGACGTCGAACACGAACCCGCGCACATCGCTTAGCAGTCCGTCAAGCACGGCGCCACACAACCGTGTCGCCGCTGTCGTGGGTGAGCTCGAAGTCGGAGATGGCGGGCCGGCGGGCGAGCTCCTGGATCAGCGCGACCAGCGGGCTGCGTCCGGGCCGCGCGGCCGGCGCCGCCGACGGCTCTCCCCGCGCCGCGATCATCGCGTCGACCTGCTCGCCGGGCATGGTCAGGCGCAGCAGCAACTCCTCCTCGGAGATCCGCCGGCCGAAGCGCTCGCGTGCGCCGTCGAGGCTGATCGGCTCCAGATCGCGCAGCTTGCTCGCCTGCGGCCGTGACAGGACCTTGTCGGCGATATCGGGATCGACGGGCGCGGCCGGCTCGCCGTAGTGACCGAGGAAATAGCGCACGGTCTCGTCCGAGACGTTCGCCCAGCGCTCGGAGTCGATCACATTACGCGCGGCTTGGCTGGCCACGAACTGCGAGACCGGCGTGACCAGGATGGGGTAGCCCATCTCGGCCCGCACCCGGGTCACCTCATTAAGCACTTCGTCGAACAGCTCGGGGCGGCGGAGCTCCTCGAGCATCCGGCGGGTGGTCGTGACCATCCCGCCCGGGAGCTGGTGGTGGTAGTAGACGGCGTCGAATTCGCGTGGGGCGCCGGGCGGGAGGCCCTTGGCGCGGGCCAACTGGTGGAAGTGCTCGGCGACGATCGCCTCGGCCTCGAGATCGAGGTCGTGCGAGTAGCCGCTGGCCTCGAGGTTGCGCATGGTGGTCCCGACCTCGGGCTGCGAGGTGCCGCGCGACAGCGGCCCGGACGCGGTATGCACGACCTGGAAGCCGGATTTCACGCTCTCCACGTACACGATCGGAGCCATGCCGATCGTGCAGTGGCTGTGCAGCTCGACGGTGCGCTCGCCGGCCGCTTTGACGAAGTGCGGAGCGAGTTCCCTGACCGCGTCGACCGTCAACAGACCGCCGGGGTCCTTCAGGTACAGCCGATCCATCTCGGGGCAATCGGCCAGCGCCGCGGCTCGATCGGCGTAGTACTGGTGCGTGTGCACGTCGCTGATCGAGTAGGTGAGCCCGATCACCACCTGCTCGATCCCCTCCCGGCGCGCCATTTTTGCGAGTCTTCGTAGGCGGTCCGGGTCGTTGGACGGATCGGCGATCTGCATACGCCGCATGCCGTTGCGCGCCACCAGCCGGAAGGCGAGCGCGATCACGTCCTGGTCGGCCGGCACCCAGGAGATGAACCGCATGCCGGTCGTGATGATGCTGAGCGGCGTGTTCGGCACGGCCGCGCTGACCTCACGGATCCGCTCCCAGGGGTCCTCGCGGTGAAAGCGGACCGACACTGCCATGTGCGTACTCGAGGTGAAGTCGAGCGCCTCGTAGCCGACGCGGTCCATGGTGGGGGCGATGGCCAGCACGTCCGGGGTGGTCAGGCCGGTGGCGCTCCACAGGCTCTGGTTGCCGTCGCGCGTCGTGGTGTCGACAACCCCGATGGCGCGCTTTGCGGTCATACGATCGCGCGCTCCAGCCAGTCCGTGGTGACCGCGCCGCGGCGGAAGTCGTCGTGGCCGAGGGCGCTGATCAGGAGCGTGCGGTTGGTCTCCACGCCCTCGACGTCGAGATCCTCGAGTGCCTCGATCAGCACGTCGAGGGCGGCGTCGCGGTCGGGAGCGTGGGCGATCAGCTTGGCCATCAGCGAGTCGTAGTAGGGCGGGATGACCGCCCCCGGATAGCAGTGGGTGTCGACCCGGAGGCCGGCCAGCTCCGGCACAGAGAACAGCGACAGCGTGCCGGGGGTGGGCATGAAGCCGCGCGCCACGTCCTCGGCGTTCAGGCGGCACTCCACGGCGTGGCCGTCGAGCTTGACGTCGTCCTGGGTGAATCCGAGCTTTGCGCCGTCGGCTACGCGTAGCTGCAGCGCAACCAGGTCCCGTCCGGTGACCGCCTCGGTGACCGGGTGCTCGACCTGGATCCGGCAGTTGATCTCGAGGAAATAGTGCTCGCCGGTCTCGGAGTCGACGACGAACTCAACCGTGCCCAGATTGCGGTAGCCGATGGCGCGGGCGAAGCGGACCGCGCCCTCGCGGATCGCGTCGCGCACGGCGGGCTCGAGTTCCGGCGCGGGCGCCTCCTCGATCAGCTTCTGGTAGCGCCGCTGCACCGAGCAGTCGCGCTCGCCGAGGTGGACCACCTCGCCCCGCTCGTCGGCCGCGATCTGCACCTCCACGTGGCGGGCGGCGGCGATGAACCGCTCGAGGTACAGGCGCTCGTCGCCGAACGCGGCGCCCGCCTCACTGCGGGCCAGGCTCAGCAGCCCCTCGAGTCCCTCGCCGTCGCGGGCCAGCTTGATCCCCCTGCCCCCGCCCCCGCCGGCCGCCTTGACCAGGAGCGGGTAGCCGATGTCGTCCGCCGCTGCCCGGGCTTCCGAGGCCTCCTCGACCTCCTGGCCGGGCAGGACCGGGACGCCGGCCCGAGCGGCCTCCTCGCGGGCGCGCAGCTTGTCGCCACTCAGCTCGATCACCTCGGCCGGCGGGCCCACGAACGTGATCCCGTGCTCCCGCGCCCGCGATGCGAGCTTGGGGCTCTCCGACAGGAAGCCGTAGCCGGGATGGATCGCGTCGCAGCCGGTGCCGAGCGCGGCCTGCACGACGAGGTCATCGCGCAGGTAGCTCTGGGCGGCCGGCCCCGGGCCGATGCACACCGCCCGGTCGGCCAACCGCGCGGCCAGGCCGGCGCGGTCGACCTCGGAGGCCCCGACCACGGTCTCGATGCCCAGCTCCTGACAGGCGGTGACGATCCGCAGCGCGATCTCGCCCCGGTTGGCCACGAACACCCGCTTGATCCGCTTCACGCCGGCTCCACGCGGAACAGCGGCTCCCCGTACTCGACCAGCTGTGCGTTCTCCGCGATCACCTCGGCGACCGTGCCCGACACGCCTGCCGGCACCGAGTTCATCATCTTCATCACCTCGACGATGCACACGATCGTGTCCGGCTCGACCCTCGAGCCGACCTCGACGAACGGCGGCTTGCCCGGCGCCTCGGCCCGGTAGAAGGTCCCGAGCATGGGGGCTGGGATGGTCGACAGGCCGCTGGCTTCATCGGCTTGGAGGGGTGCCTCGGCCTCGGCCCGCCCTCGGGCTCGGTCCGAACCGGACTGCGATACGTCTCGACGCCCGCCGGGCGGGCCGGCGGCCGTGGCATCCCGACCACCTTTGACTACATGCAGCGAGAACCCGTCTGTATCGATCCGCAGCTCGGTCAGGTCCGACTCATCAACGATCCGCAGGATCTCGCGGACGTCTTCGTCTGACAGCGGCATGCGGTCAGTCCTTCGGCGTGCCGGCGCCGAAGGTGTTCATGATCAGCGACATCGCGTCCTGCGCCTTCGGCTTGGGCGACTTCTTGGCCACCGCGGTGACCGGTCGCGTCTGCACCACGAACAGGTCGTCTCCTTTGGCGAGCGCCCACTCGATGTCCTGATGGCAGCCGAAGTGGCGCTCGACGCGGCGGGCTACGTCGAGGAGCCGCTCGAGTGCCGGCTGGTCCAGGCAGCGCACGTCGCGACGCTCGTCGGGCACCGCGACGCGCACCGCGCCGCTGCCGCCGGCGTCAGGCACGTACTGCACCTCCTTGGGGTGGACGTGCTCGCGCACCACCTCGCGGGTGACCTTGCTGACCAGGAAATCGTCCGGAGTTACCTCGCCACCGACCACGGCCAGGCCGAGCCCCCAGCTGGCGTTGACGGCCACCATGCTCGGATCGCCGCTGACCGGGTTGCAGGTGAACATCACCCCCGAGACCTCGGCGTCGACCATCAGCTGAACGGTCACACCCATCGCGGGGTCGACGACGGAGTCGTCCAGGCGCAGGCGGTAGCTGATCGCCGGCGGGCTGTACAGGCTGACCCAGCAGTCGCGCACCGCGTCGCACACATGCTCGGTCCCGCGCACCCACAGGTAGGTCTCCTGCTGGCCGGCGAACGTGGCGTCCTGACTGTCCTCGCCCACCGCGCTCGAGCGCACCGCCACCGGCGGCGAATCCTCGCCGAGCGCGGCGTACCCCTCGGCGATCTCCTCGCGCACCGCGCGGGGCACGGGCGCGAACCGCATCGCCTCGCTGATCGCGTGGGAGGCGTGGCCGATCGCGTCGAGGTCGCCCGCCGTCACCCCGGCCAGCGCGCTGGCAATCCGGTCCTGCAGCCCGACGTCATGCACGAACGCGTGGAACGCATCGGTCGAAAGGGCGAACCCCGGCGGCACCGGGATCTCGGCCGCGAGCAACTCGCCCAGGTTCGCGCTCTTGCCGCCGAACTGCGGCTCGTCACCGCGCGAGAGCCGGTCGAGCGGCCGGATGAACTGCGGGGCCACTAGCCCTCCTCACCGGAGAGGACCGTCACCGTCCCCTCCGACCCGTCCACTCTGATCATCTGCCCGGTACGGATCGCGGCGGTGGCGCGGCCGGTGCCGACCACCGCGGGCAGCCCGTACTCGCGGGCGACGATCGCCGCGTGCGACATCACGCCGCCCACGTCGGTCACCGTCGCCCTGATCTTGGAGAAGATCGGGGCCCAGGCGGGCGAGGTCGATCCGCACACGAGGATCTCGCCGTCGCGCACGTCGCCGATCTGATTGACCGACTTCACCACGCGGGCGGCGCCCTCGACGACACCGGGGGAGGCCGCGGCGCCGTTCAGCAGAGTGCCGCCTTCGACCTGGCGCGCCCACTCCTGTACCCGCTCCGTGGTGACGCCCCACAGCATGATCGTCATCGGGTCGGTGACCGCGTCGGGGGTGACGCCGATCGCCGGCGGCGGCGTCCAGTCGTTCAGCTTCTCGAGCAACTCCTTGCGCCGCGCAGCGATCGGCGGCCAGTGCTTGGGCCCGAGGGCCACTCCGCCCGTGGCCCAGGTCAGCACCAGCTCGTCGAGCGCGCTCGCGACCTCGTAGCGCGAGAGCTGGAACACGTCCTCGCCGTCCGCCAGGAAGCCGTTACGCGCGAGCAGCGCGCCGAACTCGCGGATCTTGTTCCACCAGCGGGTCAGGAACCAGTAATCGCAGAAGAATTTGTGCTCCTCGACGTACGGGAACACCGTCCGGGACAGCGCCAGCAGGTCGTTGAAGCTCCCCCGCGATTCCTCGTCGAGCAGCGCCCCGTACTCCTCGGCCAGGCGCTCGCGCTCCCGCACGATCTCCTCGGTCGGGCGGTCGATCTGCTCGCCGGCGTTGAGCGCACTGATGTGACCGATCAGGGCTGCGTACGGGATGCTCGGGTCGTCGAGCCAGCTGTGGTAGTAGTGGTAGAGCCCGTCGCCGGTGGCCATGTTGAACCACGGGTCCTTGACCTTCTCGAGCTCCTCGAGCCATTCGCGACCCGCGTCGGATTGCATGCAGCTCGGCGTCGACCTCCTGCGGCGTGCGGCCCTGCACGAACGCGGAGTCCACGCCGGTCTCGATGGCCAGCCGAGCCAGCCGCCGCAGCTCCGCGTCTGGGCGGAACAGCAGCACGTCGATGCCGGCCACCATCTGGGCGATGTGCTGGTCGGGGATGTCGGGGAGGTTGCTCTTGCAGAACTCCACGAACGTGCCGTACGCGCCGTAGCCGAGCAGCAGGAACTCGAAGTGGTGCTGCCACATCAGATCGTTTAGGCGCAGCGCGCGGCCATACGCGGTCAGCACCTCGTAGAAGGCGGTGTTGCGATCGTCGCCGAATGCGATTTCGTCGGGCTCGTACTCGGGCAGGTCCGGAACCTCTAGCTCGCCCAACTCGCGGATCAGCGCCTCCATCTTGGCCCGCCACTTGCCGTAGAGCTCCGACCAGTTCTGGAAGTAGTAGCCCGCCCGCTTCTGGAAGAACTCGGCGCGCTCGGCGATCTTGGCCGGGTCGGTGACCGGGTTGCCCGAGATGTAGATGTAGCCGTTCACGCAGCGGTAGTCGATGCCCATCGCCGGCGGCACCGCGAACACCCGGTTCTGCCACGAGCCCACCGCCTGGTAGGGCGAATCGATGCAGATCACGTCGAACGCCGGCATCGGGACCGGGAAGTGCATGGAATTCCAGAACCAGAAACGGTTCTCGTCGATCTCGCGGCGCCGTTCGTCGAACAGCGCGTAGTACGGATACATCTCCTCCCAGCCCTCGCACCCAGGCGGGGTCTCGATCTCGTACGGGCTGGGAAACGCCCCGGCCTTCGGCGCAGTGGTAGCCATCCCTCTTGCCTTCCTCGCTCGCTCTCGGCTGTGGCGAGAGTCTAAGGGCTCGGAAATTGCCGTCCAGCGAACGATCGTTCGCGGCACGATCGGTCTCGGCATAGGATCGGAGCCAGGTCGTAACGGCGATCGTGAGGAGACACATGGCGAGGATGGTGCTGGTGCACGGGGCGTTCGGACGGGCGTCGGTCTGGGACCGGGTGGCGACCGGCCTGCGTGCGGCAGGGCACGAGGTGGAGGCCATCGACCTCCCTGGCCAAGGCGACGACGACACGCCGGTGGCCGAGGTCACACTCGACTGTTACGCGCGGCGCGTGTGCGAGGCGCTGTCCGCTGGGCCGCCGGCCGTGCTCGTCGGACACAGCATGGGCGGCATGGTGATCACCCAGGCCGCCGCCGACTCCCCGAAGGACATCGACCGCCTGGTGTACGTCGCGGCGTTCCTGCCCTCCGACGGAGAGAGCCTGATCGACCTGACCCAGTGGCCCGAAGGCGCCGGCGACGCCGTGCAGGCGAACCTCGTCGTCGAAGGCGATCCGCCTGTGGCCACGATGCCGCCCGAGGCGGCGCGGGAGGGGCTGATGCATTGCTGCGACGACGAGGCGGCCGCGTGGGGCATCTCGTTGCGCGGCGCGCAGCCGGTGGCGCCGTTCACGCACCCCGTGCGGCTGACCGGGCCGGCCGCCGAGGCGTTCGCCGGGCTCCCGCGCTCCTACGTGATGTGCCTGCAGGACCGGGCCATCCGCCCGCCACTCCAGCGGGTGATGCTCGAGCGGGCCGGCTGCGATCCGGTGATCGAGATCGACACCGACCACTGCGTGTGGGCCTCGCGGCCCGATGAGCTGGTGGCTGCGCTCGACCGCCTCGCCACCTGATGCGATTCCGAACGGGCAATTTCCGTCATTAGGGGACGAGCCCGCGGTTGGTGACGGAAAACTCCCGTGTGGCGGGCATTATCCGGAATTACCGGAGCGGCCAGTCGGTAATGGCGGAAATTGCCCGTTGGGGCTTGCAGCGGCGGGTCAGGCGGCGATGCGCGCGGCAAGCTCGCGGCCGACGAGTAGGGCCACGTGGACGTCGAGGATCGCGTCGGCCAGCTCGGGCAGCGTGTCGGCGCCGCGCTCGAGCACGTGCGCGGTGACCAGCTCGTTGACCGCCCCGACCGCGGCGCGGAAGGTGTGGGGTGCCAGCGCGGGGATGTCGGGGATGTCGGCGCGGGCGCGGTCGTGGATCGCGGCAAGCTGATCGGCGAAGCGTCCCTGAACGACGTCCCGGCGGGCCAGTGCGGCGGGCCCGGCGCCCAGGGCCTCGATCAGGAACGCGCGGGCGAAGGCCGGGTTCGCCGCCATCGCCTCGAGGTACACCTCGACCGCGCTGCGGGCCGCCGCGAGCCAGTCGGGCGCCAGCGTGGCGAGCGCGTCGTCGATCGCGGCCAGCAGCCGGTCCGCGCCGGCGTCGTAGGCGGTCAGGAAGCACTCCTCCTTGTTGGCGAACTGCTCGTAGAAAGTCTTGCGCGACACTCCGGCGCGCTCGATCACGTCCGCCACCGCCACCCGCGCGTATCCCTTCTCGGCCACCGCCTGGGTCATGGCCTTGAGCATGCGTGCGCGCTGAGCCTCGCGGACGAGGCGACGGGGCGCGGCGTGGCGGCCCCGCGGGAGCACGGCCGACCGCGGGGTTTCGGGCTCGACGCTCATGGGAACATCATTGTACACTGGAGAACATTATTGTTTCTTCAATCAACTGGACGACCGGGGAGACGGCATGAGCACAGCTGAGCGACGCGACTTCCGGTTGGCGATCCTGGGCGCCGGGTTCGGCGGGCTGGGCATGGCCATCCGCCTCAAGGAGAAGGCCGTCGAGGACTTCGTCGTGTTCGAGCGCGACGAGGAGGTCGGCGGCACGTGGTGGGCCAACACCTATCCCGGGTGCCAGTGCGACATCCCCTCGCATCTGTACAGCTATTCGTTCGCGCTGAACCCCGAGTGGACGCGGACGTACCCGCTCCAGCCCGAGATCCGGGACTACCTGCGCGAGTGCGCGGACCGCTATGGCGTCCGCCCGCACCTGCGACTGGGTTGCGCCATCGAGCGGGCCGAGTGGGACGACGAGGCGGCGGTGTGGCGCCTGGAGACGAGCGACGGCACGTTTACGGCCCAAATGGTCGTCGCGGCGCCCGGAGCGCTCAGCGAGCCACGGATCCCTGAGCTTCCGGGCCTCGAGAGCTTCGACGGCACCGTGTTCCATACCGCCGCGTGGAACCACGAACACGACCTGACCGGGCGCAAGGTCGCGATGGTCGGGACCGGCGCGAGCGCGATCCAGACGGTCCCCCGCATCCAGCCGATTGCCGAGCACGTGACGGTCTTCCAGCGCACCCCGCCGTGGGTGGTCCCACACCGGGACCGGCCGATCACCGGTTTCGAGCGCGCGCTCTACCGCCGCGTGCCGGCGGCGCAGCGGACCGTGCGGACCGCCGTGTACCTCGGCCGGGAGCTGCTCGTGACCGGCCTGGCCTACCGCCCACAGCTGATGAAGGGCCTCCAGCGGGCGGCCGAGGCGCACATGGCCAAGCAGGTGCCCGATCCTGAACTGCGCGCCAAGCTCACGCCGGACTACGTGCTCGGGTGCAAGCGGATCCTCCCCTCCAACGACTGGTATCCCGCGATCACCCAGCCCAACGTCGAGTTGGTCCCGAGCGCGGTGACCGAGGTCCGGCCGGAGGGCGTGGTCGGGGCCGACGGTGTCCTGCGCGAGGTCGACACGCTGATCTTCGCCACCGGCTTCCACGTGACCGACGTGCCGTTCGCGCAGTTCATCCGCGGGCGTAGCGGCGCGCGTCTCGACGAGCTCTGGCAGGGCAGCCCGGCGGCCTACCGGGGCGCGTCGGTGCCCGGCTTCCCCAACATGTTCTGGATCGTCGGGCCGAACACGGGGCTCGGCCACAACTCGATGGTGTTCATGATCGAGGCCCAGATCAACTACCTGATGGACGCCCTGGAGACGATGGAGCGACGCGGCGCCACCGAGATCGAGGTGCGACGCGACGCCTACGACGCCTACAACACCCACCTGCAGTCACGCCTGGACGGGACCGTGTGGGACACCGGCGGTTGCTCGAGCTGGTACCTCGACGCCAACGGCCGCAACGCGACGATCTGGCCCGACTTCACCTTCCGCTTCTGGGAGCAGACCCGCCGGTTCGATGCGCCGGCGTACGAGCTGCGCGGAGCGATCGGACCGGGCGATCCCCAGCCGGGCAGCGAGCTGTTCGAGTCCACCGCGGCTTAGCGCGTAGGGACGGCGGGCCGCGTGCGCGACGCCTTCCAGTAGCGGCGCATGCGCGCGACGAACGCCTTGGGGCGCTCGGCGTAGAGCCGCTCCCCGAGGACGACTGCCTCGGCCTGCAGCCGCTCGCGCCGGTGGTCGATCAGTCCGAGCACCGCGTCGAGGTCGACCTTGAGCTCGCCGGCGCTGTGCTCGAGCGTCTGCTGGAGGACGGCCAGGTCGTGGTCGTCGCCGAGGAGCTTGGACAGCTTGTCGGCCTCCTTGGCGGCGCCTCCGACGATGCCGGGGGCGAAGGGCTTGAGTAGGCGCAGGTGGTACCAGAGGTCCTTGGTGCGCTTGCGCCAGTCGTGCAGGTTCTCGACGGTCGGGTGGCTCCGGGCCTGCTCCAATCCCGCCCGTCCGCGCGCGTAGCTCCGGTGCAGACCCGGCTCGAGCGCCTTCCAGCCGCCGCGGCGGAGCGGCCAGTCGTCGATCCGGGCGTGGACCGCCCCCAGCTCCTCCGCCACCTGGCCGGTGAGGCCGGAGTCCATCAGTCGCCGGCGCGCCGGGTCGCGGCCTGCCTCGAGGTGGCGGCGGATGGTGTCGAAGGTCGCCTGCGGGACACGCCCGGCGAGCCGCTCGGCCAGCTCGTCGGTCGCCTCAAGCATGACTTCGGCGTCGCGCGCGGCGGACAGCTCGCGCCCGGCGTGGCGCAGCGCGGCGTTCTCTCGCCGGCGCTCGTCGGGGTCAAGCGTGCCCCGGCTGAGGCGGAGCAGGGAGCGAGCCTTCTTCAGCGATTTGCGGGCCTCGTGGACCGCCTCGACCGGATCGTCGTGCACCCCGGTGCTGAGCTGCGCGATGGCCTCGTCGAGCTGCTCGCGGGCACAGCGCCGCAGCCCGTCCGACGCCGATTCGCCTGGCTGCAGCTGGTAGCTCATCTAGCGGTGCGATACCCGCTCGCGCCGGCGCTCACGCGCCCGTGTGCGAAATACTCCGAAACTCGATCGCCTCTTGGTAGTTTGACGGTGTCCCCCTGAACCGGCGAAGGAGAACGAATGAGCTCGACCGATGACCTGCTGGCCAACAACGAGTCTTACGCGGCGTCGTTCGACAAGGGCGACCTGCCGCTGCCCCCGGCCAAGAAGGTGGCGGTCGTGGCCTGCATGGACGCCCGGCTCGACGTCGGGCGGGCGCTCGGACTGTCTGAGGGCGACGCCCACGTGATCCGCAACGCCGGCGGCGTCGTGACCGACGACGCGATCCGCTCGCTGGCCATCTCGCAGCGGCTGCTCGGCACCGAGGAGATCGTCCTCATCCACCACACCGGCTGCGGGATGCTCACGTTCACCGACGACGAGTTCCGCAACTCGATCGAGCAGGACACCGGGATCAAGCCGGAGTGGGCGGCTGAGTCGTTCGGGGACCTCGACGCCGACGTTCGCCAGTCGATCGCTCGGATCAAGGCGTCGCCGTTCGTCCCGCGCAAGGACGCGGTCCGGGGCTTCGTCTACGAGGTCGAGACCGGCCGGCTGCGCGAGGTGGCCTGAGCCTCCGCCTCGTCACAGGGGAGAGGCGGGGCGGGCACGCTCGAAGGCTCGCCCTCGAGTTGCCGCTCCACACGCGCGGGCGTGGCGCGCAGCTGCTCGAGTGTCTGCACGGCGCCGTTGCGTGAGTCCGCGAGGAGGGCGAGCAGCAGGTGCTCGGCGCAGATGCGCGCATCGCCACGTCGCATCGCCTCGCGACGGGATCCTTCGATGATGCGCCGGGCATGCGCGCTCACCGCGTGCTCCTCGGCCGGGCGCTCGAGTTGGCTCGGCGGGAGGCCGGGCATCGTGGTCTGAAGGCAGCCCCGGGCGGCCTCGAGGGTGACGCCCTCCGCGTCCAGGGCCTTGGCGGCCAGACTGTCCTCGCAGCGCAGGATGCCAAGCAGGATGTGCTCGGTTCCGACCGCCGGCTGCCCTAGGCGCTTGGCCTCCTCGCGCGCGAACTGGATCGCACGGCGGGCCTCTCCGGACACGGTGAGCCGCGGGGCTCCGGGGGTCTCGCCCCAGGCCTGGTCGAACAGGTGGCGGTACTTGCGGTGGGCGGCCTGCTTGGTCACCCCGAGCGCGCGAGCGATTTGGCTCCAGGACGCGCCGGCCTGCAGGGCCCGCTGGACGATCTCGGGCTCGGTGGCGTCGAGCTCGCGGCGCAGCGCGGTCAGGGCCCGGAGCGCGGTCTCCGGATCGGCGATCTGAGCTGTCTCGTGGGCCAGTTGCTCGATCGTGGCCAGAGGGGCCGTCATGGCCGACCTATACCCGCCCGGTGGACCCCGGCAATCCCCGTTGACAAGACCGTCACGCCAGGATGACGGACTGAATTTCGGGGCAGTCTGAATTTGCCTGCAAATCGTAAGTTTCGCTGGCGGTCATGGGACGAGATCGAACCCCGGCGAGTTTCATCCCGATTGGGCCGGGCATTTCCCGATGACCAAGCCGAATGGACCTGGCGATCAAAGGAGGCCACGATGGAAGAGCGCGTATCCAAGAAGGAGATCGAGGCAGAGGACGCCGTCTCACTTCCGAACAAGGAAGTGCTATCCCTGCTCGACGTAAACGCCAACGTCGACCTGGGCCTGGATCTAGCCGCGCCCGTCGACCTGGCCGCCGCCGCGAACCTGAACGTCGCTGCTCCGATCGAGGCCTCCGCCAGCGCCAACGTGTTGAGCTCGGGCGCCGAGGCGGTCGGTTACGCCGACCAGCACGGCTCCATCGACCAGGCCCTCAGCGGAACCGCGGACGCCACGGCGCCGCAGCACGCCGACGTCAATCAGACCTCGGGTGGCGGAACCCCCGGCACCGGCACCGAGACCGGCACCGGCACCGGCACCGGCACCGGCACCGGCACCGGCACCGGCGCGGTCGATGGTGCGACCGGCGCGGTCGGCGGCGGAGTGGGCGGCGCGGTCGATGGCGCCACCGGCGCTGTCGGCGGTGCGGTAGATGGTGCCACCGGCGCGGTCGGCGGCGCCACGTCCGGCCTCGGCGACGCGGTCGGTGGCGCCACCTCTGGCCTCGGCGACGCCGTGGGCGGTGCGACCGGTGGCGTGGAGTCGCTGCTGAACGGCGGCAGCCTGCTCGACGCGCAGGTGAACATCCATGCGGACGCCAACCTGGCCGCGCCGATCGACGGCGCGGTGGCCGCCAACGGCAACGTCGCGGCGCCGATCGACGCCGCGGTCAGTGCCAACGTCGGCTCGCCCGACGCCGTCTCCGAGGCGCTGGCACCGCAGGAGATGGACATCTCGCAGAGCCTCGACCACGTCGAGGCTGACGCGACGGCGACCCAGGACGCCAACGTCCAGCAGCAGTAGCTGCATCTGACCGACTGGGGAGCGCGCCGCGATGACCGCGACAGCTGAGCCCCCCGTCCCAAGCCCGGCCAACGCACACCCTCCCCTCGCCCGGGGGGAGGGTGTGTCGTGCCTGGCCCGGGCCGAGGGTGTCGAACTGCTCGGCCCGATCCACGGATCGGGATACCGGGACGGCGCCGCCCTGGTCCGCCGGGCGGACGGGCAGATGGTGCAGCTCGGGCCGCTCATGTACGGGCTGCTCGAGTGCGCCGACGGGAATCGCGACCGCGCCGCGCTGGCCGGCGCGATGTCCGAGCGGCTGGGCCGGCAGCTGGACGTCGAGCACGTCGACGCGCTGGCCGAGAAGCTCGCCGCCCAGGGCCTGCTGGCCGGCACCGAGCACCAGGCGCCCCCGAAGCGCAACCCGCTGCTGGCGCTGCGCTGGAAGGTCCTGGTCACCGACCCGGTCCTGACCCGCCGGCTCACCGCGCCGTTCACCCTCCTCTTCTCGCCATTCATCATGTGGCCGGCCCTGGCCGGCTTCGTCGGGGTGTTCTGGTTCGTGCTGTTCCACAAGGGCGTGGCGTCGGCCACGTCGCAGGCGTTCAAAAGCCCCGGGCTGCTTGTCCTGGTCTTCGCGCTGGCCGTGGCCTCGGCCGGCTTTCACGAGCTGGGGCACGCCTCGGCGTGCCGTTACGGTGGGGCCACCCCCGGAGGCATGGGCATGGGCCTCTACCTGGTGTGGCCGGCGTTCTACACCGACGTCACCGACTCTTACCGCCTGCCGCGCCGCGACCGGCTGCGGGTGGACCTCGGCGGGCTGTACTTCAACGCGGTGGTGGCCGACGTCACCATGCTGGTCTGGCTGGTCTGGCGGATGGATGCACTGCTTCTGCTCGTCGCCCTCCAGGTCCTCCAGATGGTCAAGCAGCTCTCGCCGATCATCCGCGCCGACGGCTACCACATTCTGTCCGATGCGACAGGGGTACCAGACCTCTACTCGCACATGGGCCCGACGCTGCGCCGGCTGCTGCCCGGCCGTCGCCATGAGCCGTCCGCGCTGTCGGGCTGGGCGCGCCTGCTGGTCACCGCCTGGGTGCTGATCGTGGTGCCGGTCTTGATGAGCCTGGCCATCGGGGCCATGCTCCTGCTGCCCGAGCTGGCCACGAACTCCTGGGACAGCGGTCGCCTGCTCGTTACCGCAATCCCGCACCAGGTGAGCCATGCCCAGGTGCTCGGCGTCCTCGCCTCGCTCGTGCGGCTGCTGGCGCTCGCGCTGCCGGTGGCGGGCAGCGTGCTGGTCTCGCAGAAGATCGTCCGCACGACGGGTGAGCGCGCGCTGGCCTGGAGCCGTGGGCGCCCGGTGCGACGCGGCGTGGTCCTGGCCGGCGCCGGCGTGGCCCTGGCCGGCGTGGCGTGGGCCTGGTGGCCGTCCGGTCAGTACCGGCCGGTGCGCCCGAGCGACGGGGGCACCGTGGGCTCACTCGTGAGCTGGGTCTCGTCGCCGACCTCGCTTGCGCGGCCGGGTGGCGAGATCGGCTTCGTCGGTCCGGCGGCCGCGCCGGCGCACGTCACGCCCGGGACGCACCTGGCCGTGGCCATGGTCCCGGTCGGCGGCGCCACCAAGCAGCACCCGGCGCTGTTCGTGATCCGCGGGGGCCACGGCGACCCGCCTGTGGCGATCCTGAGCACCTCGGCCCCAGATCCGAGCGGCACACCGACGGTCGGCGCGCCGGCCGGCCAGACGCAGACCGGCAGCACCTCGACGACGCCAACTGCGACGCCGTCCGGCCCCACCGACGCGACCGCGTTCCCGTTCGCCCTGCCCAAGCCGCCCGGCCCGGGCGGCACGCAGGCGGTGGCCGAGAACACCACCGACGGCGGGGTCAAGTACGACGTCGCCTACGCGCTGGTCACCGTGACCGGCGGTGCCAACGTGACCAACGCCAACAGCGCCTATGCGCTGGCCCACTGCAATGCGTGCACCACGGTGGCGGTCTCGTTCCAGCTCGTGCTGATCGTGGGGCGGAGCAAGGTGATCGCCCCGATCAACGCAGCCGGCTCGCTGAACTACAACTGCCCGGCCTGCATGACCACCGCGCTGGCCGACCAGCTCGTGGTGACGCTGACAGCCGCCCCCTCGCAGCAACTGCTCGACACGCTGAACGCGGTTCTCAAGCAACTGGACGCGCTGCCCAAGCTGGGCGCGGGTGGGACGCCGAGCGCGGTCGCCTCCGAGGTCGCCGCCATGCAGCAGCAGATCGAGACAGCGCTGCGGAACAGCGGCCTGGAGGCCAACCCGCCGAGCTCGAGCAGCGCCTCGACCACCGCCCCGCCCACGTCGCCGAGCACGACACCGGCGCCGACCACATCCACTTCGACCTCCTCGGCGTCCACCACCGCCCCGGCCGCGACCACCCCGACCGGCACATCGTCGACCAGCACGGACACGACTCCGGCGGACACGAACACGACGGACACGACCGCGACGACGGCCGCCCCGAGCACGGCGTCGACGGACACGACCGCCACTACGAGCACGACAGCCGCACCGTCCGGCTAGGGAGATAACCGTCGGATAGCACCGGTTATCTCCCTAATGGTGAGGGCCCGGGACCAGCGCTGGGCTGCCAGGCGCGAATCGACAAGCACAAATGCACGGGATGACTGGACTCAGTCCAGTCTGCGGCGGTACCGTCGCTCCCACACGAGAGGAGCGAGGATGCCCGAAATCCCCCTGATGGCGCTGTACTGGACCGTGGCCGGCCCGGTCGAGATCCACGCCGGCCGCGAGTGGAGCCTGTTCAGCTGGCGGGAGCGGTGCGCCGAGGTGGCCAAGGGCGGCTTCCGGGGCATCGGGCTGTGGCACTCCGACGTCTCGCACCAGCTCGAGAGCACCACCTACGACGAGATGAAGCGGGTGTTCGACGACGCCGGCCTCGAGTACCTCGAAGTGGAGTTCCTGGCCGACTTCTGGGTCCCGCAGGGTGAGCCGGCGCGGGCCGATTCGGACAAGCTGAGAAAGCAGCTCTTCGAAACCGCGGCCGCGTTCGACGCGCACCACATCAAGGTCGGCAACATCCCGGAGACGCCGTGCGAGCTCGACCGGCTGATCGAGGAGTACGCGGCGCTGTGCGATGGCGCCGCGCAGCACACCGACGCCAAGGTGGCCTACGAGATCATCCCGTTCGACCCGAACGTGAACACGCTCGACGACGGCATCCGGCTGGTGACGGAGGCCAACCGCTCCAACGGCGGGCTGGCCATCGACACCTGGCACATGGGCAAGCTGCGGATCGCGCCCGAGGAGCTGAAGCGGATCCCCGGCGATCAGCTCGCCTGGGTGGAACTGAGCGACGGTCCGCTGGAGTACATGGACGACAAGATCGACGAGGTCATCAACCACCGCCGGCTCCCGGGCGAAGGGGAGTTCGACATTCCGGGCTACATCGAGGCGTGCCGCGCGATCGGCTACGACGGCCCCTGGGGCGCCGAGATCCTGTCCGCGGAGCTGCGCGCGCTTCCACTCGAGGAGGCGGTCAAGCGGACCTACGAGACGACCGTCGCGCAATTCGGCGCCGGCGTGACGAATCCCTAGGAGGAACCGACCCATGCAGGAGTTGGACAACGACAGGCTCGTCTGGATGTTCACCCAGATGCTGCGCATCCGGGAGTTCGAGGAGCGGGTCAAGCGAACCTTCGAGGAGCACCCCGGCGTGATCCGCGGCCACACCCACTTGGCCGACGGCGCCGAGGCGTCGATCGTCGGCTCGCTGGCCACGATGCAGCCAGGCGACCAGATGATGGCGACCTACCGCTGCCACGGCTACCCGATCGCGCTGGGCACCGATACCAAGGCGATCATGGCCGAGATCTACGGCCGCAAGAACGGACTGTGCGGCGGCTACGGCGGCTCGATGCACCTGGTGGATCCGGAACGAGGCTTCATGGGCACGAGCGGCATCGTGGGTCAGGGCATCCCCCAGGCGACCGGCCTCGCGTTCGCGGCGCAGCTTCGGAGTAAATCCCACCCACCCCAGGTCGTCCTCTCGTTCTTCGGCGACGGGGCGTCCAAGCAGGGCGCGTTCCACGAGTCGCTCAACCTGGCCTCGCTGTGGAAGCTCCCGGTCGTCTACGTGATGGAGAACAACAACTACAACGTGTCCACGCGCTCCGAGCAGGAGGACGCCAACGCCGCCAACGGCGAACCGCTGTCGGTCAAGTCCGCGGCCTACAGCATGCCCGGCGTGACCATCGACGGCGGCGACCCGGTCGCGGTGTACGAGGCGGTCGGCGCGGCGGCGGACCGCGCACGCGCAGGCGAGGGGCCGACGCTCGTGGAGTCGAAGGTCTACCGCCTGTCGGCCCACGGCAACATCATCGCCCCGCCCGGTGTGCCGCTGCACTACCCCGAGCACGAGGCGATCACCACGTTCGGAAACCGGGAGGAATACGAGGCGGCGCTGCGCGGCGACCCTGTCCCCCGGTTCCGGGCCCGGCTCGTCGAGCAGGGGACGCTCGAGCCGGCGCGGGCCGACGAGATTGCCAAACAGGTCACCGAAGAGATGGATGGCGCCGTGCAGTTCGCCCTCGACGACCCGTTCCCCGAGCCCGAAGCCGCCGCCCGCAACGACTACGTGTACGCCTAGGAGGGCACGACCATGGCACGAGAGATTCCCTACATCGCGGCGGTCCAGGAGGCGATCCGCGTCGAGATGGAGCGCGACCCGACCGTCGTGTTCTACGGCCAGGACGTGGCCCCCAGCGACGAGGACCCGCTGGTCCAGGCGTTCGGGCGCGAGCGCGTCCGCGTCTCACCGATCTCCGAGACGGCCGAGATCGGGATGGCGGTCGGGCTCGCGCTCGCCGGCTACCGCCCGGTGGTCGAGTTGCTGATGGCCGAGTTCATGCTCGTGGCGATGAACCAGGTCGTCAACGAGGCGCCGCGCCTGCGCTACATGAGCGGCGGGCAGGTCAAGGTCCCGTGCGTGTTCAAGGCCGGTTACGGATTCACCGCGGGCTGGGCCGGCCAGCACACCGGCTCGATCTACGGCATGTTCATGGGCTTCCCCGGGCTGAAGATCGCGCTGCCCGCGACCCCGGCCGACGCCAAGGGCCTGATGGCCACCGCGATCCGTGACGACAACCCGGTCTGCTACCTCATCAACTACCTGATGGTGCTCGAGCACGGCGACGTGCCCGAGGGTGAATACACGGTGCCGTTCGGCGAGGCGGCGATCCGGCGATCCGGCTCGGACGTCACGATCGTTGCCACGGGGTGGACCGTGGGACGCGCGCTCGCGGCCGCGGAGACCCTCAAGGGAGAGGGGATCAACGCGGAGGTCATCGACCCGCGGACGCTCAACCCGCTTGACATGCCGACGATCCTGTCCTCGGTCGAGAAGACCGGCCGGCTCGTGATCGCGGATCAGGGCACGCGCCACGGCGGCGCGTCGGCGGTGATCGCAGCCGAGGTCGCCGAGCACGGCTTCGGAAGCCTCAAGGCGCCGATCGCGCAGGTGACCGCGCTCGACGTGACCGTGCCCTACTCGGAGCCGATGGAGGCCTACGTCCTGCCGAACGAGGAGAAGATCGCCGGCACCGTGCGCCAGGTCCTGGGCGAAGCGCCGGTCGCCGCGTAGATCCAGCGCGCCATGGACGGGGAACACGCGCAAGGACTGCTGCGCACGATGTGGCGGATCCGGTTGTTCGAGGAGCGGGTGGCCCAGCTCAAGCGCAACCTCCAGGTCCACGGCCTGATCCACCTGAGCATCGGCGGCGAGGGCGTGGCCGCGGCGATATGCGGACAGCTGCGCGACGACGACGCGGTGTACAGCGGCCACCGTGCCCACGGACACGCGATCGCCAAGGGGGCGCCGCTGCACCGAGTCATGGCCGAGCTGATGGGTCGCGTAGACGGGCTGTGCCAGGGGCTCGGCGGATCGATGCACCTGGTCGACAAGGAGCACGGCTTCATGGGCGCCACCGGCGTGGTCGGTGGCAACCTGCCGCTGGCGCTCGGGACCGCGCTCACAAAACGCCTGCTCGGAACCGACCACGCGACCGTCGTGTTCTTCGGCGACGGGGCAGTCCAGGCCGGGCACTTCAACGAGTCGATCAACCTGGCCGCGCTGTGGCGGCTCCCGGTGATCTTCGTGTGCGAGAACAACGGAATGGCCGAGTTCACCTCGCGGGATGAACACAGCACGGTCGAGCGCGTGAGCGACGTGGTGGCGCCGTACGGGTTCGAGCGCGAGACGGTTGAGGGCAGCGACCCGGTGGCGGTGTGGAAGGCGTTCGGCGGGATGCTGGACTCGGCCCGGGGTGGCGCTGGGCCGTTCCTGCTCGAGTGCCTGACCTTCCGCCGCCGCGGCCACTATGAGGGCGATCCTGAGAAGTACCGCGACCCGGAGGCCGAGCAGGAATGGGCCAGGCGCGACCCGATCGTCCGGTTGACCGAGCGGGCCCTCGCCGAGGGCTGGATCGACCACGACACGGCGGCCGAGATCGAGCGTGAGGCCGCGGCGGAGATCGAAGCCGCGGTCCGGTTCGCCCGCGAGAGCCCGTTCCCGAAGCCCGAGATCACGGCCGGCCTGGTGTACGCGACGTGAGCGACGAGGTCACGTTCGTGGAGGCGGTCAACCGCACGCTCGCCCGCGCGATGCGCGAGGACGAGCGCGTGATCGTGCTCGGCGAGGACGTGGCCGAGGGCGGTCCCTATCTGGTCACCGCCGGGCTGTCGGGGGAGTTCGGGCGCGAGCGGGTGCGCAACACGCCGATCAGCGAGGGGGCGGTGTGCGGGGTGGCGGTGGGCGCCGCCCAGTCGGGGCTCAGGCCGGTCGTCGAGATCATGTTCATCGACTTCGTCACGCTGGCGCTCGACCAGCTGGTCAACCAGGCGGCCAAGGCGCACTTCATGTCGGGCGGCCAGCTGTCTGTGCCGCTGGTGCTGCGCACACAGGGCGGGTCGGGCCAGCGCAACGGCGCGCAGCACTCGCAGAGCCTCGAGGCGTGGCTGACCCACGTCCCCGGGCTCAAGGTGGTCATGCCGAGCGGGGCCGCGGACGCGGCGGGGCTGCTGCACAGCGCGATCGCCGACCCGGGCCCCGTGGTGTTCGTCGAGAACAAGTCGCTGTACTTCCGGCGCGAGGCAGTCTCCGATCCCCCCGAGCCGATCCCGCTCGGGCGCTCGCACACGGTCCGGGCCGGGCGCCACGTCACGATCGTGGCGCTCTCGCGCATGGTGAGCGAGGCCCTCGACGCGGCCGAGCGCCTGGCCAGCGAGCACGGGGTCGAGGCCGAGGTAATCGACCCGCGCACGCTCGTGCCGCTCGATCTCGACACGCTCGCGTCCTCGCTCCGGCGCACCGGCCGCGGCGTCATCGCGCACGAGGCGGTGACCGCGGGCGGGTTCGGCGCCGAGCTGGCGGCCCAGCTCCAGGCCGCCGCGTTCGACTATCTCGAGGCGCCGATCCAGCGGGTCGGAGCCCCATACACGCCGGTGCCGGTCAGCCCGCCGCTCGAGGACGCCTACCGGCCCGGGGCGGAGGAGATCGTCAGGGCCGCGCAGGTCACACTCGACTGGGGGCAGTACGACGTCGAGCCGTGGGAGAAGGGTGCGCTCGCCCCGGGTTGACCGCCGCGGTCACGCTCCGGGGTCAGGTCTCGGGGGCCAGCGCCAGCAACGACGCTCCCGGAACCTCCTCGAGCAGGCCCCGATGCGTGAGCACGATCTCGAGGTTCGTGTGCGCCAGCCGTGCGTGCTCGCGCGCGATCCCGTCGGCGCGGGCTCCCTGGCGCTGAGAGATCGCCTCGACCAGACCGAGGTGGTGACGGTGGGCAACCACAAGGATTTCGCGAGACTCGGGAAGCTGGGCGTGCTGGAGGACGAGCGCGCTGGGACTGGCGAACGGCAGCGACAGGACTCCTTCGAGAGTGCGCTCGAGCAGCGGGCTGCCCGCCATCTTCACCAGGCGCGCGTGGAACGCCTCGTTGAGCGCCACGTAGCGCTCGAACGATTCGTAGTCGGCCCGGCGCACCAGGGGCTCGACCGCCTCGTTGATCATGCGCAGCGCCCGCAGATCGCGGCGGCTGGCCCCGCGTTCGGCGGCGTACCGGGCAGCGGTGCCCTCGAGCACGCCGCGGATCTCGAGCGCGTCGCGGATGTCGTCCCGGGTGAACTCGCGGACCACGTACCCGCCGGCGGGCAGCCCGCGCAACAGGCCCTCGTGCTCGAGCGAGGCCAGGGCCAGCCGAAGCGGGGTGCGCGACACGCCGAGGCGCTCGACCAGCCGCAGCTCGGACATGCGGTCGCCGGGCTTGAACTCGCCGCTCAGGATCTGCTCGCGCAAACTCAGCAGCGCGCGCGTCATTTGAGTACGGTTGGCCTGCACGGACATGGGGCGCGCGGAGTGTATTGCCCGCTGAGGGGTTGCATGCAGAAATGTGTCCGCGGGGCGACTGCAAACGTTCTTTGCGGTCTCGTTAGGCCGCCATTGCATACAGGCTTGCGTGTGAATATCATCATCGCCCTCGCCAAACCGGGGCGGGTTTCCACCGATTGATTCGCGGAGGAGGACAGAGGTGAGAGGGATGCATCACCGCGCGCTACGCGCGCGACTGGGCTTTGCCCTAGCTGCCGTCATTGCGACCGTTCTAATGGCGGCATGCGGCAGCAGTAGTAGTTCCAGTTCGAGCGCCGGCGGCGCGGCCAGCGGCGGCGGATCGACTGCCACGTCGAGCTCGGGCGGAGGCTCGAGTTCGGGTGGCTCGTCGGACACGTCGTCGTGCGGGCCGAAGGCCGGGCAAGCGGCCACCGGGACGCCGATCAATATCGGCACGATCGACACGAAGCAGCCGGGCACGGACTTCAGCGACGGCCCGAACATGATCAACGCGTACTTCGCGTGCGTGAACGCCAACGGCGGCGTCAACGGCCATCCGGTCAAGCTGTTCGTCGAGTACGACCAGACGCAGCCGGCGCAGATCGCGGCGGCGGCCAAGAAGCTGATCCAGACCGATCACGTGGTCGGGATCGTCGGCGTGTTCGATCTGCTCGAGTGCACGATCGACCAGAGCTACTGGAAGCAGTTGGGCATCTACGAGATGGGGGCCGGAATCGCGCCCGAGTGCTGGTCGACGCCGAACAGCGCGGCGGTCAACATGGGCCCGCGCTACAGCTCAGACGGCGCGGTGCAGTACGGGCTGAGCCAGCACCCGTCGAAGATCGTGTTCGTGCAGTCAAACGTGCCGGGTACCGGCTACATCGCCGCCGGCCCGACGGCACTGGCCAAGGCCTCGAACGTGCCGATCACCGCACTCACCGAGAACGTGCCGATCAACGACGCCAACTCGGTCGCGCTCGACCTGGTCAACAAGGCCGGCTCGAACGGCTGGGTCGTGCTGAACTTCACCCCGCCTGAGGCGCTGGTGATCCTCCAGGCGGCTCAGAAGCTCGGCCTCGAGGATCGCGTCAAGGGCTGGGGCTGCTCGACCCCGTGCAACACGGACTTCCTGGCCAGCTCGCTGGGACCGAAGTGGAACCACAAGCTGTTCGTCAACGCCGAGCTGACCTCGCCCGACGACCACAACGGTCCGGAGATGCAGCTCTACAAGGCGATCCTCAAGCAGTACGGCAAGGCAGTGGCCGGCGGGCTGGGTTCGTTCAGCGAGATGGGCTACCTGCTCGGGAAGTTCTCGGTCGACGCGCTGCAGAAGGTCAACGGGCCCTACACGATCGCGAGCGTCAACGCGGCGTTCAAGAACATCAAGGACGAGAAGACCGAGCTGCTCTGCCAGCCGTGGGTGTACGGGGACTACCCGTTGCACATCCCGAACAACGCGGACTTCACCACGACCCCTGACAACGGGAAGATGGTGACGGCCCAGCCGTGCTTCAACGTGTCCTCGTCCGATCCGCAGATCGCGGAATATCGCAAGGCCGCCGGGACCGCACCGTCGACCAATCCACCTACTGGTTAGGAGTAGTCTGGCGCAGACAGATCAGGGCGCCTGAGCACCAATGCCAAGCACCATCGACCTCGAGCAGTTCCTGATCACCGGCCTGTCCCTCGGCGGGGTGTACGCCCTGTCGGGGGTCGGGATGGTGGTCCTGTACCGCGCGACGGGCGTGCTGAACCTCTCGTTCGGCGCGGTTGGTGCGATGGGCGCCCTGATCGCCTGGCAGCTCATCAACCACTCCGGCTTCGGCTTCTGGCCGGCGGCACTGGTCTCCGCGCTGTTCGGCGGGGTGATCACGCTCGCCTACGGAATGGTGTTCGGCCCCGCGCTCGCCCACCGCGATCCGCTGGTCAAGGCGACCGCGACGCTGGGGCTGACTCTGATCCTGCTGGGGGCGATGGACCTGCTGTGGCCCTCGAGCGGGGGCGCCTCGCGCGCGCTGACAGTTCCCACCGACAGCAACACGTTCCAGATCGGTGAGATCTCGGTCACGTACACCAACGTGATCGCGTTGGCGCTGGGGCTGGTGGTCACCGTCGTGACGGCCGCCTTCCTGCGCTTCACCAAGCTGGGCACGGCGATGCGGGCGATCGCCAACGACCGCGACATCACGGCCTCGCTCGGCGTCCCGGTGCGCCGCGTGACCGCTGCGGCCTGGTTCGGCTGCGGCGTGCTCTCGGGGATCGCCGGCGTGCTGCTGGCCGACCTGGTGGCGCTCGATTCCACCAGCCTGACCTTCCTGGTCATCTTCACGCTGGCAGCCACGCTGATCGCGCGGCTGCGCTCGATCACGATCACGTTCGTGGCCGCGCTGGTGATCGGCGTGATCGACGCCGAGCTAACGCCAATCCAGTCGGTTTCGAACTACCGGGACATGACTCCGTTCGTGCTCGCGGTGATCGCGTTGCTGATCCTCAACCGCCGGCGCGTGATCTCGGTCGGACGGCAGGGGGTGTAGACGATCGAATCGGGAGTGAAGACCGATTCCGACGCGGCGGCCGAGCCGGAGGCGGCGGCGGGAGGATCGGCCACGGAACGGGGGGCCGGGTCGGGACGTCGCGTCGAGCCACGGTCGCTGGTGCGCCCGGCGGTCGCCGCCGCGCTCGTCGCGTGCGCGTTCTTGTTCATCCCGTCGATCTTCAGCCTCTACTACGTCAACGCATGGACCCAAGTGGCGATCTACTCGATCGTCACGCTCGGACTCGGGGTGCTGGTCGGCCGGGTCGGCATGGTCTCCCTCGGCCAGGGAGCGGTGCTCGCCATGGGCGCATGGGTCGCCGCGCGGCTGCTGTTCGCGACCGGCCTCCCGTACCCGCTCGTGCTGCTGGCGTCCGGGTTGATCACGATGGTGCTGGGCACCCTGGTCGGGCTGCCGGCCTTACGCATGAGCGGTCTGTACCTGGCGCTCATCACGCTGATGCTGGCGGGGGCGATCACGATCGTCCTGCAGAACATCAACTTCCCCAACGGCGGGAACGGCTTCACCGGCTACGACGGGGCGTCGGTGCACATCCCGCCGATCCGGCGGCCGGACATCGCCACGACCGATCCGGCGTTCTTCCGGTACTCGGTGATCATCGCGGTCCTGATGTTCCTGCTCGTACTGGTTCATCTGCGCGGACGGCCGGGACGGGCGTGGGCGGCTATCCGCCAGAGCGAGTCCGCCGCGCTCGCCGGCGGGATCAACACCACGCTGTACAAGCTGTGGGCGTTCGCGCTGGCCTCGTTCATCACCGGCGTGGCCGGGGGACTGGTGGCCGGCTTCTACCACTACCTGAACTCGCTGACATTCGCGACCCAGGACTCGATCACGCTGCTGGCCGTGGTGCTGATGGGCGGCGCATACAGCCTGACCGGCGCGGTCGTGGCCGCCTTCCTGCTCAAGTTCCTCCAGCAGCTGCTCAACGACGTGGGCGTCTCGCCCGATTGGCTGACGATCCTGTTCGGGATCGGGGTGCTGCAGGTGCTGACCACCGCGCCGCGGGGGATCGTCGAGCAGATGCCCAAGGACCTTGCCCGGCTGTGGGGGTTGATCCGCGGTCTGTTCTCGCGCCCGGCCGCTGAGCGGGAGGGCGCGTCGTGATCGAGGTCTCAGACCTCACGGTCCGGTTCGGCGGGGTCACTCCGCTGGACGGCATGAGCGTGAAGTTCGAGCGCGGCACATGCGGCCTGATCGGGCCCAACGGCGCCGGCAAGACCACGTTCTTCAACGTGCTGAGCGGATTCGTCAAGCCCGTCTCCGGCCAGATCACAGCCTACGGCGAGGACCTGCTGAAGATGGCCCACTACCGCCGTGCGCGGTGGGGCGTCCGGCGCACCTTCCAGACCGAGCAGGCGATCGAGGAGCTCTCGGTCTACGACAACGTGGCGATGATCCACGAGCACTCCAAGGTGACCGGCGGCTCCCGGCGTGAGGACGTGCTCGGGGCGATCGACTTCGTCAAGCTCGACGTCGACCCCTACGCCAGGGTGGACACGCTGGGCGCCGCGCAGCGGCGGCTGGTCGAGGTCGCGCGCGCGGTGGTCGGCAAGCCCCGCCTGGTGCTGCTCGACGAGCCCGCGGCCGGACTGCCCGACGAGGAGACCGGGGTGCTCAGCGACGTGATCCGGGCGATCCCAGAGCACATGGGCGCGCTGGTCATCCTGGTCGACCACGACATGAGCCTCGTGTCCTCGTGCTGCGAGGTGACCGCCGTGCTCGACTTCGGCAAGCTGATCGCCTCGGGACCGACCGCCGAGGTGCTCCGCGACGACCAGGTGAGGCGGGCCTACCTCGGCACCGAGGAGGTCGCGGCGTGAGCACGGCGCGCGACGTGCTCACCGTGGACGGGCTCACTGTCGCGCGCGGCGGACGCGACGTGGTGCGCGAGGTGTCGCTCGAGATCCCCGCGGGCGAGGTGACCGCGCTGCTCGGCCCCAACGGCGCCGGAAAGTCGAGCATGGTGCTGTCCGTGGGCGGGATCATCAAGCCGGTCAGCGGCAAGGTGCTGCTCGACGACGGCGACCTGGCCGGCCGCCGGCCGGAGCGGATCCGGGCCGCAGGCCTCGCGATCGTGCCTGAGGGCCGCCGCCTGCTGCCCGAGCTGACCGTGTCCGAGAACCTGCGCGTCGCGACATACACGCTCTCGAGCGGCGACGCCGAGGCCGGGCGGAAGCGTGCCCTGGAGCTGTTCCCCGAGCTCGAGAAGCGCCTCGACAACATGGCTCGCTTGCTCTCCGGCGGCGAGCAGCAGATGGTCGTTCTGGCTCAGGCGCTCGTGTCCCATCCCCGGTACGTGATCATCGATGAGCTTTCGCTCGGGCTCGCTCCGGTCGTGGTCAACCGCCTGGTGCCGACGATCCAGTCGATGGCCGAGTCGGGAATCGGGGTGCTGCTGATCGAACAATTCGTCACGCTCGCGCTCGGCCTGGCCAACCGCGCCTACGTGATGGAGGGCGGTCGGATCCGGTTCTCCGGCTCGGCGAGCGAGCTTCGCGAGAAGCCCGACATGCTCCAGTCGGCCTACCTGTTGCGCGGCCGCAACGGGACGACCGGCTCGCCGGCGCCGGCAGGCACAGCGTCGCCCCCGGCATGAGCGTCGCTGCGATCGAGCATGTGCTGGTGCTCTCCGACGACATCGACGGCACCCGCGACTTCTACTGCTCGGTGATCGGGCTGGCGGTGGGGGATCGGCCTGAGCTCGCGTTCCCCGGCTACTGGCTATACGGCGAGAGCGGCCGCGCGTGCGTGCACGTGGCGGACCGGCGCTCCTATGCGGCTCACGCCGCGGGCCTCGGCCTGGCCGTGCCCGTGGGGGATCCCGGGGTCGGGCCGGTCGACCACGTCGCGTTCAGCGCCGGCGATTGGGATGCGCTCATCGCCCGGCTCGAGCGACTCGGAGTCCCGGTTGTGACGAATGCCGTGCCCGGCGGACTGCGCCAGGCGTTCTTCCAGGATCCCAACGGGGTCCGGGTCGAGATCAGCGTGGCGAGCTGAGGGGCCGGCCGTGCGCACCACTCCTCGACTCCGCGGCCACGTTAACGAGAACGTGCTGATTCGCCGGGCGCGGATCGATAAGCTTGAGACGGCCGCTCCAGTGAGGGGCTGAGCGATCGGCGTGTGGGGCTGATGCGGGCCGCGGTGACGGAGAGCGTAGGAATGATGGCGCTGCTTGAGCGCCCGGAGCCCTCCGAGCCCGGACCGCATCAGGTCGTGGTCGCGCCCGAGGCGGTCGGGATCTGCGGGTCGGACTACCACTTCTTCGCCGGCGAGCTTTCCGAGGCGGCGGGTGGCTCGCAGTTTCCGCGCATCCAGGGCCATGAGATCGGCGCGCGGATCGTGGCGCTGGGGTCCGGGTGCCGGCGAGAGCTCGAGGTCGGGCAGCGCGTGGCGCTCTGGCCGCTGCAGGCGTGCGGGGAGTGCTATCCGTGCAGCGTGGGCCGCCCGAACACGTGCGATGCCTTCGAGCTGATCGGGATCCACGTCGACGGCGGGCTGCAGGAGCGGCTGTCGGTGCCCGAGGACCAGGTGTATCCGCTCCGCGCGAGCGACCCGGCGGTGGCCGCGCTGGCCGAGCCGGTGTCGATTGCCGTGAGGGCCGTCAACCGGGCGAGGGTGGAGCGCGGCGAGCGCGTGGTGGTGCTGGGCGCGGGGCCGATCGGGCAGTGCATCTGCCTGGTGGCGCGCGAGCGCGGAGCCCGTGCGCTGGTCGTCGATTTGCAGGAGAGCCGCCTCGAGCTGAGCCGGTCGATGGGGGCCGAGACGTTGCTGTGGACGGGGATCGACGAGGTGGTTGCGTTCGCCCGGCGGTGGGCAAGCCCCGCCGGGCCGCCGGTGGTGTTCGACGCCACCGGTGCGCCGGCCGCCGTGCGGGCGATGGTCGACATGGTCGCCTCGGCGGGCCGTGCGGTGCAGGTTGGGATGTCCGGCGAGGAGGTCTCGCTGCGGATCGGCAGCCTGACCGAGAAGGAGATCGATCTCCTCGGCGTGAGCTGCTGCGGGGCGGCCGAGTTCGGGCAGGCGGTGGCGGTGGTCGAGCGCAACGCCGACGTGCTCGAGCGGCTGGTCAGTCACCGCTTCGCCCTCGATCAGGCTCCGGAGGCGCTGCGCTTCGCGATGGAGAACCCGACCGAGGTGATGAAGGTCGTGATCGGCACGTTAGCGACCGGTTAGGTTGCCCGCGAGGCTCCGTTAAGCACGCACGGACCCCGGCCGGCACGGGACTTCGCCGCCTATTCTGGCCGTAGGTCAGGACATGGGAGGGAGCCCCAAGTGGCAGGTTTGACGGGTCCCGACGCGGTCGCACGACGGCTACGGCGGCGCCGAGCCCTGCGGGTCGGGGTGACCGGCGCGGCGCTCGCGGGGCTCGCGGGGCTCGCGGCGCTGCTCGGGCCCCTGGCCCTGGCCGACATCGGCGACCGCGCAGGACCGGCCGGTGCGCCATGGCGGGTCGCCTCGAGGCCCGCCCATCCGTTTGCACCCCGGGCGAGGGCGCGCTCGCGGCGGGCGCCGGCCTCTCCGCGGGCCATCGTCACGATCGGGTCCGCCCTGAGCACGGCGCCGGTGCCGAGATCGTTCTTCGGCCTCTCGACCGAGTACTGGACGCTGCCCCTGTTCGAGCGCGACACGCCGGCGTTCGAACGGGTGCTCTCGCTTCTGCACGTGACCGGCGACGGTCCGCTGATCCTGCGGATCGGCGGCGATTCGGCCGACCACTCTTTCTGGTACCCCCGGCTGCGCAAGATGCCCGGCTGGGCGTATGAGTTGACGCCGGCCTACCTGGCGCGAATACGAGCGCTGGTCGAGCGCGATCGCGTGAAGCTGATCGTGGATCTCAACCTGCTCACCGACTCCCCGCTTACCGCGGCGGCGTGGGCGCGGGCGGCCGAGACCTCGCTGCCCCGCGGGAGCATCCTCGGATTCGAGATCGGCAACGAGCCCGACTTGTACGAGCGGCGTTACTGGGTGAACCTGACCGCCCGCTCGCCGCTGGACACCCCTGCCATGCCGCTGGAGCTGACGCCGGACACCTACGTCCAGGACTTCGCCAGCTACGCGCGCGTGCTCGGGGAGGGCTCACCCGACATACCGCTGGTCGGGCCAGCCGTGGGCCACCCGCGGGTCGGCCTTCCGTTCATCTCCACCTTGATCGCCGACCAGCGGCCCGAGCTGGGCATGGTGACCGGCCACCTGTATCCGTACTCCGCCTGCGTGAAGAATCCGAAGTCGGCCGGCTATCCGACGGTGGCGCGCCTGCTCAGCCGCCACGCCACCTCGGCCTTCGCGACCGACATCGCCTCCGCGGTGGCGCTTTCCCACGGCTCCGGACTGACGTTTCGCCTGACCGAGTTCAACTCTGTGACCTGCGGTGGGAAGGCCGGCGTGAGCAACACATTTGCCACCGCGCTGTGGGCGCCCGACGCCCTGTTCACCGCGATGCGCGCCGGAGTGAGCGGAGCCAACCTGCACGTGCGCCAGGACACGATAAACGCGGCGTTCACGATCAACCGCCACGGTCTTCGGCCCCGGCCGCTGCTCTACGGGCTGATGCTGTTCACTCGCACGCTCGGGCCGCAGGCCCAACTGGTCAGGCTCCACCTCGCCGCCGCCCGCTCGCTGGACCTCAGCGCCTGGGCCGTCCAGGTCAAGGGGCGCATCCTGCACGTGCTGCTGATCGACAAGGGCAGCCGGACCGCGCAGGTCGACCTGCGGTTGCCGGCCACGACGCCGGCCGCCGTCCAGCGGCTCCTCGCCCCGTCGCCGCACTCGCGCACGGGAGTCACGCTGAACGGGCAGGAGCTGAACTACGCCGGCGACTGGACCGGGACGCCCGCCACCGAGAGGATCACGCCCGGCCCCGGCGGCGGCTACGAGCTCACGGTCCCTCGCCACAGCGCCGCCCTGATCAGCGTGCGCCTCGCGCCTGTGCGGCCGCGGCGCGCCGCGGTCTCAGAACACCACGGTGGTGTTGCCGTGACGCAGCACCCGGTCCTCGCAGTGGGCCTGGACCGCGCGGGCAAGCACTAGACGCTCGACGTCGGCGCCCAGCTGAGCCATCGCGTCGGCGTGGTCGCGGTGGCTGACCCGCATCACGTCCTGCTCGATGATCGGCCCCGCATCGAGCTCCTCGGTCACGTAGTGCGCGGTCGCCCCCACCAGCTTCACCCCGCGCTCCTTGGCCCGCGCGTACGGATTGGCGCCGGCGAAGGACGGGAGGAACGAGTGGTGGATGTTGATCACGGGGACGCCCAGGCGGTCGAGGAACTCGGACGAGAGGACCTGCATGTAACGGGCCAGGACGACCAGGTCGCAGCAGCCGTCGAGCAGCTCGAGCTGCCGGGCCTCGGCCTCCTGCTTGCGGTCCTTCTCGACCGGCACGTGGTGGTAGGGCACGTCGAACAGGTCGGCGTCCTCGCGCAGGTCGGGGTGGTTGGAGATCACCATCACGATCTGGGCGTCGAGCTGGCCGCGGCGCCAGCGCCACAGCAGGTCGAGCAGGCAGTGGTCGTAGCGCGAGACCATGACCGTGATCCGCTTGGGCCGGGCGGCGTCCCACAGCCGCCAGGTCATCCCGAGCGGCTCGGCCACCTTGAGCCCGAAGCGCTCGGCTAGCCCTTCGCGCTTCTCGGCGGCGAGCGTGAACTCCATGCGCAGGAAGAACGTGCCCCCGGACGGGTCGGTCGAATACTGGTCGGACCGGACGATGTTCGCTCCGGACTCGTAGAGGAAGCGCGACACGCCGGCGACGATCCCCGGGCGGTCGGGACAGGAGATCAGCAGGCGCAGCAGCCCGGGCTGGAGACTGCCGCTGGTCACGAGGTGTGGAGAGGCACGGGCACGTGCTCGAACTGCGTGATCTCGCGCAGCTCCTCGACGCGCGCGTCCACCTCGCCGGCGGTCAGTCGCTCCATCCGCTCGGTCCCGAACTCCTCGACGCTGAACGAAGCCAGCGCGGTCCCGTAGGCCATGGCCTGGCGCAGCAGCGGCTCGGTGAGCGGGCCGTCGAGGTGGCGCGCGATGTAGCCGACGAATCCACCGGCGAAGGTGTCGCCCGCGCCGGTCGGATCGACCACCGTCTCGAGCGGGTAGGCCGGCAGGGCGAAGAACTCCTCCGCGGTGATGAGTGCTGCGCCGTACTCCCCTTCCTTGGCCACCACGACCGATGGGCCCATCGAAATCACCTCGCGCGCTGCCCCGACGATGCTGGGCCGTTCGGTCAGCTGGCGCAGCTCGGCGTCGTTGAGGACCACACAATCGACTCGCCGGATCACCTCGCGCAGCGCGTCGGGCGCGTTGTCGATCCAGAAGTTCATCGAGTCCATGGCCACGAATCTGGTCTCGCCGCACTGCTCGAGCACGCTGAGCTGGAGCTCGGGCTGGATGTTGGCCAGGAACAACGCCTCGCAGGCCTGCGAGGCATCCGACAGCCGCGGCTGGAAGTCCTGGAACACGCCCAGCTGCGTGTCGAGCGTCTCGCGCGAGTTCAGATCCCAGCCGTACTCGCCGGCCCAGAAGAACGACTTCCCACCGGGCACCCTCTCGATGTCACCGACGTCCGTTCCCCGCAAGCCCACCACCGCGAGATCCTCGTCGCCGAAATCCTCACCGACGCGCCCGACCACGTGCACCTGGTCGAAGAACGAGGCAGCGAGCGCGAAATACGTCGCCGCGCCGCCGAGCATCCGCTCGCGCTCGCCGAACGGCGTCTTGACCGCGTCGAACGCGACCGACCCGACGACCGTGATGCTCACGCGCCGACGACCTCAGGGGTGCCGAGGCCGGCGGCCGCGCGCAGCGCATCTGCCTTGTCGGTGCGCTCCCAGGTGAAGTCGGCGTCCTCGCGGCCGAAGTGGCCGTATGCCGCGGTCTTCTGGTAGATGGGCCGGTGCAGCCGCAGATACTGGCGAAACGCCCCCGGGCGCAGATCGAAGTGCTCGGAGATCAGCTCGAGGATCCGCGAACGCCCGATCTTCTCCGTCCCGAACGTCTCGATCATGATCGAGACGGGGTGCGCGACACCGATCGCGTAGGCCACCTGGACCTCGGCGCGGTCGGCCAGGCCGGCGGCGACGACGTTCTTGGCCACGTAACGCGCCGCGTACGCGGCGCTGCGGTCGACCTTGCTCGGGTCCTTGCCGGAGAACGCCCCACCGCCGTGCCGGGCCATCCCGCCGTACGTGTCGACGATGATCTTGCGCCCGGTCAGCCCGCAGTCGCCCATCGGACCGCCGATCACGAACCGGCCGGTCGGGTTGACCAGCAGGTTGCGGCGAAGCTTCTTGGTGTCGAACAACTCGTCGGGGAGCTCGGGCTCGATCACGTGCTCCCAGAGATCCTCCCTCAGCAGGGACTCGGCTCCGTCGCGGTGCTGGGTCGAGATCAGCACCTTCTCGATCTCCACAGGCCGGCCGTCTACGTAGCGCACGGTCACCTGGGTCTTCCCGTCCGGGCGCAGGTAGGGCAGGATCTCCGCCCGCCGCACATCCGCGAGGCGCTTGGCCAGCTTGTGCGCCAACCAGATCGGCAGCGGCATGAGCTCCTCGGTCTCGTTCGACGCGTAGCCGAACATCATCCCCTGATCGCCCGCGCCGGCCACGTCGAGCTCGTCCTCGTCCTTCTCGTTGGTGCGGGTCTCCCATGCGCGGTCGACGCCCTGGGCGATGTCCGGCGACTGCTTGTCGATCGCGTTGATCACCGCGCACGTGTGGTAGTCGAACCCGAACTCAGCATCGGTGTAGCCGATCCGCTTGATCGTCTGGCGCGCCACCTCCTGGATATCCACATAGGTCGACGTCGTGATCTCGCCCGAGACCACCACGAGTCCCGTGTTGACCAGCGTCTCGCACGCCACCCGCCCGAGCGGATCGTCGCGCAGCACCGCGTCCAGCACGCCGTCGGAGATCTGGTCGGCCACCTTGTCCGGATGCCCCTCGGTCACGGACTCCGAGGTGAACAGGAACTCATTGTCGGCGTGTGTCATGCGGTTCTACCTTCCTTACGGGTGATCTCGAGCAAGTAGGCGGCCATAACATCCGTCGCGCCGAGCTTCAGGTGGTAGGCGTCGGAGAGCTCCTCGACACGGGCGATCTGCTCGCGCGCGTCGGTGAACAGCTCCGTGAACTCGAACAGGCCGAAGTCCACGACACGAGCCTGATAGCCCAGGCGTTCCAGCAGCTGGGTGGTTCGCCGCTCGCCGATGATAGACAGTTGCATCACGTATGCGGTGCCGTCGTCCGCCAGGGCGTCGGGCAGCATCCGCAGGAGGTGGTCGATGAGGCTCCGCCCCCAGTAGTCCAGGGGACGGTGCGATACGACCGGCTCGAACGGGTCGACCGGGGTCTGATAGAGGCTGGCCACGATGACGTCGTAGCGCTCTTCTGGGACCCACGGATAGAGGTCCTGCACCGCGGCGGTGACTCGGTCGGCCACGCCGTTGCGGAACGCGTTCGTGAGCGTGTTCTTGATGGCCGCACTGCTGATGTCGATGGCGTGGACGTGGGCTGCGCCGTTGCGGGCGAGCTGAACCGTCAGCAGCCCCGACCCGCAGCCGATGTCCAAACAACGCTGGTGGGCCCCCACCGCTTCCTCGCATAGGTATTTCCACACGGTCAGGCTGCCCTGGGTGGGGACGAACACGCCGGGCTCGAGCGTGATGTCGGGAAAGTCCAGTGGAAACATTCGCCGCCCGCGCGCGTCGCTCCAGCTCGGGCTGGGGCGGCGCCGGGAGTCGAGCGAGACGGGCTTGACGCCTTCGTCGGGCAGCGCATCGGGACGGGCATGGCCAGGCTTGGTGTCGGCGAGCGCGGCGCGCGCCGCGGAGATCTGCGCCGGGCCGACGCCGCAGCAGCCACCGACGATCTGCGCCCCCTCCTCGCGCCAGCGCAGGGCCAGCTCGGCGTACTCGGCGGCGCCCACGCCGGCCTCCTGGCGCCAGCCCGCGGCGGACAGGTAGCCCAGGTTCGGATAGACGCCGAGCGGCAGGTCGGTGAAATCGCGCAGCCAGGCGAGCATGCCCGTCACGTGGTCGGGCGGCAGGCAGTTGATCGCGAGCGCCCCGATCCCCATCTCCTCAAAACGCCGGGCGGCGCGCCCGAATGCATCGCCCTCGGGGCCGCCCCAGTGCTCTCCGTACACGCCGCACACGCCGTGGCGACAGCGGCGGAAGCTCAGCCAGACCGGCAGGCCGGTGTCGAGCAGAGCCTCCACGGTGGCGTAGGTGGAGCTGCGCACCAGCGTCAGCGTCTCGACCAGGATCAGGTCCGGCGGATCGTGCTCGAACGTCCGGGCCAGCAACCGGATGGTCTCCCTGCCGTCCGGGGTGTCCACGTCGCCGTTGATGCTGAACGCGACCGCCACCTCGTCGGCGCGGCCGCCCTCGGCCGCAGCCTCCCGGGCCAGGTGAACGGCGCGACGGGCGACGTCCATCCAGTGGATCGGCTCGCTGGTCTCCCACAGCCGGGCTTGGCCGTCGCGCAGCGCGGTGGCCAGCCCCCAGGTGTCGGTGCAGATCACATCGCAGCCCACGTCGACGTAGCGGCGGTGGACTGCCTTGACCTCCGCCGGTGACTCGAGGATCGCGGTCAGACCCCACAGGTGCTCCTCCAGCTCGGGCCGCTCGCCGGCGACCCGGATCAGCTCGGTGCCGGTGGCGCCGTCCATCATCACGGTCTGGTCCGTGGCGATCAGGTGGCTCAGCCGCGCGTAGCGTCTCTCGCCGCGCGGCTCACCGGGGCTCGCGGGCGCACCCGCTGCGCCGCGGCTTGCGGGCGCGGCGGTCGCGCCGTGGCTCGCGGGCGCCGCCGTGGCGCCGAAGCCGTGTATCGGGGTCAGGTGTGTGCTCACTCTCTCTCCCTCCGTCCCACCCTGGCGAACCGCCACAGCTTGCCTGCACGTTGGCGGCTTCGCCACTCTCACAGCGCCGGATTAGCCTAGACTTTAGAGAGGGCCTGAAGGCCAAGGTGGGCAGGTGCTCATGGCGCGGTGGAATAACGTCCCTCTCGATCGGGCAGGTAATTTCTGCCTGAGGAGCAGGGCGGGGAGCGAAGGCTGGCGATACGTTCTTCCTCGTGTCGGCCACCGCTCCAGGTCGGATTGCGCTCGAGGTCGTATTGCGCCGGGCAGGCGCCATCCTCAGCAACCGAGCGGGCAGGACGGTGGCGGTCCACTTCGGCTCGGCCGCCGCGGAGCTTGCCGTGTGCGTCAGGACCGTGGGATTGGTCGATCGCTCCGAGCTCAGCACGCTTGCGCTCGAGGCCCCGCCGGCTCAGCTATCGGCGCTGATGACGCGGCTCGTCGGCGCGACCGTCTCCCCTGGGGGTCTGGTCGCCGGCGGGAGCACGTGGTGGTGCGGCGAGGCCCCCGACCGGGTGTTGGTCGTGTGCGACCCGCGCGTGGGCGGCCGGCTCGTCGATGCGCTGCACGCGGTGCCCGCACGTCACGTCGCTGTGCGCGACCTCTCCGACCAGCTGGCCGCCCTCGCGTTGCTCGGACGCGATACGAGCAAGGTCCTGGCGGCGCTCGGTGCCTACGGCCAGTCCGGAGATCCGCGACACGCCAGGCCGTTCGGGCGGGGATCGGTGGACGGCATCCCGGTCGCCTGGCTGCTGCAGTCCGATCGCCAGGCCGTGGCGCTGGTGCCCCGCGAGCATGCGGGCGATGCGTGGCTGGCGCTCGAACGTGCCGGGCGGCCATTCGGGATCAGCTGCGTGGGACACGAGGCCGCCTGCCGCTATGCGCTGATGGAGCGCCTGCGGCCCGCCGCCCCCGCGTACCTCTGACCGCCGGCCTAACCTGCGCACTCCCGGGACCGGAACATGGCTGATCCGGCCACGCTCCAGCGCACGCTGGTCGAGCTGCTGGCGCTCGAGCGCGAGGTCGTCGAGAGCGACTACGTGCGACGGTCCGATGCCCTGGAGCGGGTGGCCGACGCGGTCAGGCGGCTGGGCGAGGTGGGTTCGCCCCAGGGCATCCTCGAGCGCGCCGCCGAGGAGCTCGGGACGAGCTCGGAGTTCGGTCGCGTCCTGATCGGCGAGGTCCGCGAGGACGGCCTGCATGCGCACGCCCTGTGGAGCGCCGAGGACCCGGGCGCGGCCGCCGCCGCGCTCGAGGAGCTTGGCCGCGCGCCGATTCCGCTCGAGTACCCCTCGATCGAGGATGAGGTGACCCGCCGACCGCGGACCGAGATCGTGGACGTGCGCGAGACGCGCTCGCGAGCAGCCCGGCGCCTGAGCGAAGCGCTCGGGTGGGAGGAGTACGTGGTCACCGCGCTGGTCGTGCAGGGCAGCACCGTGGGGTTGCTCCACGCCGATGCCGGCCCGACGTCCGGGGAGCGGAACCTCGACGCGCTCGACGCCGAGGTTGCCACCCGCTACGCCGAGGGGCTGACCGGCGTGTTCGAGCGGGCCGTGCTGCGGGAGATGCTTCAGTTGCACCATCACGAGCTGCGCTCGGCGGTCGAGTGGATGAGCGCCCGGCTGGGTCAAATTTCCGCGGGCGCCTACGACCGGACCGCGGCGCGAGAGGGGCCCGATCTGGGCGGAGTCGAAGCGCTGACCGCGCGTGAGCTCGACGTGCTGCGACTGCTCGCCGGCGGCCAGACCAACCTCGAGATCGCCCGGGTCCTGCTCGTGCGCGAGGGGACGGTCAAGTACCACGTGAAGAACATCCTGCGCAAACTCGGGGCGACCAGCCGCGCCGACGCGGTCTCGCGCTATGCGCGGGCCGGGCAGGAGGCCGCGCGATGAGCACGTTGGCACCCGGTCCCGAGGTCATCTCGGGTCCACCTGGCGAGCAGCTCCATCGACGGCTCGAGCTCGCCACCGCCCAGGCGCGCCGGCTGCTTGGCCTGCCCGACGATCCCGGGCCGGCCGATCTCGCCGGGGTGCGAGCCCTGATCGTCGCGGTGCGCGAGCAGCTCCCCCCCGAGCAGTCGCACGCGGCCGCGATCGACGAGCAGGAGGGAGCGTTCGCGCGGCTGCGCGAACGATTCGAGGGCCGCTTCCAGGCCCTCGAGCGGATCCAGGCGACGGTTGGCGAGCTGCGGGAGGTCACCTCGCCGCGCGCGATGCTCGCCCGCGCTCCCGCCGCCCTGTGCGCGGGATCGGCGTTCGAGCGCGCGATCGTGAGCCTGGTCCGAGGCGGTCGCATGATCGCCGAGGTGGCGTACTTCGCCGGGGCCGGCCAGGCGCGGGTCGCCGCGAGCGTGCTCGCGCAGCTCCAGGCCAACCCGGTGCGGCTCGAGCACACGCTGATCGAGACCGAGCTCCTGCGCCGACGCCGGGCCACGATCGTGCTCGATGCGCACGTCCACCCCCGCGTCGACCGGGCGACCGCCGAGCTGATGGGGTGGCGCTCGTACGCGGCGGCGCCGCTTGTGGTCGGCTCACAGGTGATCGGCGTGATCCACGCCGACCGCGGCCCGGGGCAGCCCGTGGACGTGCTCGACCGCGACGTCCTGTGGGAGTTCACCACCGGCCTGGCCCAGGCGTATGAGAGCACCACGCTGCGCCGCACGCTGCGCGACGAGCGCGACCAGATGCGCGAGTTCCTCGAGTGGCTGCGGGCCCGTTCGAGCGAGCTGACGGACGCGCCGGTCACGCTGTCGTCCGGCGGCCACGCGCCGGTGTCGCCTCCGGCTCCGCTGCCCGAGTCCGCCCGCGCGGGGGCCGGCGGACGGGACGACCGCGTCGTGTTCGAGGGCCTGCTCACGCGCCGCGAGCTAGACGTGCTGCGACTGATGGCCGAGGGCGCCACCAACCGCCAGGTCGCCGACGCGCTGGTCATCTCCAGCGGCACCGTCAAGTTCCACGCCGGCAGCATCCTGCGCAAGCTGCACGCCGCCAACCGGGCAGAGGCGGTGACGCGCTACCTGCGCCTGATGGGCATGCGGGTGCCGTAATCCTCGGGCGCAACTCAGGAGCGACCGCGCCGTTAACACCCGCCAAGTGCGCACTGTGAGGAGTGTCGTCGGGGGCATCGTCGTCGCGCTGGGGCTACTGTGGGCGCCGCCTGCCCTCGCGGCCTTCCCGGGCGCGAACGGCTTGCTGGCAGTGCAACCGCAGTCGGGCGATGGCGTGGTGCTGGTGACTGCGAACGGGCGGATCCTGCGCCGGATCTGCACGGCTCGGAAGCGATGCGGCACGCCGCGCCGGCCGCGCTGGTCACCGGACGGACGTGCGATCGTGTTCGCCGGACCGAAGATCAGGATCGTCTACGCCGACGGTTCGTGCATGAACTGTCAATTCGGCGCCGCGCCCAACCCCGCCTTCGAAGCCGGCGGCACCGTGATCTCGTTCATCCAGCGCGGGCGCGTGACCGTGGATGGGATCGACACGCTGCGCAAGCAACCCCCCGGGGTGGGTGGCGTGACCGACGCGGTGTGGTCGGCGACCGGTGAGCTTGCCGTGGTTCGGCATGGTGCGCTGCGGGCCGGTCGCCCGGGCAAGCTCCACGAGATCGGGCTGGGCACCCAGCCTTCGTGGTCCCCGAGCGGGGACCGGATCGTGGCCGTGCGACGGGGCTGGGTGGTGATCGTGCGCGTCCGTGACCACCACGGGCAGCGCCTGGCGCGCGGAAGCGCGCCGGCCTTCTCGCCCGATGGGCGGTGGGTCGCGTTCGTGGCTCCCAACCACCGGCTGACGCTGGTCGCGGCGCGAGGCGGCCGTTCGAGGCCAGTGGGGCACATCCGGGCGGTCTCGGTCGACTGGCAGCCCGAACCCCGCGGCGCCAACCCCGGATGTGCCGCGCCACCTGGCTCGAAGGTCATCGCGTCCGACAACGACGTCGTGGTGACGCAGGACGGTCGCGTGCCGCCGTACGCGTTCAAGTTCCCCGGGCCGGTCGCGGCCATGGGCTGCCTGCGCTCGAACGGTCGCGAGCGGCTGCTCGCGCACTTCCTCAACAGCATCGATGGCGCATCATGGGTCTCCTCCGTAGTGCTGGCCGAGCCCTACGCGGCGCTCGTCGAGAATTCGGTCGACATTCACTACGGGGGGAGCTCGAGCGAGGTTCACGTCTTCGACCTGCGCACCGGCCAGCAGCGCAAGGACCTCGGTGGCGAACGTGCCACCTGCGCCGGCCCCCTGTGCGCAACTCTCGTCGCGGTTGTGGTGGGGAGCGACGGGGTGTCGGCCGCGCGTAGCCAGGCGGTCGCGCCGCTCGGGTCGCTCTCTCGTCCGTTCGAGATGGATGCGTGCGCCCCGGGCAGCACGCTCTGCGTGGCGGCGGACGAATTTGACGCCCTCGTCACGTCGAATGACCCCTCGGCCGGTGCGGGGAGCTGGAGCTCCGGCGAGATCGCCCCACCACCATCGCCGTTGTACGCCGTAGCGTGTCCGGACCGGTCGTGGTGCGTCGGTGCGCGAGGCGACATCTACACGTCGTCCGATCCGGCCGGCGGCGCCTCGACGTGGCAGCCAACGCCGCTGAGCGCGAGCGCCTTCCTCGCCGACGGCATCAGCTGTCCCACGACGACGCAGTGCGTCGTCGCCAGCCTGACCGGCACGATCGCCGCCTCGACCAACCCGACCGGCGGCACGGCGGCGTGGACGGTTAGGCAAATCGACCCGGGTCACGCCCTCGACGGAGTCGTCTGCTCGGCCGAGCCTCGATGCTTCACAACCGACAACGCCGGCACCGTGTTCACATCGGCCGATCCCACTGGAGCGTGGACGACAAGCAGCGCGACGCCACCGTTCGCCTCGGGCGCGTGTCCGACGAGCAGCCTGTGCGTCACTGTCGGGATCGGAGACATCGCCACGACCACCGCGCCCGATGCAGCGGTGTGGACGCGGCAGTCGATCCCCGACAGCCTGCTCAGCGTCAGCTGTCCCTCGAGCTCGTTGTGCGTCGCGGTCGGCATGCAGGGCGCGCTCTACACGTCCACCGACCCGGCCTCGGGCACGTGGAGCCACGCGAGTATCGACAACGGGCTGAGGCTCACCTCCGTGTCGTGCGCATCGGCATCGCTGTGCGTGGCCACCGATGCGAACGGTCACGTGGTGACCTCGGCGAACCCCGCCGGCGGTGCGTCAGCCTGGACGCCAACCCTGCTCGAGGGCGACCCGTGTACCGACGGTCACCCCTGCAGCATCGAGTCGATCGAAGCCTCTGACAAGAAGGGCGTGCATACGGTCGACTCGACCAAGCTCCCGGGATCCGGTCCGTTCCTGACCGGGCTGACCCTGACCGGCGACACGGTGTCCTGGAGCCACGACGGATCGCCGCGCAGCGCCGCGCTGACGCCGCCATCGTGAGGCGACGCGCCCGCGCTCAGACCGCGAAGAAGACCGTCTCGTGCGGGCCCTGGAAGCGGATGTCGAACCGGTAGCCGCCGTCGATCGGCTCGGCCAGCAGCGTGGCCCGGCGCTCGACCGGGACGCGGGCGAGGACGGGATCCGCCGCGTTGGCCTCCGCCTCGTCGGCGAAGTAGATACGGGTCACCGTGCGGTGGAGCATCCCGCGGGCGAACACCGAGACATCGATGTGCGGCGCCTGCGTCTGGCCGGCCAGGCCGGGCACGGCGCCGGGCTTGACCGTGAGGATGTCGAACGTGCCGTCGCCGTCCTCGAGCCCGTAGCGAGCAAAGCCGCGGAAGCCGGGTTGCTCGGAGTGACCCTCGTGGCTGTGAATGTCGGCGAAGCGCCCTTCGGAGTCCGCTTGCCAGGTCTCGAGCAGGAAGTCCGGGATCGGCACGCCGGCACCGTCGTAGATCGTGCCGGCGATGTGGATCGCTCCGGGCGTGCCCTCGGCCACCGCGAACGGGCCCACGTCGAACGGCAGACCGATCGCGAAATACGGCCCGACCGTCTGGGAAGGGGTGGTCTGGAAGATCACGTCAATGCGCCTCCTCGAACGGGGTGGCGCCGGGACCGCGCAGGTAGATGTCGAAGTGATACGCGTGGGCCCAGTTGGGCACGGTGTCGTGGATCGAGAAGCTCGAGACCATCCGCTCGCGAGCGCTCGGGTCGCGCACCGAGTTGAAGATCGGGTCATACGGGAAGAAGGGATCGCCCGGGAAGTACATCTGGGTGACCAGGCGCTGGGTGAAGGCACGGCCCAGGAGCGAGAAGTGGATGTGCGCCGGCCGCCAGGCGTTGTAGTGGTTGCCCCACGGATACGGACCCGGCTTGATCGTGGTGAACGTGTAGCGGCCCTCGTCGTCGGTCAGGCATCGTCCCGCCCCGCTGAAGTTCGGATCCAGCGGCGCCGGCCAGCGGTCCCAGCGGTGCTTGTAGCGCCCGGCCGAGTTGGCCTGCCAGATCTCGACCAGCGTGCCCCGCAGCGGCTTGCCCTCGGTGTCGAACACGCGGCCCGACACCACGATGCGCTCGCCGATCGGCTCGCCATCGTGCTGGACGGTCAGGTCGTTGTCGTTCTCGCCCATCAGCAGCGGACCGAGTTGGGGTCCGGTGATCTCGGTGATCGTCTGCGGCAGGTAGATCAGCGGCTGCTTGGGATGGCGCAGCGCCGTTGACTTGTAGCCCTCGTAGTCCATCGGCGGGTGGGCCCCCTCGGGCTCCCGCACGTAGCTCGTCGGCGTGTCCGCGATCGGGTCATAGATCACGCGGACGCCGTTCTCAGTCTGAAGCTCGTCGGTCATTTCCCGGTTCCTCTACCTATACATATATATCTATATCTATGTCTATACATATACCTATGCCTGCAGGACCACGGCCAGTCCCTGGCCGACGCCGATGCACAGGGCGGCCACCCCATAACCACCGCCTCGCCGCCGCAACTCGTGCGCCAACGAGCCCAGGATACGGACGCCCGATGCTCCGAGCGGGTGACCGAGTGCGATCGCGCCGCCGTTCGGGTTCACCTTGTCGGGGTCGAGCCCCTTCCATTCGCCGATGTCGGCCAGGCACTGCGAAGCGAACGCCTCGTTCAGCTCGACCACGGCCACGTCGTCCCACGTGATGCCGGCGCGCTCCAGCGCGATGTTCGCGGCCTTGACCGGTGCGATTCCGAACACGTCGGGATCGACCGCCGCCGCGCCGCGCGAGACGATGCGCGCGATGGGGTCCCGGCCGACGCGCTTGGCGCCCTCCTCGGAGGCGAGCAGCGCCGCGCCCGCCCCGTCGTTCAGCGGCGAGGAGTTGCCCGCGGTCACCGTGCCGCCGTCCTTGACGAAGGCCGGCTTGAGCTTCGCCAGCTTCTCGAGCGAGGTGTCGGGGCGGATGTTCTCGTCGCGCTCGAGCTCGGTGTCCGGAACGGGGATCACCCACTCGCCATAGAAGCCGCTCTCCCAGGCGGCCTGCGCGCGCTGATGGCTGCGCAGCGCGAACACGTCCTGCGCCTCGCGTGAGACCCTGTAGATGCCGGCCAGCTTCTCGGCGCTCTCCCCGAGCGAGATCGTCCACTGGTCGGGCATGTTCGGGTTGACCATCCGCCAGCCCAGCGTGCTCGAGTGGAGCTCCTGCTGCTGGGCCGGGAAGGCGCGTTCGGGCTTGAGCAGGATCCACGGCGCCCGGCTCATCGACTCCACCCCGCCGACCAGCACCACGTCGGCATCCCCGGTCTCGATCTCGCGGCTGGCCTGCATGGTGGCGTCGAGCGACGACCCGCAGAGCCGGTTGATCGTCGACCCGGGCACGGAAGTCGGGAGGTTGTTGAGCAGCCAGGCCATCCGGGCCACGTTGCGGTTGTCCTCGCCGGCCTGGTTGGCGTCGCCGAACAGCACCCCGTCGACCTGCTCGGGATCGAGGTCGGGGGTGCGGTCGAGCAGCGCCCTGACCACGTGCGCGCCCAAGTCGTCGGGGCGCACGTGCGACAGGCTGCCGCCGTAGCGGCCGAACGGTGCACGCACCGCGTCGAGCACGTAGGCGGCGCTCACCGCTCGAGCAGCTCCCGCAGCTTCGTGATCTCCTCGTCGGTCGCCGGCTCGGTGGTGTTCAGCTCGTCGGCCACCTTTAGATCCCAGCCGGTCTCCTCGCGCACGTGCTCCACGTCGACGCCGGGATGGATCTGGGTCAGCACGAGCTCGCACGTCTCGGGGTCGGGCTCGAGCACGCCGAGGTCGGTGATCACCGCGGTCGGGCCCTTGCCCTTGAAGCCCAGCCGCTCGCGCGCTCCCGGACCGTCGCCGTGTCCGACCGTGGTCACGAAGTTGAGCTTCTCCACGAACGTCCGCTTGGCGTGAGGGGCGATCACGATGACCTCGCCGCAGCTCGCGGCGATCTCGGGCGCGCCGCCCGCTCCCGGCAGCCGGGTCTTGGGGTGGTCGTAGTCGCCGATCACGGTCGAGTTCAGGTTGGCGTGGCGGTCGATCTGCGCCGCGCCCAGGAAGGCCACGTCGATCCGGCCGGCCCCGATCCAGTAGTTGAACATCTCGGGCACCGACACGATCGAGTCCGCGGTCTCGGCCAGCTCGCCGTCGCCGATCGAGAGCGGGATGTGGAACGGCTTGGCGCCGATCGTCCCCGACTCGTAGACCAGGATCAGCTCCGGGTTGTGCACTATGCGGGCCAGCAGCGCGGCCGTGCTGGGACGACCGACGCCGATGAACACCGTCTTGGTGTGGCGCAGACGGCGGGCGGCCACGATCGTCTGGATCTCCCCCGCGGTCACCTCGGTCGTAGTGGCCGTCATCGCTTTGATCCTTCCTTACCCAGGACGTTCTCGTTCATCCACTCCGCGAACTGATCCCGGTCGCGGCTCATCTTGTCCCAGAACTTGTAGAAGTCGTTGTCGCGGTCGGTGATCCCGAGACTGTAGGAGGGCCGGGAGCCACCCGGCGCATCGGCCACCGCGGTGATCACCCATTCCGGGATGACGACGCCACCGGGCTTGAGCTCGAGCTCGTCGACGATCCGCTCCACGGTGACCAGCGAGCGTTGCGCGGCCAGGACCGCCTCCTTCTGCACCCCGGGGATCCCCCACAGCTGAACGTTGCCATCGCGATCGGCCTCCTGGGCGTGGACGATCGCCACGTCGGGCCTGAGCGCTGGCACCGCGGTCAGGGTCTCGCCGGTGAACGGGCAGGTGATCGGCGCGACCGTGGTGTGCGCCATCAGGTCGGTACCCACGTAACCCCGCATGATCGCGCATGGCATGTTCGCCGCGCCCGCCGCGTAGCGGTTGGCCATGCCCGCATGGCTGTGCTCCTCGATCTCGACGGGGTGCGGCCATCCGTTCTCGATCGCGTCGCGGAAGCGGTGCAGACCGCCCACACCGGGATTCCCGCCGTAGGAGAAGACCAGCCGGCGCGCCACCCCCATCCCGATCATCTGGTCATAGAGCAGATCGGGGGTCATCCGGATCAGCTCGAGCTCGCGGCGGCCCTGGCGGATGATCTCGTGCCCGGCCTCGAACGGGATCAGGTGCGTGAACCCCTCGAGAGCCACCGAGTCGCCGTCGCTAACCAGGTCGGCAATCGCGTCCACGAGCGGCATCAGGTCAGCCATCGAGCTACCGGAAACGTACGCATCGTGAACGTTCGATCACATGCCGAACTTTACCAGGGAATATGTCAAGTCCTTTCGCCCAGCCGCACGCTGTAACCGCATCCTGCTCCGGGCCTCGGGCGCTTCGCTTCAAGGTTCCACGGAGACCGCTCCGCGCCCTCGGCTCATACCACAGCCCGGCATCCGGCCGGGCTCACGGTACGGTTGCGCGCCGCCTCGAGCCCCATGACCATCTGCGGGACGAGCAGCGCCAGCAGCACGATCAGCGCGGGCGTCCAGGAGCCGCTGATGTCGTGCACGGCCCCGATCGCCAGCGGTCCGACCGCCGCCATCAGATAGCCGACGGTCTGAACCATCGTGGAGAGGCCGGCGGTGCTCGCCACCGTGCCTCCGCGCAGCACGATTAGGGTCAGCGCAAGCGGGAACGAGGCGTTCTGCCCGATCCCGAGTAGCACGACCCACAGATAGGGCACCGAGGTCGGCGACAGCAGCACCCCGAGCCAGCCGATCGCGATCAGGCTCACGAACACCAGCACGAACGGTCGCTGGTCGTACGCCCGGGCGGCCATCGACGGGACGGTCAGCGCGGGGGCCAGGCCCACGATCAGCGACAGGCTGAGGAGGAACCCGGCGGCGGAGGTGCTCTCCCCGTGGCTGTGGAACACACTGGGCAGCCAGGCCAGCGTGGCGTAGAACCCCGCAGATTGAACCGCGAAAAACAGCGTGACCGCCCAGGCCACCGGGTCGCGCAGCAGGGACCGCGCACCGGTCGCCACACTGCCCGGCTCGGCGCGGGTCGGCCGGCGGCGGGCGAGTTGCGGGGCCCAGAGTACGAGCGCGATCACCGCGGGCACCGCCCAGATGGCCAGTCCGGGCCGCCAGCCGCCGCCGAACGCGTCGGCCACTGGCACGGACACGCCGGCGGCGAGCGCCGCGAAGCCGACCAGCGCGGTCGTGTACAGGCTGGTCATCAGGCCGACGCGATGGGGGAAATTGCCCCGGACCAGCACCGGGAGCAGGACGTTCCCCACCGCGATCGCCGCGCCGGCCAGGGCGGTGCCGAAGAACAGGAACCCGAGGCCGGGCACGAGGCGCACGAGCGTGCCGATTAGGAGCACGAGCAGCGCGAGGGCCGCGGTCGTGCGCTCGCCGAGGCGCCTGGCCAGGATGGGTGCGAGCGGCGCCAGCGCGCCGAAGCACAGCACGGGGAGGGTGGTCAGGGCGCCTGCGCCGGTCGCCGACAGCCCGGTGTCCGCCTTGATGCGGTCGATCAGCGGCCCGACCGCGGCGGCCGCCGGGCGCAGGTTGGCGGCGAGCAGCACCATGCCGATGGCCAGCAGCACCGAGGGCCCCGGCCGCTGGATTTTCAGGCGGTTCAATCGACCGTCTTCAGCGGATCGCCCAGCTCGCCGCCGGCGAGCCATTCGGCGCCGCGGCGATACAGGCGCTGCACCGCCGGGCCGACCAGGCCGGGCATGTCACGCTTGACCTCGAAGCCGATCCGGGTCTGGACATAGGCGAGATGACGGTAGCCGACAGGGAGGCTTTCGAGGAGCTCGGCGTCCAGGGCCAGGGTCGCCCCGGGGTCGAGCGGGTCGAGCCGGTCCTTCTCGTAGATCGGCTGGCGCAAGACGATGCCCCAGCGGCCCTCGCGCCGCTCAAGGAAGTCATAGAAGCGGCCCGTACAGACCACGTCGCACTCCACGCCGTGCACCTCAGCACGCTGGGAGATCGTCATCTTGGTCTGGGCGATCGCCCGGCGTCCGTCGTCGGCCAGGTCGACCGAGGTGCCGCCGAGGAAGTGCAGGATGCTCACGCCGCGCTCGAAGCCCTCGCGGCTCACGCGGATGAACTCGGCGGCGGGGCCCTGAAACCAGGTGGCCATCATGAAGCCGTCGTCGTGCCACACGGTGGCGAAGCGCTCCCAGTCGCCGGCGTCGCGCCAGACCGCCCAGTTCTCGACGAGATCCCGGATCAGCGCCCGGTCCTCGACGGCGCTCATCGCACCGTGGCGCCCGGCAAGGCCGGGATCTGGCTGGTCGGTGGAATCGGCGGACCGGGCGGCTTGCCGCTCAAGTCCGGCGTGCCGTAGGTGTGGAAGGTCTCGATCGTCTTGACCCCCCAGGCCTGACCGCGGGCGCGCTCGGCCTGGGTCCATCTCACGGCCTCGTATCCCGGGTCGAAGATGAAGTGGGTGCCGGTGGTGACCTCGACGCGGTTTCCGCCGGGCTCGTACACGTACAGGAACATGCCCTGCGCCACCGCGTGCTTGGACGGCGCAGCCTCGATCGGAACGTCGGCGTCGAGAAACAGGTCGGCCGCCCGCAGGATCTCCTCCCGGGTCTCGACGAACCAGGCCAGGTGGTGCAGGCGGCCGTGGCCGCCGGCGTGATCGGAGGTGTAAATCAGTTCATGGGCGGCGATCGAGAGGCTCATCCAGGCACCCTGCTCCGAGCCGTCGTCGTTGATGATCTGCTCGTAGAGCCGGTAGCCGAGCTGCTCGGTGGCGAAGGCCCGATTGGCGGCCACGTCGGAGGCCAGCACGTTGACGTGATCGATCCGCTTGACCGAAGCGCCGCGATCGACGTGGCGTTGGGGGACGTTCTTCAGGCGGGGGCGCAGGTGCTCGGGCGGGACGTAGCGATCCTGCTCGAAGTAGATCTCGAACGCGTGGCCGTCGGGGTCCTTGAACTCGTAGGCCGGCCCGTGGCCGTGGTCGCCCTCGTTCCAGCCGACGCCGAGACCGGTTGCCTCGATGGCGTTGACTCGGCGGGTCAGGGCCTCCGGGCTCCAGGCCCGGATCGCCGTGTGGCCGAGTCCGGGCAGCGAGGACTCGGTCAGCTTCAGGCCGTAAGGCTGGTACTCACCCCAGCCGCGCAGGAACACCGACTGGCCCTCGCGATGCTCGATCTCCATCCCGAACAGCTCGACGAAGAAGCGCAGACTGTCCTCGGGGTACGGGGTGAGCAGCTCGGCGTGGCTGATGTGCGCCAGATCGTGGATCGGCTCGGGGGTCATGCCTCGACTTTTTCCCTGAGCCCGTCCAGGTCGTAGGACAGCTCGCCGGCCTGGAGCTTCTCACGCTTGACGCGCTCACGCTCGAGGCGCTCGCGGGATGCCTCGAGCACCTCATCCAAGCGCTCCTGCTCGACGACCGCGACGCCGTCGGCATCCAGGATGAGGATGTCGCCGTTTCGGATCGTCGCGCCGCCCACGGTGACCGGCTGGCCGATCGAGCCGACGCCGTCCTTGCCCGCGCCCTTGACCCGGACCCAGCGCGCCCAGATCGGCAGCCCGAGCTCGGCCAGCTCCTCCACGTCGCGCACCGAGGCGTCGACCAGGATCGCCGCGGCGCCCTGGGCCTTGGCCTGCGTGGCGAGCAGGTCGCCGACCAGCGCCACCGGCCGCGGCTCGGGCATGGTGAGGACGAGGACCTCGCCCTGCCCGACGGCGGCCATCGCGGCGTGGACCATCAGGTTGTCGTCCTGGCCGCAGATCACCGTGCGGGCCGGTCCGGCCGCGCGCGAGCCCGGGACGATCTGGATGAGGTCGGCGTCGACGTAGCCTCTGCGCCCGGCCGCCTCGTAGACCGTCGCCGATCCCAGCTGCGCCAGCTCGTCGTAGCTCCGATCGGCGCTCACAGCGCGCTCACCACGTTGGGGGTCACCCGCTGGAAGGCCTCGGCCTGGCGGATGTCCTGGTTGCCCGACGAGCGCCGGGCGTGGTTGCCGCGCTGGTCGGCGCGCTGGTCGTAGTAGGTCTGGAGGTACTTCTGCGCCTTCATCTCCTGCATGGCTTTGCGCTTGGCTTCCATCACGTGCGTGATGTCCACGAACGTGTTCGGGGTGAAGTTGCACAGCTCGGGCTGGTGGGGCTCGAACAGATAGAAGACGGGCGGGGTGATCGTCTTGAATGCGCTCGACACGCCGGCCCCGGCGGCCAAGCCGCGGGCCCGGTTGACCGCCGCGTAGGCGATCGGGTGGTCGGGGTTGAACGGATCGGTGTCGGTGTGGGTGATCAGCACGTCGGGGGCGAACTCGCGGATCTTCTCCGAGATGAGGTTCAGACGGTCGGGGTCGATGTTCAGCGGGTAATCGCCCATGTCGAGGCACTCAAACGTGGCGCCGAGCGCATGGGCGGCGCGTTCCGCCTCGCCGTGGCGGACCTTCTTGACGTTCTCGATCGTCTGGCCCTCCTCCTTCCACAGCTCGCCGGACTCGCCGCGCTCGCCGTAGGAGAGCGCAATGACGCGGGCTTCGCCGCCATTCGTCGTGGTAACCGCGCACGCCCCGCCGCCCCGCCACACGAAGTCGGCCGAGTGGGCCCCGATGACCATCACCCTGCGAGCGCTCACCGAGCCTCCGCCCCCGCCACGATGCGCGTGTTCACGACCGCCATCACGTAGACCTCCTCGTCTTTGAAGCCGGCGTCGAGCAGCCGGTCGACCATCAGCGCCATGCCGTCCTCGACCGGCGGGTTGAACACCTGACCGAGGTCGGTGGACAACACCGAGTTCTCGGGCCCGGTGGCGCGGATGTTCTCGATCCAGCGCTCCCAGGTGACCTTCCCGGTGTGCGGCGTGGTGAAGCAGCGCTCGAGCAGCGCGCCCCTGTCGGCGAGTTCCTTCTGGTCATCGACGCTCAGGTCCTGCGAGGGGAACTCGGGGTGGGTGATCACGATGTCCCGCACGCCCTGCTCGAGCGCCGCATCGACCACGGCGAAGATCTCGTCCCGGCCGAGGTGGCCGGTGGCCAGCAGCATGTTGTGCCGGGCGATCATGCCGAGGACCTCGCGTACATCGGGGAGGACCGTGCCGTCTGATTCGTTCACCACCGGCACCGGGGGGATCTCGATCCCCTGCTCGCGCAGGTCGAGTTGGAGCTTGACCCACACCGGGACCTTGACTTGAGGCCCACCCACCGCGTCGCGCTCGTGAGACTCGTTGACGGAGTCGACGGTCGGGAGCCAGACGGTGCGCGCGCCCTCGCGGGCGGCGATCTCGACCGCCAGGGGGTTGATGCCGCCCACCGCGCGATTGAGCGCGATCGCGCCGAGGACGTTGGTTTCTGGAACGGCGGAGCGGACGACTGCGGCACGCTCGGCGGTCGAGCCGTAGTGCGACTTGAGCACGAACCCGTCCATGCCGAGCTCCGCGAATTTGCGGGCCAGCGTGATGTCGTCGATCTTGCGCTCGACCACGTCGGGCGAGATGTGCATGTGGGTGTCGTACGCGCCCCGCAGGAGGTCGCGGGCGCGCTCCGAGGGGGTCTCGTTGCTCACCCGGTCGCTCCCCGGAGGGCCTCGGCCACGTGCGAAAGGTGCGTGCGCATGGCCCGCTCGGCGGCCTCGGGGTCGCCGGAGGCGATCGCCTGCACGATCGCCGCGTGCTCGCCGAACGAGCGCTCGCTGCGCCCCGGCAGGAGGATCGTCCGGTACTGGAAGCGCACGAGCTGGGACTTGAGCGTGGCGATCAGGCGGCCCACCGTGGCGTGACGGGAGATCTCGAGGATGCGGCCGTGGAGCACCGCATTCTGATCGGAGGCGCCCAGCAGATCGCCGGCGTCGAGGCGCCCGCGCATCCCGTCCAGGATGCGCTCGAGGTCGGCGAGGTCGCTTGGCGCGGCGTTCTTGGCGGCGTGGCGAGCGGCCACGCCCTCCAGAACCGCGCGCGTCTCGAGGATCTCCACCGCCTCCTGGGCGGTGACCAGCCGAACCCGGGCTCCGCGATGGCGCTCGTGCTCGACCAGCCCCTCGTGCTCGAGCCGGGCCAGCGCGGTGCGCACCGCCGAGCGCCCCACGCCGAGCTCGCGCGCGACGTCGGCCTCGATCAGGCGCTCTGAGGGCTGGAAGCGGCCGGTGACGATCGCGTCGCGCAGCCGGTCTTCGGGGCGGACCGGCTCCCCACGAGCCGGGGTGACCGTGCCAGGACCACCATCCGGATTGTTGACAATCTCGTCAACCATCGTGGCGCGCAGCTTATCGCGCGCGACTTGGCCGTGAGCGACCTTTCGGCGCGTTAACCCGGGCGATTAACGGGCCCGGCGCGCCAGGTACACCGAGGTGCAGATCGGGCCGAGCACGAGGACGGCAAGAACCGCGACCGAGACGATCTGGTGGGCCGTGCTCGGCCCGGGGGTGCAGTGCTGCTGGACGCCGTTGACGCTCGTGCACTCCCGCTTGGTTCCGAGGACGAACAGTGACGCGAATGCGGCCGCGAGTCCGCCCGGGACGATCAGCGTGCCGATGAGCTTGTCGCGCCCGTTCCAGGCGCGCGAGCTCCAGAGCAGGATCAGACCGGCGATCCAGCCGACGCCGAACGCGAAGCCGCCGAACAGCAGGAGGAAGATGGCCGCCCACTCGTGTATGCCCCGCCGATCTTCGCGCCTCGGCTCGTCCGGTAGCTGCGCCGCGACGATGTCATCTGGATCGCCCAGGCGGTCGAGCACGGTCAGCGCGTCGGCTTCCGACATCCCGGGATCGATCGCCTCGGACACGTGGGCGCTGATCTCCGCGACCAACTCGCGGCGCTCGCCGCGCGGGAGCCGCCGGGTCGCGCGCTCGAGCCGGTCGAGGTAGTCCGCCGCGAGCGGGTGCAGCGTGGTGGTGGTCATGCGATCGCTCCAGTCTCCAGCAATGTGTCCACCGAGTCGCGAAACCGCATCCATTCCGCCGTGAACGCGTTGAGCAGCGAGCGACCCGCCGGCGTCAGCCGGTAGTAGCGGCGCGGCGGCCCCGAGGGCGATTCCCGCCACGTCGTCTCGACCACGCCCTCCTTGCGCAGCCGGGCGAGCAGCGGATACACCGTCCCCTCCGTGGTCACCAGCCCGCCGGCGTCGGACAGCCTGCGGACGATCTCGAACCCGTAGCGCTCTTCGTCGCGCAGCAGGGCGAGCACGCAGAACTCCAGCACGCCGCGGCGGAGCTGGGAGATCACGCCGTCGCCGATAGCTACCATGCGGTACAAGGTAGCTGGTGGCGGAAGGTTCTGTCAAGTCGCTCCGGACACCCGCTGTGGCGAGCGGCGAGAACGGGACGCGGATAACACGTCACGGCGCGCGACCGCTGGCCCGCGTGACGCGTTATCGGCGCCCCACGCGGCTAAGCCGTCACGGCGCTGCGGGGCGGGCCGCCCGTGACGTGTTATCCGCCGCGGGTCAGGCGGTGCGGCCGGGATCGACCACGGCGCCACCGTCCTCGCCGGGCGCCAGCACGATGTCGTTCTCCAGCGAGACCCATTCGCCGTCGACGCTCGCCGGCCGCTCGGGATCGTCGGCGGAGCGCTCCACGAACGTCCGCAGCAGCGAGGGCTTGACCGCGAACACGGTGTCCGAATCGAGGTAATCGCTCACCGCGTCGAACACGTGCGTGGTGACGGTCTTGTAGCCGGGCGCGCGCACGATCATGTGGATGTGGGCGGGGCGCCAGGGATGGCGGCCGGTGGCGGACAGCATCCGGCCCACCGGGCCGTCATCCGGGATCGGATAGGGGACCGGACGGACGGCCACGAACGCGTACGTCCCGTCCAGGCGGGTCAGGTAGCGCCCGCGCAGATGGTCCTCCTCGGCCTCGGGGCGCTGGACCGCGTAGAGCATGTCGGCGCCGTTCTGCCACACGTCTAGCTCGGCGCCGGCGATCGGCGCCCCGGCCACGTCCAGCACCCGCCCGTAGACCCATGCCGGCACCCCGGCGCCGGCCTCGACGACCATGCTCTCCCCATACGAGCGCAGCGGGGAGCCGGGCACGTAGAACGGGCCGAGCACGGTCGACTCGGTGGCGCCGGCGGGCAGCTCGTGCGCCTGCGCGTCGACCAGCATCGACAGCCCGAGCGCGTCCGACCACAGGATGAACTCCTGCCGGCGCTCGTCGGTGATGTCGCCGGTGGCGGTGAGCACCGCGATCATCTCGCGCCACTCGTCCTCGGTCAGCTCGACCTCGACCGCGAACCCGTGCAGGTGGCGCACGAGCGACTGCATCACCTCGCGCAGGCGCGGATTCGCGCACGAATCGAAGCTCGCGACCGCCGCCGCGGTGATGTCCGCGGGCGTGGTCTTGCGCGCGTCGGTCGTCGCCACCGGGCTACTCCCCCACGATCGCTTCCAAGAGCAGCGGCTCTCCGCGCCCGGCCAGGCCGGGGAGCACCTCATCCAGCGTGGACACCAGGTCGGAATGCGTCTCCACGCGCACCGACGGGCAGCCCAACCCGCGCGCGATCGCGCCGATGTCGACCGATTCGAAGTCCGGCCACGCGGCCTCCTTGCCGACCCGCCGCGCCAGACCGTCCATCACCGCGTAGCGTCCGTTGGCCATCACCACGAGCAGCACGCCGACGTCGTAGCGGGCCGCGCTCCACAGCGCCTGGATCGCGTACATGGTCGAGCCGTCGCCGAGCACCGCGACGACCGGACGGTCGGGCAGGCCCATGCGCAGCCCGATCGACCCGGCCAGCCCGAAGCCCAGGCAGCCGTTGGCCGTGCTCAGGAACCCGAACGGGACGCGCACGGGGATGCGCTGGTAGATATCGGGCTGGCTCGAGGGGCACTCCTCGACCAGCAGCACGTCGTCGGGCAGGCGCGCGGCCAGCGCGTCGAGCACGTGACTGGGGCGCAACATCTCTCCGTCCGCCGGGGGCTGCAGCGGCGCCGGCCGGCGCACAGGCTCGGGGGGATTACCGGGGGCCCGCTCGGACACAAGCTCGGCCAGCGCCGCGCAGGTGGCGCCAACCGGCGCGACCACGGCCAGGTCGCACGGACTGCGGTGCGCCTCGCCCGGGTCGGCGGTCAGCACCGCCACCCGCGTCTCCGGGTCGCGTTGCGCCACCGGCTCGTCGAACAGATAGGCCCGGAAGGCGTTCGTGCCGACCGTGAGCACCAGGTCGTAGCGCGACAGCACGTCGTGCATCAGCCGGCGCTGCCAGTGCAGGTGGCCCGCGAACAGCTCATGGTCCTGCGGGAAGCCGACGCGGCGGGTGAACGGCTCCTGCCAGACCGGGCAGCGCAGGCGCTCGGCCAGGGCCACCACGGCGTCCCAGTCCTCGGACTCGGGCGCGCCCACGACCAGGGCCGGCGTCTCGGCGCTCGCCAGGAGATCCGCCAGCTCCTCGACCTGCGAAGCCGCCACCGAGTGGGGGCGCAATACCCGCGCCGGCGAACCAGCGGCGAGCTCGTCGGCCGGCTCGAGCCAGTCGCCCATCGGCACCACGACCAACGCGGGGCCGCGCGCGGCCACGGCCTCATGCCAGGCGCGCGCGATCGCCCCCGGCACGTCCTGCGGGCGGCTGGGAAGCTGGCGCCACACCGGGTATTCGCCGGCCAGGCGCTCCAGTGCCCGCCCGGTGAGGAACGGCTCGAAGGCGATCTGTCTGCGGTCCTGCTGGCCGACCACGATGACCAGGGGGGCGCGGCAATCGCGGGCGTTGGCGATCGCGTTGATCGCGTTGCCCAGGCCGGCGGCGGTGTGCAGGTTGACGAAGGCCGGCTCCCCCCGGGCCAGGGCGTATCCGGAGGCCATCCCCACCACCGAGCCCTCGTGCAGCCCGAGCACGAAGCGCACATCGGAGGGGAGATCGGTCAGGAAGGCAATCTCGGTCGAGCCCGGATTGCCGAAGATCGTGGTGAGCCCGTGCCGCCGCATTACCTCGAAGGCGGCGTCGCGGACGGTGCGGCCAGCCGCCTCCACTCCCCTCCCGTTGCCCCGCCCCGGGGCGGTGTCCACGCCGGTGGTGTGGCTCATCCGGCTGATCCTACCGGTGGTCGCCGGGCCCCGGCGAAGGGCCTCGCCGATATCTCCGGTACTGTTCGCATGCCGAACGCACGCGCTCCCGATGAGTGACAAGCCCCCACAGAACTCGGATTTCGTGCAGTCCCTCGAACGGGGGCTGGCGGTCATCCGGGCCTTCGACTCGGAGCACCGGGAGCTGGCCCTGAGCGAGGTGGCGCGCCTCACCGGACTGACTCGGGCGGCGGCCCGCCGCTTCCTGCTCACGCTGGTCAAGCTGGGCTACGTCAACTTCTCGCAGGGCCGCTTTTCGCTGCGCCCGCGCGTGCTCGAGCTGGGCTACGCCTACCTGTCGAGCCTCAGCCTGCCAGAGGTCGCCCAGCCCCACATGGAGAGACTGGTCACCCAGGTCAACGAGTCGTGCTCGATCTCGGTGCTCGACGACACCGATGTCGTCTATGTGGCCCGTGTGCCCACGCGTCGGATCATGAGCATCACGCTGGCGGTGGGAACCCGCCTGCCGGCGTTCGTCACCTCGATGGGCCGAGTTCTGCTCGCCGGGCTCCCCGACGACGAGCTCGAGGAGCGGCTGGCCCGGATCGAGATCACCCGCCTGACCTCGCGCACGGTCAAGGACAAGGAGTCCCTGCGGGGGATCCTGGCCACGGTGCGCCGGCAGGAGTACGCGGCCACCGATCAGGAGCTCGAGGAGGGCCTGCGCTCGCTCGCGGTGCCGCTCCGAGGCGCCTCCGGCACGGTCATCGCCGCGCTCAACGTGTCCGTCCATGCCAGCCGCACGACGATGGCCGGACTCAGGCGCGACTTCCTCCCGCTCGCCCTACGTACGGTGGCGGCGATCGAGGAAGACCTGAGCGGCACGGGCGAGCGGCGAGGCGGCTCGTTCGCGCTGCCCCAGCCGTGAGCGACCGCCGTGCGCCGCCGGCGCTCGGCGCGATGCCCGCGCGGCGCCCAGACCGTCGGTGAGGATCGCCTCGGGGAGGAGATCGACCGCCGCGCGGACCGTGCCTTCCGCGATCCCGGCGGCGGCCAGCACCCTCGTGGCCGGGGTCAGCTGAGGTGGACGCGCGGGCGAGTGCGCGTCCGAAGCAAGCAGGAAGGGCAGCCCGGACCGGGCCAGCGCGATTCCCCTGCGCCGCGCCTCGCCGCCGTGCGCGCCGGTGAGCGACGAGGCGTTGAGCTGGAGGACGGCGCCGTCCGCCACCAAGCCCCGGATCGCCGAGTCCGGCGTAACGGGCGAGCGCTCGGGATGGCCGATCAGCACCTCGAACCCCCGGTCGTGAAGCTCCTCGGCGGCCGAGTCCAGGGCCCTCGTGCCACTGAACAGCGGCGCCTCGAGCAGCAGCCAGCGGCCGTCGGGCGGACCGTGGGCGAGCCGATCCAGCTGCGCGTCGTCGAGCGAACCGACGTCGTCGGGGGAAAGCTCGCCGCCGGCGCGCAGCTCGAGCTCGACGCCGGCGTCGTCCAAGAGCGACCCAAGGCGCTCGGTCAGCCCCGCCACCGCCTCGACGTCGACCAGCCGCACGTGCGGCGTGGTCACGATCCGGCGCGTTCCGTCCTCGACCGCCAGGCGGGCCAGCTCGATCGCCTCACGATCATCGGCCGGGCCATCATCCACGCCCGGCAGCAGGTGGAAGTGCAGCTCGGTCCGCATCCTGACTTCCTACCCTGCCACAGGTTGGATTCCCACGTAGTCGCGGGCTTGGTCGGGTTCGTGGAGGTTTACGGATCGGTCCGAAGGAGAGAATGATTTCGCAGGCCGACGCGATGCGGCGACACAAACCATCGCGACGGCAGCGTCCAGATCACCCTGGGACGGACACTGGTCGCGAGCGAGCGGCCGTCGGACGGACCGCGTGTGGCAATCCACCACAACGGAGGTCCCATGGCCGTCACCACGATCACCGTGCGCGATCTCGCGCGGCTACCCGATGAGGAGCTGCTCGAGATCTACCACCTGGACCGCGAGCCAGCCGCTCGCGAGCAGCTGGTCAAGCGCTTCCTCCCGTTCGCGCGCAAGCTCGCACTGCGCTATGTCCATAGCCGCGAGCCGCTCGACGACCTCGTCCAGGTCGCGTCCGTCGGGCTGCTGAACGCCATCGAGCGGTTCGAGCCCGGACGCGGCAAGAAGTTCACCAGCTTCGCCGCCCCCACGATCGTGGGCGAAGCTCAAGCGCCACTTCCGCGACAAGGGCTGGACGATCCACGTCCCGCGCGATCTCCAGGAGCGGGCGCTGGCGGTCAGCCGCCACACCGAGCGTCTGTCCGCCGTGCTGGGCCGCTCGCCGTCGCTCGACGAGCTCGGAGAGGCGCTCGAATGCACGATCGAGCAGGTGATGGAGGCGATCGACGCCGCCCACAACTATCACCCGGCGTCCCTGGATGCGCCCGTTGCCCCCGACAGCGAGGATCGCTGTGCGTTGGCCGAGACGCTCGGAGGCGAGGACTCCGGCTTCGAGCTCGCCGAGGATCGCCAGGCCCTGGCGGCGAGCTGGTCCACGCTGAGTGAAGTGGAGCGCGAGGTCCTCGGCCTGCGCCTGGTCGGAGAGCTCACGCAGCGTGAGATCAGCCAGCGGATCGGCTGCTCCCAGATGCACGTGTCTCGCTTGCTGCGCAGATCGATGGTCCGGCTGGACGGCGCCGCGATGGCCGACTGAGCTCGAGCCGCGGCCGGATGCGGGAGAGCAAGTGCCCGATCGGGCGCTTGCTCTTCTGAGCTTTGGGTACCTCTCTAATCGCAGGAGCGATATGAGTGGAGAGATCGATTCACCGTGGGTCCGGCTGGAGCTGAACAGCCGGCCGGAGGCGGTCAGGCTGGTCCGCAGCATGTCCACTGCCGCGGGCGAGGCGCTCGGGTTCGATCCCGAGTTGCTCAGCGACGTCAACACCGCAGTCAGCGAGGCGTGCAACAACGTGATCCTGCACGCCTACGGGGATGGCCCCGGGCCGCTCACTGTCGAGCTCCGGGCCCGCGCGGACGGGGTCGAGGCCAGGGTGTGCGACCAGGGATCCGGCATTCGGCGCACCGTGCCCGATCGCGATGGCCTGAAGGTCGGTCTCGCCCTGATGAGCGCCGTGGCGGATCGCTGCGAGTTCATCAACGTTCCGGACGGCGGGACCGAGGTGCGAATGTCGTTCCGGGCCCCCACCGCTCACCGGGAGATCTCTTCGCCGGCCGCTTCCCCTGCGACCGCCGGGTCCTCGGCCTGGCAGGCGGAGCTGCATGCGGGTCTGAACGGGGACGTGGTGCTCACCGTTGCGCCCGTGGCGCTGCTGGCCCCCCTCCTGGGACGCATCGGCCGGGCGCTGGCCCCGAGCGCCGGCTTCTCGCTACAGCGCTGCTATGACGTCTTCCGCCTGAGCGACGCGCTCGGGGCCCACGCCGAGCAGGCGGCCGAGAGCAACTCGATCAGCGTCGCCCTGGGAGCGCGCGATCAGCGGCTCGAGTTCGCGCTGGCGCCGCTGCGCGTGGGCACCAGCGCCCATCTGGAGCAGGGAGGCTCGCCGTCGCGCACCGATCTCCTCGCCGCGCTGACCGAGGAGGTCGCGGTCGTGACGCGCGGCGGGCAAGAGACCCTCCGGGTTTCGATGCGCGATCCCCTCCGGGCCTAGGTGTAGGCCGCGACGGCGCTCAGGGGAACGGCCGTCAGGACGCGCCGGGCGCCTGGTCCACCTCGAGCAGCTGCTCGGCGGAGTCGACGACCGTGAGCGAGTCGGTCAGGCCGGTCAGGTCGAACAGGCGTTGAACGGCCTCGCGCCCCCGGATCAGCGCGAAGCGCCGGCCGGCCTCCTGCGCCCGCTGCTGGACCCTGATCAGGAGGTGCAGGCCCGTGGAGTCCATGAACTTGAGCCCTCTGAGGTCGACGATGATCAGCTCGGCGTCGGACCATGGCAGATCGTCCATCGTCCGTTCCATGGCCGGGCTCGAGACCAGATCGAGCTCGCCGGTCAGGGCAAGCGTGATCACACGCCCGGTGGTTTGGGTGTGTACGGCGAAATTGCTGAACATGCTCCTGTCCGTCCTTCGCCCGCCCGCCGGGGCAGGCCTACTGGGTCATCAGGCGGATGTGGTGGCCCCGGCCGCGACCCGCTCGCGCGGAACGCCGCCGTTTCCAGCTACAAGACATCCCATCTGCCCTACGGAGCAGTGAGCAAGGACAAAGCTACCACGCCCATGGGAAGGTTTTGGCAGGGCCGTCATTGTCGTCGTGCAGCCGCGCCCCCTCGGCCGCTACGTCGTAGTGTGGTGGCGATGAGCAAGCTATCGATCTACCTCAACGATCACTACGCCGGATCCGTCGCCGCGGTAAACCTCGCCCGCCGCGCCGCTCAGAGCAACCAGGGAACGCCCTACGGCAAGGTGCTGGCGACGCTGGCGGCGGAGATCGACGAGGACCGTCAATCCCTCAAGCTGATCATGCAGCGGCTCGGCATCCGCTCGGACCCCGCGAAGGCGGCGGTGGCGTGGAGCGCCGAGAAGCTCGGGCGGCTCAAGCTGAACGGCCAACTGACCGGCTATTCGCCGCTGAGCCGGCTCGAGGAGCTCGAGATCCTCTCGCTCGGGGTGGAGGGCAAGCTGGCCCTCTGGCGGGCGCTCGAGCGCGCCGCCGAGCACGGCGTGCCCGAGGCCGAGCTCGAGACGCTGATCAAACGGGCCCTCTCACAGCGCCGGCGCCTCGAGCGCCAGCGGCTGGCCGCGGCCCCCGAGGCGCTGTCGGGAACCAGCACCTGACGACAGCCCGTTTCAGGACTGCCGCCAGGTGAGGGAGGAGAGGAGAGGCAAGTGCGGCCCAGTCTCGCTTGGCGATGCGAGGCAATCTCGACCACACCGGCTGCCGCGGGCAATACCCGAGAGTAACTTCACTAAACGTGCGTGCGCTGAAGTTGCACAAGCCGCATCGCCAATAGCGCAGAATTCCTGCACGCGGCGGGGTTTTGGGCCGCCTGCGGCGGCGTCCGTGGGACCGTTTAGCCCGTCCGGTCAGTTACCGATCCCTGTCCGGACGGGGAACCCGGTCCCAGGGACGCCGAGCGAAGCGAGGCCCTAATTCAGGCCCAGGAGCTTCGCGGCGTTCTCCTTGAGCACCAGCGGTCGGACCTCGTCCCTGATCTCGATCTTCTCGAAGTCCGCCAGCCAGCGGTCGGGGGCGATCAGCGGGAAGTCCGAGCCGAACAGCATCTTGTTCTTCAGCCGGGTGTTCGTGTACTGAATCAGGATCGGCGGGAAGTACTTCGGCGACCAGCCCGATAGGTCGATGTACACGTTGGGCTTGTGCACGGCGACCGCGAGCGCCTCCTCCTGCCACGGGAACGACGGGTGGGCGAGGATGATCTTGAGCTCCGGGAAGGCGGCGGCCACGTCGTCGATGCACATCGGGTTGGAGTACTTCAGATGGACGCCGCCCCCGCCGGGCATGCCGGCGCCGATGCCGGTCGTGCCGGAGTGAAACAGCGCGATCAGCCCGGCCTCGGCGATCACCTCGTACAGTGGGTAAAAGGCGCGGTCCTGCGGCCAGAAGGCCTGGGTGTTGGGGTGGAACTTGAACCCGCGGGCGCCCGCGTCGATGAGCTCGCGGGCCTCGCGCACGCCGAGCTTGCCCTTGTGGGGATCGACGCTGGCGAACGGGATCATCACGTCCGGGTTGGCGCGCGCGGCCTCGAGCACCTCGTCGTTGCCCAGGCGCTTGCGGCCCATTCCGGCCTCGTCGTCCACGGTGAACACGACCGCGAGCATGTTGCGCTCGCGGTAGTAGTCGGCCACGTCCTGCGCCGTGGGCTGGTTCGGCGCCGCGCCGAAGTAGCTCGAGGCGGCCGCCAGCAGCTCCTCGGTCACCGGGTCCTGGGGCTCTGACGCGTTGCGCTCGGCGTGCACGTGCACGTCGATCGCGGCGAGCTTGTCGAGATCGACGGTGCTCACTGCCCGCCGTACACGCGCACTAGGGACTCGGCCACGCAGGCCGGCTTCTCGGAGTCCTTGACCTCGATCGTGATCTTCGACTTGATCTGCAGGCCGCCGGGGATCTCGGACACCTCGAGAATCTCCATGCCGCCGCGCCACTGCCCGCCGACCGGCAGCGGGGCCGGGAAGCGCACCCGATCGAGTCCGTAGTTGACGCCCATGAGGGCATCGGTGACCTTCATCAGCTGCTGCGAGGTCGGTGCCACCAGGGACAGCGTGAGGAAGCCGTGAGCGATCGTGCCGCCGAACGGGGTCTGCTTGGCGCGCTCGGGGTCGACGTGGATGAACTGGTGATCGTTGGTGGCGTCGGCGAACTGGTTGACCCGCTCCTGCGTGATCTCCTGCCAGTCGGTGTAGCCGACGTGGGTGCCGGCGCGGTCGCGCAGTCCCGCGATGTCGGTCACCAGGCCTTGAGTGTTCGCGCTGGTCATCTTCACTCCAGATAGTCGAGGGTTCCGGGACGGCACGCTATCAACAGCCGTTTGTCCATTCCACGTCAAGTCGGGCATCGACCGGGCACTCGGGTCCGATACCTACGTGATGACGACCACCGTCCGCACCAGCTCCGGGAACCACTTCTCGTGCTCGATGAGCGCGGTCCTGCTCGCGCGCGTGCACGCCTTCGGCGGCGCGGAGGCCGTGGCCGAGGTGCTCAGGCTGGCCGGCAGCCGGCGGTCTCCCGAGTACCTGCTCGACATCACCAACTGGATCGCCTACGACGAGGCGGTGGCCCTGTGGCAGGCCGGCGCGCGGGTCACGCACCACCCCCAGTTCGCCCGCGCCGTCGGAGTGGATGCCGCCGAGCGGATGGGGAGCTCCCAGGTCGCGGCGATGCTCCGCTCGCTCGGCTCGCCTGAGGCCGTGTACGGGGCGATCGCCAAGGGCGCGGCCAAGTTCAGCACGGTGACGGACCTCGAGGTGACCCAGGCCCGTCCCGGTTATGCCGAGGTGGTCGCCACCGCGTCCGAGGGCTTCCCCCGGAGCGTCGAGCACTGCGCCTGGACGTGCGGCCTGATGACCTGCCCCCCGGCCCTGTTCGGTCTCGAGCCGGCGGCCGTCGAGCACGATGAGTGTCAGGCGATGGGCGCTGGTCGCTGCGTCTACCACGCCCGCTGGGATGCCATGCCCGGCCAGGACGACCACACCTCGCGGGCCGAGATCGTCGCGCTGCGCCATCAGCTCGATGCGATGAAGGACAGCCTGCGCAGCGTGTTCGCCACCGCCTCGGACCTGATCGCGGTCGACGACCTCGACGAGATCCTGGCCAGGATCACGGCTCGGGCCGCGCTCGAGGTGAGGGCGATCCGCTACCTGCTGGCCGTTCGCGTCAAGGCGGACGGAAAGCTGCACTGCCATCACAAGGGCTTCGAGGAGGACGGCGTCGACGAGTACGTCGAGGAGCTGCTCGGACGCCGGGCGACCGAGCACCCGGAGTCGTGGCTGGTAGTGCCGGTCGGCTCCAACCGCCGGGAGTACGGGCGCCTGCTCGCGATGCGCGAGCCCGGGCAGAGCTTCTATCCGCAGGAGCGCGCCGTGTTCGAGGTCTACGGCCGCTACGCCGCCAGCGCGCTCGACAGCGCCTCGTCCCTGGTGGAGGCCAAGGAGCGGGGCGATCAGGCCAACGCGCTGCTTTCACTGGCCCGAGCAATGGCGGTAGCCGGAACGAGCAACGAGATCGCCCGCCGGCTGGCCGACGCGGTCACGCTGGTCGTCGACTGCGACCGGGTAGGGGTGTGCCTGTGGGATGCCGCGCGGAGCGAGCTCGTGCGTCGCGCGGTGACCACGCACGACGGCGCGGTGGACGAGGAGCCGCGCGTGTGGAATCCGATCCCTGGGAGCGTGCTGGACCGGCTCGTCAAGGGCTCGAGCAGCGCGCCGCTGTTCGTCGACGAGACCGTGGAAGACCGGCGGCTGCTGGACATGCTCAGCGAGCTCGGGCTGGCCGCGGCGATGCTCGTGCCGCTCCTGGCCGGCGACTCGTTCCTGGGGCTGCTGATCGTCTCGGTGTTCGGCGATCCGGACCGGCTGAAGCCGACGCCCGACCTGCTGAATCGCCTGTCCGGCGTGGCCGCGCAGGCCACCACCGCGCTCCAGAACGGCCGGCTGCTCGACGAGATGACCCATCAGGCGCTGCACGACCAGCTCACCGGGCTGGCCAACCGGGTGCAGTTCACCGATCAGCTGCGCGCTGCGATCGAGCGCGCGCGCGAGGAACTTCACCCGATCACGCTGCTCTACATGGACCTCGACGGCTTCAAGCCGGTCAACGACGAGTTCGGCCACGACGTGGGCGATCAGCTGCTGGTCGCGGTGGCCAAGCGCCTGGTCGGCGGCACCCGATCGGAGGACACGGTGGCGCGGCTCGGCGGCGATGAGTTCGCGGTGCTGATCGACCCGCACACGGCGCCGGGTGATGCCGAGGAGGTGTCCGACCGTCTGGCCTCCTCTCTAGCCCAGCCGTTCATGATCGACGGGCATCCCCTTCAGCTCGGCGTCAGCATCGGCCGGGCCGTTTTTCCGATCGACGCCGACGATCCCGATGGCCTGCTGCGCAGCGCCGACGCCGCGATGTTCGACGTCAAGCGCGGCTCGCGGGACCGCGCGCTGGGCCCGGTGCGCGGCCGCTGAGCGGGCCCGGCGGGCGCTGAAGCGCTCGGGGGTCGCAGGCCGCTTCTGCGGGGGTCTACGATTAGCGGTATGACCGCATTAGGCGTGTCATTGCTGTTCATGGGGGCGTTCCTGATCCTGCTCGAGGCACACGTGCCGACCCTGGGCGTGTTGGGCGGGCCGGGCGTGCTGGCGCTCGCCGCCGGCGCGGTGCTCGCCGTGCTCGGACTCGGCGGCGGAGTGATCCTGGGCGTCGTGGCGGGGTTGCTACTGGCCGGAGCGGCCGGCGGCGTGCTGGCGGTGACCGTCGGCAAGGGGGTGGCCGTTCGCCGGCGCCGCGTCCGGGCCGGGCCCGAGAGCCTGATCGGTCACCTCGGCGTGGTGCGCAGTTGGGACGCGGCGAACCGGTGCGTGCAGGTCGACGGGACCCTGTGGCGCGCGTGCCGGTCGGTGCTGGACGACGAGGCCGATCAAGGCGATCTGCATCCGGGGGACACTGTGGTGGTGGACCACCTGGAGGGACTGACAGTGGGGGTTCGCCGAGCCGAGGAATGGGAGTTGATCCGATGATCATCGCGATCGTGGTCGTGCTGTTGGTACTGGTCGTAATCGCCCTGACCGTGGTGGGTGCCTCGGTCCGAGTGCTCAGGGAGTACGAGCGCGGAGTCGTGTTCCGTCTTGGTCGGGTGATGGATCTCCGCGGCCCGGGCCTGATCCTGCTCGTGCCGACGATCGACCGGATGGTGCGGGTTTCGCTGCGGACGGTGACGCTCACGGTCCCCCCGCAGGAGATCATCACCCGCGACAACATCCCCGTCCGCGTCACCGCCGTCACGTACTACCGCGTCGTCGATCCGAACAAGTCGGTCAACGCGGTCGAGAACTTCCACAACGCGACGCTCCAGATCGCCCAGACGACGTTGCGGTCGACGCTCGGCGGCGTCGATCTCGATCACCTGCTGTCCGAGCGAGAGAACCTCAACGAATCGCTGCAGAAGGTGATCGACTCGCAGACCGAGCCATGGGGGATCAAGGTCACCACGGTCGAGATCAAGGACGTGGAGATCCCCGAGCGCATGCAGCACGCGATCGCCCGCCAGGCCGAGGCCGAGCGCGAGCGCCGGGCAAAGATCATCAACGCCGAAGGCGAGGCCCAGGCGGCGACCCGGCTAGCCGACGCGGCCGACATCATCGGCCGCAACCCGACCACGCTCCAGCTGCGGTATCTGCAGACCCTGCGGGAGATCGGCGTCAACCAGAACACGACCGTGGTGTTCCCGATGCCGATCGATCTGGTCAAGCCGGTGATCGACGCGATCCAGCAAGGTCGCGCCGCGTCGGCCTCCGGTGAGGCGCCGGCGGTGGCGCCAGGACCGGCGGAGAACGGCGCGCTCGAGGCCGGCGACGCCCGGGCGCTGGGCCCCGGTGGCGCGTCGGAGGCAGGCGAGCCGGGGCCGGCGGCCGAGCCCGAGCGGGTCGAAGACCTCCCGGACCGTTAGCGGGCCGGCTCTAAGCGAGGCTGCGGCGTCCGGCCCGCGGCACTCGCGTTCGACCACTGCCGCCCCGCGGCACCGCCTCGAAAAGCGCGGTGCCGCAGGACGGACATGCAGCCGAAGCGATCGCTAGTGCGCCTTCAGCTTCAGCGGCACCGTCGTCGCCTTCTTCGAGGCGTCGGTGGCCTTGACCGAGAACTTCAGGGTCTTGACCTTGTGCTTCTTGACCTTCATCTGGAGCGACTTGCTCTCCCTCACGAGCGGACCGCTAGTCGTGATGGTCACGGCCTTGGACGCCCTCTTGAGCGTGATCACGAGCTTGCCGTTCTTGATCGCGACGGTCTTGGCCTTGCCGCCGGCGATCTTGAGGCCCTTGATCAGCGTCGTCGTCGTGCACTTCTTCTTGCCCTTCTTGGTCGTGCACGTCTTGTGCTTGACGATCGCCGAGTGCGAGAACTTCAGGCCGCGCGGGACGCCGAGCGCCACGGTGGCGATCTTGGCCGCGCCCTTGCCGTGGGTGACCTTGAACTTCAGCCTCGGATGCCCACTGGCCAGGCCACTGGTCGAGCCCGAGGCCGTCGGCTTCGACGCACAGTTCGTGAACGCGATCGGCGCGGTCACGCTGGCCGTCGCCCCGCTCTGCGCGGTGAACTGACCACCGATGTTGGCCGGCGCACAATCGGTGTTGAACGCCTTCTGCCCGTTTGGCCCGGTGATGCTCAGCGCCAGGCTGGTCAGCGGTAGATCCGGGACATCCGCGAACGTCACCGAGCCGGTCAGGCTCACGTCACCTGTATCCGTCAACCCGAACGGCGCCGGGAACGAGACCAGGAGCTTCGGCGCGCTGATCGTGCCGGTCAGCGTCACGGTCCCATTGGCCAGCGCCGCGTCCGGGACACCGGGCGAGGTCGCCTTTGCCGTACCGATCTGGCACGGCGTGCCGGTCAGGCACCCGCCCACGGCGGGGATGTTCGGCGCGAGGCCCTTCGGCAGGGTGAACACGATCGTCTTGCTCGACGCCTCGCCCACGGCCTGCGTCTGGGTGAGCGTGATGGCCGCACCGCTGTCGCTCTTGTCCTTGGTGATCGCCGCGGTGAGCTTCGGCGCGTACGGCAGGTTCGTGCATACGCTCGGCATGAACGACCCCGACGGATTCGCCGTCGCGTTGCTGTAGTAGGTGATCGCCGCAGTGCTGGTGGCGGTGCCACAACTCGTCGGCAGCGCCGTGAACGGGATGTTGTTCAGCGTCGGGTTGAGCGTGAACGACAGGCCGGTGATCACGAGGCCCGGTGAGATAGTTCCGGGGTCGGGAAGGTTGGTCGTCACGTTGACGCCGACCGTCGGAGTGGTCCGCAGCGACAGACCGCTGTACTGATTCTGCAGCGGCGGCGCGACAGTCTCGAGACCCGCGAAGTCACCCGAGCCGCTCGCGGGCGGCACGAGGTAGACGCTTCCGCTTACTGAGTCAAGCGGTGGACCGGGAGCATTCGTGGTGATCTTCGCGGTTCCCACCTGGCAGGCGGCGGTCAGCTGCTGGGCGCCGGTGATGCAGGACGGGTTGGCGTTCAGGTTTGCCCCCAAGCCGGGGGCCTCCGCCAACACGACGCTCTTCGGCGTCTCGGTGCCACCAGCGAACGTGATTGCGGCGGTGATTTGTGGATTGCTGCCAGCTTGCGTGCCGGACAGCGTGAACGCAAGACTCTCGCCGGCCGCCATCGCGGATGCTGGCAGCGCCACAAACGCAGCCACAGCGGTGATGAGCCCCAACAGGGCTTTCCTAGGTCGTAAGACCACTTGCAGATACCTCCTCTAGATGATGTCCTTCTCCGCGGGAGGCCTCCACCCCTGACTCCCACCACGCCGGCCAATTCATTCGAGGCGTGGAGCGGTCGCGGAGGTCGCGCCGACGCCATGCTAGCGGCATGTCTGGGATCCTGCACGTCCGTAGCTAGCCATGAAGCTGCTGGCCTTCAGCGATTTGCACCGCGATCACGACCTCGCCGAGCGCCTGGTGGAGCTGGCGCGGGAGGCCGACGTGGTGCTCGGCGTGGGCGATTACGCCACGATGCGGATGGGCCTCGAGGGCACGATCGAGGTGCTCAGCGCGATCGCCGCGCCGACCGTGCTCGTCCCCGGCAACGCCGAGTCAGACACCGAGCTGTGGCGGGCATGCGCCGACTGGCCCGGCGCCCACGTGCTCCACGGCGAGGCGCTTCAGCTCGAAGGTGCGGAGTTCTTCGGGTTGGGCGGCGGCGTCCCCCCGACCCCGTTCCCGTGGAGCTTCGACCTCAGCGAGGACGAGGCGGCGGCCAAGCTCGAGAGCTGTCCCGAGGGCGCCGTGCTCGTCGTGCACTCACCGCCGAAGGGCTACCTCGACGAGGCGCACGGCCGCCATCTCGGCAGCCGCGCGATCCTCGAGGCGATCGAGCGCAAGCGGCCCACGCTCGTGGTCTGCGGTCACATCCATCAGTGCTGGGGCTCGGAAGCGGCGATCGGAACCACGCCGGTCGTCAACGTAGGGCCCGAGGGACGGTTCTTCGAGGTCTGAGGCTGCGCCATCGGCACCGGCGCGCCGCCCGCACCGCTGCGGGCGAGCCGGGTGGCCAGTAGGGCCAGGGCGGGGATCGCCACCACCGCGAGCATGGCCAGGAACCACAGCTGACCTGCGTCGGTGCCCTCGCCCAGGGCGTGGGCCAGGCCGGCCAGCCAGGCCAATGCGGTGAACCGGTGCAGCTTGCGCCACCGCACCGCGCCGATCCGGCGCCGCGCGTAGTAAGAGAGGCCGAGAAGCGCCAGCCCCCACCCGCCCACGATCCCGAGCGAGGTCCAGAACGTCTTGTAGCTGGAGACGAACGGAATCGCGATGTCGGCGATCGAGGGATGCAGGAACTTGTCACCGAGCAGTGCAACGCCGTGTACGACGATGGCCACGATCGTGGCCAGCGCCAGCGTGTCGTGGCCGGCGCGCAGCTCGCCGGTCCGGCCCTTGAGCAGCTTGGTGCTCATGAGCAGGCCGGCCGAAACGGCCAGGCTGGCCAGCACGAGCGCGGCGAAGCCCGCGGCGCGGCTCGTGATCCAGAACAGGTGAGGCGTCGGATCGGTCATGTTCAGAGCTTCGGCCGGCTCCGGTAGACGGACGTAGGGACCGCCTACGAGGTTCGTAAGAGCGCTAGTCGCATTTTCCGCGCTTTGGGGTTGATCCGCTGCTGGTTGGGTGTGTTCGTGTAGGCGGTTCCGGCTGGTTGTTGGGCTCGGGCGTCTGATGCTCGCTTTGCGGTGGGTGCTTGCGGAGCCGTTATGTAGGGCCAATACAGGCGCATGGTGCGGTGGTCGGTCGTGTTGGTCGAGAATGCTTGCTAGCGGCTGTGGGCTGAGAAATCGGCGGTTCGGGGTTCTGTCCGATGGGTCGCTTATTGTAGGGCCAACATGTATGTCAAGCGTCACGCCGTGGTGCGGGGCCAGAGGCGGTACGTGTATCTGCGCCTGGTGCAGGCGTATCGCGATGAGCATGGGCGCGTGCGTCATCGCGTGCTGCGCACGCTCGGGCGTGAGGACGAGCTCAAAGCGTCGGGCCAACTCGAGCAGCTGATGGGCTCTTTCGCGCGGTTGGACCCGCCGCTGGTCGGTGTGCGACGCGAGGTCGGGCCGCTGCTGTTGGCCTGGCACTTCCTCGGAGAGCTGGATCTGATCGCGCTTGTTGACCGGGCGTTGCCGCAGCGCGGGCACCAGCAGCTGTCTGCCGGGGAGATTGTCGCGGCGCTGATCTGTTCGCGGTTGTGCTCGCCCTCGCCGCTGTACGACATCGCCGGGTGGGCGTCCGGGACGGCGCTGCAGGAGCTGGTCGGGATCCCGCCGGCGCTGCTCAATGATGATCGCCTCGGACGCGGACTGGAGTCGCTCGCCGTCTACGCCGAGAGCTTGCGCGGCGCGCTGGCCGCGAAGGCGATCGAGCGGTTCGGGATCGACGCCGGCCGTCTGCACGTCGATCTGACGACGCTGCGGGTCGCTGGCGCGTACGAGAACTCCGCCTTGGTGGCGAAGGGCTGGGGTCCGGACCGCACGGTCGGCCGTCAGGTTCGCGCGCTGCAGGCGACCACGCCGTGTGGTGTCTCGCTGTACATGCGCCCGGACCCAGGAAACGCCGCCGAGGTAGCGCTGATCGGCGCGTCGCTGGAACGGCTGGCGACGCTGGCGTCCCCAGGTCTCGTGATCTGCGACGCGGCCTGCGGATGGCCCAAGACACTGTGTGAGATCGCCCGCTCGGGCCTTGAGTTCATCGTGCCGCTACGGGCCAGCACCGGGTTTCGCGAGCGCTACCTGACCGATGTCGGTAAGCGTGGGCTGCGGCCACTGGGGTATGTCGCGGCGCGCCAGCGCGACCTGCCCGCCGAGCTGCGCACGCGCTACCGCGGCGCGTTGCGCGACTGGGAGATCACCGACCCCGAGACTGGCAAGCCGCTGAAGCTGCGCGTCGCGTACATCCACTCCTCCGAGGAAGCACGCGAGGTCGCCGCCGCCCGCGAACGCGCACTGAGAAAGGCCGAGGACGCGCTCGCGCGCGTCAAGCGTGGTCTCGGCGGGCGCCACTACAAGACCCGCCGCCAGGTTGACGCGCGGGTCGCGACCATCCTCACCGGCCAGGTCCAGGGACTGATCACGACCACCACCGCCACCCGCGCCGGGCGCCCCACCCTGACCTACCACCGCGACCACGACGCGATCACCAAAGCCGCCCACGCGGACGGCATCTACGCGCTCGCGACCAACATCCCAGGACGCCTGTCAGCCAACCGAGTGCTCGAGCTCTACAAAGGCCAACAGATCGTCGAGCGCCGCCACCGCGACTACAAACAGACCCTCAAGGTCCGCCCCATCTTCCTTCACAACGACGACCGCATCTACGCGCTGACCAGCATCGTCGGGCTCGCGCTCCTGATCTTCGGACTGATCGAATCCCAACTCCGCCACGCCCTCGGCGACGACCACGAACAACAACTCCCAGGCCTACTGCCCGAAGGCCGCGCCGCCAAGCCCACCGGCCGCAACATCCTCGCCGCCTTCCAAGGCCTCGGCATCACCTACACGCCCAACGGCATCCGCCTCGACCGCCTCACACACACCCAACGCCGCGTGCTCGAGCTACTCGCCATCCAACCGCCCTGGCCCGAACAACAACACCATGCCCACACCAACCGCGGAAAATGCGGCTAGTGCTGGACGTAGCCGGCGCGCAGGCGCGACTGGCGCGCGTACGCCTGGGCGGGCTGGCTCGGCGCGGTGGCGAACGTGACGTCGAATGCGCTGCCGCCGTCGCGCAGCGCGGACGGCGCCGCGGTGCCGGCGCTGTCGGAGGAGTTGCGGGTCACGATCAGGCGCTGAGCGCCCGCTGTGAGCTTGATCTTGGTCCGCGTCCAGTTACCTCCGGCGATCGTGCCGAACGTTCCATCGCTCGCCACCGCGCTCGTCGAGTCGAAGCTCATCGACCCGAAATTGGCCAGCGGGAGGGCCTGGCAGCTGTACTGGCTGATGCACTGGGACGGAGCCTCCACGATCCACTCCGCCGAGCTGACGTCGATCGCGGCGCTGCGCAGGACCTTGCGGAAGCTCTGGTGGCTGGTCAGGTTGTCGAGCTCGACCACGACGCGGTGCCCGGTCACGGTCACGGTGGCGTGCATCGCGTCGCCCGGCGCGACCGCCAGTGCGATCGTCTTGGACGGCGCCGGGACCAGCTCGTACCAGGCGGTCGAGACGACCTTGCCGGCGGCGTTGCAGTCGAGCTCGGTGCCGATCTGCTCGAGCGCGCCCGAGGTCGGGCTGTAGCCGCCGAGCCCGACCCAGGCCGACGAGTAGCTCGGCCGTCCGGCCGTGCACGTCGCGCTCGGCTGGGTCCACCCGGCCGAGACCTGGCGGAACGACACGCCGGTGCGATGCACCGCGTATCCGGCCCAGTTGGTGCTCTTGGTCGTGTTGGCCAGCGCCGACGGAGCGACGGCTGCGCCGAAGGCGAGGACGAGCACGGCAGCGAGACCCAGTCGGACGCCCCGTTTCCGTTCACGCTCGAGCCGTGCTCGCAATTGCCTACCCCCTGGCCGCCTGCAGGATCGCCGCGGCGCGCCCCTGGCAATCGTACATCGTGACTCTCGATCCACTCGTAGTTAACGTGACCCGCCGACACGTGCTTGCGACTATGTCCATGGCCGATTGGCTGCCCGTCCGCGTGTCGCCCGGCAATCCACCACCCTGGGTGCTGTCGACGATCACCCAACGCAGACGCCCGGCCGTGACCTCCTGGGCCAGCCAGGTGGCGCTCACCGAGCTCTCGCGGCCGGAGAAGCCGCCGAGTCCGGCCACATTCGCATTGGAAGAAAGAATCGCCGCAGCTGCGCTGCTCTGACTAGACACCCCGATGGCACCCCCACCGTGTTGCTCCACGTAGCGTATCGCGGCGGTCAACGAGGCACTGTCGCCTCCAAAGCCGCCGGGACCGCCGCCGGCAAAGGCGCCGCTACCCGACCGCGGTGGCGAGAAACCACCGGCCGCGCCGGACTGCGGTGGCGCGAAGCCTCCGGCGCTGCCCGACTGCGGCAGGACGGACCCTCCTGGCGGTCCGAAACCCCCCCGGCCGCCGGCGCTCCGGCCGAACTGACCACCGCCCGGACCGCCACCCGACCCGCCCGGTCCGCCGGCCGATGCGCTGGCCGAGCCACCGGCCGGGAACGTGGCGCTGGTGGTGTGGCCGAGCGTCTCGGCCGCCCAGGCCGCGGGGGCGGCCAGTAGCGCGGCGAGGACGACCGCGACCAGGACGCCGCGGACCCGCCGGGGGAGGTCCAGGGCAAGGATCACGGCGCAGGCGCCGGCCACGCCGATGATCACCGGCTTGGCCCACGACAACGCTCCGTTCAGATCGTCCAGGACGGCCAACTCGGTAACGGCGCCAGCCGCGATGGCCAGCGGCGCGGTCACCCTGGCCACCCGGGCGTCATCGGCGCTCCCCCCGAGCGAGCGGGGCAGCATCACGCTGGCGCCGGCGCCGACCAGAGCCGCGGCGAACGGGGCCAGGAACGACACGTAGTACGGGTGGAAGATGCCCGACGCGTAGCTGAACACGACGGCCGAGGTCAGGAAGGCGCCGCCGACCGCGAGCAGCCAGCCGGTGCGTGGATCGCGTCTGCGAAGCCGCGAGAGAACGAGGATCGCCAGCCCGGCCACCACCGCGAAGCCGAGCAGCCAGCCGGCCTGGTCGCCCAGCGACGATTCCAGCAGCCGGAAGGGCCCGGTGGCGCCGCCGAACAGGCTGTTGCCGCCAAATCCGCCACCGCCGCCACCCGGACCGCCACCCGTGCCGCCGGGTCCTCCGGTCTGGCCGGCCACACGTCCCAGACCGTTGTAGCCGAAGATCAGCGACCAGATGCTGTTGTCCGAGGTCCCGGAGATCCAGGGCCGGTCGGCCGCCGGGGTGAGCGTGACCAGGAGCGGCCAGGCGCCTCCGACCGCGACCAGGGCAGCGCCGCCCGCCAGCAGCTGCCGGAACGCACGCAGCCGGGCCCCCCACGTCCCGCCCCAGCGGCTCCACATCCAGGCCGCGGCGATCCCGGGCACGACGAGCAGGGCCACGCCCATCTTGGTCTCGAAGCCCAGCCCCACGCACACGCCGGTCAGGACCAGCCACTTGGTGCGCCCGGTCTCGAGCGCGCGCACGGTGCACCACAGCGCGGCGACGCAGCACAGGATGAGCAGCTCGTCGGGGTTGTTGTGGCGCGCGATCGCCACCGTGATCGGCGTCAGCGCGAAGGCCAGGCCGGCCACCGTCCCGCCCACCCGACCGAACATCCGCCGGGTCATGTCGTAGACGAGCGCCACCGCGACCACGCCCGTGAGCGCCTCGGGGACGAGGATGCTCAGCGGGTGAAAGCCGAACACGCGCACGGACAGCGCCTGCACCCAGAAGGCCAGCGGCGGCTTGTCGATCGTCATCAGCCCGGTCTTGTCGAGCGACGCGAACAGGAAGTCGTGCCAGCTCGTGCCCATCGAGCGCACGGCGGCCGAGTAGTACGTGTTGGCCCAGCCGTTGACGCTCAGGTTCCACAGGTTGAGCACCCCGGTGAGCGCGAGCAGACCGATCAACTCGGGGCGCGCGACCAGCGCGCGCAGCCGCTCCGTCCGCCGGCCGCGGGCGCCCAGCCGAGCCCGGGCCTGCGCCGCTCCGGGCGCCGGGTAGGAGATCGAATCCCAGCTCATGGCTGATCGGGCGCGCGGTGCGCCTCGGCGGCTGCGCCGGCCGCGGCCATCGCCGCAAACACGGCCGCCGCTGCGACGACAAGGGTCCAGTGCAGGAAGGTCATGGTCGGTCTCCTCGGTGATCGAGATCTGGTCGTTCGCAGAGGAGAATCGGGTGCCCGACGAAGCCCGCGTGAAGACGTGCCTAAGACGCGCGTAGGAGGGGGCGAGTCCTACAGTAAGCAGCACCCAGAGAACCAGGAGAAACGAACCGTGAACCCCAACAGCTACGACGCCAAGGCGATGCTCACCGTCGGCGGTCGCGACTACGAGATCTTCCGCCTGGACGCGCTCCGGGCCTCCTACGACATCGCCCGCCTGCCGTTCTCGCTCAAGGTGCTGCTCGAGAACCTGCTGCGCAACGAGGACGGGGAGTCGATCCGCGCGCAGGACATCGAGGCGCTGGCGAGGTGGGACGCCAAGGCCGAGCCGGCCGCCGAGATCTCGTTCACGCCGGCGCGGGTGATCATGCAGGACTTCACCGGCGTGCCCGCCGTGGTCGACCTGACCGCGATGCGCGACGCGATGGGCGAGATGGGCGGCGATCCGCGCAAGATCAACCCGCTGGCGCCGGCCGAGCTGGTCATCGACCACTCGGTGCAGGTCGACGTGTTCGGCACGCAGGCCGCGTTCGCCCGCAACGCCGAGCTCGAGTTCGAGCGCAACCGTGAGCGCTATGCGTTCCTGCGCTGGGGTCAGGGCGCCTTCGACAACTTCAAGGTGGTCCCGCCCGACACCGGGATCGTCCACCAGGTCAACCTCGAGTACCTGGCGCGGGTGGTGTTCGTGAACGACAAGCTCGGGCAGGCGTATCCCGACACGCTCGTCGGCACCGATTCCCACACCACGATGATCAACGGGCTCGGGGTGCTCGGCTGGGGCGTCGGCGGGATCGAGGCCGAGGCGGCCATGCTGGGCCAGCCGATGTCGATGCTGATCCCACAGGTTCTCGGCTTCAAGCTGACCGGGTCGCTCCACGAGGGCGCCACCGCCACCGACCTGGTGTTGACCGTCACCGAGATGCTGCGAGCGCGCGGCGTGGTCGGGAAGTTCGTCGAGTTCTACGGCGAGGGGCTGGCTCGGCTGCCGCTGGCTGACCGAGCCACGATCGGCAACATGTCACCCGAGTTCGGCTCGACGTGCGCGATCTTCCCGATCGATTCCGAGACCCTTCGGTACCTCGAGTTCTCGGGGCGCCCACGCGAGCTGATCGAGCTGGTCGAGGCGTACGCCCGGGAGCAGGGCCTGTGGCACGACTCGGAATCCGAGGAGCCCACGTTCAGCGACGAGCTCGAGCTCGACCTCGGGACCGTCGTGCCCAGCATCGCGGGACCCAAGCGCCCCCAGGACCGCGTCTCGCTAACCGAGTCAAAGCCGGCCTTCCGGATGGCGCTCGAGGGCTACGTGCCCGAGGAGGACCTCGAGGACGAGGCGGTAGCCGAGAGCTTCCCGGCCTCAGATCCCGTGGCCACGCACGTACCCAACGGCGAAGGCCATGAGCCCGCCGGCGGGACCGGGGGCGTCCAGGTGGCCGACCGGCCGGTCGACCGCGCGTCGGTGACGCTGGCCGACGGGACCGAGACCGAGCTCGATCACGGCCACGTGGTGATCGCCGCGATCACTTCGTGCACCAACACCTCCAATCCATCGGTCATGCTGGGCGCGGGCATTCTGGCCCGCAACGCGGTCCAGCGCGGGTTGACCGTCAAGCCCTGGGTCAAGACGTCGCTGGCCCCCGGCTCGAAGGTGGTCACCGAATACCTCGATCGCGCCGGCCTGACCGAGTACCTGGACGACCTCGGCTTCAACCTGGTCGGCTACGGCTGCACTACGTGCATCGGCAACAGCGGGCCGCTGCCGGCGGAGATCTCCGCAGCGGTGCAGGACAACGATCTGGCGGTCGTCTCGGTCCTGTCGGGCAACCGCAACTTCGAGGGCCGCATCAACCCCGATGTGAAGATGAACTACCTGGCCTCGCCCCCGCTATGCGTGGCCTATGCGATCGCCGGGACGATGGACGTCGACCTCTACGACGAGCCGCTCGGCGAGGATCGCCACGGGGAACCGGTGTTCCTCAAGGACATCTGGCCGAGCGCCGCCGAGGTGGCGGCCACGGTCGAGGAAGCGGTCCAGTCGGACATGTTCCGCAAGAGCTACGGCGACGTGTTCGACGGCGACGAGCGGTGGAACACGCTCGAGGTGCCGACCGGCCAGCAGTTCGAGTGGGACCCCCGCTCGACGTACGTCCGCCGCCCTCCGTTCTTCGACGAGTTGCCTCGCGAGCCCGTGCCGCCCGAGGACATCGAGCGGGCACGCGTGCTGGCCGTGCTCGGCGACAGCGTGACGACCGACCACATCTCGCCGGCGGGCTCGATCAAGCGCGACGGCCCGGCCGCCCGGTACCTGAACGAGCATGGCGTGGAGGCGCGGGACTTCAATTCGTACGGCTCGCGCCGGGGCAACCACGAGGTGATGATGCGCGGGACGTTCGCGAACATCCGCCTCCGCAACCGCCTGGCGCCTGGCACCGAAGGTGGGATGACCGTGTATTTGGGCGCGGACGGCCACGGCGAGCAGATGTCGATCTACGACGCGGCCATGAAGTACATGGAGGCCGAGATTCCGCTGATCGTGCTCGCCGGAAAGGAGTACGGCTCGGGCTCATCGCGCGACTGGGCGGCCAAGGGGACGAAGCTCTTGGGCGTACGGGCGGTGATCGCCGAGAGCTTCGAGCGCATCCACCGTTCCAACCTGGTCGGGATGGGCGTGCTGCCGCTGCAGTTCGCCGCCGGGGACTCGGTTTCCGGTCTCGGGCTGACCGGGCACGAGACGTTCACGATCGCGGGCATCGCCGGGGCCGAGCCGATCCCGCGCGAGCTGACCGTGCGCGCCGACGACAGGGAGTTCGGCGTCACGGTGCGGATCGACACCCCCAAGGAACAGCAGTACTACCGCCACGGCGGCATCCTGCAGTACGTGCTGAGATCGCTCCTCCGTTCGTAGTGCGCGCGGACTCTGGCGATGTAGCTACGTATTTGTTAGCTGGATCGCCAAAGTCCGGCCGTTTGCAGGATGTTTTCAGCGGGTAGATAGCGCTCCCGATGGGTGCGCTGCTAAATCTCGCCCGTTGGATCGTCTGGCAGATCGGCGAGCACGACGCTCCGCCCAGCCAACCGCCGGCGCGCATCACGGTCTTCTCGGACGACGGCGTCGAAGACTTCTAGGCCGCCGGGCGGAGCGCTTCTAGCTCGCCGCTCTCGGCCAGCTCGGCGAGCGCCTTGCGCTCGAGCTTTCGGACCGCGTCCGAGGAGATGCCCAGCCGCCGGCCGGCCTCCCGGAGCGGCGTCGGCTCGTCGCCGTCGATCCCGTAGCGGAGCTTGACCACGTTGCGTTCGGGCTCGGGGAGGCGCTGCAGCGCCCGGCGCAGGGCCGCGTCGCGCGCGGCGAGTTCGACCTCTTCGTGGGGGGCGCTCGCGTCTGAGGCGAGCAGCGCGCCCAGCGTGGTCTCCTCCTCCTCGCCCACGGGCCGGTCGAGGCTCGTCACCACTCGTGCGATGTTCCGGGTGGCCAGCACCTCGCGAAGCTCGAGTTCGGCGGCCTTCGCGATCTCCTCGTCGCTCGGCTCGCGACCCAGCTCGGCGATCAGCGTGGCCCGGGCGCGCCCGATGCGCCGCTCGCGCTGGCCGATGTGGACGGGCACCCGGATCGGCCGGGCCCGGTTGGCGATCGCCCGCTGGATCGACTCCCGGATCCAGAACGTGGCGTAGGTGGAGAACTTGTAGCCCTTGCGCCAGTCGAACTTCTCGGCCGCGCGGATCAGGCCGAGCATGCCCTCCTGGATCAGGTCCAGGAGCGGCAGATCGAGGCCCTCGTAGCTGCGGGCGTTGGAGATGACGAGGCGCAGGTTCGAGTTGACCAGGCGCTCCTTGGCGAGGAGGTCGCCGCGCTCGATCCGCTTGGCCAGAGCCACCTCCTCGGACCGCGTCAGCAGCCGGTGGCGGCGGACCTCGGCCAGGAACAGCGACATCGAGTCCGTGGTGCGCTCGGCGGCGTCGCTCGCACCGAAGGCCGCGTCTGCTTCGCGGTCGCGCTGATAGGCCCGATCGTCGCGCAGCTCGATCCCCCGATCGGCCAGCAATCCGCGCAGCGACTCGAGCTCGGACTCCCGCTCGTCCACCTTCAGGTCCGAAGACATATCTGGATTGCTACCCACCGCAGGCGCCCTACACACGCGGGACGGCCGCACACTCCGCAATCGAGCGCGTTAGTGAATAGCCTTCGGGGCATGAGTGCGCCGGAACTGCTCATGCGGCTCTTGAGTGCGCCCGGTCCCTCGGGGCACGAGTCGATCCCGGCACAGGTGTGGCGGGACTACTGCTCGAGCTTCGCGAAGGATGTGGGCGGCGATCGCGTCGGCTCTTCGTACGCGCGCGTCCCCGGCACCGCCGACGGGCTCACCGTTGCCGTGGTCGGCCACATCGACGAGATCGGCCTGCACGTCTCGCACATCGACGACGACGGGTATCTGCGTTTCGGCCAGGTGGGCGGCTGGGACGCCGGCGTGCTGATCGGCCAGCGGGTCCGGCTGCACACGCGCGAGGGCGACGTGCCCGGCGTGATCGGCCGCAAGCCGATTCACCTGCTCAAAGACGAGGACCGCAAGAAGGTGCCCGAGGTCAAGGAGCTTCACATCGACATCGGGGCCACGGACGCCGACGAGGCCCGCCGGCTGGTCCGCATCGGGGACGTGGCGGTGATCGACGCCGAACCGGTCGAGTTCCGCCACGACCGGATCGTCTCGCGCTCGCTGGACAACCGGGTCGGCTGCTACGTCGCCGCCGAGGCGGCCCGGCTGGTCGCCCAGGACGGCGGCGCGCCCGGAGACCTGCTTGCCCTGGCCGTGACCCAGGAGGAGACCACGTTCGCCGGCGCGCGGACGAGCGCGTTCGCCCACGATCCGGACATCGCGGTGGTGGTCGACCTGACCTTCGCCACCGATCAGCCGGGGGTCGAGCTTGGGCCGATCACCCGCCATCCGCTCGATTCGGGGCCGGTCATCGCCCGCGGGACCTCGTTGCACCCGCTGGTGTTCGAGCGGCTGTACGAGGCGGCCGAGGCGGAGGACGTTCCGTACACGCTCGAGTCCCTGGGGAAGGGGACCGGCACCGACGCCGACGCAATCCACCTCAGCCGCGCCGGGGTCCCCACCGGGTTGATCTCGATCCCCTGCCGGTACATGCACTCCCCGGTCGAGATGGTGTCGATGGCCGACATCGAGGCGGCGGCCCGCCTGATCGCGGCCTTCGCCCGGCGGCTCGAGCCCGGCACCTCGTTCGAGCGCTGAGTCGCGCCGTTGCCGTGCTCGTGCTGTTCGACATCGACGGCACGCTCCTGACCTCCGCCACCCGGGCACACAGCCAGGCGCTGAACGGCGCGATCAGGGAGGTGCATCGGGTGGATCCGTCCGGGAGACGCCGTCTGATCAACCCGGCCGGCCGGACGGACGGAGAGATCGCTCGGCTGATCCTGCTCGACCTCGGCGTGTCCGCCCTGCGCATCGACGAGCGCTCCCGGGACGTGTGCGAGGCGTGCTGCCGTATCTACGCCGGCATCTGCCCGCCGGATCTCAGCTCGCATGTCGTGCCCGGCATCCCCGAGCTGCTCGCCTGGCTGGCCGAGCGCGAGGGCGTTCGGCTGGGGCTCCTCACCGGCAACTACGAGCCGGTGGCGCGACTGAAGCTGGGTCGCGCGGGAATCGGGAAATCGTTCCGCTCGGCGCCGGGCGGCTTCGGGTCCGATTCCGAGGATCGCGCCGCGCTGCCTCCGATCGCGCGCCGGCGGGCCGGGCACATCCCGCGCGAGCAGGCCGTCGTGATCGGCGACACTCCGCGTGACATCGCGTGCGCTCGGGCCGACGGCCTGCGCTGCGTCGCCGTGACCACCGGGCAATACGGGGCGGACGAGCTCGCGGGGGCGGACGCCGTCGCGTCCGACGCGACCGGCCTGCGCCGCACCCTCGAAGCGCTGGGCATATAGATATACCTATAGATCTATATATATGTCTATAGCTATAACTTCGGGGTCGGGAACTGCGTGCGCATGAGCAGGTCCCACACCCGATCGGGCATCAGGCGCCGCTGGCCCATCATGACCCGGGCGCTCGGGGTCACGGGGTAGCGAGCCTTCGGGCGCTTGGCGTTGAGCGCCGCCGAGATCGTGCCGGCGACCGTCTCCGGCCCGCCGCCCAGCTTCGACAGCGGGCCTTTGTAGACATGCTCGGTGGCCCGTGCCACCTCCCGGTTGAAGCTTGCGTACGGTCCCTGGGCGTCGCCCACCGAAGCCGCCGCTGTGTCGCCGAAGTTCGTGACGATCAGGCCCGGCTCGATCACGATCACCGCGACCCCGAAGCCCCGCACCTCGAAGCGCAGCGCGTCGGAGATCGCCTCGACCGCGTACTTGGTGGCGTGATACATCCCGCCCCCCGGGAAAGTGAGCCGCCCGCCCATCGAGGACAGGTTGACGATCCGGCCCCAGCGTTGCCCACGCATGCCCGGCAGCACCAGCTGGCACATCCGTATCAGCCCAAATACGTTGGTCTCGAACTGCCGGCGCACCTGCCCGATCGCCACCGACTCGACCGCGCCCGACTGGCTGTAGCCGGCGTTGTTGATCAGCACGCCGACGGCGCCCTCGGCGTGTTCGACCGTCTCGACCGCGGCGGCCATCGATGCCTCGTCGGTGACATCGAGGGCGAGCGTCTTGCAGCCGCCCTGCTCGAGGTCGAACAGCGTCTCGGGCTTGCGTGCGGTGGCGTAGACCGTCCACCCCTCGCGACACAGCAGCTTGGCCGTGGCGTGGCCGATCCCGCTCGAGCAGCCGGTGATCAGGACGACCCGCGAGACGGCCATCAGCCGCGAACCAGCTTCTTGTACGTGATCCGGTGCGGGCGATCCGCGTCGGCCCCGAGCTGCTCGTGCCGGAAGCTCTCGTACGCCTCGAAGTTGCCCTCGAACCAGCGGACCTCGGAGTCGCCCTCGAAGGCCAGCACGTGGGTGGCGATGCGGTCCAGGAACCAGCGATCGTGCGAGACGACCACCGCGCATCCGGCGAACGTGAGCAGCGCCTCCTCGAGCGCCCGCAGCGTGTCCACGTCGAGGTCGTTCGTCGGCTCGTCGAGCAGCAGCAGGTTGCCGCCCGTGCGCAGCAATTTGGCCAGGTGCAGGCGGTTGCGCTCACCGCCTGACAGCTTGGCCACCTTCTTCTGCTGATCCGATCCCTTGAAGTTGAACCCGCCCACGTAGGCGCGGCTGTTCACGGTGCGGTCGCCCAGCGCGATCTGGTCCTGGCCGCCCGAGATCTCCTGCCACACGGTCTTCTCAGGATCGAGCGCGTCGCGGGACTGATCGACATAGGCCAGCTCGACGGTCTCCCCGATCCGGAGGGCGCCGGCGTCGGGCTGCTCCTGGCCGGTGATCATGCGCAGCAGCGTGGTCTTGCCGGCGCCGTTCGGACCGATCACTCCGACGATCCCGCCGGGCGGAAGGATGAAGCTGAGGTCGTCGATCAGGAGACGGTCTCCGTAAGCCTTGCGCAGCCCCGTCGCCTCGACCACGTTGGAACCGAGCCGGGGACCGGCCGGGATGTGGATCTGGACCTGGTCGAGCTTGACGTTGCGGTCCTGGGCCAGCAGCGCCTCGTAGGCGTTCAGGCGAGCCTTGGGCTTGTTGCGCCGGGCGCTGGCGTTCAGCCGGACCCACTCGAGCTCCTGCTCGATCGTGCGCTTGCGCGTGCTCTCCTGCTTGGCCTCGGTTTCCAGGCGGGCGCGCTTCTGCTCCAGCCAGCCGGAGTAGTTGCCCTGGTAGGGGATGCCGCGGCCGCGGTCGAGCTCGAGGATCCAGCCGGCCACGTTGTCCAAGAAGTAGCGGTCGTGGGTGATCGCCACGACCGTGCCCTTGTAGTCCTGGAGGTGGCGCTCGAGCCAAGCCACCGACTCGGCGTCGAGGTGGTTGGTCGGTTCGTCGAGCAGCAGCAGGTCGGGCTGGCGCAGGAGCAGCCGGGCCAGGGCCACGCGGCGGCGCTCGCCACCGCTCAGCGTGGTCACCTCGGCGTCGCCGGGCGGGGTCCGGAGCGCGTCCATGGCGATCTCGAGCGTCGTGTCGAGGTTCCAGCCGTCGACCGCGTCGATCTGCTCCTGAACGCGCGCGAACTGGTCGGCGGTCTCGTCCGAGTAGTTCATCGAGAGCTCGTTGAAGCGATCGAGCAGGGCCTTAGTCGCCGCGACGCCGTCCTCGATGTTCTCGCGGACCGTCTTGGTCTCGTTGAGCTGAGGCTCCTGCTCGAGCAGGCCTACGGTGGCGCCCGGCGCGAGTTGGGCGTGGCCGTCGAACTCGGTGTCGAGCCCGGCCATGATGTGCAGCACGGTCGACTTGCCGGCGCCGTTGTAGCCGATCACGCCGATCTTGGCGCCCGGCAGGAACGACAGCGAGATGTCGGTCAGGACCTGGCGGTCGGGCGGGTAGCGGCGCGAGAGCTTGTAGGTGGTGAAGATGTACTGGGTCGACATGGTCGTCGTGCAGAGGATAGGAGCCCGGTCGTGCGCGCTCTGGCTGCGGGGTTCGCGCTCATCGCCGTCGCCTGCATGACGGTGGCTATCGTCGGCATGGTGACCGGCCGTCCCGGCGACCGTGCCGGCTGGCTCCTCCGGGCGGCGGCAGTGGTGTGCTTCGCGACCGCCGTGGTGCTGAACATCGCCGCGCATTAAACTTGTGCCCTCAACGACGAAGGAGAGCGAGATGGCGAAGGTCGTGTACACCGCAGAAGCGACGGTCACGGGCGGACGGGAGAAGGGCCACGGCAAGACCACCGACGGCGCCCTCGACGTGCAGCTGCGCCCGCCCACCGAAGGCGGCGGCACCAATCCGGAGCAGCTGTTCGCCGTCGGCTATGCGGCCTGCTTCGAGGGCGCGCTCGGCGTCGCCGCTCGGCGCGCCAAGGCCGAGGTCGGCGACGCCTCGATCGACAGCAAGGTCAGCCTGATCACGACCGAGGATCGCGGGTTCAACGTGGCCGTCGAGCTCGACGTGACGCTTCCCCAGGTGGAGGACGCCGAGCAGGCCAAGGAGATCGTCGCGGCGGCGCACCAGATCTGCCCGTACTCGAACGCCACCCGCGGGAACGTCGAGGTCACGCTGACCGCGAATGGACAGCCGGTGTGACCGCATCCGGCTCCGGGCCTCGCACGCTCCGCTTCTGAGTTAGCTCTCCGGCTGCCACGCGCTCACCACCCACTGACCGGGCTGCAGCTCGGTCACGGTGGCGAGCGCGACGTGCCAGGCCGGGCGCAGTCCCCGATAGGCGGTGGTGTTGGTCGCGCTCGTCGACTCGAGCGTCACGACTACGTACTGGTTGCGGCCGCCCGGGAGCGGCGCCACCGCCTGCACCGTCCCATGGTTGGCGATCCCGCCCCGCTCGAGCTCGTAGTCGTCGGCCGTCTCGCCGGCGGCGAGCGCCATCGCCGAGCGGGCCTGGCCGACGCTCTGGGCCGCCAGCGAGCGCATGTCTCGGGCGACCGTCTGCGCCGTCCAGTTGATGTACGCGGTGGCGAAGGCGCGCACGGCGGCCGCCGGCCCGCTCGCCGCCCCGGTGGCGGTCTGGGGCGGCGGTGGCGGCGAGGGGTACTCGTGGCCGGCCTGAGCCTGGGCGAGCTTCGACGGTCTCGCCGGGGTTCGGTGGTGCGCGGCGCCGCAGGCGGCGCATGCCAGCGCGCAGAGTCCGATCGCGCCGGCGCTGCGCATGCGGCTCACAACCCTGCCGGATGCCGCGCCACGAACCCGGCCGCGCTCCGGATCAGCGGGTGCCATCCGATGCCGGCGCTCCCGTCATCGGGTCCGGCCGCGTTGTGGGTGTCCCAGCGCAGCCCGGCCACGTACATGAATACGTGGTCGGGATTGGCGTACAGCGTCACCCAGCGACCGGGGCCGGGCTCACCGAAGGACTCGAGCGTCCCCGACGGTGCGTCGTAGCTCAGCGGGAGCAGCCGCGCGCCGTACAGCAGGTGCTCGACGCTGCTCGAGCAGTCATAGGTGGAGGCGCTCTCGGACAGGGGCAGGCCGTGACCGCCTCCGACCTCGTACGGCCTGCCGACGATCTGGTTGCCGGCGGCGATGATCTGGGCGACCGCGGGCGGCGCGTCGGCCGGCGCGGCGGCCAGACCGTTCGCGAGCAGTTGGGCGTGATCGGCGGTGGTCACCGGAACGCCCTCGACCGCCGCCGGCGCGCATGCCCCCGGATCCTGCGCGGCGGGGGCCGCCCGGATCAGCACCGGCGTCGCCCCGTCGCTCTGTCCCAGCACGTTTCCCGCGCCCGCGGCCGGCGGGCGGGCGATTTGCACCGAGCCCGACCACAGCCCGTCCTCGTACGGGATGCCGAGCCGCCCGGCCAGCTCCCACCACAGGTCGAGCACCCGGGGCAGGCCTGCGATCGGTCCTCCGCCCAGCCCGATGTCGCGCTTGTAGGCGATCGCCGAGCGCGCGCCCCAGGTGATGCGCAGTGGCGTCAGGTAGGGCAAGCCGCCCATCGCGGTGGCCGTCTGGAACGTAGTGCCGCCCAGCTCGGCATAGCTGTCCGGGGAGTCGAGGAGGTTGGCGCCCGAGGAGCCGAACACGCCGGTGCTCGGGTCTCCCGGCCCGCCGTACTCGGTGGCGCCGACCCGCTGGCCGCTGCCGGGTGGACCGAGCACGATCCCGCCCCCTGGGCCGGCCGCCTGCGACGCGGTCGCCTGGGTGGCGCCGGCGGGCGAGCCGCACTGGTCGCCGGCACCGCCGAACACGCTGGTCAGCAGCGCAAGTACCGCAGCGCCGAGCCCGGCGGCGAACACGGCGGCAACGCCGGCCAGGACCACCAGCCCGCCACCGCCCCGCCGGGTTCTCGCGCTGCGCCCCATGCAGGTCAGATTAGGGCCTCTGAATATAACTGAATGTGATTGAGGCTAATTTGTTGCAGAGCGCGGCCCGGGGCGGTCAGGGAGTGCCCCGAGGGCTTGTCGGCGTCGCTAACTTAGACACTTCATGCCCCGCATCCTCGACGTTGAGCAGGCCCTCCTCCTCCTGGAGCTCGAGCCGCCGTTCGATCAGCGCACGGTCCAACTCGCGCGCCGGCGGATGGCCAAGCGCTGGCACCCCGACATCGCGCCGCCGGGACGCCAGCACGAGCATCAGCGCCATCTGCAGGCGATCAACGAAGCGGCCGATCAGCTCGAGCAGCTGGCCGAGTCCTCGCGCGGCGGTCGGGTCAGCCGCAACGCGGTCAAGGTGTCGGCCGCGGCCGCGCGCAAGGCCCGCGCCGAAGAGGGCCGGCGGGCCTACGAGGCCGAGCAGCGCGAGCGGGCGGCGGCCGACGAGCGCGCCAAGCACGACCCGTTCGGCTCGCGCGTGCCCGACCACTCGGTCGTGCACCGCTACGCCCGCTGCATGGCTTATCCGGAGTGGGGGGTGGGCAGCGTGACCGGGATCTACTTCTCGGGCGACGAAGACGACGTCCAGCAGTGGGCCCGGGTGAAATTCTCGATCGGGATCCGAACGATCCCGGCCGGGTCGCTGCAGTTCGTCGACTTCTCCAGGCCCGACCCGGCCGCGGATCGGGTGCAGCGGTTCATGACTGCGGCGCAGCACGCCTTGGCCGAGGGCGATGCCGCGCTGGCCGCACAGCGCCTCATCTACGCCCGCGACGCCGACCGGATGAACCCGGTCGTGCTGAGGTTGCTCACCAGCGCCTTCTGGCAGGCCGGAAATCTGCCCGCCGCCGCGCGCACCGTGCGCGACTGGGCGCGCGCCGAGACCGATCGCCCCACGCCCGAGCGCTTCGCGGCCCGGATCTACGAGGACATGGGCGCGGTCGACCTGGCCGCCGAGGCGGCCGAGCGCGCGGCGAACCGTGCGCCCGCCGACGCCTCCTCGTGGGAGCGCCTGGGCCGCCTGCGCCTGCGGCTGATGGACCGCGCCGGCGCGATCTCGGCCCTCGAGCGGGCGCGGCTGGTCGGCCCGACCGTCGAGGGCCTGCTCTCACTCGCGCTCGCCTACCACCTGGCCGGGGACGTGGGGGCGGAGGTTTCGGCGGCCGAGGCGGCCACGCGTCTGGACCCGGACTCGCAGAGCGTCTGGAACGCCTTCGCCCACGCCCTGGCCCGGACCGATCGGGTGTCCGAGTGCATCGAGGCCTGCCACCGGGCGCTGGCCCTCGGCGACAACGCCGAGGTCGCCGACCTGCTCGCGCGCGTCCAGGCCGCCCAGCCCCGCTCGCTGTCCGAGCGAACCGCGGCTTAGCTCTCGCCGGTGCTTCTGCCCGGCCTCGCTCCGTCCCCCGGACCCGAAATTTCCGCCAATCGAGGCGCCCGGAAAGGCTGCTGACGGAAAATGCGGGCTGGAGACGAAGAATCCGGCTGCTAACGCAGATCCGCGGCCGGAATGACGGAATTTTCGGGTCGGGGTGGCCGGGCGGGCGGGGCGGGTGGGTTCTTAGGCGATCGAGCCCTCGCGCCCGCAAACCGGGCAGGACTCGCCGGCGGCCAGCGCGCGGCCCCCGCAGCCGGGGCAGTTCTCGACGGGCTCCAAGACTCCGAGCAGCTCGCCCACCCGGCACACGAGCAGGCGCTCCTCCTCGACCTCGATCCACACGCCGGCGCTCGCCGGGAACACCACGTGGTCGCCGGGCCGGACCGGCATCGCGATCCCCACGTGATCCCACCAGTCCAGGCCGGGGCCGACCGCGAGCACGATGCCGTGCTGGGGCGGCGGCTCCTCGGAACCGGCCGGGACGAGCAGGCCGGAACGTCGCACCCGATCAGGGTCGAGCTCCTTGATCACGACGCGGTCGAATAGGGGGCGGAGTTGCTGGCGCATAGGCGTGGAACGTCCGATTCGGATCATAGGGTGGGGCACCGATGCGGCTCATCGTCGCCCGTTGTGAGGTCCGCTATCGCGGACGCCTGAATGCGCTCCTGCCGGAGGCGCTGCGGCTGATCATGGTCAAGGCCGACGGGTCGGTGCTGATCCACGCCGACGCCGGCGGCTACAAGCCGCTCAACTGGATGACCCCGCCGACCGTGATCGAGGAGATCGGGTCCCCACCCACCCAGCTCATCGTGCGCAAGCGCGCCCAGTCGGACGGCGACCGGCTGGAGATCGACATCAACGAGATCGTCTCCGACGTGAGCCACGACATGGACCCGCCGGCCGAGGACACCGCGCTGACCAAGGACGGGGTCGAGGCCCATCTCCAGGAGCTGCTGGCCGAGCGACCGGTCTCGTGCGGCGAAGGGCTTCGCCTGGTCCGGCGCGAGTGGCCGACCGACATCGGCCCGGTCGACCTGATGTGCCGCGACGCCGACGACGAGTGGGTGGCGGTCGAGGTCAAGCGGGTAGCCGGCATCGAGGCGGTGGAGCAGCTCAGCCGCTACCTGGAGCGCATCCGGCTCGACCCGGCCTTCGCGTCGTGTCGCGGCGTGCTGGCCGCGCAGACGATCAAGCCGCAGGCGTGCGTGCTGGCGGCCGCCCGGGGAATCGACTGCGTGGAGGTGGACCTGGCCGTGCTCCGCGGCGAGCGCGAGCCGGATTTGCGATTGTTCGCGGCGTGAGCGGCGAGCACGAGGCGGCCCCTGTCCTGACCGAGCGGCGCGGGCGCGTCCTGATCATCACGATCAACCGCCCCGATCAGCGCAACGCGATCAACGCCGCCGTGGCGCAGGGCATCGCCACCGCGCTCGACGAGCTAGACGCCGACTCGGGTCTCAGCGTCGGCGTCCTCACCGGCGCCGGCAAGGGCTTCTGCTCCGGAATGGACCTCAAGGCGTTCCGCGAGGGCGAGCGGCAGGTTATCGAGGGGCGAGGTTTCGCCGGCATCGTCGAGCGCCCGCCGGACACGCCCCTGATCGCGGCCATCGAGGCCTTCGCCGTGGCGGGCGGGCTCGAAGTGGCGCTGGCGTGCGACCTGATCGTGGCCGCCCGGGGCGCCCGGCTCGGGATCCCCGAGGTCAAGCGCTCGCTGGTTGCGGCCGGCGGCGCCCTGCTCCGGCTGCCGCGGGCGCTGCCGCGCAACGTGGCCAACGAGATGGCCCTGACCGGCGATCCGATCGAGGCGGAGCGCGCCTACGAGCTTGGCCTGGTCAATCGGTTGGCGGAGCCCGGGCAGGCGCTCGCCGTCGCGATGGAGCTGGCCGAGACGATCGCGGCCAATGGGCCGCTGGCCCTGGCCGCCACCAAGCGCACCATGGTTCAGTCGCCGAACTGGCCGGACGCGGAGTTCTTCCAGCGCCAGCGCGAGATCTCTGAACCGGTTCGCGACTCCGAGGATGCCCGCGAGGGCGCCACCGCGTTCGCCGAGCGGCGCGACCCCGTCTGGAAGGGACGCTAACCAGCTAGCGGCTAGCCGGCGTCCGAGCCCCAGAGCGTCGCCACCACCGAGCGCGACCCGCCGCGGTCGCGGTGCTCGCACAGGTAGATCCCCTGCCACGTCCCGAGCGCGAGCCGCCCCCGCGCCACCGGCAGCGTCAACGACGGCCCGAGCAACGAGGCCTTGATGTGCGCCGGCATGTCGTCGGCGCCCTCCAGCGTGTGCGTCCAGTACGGGGCGTCCTCCGGGACCGCGGCGTTGAAGTAGGACTCGAAGTCGTGGCGCACGTTGGGCGAGGCGTTCTCGTTCAGGGCCAGCGAGGCCGAGGTGTGCTGGATCAGCAGGTGCAGCAGCCCCACGTCGACCGCTCCCAGCTCAGGCAGGGCGCCGGCGATGTCCCGCGTCACCAGGTGGAAGCCGCGCGGGCGCGCGTCGAGCTCGATCTCGCGGTGGACCCACATCACGCTTCGGGGAGCCGCGCTACCCGCAGATCGACGCGCGAACCCCGGAACGGGACACCTTCGGTCTCGAGCAGCGAGCGCTGGCGCTCGCCTTTGGCCAGCGTGCCGTCGGCCCGGACCACGCGGTGCCAGGGGACCCGAGCGTCATCGCACCCGTGCAGGACGGCGCCGGCCACCCGCGGCGCCCCCGGCGACACGTCGCCGTACGTGCGAACGAAGCCGATGGGAATAGCCCGCACACGGGCCAGTATCTGCCGCTCCCGATCCGAGGCCACGGGGGGAGCATATGGCCGCGTCGGCTTGATAAGGTGCCCGACGCCGAGTTTCCCGCCACAGGAGCGGGAAAGCGGGGGACCCAAGTTCCCTGGGGCGAGTCACGGCCTGATGGCCGTGTAGCGCAGCCGCCGCGCGAGCCCGACAGCTAACCCCGTAGGCAACGAATATGAGCTTTGGAAGGCGCACGATTCCTCGACCGCTGGTCGCCTGCGCGGCCACGATGGCGGCCGTGCTGGCACTGGCGGCGGTGCCCGTGTCCTCGAGCGCCGACCCGAGCCTGGGACAGCTGAAATCCCAGCTCGGCGCCGAACAGGCGCACCAGAGCAGCCTCGCGGGCAGCATCAGCAGCCTGTCGCACCTGATCAGCTCGCTGAGTTCGCAGATCGCGTTGGTGGAGTCGCGCGAGGCGGCGGTCCGAGCCGACCTGGCCCGGGACCGCGCGCAGCTCGCGGCGGTGCAGCGCGCGCTGAACCGGGAGCGACGCCTGCTCGCCCTGCTCCGGGCGCGGTTGGCGCGAGCGCGCATGCTGCTCGCCCGGCAACTCGTGACCAACTACGAGCAGGCCAAGCCCAACCTGGTCTCGGTCGTGCTCGAATCGAACGGGTTCAAGGACCTGCTCGACCGGTTCACCTTCCTGCGAGACGCCCAGCAGCAGCAGCAGGCGATCATCACGATCACCCGGCAGGCCAAGGCACGGGCTGACGCCGCCGCCACACACCTGGCGGCGCTCCAGGCGACCGACCGTCAGATCACGTACGCGACCGCCCAGCGGGTCCGCGCGCTGGTAGGGATGAACCTGCTGCTGCACTCCAAGCAGTCGGCGCTCGCCCGAGCGCGCTCGATCCAGCAGGACGCGCTGGTGGCCAGCCGCGCTCGCGGCGGCCACCTGCAGGCCGAGATCAGCCACATCGAGGCCGAGCAGGCCGCCGCCGCGCGGGCCGCCGCGGCCGCGCAGTCATCGGCCGGCGGAACCCCGACCCCCGCCGGTCCGACCTACGGCCCCAGTGGCGGCTGGGCCATCCCCTACGCCATCGTGCTGTGCGAATCCGGCGGGCAGAACCTGACGCCGAACAGCGCGGGCGCCTCGGGCTACTACCAGATCCTCCCGAGCACCTGGAAGCTGTTCGGGGGCACCGGCCCGGCGGCGTACCTGGCGAGCAAGGGCGAGCAGGACGCGGTGGCCAGCCGGATCTGGAACGGTGGCGCCGGCGCCTCCAACTGGGTCTGCGCCGGCATCGTCGGCATCACCTGACCCGCGGCCGACCTACGGCATAACCTTGCGCGGCGGTGTCCCGCGCGCTCAGAGCCGGTCTGGTCGCGGCCATCCTGATCGTGGCCCTCGCGCTGCGCGTGTTCGAGGTACAGCGAACCGGGGACTACCGGCCGATCAACGACGCCGGCTCGTACCTCGCGCTGGCCGGCGAGATCGCCCACACCGGGGACTACCCCTTGAGCCACCGCCCGGGGTCGGGCGCCGGAGGCACCCGCGGGCCGAGTGCCTACTTCGCGCCGGGCTACCCCTACTTCCTGGCCGCTGTGGACCTCCTCGACGGGCACGCCATCCGCCGGGACGGCGCCGTTCACGGCGCCCGCATCGCCCAGGCCGTGCTCGGGACGATCGCGGTGGCGCTGGTCGGGCTGGTCGCGCTCGAGCTGTTCAGTCCGCTCGCCGGCCTGATCGCGCTGATCGTGTCCGCGGTCTATCCGGTCGCCGTCGCGCTGTCGACCGTGCTGGTGGCCGAGAACCTGCTCACGCCGCTGGTGCTCGGCGCCGTGTACGCGGCGCTTCGCGTCGGCCGCGCCCGCAACCCGAAGACCGCCTACGGCTGGACCGCGGGCGGGGGCGTGCTGACCGGACTGGCCACACTCACGCACGAGAACGCCGTGCTGATCGCGCTGCCGTTGATCGCGGCCGTGTGGAGCCAGAAGCCGCGGCTCAGACCGCGGTCGCTGGCTGCGCCGGCGCTTCTCATCGCCGCCACCGCGCTGACCATCCTGCCCTGGACGGTCCGCAACGCGGTCGTCATGCATCGCTTCATCCCGGTTTCCGACGAGACCGGGATCACGCTGGTCGGGACCTACAACGCGGCGTCGGCGGCCAACCCCGGCGTGCCGTACAAGTGGCGGATCTTCTACGGCATCCCGGGCGAGGGCGCGCTGATCCGCCAAGCCAGCCACCTGACCGAGCCGCAGCTGTCAGGCAAGCTCCAGCACCAGGCGCTGCACTACGTCGCACAGCACCTGCTGAGCCCGTTCGAGGTCGCTTACCACAACACGCGGAGGCTGTTCGAGCTCGAGGGCACGTTCGCCTGGCATGCCTCGGCGGCCGCGATCTCGCTGCCGATCAGCCTGGCCCGGGACGGCGTGCTCGGGTTCTGGGCCATATGCCTGCTCGCGCTGGCCGGAGCGTTCTCGCGGCCGGTGAGGGCGGCCCCGAAGTGGGTCTGGTTCGTCCCGCTGCTCCTCGCGCTCAGCGTGGTGCTCGTCAACGTCGAGACGCCGCGCTTCCGGGCGCCGGTCGACCCGTTCCTGGTCCTGCTCGCGGCGGCGGCGCTCACCTCCGCGACGACGCGGGTCAGGGCCCGACTAGGAGACCGTGCGCCAGTCCGGGGTCAGAGAGGGAACGCGGTGGCGGCTCGCGCGGGTGAGCTGGTCGAAATGCGCGAGCGCCTGGCCTGAGCCGAACGCGACGCAGGTCAAGGGGGACTCGGCCGAGTACACCGGCATCCCGGTCTCCTCGGCCACGAGCTGCTGGAAGCCCCGCACCAGCGTGCCCCCGCCGGCCAGCAGGATGCCGTCCCGGGCGATGTCGGAGGCCAGCTCGGGAGGCGTCTCCTCGAGCGTGTCGCGGATCGCCCGCATGACCTCCCGCGCCGGCGCCATGATCGCGGCCCGGACCTCCTCGCTGCGTAGCTCGACCGCGGTGGGCAGTCCAGTGACCAGGTGGCGGCCCCGGACCTCGACGGTCTCCTCGGGATGCAGCGGCGTGACCGAGCCGATCTCGATCTTGATCCGCTCCGCCGTCCTCGAGCCGATCGCCAGCTGGTGCACGCCACGCAGGTACGAGGTGATCGCCTCGTCCATCTCGTAGCCGCCCACGCGCACCGAACGGGAGACGACGATCCCGCCGAGCGAGATCACCGCCATCTCGCTGGTGCCCCCGCCGACGTCGACCACCATCCGCCCGACCGGCTCGTCGATCTCCATGCCGGCCCCGATGGCGGCCGCGATCGGCTCCTCGATCAGGTGCACGCGCCGGGCGCCGGCGGCCAGCGAGGCCTCCTCGACCGCCCGCTTCTCGACCTCGGTCACGCCCGAGGGCGCGCACACGATCAGCCTGGGATGGGCCATCTTCCGGTCGAGCACCTTGCGGATGAAATAGCGGAGCATCTGCTCGGTGACGTCGAAGTCGGCGATCACGCCGTGTCTGAGCGGCCGGGTGGCCGCGATCGTGGCCGGCGTGCGGCCGATCATCCGCTCGGCGTCCGAGCCGACCGCGTGGACCAGGCCCGTGTCCACGTCGGAGGCGACCACCGAAGGCTCGGACACCACGATCCCGCGCCCGCCCACGTACACGAGCGTGTTGGCGGTGCCGAGGTCGATTGCCATGTCGTGCACGCCGAAGGCGGGCGTCAGGTGGCGCCGCGAATTGTCTCTGCGCGATCCGTCTCTGCGAAAGCCCACGTGCGAAGGGTGCCAGAAATCGCTCCGGCTGCCCACCCCTCCGGCGGCACGGCGCTTTCCGGAGCGCTTCCGCGGCGTGGTGCGTGCGCGAACGCGAGTGCCGCCGGACGGGTGGCGCAGCCTCGCTCAAAGCAACGCCGCCGGAGGCGCGCGCAGCCGAAGCTACCGTTCGCCCGGCAGCTTGCGCGGGTACTGCGAGACCGCCTCGCCGACGTCGAGCGCGGTCGCGATGATCCGGTGCTGCTCGGCCGCGTGCGCCACCGGATAGCCCTCGCCCGAGGCCGCCCGCTCGGGGCGACCGATGTAGCCGAACTTCAGATGGTGGGGGAGGATCTGCATGAGCCGCGGTCCCATGTGAGCGCGCGCGCCCATGTTGCGGGGCTCCTCCTGGACCCACACGACCTCGACGAGGTTGGGGTAGCTCTCGGCCAGGGTCAGGATCTCCGCCTGGGGGAACGGGTAGAGCAGCTCGACCCGGCCGATCGCCACGCTCGGGTTCTCGACCCGCGACTCGTGACCGGCGAGCTCGTAGTAGAGCTTTCCGGTGCACAGAATCAGGCGCTTGACCTGCTCAGGATCATGCTCGTGGCCCTCGGAGAGCACCGGCTGGAAGCGGCCCTCGCACAGCTCCGGCACCGAGCTTGTGGCCTGGGGCAGGCGGAGCAGGCTCTTGGGGGTCATGACCACCAGCGGCCGCTGCTTGGCAACCCGGGCCTGGCGGCGCAGGAGATGGAAGTACTGGGCCGGGGTGGTCGGGTTGGCCACGCGGATATTGCCCTCGGCGGCGAGCTGCAGGAAGCGCTCGAGGCGGGCCGAGGAGTGCTCGGGGCCCGACCCCTCGTAGCCGTGCGGCAGCAACAGGGTCAGGCGGGAGGTCTGGCCCCACTTGGCCAGTCCCGACACGATGAACTGGTCGATGATCACCTGGGCGCCGTTGGCGAAGTCGCCGAACTGCGCCTCCCACAGCACCAGCGTCTCGGGGGCCTCCTGCGAGTAGCCGTACTCGAACCCGAGGCAGCCCATCTCCGACAGCGGGCTGTTGTGGAGCTCCATCGGCGCGAGCGAGCCGGGCAGATGCTGGATCGGGCAGTGCTCCTGGCCGGTCTTGGGATCGTGCAGGACCAGGTGACGCTGGCTGAACGTGCCGCGCTCGGTGTCCTGGCCGGTCAGGCGAATGGGGATCCCCTCGGTCAGCAGCGACGCGTAGGCCAGCGACTCGGCGTGGGCCCACAGGATCCCGTTGCCGTCCCCGGACTGGTCGAACACCTCGCGGCGCTGCTCGAGCTGGCGCACCAGCTTGGGATGAATCGTGAACCCATCCGGCACGGCCAGCAGCTCGTCGTTGAGCACGCGCAGGCGATCGCGCGCGACCGCCGTGTTGACCTCGGGCGAGGGGGTGCGGTCGAGCTCGTATTCGCCGGTGGCGTGCCGGAGGTCCTTGGCGGCCGCGATCCGGTCCTTGAGCTCCTGATGGTCGCTGGTCAGCACCTCCCACACCTGGTCGGTCAGCTCGGTCGACTCCTTTTCTGACACCACACCCTGCTCGATCAGCTGGCGGGCGAACAACTCGCGCACCGGCGGGTGCTGCTTGATCACCTGGTACATCTCGGGCTGGGTGTAGGCCGGCTCGTCGGCCTCGTTGTGGCCGAAGCGGCGGTAGCCGATCAGGTCGATCAGCACGTCGTGCCCGAACTCCTGGCGGAACGCAAAGGCCAGCCGGACCGCGGCGATGCAGCCCGGGGCGTCGTCGGCGTTCACGTGGATGATCGGGACGTCGTAGCCCTTGGCCAGGTCCGACGCCCAGGTGGTCGAGCGGGAGTCGTCGGGGTCGGTGGTGAAGCCGACCTGGTTGTTCTGGATGATGTGGATGGTGCCGCCGACCGTGTAGCCGTCGATCGCCTGGAGGTTGAGCGTCTCGGCCACCACACCCTGGCCCGGGAAGGCCGCGTCGCCGTGGAGGATCACCGGCACGGCGGCGTTGGTCTCGCGGTGGGCGTGCGGTCCTTGCCGCGTGGTCTGGGCGGCGCGCGTGGCGCCCGCGGCAACCGGCGCCACGAACTCCAGGTGCGACGGATTGGACTCCAGGCGCACGATGATCGACTCGCCGCTGGGCAGCTGGTAGGAGCCCTGGGCGCCGTGGTGGTACTTGACGTCGCCGGTGCCGCCCTGCGGGATCGTGGTGATCGGCTCGAGCGTCGAGGAGCCCTCGAACTCGGCGAAGATCGAGCCGTAGGCCCGGCCCAGGTTGTGGGCGAGCACGTTGAGGCGCCCGCGGTGGGCCATGCCGATCACGACCTCGCGCGCGCCGCGGGTGGCGGCGAGCTGGATCAGCTCGTCGAGCATCGGGACGGTCATGTCGAGTCCCTCGATCGAGAACTGCTTCTGGCCCAGGTACGCCTTGTGCATGAAGCGCTCGAGCGCGTCGACCTCGGTCAGGCGGCGCAACAGCGTGGTCTGCTCGTCGGTGGCCAGCGGGGCGCGGAACCGGCCCGACTCGATCGCCTCGCGCAGCCACAGACGCTGGCGGTGCGAGGCGATGTGCTCGATCTCGTAGGCGATCGGTCCGCAGTAGGTCTCGCGCAGGTGGGGCAGCGCGTCGGCCAGCGTCTGACCGGGCACGTACATGCGCAGGATCCGAGCGGGGATGCGCTCCATGAGCTCGGGGGTCAGGCCAAGCGGCTCGGGATCGAGCGCCGGATCGCCCTCGGGCTCGCGGCCGAGCGGATCCAGGCGCGCCGCGAGGTGCCCGTGGGTCCGGTGGGCCTTGAGTAGCGAGGTCGCCGCTTGCACGGCCTGGAGGAGCTCCTCGTCCGGTGCGGCGGCCGGGGGAGGAGCGCCCGCGGGGGCGGGGGCGGCGGGCGCGACCGCGGCGGCGGAAGGCTGCGCGGCGGCCGCCGGCACGACCGGCCCCAGCGCCGGCAGGGCCAGGCCGAGGTCGCCGAACACCCGCTCGTAGAAGCCCTCCTCGCCCTGGAGCAGCGCGTCGATCCGCTGTAGGAAGCGGCCGGACTCGGCGCCCTGGATGATCCGGTGATCGTAGGTCGAGGTCATCGTCATGACCTTCTCGGCGCCGATCGCCGCGCCGATCGCGCCCAGGCCGGGTGGATAGCCGATGGCGCCGGTGGCCACGATCGTGCCCTGCCCGACCATCAGCCTCGGTACCGAGGCGATCGTTCCGATGCCCCCCGGGTTGGTCAGCGAGAGGTTCCCGCCGGTCAAGTCGTCGGCGGTCAGGGTGTTGGTCCGCGCCTTCTCGACCAACGCGTTGTAGGCCTCGAGGAACCCGGCGAAGCTGAGGCGCCCGGCGTCACGGATGACCGGCACCATCAGCGTGCGCGTGCCGTCCTTCTTCTCGACGTCGACGGCCAGGCCGAGGTTGCAGGCCCCGTCGTCGACGCGGTGGGGCTTGCCGTCGATGTCGGCGAAGTGATGGGCCATCACGGCCATGTCCTCGGTGGCCACGCGGGCGATCGCGTAGGCGATCAGGTGCGTGAACGACACCCGGTGGCCGGCGTCCTTGAGCTGGGCGCGGCGTTGCTCGAGCACGCTGACCGTGAGCGTGCGGAACGAGGTGGCGGTCGGGATCGAGCGGCTCTCGTCCATGTAGCGGGCCAGGGCAGCCGCGCCACCCCGGATCGGCTGGGCGCCGGCGGGCGCGGGCGGGCGCGCCGCGGCGGGGGCGGCTGGGGCGGCGGGCGCGGGTGCCGCCGCGGTGGCGCCGTTGCCGCCGTTGGCCTTGGCGGCGAGGACATCGGCCTTGGTGATCCGGCCGCCGCGCGCGCTGCCGGTCAGGGCGGAGAGGTCGACGCCCTGCTGCGCGGCGATCCGCCGCGCGACCGGGGATGCATGCGCACCGCCGTCCCCCGCCGACGCTGTTGCCCCTGTCGCCCCGGATTCAGGTGCATCACAGGTGGGAGTGGCCGCCGGGGCGGCGTCGGCGACGCTCATCCGGGCGATCACCTGACCCACGTTCACGGTCTCCCCGTCCTGCGCCAGGATCTCGGTGATCGTGCCGGTGGCGGGTGCGGGAAGCTCCATGTCGACCTTGTCGGTCGAGATCTCGACCACCGTCTCGCCCTGCTTGACGGCGTCGCCGACCTTGACGCTCCACTCGAGGATTGTCCCCTCGGTGACCGACTCGCCACCGGTCGGGGTGACGATGTCGATGGTCTCGCCGCTCGACGCCTCGGCAGCGGCCACGCCCTCGGCCTCGGTGGTCGCACTCGCCACGGCCTCCTCGGGGGTGGCGGGCGGCGACTCGCCGGAGACTGGTGTCCCGCCCACCCCCGTCGCGGGCACCTCGGCGCCGTTACTCGCCGAGCCCCCGTCGGTGGAGATTTCGGCCAGCACCGCGCCCACCGCGACGGTCTCGCCCTCGGCGGCGTGGATCTTCACGAGCCGGCCGGCGGCCGGAGAGGGCACCTCGGCGTCGACCTTGTCGGTCGAGATCTCGACGATCGTCTCGTCGACCTCGACGGTGTCGCCCTCGTGCCTGTGCCACTCGAGCACGGTCCCCTCGGCGACGGAATCTCCCATCGCCGGCATGACAACCTGGACAGTGCCACTGCTGACTGCCATTTAGGTCTCCAAGGGTAGCCGGGATGGCGCGCGCTGCCTACGCCGCCGCTCCTCGATCACGAAGCCGATCGTGCCCGCAAATGGGCCCAGTCCACCCAGAACCGCGACGGTCACGGCGAGCCACCACGGGATGATGCGCACCCGCGCGGCGGCGATGCACACGAGCGACATCCCGATCCAGAGCAGGCCGTGCGACATGCCCAGGATGAACGTCTCGGGCTGGGGGTTGCCGAGCGCGAAGGCGCAGATGAGCAGCGCCAGGTAGACGCACGAGTGCGTGAACGAGACGGCCTCCAGGCGCCCGAAGGTGACCGCGCGCATCAGCTCGAGATCAGCGTGGCCACGCGGCGCAGCGCCTCGTGCGCCTCGTCGGGCCAGCGGTCCGGCTCGGCCGGCCACCAGGCGTACTCGTCGTGCTCGTCGTCGGGCGTCACGCTGGCGCCGTCCGGGAGCCAGGCCTGGCCGACCAGCATCACCAACTCGCTCGGCAACAGGATGAGCGCCTCGGCGCGGATCCGCTCGGGCTCGACCGACCACTCCTCGCGCAGCTCGCGGCCCATCGTGTCGACCGGGTTCTCGTCGACCTCGACCGACCCGCCCGCCCCCAGCGCCCAGCGCCCCGCCCACGAGGCGAGCCACTCGGCGCGGCGCCCGGCCAGCCAGCGGCCGTCCGCGGCGCGAACCGTGCACAGGACCGACAGGCTCCGCGCCGCGTCGTCGGTGAGGAGCCGGAGCGCCCAGCGCACGGGCTGAAGCTCGAGCGACAACCGATCGGTGGTGGTGGAGAAGTCGACCAGGCGCGCCGCGAATCCGTCGTGGCTGGGCGAGCCACGACGCCGCAGCGCATCGAGCGCGAGGTCCGCCGCGTCGGTGGCCTCGCCCGGCGGGTCGAAGGCATCGGCCCGCCAGGCCACGTCGACCTGGCCTGGTTGCCAGGGACCACGGGCCAGGACGCCGGCGGATACGGCCACGCCCCACAAGGTACCGTCGGCACCCGTGGAGCGGCGACGCAAGCACTGGGGGTGGGGCTACGAGGACGAGCAGCCCTCACCCGAGGAGCTCCGCGGCGCCGCCCAATTCCTCACCGACCGCCTGGGCTTCGGCTCGGCCGAGCCCGAGCCCGCGGTGGCGCTCTCCGAGGTCGCGCTGCCCGCGCCGCGCCTGCGCCCGCCGCCCGACCTCGACCCGATCTGCGCCACCGACGACTATCAGCGGGCACTTCACGCGTACGGCCGGTCTTACACCGACGTGGTGCGCGCGTTCCGGGGCCGGTTCGACCATCCCCCGGACGTGGTGGCGCACCCCCGGAGCGAGGCCGAGGTGCGCGCGACGCTCGAGTGGGCCGTCTCGGCCGGCGCGGCGGTGATCCCGTTCGGGGGCGGCACGAGCGTGGTGGGCGGGGTGGAGGCGGGCGCCGGGTGCGAGGACTTCGCCGGCGTGGTGACGATCGACCTGAAGGCCCTCGACCGCGTCCTCGAAGTCGACCCGGTCTCGCTCTCGGCGCGCATCCAGGCCGGCGCCACGGGTCCGGGGCTCGAGGAGCAACTCGGCGAGCAGGGTCTCACCCTGCGCCACTTCCCCCAGTCGTTTCAGTTCTCGACGCTGGGCGGCTGGATCGCCACGCGTGCCGGCGGCCACTTCGCGACGCTGTACACCCACATCGACGACCTGGTCGAGTCGGTCCGGGCGGTCACGCCCGCGGGCGTGTGGGAATCGCGGCGGCTGCCCGGCTCGGGCGCCGGGGTGTCGCCCGACCGCATGCTGATCGGGTCCGAGGGGACGCTCGGGATCATCACCGAGGCATGGGTTCGCGTCCGCCCGCGCCCGGTCCACCGCGCCTCGGCACCGGTGCGCTTCGCGGACTTCATGGCGGGGGCGCAAGCGGTCAGGGAGCTCTCGCAGTCCGGCTTGTACCCGACCAACTGCCGCCTGATCGACGCCCGTGAGGCCGAGGTGACCGGCGCGGGGGACGGCACGCACGCGGTGCTCGTGCTCGGGTTCGAGTCGGCCGGGCACGACGTCGAGGGCTGGATGACCAGCGCGCTCGAGTGCTGCGCCGCGCACGGCGGTTCGTGGGAGCGACGCGGCGGCGGCGGAGCCTCGGGCGAGGCGGTGGGGAGCTGGCGCGAGGCGTTCCTGCGCGCCCCTTACCTGCGAGATGTGTTCGTAGCCATCGGAGTGCTGTCCGAGACGTTCGAGACCGCGATCACCTGGGAGCGCTTCCCGGCCTTCCACGAGCGGGTGCTGGCCGACACGATGGCCGCGGTGCGCGAAACCTGCGGCGAGGGCGCAGTTACGTGCCGCTTCACGCACGTGTATCCCGACGGTCCCGCCCCCTACTACACGATCCTCGCCCCGGCCAGACGGGGCGAGGAGCTCGAGCAGTGGGCCGCGATCAAGCGGGCTGCCTCGGACGCGGTGATCGAGGGCGGAGGCACCGTCACCCACCACCACGCGGTCGGCCGCTCGCACCGGCCCTGGTATGACCGTCAGCGTCCCGAGCCGTTCGCGACCGCACTGCGCGCGGCCAAGGCGGCGCTCGACCCGAGCGGCGCGCTCAACCCCGGCGTGCTGATCGACCCGTGATCACGCCCTGGGGCGAGCAGCGCGCCGATCTGTACGACCGCATCGGCCGGACCTACACGAGCACCCGCAAGACCGACCCGCGAATCGCCGCGACCATCTGGAACGCACTCGGCGACGCCCGTACCGTGCTGAACGTTGGCGCGGGCACCGGCCACTACGAGCCGGCCGACCGGGAGGTGGTGGCGCTCGAGCCCTCGCCGGTGATGATCGCCCAGCGGCCGGCGGGCGCCGCGCGGGTGGTCCAGGGGCGGGCCGAGGAGCTGCCGTTCGCCGACGACTCGTTCGACGCGGTGATGGCCGTGCTGAGCGATCACCACTGGAGCGACCGCCGGCGCGGATTCGCCGAGCTGCGCCGCGTGGCGCGCCACCGGATCGTGCTGCTCAACGCCGACCCCGGGGAGGCGGGCCTGTTCTGGCTGACCACCGAGTATCTGCCCGAATTCCTCGAGCTGATCCCGGCCCGCTACGGGGTGCCCGGGACCTGGGAGGGCGAGCTCAGGAGCGCCCTCGGCGAGGTTGAGCTCACGCCCGTACCGGTGCCGCACGATTGCCAGGACGGGTTCTACGGGGCGTATTGGCGCCGCCCGGAGGCGTACCTCGACCCGAACGTCCGCGCGGGCATCTCGGTGTTCGCGCAGGTAAGCTCCGCCGCCGTGGACCGCGCGACCGATGCGCTCGGCGCGGACCTCCGGAACGGCAGGTGGTACGAACGCCACCGCGAATTGCTCACGATGGATGAGCTTCACCTCGGCTACTACGTGATCGTCGCCGAGCCAACGCAGACAGGAGGAAGTGCATGAAGGTGATCGGCGCGGGACTCCCACGTACCGGCACGCTCTCGCAGAAGGTCGCGCTCGAGATGCTCGGGTTCGGCCCCTGCTACCACATGGTCAATGTCCTCACCAACCTCCCGCTGGCCAAGCAGTGGGAGCAGGCCATCGATAGCGGGGTGGACTGGGACGAGGTGTTCGGCGAGCACGAGTCGACCGTCGACTGGCCGGGATCCTTCTTCTATCGCGAGCTGGCCGAGGCCTACCCGGACGCGAAGATCGTGCTCAGCACCCGCGATCCCGAGGCGTGGGAAAAGAGCATGATCGACACGATCTGGGGCGTGATCTACGGAAACTCCGCGATGGCCCACATCTCCAAGGCCCGGGAGCTCGTCGATCCCGACTGGCGCGCGTATATGCAGCTGATGACCAGGATGTGGGCCGCCCAGGGCATCTTCGCCGGCAGCGAGCTTCGACCGGGTCAGCTGGCCGAGGCGATCGCGCGCTATCAGGATCAGGTCCAGCGCAACATCCCCGAGGACCGGCTGCTCGTGTGGAACGTCCAGGAGGGATGGGAGCCGCTCTGCCGCTTCCTCGAGGTCGACGTCCCGGACGCGGAGTTTCCGCGGCTCAACGACTCGAAGATGTTCGTCGACCGGATCATCGACGGCTCGCTGATGGTGCTCAAGGAGTGGCGCGATCGCGGCGGCGTCGAAGAGCCGGCCCGACAGGTGGTCTGACCGCCGCTTGGCAGATAACTCGCGCTATCCGCGAGTTATCTGCCTAACCGCCGGCGGTCAGACGGGCGAGGACGGCCGGAACCGACGGCGCGAGCTCGGCGGGCAGGCGCGGCAGCAACTCGCGCCAGGTCGGCTGAAGGTCGATGGCCGCCTCCACCTTGGCCACGCCGCCTTCGAGGTCGCCGGCCTGGACCGTGCCGAGCCCGGCCCAGAACAGCAGCTCGTGGTTGTCCGGGGCGCGCTCGCTGGCCCGCACGTACAGGCGCGCCGCCTCGTCGTGGCGCCCGGCATTCAGCAGCTCGTCGGCCTCCCCGGCCAGCCCATAGGCGTCGTGCAGGATGACCAGCCGGCGCAGCTCGGGGAGAGGCTCGGGATGGTCCTCCACGCGCAGCGAGACGAGCGTCCGCCACGGCTCGCCCTCGGCCGGGACGACCAGGATCGCGGCCGACTGGCGGCCGCGGAGATCGCCGCCCTCGCGCTCGGCGGCGTCGAGCGCGTCGAGGAGGCGGGACGTGAGCGAGCCTGAGCCCGCGCCGAACGCGTCGAGCATGGCCGGCCATACGCGGTCCGAGACCATGATGTTGGCCTGGCACGAGACGCCCTGGCCGGCGATGTGGCCGGCGTGCGCGATGCACTTCGGGCCGGTGTGCACGCCGACCCGGCCGGCCGCGTCGACCACAGCCACCTGGCGAGACGGACCGCCGGGGTCGGCGGCCACGAGCCGCTCGAGCGCGTCGGACGCCGGCACACCGTCGGCCAGCAGGGCGAGGGCGTCCGGCCCGTAGGCCGGCTCGGCGTTGGCCTGGGTGGCCACGGCGCCGACGCCGGGCTGAGCCCAGGTGACGATCGAGCCAACCGAGAACCAATGAGATTGGACCGCCACGCCGAGCTCCCCAGTGTCCGGATCTCGGGCGACGATCGAGTACGTCACCGCGTCACGCCTTTCGGTACCAGCGCGGGGACGTGGTGGGCGGGGGCTTGAGCGAGGCGCGGACCAGGATCACCCGCGGGTCCCCGGCGGCGAGCGAGGCGCGCAGGGCCTCCTCGAACTCGGGCCCGAAATCCTCCACGGGCGTGCTCGGCAGCCCGAACGAGCCGGCCAATGCGGCGAAGTCGGGCGTGAGGAGGTCCACGCCGAAGGGCTCCTCGCCGGCCAGGACCTGGTCGAAGCGCAGCATGCCGTAGCCGCCGTCGTCGACCAGCACGATCGTGACCGGAATCCGCTCCTGCACCACGGTGGCGAGCTCACCGCAGGCGTACATGAAGCCCCCGTCGCCGCACACGCACACAGTCGGCCCGGCGCCGGCCAGCGCGGCCCCCAGCGAGGCCGGGAACCCGAACCCGAGCGTGCCCCAGCCCAATGGATAGGCCAGCTTGCGCGGGGCCGGGACCTGCCAGTAGCCGCCCAGCCAGTAGCCGGGGATGCACATGTCGGTGACCACCACCGCGTCCTCGGGCAGCACGCGGTGCATGGTCTCGAGAAGGTCCGCGGCGCCGGGCTCGTCGTCGCGCACCCAGGCCGAGACCTCGGCGCCGATCTGAGTCAGGCGACGCTCCAGACTCCGGAGACCGGGGCGCGCGTCGACGCGCGGAACCAGCGCCTCGAGCACTTCGCGGGCGTCGCCGATCAGCGCCAAGTCGGCGGCGTAGTTCTTGCTCGCCTCGGTCTGATCGACGTTCACGGCGATCAGCGTCGGCGGTGCGGGCATCTTCCAGTTCTGCGTGTTGGTCCCGTCGAAGTCGGTGCCGACGGCCAGCACGACGTCCGCCTCGTCCCACAGGGCGCCGACCTCCGGCGCATGCACCGGACCGTTGACGACGCAGGGGTGCTCGGGAGCGAGCAGGCCGCGGCCCATGTATGTGGTGAGCACCGGCGCCGCCAGCTTGACGGCAAGCTCGCCGACCAGGGCTCCTGCGCCGGCCCGGAGCGCACCGCTGCCGGCCCAGATGAGCGGACGCTCGGCCCCAGCCAGCCATTCGGCCGCGCGGTCGAGAGCCGCCGGCGCGGGCGCGGCGTCCGGGGCGGGCGCGTGCGATTCGTGCCCCGGCGCGCCGGCGGAGGCCTCTTGCGAGAGCAGATCGGTCGGCACCCCGAGATACACCGGACCCGTCGGCGCGGCCAGCGCCAGCCGGCCGGACTCGAGCGCGGCGGAGGCGATCTCCTCGGCACTGGCCAGCATCCGTGCGCCCTTGGTCACCGGGACGAACATCGCGGTCTGGTCGCGCGTCTCGTGCAGGGTGCCGCCGTAGACGCCCTCGCGGCGGAGCGAGGTCGCGATGTCGGTGGCGATCACCAGCACGGGCGAGCCGGCGGCCATCGCCTCGCCGGTGGCGCCCAGCGTGTTGGCCGCCCCCGGCCCGGTCGTCACCACGGCCACCCCGAGCTTGCCGGTGGCGCGGGCGTAGCCGTCGGCGGCATATGCGGCGGTCTGCTCGTGGCGGACGCCGACCAGGCGGATGTCGGACTCCGAGAGCGCCTTCCAGATCGGGAGGTTGTGGACGCCGGGCAGACCGAACACGAGCTCCACGCCGAGCCGCTCGAGTGACTCGAGCAGGCGGACGGCGCCGATCGCGGTTGTCGATGCGGTCCCGGTCACGATCCTCGATCCTCGATCTTGATCCGGCCCCCGACCGCGTCTCTAGAAGGGTGGCCTGACCCGGGGCGCCGGCCCCGGCGCCTGCAGGGGCTCGGCGAGCTCCTGCTCGGCCACCGCATCGACGATCTCTTCCTCCTCCTCGACCTCGCCCTGGTCGTGCTGGCCGTCGCACAGGATGCGGAACTGACCCGTCTGGCCGCCGTCGGCTTGAAGGACGATGCCGGGGATCAGCTCCTCGCCTTCATCGAGGCCGAGACGCTCGATGTCGAAATGCGCCATCCCGATACCCCAGGTGTGGTGGTCGGGGTTCTCGCGGTCGTGGGCGTTCACGCCCATGGCGACCTGCTTGAGCAGGATGGCGATCTTGGACGGGTCGGCCATCGAGGCCTCGAAGGCTAGCGGTTCAGCCGCGCTCGATCAGCTCGATCCGGTAGTTATCCGGATCGCGCACGAAGCACAGGCGGTTGCCGCCCTCGCTCACCGTGTACGGCGGTCGCTCGGGCTCGATCCCCTGCTCCTTGAGCCGCGCGAGCGTGGCGTCGAGGTCGGGGGCGGCGATCGCGATGTGGCCGTACGCGGTGCCGAGCTCGTAGGAGTCGACGCCGAAGTTGTAGGTCAGCTCGAGCTTGGGCTCGGGACCGTCGTCGGGGAGGCTCATGAAGACGTTGATCGCCTCCTCGCGGATCGGCGCGCGGCGGCGCTCTTCGAAGCCAAGCGCCTCGTAGAAGGCGACCGAGCGGTCGATGTCGGTGATGCGGTAGCACGTGTGCAGAAGGCTCATGACTGCGCAGGCTAACGAGTACGCTGCCGGGTGTGATCGTCGAGCGCTCGATGAACGACGACTTCCTGTCCAACACATATGTCGTGGCGGACGAGCCGGACGGTCACGCGGTGATGATCGACGCCGGCGGCCCGGTCGAGCCGCTGCTCGACTACCTGCGGCGCGGTCAGCTCACGCTGACTCACATCCTCCTCACCCACCATCACCACGACCACGTGTCTGAGGTCGGGAAGGTGCTGGCCCGCCATCCCGACGCCTCCGTCCTGATCCACGAGCTCGAGCGCGACCGGGTGCCGGCCGCCACCGGGACGATGGCCCCGGGACAGACGATCGAAAGCGGCGCGCTGACCATCGAGCCGATCCACACCCCGGGCCACACGGCCGGGATGCTGTCGCTGCTCGTGAACGGCACCGACGTGTTCACCGGCGACACGCTGTTCAAGGGCTCGGTGGGCGGGGTTCACGCGCCCGGCAGCACCGGGTTCGCGGACATCAAGTCCTCGATCATGGACAGGCTCCTGGCGCTCCCCGCCCATACGCACATCCACCCCGGGCACACCGACCCGACCACCGTGGCCGACGAGCTCGAGCACAACGGCTTCGTCCGCATCTGGCGGGGACTGGACTCCGAGGGCGACGAGGCGTGCGCCGCGCTCGGCCAGCCGGCGACGTTGATCCTGTGGGGCCCGGACTACGACGGCGGCCACAAGGCGTGGGTGCGCTGGCCCGACGGCGCGGACGACATCGTGCCGGGCTCGCGGGTGCAGCGCGGCGGCACGTAGGGTGCCGTCAGACGGCCGGGCGGTGCTGGTAACCGGCGCCTCGCGGGGAATCGGCGCGGCGGTGGCGCGGGCCTTCGCTGCCTCGGGCGACAGCATCGGGCTGCATTACGGGTCGCAGCGCGACGCGGCGATGCAGCTTCGCGCGTCGCTCCCGGGCGACGGGCACGTCGTGGCCGGCGCGGACCTGGCCGACCCCGAGGCCGTCCGGCGCATGGTCGACGAGGTGGCCAGCGTGCTCGGCGGGATCGACGTCCTGGTCAACAACGCCGGCGTGTTCGAGCCGCACGCCGCCACCGAGACCACCTACGAGGAGTGGCAGGAGGCCTGGAAGCACACGGTCGGCGTCAACCTGATCGGCGCCGCCAACGTCACCTGGTGCGCCCTGCGCCACATGGGCGCCGGCGGGCGGATCGTCAACGTCTCCTCCCGCGGCGCCTTCCGAGGCGAGCCCAACCATCCGGCGTACGGCGCGAGCAAGGCCGGGCTCATTGCGTTCGGACAGTCGCTCGCCCGCGCGCTCGGCCCGCGGCGGATCTCGGTCACCGCGGTGGCGCCGGGCTTCGTCGAGACCGACATGGCGGCGTCCGAACTTAAGGGCGAGAGCGGCCGCAGGCGGCGCGCCGAAAGCCCGCTCGGACGGGTGGCCACGGCTGAGGAGGTCGCGGCGGCCATCTACTACCTCGCCTCGCCGGAGGCCGAGCTCGCGAGTGGAACGGTGCTCGACGTCAACGGGGCCTCGTACCTGCACATGTGAAGCGGGGCGAGGAGACCCGCCTCCCAGCTAGCATCTAAGGACAGTGGCCAAGGACAAGATCCCCACCTCGCGCGTGGGGCGAACTGCCAGGATCGGGGGGCTGGCCGCGGGGCAGGCGATTCGGCAGGCCGGCACGCGCGCGGCCAACGTGACACGCAACAAGGAGCAGCGCGGCGTCGCGCTGGAGAAGCGCCAGATCGAGGCCGCCGAGCAGATCGTGGCCGCCCTGGGGACCATGAAGGGCGCGGCGATGAAGGTCGGGCAGGTGCTGTCGTTCCTCGACGTCGGCCTGGTGCCGGAGGAGTACCGCGACGAGTTCCAGCGCAAGCTGGCCGCCCTGCGCGACGCGGCGCCGAACGTTGCCTTCAAGGACATGCGTAAGGTCATCGAAGAGGAGCTCGACGACCCGCTCAAGGAGGCGTTCGCCGAGTTCAACGAGGAACCGATCGCCGCCGCCTCGATCGGCCAGGTCTACAGGGCCCGCCTGCATGACGGCCGGGAGGTGGCGGTCAAGGTCCAGTACCCGGGTGTGGCCGCCGCGGTGCGGTCGGACATGCAGAACCTCGGCCTCATCCTGCGCCTGGCCAAGCGGATCGCGCCCGGTCTCGACCCCGCCGCGATCGGCCGGGAGATCTCCGAGCGCATCCACGACGAGCTCGACTACGAGCTCGAGGCCCAGAACCAGCGCACGCTGCAGCGCATATTTCGCGGCCACCCGTTCATCGTGATCCCCGAAGTGATCACCTCGCTCTCGCGCGAGCGCGTGATGGTCAGCACGTTCGTCTCGGGCACCGGCTTCGAGGACCTCAAGGGCTACCCCCAGGAAGAGCGCGACCGGATCGGCGAGATCCTCTTCCGCTTCTACTTCGGGTGCCTGTACCGCCACCACCAGTTCTCGGGCGATCCCCACCCCGGGAACTCGATGCTGCTCGACGACGGGCGGATGGCCTTCTTCGACTTCGGACTGTTCAAGCGGATGCCGCCCGGTGCGGTCGAGCTCGAGATCCAGGTGGCGCGCGCGATCATCGAGGGCGACGTCGACACGATCATGCAGCTGGGCACCGAGGTCGGGTTCTTCCCGGAGCCGGACAAGTTCGACCCCCAGCGGGTGCTGGCCCATTTCCGCGCCGCCACCTCCTGGTACACGATCGACCAGGACACCGAGCTGACCCCCGAGTACGCCACCCAGGTGCTGATCGACATGAGCGACCCGCGCTCGGAGTACTTCGGCCAGCTGCGCCACGAGTCCGCGCCGCCCGATCACATCTTCGGCCGGCGCATGGAGGTGCTCACCCTGGCCGTGCTGGCGCAGCTCCACGCGCGCGGGAACTTCCACCGAGTCGCCCGCGAGTGGTTCTACGACGACGCGCCCGCCACCGAGTTGGGCGAGGCCGAGGCGGAGTTCTACGGCCGGCGCGCCGCCTGACGGCCCGCGCCTTAGCGCCCCGCCACCGAATCGGGAAATTTCCGCCATTACGCCCGGCCGCTGCGGCTGGTGACGGATAACTCCCGCAGGACGGGAAGAATCCGGAACTAGCGGCTGCCCCCGGGGGCAATGGCGGAAATTTCCCGCGCCGGACGGCCCGGACGTTGGGGCCGCCGGGCATGGACGCCCGGCGGAACGGTCCCATGGATGCCGCCGGAGGCGGCCCCAGTCAAACCCTCTGGATCTGGAACAGGCTGGTGGTGCCGGGGCGGCCGGACGGCAGTCCGGCGGTGATCCCCACGCGGGCGCCCGACTTCACCCAACCCAGCTCCACCACGCGGCGAGCGGCGTCCGCGATCAGCGCCTCGGTCACCTCGTGCCGGCGCATCGGCCCCGCCTGGACGCCCCACATCAGGCTGCAGCGGCGCACGGTCTCCTTGCCGGGCGACAGCACGTAGATCGGCACCTGGGGCCGGTGGGCGGAGATCAGCCGGGCCGAGCGGCCCGACAGCGTGGGCACGACGAGCGCGGCGAGGTGCAGGTCGCGCGCGGCGGCGCAGGCGCTGTAGGCGATCGTGTAAGCCGGGTCGCGGGCGTCGCGCCGGACCCGCTCCTCGTTCCAGGCGCGGTACGGGAGGGTGTGCTCCGTCCTCTCGGCCACCGAGGCCATCATCTCGACCGCCCCGACGGGATACTGGCCGATCGCGGTCTCCTGGGAGAGCATGACCGCGTCGGTGCCGTCGAGGATCGCGTTGGCCACGTCGGCCACCTCGGCCCGGGTTGGGCGGGAGGAGTTGACCATCGAGTCGAGCATCTGGGTCGCGGTGATCGCCGGCCGGGCCAGCTTGCCGGCGGTCCGCAGGAGCTGCTTCTGGACGATCGGGACGTCCTCGATCGGCAGCTCGATCCCGAGGTCGCCGCGCGCCACCATCACGCAGTCGGCCGCCCTGATGATCTCCTCCGCCGAGTCGACCGCTTGCGGCTTCTCGATCTTGGCGATCAGCGGCAGGCGGGTGTGGCGGCGCACGCTGGTCACGTCCTCGGCCGTGCGCACGAACGACAGCGCCACCAGGTCGACGCCAATCGACTCGCCGAAGCGCAGCATGTCGAGGTCCTCCTCGGGGACCGCGGGCAGGCCGCGGGTCGAGCCGGGGATGTTCAGGCCCTGCCGCGAGGCCACGGTCCCGCCGATCTCAACCGCGGTCTCGACCTCGCCGTCGCCCTCGCGCACGGTCTGGACCCGCAGGCGGATCGCGCCGTCGGCCAAGTAGATGATGTCCTGCGGATCGACGGCGCTGGCCAGGCCGCCCCACGAGACGGACATCCGCTCGCCGTTGCCGACCACCGAGTTCGCGCCGCATATCAGCACGAGCTTCTCGCCCGGCTTGAGCTCGGCGATGTCGTCCTCGAGCTTGCCGATGCGGATCTTGGGCCCCGGCAGGTCCTGGAGGATCGCGACCTGACGCCCGGCGGCCGTGGCGGCTCGGCGCACCAGTTCGGCGTTCTCGGCATGCATCTCCCGGTTGCCGTGGGAGAAGTTCAGCCGCGCCACGTCGAGGCCGGCCTCGACCATGCGGCTGAGCGTCTCGAGGTTCTGGCAGGCAGGTCCGATCGTGGCGACGATCTTGGTTCGGCGCATCTCGCTCTTGGAGGCTACGCCAACGAGGCGCGGCGGTCGTTCCGGCCTGTGAGCGCTGGGTTAGGCCGAAGTTCCCGCCAATAACTGGCTTTTGAGAGGCCGGAATCCTTGTGGTTGCTGGGGTTTCGGCCTTTCTTGTGGTGGTTTGGCGTAGTCATCAATAATGTGATGTGTCCGTCCGGTGGTGCGGGTATGGTTCGGGCATGTCGCGGAGACCTCGTCCAGCTGGGGCTCTACACGTTGTCACCAATAGGCGGCAGGGGAAGGGGCGGGAGTACGTCACGCACCTGTTGCGTCGCTCCTATCGGGAGGGCGGGAAGGTCAAGAACGAGACGGTCGGGAACATCTCGCATCTGCCCGAGGAGCTGGTCGAGCTGGTGCGGGCGGGGCTGCGGGGCGAGCCGGTCGCGGTGCTCTCGGACGGGTTTGCGATCGAGCGCTCGCTGCCGGCTGGGCATGTGAACGCGGCGTTGATCATGGCTCGCCGGCTTGAGCTGGCCCGGTTGATCGACCGGCGGCCGTCGCGGGAGCGGGATCTGGTGCTGGCGATGGTTTGTCAGCGAGCGATCGCGCCGGCGTCGAAGCTTGGGACCGTGCGGGCTTTGGGCCAGTCGACGCTGGCGGAGGAGCTCGGCGTCGCCGAGGCGGATGAGGACGATCTGTATGCGGCGATGGACTGGCTGCTTGAGCGCCAAGAGCGGATCGAGGACGGGCTGGCTCGTCGGCTTCTGAAGGACGGGGAGCTGGTGCTCTACGACGTGTCCTCGTCGTATTTCGAGGGACGTTGCTGTGAGCTGGCCAAGCTCGGCTACTCGCGCGATCAGAAGCGCGGCAGCCTGCAGATCATCTACGGGCTGCTCTGCGACAAGCCCGGCCGGCCTGTCGCGGTCGAGGTGTTCTCCGGGGAGCTGCACGACGACAAGACGCTGCCCTCCCAGATCGAGAAGCTCAAGAGCCGCTTCGGGCTCTCACGGGTGGTCGTAGTCTCGGACCGGGGGATGGTGACCAAGGCCAACCTCGAGCTGCTGCAGGCGGCGGACGCAGGCTGGATCACGGCATTGAAGGCGCCGCAGATCCAGAAGCTCGCCCGCGAAGGCGACCTGCAGCTATCGCTGTTCGATCAGCAAAACCTGGCCGAGATCACCTCCGAGGACTATCCGGGCGAGCGGCTGATCGTGTGCCGCAACCCGCTCGTGGCTGCCGAGCGAGCCCGCAAACGCCAAGAGTTGCTGGAGGCGACCGAACGGGGACTGGCGGAGATCGCTCAGCGCGTGGAGCGCGGCACCCTGACCGGCGCCGACCAGATCGGGCTTGCGGTCGGACCGGCACTGAAGCGCTACAAGGTCCGCAAGCACTTCGAGGTGACCATCACCGACACCAGCTTCACCTATGAGCGCAAGACCGAGCAGATCGAGGCCGAGGCGGCGCTGGACGGGATCTACGTGCTGCGCACCAACCTCCCCGACACCGAACTGTCCACCGGAGAGGTGGTGCGCTCCTACAAGAACCTCGAACAGGTCGAGCGCGCGTTTCGCACCTTCAAAGGCCCCGAGCTCGAGATCCGCCCCATCCACCACCACCTCGAGACCCGGGTCCGCGCGCACGTGTTCCTCTGCATGCTCGCCTACTACCTCACCTGGCACCTACGCCAAGCCTGGGCACCGCTGATCTTCAAAGACGAGCAGCCACCGATCCAGCCCGACCCGGTCGCCAAAGCCACTCGCTCCCCCGCCGCCCAGCGCAAAGCCCGCACCAAACGCACCAGCACCGGCGACCCGTGCCACAGCTACAAGAGCCTGCTCGCCGAGCTCGGCACCCTCACCCGCAACACCATCCGCCTGCCCGGCACCAACGCCACCTTCCACAAGCTCGCCCAACCCACCACCCTCCAAGCCCGAGCGCTCGACCTCGCCGACCACGCACCGCTCGACCCGTAGTCACCACCCATCCACCCCCAAACCCGCTAAAACCCAGCACGGACGGGGAATCCCGTCACCCGGTCAGACGGAACTTCGGGTTAGGCGGCTGCTTCAGGCCAGGGTGACCGGCTCGCCGTCGGCGGTGAGCCGGCCACCCTGGCGCAGGTCGCAGATCAGATCCCAGTGCAGGGCCGAGCGGTTCACGCCGCCGGTCTCGGGATACGAGCGGCCGAGCGCCAGGTGCACCGTGCCGGCGATCTTCTCGTCGAGCAGGATCGACCCGGTGGCGCGGTCGATGCCGGTGTTTGTGCCGATCCCCAGCTCACCGAGGAAGCGCGCACCGGCGTCGCTGGCCAGCGCGGCGTCGAGATAGGCCTGTCCCTGCGCGGCGGTCGCGCTCGTCACCTCACCGTTCTCGAATGTGACGGTCACGTCCTCCACGCGGACCCCGCGCGGGCTCGACGGAATCGTGAAGCGAATCGTGCCGGTCGCAGAGTCCTCGAGCGGCCCCGTGAACACCTCGCCGCTGGGCATGTTGCGCCGGCCGTTGGAGTTGATCCAGGTGCGGCCGTCGACGCGCAGGGTCAGGTCGGTGCCGTCAGCCTCGATGCGGATCGTGCTTGCCGTGCCGAGGCGCTCAACCAGGCTCTGCTGGCGGTCGCTCAGCTCGCGCCAGGCCGCCACCGGATCGGGGCGGTCGAGGAACAAAGCCCGGTTGACGAACGCGGCGTAGTCGTCGTCGCTCATCCCGGCGTCCTGGGCCAGGGCGGGCGTGGGCCAGATCGTGCCGCACCAGCGCTTGGACAGCCGGACCTCCTGAATCGGCGCGCGGGCGCGAGAGGAGCGGGCGATCTTGGCCGGATCGACCTCGGCGAGCGCCCGCGTGTTCTCGGGCGCGTCGATGCGCAGGTAGGCGTCGGCGTGCTCGACCTCGGCCATGTCCAGGGGCGGGTAGCTGTCGAGCAGATCGTCGGGCGCGAGGTTGTAGAAGTCCTCGGCGATGCCCGGCAGGCCGATCCGCAGCCCCGGCGTCCATGCTCCCCGGGCGATCAGCGCGCGATGGAAGGCGCGGATCAGCGGCGCGGCGCGCAGCGTGGCGAAGACCAGCACGTAGTCGCGCTCGCGCACGTCGAAGCACCAGTCGCAGAGGAGGGTGGCGAAGGCCTCGGGATCGGGGTGGCCCGGGGTCACCGGGTCACGCGGGGCCGGGTCACGGGGCCTCGAGCTCCGGGAAGTGCTCGGCGGCGTGGTTCCGCAGCGTGTCCCGGACGAAGTTGCGCTCGTCGGTGCTGGCCATCCGGTAGCGCCCCAGGAGCTCCTTCTGCCGCGTGATCTCGACCCCGGAGATCGTCCACGACACCGCGAGCCGCTCGAACAGCAGCTCGGTGGCTCGCTGCCAGGCGTCCTCGCGGTGGAGCCCGCCGGCGAGGATGTCGGCGTACTCGCGGCGGGCGCCGGGGGTCAGCGAGCCACGCAGCGTGAGGACGTTCCTCTCGGCGTCGCGGTACTCGGTGCTCGGAGCCGCGAGCTTCTCCAGCCTCTGCTTGCGCTTGCCCATCAGGCGGTCGCGGCCTGGTTGAGCTGCGCGCTCACGTCTCCGGTCACCGGGTCGGCGTGACCTGCCCATACGGTCGTTGGGTCGAGCCCGGCGAGCTTGCGGATCGACGCGAGGGCCTGCTCGGTGTCCTGGTTGAAGGCCGGGTGCGGGACGTGGGCGGGCTCTCTGCGCCCGCTCTGCGGATCGAGCGTGTAGACGGTGTCGGAGACGAGCGCCAGCCGGTCGGACTCGCGGAACAGGCCGATCAGGCCGGGGGCGTGGCCCGGGAGGTGGACGACCCTGAAGCCGGCAACCTCGTCGTCCTCGTCGACGCTCCCAGCGATCTGGACCGGACCGCCGTCCCAGATGGCGATCAGCCGCCAAAGCACGGTGCGCCCGCGGACGTCGAGCTTCGAGCGATCGAAGTACGGCCGGTAGGTCTCGGGCGACTCGGCGGCCTCGCGCTCGGCCGGATGGCAGTACACCGGCGCGTGCAGTCCCGGAGCCGCCCCTCGATGGTCGGCGTCGGCGTGGCCGAGCACGACCCGTCTGATCCCCCCGAGACGCGCGGCCGCGGCGGCGACCGCGGCGCTCATGTCGGAGATGCCGGCGTCGAACACGGTCACCCCGCCATCGTCCTCGATCAGATACACGTTCATGACCTTCGGGACGCCGCCGCGCACGAGCCACACTCCCTCGGCGATCCGCTCGGCATCGCCCCCCTGGATCCAGCCGCGGGCTCGCGTACGGGCGTTGGCGAGCTTGGTCAGGTTCGATTCGGCCCGCGAGCCCGCCGGCGGCAGCACGCCCAGCTGGCGGGCGACGTCGCCGCTGTCGATGTATGCCTCGAGGCGCTCGAGGTTGTTCTCGGCGCTGAACGTGAGGACGTCGCAGCCCTCCATCTCGAGGTGCGCGCCGTTGGCCACGAAGCCCTGGAACGTCCCCGGGCCGGCGAACGTGCCGCTCGCGCGCCACTGAACGACGACCCGCCGGCTTTCGCTTTCGTCGGAGCCGATCACGTCGAGGACTTCCCACGCGAGGTCCGGGAAGGCGCCGTGCATCTCGGTGAGGAACGCGCGCACGTCGTCGGGCGCCGCCATCTCGCGCTGGCCGACCACGCGCTCGACCCCGCCCGGGGCCCACATGCCCATGGCGGTGTCGAGGTCGCGGGCGCCGATCGCCTCGAAGTACCCCCGGGCCAGCTCTGGTGCGTTGGACATCGGAGCGCCGGAGTCTACGTGGGCAATATCGTGCGGGCATGCCACGCAGACGCGAGCTCGGCCGTGGTGAGCGCGTGATCCCGGGCCTTTGGCGCCTGCGCTTACCGCTGCCGCTGCCGGGCGTTCCGCACTGCAACGCCTGGGCGATTGCGCGCGGGGACGGCGTGGTGCTGGTCGACACCGGGATGCACGAGCCCGGGTCGTTCCTCGAGCTCGAGCGTGCCTTGGCCCAGGTCGGGCTGGGCGTGGAGCAGGTCGGGCTGCTCGTGTGCACGCACGCCCACATCGACCATTGGGGTCAGGCCGCGACGATCTGCGAGCGGGCGGGCTGCGAGCTCTGGATGCATCCCAACCACGAGCACGGAATGCAGACGGTCACGGATCCCGATGTGGCGCTCGCGCGGCGGCTCGAGATCGGGCGCCAAAGCGGCCTGCCCGAGTCAACGCTGGCCCGCGTCGCCGAGCGGATCAGGGACATGCCCTCGGGTATCGCGCGACTGATCGAGCCCGATGGCGACCTCGTGGCGGGGGTGGCGATCGAGACCGATCTGGGTGTGTGGAAGGTCTACGAGACGCCCGGGCACGCGCCCTCGCACGTCTGCCTCTTCCAGGCCGAGCGGCGGCTGCTGATCTCCGGCGATCATGTGCTCGGACGCATCTCGCTGTACTTCGACTACGGGTGGACACCCGATCCGATCAGCGAGTTCCTCGGCTCGCTGGACGTAGTCGACGAGCTGGATGCTCGGCTCGCGCTGTCGGGCCACGGCAGGCCGTTTCTCGACGTGCACGGACACATCGAGGGCAACCGCCGGCTGGTGTGCGAGCGGCTCGACGCGGCGCTGGCGGCGGTCTCCGAGGGTAGTCCGCGAACCGCGCTCGAGATCACCCCCGCCGTGCACGGCGAGCCGCTGACCGAGTCCAACGCCGGCTGGTGGCTCCCCGAGACGCTCTGCTACCTGAACCATCTGGCGCGACTGGGGCGGGTGGAGCGGGTGGGGCCGGATTCGGACGCCGGCGTGGAGCGTTGGACCGCGGCATTGTCGAATTAGCGAGACAAAACCTTGACATGACATTGTCAAGGTTGCTAGGGTGCCGCACCAATGCGGATCGATCAGATGCTGACCGACGCGGAGGAGCCCGTCTTCTCGTTCGAGTTCTTCCCGCCCAAGACCGAGGAGGGCGAGCGCAAGCTCCGGGAGACGCTGGGAACGCTGCGGGAGCTCGAGCCCGACTTCGTCTCGGTGACCTACGGAGCGGGCGGCTCGACCCGCGGCCTCACGCTCGAGCTGACCAAGTGGATCAAGCGGGACCTCGGAATCGAGGCGATGGCCCACCTGAGCTGCGTGGGCGCCAGCCGGGATGAGCTGAGCGTGATCCTCGACAGCCTCATCGACGCCGGGATCGAGAACGTGCTCGCGTTACGGGGCGACCCGCCGCGAGGGGACGTTGCATGGCAGCCCCATCCGGGGGGCCTGCGTTACTCGAGCGAGTTGGCCGCGCTGATCACGTCGCGCTACCCGGCTTGTGTGGGCGCCGCCGCCTTCCCCGAGGTCCACCCCGACGCCGAGGACATGGCCAGCGATCTGCGGTTCTTGAAGCACAAGGTCGACAACGGGGTGTCGTTCCTGATCACCCAGCTGTTCTTCGACAACGCGGCGTACTTCCGGTTCGTCGAGGAGGCCCACGCGGTCGGGATCGACGTGCCGATCATCCCGGGGATCATGCCGATCACCGATGTGGGCCAGATCAAGCGCTTCACCGAGATGTGTGGGGCGTGCATCCCGGAGGCGCTGCTCGAGCAGCTCGAGTCGCGGGCGCACTGCCCCGACGCGGTGCTGGAGCTGGGCGTCTCATACGCGACGCTGCAGTGCGCCGAGTTGCTGGCCCGGGGCGCTCCCGGGATCCACTTCTACACGCTCAATCGCTCACCGGCCACGCGGGCCATCCTGGCCGCGCTGCGGCTGCTGCGGCCGTGGGTCCGGCGCGAGGTGGTCAGGACGACGGCGGAATGATCTCGGTCGCGTGCGCGACCTGCGGCTGACCGCCGGCCTCGTAGCGGATGTCGATCTCGTCGTTGCGCTTGTACGTTCCGATGCCCCAGAAGCCCAGCAGCCAGGCCTTCAGCCCGAGGCGCTGTCGGACCACCTCGCGCTCGAACAGCAGCTGGCCTTCGGAGATCCGGTAGTCGGTCCCGAGCTCCTGGCGCACGCCGTTGACGTACACCTCGAAGGGCGACCTGACGGCGGGGGGAAGCTTGACGCGCCAGTACTGGGTAGGCATCACAGATCGGTGGGGATCAGGGACATGATGACCATGTCGAGGCCCTTCCCGCGTTTACGCCGATACTCGCGCAGGACGCCCTCGTGGAGGAAGCCGGCGGCCTGAGCGGCCTGGATGGCGGCCCTGTTCTCGGGCTCGGCCAGCGCTTCCACGCGGGCCAGCCGGCAACTCGTCAGCAGCCACTCGCCGGCCAGTCGCAGGGCCGCGCGCCCGAGGCCGCGGCCGCGAACCTGCGGCGACAGCCAGATCGCGAGCTCGGCGCGCGCCTGGTCCCAGTCCACGGGCTCCACCCGGATCTGCCCGCGGCAGGTGTCGGAGCCCGGTTCGAGCACGGTCAGCGTCGCGCGCTCGCCCACCGCGCGGGCGGCCGCCTCGCGCTCGGCCCGGCTGCCCAGTTCCGCCCCGCTCGGCGGGCGGTCCTCGCGGTTGTGAACGTGCAGCTGAGGGTCGTCCTGGTAGGCGATCAGGATCTCCGGAATGTCGCGCTCCTCGTAGTCGCGAAGCACGACGGCCCCGTTGGTCAGCGGCTCGGCGAGGCGGGGGAAGGAGCGCATGTCGGAAGCTGACCGTACCCTGTCGCGCCGTGGAAGAGGTCGTCTATCAGGTGCGCCGCTCCGACCGCGCCCGGAGGGTCCGGGTGACGGTCGACGCGGTGCGGGGGGTCGAGGTCGTGCTGCCGCGCCGGGCCCCCGAACGCGAGGCGGCCGCGGCCATCCGCGAGCTACGGCCCTGGATCGAGCGGCGGGTGGCCGAGCTTGCCGGCGCACGCGCTGCGGTGGCCGCTCGAGGCGACACCGTCCCCTACCTGGGGCAGACCCTGTCGCTGGTGAGCGACTTTCCGGGTCGGACCCGGGTGGCACGGCGGGGCGACACGCTGCTCGTGCCCGAGGGCTCGGAGCGGGTGCCGGCCCTGGAGCGCTGGTACCGGCGGGCGGCGCGGGCCGAGATCGAGCCCCGGCTGCAGCGCGCCTGCGCCGTGGCCGGCGCCTCGTATTCCCGCTTGACGATCCGGGGGCAGCGGACGCGCTGGGCGAGTTGCTCGCGATCAGGCGCGATGAGCTTCAACTGGCGGCTCCTGCTGGCCCCCGAGGCGGTGCTCGAGTACGTGATCTGGCACGAGGTCTGCCACATCGAGGTGATGGATCACTCCACGCGCTTCTGGCGGCTGGTGGCGAGCCGCAGCCCGGGCTATCGCGACCACGTGCGCTGGCTCCGGGTCAATGGGGCGACCCTGGTCTTGTAGACGGCCCCGGGGCGGAACCCGGTCGCGGGTGCCGATCGCGGGTGCGGGTGCCGATTGCGGGTGCGGGCAAAGAAAAGCCGGGCCGAGGATCTCACGCAGACTTGGGGTCTGCTCCCCCTTTGGCGAGATCAGGCTCGGCCCGGCGCAAACCCCCCGCGCCTGCCTGCCGGTCTACGCCTGCGCGAGGGGCGATGTAGCCGCCGGTCCACATTGGGCTTGCGTGCCGCTACATTGTTAGGTAACCTACCAAGCAATGGCAAGCACTGTCAAGGTTATGGTGTCATGCCGACCAGGCAGGGCGATACATTCCGAGTCTCCGCACCACGGTCGATGACCCCACCAAGCACCAAACCCTTCGGAGAGTCGCTGCGAGCGCTCATGGACTCGCACTCGCTCACCTATCGCGGCTTGGCCGAGGCGACTCGCAAGCTCGACGGCAAGGGCATCACCCACGCCCACATCAACATGCTCGCCAACGGGCACGACAAACCGTCGATGCGCGCCATGGAGCTGATCGCGGCGGCCTGCGAGGTCGATCCGGATTACTTCGCCGAGTACCGCCTGGCCGCGGCGATGCGCGAGCTGGATCCGGCCGAGGTGGGCCTCGAGCAGGCGCTCGAGAATCTCAACGCTAGGCTCGGTGCCCGCCGATCCGCCGCCAAAGCACGAGCATCGCAGCGCCCCCAAGCACAACCTCGTCCCACGGGGTAGCCAGCGGGTCGAGCGGCGGGAGGGCCACCAGGAAGGCCACCGCCCATACACACCAGGCGATCTGCACGCCGCGTCGGGTGACCTCCGGGTAGCGCCAGATCGTGCGGGCGAGCCGGTCGGTGAAGTAGCCGAGCTCGTCGCGGTCGCCGAGCGCCTTGGCGGCGATCGACAGGGCGGCCAGCGCGACGACGAAGGCGAGGTAGCCGATCGGACGCGCCAGAAAGCGCACGACGGCTAAGGCCCCTCTCATCATCACAACGAATAACGATATCTCAGCCCAGTATTCACGCCGGGGGATTTCTCGCGGGGCTTCGGCGCCGGGGATTTCGCGTGGTCTCGGCGCCGCGGTTTCGCGGGGCTTCGGCGCCGGGGATTTCGCGTGGTCTCGGCGCCGCGGTTTCGCGGGGTCTCGGCGCCGGGGGTTTCGCGGCGTGTCGGCGCCGCGGGGTCACCGGTTCAGCAGGGCCCGGCGCAGCGCTGCCGGCGCGTCTTCGCCGGCCGCCCGATCGAGGCCCCGGCGCCGCACCCGGCCCAGGTACGCCTCGGTCGAGCCGTCGCCCCGAACGTCGACGCCCGCGTGGGTGCCGGCCAGGCGACGCTCGGGCCCGGCCAGCTCGACCCGCGCGACGACCTGCTCCTCGGGGGCGTAGCGGCGCAGGCTCGTCTGTGCCGGGTCCTCGCGCGCGGCCTCGGCGAGCTGATCGACCCGGGCTGCGAGCTCGGCCAGGGCTCGCTCGAGAGTGTCGAACCGGTGGCGCTCGACGCGAGCCCGGGCCCGGATGGTGAGGGTCCAGGTGGCTACTTGCGCTTGCGCTGATCGATCGGCACGTAGTCCCGGCCGCGAGAGCCGGTGTAGATCTGGCGCGGGCGGGCGATCTTCTGCTCCTTGTCGTCGATCATCTCGAGCCACTGGGCGATCCACCCGCTCGTGCGCCCGATCGCGAACAGGACCGGGAACATCTCCATGGGCATCCCGAGGGCCTCGTAGATCAGACCGGAGTAGAAGTCGACGTTCGGGTAGAGCTTGCGCTCGACGAAGTAGTCGTCCTCGAGCGCGATCTTCTCGAGCTCGAGCGCGATGTCCAGCAGCGGGTTGGTGCCGGTGACCTCGAGGACCTCGTCGACCGCCTTCTTGATGATCTTGGCGCGCGGGTCGTAGTTCTTGTACACCCGGTGGCCGAAGCCCATCAGGCGCTCCTTGCCGTCCTTGACGCCCTTGATGAAGTCCGGGACGTTGTCCTTGGACTCGATCCGGCGCAGCATCCGCAGCGCCGCCTCGTTGGCGCCGCCGTGGAGCGGTCCGTAGAGCGCGGCGACGCCGGCCGCCACCGCCGAATACGGGTCGACCTGGGAGGACCCGACGCTGCGTACGGCGCTCGTCGAGCAGTTCTGCTCGTGGTCGGCGTGGAGGATGAACAGGACGTCGAGCGCGTGCTCGAGCCGGGGGTCCGGCTCGTAACGGAGCTCGGTCATCTTGTAGATCATCGAGAGGAAGTTGCCCGCGTAGGACAGGTCGTTGTCCGGATACACGTAGGGCTTGCCCTGGTTGTGCCGGAACGAGAACGCGGCCAGGGTTGGCATCTTAGCCAGCAGCCGGATCACCTGGATGTAGCGCGTGTCGGGATCCTTGATCTGGCTGGCCTCCGGATAGAACGTCGAGAGCGCGCCCACCGATGCGAGGAGCATGCCCATCGGGTGGGCGTCGTAGCGGAAGCCCTGCATGAACTCCTTGACGTTCTCGTGCACGAACGTGTGGATCGTGATCTGGTGCGTCCACTCGTCGAGTTCCTGCTGACTCGGCAGCTCGCCGTGGATCAGCAGGTAGGCGACCTCCAGGTAGCTCGAGCGCTCCGCCAGCTGCTCGATCGGATAGCCGCGATATTCGAGGACGCCCTTATCGCCGTCGATGAACGTGATCGCCGAGCGACACGACGCGGTGGCCATGTAGGCGGGGTCGTAGGTCATCAGGCCGAAGTCGTCCTCCTCGACCTTGATGTTGCGAAGCTCAGTGGCCCGGATCGTGCCGTCCTCGATCGGAATCTCGTACTGCTTGCCGGTCCGGTTGTCGGTGATGGTCAGGGTCTCATTCGCCGTCGCTGCGCCGGCGCCGTCGTGTTGCTCCGTCTCTGTCGTCATGGCGCTCCTCTCGCGCGGTTACCGGGGTCCTGCGGCCGGGCATGGCCGAGGCACCGCCCTTGAATTTAGTACCCGGATCGCACCGGCGAGACGCTGCGGGTCGTGGCGGTCGGCTACTTCGGGAAGGCGCTCGTGATGACCGCCATCGCCAGGGCGAGCAGCATGAGCACTCCGGTGATCGCCATCACGCCGCGGGCGCCCCGCTCGTTGCCGGGGAAAGCGGGGCGAGTGAGGCCGATGCCGGCGAGCGCGAGCGCCCAAATCACCAGGAGCCCGCCGGCGATGTAGAACGGGACCTTGGAGGGTTCGTCGGCGGCCAAAAGCAGCGTGATCACGGTGCGCGAGCCTACTCGATGGGCGTGCCGTCCGCTCCGCCGGGCGGCGTGTCCTGGTGTGGTCGCAGTCCCTCGTAGCGGCTCTCGGTCGCCGCCCGCTGCCCCTGGTAGTGGCTGCCGAGCTCGGGGCTGCCGTAGGGCCGCAGCGCCGGCCGGTCGAGCGCCATGAACGACAGCTGCGCGATCGGCAGGCCGGGATACAGCTTGATCGGTATCCGCGTGAGGTTGTTCAGCTCGAGCGTCAAGGTTCCCTTCCAACCTGGGTCGCAGAACCCGGCGGTGGCGTGGACGATCAGCCCGAGCCGGCCGATGCTCGATTTCCCTTCGATGCGGGCCACGATGTCGTCGGGCAGTTCGACCCACTCGAGTGTGCGGCCCAGGCAGAACTCGCCGGGGTGAATCACGAACGACTCGTCCTTCTCGATCGTCACCTCCTCGGTGAGACCGGCAGGCGGCTCGCGCAGGTCGATCGCCGAGGCTCGGTGGTTGTGAAAGACGCGGAACGAGTCGCCCAGGCGCAGGTCGACGCTGGCCGGCTGCACCAGGGCGGGATCCCAGGGGTCGATCCGTATCCGGCCCGTGTCGACAAGCTCCACAATCGTGGCGTCGGAGAGGACGGAGGCGAGCGCGCTCATTGGGCGCAAGTCTGCCAGCGGTGACGGATCGGCGGCGGATGGGCCGGCCCGATCGGTCGCCGCGGGGCGGCGCGGACCTGCTTAACGCGTCACTTCAGCCCGGCTCGGAGGGACGTGACGACTTATGCATGCCCCACATGCATTACACGTCATGGTCGCGCAGGGGCCCCGCGAGTGACGTGTTATGCAGGTGCGGTCAGCGCTCGACGGTGCGGATCCGCGTGCGGGCGGTGCGAACGCGCGGCGGCGGCAGGGGCGCCGGGTCGCCGTGGGGACCCCGGCGCGGGTGGCGCGGGAAGGGCTTGCGCGGGTGGCGCGGGTGGCGCCGGATGCCGCCGTCGTCGTCGGAGGACGACGCCTCGTCCGGCTCCGCCTTGATCGCCCACCAGACGATGTAGATCAGCCCTGCGAGCGGGATCTTCAGGGCGAGCATCAACCAGATGAGTCCCCAAGTCACGTGCCGGCGATGCTACCCCTATCGCGAACCGATGTCACGTGCGGATTGTCTCGAGGCGGACGTTCTGGCGGTGTCGCGGGGTTAGGCGAGTTGCTGTTCGAGCCGGCGACCACTGGGAGGGGCCTCGGCGGGCGCCGGCACCGGTGGCGGTCGGATCGCCAGGGCCACGCCGATCGCCAGCAGCGTCCAGGTGATCGGGTCCTCCAGGAAGTCCGCATACAGCAGCGTGTGGAAAAGGAGGGCGACGAAGGCGGCGGCGATCGCCACCCGGGCGGGATCGGCGCGGGCTTGGTGCAGCAAGGCGATAAGTGCCACCACGACGAACGCGAGATACGCAAACTCGCCGAGCACACCCTGCTCGGCTGCGATCGTGACCGGGATCGTGTGCGAGGCGGTCAACGTCTCGCCCGGTCGGTTGTGATGGGCGGCGTACTCGGTCTGGAACGACCCCGACCCCCACCCCCAGATCGGGCGGTCCCCGAACAGGTCGAGCCCGCCCGAGACGAGCCCTGGGCGGCCGCTCGAGGCGCCGTTCAACCCTTGGTTGAGTCCGAACGTGGTCGGCGAGATCGCGACGGCGGCCGCGGCCACGGCCACTACGCCGGCGGCCACGAACACCGCCCGCCCGACCCTCCAGCGCAATGCCGCGAGCACGCCTAGGCCGACGAGCAGCGCCCCCAGGCTGGAGCGCGAAAGCGTGAGCACTAGCCCGCCCCACAGGATCGCCAGCACGACCAGCGTGGCGAGCTGCGTTCGTTGCCGGCGCGCGTAGAGCAGGACGGCTCCGAGCAGGATCATGACCAGGGCAAGGAAGCGGCCGAAGATGTTCGGATCGAAGAACACCGAATTGACCGTGAAGTACGTGTGGTCGGCGTTGGCGGCGATCAGCTTGGGGTTCAGGAAGATCGTCTTGGTCGCGTACTCGACGAACCCGACCAGCGCGAACAGCACCGCGAGCCCGGCCACCAGGCCCAGGCAGTCACGCGTGAGCCGCGGCGTCCAGTCGATCCGCCGCAACAGGCAGAAGGCCAGGGCGAACGGGACGTAGAAGAATGCCACTTGCTGCACGGCGGTCTCGAGGCTCGATGAGTAAGCGGACTGGACGCCGTAGAGGACGACGTAGAGGGCCAGGAGCCGCTCGAGCCAGCGGACGCGAGGGTTGCCGTCCCGTGTGCTCTGGGACAGGGCCGGGTGCTCACCGCGCAGGGCACCGACGATGAACGCCACCGCGCCGGCGGCGATCACGAAGTACAGCGGGACCAGGAGGTTCTTGGTCTGGCCTCCGGTCTGGATCGGAATCCGGAACGGGAGCGCGACGATCACCGCGCCGGCCAGGAGCGCCGGCCGCTTGGAGATCACGAGCGCCGCCGCGGCCACTGCACCGAGTGCGATCAGCACACCGACCGCCGCCACCGCCGGATGGTGATGCACGATGTCCAGCTGCGGCGAGTGCCAGATGTCGGCCAGAAGAAGGACCGGTGAGAGCACCAGGGCGCCAAGCATCGCAACGGCCTGGACGCGCACGTCGGGATGGAGGATGACCACGGCGGCGAGCATCGCCGCCGCGACCACACCGAGCTTGGGGAGCGGTCCGCTGAGGGCGCCGTACAGGAGCACGGTCGCAATGATCCTCTACCTTTGTTCCGCGCATGCGCCCTAAGAGAGTTGTCACGGCGGTCGTGTTCGCCGCACTCGCGTTGGTCCTGGCCGCGTGCGGCGCGGTCAAGGTGCAGCCGACCACCCCGGCCGGTTCGTCCAAGCTGGCCAGCCGCGGCCATGTGGACAACCCAGAGAAGATGCGCGACCACGTCGGCTGTCTGCGCGACGCCCACCTGCCCGTGCGGGTGGTGAGCCCGACGCGGGTTCAGGTGGGGGCCGCCCCGGCGGGACCGACGATCGTGTTCGCTGCGACGCCGGGCGCGGCGCAGGCCTATCAGATCAACGGGAGCGCCCAGGCCGCGGAGGTGATCGGCAGCGCCCTGGTCTATCCCAACCAGGGGTCCGACGCCGAGCTGGGCACCATCGCGGCGTGCTTGGCGCAGGGCGTCCAGGGATAGACGGCCTCTAGAATGCACGCGCGACGCCCGCGCTTGGTGCGCGGGCCACGTTCGCGTCTGCCGTCGCCGTGCGTAACCTGCGAGCGCGGCGGCAACCACATCTTCCGGTCCTGATGTCCGTTCCCACCGCAGAGCTGACTGCACCGGCGCCCCCGACCGATGTCGCGGCGCGCTCCCGCGTGCTGGCTGAATGGTTCCGCGGCGGCCGGCTGTATCTCTGGCTCGCCGCGGCGGCACTCGTGATCGGGGCGCTGTCGCTGCTGATCCCCTCCACCCCGAGCTACGACCCCTGGGCCTGGCTCGTGTGGGGCCGGGAGATCATCCACGTCGACCTCCAGACCACGGGAGGACCCTCGTGGAAGCCGCTGCCTGTGCTGTTCACCGCGGTGTTCGGGGTGTTCGGCAAGGCCCAGCCGGACCTCTGGCTGGTGATCGCGCGGGCGGGCGCGCTGATGGCGGTGGCGATGGTGTTCAAGGTGACCTGGCGGCTGACCCGCGATCTGGCCGCCGGCCTCGCGCCGAAGGGATCGACCGGGGGTCGCCTGGCGCTAATCCCTTCCATGCTCGCCGGATTGATCGCCGCGGGCAGCCTGATCAACTCGAGTGGGTTCATCTCGAACAACGCGCTCGGTTACTCGGAGGGGCTGGCCACGGCGCTCGCGCTGATCGCGGTCGACAGCTATCTGGACGGTGCGCCGCGCCGGGCCTTCGTGATCGGGTTCTTCGCCGCCCTGGATCGGCCGGAGCTGTGGTTCATCTGGGGGCCCTACGGGCTGTACTTGTTCTGGCGCGACCCCGGCGCTCGCAAGCTCGTGGTGGCGCTGTTCGCGCTCATCCCGGTGCTCTGGTTCCTCCCCGAGCTGTGGGGCTCGGGGCACCTCCTGCGTGGGGTTACCCGGGCACAGCATCCCCGCTCGAACAGCGCCGCGTTCGCGAAGTGCCCGGTGTGCACGGTGTTCAGGAAGGAGGCATGGCCGGCGGTTTGGGACCGGGTCAAGGTCCCGGGGATGATCGCGCTGCTCGTGGCGGCGATCGGCCTGTGGCGCACGCGCGAGCAGTGGTGGAAGCGCCAAAACGTCGACCCGGGCGTGCGCGCGCGCGCATGGCTGCTCGGGCTCGGGGTGTTCGGCTACGCGTGGTGGCTCGGCGTCGCGATCGAGACCCAGGCGGGATTCTCGGGCAACAACCGTTACCTGGTGCTCGGGACGGCACCCGTGGCGATCGCCGGCGGCGTCGCCTGGGGTTGGTTCTCGAGCGCGCTCGCCGAGGGGCTTCGAAGGCTCTCGGCGCGGCGCAGCGGTGGGGCCGGCGGACTGGGGGGCCGCTTCGCGATCCCAGCCGGCGCGGCGGTCGCGGTCGTGCTGTTCATCGCGCTTCCGTCGTGGATCGGCAAGGGCATCGTCAGCCTGCCCCGGACCCATCACGCACTGGCCTACCAGGCCAAGCTGCGCTCCGATGTGACCGCGGCGGTCTCGAAAGCGGGTGGCGCCGACGCCCTGCTCCGGTGCGGCCCGGTGATGACCGAAGGCTTCCAGGTCCCGATGGTCGCCTGGACGCTCGGCGTCCACACGCTGCGGATCCAGGCGACGCCGAGCAAACTCGTCGGCCCGCCATGGCCGGCGGTGATCCTCCAGACGCGCGCCCAATCGAATGCGCATCTGCTGCCCACCCCGCAGCAGATCATCGCCTGGGAGCACGATGGCGCGCCCTACCGGCTGGTGGCCCACGTACGGACGTTCAGGGTCTTCTCGACGTGCGCCGGTAAGGTGAATCGCTAGTGGCCTCCCCCGCAAATACGGCCGCATTCGACCGTACTTACGGGGGCGGCCACTAATGGCCACCGTCACCGCTCCGCCGGGCGGCATCCCGCGCGTAGCCGACGTCCGGCAACCCAAGCGGCTCGAGCGCATCCCTGTCTGGGCCAGCACGACCGTCGTGCTGATCGTGCTCATGGCGATCTCCGCGTACGTCCGGACGCGCTATCTCAGCGCGCCCATCGGGCAGTTCTGGGAGGACGAGGCGATCACCACCGGGATCGCATCACACTCGCTCAGCGCGATCCCCGGCGTCCTGCGCCACGACGGCTCGCCGCCACTCTTCTACATGCTGCTCCACGTCTGGATCAGCATCTTCGGCGCCAGCGAATCGGCGACGCACGCGCTGTCGCTCCTGTTCGGGCTGCTGTGCATCCCAGCGGGCATGTGGGCGGGGTGGAGCCTGTTCGGCCGCCGGGCCGGTCTGTACATGGCGGTCCTGTGCGCGCTCAGCACGTTCTTGACCGCGTACGCGATGGAGACGCGGATGTACGAGCTGATGGCGCTGCTCGGCATCCTGGAGACCACCGCCTTCATCCACGCGTTCGTCTATCGGCGACGGGGCTATCTGATCCTGTTCGCGGTCTGCCAGGCGCTGATGCTCTACACGCACGCCTGGGGTCTGTTCTTCGGGGCCGGACTGGTGGTCGCGCTGATCCCGATCTGGCGGGTGAGCGAGGACCGGCGCGGCGTCGTGCGCGATGCCGTGCTCGCGTATGTGGGCGCCGGCATCCTGTTCCTGCCCTGGGTCCCGAACTTCTTCTACCAGGCGACCCACACCGGTGCGCCGTGGGCGCCGACGATCCGCTTCGGCGTCCCGGTCCTGCTGTCGCGCGACCTTCTGGGCTCCGATCGGATCACGGTCGCGCTGATCACGGCCTGGATCCTCGGGCTCGCGCCGCTGTTCACCAAGCGCCTCCGGCGCACACGCGAGGGCACCGTCATGTGGTCGCTGATCTGGCTGATCGCGGGCACGCTGATCATCGCCTGGCTGGCCTCGCAGATCACGCCGGCCTTCGTGGCGCGCTACATGGCCCCGCTGCTGGCGGCGATCCTGCTGCTGGCCGCGTGGGGCGCCGCGCGGTCGGGCGTCGTGGGCCTGGTCATGATCACGCTGTTCCTGGCCTTCATCGTCCACATCTCGTCCTACGCACCCAAGTACAAGAGCGACATGCAAGACGTCAGCGGCGAGGCCACGCCGCTGCTTCACCGCGGCGACTTGGTCGTCAGCGCGCAGCCGGACTCGGCGCCGCTGGCCTGGTACTACCTGCCGTCGGGTCTTCGGTACGCGACCACCATCGGCCCGGTTAGCGACCCGAGCTACATGAATTGGGTCGACGCGCTCACGCGCCTGCGGCACGCGCCCCCGGCACCGACCCTCGACCCCCTGGTTGCTAGCCTCAGGCCGGGACAGCAACTGCTGTACATACGACCGCTGACGGAGGGCGCCAAGAACTGGAAGGCGTCCTGGACGTCTCTGGTACGACTGCGCGCCGCGCAGTGGGGTCAGATCCTCCAGAACGACGTCAACCAAGGAGTGTTGAAGGCGGTGGCGGTCGCGCCCCACAACTACCGTGGAGCCAGCATCCTCGCCTACAGCGCAGTTCTCTATCAGAAGGTCTCCTGACATCCCGAGATGAGCGAATCCGCCCCCTCACCCAGCCCAGATGGCGCCGGCCACGGCGCGGACATCACGCCCGAGCGGCCGGTCCTGGCCCTCGGGGGCGGCCCCGCGGGGCTGACCGCCGGCTATCTGCTGGCCAAGCAGGGCAAGCCGGTGATCGTGCTCGAGTCGACCGACCAGGTGGGCGGCATCGCGCGCACCGAGGTGCGCGACGGCTACCGGTTCGACCTCGGAGGGCACCGGTTCTTCACGAAGTCCAGAGAGGTCGACGACCTCTGGCACGAGATCATGAAGGAGGAGTTCCTGCGGCGGCCCCGGCAGTCGCGGATCTACTGGAACGACAAGTTCCTCGACTACCCGCTCCAGGGGATGGACGTGATCCGCAAGCTGGGACCGGTCGAACTGGTCCGGTGCGGCGTGTCGTATCTGTGGGCCGCGGTCAAGCCCAAGGGCCAGGAGGACACGTTCGAGGCGTGGGTGTCCAACCGCTTCGGCAAGCGGCTCTATCAGCACTTCTTCAAGACGTACTCCGAGAAGCTGTGGGGCGTCCCGTGCACCGAGATCCGCTCCGAGTTCGCCGCCCAGCGGATCAAGGGCCTGTCGTTCTTCGCCGCCGCCAAGGCGGCGTTCGTCGGCAACAAGGGCAACAAGATCAAGTCGCTGATCTCCGAGTTCAACTACCCCCGCTTCGGCCCGGGCCAGATGTGGGAGCAGATGACCGAGGACATCCGCGCCCACGGCGGAGAGGTCAGGCTGAACGCGCCGGTCACCCGTCTGCGCATTGAGAACGGACGTGTGGTCGAGCTCGTCGCCGGCGGGGAGACGATCACGCCTTCGTACGTCATCTCCTCCCTACCGCTGCGGACGACGGTCGGGATCGCCGAGCCCGAGGCGCCGGTCGAGGTGCGTGACGCCGCGCGCGGCCTGCGCTACCGGGACTTCCTCACCGTCGCGCTCGTGATCGACAGCCCCGAGCTGTTCTCCGACAACTGGATCTACATCCATCAGCCGGGCGTGAAGGTGCTGCGGATCCAGAACTTCCGCTCCTGGAGCCCCTGGATGGTTCCAAACGACACCGACACGTCGATCGGGATGGAGTACTTCTGCTTCGAGGGCGATGAGATCTGGAGCATGGACGACGATGACCTCGTCGCGATGGCCTCCGCCGAGCTGGCCAAGCTTCACCTGGCCCGCGCCGATCAGGTCAAGTTCGGCTTCGTCGTCCGCGTGCACAAGGCCTATCCGATGTACGACGTTGAGTATCCGGAGCGAGTGGCCACGATCCGCGGCTGGCTGACCGGGATCGAGAACCTCCAGCAGGTCGGCCGCAACGGCCTCCACCGCTACAACAACTCCGATCACTCGATGCTGACCGCGATGCGCGCCGTAGACAACATCCTTACGGGCTCCCACCACGACATCTGGGCGGTCAACGCCGAGAGCGTGTACCACGAGGAAGATGTCCCGGACGAGCAGCCCTACGTCGATGCGCCCGAGACGCCGGCGATGGAGCACCCGCTCGCGTAAGAGTCTGCGGGGGGGATTGAAAGCGGTACGACTTCTCCTCGCGGCGCTCCTCGGAGCGGCGCTTGCCCTGCCACCGGCGGCGCTGGCGGCGTCGACCACGGCCACGCAGGCGCCAGCAGCCACGCAGTCGCTCGGCGCGCAGCCGGGAAGCAATCCCCTCTCCCTCGGCTTCCCCCAGCCGAGCGTGTCGATCCCGGCGACGCCGACCACGGTCGCCCCGACGGTCACGGGCACGACAAGCGCCGGCAGCGGGAGCGGATTCAGTGGCAGCTCCGCGTTCATCATCGCGATCGGGGCGATCATCGTGCTCGGGGGCATCTCGCTGTTCATCTGGCGCGACGCCCGCCGGCGCGCGCCGGCGCGGACGCGTGCCACGGGGGCGATCGGCGAGGGCCGGCGCACGGGATCCAAGCAGCGCACCAAGCCGCGCAAGCTCAGCCCGGCTGAGCGCCGCCGGCGCAAGCGCGGACGCGCGCGCTAACTAAGTGGTCGTCTTCTCAAGTGCGTTGACGGGTTCGGTCATGCGGCGAGCTGAAGTCGCGGGGTGGGCTGCTCGAGTCGCTCGAGGAGCCGGTGGAGGTCTTGGCGGGTGAACTTCCACTCGAACGGTTGGGCGATCTGCTCGTAGTGCCGGCCGAACGCCAGCAGCGTTCGCTCGAGGGTGTCGAGATCGGGGAAGTTGTTGGGTTGCAGCACCTTGCGTTGCGCGACCGAGAAGTAGATCTCGGCTTGGTTGAGCCAGCTGGCGTGCACCGGCGTATGAACCAGGGTCAGGTTCGGCCAAGCGCCTTGGAGGCGGTCGATCGAGCGCTGGCCGCGGTGCGCGCTGCCGTTGTCGACGATCAGGAACACGCGCTGCGCCTTGCTATAGGGCTCCTGGGTCATGAACTGCTCGACCAGTTGATCGAACGGGACGATCCCGTCCTTCGGGGCGCAGCGATCGAACAGCCTCGCGCGGCGAACGTCCCAGGCGGCGAGGTAGCAGAGCGCACCCTTGCGCTCGTACTCATGCTCGACCAGCTGGCCAGCGGGCGTTAGGACGGTCGGATGCTTGCGTGCACGGGCTTGGATTGATGGCTTCTCATCCGCGCACACGACGAAATCGCCAGGCTCGAGCAGCTGCCCCTCCCACCGGCCCTCGTACAGATCCAGCACCCGGCCGGCCTTCTCGGCGAACTCCGGGTCCCGCGGAAAGATCCACGAGCGGTAGCTCCACGGGCGGATCGCGTCCTCCGCAAGCCAGCGCCAGATCGTGATCGCCGCGATCGTCGCGACGATCCCCCGCTTGACCGCCTCGCGCGCGAGCTCAGCGCTGGACCAGCGCGAGAGCGGAACGCCCTGTTCGGCCGGCAGCTCGCACGCCAGCGCCTTGACCTCGGCCACTTGCGCCGGGGGAAAAACGCCGCGGCCGACCCGGCCGCGGTCTCTCTTCGAGACCTTGCAGCCCTTCCTCGCAGAACCGTTTTCGCCACGTCGACACGGCCTGGCGCGACTGGTCCAATCGCTCGGCGATCTCCGTGTTCGAGTGCCCCTCGGCCGCCAGCAAGATTGCCTTCGCCCGCACCACATCGCGGTACGCGCCCGAGTACGCCGCCGCGCGCCGCTCAAGCTCGCGCCGCTCCTCATCGCTCAAGACCACCTGGTGCGGAGAGATCTGCGCCATCACCACCAGGATTCGCCGCCAGCGTTATGACTCCTTCAAACTCGCCGCGTATTTCGGAAGACGACCACTAAGCGCGCGCTAAGCGCGCGCGGTCTCCTTGATCGTCTTGCGGGCGCGCAGCAACTGCCGCTCGACGGTGCGAGTCGTGCACCCCTCGTGCCGGGCAATCTCTCTGTAGCTGAGACCGAGCGCGTGTAGCCAGAGTGCACGCTGCTGGCGCGCCGGGAGGCGACCGAGCTCAGCCAGCCGCTCGCAGCGCTCGAGCAGCTCGAATGGCGCGAGCTCCCAGCCCATGGCCGCCGGCATCAGGTCTTCGGCGGCCGCTTCCAGCGAGAACTCGCGCCGGGCGCGCCGCAGCAGCTTGAACGCCTCGTGAACCGCGGTTCGGACGAGCCAGGTCATCACGGTCTCCGGCTGGACGCGGTCGCGATGGTGCAGCAGCGCGCTCCAGGCGAACTGACACGCATCCTCTATCACGACGTCCGGCGCGCGCACGTCCAACCGGACGAGCTGTTCGAGGCGCCTCGCCAACAGGCCGTATAGCTCGCCTACGTCACCGACGCCGACCGTACTCTCAATAGTAGCCATGTTGAATCTAATTGAGACTAAATTGATGCGAACAAACCCTAGCAGGCTCTCATGAGGAATGCTAGATTCAAATAGCTTCTATTTGACTCAATTGGACTCGGAGGTTTCTATATGGTCGAATGGCTACCAGGGGTGGTGCTGGGTCTTGGCGCCTCCGGCTCGCAGGGCGTCACCGCCACTCCCGACCCGAGCGGGTTGCCGGGCAGCAACGTGCTCCAGCAACTCGTGAACGGCGCCGAGGCATGGGCGCTCGCCGTTGCGCTGCTCGGCGCATTCGTCGGCGCCGCGATGTGGGCGCTCGCCTCACACGCGCACAACCCGCACTACGCGGCCCGAGGCCGCATGGCCGCGGTCATCTCGGGGGCATCGGCGCTCGTGATCGGGGCGGGACCGGCGCTGGTGAACTTCTTCGAGCGTCTAGGCGCCACTGCGAAATGACCGGCGCCAGGATCGCCGTCCTCGCCGTGCTGACCGCCGCGGGCCTGTCGGTGCTGACGGCGCCACCGGCGGAAGCGAGACCTGTCGGGGTTTCGCCGATGGCCGAGCTCAACATCCCCAAGGCGGCCTGCGGTATCGGCTGCGGCGCGCTGTCCAACGGCGGCGCGCTCATCGAGGGCGGCAAGCAGCTCATCACCGGAAACGTCGGCGGCGCGATCTCGACCCTGGGCGGGGGTGTCGGCGGCGTCGTCGCGACCGCCAGCACCGCGATCGGACTGGCCGCGATCGGCGCCGCGATCGTGGGTTGCGCCGCGGCCGTACTCCACGAGACGGCGACCGCCCTCGGCGCGACGACCTCGCCGCAGCTGCAGTCCACCTGGTTCTCCGCAACCTACTGGCGGATGGCAGCGATCGCCGCGCTGCTCACGCTGCCGTTCCTGTTCGCGGCGACCGTGCAGGCGGCGCTCCGCTCAGACGTCGCGCTGCTGACGAGGGCCGCGTTCGGCTACCTGCCGCTGGCCATCCTGTCGATTGCGATCGCCGCGCCGGTAACGACGATGCTGCTGGCGGCCTCGGACGAGCTCTGCGCGTTCATCTCCGCCGCCGCGGGCCACGAGAGCGCCCACTTCATGGCGTACGCAGGGGCCGTGCTCGCGGGTCTGACCGCGGTGGTTGGCTCTCCGTTCCTGGCCTTCTTCATCGGTCTGTTCGCGATAGGCGCCGGGTTCGCGCTGTGGATCGAGCTGCTGCTCCGCGAGGCAGCGGTGTACGTGGTCGTCCTGATGCTTCCGTTGGCCTTCGCAGCGCTTGCCTGGCCCGCCCGCCGAATCTGGGCCGTTCGTGGAGTCGAGCTGCTCGTCGCCTTGATCCTGTCGAAGTTCGCGATCGTGGCAGTGCTGTCACTTGGTGGCGCCGCGATCAGCGCCGCGCCGGGGGACCACAGCGTGTCCGGAGCGATGGCCGGAACCGTGCTGGTCATGCTGGCCGCGATCTCGCCCTGGGCGCTGCTGCGCCTGGTGCCGCTGGCCGAGATCGCCACCGGGGCCGCGGAAGTCATCCGGGGTGGGATGCGCTCGACCGCCGAACCGGCCGGGAAAGCGGTGGGGTACGCCGAGAGCGGCGCCAACTGGGTGAGGAACACCGCTGCCGATATGCACCGCGACGCCGTGCGGCGGATGGCCGGCGCCGGCGAGCCGAGTGCTCCCGACGGTGGCGGCGGGGGTAGCCCAGGCGGGGGTCCTGGTCGTGACGGTCCTGGCGACGCGCCCGGCGGTGGCGGTCCTGGCGGCGGTCCCGGTGGCGACGGTCCGGGCGGCACCCCCGGTGGTGACGGTCCGGGCGGCACGCCCGGCGGCGCGGCACCAACCGACGGCGCCACGATCCCGCCGCAAGACCCGCCACCGCCCCGGGACGTCCCCTGGAGCGAGCGCCCGACGCTCGAGCTCGGGCCGAACTTCGGCGACACCGTGGTCCACCCGCATCCGGACGCCGAATGACCGGCGAGCGCCTCAGCTACCGGTTCGGTCCGGTGGAGCGCCGCGGGATCCTCGGCCAATTGCGTGCCGGCCAGGTCGCGTTGGTGGCCGCCGGAGCTGTTGCCGCGATCGTGGCCCTGGACCAGGAACCGACTGCGGCGGGCGCGTTCCTCGGGGTGCTCGTGTTCGGCCTCTCGGTGGTGGCGGCCTTCGCGCCGATGGGCCGTCGCACGGCCGAGGAGTGGGCCCCGATCGCGCTGTCGTTCGCGTTGCGCCGCGCCCGAGGACGGGGCCGCTTTAGCTCGAGCGCCCCCGCCGCGGGCATGCTCGCGGCCGAGCGGGCGGGCCGGTGGCGGCGTCTGCTCAGACACCCCGAGCCGGATCCGCCCGCGATCGTCAAAGGCGTCCGAGTTCTCGAGATCCCCTACCGAGACCGGGTCATCGGCGTGCTGTCCGAGCAGCGCCGGCGCCGGCTGACCGCGGTTCTGGCCTGCCGCGTGCTCGCGTTCTCGCTGCTCGATCCGGAGGCGCAGGAGCGGCGACTGGCGCGATGGGGCCTGATCCTGTCGGGAGCCGCCGGTGGCCCCGTGCGCCGCCTCCAGTGGCTCGAGCGAACCGTGCCCGCCCAGGGGGACGAGTTGGCCCGTTGGCTGCACGACGAGCGCGACCCCGCCGTTCCGCTCCGGGGCACGGCGATGATCGAGTCCTACCTGGAGCTGATCGGTGCAAGCACCCGCGCCGCCCAGGAACACGAGGTCCTGATCGCGGTTCAGATCGATCCGCGGCGCGCTGCCGACCGGGGCCGCGACGCCGGCATGCACACCCTGATCGAGCAGACCGAGCGCTTGGCGGAGGGACTCGAGGCGGCCGAGGTGTCCGTGCTCGGCGCCCTCGGCCCGGGCCAGCTCGCCCGGGTCCTGAGGACGGCGTTCGATCCCTACGCCCGCGCGGAATTGGCTGCCCTCGAGGCGGCTGACCCGACCCGCCTCGGACTCAGAGAGGCCAACGCCTGGCCGCTCGGCGCGCGCGAGCACTGGGAGCACTACCGCTCAGACGGAGCGTGGCACGCCACGTTCTGGATCGGCGAGTGGCCGCGCGTGGACGTGTCCCCGATGTTCATGGACGCCCTGCTGGGTCGCTCGAGCGTCGTGCGGACGGTGGCGGTCACCTTCGACCCGGTCGCTCCCGAGCGCTCCACGCGCGAGGCCGAGGCGGCCATCACCCGCGACCGCGCCGACCGCGAGCTGCGCCACCGCTTCGGGCAGGCCGAGACCGCCCGCCAGCGCCAGGCTCAGGAGGCCGCCGTGCGCCGTGAGGCCGAGCTCGCCGCCGGCCACGCCGAGGTGCGGCTGGCCGGCTTCGTCACGGTGACCGGGCGCGACCGCGACGACCTGCGCCGGGCCTGCGCGGAGGTGCACGAGCAGGCGGTTCGGGCCAGGCTCGAGCTGCACGGGATGTACGGCCAGCAGGCCGACGCGTTCGCGTTCACCCTGCCGCTCTGTCGGGGGCTGCGATGAGCTGGCCCTGGCCGGAGCGTCCCGCCCACCGGTGCACGACCCGGCACGCGCAGGCCATCTACCCGTTCGTGGCCGGCGGCGGCCTGGGCGGCCGCGGCGCGTTCATCGGGCGCGACTCGAGCGGCGGGGCGTTCTGTTACGACCCCTGGGTCCTGTACGGCGACGGCACGCTGGACGATCCCAACGCGATCGTCCTGGGCAAGCTGGGCCAGGGCAAGAGCGCGCTGGTCAAGACGCTCCTGTGGCGGATGCTGCTGTTCGGACGCCGGGCCTTCGTGCTCGACGTCAAGCGCGAATACGGTCCGCTGTGCCAGGCGGTGGGGGTCAGGCCGGTGTCGCTCGAGCCGGGCGGCTCGGTCCGGCTCAATCCGCTCGCCTCGCGCCCCGAGGAGCATGCTCAGCTCGAGCTCCTGCGCGCGGTGACCGTGACCGCGGTGGGCGGGCCGCTCACCCAGATCGAGGCGGCGGGGCTGCGTGAAGCGCTCCACGCGGTGCGGACCAGCGGCGTGGTCGAGCCGACCCTGCCCCAGATCGCCAAGGTCCTGTTCGACCCCGGCGCGGACATGGCGCGGCGACTGCGGACCACCGCGGAGAAGCTCGCCAATGACACCCGGCGCGCGGCGCTCGCCCTCCAGGACCTGTGCGAAGGGCCGCTCAAGGGGATGTTCGACGGCCCCACCACCCCGGGCCTCGACCTCGACGCGAAGCTGCTCGTGCTCGACCTGCACGCGGTCAAGGACTCGCCGGCTGTCGGCATCCTGATGGCCTGCGCCACCGCGTGGATGAGCGCGCTGCTGGCGCGAATGGCCGAGCGGCCGGGCCGCGAGCGGCTGATCAACGTGGCCGACGAGTCCTGGAAGATCGTCCAGCACACCGGGCTGGGCGAGTGGTTTCAGTCGAACTTCAAGCTGGCCCGCCAGTTCGGGGTGATGAACCTCGTGGTCCTGCACAAGCTGGCCGACCTGAGCGCGGCGGGCGACGCGGGCTCGCGCGCGGCGCGGATCGCCGAGGGCCTGGTGGCCGACGCCTCGACCCGCATCGTCTACCACCAGGACGAGAGCCAGGTCCCACTCACCCGATCGCTGCTCGGCCTGTCCGAGAACGAGGCACGGCTGATCTCGATGCTCTCGGCGGGCCAGGCCCTGTGGCGCGTCGGGAGCCGCTCGTTCGTGGTCCAACACTACCGCTCGCGCCTGGAGACCAGGCTCACGAACACCGACACGGGCATGCAGGTGAACCCTGACGGGTTCGAGGCTTCTCAGCGAAGAACTGCGGGAACCCGATGGTAGATCACGTCGGGAGCCTAGCTGGTGCGTTGGGTTCGGGGAACCTGGTGTTCGAGCTCGGGGTGGTTGAGCGCGGTGGCGTAGCGGAGGGCGGCTTGGACGCTGAGGCCGAACAGGTCGCAGAGCGCGCGGATGTCGCCGCCGTTGGTGTGGATCTCTTGAACGATCCGGTCTTCGCGGAGCGCTTGGCAGGTCAGGCCGGTGCCTTTGAACGGGAACTGCTTGCCAACGGGCGTCAGCCTCGGGGCGCTGCGGCGGGTGATGAACAGGTGCGGGTTGATCGTGTTCGGCCAGGTCGTTTGGCGGTGGTCAAGCCAGGCGCGCAGCCGGACCTGGACTGGGTCGGCGAGGGGGATCTCGCGGTCGGTGAGGGTCAGGCGGCCGTCGACGATGTCGGTCAGCTGGAGCGCTCCGACTTGTCGGTTGGTGAGGGCGTGGAACGCGACGAGCGCGATTCCGAAAGCGATCGCGGGGTCTGGCGAGTTCAGCGCGTCGCGGATCGCTTGGGTGTCCAGCGGGAGCGGGATCGTGGTGTTCGGCTGGGTGGCGGGCAGTCCGCGGGTCGGGTCGGTGAAGATCACCTTGCGTCCCTTGAGCGTGCGGAACAGCGATCGGAGTCCGAGCTCGGCCCAGTGGCGTTTGGTTCTGCTTTCCGGCAGCGCGGCTTGGATCTGGGTTGGTGTGATCTCGGCGAGCGATTGGTGGCCGGCGGCGGCCCACTGGTGGATGATCGGTGCGATCCCAGCGATCTGCAGGCGGGTGGTCTGTGGATCGCGGGAGCGTTGGCGGGGGGCGGTGGTGCTGCCGTCCAGCATGACCTGAAGCCAGACCTCGAGCTGCGCGCTGAGCGGGGCGGGCAGGTCGTCGAGTTTGTCGGCGAAGTAACGCTCGACCGGGGAGAGACGGTCGTCGATCAGCAGTCCGGCTGCGGTCAGGACATCGAGGGTGGATTGGATGTTCCCGGCGTAGCGGGGGAGTTGCAGCACGTCGGTCGCGTTGATCTTCGCGCCGGGCGTGGCCTGCAAGCTCGCGAGCAGCCTGAGCGAGCGCTCGGCGTCGTTGCGTTGGCGGTTGCTCCAGCCGTGCCGGACGGCGTGCTCGGCGACCAGTTGTTTGCATTGCTCAACGAGGGTGCCTTGTGCGGCGAGGGCGCGCTTGCGGACGAGTTCGGGATCGGCGTCGATGTTGAACAGGCGCTCTTGACGCCACGACACGTCGCCGAAGCGGGCGTGCGGGTGCTGGTCGCGGGATGGGGGCCGCAACCGTGGTGCGCGTGGCCGCTGGTAGCGCATGTTCGCGAGGAACAGTTGCTGGCCGTGATGGTTGGCGGCCTGGATGTCCAGGGGACGGCCGGGTTCTTGCAGCAATCGGGCTTGTTCGAGGCACAGCCGACAGGCGCCTTGGTCGCCGACGGTTGTTCTGCGTGCGCAGTGCCCGCAGTCACCGTCGGGGTAGTGGCCCTGCCACCAGCGGCAGACCCAGCACCGCCAGTTGTGCTTGCGGACAACTCCCCAGGCCAGGCATCCGCGGCAGGCACCGACGTGCCTGGGGCCGCCGGGATGGCAGCGGTCGCACATCCCGTCGCTGAAGTACGCCTCAGAGCCGCAGTGACGGCATCGCGGCGGGGTGAACGGCCCGCCCGGCAGACACTCGTAGCAATAGTCGACCCGCGGCCGAGTCCAGGCGACCTGGTTGTGCTGGCAGGCGGTGCACTTCGCCGGCGGGCGAGTGCTCACAACGGCGGTTCTGACTTCGGTGTCCCGAACCTTGGCCTGACCGGCGGCGGGGCGGCGTTCTCACCGTTCGCAGCCTGCTGTCGCGGTGGCCGGCGGGCGGCGACCTTCTCCGGCTCGCAGATCAGCAGCGCCGCCGGGTCGCAGCGCAGCACCTGGCAGATCACGTCGAGGTCATCGAGCCGGATCGTGGTCGGCGTTCCGGTCCACAGCGCTGACATCTTCCCGGCGCTGATCTCAAGCCCCGCCTCGGCCAGGCGGCGGCGCATCTCGGTTGACTTCCAGATCCCGCGCTCAGCAGCCTTCAGTCGCAGATTCCACCGCACCGGTTCGCCTCCTTTCACTGAACCGACTCTCCAGGCGCTGGTTGGCGCAAAGCCACGCCCGCTCGACGTGATCGGACCGGACGTGGATGTAGCCGGAGGTGGTCGACAGCCACTGATGCCCGAGCAGCTCCTGCAGCGCCTTCAGATCCATCCCGTCCCCATAGAGCGAGGAGGCGCAGTAGTGACGCAGGACATGCGGCGTGACCCGACCCGACCAGTGGGGCAGCCACCGCGCGGTGTGCGCCGCGAGCCCATGGCGCAGCGCGTTCGCGCCAACCCGGCAGCACCGGTCGCCCGTCGTGTTGTGGCGCTCGCTGGGCAACATCGGCGCGTCCGGATCGCACCAGTCGTCGCTGAACTGATGGCGAACCTCGGCCAGCCACCAGTCGATCAACGTGTCCGCGCCGTTGATCGCCGGCACCAGTCGCGCCTTCGGGCCGCGACCACGGCTGCCCTTGCCGTGGCGGACGTGCAGCTTGCCGAACTCGCCCAGGTCCGGGCGCCAGTCGCGGATGTCGAGCATCACCGTCTCGTTGATCCGCAACCCGAGCCGGCGCCAGAGCGACGCGGCGAAGTAGTCGCGCGCGGCCGGCAGGTACTTGCGCGCCTGCGGCACACAGGCCCGCCAGCTGGCGAACAACTCCTCGACCTCCGCGTCCGACGGCGGCACGCGCACCTTCCCCAGCGACGCGCCCTGCTGGCGGTTGAACTCGTCGATCGGCTGCTCCACCACGACACCACACAGGTCGTGGATGTCGCCCTGATAGCGACCGATCAAGAACTCGTAGAACAGCGCCAGCACCCCGGCCTTTCCCGCGCGCGTGGACACGGTGTGCCCCGCGCGGCGTTGCCCGGCCAGGAACCGGTCGGCGTCCTCGCACGTCGCCGACCACAACGGCCCGTCCAGCGAGCGAGCGAACTCCACGATCGACGAGCGGGTGCGCGCGACATGCTGGTCGCACAGGCCGGCAGCGGCCATCGCCAGCGCGTACTGATCGACGATCTCCTGCTCGAAGTCCTCGGCGTCCTCAGCCGTTCGCAGCGCGCGCGGCGAGTCGATGTTCCGCACTACCGCCAGGCCGGTCATCGACACACCGCTTCATCCAGAACGAGCACGCGGGGAATATATCGACCGACCTTCAGGAATCCCGACAGACGGTCAGTCTCGCCGTTCGCGATGGCCAACCCGCTCGCACGCGGCGGGGGGTCCGTCTCGAGGCGCGCCCCGGACGCAATCGTCGCCTCGTCGCTCCGCTCCTCGGCTCCGATCGCGTCCCGGCATTCCCACTCCCCGGTCGCCTCTCCACTCGAGACCGCCGATCGTCTCTCTCAGCCCAGTAGTTCGCCACGGCTGCACCCTGAAGCCGGACACGAACCCGAGCGGATAGAGATTTCCGGCGGGAGGACCGGCCGCGGATGAGCGCGCAACGCCACGACTGGATCTCCGACGCGGTGCTGCTGGCGGCGATCGGAGGCCTGGGCGGGCTTGCCGCGGCGCTGTGGCTGTGGGGGGGCGTGGCCGGGGTGCTGTTCGGATCCGGCTGGCCGCACGTCGGCGTCTCGCAGTTGCTCGGCGTGCTCGTTCGCCTGCCGAGCCGCGTCGCCGATCCGGCGCGCGCCTGGCCGCCCGCCGTCCAGAGCCGGCTGCCCGGCCCGGGTGGCTTCTACGCCGCGCTCGGCCTGCTGGCCGGCGCCGGCGGGGCGATCGTCCTCGCCCTCGCCCGGACGGGGGCGGGATCGCTCCTGCGCCCGGCCGCGGCGGGCGCGCGGTGGGCGCGTCCGGCGGAGCTCCGCACGCTGCGCGGTGCCGCGCGATCGCAGCGGAGCGGCCGCCTGGTCCTGGGCCGCCGCGCCGGCCGGCTGCTGTACGCCGAGCATCGCCACGCGCTGGTCGCCTTCGGCCCGCCCCAATCGGGCAAGTCGGCCGGGATCGCCATCCCCGCCCTGCTCGACTGGGACGGCCCCGCGGTGGCCTGCTCGATCAAGACCGACCTGCTGGCGGCCACCCTGACCCGCCGGCAGGCCCTGGGCGAGGTGCTGCTGTTCGACCCCTTCGGCCTGGCCCAGGGGCCATCCCACACGTGGTCGCCGCTGCACGCCGCCCACACCTGGGACGGCGCGCTCGAGGTCGCGTGGCGGCTGGCTTCGGCGGCCGAGGTCGACCGCCGCAGCGTGGACGGCGGGGACTTCTGGGCCGTGGCGGCCGAGCAGCGCCTGGCCCCGCTGCTCTACACGGCGGCGGCCAGCGCCGCCGGCATGGACAGCGTGATCCGCTGGGTGAACGGGCAGGGGACGCGGGAACTCGATGAGGCCCTCATGCGGATCAGCGGCGAGGCCGAGAACGAGACGCGGGCGGCCGACGCGTACGCCGCCTACGACGCGGTCAGGGCGTTCGAGGCCCAGGCCGACCGCACGCGCACCTCGATCGAGGCGACCGCCCAGACCCTGCTGCGCGCCTACCGTTTCCAGCGCGTGCTGCGATCCGCCGCGTCGAGCGAGATCACGCCGGATCGTCTGCTCGACGGCGCTACCACGCTGTACCTGGTCGGCGACGCCAAGGCGTCCAAGCTGCTTCGCCCGTTGTTTCTCGCACTGCTGGGCGAAGTCATCGATCGGGCCTACGAGCGGGCGACCTTGGCCGGCGGCCGGTTGGAGCGCCCCCTGCTCCTGTGCCTCGACGAGGCCGGCAACGTGGCGCCTCTGCCCAACCTGGCCGAGATCGCCTCGACCGCGCCGTCGCACAACATCCAGCTTGTCACGATCTTCCACGACCTGGCCCAGGCCCGATCGCGCTACGGCCAGCAGGCCGAGACCGTCGTGAACAGCCACCGTGCGCGGATGCTGCTGCCCGGTGTAGCCGATCTCGAGACCCTGCGCTACTTCGCCGGGCTGGTCGGCGAGGAGGAGGCGCGCGATCGAACGCACACGACCGGCGCCGGCGGTACCAGCCGCGCGACCTCGCGGCGGCGACGGCCGCTCATCGCGCCCGAGGCGCTGCGCCAGCTGCCTGACCGTCATGCCCTGCTCCTCTACGGCCGGCTCGCCCCCACCCGGCTGCGGCTGCGGCTGTGGTTCGAGGATCGCCGGCTACGCGCGCTCGCCGGAGGCGCACCATGAGCCGTTCCGAGTCCGACGACTGGCACGAGCCCGAGAGCGAATGGGACGAGCCGGTCACCGCGCGCTGGCCGCTCAGCTGCGAGGGGCTGTATCCGCGCGAGCGCTGGATGTGGTTCGAGCAGCTGTGGTCGGACGTGTGCGCGCTGCGGGTCCGCTACCGCCTGGCGCTGCGCAGCGGCTGGTGGGAGGACGCGGTGCAGGTGGAGGCGCTGGCCGCGCTGACGGCCTGGGTCGAGCGCTACGACTCGGGCGAATGGGACGATCCGCCGGGCAAGCTGGCGCTGCTCTACGACCTCGAGCGCATCGCGGTGCTGCTGCGCGCGGGCAGCGAGCCGTTTCATCCCGACCGGGATCGCCTGGCCTTCGCGCGCTTCCTGATCGAGATGGGGTGTCAACCGCCCCCGGATCGGTAATCGGCGGATGATCTGTCCGACCCCGACCGGAAAGGAGCCCGCCGGTGCCCCTGTCCACCCAGCGCAAGCATCCGCCCCGCCACGCGATGCCGGAGGCGGCTGCGCGCCACGATCAGGCGGCCGAGCTCCCGGTTCACCGGCTCGGCGAGAGCGGACTGGACGGCGAGACGGCCTATGAGCTGATCTCGAGCGAGCTGCTCCTCGACGGGCAGGCCCGCCTGAATCTGGCCACCTTCGTGACCACGTACATGCCGGCGATCGCCGCCCGTCTGATGGCCGACACTGCCGACAAGAACATGATCGACAAGGACGAGTATCCGCAGACGGCCGAGATCGAGGGCCGCTGCGTGAACATCCTGGCCTCGATGTGGAACTCGCCCGACCACGAGCAGGCGACCGGCTGCTCGACCACGGGCTCGAGCGAGGCCTGCATGCTGGGCGGGCTGGCCCTGAAGTGGCGCTGGCGCGAGCGCATGCGGCAGGCGGGCAAGCCGACCGACCGGCCGAACCTGGTCATGGGCATCAACGTCCAGGTGTGCTGGGAGAAGTTCTGCCGCTACTGGGATGTGGAGCCGCGGCAGGTCCCGATGGAGGGTGACCGTTTCCATCTGGGCGCCGAGGAGGCCGCCGCGCTGTGTGACGAGAACACGATCGGGGTGGTGGCGATCCTCGGCTCCACCTTCGACGGCAGCTACGAGCCGGTCAATGAGATCGCGGCGGCGCTCGACCGGCTGGAGCGCGAGCGCGGCGTGTACGTTCCCATCCACGTCGACGCCGCCTCGGGCGGGTTCGTCGCGCCCGTGCTACGGCCCGAGCTCGAGTGGGACTTCCGGCTCGATCGCGTGCAGTCGATCAACGCCTCGGGCCACAAGTACGGGCTGGTCTATCCCGGCGTCGGCTGGGCGGTGTGGCGCACCGAGGAGGCCCTGCCGCGCGATCTGGTGTTCGACGTCAACTACCTGGGCGGCCACATGCCGACATTCGCGCTGAACTTCTCGCGTCCGGGCAGCGAGGTGATCGCCCAGTACTACATGTTCACCACGCTCGGCCGCGACGGCTACCGGCGGGTGATGGCCGGCGCGCACGACGTCGCGCGCTATCTGGCCGACGAGATCGCCGAGATCGGCCCCTACCGACTGGTCTCCGACGGTAGCGATCTGCCGGTGTTCGCGTTCGGGCTGGCACCGGAGGTGGAGAACTACACCGTGTTCGACGTGTCCGATCGACTGCGCCAGCGGGGATGGCTGGTGCCCGCCTACACATTCCCGAAGAACCGCGAGGACCTGAGCGTCCTGCGGATCGTGGTCCGCGCCGGCATGACCCGCGAGATGGCCGACCATCTCCTCGATTATCTGCGCGAGCAGACCGAGTTCCTGGAGTCGCTGACGGCCCCGCTGCCCGACCAGGAGGACGCCAAACGAACGGCGTTCTCGCACACCTAGACCCCTCGGCGGCGCGGTCGAAACTCTGACCGCGCCGTCCAAGCAGGCTGACGCCGCGCTCAAGGTCCCGCGGCCGCGGTCCGATCACCGGGGCCATGCACAAACGACTCTTCCTGCTGGCCCTGCTGGCCGCGGCGGTCATCGTCGTGCCGGGTGCGACCAACGCTCAGGCGCAGACCCCGATCCGGCACACGCTCTACCAGCAATACATCGATCCGTTCACCGCTGAGGGCTGGTACCCGGCGCGCACCGACATGGGCGTCGACTGGCTCGTGCGGCGTCGCCTGCCGGTGCTGGCGATCGGCGACGCGGTGATCCTCGGCTCAAACTCCCACGACAGCGGCTGGCCGGGCGGACACTTCATCTGGTACCAGCTGCTCGACGGCAGCCACGCCGGCGACATCATCTACGTCGCCGAGCACCTCACGCACCTGGTTCCCGCCGGCGCCCACGTGCGCGCCGGCCAGAGGATCGCCGTGGCGCTCCCGGGCGGGACCGGCACCGAGTGGGGCTGGGCCGAGGCCAACGGCGCCACCCGGGCCAACCCTTGCTACCACGAGGGCCAGGTGACGCACTCGGGCCGGGAGATGGCTCGGTTCATGCAGTCTCTTGGGGCACAGGTCCAGGACCCGCCGGGTCATGGATCGGACGCACCGTTCGGCAAGCTCTGCTGAACGGACCTGACCGACAACGCCGGTCGCGCGGCGGCGATGGCGATACATATATATCTATATCTATGTCTATAGCTATATACATTTCGCCAGCCGCCGTGCGGCCGCGCTGATCCGCCGGGGCGTGCCTGCTTCGAACACGGCCTGGAGGTCGAGCACGCGAACGCCGAAGGAGTCGAGCTCGCGGGTGCCCACGATCGCGTGACAGGGCACGCCGGCCTGGCGGGCGCGGGTGGAGACCTCGGAAACGACCTTGCCGGCCAGGCTCTGCTGATCGAGCTTACCCTCGCCGGTGATCACCGCTCGTGCCGCGCGCATGCGCCGGTCGAACTCGAGCGCGTCGAGGATGAACTGGGCGCCCTGCACGAGCTCGGCCCCGAGCTCCGCCCACAGACCCCCCGAGAGCCCGCCGGCGGCCCCGGTCATCGGCATGCCGCGCGGATCGCGGGCAAACCGGCGGGCTTGATCGTTCAGCCGCTTGGTCAGGCGACTCACAGCGTCGGGATCGGCCCCCTTCTGCGGCGCGAACACGCGCGCCGCATGCTCGAACGGCGTGCGAACGTCACATAGCACGACGATCCGCGCCTTGCCGAGACCTCCCGCCTCGCGAATCGCCTTCAACGCGCCCGTGCCGCCGTCGGTGGTGGCGCTCCCGCCCACCCCGAGATAAACCGTTGCGGCCCCCGCTTCGACGGCCGCTGCGATCAGCTCGCCGGTCCCGAACGTGCTCGCCTCGATCGCATCGCGTTCCTCTGGGTCGACCAACCCCAGTCCCGACGCCGCGGCGGTCTCTACGACGGCGACGCCGTCGCCCAGCGCGAACGACGCCTCGACTCCTCGCCCCAGCGGATCGGCCACGGTGGCGGTGCGCAGCTCCCCCTCGACCGCGGGCAGAAGCGCCTCGAGCGTGCCCTCGCCGCCGTCCGCCACCGGGCACAGGTCGACCGGCAGGCCCGCGGACTCCAGGCCCCGGCCGATCGCCTGCGCGACCTCGGCGGCGGTCAGCGTTCCCTTGAACGAGTCGGGGGCGACGAGGACCGTGGTGGGGATCCCTGGGATGCGCGGCACGGCCGCAGTATCTTCCGTGATCGAGCGTGCACGAGACGCCCGAGGACATCCGCGACCTCCAGGACCTGCTCGACCGCAGCTACGACGCCGCCGGAGCGCACCTGCGGAGCATCACCACGCCCGAGCGGCGGGTCGGCGCCGAGGATCTCGTCGAGCGCCTGACCGGGATGTGCCTGCTCGTCGTGGCCACGGTGACCGCCGACGGCCGGCCGATCGCCGGCCCGCTGGACGGGATCTTCTACCGCGGCGCGTTTCACTTCGGGACCGCTCCGAACTCGATCCGCTACCGCCATCTGCTCAAGCGACCGCAGGTCAGCGCGACCCATCTGCCCCGCGAGGAGTTCGCGGTCAACGTGCACGGGCGGGCGGTGCCCCTCGACGTCGGGGCGGCCGACAACCATGGGCTGCGCGAGACGCTCTTCGAGGTGTACGGCCCCCGCTACGGGGAGGAAGACTGGGAGCGCTTCCTGGAGGGCGGCGACGACCCAGCGAACAGCCCGGTCTACATGCGGATCGACGCCGACCGGATGTTCACGTTCCAGATGAGCGACCCCGACTGATCTGCCACTCGGCATCGCGCAGAGAGGTGAACAGCGATTCACTCGCGCATGGCGCGGGCGAGTTTTCTGCCACTCGCCGCCGGCGGGTGGTCGAGTGGCAGGTCATTCGCGGTGGGCCTCGCTTCGCTCGGCGTCCTTGGGGCCGTTCCGGCGGGCATCCATGCCCGCCGGCGTGGGCGGGCACCTCCGACCGGGCTAGAGCGCCTGCGCCACCGCGCGGCCGGCCGTGCGCCCGCTGAACAGGCAGCCACCCAGGAACGTGCCCTCGAGCGAGCGGTAGCCGTGCACGCCGCCGCCGCCGAACCCGGCCACCTCGCCGGCGGCGTATAGCCCAGACAGCGGCTCGCCGCCCGCCCGCAGGACCCGGGCCGACAGATCGGTCTCGAGCCCGCCGAGCGTCTTGCGGGTGAGGATCCACAGGCGCACCGCGATCAGGGGGCCGGCGCCCGGGTCGAGCAGGCGGTGGGGCTTGGCCACCCGGCTCAGCCGATCCGGGATGTACCTCCGGGCGCCGTGGATCGCGGTGATCTGGAGGTCCTTGGTGTAGGGGTTGGCCATCTCGCGGTCGCGCGCCTTGATGTCGCGCTGGAGGTCGCCGGCGTCGATCAGCCCGTCCCCGGTCAGCGCATTCATCCCCCGCACGAGTGCGCCCAGGTCGTGCTCGACGATGAAGTCCGCGCCGTGGCGCTTGAACGCCTCGACCGGTGGCGGCGCACCGCGGCCCAGCCGGCTCGCGATGACCTGCCGCACGTCACGGCCGGTCAGGTCCGGGTTCTGCTCGGAGCCCGACAGGCCGAACTCCTTCTCGATGATCTTCTGCGTGAGCACGAACCAGCTGTAGTCGTGGCCGGTCTTCATCAGATGCTCGAGCGTGCCCAGGGTGTCGAAGCCGGGGAACAGCGGCACGGGCAGCCGGCGCCCACGCGCATCGAGCCACAGCGACGACGGCCCCGGCAGGATGCGGATCCCGTGGCGGGTCCAGATCGGGCTCCAGTTCTCGATCCCCTCGGTGTAATGCCACATGCGGTCCGGATTGATCACGTTGCCGCCGGCGTCCTGGCAGATCTGGATCATGCGACCGTCGACGTGGTCGGGCACGCCGGAGAGCATCCGCTGGGGCGGGGTGCCCAACGTCGCCGGCCAGTTGGCCCGGACCAGGTCGTGGTTAGCGCCGATCCCGCCCGAGGTGACGATCACGGCCTGCGCGCTCAATTCGAAGTCACCGGCCGGCGTGCGCGAGCTGGGCTGCCCGCGGGACACCGAACTCGGCTCGAGCACCGTCCCGGCCACCCCCGCCAGCGTGCCGCCGTTCAAAACCAGCCGATCCACGCGGTGGCGGAACCTCAGAACCGCGTTGCCCCGGGCCACGCCCTCCCGCACGCGTCGCGCGAACGGCTCGATCAGCCCGGGGCCCGTCCCCCAGGTGATGTGGAAGCGCGGCACCGAATTGCCGTGCTCGGTGGCCAGGTAGCCGCCGCGCTCGGCCCACCCCGGGGTCGGGAAGAAGCGCACGCCCTGGTCATGCAGCCACTGGCGCTTCTCGCCGGAGGCGAACTCGACGTAGGCCTCGGCCCACCGCCGAGGCCAGGCATCCTCGGGCCGGTCGAACCCGGCGCTCCCCAGCCAGTCCTGAAGGGCCAACTCGGGCGAATCGCGAACCCCCACGCGCCGCTGCTCAGGGCTGTTCACGAAGAACAGGCCGCCAAAGGACCAGAACGCCTGACCCCCGAGCGAGGCGTCGGGCTCCTGGTCGAGGAGGATCACGCGCCGGCCGGCGTCGGCCAGCTCAGCGGTGGCGACGAGCCCGGCCAGCCCGCCGCCCACGACGATGGCGTCGGCGTCCATCAGCTCGACATCTGCTCGAGCTTGCAGTCCAACGGCGCCTTGTCCTCGCGCCAGCGCAGGATCTTCGTCCCGTGCCGGATGCGCCCACCGCTGGCGTGGTCGAAGGTCACCTCGACGACGAGCTCGGGGCGCAGGGAGATCCACTCGAGCTCCCGCTCGCTCTGCCAGCGGCTGGGGTCGCCGTGACCGCGTTCACCGGTTTCGTACGGCGCCAGCTTGCCGACCAGCGCGCGCTTCTCGGCCGCCTTGAGCCCCGAGGAGTGGCCGACGATGTGCAGCTTGCCGCCGTCGTCGTACAGGCCGAGGATCAGCGAGCCGACCGTGTCGGGATCCTTGCCCGGTCGCCAGCCCGCCACGACCGCGTCGATCGTGCGCACGCGCTTGATCTTCATCATCCCGGTGCGCTCGCCGGGGCGGTAGGGCGCCCGGACGTCCTTGGCCACCACGCCCTCGCCGCTGCGCAGCCACGGCTCGGCCTCCGCCGGGTCCTGGGTCAGCGGCGTCACGTCGATCCGCTCGCCGGCCAGTTCCTCCAGCCGGGCCCGGCGCTCGGAGAAGGGGCGCTCGAGCCACGACTCGTCCCCGTAGGCCAGCAGGTCGAAGGCCACGTAGTGCGCCGGCGTCTGCTCGGACAGCATCGTGATCCGGGACAGCGCAGGATGGATCCGGTTCTGGAGGGCGTCGAAGTCCTGTCCGCCCTCGGGATCGTCGATCACGATCTCGCCGTCGATCACGTACCGGCCGGTCGGGAACAGCAGCTCGGGGAAGTAGCGACCGAGCGGCTTCCCGCCGCGGGACTGGATCATCGACTGCTCCTCCTCGACGAACACGATCGCTCGGAAGCCGTCGTACTTGGGCTCATAGCACCACTGCTCGCCGACCGGCAGCTCGGGCTTGGAGCGCGCAAGCTGAGGCTGGACCGGCGGCTTCAGGGGCAGGGTGGCCACGGCCGCGATGCTATGGGATGCGCGATCAGTACGATCAGTCAATGGCCGCAACGCACGGCACCGTCGCCGAGCAGGAGTACCTCGAGATGCTGTTCTGGCTGTTCGAGGCGGGGCTGCCGATGACCGGCGCCAACCTGGCCCGGGCCATGCAGCTGTCGGCCCCCACCGTCCACGAGATGCTCGGTCGCCTGGAACGGGACGGTTACATCCAACGCAACGCCGAGCGGACTGTCGAATTCACTGAGGCCGGCCGAGAGCACGCCGAGCAGATCGTCAGCCGCCACCGGATGATCGAGCGCTTCCTGACCGACGTAGTCGGGGTGCCATGGGATGACGTCCACGAGGAGGCCGAGCAGCTCGAGCACGCGATGACGCCACGGTTCGAGGCCTACGTACGCGCCTCGGTGGGCGACGCAAAGACGTGTCCGCACGGCCACCCGATCCGGGTCGGACAGCGCATCGACGGGGTTCCCCTGGCCGACTGCGAGACCGGGGCCAAGGTGACGATCCTGCGCCTGGAGAACGAGGCCGAGGATCTCCTGCACTACCTGAAGGAGGCCGGGATCGAACCGGGTCTTCAGGGAGAGGTGGCCTCGAACGACGGCGAGACGGTGGCCGTCCGCTCCGAGGGCGGGCTGGCCACGGTCACCGCGAGCGTGGCGGAGACCCTCTCGGTGGTGGCCGACCCCTCCCCGCCGCCGCGCACCGCGCTGCCGGAGCAGCTCGTGCTCAGCCGCGAGCGCTGGGGCCGCTAGAGCAGCCCGGCGGCAGCGCGCGCTGGCTGATCAGACAGCGGCGCATCTGGGCGAAGATCGCCGGGTGGTTCAGCAGGTCGAAGTGGTTCGCGCCGCCCACGTGGTAGTAGTGCTCGATCGGGAAGTGCATCCGCTTGCCGCGTCCCTCATGGGCCCAGGCGCTCGGCCGGAGCACCAGCAGGTCCCCCATGATTCTTCCCACGGTGGCGTCGGGCTCGCGGGTGAGCGTGGCGCAGATGAAGTAATGCCGCGCGGTCGGTAGGAACGGGATCTCGCGCGAGGTGTTGCGAAGGTACTCGTCGCAGTCCTGGTCCATCCAGCACTCGTCGACCAGGTAGCCGTAGCGCAGGTCCTTGATCCCCGAGCTGCGTAGGTTGAGTGCGCGCGCCAGCGGGCGGGTCTCGGGCAGGCGGGCGAAGGCCGCGGTGGCCGCGTTCGCCGCCTGCTCCAGGGGCGCGCCGCGGTGGGGAGTGCCGAGCGTGAACACGTGGCGGACCTTGGCCACGCACGCGCTGTCCGCACCGTAGTGGCAGGCGCTACGGCCGACCAGGCCGCCCATCGAGTGCCCGATCAGGACCACCTCGTCCACGTCAGTCGGCCAGGCCGCCACGAGCTTCCCCAACAGCGTTGACAGCTCGCGGCCGTTCTCGGAGATGTGACGGCCGGTGTTGTAGCGGACGTACACCGGGGTGTAGCCGAGCTCGATCTCCATCCGGTGCCCGTAAGGAACATGGCGCCCGGCGCCGAGCTTCCACGCCTCGTCGGTCTCGCACAGGCCGTGCACGAACACGGCGATCCGGCGCTTGGCGTTCGGGTAAGCGCGGCGCAGCTCGCACCGGCCGATGACGAGGTCGCGCCCGTGACGGCGGACCGCCATTTGCAGGGCGAGGGGGTTGCCCCGTCGCACCAGCGTGTCGCCGAAGGCGCCGTTCAGCGCGCTCACGACAACCCGGCCTGCTGGCGTGCGGTCGATCGAGGGCGCGTCCGGAGACTGCGCGCGGCTGGCCGCGTGCGCCCCGGCCACCACGACCGAGCGGGTCAACTCGCTGGCCGCCGAGTACGCGCCGCGGGCGATCCGGTCGTGGGCGAGCTTGACCGGCAGGGCAGCCGGCCCGACGCGGCTCCACACCCGCCCCGCGATCCCCGTGTGCAGCTCATGGATGTGACGGGCCGCGCCCGCGGCGGCCTCGCCGGCAAGATCACCTAAGGCCGCGATCTCCTCACGCCGCATCCACGTCCCTCGCGTCGCTCACCTGGTGGTAGGCCTCGGCCAGCCGCTTGACCCCCTCCTCGATCTCCTCGGGCGTCACGCCCGAGTAGGCCAGGCGCAGGCTGGACTCGGCCCCGTCGAGCACGAAGTCGGCTCCCTTGACGAACAGCACCCCGCTCTCGGCGGCGGCCTCGAACAGCGCGCCCACGTCGGTGCCGCGCGGCAGGTCGACCCATAGGAAATAGCCGCCGGTGGGCTTGACGAACCGCGCCTCCGGAAGCTCGCGCTCCAGCGCGCTGCACAGGGTGTTCGCGCGCTCGCGCAGCGCCTCGCGCACGTTCTCGATCGAGCGCTCCAGCGCGCCGGACAGGCAGAACTGGTGCACGATGGCCTGGGCCACCATGTTGGGCGAAATGTACGTGGTGGTGGCGATCTTCACCACCCGGGCGATCACCTCGGCCGGCCCGACCAGGTAGCCCACCCGGATCCCGGGGCACACGGTCTTGGAAAACGACGAGGCGTAGACGACCCGTTCGTCTTGATCGATCGAGAGCATCGTCGGCAGCGGCGGCCCCTCGAAACGCAGCGCAACATAGGGGTCGTCCTCGAAGATCGTGAACTCGTGGTTGCCGGCGAGCTCGAGCAGCCGCTCGCGCTTCTCGGCTGACAGGGTGTAGCCGGCGGGGTTCTGGAAGTTCGGGATGATGTGGGCCAGCTTGGGCCTCGCGCCCGCGGCCAGTACGCGCTCCACCGCGGCGACGTCGATGCCGTCCGGTTCAAGCTCCACCATCCGCACATCCGCTCCCCGATTGCGCAGCGAGAGCAGCGTCCTGTCGTAGGTGGGCCGCTCGACGATCACCGAGTCCCCGGCCTGCACCAGCGCGTCGAACAGGAACGCATCCGCCTGCATCGAGCCGTTGGTGACGACGACCTGCTCGGGTGCGACCTGGTGGCGCTCGGCGATCCAGGCGCGCAGCGGCGGATACCCGATCGCCGTTCCGTAGCCGGTCATCCCGCCGGGGTCGGCTTCGAAGGCCCGGCCGGCGGCGTCGCGCAGGCCCTCCACGTCGACGATGTCGAGCGACGGCGCACCGCGGGCGAACGAGATCGGCTGGGCCACGAACCCTAAGACTACGGAGTTGGACGGTCGAGGCGCACCTCGATGATCGCCCGGTCGGTCCCCTCGTAGCCGCGCACGGCCACCTCGCGTACGCCGGGGAGTCGCGACACCGCCCGCTCGAACTCGTGCAGAGCCTCGAGGCCGGCGAACGGAGCGGCGGAGAGGGTCACGTCGGCGTCGTCGGGACGGGGCCGAGCGCGCGACGGCGCCGATTGGCGGACCGGTGGACGCGGCGAACCGCCCACCAGGACCGCTTCATAGCCGGCCAGCAGCTCGCTCATCGAGGCCAGCAGCCGGGCGGATAGCTGGGTCAGCGATTGGATCTGCGGCTCGGCGTGTAGCGGCGGCGCGGTGCCCGTGGTGGCGGAGGGCGGCGCGGCAGCGGGGTCCGGCCCACCGCCGGCGAATGACGGAACGTCGCCGGGCGCCGGCTGGTCGTCGGCGAGCGGCGAACTGCCACCGGGGTCAGGCGGATCGGCGACGACCACGGGTGCCGGCTCGCGGTCGGGCACGAGCTCTGCCTGGATGTCGCGCAGCAACCGGTCCATCTCGGCGAGATGGGCCCCCAGCGCGCTCGCTCCTTCGCTCAACACGACCAGCGTCGCAGCCTAGCGACCGCCGCGGTCGCAGCAGACCCGACTACGCCGCCGCGCCGAGCAGTGAGACGGCCACCTCGGCCACCTCGGTCGGCGTCCGGCCCACGCGGACGCCCTTGCTCTCGAGCGCCTCGGCCTTGGCCTTGGCCGTCCCGCGCGAGCCCGAAACGATCGCGCCGGCGTGTCCCATGGTCTTGCCCGGTGGGGCGGTGAACCCGGCGATGTACGCGACGACCGGCTTGGTCACGTTCTCGGCGATGAAGTCCGCGGCGCGCTCCTCGGCATCGCCGCCGATCTCGCCGCACATCACGATCAGCTCGGTCTCGGGGTCCTCCTGGTATAGCGCGATGATGTCGATGAAGTCCGACCCGGGAACGGGATCGCCGCCAATTCCGACGATCGACGAGTTGCCGAACCCGCTCTGGGCCAGCACGTTGCCGATCTGGTAGGTCAACGTGCCCGAGCGTGACACCACGCCCACGTTGCCCCGCTTGAAGAATGCGGCGGGAATGATGCCCACGTTGGCCTTGCCCGGCGACAGGATGCCTGGACAGTTGGGTCCGATCAGCCGCGCTCGCCCGTTCTTCTTGATCACATTGAACGCCCGCAGCTCGTCGTGGGCGGGGATGCCCTCCGTGATCGCGATGATCAGCTCGACCCCGGCGTCCTCGGCCTCGAGGATCGAATCCGCGGCGAACCGCGGCGGGACGAAGATCATGGCGGTGTTGGCCCCGGTCGACGCCACGGCGTCGTGGAAGGTGTTGAACACCGGAACGCCCTCGACGTCCTGGCCGCCCTTGCCGGGCGTGACGCCGCCCACCACGTGGGTGCCGTAGTCGCGGTTGCGCAGCGAGTGGAAGGTGCCCTCGCGCCCGGTGATGCCGGACACGACCAGCTTCGTGTTCGAGTCGACGAGGATGCTCATGCCGGAACTCCCGCCGCCAGCTCGACGACCTTCGCCGCGGCCTCGTCCATCGTCGATTCCGTGAACACGTTGGGGAGATTCGCCTCGGCCAGCAGCTTGCGTCCCTCCACGTCGTTCGTACCGTCCAGGCGCACCACAAACGGGACATCAGGGTTGATCTGGTTGAACGCCTCGATCAACCCGCGGGCCACCTCGTCACACCGGGTGATGCCGCCGAAGATGTTGAACAGCACGGCCTTGACGTTCGGGTTGGACAGGATCACCTCGACCGCGCTCGTGATCGCCTCGGCCTTGGAGCCGCCGCCGGCGTCCAGGAAGTTGGCCGGCGACCCGCCCGCCTGGGCGACCACGTCGAGCGTCGACATGACCAGACCGGCGCCGTTGCCGAGGATCCCGATGTTGCCGTCGAGCTTTACGAAGGTCAGCCCGCGCTCCTTGGCCATCCGCTCCTGCGGGTCCTCGTTGGAGGGATCGCGCAGCTCGGCGTTGTCCGGGTGACGGAACAGCGCGTTGTCGTCGAGCGTGACCTTCGCGTCCAGGGCGCGCACGTCACGCTGGGGGGTCACGATCAGCGGGTTCACCTCGACCAGGGTGGCCTCCTCGGACACGAACAGCTCATACAGCGACGCCAGCATCGCCCCGACCGGCCGAACCACGTCGGGATCGACACGAGCCTCGAAGGCCAGGCGCCGGCCGTGGAATTCCTGGAAGCCGAGCAGCGGGTCGACGTGCAACCGCGCGATCGCCTCCGGATCCGATTCGGCGACCTCCTCGATGTCCATCCCGCCCTTGGTCGAGAGCATCACGAGCGGCGCCTTGGCCGAGCGGTCGAACACGACCGAGGCGTAGTACTCGGAGGCGATGTCCGAGGCGCCCTCGACCCACAGTTCGTGCACGGTCAAGCCCCGAATGTCCATCCCCAGGATGGCCTGCGCGTGCTCGAGAGCCTCGTTCCGGTTCTGAGCCAGCTTGATCCCGCCGGCCTTGCCCCGGCCGCCGATCTGTACCTGCGCCTTGATCACGCAGGGGTAGCCGATGTCGTCGGCGGCCGCGGCCGCCTCGTCGACCGTCTGGGCGTGGCGCCCGGACGGCACGGGGACGCCGTGGCGCGCGAACACCTGCTTTCCCTGGTACTCGAGCAGATCCATCCGCGGCTGGACTGTAGTAGGTCGGACGACGAGCCTGTCGCGCGGCCGCGGAAAGGCCTGGACGCGCGGGAGTCTCTCCCCATGGCATCATGGCCGCGCCATGGCGATCCCCAAAGACATCACGTTCGTCACCTTCGACGTCTACGGGACCCTGATCGACTGGGAGACCGGTGCCTACGAGGCGTTCAAGACCGAGGCCGAGCGCGACGGGTTCACGATCGAGCGGGACGAGCTGATTCCGCTTTTCTACGAGGTTCAGAAGCAAATCCAGGCCGGCTCGTATGAGCTCTACGCCGAGGTCCTGCGCCGCACCGCCGTGCAGATCGCCAAAACGCTCGGCTGGCCGCTCGAGCCCTCTCGCGCCGGCTTCCTCCCCGACTCGGTCCAGCGCTGGCCCACGTTCAAGGAGACCAACTCCGTCCTGGCGAAGATCGCCAAGAAATACAAGATCGGGTTGATCTCCAACATCGACGACAAGCTGCTCGGCCAGACCCGACGCCACATCCCGCTCGACTTCGACCTGGTCGTGACCGCCCAGCAGGTCCGCTCCTACAAGCCCGACCCGGCCCACTTCGCCGAGTGCGAGCGGCGGATCGGCGGCAAGAAGGGCTGGATCCACGTCGCCGCCAGCTACTACTACGACGTCGAGCCGTGCCTGAAGCGCAAGGTCCCGGTCGTGTGGATCAACCGAGACAAGGAAACGCTCGAGTCAAACCAAAAGAAGCCCGACTCCGAGGCCAAGGACCTGCGCGAGGCGATGAAGGTGCTAGGCGTCTCGTGAGGGCCGGGCCGGTGCGGTTATGCGGGCCGTCAGCGTCCACGCCGACCTGATCGTCTTCATCAGCCGCTACTGGCAGACCACGTGCACGGCGGTGCGCGCCGGCGACGAGGGGTTCGTGATCGACTCGCCGGTCTATCCCGATGAGCTCGAGGCGCTCGGCGGCGTCCTCGAGCAGGCGGGCTTCCCGGTGTCGGGACTGCTCACGACCCACGCCGATTGGGATCACCTGCTCGGCCGCATCGCCTTTCCCGAGGCGTCGCTCGGGTGTGGAGAGAGCACCGCCCGGCGGCTGGCCGCCGAGCCGGGGCAGGCCCAGCGGGAGCTGCGCGAGTTCGACGAGGAGCAGTACGTCGACGACCGCCCGCCACTGTCGCTCGGCGGGATCCAATCACTCCCGGTCCCGGGAAAGCTCTCGCTCGGCCCCGACGAGCGCGGGCACGAGCTCGAGCTGCACCCAGCCGACGGCCACACCCCCGACGGGACCGCCTACTTCATCCCGTGGTTGGACGCCTTGGTGTGCGGCGATTACCTGTCACCGGTCGAGATACCGTGGCTCTCGCCAGGGGGATCGGCCGAGGCGTACCTGGCCACGCTCGAGCGGCTGCGGGGGCTGGTAGAGCGGGCGCAGACGATCGTGCCCGGACACGGCCGTCCGCTCGGTCGCGCCGGCGCGACCGAGGTGCTCGACGAGGATGTCGCATACCTGAACGCCCTGATCGAGCAGGGCGCCGGGGCGCCGCTCCCGCCGGGCCGCCGGACGAACGCTCAGCGGCGCATCCACGCGGAGAACGTCGCTACTCGCTCGCCGAGCTGATCACGGCCAGGGTGTCGCCGCTGGCGACCGAGGAACCCACGGCGATCGGCAGCTCGGAGACCACGCCGGCCTTGTGCGCGGTGATCTCGTTCTCCATCTTCATCGCCTCGATCACCGCCACCAGCGCGCCCTCCTCGACCGGGGCGCCCTGTTCGACCGCCACCTTCAGCACCGTGCCCTGCAGCGGGGAGGCAAGCGTGTCACCGCCACCACCCCCGCCGCCACTCGCCCGCGCGCTGCGCCGCGGCGCCCGGCGGGTCGCGACCGCTCCCTCGGAGGCGACCGGCGCAGCCCCGTTGACCGCGCCGCTCGCCAGCGGCGGGCCGATCACCTTCACGTCGAAGCGCTTGCCGGAGACCTCGACGGTGTACTTCTGCTCCACCGGTTCGGCGTCCTGTGCCTCGGCGGCCGGCTTCTCGGCCTTGGGAAAGGCCAGCGCCTTGAGCCACTCGCGATCCTCGATCAGGTCGCGGCAGGTCTCGGCGTCGTGCCACTGGCGGGTCTGGAGGATGGCCTGATGGAAGGGCAGCAGCGTCTTCAGCCCCTCGATCCGGTACTCGCCGAGCGCCCGGAGCATGCGGCCGGTGGCCCGCTCGCGGTCGACGTCCCACACGATCAGCTTGGCCACCATCGGGTCATACATGGGCGAAATCTCAGAGCCGCCTTCGACGCCCGAGTCGACCCGCACTCCCGGACCCGCGGGCTCGCGATACGCGGCAATCGAGCCCGGCGCGGGGGCGAAGTTCTTGGACGCGTCCTCGGCGTTGATCCGGCACTCGATCGCATGACCCCGCAGCTCGACGTCCTCCTGGGCGATCGACAACGGCTCGCCGGCGGCCACCCGGATCCCCTCCTTGACGATGTCGATCCCGGTGACCATCTCGGTGACGCAGTGCTCGACCTGGACCCGGGTGTTCATCTCCAGGAAGAAGTACTCACCCTCCTGGAGCAGGCCCTCGATCGTTCCCGCGCCCGTGTAGCCCACGGCCGCCGCGGCATCCGTGGCGATCTTCCCGATCCGTTCCCGCAAGCCGGAATCCACGGCCGGCGCTGGCGCCTCCTCGATCAGCTTCTGGTGGCGGCGCTGGAGCGAGCAGTCGCGCTCGCCGAGGTGGATCACGTTGCCGTGCGTGTCGGCCAGCACCTGGACCTCGACGTGCCGCGGATCGGGCAGGTAGCGCTCCAGGTACACCGTGCCGTCGCCGAAGAACTTCTCGCCCTCGCGCGCCGCGCCCTCAAACGCGTCACCCAGCTTCGACTCCTCGAGCGCCACCCGGAAGCCCTTGCCGCCACCGCCACCGGCCGCCTTGACCGCCACCGGGTAGCCGACCGTCTCCTCGATCACGCGCTGGGCCTCTTCGAGCGTGGCCACCGGCTCGGTCGTTCCGGGGACGATCGGCACCCCGGCGCGCGCCATCAGCTCGCGCGCGCGGGTCTTGGACCCCATCGCCTCGATGGCCGATGCCGGCGGGCCGATGAACGTGATCCCCGCTTCCTCCAACGCCGCCGCGAACGTCGCGTTCTCGGCCAGGAACCCGTAGCCGGGGTGCACCGCCTCGGCGCCCGAACGCTGAACGGCCTCGATCAGCTTGTCGACCGCCAGATAGCTCTCGCTGGCCGGCCCCGGGCCGAGCAGGAACGCCTCGCCGGCGCGCCTGACGTGCACGGCGTCGCGGTCGAGCTCGGAGTAGACCGCCACGGTGGCGATCCCGAGCTCCTCGCACGCGCGCATGATGCGGACCGCGATCTCGCCGCGGTTGGCGACCAGGACCTTCGAGAACATGGGGCGCGGGACTTTAGCGACGGCCGCGTAGCATGGGCAGCGGGATGAGAACGCGCGCCGCGATCATCCGCGAGATCGGCAAGCCGTGGGAGCTGACGAGGCTCGAGCTCGACGAGCCCAGCCCCGGGGAGGTCCTGATCAGGTTCGCCGCATCCGGGATGTGCCACTCCGACGAGCACATGCGCAGCGGGCACACGATGGGGCGCCTGCCGATGGTGGGCGGTCACGAGGGCGCCGGCGTGGTCGAGGCGGTCGGCGAGGGAGTGACCCGGGTGGGGCCCGGCGACCACGTGGTCTGCTCGTTCATCCCCGCCTGCGGCAGCTGCCGATATTGCTCCACCGGGCGCCAGAATCTCTGTGACCAGGGGGCCGAGATGGTCACCGGACGGCTCCCGGCCGGGGACTTTCGCTTCCACGACGACGACGGGGCCGATCTGGGCGGCTTCTGCGCGCTCGGCACCTTCTCCGAGCGGGCCGTCGTCTCGCAGTACTCCTGCATCAAGATCCCGGACGACATTCCGTTCGAGGTGGCGGCACTCACGGGCTGCGGCGTCCCGACTGGCTGGGGCACCTCCGTGTATGTCGCCGGCGTCTCGCCCGGCGACACCGTGGTGATCTTCGGCGCGGGTGGCGTCGGGTGCAACGCAATCCAGGGCGCGCGCTACGCCGGGGCCAAGAGCATCGTGGTGGTCGATCCGGTGGCCTTCAAGCGCGAAAAGGCCTTGGAGTTCGGCGCCACCCACGTGTTCGAAACCGCACAGGACGCGCACGCGGCGGTGGTGGACATGACCTGGGGCCAGCTCGCCGAGCACGCCATCTGCACGGTCGGGGTGCTCACCGCCGACGTGGTCAGCGCCGCCGCCGAGATCGTCGGCAAGGGCGGACAGGTGACGATCACCTCGGTGGGCAGGTCCGGGGAGACGAACATCGCGCTGACCGCCAACGGCTCAGTGGTCGGCTACCAGCGACGCATCCAGGGGCATGTGTTCGGCATGTGCAACCCCCTGTACGACGTTCCCCGCCTGTTGCGCCTGTACCGCGACGGGCAGCTGATGCTCGACGAGTTGATCACCCGGCGCTACTCGCTGGAGGAGATCAATCGGGGCTACGACGACCTCGAGCAGGGCCGCAACATCCGTGGCGTGATCATCCACGACGTTTGACGCTCAGAGAAGCAATCGGCGCATGGTCTTGACGCCGAGCGCACTGGGCGCTTACTTCGGATTAGCACGCGCGGTTGTGGGTAGCTGCGTTAGCCGCGTGTGGACGCGCCGTCCGCCTGGCCCGTTTTGCGACACCGCCTGTTCCCGCGCGTCCGTGTTGAACGATGGAGGAGGGAACGAGTCGATGAGGATCCCTGCTAGGTGGTGGAGGCCTCTCGCCGGCCCCGCGGTAGTCGCCGTCATGTCGCTCGCGCTGGCTGCATGTGGGTCGTCGAGTGGGTCTGGTGACAGTGGGTCCTCGGGGTCGTACATGAGCGCGGCGCAGATCTCGACGCTGCAGAGCGCGGTCAACAAGGCGGAGAAGGTGCCCCCGTTCGTCAATCCGGGACCCAAGTTCGATGCCCGCAAAGCGGCGGGCAAGAAGATCATGGCGATCCCGACCGCCAGTCAGCTCCCGGTGTGCGAGCAGATCGCCCACGACGTGGTGAACCTCGGCCAGATGGTCGGGGTGACCGGCAAGGTGTTCGACAACAGCGGCGGTCCCTCGGGCTGGATCCCCGGGATCCAGCAGGCGATCAGCCAGCACTACAACGCGATCGTCCTGCTCTGCGGGATCGACCCCAACCTGATCAAGCCGCAGCTGCAGGCGGCCAAGGCAGCCGGGATCGCGGTCATCGACTCGGGTCTGTTCGATTCGACGGTCGACGGAGCCAAGGTGTCGCCGTTGGTCACCTCGCAGACCAACATCCCGAACTACGACGCGATCACGGTTGCGGCGGACTACATGCTGCTGCAGAACAAGTCCAAGCCGTTCGACATCTTCGAGATCCAGTCCAACGACCTGCCGGCGGGCATCGTGATGGACCACGCGCTCCGCACCGAGGTCAAGAAGTACTGCCCGGATTGCAACATCCACTCGACCGACATCGCGGTGCCGGACTGGGCCCAGCAGGTCCAGCCCGCGGTCGCCACGGGCATCCAGGCCGATCCGAACGTCAAGGCCGTGTTCCCAATCTTCGACGGCGAGGATCCGCCGGCCGCCGCCGCGGTCAAGGCGTCGGGCAAGAGCGACGTGAAGCTGTACGGCAACTACGGCGGAACGCCCGAGTACATCAAGCAGATGGGCGCCGGCAACCTTCCGTTGGGCGAGAACGTCGGGCCGTGGCACCTGTGGCGCGCCTACGCGACGATGGACGAGACACTGCGGCTGCTGTCCGGCGCCGGCGCCATCCCGCCCGACAAGGATGGCGATCCGTCACGGCTGTTCACGCCACAGAACTACCAGCAGGCCGGCGGCACCCAGGGAGGCTTCGGCACGGACTTCATCGCCGGTTACAAGAAGCTCTGGGGGCTGGGTTGAGGTGAGCGCGACCGGCCCGAACGGGGAGTGGGCGCTGTCGTTGCGCAACGTCACGCAGCGCTTCGGCCCGTTCGTCGCGCTGCACGAGGTGGACTTCGACGTCGGCCACGGCGAGATCGTGGCGCTGCTGGGCGAGAACGGATCGGGCAAGTCCACCCTGGTCAAGATCCTGGCCGGCATCAACGTCCCCGACAGCGGCGCGCAGCTGCATCTGGACACCGAGGAAGTGCCGCTGCCGCTCGCCCCTGGCCAGTTTCGAGAGCTTGGGCTGAGCTTCGTCCATCAGGACCTCGGGCTCAGCCGGACGCTGTCGGTGGTTGAGAACCTGGCCGTCGGGGCCGTGGAGACCTTCCACGGGCACATCAACTGGCGTCGGGAGTACCGCCGGGTCAAGCAGGTCCTGGCGTCCTACAACGTGGACATCGAGCCTTCGCGGACCATCGACCAGCTCCCGCCGGTCGCCCAGGCGCTGGTGGCGATCGTGCGCGCGGCCGAGGAGCTGAAGCGCCATCGCGAGCGCACCGACCTCCGGCACTCGGTGCTGTTCCTCGACGAGCCGACGGTGTTCCTGCCCGACACGGAGGTCGAGTTCCTGTTCGACCTGGTCCGATCGGTGTCCAGGGGCGGGACCAGCACGGTGTTCATCTCGCACGACCTGTCGGCGGTAAGGCGACTGTGCTCGCGGGCGGTCGTGCTGCGAGACGGCGAGGTGGTCGGCGAGGCGGACCTGAGCGTCGTGTCCGACGGCGAGCTGGTCGAGATGATCGTCGGGCCGGCCAAGCAGACCCTGGTCGGCCGCAGCCACCGCCGCGCGCTCGAGGACGACGTCTCGACGCGTCCCAACCGGTGCGAGGTCTCGGGGCTCCTCGGCGGCCGGGCCAAAGGAGTGACGTTCTCCGTGCGGGAGACCGAGGTGGTCGGGATCGCGGGCCTGCTGGGCTCGGGCGCCGACGACCTCCCTTACGTTCTGTTCGGAGCCCAGCGCGGCCAGGCCGGGACGATCGCAGTCGACGGCAGGCAGTACCCACTCGCGAGCATGACGCCGGCCGACGCCGTGGCACGCGGCATCGGGCTGGTGCCGGCCGACCGGCGCCGGGATGCCATCGTCCCATCGCTCACAGTGGCCGAGAACACGAGCATCCTGGTCACCGACCGCTACACCACCACCGGCCGGCGCATCCAGGGCCGTCGCCTGGACCGGCGCGTGCGCGAGGTGCTCGAGCGCTTCGATGTGCGGCCGCGCCGGCCCGACGTGGTGATGGGCCAGCTCAGCGGGGGAAACCAGCAGAAGGTGGTGCTGGCCAAGTGGCTGGAGATCGAGCCCAGGCTTCTGGTGCTCCACGAGCCGACCCAGGGCGTGGACGTGGCCGCCCGGGCGGAGATCTACCGGCTGGTGCGCCAGGGGACCGCCGCCGGGATGGCCGTGGTCTGGATATCGAGCGATTTCGAAGAGCTCGCCCGCGTGGCCGATCGCGTCCTGGTGATGGCCGGAGGCACGATCCGGGCAGAGCTGAGCGGAGACGAAGTCACAGAGGAGGCGATCAGCACCGCCGTGTACCACTATTCAACCGACGAAGGAGCGATGGTCGCATGAGCAGCACCGAGCTGGCGACCACGCCGGAGAAGGCTTCCGAAGCATCCGCCGGGACACGCGCGCCCAGCGAGCCGTCGCGGTTGGCCATCCTGGCCGAACGATCGGCACTGCCGGTGAGCTGGATTGTGCTGATCGTGATCTACAGCATCAGCGCCGCGGACACCTTCCCGACGTGGTCCAACGCCTCCAACATCCTCGGCTCGCAGGCGGTGCTGTTCGTGCTGGCGCTGGCCGCCCTGATGCCCTCGCTGGTCGGCGACTTCGACCTGTCGCTGGGCGGGATCATGGGGCTGACCGCGATGATCGCCGGCGTGCTCAACGTCAACGACCACATGGCGATCGGACTGGCCTGCCTGATCGGAGTCGCCGCGGCCGTCGCCGCCGGCCTGCTCAACGGGTTCCTGGTCGTCAAGTGCGACACCAACCCGCTGATCATCACGCTCGGGATGGGCTCGGTCTTCACCGGGATCATCTACTACCTGGCCGGGTCGCAGACGATCGTCGGCATCAGCCAGTCGCTGTCGAACGCCACGTTCGCCAGCAAGTTCCTGAGCATCCCGATCGAGTTCTATTACGGGCTGGCCCTGATGCTGATCATCTGGTACGTGACCTCGTTCACGCCATTGGGTCTGCGGACGCTGTTCGTGGGCCAGTCACGTGATGTGGCGCGGCTGAGCGGGATTCACGTCGACCGGATTCGCTGGGGTGGCTTCGTGCTGGGTGGACTGCTGGCCGGTATCGCCGGCGTCCTGTTCCTGGGCACGACCGGATCGGCCGACCCGACCGCGAGCGGGCCCTACCTGCTCCCGGCCTACGCCGCGGTGTTCCTCGGCGCGACCAGCATCAAGCCGGGACGGTTCAACGCGATCGGGACCGCCGTGTCGGTCTACTTCCTGGCCACCGGCGTCAACGGCCTCCAGTTGCTCGGCGCGCAGAACTACGTCCAGCAGCTGTTCTACGGCGCTGCGCTCGTGGCTGCGGTCGTGCTGTCCCGTCGGCTGCGGCGGGCACGAACATGACGCGCGCAAAATGCGACAGAGTGGAGGTTCACAGTGACACCACGTGAGGCCATCCTCGATCCGACCGGCCTGGCCGATGCACCGCGGGCAGCGACGCTCGCCCCGCGCGTCCGGGACCTGGGCGGGATCCGGCTCGGGCTGCTCGACAACGCCAAGCCCAACGCCGCGCTCGTGCTCCAGACGCTGGCCGACCAGCTGCGCGCGCAGCATCACGTGGGCGAGGTGAGCAACTACACAAAGTCGTACTTCGGCACGCCGGTGGAGGAGGACCGGGCCCAGGAGATCGCGCAGAACTGCGACGCCGTCATCGCCGGGGTCGGCGACTGAGGCTCCTGCTCGGCGGCCAGTTTGGCCGACGGAATCGTGCTCGAGCGGGCGGGCGTGCCGGCAGTGTCAATCTGCACCGCGTCGTTCGTGGTGCCGGCGCGGGCAATGGCTGACGTGCTGCGGCACCCCGATTTCCAGTTCGTGACCATCCCGCACCCGATCGCGAGCCTGGGCCCAGCCGAAATCGAGACCAACGTGCGGCTCCTCATTGCTGACGTCGTGCGGATCCTGACTCAGCCATGACCGCCGCGCCTGAACTGCCGGTCGTCGAGATCGACGAGATCCGCCGGGTCATGGAGGACTACTACGACCGGGGCTGGACGGACGGGCTGCCGGTCATGCCGGTCACCGAATCGGTTCTGTCCGAGTTCCTGGGGCAGACCAGCCGGGATCCGGGCGAGGTTGTCCTGGCCATGCCCCACCTGAACCGGGAACTGACCGTACGCGTCGGCGCGATCAACGCCGCGATGGCCGGCTGCCTGCCCGAGTACTTCCCGGTCGTGCTCGCCGCGTGGTCGGCGCTCGAGGCCGAGGGCTACGTCCCTCGCGCCATTTGGCAGAGCACCACGGGCACCGCCGCGATGCTTCTGGTCAACGGCCCGGTTCGTGAGCAGATCGGTCTCAACAGCAAGGGCAACGTGTTCGGATCGGGCTTTCGCGCCAACGCGACGATTGGCCGCGCGCTCCGCCTGACCGCGATCAACGCGTTCGGCCTGCGTCCGCGCGAGCTGGACCAGGCCACGCAGGGCAACCCGGCCAAGTACGCCGCCTGCATTGCCGAGAACGAGGAGGAGTCGCCCTGGCCGCCGTTGCACGTCGAGCACGGGTTCGACGCCGGCGCGAGCACGGTGACCGCGATGACGATGCGCTCGGTGGTCCACATCGAGGCGCGGCACACCACGGTCCCCGAGCAGCTGGCCCTCGACTTCGCCGGCACGATCGCCCGCACGGGCGCGCTCATCCACGAGACGATCAGCGCATGCCTCGCGCTCGGGCCCGAGCACGCGAACCTGTTCGCGCGCGCCGGCTGGAGCAAGGACGATCTGCGCCGCTTCGTCTACGAGCACGCGGTGAACAGCCGGGAGAGACTGGCGGCGGTCGGCAAGGACGCCGTGTCCGGGAAGACCCGCTGGCGGCTGTCCTCCCAGCACCCGGATTCCGTCCCCGACAGCACCGACGGCGCCGACGAGGTCAGAGCGCTGAGCTCAGAGCAGGCGGTCCAGATCGTGGTGGCGGGCGCTCAGAACGCCGGCGTCTCCGCGGTGATCGAGACCTTCGGGCCCCGGGGCGGGCCGCCGGCGATCGCCGCGGTCGAGTCGCCCGCCGCCGCCTGAAGGTAGGCGCCCTGGCGGCGCAGCTCGGCCTGGAGCGCGGCCAGGTCGACGTCTGCGGCGGCGCCGTTCGTCGCCGCAGCCAGCGCCGCCGCCACACCTGCGGCCTGGCCGGTCAGCCAGCACTGCGGGATCTCGCGCATGAAGGCCTGGGTCTGCGCGTCGCACGACATGTGCCGACCGGGGGACAGCAGATTGTCGAGGTCGCGCGCCACCAGCGCGCGATACGGCACGGACACGTTCGCGAACTTCTGCGAGGGCGAGGGCGAGACACCGATCTCGTCCTCGAACACGGTCCCGGCCCGCCAGTCGTCCATCGTGAGCTTGTGACGGCCGACCAAGCGGCGGGTGTGGCGCACCCCGATCTGGGGCGCTGAGAGCATCAGCCAGGCGTGCTCGAAGCCGGGGGCGTGGCGACGGAAGTAGTCGAGGTGGGCAACCATCCGCCGGCGCGACTCGACCTCCACGCGGGTCAGGTCCGACACGTCGACGCCGCTGTAGCCGGTGAGCCGCGGACCCAGGAACAGCGCCATCTCGTTGCGCCAGGAGACGACCGGGCGCTCCACGAACCCGAGCTCGGCGCCGGCCTGCGCCATCAGCTCCCGGTGGGCCCGGGAGTCGTCGCGCTTGAAGGCGAGCCAGCGGGCGAAGTCGACCCCGGCCCACAGCCAGCCGGTGTTCAGGCAGTGCGCGATGCCGCCACCGCCGGTCTTGGCATCGGCCTCGAACTCGAGTCCGGCCCGCGCGCCCAGGTCGAGGTCGCCGGTGGCGTCGATCACCACGTCGGCCAGGATCGCCCGGCGACCCTCCTTGCTCTCGAACGTCACCCCGCGCAGGCGGCGCCCACCGTCGCCGCGCAGCGGCTCGGCCACCCAGCTGTGCAGCAGGAGCTTCACTCCGGACTCGATCAGCATCTCCGCCGAGAGGTACTTGAGCCATTCGGGATCGATCATCGGCGACCACGTGACGGTGTCGCGGAAGGCGCCCTGGCGCTCGCGCCAGTAGGCCACGGGCTCGGCCTCGGTCGACCCCCACAGCCCGCGAGGGGCTCCGGCGACCGCGGTGTCCGGCAGCCGTTCGAGCAGCTCCTGACCTATCCCGGCGATCACCAGCCGCCCGGCCCAGTCGGTCATCCGGTCGATCCAGATGACCAGGCCGCCGGTGGACAGGCCGCCCAGGTGGTTGTAGCGCTCCACCAGCAGCACGTCGGAGGCACCGGCCCGGCGGGCAGCGAGCGCAGCGGCGAACCCCGCGGGACCGCCGCCCACCACGAGCACCTGCGTCTCTGCGTGGACCGGGATCTCGCGCGCCGGCTCGGTGACGGACAGCGCCTGCGCCGGCGGCGCCGGGGTGAATGAGCGCTCGTCGCCGTCCAGTGCCGCCGACGTCGACATCGACGCCGTGCCCTGGTGGTAGCTCTCCTCCTCGCTCGAGCTCACCGGCACAGCATGGCGGATCAGCGCGCGGCGAGCACCATTCCGGCCGCCACCGTGTCGTTCGACGTCTCGTCGATCAGGATGAAGCTGCCGGTGGTGCGGTTGCGGGCGTAGGGATCCGCCATCAGGGGCGAACCCGTGCGGATCCGCACCCGGCCGATCTCGTTCAAGGCGAGCCCGTCGGCCGGCTCGTGCCCCAGCGTGTTGACGTCCACGCGGTAGTCGAGCTCCTCGATCCGGGCCCGGGTGGTTCTCGTGGTGTGCTTGATCACGAGCCGGGCGCCGGGGCGGAGCGGGGTCTCCCCCATCCAGCACACCATCGCGTCGAGCTCGCGGGTCGCGGCGGGCGGGTCGTCGGGCTCGACGAGCATGTCCCCGCGCGAGATGTCGAGATCGTCGGCGACGCGCAGCGTGACCGACATCAACGGGAACGCGGTATCGACCGGGCCCTCGAAGGTGTCAAGCCCGACGACCTCGGTGCGCTGTCCGCTTGGCAGGACCATCACCTCGTCGCCCGGATGCAGTACGCCCCCGGCGACCGTCCCGGCGTACCCGCGGTAGTCGTGATGCTCGTCGGAGTTCGGCCGGACCACCCACTGCACGGGGAAGCGGATGTCGGTCAGGTTGCGATCCGACGCGATCACCACGTGCTCGAGGTGGTAGAGCAGCGGCGGCCCGTCGTACCAGGCCATCTCGAGCGAGCGCTCGACCACGTTGTCGCCGTGCAGGGCGGAGATCGGGATGAACGTGATGTCGGCGATGTCGAGCCGCGCGGTCCAGTCGGTCAGCTCTTCGACGACCTGCTCGAACACCGCCTCGTCGTATCCGACCAGATCCATCTTGTTCACGCACACCACCAGGTGGGGAATCCGCAGCAGCGAGGCGATGTAGGTGTGGCGGCGGGTCTGCTCGATCACGCCCTTGCGCGCGTCGACCAGGATGATCGACAGGTCCGCGGTGGAGGCGCCCGTGACCATGTTGCGCGTGTACTGCTCATGGCCGGGCGTGTCGGCGATCACGAACTTGCGCCGGGACGTCTGAAAGTAACGGTAGGCGACGTCGATCGTGATCCCCTGCTCGCGCTCGGCCCGCAGGCCGTCCGTCAACAGCGCCAGGTTGACGTAGCCGTCACCGCGGCGCTCGGATGTGCGGATCACATGCTCGAGCTGATCCTCGAGGATCGCCTTTGAGTCGTGCAACAGCCTCCCGATCAGCGTCGACTTGCCGTCGTCGACCGAACCGGCGGTGGCGAAGCGCAGCAACTCACTGGTGCGGGTACGCAGTGCGTGCCCGTTGGTGGCGGCTCCAGGAGTCACCGGCTCAGAAATATCCCTCGCGCTTGCGATCCTCCATCGCCGCCTCGGTCACGCGATCGTCGGCGCGGGTCTCCCCGCGCTCGGTCACGCGCGTGGCGGCGATCTCGGACACGACCTCCGGCAGGGTCGTGGCATACGAGCGCACCGCGCCCGTGCAGGTCATGTCCCCCACGGTGCGGTAGCGGACCGACGCCTCGAACGGCGCCTCGCCTTCGATCAGCTGTACGTGCGCGCTCATCGCGTAGAGCATCCCGTCGCGCTCGAACACCTGGCGGCTGTGGGCGAAGTAGATATTCGGGACCTCGAGGCGCTCCTGGGCGATGTACTGCCACACGTCGAGCTCGGTCCAATTCGAGAGCGGGAACACGCGCACGTGCTCGCCCTTGCGGATGCGCCCGTTGTACAGAGCCCACACCTCGGGGCGCTGGCGCTTGGGCTCCCACTGCCCGAAGTCGTCGCGGAAGGAAAACACGCGCTCCTTGGCGCGCGCCCGCTCCTCGTCGCGCCGGGCGCCACCGAAGGCGGCGTCGAAGCCGTGCTCGGCGATCGCGTCGAGCAGCGTCACGGTTTGCAGGCGGTTGCGCGAGGCGCGCGGCCCGGTCTCCTCGACCACCCGCCCCTTGTCGATCGACTCCTGCACGCTGGCCACGATCAGCCGCTCGCCCAGCGACTCGATCAGCCGGTCGCGGAACTCGATCACCTCCGGGAAGTTGTGCCCGGTGTCCACGTGCATGATCGGGAACGGGAAGCGGCCCGGGCGGAACGCCTTCTCGGCCAGGCGCAGGAGTACCAGCGAGTCCTTGCCGCCGCTGAACAGCAGCACGGGGCGCTCGAATTCGGCCGCCACCTCGCGGAAGATGTGGATCGCCTCGGCCTCGAGGGTCTCGAGATGCGAGAGCTCGTAGTGCAGGGGGTTCAAAGCGGGTTCGTCCTCTTCACTCGTGGATGCCGCATTCGGTCTTGTCCAGGCCGGCCCAGCGCCCCTCGCGTCCGTTGCCAGGGCGGGTGCACGGCTCGCAGCCGATCGAGGCGTAGCCCTGATCGTGCAGAGGGTGGTAGGGCAGTTCGTGCTCGAAGATGTAGCGCCACAGGTCCTTTTCCGACCAGTCGGCCAGCGGGTTGACCTTCCAGATCCCCCGCCGGTCGTCGCGCTCGAGCTTGGCCGCCCCGGCGCGGGTGGGCGACTGCTCGCGGCGGATCCCGGTCACCCAGGCATCGACGTCGTCGAGCGCGCGCTCGAGCGCGTCGACCTTGGCGTCGCTGCAGCATCTCGCCATCGTCCACGGCTCGTCGGGGCTGCGGGCGTCGACCACCTCAACGCTCACGCCGAAGCGCTCCTCGAAGCGCCTCCACGTCTCGAGCGTCTCTCCGAACAGCACGCCGGTGTCGATCATGAACACGCGGGCCTCGGGCTCGATCTCGCTGAGCATGTGCAGCAGCACCGACTCCTCCTTCTGGAAGGAGCAGGCCATCTTCAGCCGCGGGTGAAAGCGCTCGACCGCGTAGGCCAGCACCTCCTGGGCGGAGACCGTCTCGAGATCAGGGATCGCGACGCTCATCGTTTGGGCACCGGCCACTAGACCGCGCACTCGCCCTCGCCGCGGATGACCTCGAACGGCGACTGCTTGGTCCAGTCGATGAAGTAGTTCATGTTCTCCAGGCTGAACTCGATCGGCATCGTGAGGTCCTTGACCTGTGCCTCGAACTCCTGCGTCCCGACGCGGTCGACAAAAGCGTTGAATTCCTCACCGTCGCGCCGCTCGGATTCGTAGAAGCGTACCCATCGATCGACCGCCTCAGGCACGCGCTTGGCCGGCAGCCGCGCCTTGAGCCGCTGACCGTAGCGCACGTCGCCGCCCTCGTAGGCGCCGCCGATGTGCGGGATGTAGGCGGGGATCGTGTGCTCGCCGACCTTGATCGAGGCACCGTAGAAGCCGATGTTCGCGATGTGGTGCTGGCCGCAGCCGTTCGGGCAGCCGCTCATCTTGACGTGGATCCGGCGGGTCAGGGAATCGTCGATGTCCATCTGGACCACGCGCTCGTGGATGGCCTGGTTGAGTCCCATCGAGCTGGTGATCCCGAGCTTGCACGAGTCCGTGCCCGGGCAGCTCACCACGTCGGTGATCTCGTCCGCGCCGGCGTCGTTCAGTCCCAGCTCGCCCAGCGCCCGCCACACGTCGTAGACCGATTCGTCGCGGACCCAGCGCAGGATCAGGTTCTGATGGACCGTCGTCCGGGCCGCGCCACCGGTGTGCTCGCGCATGATCTCGGCGATTCCGCGCAGCTGGTCCGGGCTCAGGTCGCCGCGCGGCACCTTGACCTCGACGGTCGAGAACCCGCGCTGGCGCTGACGCTGCACGTTGGTCTGCACGAAGTGCGTGAACTCGCGGTGGTCACCGTTGGGCGTGGCGAAGGTGTGCGGCTGGTCCGGCGCGTTTGCCTCTTCGTCGTGCTCGAACAGGATCCTGTCCACGGAGAAGTCGCGCTGCTGGACCCAGTCGCCCTGGAGCTCGTCCTCCACGAGCGCGCGGAACTCGTCGATCCCGATCTTGTCGACCAGGACCTTGATCCTGGCCCGGGCCCGGTTGACCCGGAGCCACTCCTGGCGGTCGAAGATCCGCATGCACGCCTCGGTGATCTTCAGGTAGTCGCCGTTGTCAAGCTCGACGAACTCGTAAAGGGTGGGAGCAAGCCGCGGCATGATCGAGGTTCCGCCCCCTACCCGCATCTCGACGCCTCGCACTCCGTCCCTGACCTTCGGGATGAACGCGACGTCGTGGATCCGGGTGATCGCGTTGTCCTCGTCTGTGGCCGCGAACGCCGTCTTGACCTTGCGCGGCATGGCCTGCGTCGTCGGGTGACGGACGAAGTAGCGCACGTAGGCGCCGGCGTACGGGGTGATGTCGAACAGCTCGCCCTCGAGCGTCCCGGCGCGGGGGTCGCCGGTCACGTTGCGCATCGTGTTGCCGCAGCCCTCGCGGGAGGACAGCCCCGCGTCGCCCAGATCACGGATCAGCGCGGCCGCGTCCGGGAGCGGGACGTGATGCATCTGGATGTTCTGGCGGGTGGTGATGTGGCCCTTGCGCAACGGGACGTAGCGCTCGATCCCGTCGGCGAACGCCTCGAGCTGCTCGGGGGTCACGCCGCCGAAGGGGAGCTTGACCCGAACCATCTGCACGTCGGGCTGGCGCTGGCCGTAGACGCCCTGCTTCAGGCGGAACTTGATGAACTCGTCGTCCTCGAGCTCGCCCTTCAGGAACCGCGTGGATTCGGTATCGAAGTCGTCGAACTCCCGCTCGAGGATCGGGATGATGTGCCCGGGGACGTTCTCGAGCACCTCGGGATTCTCGAGGGATCCGGTGCGTGCGCTGTGCATCGGGTTTTCCTTCCGGTCGCGGGCGGACCAGGGAATGTACCAAAAGGCAATCGGCGTTTAGGCAATTTCCCCGAGGAGCGGGGGTTTTGGGGATTCCGGGCGCGCCGGTCGTGGCTTTCGGTGGGAAGTCGACGGCCGGTCGGGGCTCAGGGCTTCGCGGGTGGGCGGCCGGTCGGGTTCGAGGGCGGCCTTCAGGGGCGAGGCTGCGGCGCCGTCCGGCGTCCCTCGCGCCAGACCACAGTGGCTAACGACCACGTACCGCCGGCGCACAGGGACGCTGGACGGACGTGCAGCCAGAGCGTGCGGCGCCGCGACGGTGGGGGCAACCGTCGCGGCAGCCGGCGCGCTCCCAGCCGTGCGTCTATTCGTGAAGCGGCATCGACTTTGGGGGCTGAGCGATGCCGATCATCGGTGTCGCAGCGGCGAGCGCGAGCGTGGGCGCGCCTAGCGATCGGCGACGCGCCGGCAAGCTCCACCGACGCAGCGCGGCGGGTTGTTCGTCCCGCCGCCAAGCACGCCAGATAAGACCCCACATGGTTGCGCCCCCAGGCACTCTCTCCCGGCGGACCGTCTTCGTGGCCCACCCGCCAACGTAAGGCACGCTGGCACAAGCATCCGCCCCTGTCAAGCGAGCGTGCAGAAAAGGAACGCTTCCCTCACTCCCACGGCGGCGGCGGATCGTCCGGCGCCCGGGCGACGCCCTCGCGAAGGGCCGCGCGCTGCCACGGGTTGCGGCGCCGCGCGGCCGGCTCGGGGCGCGGCGCGGTCTCGCGCATGAAGCGCTCGAGCGCTGCGACGACGGCGGCGGCCTCCTCCTCGGAGGCGGTGGGCGCGACGATCGTGAGTTTCGGCCGGCGGTTCACGGGCGGTGGGTGGCTCAGCGTATCGTGCCCGGTCGTGCCCGAACTCCCCGTGCTCGACCATGACGCGGTGCTCGCGGCCGTGCCACCGGCGGCGGCGATCGAGCGCGTGCGCGAGGGCCTGCTGCGCTTCCACGCCGGCGACTGGGCGATGCCGGCGAAGGTGTACCTGCCCAGCCCGCCCTACGGCGACTTCCGGGCGATGCCGGCCCGAGGTGACGGGCTGGCGCTGTTGAAGTGGGTGACCTCGTTCCCCGGCAACCCCGAGCGCGGGCTGCCCACAGTGACCGGCGTGATCTGCCTGTCGAGCGCCGAGACCGGCGAGCCGCTGATGCTGCTCGACGCCCGCTCGGTCACTGCCCTGCGCACGGGCGCGGTGGCGGCAGTCGCCGCGTCGGCGCTAGCCCGCTCGGACGCCCGCACGGTGGGGATCGTCGGAAGCGGGTTGCACGGAACCTGGACGGCGCGCTGCCTGGCCGCGGCCGGCTACGGGCCGGGCGTCTGCCACGACCCCCGGCTCCCGGTGGCCGAGGCGCTCGCCCATGAGCTCGAGTGGCGGACGGGGACACTGGCCGAGGCGCTCGCGTGCGACGTGGTCTGCTGCGTCACGCCGGGCAACGAGCCGGTGGTCGACGTGGGCAGCCTACACGCCGGCCTGCATCTGAACATGCTGGGCGCCGACGGGCCGGGCAAGGCCGAGGCCACGACCGGCGCGGTGGCCTCGTGCGTCCTGTTCTGCGACGAGTGGGAGCAGGCCTCCCGCGGTGGCGAGCTGACCGGCGCGGTGCAGGCGGGCCTCGTGGGACGCTCGAACGTGACCGAGCTCGGAGCGGTGCTGGCGGGCGATGCGCCAGGACGGCCAGGAAGCGAAGCCGTCACGCTGTTCGACTCCACGGGCCTGGCGATCCAAGATCTGGCGGTCGCGTCGGCCGCCTTCGCCGCCTGGGAGGACAACCGGGTGCGCGCCCAGACCGTCCGTCTCTGACTGGCTGGCTGAGAAACGTCACGCATGGTTGCGTTTCTCAGCCAGCCCAGCGTCAGAGCGGGATGTTGCCGTGCTTGCGGCGGGGCCCCGGCTGGCGCTTGTTCTGCAGGGTCTCGAGGGCCGTGATGATCTTGGGGCGGGTCTCGTGGGGGACGATCACATCGTCGATGTACCCCCGTTCGGCCGCCACGTACGGATTGGCGAAGTGGGCCTTGTAGTCGGTGATCAGCTTCTGGCGGCGCGTGTCCGGGGTGGGCGAGGAGGAGATGTCGCGGCGGTAGATGATGTTGACCGCGCCCTCGGGGCCCATCACCGCCACCTCGGCCGTCGGCCAGGCGAAGTTGAAGTCGGCCAGCATGTGCTTTGAGGCCATGACGTCGTAGGCGCCACCGTAGGCCTTGCGGGTGATGATCGTGATCTTCGGAACCGTGGCCTCGGTGTAGGCGTAGAGCAGCTTGGCCCCGTGGCGGATGATCCCGCCCCACTCCTGGTTGGTCCCGGGCAGGAAGCCGGGCACGTCGCAGAACGTGATCAGCGGGATGTTGAATGCGTCGCACGTGCGTACGAAACGGCCCGCCTTGCACGAGGAGTCGATGTCGAGGACCCCGGCCATCTGGTTGGGCTGATTGCCGACGATCCCCACGCTGTAGCCGTTCAGCCGGGCGAAGCCGCAGATGATGTTGCGCGCGTAGTGCTCGTGGACCTCGAAGAACTCGCCGTCGTCGACCACCAGGCGGACCACGTCGCGCATGTCGTAGGGCTTGTTCGGGCTGTCGGGGACGACGTGGTCCAGCTCCTCGTCCATGCGCATCGGGTCGTCGGTGGGCTGGACGCGCGGCGCGGTCTCCAGGTTGTTCGGGGGCAGGAAGCTCAGGAGGTAGCGCGTGTCCTCGAGGCAGGCGTCCTCGTCGTCCGAGGCGAAGTGGGCCACGCCCGACTTGGAGTTGTGCGACATGGCGCCGCCCAGCGACTCGAAGTCGACCTCCTCGCCGGTGACCGTCTTGATCACGTCGGGCCCCGTGATGAACATGTGCGAGGTCTCCTTGACCATGAAGATGAAGTCGGTCATGGCGGGCGAGTAGACCGCGCCACCAGCGCACGGGCCCATGACCAGGCTGATCTGGGGGATCACGCCGCTGCACATCACGTTGCGCACGAACACGTCGCCGTACGCGCCGAGCGACACCACGCCCTCCTGGATGCGCGCGCCGCCGGAGTCGTTGATGCCGATGACCGGGCAGCCGATCTTGGCCGCCAGATCCATGATCTTGCACATCTTCTCGCCCATCACCTCGCCCAGCGAGCCGCCGAACACCGTGAAGTCCTGGCTGAACACGCACACCCGCCGGCCGTCGATCGTCCCGTGGCCGGTGACCACGGCGTCGCCGTAGGGCTGGTTCTTCTGCATGTCGAACTCGTGGGTGCGGTGGCGCACGAACACGTCGAGCTCCTGGAAGGAGCCGGGATCGAGCAGCTTCTCGATCCGCTCGCGGGCGGTGTACTTGCCGCGTTCGTGCTGCTTGGCCACGGCCTGCTCGGAGCCGGCGTGGATCGCTTCATAGCGAAGGTGCTCGAGCTGGTCGAGCTTCTCGGTGTACGTCTCGGGGGCCTTGTCTCGCATGGGGGCCGCGAGTTTAGGTTGTCGCGGCGTTGCAAGATGCGATACAACTTCGCGATCTTGCAGGAATCGGTGCTTTTGCGCCGACGCCGTACGACATAGAAGCCGAATCGCCGAGCCATCCGTGGCCGGCGAACGGAGGACCCAAAGCGAACCCACCTCTGGGGGCGCGGGGGCGAATCGCCGCCACTGTGCGGCGTAGCGCATTGCGCGAGCCCGTCAGCTAACTCCGCAGGCTCACGAAGAAGGAGGAGTCGGTGGACACAGGACGTGACCTCGCTTGCCCTGCGCTGTGGCAGGAGTCGCTCGAGCGCTCGCTCGCGCGCCGCGGCCGACCAACCCGCAGCTCGGCCGAGCTGTTCCATCTGCGCGCCGAGCGCGATCTGTCGCGCCCCGACCTTCTCCGGGAATCGCTCATGTACTCGCAGCTGCGCCGCTCGGCGGCAACCCGGCGCCCGTCGATGGTGGTCCCCGGCGCCGGCGGGATCTCGGCGCTGGCCCTGCTCGCCGCGACCACGCTCCCCAGCCTGCTGGGCGGCCGCGCCAGCGGCCATGAGGCGGCCGGCCTGCGCGCCGACGCGAGCGACGCGCACCTGGCCAACGCGCCCGTGGCCGGGCTCGCGGCCGACCCGAAGCTCGCCGCCAAGGCCAACCCGGCTCCGGCCGTGCCGGCCGCCCCCACCACCACCACCACCCCCGCCACCACGAGTGCGCCGGCCGAGCCCGCCCACTTGGTGGCCGCGCGGACGGTCGATCGCCGCCGCGCCGCCGCGCCGTCCGCACGACATTCGTCGAGCGCAGCGCCGCACCACATTGCCCTGGCCCACGACGCCGCCGCGCGCGGCGCCAGTAGGACCGTCGCCCATGCGCTCAGCGGAGGGGCCGCGCCAGCCGCGCCCAAACTCGCCGCGAGAGCGCCTCGGGTGCCCGCGGAACCCCAGCCCATCGGGCACCCGAGCACGGGCGGCGGCGCGATCGTGGCCGCCTCGCACACCCGGACCCCGGCCCGCGCCCCGCAAGCGCCGGCCACGCCCCATCCCGTGAAGACCAGCCAGCCGGTGCCCGCCAGCCATCCGAAGCCCGTGACGGCCACGAAGCCCGTGACGGCCACGAAGCCCGTGACGGCCACGCATCCCGTGACCGCGGCCAAGCCGGCGCCCGCACCGCCGGCGGCGGTGCCCGGTCACTACGTCAACCCCCTGGCCAACGCCAACCTGACCCCCGAGCGGGTCGATCAGGGCGTCGACTACTCGGGTTCAGGCACGCTCGGCGCGATCGGCAACGGCACGGTGACCTATGTCGGGACCAGCGGCACCGGCTGGCCGGGCGCGTTCATCGAGTTCAAGCTCAGCGACGGCGCCGACGCCGGTCGGTACGTGTACTACGCCGAGAGCATCAGCCCGGCCTCCGGCCTCCACGTCGGCCAGACCGTGCGCGCGGGGCAGCCGATCGCCTCGATCCACGGCGGGATCGAGATCGGCTGGGCGTCGGGCGTCGGGACGCAGCCGGCGGCCCAGGCCGACGGCCAGTGGGCCGGTGGCGACGACGCGCACAACAAGGCCACGGCCGACGGCAAGAGCTTCTCGGCCCTGATTGCCCAGCTGGGCGGCCCGCCCGGGAAAGTCGAGGGCTAAGCGCGCGAGTACGGGCGGTGGTGGGCCTGACCGAGGCTGTCGAGGGCCGCGGTCAGGGCGGCCTCCGTGTCGGACAGGACCGGTTCTGGTGACTCGGGTGGTGGCGCTTCGGGCGCCGGCGGAGGCGCTTCGGGCGCCGGTGGAGGCGCCTCGGGCACCGTCGGCTCCTCAATCGCGGTAGCCGCCGTCGGCTCGTCAATCGCCGTCGCGGCCAGCGGCTCCTCGACCGGCGGCTCCGCCCCCGGCTCTGGACCGCGCAGGAAGGCCCTCAGCCGGGCGAACCGGCGCCGACGCTCCGATCGCGGTTCTTCCGCCGGCGTCTCATCAACCGGGTCCTCCGCGGGGGGTTCCGGCTCCTCGGGCTCAGGCGGCCGCGTGACCGCAACGGGTGGCGCCGCGGGCGCCACCGCCTCCTCGTCATCCGCCACCGCGGTCAGGATCACCTTGGTCCCCCACCCGGCGGGCTCGATCCGCACCGTGCCGCGTGCGCGCTCGCCCTCCCAGGCGACGGCGGTCTCGGGCTCGAGCCGGGTGATTCGGATCTCTCCGAACCGGTCCAGATGACGGGCCAGGGACGCTGCGTCGCTGCACTCGGCCCACAGCTCGGGCGGCGACTTGACCAGCGTTCGGCTTGCCTGGAGACTCTTCCATGGGTGGGGGTTTCGCTCGGGCGAGCGGGACTCCTCTAACGTGGACTCGATGCAACGCACGCGACAATTGGGAGCCACCGGGCCGACCGTTTCGGCCGTCGGGCTGGGCTGCATGGGAATGTCGGGCATGTACGGCGCCGCCGACCGCGAGGAGAGCATCGCCACGATCCATGCCGCGCTCGACGCCGGGATCACGCTGCTCGACACCGGCGACTTCTACGGGATGGGCCACAACGAGATGCTGATCGGTGACGCCGTGGCCGGCCGCGACCGGGATCGGGTGCTGATCAGCGTGAAGTTCGGGGCGCAGCGCGGCCCGGACGCCAGTTGGCTCGGCTATGACGCGAGCCCGCCCGCGGTTAAGACGGCGTGCGCTTACTCGCTGCAACGGCTGCGCACCGACCACATCGACATCTACCGACCGGCCCGGCTCGACCAGAAGGTCCCGATCGAGGAGACCGTCGGTGCGATCGCCGACCTCGTACAGGCCGGCTACGTGCGTTACATCGGCCTGTCGGAGGTCGGGGCCGAGACGATCCGCCGGGCCGCCGCCGTGCACCCCATCTGTGACCTCCAGATCGAGTACTCGCTGATCTCGCGCGGCATCGAGCGCTCGATCCTGCCCGCCTGCCGCGAGCTCGATATCGGAATCACCGCCTATGGGGTCCTCTCGCGCGGGCTGATCAGCGGCCACTACCGCGCCGACGGGCAACCGCAGGGCGGCGACATCCGCGGCCGCATGCCCCGCTTCCAGGGTGAGAACCTCCAGCACAACCTGGCGCTGGTCGAAGAGCTGCGCGCGATCGCAGAGGCCAAAGCCGCCACCGTGGTCCAGGTCGCGTTCGCCTGGGCCCTGTCGCGCGGGGAGGACATCGTGCCGCTCCTCGGCGCCCGCCGGCGCGATCAGCTCAGCGAGGCGCTCGGCGCGCTCCAGCTCGAGCTGAGCCCCGAGGACGTGGAGCGGATCGAGCAGGCCGTCCCGCCCGACGCGGCGGCCGGGGATCGCTACGGCGCGCCCCAGATGGCCGACCTCGACAGCGAGCGAAGCTAGACCCCTAAGGCAGCACGAACAGCACGAGCGGGAGCGTCCAGGGCTCTGCGCTCAGCGCGAGCTTTGTCGTGCCCACCCGCCGCCATCCTCGGCGCTCGTAGAACGCGATGGCATCCAGATTGCGGGCGGCCACGTCGAGGACGAGGCGACGGCCGTGCCGCGCGGCGTGCTCCTCGGCGCAGCCGATCAGCCCGCCTCCGACCCCGCGGCCCCGCGCCTCGAGCGAGACGAAGAACCGGGATACCACGGCCAGCCGCTCGACGCCGACTCCGAGCGCCTCGCACCACTGCGGGCGCGCACGCGAATCGTCGGTAGGGTGCAGCGACAGGTGCCCGAGCAGCCGCTCGTCCTCCTCGGCCACCCAGGCGGCGAGCGCATCGCGACCCCGCGAGCCATCCGACCGCGTCAGGCGGCCAGATCGCCGGATAGCGATCGACCTCGTACACCCTGCGCAGGAGCGCTACGCAGCGCTCGAGATCGTCCTCCCGCCGAGGACGGATCATGCCCTGAGCCTAGCTGGACGGCGCCAACGGGCCCTTGGAGACGAACAGCTCGACCTTGCTACCGGCCGGCCGGCGGCGGCCCGCCCGCGGGGTGCTGCTCATCACCCGACCGCGGGCGAGCTTGTGCGAGCTCACGTGCTTGACCTTGCCGACCTTGCAGTGGGCGCGGCGCAGAGCCTTCTCGGCGGCTGTGAGCTTCATGCCCTTGACCCGCGGCACCTTGCACCTGACCGGAGACGACGCCGGCGCGGGCTGCGCGGGCGGCTGGTAGACGACCGTGACCTCGGCCTCGGTGGAGGCGCCGGCGCCGTCGGTGGCGATAGCCGTGATCGTGTTCGCGCCCGGGTTGAGCGCGACCGACGCGCTCCAGGCCCCGCCGGGACCGACCGGGACGGTCTGACCCCCGACCACGAGCGATCTGACCCCCGAGCCCGCGGTAGCCGTGCCGGCGAGCATGACCGTAGGCGTCGAGACCGTTGTGCCGCTGGGCGGCGAGGTGATCGTCACAGCGGGCGCCTGGAGACTGTCCTGGGCCGTGAACCCCGAGCTGGTGACATCGGCCAGCGAGTAGCCGACCGAGTACACGTAGCTCAGACTGGTGCTGCCGCCAGCCGGCACGGTCAGCAGCTGGTGCTCCTCGAGCTCGCTCCCCGAGGCGAAGCGAAGGCCGGCGGGGGCCTTGGAGAACGTGATCGCCCCGAAGCCCTCGCTTCGGATCCCCGTCGGCCGCGCTCACGTTCGTGCGGACCAGGATCGAGCCCGGCGCGGCGGTCGGAGCGGCGCCACGGAAGCGCCAGCGCCGTACTGGGTGAAGCCGCTCTGGCCGGGGAACTGCCAGCCCCGCTCGCTGTCGGCCTTGCCGAACACGCCGATGAAGTCGTCGTAGAGGAGATCGAGCGAATGGCTCTGTCCGTCCGCCGAGGACCACGTGTCGGTCAGCCTGACCACCCGCCCGCCGTCGCTCAGTGGTCATGACCCGGTCCAGGCGTACGCCGGTGTCGTCGAACTTCGGACAGGCCGCCATCGAGGTCGGCTTGTAAGGATCGGTGCCGTCGCAAGCTGCCCACGACTCGACCGAGTGCGAGGAGATCAGGCCGTTCGCCGGATCCCAGCTCACCGATACGTTCAGAGACGGGAACCCGGTCAGGTCCTGGCTGCCGTTGTCCTAGCCACGCGGTGCGGGCGAACAAACCCTGGGCCGAGGCCGCGTCATAGGCGTTGTGGCCGTCGATCTGGACCTCCGAGCGCCCACCCCATGTTCCGAGGTCGTCGCCGAACAGCGACCCCATGCAGTCGACCGGGAAGTTGCCGATGTTGAAGGCGGGATCGACCGGCGCCGCGTACGGCCCGCCGCAACCGCCGGCTGCGGACGAGGCCGGCGTCCCCGGCGCCTTCCACGCGGCGAACCCGGTCGAGCGTCACGCCGTTGACGTAGAAGTCATAGGCGGTGCCCTTGTTGGGCCCACCCGAGATCGTCGGAAGCAGCGCCGTCTCGGCGACCGCGACCTCGAGAGTCGGCGAACGCACTGCTGTCGCCGGTGCTCTCGCGGTTGTGAGGAACCGCTCGCAGCCGGCAGTCGTGGCCGGCGATCGTGCGCAGTTGCGGTGCCGAGGCGCCGGTGGCCGTGGTGAACGCGCCGTTCGCCCACCCCGACCACCCCCAGGTCTGGTGACCAGGGTCTTGAACTGAGACTTCGAGCCGTAGTAACACACGAATGTCGACCGTGTCGGAGCCGCCCGCGCCCGGGGCGGTCCCGGTGACGGCGAGCGTAGTCGGCTGGTTGTCGTAGGAGATCAGGTACGGGCTGTTGGGCGGCGTCCCGGGGCTGTTCGACGTCCAGCTGGTGATGTTGGTGGTGGTGACGTCCGCCTGCGCGGCGGGCGCCACTGCCAGCGCTGCGACGGCGACGATGATGGCGGCTATCCAAAGCCTCGGCAAGATCGAGGGTCCCTTCAGGCTCTGTTTGACTCCCTCCACCCGCCGCGCTGATTCGGCGGGCAGCGGTTCTTGATCCGTGCCGCAGGGTGGGGAGGAGGTTATCGGTCATATCGGCACCGGTAGGCGGTTCCTTTAGCCCTGCGCGGACGGAATCGGCAACCTGTCGGGAATCGCCCGCAGCGCCCGCGTCGACGCCCCCGCGACCGGCTCAAAACGTGGGCTGATACTCCCCGAACACGTCCCGCATCGCGCCGCACACCTCGCCCAGCGTGCATCGGTCCTTGAGCGCCTGGCGCAGCGGCGGCAGCAGGTTCCCGCTTCCCTCGGCGGCGGCCCGGACCTCGTCCAGCCGCCGGCCGACCAGATCGCCGTCGCGATCCGACTTGAACGCCTTCAGGCGCCCCACCTGCTCGCGCTCTGACTCCGGGTCGACGCGCAGGATGTCCGGCACCTCGGGCTCGCCCTCGTCGACGAACTTGTTCACCCCGACCACGATGTCCTGACCTGTGCGGTAGCGCTCGTGGTAGCCGAAGGCCGACTCCTCGATCTCGTTCTTCATGAAGTCGATCGCCTCCACCGAGCCGCCCAGGCTGTCGATCTTGTCGATCAGCTCAGAGGCCCGGGTCTCGATCTCCTCTGTTAGCGCCTCCACGAAGTAGGAGCCGGCGAACGGGTCGACGCTGTCCGCCGCGCCCGACTCGTGGCCGATGATCTGCTGGGTGCGCAGGGCGATCTTGGCCGCCCGCTCGGTGGGCAGCGCCAGCGCCTCGTCGAAGCCGTTGGTGTGCAGCGACTGGGTGCCGCCGCACACGGCCGCGAAGCCCTGGAGCGCCACCCGCACGATGTTGTTCTCGGGCTGCTGTGCGGTCAGGGTCACGCCACCGGTCTGGGTGTGGAAGCGCAGCCGCCAGGAGCGCTCGTCCTTGGCTTCGAAGCGTTCGCGCATTATCCGCGCCCACATCCGGCGCGCGGCCCGGAACTTGGCCACCTCCTGGAAGACGTTGTTGTGGCCGTTGAAGAAGAAGGCTAGGCGCGGGGCGAACTCGTCGACGGCCAGGCCGGCGTCGAGCGCGGCCTGGACGTAGGCGGTCCCGTTGGCCAGCGTGAAGGCGACCTCCTGCACGGCCGAGCAGCCCTTCTCGCGGAAGTGGTAGCCGCTGATCGAGATCGTGTTCCAGCGCGGGATCCGCTCGCGGCAGTACGCGAACAGGTCGGTAGTCAGACGAATCGCGCCGTGCGGCGGATAGATGAAGTTGCCGCGCGCGATGTACTCCTTGAGGATGTCGTTCTGGGTGGTGCCGCGCAGCTTCTCGGCCGGCACGCCCTGCTCCTCGCCGACCAGCTCGTAGAGGAGCAGGAGCACCGAAGCCGGCGCGTTGATCGTCATCGAGGTCGAGACCTGGTCGAGCGGGATGGCGTCGAACGCGGTCCGCATGTCGTCGATCGAGTCGATCGCCACACCGGTGCGGCCCACCTCGCCCAGACAGCGTGGATCGTCCGAGTCGAGGCCGAGCTGGGTGGGCAGATCGAAGGCCATCGACAGCCCGGTCGAACCGTTCGCCAGGAGGTAGCGGTAGCGCTCGTTCGATTCCTTGGCGCTCGCGTAACCGGCGTACTGACGCATCGTCCACAGCTGCTTGCGGTACATGTCGGGGTGGATGCCCCGGGTGTAGGGGTACTCGCCGGGCTGCCGAGGCGTTCGGGCAGGTCCCCGGGCAGGTCCGGCTCGCGGTACAGCTGCTTGATTTCGATCCCGGAGTCCGTGAACCGTCTGGGGTCATCGGGACCGACGATCGGGGCGATCGTGCGGTGCTCGTCGGTGGTGGCCATGAGCCGAGATTACCCGCCCGTCGCGGGCATGGGGATGCGATCAGAGCACTTTGGAGAGGAACGCCCGGGTCCGCTCGTGCCGGGGGGAGCCCAGCACCTCGGCCGGCGGGCCCGATTCGACCACCACGCCGTCGTCCATGAACACCACCTCGTCGGCGACCTCGCGCGCGAAGCCCATCTCGTGGGTGACCACGATCATCGTCATCCCGTCGCGGGCCAGCTGGCGCATGGCGTCGAGCACGTCGCCGACCAATTCGGGATCGAGGGCCGACGTGGGCTCGTCGAACAGCATCAGCTTGGGGTCCATGGCGAGCGCCCGGGCAATCGCCACACGCTGCTGCTGGCCGCCCGAGAGCGCGACCGGATAGGTGTGGAGCTTGTCGCCCAGTCCGACCCGCTCGAGCACCTGCTGGCCCCGTTTCCGAGCGTCGCCGCGGGCAACGCCCTTCACCCGGATCGGGGCCAGCGCGACGTTCTCCAGTGCGGTCATGTGCGGGAACAGGTTGAAGTGCTGGAATACGATCCCGATCTCGGCGCGTTTACCGGCCACCTCCTTTTCCGGCAGCTCGTAGAGCTTGCCGCCGGACTCGCGGTAGCCGACGAGCTCGCCGTCGACCGACAGCCGCCCGGCGTTGATCTTCTCGAGGTGGTTGATGCAGCGCAGGAAGGTGGACTTGCCCGATCCGGATGGCCCGAGCATGCACATGACCTCGCCGCGCCGCACCTGGAGGTCGATGCCCTTCAGGACCTCCAGGCGGCCGAAGCGCTTGTGGACTCCCTCGGCGTTGACCATGAGCTCGATCATCCGCCGATCCCTCCCCCACCGCCGCGGCCCATTCCGAGCCACCTTGCCCGCATCGACGCTCGCTCGGCGCGTGTGTAGCCACGCCCGTAGCGACGCTCGATGAAGTACTGCCCGACGTACAGAATGCTCGTCAGCACGAGATACCAGATGCTGATCACGACCAGCAGCGGGATCGTCTTGAAGTTCACCGAGTAGATCAACTGGGCGGCGTACGTCAGCTCGACGTACGTGATGGTGCTGGCCAGCGAGGTGTTCTTCAGCATCGAGATCGTCTCGTTCCCGGTCGGCGGGACGATCACGCGCATCGCCTGCGGAAGGACGACGAGACGCATGATCTGGAGCCGCGACATGCCGAGCGACTGGGCGGCCTCGGTCTGGCCGTGCGGCACCGAGAGGAAGCCGGCCCGCACGATCTCGGCCATGTAGGCCCCCTCGTTCAGCCCGAGACCGAGGAGCACGGCAGCGAATGTCGTGACGATCGAGTTTGCGTTCCCGTGGACGATGGCCGGCCCGAACGGAACCCCCAGATTGATCACCGGGAACAGCGACGCGATGTTGAACCAGAACAGCAGCTGCACGAGCAGCGGCGTCCCGCGGAAGAACCAGATGTACAACCAGCTGGACACCCGAGACGATCGGGTTCGGCGATTGCCGCATGACCGCCAGCAGCACGCCGAGCACGATCCCGACCACCATGGCCAGGACCGTCAGCCAGATCGTCGCCAGAACGCCGCGCAGGATGCGGGAGTCGAACAGGTAGTCGCCGACGACTCCCCACTGGAATCCCTTCGCGGTGACGATCGAGCGGATGATCGATGCGCCGACGACCAGCACGACGGCGGCCGCGACCCAGCGTCCGGGATGGCGGACCGGGACGGCCTCGATCTCCTCGGGCCGCCCGGTTCGCTGTTCGGTCTGCTCGGAGGCGGTCACCTACGAGCCGTAACGTAACGCCTAACTGGTCGCGCCGTTGATCTTTACCTGCGCGGCCGGGATCGCGCCCGAGGTGAGCCCCCAGTGCTTGAGGATCGAGTCGTACGTGCCGTTCTGCATGACCACCTTGAGCGCGGCGAGCACCGCCGGGGCGAGATCGCCCTTGGGCAGGGCGAGGCCGTACGGACCGGTCGCGTAGGCCGAGCCGACGACCTTGAACTGCCCGCCCGATTGCTTGACCTGATACTCGGCGATCGGCGAGTCGAGGAAGCCGAGCTGCGCCCGGCCGCTCGAGAGGGCCAGGTTGGCCGCGTTCTGATCGGAGAACGAGAGGATCTTGACGCCCGGCTTGCCCGCCGACGTGCACTTCTTGCTCTGCGTGCCGGCGTCGGCCTCCTCGGTGGTGCCCTTCTCGACGGCGACGGTCTTGCCGCAGATGTCCGCGATCGAGCTGATCGAGGTGCCCCCGACGCCTTCGTGATGAACGACTCGCCGGCGATGAAGTAGTCGACGAAGTCGACGGTCTTCTCCCGCTCCTTGTTGTCGCTGAACGACGAGGCGCCCATGTCGTACTTGCCCGCAGCCAGCCCCGGGATGATCGTGTCGAACGTGGCGTTGACGAGCTTCGCCTTCAGGCCCATGACCTTGGCGAGCGCGTTGCCCAGGTCCGCGTCCATACCGACGACGGTGTGGCCATCCGGTCCGATGAACTCGTTCGGCGCGTACGTCGCGTCGGACGCGACGGTCAGCGTGCCCTTCGACTTGGTTGCCGCCGGCACGAGCTTGGCGACAGCCGCATCGGCCCCGCCGCTCGAGGACGTCGCTGCCGGCGTCGAGGTCGAGGTCGACGTCGCCGCAGGGGCGGCGCTCGAAGACGAACTGCTGCTGCTACTGCTGCTTCCGCACGCGGCGATGGCTGCGACGCTCAGCAGCGACAGCGCGGCAAGCGCCGGTTTCCTCCAAATCACGATCCGACTCCTTCTCGTTTTGACACCCCAGTAGTGGCGGATCAGCATAAGCAACCGATGCCGCGACGGCGAGTGCGTCTTAACCCTGCGCAAACCGAGGCTCGCGGGGACGACTAGCCTTTGCGGGGTGCAGGTACGAGTCCGTTTGTTCGCCGGTCTGCGCGAGCGCGCCGGCGCTATCCGAGCTCGAGCTCGAGCTGCCCGACGGGGCGCTCGTGGCCGACGCGCTCGAGCGGCTGCGCGAGCTGACCGACGGCGTGCCGGTCGTGATGGCGGTCAACCACGAATACGCGGATCCCGGCGCGGCGCTCGAAAGCGGCGATGAGGTGGCGCTGATCCCGCCCGTGTCGGGTGGCTCGGTCGGGGCGCTCCACGCCCGCCTGACCAGCGAGCCGCTGAAGCTCGACCCCCTGGTGGAGATGGTGCGCGACCCCCGCGCCGGCGCCGTGGTCACGTTCCTCGGCGTCACGCGCGAGGTGGCCGAACTCCAGTACGAGGCCTACGCCGGGATGGCCGAGCCGCAGATGGCCGAGATCGTGGCCCGGGCGGTCGAGCGCCACGGGCTGTGCGCGGCCGCGGCCGAGCACCGCGTGGGCATCGTGCCGCTGTCCGAGCCCTCGGTTGCCATCGCGGTGTCCGCCCCGCATCGAGAGGCGGCGTTCGCCGGCGCGCGGGAGATCATCGACGAGCTGAAGGCCCGGGTACCGATCTGGAAGAAGGAGGAGGGCGAGTGGGTGCCGGGAGTGACGCCGCAGCCCTGAGGTCGCTCCCGGCGGTCCACGAGCTGGCCGCTCGCCTCGAGGCACCCCACGCTCTGGCGGTGGCGGCGGCTCGTCGCGCCATCGACGAGTGTCGAGCGGACTGGCTGGCTGGCCAGCCAGGCTCGCTGGGTTTGGTGGCGTCGGTGGATTTAGTGGCGCGGGCGCGAGAGCTCCTCGCCGAGCTCGAGCGGCCTTCGCTGGGACGCGTGATCAACGCCACCGGCGTGATCATCCACACCAACCTGGGGCGGGCGCCGCTGGCCGCGAGCGCGCGCGAGGCGGTGGCGCGCGCGGCCGAGGGATACTCGAACCTCGAACTCGACCTCGAGTCGGGCGAGCGCGGCAGCCGCCATGCCCACGTCGCGGCCCTGCTGTGCGAGCTGACCGGCGCCGAGGACGCGATCGCGGTCAATAACGGGGCGGGCGCCGTGCTCCTGGCGGCGGCCGCGTTGGCCGGGCCTGGACGAGCGATCGTGGTGGCGCGCGGGCAGCTGGTCGAAATCGGGGGCGGCTTCCGGATCCCCGAGGTGATCGTCCAGTCCGGCGCGCGGCTGATCGAGGTGGGCACGACCAACCGCACGCGTCTGGGCGACTACGAGCGGGCGCTGCGCAGCGCCGGCGACGAGATCGGGGCGATCATGCGCGTGCACCAGTCGAACTTCAGGACCGTGGGGTTCGTGGAGGAGGTGCCGGTCGAGGCGCTCTGCGAGCTCGGCGTGCCGGTGATCGACGACATCGGCTCGGGCTGGCTGGCGGGCCCGCCGCTCGCCGCCGACGAGCCCCCCATCCCCGCGTCGGTGGCGGCCGGCGCCGCCCTGGTCTGCTGCTCGGGCGACAAGCTGCTGGGCGGTCCCCAGGCCGGGCTGATCGTGGGCCGGCGCGAGGCCGTGGCGGCGGCGCGACGGCATCCCCTGGCGCGCGCCCTGCGCATCGATAAGCTCTCGCTGGCCGCACTCGAGGCGACGCTCCGGCTGTACCGCGACCCCCAGCGTGCGCGGACCGAGATCCCCGTGCTTGCCATGCTCGACATGGCCGAGGGTGAGCTGGCGGCGCGGGCGCGGCAAATCGCGCAGGCGATCGGCGAGTCGGCACGGATCGTGCGGGCGGTCGGGCGCGTGGGCGGCGGGGCGCTGCCGCTGCTGGAGCTCGAGGGACCGGCGGTGGCGCTCGCGGGCGAGCCCGAGGCGCTGGCCCGCGCGCTGCGCAGGCACGAGCCGCCGGTGATCGCCCGCATCCACGAGGGGCAGCTGTTGCTCGACCCGCGGACGCTGACCGACGAAGAGGTGCCGATCGTGGTGCGCGCCGCCCGGGGCGCACTGACCGGATGAAGCCGCTGACCCTAGGCACCGCCGGCCACATCGATCACGGCAAGACCGCGCTGATCCGGGCGCTGACCGGCGTCAACACCGATCGCCTCCCGGAGGAGCGCGCGCGGGGGATCTCGATCGCGCTCGGCTACGCGCAACTCGAACTGCCGTCCGGCCGCCTCCTCTCGGTGGTCGACGTCCCGGGTCACGAACGGTTCGTACGCACGATGGTGGCCGGCGCCACCGGGATCGACCTGTTTCTGATGACGATCGCGGCCGACGACGGCGTGATGCCCCAGACCCGCGAGCACGCCGCGGTGCTCGGCGCCCTGGGCGTACGCGCGGGCGTGGTGGCGGTGACCAAGAGCGACCTGGCCGACCCCGACCTGGCGCTGATCGAGGCCTCCGAGCTGCTGCCGGACGCGGAGGCGGTGGCGGTCTCGGCGCGCACCGGAGCGGGCCTCGACGAGCTGCGGGTGGCGCTCGAGCGGGCGTGCGCCACCGTCGCCTCGCGGGCGGACGCCGACGCGCCTGCCCGGCTGCACGTCGACCGCGTGTTCACGATCCGGGGCGCGGGCACCGTGGTCACCGGCACGCTCTGGTCGGGTCAGATCGGGCGAGGGGACGAGCTCGAGCTGCTCCCGCCCGGACGGCGGGTCCGCGTGCGCGGAGTCCAGGTCCACGATCAGCCGGTGGACCGCGCGCCGGCGGGGCAGCGCGTGGCGGTGAACCTGACCGGCACCGCGGTGGACGAGATCGAGCGCGGGGACGTGCTCGTCTCGGGTCACGGGGGCGTGCGCGCCACCTACCGCTTCGATGCAGAGCTCGACTTTCGTCCCGACGCCGAGCCCGAGCACGGCGAGCGCGTGCAGATCCACCACGGCACGCGGGAGGCGCCCGCCCGGCTGACCTGGCTGGGCGGCCGCTTCTGGCAGGTGCGCCTGGAGCAGCCCCTGGTCCCGGCCGCCGGCGATCGGCTCGTCGTGCGCCAGATTGCGCCGCCGGACACGCTCGGTGGCGGTCGCGTGCTCGACGCGCGCCCCCGCCGGCACGGCCCGAGCCGCGACGTGCTGGTCCGGCTAGAGCGCCTGGCCCGCGGGGAGGAGGTGCCGGAGCGGGCGGCACGGGATGGCGCGGAACTGACCGGACGGGGCCGCGCGGTCCCAGGGACGCCGAGCGAAGCGAGGCCCCAAGAGCCCCTATCGACCTCGGCGCTCGCGCTCGAGGAGCGACTGCGCGACGCCGGAGTCGAACCCCCGCTCGACTCAGAGCTCGACGCCGGCGATCTGGCGGCGCTGCGCGACGCGGGCCGCGCCGTGCGGGTATCCAAGGCGCTGCACTATCACGCCGACGTGCTGGCCGATATCCGGGGCCGGGTGGTGGCGCTGGCCGAGCGGGGCGGTGGCGTCGTGACGCTCGCGCAGCTGCGCGACGAACTGGGCACTTCGCGCAAGTTCGCCCAGGCGCTGCTCGAGCACTTCGACTCCGAGCGGATCACGATCCGCCGCGGAGACGAGCACGTACTGCGGCGGCGAACCGGTTAGAGCGCTCCGCCGGCCGCGGCCGGCGCCGTCGGATCCGCTGCTCCGGACCCGGAGTGCTCGCGCGCCAGATAGTCCTCGATAAGCATCGGCGAATCCGCGGAGCGCTCCACGACGGCCAGGAGCGAGGACATCGAGGAGACCTCCTCGACCTGCTCCTTGAGAAACCACTGCAGGAACTGCTCGCTGAGGAAGTCGCGTTCCTCGCGAGCCACGCCCATCAGCTCCCCGATCTGGTTGCTGACGCGCCGCTCCTGCTCGAGCGCGAGCGCCACCGGGGCGACGATTTCGCCGAAGTCCGTCTCGGGCGAGGCGACGCCGGGGATCGTGACCTGGGCGTCGGCGTCGAGCAGATAATTGACCATCATCATCGCGTGATTGCGCTCCTCCACCGCCTGGGCGTAGAAGAACGCCGCCAGGCGAGGGAGCGTCAGGGAGTCGTAGTAGACCGCGTTGGCGACGTACTGCTGCGAGGCCGCGAACTCATAGGCGATCTGCTCGTTCAGGCGATCGACGAATCGGGCTGCTGCCATCGTTCCTCCTCTGCTTGCTCGGAGCTCCAGATCGTATTGACGGCGACGCATCCAATGGAGTGACCGCGTAGATTCCGGCGCATGCCAACCAGTCTTGTCACCGGCGGCGCCGGCTTTCTCGGGTCGCATCTGTGCGACGAATTGCTGCGCCGCGGCCATCGCGTGATCTGCGTGGACAACCTCGAGACGGGGTCGCTCGACAACATCGAGCACATCCGCGACAGCATGTTCGTGCACCGCAACATCGACATCATCGAGCCGTACTTCATCGACGAGCCGATCGACTTCGTCTACCACCTGGCCTCCCCCGCCTCGCCGATCGACTATCTGCGCCTGCCCCTGGCCACGCTCAAGGTCGGCTCGTACGGCACCCACCACACGCTGGGCCTGGCCAAGCTCCACCGCGCCCGGTTCCTGATCGCCTCGACCAGCGAGGTGTACGGAGATCCCAAGGTCCACCCCCAGCCCGAGACCTACTGGGGGCACGTCAACCCGATCGGGCCGCGCGGCGTGTACGACGAGGCCAAGCGCTACGCCGAGGCGCTCACGATGGCCTACCACCGCCAGCAGGGCGTGGACACCGCGATCGTCCGGATCTTCAACACGTACGGCCCTCGGATGCGCCCGCACGACGGCCGCGCGATCCCCACGTTCCTGCGCCAGGCGCTCCAGGACCGCCCGATCACAGTGTTCGGCGACGGGTCGCAGACCCGCTCGTTCTGCTACGTGGAGGACGAGATCCGGGGACTGATCGCGCTCGCCGAGTCCGGCTACCACAACCCGGTCAACGTCGGCAACCCCAACGAGTTCACGCTGCTCGAACTGGCAAACACCGTGATCGAGGTGACCGGCTCGAAGTCCGAGATCGTGTACGAGGCGCTGCCCACCGACGACCCGCAGGTGCGCCAGCCCGACATCACTCTGGCGCGCGAGATCCTCGGCTGGGAGCCGGAGGTGAGCCTACGCGAAGGGCTCCAGCGGACCATCGACCAGGCCGGAACCGAGGCCCTGGTCGGGGCGCGCTAGCCCCCCGGCGCAGCGCAACAAACCTTTCCGCTAAGCCGCTACTTCCGGATCAAGCTACCGTTATAGCCGGCGGGGGCCGATGTCATTGCGAGGTCGCACGTTGACGGTCGAGCAGAAAGAGGTCGGGAACATCCATTCAAACGGCGGGACGCATGGGACCGTGCCGTTGCCGCTGCCCGAGCGCGACGTCCGGCGCAAGAAGCCGCCGTTTTTGTCCTTCCTGCTGCGCATGGAGACGCTGCGCCGGGTCGCTCGGGTGATTTCGCTGCTCGTGCTCGACTTCATCGGCGTGGTCGGCGCGCTGTTCACGGCGCTGATGCTCAAGCTCGCCGTGCACGACAACCTGAACGCCGGACTGGCCTGGCGGGACATCAGGCATTGGATCGCGTTCGCCTATCTGATGACCGTGCTGGCGTTCGCCCGCGTGGATCTGTATGCCGACCGCACCCGGCGGCCGGGCCTGGCGCGGATCGCCACCGGGCTGTTCCAGGCCACCGTGATCGCGCTGGTGTTCGCGCTGGCCGACGGTCAGCACTTCAGTAGTTACTTCATCTTCTACGGCACGCTGTTCTTCGCCACGGTGTACATCGCGACGCTCCGCGAGCTGCACCTGCGCCTGAGCGGCTGGATGCTCGACCGGGCGGGCTACGCGCGCCGGGCGGTGCTGGTCGGATCGGGCAAGCACATCGAGGAGGTGGCGCGGGCGCTGGCCGACCGGTCGCGCACGCGGGTCGACATCGTCGGCTACATCTCGCTCACCCCGCGTCCGCGCAACGGCCTGCGCTCGCTCGGGCAGCTTCCGGACCTCCCCGACGTGCTCACGCACGAGGCCGTCCAGGAGGTGATCATCGCCGATCCCGACTTCCCCCAGGACAAGGCGGTGGAGCTCGTCGACATGTGCCATCAGCGCGGGGTGACCGTCCAGGTGGCGCCCTCGACGATGGAGATCCTGATCGACCGCGCGGAGTTCGCCCCGGGCCACACCGTGCCGCTGTTCACGCTGCGCCCGCCGGTGTTCGAGGGCGTCGACTACGCGGTCAAGCGGACCTTCGACCTGGTGGTTTCGCTGGTCAGCATGGTGTTGCTGACGCCGGTCTTCCTGGCCATCGCGGTGGCGATCAAGCTGAGCTCGCGGGGACCAGTGATCTACCGCTCGGTCCGGCCCGGCATGGCCGGCAAGCCGTTCTTCTGCTTCAAGTTCCGCACCATGCGCGAGCATGCCGAGCAGATCCAGGACGAGCTCGAGCCTTTGAACGAGCAGTCGGGAGCGCTGTTCAAGATCCGCGACGATCCGCGCATGACCAGGGTGGGACGATTCCTGCGGCGCTTCTCGCTCGACGAGTTGCCCCAGTTGGTCAACGTGGTACGCGGCGAGATGTCGCTGGTGGGGCCGCGTCCGCTGCCCATGCGCGACTTCGATCGGCTCGACGAGTGGCACAAGAAGCGCTACCTCGTGCTGCCGGGCATCACCGGGCTGTGGCAGGTCTCGGGGCGCTCCGAGCTCGACTTCGACGACCTGGTGCGTCTGGACTTCCTGTACCTCGAGCGGTGGTCGATCATGCTCGATTTGTCCATCCTGCTCAAGACGATCCCGGCCGTGCTCACGCGTCGCGGCGCGTTCTAAGCGCTCGCACGGGTACGCTGTCGCCGCGCCCGTGCCCCCGACCGACCGATTCGTCATCTCGTTTGCCGCCGAGCCGCCGCAGGAGCCGCTGCCCTACGGCCGCTGGGCCGACACGCTGGCCGGCCACTTCCGCGCCGCCGTGCGCGAGCTCGACACCGAGGGCGAGGACATCGGCGAGCTCGACACCGAGATCGCCTGGTTTCCCGACCGCACATACGCCGGGCGCACGTACATCCCCGCGGTGGCGCGGACCAGCGGCGGCTACGAGGTGCTCGGGTTCGTGTCGTTCAGCGAGGGATCCCAGGGGCCGAGCGACTTCGACGCGCAGGTCGACTTCACCTCCGAGCTCGCCGAGTCCAACCCCGACTGGAAGCTCGACCTCAACGACGAGGTGGTCGGCGTCTGGCGCGGCGAACAGGGCAAGACGGCGGAGATGACGCTCGTGTGGGGCGTGCCGTTGATCCCCGGCGGCGCGATCGTGACCGCGGAGCTGGCCAACCTCGCCGTCGATCAGTCAGAGCTCGTCGAGGACCGCTTCACGCTGCTCGCGCCGGACAACTATCGCGGGGACTTCCTCGAGATCAAGCTGTGGGACAAGGGCGGCGACGAGCTCGCCCACGAGTCGCTCTACGTGGACGACGAAGACGAGGACTGATCGGCGAGCGCCTCGGCGCCGCCCGAGTTGGTCGACGCCTTGGCGCGGGTCAGCGCGGCCGGGAGGCTCAGCCGTACCTCGGCCTCGGTGAGCGGGAAGTGGCAGGCGGCCACGGTGTCGCCGCCCTTTGCCTCGAGCAGTGGCTCGTCCTGGCTGCAGAGGTCCTGGGCCTTGGGGCAGCGGGTGTGGAAGCGGCAGGCTTGCGGCGGGTTGGCCGGGCTGGGCACGTCGCCGGTGAGAAGCTGGCGCTCGCGTCGTCGGGCGCCGCTCGGACTGGGGACCGGGACGGCGGATAGCAGCGCGCCGGTGTACGGATGGCGCGGGAAGCTGTACAGCGAGTCGCTCGGCGCCACCTCGACGATCTTGCCGAGATACATGACCGCCACGCGGTCGCACATGTGGCGCACCACCGAGAGGTCGTGGGCGATGAAGATCAGCGTCAGGCCCATCTCGCGCTGCAGCGCGCGCAGGAGGTTCAGCACCTGGGCCTGAATCGAGACATCGAGGGCGGAGACCGGCTCGTCGGCGACCAGCAGCTTGGGCTCGAGCGCGATCGACCGCGCCACCCCGATGCGCTGCCGCTGGCCGCCCGAGAACTCGTGCGGGAAGCGGTTGTAGTGCTCGGGATTCAGCCCCACCCGGTCCATCAGCTCCTGCACGCGCTTGCGGCGCGCCCCCTGCTCCTTGAGCAGCCCATGGATGACGAACGGCTCGGCGATGATCGAGCCGACCGTCTTGCGCGGGATTGAGCGACGAGTAGGGATCCTGGAAGACCATCTGGACCTGCCGGTGGAGCGCCTTCAGCTCGTTCTTGCTTGGCCGCTCGCGAGGTCCTGGCCTCGATCAGGATCGGCCGGAGGTCGGGTCGAGCAGCCGGACGAGCAGCTTCGCGGTGGTGCTCTTGCCGCACCCGGTTTCACCGACGATCCCAAGCGTCTCGCCGCGCTGGACCTCGAACGAGATGTCGTCGACCGCCTTGACCGCCCCGACCTGCTTCTGGAAGACGATCCCCTGGGTGATCGGGAAGTGCTTGACCAGGTTGCGCACATCGACCAGTTGGCCCCATTGCCCCTCGTGCCGGTCGCGCCGAGTCATGTCGGGCGCGTCCGTCATGTCGGGCGCTTCGCGCTCATGCGCCTTGTCCGGGGTCAGGCGCGGGCGCGCATGGGCGCGGACCGGCAGCGTCCTCCTCGACCACCAGATGGCGAAGCTAGGCCGGGTACTCGCCTTCCTGCAGGCCGCGCCAGATTCGGCTGCGCACCTCGGTGGACAGCAGGCACGCCGACGGAGTGGCCGGGGTCGCCGGTGATCGGCTCGAGCTTGGGATCGATCCGCTTGTGCGCGTCGCGCACGTAGGGGCAGCGGGGATGGAAGAAGCAGCCCGAGGGACGCTTGATCAGACTCGGCGGGCGGCCGGAGATCGGCACGAGCTCCTCGTCGCGCGGGCTGTCGAGGCGAGGTATGGACTTCAGCAGGCCCCAGGTGTAGGGGTGCTGGGGCGAGCCGAAGATCGCCTCGGTCGGCGCGCGCTCGACGATCCGGCCGGCGTACATGACCGCGATGTGGTCGGTGATCTCCGCCACCACCCCGAGATCGTGCGTGATCACGATGATCGCCATGCCGAGCCGCCCCTGGAGATCGTCGAGCAGGGCCAGGATCTGCGCCTGCACGGTGACGTCGAGCGCGGTGGTCGGCTCGTCCGCGATCAGCAGCTTGGGCTCGTTGGAGAGCGCCATCGCGATCATCACGCGCTGGCGCATGCCGCCAGAGAACTCGTGCGGGTACTGGTCGACCCGTCGGTCCGGGTCCGGGATCCCGACCAGGTCGAGCAACTCCACCGCCCGTTTGCGCGCGTCGCCCTTCGAGATGTTGCGATGAGCATGCATCGCCTCGGTGAGCTGAACGCCGACCTTGTAGAACGGATGCAGCGCGGACAGGGGATCCTGGAAGATCATCGCGATGTCGTTCCCGCGGATCTTGCGAAGCTCGTCGTCCGGCAGCGCGACCAGATCGCGGCCCTCGAACAGGATCCGGCCCTCGATCGCCGTGTTCTTCGCGCGGGTCAGCCCGAGCGCGGTCAGCGAGGAGACGGTCTTGCCCGAGCCCGACTCGCCGACGATGCCGAGCGTATTCCCGGTTTCAACCGTGTACGAGATCCCGTCGACGGCATTGACGACGCCGTCCTCCGTGGTGAAGCGAACCCGCAGATCCTCGACCTGCAGCAGGGGCTCGCTCACGAGTACCGCACTCTCGGATCGAGATATGCGTAGGCGATGTCGACCACGAGGTTGAAGAAGATGATGAAGAACGCTCCGAACAGCGTGATCCCCTGGATCACGGTGAGGTCTGACACGCTGATCGCGTTGTAGAGTAGCCGCCCCACCCCGGGGATGTTGAACACGGTCTCCGTGAGAATCGCGTTGCCGGCCAGCAGCGTGCCGACGTCGAGGCCGATCAGCGTGACGATCGGCGTGATCGCGCTGCGCACGGCGTGACGCCGGATGACTGTGCGCTCGGGCAGACCCTTGGCCCGCGCGGTGCGGATGTAGTCCTCCGACATCGTGTCGATCATGCTCGCCCGCATGTAACGGGCGTAGACGGCGGCGGTGGCGGCCGCCAGGACGAGCCAGGGCAGGATCATCGCATCCGCCTTCTGCAGCGGGGTCGAGGCGCTGGCGAAGGCGCCCTGGCCCGGGAAGAGCGGGAAGCTGGCCGATGTCCTCGGCGAACAGATAGAGGCAGACCAGGCCGAGCCAGAACACCGGGGCCGAGATCAGCGCCAGCGACCTGTCATGCTCGTCCGGTCGACGATCGAGCGGCGCTTGATGGCCGAGATGATCCCGATCGTGAGGCCGACCGCCAGCCAGATGATGACCGCGCCGATGACCAGCCAGATCGTCGCAGGCAGGCGCGAGAAGATCAGCTGGCGAACCGGGACGGTGTACTGATAGCTGTAGCCGAAGTTGAAGTGCAGGAACACCTCCTGCATGTAGTTGTAGGACTGATGGTAGATGGGCTGGTCGAGCCCCAGCGAATGACGGATTTGCCGCGATCTGCTGCGGTTCCGGCGTTGCGCCCGGCTCGCAGAACCGCCGGGTCCGCGGTCGGTAGGACATAGAAGATCAGGAAGATCACGGCGCTGACGATTAACAGCATCGCGATCCCCCACAGGACTCTTCGGACGATGTAGCGGAACATGAGCAGGCGCCGGTGCAGGTGAGCGGGACGGGCTCGCCGCCTCACGTGGGCGGCGAGCCCTCCGCTGTCTAGTTCATCATGACCGTCCGCGTTCACCTCACTTGAGCGATGTGAACGAGCTGTCCATCGAGGCCGCTGATCTGGTTGATCACCGGGAGCACATTGTCCGAGGCAACGTTCGTCTCGTAGTCCCAAACCCACGGGAGCACCGGGGCCTTGGCCATGATCATGTCGTCGATCTTGCCGTATTGTCGCGGCCCGCTGGGCCGGGTCGGTGATGAGCTTGGCCGAGTTCAGCGCGGAGTTGACCGCCGCGATCGTTCAGCTGCGGCCAGTTCGAGTTGTTGCTCGGGCTCGCGGTGATCGTGGCGCCGTTGACGGGACGTCGATCATCGCCTGGCCGTCGTTGAAGTCCTTGGCCCACCCGACATTCGGGCAGACGTTCGGTGCGTTCGCGACGACCGAGCAGAACTTCGTGTACATCGTGGCGTGCTCCACCGGGTGCAACTGGACGTTGAACCCGAGCGCGGACAGTTGCGCCTTGAACACCTGCGCGGTGTTGCTTCCCGGCGGCGTGTTGTCGGCTGACCATCGTGACCGTGCAGTTGCCGCTGCACTTGCCGCTCGAGTAACCGGCCTTCTTCATGTACGACTCTGCCAGCGCCATGTCGCCGGTCGGGTGCTGGAGGAAGTCGTACTGGGCTCCCGACGGGCCCGGCATAGCCACCGGCCTGCTGGAATCCCGGGACGCTCGGCAGGATGAAGTGCGTCGCAATCGCGCCGGCCAGCGGACCGCCGCGGGTGTTGAGCAGCGGCGACGCTCGATTCGACGCAGCGATCACTGCCTTGCGTGTGTTGATGTTGTTGAACGGCGGCTTTTGTCGTGTTGAGGGCGATGTAAGCGGTTGCCAATACCCGCGGCGTCAGCGTAGCTGCTTCGGATACTGCGTCGCCGCGATCTTCAGCGACTGTACCGGTTGGCGGAGAAGTCGAAGGGGACCATGCTCGATCCGGTCAGAATCTTCGGCACCGCCGAGTTCGTCGTCGGTGAAGCCCTCCTGCACCACGATCTTGTCCACGTAGGCCGGGCGGAAGTCAGAACCCCCGTGTAGTTCGGGTTTCGGCCCATGACGATCTGCTTGCCGGGCTGGTAGCTCGTGATGTAGTACGGCCCGACGTCGATCTGATGCTGGCCGTAGGTCGAGGTCGGCGTCTTGGCGTCGAACTTTGCGCGTAGCCCTCCGGTACCGGCGAGGACAGCGGCAGCGACAGCATGCCGATGAAGCCGATCGCGGAGGGCCTGCTCAGGTGGAACACGATCGTCGAGGAGTCCGGCGTCTGGATGCCGCTGATGTCGGGGGCCTTGGTCGGAGTCTTCTTGACCGCGGCGTGCGGCCTGCGCCAGGCCGATGCAGGTCGCCGCAGTACAGCGCCATGTAGCCGTTCGGAACGCCGGGCATCAGGCCGCGCTCGATCGCGTACTTGACGTCATGCGAGACGACCGGCTTACTCCAGCCGGGGCCGCCCCCCGTCGGCGGGCTGTAGTGGATGTTGGGCTTGATCTTGAAGGTGATCGTCTTCCCGCCGTCGGAGAGCGTCGGTTGGCTCGCCGCCAGCAGCGGCACGGGTGCTGAGGTGACGTTGGGCGGCCAGCCCATCAGCGGCGACTGCGCCGCCTACTCGACCATGTAGTCCCCACTGGGAGTAGGTCGCGCCAGGGTCGATGTAGTCGATATCGCCTTTACCGATGACAGTCAGCGTTCCGCCCTTCTTGGCGCCCGCAGGGGCGTTCACGAGCGGCTTGAACTTGGCCACCGTCTGGCGCTGACGGTCGCAGCTTGCAGCTCGGAGCTGCTCGCCGAACCACCTCCACTCGAGCTAGTACTCGACTTGCTGCTGCTGAGCCGCGCACGCAGCGAGCCCGATCGAGGCCAACGCCAGCAGCCCGGGCAGAAGCACCCCGAGCAGTTCTGGACCTGGATCGCATATCCCTTCCTTTCGTTTGACGACGTACCGTCGTTCGCGCGCCCTCCCCGGGTCAGCCCTTCCTCGCCCGTGGGTTCAGCGCGTCCGTCATCGCGTCGCCCACGAAGTTGAACGCGAGCGCGGTGAACAGCAGCGCCAGCCCCGGGAAAAGCATGTACCACCATTGGCTCGCGATGTTGGGCGCGGCGTCCGAGATCATCTGGCCCCAGCTCGGCGTCGGTGGCTGAACGCCGACCCCCAGGAACGACAGCGCCGCCTCGAACAGGATCGCGGTGGGCAGGAACGTCGTGGCGAACACGATTATCGGCGCGGTCAAGTTCGGCAACAGCTCCTTGACGATGATCCGGAAGTTCGAGGCCCCCAGAGACCTGGCCGCATCGACGAATTCCTTCTCGCGTAACGACAGCACCTGACCTCGGATGATTCGGGCCGGATAGGTCCAGCTCGTCAGCGCGATCACCGCGATCACGACCGGGATCCCCGGCTTGATCAGCCCGCCCACGCATCCGTTCCCGAACGAGCAAGCCGAGGCGAGGCCGATGGCGAGCAGGAGATACGGGATGGCCAACCATGCGTCCACGGTCCGCGAGACCAGCGTGTCCACCCAACCGCGGTAGTAGCCGGCGAACAGCCCGCAGAACACCCCGAACGCGGTTGTGATCGCGGTCGAGACGAACGCCACGACCAGAGACACCCTGGCGCCGTAGATCGTGCGGGCGAACACGTCGCGGCCGATCTGGTCGACCCCGAAGATGTGGGCGGAGCTGGGCCCGGTCGGCTGCCCGAAGAGATCGAGCGCGTTCTGATCCGCCGAGTACGGGCCGGGTGCCCCCACCAGCGAGCAGACCAGCGGAGCGAAGATCGCCGCCAGGATCAACACGATCAGGAAGACGATGCCGGCCAGCGCGAACTTGTCCTCCCGGAAGCGGCGGAAGAACAGCTCCCACGGCGAGCGCGCCGCGATCTCACCGCTGCCGACGAGATCGACGCCACCGACTTCGACCTCGTCGAGTAGCAGATCAGGGGTGCCGACGCTCATGGGCTAACGCTGCGCACCTAGTTTGCACCTGCGCGGGTGGACCTCCTCCACAGCCGAGGGATACCACATCTGCGGGGCCCGTGCCACCGAACATTAACTCGGGGTAAACGAATTGACGATCGGATGCCAATGGGGAGGGAGGGTCGGGCGGGGCGATTCGGGCCGTAGGGTCGTGGCGATCCGGGCCGCCGGGGCGGGCGGTCCGGCCGCCGGGCGGGGCGGTCCGGGCCGGCGGGGACGCCCCGCCGATACGCTCTTTCGCTCCCGCCCTCGTAGCTCAATGGATAGAGCACGCGCCTCCTAAGCGCGGGATGCAGGTTCGATTCCTGCCGGGGGCATCTGGAATGTTGGCGGCCGGCGCGCCGGGCCGGTGTCGCGGGGCCCGCACGGTGGCGCGGCCGAGCCCTGTGCGCACCGGCGCCCGTGCTACCGTCGCGCTTCTCCGTGGCCGAGAGCACGTTAGAAGCACCCAGCATTTCGGAGGCGGCTGCCGCGGAGCAGACCTTCCCGCGCGAGCCCGCGCCCTGGACGCTGCGCGCGTACGTCGGCGAGCACCCCTGGCTGACGACCTCAGCGGTGATCCTCCTCATCTCAGCCGTGCTGGTCGTGTGGGCCCGGACGCGACCCAGCTACGACGCCTACGGCTGGATGGTGTGGGGCTACCAGACCCTGCATCTTTCGCTGGATCTCGGGGGGGCACCCTCGTGGAAGCCGGTGCCGTTCCTGTTCACGGTCCCGTTTGCGCTGTTCGGGCACTACCAGATGTGGCTGTGGATGCTCACCGCATGCGCGGTTGCGCTGGCCGGCCCGGTATTTGGCGCCCGGATCGCGTTCCGCTTGTGCGGCGGCGGTGGTCGTGGTGAGGGCTCGGCCGACGGGGCGGGGTCGCTCCAGCGCTTCGCCCCGTACGCCGCGGCGTTCGTCGCGGGAGCGGCTGTGCTGGGGATCGAGGATTACCTCCACTACATCCTGAGCTCGCAATCGGACCCGATGCTCGTCACGTTCCTGCTGGCCGCGCTCGACATGGGCCTGATCGGACGCTACCGCTGGGCGCTCGTGTTCGCCGTGCTCACCGGGCTGGGTCGGCCCGAGGTGTGGCCGTTCCTGGGGCTGTTCATGCTCTGGTGCTGGTTCAAGGTGCCGAGCATGCGCTGGATGGTCGTCGCCGGCGTGGTCCTCATCGGGTTCATGTGGTTCGGGATCCCCACCATCACCAATGGGCGCCCCGACGTCGCGGGGCAGCTGGCCAAGGGATCGCCGCGCCAGCTCAAGAGCAACCAATTGCGCGGGACGATCAGCCGCTTCCACGAGATGCAATACCTGCCGATCTGGATCGCCGCGGCGATCGGGGTCGTGCTCGCAGCCATCCGCCGCAACTGGACCGTGCTTGCCCTCGGTGTCGGCGTCGTGGCGTGGTTGATCGTCGAGATCGCGTTCGCCTATCACGGCTGGCCTGCCCTGCCGCGCTACATGTTCGAGGCCGCGGGAGTGGTCGCGGTGCTGGCCGGAATAGCCGTCGGCTGGCTACTGCGCGACGTGCCTCGAATCGTGCGGGGCGCCCCGGTCTGGGCGGGCGCGGTGATCGCCGCGGTGCTGGTCGTGGCCATGATCCCGGGCGCGGTCTCCCGGGCCCGCGCCGAACACAAGGACCTCATCCACGAGCACGCCCGGACCCACCAGATCGTGCTGCTGACCAGAGTGACCAACGCGTTGGGCGGCTCGCGCCACATCCTGAACTGCGGCCAGCCGGTCACCGACGTCGGCTACGTGAGCTCGCTGGCGTGGCTCTACCACGTCGACGTCGGCTCGGTCGGGGGACTTCAGCAGCACGTCGAGGCGGCGGAACTGGCCAACCCGGCGATTCCCAAGGTCATCTTCAACCCGGGGTCCCGGGGCGGGTGGGACGTCAAGCCGTGGCACACGCGTCCCTCCCAGGTGGCCCGCTGCGCCGGGCTGGGCGCGATCTACACGAACAGCGGCGCGCTGATCCACCGCTAAGCGAGCGTGGCGACGACCGAGCAGAGGCCTGGTCCGGCGCCGGCGCCGTCCGGGGCGCCGGGGCGCGGCGCGGGTTTGCGACGGCGGGGGCCGGTGCTCGTGACGGTTGTGGGCGCGGCCGGTCTGCTGATCCTCTCGCTGTTGATCCTGCTGTGGGCGCGCACCCGGCCGGGGTTCGATCCGTACGGCTGGTTGGTGTGGGGTCATCAGACGGTGGCCGGGAACCTCGACACGAACGCCGCCCCGTCGTGGAAGCCGTTGCCGTATCTGTTCACGGTCCCGTTCGGGCTGTTCGGCCACTACCAGGTGTGGCTCTGGATGGTCACCTCGCTGGCCGTGTCGCTCGGTGGCGCGGTGTTCGCCGCGCGGATCGCTTATCGCCTGACGCTGGGCGGTGGGGACTCGGATCAGCGCTGGGCCGCGTGGGTCGCCGCAGCGTTCGCGGCGGCCGCCTACTTCGGGATCAGCTCCTACTGGCACTACATGCTGAGCGCCCAATCGGACCCGATGATCGTAACCCTGTGCCTCGCCGCGATCGACTGCCACCTGTGCGGCCGCCACCGCTGGGCGTTTACGCTCGGCGCGCTGGCGGCGCTCGGGCGGCCCGAGGTATGGCCGTTCCTTGGGCTGTACACGATCTGGGCGTGGCTTCGCGTGCCGTCGATGCGACGGCTGATCGTGATCGAGCTAGCGCTCGTCGTGCTGCTCTGGTTCGGGATCCCGGCGCTGACCTCGCGCACGCCGTTCGTGGCCGCCTCGAACGCGCTCGGCTCGGGGCGCCGGCTGCGCAACGACCGGGTGTTCGGGACGATCGGCCGGTTCCTCGACCTGAACACCGCCGTCGTATTGCTGGGCGCGCTGCTGGCGGTGGTTTTGGCGGTGATCCGGCGCGACCGGGTGACGATTGCGCTCGCGGCGGGCGTGTGCGCATGGGTGATCGTCGAGATCGCCTTCGCGCTGCACGGCTGGCCCGGGCTGGGGCGCTACATGTACGAGCCGGCGGGCGTGGTCGTCGCGTTGGCCGGAGCGGCGGTGGGGATGGTGTTGATCGAGGCGCGACGGGTGTCGCGCGGGGTCGGGTGGGCCGGGGTGGCGCTGGTCGTCGGGATCCTGGCCGCGCTCGTGCCCCCGGCGGTCTCCCGAGCACGCAGCGAGCATCGCGACATCCGCGACCAGCGGGTCCGCACGGCCGAGATCGGCAAGCTCTCGAGCACGATCGCCGCGCTTGGCGGGCCGGCGCGCTTCAAGCCCTGCGGCGAGCCCCTGACCCGGTTGGAGTACCAGACGATCCTGGCCTGGAACCTGCACGTGAACGTCTCCGCGGTCGGGTTCAAGTACGGGCCGGCGATCGCCAGCGGCCGCCCGATCGTCCTGTTCACGCCGTTCTCGCACGGCGGATGGCACGTGCAGGCGCTGCATCAGCGGCTGGCGTCGTGCCGGTCGCTACCGCACTAGGCCTCCGCCCACCTGCCGTCCGCCCGTCCGCCGCCCCGGACCCCCGTCCCACCTCCCCGGGCCGCCCAACGCGAAGAACTCCCCGGGCCGCCCCAACGCGAAAATTCCGCCAATGGGCTATCCACTTACGTCCCCCTCGGGTCGTAGGGTCTGCGTGCGATGGAAGGTGCGCTGCGTCCGGTGGCCGGGGTCGACTACCCCCGCAACTACCACGAGTTGGTGACGTGGTTTCCGGATGGTGTGGCGTGCCTGCACTATCTGGAGCGACTGCGGTGGGGCGATGGCTTCGCGTGCCGGTTCTGCGGGGCGGCTGGCCGAGACTTCTGGCGGATGGGTGACGGGTTGCGCCGGTGTGCGGTGTGCAGGCGTGAGACGTCGGTGACCGCGGGCACGATTTTCCACAAGTCCCGGCTGCCGCTGGTGAGCTGGTTCGCGGCCATCTGGTACGTGGTCAATCAGAAGAACGGCGTCAGCGCGCTCGGGCTGCAACGTGTGCTCGGGTTCGGTAGCTACCAGACCGCGTGGGCCTGGCTGCACAAGCTCAGGCGGGCGATGGTGCTGCCCGGCCGCGAGTTGCTGACCGGCGCGGTCGAGGTTGACGAAACGCATATCGGTGGGCTGAAACCAGGCAGTCGGGGACGGCGGGCGGACGGCAAGGCGCTGGTCGCGATCGCGGTCGAGTGCGAGGACGGTGGGCCGGGCCGCACCCGGATGCGCCGGATCCCGAACGCCTCGGCCGAGGTGCTTACCGACTTCGTGTTCGACAACGTCGCGCGTGGCAGCGAGGTCCGCACCGACGCCTGGAACGGCTACAACCACATCGGCCGCTACCGCTTCAGCCATGTGATCACGAACCTGGCCGAGTCCGGCGATCCCGCCCACGTCGCGATGCCCGAGGTGCACCGCATCGCCAGCCTGCTCAAGCGATGGCTGCTGGGCACCCACCAAGGCGCGGTCAGCCACGAACAGCTCGACTACTACCTCGACGAGTTCACCTTCCGCTTCAACCGCCGCCGCGCACGGCACCGCGGGCTGCTGTTCTACCGACTCATCGAGGGTGCGCTCGCGGCGGATCCTCACCCGTACAAGGAGCTCCGGGCGTCAGAAGCCGCTTAGCCAGCATTTCCCGCAAATCGGGGTACCAGAGTGGATAGCCCATTTCCGCCATTCGGCGGCGGCGCCTCTCGCTGTTGACGGAAAACTCCTGCTGTGTGGAGGCAAAAAATCCGGAATTAGCGCCGGTGCTGGGACACCAATGGCGGAATTTTCCCGTTTGTGCGGAGTTGCGCGGCGGCGGGGTGAGACACCGCGCCGGGCCGACTCAGCGGTCGGGGCGGTCGGGGTAGACCTCGTCGATCGTGGTCAGGGCCACGAACGGGGCGCCGGCCGCCTGCTCGATGGCCTCGGCGCCACCGGCCAGCCGGTCGCAGATCGCCAGCACGCCGCACACCTCGTGGCCTTCGTCGTGGAGGGCCTCGAGGGCGCGCAGGGTCGAGCCGCCGGTGGTGACGACGTCCTCGACCAGCATGCAGCGGTCCTCGGGCTCGAGCAGCGGCCCCTCGATCCGGCGCGCGAGCCCGTGCGCCTTGACCTCCTTGCGCACGAAGAAGGCCTTCACGTCGGCCCCGCCGGCGAGCGCCGCGCAGGCGACCGGGTCGGCGCCCATGGTCATGCCCCCCACCGCGGTGGCGTTCCAGGTCCGGGCCTGCTCGGCCACCAGCTCAGACAGGGCCCGGAAGCCGGCGGGGCGGAGGATGGCGCGCTTGGCGTCGACCAGATACCGCGCGGTCTGGCCGCTGGTCAGCACCACGTCGCCGATGACCAGTGCATGGGTGCGGAGCTCGTCGACCAGGCGCTCACGGGCGCTCGTTTGTGTGTCGAGATCCATCGGTGGACCTCATGCTAATCGCGCGAGATGTCGAAACCGGCAGGGTGATTTCCCGCGTTCTCAGGCTGACCGCATTCGTGTGCTGCGCGCTCGTCGTGGCCTCGTTTGCCTTGTTCGCCCGCGACCAGATGGCCGGGGCCTCCCAGCACCAGCAGACCGAGCTGGTCGCCGGCGCGCACCCGACCACTGCCGCGAGCGGCCCGGCCAAGCCCGAAGCGCAACCGCGCCGCTTCATCGACGACGCGGCGAAGGTCCTGACCAAGCCGTTTGCCGCGGTCGTCGAGTCAAACGACGCATGGGTCAAGCACGGCCTACCGGCGGTGTTCGCCCTGCTGGTCTACGGGATGGGGCTGGGATATCTGGCCCGGTTCTCCGCCGCCCGGACCTAGTAGTAGACGTCGACCCAGTCGCCGATCTGCAGCCAGCCGTAGATCGAGATCGCGTCCTGGATCGGCACGCGCATGCAGCCGTGACTGGCCGGAAAGTCCGGCGCCGGGTTGAAGCCGTGGATGGCGTACCCGCGGATGAAGAAGTTCGAGAAGTACATGCCGTCGGGCAGGTAGCCGGGGACCTTCGAGTAGACCTTGAAGTCGCCGAGGATGGTCGGCGTGGACGGCTTACCCGAGCTGATCGGATAGATGCGCTCGACGTGAGATCCGTCGACCAGCGCCAGCAGCTGAAGCGACAGGTTGCCCTCGGCGTGCCTGCCGTGGCTCGGGAAACGGACCTTGAACGCCCCGGAGCCGTTCAGCAGATTGCTGATCGTGTGGCTGTCGAGCGTCTGGGAGGTGCCCTCGTGGAGCAGCCGGTGGTAGGCGTCGATGGCCAGCCCGGTGCCCGAGTCATACACACCCGTCTGCGGGATGTAGAAGTGCATCGCGGCCAGGCGTTGCTGGATCAGCTCCACGAACGCTCCGCGTGAGCCGAACCCGGCATGCTCGTCGAGCGCGGCGAAGTGGCGGCGCTCAAGCAGCGCGCCCATGGTGGCAGTTCGCGTGTGGCCCACCTGCACGGTCACCTGACCGGCGCTCGGGCTCGAGAGGACCTCGGTGAAGCGCCCGTTCTTCCCGCCCGGCGCCGGCCTGATGCGCAGGTGGTCGGTCTTGAACCGCTTGCTGCCGACGAACGCCTTGACCAGCACGGTCTGGCCGGGCACGTACGGCCGGACGACCCCGGTGATGCGGACGCTCCGGCCCGGCACGGTGGCGAGGTGCCCGCCGACGAGGAACGTGTCACCGACGATGAGCTGGAGCGTCCCGTGGACGGGCGGCGCCGGCGAGGTGGTGGCGGCGGCCGGTGCGGCGGAGAGTGCGGCGATCGCCGCGACGAGCGCCGCGACTGTGGTTACCCGGCCAGCAAGCACCCCCAGCATGGCCGAAAGTAAATCATGAGGGCCAACCGGGATGCCGCGGTGGGCGCCGTCGCCCGGGTCAGGGTGGCGCCGTTGCCCGGGTCAGGGTGGCGGTGGCGCCGTTGCCCGGGTCAGGGTGGCGGTGGCGCCCGGGTCAGGGTGGCGGTGGCGCGGTCAGGATGCCGGCGCGGGCGACCGCGCCGCGAGCGGCAACGTGATCGCGCCGACCACGGTCACCGAGGCCGCCAGCAGCGCGACGATCGCGCCGGCGTCCCAATGCAGCTGGTTGACGCCGAGGGCGAGCGCATTGTTGACCGAGTGCAGCGCCATGCACGGATACAGCGACCTCGTCCACCAGCGCACGAGGCACAGCACGAAGCCCAGGAAGCCAAGCGGGATCAGATACTGGGAGGCGGCCGAGCCGGTGTGGGCCAGGCCGAACAGCATCCCGGTGATCACCGCCGCCAGCCAGGTGCCGATCTCCTGTCCGCCGATCACGACGTGCATCCGGCGCAGGGCGCCGAAGATGAAGCCCCGGAAGAAGAACTCCTCGGCGATCGGCGCGACCACGCACACGAACACGGCCGCGCCGACCAGGGCCGCGGTGCTCGAGCCGACGCCGAGGCTCTGCGGCAGCTTGTCGGTGCCGTGGAGATGGACCAGCGACTGGTAGATCGCGGTCACCACGTAGTAGCCGATGCCGCCGGCCAGGAAGGCCCCGAGGCCCAGCATCAGGGCGATCCGGCGGTAGCCGAAGTCCTCCGGCCGGGGCCGGCGCCGCAGCGAGGCGAAGTACAGCGCTGTGACCACGAACCCCGCGTCGAACACGAAGTCGCTGATCAGGTTGACCGCGGGCGAGTTCTTGCTCGACCCGGCGGCGACCCCGATGCCGGCGACCAGGACGCTGCCGAACACCCCGACCAGAAGGCCGATGAGCACCGAGGCCGGCGCCGTCCAGATCGGCCAGGGCACTTCTTCGTCGCGATCGGCCGGCGGCTCCGGCGGCGGCGCGGAGGGCGGCGGAGTCACGCGCGGCGGAGGGACGCTGGACATCGCGTTGAGGACTTTAGGGGGCGGACCGTCGCGTCAGGCAACAGGCGGTGCCGTCAGCTCGGACAGACTCGAGATCGTCCGCACTCCAGGGGCCGGTGGGCCATCGCCGCGACGGATGAGGACCGGGTCGATACCGGCCGCCCGCGCGCCGGCGACGTCCTCGTCGAGGGTGTCGCCGACGTGGATCGCCTCGCCGGCCGGCACGCCGACCAGCGCCAGCGCCTTCTCGAAGATGGCCGGCGAGGGCTTGCGCGCGCCGGCGCCGGCCGAGGTCACGATCGCGTCCAGCAGCGGCTCGAGCTCGAGCCCCTGCAGGACGCCGACCAGCGACACGTCCCAGTTGCTCACCACGACCAGCCACTGGCCGCGGCCGCGCGCGGATTCGAGCGCCGGCCGCACGTCTCCGAACGCGGTGAAGTGCAGCGAGGCGAGCAGCGCCTCGACCAGCGGCTCGACCTCGAGGCGGGCGCCCGCGCCGGGCAGGGCGGATCGCAGCGTCTCCGCGCAGCGCCGGCGGAGCGCGGCCAGACCGGCGGCGTCGCGGCCCTCGTCGAGGTGCGCGCGGTAGTAGGCGATCTCGGCGGCAATCGCGCGGGCCGCCGCGGCCTCGGTCACGTCGAGGCCGAACCGCTTTGCCAGCTCGGCGCGGAGCCGGGGGGCCGGCGGCTCGAGCGCGACAAGGGTGCCGAGCGCGTCGAGCAGGATGGCGGCCGGTTGGGGGGCGGACATGGCGGCGGCCGAGTCTGGCACGCCGGCGGGGCGGTCCGTGTGCGGGAACGGACCGTGGGCGGGGACGGATCGTGGGCGCGGGCGCGCGCCCACCGAGCAGGAGCCCGTACCGGCAGGCCGAAAGAGCCTGCCAGCTACACTGACCCCTCGGTTCCGGTGCCGAGACGTCCCCTGCGCGCCGGCACGGCCGCCGCAGTTTCCCCGCCATCCATGAGTCGACGCGAACGACAGCGCCGCCGCCACCACAACCGCGGACATCCCGTTGGGCGCGTGCTCTTGATGACGGGGATCCTGACCGTCTGCGCGGTGGCGATCGGCGCGCTGCTTGCGGTCGGGTGGGTGGTGGCGACCGCCGATTCGGCACCCAACCTGACCTCGCTGCACCCGCGCCACGTCAACCCGCCGACGTCGATCTACGCGTCCGACGGGAGTCTGCTCGGCTACGTCCACGACGACACGATCTCGACCCACGTCACGCCGAACCAGATCCCCCAGCGCCTCAAGGAGGCGACGATCGCAATCGAGGACCGGCGCTTCTACCAGCACGGCGCGCTCGACTACCAGGGAATCCTGCGCGCGGGCGTCAAGGACCTGCTCGGGCAGAGCAACAACCTGCAGGGCGCCTCGACGCTGACCCAGCAGCTGGTCAACCAGGTGTATCTGCCGCAGAAGTACCACCAGCACCGCGACCTGAAGTACAAGATCATCCAGGCGAAGCTGGCCGAGCAGCTCGAGAGCAAGCACTCGAAGACCTGGATCCTCAACCAGTACCTGAGCGACGTCCCGTACGGGACCACCAACGGTGAGGAGGCCGTGGGCGTCGCCGCGGCGGCGCTGATGTTCTTCGACAAGCCGGTGTGGAAGATCAACCTGGCCCAGATGTCGCTCTTGGCCGGGCTGCCGCAGTCGCCCACCCAGTACAACCCGACGGTCAACCCCAAGCTGGCCAAGCAACGGCGCAATGAAGTGCTCCAGGCGATGATCGCGTCGCACTTCATCAAGCCGGGCCTGGGGCGCGCGGTGATGAAGCAGCCGCTCCAGCTCCACCCGAACGCGCGCTTCGTCGACCACACCCAGCCGTACATCTTCGACTACATCCAGCAGCAGCTCGAGAAGAAATTCGGGCTCAACACCGTCGTGCACGGCGGGCTCAAGGTCTATACGACGATCAACTTGAAGCTGCAGCAGGAGGCCGAGGACGCGATTCACGCCCACGTCGGCGGCGCCGTACTCGACGCGCAGCCCGCTTCCGGCCTGGCCACAGTCGACCCGTCCAACGGGAACATCCTGGCCATCGCCACCTCGGCCACGTACGACCAGACCAAGTTCGACTTCCCCGTCCAGGCCGAGCGCCAGACCGGATCGGCGTTCAAGGTGTTCGCCCTGATGACGCTGATCCACGACTACGACGGCAACCCGAACGACACCTACTACACCTCGAAGTTCCTGCCCGTCGGATGGAACCCGCTGGATCCGACGTGGTCGGTCCATACCGCCGAGGAGACCTACCAGGGCACGATCAACATCACCAAGGCGACGACGGTTTCCGACAACACGGTGTTCGCTCAGCTCGCCGACGATGAGGGCTACAGCAAGCTCGACGCGACGGCGCACGCGATGGGCATCACGTCCCCGCTGGATGGATTCCCGGCCGAGGTGATCGGCGGACTGAAGAACTGCTGCACGATGCTCGAGATGGCCGACGCCTACGCCACCCTGGCCAACGGCGGCACCCACATGCCGGCCACGATTCTGAGCAAGGTGGTGTTCCCGGACGGCAAGGTCGTCAACCTGGGCGCGCCGCAGGGAACCCGAGTGTTCAGCGACGGCGAGGCGTACGAGGGCACGCAGGTGCTGAAGACCGTGATCCAGGATGGAACCGGGACGGCGGCCAACTACGGCTGCCCCGCCGCCGGCAAGACCGGAACGGCGGAGAACGAGGACAACGCCTGGTTCGTCGGGTACACGCCCAAGTTGGCCACCGCGGTCTGGGTCGGCTACCCGCAGGGCAACATCCCGATGGGTAGCTATGGGTTCGGCGGGACCGCGGCCGCGCCGATCTGGCACGACTTCATGCTGCGCGCCTCAGCCGGCTACTGCGGCGACTTCCCGACGCCGACCACGTACTTCACGGGCACCGCTTTCACGGGTCCGAATTCGTCGGCCCGCTCGCCGAGCCCGGCCACCACCGGCCCGACGTCCGGGCCCAGCGCCTATAACAACCCCAAGCTGTACTCCCAGCCTCCCAAGACGACCACCCCGGCCCCGACCACCACGATCCAGTCCGGTGGCGGCGGCGTGGCCCCGCCCGGCGCCGGGGGTGGCGGCCACGGGGATCACGGGGGCGGCGGCGGCAGGCACGGCTGAGCGCGCGACCGCTGTAGCCAAGCGCGACCCTCGCTCTCGGTCCCGCCGAGAGCCGGTCTTATGCCCGCTGCGCCTGGATCCAGCGCTCGAGCGCCGGCCCACTCTCGACGGACGCGATCACGGCGTAGCGCATGTGATCTGACGCGTGATGGCCGCCGTGCCACAGGTACTCGGAGTCGACCACTGCCTGCTGGTACTTGGGCAGCTGGATGTTGACCTCGCCCTTGCGGTCGAACTCGGTGGGACGGACTACCAGCGCGCTCGAGGGATCATCGGTCAACTCGAGCCACACGCGCACGACCCAGCCCTGGTTCTCGGGGTTGCCCTGGTTGTTGTTGTCCAGGTGCAGGCCCCAGCGGCACTCGCGCAGCGTGTTGGCCTTCATCCGCAGCAGCTGGACGCGGCCGAAGCGGGCCCCGATCGACTCGACCCACTTGACGACCGAGGGGCACTTCTCTGCGTTCGGGGTCCAGACTCCGTCGAGGTCGGCCTTGCCGTACTCCCAGAAGCCCTTGAGCTCGATCTCGCCGGTGGCGGAGGTGATCGGCGCGAAGAACGTGGTCGGATCGCTCGAGTATGTGGTGTAGGTCAGGCTCTCCCACTCCGAGGGGTCGATCTCGGGGCCGTCGTACTTCTTGAGTCGCATCCAGCCCCCGGCCTCCTCTAGGAGCGGCATCCGGTAGTGGGGGGTCTTGCGCTGCTCGAGCCCGACCTTCCGGACGCCGGTGGCGCGGAGGATCTGCTTGGTGTACTCGTTCTTCAGCGCTTCTTTGAGTGCGGACAACTGGCCTCCAGGAGGATTCGCTTGCGTACTGCGCCCGGCGCAGCGGATCAGCGGCGAGCATACCCACTACTCTTACGGTAACCCGGGGCCTGCGCCCATGCCTGCGTACGCCTGGACGGGAACGGTTTCTAGGATCTACACGCATGCCCAAGGAAGAAAAAGTCGAACTCGAAGGCGAGGTTGTCGAGGCCCTGCCGAACGCGATGTTCCGCGTCAAGCTCGACAACATGGATCGCGTCGTGCTCGGTCACGTGGCCGGCAAGATGCGCCGCTTTCGGATCCGCATCCTCCCCGGGGACCGGGTCCGCGTCGAGCTCTCGCCCTACGACCTCGACCGGGCGCGCATCGTCTATCGGCATCGCTGACCGGCCACCCGCGACGCGATGCGCGAGCTCGAGCTGATCGACGCGCTCGAGGGCCTGCTGGCGGGCGCGAGCCCCCGCGTGGTCCGCTCGATCGGCGACGACGCCGCGGTGGTGCGGGCCGACCGCTATGCGGTGACCTCGGTCGACGCGATGGTCGACGGCGTCCACTTCCGCTCAGACCAGCTCGCGCCCGAGGAGATCGGGCACCGGGCACTGGCGGCGGCGGCCTCGGACCTGGCGGCGATGGGGGCACGGCCGGGGGAGGCGTACCTGGCGCTGGGAATCCCGGAGGGGTTCGCCTCGCCAGACGCCCTGGCGCTGGTCAGGGGCGCCCACGAGCTGGCCGGGCACCTCGGCCTCGTGCTCGCCGGCGGCGACATCACCCGGGCGACCGCCCTGACCGTGTCGTTCACCGTTGTGGGATGGGCGCACGATCCGGATGAGCTGGTCGGGCGCGACGGGGCGCGACCGGGCGACCGGGTGGGAGTCACCGGCACGTTGGGGGCGGCCGGTGCGGGGCTCGCGCTGCTCGAGGGCCGCGCCGGCGACGGCCTGGATGATCAGCTCAGAGCCAGGGTGCACGAGCGCTACGCGCGCCCACAACCCCGTCTAACCGCCGGGCGCGAGCTCGCCGCGCACGGCGCCACCGCGATGATCGACCTGTCAGATGGGCTGGCCACCGACGCCGGTCACCTGGCCCGCCGCAGCGGCGTGCGAATCGAGCTCGAGCTCGCGTCGCTGCCGATCGCCGACGGCGTGGGCGAGATCGCGGTCGACCTCGGGGTCGATCCGCGGGTGCTGGCCGCCACGTTCGGCGAGGACTACGAGCTATGCGTGTGCCTGCCCGCCCACAGCCGGGCCGACCAGCTGACCTGGATCGGGTCGGTGGTTCAGGGGCCGTCGGGCGTCGTGTTCACCGACGCGGCCGAGCCGTTGGCCGGGTACGAGCACTCGTTCTGAGCGAAGAACCACAGCCGGCGAAGCATCGCGTCGGCGACCGCCTTCGGGTCGACGCGGTACTCGCCTCTCTCGATCTGCTGCTTCAACACGGCGGGCTCCATGGGATCACTGTACTTGAGTGGATCGACCGTTCCCGCGGGAAGCTGCATAGGGTCTGGACCCCATGTCTGGACGGCGACGCGGTGGCGCGAGGATCGTCCAGACTGGCGCTGCGGTGGTACGCGTGGACTGTCAGGACGGGGAACCCGGTCCCAGGGATGCCGCCGAAGGCGGCCCCAGAAAAATCACGCCCGGCGCGCCGGACCGAGCGGCGTAACCGACTTCAACCGGGCGAATATGATGATCCGCTGCGCCGCGCTGTAGAGCGGATTACAGGCCGACAGCACGAGTCGCTCGTAGCCAACGCCGTTGGTCACCCACAGCGCGGTGGGCAGGACGATCTTCCGGTACTGGACCGCGTAGGTGAACAGCGCGTAGGGCATCTTCAGCACGATCCGGTCCCCGGGCTTGAGGGCGTCGAGATGCCGGAACGGCGCCAGGTAGGTGGTGCGGTGGCCGGCGATCGCCACCGTCCCGCCCAGTCCCGGGAAGCCGGTGGACGGGTAGTGCCCGGGGCCCTTCTCGAGGCTGGCCTCGTCGGTCCCCTGGACCACGTCGTAGCTGGCGCCGATCTTCGGGATGCGGATGTGCCCGACTGCGTCGCCCGTGGCCACCTGGTGCTGCTCGCGCCGCGCCAGGTAGGCGATCCGCTGCTGGAGGCTCGGCAGCTTGACCAGCACGTGGCGCTCGGTCTGGGTGAGCGGCGCGGTCTGGAAGCTCAGGTAGTGCTTGTCGATCTGCGAGCGCTGGATCAGCGCGATCACGGCGGTCACCGGCTCCTGCCAGACCAGGGTGAGCCCGGCGTCCACCACCAACAGCAGCCCGGAGATCATCAGCACCGAGGAGATGTCGCGAACCAGGCGCCGCAGGGGCAGGCCGCCGATCCGGCGCTGGGACACCGCAGGAGCGCCGAGGACCCGGGTCTTCATCGCCGCAGCGCCGACTTCGTGCCCCCGAGGGAGCCCGGGCCGGCGTAGGTGATCGGACCCCGGACGGTGATCGGCAGGTCGGCCGGATCGGCGCGCGGCTGGCGGGCGATCCGCACGATCATCACGGCCAGGCTGACCACGCAGCCGAGTACGACGCTCCACTCGATCGCGCTCATCACCGACACCGAGCCACCCGCCAGCATCAGCACAGCATTCCAGGCCGCCGGGGCAGCGCCAAGGCCGAGCACGGCGGCGTAGTAGATCGCGGCCAGCGCGAGCGGGACGAGCCCGGCGAGGAATAGGAGGACCGACCAGGGAGCGCGCAGCCGGCGCTCGGGGGCGACGATCCACAGCCACAGGTGCAGCGCGGGCACCATGAGCGCCGCGGCGAACGGGTTCTCGAGCCACAGCACGAGCGTCACCCCGCACAGCACGAGCATGAGCGCCGCGGCCGCGCCCGGGGAGGCGACGTCGTCCGGGACGGCCGCGCGGCGAGATTGTGCGCGTGCCTGGCCGTTCGACGGCGACTCGGCCGGCGCGGGCTCGGCTGCCCAGAGGTGCCGCCCTACCTGCCAGCGAACCACGAACCCGGCCGCGATCAGAAAAGCCAGCCCGGCCAGGATCCCCACCGCCCGACCCGACAGGGTGAGCGCGTCGCCGTCCACCGGTCCGGGAGGGGCGGCGTCGATCAGCCCCACGGCCCGCAGGCCGACCACGGCCAGCGCGGCGAGCACGAACGGCAGTGAGGCCGAGAGCACCCACACGATCCAGTGCGCGACCCGGTGCCCGCGCCGGCGCGCCCTGGCCAGCCCGTCGATCGTCGCGCACAGCACGGGCACGATCAGGGCCAGGACCAGCAGGCGGACCGCCCAGGCCGGGATCAGCTTGCCCGACCAGCGCAGATATGACGTGGGCCCGGGCACCGTCGGCCCTGCCTCGAGCGCGCTCACCGACTCGAGGATCGTGCGCCCGAATCCGTTGATCCGCCCGGCGCTGGTCGGCTCGTCGGCCGGGGGGATCCGGGAGCCCGACGCCGAGACGAGCACGGCCGGCTGCCCGGCGGCCGCGAACGGACGCTGCTCGGAGGCGGCGAGCGGAAACGCGAGATGCAGGAACTGCCCGCCGAGACTCTCATCGATCGAGTTCACACCCGCCTGCTGTGCCAGCGCCGCCGACACCGTGTTGCGCAGCAGCGGCGGCGCCACCAGTTGCGAGCCCGACCACGGCACCACGATCGGTGAGCGGGACTCGAGTCCGGCCATGTCCCCGAGCACGATCACGGCGTCGACCGGCTGCGGCAGGCTCCGCGCGAGTTGCCCGACGCCGGCGGCGCCGACCTGGCCGCTGGTCGAGGCCAGGACGATCGAGCGCTGCTGGGTCTGCTGGGAGAGCACCTGGGCGAAGCTCGAGCAGCACCGCGGTTCCGGACAGATCGGCGGTCGAGCGCGGATTAGCCGCGTCCCGGTGCGCCACGAGCACGATCGCACCCGGGGTGGTGCCGGCCAGCGTGCCGGTCACGTTCTCGATCGTTCGCGCCCCGTCGACCGTGTGGGTCCTGAACTGGCTGCGCTGGACCTGGAAGCCGTCATGACTGAGCTTCCCGGCCACGTAGTTGGCGATCTCGGCGTCGGCCTGCGAGCCCGGCGGGCGGTCCGGATACTGGCGGGCCAGCGACTGCATCGTGCCGTACGCGGCGGCGCCGTCGAATGCGTCGGGGACCAGCGTTGCGCTCAGCGGACTGGCCTGGTTGCCCAGCGAGAACGCCACGACGATCACCGCGACGACGACGACCATCAGGCCAGTCCGGTAGATCCGCGGGTCGAGCATCGGCCCACCCAGGGTAACCGCCGACCGGCGGCGGAAGGGAGGCGACGCCGCTCGCTGCCACTACTCTTTTGCTGCAAACGGGAAAGGACTCGGTTGGCAGATCGCTCGGCCCGCATCTTGCTCGTGGACGATGAGCAGTCGATCCAGACGCTGCTCTCCTATCCACTCCGCAAGGAGGGCTACGACGTCGTGCAGGCGACCGACGGCCGACAGGCCCTCGACCGCTTCGACGAGCAGGCCTTCGACCTGGTGGTCCTCGACCTCATGCTGCCCAAGGTCGACGGCCTCGAGGTGTGCCGGCGCCTGCGCAACCGCAGCTCGGTCCCGATCATCATCCTGACCGCCAAGTCTGAGGAGATCGACAAGGTGGTGGGCCTCGAGCTCGGGGCCGACGACTACATCACCAAGCCGTTCTCGCTGCGCGAGTTCTCGAGCCGGATCAAGGCGGCGCTGCGCCGGGCCGAGATGGTCCGGCCGGTCGAGACCTCGCCCGACGAGGCGCCGCTCGAGACCGGGGAGCTGCGGATCGACTTCGCCAAGCGCACCGTGCGGGTGCGCGGCCGCGAGGCGCCGCTCACGTTCGTCGAGTTCGAGATCCTGTCCGCGCTGGCTCGCGCCCCGGGCCGCGTGTTCACGCGAGACATGTTGCTGGCCCGCATCTGGGGCGACTCCGCCTACCGCGACCCGCGCACGATCGACGTGCACATCCGCCACCTGCGCGAGAAGCTCGAGCGCGACCCCAAGGAGCCCGAGTACCTGTTCACGGTGCGCGGTGTGGGTTACCGGTTCCGCGATACGGAGATGTAATTGAAACGCGGGTGGATCCGCCTCTCGCTCTCGAACCGGCTCGCGCTGCTGTTCGCTGCGATCGTGTTGATGGCGTTCGCGGTGCTGTACCTGTACGTCGCGCCGGGTCTGCAGACGCGCCTGCTGGGCGACCAGCTCACGCAGCTCTCGAGTGACGCGCGGGCCCACTCGCGGGCGATCGCGCGGACCGTGGGGAAGCTCGATTCCGTTGTCGACCGTGCAGGACCGGGTCAACGCCGCGGCGCTGGCCACCGGCGACCGGGTCACCCTGCTGCTGGTCAACCGGGTGCCCGGCGGCTCCGAGCTGTCCGAGCTCGCGGACTCGAGCCGGCGCTCGGCCACGGCGGCGCTGTCGTTCGCGGTGGCGCGGCAGGCGATCTCGTCGGGGCGGATGACCACGGGCACCCAGCGCACGCGCTCCGGCACGGTGGCGGAGGCGGCCGATCCGGTCGTCTTCCACGGCCGCCCGGCGGCGGTGATCGTCTATTCGGCGCCGGCCTCGGGGGTCGTGCGGGCGGTCACGACGGTCCGCCATCAGATCCTAGTCGCGGGCGGGATCGCGCTGCTGCTCGCGCTGGCCGGCAGCTGGCTGGTGGCGCGGGCGCTGGCGTTGCGGGTGAAGCGATTGGAGCTCGCGGCCGAGAAGGTCGCGGCGGGGGATTTCGAGCATCCGATCCGGGTTGACTCGGGCGATGAGCTCGGCCAGCTCGCCGTGGCCTTCAACGCGATGCAGCGCCAGCTCGCCCAGCTCGAGTCCGCGCGCAAGAAGTTCATCGCCACGGCCTCGCATGAGCTACGGACCCCGATCTTTTCCCTGGGCGGGTTCGTCGAGCTGCTCGAGGACGAGGACCTCGACCCGGAGAACCGGGCGCGCTTCCTGGAACAGGTGAAGGACCAGGTCGAGCGCTTGCGCAAGCTGTCGGTGGACCTGCTCGACCTCTCGCGGCTCGAGTCGGGGTCGCTCGAGCTCCGCCCCGAGCAGGTCGACCTGAGCGAGCTGACCCGCTCGGTGTCCGGCGAGTTCGAGCCGGTGCTGGCTCAGCACGACTCGCACCTGGAGCTGCGGGTGACGTCCGGGCGGCTCGAGGCGCAATGCGACCCGGTCCGGGTGGCCCAGATCGTGCGCATCCTGATCGACAACGCGCTCGTGCACACCCCGCCGGGGAGCCGGATCATGGTGACCGCGCGCCGGGCCGACGGGCATGTCCGCCTGGCCGTGCGTGACGACGGCGAGGGGATCGATCCCCAGGCTCTCGGGCGGATCTTCGAGCCGTTCTACACCGCCGACGACGCCCAGGGGTCGGGGCTGGGCCTGGCCATCGCCAGCGAACTGGCCGAGCACATGGCGGGCCGACTGTCGGTCGACTCGCGCCCCGGAGACACCACATTCACGCTCGAGCTGCCGGCGTGACCGCCGGCGCGCGGGTGCCGGGCGGGTCCGGGGGGCCGCGGGACGGTCGTGAGCTGGTGCTCGAGTTGGCGCTGGCGCTGCGTGAGCGCGTGCTCCCCGAGCTGGGGTCCGTGGCGGGGCGGTCGGCGTTGGGTGGCGGCGCGGGCGGCGACGTCACGTTCGCCGTTGACGAGCTGGCCGAGGCGTTCCTGGAGGAGTTCGTCGCTCGGCGCGCGCCGCGGGTCGCCTTCTATTCGGAGGACCGCGGGCTGGTGGCGCCCCCGGACGCCCTCGACGTCCTCGTGGTCGACCCGATCGACGGGACGCGACCGGCCATGGCCGGGCTGGAGTCGGCCTGCGTGGCGGTGGCGCTGGCACCGCTCGGCGACGGTTCGCCGACGATGGGAGACGTCTCGATCGGTTGTGTGGTCGAGATCAAGTCGGGCGACTGGTTCTTGGCCGTGCGGGGGTCGGGGGTGGAGTCTTCTCGGGGTGTTCGGTTGAGCTCCACGGTCGAGATGGGGCGGATGTTCTGGGGGTTCGGGTTCCGGGGACGGCCGGCGCGGCGCGTGGCGGAGGTGCTGGGCGATCTGATCGACGCGTCGTCTGTAGGAGGGGGCACGTTCGAACTCGGGTCGCAGGCGTTCGCGATGACGCGCATCGTCACCGGTCAGTTCGACGCCGTGATCGAGGTCGGGTCGCGGCTGGTCGACGAGATCCCCGGGATGCGCGCCGAGTTCGAGCTCGTGGGCGGCGGGCAGGTGCTGAACAACTCGCCCTACGACCTGGCCGCGCCGTGGCTGATCCTGCGCGAGGCGGGCGGCGTGGCTTCCGATGGGTGGGGGGAGCCGCTCGACGGCCACCGGCTGCTGGGATCCGGGCACGAGTTCCAGATGTCCTCGATCTGTGCCGCGAACGCCGGCCTGCACGCGCAACTGGTGCGGGAGGTCGATCTCGGCATGGACCGGCTGCGCGCGCAACTCGGCTGATCGGGTGATCGGGTGCTGGCTGATCGGGTGCTCGCGTGCTCGGCGCGCGGCGCGCTCGGTATCGTCCCGCGTCGGTCTTTGCGTAGGGTTCCGGGAACGAGCCGCTCCGGCGCTGACCCCCTCTCCATGCTCCAGCCGATCACCGTCCCGCACAAGCACCTCGCCGACTACTCGAGCATCGTCGGGCGCGCCCTGTCCGATGAGATCCGGGAGCGGGCCGAGCGGCTCAAGGGCAAGCGCGTCCTGCACGTGTCGGCCACCGCGTTCGGCGGCGGGGTGTCGGAGATCCTCTACACGCTGGTCCCGTTGATGATCGACGTCGGCCTGGAGGCCGAGTGGCACGTGATCTACGGCCGCGAGGAGTTCTTCAACGCGACCAAGGTCATGCACAACGCGCTCCAGGGCAATCCTCAGGACCTGACCGACGAGCAGTGGGACATCTGGCGCCGATACAACGAGATCAATGCGGACGAGCTGGCTTCCGGGTGGGACGTGGTGATCGTGCACGACCCGCAGCCGGCCGCGCTGGCCATGCTGGTGCCCGAGAAGTCGCGGCGGTGGGTGTGGCGCTGTCACATCGACCTGTCCACGCCGAACCCGGCGACGCTGGCTCGGCTGGTGCCATACCTCGAGCCCTATCCGGCGGCGGTGTTCCACATGCGCAAGTACGTGCCGTCCGGGATGGACGGGCGCGCACACATCGTGCCGCCGGCGATCGACCCGCTGGCGCCCAAGAACATGGCGTTCTCGCCCGAGGACGCGGTGTACATCTGCGACCAGTTCGGAATCGACGTGGACCGGCCGCTGCTCTGCCAGGTTTCGCGCTTCGATCCGTGGAAGGACCCCCTAGGTGTGATCGACGCTTACCGGATCGTCAAGGAGCAGGTGAGCGACGTGCAGCTTGCGCTCGTGGGCTCGATGGCCACCGACGACCCCGAGGGATGGGACTACTTCAACGCCACCGTGGCGCACGCCGACGGCGATCCTGACATCCACATCCTGAACAACCTGAACAACGTGGGCGCGATCGAGGTGAACGCGTTCCAGTCACATTGCGATGTGGTTATCCAGAAATCCACTCGCGAGGGATTCGGCCTGACCGTTACCGAGGCGATCTGGAAGGGCCGGCCGCTGATCGGCGGCGCGGTCGGCGGGATCCCGCTGCAGGTGGAGAACGGGGAGACCGGGTTCCTGGTCTCGACCGTCGAGGAGTGCGCCCAGCGCTGTCTGGAGATCCTCGCCGACCCCGGATTGGGCAAGCGCCTGGGACGCGCCGGCAAGGAGGCGGTGCGCAAGCAGTTCCTGATGCCGCGCCTCCTGCGCGACTGGCTCGCCCTGTTCGAGCAACTGGAGGTGTGAGCGATGTCGTCGGAATCGGGGACGCCCCTCATCCTCGTGTCGAATCGGGGGCCGGTCACGTTCGGACCGGACGGGGAGATCCGCCGGGGGACGGGCGGGCTCGTGACAGCACTTATCGGCCTGGCCTCCCACCGTGAGGTGACCTGGATCGCGTCGGCGATGACCGACGAGGACGTGGCCGCGGCCGAGGAGAACGAGGGCAAGCCGTTCACGGTGGAGGCGCCGGGCGGCGATGAGTACCGGGTGAAGCTGGTCGCGTCGGATCCGGACGCCTACGACCGCTTCTACAACATCACCGCGAACCCGATGCTGTGGTTCATCCAGCACTACCTGTGGGACCTCTCCAATGCGCCGGACATCCGCCGCAACGAAACCGAGGCGTTCGAGTTCGGCTACAACGCGGTCAACGAGGACCTGGCGCGGGCGGTGCTCGAGGAGATCGAGGGACTCGAGCGGCCGGTCGTGATGGTGCACGACTACCACTTCTACACGCTGCCCGGCTTGATTCGCGCGATCCGGCCCGACGTGTTCCTGACCCATTTCGTGCACATCCCCTGGAGCCAGTCGGACTCCTGGCGGGTGCTGCCCACGGTGATCCGCGAGGAGATCTACCGCGGGATCCTCTCAAACGACATCATCGGCTTCCACACCCGCTCCTACCGGCGCAACTTCCTGCAGTGCTGCGAGGACCTGATGGGCTTCGAAGTGGATCACGAAGCGGGCGTGGTGCATTGCGCCGGTCGCGAGGTTTGGGTGCGGGCGTACCCCTTGCCGATCGACCCCAAGGGCGTCCAGGCCGTGGCGGCCCGCGAGCGGGTGGGCGAGTTCGAGGAGGAGTTGCTCCGCCGCCGGCGCGACCATCTGATCCTTCGCGTTGACCGCGCGGATCTGTCGAAGAACGTGCTGCGGGGGTTCGGCGCGTTCGACCTGTTCCTGCAGCAGCACCCGGAGTTCCGCGAGCGCGTCACGTTCATAGCCCAGCTCATGCCCTCCCGAACCGACGTGCCGGAGTACGCGGAGTATCTGGAGCGGATCGAGGCCGTAGTCGCCGTGGTCAATCATCGCCACGGCTCGCCCGACTGGATGCCGATCCAGTTGAAGCTGCGCGACGATCTGGAAGAGGCGGTCGCCGCCTACAAGCACTACGACGTGCTGATCGTCAACGCGATGTTCGACGGCATGAACCTGGTGGCCAAGGAGGGGCCGATGGTCAACGACCGCGGCGGCGTGTCGATCCTGTCCGAGAACACCGGCGCGCATGAGGAGCTCGGGGAGTACTCGCTGTCGGTCAACCCCTTCGACATCCAGGCGCTGGCCGATTCGATCCACGCGGCTTTGACGATGCCCCGCGAGGAACGCGAGCGCCGGCTGGCCGGGCTGCGCTCGGTGGTCACCGCGCGTAACCCGGGGGACTGGATCGACGACCAGCTGGCCGACATCCGGCGCAAGGGGAAGGTGTCGGCGTAGGGGGTTCGGCGTCGCCGGCGGCGATTGTCGAGTTATGCACGGCCGGGTCCCGCGCCGGCCCCGTCAGTAGTGCGTGCGGCCCTCGGCCAGCATCGCCACGAACTCGCGGATCCGCCGCGCGCGCGTCTCCGGCCGCTTGGCATCGGCGATCCGGTAGATGAAGCTGTAGCGGCGGGTGCCGCGCAGCGTCGCGAAGAACTCCTTGGCAGCCGGATTCTCGTCGAGCGCCCGCTGGAAGTCCTCCGGGACGGCCGCGCTGCTCTGCGGCGGGTAGGCCGCGTCCCACCGGCCGTCCTGCTTGGCCGCCTCCACCTGCGCGAGGCCGCCCGGCTTCATGCGCCGCTGCTCGATCAGCTTCGTCGCCTTGTCGCGGTTGATCTGCGACCACTTGCTGCGCGGTCCGCGCGGCGTGAAGCGCTGGAGGAAGTACGTCCCGTCGTGCGGAGCCCTCTGCCCGTCGATCCAGCCGTGGCAGAGAGCCTCCTCGAGTGCCTCGGGATGCGTCACCGTGGCGATGCCCGAGGCCTTCTTGGCGATCTTCAGCCACACGCCGGGGGCGGCATCGTGCTCGGCCTCCAGCCAGCGCGCCCAAGCCCCCTGGTCGGCGAACTCGAGGATCGGCAGGTCGTCGCGCGGCACGCTGCCGTCAACGCTAGCGGCGCTTGGCCGCTATAGTCGACCGCCGCCGATGGCCACGCAAGCGCCCCTCTATGACCTGGTGCTGCTGCTCTCGACCGGCGCACCCGAAGAGCAGCGCACGAAGATCCTCTCCGATCTGGAGACGGCGATCACGAACGCCCAGGGATCGATCGAGCGCCGGGACGACTGGGGTCAGCGCCCGATGGCCTACCGCATCAACCACCAGCCCGACGCCGACTACCACCTGCTCCAGTTCACCGCTCCGCCGACGCTGATCGAAACGCTCTCGCACGACCTGCGCATCACCGACGGCGTGGTCCGCTTCCGGGTGATCAAGAACCTCCCGGGGACGCCACCCGCGCCGGAGTCCGCGCCACCGGTGGTGGCGACGGCCGCTCCGCCGACCAGCGGCGCGCCCAGCGGCCCACCCAGCGCCGCGGAGTCGACGGTCGAGGCGTAGGCGTCCCGGGTCCCGACCGGGCCCGCCGACAGCCCCAACTGCAACGCCTTTGCCACGCTCTGCTACGGCTTGGGGCCCGATCGGCAACTTGTGCGTCCATTTTCCGGGGAGCGCCGGATTTGCCGCCTGAGGCGCGCTTAGACTCGGTGAAAAGCTTCAAATGCGCTCTGGGAAAGGAGCTAAGGGCATGAACATCAACCGAGTCGTACTGACCGGGAACCTGACCAAGGATCCGGACAATCGCTCGAATCCCAGCACGGGCCTGTCGATCTGCAAGCTGCGGCTCGCGGTCAACACGCGCCGCAAGAACGGCGCCAGCGGTGATTGGGAGGACAAGGCCAACTACTTCGACGTCACCGTGTTCGGCCGACAGGCGGAGAGCTGCGCCCAGTACCTCAAGAAGGGCCGTCCGGTGGCGATCGACGGCCGGCTGGAATGGCGCGAGTACGAGGTGGAGGGACAGAAGCGCCAGTCCGTCGATATCATCGCTGAGAACGTGCAGTTCCTCGGCGGTCGTGATGACGCTGGGAACGGAACCGGGAATGGCTACTCCAGCGGCATCCGGGCGCCGGAGAGCGACATCCCTGCCGATACCAGCGATTTCGAGACCGCTCCCGTGGCTGCCGGAGTGTCCGACGACGACATCCCGTTCTGAGATAACGAGAGACTTGACAGAAATCGAGCAGGTGATCCAGCGTGGCAAAGCAACGTAGAAGGCCGGTCCGCCGGCGCGATAGGAAGGGCGCACAGACCTCCTCGCGCCGCAAGCCCTGTCCCTACTGCCGGGACAAGATCGACCAGGTCGACTACAAGAACCTCTCGATGCTGCGCCGGTTCATCTCGGAGCGCGGCAAGATCCGCTCGCGCCGCATCACCGGCGCGTGCCGGCGCCACCAGAGCCAGGTCGCCCGGGCGGTCAAGCGGGCGCGCGAGCTCGCCCTGCTGCCGTACGTGGCCGAGACGGCCGGTGGCGGTATCGGTGGGCGAGGCGATCGCGACCGCGATCGCGACCGCGACCGCGACCGCGACCGGTAGATCAGGCATCATGCCGCAGGCGATCTTGCTCCAGGACGTCGAGACCCTCGGTGAGAAGGGCACGGTCATCGATGTCTCGCCGGGCTACCTGCGCAACTACCTCTTGCCGCGCAAGCTCGCCGAGCCGGCCACAACATCGTCGATCCAGGTGGCCCAGCGCCGGCGCGAGGAGGCGGAGCGGGCCCTGCACGAGGCCGAGGATCGGGCTCGGGAGAACGCCGCGCTGCTTGGCCGCACGGTCCTGACCATCCCGCAGCAGGCGGGGGATGACGGGCGGCTGTTCGGCTCGGTCACCACGCAGGACATCGCGGATGCCATCCGGGACGCGCGCGGCATCAAGCTCGACCGGCGCAAGATCCACCTCGAGGAGCCGATCCGCCACACCGGCACGTACATGGTCGTCGTCGAGGTCACCGACGAGGTGACCGCGGCGGTCAAGACCATGGTGGTTCCCGCCGACAAGTAGCCGCTGCTCCGCCGGGCGACGGCGGTCGGTAGCCCTCCGAGAGTCACCTAGACCACGGTCCTGACGGAAGTCCTCGCTGGGAGCGGGAAGACCCCTGCGGGGACGTCCGCGCGAAACCTAGACTCGACCGAGCATGAGCGCCGTCCAGAGCATCGCTGTCCCGCCGCACAACCTGGAGGCCGAGAAGTCGGTCCTGGGAGCGGTGCTGCTGGACGAGCGCCACCTTCACGGACTGCTCGTGGAGCAGCATCTGCGCCCCGGGCACTTCTACCGCGAGCAGCACGGCGCGGTGTTCGCGGCGATGATCGAGCTCTACGAGAGCGACCGCAAGATCGACCACCTGACGGTGGGCGAGACGCTGCGCCAGCGAGGCAAGCTCGAGGAGGTCGGCGGGCCGGCCGCGATCGACGAGCTGGCCGGGTGGGTGCCCGCCGCCGGCCACGCCCGCGAGTACGGCCAGATCGTGCGCGACAACGCCCAGCTCCGCGCCCTGCTGACCACCTCCTACGAGATCCAGGCCAGCGTGCTGTCGCGCGAGGCGCCGCCGCGGGATCTCGTCGAACGGGCCGAGCGATCCGTGCTCGAGGTCGCCCACGACGATCGCCAGAAGAAGTTCCGGCCGATCGCCGAGGTGCTCCACGAGGAAACGGACAAGCTCCACCGGCTCTCGACGCTCAAGACCCCGCTCACCGGCACGCCGTCGGGCTTCAAGGACCTGGACGAGATGACCGGCGGCTTTCAGCCGGGCAACCTGATCGTGATCGCTGCCCGCCCGTCGATGGGCAAGTCCGCCCTGGTGGCGAACATCGCCGAGAACGCCGTGCTCGGCGTCGGGCACCCGGAGTCGCGGCCGAGTCCGGTGGCGCTGTTCTCACTCGAGATGTCGGAGTCTGAGCTGGCCCAGCGCTTCGTCGCCTCCCAGGCCCGGATCCGCGGCGAGGAGCTGCGCAAGGGGCGGGTGGCCGAAAACCGCTGGCCGAAGATCCTGGCCGCCTGCGGGCGGCTGTCCGAGGCGCCGCTGTGGATCGACGACTCGAGCGACACGGGCGTCCTGGAGGTGCGGGCCAAGGCGCGCCGCCTGCACCATCAGCTCGACGAGGGCCTCGGGCTGATCATCATCGACTACCTGCAGCTGATGCGCCACGAAGGCCGGGTCGAGAGCCGCGTCGAGCAGGTGGGCCAGATCTCCCGCGGCCTCAAGGGCCTTGCCCGCGAGCTGGGCGTGCCCGTGATCGCGCTCTCGCAGCTGAGCCGAGCGGTCGAGCAGCGCGGTGGCGAGAAGCGCCCGATCCTGTCCGACCTGCGCGAGTGCGTCACGGGTGACACGCTGGTCCTGCTCGCGGACGGAAGGCGCGTCCCGATCCGAGACCTCGTCGGAACCGCACCCGAAGTGCTCGCCCTCGACGAGCGCCACCAGATCGTCAGAGCCAGAAGTGACCTGGTCTGGCGGGTTGGCCGGCGCGCAATCAGGCGGCTACGGCTGGCGTCGGGGCGCGAGCTGCGCGCCACGGCGGATCATCGGATACTCGCCGGGTCGGGCTGGAGGCGCGTATCGGAGATGGCCGTGGGCGACCGGGTTGCGCTGTCACGACGGCTCCCGGAGCCGAATGCGCCGGAGCGGTGGCCTGACGATCACCTGGTCCTGCTCGGACAGCTGATCGGCGACGGCAGCTACCTCAAGAACGCGCCCCTGCGCTACACCACCGCGTCGGAGGAGAACAGCTCAGCGGTCAGCCAAGCCGCCACGCGGGCCTTCGGCGCCAAGGTGACGAGGTACGCGGGCCGGGGGGCCTGGCATCAGCTCCTCATCTCCGGCAACGGCAACCGGTGGCACCCGGCGGGCGTCGGCGCGTGGCTCAAGCAGCTCGGACTCTTCGGTCAGCGCTCGCACGACAAGCGCGTCCCCGGGGTAGTCTTCTCGCTCGCCAACGATCAGATCGCGCTCCTGCTCCGCCACCTCTGGGCAACCGACGGCTGTATCTGGTCGGGAGTTACGCCGCGCGGAAAGCTCGCTACCAGGGTCTACTTCGCCACGGCCAGTCCCATGCTCGCCCGCGACGTTTCAGCGCTACTGATGCGCCTCGGGATCGTCGCCCGGACCGGGTCGGTGAGGTCGGGCAGCAGTGAAATGTGGAGCGTGGTCGTCTCGGGGGCGGAGGCGCAGCAGCGCTTTCTCGATGTCGTGGGTGCCTTCGGGTCCAGGGTGCCCCAGGCACACGCGCTACAGGCGAGCCTTCCCCAGTCCGCCACGAACGTGGACACTCTCCCGATCGAGGTCTGGCAGTCGGTGCGGACGGAGATGGCTGCCCAGGGCATCTCGCAACGCGCGATGGCACGCGCGCGAGGTACCGCGTACGGGGGGACGGCTCACTTCAAGTTCGCTCCATCACGCCGCACGATCGCGAGCTACGCACGCGAGCTCGAGTCGCCGCAACTGGTGCTCATGGCGGAATCGGACGTTTTCTGGGATCACGTCGTCGCAGTCGAGGAAGCAGGCGAGGAAGAGGTGTTCGACCTGACCGTTCCCGGGCCGGCATCGTGGCTCGCCGACGGCATCGTGTCTCACAACTCGGGTCAAATCGAGCAGGACAGCGACCTCGTGGTCTTCATCTATCGCGAGGAGTACTACGAGAAGGAGTCCGAGCGTCCCGGCGAGGCGGACCTGATCATCGCCAAGCACCGCAACGGACCGGTCGGCGACGTGGTGCTGACCTTCCAGAAGGAGTATCCGAAGTTCATGAACTACGCCGGCGAACGGTTCGCCGCGGTATGAGCTACTCGGGGGGCGTGGGCGCGACGCGCGAGTTTCGCGAGTACAGGCAGTGCCCGTTCGACGTGTGCGACGGCAGCGGGATGATCTACGACGAGGAGTCGAACACCGCGTATGACTGTCGCTGCCGCCGGCAGATCATCGCCCTGCGCAAGGCGCGCAGCCTGTCGGCGGTGATCCCGCGGCGGTATCACGACGTGGCGTTCGACCGTTATCCGGCGACCGAGATCGACACAAACGTGGTGACGGCCACGCGCCGGTTCGCCGACCGGATCGACGAGCATCTCGACGCCGGGCGGGGGCTGTGGTTCATGGGCCCGGTGGGGACCGGCAAGACGACGCTGGCCATGCTGGTCTCCAAGGCGGCGCTCGAGGCCGGCCGCTCGGTGGCGATCTACTCGCTGCCCCGGCTGCTCAACGAGATCCGGGACACGCACCGGGCCGGTGGCTCGCACGTCGGCTTGCTCGATCGCCTGACCGCAGTGGATCTCCTGCACGTCGACGACGTGGGCGCGGAGCGGACCACGGACTGGGTGCTCGAGGAGCTCTACTCAATCGTCAATGCGCGCTACGAGGACAAGCGCTCGATGGTGATCACGACCAACATTCTGGATCGCGAGGCGCTCTGCGAGCAGGTCACCGAGCGGACCGTCTCGCGCCTGACCGAGATGTGCGACGAGCTACCGCTGCTCGGTCACGACAGGCGGATGGACCTGCGCTCGGCGTGAGCGACAAGTCAGTCGCCTTCCCGGCGCTCTGACTCCGCGCGCTCCTCGAGCTTTTCGGCCAGGTACCTGGCCTTGTCGGCCCTGCGGGCGTGCTGCGCCGCTTCCTCATCGTCGGGAACGTCGCGGGCGCGGCGGCGCTCGGCCTCCTCGCGTTCGCGCTGGGTCAGCCTGAGCTCCTCGGTGATGGGGTCCTCGGCCATGCTCAGAACCTAGCGCCAACGCAGGCGTCTCGAGGTCCCGGCGCCCAGGTGTCCGACGGAGGCGTACGCGCGGGGGCGTACGCGCGGGGGCGGTCGGCCTGATCCTCGCGTGAGATCATCCTCGCGTGGGCACGGTGAGACACGGCGGTCACCCCGACCCGATCCAGCTGGTGGGCCTCGACCACGTCCAGGTAGCCGCTCCGGCGGGGAGCGACGAGGACGCCCGGCGCTTCTACGGGCGGCTGCTGGGACTCGCCGAACTGCCCAAGCCGGCCGCGCTCCAGCCCCGGGACGGGGTGTGGTTTGCCTGTGGCGCCCATCAGCTCCACGTGGGAATCGCCGAGCCGTTCGCGCCCGCCACCAAGGCGCATCCGGCGATCGGCGCGCGCGCGGCCGACCTCGACCGCCTGGCCGAGCGACTGGCCGACGCCGGCTGCTTGGTGCAATGGGACGACGCGATCCCGGACACGCGCCGGTTCTACACGGCCGATCCGTGGGGCAACCGGATCGAGTTGGTGGCGGCCGGCGAGAGCTGACCGCGCGCGTCGGCTAGCCGGCCCGCGGGTCGGGCTGGCCCAGGCCGGTGGGGACCGAGCGGCCGCGCAACACGGCGACCTCGGTCATGCTCCACCCGTCGCTCTCGTGGCGCGGCGCGCGGTCAAGAGCGGCGTCGGAGGCGAGCACGCGGCCCGGCCGCTGCTTGGCCAGCTCAGCCAGCCGGGCGGCCTCGTTGACCGGATCGCCGATCACCGTGTACTCGAAGCGGCTCTCGGCGCCAACGTGCCCGGCCACGGCGAGGCCGGCCGAGATGCCGATCCCGAAGTCGACCTCGGGCAACTCGGTCGCCAGGCGCTCGGCCAGGGTCCGGGCGGCTCGGAGCGCGTCGACCGTGGGATTTTCGCGGCTCACCGGCGCCCCGAAAACGCACAACGCGGCATCGCCCTCGAACTTGTTGACCATTCCGTGCTCGCCTTCGACCACCTCGATGACCACGCGGAAGAAGCGGTTGAGCAGGCGCACGACCTCGGACGGCGCCACGGCCAGGGCGAGCGGGGTGAAACCGGCCATGTCGATGAACACCGCGGCGATCTCGCGCTCCTCACCGCCGAGCCGGACGCCCTGGCTCAGGGCAAGCCGCGCCACGTCCTCGCCGACCTGGCGACCGAACAGGTCGCGAATCCGCTCGCGCTCGCGCAACCCCTCGGCCATGTGATTGAACCCGGCCTGGAGCAGGCCGATCTCGCTGCCGTCGTCCACCTCGACGTGGGCTTCGAACTCACCGCGCTCCACTTCGTCCAGGCCCCGGCGCAGCGCGAGTAGCGGATCCGAGATCGCCTTGGCCGCGAGCAGGATGACGCAGAAGCCGGCCACCCAGGCCACAACGGAGAGGAACAGCACGGCCGCCGCGACGTCGCCAACGTGCACGTGCGGCCTGGCCAGCCCGGCGACGCCGACGACCAGCAGCCCGAGCAGGGGCACACCCGTGCCCAGCGACCACGCCATGCCCAGGCGCGCCCGCACGCCGGGCGCGAGGCACGCCCGTCCCGGACGGGCGGCCAGCGCGCACGCCGTGACCGGGCGCAGTGCTCGCTCGTAGAGCAGGTAGTCGAGCGCGCATGTGGTCTCGGCGCCCAGCCACACCGTGCCGAGGACCAGCGCACCGATTCCCGGTGAGAACAGCACGCTGTCGATCACGCCGAACACCGCGCCGGCGATGATCCAGGCCACCGCGTCGAGCTTGACCGCGTAGATCGCGAGCCCCAGGGTGTCTCTGTGCTCTCGCTCGTCGGGCGGGCGATCATCGCGCACCCACCGAAGGGTCCTGCTCACGTGACGCCCGAAATGACGGGTGATCACCACGCTGCAGAGGATCAGATAGGCGACGACCAGCGGGCCGTTGGTCACGGCCAGCCGGGCGAGTTGGTGGAGGCTGCCGAACAGCGGGACGAGGAACCCGATGGCCAGGAACACGACCAGCGCCCCGCAGCCCGCGGTGGTCCAGCCGATCACCGACAGCCGGACGTGGATCCGCTCGGGGCGAGGCAGCCGCGAGCGCTGCGTCAAGGTCCCTGCCGACACGCCACGATTATCCAGCCTCCAGGAGACCACTGCGGCGGTCCTCATTGGGCCGATGAGGGTCCGGCCGGCCGCCTCGGCAGCCAGGCCAGACCGCCCCGCCCCGGCTTGATCGTGATGTTCCGGAGCTGCGGTGGCTCGAACCCGTCGGCCACCGTGCGCAGCTTGCGCGCGCCGAGCACGGCGCGCAGCACCTGCTTCATCTCCAGCATCGCGAAGCTCGACCCCAGGCACCGCCGCCGGCCGCCGCCGAACGGAATCCACGTGTAGGTCCCGGGAGACTGCCCGAGGAAGCGCTCGGGACGGAACGCGTACGGCTCGGGATAGATGTCGGGGTCGTGGTGCACGAGGTACGCGTTCGGCACCAGACCGATGCCCGTGGGATAGCTCCGCCCGCCGATCTCGACCGGGCGCATGACCAGCCGCGGGGCCACGTTCGGCAGCACCGGCCGGCGCCGGAGCGTCTCGTAGATCGTCGCGGTGAGGTACGCGTCCTCCTCGCCGGCGCGGATCTCGGCCTCGAGCTCGGCGAGCGCGGCCGGATGCCGGCTCAGGCGCTCGAACGCCCAGGCGAGCGCAGAGGCGGTCGTCTCGTGCCCGGCCACCAGCAGCGTCATCAGCTCGTCGCGCAGCTCCTGGTCGGACATCGGCGAGCCGTCGCCGTGCCTGGCTTCGAGCAGCATGGCCAGCACGTCGTCTCGCTGCTCGCCCCCGGCGCGGCGCTCATCGATCAACTCGAGCAGGAGCCCGTCGGCCTCGCGCTGGAGGCGCGCGAACGCGGCGAACGGGCCGACCCGCTCGAGCACCTTCTCCGCCCGGCCGCCGGGCTGCGGCGGGATCAGGCTGATGAAGCGGTCGCCGAACGCCAGCATGGCCGACAGGCGCTCGCGCAGTGCGTCCAGGCGCGGGCCGGGATCGAGGCCGAACACCGCGCGCAGGACAACCTCGAGGGTCAGGCGCTGGAGCAGGGGATGAAGTTGGGCGGCGCTCTCCTCTGGCCAGCCGTCCACCTCGCGCTCGGCCACGGCGGCTACGAGGTCGCCGAGCCGCGCCACCCGGCCGCCGTGGAACGCCGGCAGCATGAGCTTGCGCTGCTCCATGTGCGCGTCCTCGTCGAGCAGGATCACCGAGTTCAGCCCGACCACCGGCGCCAGCACGCGAGCGCCCTCGCCGGGATGCAGGACATCCGCCGGCGCGGTGAACACCTGCTTGATCTCGTCCGGGTCCGACAGGATCACGAACGGCGGGCCGTTCAGCAGACGCAGCGTGAAGCGAGCCCCGTAACGGGCGCGGCACTGCTCGAGGAAGGCCAGCGGCCGCGTCCAGAACGCCACGCTCTGGATCGACTTGGGAAGCCTTGGTCCGGCGGGAAGCGAGTGGCGTGACACGGCGAATTCCTCGGCTGAAGGAATACCCGGCGCGGCCGGCCGGGAATGTGAGACCGCGCACAAACCGCCGCGCGGCCGAGGCGCTCAGATCTGCGGGCCCGGGCGCGGCGGCAGCGGCGAGGGATCGGGCGTGGGCGCCGGCGGACTGGGGTCGGGGGGCGGCGCTGGATCGGGACCGGGGATCGGGGAGCCGGGGACCGGAGAGGGCGGGGAAGGATCGGGCCCGGGTGCCGGCGGTGAAGGGACACCGGCCACGACGGCGCACGAGCGCCGCGACAGGCCGGACGTCGCGCCAATCCACGCGAGGGTCCGCCCATGCCGTGCGTACACTCCGTCGCCGATGCCCGGAATCGTATTGGTTGGCGCCCAGTGGGGTGATGAGGGGAAGGGGAAGGTCACCGATCTGCTCGCCGAGCGGGCGGATGCCGTGGTCCGCTTCCAGGGCGGCAACAACGCCGGGCACACGATCGTCCGGGGGCGCCAGACGTTCAAGCTGCACCTGATCCCGTCGGGCATCCTGAACAAGGACACGCTGTGCGTGATCGGCAACGGGGTGGTGATCGATCCGCGCGTGCTGACCGACGAGCTCGACGAGCTTCGCCGGCGCAGGGTCGACACCCGGCTGCTGCGGATCTCGGCCAACGCGCACCTGATCATGCCCTACCACATGATGCTCGACCACGCCGGCGAGGCCAAGCTCGGCAAGCTCCAGATCGGTACGACGAGAAGGGGCATCGGCCCGTGCTACGCCGACAAGGCGGCCCGGCTGGGCATCCGGGTCCAGGACCTGCTCGACGAGAAGATCCTCAAGAAGAAGATCGTCGCCGCGCTCGAGCCCAAGCGGCTGTCACTGCGGCCGTTCGCCAAGGACCCGCAGCTCGATCTGCAGACGATCACCGAGGAGTACCTGACCTACGGCCACCGGCTGGCGCCGTACATCGCGGACACCGTGCGGCTCGTGCACGAGCGCCTCGACGCCGGTCAGACGGTCGTGTTCGAGGGCGCGCAGGGCGCGCTGCTGGACATCGACCACGGCACCTATCCGTTCGTCACCTCGTCGAACCCAGTGGCGGGTGCGGCGTGCGTGGGCGCCGGCGTCGGCCCTAAGGACATCGACGAGGTGTGGGGAGTGATGAAGGCGTACAGCACCCGAGTGGGCGCGGGACCGTTCCCGACCGAGCTCGAGGGCGATCTCGCGGACGAGATCCGCGAGCGGGGCGGCGAGTACGGCACGACGACCGGCCGGGCCAGGCGCGTCGGGTGGCTGGACCTGGTGGCGCTGCGCTACGCAGCGCGAATCAACTCGCTGACGACGCTGGCCGTGACGAAGCTCGACGTGCTGTCCGGGCTGGACCGGCTGTGCGTGTGCACCCGCTACCGCGGCCCGGAGGACTCCGAGTTCGACTACTTCCCCTACCACCAGACCGTGCTGCACCACGCCACCGGCGAGTACGTGGACCTCCCGGGATGGAGCGAGGACCTGACCGCCTGCCGGAAGGAGTCCGACCTTCCGCCCGCGGCACGCGATTATCTGCGCTTCGTCTCCGACTTCGTCGGCGTGCCGGTCGCCCTCATCGGGGTCGGCCCCAGCCGCGACGAGGTGATCTGGACGCAGGCCGCCGCCGGCATGTCGTGCTCCGGGCCCGCCGCCGCAGCGGCCTGACTCACCCGGTCCGGCACCCGGCTCACCCGACCCGCGAGGGATGCCCCTCGCCCGGCCAGGGCGCCAGCACGAGTACCAGCCGCGCATCGCTCACGGCGCTGATCGTGCGCCGCTCGTTCGGCGCGAAGTGCGCGAGCAGGCCGGCGCCGCCGGACACGCTCTCGCCCTCCTGCGAGATCGAGACCTCGCCGTCGACCACGACCAGATAGCTCCGCTCGTGGACCTGGTGCTCGGCCAGTTGCTCGCCGGCGGGCAGATGGATGGCGATCGCCCGGGTCTCGTTGTCGGAGCGCAGCACCTGTGGGTGGTGGGCCTCGATGTCTAGCGAGCGGACGTCCCAGGTCTCCATCGCGCCTGCACTCTACTTGGGTGCGCCGGCACCGGCGCCGGCGCCCGCGATCCGCGTCGAGGTGTCCAGCGAGCGCTGGAGCTCCTCGAGCACCCGAACCACGCGCAGCCCGCTCAGCCCATCCGAACGGGGCCGCTGCCCGGACCGGACGCACTCCACGAAGTGCTCGCACTCGAGCCGGAGCGGCTCGACATTGGGGATCGACGGGGAGAAGATGTCCCCGGTCCGGGTGATGTACTCGCCGTAGCTGGTCGAGTCCTGGTCGAAGCCCTTGTCGAAGATCTGAAGCTTGCCCTCGATCGCCATGTCGTCGAACGTGGCCATCCGGCGCGAGCCCACCACCGTGAAGCGGCGCTCCTTGTGGGGATCGAGCCAGCTCAGGTGCAGGTGGGCCGACAGGCCCGAGGGGAAGCGCAGGAAGCAGAAAACGACGTCCTCGACGCCCTCCTGCACGTATGACTCGCCGTGGGCGATCACATCCCACGGCTCCTCGTCGGCCAGGTAGAGCACGACCGAGACGTCGTGGGCGCCGAGGCTCCATAGCGCGTTCTCGTCCGCGCGCAGCTTGCCCAGGTTCAGGCGGTTGCCGTAGATGTAGTAGATCCGGTCGCCCAACTCGCCCGAGTCGGTCAGCTGCTTGAGGCGCTGCACGCCCGGGTGGTACTCGAGCAGATGGCCCACCATCAGCACGCGGCCGGCCGCCGCCGCCGCCGCCACCGCGCGTTCGGCGTCGGCCACCGACTGGGCGAGCGGCTTCTCCACGAAACAATGCTTGCCCGCCTCGAGCACGCGCACCGCGTGCTCGGCGTGGCTAGCCACCGGCGTGGCCAGCGCCACCGCGTCGAGCGCGGGATCAGCCAACACCTCGTCCAGATCGCCCGTGAGACGCGCCCGCGGAAAGCGACCGGCAACCCGCTCCCGCGCCTCCGACGAGGGGTCGCAGCACCACGCCAGCTCGCAGCCTGCAAGCGCGGCGAAATTGCGCGCCAGGTTCGGGCCCCAGTAGCCCAGCCCCGCCACCGCGATACGAAGGGACCGCTCGCTCATCCGAGGTGCAGTGTAAGAGCGTCGACGACGCGTTCCCCCGCGTGGCCGTCGCCGTACAGCGCCGGCCGCTCGGCCGGGGCCGGGCGCGCGAGCGCCTCACGCGCGGCGGCGGCATCGAGATCCACCAGCGCGTTCCAGCCGTGCTCGACCGTCTCGGTCCACTCGGTGCTCGGCCGCAGCGTGATGCACGGGACCCCGGCCAGGTAGGCCTCCTTCTGCAGGCCCCCGGAGTCGGTCATCACCGCACGCGCATGGACGAGCAGCGCGGCCGTCTCGAGGTAGCCGAGCGGCGGCGCGGTGATGACGGTGCCGGAGCTCTCGAGCCGCGCCAGCAGGTCGGCCTGGTCAAGACGCCGGCGGGTGCGGGGGTGAATCGTGAACAGCACGGGCAGGGGCATGTCGCACAACAGATCCGCGAGCGCGGCCAGCCGCGCCGGATCGTCGACGTTTCCGGCGCGGTGGGCGGTGGCCAACACGTAGCCCCCCGGCTCGAGCCCGCGAGCGGCCACCAGATCGACGCGCTCGCGCGCCCGCGGCTGAACCGCCAGCGCAACGTCCACCATCACATCGCCGACCTCCTCGACCGCCCCGTCCACCCCCTCGCGCCGCAGATTCGCGACCGCGACCGAGGACGAGCAGAGCAGCACAGACGAGGCGTGATCCACGAGCACCCGGTTGAGCTCCTCGGGCATCGCGCGGTCGAACGAACGCATGCCGGCCTCGACGTGCGCCACCGGCACGCCCGCCTGCGCGCCGGCGAGCGCGCCGGCCAGCGTGGAGTTCGTATCACCGTAGACGAGCACGGCGTCGGGCGCGGCGTCCCGGACCACGGGCTCCAACGCGCCCAGCATCCGCGCGGTCTGCGAGCTGTTCGATCCCAGCGCGACGCCCAGCTCCAGATCCGGCGCGGGCAGCCCGAGTTCCGAGAAGAAGACCGTCGAGAGCTCGTCGTCGAAGTGCTGGCCTGTGTGGACCAGGAGCTCCGAGTGCCCGGCGCCGGCACGCAGCCGCGGGGAGACCGCCGCCGCCTTGATGAACTGGGGGCGGTTCCCGATCACCGTGAGGAGCTTCATGGGGCCCCGTCGGCCAACCGCTCGCGAATCCGCGCCGCGACGTCCCGGGCGGCCTGCCCGGTGATCGGACCCGGTGCATCGAACACCCGGTCATCGACCGCCGCCACGGGCTGCACCTCCCGCGTCGTGGACGTCAGGAACGCCTCGTCCGCGCGCAGCAGCTCATCGAGCGTGCACGGCCGCTCAACCGCACCGGTCACGGACAGCACGACGGCCCGGGTGATCGAGGCCAGGATGTGCTCGTCCAAGGGCGGCGTGAACAGCGAGCCTTCAACCACCCAGAAGATCGAGCTCGTCGGCGCCTCCAAGACCCGCCCGTGCGGCGTCACCAGCAGCGCCTCGTCGAAGCCCTGCTCGCGGGCCAGCCGGGTGGCCAGCATGTTCGCCGCATACGACAGCGACTTGACGCCATCCAGGACCCGCGTCGGCGAATACGTGATCGTGGCCAGGTGGATCCGGTCCGGCGTGCGATGCATCGGCTCGGTGAACAGCAACCGCCGGCCACCCCGGGTGATCACGATCCGCAGCAGCTCGTGGTCGGGCCCGGGGCCCGCCGAAGCCAGCAGCCGCCACGCGTCGGCGCGGACCGATTCCAGATCCACCGGTAGGCGCAGATTCGCCGCCGAGCGCTCGAGCCGCGCCAGATGCTCGTCGAGGGCGAACGGACGTCCCTCGTACACGCGGATCACCTCGAACGCTCCGTCGCCGCGCAGCAACCCCTCGTCGGTCGCCGGGATCATCGCCTCGGAGGCGAGCATCACGGCGCCGTCGACCGAGGCGAGCGAGCCAGAGACCTCAGCCGCCATGCCCGTCACGCGACCACACTTCCGCGAGGTGCACCACGACCGCCGCGGCGGCCGCCATGTCCTGCACGGAAGCCCACTCGCGCACCGAGTGGTACTCGTGTCCTCCGGTGAAGATGTTCGGGGTGGGCAGGCCCATGGCGCTCAGCCGGGAGCCGTCGGTCCCGCCCCGGATCGGCCGGCGGATCGGCTCGATCCCCTCGGCCCGGATCGCCGCGTCGGCCGCGTCGGTCACCTCCGGCACCTCGCGCAAGATGCCTCCCATGTTGCGGTACTGCTCGTGCACGTGGAACTCGAGCCCGGCCCGGGGCTCATTCGCGACGACCTCTCGAGCCACCCGCTCGAGCAGCGCGAGGTGCTCGTCGAGCCGCGCGTCATCGAAGTCGCGGACGATGAACCGCATCTCAGCCCGGCCCGCCCGTCCCGTCAGGTACGTGGGATGGATGAATCCCTCGCGTCCCGACGTGGTCTCCGGCGTGAGCGTGTCGGCCGGCAGCGTCGCGACGATCCGCGCGGCCAGCCGCAGCGCGTTGACGAGCTTGCCGGTGGCCTGCCCGGGGTGCACGTCGACGCCGGCGACCGAGATCGAGACCTCGTAGGCGCTGAACGTCTCCTCCTGCAGCTCGCCGATCTCGGAGCCGTCGAGCGTGTAGGCGCAGCGGGCGCCGAACCGCTCGATGTCGAACAGCGTCGCGCCCTCGCCGATCTCCTCGTCGGGGGTGAACGCGACTCGCAGGGTCGGGCGCGGGAGCTCGGGGTGCGCGGCCAGGTATGCGACGCTCGCCATGATCTCGGCCACGCCGGCCTTGTCGTCGGCGCCGAGCAGCGTGTCGCCGCTCCCCGTGACGATGTCGTGCCCTGCCTTGGAGACCAACTCCGGGATCGCCGCCGGATCGAGGACGGTGCCCTCGCGCGGCAGCTCGAGCACGCCGCCGTCGTACGAGCGATGCACGATCGGATCAACGCCGCGGCCGGGCGCATCAGGGCTGGTGTCCATGTGCGCGATCAGACCAATCGCACCGACGTCGCCGTTGCCGTCCGCGCCGCGATTCCCGGCCAACGTCGCCACCACGTAGCCGTTCCCATCGAGCGAGGCGTCCTCGAGCCCGGCCTCCCGCAGCTCCTGGACGAGAACCTTTCCCAGCTCGAGCTGGCCAGGGGTGCTCGGCGACTGGCTGCGGTCCCGACGCGACTGCGTGTCGATTCGCACATAGCGCAAGAAGCGCTCTAACAGGTCGGGGGCGAGCTCCTGCGCCAGGCTCGACGTGTAGGAACCGGACATTGTGGTGAGTATCGCAACGTAAGGGGGGAGGAGGGCTGCCTAGACCCCTGAAACGAGGAGTGAGACAGAGTGGCAACCCAGACTCCAACGCAACGCTCGGCCGCCGCCAAGCGCGCGGCCGCGACTCGCAAGCGCAACGCCGCCAAGCGAAGCGCGGCGAGCACGAGATCGTCGGCGCGGCGCGCCAGCGGCTCGGCGTCGGTCACGGCGCGCACAAGCGCCCGGACCACCGCCCGCAGTGCACGCACGACCACCAACCGCGCGGCTGAGACGGCAGCGCGCAGCGCCGACGCCGCCCAGACGCAGCTCGGCGCGGTGGCCACGAGCGCCCAGCGCGTGCTGTACACCGCAGTCGGCGCGCTCGCCACCGCCGGCGACGCGGTCAAGAGCAGCGCGCTGACGTACACCAACTCCGGCCGCCTGGCGCGCCAGCTGAACCGGTTCGAGCGCCGCGGCGCGCGGGCCATCGACCGTGGCCGCCGCAAAGTGAGGCGCCGCGCCCGCTGACCCTGAGCCGACGCAGGAACCGCCCGCCGGCGTGGGGGCGCCGGCACGGGCGGTGGCTGACGCACGGCCGTCCGCTTCTGTGCTAAAAGTGGGCGGTCTGCGAAAGGAGGACCCCGGTGTCGGGGATCCCGGTCGGAGAGCCCGTGTCCGCAGCTGACTCGCAACAGCTGTTCGAGCGGTGGCGGCGGGACAGCGACCGTGAGGCGCGCGACGAGCTCATTGCTCGTTTTCTTCCGCTGGCCCGCAAGCTGGCGCGACGATACGTCCAGTCGAGCGAGCCGTACGACGACTTAGTGCAGGTCGCGAGTCTCGGCCTGGTCAAGGCGGTCGAGCGGTTCGACCCCGATCGGGGCTTCGCCTTCACGTCGTTCGCCGTGCCCACGATCGTGGGCGAGCTCAAGCGCTACTTCCGCGACACCGGCTGGGCGATCCACGTCGACCGCGGCGCCCAGGAGCGCGCCCGCAAGATCAACGAGGCGCGCCAGGCGATCAGCGCCCGGACCGGACGGCCGCCGCGCGTCGACGAGCTCGCCCAGTATCTGGAGCTGAGCGAGGAGGAGGTGCTCGACGGCCTCCAGGTGGCCGAGGCCTACGGGACGGTCTCGCTCGACGCCCCGGTGGCCGGCGAGGAGGACGCGAGCCGCCTCGACGCGATCGGCGACGAGGACCAGCGGCTCGGCCTGGTCGACGACCAGACGACGATCTTCGCCGCCGCCAAGCATCTGCCCCAGCGCGAGCGCGAGATCCTCTACCTGCGCTTTGGCGAGGACCTCACGCAGTCGGAGATCGCCGAACGGGTCGGCGTCTCGCAGATGCAGGTGTCGCGGCTGCTGCGCCGTTCGCTGCACCGTCTGCGTCAGCTCACCGGCGAAACTCGCGAACCTCGCGAAACCCGCGACGCCCGCTGAGCCGTGGGACCCGGCGGGCGGCTGTGGCCGCCCGGCGGGGCCGCGCATCAGGCGCCCGCCCGGGTCAGCCCAGAGCTACCAGCGATACCACCTTCGGCGTCCCATGCCCGACTCGACCCCTCCGATGAGGAAGCCGATGATCCACAGGATGATCGCGGCGATGAGCACGATCCACAGGATGTGGGCCGCGAACCCAAGGCCACCGAAGATGGCCAGGATCAACAGCAAGACGATCAGCGCAACCAATTCCACTCCTCCTTTGATGCAGTCGAACGTCTCGCCGTGACTACCCGGTCCGACCCCGGGTGACGCAGAGCCGTCAACCCAGGCCGACGGAATTGCAGCGCGGATCAGGGCAGATCCTCGTCGCGCTCGCTCGAGCGCTCCTCGTCGGCCTCGCCACCCTCGGCGGCGCGGTCGTCCTCGCTGGTGTCCGGGGCGTCCTCGATGGCCTGGCGCGCGGCGTGCTGATTGCCGTGGCTCGCGTGCTCGACCAGCTCGTGCTCGGCCTGCTCGAAGCCCTCGGCTTCACCGCCGCCGCCTTCGACGACGGCACGGGAGGCTTCGTCGACTGGCTCCTCGGAGGGCGGCTGAGAGCCGGCGCGGCCGCCGATCGCCGCCGCTTCGGCCGCGGCCGCCTCGGCCTCTTCTCGGGCTGGATCGGGAGTTGACATGTGAAATGGCTTACCCGCTCGGTTCGCGGGCAAACGATTGCGGGGCAACGAGACGCCCAGCATGCTCCGGCCAAGATCAGTAGGCTCGCCCCCGATGCAGAGTCACTTCCGGCTAGAGGTGCGCAGGCAGGGCGCGGCCACCGTGATTGCGGTGAGCGGCGAGCTCGATCTCGCCTCGAGCCCCGCGCTTCAAGACGAGCTCGACCGGGCCGCCGGCTCGGACTCGCAGATGCTGATCATCGATCTGCGCGAGCTCGACTTCATGGACTCGACCGGCCTGAGCGTGCTCGTCCGCGCACACCAGCGGACCGAGGAGCAGGGGCGGCAACTGGCGATGGTGAAGGGCCCGCAGCAGGTGCAGCGCCTGCTCAGCCTGACCGGCGTGGCCGACCGGCTCACGCTGGTGGAGACCCCAGAGGAGTTGCTGACCGGGGAGTGAGCTGCCCCGCCCGGGCCGCGCCCTAAGCGCGGCGCCGGTCGACCATCACCACGTGCAGGACCTCGCCGCCCTCGTCGTTGCGGATGTCGAGCTGGTCGCTGAGCATGGTCAGGGCCGAGGCGGCGCTGTAGTCGGGGGCCTGGTGGGAGAGCTGGCTACCGCTCCCGTCGAGGAACGGGCCGATCGTCAGCTCGAGCCGCTGCGCGTCGGTCGAGATCGCGAACGACATGCGGGCGCCCTTGGCCGAGCGACCGGCGTGGGCCGCGATCGCGTCGGTGACCAGATACACGTCGGAGAAGCGGTCGAGCGAGAAGCGGGCGCGTGCGGCCAGCGCGCGGGCCACCCGGCCGAGCACGCCGGCCAGCAGGCTGATCGGCGATAGCGACACGACCGCGTCCCCCGACAGCCAGACGGCGTCAGCGTCATCGGGGCCGGCCCGGCTCGGAAGGTGAAACAGCGGCTTGCCGTCGCGCTGCCCGGCGAACGACATCCGCACCTCGGTGCCTCCGTCGGGGCCGGGGTGGAAGTCCGCCTGCTCGGCGAGGGCACGGATGACCGAAAGGCCCACGCCGCGGATCGTCTCGTCGGCAGGCGCGAGCGGAGGAAGTCCGGAGCCCCGGTCGAGCACCACGACCTCGATCGCCTCAGGCTCGATGTACATCCTCACGATCAGCGGTCCGGTCTCGCCGTCGTAGGCGTGCATCACGACGTTGTTGCAGGCCTCGCTCACCGCGGTCTTCAGGTCGTCGAGCAACTCGGGGTCGAGCCCGATGAGCTCGGCGACCCCGGCCAGCACCCCGCGGACGAGCGTCAACGTCTCGGGCCGAGAGTCGAGCTCGAGCCGTACCGCGGGAGCGTCTTCGTTCAGCGCCACCGAACCTCCGGATCACCCCGCCCACCGTGGGCCGCCGCCGATCGCGCACGGCACGCTGCAGTGGGGATGCTTTTGACCTGTGATTGCGGGGTAAACATAGTCTCAGTCATGGATTTACGCGTTCGTGCCCTCTACAAGATCGACCCCCAGCCGGAGGGTCCGGCCCAGGCTCGCCGCATCATCGCCGACGAACTGGCCGCGCGGGTGCCCGGCACGGTGCTCGACGACGTCAAGCTGATGGTCAGCGAGTTGGTCACGAACGGTATCGTCCACGGATCGACCGAGGGCGACGTGCCGGTGATGCTCGACCTGCTGATCAACGGCCACGTTCGCTGCCGGGTGCTCGATAACGGTCGCGGCTTCGCCGCCCGCGCTCGCCGCGAAGGCCCGGGCGGGTGGGGCCTTCAGGTCGTCGAGCAACTGGCCGACCGGTGGGGCATGGAGTGCTCGCCACAGCGAACCGAAGTATGGTTCGAACGCCACTGCGCGTGACATGCCGTGGCCGCCGGGAGCGGCCTGGCCACCCACTCCCCCTCGCCCCCTGTGGGTAGCAGCATCCGTCAGGTGACGGATGCGGCGTCGTCGGCCTCCGTCATCTCGCGCAGGCGAGCCAGCGCGCGACGCAGGATCCGCGAGACCTGCATCTGCGAGACACCGATCTCCTCGGCGATCTGCGTCTGCGTCATGTCCTGCACGAAGCGCAGGGCAAGCACGTGACGCTCGCGGGCGCTCAGCTGATACGCCGAGGCGGCGATCGTGACGCTCGCGTCGACCAGCTCGAAGCGCTCGTCCTCCTGCCCGAACGCATCGGCCAGCGAGCCCGACTCGCCGTCGCCGTCCTCGCGCGGGGCGTCCAGGGAAGTCGAGTGGTGGGCACCCGCGGTCTCCAGGGCGTCGAGCACGTCCTCGATGCTCATCTCGAGGTACTGCGCCAGCTCCGGAACGCTGGGCGGACGACCGGTCTTGGTGGTCAGCTGCTGCTGGGCCTCCTCGACCTTCAGGGCCATCTCCTGAGCGCCCCGCGGAACGTGCACGGACCAGCCGAGGTCGCGGAAGTAGCGCTTGAGCTCGCCGAGGATGGTCGGAACGGCGAACGAGGAGAAGGCGGTCCCGCGGTCGGCGTCGAACCGGTCGACGGCCTTGACCAAGCCGAGGCTCGCGACCTGGAGCAGGTCCTCGAACGGCTCCCGGGCACCGGCGTAGCGCCGGGCGAGCTTGCGGGCAAGGGGCAGGAAACGGGTGACGAGCTCGTCGCGCGCGCTTCGGTCTCCGTGCTGCTGCCAACGGACGAAGAGCTCGGCCGAGTCGGTGCGGGCGATGGCGAGAGTAGTCATGCGCTCTTGTTACCCGCGAGTAGGCAAGTTCACGCATGGATTCGCCCAGATCTTGGGGAATTCGTCATCCGGAATTCGTCATCCGTCTTACCGCTTTTTGGGCCTCGCTGCGCTCGGCGTCCATGGGGCCTGGTACCCCGTCCGGAACGGGACCGGGAGTGTCCGGACGGGGTACCAGGCCCCACGGATGCCGCCGAAGGCGGCCCAGAGTCAGACCGCGACGGCTCGCCGGCGCGGCGTCATCCGCACGAGCAGACTGGCGATGAAGTGGCCCACGATCAGGTAGACGAGCGCGGCCAGGCCCCAGTTGACGGCCATGGCCAGCTTCGGCTTGTGGATCGAGAACAGGTTCTTGAACGGGCCGACCAGCCACGCACCCGCGTCGTGGATGGCGCTGACGATGCCATTGCTCTGGTTCGCGCCGAGCACGAACAGAACGATCGCCGCCACGATCACCAGTGCGATGAGCCCCGCCAGGGCTCGAACGATACGAGCAAGTCCTAATGCCATCTATGCCTCACCTCCATTTGTCCCTCTTGGACATGGGCTACCCCCTCCATGGTCCGCGTACACGCCGAGCGTCGGGGTAGGACAAACCGATGCCGCGCTCGATCTGGAACGGGACGATCACCCTGGGGCTGATCGCGGTGCCGATCAAGGTCCACTCGGCCACCGAGAGCCACACGATCCACTTCCACCAGGTGCACGAGTCCGACGGCGCGCGGATCAAGCAGAAGCGGATCTGCTCCAAGGAGGGCAAGGAGGTGCCCTACAAGGAGGTCGCGATGGGCTACGAGGTGCGCGGCGGCGAGTTCGTGATGCTCGACCAGGAGGAGATCGACGCGGCGGCCGGCGATCGCTCGCGCACGATCGAGCTCGAGCAGTTCGTCGACCCGGCCGAGGTCGATCCGGTGTTCTACAACCGCACCTACTACTTGGGAGCGGGCGACGACGGTGAGGACGCGTATCGCCTGCTGCTCGACGCGATGAAACGGGCGGGGCGGTCGGGACTCGGACGGTGGGTGTTCCACAACCGCGAGTACCTGGTGTCGGTGCGCGCCGGCGACGACCTGCTCGTGCTGCACACGATGCGCTTCGCCGACGAGCTGGTAGGTGTCGACAAGCTCGACATCGCCCGGCCGAGCCGCAAGCCCACCACCCGCGAGCTCGACATGGCCGAGCAGCTCGTGAAGTCGCTGCACAAGCAGTTCCGGCCCGGCTCGTTCAAGGACACCTATCGCGACCGCGTGGCCGAGCTGATCAAGCGAAAGGCCCAGGGCGAGGAGATCGAGCTTCCCGAGCCCGAGGAAGCCGAGTCCACCGACGACCTGATGGCGGCGCTCGAGGCCAGCCTGGGCAACGGCCGGCGGAAGGCGAGGCGCTGACCGATGCCGCGGTCGCTGTGGAGCGGATCCCTCAGCTTCGGGCTCGTCAACGTGCCGGTCGTGATGGTGACCGCGGTGCGTGACCGCGATCTGCACTTCCGCCAGCTGCACGAGAAGGACGGGGCCCCGATCGAGGTGCAGCGCTGGTGCTCCAAGGAGGACGTCGAGGTCCCGTGGGAGGAGATCACGCACGCGTTCGAGTTCGACGACGAGAGTCAGGTGATCGTGACCGACGAGGAGCTCGAGGCGATCGAGCCGCGGCGCACGCGGACGATCGAGATCGAGTCGTTCGTCGACCTGGACGAGGTCGACCCGATCTGCTACGACCACCCCTATTACCTGCTCCCGGCGAGCTCGGACGACGGATCCGCGCGGGCCTACCGATTGCTGGTGGACGTGATGGCCCGAACCGACCGGGCCGCGCTTGGGCGCTTCGTGATGCGCGCCAAGGAGTACTTGACGATCGTGCGCGCCCACGAGGGGGCGCTGATGCTGAGCACGATGCTGTTCGCCGACGAGATCCGCGACGCCAAGGACGTCGAGAACGCGGCGGGCAAGGCGCACAAGCCCACGGCCCGGCAGCTGAAGGCGGCGGTGGCGGTGATCGAGGAGCTGTCCGGGGACTGGGAGCCCGGCGAGTGGAAGGACCGCTATCGGCGCCGGCTCCAGGACGTGGTCGCGCGCAAGCGCAAGGGCAAGACGATCAAGGCGCCCGAGGCGCCGGAGGCGCCGCCCGCCGAGGCGACCGACCTCATGGCCGCGCTCGAGCAGACTCTGGCCGAGATTCGGGGGTAACCGCGTCCGGCCGGGCCCTTCAGCGGCCTTGGGCGCGCATCAGCCGGCGGGTGCGCGCGGGCAGCTCGGCGATCGCCTCGCGGACCGCGGACAGGCCTTCGCGGAGCTCGCGATCGCCGACCTCCACCGGGAGCATCGAGTCCTGGAGCTCGGCGAGGATCTGGTCGGCTTGCTCGATCGCCTCCTCGGCGCGCTCGACGTACACCCGCGGGTCGGCCGAGTGCAGTCCGCCCGTGCTGCGCTCGAACGTGCGGCCCGGTAGCCGGTAGCGCTCGGCGAACTCGGCGTGGGTGCGACGCAGGCGCCCGTACGCGTGCTGGACGGGGCGGAACACCTCTTCCTCCAGCCGATCGGCGGTCTGCTCGTCGAGCTCCTCGTAGGCCTCGCCGACCGCGGCGACGGCGAGCGCCAGCTGGTCGGCGGCGACCGCCATGTCGTCGAGCAGCCGCTCCCGAGCCTCGCCCGCGCTGTAAGCCATGTCAGCTCCGCGCCCGCCTGGCCGGAGGGCCGGGTGCGCCGACGCTGAATTTTCCCATCCGCGTCTGCATCCGCACCTATGCTACGGGGCGCAAAGTGGCGTCGATAGCCAATCTCCTCCGGGGCAGCGACCGCGAGTTCTTCGACCTGTTCGAACAGGCCGGAGCGAACATCGTGCGCACGGCGGAGTTGCTGGACGAGATGCTCGCGCGCTATCCCGAGAGCGCGGACCTGGCCGCCGACATCCGGGCCTGCGAGCACGAGGGCGATCACATCACCCACGACGTGATCAAGCGGCTCAACCAGACCTTCGTCACCCCGATCGACCGCGAGGACATCCTGCAGCTGACCTCGGCGCTCGATGACATCGTCGACTACATCGAGGAGGTGGCCGACTACCTAGGGCTGTACAAGATCGAGGCGCCCATGGCCCAGGCCCAGCGACTGGCCTCGGTGCTGGCCGACGCCACCCGGCAGATCGCCGTCGCGATTCCGCTGATCCGCACCTTCAAGGACATCAACGACCACATGGTCGAGGTGCACCGGTTGGAGAACGAGGGCGACCGGATCGTCCGCGAGGCGATCGCGTCGCTGTTCGAAAGCGGGATCGATCCGATGGTCGTGATCCGCTGGAAGGACATCTTCGAGCGGCTCGAGAACGCCATCGATTCGACTGAGCGCGCCGCCTTCATCCTCGAAGGCATCGTGATCAAGAACGCCTAAGGAGAGCGATGAGCACCACCTCGGAAAACGCCCAGCCTCGCGCCACCTCAGAGTTCGTGCGCGGCGTGGATTTCGTCGGCATCCCCACCCACGACGTTGCCGCCGCGGCCGCGTTCTACGGCGAGACCCTCGGCCTGCCCCGCTCGGTGTACCTGCCCGAGCGCAACTACTCGGAGTTCGAGACCGGCAACCTCACCCTGGGCGTCTACGACCCCGAGAAGATGGGGATGCAGCACGAGCGCAACCCCAACCCGATCGCGCTGCACGTCGACGACGTGGCGGCGGCCCGGTCGATGCTCGAGGAGCGGGGCGTGAAGTTCCACGGCGACATCCTCGACACCAGCGTGTGCCACATGGCGTTCTTCACCGATCCGGACGGGAACGCGCTGATGCTCCATCACCGCTACGCGCCGCGACACACCGACGTGTAGGGGCGGGGGGCGCGGCTTCGCCGACCGGTCGCGACCGCCCCGTCAGCGCCCTCGGACCCGCCGCCCGAGGGTGCATTTCGCCCACAAGTCGCGCCCGCGAAGCCGCCCTCGGGACATAAGCACCTGGGAGGTGCTTATGTCCCAGAGGCGCCGGGGGGCCAGGGCGGTTTCGGGCGTTTTGCACAGTGTCGCCGGGTTGTCTTTTTCCTGCCGGCGAGTCATGCTCGCCCGGCAACCCGAGGAAGGAGCGGAGCGGTGGCCCTCACCCGCCAGACCATGACCGACGAGCAGCGCAAATCGGTGGCGCTGGAGTACCTGAAGGCGTTCGACAACGGTGGCGTGACGTCGACCGGCGAGAGCATCCTCGAGCTGTTCGCGACCGACGCGCAGGTGGCGTTCCCGAAGTGGGGGATCGCCAACGGGCGCGAGGAGATCGGCAAGATGTTCGGCGACGTCGGCGCGACGCTCAAGTCGATCCGCCACGACTACGCGAACTTCAACTGGATCTTCTCGGGCGGGGATGTGGTCGTGTGCGAGGGGACCAGCTATGGCGAGCACCAGGACGGCCCGTGGCGCGCCGGGGTGCCCGAATGGGGCGCGGGCCGGTGGTGCGACGTGTTCGAGATCCGCGACTGGCAGATCCATCGCTGCTTCATCTATCTGGACCCGGATTACGCCGGCAAGGACACCACGCGCTACCCGTGGCTCGCCCGGACGGCGGCGGCGGCGGCGGACGTGACCGTGCCGGCTTAGGCTCGCGGGGCCGGGGCCGTCAGGCCGGCATCTCGACCACGAGCGCACCGGCCAGCCGCCTGAGCACCGGCTGCATGTCCTCATCCTCCTCGGGCTGCCAGCCCTCGAGCAGGCGGCAGAGCTCGGCCCGGCCCGCGTCGATCAGTTGCTCGCGCGCATGAACGCCTGACTCGGTTAGCTCGAGCTCGCGGTCGGGGTCGGTGGTGACGTAGGCACGCCGGGTCAAACCGGCCAGCGGCTCGCGCAGTTCGTTGGAACGGACATGCAGCTCGGCGGCCAGCGCCGGCGCGGTGGTGGGCGCGCGCTCGCCGATCCGGTTGAGCAGCCAGCCCTCGGGCGGGGTGATCTCGACGCCGGAGCGCTGCACCAGGGCGTCGTAGATGCGCTGGCGCTCCTCGCGCTGGAGCAGCGAGCTGAGGATCCGCTCGAGCTCGCGCTCCGAGCTGTCGTGGCGCGGTGAGGCGAAGCTCTCGCCCACGCCTTCGGCCGCCGCGGTCTGGCGCAGGGGCAACTCGCGCAGCAGCCAGCTGAGCAAGAAACCCGCCACCGACACGGCGGCGGCGAGGCGGAACACCGGCTGCAGCGCGGCGGCAAAGGCCTCGATGTACGGCGCGCGAACCGCCGCCGGAAGATGGTGGACCACGGCCGGGTTGGCCGCGGCCGGGACATGGACCGTCCGGGGAATGCGGCTGGCCAGTTCGCTGGCCAGGTTGCTCGAGAAGATCGCGCCGAACACGGAGACGCCGATCGAGCCGCCGATCTGGCGGAACAGGGTGGACCCCGAGGTCGCCACGCCCAGGTACTGGTAGTCGACCGAGTTCTGCACCGCGAGCACGAGCACCTGCATGACCATCCCGAGGCCGAGGCCGAGGACGACCATGAACGCGGCCGTCCTGAGCGTCGGCGTCGACACCGTGATGCTGGAGAGCAAGAACAGCCCGACGGCCATGATCGCGGTGCCGGCGATCGGGAACGGTCGGTAGTGACCGAAGCGGGAGATCAGGTTGCCACTGAGGATCGAGGTGACAAGCAGGCCCGCCATCATCGGCGTGATCAAGAGCCCGGACACCGTCGGGCTGTGGCCTTTCACGACCTGCAGATAGAGCGGTAGGAACGTGACGGCACCGAACAGGGCCAGCCCGATGATGAAGCCAACCGCGCTCGTGACCACGAACGTGCGGTTGCGGAACAGCGCGAGCGGCAGGATCGGCTCGGCTGCCCGCATCTCCACGAACGGGAACAGCACGAGCATCGCCACGCTCACGATGATCAGCGCGATGATGAACGACGAGCCCCAGGCGTAGCTAGTGCCGCCCAGGCTGGTGAACAGGACGATCGCGGACAGGCCGGCGGCCAGGACGGCGGCGCCCAGATAGTCGATCCGACGGTGGACGTGCTCGGTCCGGGCCGGGAACGCGATCCCGATCACGGCCAGCGCGACCAGGCCCAGTGGCAGGTTGACGTAGAAGATCCAGCGCCACGACAGGCTGTCGACGAAGAAGCCGCCGAGCAGCGGCCCGATCACGGTGGAGACGCCGAACACCGCTCCGAAGAGACCCTGGTACTTGCCGCGGTCCCGGGGCGCGATGATGTCGCCCACCGCCGCCATCGTGGTCACGATCAGCCCGCCGCCGCCCAGTCCCTGGACGGCGCGGAACGCGATCAGCTCGCTCATGTTCTGCGACAGACCGCACAGGGCCGACCCGACCAGGAACAGCCCGATCGCCACCCGGAGCATAAGCTTGCGGCCGTAGAGGTCGCCGAGCTTGCCGTAGAGCGGGGTGACCACCGTCGAGGCGAGCAGATAGGCGGTGACGACCCAGGAAAGGTGCGACAGCCCGCCGAGATCGCCGACGATGGTCGGCAGAGCGGTCGAGACGATCGTCTGATCGAGCGAGGCGAGCAGCAGGACCAGCAGGAGCGCGCCGAAGATGAGGCGCGTCCGCTGGGTCTCGCCGCCCGCCTCGTGGTCGAGCGATCCGATCGCGGCCTCGCCCGTGGCCATCCCTGGACCCGGCTACTGGGCGCTGGTGTCGGCGGTGGCCGGCGCGGCGGCGTCGTCGGCCGAGGAGTCGGTCGCGGCGGCCGACGGTGCGGGCGGCGCGGGCGACTCGGGATAGGCGGCGGCCAGTTGGTGTGCGCCCACCGCGCCCGCAGCCCCGATCGCGGCGGCCGCCAGCGCCCAGCCCGGACCGCTGCGCTCCTGGCCCAGGGCGTGATCGAGCGACAGATCGCCGGGTCCGACCTCGGCCAGCGCGAGCACGGCCGCGATCAGCACCACGTTGTACTCATAGCCGCCGTTGGTCACCCACGGACCGTTCTTGAGATGGACGCGGTGAATCGCGGTCAGCATGACCGAGGTGATCGCCCCGGCGGCCAGCGGCGTGGCCAAGCCGAGCGCGAGCGCGGCGCCGCCCCCGGCCTCCGCTGCCCCCGCGGCAAGCGCGTTGCGGCGCCCCGGGCGCATCCCGAGCCCCTCGAACATCTGGGCGGTCGGCTCGATCCCGTACCCACCGAACCAGCCGAACAGCTTCTGTGTGCCGTGCCCAAAGAAAAAGCCCCCGACGGTGAGCCTGAGCAACAGGCGGCCGATCTTCATAGCTCCTCCTGTGTCGAGTTTGCCTCGAGCGCTCCGCTACCCGGTCTTCGGGAGCGCCGATATGCCGGACGTGACGTGGGCATGATCATATGCCCCGGCTGCGCGAGGTCCACACCCGGCACGAGCTGAGCCCCGCCAGTTTCAGCTGCTCGTCGCGCTCAAGGAAAGCCTCCCGGCCGACTGCGCCGGGGCGTCCGGAAACCGTGGACCGCTAACGACTGCAAAGCCGTCGGGGCGAGAGGTCAGAGTTCACGCCGTGGCGTTCCTCCACGCTGGGGTGAGCGGGGTTTGTCTACCTGGTCCCGCTCGCCCCGACGAGGCAGCTATGCAATCGCGGATCATTGTTCCCGGATCGCCGGTCGGATAAAAGCTCCCCAAGGGTTGCCGCTGCACACCTTTCGCGGAACATGCGCACATGGAGTTGTCCGCCGAATCCCTGCGACATGAGGTCGAGTCCCGGCTTTCGCCGCCGGTGGCCGAGCGGGTCGATGACCTCTTGAGACGGCTGGACCGGGCCCCGGCGATGTGCGCCGGCTGCGCGCGGTCCACCTTGGTCGGTGGGCGGGCGCCCTGGTCGGCGACGCCGTCCTGCGGCGGCGCCCCGGCACCCCCCGCCTATCGCCGGCGCCCCTGGCGGCGCGCCCGAAGGGCGACCGAGTTCGTGGCTCACGTGATCGAGGTGAAAGATTTCACCGGGATTCGCGGATAAGTGGATGTGAGCGACGACCACGCGGAGCGGTTCTCCGAGCTGTACGCAGCCCTCTACGGCCGCGTGCGCGCCTACGCGGCCCGGCGGGTAGGCCCCGACGCGGCCGACGAGGTGGCCGCCGAGACGTTCACGGTCGCATGGCGGCGGTTTGACGTTGTCCCCGACGAGCCGCTTCCGTGGCTTTATGGGGTGGCGCGCAACGTGGTGGCGCGGCACAGGGCCTCGCTCGCCCGCCCGGCCGCGGCCCGGGACGCGATCGGCCGCGAGCGGCCGGTGAGCGCCGAGGCGCGCGCCACCGACGACGAGGAGCTGTGGGAGGCCTGGCTCGCGCTGCGCGAGACCGACCGCGAGGTGCTGGCCCTAGTGGCCTGGGAGGAGCTCCCGGTGGCCGAGGCGGCGCGGGTGCTCGGCTGCTCGGCGGCGGTGTTCTCGGTCCGACTGCACCGTGCCCGCCGGCGCCTGGAGCGGCTGCTCGCGGCGCGCGGTCAAGGCGCGGCGCACCCGGTTTCGACCCTGTCGGAGGCATCATGACCGTCCACCTGCCCGAGAGCCTCGAGCGCGTGGCGCGCGCCAACCCGGCCCGTCCTGACGACGAGCTGGGCCGCACACCTGTTGCGCAGGCGACCCTGGCTCGCATCCTCGCCACCGAGCGCGCGGCCTCGCGGCGACGCGCCCGACGGCACGGTCACCGGCTGGCGATCGTGCTTGTCGCGGCGCTGCTCCTCGCGGTCGGCGGGGCAGTGGCCGCCACCGATCCGTTCGGGCTGTTCCGCGACCCCAATCCGGGCAGCGCGTTCTTCGGCATCGACTCGAGCCGGCACGTCAAGCCGCCCAACGAGCAGTCCATCGCCTGCCCCCGGACGACCGGGCAGGGATTCACCTGCGGCACGGGTCTGAGCGGCCAGCGCTACTCGCTGACCGACCACGTGTGGTCCCCCGGTCCGCCCCTCACCCGGAGCTACATGCTGGGCGCACTCCACAAGGAAGTCCGGCAGGGTCAGATCTCGGCCCAGGGCGAGAAGCGGCTGGAGGCCGACGTGTCGGCGGTGTCCGACAAGTTCCTGGCCCGCTTCAGTGAGATGCTGCGCTTCGGCACGTACAGCACCAGCTTCAGCCCCACCGGAACGCGGGCGCGCGTGCCGCCGGCCGGGGTACCGTCGCTCCTGATCTGCGAGTCCGCCGGCATCGGGCTGCGCTGCCGCGACATGAACGGTGACGACTCGGCCGCGGTCGGCAGCGGGATCTACGTTGCCGTGCCGGCGCCGAACTGGCGCCCCGCGCCTCCCCAGCAGCCGGACTCGGGGTGGCAGGTCGAGGTGGCGATCCTCGGACACGCGCCGACCGCGGCCGAGTTGCGCTTCGAGATCGACCTCGTGAAGTACGGGACGACGAGCAGCTCGGCCTCCTCGGCGCGCCCCGAGCGCGCCGCGCCTCCTTCCTCGCGTTGACGGGGGCGGTTCCGGACGATCCGTAAGGTACGGGTCATGTCCAGGGGACCGCAGGAGTCAATCGAACCGCGCCCGAACGTGATCCTGGGCGTGCTGCTGCTGGCCGGGCTGGCCTATGCCGTGCTGAGCTCGGCCGTGATCCCGGCCCTGCCGACGATCCAGCACGACCTGGACACGACCGAGACCGGAGTCACCTGGCTGCTGACCGGCTTCCTGCTCTCGGCCTCGGTCGGCACCGCGATCATCGGCCGGTTGGGCGACATGTACGGCAAGGAGCGGCTGCTGCTCTGGACGCTCCTCGTGCTGGCGGCAGGGACGCTGCTCGCCGCGCTGGCGGACTCGCTCGCGGTGCTGATCGCGGCGCGTGTGATCCAGGGCGTGGCGGGTGGGATCTTCCCGCTCGCCTTCTCGATCGCCCGCGACGAGTTCCCCCCTGAGCGCGTCGCGGGCAGCATCGGCCTGATCTCCGCGATCCTGGGCATCGGGGGCGGCTGCGGCCTTGTGGTGGGCGCGCTGATCGTCGAGCACCTCAGCTGGCACTGGCTGTTCTGGCTGCCGCTGGGGGTCACGCTGGTGACCGCGTTCTGCACCTGGCGCTACGTGCCGGAGTCTCCGGTCCGCTCGCCCGGCCATGTCAACTGGCTGGCCGCGGCGCTGATGAGCGTGGGTATCTGCTGCGTGCTGATCGCGATCGCGCAGACCACCGTGTGGGGTTGGGGCGATCCCCGGACCTTGCTGCTGTTCGCCGCCGGGTTGGGCGTGTGCGCGGCGTGGGTGGCCGTCGAGCTGCATAGTCGCGAGCCGCTGGTCGACATGGCGATGATGCGCGTGCGCGGGGTGTGGACGACCAACCTGGCCGCGTTCCTGCTCGGCGCCGGCCTGTACGCGTCGTTCATCGTCTATCCACAGTTCGCCCAGCTGCCCCGCCCCGTCGGCTTCGGCGCCTCGGTCGTGGTCTCCAGCCTCTACCTGCTGCCGGCCGGGTTCGCGATGGGCTTGCTCGGCGCCGTGGCGGGCCGGGTCGCCCACCGCTTCGGCTCCAAGGCCGCGCTGCTCGCCGGCGCCTCGGTCACCGCGTTGGGCTTCGGCTGGCTGGCCGTCGCCCATAGCCATCCCTACGACATGCTGATCTCATCGACCGTGTTCGGGATCGGGATCGGGCTGGCCTTCGCCGCGCTCGGCAACCTGATCGTCCAGGCCGTCCCGCCGAGCCAGACCGGCGTGGCCACCGGAATCAACACCGTGATGCGCACGCTGGGCGGCGCGCTCGGCGGCCAATTGTCGGCCACGTTCATCGTCAACAACATGCGGGGCGGCGTCCCAACCGCGACCGGGTTCGTCGAGACGTTCGTGATGGCCACCGGCTTTCTCGTCGTGTGCGTGCTGGCCGGCGCCCTGATCCCGGGTGGCCGGCCGGCGACTGAGCCGCTTGTGCTCGAGCCCCACCTCGCCGCCAATCCTGAGTAGCCGTCGTTGGCGCGCGCCCATGGCCGGGAGTAGGCTGCGCACATGGCCAAGGCGCCGAAGAAGCGCAAGGACGACCACAACGGCCACAAGCCCGAGAAGCTCACCCGCCAGCACTTCGAGAAGGAGCTGCTGAGGCTCCAGCGTGAGCTCGTGATCATGCAGGAGTACGTCCGGGCCAACGGCCTGAAGATCGTGGTGATCTTCGAGGGGCGCGACGCCGCCGGCAAGGGCGGGGTGATCAAGCGCATCTCCGAGCGGACCAATCCGCGGGTGTGCCGCGTGGTCGCGCTGCCGGCGCCGACCGAGCGGGAGAAGACCGAGTGGTACTTCCAGCGCTACGTCCAACATCTGCCCGCCGCCGGCGAGATCGTCCTGTTCGATCGCTCCTGGTACAACCGCGCCGGCGTGGAGCGGGTGATGGGCTTCTGCACCGAGGCCGAGTACGAGGAGTTCATGCGCTCGTGCCCGGAGTTCGAGCACATGCTGGTGCGCGCGGGCATCCAGCTCATCAAGTACTGGTTCTCGATCTCCGACGAGGAGCAGGAGCGCCGATTCCAGGCCCGCGTGCACGACCCGATGCGGCGCTGGAAGCTCAGCCCGATGGACCTCGAGTCCCGTGCCCGCTGGGTTGCCTACTCGCGGGCCAAGGACGAGATGTTCCGCTACACCGACATCAAGGTCGCGCCGTGGTGGGTCGTCAACGCCGACGACAAGCGGCGCGCGCGGCTGAACTGCATCGCGCACCTGCTCTCGCTGATCGAATACGAGGACATGACGCCGGCGCCGATCGAGCTGCCCCCGCGGGTCGACGATGCCTACGTCCGGCCGCCGATCGAGGAGCAGACGTTCGTGCCCGAGATCTACTGAGCCGCCGTTTTCACGGGCGTCGCGGTGACCAGGCGGCGCGCCCTCCGCACGGTTTGCTCGGCCACGGCGGACGGGTCGGTGCCGGCCAGGCAGGCGACGGGCAACGTGGTGCAACCCAGCCAGCGCGCCTCGGGGCGGCGGGCCAGGATCAGCAGGCCGCCCAGGCCCAGCGCGATGCCGTCGACCAGCACCGCCCCCTCGACGCCGAGCCAGCTCGCCAGCCCCGCGGTGAGCAGCCCGCCGAGTGGGACGACGCCTGAGGAGGCCACTGCCCAGATGGCCAGCGCTCGGGCGCGCATCTCATCCGAGCTGGCCGCCACCAGGCTGACCGTGGAAAGCCCGGCCAGCACGGTCCGGGTCAGTCCGGTGGCCGCCAGCCCGACCCACAGCACGCCAGACGTGAACACGCCGACCGCGACCAGCGCCACCGCGGAGAGCAGGAACGAGTAGAGGATCGGCTCGCCCTTGTTCGGACGGGCCGAGAGGCCGAGCAGCAGCAGGGCGCCGAGCAGCGACCCAAGCCCGATCACCGACGTCAGCGCACCCAGCGTGCCCGGTCCGGCGTGGAGCGTGAAGCGCACCAGCGCGGGCAGCATGAACTGGATCGGCGGGACCGCGAATAGCCCGGTGAGCATGGTCAGCGCGAGCAGCGAGGAGATGCTGCGCGAGCCCATCACGTAGCTGAGGCCGGTCCGGATCGCGCTCCCGAGCGCCTCCCGCGTCTGGACGACGCGCGAGCCCGGCCGGCAACAGCGCCACCGCCACGATCACCCCGAGGAAGCTGGCCGCGTTTACCGCGAACACCCAGGCGGGGCCGACCGTGGCCAGCAGCACGCCGGCGATGGCCGGGCCGATGAAGCGCGCGCTCTGCAGCAGCAGGCTGTTGATCGCCACCGCGCTCTCCAGATGCTCGCGCGGCACGGTGGTGGCGAGCATGGCGTGGAAGGCCGGGAAGGCCAGCGTCCCGAGGCTCCCGCCGAGCACCGCCAGCACGCCCATCTCGACCACGGTGAGTGACCCGGTGGCGAGCAGCACGGCGAGCAGCACCGACACCGCCATGTTGGCCGTCTGGAGCGCCAGCACGAGCCGGCGCGGATCGAAGCGGTCGGTGAGCGGCCCGGCCGGCAGCCCGAGTACCAGGTTGGGGATCGTGCTCAAGAAGCCGATCACGCCCAGCGCGGCCACCGAACCCCCGAGCAGCAGCGCGACGTATCCGAACGCCGCCCACTCGACCCAGCTCCCGACCTGGTTGATCAGCACCCCGGCGGCGAACCGGCGGAAGCGCTTGTCGCGCAACGCGGCCAGGGTCACCCGGGCGCCGCCGCGACGGCCCGGGGCGGCCGCGGTCCCGTTCGCGCTCGCCGGCCGGTCCCGGCCCAGGAACTCGAGCACTCCGCCACGCACCGCGTACGCCTCGAACCCGCGGTCGCGCAGGAAGTAGGCGACGCGGACGCTCGTCGCCTCGCGCACGCAGGCGCATGCCAGGACGATCGGCACGCCGCGGGGAAGCGTGCCGAGGCTGGCCGGGATCTCGTCGGGCGGGATCCGGCGGGCCTGCTCGAGCGGTGATCTCGGGTCGAGCTGTCGGCGCACGTCGACCAGCACCGCGCCCTCCTGCACGAGACCGCGAGCGGCATGCGCATCGATCCGGAAGGACGAGGGACGCAGCGCCGAGGGCAAGTGGTAGCGACGGGTGAGCCGGCTCATGTTCGGTGTACGAACCGGACGATCGGCCGGATCAGTACGCTCGCCCCCGTGCACGACTGGTTCGACGAGCTGGCCGAGTTCCTGCGAATCGAATCGGTCAGCGCCGATCCGGCCCACGCGGCCGACGTGCAGCGCGCCGGCGAGTGGGTGTGCCGATTGATCCGTGACGGCGGCGGCGAGTGCGAGCTCATCGATTGGAGTGGTCAGCCCCTGGCAATCGGCGAGTTGCCCGCCTCGACCGATCCTGGGAGCGCGCCGACCATCCTCTGCTACGGCCACTTCGATGTCCAGCCCCCGGATCCGCTCGAGCTCTGGGAGTCGCCGCCGTTCGAGCCCGCGATCCGTGACGAGCACCTGTACGCGCGGGGCGCGGCCGACGACAAGGGACAGCTCTACATGCTGCTGGCCGGCGCCCGTGAGCTCGCCCAGGCGGGGCGACTGCCGGTTAACGTGCGCTTCGCCTGCGACGGCGAGGAGGAGACCGGCGGTCACTCGATCGTCGAGTTTCTGGCCGCCGACGAGCGCGGCGCCCAGGCCGGGATCATCTTCGACAGCGGGATGATCGGACAGGGCCGCCCGGCCTTCGACGTGGCCACGCGCGGCCTGGTCTATCTCCATCTGAACCTGCGGAGCGGCGCGCGCGACCTGCACTCCGGCATGTACGGCGGCGCCGCGATGAACGCGCCCCATGCCCTGATCCAGACGCTCGCCGCGGTCCTGCCGGTTGACGGGCGTTTGCCCGAGCCGCTGCGCCGGGGGATCGCGCCGCCCACTGAGGTCGAACTCGAGGATTGGCGCGCGCTGCCCGCGGGGGCGGGCGAGCTGGCCGACCAGGGCGCGCACCCGATGGACGCGCGCGCGGCCGAGGAGTTTTACGTGCGCACGTTCGCCGAGCCGGCGCTCGACGTCAACGGAATCGCCAGCGGCTCACCCCACCAGCAGAAGACCGTGCTGCCGGTCGAGGCGGTGGCCAACGTGTCGATCCGCCTGGCCCCCGGCCAGGATCCGGACGAGATCAGCCGCGAGCTCGAGCGCCTGCTCCGGGCGGCCGTGCCCCCCGGCGCCGCGCTCGAGATCGAGCCGATGGCCTCCGCGCCCCCAGCGCTGGTCGATCCCGCCAGCCCGGCCATCCAGCTGGGGGCGCGCGCGTTCGAGCGCGCTCTGGGCGTGCGGCCGGCGCTGATCCGCAGCGGGGGCACGTTGCCGATCGCCGCCGCCCTGGGCGAGCGCGGCATCCCTACGATCATCACCGGCTTTGCGCTGCCCGACGCGAACATCCACTCGCCGAACGAGCGGCTGCGGACCGAGTACGTGCCGCTCGGGATCGCGGCGGCACGGGCGCTGTTCGAGGAGCTGGCGGGGCTTTAGGCCAGGGCGGGCGCCTCGGGAAGGGCGGCCAGAGCCGCGTCGAGGTCGGCCTGGGAGAACTCCGGATCCTCGAGCTTCCCGGCCAGGTAGGCGTCGTATGCGCTCAGGTCGAAGTGGCCGTGGCCGCACAGCCCGAACAGGATCACGCGCGCTTCGCCGGCGTGCTTGGCCGCCTCGGCCTCCTCGACCACTGCCCGGATCGCGTGGGCCGGCTCGGGAGCCGGGATCACGCCCTCCGCGCGTGCGAACTGGACGGCCGCCTCGAACGTCTCGTTCTGCCTATAGGCCCGGGGCTCGATCAGCCCCTGCTTGACCAGTCCGCACACCAGCGGCGAGTCGCCGTGGTAGCGCAGGCCGCCGGCGTGCACGGGCGGCGGGACGAAGTCGTGGCCGAGCGTGTACATCGGCATCAGCGGGGTCAGCCCGACGGTGTCGCCGAAGTCGTAGGCGTAGACGCCGCGGGTCAGGGTCGGGCAGGCCGCCGGCTCGGCGGCGACGAACCGTGTCTTGGCCTGGCCGCGTATCACCCGGCGCAGGAACGGGAAGGCCAGCCCCCCGAAGTTCGAGCCGCCGCCCACGCAGGCGACCACCACGTCGGGCTCCTCGCCTGCCATGGCCATCTGAGCCAGCGCCTCCTGCCCGATCACGGTCTGGTGCAGCAGCACGTGGTTCAGCACCGACCCGAGCGAGTAGTTCGTGTCGGGGTTCTGGGCGGCCACCTCGACCGCCTCCGAGATCGCGATCCCGAGCGACCCCGTGGTGTGCTCGGCCTGGGAGCGCCCGGACTCGGTTACGTCCGACGGGGAGCGGTGAACGGTGGCGCCCCAGGTCTCCATCATCGAGCGCCGGTAGGGCTTCTGGTCGTAGCTCGAGCCGACCATCCACACCTCGCACTCGACGCCGAACAGGCGGCAGGCGAAGGCCAGAGCCGAGCCCCATTGGCCGGCGCCGGTCTCGGTGGTGAGCTTCTTGATCCCGGCCTGGGCGTTCTCGTAGGCCTGGGCCACGGCGGTGTTCGGCTTGTGCGAGCCGGGCGGCGAGCCGCCCTCGTACTTGTAATAGATGTGGGCGGGGGTGTCGAGCGCCTGCTCCAGGCGACGAGCCCGGTACAGCGGGGTGGGGCGCCAGATCTTGTACGCCTCGCGCACCGGCTCCGGGATCTCAATCTCGGGCTCGGCCGAAACCTCCTGGAGGATCAGGGCCATCGGGAAGATCGGGCTCAGGTCGTCCGGGCCGGCCGGCTCCTTGGTGCCCGGATGCAACGGCGGTGGCGCGGGGTGGGCGGGATCAGCTATATCGGCCATCAGGTTCACCCAGTGGGTCGGGATGTCCGGTTCGTCGAGCATGAACTTGACCCGCTCTTCGCTCATCGCCTCTCCTTTGCTTCGCTGGAGCGCGCAGCCTAATCGAAAGGGCGCCCCGGGCGGCCGCGTTGCTGTCGTACATAGACTGGAGGGATCCATGAGCCTGGAACTGCTTGACGCGCACGAGACGGACGAGGGAATGGCCGTCACGTTCGCCACCGAACGAGGGATCGAACGGCTGGAGGGCAGCCCCGACGAAATGGCCCGGCTGGCCCGGGCGATGCAGCAGGTCGCCGCGTTGGGCGCGGTCAACGAGCACGAGCGCGTGTGGATCGAGGAGGTCGCGGTCGGACGCTCGCTGGTCAAGCTCGGGCTGAGCCCCGGCGGACAGGCCCGGGTGCTGATCCTTCACGACGCACGGTCAGCCGAGCCCGATCCCGAGGACTAGCTCGCCGGGCGCGCCGGCGACGGCGGTCAGCAGCCGCCCGCGGCGCCGAGGCGCTGGCGGAAACGCTGCATGTCGGCGTGGTCGAAGTCGCCGTGGGTCTGATGGCGCAGCGCGACCACGTCCTCGCGGTGGTAGGGACTCGAGAGGCTCTCGTTGTGCCCGATCACGTTGCGGACCTCGATGTGCAAGCGGCAGCGCAGCCAGCGGACCAGGCGGAGGTTGGCCGAGATCTGCCGGGGGTTGTCCATCACCTGGGCGTCGCTGAGGCCCACGTTCTCGATCCCGATCGCGGTCCAGTTCAGGCCGACCGTGTGGCGGCACATCGTGCCCAGCGACACCAGCTGGTGGATCGTGCCGTCGGTGTCGATCACGAATTGCGCGCAGGTGGCGGGCAGCTCGTGCAGCTCTGAGTCGGGCACGTCGTTGGCGAAGGTGTTCCAGGCCGACCCGAACGTGGACGAGTCGGTGTAGTGGATGACGATCACGTGCGGGTCGATGAGCCGCCAGGTCGGCTTCATGAAGCTCCCGTAGTGGCGGCGCACGTAGGCGACCATCTCCGCCTTGCGCTTGGCGCCGAACGGGATCGGGTTCCAGACGATCCGGGGCCGCGGCGGCGGCGCGGCGGCCGACGCTGGACGGGCCGTGGCCCCGGCCGCTGATCCGGGGATCGCGAAGAGCGCCAACAGCAAAGCCACGATCCCGCGCATCGCTGAAGTGTCACCTATGTGCGCCTTGGCGGTTACCCCGGTGTTACGCCCGCCGCTCTACAACTTGCGTCGTGAGTCCTCCGGAACATCCCGGAGACGTGTCAGGGTGGTTCCGTCTAGCGCGGCGAGGCGCCACCGCTGAGAATCATCCTGTGAGCGTCACACCCTCTCCGCTGTACCGCTGCACGGTGTGCGAGGCGGACTGGACCTACGAGGCCGTCCGGTACGTCGCCTGTTGCCGGGCGTGCGGCGGCAGCCTGCTGCTGCGCGACACCGGGGCGTCCCCGCCGGTGCCGCCGCCCCGCCGGGTCAAGCGGCCCGGTGGTCGATGGGGCTCTCCGTTGCCTGCGCGGTGATCAGCCGCGCGCCCCGGCCGTGGGTGAAGAAGCTGAACGACCAGCGGATGAACACCAGGACGCGGTTCTGGAAGCCGACCAGATAGAAGAGGTGGACGAACAGCCAGGTCAGCCAGGCGACGGCCCCGCTGAGCCGCAGGCCCTTGATGTCGGCCACCGCGGACGCCCGGCCGATCGTGGCCAGGTTGCCCTTGTCGCGGTAGCGGAAGGGCGCGCTGGGTTGGCCGTCCAGACGCGCCTTGACCACCCTGGCCACGTAGCGGCCCTGCTGCATCGCGGACGGCGCCACGCCGGGTAGCGTCACCACGGTGCCATCGGTCTGGCGTACCCGGACCATGTCGCCCAGCGCGAACACCTCGGGGTGACCGGGAAGCGTGAGGTCCGGCTCCACCGCCACCCGGCCCGCTCGGTCGAGGTCGGCGCCGGTCAACTCGCCCAGCGTCGTGGCCATTCGCGAGGCGGTCACGCCGGCGGCCCAGACGACCGTCCGGGTCGGGATGCGCCGCGGCTGCCCGCCCGACTCCTCGATCGTGACGCTTTCGGCGTCGACGCCCGTCACCGTCGCGTTCAGCATCGGCGTCACCCCGAGTCGCTCGAGCGAGCGCTTGGCTTTCGCGGACAGCTTCGGGGGGAAGCTCGTGAGCAGCCGGTCGGCCGCCTCGACCAGCAGGATGTTCCCCGAGCGCGTGTCGATCGCGCGGAAATCGCGCCGGAGCGTGTCCCGGGCCAGCTCGCCGATCTGGCCCGCCATCTCGACCCCGGTCGGGCCGGCCCCGACCACCACGAAGGTGAGCCAGGCGGCGCGGCGCTCGGGGTCCGGCTCGTCCTCCGCCGCCTCGAACGCGGCCAGAATCCGACCCCGGACCAGAAGCGCGCTCTCGAGCGACTTCACCTCGGCCGCGTACTCGCTCCACTCGTCGTGGCCGAAGTAGGAGTACTGCGATCCGCCGGCGACGATCAGCGTGTCGTAGGAGAGGGTGTCCGGCGCCGGCACGCCGGCCACGGAGTGCAGCTGCAGCTCGCGCGCGTCGAGATCGAAGCCCGCGACCTCGGCCAGCATGACCCGGACGTTCCGGTAGCGCTTGAAGATGGCCCGCAGCGGATAGGCGATCTCGCCGGGCGACAGGGCGCCGGTGGCCACCTGGTAAGACAGCGGCTGGAACAGGTGGAAGTTGCGCCGGTCAACCAGCGTGACCTCGACGGGGGCGCGGCGGAGCTTCTGGACCGCCTGAAGCCCCCCGAAGCCGCCACCGATCACCACCACGCGATGGACGCCGTCACTGGGCATGTGCGCGAGACGGTACCGGGGTGGGCGGTTCAAGCGGGGTCCCGGGTGGGCGCGGTTCAAGCCGGGCCCCGGGTGGGCGCGGTTCAAGCACGGTCCGGGCGATGCCGATCAGGCCAAGGTGGATCATCTGGCGAGTGCACCGGCACCATTGCCGCTGGGGCGGCCCGTCCGCCGCCGGATCGGCCGGCGTCTGTTGGGCCTGGCCGCGATCGTCGTGCTCGTCCTCGGGCTCGGCCTGCACAAGACCGTCAAGCGGTACACGGTCACCTCGGACTCAATGGAACCGACGCTCCAGGTCGGCGAGCGCGTGTCCGCCGATCGGTCGAGCCCTCAGGTCGGCGACATCGTGGTGTTCCATCCGCCGGCCGGCGCTCGGGCCAAGGACCCCGTTTGCGGCTCGGGCTTCGAGGGCAGCGGCTCAACTCGGCCATGCGATGTGGCCGTCGCTCAGGAGTTGGGCTCGGTGTTCGTCAAGCGCGTGGTGGCGGGGCCCGGCGATCTGGTGGCGATCGTGGACGGCCATGTGGTGCGCAACGGCGTCCAGGAGAGCGAGCCGTATGTGGCGCGATGCGGTCCGGGCGCGGCGTGCAGCTTCCCCACGGCGGTGCGCGTGCCGCCGGACGAGTACTACGTACTGGGCGACAATCGCGGGGTGTCCGACGACAGCCGCTTCTGGGGGCCGGTGCCGCGGGCGTGGATCATCGGGACCGTGGTGGACTGCTCGCTGCTGGACACGCTCTGCCACGCGGTCCGCTGAGTTCTTTCCGCGGCGGGCGTGTTGGGCCACCGAGGTCCGACCCCGCCGCCCCCCCCCGGACTGGGTGCAAACGCGGCAAGTCCCCCGCCACGCGACCGCTTAGTACACATAAGCGTCCCCACGATGCTTATGTGTACCCGGCGGCTGTGCGGTTGGCCGGTTTGCCACGAAATGCGCGGAAGGCCGGGGCGGTCGGCCTCGGTGTTGACGAAAGAGTCGTAACCTCACCGGGCGTGGTCGAACCCGCCCGCATGGAGCCCTCCGAGGCCGGCCTGGTGGCGGCCACCGACGGCTGGTTCGTGGTCAACGTCCGCGACGCGGCCTGGGTGACCGGCGAGCACTTCGGCGACGCGTGCGTGATCGAGGGCGACGCTGCCCCGTTTGCCCAGGCCGGCTACACGCTGGCCGTGCTGCGGCCCGGGCAGCCGAGCGGCCTTTATCACCGCGAGGGAAACCAGGAGGACTTCCTGGTGCTCTCCGGCGAGTGCCTGCTGCTCGTCGAGGGCCAGGAGCGCCGGCTGCGGGCGTGGGACTTCGTGCATTGTCCGGCGGGCACCGAGCACATCTTCGTGGGCGCCGGCGAGGGCCCGTGCGTGGTGTTCATGACCGGGGCGCGCTGGGCGCCGAAGGATGTGACCTACGTGCGCTCAGAGCTTGCGCTGCGCCACCGCGCCGGCGCGGAGCGGGAGACGACGTCCTCGGCGGAGGCGTATGCGCCGTTCGGCCGGTGGCGGGCCGGGCACCCGGCGAGCTGGGAAGGCTTGCCCTGGGAGGCGTGATCGCGCCTCACCGATCCGATTCTTCGTCCTCGCCGTCGTCCTCGTCGTCGTCCTCGTCGTCTCCTGGCCGCCGGACTCGCGGTCGTCGCCGTCCTCACTCTCGCCGGACTCGCGGCCCTCCTCGCCCCCGCCACCGCTTTCCTGCGTATCGTGGGTGACGTCCTCGGCGCTGACCTGGCGCATTTCGGCGCTGCCCGGGTCGCGCAGCCGCTCGTGGCTCTCATCGGTCCGCGTGTCGGCGTCGGGCGTCTCCAGCTCGTCGACGTCCTCGACCAGCTGCGCTTCGCCGCCTTCCTCGGGCACCAGCGTGGCGTATGACTTGTTGTCCTGGCGCAGCTCCTGGTCGCCGGTGTCGATGCCGTAGTAGTCGCGGAGCTGGCGGTCGGATTCGGCGGAGATGCCGTCGCTGTCGTCGACCTCCGGCGCATCGCCGATCCGCTGCACGCTGTAGGGCACCCGGAGCTCGCCGTCCTCGTCCTTGATGCGGGCCAGCGGGATGAACACGTTGCGCTTCTTGGCGATGCCGGAGCTCATCTCCACCTCGACCCACATGGGGTAGCCGTCAGTGGCGTAGATCTGCTTCACCTTGCCGACGGGGTTCTCCGCCTGATCGGAGATCTTCTTTCCTGGCAGGCTGCTGACGTCCTCGATCGGCGCGGTCATCTCTCTCCCTCCGGGATTGCGGTCGGGGTTGCGCCTACCCGATCAACCCAGGGGACATGCTTGGTCACCGCGCTCGGACGGCGGCCCTAGGTTTCGCGTCCAAGGCTGCGGGGGATGCCTGAGTCGTGGCCCTGATGGGATGGCTGTGGCTCGGCTCCCCATTCGTGGTGATCGCGGTGATCGCACACGACCGGCGTCTGCTCCGCCAGGTCGCGGTCCACAACACCGAGTGCCTGGCGGCGGGCTGGACCGGCCTGGCCATGATGTGCCTCGGGGTGGCGCTCATGCCGGGCGTGCTCGGCACGCTGATGTTCTGGGTCGGCACCCCGCTGGCCGGGCTGGCCGTGTGGCTGCGCCGTGACGGCGGCGGTGGCGGGGGTGGCGACGATCCCGACGTCCCGCCGATCGATTGGGACGAGTTCGAGCGGTCGTTCTGGGCCGACGTGCGCCGACGGGGGCGCGTCCCGCGCCGGCCGCGTACCCCGTCGGCTCGATGACTTGCCTGACGGCGCGGAACACGGTCGAGTAGCGATCGAGCGCCCGCGCGCAACCTCCGCCCGCGACCGCAACCGCGGCCGCTGCCGATCCCGGTCTAGTGCCTGGCTAGTCTCCAGGCACCGCCGGCTCGATCGAGACCGCCGAGCCCTCGGGCACGATCTTCCCGGGGTTTAGGTGCTTGCCCGGGTCGAAGCCGTCGAACAGGGCGCCCAGCAGCGCGACCCCCGGTTCTGAGATGTCCTGCTCCAGCCACTGCGCGTGCTCGGTGCCGACCGCGTGGTGATGCGACAACGTGGCGCCGTTGTCGAGAAACGCCTGCTGGATCGCCGACTTGACGACCTCGTATTCGGCGAGCATGGCGTCCGGGCTCGTCCCCTTGAAGGCGAAGGTGAAGTACAGGCAGGCGCCGGCGTGGTAACTGTGCGACAGGTGGCACATCACGTAGCCCTGAACGGCAAGCTGGTCGAAGCTGCCGTTCGCCGCGGTCACGACCGCTTCGTACAGCGGCATCAGGTTGCTCCACGTGGTCGCGGTCTCCGACACGTCGCCCGGCGCCCCGCGGTCGAGGAGGAAGTCGCGGATGTAGGGGATGTCGAACTTCTTCTGGTCGTAGAGCACGCCCGGTCCCGCCCCCACGCACAGCCCGCCGTGGCGCTTCACGAGCCTTCCGACGGCGCGGCGCTCCGCGGCGACGTGGCGCCGGCTCCCCTCGTAACCGATGAACGACAGGCACATCTGCTCGGGATCGAATCCCAACCGCCGGCGCACGAAGGTCTTGAGCGCCGCCGACTGCACCTTGTCGACGAGTGTGGGGTTCACGCGCATCGCGAACGAGAACTGCGTCTCGTTGGCGTCCGAGACCCGCGTAACCGACGCCGAGTACTCGCTCTCGGACAGGTCGCGCATGGCGGCGAGGCCGTCCGCAAAGGTAGGGAAGAGATAGCCGAGGATCGTCCGTTCCTCCGGGATCCGCCGGACGTGCACGATTGCCTCGGTGATGATGCCCAGCCGCCCCTCGCTGCCCAGCACCATCTGGCGCACGCTGGGTCCGTTCGACGCGGCCGGGACCGGGCGCGTGACCAGCGTGCCCGAGGGCGTCACCACTCTCAGTCCCTTGACCATGTCCGCGATGTCGCCGTAGCGGTCCGATTGCATGCCCGAGGAACGCGTGGCGATCCAGCCGCCCAGGGTCGAGTGTGGGAACGAGTCGGGGAAATGTCCGAACGTGTACCCGAGGGCACCCAGCTGCTCCTCCAGGCGGGGTCCGAACACCCCGGCCTGCACGCGGGCCAGCCGCGACTCGCTGTCGACCTCGCGGACCCGGTCCAGGCGCTCCAGGTCCACCGAAACGACCGGACGCGACTCGTCGTCCGGGGCCTGGAGCGAGCCGGAGATCGAGGAGCCGCCGCCGAACGGGATGAGCACCGCGTCGGCCCGCAGCGCGGCCTGCACGGTGGCGGTCACCTCCTCCTCGCTGCCGGGACGCACGACCACGTCGGGCAGGCGGGGCACGTCGCCGCGACGCTGCCGGATCAGGTCGCGCAGCGACTTCCCGCGGCCGTGCACGACGCGATCGAGCCGACCGGTCGAGACGAATCGAGAGCCGAGGGCCTGCTCGAGATCGGCGCGCAGATCATCCGGCAGACTCGGCTCGTCGATCGGCAACTGGTCGAAGCGCACCGGCGCGCTGCCCCTCACGCGGACATCGACCCCGATCTTCTCCAGGATGAACGGGGCCAGGGCCGGCTTGTCCTCATGCGAGAACTCGACCCCCTCGTGACCCCACCCCCACCACTTCATCGCGGGCATGCCCCACCTCGCCGAGGTCGCGCGGACGATGTGTTCACGCCAAGCAGCGTAGTTCGGATTGGCGCGGCGCGCCGTCGCTCTTGACGGAGGCCTAAGGTAAGTCTAACCTTACCGTTCGTGGCCACTTACCGACCTGACGCGTGGTTCGCGCTGGGCGACCCGACGCGTAAGGCGATCTTCGAGCTGCTCTTGGACCGTCCGCGCGCGGTGGGCGAGCTCGCCGGCGAGCTGCCTGTCAGCCGGCCCGCGGTCTCTCAGCATCTGAAGGTACTCAAAGGCGCGGGGCTGGTCATCGACCGGCCGGTGGGCACCCGGCGCGTCTATCGCGTCGATCCGGACGGGCTGGCGACGCTTCGCGCGGACCTCGAGCGCTTCTGGGGGCAGGCCCTGGGCGCCTACAAAACAGCCGTCGAGCAAGCGGCCGAGGAGGACCGATGAGCGACGCAGCTCGAGCACACTTCGTTAGCGCGTGTAGTGGCCCGCGTTCAGGTCGTCGAGCAGCCCGGGGTGCGCCGGGCGCCAATCGTAGGTCGCGCGCGTGAGTTCACTCGAGGCCGGTACGTCGAGCGCGAAGAACATGGCGAGGAATCCGAAGTGCGCCGCCGCCTGACTCGGCTCGATGCTCTGCGTGGGTACGCCGAGCGCCCGGCCGATCGCCGCGGCGATCTCGCGTGTCGGGATCCCCTCCTCGGCGACCGAGTTCAGAACCGCCCCGGCCGGCGCGTCGGTGAGCGCCTTGAGGTACAGAGGGGCGGCGTCCAACACGTGGACCGCGGGCCACCGGTTCGCGCCGTCGCCGACGTAGCCAGACACGCCGGCGTTCCCGGCGATCTGGGTGAGAATGGCGACGAATCCGTGGTCGCCCTCGCCGTGGACGCTCGGCGGATGGCGGATCGACGAAACCCTGATTCCCTTGTCGGCCATCTCAACGCGGGCGTACTCAGAGGCCGCTCGCGGGTGGGAGTCCTTGGGCGGAAGGTCGTCCTCCGTAGCGAGTTGCCCCGGCTTCCCCAACCCGGTTCCCGACGAGAACACGAGCGGCTTGTCGGTCCCCTCGAGAACCTCGGCGAACGCTTCGAGGGCCCGCTGGTTGAGCGCTGCGGCCTCGGCGAACCGGCTGAAGTCATCGTGGCTGTACGCCGTGTGGATGACGCCGCCGGCGGCCGCGGCCGCCTTCTTTAGGGTGTCGACGTCCTCCAGATCACCGCGGACGACCTCGAGTCCTCTGTCGCGACCCAATTCATCCCGTCGCGCCGGTGACGAATACGTGCATTGCGAATGCCTCCTGTGGTACTACTCTCCGGCTGTCATGTCAGCCGCTGACATCACTCTAGCACAAACGATGTCAGTTCCTGACATCAACTACGATTTCCGCATGGTTCGATGGGAGCCCGACAGCCGCGGACGACTCGAGCAAGCCGCGCTCGCGCTGTTCGGCGAGCTCGGCTTCGAGGAGACGACGGTCGCCGCGATCGCCGAACGTGCAGGCGTCACCGAGCGCACGTTCTTTCGCCACTTCGCCGACAAGCGCGAGGTGCTGTTCGGCGGTGGCACGGCGTTCCAGGACACGATCGTCGCCGGTGTCGACGCGGCGGGTCCCGACCGCTCCCCGCTGGAGGCCGTCGAGGCTGGATTCGCCGCCGCGGGCGATCTGCTGCAGGGGCGACGTGAGTTCGCGCTCGCGCGCAGCGCGATCATCGCCGCCAACCCGGGACTGCAGGAACGCGAGCTGATCAAGCTGGCCTCGATCGCCGCCGCGGTTCGCGAGTCGTTGCAAGGGCGCGGTGCCGGCGCCCTGGACGCGGACCTCATCGCCGAGCTCGGCGTCGCCGCGTTCCGGGTTGCCTTCAGCCAGTGGGTGGCGACGGCCGACGCGCCGCCGCTACCACAGCTGATCAACCAGGCGTTTGACCGGATGGCGGCATTGGCCCGGCCCGCGTGAGACGCGAGCCGCGACCTTCCACATCATGTAGAACACCGCGTCGCCCTGCGCGACGTACGACATTGAGCGAGGAGGAGGAGACGATGGAATTCCTGGTCGGATTTGACGTTCGCATTCCGGACGGGACACCGGAGTCCGAGATCTCCGAGCGTGTGAGCGCCGAGGCATCGGCCGCCGCCGACCTGATTCGTCGGGGGAATCTAGTGCTCCTCTGGAAACCGCCGGTGGCGCCGGGCGAGACCAAGGCAGTCGGTCTGTACCGAGCCGACAGCGAGGCTGAACTCGACGGTCTTCTCGGCGCCCTGCCGCTTGACGCATGGATGAAGGTCACGGTCACGCCGCTCGAGCCGCACCCGAACGATCCGACAAGCCCGCGCCCGAGCGAGTTCAAGCTCCCCGATCCACGCCTGACGCCGGTGTACCGCCTCGAGGCGACAGTGGGTGAGCCGGTCGACCTCGGCGAAACCTCCCACGGTCACCGGCGCATCGTGCCGCTCACCGGAGGTACATTCGCCGGCCCCACGATCAGCGGAACGCTGCTCCCCGGAGCCAGCGCCGACTGGCAGATCGTGCTGGCCGACGGCACGGCGCTCGGCGATATCCGCTACACGCTGCAGACCGACGCGGGTGACGTGCTGTCGGTGCAGTCGCGAAGCGTGCGGCACGGCAGCGCCGAGGTTCTGGCCCGCTTGGCGCGCGGGGAGGCCGTCGACCCCAGCGAGTACACATTTCGCGCCTCGACGCAGATCGAGACGGCCGCCGCCGGGCTCGACTGGCTGAACAAGGGTGTGTTCGTGAGCGTCGGCGGACGCCAGCCGGGCGGCGTGGTCTACGAGACCTACCTCGTCGAATGAGTCACTGAGGCGTGCCGGCGTATTGCTCGTCGGTCACGTGCTCGCCCCAGGTGACGGGGCTACCCGTCTCGTCGTTCTGCTGCATGGCGATGTGGACCATGAAACGGTCGGGGGCGGCGCCGTGCCAGTGGTTCTCACCGGGCTCGAAGAAGACGCGGTCGCCAGGGCGGATGACCTCGATCGGGCCGCCCTCGCGCTGGCAGCGGCCGACCCCTTCGGTGACGAAGATCGTCTGGCCGTGCGGGTGGGTGTGCCAGGCGGTCCGAGCGCCGGGCGTGAAATGGACGCTCGCCGCAGCGAACGTCGAGGTGCCGGCCGGCGCGGCCATCGGATCGATGTAGACGTCGCCGGTGAACCAGTCCGCTGGGCCCTTCTGTGTCTCGACGCTGCTGCGGGTGATCTGCACGATCGCCTCCTGGATGATCGGGATTACGCCGCGGCGCGCGGCCCGCGGCCCGCGGCCCGCGGCCGCGGGCGAAGATTGTGACGCGGGGAGCAGCATGTTGCCGGTGCGTCGCAGCAGCCACGGCGTGCCGGCCTCCGGCGGCGCTCGGACGGTCCGTCGCCGGCGCGACGGGCAGCGCGCCGGCGACTGAGGCCGTTGGCCCGGTAACCCGGGCATCTCGCCCCCGAGGTCGATCCTTCGGGGCTAGCTGGTGATGGGACCGGAGCCCCGGAGCTCGTAGAGGCGGTTGAACGGATCGCCGATCGGTACTTCGTGTACCGATCCGAATCCGGCCGCGTGTCCGAACCGCTCGACGACCGCGGGTGGGCAGCCGCAGGTTCCGAGCCCGGTGCCGCCTTGGGCCAGCGACGTCGTCATGCAGTAGAGAACGCTGAAGCCGTACATGACGGTAGCGATCGGACCGACGTTGTCCGCGGGATCGTCGGCGCAGTTGATCTCGAGCCAGAGGTAGCTGCCCTCGTCGGTGAGCGAGCGCCGGATCCCCGCGACCAATCCAGCCGGATCGGCCGCGTCGTGGACGACGTCAAAGGTCGAGATCACGTCGAACTTCTCGGGGAGGCCGCGGGAGCCGTCGGCCACCTCGAACCGAACCCGATCGGCCACACCTGCCTGCTCAGCGGCTGTCCGAGCCCGGTCGACCTGAGCGGGGAAGGCGTCGTAGCCGACGAACGTCGAGGCCGGGAACGCCTCGGCGAGCCGAATCATGGCGCGGCCGGTGCCACACCCAACGTCCGCCCAGCGGATGCCGGCATTCAGGCCGTCCTCGAGGTGGGGAAGCGCCGGTAGCCAGTCGCCGAGCAGGCGGTGGTCGAACCACGCGCGCGTGAAGCGCGACATGCCGTCGTAAGCGTCGTCGGGGTAGGCGGCCTGGGGCACGCCGCCGCCGTCTCGAAAGGCCGCCTCGATGCGGCCCAGCGCGGGCAGCATCCCGAAGAGCTCCTGGTAGCCGCCGCCCAGGAACCACAGCCCGCCCTCATCGGACAGGACCGCGGCGTGCGCTGCAGGGAGTGCGTAGCGACCGCTGTCGCGGTCGTGATCGAGGTATCCGGCGGCGGCCAGTCCGCGGAGCCACTCGAGCACGTAGCGCTCGTTCGCGCCGCTTCGTTCGGCGAGCTCCGCGGGCGTGGCGGGGCCTCCTGATGCGAGCGCGGCAAACAGGCCGAGCTTGTCTCCGAGTGCACAGAAGACCGTCGTCATCGTGGCGGCGAGGTCACCCACGATCCGGCCGGCGAACGCCTCGACCTGACCGGGGTCCGCCGTCGGTGGCGCGGTGGCGGTGGTGGCGGCGTCGAGCTGTGTTGTCATCTGGACCTCCTCTGATGGGATTTGCGTGACCCGGTCGAGTCTGCGCGCGCGTCGCAAGCCGTCCGCAAACGCTCCGCAAATCGAGCTGACCGCACCGCCCCCGCTCGTTAGGCTCTTGCTCGACATGCTCAGGGTGGGCGTCGTGGGTGGCCTCTCGCTGGCAGTGGATGGCGAGCCCTCCCAGCCGCCGTCGGGGCGACCCGCGCGAGCGTTCCTGGGATGGCTGGCCACGCACCCGGGCCGGCACGCCCGTGGTCTGGTCGCCGCCGAGCTGTGGCCGGACTTCAGAGACGAGAGCGCCCGCGCGAACCTACGGACGGCGCTTTCGGCCGTGCGGGACGCACTCGGCCGCGACGCGGCGACCGCGCTGGTCGCTGATCGCCATGTGGTCGGGCTGGCCGACCCTCCGGATGTGGTGATCGACGTGAGCGAGTTCGACGCGCTACTCGACGCCGGGCGGCCGATCGAGGCGATCGCGGCACTTGGCCAAGGCGAGCTGCTTCCGGATCTCGACTTCGACTGGGTCTTTCGCGAACGAGACCGCGTACGCGAACGGGTCAGCGGCGCAATGGCCGGGGTCGCGGCGGCGTCCGAGGCGGCGGGGGACCGGTTGGGCGCGATTGATTGGCTGAGGCGGCGCACCGAGCGCGATCCGTTCGACGAGCCTGCCCACCGCGACCTGATCGAGGCGCTGGATCGAGCCGGAGACAGGGGCGGCGCGGTCGTGGTGTACGAACGGCTGACCGAACGGCTCCGGCGTGAGCTCGGCGTGGCTCCGTCGGCCGCGACTCGAGGTCTCGCTGCGTCCTTGCGCACCGAACCTGTGGTCCTCGCCGGTGCCGGCGGCACGGCCGAGAGCGAGCGCAGAGGGCTTCCTCGGAGGCTGGACCCGGGGCGTTGGCGGGGGGAGTTCGTCGGTCGCGCCGACGCGCTGACCCGGCTGCATGCGGCGTGGGCCGGCGCGCGGGGCGGCTGCGTCGCCTTCGCGGTGGTCGTCGGCGAGGCTGGGATCGGCAAGACCCGGCTCGCGGCGTGTTTCGCGGCCGAGGTTCACGCGGGCGGAGCGACCGTCCTCGCGGGGGTGGCCGAGGAGGACGGCGCCAGGCCGTACGGGCCGATCGTCGACGCGCTCGAGAACGAGTTGGGGCCGGAGGGCTTTCCCGCGGCGCTTGGCGCGGTCGAGGACGCAAGCGCGCGCGTCCGCCTCCAGGCTCGCCTCGCCGCCGCGGTCGAACGTGCGGCGGGCGGAAAGCCGCTGCTGCTCGTGCTGGACGATCTTCACTGGGCCGATCCCGACACGCTGGCCTTCCTGCGCCATCTCGCGCACCGCGGCCTAGCCGTGCCGGCGCTCACGCTGATCACGACGCGCCTCGGGTACCCCGGAACCGGAACGGAGCTGTCGCGTGCGCTCAGCGCGATCGCCCGCGAGGAGAGCCTGCGGCGTGTCGCGCTGGAAGGCCTCGCGATGAGCGAGACCGCCGCGCTGGTCGCCGGACGTGGGCGGGACATTTCGCTCGGCGGCGGCGAGCTGAAGGCGTTGCAGGCCCGCACCGACGGCAATCCGTTCTTCCTAGAGGCGCTCGTCGACGCTGGGCTCACGGCGGCGGGTACCGCTCTGCCGGCCGACGTCGCCGAACTCGTCGTCTCACGCGTCCAGGCGCTCGGGGCAAGCGTGGAGCGCACGCTCGAGGCGGCCGCCATCCTGGGCCGCGAATTCGAGACGACTCTCGCCGCGGCCGTGGCCGGGATCGAGACCGGGGAGGCGATTGCGGCGCTCGACCGCGCCGCCGAGGCCCACCTCGTCTCACCGATCGGTGGGCGCAGCGGACACATGGCTTTCGTGCACGCGCTCGTTCAAGAGGCGTTGATGTCCCGGCTGGCCCCGGGGCGCCAGACGGCCCTGCATGCCGCCGCCCTCGATGCGCTCGCCCCCCGGGCGCATGCCAGTCCCGACGAGACGCTCGCCGCGGCGGCGCGCCACGCGCTCGTCGCGATGCCTCTGATCAGCGCCGAGCGCTCCGCAAACCTGGCCGAGCAGGCCGCGATCGAGTTGATGAGAAGCCGCGCGCCGGCCGATGCCGCCGACCTTCTCCGCCGAGCGCTGGCCGCCTGCGAGAACGCAGGCGCAGCGCTGAGGATCCGGACCCGCCTTCAGGTGAGCCTGGGCGAGGCCCTGTTCGCGGCGGACCTGCGCGACGACGCGACTGAGACGTTTGCGAAGGCCCTCTCGCAGGCACGCCGAGCACACGACGGCGCGCTCGTGGCCCGCGCCGCCCTCGGTGTGGTTGGACCGGCCGTGGCGATAGTTGCCGTCGATCGCACGCGCGTAGCGATCCTCGAAGAGGCTCTGGCCGCTCTGGAACTCCCGGACCGGGAACTGCGCGCTCGCGTGCAGGCGAGGCTGGCGGTCGAACTCGCGTACGACGAGACGCCGGCGCGCCGCGACGAGCTCAGCAGCGCGGCGCTCACGAGCGCGCGAGCCCTCGGAGGCGTTCGTGCTCTGGCCGCCTCACTCGGCGCTCGACACGTCGTGCTCTGGGGCCCCGACCACACCCCGGACCGACTCGAGCTCGCCGGCGAGATGCTCAGTCTCGCGCTTCGGGCAGAGGATCCGGTACTCGAGCTGCAAGCCCGCACGTGGAGGATCGTCGATCTCGAGGAGCTCGGCGACGGGCGTGCCATCGAGGCTGAGCTCGAGGCGTACGCAGCAACCGCGGCTCGGATGCCCCTATCGGCCTACGCCTGGTATGTGCCGGCCTGGCGAACCACGCGCGCCTATCTCCATGGGCGCGTCGACGAGGCCCGCCAGCTCCAACGCCAGGCCGTCAAGCTCGGGCGGCTTGCGAACGATCCGAACGTCCAATTCGTCGAGCGACTCCAGTTCATCGTTTCGTTGGCCGACGAGCGTCCGGAGGAAATCGACTTGCTGTGGCAGTCTGATCGCGTGCGCAGCTCCCCCGCGGGATGGGCGTACCGAGCTCTCAGAGCCTGGGCGCTGGTGGCCGCCGGATACGGCGACGAAGCGCGGCGGGACATTGCTGCGCAACGCGCCGCCGGCGCTCCACGGAGCTGGCCGCGGGATACCAACTGGCTCTCGGCCGCCAAGGAGCTCAGCGAAGCGGCACGGCTGCTCGGTGATGCCGAGCTCGGCGCCGAACTCGAGGACCTCCTCGCTCCGTTCGCCGATCGACTGGTCGTATCCGCCCGCGCGCTGATGTGCATCGGCAGCGTCGCCGGGGCCCTCGCGTCCCTGGCGGAGCTACGCGGCGACCTGACCACCGCGATCGAGCGCTACGAGCGCGCAATCGAGCGCGAGGAGCGCGCAGGAGCGTTCGTCTGGGCGATGAATCACCGCCGTCGGCTCGCGAACGCGTACATGGCCGTCGGGAAGACCGAGCAGAGCATCCCGCTGCTGGCCACCGTCAAACGCGAAGCGCCCGGCATGGGACTCTCGCGTGTGGGCCAGCTTGCTCACGAGGCCGGCTCAATAGCCCTGGTTGGTGGCCGTGAGCGCTCCTGAGCCGATCAACAGCGCCCACGCCACCGAGGCGACGATGCTGATTCTGCGGGCAAGAGTCATCCGCGGGGTCGGCGGCGCTTAGATGATCGCAGGGGCGAGTCGAGGCGCGAGGCTGCCGAACTGCCGTCGCTCACACCGCCTCGGTGGCTAGCGGACACGGGCACGTACGATCCGCTCGATGGCGCGCCTGGCTCCTTCGCTCCCCGGGTCAGCAGCCGTGGTCGTGATCGGTGGCGGAGTGATCGGTGCGAGCGCCGCGTTTCACCTCGCCGAGGCAGGCGTCGATGTCGTGCTGGTCGAGCGTGCGCAGCTTGGAAGTGGCTCGACTCGCCGCGCCGCCGGCGGGGTCCGCACCCAGTTCTCGGATGTGCTGAACATCGACATCGCCAAGCGCAGTCTCGCCGCGTTTCGCGACTTCGGCCGTCGGCCTGGCTGGGAGATTGCGCTCAAGCAGGTTGGCTATCTATTCGTCCTGACCCGGGAGTCCGACGTCGAGGCCTTCGCGCGGAGCATCACGCTGCAGAATGAGCGCGGCCTGGATTCCCGGCTCGTCACAGCCGAGGAGGCCCGCGCGCTTTGCCCGCTGCTGGAGGGAGACGACATCCTGGCCGGAGCGTTCTCGCCGGGCGATGGCCACGCAGCTCCAGAGGATGTCGTCCAGGGATACGCGGTCGGTACGCGCGCTCACGGCGGCCACGTCGAGGTTGGCTGCGAAGTGCTCGCGATCAACACGCGTGGGGCTCATGTCACCGAGGTCGTCACCAGCCACGGTTCGATCCGGACAGCGGCCGTGATCTGCGCCGCGGGCGCGTGGTCGGCGCGGTGTGGTGCCATGGTCGATGTCGAGCTGCCCGTCAGCCCGTTGCGGCGCCAGATCCTGTTCACCGAAGCGATCGACGGGCTGTCCGATGAGCTGCCCATGACGATCGACTTCGCGTCGAGCTTCTACTTTCACCGCGAGGGCCCCGGCCTGCTGATGGGGATGTCGGATCCGAACGAGAAGCCCGGATTCAGCGTCGAGACCACGGACGATTGGATCCCGGGTCTGATGGAAGTCGTGGGGCGGCGCGCGCCCCGGATCGCCGACGCCGGGATCCGCGGAGGGTGGGCCGGGTTGTACGAGATGACGCCCGATCACAACGCGATCATTGGCGAGGCGGCCGGTATCTCGCGATTCCTCTACGCCACCGGCTTCTCCGGCCACGGCTTCCTGCAGGGTCCCGCAGTGGGTGAGATCCTTCGCGACATGTACCTGGGTATCCGACCTTTCATCGACGTGACACCGCTCGGCGCCGAGCGTTTTTACGCCGCCAACTCGCGTCCGGAGTACAACATCGTGTAACACGATGATGAGCTCGAGCACGCCGCGACAAGATCTGTCCGTTTCCTCGACCGAGGAACTCCGCGAGCGGGCGCGTCGGCGCCTCGACCGGTGCGGGGTCTCGCTGTCGCCTGGATCCGGGGCACGCACAGCCGCGCGCTCGCCAATCACAGGCGAGGACCTGTTCGAGGTGCCGGCCGCCGACGCTGCTGCTGTGCAGGCCGCCATCGCTGCGGCGAGGTCCGCGTTCACGACCTGGCGCGCTGTTCCCGCACCGGTGCGCGGTGCACTGGTCAAGCGCTTCGGCGGCCTGGTTCACGAGCACAAGGCCGACATCGCGGAACTGATCACGATCGAGGCCGGCAAGATTCCGTCCGAGGCCCTGGGCGAGGTCCAGGAGGTGATCGACATCTGTGACTTCGCCGTCGGCCTCTCGCGGCAGCTGGATGGCCGCACGATGCCGTCGGAGCGACCAAGTCACCGCCTGATGGAGACCTGGCATCCACTCGGCGTCGTGGCTGTGATCTCTGCCTTCAACTTTCCCGCCGCCGTTTGGTCCTGGAACACCGTGGTCGCGCTGGTGTGCGGCGACACCGTCGTATGGAAGCCATCGCCCCTGACGCCGTTGACCTCGGCGGCCTGCGCCGCCTTGCTGGACCGAGCGGGCGCGGAGTGTGGGGCGCCGGCGGGGCTGCACGAGCTGGTTGTCGCGGACGCCGACGGCGGGCAAGTCTTGGTCGACAGCCCTGATGTGGCGCTTGTCAGCGCCACCGGTTCGGAGCGAATGGGCGCCCAGGTCGGCCCACGAGTCGCCGCTCGTCTCGGCCGCTGCCTGCTCGAACTCGGCGGCAACAACGCCGCCGTCGTCACACCGTCGGCCGACCTCGAGCTCGCCGCGCGCGGGGTTGTCTTTGCTGCGGCTGGCACAGCCGGCCAGCGCTGCACGACCATGCGCCGGTTGATCGTGCACGAGGACGTGGTCGACGAACTCCTCGAGCGCCTGAGTGACGTGTTCGGTCGGCTACCGATCGGCGATCCGCTCGCCGGCGGGACGCTGCTCGGCCCGCTGATCAACGGACGTGCCCATCGCGGCATGGTCGAGGCGCTTTCGGAGGCGCGAGACCACGGCGGCGACGTGCTGGTAGGCGCCGGGCGCCGCGAGGCGGCGGGCTACCCGGATGCCTACTACGTCGAGCCAACACTCGTTCGCATGCCGGCGCAGACGGAACTGGTCCGGCGCGAGACGTTCGCGCCCATCCTCTATGTGATGAGCTATCGCGAGTTCGACGAGGCGATCGCGCTGCACAACGGCGTCCCGCAGGGCTTGTCGTCGAGCATCTTCACCCGCGACCAACGCGAAGCCGAGCGGTTCATGGCGGCGGACGGCTCGGACTGCGGGATCGTCAACGTCAACATCGGCACCTCCGGCGCGGAGATCGGTGGCGCGTTCGGCGGCGAGAAATCCACCGGCGGCGGCCGCGAATCGGGCTCCGACGCGTGGCGCGCCTACATGCGGCGTGCGACGAACACCATCAACTACTCTGACCAACTGCCACTTGCACAGGGCGTCGAATTTGGGTGAGCCGCAACCCTGAGGTACGTAACGGGCCCCGCCGCTCTCGTGCCAGAAGCCATTCGGTAAGTAGTCCTCCTCGCCGAAGGGTGGAGAACCCCCGTCGCGGCGTCTTCCGCGCGCGTTGTAGCGTGGGAGGCTGTTCATGATCGAGGGCGGAGGCCCGGGTGAATGAGGTGTCGCCGTTTCTGCGGTGCGCGATGTGCGGGGATCGCATCGGGGTTTATGAGCCGATCTGGCTGGAGTTGGCGGACGGCAGTCTCCACCGGTCCTCCTATCTCAATCTCGGCGAGCACCCAGAGCATTACGAAGCGCAGTTCTGGCACCTCGACTGCCTGATCCCAGCCGCGATTCCTCGACTGGATTCGGTATAGCTGCAGTGTCCCGAGCCGGCCGTGGCCACTCGCCGGTGAGTGTCACATGAACGGCGGCGCCCAATCGCCAAGCCACTCACGTTGATATTTGGGTAGGTACTTTTCCGCACGGGTTGTCGAGGCTGGCCGCACCTGAGCCTCGCGTTCCCCGGGAGGTTGGAGTGAGCGCCTGAGGTTATGTTGGAAGCATGGCCTTACCGCTGCAGTTGGCACAAGTCCCCGGCGGTCCTGCGTACTCGCCGCCGACGGGCTCGCCGATCAAAGTTGTGCTCGCCGATGATCATCGTCTGAGGCGTCGTAGTCTGCGGCTGCTGTTGGAGGGCCAGAACGATGTTCAGGTGATCGCTGAGGCCGGCGACCTGTTCTCGACGATCCGACACGTCAAGGGGCACATTCCGCACGTGCTCCTGCTCGACCTTCAGGTGCCGGGTGGGGCGAGCATCGAAGTGATCCGGCGGCTGCGGGCGGAGGTGCCCGAGACCGAGATCGTCGTGCTGACGATCGAGGAGAGTCCCGCGTTCGCGCAGCAGGCGCTCGGCGCCGGAGCGGTCGGATACGTCCTGAAAGACAACGCAGACGGCGAGCTTTCGCAAGCGGTTCGTTGCGCCGCGCGAGGAGAGCAGTACGTCAGCCGGCGCGTCGCCGCGAGCCTCGAGGCGCTTCGGCGAGCCGTCGACGTCGATGGTCTAACCGCGCGAGAGACCGAGGTGCTCCGGCTGGTCGCGCTCGGTCTGACCAGCGGCGAGATCTCCAAACAGCTTCACCTCTCGAGGCGGACGGTCGATTCGCACCGTAGGCGGATTCATCGCAAGCTCGGTCTTGGCAAGCGCTCTGGGCTCGTCCGCTACGCCCTCGCCCACAACCTCATGGCCGACCACGACCAAATGGCCGAGTAGAGCGACGTCGCCGGCTAGGCACGCTCGCGTTCGATCGCGCTCGCCGCAACGCTGGCAAGGCGGACCACCGCGTGCTCGTCTGCTTCGGTGAATTGGTGGCCACCCTGCTTCTCGGTGAGATACAGGTTTCCGACGGGCTCGCCGCCGATTAGGATCGGAACGCCGAGGAAGCTGCGCATCCGCGGGTGACCCGTCGGGAAGCCATAGCTGTCGGGATGCTCGGCAATGTCCCGCAGCCGCAACGGGCGAGGATCCGCTATCAGCACCCCGAGAACGCCCCGCCCTCGCGGGGGTCTTCCGATTGCCCGCTCGGTCGCCGCGTCCACGCCACAGGCGAGGAAGCGCTCCAACTCGACCCGCTCCTCATCGAGCACTCCCAGCGCGGCGTAGCGCGCTCGTGCGATCAGGCACGCCTCCTCCAGCAGCCGACGAAGCGCCCGTTCAGGATCCGACTCTGACCCGAGCGCTCGTTCGAGATCGAGAACCCGCCGGAGCATGTCGTGATCCGACCGGTCGCTCATCGTGGCGCGGCGAGCCTACCCCAAGCTCACTCCGCACAGCAGCGACCGGCATACGTACAAAATACGCAATCGCGGCCGTGATCGCCTCCAGTCCGGGGGCAATCCGTTGCCGACACAAAGCCGCGGCGTTCACGCAGCGAGACGACGGCGCTCGGTCTCCAGTCGGAGTTCGCCCTTCAGTGCCAGTGCGATGTGGTGGCGACCGCGGTGCAGGCGCGTGGTGATCGTCGATTCCCGTGTGTGGAGCGCGTCGGCCGCCTCTCGATAGGACAGCCCGATCAAGTCCACGGCGATGACCGCGTCGCGGTAGGCAGACGGCGCGCTCGCGATCGCCTCCATGATCTCCCGAGCCGCGAATCCGTCGTCCTGGCGCGGCGCCCCGTCGTCTTCGGTGAGGGCACGGTCGCGCCGGCGTTGGGCGCTGCTGCGGTACCGGCTCGCATAGGTGTTCCTGAGGGCTCGAAGCAGGTAGCCGATCTCGTTGTCGTCACGCAGCAGACGCGGGCGTTTCAACACGTTGACGTAGGTTTCCTGGACGAGGTCCTCGGCGTCGTGAGGCGATCCGCACAGGGCCCACGCCGCTCGGTAGAGCTGGTCCATGTGTCGGTACAAGCGGTCGGGGTTGAGCACACGCAATGACGAGCGGTCGGGTGGGGTGTTCAAGGTCGCCGCCATGCAGGCGCATTCGGTCATGGCAGCGGCACCTCCGAACGATCCTCGTTCGTTGCCGGCTTGTGGTCCGGTTCCGGGGGGGCTTGTGCGATGTTCTCGAATGCAAGCGCCCCGCGCTCCGCAGCCATTCGTACGCTGTCGAGCGAGTCAGCCTCGTATATGAAGATGCACGTTTCGTCCTCCGGGACGAAGACCGACCGCACGAGCGCGACGTGCATTCCCTCGCGCGCCAGCTGCTCGGCCGCGTGGCGCGCCGCGCCGGCGGCGCGCCGTGCGCCTGCGGCGTCGGTTCGCGAGAAGTATTGCTCGGCGATGAATTCGGGCATGCGGACAACCGTACGCCGCCATCGCCGCGGGGAAAATAACGGAAACCCTCAATCTTTCAGGGACGCGGTCGTGCGGACGCTGCCGCGTGCGCGTCAGCGGCCAGACGAGCGGCGAGCTGCACGCGGGAACGCACCCCGAGCTTGGCGTACGCATGCGCGAGATGGACCTCGACCGTGTGGACGGTGACAAACAGGGTGGTGGCGATCTGCTTGTTGGCCAGACCGCCGGCGGCAAGCTCCACCACACGCCGTTCAGTCGGAGTCAGCTCGCCATTGGTTGCGGGGCGCCGTCCGGGCATCCGCTCGCGCTCCGCGCGCGCCACCTCGGCCCAGCCCGGCGAGCCCAGCCGGTCGAAGGCAGTCGCCGCGTCCGCCAGCGCGTCGCGCGCCCCACGCCATTGCTTCGCGCGCCGCTGTAGCCGCCCGAGTGCCAACAGTGAGCGCGCCGCGTCGAACCGCAGACCAGATTGCTCAAAGTCCCGGGCTGCCGCTCGCAACATCGCGGCAGCCTGGTCGGATCCCGGGCGCAGCAGCGCCCGGCTCCGCTTGACGCTGGCGAGCGCCCATGGATGCTCCTGCCGCTTGGCCAGCGTCGCGAGCCGACCCGTCACCGTGCGAGCCTCTGCCAACCGGTCGAGCTCGACCAGCGCCTCCACGAGATCGGGCGCCGCCGGGAAGGCGCCCGGCTCGAGGATGCCCTCGCGCTGAGCGTGCTCCCACACCGCCGCGAGGTCCTTGGCGGCCCGGTCCGGTGCGCCCGCGCGGAGTGCGACGATCCCGCGTGCGCGCCGCGCCTCGAGCTCATCCCAACGACAGGCGGTCTTTTGCGCCCGCGAGATCGCATCATTCGCCCACCGCTCCGCCTCGTCTTCGTCTCCCCGGCCGGCCGCGAGGAGCGCCCGGCAGCGCTCGTACTGAGGCCTGAACGTCAGCTCGCGGTTCGAGGACTCGGCCCACTCGTCGAGCAGCGCGGCCGCAGCGTCCCACTCACCCACGCGCAGTTCGAGCTCGCAAATGTGAAGGCGAAGGAGCACGTACGACGCTTCCTCGCCGCGCTCGTCAGCCACCGCCAGCAGACCGACGAGCGCTGCCCGCCCCTGCGCGATTTCTCCCCGCCAGACGTGGCGCTGGGCGGCCACTCGCTCAGGACTGGCTGCGAGATATGCGCCGGTGTCCGTCTCTACATCCGAGCGCGTACACAACTCACCGACCGACCGCCCGGTCAGCGCGTGAGTCCAAGCCAGCGCGTACAGTGCGACCCGCTCGACCTCGCGGCTATCTGCACCGCGTAGCGCGTCGAGCGCCCACGCCTCGGCGTCGCGCATCCGGGCGACGCGACCGGCCGCCGTATTGGCGGCTCGCTTGGCCAGGATGTATGCGCGCAGCGCGGCATCGTCGTCGGCTTCCACCAGCGCGAGCTCGAGCTGAGCATCCGTTTCGTCCAGGCTTCGCGACCCGTAGCCCTCGCCCAGCAGCAACCGTGCCTGCGCTCGCATCGCGCCAGTCGGCAAAGATTCGAGCTGGTCCGAGAGCAGCTTGGTCAGACGCCGCAGATCACCGGCCTCGTACAGTGCGCCGGCGAGGGAAAGCACCCGCTCGCCCCGCGCGTCCGACCCGGCTGGGGTCAGGCGCAGTGCATGACGAGCCAATTCCACTGTCTGCTGACGTCCGCCGCGCGCCGACGCCTGACGGGCGCCGGCGTCCAGCGCGTCGGCGAGGTCTTCGTCCACACCCGTGCTCGCAAGGGCCAGATGCAATGCACGCAACGGACCCTCGTCCATCACGCCGGCCAGGACCCGGTGAAGTTCACGGCGCTCGCGCACCCGCGATCGTTTCTTCGCGACCGCGGCCAGCAGCGGGTGCGCCAGCCGGGCGCGCTCGCCGTCGGCCACCAACACACCGGCTCCAAGCGCGTCCTCAACGGCGTCCGAGCCGGCAACGGCGCTGAGTGTACCTAGCCCTAGATCCTCCGACAGCGCTGTCGCCAGCAGGACAGTTCGCACTCCGGCAGGCAACTGTGCGACCCGGCCTCCGACGATCTCCTCGACGCTATCCGGGAGCGGGATCTCGTCCGCATCGGCCGCACCCTCCTGCCCGAGCAGTGAGCGACCGATCTCCAGCGCGAACAGTGGATTCCCCTGCGTCACGTCGACAACGCGGCGCAACAGCGGCCGCGAGACCGTTAGACCCAGGCGATCAAGCAGCATCCGGCGCAGCGCGCCGAGAGTCAGAGCACCCACCTCGACCCTGACGAGCGACCCACGTGCGAGCGCTTGCTCGAGCTCGGTCATGCGGCCGGGGCGCCGCGCGAGCAGGAACCCGACGCGTACGTCCCTGAGGCGGCGCGCGGCGAATGCCAGCACGTCGACCGAAGAGCGATCGAGCCACTGCAAGTCGTCAACCGCGATCACCAATGGCGCGCGCGCCGCCAGCACACGGACCGCGGCCACAAACCCGAACTCGACCGCCCCAGCGTGCGCCGGGACGTCCGTCGGCTCGGCTCGCAGGAGCGCTGCCTCGAGCGCCCGCCGCTGGGGGGTCGGCAACGCCTCGAGCTCGGCAGACCCTACGGGGTCGCACATATCGATCAACCCGGCGAACGGCAGCCGCGCCTCGCTCTCGCTCGGTCGCGCTGCCAACACGTGCGAGCCTTGGTCCCGTGCCGCTGCGACCCCCGCCTCCCACAGCGTCGTCTTGCCAATTCCCGGCTCCCCGACGAGCAAACACCCACGTACACCGCCCTCGCCTGCACGCAGCCCACGAAGCGACGCCAGCTCGGCGTCACGCCCAACAATCGACCCAACCGAACCCGGTTCCGGACTCACACCGCTCACCCCGGCGAATCAGACCCCCGAGGAACCACAGCGTAGCGACGAACGGCTCCCGAGATTGATCACGACCGCGGCGTCGGGACGCCGCCGGTGTGGAGCGTCGGCAACAGCTGCACAAAGTTGTCCAGCACAGTGGGGTCCTCGATCGTCGACGGCATGCTCCAGCGCTCGCCGTCGGCGATCTTGCGGATCGTTGCGCGCAGCGTCTTGCCTGAGCGGGTCTTCGGCAGTGCATCGACGATTGCCACCGTCTTGAATGAGGCGACTGGACCGACGCGCTCGCGAACCAGGGCCACCAATTCGGCGGCGATGTCCTCGTGGGAGCGTTCGACTCCCGCCTTGAGCACGCCGAAGCCAATTGGGATCTGTCCCTTGAAGTCGTCGGCAACGCCGACGACCGCGCACTCGGCAATATCCTGGTGGCTCGACAGGACCTCTTCCATTTGTCCGGTTGAGAGCCGGTGGCCGGCCACGTTGATCACGTCGTCGATCCGGCTCATCACGTACACGTAGCCGTCTTCGTCAACGTATCCGGCGTCACCGGTGAGATAGAAACCGGCGTATCTGGAAAGGTAGGCTTCGAAGAAGCGCTCGTCCCCCCGCCACAGCGTCGGCGAAAAGCCGGGCGGAAGTGGGAGCCTCACGCAGACCGCGCCGTTCTCGCCGGGCCCCAGTTCGGTGCCGTCGTCATCGAGGATTCGGATGTCGTAGCCAGGGACCGGCTTGGTCGGGGACCCGGGCTTGACGGGCAGCAACTCGAGCCCAAGGCAATTGGCGGCCATCGGCCACCCGCTCTCGGTCTGCCACCAGTGATCGATCACCGGCCGCCTGAGGTGTCCGCCGGCCCATGCCAGCGTGTCCGGATCGCAGCGCTCTCCGGCCAGGAAGAGCGTTCGCAACGCATTGAGATCGTGACCGGCCATGTGCTCGGCCGACGGATCCTCGCGCTTGATCGCCCGGATCGCGGTCGGGGCGGTGAACATCACCGACACGTCATGGTCGGCGCAGACGCGCCAGAACGCCCCGGCGTCGGGTGTCCCGACCGGCTTGCCCTCGTAGAGCACAGTCGTGCATCCGTGTAGCAGCGGCGCGTAGACGATGTACGAATGGCCGACGACCCAGCCGATGTCTGAGGCAGCCCAGTACACCTCGCCGCGGCGCACGTCGTAGACCGCCTCCATCGACCACTCCAGCGCCACGGCGTGGCCGCCGTTGTCTCGCACGATTCCCTTCGGCTGGCCGGTGGTCCCGGACGTGTAGAGGATGTAAAGCGGGTCGGTGGACGCGACCGGCACGCACGGCGCCGGCGAAGCCCCGTCCATACAGGCATCCCACTCGACGTCCCGCCCCGGCTGAATCGAGCCCGGACCTTCGGGGCGTTGGAGCACGATGGAGCGAACGTGTTGTCCCTCGAGCAGCTCGAGCGCGCGGTCCACCAGCGGCTTGTACGGCGTAACCCCGGTGGGCGCGATGCCGCACGACGCGCACACGACCATCCTCGCTCCCGAATCGGCGATCCGGGCCGCCAGCTCGTCGGCGCCGAACCCGCCGAAGACGACCGAATGGATGGCCCCGAGGCGGGCGCACGCGAGCATCGCGATCACCGCCTCGGGGACCATCGGCATGTAGATGACCACGCGATCCCCTCGACCGACGCCCTCGAATTTCAGGGCGCCGGCGAAGCGCGCCACCTCGTCGAGGAGCTCCCGATATGAGTAGCGCCGTACAACGCCCGTCACGGGGCTGTCGTAGATCAGCGCCGCCTGATCGCCGCGCCCATCGCGCACATGGCGATCGAGCGCGTTGAAGCAGGTGTTGAGCTCCCCACCCGGGAACCACACCGGGCTTGGTGTCGTCGACCGGTCGAGGACCGCGTCAGGAGGGCGATCCCACTCGATCGCCGTGCTGGCGGCGCGCCAGAACTCCTCAGGGTTCTCTCGCCACTCGCGGAATGTCTGATCGTAGCCGCCCACCAGGGCCTCCTTTGGACCGGTCGCCCTATCCGCTCTCTTGATTGGTTGGTGTCTCGGTAAGTCACCCAGCCTCCTACCCGCACCCGTCAGCGCCATCCGTAGAACACCCGACCTATCACCTGGATAGCCCGCAACTGTTCCTCACCCACGCATCAAAGGCACGACAATTTCCTGGCGATGGGCGAACACCGATCGACCGAGCATGCTGCTGGGATCCCGCTCGAGAGCGCGACGACGGTCGCGGCGCTCGAGGCGCTGTTGGCGCCGTGGCGGGTGCTGACCGATCCGCGGTTCGACGGCTTTGAGAACCTGCCGAGCGATGGGCGGTACCTCCTCGTCGGCAACCACACGACGCTCGGATTCTTCGACATCCCGTTCCTCGCCTTGGACATCCGCAAGCGAACGGGTGTGGGCATCCGCTCGCTCGGCGAGCGCCAGCACTTCCGCATCCCGGTCTGGCGGCGCCTGCTCTCGGACCTTGGCACCGTGAACGGGACGCGCGAGAACGCTCGTCGGCTGCTCGCCGACGGCGAGGCCGTGCTGGTGTTTCCGGGCGGCGGCCGCGAGGTCGCGCGGCACCGCGGAGACCACTATCCGCTGCTCTGGCGCGAGCGCATCGGCTTCGCGCGCCTGGCGCTCGAGTACGCCTATCCGGTCGTCCCGTTGTCGATGATCGGCGCGGACGATATGTGGGATGTCGTCGTCGATTCCGAGAGCGCGTTGTACGCGCCGGCGCGCGCTCTCGCGCGGCGGCTTGACGTGGATCCGGAGCTGCTCTGGCCGCTGGTTCGAGGGCTCGGTCCGACCCCGCTGCCTCGGCCGCAGCGAATCTACGGACGCACCTCCGCGCCGATCGACGCCTCGGCGTTCGGCTTCTCCTGGGAGGACACCGACGGCGCGCGAGCGCTGCGGGATGCGGTTCGTGCGGCCGTGGCGCGGGGGATCGCCGACCTGCAGACCGAGCGTGAACGAGACCCTGCGCGCCGTCTCGCCCCTCGCCTGTGGGGCGAGGCGAGGCGGCTCACCCATGCACAAGCCACCGAGCTGCGTCGGATTCTGCACCTGTGAGGCCGTCGGGCCTCACGAGGCGCGGCGCGTCGTCATGCGTTCCGGCGCAGCATCTCCACGACGAGGAAGGCGAGTTCGAGCGACTGTTGGGTGTTGAGACGTGGGTCGCAGGCCGTCTCGTAGCGCGATGACAGTTCGGCGTGGGAGATCATCTGGGCGCCACCGAGGCACTCGGTGACGTCTTCGCCGGTGTGCTCGACGTGGATGCCGCCGGGATGCGTACCCAGCTGCTGGTGGACCTCGAAGAACCCCTCGACCTCGTCCATGATGCGGTCGAAGTGCCGCGTCTTCTGGCCGCCGGGCGTCTCCTCGGTGTTGCCGTGCATCGGGTCGCACTGCCAGACGACACGATGCCCCGAACGGGTGACGGCCTCGACGATCGGCGGCAGGACCGCGCGGACCCGTTCGTTGCCCATCCTCGAGACGAGGGTCACGCGGCCGTCGATCCGCTGAGGATCGAGCCGCTCGACGATCTCGACCGCCTCGGCGGGCGTGACCGTAGGGCCGATCTTTACCCCGACGGGGTTCGCGATCAGCGCCCCAATAGCGACATGCGCGCCCTCCACCTGGCGCGTGCGGTCGCCGATCCACAGCTGATGGGCCGAAAGGAGGTAGAGGCGATCGCCCTCGGCTCGCAACAGTGCGCGCTCGTAGTCGAGCACGAGCATCTCGTGGCTGGAGTACAGCTCGACGGTGCGCATCGCGCTGTCCTCGATGCCACACGCCGACATGAAGCGCAGGCTGCGGTCGATCTCGGCGGAGACGCGCTCATATCGCTCGCCGGCGCTCGAGTGGCGAACGAAATCCATGTTCCACTCGTGCAGGTGATGGAGATCCGCGAGGCCCGACCCGGTGATGGCGCGGGCCAGGTTCATCGCCGCCGCCGCGTTCGCGTACGCTCGGATGAGCCGGCCGGGGTCGGGCCGCCGCGCCTCGAAGGTCGGCTCCAGCGCGTTGACCATGTCGCCGCGGTATGACGGCAGGCCCGCCACATCCGTGTCGGAGGTTCGTGGCTTGGCGTACTGACCGGCGATACGCCCGATCTTGACGACGGGCATGGAGGTCCCGTAGGTCAGGACCACGGCCATCTGCAAGAGCGTGCGGATGGTCCCGCGCAGATGCGCCTCGGTGTTGTCGACGAAGGTCTCCGCACAATCACCGCCCTGCAACATGAACGCCTTGCCGCGCGCCACGGCGCCCAGCCGCTCCTGCAGCCGGTCGACCTCGGCGGGCACGGCGATCGGCGGTACCGCCTCCAACACCGCGCGGACGCGCGTGACCTCCTCGGGATCGGGCCATACCGGCTGCTGTGCGGCCGACCGGGCCAGCGCCTCGCTCACCGCCGCCGCCAGGACACCCGGCAGGGGCGGCATGACAGAAGCCGGCGTCGCACCTACGTCTACGGTCCAGGTCACCCCAGGAAGGCTATGAGACGCGCGACCTCGACGGTTGCGCGACGCAAACGCGGTGGCGCCTGACGGCGCGGAGGGTTACGCCGTCGCGCCGGACTCCGGCCAGCGGCGGCCCCCCACCTCGAGCTCTCCGACCTTCAACGACCCGATCTCGACTTCGCCGGCTCGCAGCCTGCGGATCACGGCATCCGCGATCGCGAGCCGGGCGATTGCCAGCGCTCCGACGGCGGTCGCGGCGACGGCGACCGGCGCCATCGCCGACGGGCCGAAGAGCCGAGCGCCTGCTGCAACCACGCCGGTGACGGACGCGCCTGTGAGCTCGGCCCCGGTCGATCGGCGCCGGCGGGGAATGCTTCGGATCATGTTGTCGCTCCTCGCGTCGTGGACGTCGCTGACGCCATCATCGAGGATGCGAACGGCGCCGAGGATTTACTCCGGGGCCTGCCTGTCACAGACGGCGCCCCTATCTCGTCTCAGAGGCAACGAGACGAAAGGAGCCGAGATGAAGGTCTTCGTAGCGGGCGCCACCGGCGTCCTCGGCAGAGCGCTCGTCCCGCAGCTCGTGGCACAAGGCCACGAGGTGGTCGGGATGACCAGGAGCGTGTCGAAGCAGGACCTCGTGCGTAGCCTGGGAGCGCGCCCGGTCGTGGCCGACGCCCTCGACCCGGACGCGGTCGCCCAGGCGGTGGCGTCGGCCGAACCCGAGGTGATCGTTCATGAGCTCACCGCGCTGTCTGGGCCGGTGTCCGCGAGAGACATGCGCCATCCCGAGCGCTCACCCGCGACGATCATGACGAACCGACTGCGTACCGAGGCGACGGACCACCTCCTGGCCGCCGGCCGCGCAGTGGGGGCTCGGCGGTTCGTGGCGCAGAGCTTCGGCGCGTTCCGATTCGCACACACCGGCGGGCCGGTGCTGACCGAGGACGATCCCCTCGATCCCAACCCGCCGGGGGCGCTGCGCGCCGCGCTGGTGGGCATCGTCCACCTGGAGCGGGCGGTGACGACGATCGAGTTGGGCGAGGGTCTCGCATTGCGCTACGGCGGTTTCTATGGCCCGGGGACCGCGATCAGCTTGGCACCGGATGCGCTGATGGCCGCGCCCGTCCGCAAGCGCCGGTTCCCGATAGTCGGCGACGGCGGTGGCGTCTTTTCGCATATCCACATCGAGGACGCCGCGGCGGCGACCGCGGTTGCGGTCGAACGCGGCCGGCCGGGTGTCTACAACGTCGTGGACGATGAGCCCGCGCCGGTGCGAGTGTGGTTGCCGGTGCTGGCGAGCGCGCTGGATGCGAAGCCACCCAGGCGTATCCCACGCTGGCTCGGGCGGCTGCTCGCCGGTGAGGCGGCGACCGTCATGATGACCGAGGTGAAAGGAGCCTCGAACGAGAAGGCCAAGCGCGAGCTCCGCTGGCAGCCCCGCTATGCGAGCTGGCGCCAAGGCTTCGCGCAAGGGCTCGGCTGAAGCGATGACCGACGAGGAGTTCGACCAGCTTCGGCCGCCGGCGTTTGCCATCGCCTACCGGATGCTCGGCAGCGTGAGCGAGGCGGAGGACATTGTGCAGGAAGGGTTCCTCCGCCTCCACCGGGCGCGCGAGGGCGGCGAACAGATCGAGTCGCCGCGCGCCTACATGTCGACGGTCGTCTCGCGCCTCTCGCTCGACCATCTCCGCTCGGCACGAGTCCGGCGCGAGACCTACGTCGGCGAATGGCTACCCGAGCCGCTCCTGGCCAGCCCCGAGGACGATCCCGCCCGCAAGGCCGAAATGGCGGACTCGCTGTCGCTCGCCTTCCTCGTCCTGCTCGAGAGCCTGTCGCCCGAGCAGCGCGCCGCGTTCCTGCTGCACGAGGTGTTCGACGAACCCTACGACAGGATCGCGGAGATCATCGGCACGAGCGATCAGAACGCGCGCCAGCTCGTCACGCGCGCCCGCCGTCACGTGGAGGAGCGGCGTCCGCGGTTCGACGCCTCGCGGGAACAACAGGAACAGCTCGCAACCCGCTTCTTCGCGGCCGCCGAGGAAGGCGACCTCGCCGGGCTCGAGGCGCTGCTGGCCGACGACGTGGTTCTCCACGGCGACGGGGGCGGCAAGGCGCCTGCCATCACACATGCGATCCGCGGCCGCGCCAAGGCCGCGCGCACGCTGGTCGCGGGCATGCGGGCCGGCACCACCCGCTTCGGCGGCTTCACCTTGCGCCGCGCGGAGGTCAACCGCCAACCAGGTGCGCTGTTCTTCGACCGCGAGGGCCGGGTGGCCGGCGTGATGGTCCTCGACGTCGCCGACGGCCAGATCCAGGCCGTGAGCTCAATCGTCAACCCCGACAAGCTGAGGCACCTGGGGCCGGTCGCCGACCTGCGCGCGCTGCTGCGCGAGCGGACGACTCACTCGTAGCCGGTGAACGGCTCGGTCTCGAAGCGCGTGCCCTTCGCGCGATCCTCGAACACGTGGGTGATGCGGACGGCGGGCGGAACGCGCTCGACCCGGGTTTCCACGAGCTCGAGATTGGGATCGTCGCCCATGCCGAGCTCGTTCAGCCGTTCCGCCTCCGCTCGGGCGACGTCGCCGGGTGTGGGATTGCTCTCCGGGTAAACCTCGGTGTGGTGACGGACGAGAGCATCCCAGTGCTCGTCACCCGCTCGTTCGATCGACTCTCGAATGTGCTCGCGGTTGAATGCCATCTGCGCACCCTAGCTCGGGCGGATGCGGGGGGCCTGCGCGCAGTGAGCGGCAAAGCCGGTGACGAGCGCTCGCAGCTGCTCACGAGTCGCCTCGTCGGAAAGGCGGTTGTGCTCGTCGAACCGCTCCGAGGCGTTCGCGACATACAGGCCATGGCCGAACCAGGGCCGCATCCGCAGGAAGCGAAAGACCGACAACCATGCGGTCTGCGCATTGCGTGTCCCAGCGCCCCCGCCGGCGCCGATCAGGGCGACCGGCAAATCGCCGAACACGTGCGGGATGTCACTCGATGGGCGCGACGCCCAGTCGATCGCGTTCTTCAGGAACCCCGGGATCCCCCAGTTGTACTCGGGCGTCGCGATCAGCAGGCCGTCCGCCGTTCGCAGCGCGTCCTTCAGCTCCGCCACCTCAGGCGGAGGCCCGTCGCGGTCCATGACGTCCTGGTTGAACAACGGAAGCGAGCCAACGATGCTGAGTCGGCTGAGGTCGAGCTCGGTGCCGGCGGGTACGAGTGCCGCCGCTTCGTCGAGCAGTGCCCGGTTGCGGGAGGCTTCGCGGAGGCTGCCGCCGAGGGCGAGAATTCGCATGGGCTCGTTCAGAGCGAGCTCAGCTCGGGGATGACCTGTTCGCCCATGATCCGCACTTGTTCTCCCAGATCAGGCAAGCCCTCGACCTCGATCCCGGCCCAGGCTCGCAAGGTGAACGGATCCGTGAACGAGACCAGCGCATGGTTCAGGCCCGCGGGAACATAGGTCTCCGTCAGCCACCGCACCCAATGCTCGGGCGTCCCGGCGACCATGATCCGGTCGGCGATCTCCGCGGGCGTGGCCTTGAGCGCGCGTTGGACGTCGCCCGCGGCGAACGCCTCGGTAACCGACGCCACCCGTTCCGGCTCGATCCCATGTCGCTCGAGCAGCGGCGGTGGCATCGACGGGATGTAGAAGGCCGCAAGGACTCGCCCGGCGCGACGCGCAACCTCCCCATCGGGCGCGATCGCGCCGAGCAGGGAGTCACCGAGGTCGAGGCCGTTGACGTTCCGCCCGGCGCGCTCGACGCCGACGCGAAAGTGCTCGGCCGCGTAGCTCAGCGCCTGGGGCGAATAGGCGCAGGCGGTGTGCAGTCCGTCGGCGATCTCGCCGGCCAGCTCCATCGACTTGGGGCCACCCATCGCCCCCACCTTCAGGGGCAGGTGTTTCTGTAGAGGACGGGCTGCCGTCGTCACGCCGGTGTAGCTGTAGAAGTCGCCCTTGAAGTCGATCGCGCCCTCGTCGAGGACCGTTCGCATCACCTGATGCGCCTCGCGCAGGCGGGCGATCGGACGAGTTCCACGCCACTCGACGCCGTACTGCTCGAGCATCGCGATGTTGCCGATGCCGAACACGACCTCGGCGCGCCCGCCGCTCAGCTCGTCGAGCGTGGCAGCCAGCTGAGCGATATAGGTCGGGTCCCGCATGTAGATCGGCGCCACGCAGGATCCGAGCCGGATCCGCTCCGTGCGCTGCGCCGCGGCGGCTAACAGAAGCCAGGCGTCCTTGTTGGTAGATCTCGTCGGCGCTATAGCACCCGTGGTAGCCGAGCCGATCTGCAAGCGCGATCGCCTCCAGAAGCTCGGCAGCCGGCTGTTCGGGAAGCATCTGGAAGCTGAGCAGCATTGCGGCGCCAGCCTAACCCCTCCGTTCTCAGGCGGCGACCGGCTGGGCGGCGGTCAGGAGCTGCGCGGCTTGCTCAGCCACCATGGTGGTGGCCGCGTGGGTGTGGCCGCGAACGACGCGCGGGAGCACGGAGGCGTCCGCGATCCTCAGCCCATGGCGGCCGTGCACGCGTAGCTCCGCGTCGACGACTTGCCCGATCGCGCACGTGCCGACCGGGTGGTAGATCGTGTGCGCGTTGGCACGAACCCAGTCGGCGATCTGGTCGTCGTCCTGGATCTTGTCGCCCGGCGCGCGCTCCCCGGCGTACCAGCGCGTGAGTGGCTCGGCGCCTGCGATCTTGCGCGCAAGCTTCACCCCTTCGACCAGCACGCGCAGGTCCTCCGGCTCGCGGAGGAAGCCCGGGTCGATATCGGGTGGCTGGCGCGGGTCGCGGGAGCGCAGCCTGACCGAGCCGCGGCTGGCCGGCTGCAGGGCGACCGCGGCGATCGAGAAGCCGTGCGCCGGCGGGGGCGCCAGCCCTTCCTCGATGTAGAGGACCGGACCGAAGAGCACCTCGAGGTCCGGTGCGGTGAGCTCGGGTCGCGTGCGCACGAAGGCGGCGGCCTCGGCGATGTTCGAGGTGAGCATCCCGCGCCGGCGCAGGATCAGCCGCAACAGTTGCTTGGGGGACTCCGCCGCATAGAGCGAGTCGTTGCCGGTGGCGTTGAACAGCGCGATCGCCACGCAGTGGTCCTGCAATCCCTGTCCGACCGCCGGCAGGTCGCTCACAACCGGGACTCCAAGCTCGCGCAGATGCTCGGCCGGTCCCACCCCCGAGACCATGAGGAGCTGCGGTGAGCCGATCGCGCCGGCGCACAGGATCACCTCACGAGCGGCCGAAGCTGTGGCCCGCTCGCCCGCGCGCTGGTAGCGCACGCCCACCGCTCGACTCCCCTCGAATTCGATCCCGAGCACGTGAGAGTCCGTGAGGACCGTCAGGTTCGGCCGTTTGCGCGCGGGTCGCAGGTAGTTGTTCGCGGCGCTGTAGCGCAGGCCCCGTCGCTGGGTTACGCGCACGAGTCCCACCCCTTCCAGCGACTCGGGACGCAAGTCGCCTCGCCGGGCGACTCCGCCCTGCACCGCGGCCTGGACGAACGCACGCGACATCGGGTTCGGGTCCGCCAGCGGTGTGATCGAGCAGGCGCCCTCCTCTAGGCGCCGCAGTTGAGGCTCGAGCGTGCTCCAGTCCCAGCCTTCGGGCCAGGAGTCGAAGTCCTCGCGGTGTCCGGGGATCCACATCATCGCGTTCATCGCCGAGGAGCCACCCAGCACCTTGCCCCGCGGGTAATAGACGCGCCGCCCCTGGAGGCCCGGCTGAGCGGTGGTGGAGTACCCCCAGTCGAACTTGGACTTGAACAGCTTCGAGAACGCGGCCGGGATCCTGATCTCCTTCGCCCGATCGCGCGGCCCGGCCTCCAACAGCAACACCCGCGTGCCGGGATCCTCGCTCAGCCGACTGGCCAACACACAACCGGCGGACCCCGCACCAACCACCACGTAGTCGTGCTCACGCTCGACCATTCAGCTCACCGCCCAGGTCGCGACGGACTTGATCAGCTTGATCTTCGCGCTGCCGGGCTCGCGCTCGATCGCGCTCACCGGCTCGACCTCGATCGTCGGCGGGACCGCTCCCGCCTCCTTAAGCGCGGAGCGAACGCCGGCCGAGATGAGGACGGGCGTCTCGGGCGACGCCCCGGGCCCGAGCACCACGCGGATCACGAGTCGGTGAGGCTCGCGGACGATCTGGTATTGGATCACCTCGGGCAGCCGTGCGAAGGGTACGCGCAACCGATGAGGAAGCACGATCGCCTCCCCGCCGCCAACTCCGGCAAACCGGAGGATGTCGTCGTTGCGGCCGTCGACGCGCAAGATCCGCTGATACGGACGGCCGGTCGGATCGGGGCCGGATGCGAGCGTCACCGCGTCGGCGATCTCGTAGCGGATCAGCGGCAGCGCCCGGTTGACGAGGCTCGTGACCAGCACCTTGTGGCCGGGCACCCCAGGCGGCGCCGGACGACCGCACTCGTCCACCACCTCGAAAACGAGCAGGTCCTCGCTCACGTGCAGACCAACCCGCTCGGGCGCCTCGGAGGCGATCACGAGCGCCTCGGTCGAGGCGTACACCTCGACAGGCTCGTTTCCCCAGGCCTTGGCAATCCGCCGGCGAACATCCTTGGGCACGACCTCGCTGCTGACGACGGACCACCGCGGCCGGATCGACAGTCGTCCCTCGAGCTGCTCGGTGGCGAGCGCTCCCACCACGCTGACCAGGCTGAAGATCGCATCCGGCTGAACGTGATTCAGGGCGCGTACGAGTGTGGGCGGGGACATCGTGGCGGTGAGCTCCGGGCGCCCGACCCCGAAGCCCCCGAGCGCTCGGAACAGCTTCTGTGTGATGTGCAGCGGCGTCGGCGCGGCGATCCCGGCTCCGCGCGCCGGGTCCGCGGGATCCAGTCTCATGCCGAACCGGCTCAACACGCGCCAGGACGCCGCGACCCACTGGGCGAACTCGGCCCGCGTCTGAGGAAACACCCCCCGGCGCCCGGTGGTCCCCGACGTCATGAACACGTGGAACTCGCCCGCGAACAGCGCCCCCGGGTCGGAGCTTGTCGCGTGAGCCTCGAGGTCGGCCAGACGCAGGCGTCGATCGGCGACGACCCGGTCGAACTGCTCCATCAGCGTGGCCTTCGGAAGCGTCGGCAAATCGTCCAGGCGCAGGTCCGGGTCGAGCGCGTCGCGCCCCAGCACCTCGCGGTAGTACGGCGAGGACGAGACCGCGTGCTCGAGGATCTTGCCCACGCGTGCACGCTGATAGCTGAGGAGCTGATCGCGCGACCAGGCGTCGTGTGTCAGCAACTCCTCGATCCGGTTGGTCCGCTTGCGCATTGCAGGCGCCCCCCTGCTGCTGACAGCGTTCATGGTTGCCCCTTTTTCGTTGGTCGGCCGTTCGGCCGCTTGGTCATCCCGCGCATGTATGCGAGGTGCATCTCCTCGAACATCTCCCCGGACAGATCCGGATTGATCAGCTGCTCGATCGCCAGACCACGGTTGAGCGCCCCGCTGCCGCGGGCGATGTCCATCGTGGGGATCGTGAACTCGACGCCGAACTGGGCGGCGAGCGCGTCGACCATCTCCGCGATCCGCGCCAACCCCCGTTCGCGCACCTCGTGCACCGCAGCGCGCAGCGACTCGTCGCGTGAGGCGTGGATCAAGAACTCGGTCAGCAGCCGCGCCCACTCGGGGTCGCGCTCGTTCGCATCACGCCACACCCGCCCGACGACCCGGTAACTGTCCTCGATGTTGGCCTGGTCGAAGATCACCTCGGCATACATCTCGGCCCGCCGCCGGAAGTGCTCTTCGAAGGCGGCCAGAAACAGGTCGTCCTTGCCCTCGAAGTTCGAGTACACCGCCCCCTTGGTGTAGCCGGCCTCATCCGCGATCTCGTCCAGTGACGCGCCATGGAAGCCGCGTCGCAGGAACACCGTCCGCGCCGCCTCGACCAGTTCGCGCTTCGTCCGGGCCTTCCGTTCAGCCCTCAGCAACCGCTGCGCCACTTTCGATCCTTTCGGTATTCGCGTAACCTCGGTATATGAATACCGATAGTATCGCAACCTGTCAAGTTGCCGCCTACCAGAAGTGTTTCGTGAGGTCGCTGCGCAGCCCGGGACGAGGCGGAGGCGGCTTGTTGGGAGGATGTGCCGTGATGCAGCGCTTCAACGTGCTGACCGGCGAGCTTCCGGCCGAAGGGGGCCACGCCGGGTACGCATGGCGCGGGCGGCGTGGGGTGGCGAGCGAACTTGGCCTCCGGCGGCTCGGCGCCAGCGTCTACGAGCTGCCGGCAGGCGACTGGACCTTCCCATACCACTACCACCATGGGGTCGAGGAATGGCTGTACGTGGTCGCCGGAGCGCCGAGGCTGCGCGAGCCGGCCGGCGAGCGGGTACTCGAGCCCGGGGACGCGGTCTGCTTCCCTTCCGGCCCGGACGGCGCGCACGCCGTTCGCGGTCCCGGCCGGGTCGTGATGTTCTCGGCGGGCGCTCCCGGCGCCTCGCTCTCGGTGTATCCCGATTCGGACAAGCTCGGCGCGCGCCCACCCGGTGGCGGCGAGGATCGGCTCAACTTCCGTCGCGGTGACGCGGTCGACTACTGGGACGGCGAATGAGCGCGCCGCCGCAGCCAGTGGTCAACGCATTGACCGCCCCGCTCGAGCCCTGGCCGGGGGCCCCACCCGGCTCCCGGGGCCGCGACCGGTCGCTCGGGCCGCTCCTCGGCGGCGCGTTGATCGGCGCGAGCGTTTACGAACTCGACCCCGGTGAGCGCAGCGGCCCCTACCACTATGAGCTCGGGCGGGAGGAGGCGCTGCTGGTGCTCAGCGGAACGCCAACGCTGCGACATCCGGAAGGCCGCGAACTTCTCGCCGCAGGGGACTTCGTCGCGTTCCGAGACGAGCCGGCCGGAGCCCACCAGCTGATCAACGAATCGCAAGCGCCAGCGCGGTACGTGATGTTCTCCGCCAACCGCGAGCCGTTCTCCGTCGTCTATCCGGACAGCGGCAAGGTCTCGACGAGCGTGGGCCTGTTCAGAATCTCCGACGCGGTCGACTACTGGGACGGCGAACCGTCCGAGTGAGCCCGACGGCGACGCGGCCGAGCGCCGGGGGCCGTTTCACCTGAATTGGGGGATGACACCGATCCGCCGGGTGGCGAAGGTCGCTCGATGACTCCCTGAAAGGAGGTCCGGATGGGACTTCTGCGCAGACACCATGAGCGTGGAGGCACGCGGTACCAGATGCGCGAGAAGCTCTTAGCGATCGGAGACGACTTCTGGATCGAGACCGAGGATCGCCGGCGCGCGTTCAAGGTCGACGGCAAGGCGCTCCGTGTCAGGAGCACGTTCATCCTCGAGAGCCCGTCTGGCGAGGAGATGTTCAAGATCCAGGAGAAGAAGCTTCACGTTCGCGACACGATGGAGGTCGAACAGGGCGGGGAGACCGTGGCCACGATCAAGAAGGCTCTGATCACGCCTCTGCGCGACCGGTTCTCGATCGAGCTGGCGGGCGGCGGCGAGTGGAGCGCGAAGGGAAATGTCGTCGACCACGAGTACGAGATCGAGCGCGACGGACACAAGATCGCCGAGATATCGAAGCGATGGTTCCGCGTCCGCGACATGTACGGGATCGAGGTCGCTCCCGGCGAGAACGACGCGTTGATCCTCGCCGCGACCGTGTGCATCGACGAGATGGCGTCGCGCTGACGCCGTGTCGAGTTGAACGAGCCGAACGATCCCCCGGCTGGGGCTGTCGACGACGCTCCCGCCACTCGGCAGGAGCGAGTGCCGCTGACCGCCCGGTTGCTGCTGCACCAGTCGCTCTCTGCGCGCCGGGCGGCGGTGATCATCGCCGGGTTCACGGTGATGATCACGCTTGCGGGTGGGATCCTCGTGCGGCTGCTCGACCACCGGGAATACCCCACGTTCGGCAGGGGGCTGTGGTTCGCGCTCCAGACGGTGACCACCGTCGGGTACGGGGACGTCACTCCCAAGCAGCCGAGCGGACGCATCATTGCGACGGTTGTGATGCTCGCCGGCATCGGCTTTCTGGCGGTCATCACCGCCTCGGTGACGGCGTCGCTGGTCGAGAGCAGCCGGCGCCGTTTCGTGGACCAGTCCGACGTCGAGATGACTGAGCGGCTTGGCGAAGTAAGCGAACGGCTGGCGAGGATCGAAGCTCTTCTCGATCGCGCGCCGGCCCCGGGGTCACCCCATGACGTCACCTGACGACGCCGGCTCGGCGCAGCCGGAGACGAGCGACTCCCCCAGGGCGAGAGGTCGCATCGCCCGGACGTTCTCGGGCTCGCGCGACGCCGTGCGGATCGTCTATCGCGACCCCGAGCATGTCGCCGAGCGACTGACGCTGTACGCGACCGATCGTCTCGCCGATCCGTCGCGCGAGTGGGCTCAGTCGGCGCTCACCACCCGTGACGACGCCAATCGGGCGAAGATCGCCGAGGAGCTGCGCACGCATTCGGCGCAGGCCGCCCGGATCGATGGGGCGATCTCCGGCACCCCGTTCTTCATCGCGCTCGTGCCCGGCTACCTGTCCTACCTGTGGCAGGAGATGCGGATGACCTTACGGACCGCGGCGCTCTACGGGCGCGACACCCACGCGCCGCAAACCGCGGCGGAGATGCTGGCGCTACGCGGGGTCCATCCGAACGTGGAGATCGCGGCGGCCGCTCTCGAGGCGGTCCGGAGCACGCCGATGCCGGATCGGCCGACCCACCGTCGGTCGTTGCGCACGTGGGTCAACAGCGGCTACCGGCTGCTGGTGTTCGGCGGCTTCCTGTCCCCATCCGCCGGAGAGCCGCTGCAACGGACCATGCTCGACCGCGTCAAGTCCGTGCTCAGCCTCTTACTGGGGGGAGCGATCTGGGTGATGACCTGGGTGGTTCCACTGACCTTCATGATCCTCATGGCGTGGGGCTGCGAGACGCATACGCGCCAGCTCGGGCGCCGAGCGCTCGTCTTCTACGAGGGCGACGACGAAAGCGTCGATGCGGCGATCGCTGTCGCCGACCAGCGAAGAGATCGAGGCCACGACAGACGCGCGATCTTCCGCTCGGTCGCCCTGTTTCTGTCTGTAGCGGTACCGATCGCATTCGTCGCGCTCGTCCAGCACGTGCGCAAGACCGTCGGCTTCAACTGGCTCGTCGCGCTCGGGGCGCTCGTCGCGCTCGCCCTCGTGATCGCGACCGCGGTCGCCTCCAGCCGCCGATAGGGCGCGTGGCCGCGGTGGCCCAGACTTCGCCGTCGCTCTCAAGGCGGATCCGGACCCTGGTGCGAGCAATCCAGGACAACGACGAGGCGCAGATCGAAGCGACGATCCTGCGCCTGAGCGAATCGCGGCGCGTGTTCGCCCCGCTGGCGTTCGCGGCGGGCGCGTTCGTGATGGTGTTCGATGGACTCAAGCTGCTCGTGTCGAACTGGCGGCTGACGATCGTGCAGATCCTCCCGGCGATGTGGATCTGGCTGGCGATGTTCGACCTCAAACAGCACGTACTGCACGGAAAATCCTTGCACGCGCTGCACGGTCCGATCCTGATCCCGATCGGACTCGTGATCGTGGCGATCACGGTCGCATGCTTCCTCCTCAACGCCGTGTTCGCTTTCGCGATCTCGCGGCCGGGACGCCCCGAGGTCCGTCCAGCCGTCGCGCAGGCGCTGCGGCGTCCCAGACCCATATTCGTCTCCGGCGCAGTCGTCGGCGGTCTGCTCGCATTCGCAACGCTGTTCGCCACCCGCTGGGGACGCCCGTGGTTCACGCTCTCGCTGGGAATCGTGATCGGAGTGATGATGGTCTGCTACGTAGCGGTCCCGTCACGGCTCATCGGTGGCAAACGGAAACTGTCAACGCGCGACAAGCTGGCCAGCACGGCGGTCAACGGCACGCTGAGCGCAATCGTCTGCACGCCCCCGTACCTGATCGGACGCGGTGGGATCCTGATGCTCGCATCCAGTCTGCTGCTCATCCGCGTTCTGGGATTGGTCCTACTCACCCTGGGAGTTACGGTGCAAGCCGGCGCGACGGGCTCGGTCAGGGCGATCAAGATGAGCGCCACCCTCACGGCCGCGAGGCATCCAAGCAGCACGCCGGCCGCCGCTCCGTGACACGCACACGATGCCATTCCACGCACGCCTGAGCCGGCAGAAATGCCACGATCGACGCTCGTTCCTGAATACTCCCGTGCATGCCAAAGACAATCGACGTCGATGTGAGCAGGGAGATTGCCGCTTCGCCCGAGGTCGTATGGGCGGTGCTCGCCGACCTCAATCGGCTGCCCGAGTGGCTTGAGTTCGCCTCCGCGGTCGAGGAGGTCAGCGGGGCGGCGGAGCCAGGCGCGACCTACACGGTCAAACCGCATAAGTCGTACGAGCCAACGACCCACTGGCGGGTCGCGGAGGCCGAGGCTCCGAGGCGCCGGCTCCACACGAGCGAGATGCCCGTGGTCAGCGGGGTGCGGTCCGAGCTTCAGATCGCGCCCTCGGGTGATGGCACGACCGTTCGCGTCCATTGGACGGGAACGCCGAAGGGCGTGATGGGGAAGCTGATGGGCGGGATGATGCAGAAGCGCATCACCCAGAACTGGCAGCGTTCGCTCGAGAAGCTGGCGGGGGTCGCGAGCAGTCGGACCTGAGTGGGGCCACGGGCGGCGGGGACCCCTATACGGCGACGCGGCCGCGGGACCTTCCCGTGGCACTTCCGCTACGCCGGCTGCGAGGCGTCGGTGAACTCGCGGAACAGCCCGGTGACCACGAATACGATCTGCTCGGCGATGTCCACCGTGTTGTCGCCGATCCGCTCAAGACAGCGCGCGACCAGGATCATGAACATCGCCCACTCGCGCAGCTCGAGGTTGTCGCCCACCTCGACCGCCCGGCGGAAGATCTCCCGGTTGAGCCGGTTGATCTCGATGTCCTGGCGGACCAGGTCCTGAGCCAGGTCGGTGTTGCGCTCAGCGAACGCCTGCTTGGCCTGGGACACCTGAGAGCGCGCCAGCCGGCCCATCCGCTCGATCGCGTCGAGGATGTCCTTGTCCTTGGGCGCCTCGTAGCCCGACAGCGGCACCAGCTTGGCGATGTTCACGCACTGATCGCCCATCCGCTCCACGCAGCGAATCACGTGCAGCAACGCCGCGACGATCCGCAAATCGCCCGCCACCGGCGCCTGACGCGCCAGCAGCGACAGGATCCCCTGGTGCACCTCGAGGTAGCGCCCGTCGATGCGATCATCGTCGGCCACCACCATCCCAGCCAGCTCGACGTCCTGGTAGGACAGCGACTCGAGCGAGCGATCGAGCTGCTGGGTGACCAGCTCCAGCCCGTCGAGCGCCTGGGCCTCCAGCGCTGCCAAGTCTTCATGGAATTGACGACGCGTTTCCTGCACGCAGGCAACGGTATCCGACAGCGGGACCTAGTTTCACACCGTGTTCACAAGGCTTAAACATCTGGCCTTCGCGGCCCGCTTATTCTCATCCGGCATTAGCGGGACCAACGGTCTGGCGCGGCTGATCGCGACTGCTCAGGGACCCTGGGGCAGCTGCCCGGCTTCGGGAGCTCTTGATGGCTTCGATTTCAAACCTGATACGGGGCACCGACCGCGAGTACTTCGACCTGTTTGAGCGGGTTGGAGCGAATGTGGAGCGGGCCGGCGAGCTGCTCGACGAGATGCTGGCCGGGTTTCCCGACAGCCAGGGACTGGCTCACGAGATCCGGGACTGCGAGCGCGCCGGCGATCAGATCACTCACGAGCTGATCGAGCGGTTGAACCGGACGTTCGTCACGCCGATCGACCGGCAGGACATTCTCGATCTGGCCTCGTCGCTTGACGACATCGTCGATTACATCGAAGAGGTCGCGGACTATCTGGGCTTGTACAAGATTGAGGCGCCGATGGCGCAAGCCCAGAGCCTCGCCCATGTTCTCGCGCAGGCAACCCGGGAGATTGCGCAAGCGATCCCGTTGCTTCGCGGCTTCCGGGATCTCAGCGAGCACACTCTGGAGGTGCATCGCCTCGAGAACGCGGGCGATCGGCTCGTGCGGGGAGCGATCGCCTCGTTGTTCGAGGTGGGCATCGATCCGATGGTCGTGATCTGCTGGAAGGACATTTTTGAGCGTCTAGAGGAGGCGATCGACTCCACCGAGCGAGCGGCGGACATCCTCGACGGGATCGTGATCAAGAACGCCTAGGGCATGAGTGGGGACATCATCCTCGTCATCGTCATCGCTACCGCGCTGGCGTTTGATTTCACCAACGGCTTTCACGACACCGCCAACGTGGTCGCGACGTCCATATCCACGCGCGCGATCGCGCCAAAACCGGCGGTAGCGATGGCGGCGGTACTGAACTTCGTCGGGGCGTTCCTGTCGCTCAAGGTCGCCGCGACGGTCGGCAAGGGCTTCGTCGACACCGGCGCCATCACGACGACTGTGGTCTTCGCCGGGTTGGTTGGCGCGATCGGATGGAACGTGATCACGTGGTATTTCGGGCTGCCCTCGAGTTCTTCGCACGCCCTGATCGGCGGTCTCGTCGGGGCGGTGGCCGCGGCACAGGGGTTCGCCGCCGTCAACGGCGACGGTCTTTTCAGCAATCTGATCGTCCCGGCGATAGTCGCGCCGCCAATCGCGTTCTTGGTCGCGGGGGTCGCGATTCTGCTCATCTACCGGATCGTGGGGAAGCTGCATCCGGGTCCGGTCGGGCACGGCTTTCGCCTCGGTCAGCTCGCCTCCAGCGGGTTGCTGTCGCTCTCGCACGGCACAAACGATGCCCAGAAGACGATGGGCGTGATCGCGCTCGCGCTCGTCGCTCACGGCGACATCCGGGCGAACGCGTTCTACGTTCCAGACTGGGTCGTGATTGCCTCCGCCAGCGCGATCGCGCTCGGCACGTTCGTCGGCGGCTGGCGGATCATCAAGACCCTCGGTACCCGGATCATCAAGATGGACGTCGCCCAGGGCTTCGCCGCGCAGGCTGCCGGCGCCACGGTCATCCTCGCCGCCTCCAGCGCCGGGTACCCCCTGTCAACCACCCATGTGATCTCCGGCTCGATCATGGGCTCGGGAGCCGCCAAACAACTCTCCGCCGTCCGCTGGGGCGTCGCCGGCAACATCGTCGGGGCATGGGTGCTCACGCTCCCCGCAGCCGCGGTCATGGGCGGAGTCGTCTACGCGATATCGACGTTCTTCGGCAGCGGCGCAATCGGCCCCCTTGTCATCAGCCTGGCCCTGCTCCTGACGCTCGCAGCGGTCTTCATGCGACGCCTGCAACACGGCGTCCCGGCACCAGCGGCGCCGTGATCACCGCCGCCATCAATACCCACGCTCTCGTGAAGATGCTCTACACGTCCGTATTGGCAGGGGTCGGTGTCGCAGTCGTCTTCTCGCTCGCGGTCCTGGGCGCGACCCGCTCAGGCGAAATGCGCCGCGAGCACCGCACCGTGGCCGCCGCTGGTTACACCGCGCTCGCGGCCGCGGGCCTGCTCGTCGCTGCAGCGATGGTCATTTACGGGCTCGCGCTCGTCGCGCACAAGAGCTAGCGCTGTCCTATCGCTTGTGCTTCTTGTGCGACGCCTTGATCGTGATCGCGCGGGCGACATTGCTCGTGCTGCCCCGGCCGGCGCGCATCGAGACCTTCACCTGTGCGCGGACGCCCGAACTCGCGCAGGATCCGGGCGCCCGATTTGTTCAGCTTGAACGTGACCGTGACCTGGGTGCCGGTGAAGTGGCGAGCGCGCAGAAGGCGGCCATGGTGAGGGCGCATGCGCGCACCCGGGCGAGCGTTTGGTGCTTGGTGTCTCCGGTCCGTCGTTTCTCGCGGCCGGATTCGCGCCGCCGACCGCTTATCGGGCGCGGCGCGAGAGCGCTTTAGCCGGAACGCGTCCGGTCGGCGCCCGGACGTGCCAAGCAGGCGCCGTGCTCGCGAGGTTCCGCGATCAGTAGTCGCTCTTGAAGGTGAAATAGGAACCGCGGATGGTTCCGGCCAGCTTCGACTTCTGCCTCGCGAACTTGAACCGCGAGGCGAGCTCCTCGGGAACTTCCATCCCTTCGGAGAGCTTGAACCCGACCGCCCGCTTCTCGGGGCCATCGACGGTGTACATCACGTTGATCGACAGACCGTTCTCGTAGAAGACGTAGGCGATTCGGATGTTCTCGACTTGGAAGGCCGTAGCCTCAAGCGGCCGAGAGGAGATGACGATGTCGCGTTCTTCCTTGAGGATCCCGTGCACCCAGTCGATGGTCGTCTTGGCGTCGCTAGCAGGCTCCACCGTGAAGACGTGGTCGTACTTGTTCTTGAAGTAGCGGGCCTCGTTCGCCCGCAGACCAGCGAGCGCGGCCGCGACCGGCGAAGACTCCAAGCCGACTGCCGAGACATCTTTGAAATCCACGGCGTAAGGCATGACGCGCTCTCCTCTCAGCTTTCTGGATGTTGTCGGTCTACCGGCCATGACCGATCGCGAGCCGGCCGAAGGGCCGGCCAGTCGCCTACAGATCTTAGGTTCGCTGATGTGCTTTTGATCGTGCTCGGCGAGCATTCCTCTTCGAGGATGGCGTAGCCGATCGTGTCCAGCCACCGGCCGGAGCGGTGCAGTGACTCGCGGACTGCGTGCAGTTCGCGGCGCATGCCGACGCGCTCCATGAGCCTCCGCGAGGTGTCGTCGTCGAGGAAGCAGTTCGCGGTGACCCGGCGTACGCCGAGGTCTTGGAAGCAGTGGCGGAGGAGCTCACGTACGGCTTCGGTGGCGTAGCCGTGGCCGGTGTGGTCGGGATCGAGGACCCAGCCGAGCTCTGCCTGGGTGTTGCGGGCCTGGTCGGCGACTTCGAGCTGGGCCCAGGCGTCTTCGCGGCGAAGCATGAAGTCACCGATGATCGGAGCGGCGTTGTCGTGGCCGAGGGTGACGATGACTGTCGTCGCGAGTCGGGCGGGCTCGGTGAGTAGCTTGCGGTAGCTGTCGAGGTCGGGTGGGGGGCCGGTGAGCCACTCGTTGACTGACTCGAGCTGGCGGTATTTCCAGGTCGCCTCGGCGTCCTCGGCGGTGGCGGGACGGAGGGTGACGCGTTCGGTGTGCAACCGGCGCTCGAGCACCGATCGGAAGGTGCGGACAGGCCCAGGGGTGGCGCGGAGCTCGGTGATCACCGCGCCGATGTCGCGCAGGCCGGCGAGTACACCGTGGAGATGGGCTTGGTCGGCGACCGAGGTGGTGATGGTGGTGGTGCCGTCGTTCTCGCGGGTCATGTCCGGCTCACCGAACCAGGCTGACCAGTGGTCGTCGAGGTGGCCGTGGATCCGGATTGCGTATGTCGTGGGTGCGGTGTTCATGAGAGCGCTACCAGTAGGGGCCAGCTTCGCGCTTGGGGGCTCAGTGGGTCACCGGCTGTGCGGCCCACTTGGTGGCCGGCGCGTCAACGGTCTGGGCGTGCCGGCGCTGGTCGCGCCACAGCGAGAGGCCGAGGCCGATCAGGGCGACGCCGGTCGGCACCGCGAACGGGCGGCTGAAGGACTCCGGCAGCGCGGCGAGCGCGAGGGCGGAGGTGGTGCCGTAGGCGAGCAGCACGGAGGCCCAGCGGGACAGGATGCCGGCGCGGAACAGCGCGATGCCGAACAGCAGACCACCGAGCGAGTAGCCGATGCCGTTGGCGAGGAACAGCTCGTGCAGGTGGCCGATGCCGCCGGTCGGGCCGTGACCGACGGCCGCGTTGATGACGTGCTGGGCGTAGCCGGGGTTCGAGTGCGCCACCGTCGGGATGTAGTAGCCGACGATGCACTCGGCGGCGAACAGCGTGAGGAAGCCGGCGGTCAGCAGCCCGTAGCCGGCGCGTCCGAGACGCCCGAACTGGGCGCGGTGGCGGAGGAACATGCCCGTGAAGCCGGCCAGCGCCAGGACGGTGAACAGGACCTTCGCGGTCATGCGGATCGTCATCTCGGTGGTGACGATGTGCGCGACGTCGGCCGGCGGGTGGTTGACCTGGACGCCGATGAAGATGGCGCCGGCGGCTGCCGCGCAGAGACCCGCAGCGGCGGTGATGCGGTTGCTGGTGATGTTCACGTCGGACTCCTTTGTGTCGGTGCCGGGCGGGGTGTCCGGCGATGTCGGCACGTTAGGCGGAAGTTTTTGAGGTCCTGAGGCCCGATCGCCCGTGTTTGCGGGGATCGGGTTTCTTTTTGGCTGGTGTATGTAGACACTAAATTGCTTGACTTTCTGGCCTCTGCGCGGAATAATTTCCTTATGGCGAAGCGTGGCGGGAAGGTTCATATCGCGGTCACGCGTCGCCACTACAAGGGGACGGAGTACAAGACCACGTTGCTGCGGCGGTCCTACCGCGAGGCCGGCAAGGTGCGCAACGAGACGGTCGGGAACCTCTCGCATCTGGAGGACTGGATGATCGACGGGCTGCGCGCGATGCTCGCCGGCCGGCGACTGGTCGACCTCGACGATGAGTTCGAGATCACCCGGTCGCTCCCGCACGGTCACGTCGCCGCCGTGCTCGGGGTGCTGGGAGAGCTGGACCTGGAACGGCTGCTGTCGCGAGAGCGCTGCCGTGAGCGTGATCTGTGTGTGGCGATGATCGTCCAGCAGGTGCTGGCGCCGGGGTCGAAGCTCGCTCACACGCGCCGGTACTCGAAGACGACACTGGCCGAGGAGCTCGAGCTCGGCGAGGTCACCGAGGCCGAGCTGCTCTCAGCGATGGACTGGCTGCTTGAGCGCCAGGAGCGGATCGAGAAGACGCTCGCCAACCGTCACCTCGCCGGCGAGGGGTTCGTGCTCTATGACCTGTCCTCGAGCTACGTGGAGGGGCGCTGCTGCCCGTTGGCGAAACTCGGCTACTCGCGCGATCAGGTCAAGGGCAAGCTGCAGATCACCTACGGGCTGACGTGCTCGCCGGAGGGCCGCCCGGTCGCGATCAGCGTGCACGAGGGGAACATCACCGACCAGCAAACGTTGCCCGACGCGGTCAACGCGGTCGTCGAGCGGTTCCAGGTCGAGCATGTCGTCGTGGTTGGCGACCGTGGGATGCTGACCCAGGCGCACGCCAAGACGCTGACCGAGCGAGGGATCGAGTTCATCTCCGCGCTCAAGGCCGTCCAGGTCCGCGCGCTGGTCAACTCAGGCGATCTACAGCTGACGTTGTTTGACGAGCAGAACCTCGCCGAGATCACTTCCGAGCTGTACCCGGACGAGCGGCTGGTCGTGTGCCGCAACCCGGCCGTCGCCGCGCAGCGCGCCCGCAAACGCGAGAGCATGCTGACCGCGACCGAAACCGAGCTCGACAAGGTCACAGCGATGGTCTCAGGGCCGCGCGGAACGCTACGAGACGCCCCCGCGGGCAAGATCGGCGAGCGCGCCGGCAAGATCATCAACAAGTACAAGATGGCCAAGCACTTCGAGCTTGAGATCTCAGACGGCCAGTTCTCCTACAAGCGCAACACAGACCAGATCCAAGCGGAGGCCGCGCTCGACGGGTTCTACGTGATCCGCACCACCAGCCACCACCCGACCCTCACCACCCAAGCGACCGTCCGCGCCTACAAACAACTGAAAATGGCCGAGCGCGCGTTCAGAACGATCAAGGACACACTCGAGATCCGACCGATCCGCCACCACCTCGCCACGCGCGTGCGCTCCCACGCGTTCCTGTGCATGCTCGCCTACTACGTCACCTTCGAACTACGAACCAGACTCACCCCGCTGCTGTTCGACGACGAGACCCCGCTCGCCCCGACCGACCCCGTCGCTCCCGCGAAGCGCTCACCACGAGCCCTCGCCAAGGCCAGCAGCGCCCGCACCGACCACGGCTACCCCGCCCACACCCTCCCCGACCTGCTCGACGACCTCGGCACCCTCTGCCGCAACACGCTACGCATCGGCCCCACCGAGCACAGCTTCACCCGCCTCACCACCCCCACCGAACTCCAAACCACCGCCCTACAACTCCTCGGCACGAACCTCAAAAAGTAGACAGAACCAGCCAGCCCCGCGGCGCCCAAACCCCCGCCAATCAACACGATTCAGCGCCGCAGGCCCGAAAACTTCCGGTTAGGAATCGATGTGGTGAGCGCACATCACAAGGTGATGTGATCTGAGGTGGTGATTCGGCCGCGGTGACGCTCAGAGCAGGCCCAGGTCCACGGCTCGACGGACCGCGGCGCGGCGGGTGTTCACGTCGAGCTTGGAGAAGATGTGCTTGGTGTGCGTGCGCAGCGTGTTGACCGAGACGAACAGGTGTCCCGCGATCTCCGGCCCGCTGAGCTCGGTCGCCAGCAGGCGCAGCACCTCGCGCTCGCGCTCGCTGAGTTCGTCCTCGGAGGCGCGTCCAGCCGCTGCGGGTGCGGGTGGCGACGGTCTTCGTGCGGCGGCCAGCAGGTGCTCGGCGTGCGTTTGTACATCGTGCGCCGGAGCGCGGGCGAGTTGCTCGAGCAGCTCCGTCATCGGCTGCCCCTCGTCGAGGAAGAGCCGGCAGTAGCCGGCCGGCGCCCCGTCGGTGAGAGCGGCGGCGAGGTCGGCCGTCGCCGAGTCCGCGTCGCCGTTCGCGTGGTGTGCGAGTGCCCGCACCACGCCCGCCTCCAAACAGCTGCCGTCGCGGCCCGCCGTCTGCGCGGCGCCCAGCACGCGGTCAACCAGATCAAGCGCCTCGCGTGCGTCACCCTCGGCGACGAGCAGCCGGGCGAGCGTGAGCAGGTCGTACTCGGCCAGGTAGGTCGGGGGGTCGGCCGGCGTGACGCCGCGCTCCCGCGCCCACGCCCGCGCGTCATCGAGGCGGCCCTGCTCGATCCGGACCCGCGCCCTGATCGAGGCGATCGGCCGGATGTCCGGAAAGTAGCCGGGCAGGAAAAGCGGCTCGGCCTGGTCGAGCATCGCGATCGCGCCGTCGAGGTCGCCTCTCGCCCGCAGCAGTGCGGCGGTCGCGGTGTACCAGCGGTGGCGGTTCTCCAGCAGCGACGCCCGGTCGCCGAGCTCCCGGGCCTTCTCGAGGTGCTCCGCGGCTGCATCGAGGTGGCCCTGCTCGCGCAGGACGTCCGCGAGGCCGACGTACAGATCGCCGACGGTGGAGAGAACCGGACCGGTGTGGCTCTCGGCCGCGGCCAGCGCCCGTTCGTACAGGCTGTGCGCCTCAACGGGACGTCCGCGCGCCAGCCACAGGTTCGCCAGCACAACGGTCCCACCGAGCTCGTCCGCGACCATGCCGGCCGCGCGCAGGCTGGCGACCGCCTCGGTGAACGTGTCCACCGCGGTGCCGAGGTCGCCGGCGGCCCATGCCGCCAGACCGAGGAAGCCCGCGGCGGCCCCGCGCGGGAAGTGATCCTCCGGCCCGGCCAACGCCAGTGCCCGGCGCGCATGCGCGACCGTACCGTCGACGTCGCCCCGAGCCTGGGCCACCGATGCGCGATAGACAGCGATCATGGCCGGGAGAGAGCGGACCTCGGCGTCCCGGTCCCTGGCCGCCTCGGCCAGCGCGGCAGCCGTGTGGGTGCTCCACGCCGGCGTCGTGTCCAGACCAGCCTCGGCGGCGTCGAGCCACGCCGTCACTCCGTCGAAATCGCCCTCGGAGAGCCGGCTCCACCCCATGAACATGGCGAGCAGCGGTCGACGGCGCACGACGTCCTCGGGCAGCGCGACCAGCCAGTCGCGAAGGGTGCGGTCCTGGCGCCGTCGCCGCATGTCCGCCAGGGTGAGCTCGACGAGATCGGCGGCGTGTTCGGGGTCGCCGCTCGCGATCGCGTGCCGCACGGCATCGCCCAGCAACCCGTTCTCGCCCAGCCACCGGCTGGCCGCTGCGTGCAGCTCACCGACCCGGTCGGCACCCCGGCCCGCAAGGCGGGCACGCAGCGCGTCGGCGAAGAGGTGGTGGTAGCGGTACCACCGCCGCTCGTCGTCGAGCGGAACGACGAACAGGTTCCCGCGCTCGAGCGCCTCCAGCATTGACTGGCCGTCGGAGCGACCGGTCAGGGCGTCGCAGAGGTCGCCGGTCATCTGCTCGAGCACACACGTGTCGAGCAGAAAGTCGCGCACCACGTCCGGCTGGCCGCCCAGAACCTCCTCAACGAGATAGTCAAGGACGAACCGATGACTTCCAGAGAAAGCCTCGACGAACCCAGCGACGTCTCCGGGCCCATCGGCGGCGGCAGCGTGGGTTCGTGCCGACAGCGCGGCCAGCTGTAGCCCCGCCGCCCACCCCTCGGTGCGCGCCTCGAGCGCGGCCACGAGCGCGGGCTCCAGCTTCAGCCCCATCACCTCGTTCAGGAACACCTCCGCCTCGTCGGTGGTGAACCTGAGGTCCGCGGCCCGCACCTCCACGAGCTCGCCACGCGCACGCAGACGCGACAGCGGGAGCGGCGGATCGGCCCGAGTGGTCATCGCCAGCGTGACCTGCGGAGGCAAGTTGTCCAGAAGGAACGTCACCGCCTCATGGACGGCGCCCCCGTCGATGACGTGGTAGTCATCGAGCGCCACCACCATCGGACCTGCGAGGACGTCGAGATCATTGATCAGGCTGATCAACACAGCCTCGGTTGGGGTGGCTCCGCCGGCCTCCAACAGACCGAGCGCGTCGACACCCACCTCGGGTTCGGCGGTCTGAATCGCGGCCACGAGGTGGGTGAGGAACAGCCGGAGGTCGGCCTCGCCGGGGTCGAGAGCCAACCACGCCACCCGGCACTGCGAAGCGCCGGCCGCCGCCGCCAGCCACTGGGCCAGAAGTGTGGTCTTGCCGAACCCAGCCGGGGCCGCGACCAGGACCAGCCTCGGCCCTTCGCCTCCGCCCACACGCAGTTGATCGGTGATGCGGGCGCGCGGCACCAGCCGGCGACGAGGCGATGGCAGGTGCAGCTTCGTGCCCAGCACAGACATTCGGTCAGCGTAGGCCCGCCGTGCGCTCAGCAGACGAACGACCGCCTGCCCGCCACTCACGTTCCAGCATGGCGTAGATGCGCATCGTCGTCCACTCGCCCTTAAACCAGTCTGCTTCCACCTGACGAGCCTCGCAGCGGAAGCCGAGGCGTCCGAAGAGATTCTGCACAGCGGTGTTGCGGTCGTCGACCTGGCCGAACACGCGGTGCATGTGATGGTCCTCGAAGAGGGTCGAGACGATTGCGCCGAGGGCCTCGGTCGCCAACCCGGAGCCCTGGCGGTCGGGCGCGAGCGTGACGCCCACCTCGGCGGTCGCCGGCTGGTCCGCGAGGACGTGCACGGCGCAGTCGCCGACGAGGTCGCCGCTCGTCCGATCAAGCGCGGCAACTTGCACCCACGCGCCCGACGTGCCGAATGCCACGTCGGCCTGCGCGGCGAGCAGCGCCTCCGCGTCGGTCATGGCATACGTGGGGTCCCATGACTGGTACCGCGCTACGTCGGGGTGCGATCGGTACGCGACGAACGCCCGAAGGTCGTCCGCCTGCAACGGCCGGAGGCGCAGGCGCTCAGTTGCGGTGATGTCCATCACGTGAGGCTTAGACAACCCCGTCCACCCGGGAGGTCGCCGGGCCGGCCTCGAGGATGGCCTGCGCCGTGCCGCCTCTGGCGAATACGTCGAGCACCACCCCGAGCCCCGAAATGCAGATGAGAGAGCCTCCGACGAGCCCCAAGATCGCCAAGCCTCGCGGCATCAGGCCGGACCTGTACATCATGTAGCCAAGGAACAGCCCGTTCCCGAGGCCGGCGCAGGAGCCGGGACCGAGAACGAACGTCCAATTGCGAACCGCAACGAGCGATCGCGCGTCGTTGAGCAGGGAGCCGGCGGATGCCGAAGCACCGAGCGCGCAGGGCAGCAAGGCCGCAATGTCCCGTCCAAACTCCCACTGGGTTTGTCGCAAGCCTCGGCCCCGTTGCGGCCTGCTCTCGCGCCGAGTCTTTCAGCCGCGCACCGCCAAGGTCAACCTCGCGTAGCCGGAGCGACGACAAGACGACCATCCTCGGCGCTGCTGCTCCGCCTGAGAGGGAGTGGGCGTCTCACCATCGTCATGGCCCTCGCTCGCGCCCGCCCGCCGACCATTTGTCGGGTCTCGCGGCTTCAGTCGCCTCGGCGACGCGGAGGACCGACCTCCCACCAGTCCCGTCGCCGGCAACGGTCTTGTTAGCCCTGTGCGGGCCTTCTCGAGAACAAGTCGCGGTAGCCCGCGCCGGGGCAAGCACCCGTGACCCGGCGCCCGGGCCCCCGGACTAGGGGCCCCGGGCGATCGCCGGATTCACCCCGACGAGGCGACTCCGACCCGGTGCCCCTGGGCATCCGCAAGGACGCCGAAGCTCGTACCGGGGACCGTCTGAGTGGGCTGGACAATCGTGCCGCCGAGCTCCTCCGCCTTCTTCAACGTGGCGGCGACGTCTTCGACGCCCACGAAGAAGAGCACCTCGTCCTCGTCGCCCTGACGGGGACTGATCGCGGTGTACGGCGGGCCTTCCATGCCCGTGTCGATGAACGTGTATCCCGGGAACGCGCCTTCGGAGGCAACCGTCCAGCCGAACAATTCGCCGAAGAACTTCCTGGTCGCGTCCGGGTCGTTTGCGCGGATCTCGACGTGGACGACAGGGTGTGGCATGAGACCTCCTCTGAGGTACGTGGGCCGGCCCAGCGCCGACCCGTCATAGCTCTGACGGACCAGCCCCCCCGATTTCGACAGGGACACCAGGACGGCGCATGCCTGAGACGTCGCACGCCCCCGACGATGATCAGGCGCGTCCCGCTCCTCGATTCATCTCGCGTCACGGCAGGTTGCCGGATCCGGCGTGAGTATCCCGTCGGGGTCGTACGGGCGCTTGAGTGCGGTGGCCCGCGGACGAGGTGAGGATGTCGAACAGATAGACCCATCGGTCGCGCCGGGTACCCGCAGCAACGGCGCGTGCAGGCGCGTGCGGGGATCAGGAGCACGAAGCCCGCGCGCGGCCTCGGCACGCGGATGGCCCGGAGCCGTGGCCTCGAGCGCTTGGGTTAGGCGCTCGATCGCTGCCAGATCGCTTAAGCGCGCCTCGGTGCGGCCGAGCCGGGGCAGTTGAGCGTCGGGGCGGCCTGCGGCAGCTACTCGGGGGACGCTGGAGCCGGACACGGGTATGTTTCGCGAGCGGTTCGCTCACCGATGATTTCTAACCGATTCGGCGGTCCATACTTCTGATGACACTGACTACCTGCCACATGTCTATCTCCCTCGACGGGTTCGTCGCCGGCCCCGATCAGAGCCGCGAGAACCCCCTGGGTGTCGGCGGCCTCGAGCTTCACCACTGGCACCTGGACGAACCCCTCCATGAAGCTGACGCTCGCGCGCGCGACCAGCTCATGAGGCCTCGCGGCGCGTACGTAATGGGCCGCAACATGTTCGGCCCGATTCGCGGCCCGTGGGATGAAGAGTGGCGCGGGTGGTGGGGCGATGAGCCGCCGTACCACGCTCCGGTGTTCGTCCTCACCCACTATCCGCACGACCCGATCGAGATGGAGGGCGGGACTACGTTCCACTTCGTCACTGAAGGCTTCGACGCCGCCTTTGAGCGCGCGAGAGCGGTGGCCGGTGACCTTGGCGTCGACATCGCGGGCGGCGCCTCCACGGTCCGCCAAGCGTTCGCGGCGGGCGTGATCGACGAGCTGATGCTCGACATCAGTCCCGTCCTGCTTGGCACCGGCGAGCGCCTGTTCGACCGGGTGCGGGACCCCGGGATGCAGCCGGTCGAGGTAATCGACTCTCCGCACGCGACACACGTTCGCTACCGCATCGGTCGCTGATTCGTGGACCAACGAACGCAGGGCTGAGGGGTCCCACGATCCGAGTGCGGCCGCCCATCGGCAGGCGGTACTTCGTATACCAGGCCGGTCCGCGCGCGCGACGCGGAACACGTGGACCGTCGGCGGCCTGAGTGCCCCAGTCATGATGGGCGCAGATCGCACGCCGATCTCGGGGCATATTGCGGCCATATTTCAGAATCGCCACCGTCCCCGAGAACGAGAAACCCCGGCGAACCGGGGCTTATCAAGTGGGCCGTGGAGTGGGCCGTGGAGGACTCGAACCTCCAACCTTGAGATTAAAGAGTCCCGTCAGTTGCAGGGCTTTTGCCTTACGTACAGGCGTCTGAGTGCCGTTGAGTGAAGTTGGAGCGGGTCAGAACTGCTGAGTTCGGGACACGCTTGGGGACACGGTTCGCGATCGCGCCGCGTAGGACGTCGGGTCGACTGTCGGGAGCCCCGCGTCCCGTGCCCTGGGGTCAGGGCTCTTCGCGCTTGACGGTGCCGACGCGGTCGATCGACCTGTCAAACGACATGACCGTGCCAACGCCCGTGGCCTCAGCCTGAGCGACCAAGTACGCCTCGGCGAAGTCCAGACGCTGCACCTCATAGACCTCGAGCGCCCGGTGAAGCGTTGCGCGGTCGATGGTCTTGATCGACGGGAGCGCGATCGCTGCACGCATCAACTCGGCGACCCGCTCTCGGCCCACCTCGTAGAACGACTCGAGGACGTAGACGCATTCAGCGACCATTAGGTCGGCGAACAGCAATTCATCAGCAGCCGTCAACGCGGCGGTTGCGCGCGCCGCCAAATCCGGCGGGTCGCCCGTGAGATGTCGGATCACAACGTTGGTGTCGAGGAATGCGCTCAGCGCCGCCGTCCCGCGCGCACAGCCCGCGTCTGGCGCCGAACCTCGTCCCACGGTGTGCCTCGTTTGCCGACCGGAACCGGAACGGTCCCGGCGAGGTCGAGGAAGCGAGGCGTCTTCGCGATCACCGCACGCGACCGCTCCACGCGAAACAGGAGCTCGTCCCCTTCCTGGAGTTCCAATGCCTCCCGCACGCCCTTCGGGATCGTCACTTGTCCCTTCGAGGTGATGCGCGCGCTTGCATCCATCCGCTGCTCCTTACCGTCGTATGAAAGTAAGGATAGCGCCTTTGTCGAGACTCGCTGTCGGGAGACCGGAGGAGGCGTCTCGAAGCTGGCCACGACATCCTCATCACGTTGCTCGCAACCCCAGGCGCTGTGACAGTCTGACCGCCTGGCCCGACAGGGAAGCTCCGCCCCAGTCGGGCGAATAGGAGGTCACACTACCGCCGTTGTGCCGAGGTCAGCTCGGGCCTGGGCTCAGAAGAGCCCCTGTCGGAGACCTACGCATCAGCCAGACTGGTGGTCCGCCCGCCGGCAGCTGAAGCACATCCATGTGCACGAAGCCGAGTCGCTCGTACAGTGCCGCGCTGCGCTCGCTGCTGGCCTCGATGTACGTCGGTAGCCCGGCCGAATCGGCTCTCTCGAGCGTAGGCCGCATCAGCGCCGATCCCACGCCCTGTCGCTGCAGCGCGGTGCGCACCCCGACCGTTCGGACGTAGAAGTGGGATTCACGTAGGTGCCGCTCCGCCATCGCGTGCTGCACGCGTATCGCGAGCGGCAACCGCCTCCCGAACGCCCGCATCCACTTGAGCGCCTCCTTCCCCGTTGCGGACTTCGGCATCTCCCAGGCGCCCGGTGGCAGCTCAGTCACCGCGCCGTCATACCCGGGAGTCGTCCACACGGTCCCGTTCGGCACCACGTACTGCTCCATCTCCGCGGCAAACATCGTTCGTAGCCGTGCCTGCCGCCGCAGACTGCCCGGCAGAAGCCACGTGAACACAGGGTCGTCGACGAACGCGTCCGCCAGCGCCGCCGCCACCTGCGGCACGGCATCTGCAGCCGCTGTCCGAACTTCGCTCGGTCTCAACGCGGAAACCATATCCTCGCTTCGAAGCCGATCTGCAGACTCTGCTCGTTTCCCGCCCCTGGGGACATATTCCGAAATCGGCCCCAGGCCCCCAGAAGGAGAAAACCCCGCTGCGCGGGGTTTCCGGAGTGGGCCGTGGAGGACTCGAACCTCCAACCTTGGGATTAAGAGTCCCCTGCTCTACCAGTTGAGCTAACGGCCCTTGCCGGCGATGTTACCCAGCGCTCACCGGTCGCGGAGGCCGGAGCGGGGCGGCGGACCGGGACGGGTCAGCAGCCCTGAGCGACCGACGGATTCGTCTTGGCCTTGTCGATATTCGACTTCAGCAGGGTGCGCTGGATCTTGGGCACGAGGCTGATGGCCTTCGCCGAGGCCAGGTCCCCGGTGCGGGTCTGGTTGGCGGCGTACGCGTTGGCGGCCAGGCACTCGAAGGCGGTCGCCTCGGTGGGGTTGGCGGTGGTGATGTCCGACCAGGTCTTCGCGGCGGCGGAGTAGTTGCCGAGGTACTGGTAGGCGCGGGCGGCGAGGATCGAGACGTTGGCATCGGGCTGCTTGACCAGCGGCTTGTAGCGCTGATAGTCCTGACCGAGGGCGGTGAGCTCCTTGTTGCCGGCGGCGGTGAACTGGCCGGTGTTGGGATCGACATAGGCGTTGCTCGAGCGGGCGGTGCTCCAGCGGGCCTGGATCAGGTTGGCCCACGCCGCGGCGTTGTTCGGATCCCGAGCGGTGGCCTTGATCGCGTTCTTCTCGGCCTGGCTGATCGCGGATTGTTGGCCAGCGGTCGAGCCGCCGCCGGTCAGGCCGTTCAGCAGACCGCCCAGGCCGTTGCCGGCGCCGACCCCGAACAGCACGAGGCCGCCGCCGATCAGCAGGGCGAGGAACAGGTAGACCGCCTGCACGGTCCGCCGACGTCCGCGGCTGCGAAGGTCGAAGAGCATGGACTACGTAGTGGGATCGAGCCCGTCGCCGAAGTGAGCCTGGGCCTCGGCGGCAGCGCGAGCCGCGGCGCGGCGGTCGGCGATCTTGAGCATGACGATACTGGCGAGGAAGAGGATGACTAGCGGGAGCGTCTCCAGTCCGGTGGTGACTGGGTCGGCCCCTGGCATGGCCGCGGCGATCACGGCTATACCCACCGTAGCGTAACGCCAGTGTCTGGTCAGGGTGCTTCCGTTGATGACACCGATGCGGTGCAGCCCGAGCAGGGCGAGGGGCATCTGAAAGGCCAGGCCGATGGCGAGCATCGTGACGACCTGGAACGAGTAATACGCCTTGGCCTGGACGAGCACGTCGAACTGCTCGTGGTTGTAGCCCTGGAGGAAGTGGACGGCCGGCGGCAGGACGAAGATGTAGGCGAACACCACACCAGCCATGAACAGCGCCGGCGCGGCCAGGATCAGCGGCGTGGCCACTCGCCGCTCGTTCCGGTTCAGCGCCGGGAGGACGAACGCGTAGGCCTCGTAGATGAGGAGGGGCAGCGTGAACAGAAGGGCGAAGTACGCAGCCACGGTCAACGTGGTCGTGAACGGCTCCCCGACGCCGAGCGTGATCGGCTTCTCTTTCTCCGGCGCGCTGTTCGGGAGAGTCCGGGCGGCCGTGTCGGCTGCAGCGGCCGCCCTCGCGTAGGCCTGGCGGGCCTGTATCGAGAGGCCCGGTGAAGCGGCAGCCAAGCGGTCGGCCTCCGCCTGGGTCCGGTACGCGTTGCGCTCGATCACTGCCTGCGACGCCACCGACCCGAGCCCCTGCTGGGTGGTCACGCTCGAGGTGTGGGGCAACGCACGGTTCAGCAGGTCGAGCAGAGCGTGGTTCTGCCAGAAGCACACGCCGAAGGCGACCAGCAGCGCAACCAGGCACACGATCAGCCGCGAGCGCAGCTCGTCGAGGTGGTCGACGATACTCAGCCGCTCTTCGTGCCCGATGGGCTTGATGACCTTCGCCACTTCTTTCTTCCCCGGCCGGCGCTCAGACGGGGCGCTGCGACCCGACCTCAGCCGACTCGCGCCCAGTGGATGTGGCGCCGGGCGCCGCCTGCGGGGGGGCTGAGGCCGAGGTGAGCTCCGGCCGGTTTGGCGCTTCCTCGTCCTTGGAATCACCGGTGATCGAGTCCTTGAACTCGCGCATGCCGTGACCGAGTTGGCGTCCCAGGCCGGGCAGGCGCTTGGGCCCGAAGATCAACAGCACGATCACCAGGACGATGATCAGGTCGGTAGTCGGACTTTTGATGAACATGGGAGCCGCCTCCAAGTGGGGGTCTTTCCAAGGTTACCGGTGATTTGCGGGGCCGCTGCACCCCCTCTCGGCCAGTCTTGAAAAAGCATCTCAAGTTGCCGATGGGCCGGGCCGATTAAGGGCTCGGAGACACCAAATGAATCAGCAGCCAGAACAGCCCTCCGTCCGCCGCATCGTCCTGCCGAGCGGCCGCAGCATCGAGGTGGTCCGCTTCAACGACACGGGCCACGTCCATCGCGGCCTGCACGTCTGCCCCGACTGCACCTCCGAGCTCGTCCAGCCGATCGACTGGTCCGAGGCTCCGGACGACTGCTGGAACCTGGTGCTCAACTGCCCCAACTGCGACTGGTACACCGAGGGTCTGTACAGCGCCGACCAGGTGCGCGAGCTCGAGGACCAGCTCGACGAGGGCCTGGCCGACATGCTCCGGGACCTCCAGCGGCTGACCCAGGCGAACATGGCCGATCAGATCGATCGGTTCGTGAACGCGCTGAACGCCGACCAGATCCTGCCCGAAGACTTTTAGGGGCTGGGCGCCCTCAAGGGGGGCCGGGCCGCGCCCAGGCGCGGCCCCAAATTTCTCAGGCGTACCGCTCGACCATGACGTCGGCCGCCAGCTCGAGTGCTTCTCGCTGGCGAGCCGGCATGGCCGGCAGCCCGAGCTTCGCCTCGGCCACGAGCTCCTGGGCCTGACAACGCGCGTCCCCGAGAACGCCCGTGGCCTCGATCCGGTCGCACACGTCGGCGGCATGGTCGGTCGTCCGAATCTCGCGCAGGTCGAGCGCAGCGAGCGACGGATCGCGGCTGCAGGCGAGGATCAGGGGCAGCGTGACGGTGCCGTCGAGCAAATCCGTGCCGCGAGGCTTGCCGGTGCGCTCGGGCGGTCCCGACACGTCGAGGACGTCGTCGAGAATCTGGAAGGCCAGCCCGATCCGCTCGCCGAAGGCGCCCAGCGCCTCGGGCTCGCCGCCCGCCTCGAGCGCGCCCAGTTCGCAGGCGGCGCGGAACAGCACCGCGGTCTTCAGCCGGCAGCGGGCCAGATAGCGGCCCACGCTCACGTCCATGCGGTACGCATCCTCGCGCTGCGTGAGCTCGCCGAGGGCCAGCTCGCGACTTGCGCGCGCCAGCACCCGAACGGCGTCGGACGACCCGCCGCCGGCCAGCTCGGCGAACGCGCGCGAGAACAGCAGATCTCCCGTCGCGGTGGCGGCGGCGCGTCCGGCGGTGGCGACCACGGTGGGCCGACCGCGGCGCAGGGCCGAGCCGTCGAGCACGTCGTCGTGGACGAGGGTGGCGCCGTGGACGAGCTCGACCGCGACGGCGGCGCGAACCAGCCCGTCGGTCTCGGGAGGCGGCGCTCCGGCCGCCAGGCAGACCAGCATCGGCCGCAGGCGCTTGCCGCCGGCGGCGATCGTGTTGCCGGCGTGCCGGGCCAGCACGGGCCCGTGACCGGTGGCGAGCTCGGACATGCGCTGCTCGACGCGATCCATGATCCGCGTCAGCTCCGCGCCCCCGGCGTCAACGACGGCCTGCGCCCCCGTGGTCATCATCCAGGGACTACCCCGACATGGAGGGCGATGATCCCACCGGCCGTCAGCACGTAGCGAATCTGGCGCAGCCCGCAGCGCCACATGACCGCCGCGAGCTCCTCGGGTCCCGGGAAGCGCCTGACCGAGCTGGGCAGATAGCTGTAGGCCTGGGAGTCGACGACGCGGCCGAGGGCGGGAATCACGTGGTCGAACCACAGCTCGAAGAACGTCGAGAGGGGCGGCCGGCGCGGGGTGGTGATCTCGAGCACGACGACCCGGCCCCCCGGGCGCACCACGCGCGTCATCTCGGACAGGCCGCGCTCGAGGTCCGAGAAGTTCCGGGCGCCGAAGCCCACGGTGGCGGCGTCGAACTCGTCGTCGGGATAGGAGAGGGCCAGCGCGTTGCCGGATTCGAAGCGCACGCGCGGGCCGGCCTTGGCGCGGGCCCGCTCGAGCATCTTCTCGGCAAAGTCGATCCCGATCACCTCGCCACCGGGCGCCACCCGTCCGGCCAGCTCGAGGGCCAGGTCGCCGGTCCCGGTCGCCACGTCGAGGCCGCGTCCGCCCGGCGAGAGCTCGGCCAGGTCGGCCGCCCGCCGGCGCCACTGGTGGTGCAGTCCCGCGGTCATCACCGAGTTCATGCGGTCGTACAGCCCGGCGATCCGGTCGAACATGGCCCGGACCTGGGGCTCGTCGAGCGTCCCTCGTGGAGTTGGGTCTAGCGCCCCGGATGCGCCGGCCGGCGCGGTGTCTGCCCTCGCCATGGTCTGGTCCCGACGGCGCGACTACTGCAGCTCAGAGAGGAATTGGACCAGGGCGTTGAACTTCTCCGGCGGCAGGTTCTTGAACGACGGCATCGGCGGCGTCGGGTTGCGCAGCGTCGAGGCGATCTGAGCCTGGGGAACCGTGTCGGCGATGTGGGTCAGCGCTGGGCCCGGGCCGTTGTTGCCGTTGTCTCCGATCACGTGACAGGCCAGGCAGCCGGACTCGCCAACCACCTCCTCTCCGGCTCGGAAGGTCGCCGCTTGGGCCGCGGTCAGGTTGGAGGGCGGCGGCATGTCGACCGAGTTGGGCGAACCGGTGTTGGCGCCGCTGTAGGTCAGGTAGGCGATCGCCGCGATCGTGGTAATGCCGGCGGCCAGGGCGATCGGTCGCCGCTCGATCCGGCGCTCCGGGCCGCGGTCGTAGAACGGCAGCAGGAACAGCAGGATCATGCAGATCGTCGGCACGCCAATCGTGGCCATCGGCGTGAACTTCGGGACGTTGCGCATCACGCGCAACACCTCGAACAGGAAAAAGAAGTACCAGTCCGGGCGGGGGACGTAGGTGGTTGTCGTCGGATCGGCCTTGGGTCCAAGCTCGGCGCCGAACATCAACGCCAGGAAGATGATCACCGCCATCACGATCACCGCCATGGCCCCGTCCTTGGCCACCGCGTAGGGGAAGAACGGCTTGCCCTCGCTCTTCAGGGTCGAGTAGTCGCGGAGGTAGGCCTCCTTCTCGGCCTGATTCATATCTCTGCCTCAGCTAAGGCGTGGTCGGCGTCCTCTGAGTGGGGCTTGAGCCACGGCGGCGCCGAGATCCCGAGCTTGGTCACCAGATACAGGTGGGCGCCGATCAGGGCGGCCATCGCGCCCGGGATCAGCAGCATGTGGATCGCGTAGAAGCGCGACAGGGTGGTGGCGCCGAAGTCCGCGCCGCCGAGCAGGAAGTCCGACAGGAACGGCCCGATGAATGGGCCGCCGGCGTTGATGTTGATTCCGACGATCGAGGCCCAGTAGGAGCGCTGGTCGAACGGCAGCAGGTAGCCGGTGAAGCCCATGGCCAGCGTGAGGATCAGCAGCACGACGCCGATCACCCAGGTCAGCTCGCGGGGGTACTTGTAGGCGCCGTAGAAGAACACCCGCGCCATGTGCAGGAAGATCAGGATGATCATCACCGACGCGCCCCACTTGTGCATGCCGCGCACGAACTGGCCGAGGAACACGTTGTCGTTGATATTGCGGATCGACTCGTAGGCGCCGCCGGTCGCGTCGGGGCGGTAGTACATGGCGAGGAACACGCCGGTCACGGCCTGGTTGAGAAAGGCGAACAGCGTGGCCGACCCCAGCGTGTAGGCCCAGTTGATCCCGCGCGGCACCTTGCGCCACATCAACCACCGGAGGCCGGGCGAGAGCGCGGTGCGCTCGTCGAGCCAGTCGACGACGGTGATCCCGGCCTCGACCGGATGCAGGGCGCCGGCATCGCTGGGCTCGCCCGGCCGCTTGGGTCGGGGCTGGAGGGACTTGGGCAGCGGCGGGGCGGGGAGCTTTGGCATCGCGGGCTACGGCTTCTGAGAGGTGTCGAACTGGGCGGGGTAGAGGTACTGGCCGACGCCGTCGAGCGGCTCGCCCGGGAAGCGTGGCGAGAAGCGGACCAGCTCGTTGTTGACCGAGAAGCGGGGACCGACCTCGACAAAGCCGTTGTTCACGCGGGTGTAGAAACGGTCGAGGGGCCGGACCGGCGGACCGCCGGCGACCATCCCGCGGAAGTCGTAGACGCCGCCGTGGCACGGGCAGATGAAGCGCTCCGCGGCCGGCACGTAGCGCACGGGACAGCCCAGGTGCATGCAGCGCGAGGACAGCGCGACGAAGTGGTTGTACTGGTCCACGGGCTCGGTGTCGATTTTCGGGTTGCGCGCCCGCACGTAGGCGATCGTGTTGCCCGCCTCGCCGATCCCCGGGGTGATCGTGATCACCTTCGTCATGTAGGTGTCGGCGGGGAAGTCCGAGGGGCGCCCGATCGGCTGCCAGGTCCACGGCTCGCGCTTGAAGATCGGGGCGATCGCGAAGCCCAGCGCCGGCAGGGTGAAGGCCGCCGCGGCCACAGCGCCCACACCGTTCGCCCACAGGTCCATGAACCGCCGCCGAGTGACCGTCTCGCCTTCGAACGCGCCGGGCATGTTCCGGTCCGCGGTGTACTTCGGCTTGGTTTCCCTGTGACGATCGGGCACGGCGCTTCGCAAGCTTCCTTACAGCGACTAGACGAGGACAGCGTACAGCCACGGCGCTGAAAACGGCACCGCCAGCGCAGGCGGTACGCGGTGACCTAACAACCTCGCGACGAACCTCACAAGCAGGCCCACGAGCAGGGAGTTTTAGGTGGCACCCCGCTTGCGCCGAACGTCACAAGGCGGCCTCGCCGCGGGCCGCCGCAGCGGCGGCCCGCAGCGCGCTGCTCGCGTCCGGCTCGTGGGCCCGCGCGCGCGACTTGGCGTCGTCGTAAGCCTCGCTGGCCCCCCAGCCGACCGACACCGCGCCGGCGTCCCACACCGCCTGGGCAAGGTCGGGGTCGGCGGCGGTGTGAGCCTGCGCCGCCATCGAGATCACGTCGGCCAACTCGGCTACGGCCTCGAGGTCCCCGAGCTCGGCCAGGCGCGCGAGCCCCAGGGCGTAGAGCTGGTCGCCCAGCAGGAGCGCCAGGTCGGCGTCGTCGGGGCGAACCACCACCGGCTCGTGATAGTGGAGCCGGTAGCCCTCGAGGATCATCTCGAGCAACAGCTCGTACTCGCGCGCCTGCCCACGGGTGCGCGGTCCGGCCGCCGCGACCTGGGCCGGACCCGGCCGGTCGAGCGCCGCCCGGTCGGCAGGCGGCTCGGCCAGGCGTGTGGCCACCGTGCCCCCCTCGCCTCGCAGGGCCTCGCGCAACGCGCGTGCTCCGTCCCGCGCGGTCCTCATCTCGGCCCGCCCTCAGCGAACGCCTCGGCAGCCGCGTCAACCGTCCGCCGCATATCGCTCTCGGAATGTGCGAGCGACGGGAACCACGCCTCGAACTGCGAGGGCGGCGGGTAGATGCCCCGGGCGAGCAGCCCGCGGCACCAAGCGGCGTACGCGTCGATGTCGCAGCGCGCGGCGTCGGCGTAGCTACCGACCGGTCGGTCGGAGAAGAACACCGTGAGCAGGCCGGGCAGGCTCTGGACCTGCACCTTCGCGTCTGCCGCGGCCGCGGCCTCCCGCATGCCGGTGGCGAGCGTCTCGGTGGTTCTCGCCAGCTGCTCGTAGGCGGCGCCGTCCAGCCGGCGCAGCGTCGTCAGGGCGGCGGCGGTTGCGAGCGGATTTCCGGACAGGGTGCCCGCCTGGTAGACGTCCCCGGCCGGCGCGATTCGCTCCATGTAGTCGCGGAGACCGCCGTAGGCCGCCGCCGGCAGCCCGCCGCCGATGACCTTGCCCAGGATGGTCAGGTCGGCTCGGATCGCGTAGCGCTCCTGGGCGCCGCCCCGCGCGACCCGGAATCCGGTGATCACCTCGTCGAAGATCAGCAGGGCGCCGCTCTCGTCGGCTCGGCGGCGCAGCTCCTCGAGGAAGCCGTCGATCGGCGGGACGACTCCCATGTTCGCCGGCACCGGCTCGAGCAGGATCGCCGCGAGCTCCTCGGTGTCCGGGAGCTCGTCGAGCGCGTTCCAGGGCGCGATGACGGTTGCCGCGGTGGCGGACTCGAGTACGCCCGGACTGGCTGGAATGCCCTGGGTCGCGAGGCCCGAGCCGGCCTCGGCGAGCAGGCCGTCCACGTGGCCGTGGTAGGCGCCGGCGAACTTCAGCACCTTCTCGCGACCGGTCACCGCACGGGCCAACCGGATCGCGCTCATCGTGGCCTCGGTGCCCGAGGAGGTCATGCGCAGCATCTCGACCGAGGGGATCCGATCGGCGACCTCGGCCGCCAGCATGACCTCCGCTTCGGTCGGGGCGCCGAAGGTCGTGCCACGCATCGCCGCTTCGGTCACCGCTCCCACGACGTCCGGGTGGGCATGGCCGAGGATCAGCGGGCCCCACGAGCACACGTAGTCGACGTACTCGTTTCCGTCGACGTCGGTGATGGTCGCGCCGTTGCCCGAGGCGATGAAGATCGGATCGCGCCCGATCGAGCGCATCGCTCGGACCGGCGAGTTCACCCCGCCGGGAAGGAGACCGAGGGCTCGCTGGTAGAGCTCGGTGGAGCGAGTGGTGCTGGCCGCGACTGCCTCGCTCACACGCCCGCGTGCTCGCGTTCCCAGGCCCGGTAGTCGTCGGTGAAGTAGAGCAGCCGGATCTTCTTGAACTCGGTGGAGGAGTACAGCGTGGCGCGCTCGGTCACCCCGGTCTGGTCCGAGATCGAATCGAGGATCGCGTCGCACTCCTCCTTGGAGCGACCGTGGGCCATCGTGAAGATCGAATACGGCCAGTCCTCGTAGGTGGGCCGCTGGTAGCAGTGCGAGATGCCCCGGAACGCGGCCATGCGCGGGCCGAGCTCCATGATCTGCTCGTCGGGCACCTTCCAGACCCCCATCCCGTTGGCGCTAAAGCCGGCGCGGCGGTGGAACAGGATTGCGGCCACGCGGCGGAGCAGGCGGCGCTCCTGCATGCCCTGGAGGTGGGCGAGGAGCTTGGTTTGCGCGACTGCGAGCTTCTCGGCCGCGGGCGCGTACGGCTCGGAGATGACCGGCATGTCGCCCTGGGTAGCCCGGATCACCGCCATGTCGAACTCGTCGTAAGGCTGCGGCTCGGTCTCGGCCGGCGGGGCGACCTCCACCGCCTTGGCCAGGGCGTCGGTGCCGCCCTCCATCTCGAGGTCCATTCGGATCTTGAACAGCTTGAGCGTGGGGAGCTGGCGGACCGACTCGGCGCCCGCGAGCCTCGCCAGGACCTCCAGCGTCCCGTCGACGCCGAGCGGCGAGTCGGGCTCGGTGGCGATCGTGAACCAGATGTTGAACTCGTGGTTTCGCAGGTAGTTGTGCGAGACGCCGGGGTGCTCGTTGATGACGTTGGCCGCACGCCACGGGTTCTCGGCGTCGACCTTGGCCGCGACCAGCATCGAGGAGTAGCCGAGCGCGCGTGTGTCGAAGATCGGGGTGACCTGGCGGATGATCCGCTCGTCGATGAGGCGCTGCACCCGCGCGATCACCTCGGGTTCGTCGATCCCGGCCTCCGCCGCCACGTGCTGATAGGGCCGCGCCGCGATCGGGAAGCGGCCCTGCATGAGGTTGAGCAGACGCTTGTCGAGGTCGTCGAGCGGAGTCGCGGCGCCCTGCTTGCGACTGCGCAGCTTGGGACCGAAGCCTGAACTCACTGAAGCCATCGCGCCGCCTCCTTGGCGTGATAGGTGATGACGATGTCCGCCCCGGCGCGACGAATGCAGGTCAGCGCCTCGAGCACGGCGGCGCGCTCGTCGAGGTAGCCGGCGGCCGCGGCGGTCTTGAGCATCGTGTACTCGCCGCTCACGTTGTAGGCGGCCAGCGGCATCCTCGTCTCAGCCTTGATCCGGTGGATCAGGTCGAGATACGGGAGCGCCGGCTTGACCATCACGATGTCGGCGCCCTCCTCGACGTCGAGCCGCGTCTCGCGCACGGCCTCGTCGCCGTTGCCCGGGTCCATCTGATACCCGCGGCGATCGCCGAACGCCGGGGCCGAGTCCGCTGCCACGCGGAACGGCCCGTAGAAGGCCGAGGCGAACTTCGCCGAGTAGGCGAGGATGGGGGTGTCGGAGTGGCCGTCGTCGTCGAGCGCCTGCCTGATGATCCCGACCCGCCCGTCCATCATGTCGCTCGGCGCCACGATGTCGGCACCGGCCCGCGCCTGTGAGGCGGCCGTGCGGGCGAGAAGCTCGAGCGTGGCGTCGTTGTCGACGCTGCCGTCGCTGCGGATCGCGCCGCAGTGTCCGTGGCTGGTGTACTCGCAGAGGCACAGATCTGTGATCACGATCAGGTCGGGGTGGGCTTCCTTGATGGCGCGAGTGGCCAGCTGCACGATGCCCTCGTCATCCCATGCCCCCGAGCCCTCCTCGTCCTTGGCCGCGGGCAGGCCGAACAACAGCACGGCCGGGATGCCGAGATCCTTCGCTTCTGCGGCCTCGTCGACGGCGTGGGCGATCGACAGGTGGTCGATGCCCGGCATGGCCTCGATCGGTTCGCGCCGGTCGAGGCCGTGGGCCACGAACATCGGATAGACGAAGTCAGCCGGGGCGAGGCTCGTCTCGCGCACCAGCCCGCGCAGGGCGCCGGTGGCGCGCATCCGGCGAAGGCGGGTCTGCGGAAACGGCATTGCGGTTTGAGGATACCCGCGGGCTGGCGCCGCCCGGGCTCTATACGAGCGTCCAGGGCTCGACGCGCCAGCTCGTGACCAGTCCGTTGCTCACGTAGGGGTCGGCCTGCGCGAACGTCTCGGCCTCGGCCGGGTCGCCGAACACGAGCGCCGCGCCGTGCGGCGGATCCCCCAGGGGGCCGGCCTGCAGGATCCGTCCGTCCTCCTTGGCCGCGTGGATCGCGGCCAGGTGGTCGGCGCGGAACGGCTCGCGCCGCTCGAGGATGTCCCCGACGTATTCGTAGAACAGGACGTGCCGCTTCTCGGCCATATTGCTAACACCTTACGCGTTTCCCGCGATACGCTGCGTGTGTGGCGGATATCGAGAAGCGGGGCGGCTACACGCCGCGGCGGGTGCGCGAGCGGCGGGCATACCAGCTGGTCGTAACCGGAAGCGTGGCGAGCGCGGTGTTCGTCGTCTCTCTGGTGCTGTCGATCCTGGGCGTCATCAGCGGGGCGATCCCGGTGATCTCGATCATCGTTGCGGTGATCTGCCTGCTGCTGTTCCGCCGCGCGGTCGCAAGCCGCTGAGCTCGGCGTAGATCCGAGTCGGGTCCCCGGTCGGTTCAGGCGAACCGGCGCATGGCCAAGCGGGCCAGCGCGCCGAACGCCAGCGCGAGCACGGCCAGGTGCACGAGCGGCCACCCGATCCCGGGTGACGCGCCGCTGAACGCGTTGGCCACCGCCTGGAGCGCGGCCCGGAACGGGAACACGAACGCCATCGCGTCGAGGATCGACTTCAGCGTGCCGGATACGGCGTCGCCCGGTACGAGCGCCACGAAGACGATCGGCAGCAACAGCACGAAGGCCATCAGCGAGGCCACGCTGACGTCACGCGCGAGGCCGCCGATCGCCACCCCCAGCGCGCCGAAGGCCACGCCGCCGAAGGCGAGCGCGGCCACCCAGAGCGGGAAGCGCGCCCAATCCAGGTGCACGAACAGCGACACGAAGGCCGACATGACCAGCGTGACCGCGACCGCCGTGACAGCCGACAGCAGGACCTTCTCCGACAGCAGGCCGCCCGGCGTGATCAGGCCGCGCACCAGTCGCGAGTAGGCGTTCTCGGAGCGCTCGAGCGCAAGCAGCCCGGCGGCCAGCAGCACCCCGACGAACATCAACGACACGATCACCGCGATCGCGGCGGCGTAGGAGTCGGTCGGGGTTGTCTTGCCCGCCAGCTGCGTCTGCCTGATCGTTAGCGGCGAGCCGATCGAGCCCAGCTCCGGCGTGGCGAAGTTGAAGCCGGCGATGGCCAGATCGGCGAAATTGACCACCTGACTGAGGGCAGGCTTCAGCGGCGAGCCCGGCGGCAGCGAGGTCATCGCCCCCTGCACGACCGCGCGGGCGTTGCGCAGCCCGAGCACCGGGACCTTCTGGCCCAGGAACTCGAGCGTGCCGCCGTTCAGCAGCTGCTTGAGATCCGTGACCGCGACCCGCAGGACCTGCTTCGAGACCGCCTGTTCCACCTGGCTGGCCCGGGCGACGATGGCCTGCTGGGCGAACTGGCGCTCGAGTGGATCGCGCGAGTTCAGGATTAGGTCCACGGTGGGGCTGCCCACCCCCTGCGTGATCAGGCTGTTGATCTGGCCGATGATGTCGGCCGGGATGATCAGCGCCGCCTGAGCCTGGCCGCTGCGGACCTTGGCGATGGCCTGCTCGCGCGAGTTGACCCGGATCGGGGTGATCGACTCGAACAGCTGGTTGGCGTAGTGGGCGATGTCGATCTTCTGGTTGCCGAGACTCACCGCCCCGCGTCCGGTCGGCACCGCGTCGTACAGCGCCACCTTCGGCTTGCCGGGCGGACTGGACAGCGCGAAGCCGATCATCAGGGCGATGACGATCGGGTAGACGACCAGCAGGGCCACGAGCAGCGGCGATCGCTTGAGGATCTGGAGGTCCTTGATCAGCAGCCAGCGCATCGTGGGCGTCAGTGACCGCGCTCGTGCAGGAAGCGGACAAACGCCGACTCGAAGTCGGGCGCGGCGGCCCCCGCCGTGCTCACCGCGCGCTCGAGCTCGGCGGGTGTGCCCGTGAACAAGAGCTCGCCGTCGCCCAGGACCAGCACGCGCGTGGCGTAGCGCTCGGCCTCGGCCACGTTGTGGGTCGAGAACACGACCGTGGTGCCGCGCTCAGCCAGGGCGCCGATGAACTCCCACAGCCGCTCGCGCTGGCGGGGATCGAGCGAGGCCGACGGTTCGTCGAGCAGCAGCGCGGACGGCTCGGACAGCAGGCCGATCGCAATGTTCACGCGCTGCTGGTTGCCGCCCGAGAGCCGGCCCACCTCCTCGCCGGCGCGATCCTCGAGGCCGGTCTGAGCGAGCATCCGGCGGACCGCCTCCTCAGGGTCGGGGACGCGCTCGAGCCGCGCGAACAGCCGCAGATTCTCGGCCACGGACAGCTTGGAATAGAGCGCCGGCTCCTGGGGGATCCAGCCGAAGCGCTCGTTGCCATTGCGCACGACCTCGCCCTCGGTGGGCTCGAGCGCGCCGGCCAGCATCGAGAGCAGCGTGGTCTTGCCGGCGCCGTTGGGACCGATGATCGCGGCGACCTCACCGGCGTGGAGCTCGAAGCTGACCCGGTCAAGGGCGGTCCGCGCGCCGAAGCGCTTGGTCAGCCCTCGGGCGGCCACCGTGGCTGCTGGCATCGCGGTTTCCGTGCCGGTCGTCAAGGCGCGCCCCAGGCTAGCGCGCGCGTTCGCCAGGCCCGGCCGGCTATCCGGGCATCCTCACGCGCTCCTGGAGTGAGGCGCCGCACGAGCGGCAGTAGGAGTCGCGGGCACCGCTGGACGCGCCGCAGTCCGGGCAGCGGTCCACGCCGACGTTCGCGATGACCCCCGAGCCGAGCGTTCCCCACGGCTCGAGCACGAGGTGGCGGCGTAGATAGACGACGGTCTGGCGCACGACGGCGGCGATCGGCAGCGCGAGCAGTGCGCCGGCGATTCCGTAGAGCTTGAAGCCGAGCAGCAGCGACAGGATGACCAGGATCGGGTTGATCCGCAGCGAGATCCGGAATAACTGCGGGGCCACGACGTGGCCCTCGAGCTGCTGAAGGCCGACGAACAGGAGGATCACCCACACGGCGCTGATCGGATGCACGAACAGGGCGACGAGCACCGCGGGCAAGGGACCAATGATCGGCCCGATGTACGGAATGAATTCCATCAGGCCGTAGAACGCACCGAAGAACACGGCGAGGTTCCGACCGGGCGGGAAGATGCCGAGCACGCCGAAGATGTACAGCGCGACCGCCGCGCTCGCGCCCATGATCAGGCTGAACAGCAACTGGCCGCGCACGTAGCCGAACACCGCGCGCTGGACCAGCAGTGGGAAGTCGTCCTCGGGCGTGCCGTCGCCCGGCGGCATGATCCGCTTGACGAGCTCGCCGATCTGATCCCCATAGATCAACAGGTAGATCGACAGGACAAAGATCAGGACGAGATCGAACCCGGTCGTGACGACCTGGGTGAGCAGGTCGCGCGAAAACGACACGATGTCGCTCGAGCGCTTGAGGATGTTGTGCTGGAGGGTCTGCAGCGCGGTCTGTCCCTGCCGCTGGATCTGCACGTGGATACCTCGGGCATCCAGCCACCGTTGCAGGCTCGCCAGGCTGTGGTTGGCCTGGCTGACGTACTGAGGGACGTCGTGCTCGAGGCGGCTGACCTGGGTGCTGACCGGGTTGGCCAGCAGCACGCCAAGGCCGCCCACGAACGCGAACACGCCCACATAGAGGACGAAGATCGCCAGGCCCCGAGGCAGCCCCCGCCGGACGAGCACTTTCACGAGCGGGTTGAGGATCAGCGCGACCGTGCTCGCCGCGAGCAGGATGAGCAGCACCGTGCCCGCCGCGCGCGCCAGCGCCCACAGGGCGAGAAGCGCGAGCGGAAGCACGACCAGCTGGATCCAGCGCGGAACGACGACCGGCGGCATCGGGACGGCGCCCTGGGGCAGCGGAGAACGGGGCGGGGTTGGCGCCTGTTCGGCTCGCTCCGAGGGGTCGTCGAGGCCGTCGGCAGGAGCGCGGTGGCCGCGTGTCGGCTCGGTCTCGCCGGCATCCGGCGCGGCGCGGCCCGACCACCTGGGAAACCTCAAGGCCATGCACATGGAAGTATGAGCGCCGAGAAGACATGAGTGGGCCCGTCTGCATCCTGTTCGTCGGCGACGTGGTCGGCGGGATCGGCAAGCGCGCGCTGCTGGCGCTCCTGCCCGACCTGCGCGACCGGTTTGCCCCCGATTTCGTGGTCGTCAACGGCGAGAACGCCGCCGGCGGGGTGGGGATCACGCCGAAGATCGCTCGCGAGATGCTGGCCGCCGGCGTCGACGTGATCACGCTCGGCAACCACACCTATCGCCACCGCGAGATCTACCCCTACCTGGACGAGGAGGAGCGGATCCTACGGCCGGCGAACTTCCTGGCCAGCCAGCCCGGACACGGGTACTGCGTGGTCCGCGGTGCGGACGGGGTCCGGCTGGGCGTGCTCTCTCTATCGGGCAACCTGTTCATGAAGGCGGGGCGATCGGCCTTCCCGGAGGCGGACGCCGCGCTGCACGCGCTCGACGGGAAGGTCGACCACGTGCTGGTCGACATGCACGCCGAGGCCACCAGCGAGAAGGTGGCGATGGGCTGGTACCTGGACGGCCGCGTCACCGCGGTGGTCGGCACCCACACCCACGTCCCCACCGCGGACGCGCGCGTGCTGCCCGGCGGAACCGCCTACATCAGCGACGTCGGGATGACCGGGCCGCGCGGCGGCGTGATCGGCGTCAATCGCGACCAGGCCGTGACCTCGATGGTCACCCAGATGCCGATCCGGTTCGAGACCTCGACCGAGGATCCATGGCTGAACGCCGTGGTGATCCGGGCCGACGCGCCCGCGCACGCGACGTCGATCGAGCAGGTGCTCGAGCCGGCGCCGGGAGTGGTCTAGCCACCTTCGCCCCCCAGCCGTTGGGGGCAATGACCGAAACTGCCTCGGCGCCCCACGCGGACGGGAAATTTCCGCCATTCCCGTCACGGCCTGCGCTAGTGACGGATTTCTCGCGGACAGCGCGAATAATCCGGAATTCCGGGCACGCGCAGGCTGCTAATGGCGGAAATTTCCCGTTCGGCGGCCGGGGCGGGTGGGGGCGGGACCGGCGCCGGCGTGGGTCAGGCACCGGCGGCCAGGTCAGGGGGCGCCGGCGACGGCGAGTGTGCGGTCCTGGGCCGACCGCTGCGCCGCCGACGCCAGCGCCTGGTCCAGCTCGGAGGGGAAGCTGCCGAACAGCGCCACCACGAGCGGCGCGTAGAACCACACGATGTAGGAGTACAGCCAGTAGCTGACCCCGAGCTGGAGCGCGATCAGGACCGCGGCCGCGAGCGCGGCCACCTCGACCAGGCCCCGCCGATGCGGGATGACCATCACCGAGAGCACCAGTGCCACGGTGGCGCCCTGGAGCAGGCGCTGCTCGACGTGGAGCCCGCCCCACAGGCCCCAGATCGAGAACGGGGAGGTGCGCCCCGCCTGATAGGCGATCGTGTCGTGCCAGAAGGCGCGCAGGTTGTCGTCGAGGAGTACTGGCAGCATCACGACGACCACGGTCAACGCGTATGCGACCACATAGCCGGCGACCGCCCGCCGCGACGGTGGCGGGTCGACGCCGCGCAGGAACAACGGTGCGAGGGCCAGGGGCGCGAACTTGGTCACACCGGCCAGCGCGCCGGCTACCCCGCGCGCCGGCGCGGAGGTGATCACCAGGAGTGCGACCACGATCAGCAGAGAGACCAGGGCGTCGTTGGTGTTGGAGCTGAGCGTCCACAGCGTGAACGGGTAGGCGGCCCAGGCGTAGGCCAGCACGACGCCGAGCGTCGGGCCGCGCACCCGCCGCCCCAGCCAGAACAGGCCGAACAGCGTGAGCAGGTCGAAGGCGATCGCGGCGGCGTGCGAGGCCGGCAGGTCGTCCCAGGTCCCGCTCCAGCCGAAGATGGCCCGGAACGGCACGTATGCGTAGTAGGCGACCGGGCCGTAGGTGTCGCCGTTGGCGTTGTCCTTGGGCCAGCCTCCGTATAGCGGCTTGCCGTGGAGCACCTTGTCGGCTCCGATCACCCCGGCGTAGCCGACGTCGATCACGTTGGAGTTGACCACGTTCAGGCCGATGCGGAACCCGACCAGGAAGATCGTCACGATGGCCAGCCAGGACACCGACCAGGACAGGTGCAGCGGCTGGCGCGGCCGGCCCCGGCCGAAGCCGAGCGCCAGCATGCGCACGAACAGGTAGATCATGAACGGATAGAGCAGCGGCGTGGAGAGGCCGATCCGCGCGTGGTTGAAGAACGCGAGCGAGATCGACAGGCAGAGCAGCGCCAGGAGGTCGACGTGGAGCAGCGACCAGGCGCGGCGGCGGCGACCGTCGGGCAGAACCCGGGTCCGCCGCCACGGCACGAACGGCGCCAGAAACAGCAGGCTGAGTGGAATCCACACGTACCACGCGTTCACCCGGCGCCCGAACGCGCCCGGGTAGCCGCGGGCCATGGTCCAGGCGACCTGAAAGCCCGTCCAGACCTGCGTGACCGCGCCGGTGGCGTCGTCGATGTAGACCTGCGCGAGCTCGACCTGGTGCTTGCCCGAGGAGAACCAGCTCACCTGCCACTGCCCGGGGCCCTTCGTGTACTCGTAGGCGATCGCGTCGGGATGCCGGCGCAGCTCGGCCTTGATCGTCAGGGCGGCCGCGGCGATCCTCTCGACCTTGGCCGCGGTCAGCTTGTAGCCCTTGGGCGGGGTGTCCTGCGAGGTGATCAGGACCGGGGTGTTGGGATCGGCCACGGTCGTGGTCGTCGTGGTCGTGGTCGTGGTCGCGGTGGTCGTGGTCGCGGTGGCGGCGGTCGTGGCCGCGCGGGCGACCCCGGCCGGCGCGGCCACGGCGAGGATCGCCGCGAGCAGGAACGTTATGAGGAGCGCCGCGAGCTTCGCGCGCGGGCCATCTACGCCCGGAAGCTCCAAAGCTTCTGCCCGACGAACGACAGCGGCGTGCCGGCCACGATCGCGATGGCCTGCGCGAGCACCTTCATCATCCCAGCGTCGACGAGCAGCACCAGCGTCGCGTAGGTAAAGCCGAATGCGACCAGCGAGATGGCGAAGAAGCGCACCGCCTGGAGAACCGGATGATCCTGCTTGGCGGCGAATGTCCAATGCCGGTTCCAGAAGAAGTTGTTGAGTACCGAGACGGCCCAGGCGATCACCGCCGAGAGGTGGTAGTCGACCGCCAGCAGGTGGACGCAGGCGGCGAACACGACCAGATTAACCACGTAGCCGCTCGCGCCGACGGCGCCGAACCGCGCCAGTTGCAGCCAGTTGTGGGTCTGGCGCATGCCGTGGCGGACGCGCAGGAGCGGCTGGCCCACGCCGGAGCGGGCATTGCCGCGAGCGCGGGAGGGCAGCTGGACGGTCGTGGACAGCTCGTCAGACATGGTCGGGAAATGTATCGGCGCGATGTCGGACCTGCGTAAGGGTCTGACGCCGACTAATCGGCTCCTAACCCGGAATCGCGATGTCCAGCTAACCCCGAGGCGCCGTCGCTAATCCCGAAATGCTCGCGACACATCGGCGCCACGTCACGCAGCGACCACCGTCCGCGCACCGACGCCGAGGCCGGCCCGGTGCCGCACCAGAGCAGGGCCCCGAGGGAATCGGTGCGATGCAGGGAGCCGTGGCTGCCGCCCCCGACGTGGTCGGCGCCTCCCCAGTCCACGAACTCGTAGCCGGGCGAGGCCGAGAGCAGGATGTCCCCGGCATTCGGGCAGGTCAGGGTCGACCAGATCCGCGCCAGCGCGTCGGGATACTCGCTGCACAGGAAGCGCCCGTCCTGGACCTCACCGCGCAGCGCGGCCAGATCGCCCTCGACGTCCCACCCAACGCCGCGATCGTCCTCGACCCCGTCGCCCGGCGCGAAGCGAAGCTCACCACGCCGGCTGCGGACGACCGCCTCCTCCCGGTCCGGGCCGGCCAGCCACAACGCCAGATCAACCCCGTCCAGGCCGCAGGCGGCCTCGACCGAGCGCGCCACGATGTCATCGCGCCGCTCCTCGTCGAGGGCGTAGATCATCGCCGCGCGCTGCGCCGGGCTCAGCGCCACCTCCGCCCCCACCGACCGCGCGGCGCTGCGGGTGGCTACGTCGAAGTCCTCAAACGCCCCGTCCAGGCGGATCCGCTCCTCCACAGCGGCCTGCGAGTGGTCGGAGGTGACGATCACCGCGTGGTCGTCCAGGAACGCGTCGGGGCCGCCGCCCGCGTGCATGAGCCGCTCTAGCTGGCGGTCGGCCGCGGCGATCGAGGTGACCTGGGCATGCGGGCCGTTCTTGTGCGACCAGGCGTCGTTGTCCGGGAGCGAGAACAGCATGAAGTCGAACAGGTCATGCTCGACCAGGTAGGCGCCGACGCAGCCGGTGTGCTGGTCGCGGATCCCCGGCATCCCGAGCTGTCCGCGGCAGCCGGTGCGCCGGCTGGCGTACAGGTCGGCGTAGAACAGCTCGCGCGGTCCGTCGATCGTCCGCCGGAACAGGGTCGAGGTGACGATCCGGGCCAGAGCGGTCTCGTTGGAGACCTCGTGGTGGTGGCGTCCGCGATAGATCAGATACGTGGTGCCGGCGGTCCGCACGTCGGCGTCGTCCAAGCTCTCGTACACCGTCTCCACGTCGGGATTCAGGTGCTCGGCGTTCATCCGGTAGACGGTGTCGGTCAAAGACCGCAGGACCCCGAACTGGCGAGACGCGCTGAAGCTCGAGCCGTACTCCACGTAGCGGGCCTCCTCGCGGTGGTACCAGTTCATGCTGGGGATCCAGTGGCCGTCGGGACCGGCTCCGGTGGTAATCGTGGCCGCGCATACCGGCGTGACCGACGGGAACGCTGCCGCGCAGTCGTCGACGTAGCAGCCGTCGCGCCGGATCCGGGCCAGCGCCGGCGCCCGCCCGTTGGCGATCGCCCGCTCGAGCATCGCGGGCTTGAGGGCGTCGATCACGACCAGGACCAACTTCTTCCGGCCGCGCGAGGAGTCGCGTGCGTTCTGCTTCTTGCGCGCGCTCACAGTCGGATCGTGCCCGCCTCCGGCGCGCTCAACGCAGGATTCTCAGGCCCGCGTACTTCTGATCGGCCCGGCGGCGGCCCGCCAGCAGGAGCCACACGAGTAGCGCGAGCACGACCACGCCGACGGGCGGCGCCACGACCGACAAGGCGGCCGCGAGCGCCGCGGCGCCCTCCGCCAGCCAGGGCAGCGCGCCGGCCGCCTCGGCATCCAGCCTGGCGCGCACGCGCCGGAGCAGCGGAACGCTGGCCGCGACTCCGACCGCCCCGCACACGACCCCGCCGATCAGCCCGGGCCAGGCGGCGTAGTCGCCTCGCGCCAGCGACCCGGCGAAGAACAGCGCGCCCAGCACGAGCGAGATCACCGCGAGGGCGATGTCGCCGCGACCGCCCTGTCTCTCCCCGAGGCGCGCTGCCAGGACCAGCCCCAGCACCACGCACACGAGCAGTGCAAGCAGGAACGGGAGGCTCTGCAGGAAAGAGTAATCCGTGTGCTTGAAGTGGATCTCGACGTTGGCGGCGGCCAGCACACCCGTGACCAGCGCCGGCAGGAACGGGCGCACGCCGATCGCCGCGGCGACGCCGATGCCCTGGCAGATGTCGAAGACGAGATGCACCGTGCTGTACCGTGACCACCCGTGACGATAGAGGAGAGGGCAGCATGAGTGGGCGGGCCGGGCCCTCATCAAAACGCCCGCGATCAACCGCCAGGGACATCGAGCGCTACGGCGCGTTGTTCGCGGAGCGGACCAAGGTGATGAAGTCCTCGGCCATGCGCGACCTGATGGCGCTGACCGAGCGCGACGACGTGATCTCGCTGGCGGGCGGGCTGCCGGACACCTCGACCTTCCCGGCCGATTCCTACGCCTCGCTGATGAGCACGGTGGCGGCCAACTCGTGCTCGCGGGCCCTCCAGTACGGGCCCACCGAAGGGCTGGGGCTGGTGAAGCGCTGCGTCGCCCAGGTGATGGCGGCCGAGGGCATGGAGGTCGACGAGGACGAGGTGCTGGTCACCACCGGTGGCCAGCAGGTGATCGACCTCGTGTGCAAGACGCTGCTCGACCCGGGCGACGTCGTGGTCTGCGAGGCGCCCACCTATCCGGGCGCCGTCCCGACGTTCTCCACCTACCAGGCCACCGTGGTCCAGGTGACGATGGACCGCGACGGGATGCGCACCGACGAGCTCGAGAGCAAACTGGACGAGCTCGAGCGCTCCGGGCACCGTCCGAAGTTCATCTACACCGTCCCGAACTTCCACAATCCGGCCGGGGTGACGCTGTCGCTCGAGCGCCGCCACGAGTTGGTCCGCATCGCCTCCGAGCGAGAGCTCCTGGTGCTCGAGGACAACCCGTACGGGCTGCTGCGCTACGAGGGAGTCCCGCTCCCGACCCTGCGCTCGCTGGACGACGAGTTCATCGTCTACGCCGGCACGTTCTCGAAGATCCTCTCGCCCGGCGTGCGCCTGGGCTGGGCGTGCGCGCCGGCCCCGGTCCTGGCCAAGATGAACCTCGGCAAGCAGGCGGCCGATCTGTGCTCGTCGTCGATCTCGCAGTACTTCGTCTCGGCCTACTTCGAGTCCGGACCATGGGAGAACTACGTCCGGTCGGTCAACGAGATCTACCGCCGCCGGCGCGACGTGATGCTCGACGCCCTGGCCGAGCACTTCCCGCGCGAGGCGGAGTGGACCCACCCAGAAGGCGGCCTGTTCATCTGGGCCACCCTGCCCGACTACATCGATACGACCGACCTGCTCGTGCGGGCCCTCGAGGACCACGTGGCGTTCGTCCCAGGCCGCGCCGCCTTCGTGGACGGCCGGGGCGGGTCGGACATGCGGCTCAACTTCTCCGGCGTGGGCGAGGACGACATCCGCGAGGGGATCCGCCGGATCGGCGAGGTCGTGCGCGAGCAGGTCGAGCTGTACGGCACGCTCACCGGGGTCGCCCCGAAGAGCACGCCGCGCCGCGAAGCCGCACCGGCCGCGCCACCCGTCCCGCCGGCGCGGACCGCCCACGATCCCGCCAACGTCCTGCCGTTGCGGCGCAAGCGGGCTTGAGCCGGCTCGCGGTTCTCAAGGGCGGCCGCTCGCTCGAGCGACAGGTATCGCTGAAGTCGGGCGCCCGGGTGGAGGACGCGCTCGAGCGCCTCGGCCACGACGTCCTGCCGATTGACGTGGGCGCCGACCTGGTCCAGCGGCTCACCGAGGCCCGTCCCGATCTGGCCTTCGTCGCGCTGCACGGCCGCGACGGCGAGGACGGCACCGTGCAAGAGCTGCTCGAGGTGATGGGCATCCCGCACACGGGCTCGGGCGTCTCAGCCTGCATCCGGGCGGCCGACAAGGTGCTGGCCAAGCATGCCATGCGCGACATGGCCATCCCCACCCCGGACTTCTACGCGTTCAGCGAGACCGCCTTCCGGGAGCTGGGCGCCGCGCACGCGCTGCCCGCGATCGAGGAACGGCTGCAGTTCCCCATCGTGGTCAAGCCGGCCGGCCAGGGCTCGGCCCTGGGGATCAAGTTCGCGCGCACGCCGGCCGACGTCCCCGGCGCCCTGGTGGCCGCGTTCTCGTACGACCGAAAGGTGCTGCTCGAGCGCTACGTCGCCGGCCGCGACCTGGCCGTCTCGATCATCGACGAGGCGGGCACGCCGCGGGCGCTGCCGATCGTCGAGGCCGTGCCCGAGCACGAGGACTTCTACGACTTCGAGTCGCGCTACGAGATCGGGCGCACCCGGTTCGTGTGCCCGGCGGCCCTCGACGAAGCCGTCGCCGCCCGGGCGAGCGCGATCGCGCTCGAGGTGTACGCGCTGCTTGGCTGCTCGGGGTTCGCCCGGGTCGATCTGATGCTCGAGGCCGACACCGAAGAGCTGTACGTGCTCGAGGCCGACGCGATCCCCGGACTGACCGAGACCAGCCTGCTGCCCCAGGCCGCGGACGCGGCCGGAATCGGCTTCGACGAGCTGATCGAGCGGATCGTGGCGGCGGCCGGGGCCGTAAGGGTCGCTTAGCCGCATCCGGCTGCGGGCCTCGCGCGCTCCGCTTCAGGGTTCCACGGAGACCGCTCCGCGCGCTAGGCGTAGTCCACGGGCCGGCATCCGGCCGGCCCCTTATTCGCCGGCGAAGTCTTCCGGCGTCACGTGGTCGAGGAAGTCCTTGAACTTCTCGACGACTTCCTCGGTGTCCTCGACCTCGTGCTCGAACTCGATCGCCGACTCGGCGATGACCTCGTCGGCGGCAAAGATCGGCGCGCCGGCGCGGACCGCCAGCGCCAGCGCGTCGCTCGGGCGCGAGTCGATCTCGAGGTCGCGGCCGTTCACGCGTAGGCTGATCGAGGCGTAGAAGGTGTTCTCGCGCAGCTCGGTCACCGCCACCCGAGTGCACTCCACGTCGAGCTCGCCCAGGACGTCCGACAAGAGGTCGTGGGTCATCGGGCGCGGCGTCGAGGCACCCTGCAGCTTCATCAGGATCGCGGCGGCCTCCGGGTGGCCGATCCAGATCGGCAGGAACTTGTTGTTCTCGACGGTCTTGAGCAGCACGATGGGCTGCTTGCCGACCATGTCGAAGCTAACGCCGTAGATGACCATCTCCTGCACGTACAGCTCCTAGATCGTGGGGTCTGGCAAGTATAGGCCCGACCGAGGGCTTATCCGGACGGGTCCTCGGCGCGCCGTTCGGTCGATTGCGGGGGGTGGGAGTCCTCTTGTTCGAGGACTTTCCGCGCCACCGCGAAGGCGGCGTTGGAGGCCGGGACGCCCGCGTAGATGGCGGTGTGGATGAACACCTCAGTGATCTCCTCGACGGTCAGCCCGTTGCGCAGGGCGGCCCGGACGTGCATGCCGATCTCGTTCTCGGCACGCATCGAGATCAGGGCCGCGAGGGTGACCGCGCTGCGCATGCGGCGGTCGATCCCCGGGCGCGACCAGGCGCCGCCCCAGGCATAGCGGGTGATGAACTCCTGCCAGGGCTGGCCGAAGCTGCCGGCGTTGGCGGTGGCGCGGTCGACGTGCTCATCGCCCAGCACCTCGCGCCGCGTCTTCATTCCGATGTCGAAGTCATTCATCGCTCAGGAACCTCAGGATCATCGCGGTGGTCAGGTCGGGCCGCTCGACGGTAGCCAGGTGGGCGGCCGGCGAGACGACCTCGAACCGCGCACCCGGGATCAGCCCCGCGATCCGCTCGCCGTGCTCGGGCGGCGTGGCCGGATCGTCGGCTCCGGCGAGGACCAGGGTCGGGGCGCTCACCCCAGGCAGATCTCCGGTCAGGTCCATCGCCGCGATCGCCTCGCAGCAGCCGGCATAGCCCTCGGGCGGGGTCGCGGTGAGGATCCGGCGCATGCGCTCGATCACCTCGGGATGCGCCTCCGCGAAGGCCGGCGTGAACCACCGCGCGAGTACTGCGTCGGCGATCGCTTCGACCCCGGAGGCCCGCACGGTCGCCGCCCGCTCGCGCCAGGCCTCCGGCGGACCGAGCAGCGCGGAGGTGCAGCACAGCACCAGGCGCTCGACGCGCTCTGGGGCGTGGGCGGCGACCCACATGCTGACCATGCCCCCGATCGAGAGCCCGCACAGCGACGCGCGCTCGATCTCCAGCCGGTCGAGCAGCGCGACCAGGTCGGAGCCGAGGTCGGAAATCGCATACGGCCCGTCGGGAACCTCCGACCCGCCGTGGCCCCGGACGTCGTAGCGCAGCGTGCGAAAGCGCTCGCCCAGGCGGTCCGACTGCGCAGACCACATGGTCAGGTCGGTGCCCAGCGAGCCGGTGAACACGATCGCCGGCGCGCCCTCGCGTCCGGGTGGGCGGGAATCCCATTTGTAGTTCAGCTCAGCCGCCACGGTGCCCCGCCAGCGCCCGGTCGATCAGCTCGGCCGTCATCCCCAGGTACCGCGCGGGGTCGAGCGCCGCGTCGAGCCCCTCCGGGCCGATGCCGTCGGACACCTCGGGCAGCTCCAGCAGCACCTCGCGGAACACGCGACCCGATTCGACCGACTGCCGCGCCGCCTTCTCGACCAGCTCCTGCGCCTCGGCGCGCCCGAGCGACGGCGCCAGCGCGGCCGCCACGCTCTCGCTCATCACCAACCCGCCCGTCAGGTCCATGTCGCCCCGCATCTTCTCAGGGTCGACCTTAAGCCCGGCCAGCAGCTCCCGGGCGATCGCCGCGCTCGACCCGGTCAGGCGCAGCAGCTCGAGCAGGGTGTCCCACTCGGCCTGCCAGGCCCCGGCCCCGCGCTCGTGCTCCTGGACCATCGCGGCCAGGATCGTCGCGACCAGGCCGGGGCCTCGCTGCGCACAGGCGACGAGACCTACGGCGCCCACCGGGTTCCGCTTGTGCGGCATGGTCGAGGAGCCGCCGCGGCCCTCGCCGCCGCCCTCGGCCACCTCGGCCACCTCGGACTGGGCCAGCAGCACCACGTCGCGGCCGATCTTGCCGAGCACGCCGAGGGTCGCGCCAAGCGCCGCCGCCACCCGGGCCGGACGCAGCCTGACGGTGTGCCAGGGCAGCGGCGGGGCGGGCAGCCCGAGCCGCGAGGCCAGCCGATCGCCCACCTCGAGGCCCCGCTCGCCCAGGTTGGCCAGCGTGCCGACCGCGCCGCCGAACTGAACGGCGAGCTCACGCTCGCGGATCGCGCGCAGCTCGGCCAGCGCACCGTCGAGCCCCGACAGCCAGTGCGCCGCCTTCAGCCCGAAGGTCACCGGCAGCGCCTGCTGGAGCAGGGTGCGCCCGGGCGCGATGGCATCGCGCCACCGCTCCGCGAGCGACGCGCAGGCGTCGGCCGCGGCGGCCAGGTCGGCCAACACCGCGTCGAGCGCGCGGCCCGCCACCAGCATGATCGCCGTGTCGATCACGTCCTGGCTGGTCGCGCCCTTGTGCAGATGGGCGGCGGCGGTGTCGCTCAGCTGCCGGCGCAACGCGCGCAGCAGGCCCGGGATCGGCGTGCCCTGCTCCCCGGTGGCGCGCCCGAGCTCGTCGAGGTCGAGCTTCACGGCACCCGACGCGACGGCCGCGGCAACCTCGTCAGCCGCCGCAGACGGGGCCAGCCCGAGGTCGGCGAGCGCACCGAGCAGCGCCACCTCGACCTCGACCATCGCCTCCAACAGCGCGCGGTCGCTGACCCGGTCCGCGGCCTCGCCGTGGGCAAACAGACCGGCGAACAGTCGCCCTGAGCTCACGAGCGCTAGCGGGCGCCGCCGAGCGGGCGAGGCCGAGGAGACGGATTGGTCGCCTCGAGTGCGCGCGCGAAGCGTCCAAGCGCGCCGCGCACGACCTCGACGGTCTCAGGCGCCACGTCCCCGAGCATGTCGGCCTCGATCCGATCCATCGCCTCGTCGCACCGCGCCAGGATCTCGACGCCCTTCGGCGTGACCGAGGCGCGCAGCACACGGCGGTGCGTCGGGTCGGGGCGCCGGCGGATCAGCTTTCGCCGCTCGAGCGCCGAGATCACGAGGTTCATGGCCTGCGGGGTGACCATCACCCAGCGCGCCAACTGTGCGCACGACAGACCGTCGCGCTCGCGCAGGAGGCTGAGCGACACGTACTCGGGCGTGGAGACCCCGATCAGGCGCAGCTCCTCGTCCAGCCGGGCGCGCACCCGTCGCTCGACGCGGTACACGAGGTATCCGACGCGGGGAACGGTCTTCGCCTCGGCCGAGCCGAGCTCAGCGGTCGCCGCGCGCGTCACGGCTCGCAACATTAGTCGCTGTCCCGGCCCGGGCGCTACGAGGCACGCGCAATCGGATTGACAAGCAACTTGCCATTCGCATATGTTTGCCCGCGCACATCGCCGGTGGATCCAAGAGGGAGGGTCTAGTGATCGGACGTAAGGCAGTCGTCGCGCTCGCGGCCGCGGCAGCGGTCGTCGTGCTCCCCGCCTCCTCGGGGGCGCAGTCACCACCCCCGTGTCCTTCCACCGCCTGCGGCACGACCGCCGACGGCGGACAGTGGATCGCGGACTTCCCCTCGCCGATCTCGTCGTGGAACGGGACGGTGCTGCTCTACAGCCACGGCTTCGGGCCGCCGCTCGCCGCCGACGCTCCCGACGCGAACACCAAGGCGGCCCTGCTCGCCCGCGGCTACGCGCTGGCCGGATCGTCGTATGACCCGAACGGCTCCTGGTGGGCGCTCGACAGCGCGCTCAGCGATCAGTTCCAGACGCTGTCCGCCGTCAAGCGGCTGCTCCCGCACGCACCAACCCATGCGTTCGCGGTGGGGACCTCGATGGGCGGCCTGATCAGCTCGCTCGAGGACGAGCACTCGAACGGCCAGCTGCAGGGAGCGTTGACCACGTGCGGGATCGTCGCCGGCGCGGTCCAGCTCAACAACTACCAGCTGGACGGTGAGTACGCGATGAGCGAGCTGCTTCCGCACACTCAGCCGATCAAGCTGGTCGGGTTCACGGATCCCGGCGACGGCCTGAGCACCGGCTACGCCCTCGATGCCCTCGCGGATCAGGCCCAGGCCACCCCGCAGGGTCGGGCTCGGCTCGCGCTGGCGATGTCGTTGATGAACGTCGCCACATGGCCGGCGGGGCAGTCGATGCCCGCGCCAAGCGACTTCGCCGCCCAGGAACAGGGGCAGTACACGATCCAGTTCGCCAAGACCGGATCGGCCCCGCTGTTCACGACGATGGACTTCGTCGAGTTCGCGCGGCCGTACATCGACCAGGCGGACGGCGGGAACGCAGCCTGGACCAAGGACGTGAACTTCGGTCTGCTGCTCGCCCGCTCACCGTACGCGCCTGAGGTGATCAGCCTCTACCGCCAGGCGGGCCTGAACTTGTGGCGCGAACTCGCTCAGCTCACGCGCAACGCCAACATCACGGCCAACCCCGCCGCCGTCCGCTCGCTCGAGCAGACCTCGGTGCCGACCGGCCGACTCCAGGTGCCCGAGCTCGACATGCACACGATCTCGGATCAGCTGGTGCCGGTGCAACAGGAGAACTACTACCGGCACACGGTCACGTTCGCCGGCCGCAGCGACCTGCTCCGCCAGGCGTTCGTCCAGCGCCAGCTGCACTGCAACTTCACACCGTCGGAGCTGGTGGCCGGCGTGCAGGCGATCCAACGGCGGGTTCAGACGGGACGCTGGGACCACCTGTCCAACCCGTCGGCCCTGAACGCGTCGGCGAACGCCACGGGCCTCGGGGCCTTCGGCGCGCCGGCGTTCATCCCGTACGAGCCGGGACGCCTGTCCGGCGACAACGGGCCGTTCGACCCGTTCACCGGCGGCTCGTTCCCGTTTCCGTTCGGCCGCTGGTAGGCACCCTGAGCTGAGTCTGCGGCTCCCGGGCGACAATACCCGGGATGCCGCAGCATGCCATCCGCGAACAGCGCGCCGTCTGGGCCTGGGCCTGTCTGGGCCTAGCGGGGTCGGTTGCGGTCGCGCTGGCCGGACCACGGCTGGCCGGTGGGCCGGTCCGGTGGTGGTTTGCCGGCGGTGGCGGGGTCGCCGTGTTCTACGCCGGGATGGTGTCCCTGAGCGGGGCGTGGCTCGGCCTGGGCAGGCACGCGCTCACGACGCAACGGGTCGCGATCATCGCCGCGGTCTGGTGCGTGCCAGTGCTGCTCACGGCACCGCTGTTCAGCCAGGACGTCTATAGCTACCTGGCCCAGGGCGCCCTCGTGCATCTCGGGCTCGATCCTTACAAAGACGCGCCGGCGGTCCTCGCCCAGCACGGTCAGGCGCACGTGCTGAGCGCCGTGTATCCATTCTGGCGCCACACCACCGCGCCGTACGGGCCGCTGTTCTTGTGGATCGTGAGCGGGTTGACCGGAACGAGCCTGGTGGTCGGCGTGCTGCTGATCAGGGCGGTCGAGCTCGTCGGCCTGGTCCTGCTCGCGGTGTTCGTGCCGCGGCTCGCGCGCTCGCTGGGTGCCGACCCTGGTCGCGCTAGCTGGTGGGTGCTGCTCAGCCCGCTCGTGGTGCTGGAGTTGGTGGCCGCGGCGCACAACGATCTTTTGATGATTGGTCTGGTGGTCGCGGGCATCTGGCTCGCCATCGAGCGGCATGTGCTGGTGGGCATCGCGGTGTGCGCCCTGGCGGCCACGATCAAGCTGCCGGCGGCGGCAGCGATTCCGTTCATCCTGATGGTCGCGGCCGACCGGAGAACATGGGTCCGCGGCGTGCTCGTCGCCGCGGTCGTGGTCGCCGCGGTCAGCCTGGTGAGCGGGCTCGGCTTCGGCTGGCTCTCGACCTCGGTGTTCTCTACGCCGGGCAAGGTGCGCCTGGCGATCACGCCGGCCACCGCGATCGGATGGACGGTGGCGCAGGTCCTGCCGGTGAACGCGCGGGGCTTCGAGTCCGCGGTGGGCGTGGTCGCGTTCGGCCTCAGCCTGCTGTTCGGGCTCGTGTTGCTCTGGCGGGTGCGGCGCGAAACGCTGGTTCGCAACCTGGGCATCGCGCTGATCGTCGTCGCGGTGGCCGGGCCCGCCGCGTGGCCGTGGTATCTGAGCTGGGGCCTCGTGCTGCTCGCCGCATGTCCCGAATTCCAGTTCTCGCGCGCGGCGGCGCTGGCCGTCGCCGTATGCGTGCTAGTCGTCAAGGCCGACGGCATCCTGGCGTTCACGCTGTACGCCTCGCCTGTATTCCTCGCGCTGTACATCGGGCTGGCCGTCGTGGCGTGGCGCTCGGCCAGGCGACCGGCGGTGACGAGGGGCCGCATGCGCCCGCGAGCGTTCGCCGAGTCGTGATGGCCACGCAGACGGAGCTTGCACCGGTCCGGACGCCTGATCCGGGCGACCGCACGCCGGCTGTGTCCCGACGATGGTGGGGCGTCGCGGTGGTGGCCGGGCCGGTCGTCCTCGCCGTCGCGCTGTGCCTGTATGAGCTGAGCGGCCGGAGCCTGTGGCTCGACGAGGCCGCGACCGTGGCGATCGCCGGGCAGCACGGCTCGGCGCTGTGGCACGCGATCGGCCACGACGGCGGCAACATGCTCGGCTACTACGCGCTGCTGCACGTGCTGATCGGGTGGTTCGGGGACGGGGCGTTCGTGATCCGGCTGCCCTCCGCCCTGGCCGCGGGCGCCGCGGCCGGCGCGGTCAGTGTGCTCGGGCTGCGCGTGTTCGATCGACGAGCGGCGGCGGCGGCCGGGCTCCTCACCGCGGTCAGCCTGCCGCTCGTGTTCTGGGGGCAGGACGCGCGCGGATACGCGGCGATGGTCGCGCTGGTGGCGGGGTCGTTTGCCGCCTTTGCCGCGCTGGTCGACAGTGAGTCCCGCCCGTCCCGGCGGACGTGGATCGCCTACGTCTTGCTGACCACGCTGGCCGTGTACGCGAGCTACGTGGCGATCCTGGCGGTGCCCGCCCAATTGGCGGCGCTCGCCTGGCGCCGGAGGGCCTGGCGCCGCGTCGCCTCCGCGCTCGCGGTCTGCGCGGTGTGCTGGGTCCCGCTCACGGTGCTGGCGGCCAGCCGCGGGTCGGGTCAGCTGTCGTGGATCGCGCGCCCCGGCTTGAAGCTCTCCAAGCAGGTGATCCTGGCGCTCACCTCCGCCGGCTTCGAGCCGAACTTCCGCCCGACCTGGGCGGCCGGCGCACTGGCGATTCTCACCGTGCTCCTGCTGGTGGCCGCGTTCGTGCGCCGCCCACGCGTTCCGTGGGGCGCGTGGCTGGCGCTGTCGTGGCTGGTCGTGCCAGTCGGGCTGATGTGGCTGTGGTCGCTGGTCGGGCAGCCGCTGTTCACGCCGCGCAACGCGCTCGTGTCGCTGCCGGCGGTGGCGCTGGCGCTCGGGTGGCTGGTGGCGCGGCACCCCTCGGGCTGGATCGCGCTGGCCGTGTTGCTCGCGCTGCGTGCGGTCGCGCTCGTCCCGAGTTACGACACCTCGCCCGAGAACTGGCGGGCCGCCACCGCTTACGTCACCTCATCCGAGCGCCCCGGCGACTGCGTGGCCTTCTATCCGCTCGACGCGCAGATGCCGTTCGCCTATTACGCGCGCGAGCCGATCCATCCCTACGTCGAGCGCTACGAGACGCCGCGACTGCCGGCGGGCTGTCGCCGCGTGTGGCTGGTGGCCAGCCACCAGGGCCTGCCGAGCGGCACGGCCTCCTCGCGGGCGCATTTCGCGCGCTACGTGGCGCTGCGCACGGCGTTGACGCGCAAGTACGCCCGCCACGCGACGCGCGCGTTCGGCTACGCCAGCATCATCTGGGTCGAGGTGTTCTACGGTCGCAGGGTCGTGCCCACGAAGGTGAGCGCGCTGAGGCCGGCCAGCGCCACCCCGTTCACCCACAGCAGGACGGTGAAGGCGCGGCCGCGGACGTAGCGCGCCAGCACCATGATCGCGGGAAATGCGGTGATCAGCAGGCGCGGCATCGGGGGGACGTATTCGGACGTCATGCCGAGCCACGCGATCCCCAGGGTGTAGACGATCGCCTCGGGCGACATCTCGCGCCAGTTGCGGAGCACGAGCACCAGCAGGATGATCAGGATGATCGCGCCGCCCAGCCCGACCACGAGGTTGAGGTCGATCGTGGGATGGTTGAAGTGGCGCAGCGAGATCTGGTTGCCGAGTTCGCGGGCGAGGTGGACCAGGGCCAGGCCGTCGGTCTTCTCGCTCCACCCATCGCGCTGCGCGATCAGGCTGGCGAACGGACTCCCGGTCCACAGCCACAGGAAGATCGCGAAGGCCGCCGCACCGACCGGGGCCAGCGTGGGCGCGAGCAGCGCGCGGCGCGCCGTCCAGCCGTGCCGCCGCAGCTCGAGCGCCGCCGCGAGCGCGCACGCGAGGACAAGCGCCAGCGCCTGCGGCTCGGTGGCGGTGGCGAGGCCGGCCAGGACGCCGGCCAGCACCCAACGACGGCGCTGCAGGGCGAGCAGGCAGCCGACAGCCAGCGGCAGCATGATCCCCTCCGCGTAGACCATCGAGAACACCACCGAGCCGGGGAACAGGCAGAAGATCAGGACTGCGCGGCGGGCGGTCTGCTCGTCCCACCAGCTCTCGGCCAGCCGCTGCACGAGCACGGCGGCGACGAGGCCGCCGAGACCGGACACGATCACGCCGGCCACCGTCGTGGACAGGATCTGCCAATGCGCGACCGGCACCACCAAGCCGTGCGCGACCAGCCAGACCACCGTCGGGTAGAGCGGGAAGAACCCGAGCGTCGACTGGATGTGGAGCACGTGGTCGGGGTAGCCGTGGTCGGCCAGCTCGCGGTACCAAAGCCCGTCCCACTGGGCGAGCTCGTGGGTGAAGGCGTGGTGGCGCAGCGTGCCGTTGACCAGCGCGACGAGCATGAGCAGCGCGCGCGTGGCCAGGTACACCGCGATCGCGAAGCGCGCGCTCGCCACCGCGGCGGCGGTGCGGCGGTACAGCGTGCCGGGCGCGGCCCGGAGCGAGTCGCCTAGCGCGGGTCCGGCGGGGACGAGTGGCTCGGCGTGGTCGGAAGCTTCCACGAAGTGGCCAGTCTAGGAAACGCCGCACGCGGCCACCGCGAGCGTGCATACAATGCCGCGCCTATGTGCCGGCTGTTCGGGATGAGCGGGGGAGAGCACGAGGTCCAGGCGACCTTCTGGCTGCTCGATGCGCCCACCAGCCTCCTGCACCTGAGCGAGACCCAGCCGGACGGGGTCGGGCTGGGGACGTTCAACGCCAACGGGACGCCGTGGGTGTACCGCAAGCCGGTCGCGGCGAGCCGCAGCCAGACGTTCATCGCCGACGCCCACGAGGTCCGCTCGCGGACGTTCCTGGCCCACATCCGTCACGCGACCGCGGGCGAGCCCACGCGCGAGAACACCCATCCGTTCGAGCAGCACGGCCGGCTGTTCGCCCACAACGGCGTGCTGGGCGGGCTCGACGCGTTGCGTGAGCGCCTCGGCGAGCACGCCTCGCTCGTGCAGGGGAGCACGGACTCGGAGCTGTACTTCACGCTGATGACCAAGCGGATCGAAGAGCAGGGCGGCGACATCGCGGCCGGGATCGCGCAGGCCGCGCGCGAGATCGCGGCCGAGATCCCCCTCTACTCGCTGAACATGCTGCTGACCACGCCGACCGACGTGTGGGCGCTGCGCTATCCGGACACCAACGAGCTGTGGGTCCTCGAGCGGTCGATCGCCGGGCTGGGCGGTCCCAGCGGGGTCGCCGGGCCGGATGGATTCGACGCGCGCAGCGGCGCGGGCATCACACGCGTGTTCTCCGGGCAGCTGGCGATCCTGCCCTCGACCGTAATCGCCTCGCAGCCCATGGACACGAACCCGCTCTGGCGGCTGCTCGAGTCCGGCGAGCTGATCCACGTGGACCCGCAACTGCGGGTCACCTCGACGATCGCGGTCCCCGATCCGCCGGCGGAGATGCTCGTGCTGAGCGAGCAGCAGGCGATCGCCCAGCAGGAGGACCCGGCGCCGAGCGGGGGGTAACCGCCGCGCGCGGGCCGGTCTCAGGCGGCGAAGCGGGCAGCCAGGTCCGCGACCAGCACGGGCAGGCCGGCGGAGCCCATCAGGCGCTCCTGGCGCTGCGGCTCGGGGGCCATCACGAGCGTCCGCGCCTCCTCGAGTTCCGCGAGCGCGTCGAGCGCCTCGGCGTGGGGACGGGCGGCGGCGAGCACGTCGTCGAGCATCCGCGCCACCGGCACGCGAGTTCCCTGCACGGGATCGATCAGCTCGGCGGCGGCTGCGTCGCGGGCGGCGATGAAGCGGTTCTCGGCCAGCACCTCGTTGGCATTGATGAGCGCGGGGGCGGCGTAGCCCTGCTCGAGCTCGAGGCGCGACAGCACCTGGACGAGCGCGGTCAGCGCCGCGGTGGCGGCCAGCCGGGGCTGCGCGTCCATGATCCGGATCTCGACCGTGCCCAGCCGGGGCTGCGGGCGGATGTCCCACCACAGGAAGGTCGGTTCCGGGATCGCACCCGAGCGCAGAAGGAGGTCGAGCGTCTCGACCCAGTCCCCATAGTTCTCGAAGCGCCGGGGGATGCCGGTGCGGGGAAAGCCCGAGAACAGGATCGTGCGGTTGGAGGCCAGGCCGGTCGATTGGCCGCGCAGAAACGGCGAGGAGGCCGACAGCGCGAGCAGCATCGGCAGATGGGCGCGCAACCGGTTGACCAGCCGGATCGCGCGGGCCGGATCGGGCACGCCCACGTGCACGTGGAGCGCGAAGGTCGGCTCACGGCGGGCCAGGCCCCGCATGGTGCGGTGGATGACCTGATAGCGGCTCGAGGGAGAGACTTTGGTCGGCTCGGTCATCGAGCCCGGATAGGTGCCCGCGGAGGCGGCGGCCAGGCCCAGGCGGTCCAGCTCGCGCACCAGCAGGCCGCGTAGCTCGCGCATCTCCGCGACCGCCTCGCGCACGGTCTGGTGCGGCGCCGTCTTCAGCTCGAGGGCGGCCTCGTGGGTCTCGGCCGCACAGTGCCCCGCAAGGCCCTCGCCGGCGTGGGCGAGAACCTCGTCAGCCCGCTGGGTGAGCGCCCAGTCGGACGGGTCGAGGAGCATTACCTCTTCCTCGATCCCGACCGTGTAGGCCTCTGATGGCCGCCAGGACGCCCACTCCCCCCTTCCCGAAAGTGACGTGCGCCCCGTCAGTGTTCCTAGCGTGTCCGTGAATGCAGTTAACCACGGACCGAACAGCCCGTGGGTTAACGGCGACTGAACATGCCGTCGGGCCAGGGGCGGTGGAGGTTCGGCCTAACCCGCGGCCTGGGCCAGCCGCCGCGGGTCGCGGGCGCGGCGGGATCTGGCGGCGCGGCGGGCGGACGTGAGGCGCCGAGGCTCGGCGGCGGGCTCCTGGGCGGCGGCCGCCGAGGCTTCGATCAGGAGGTCGAACAGCGCGTCGTGAGCCAGCAGGCCCTCGGCATGCCACTGCACCCCGAGCACCAGCCGCTCTCCGGGCTCCTCGATCGCCTCGATCGTGCCGTCCTGCGCCCATGCCGTGGCCGTCAGGCCGCTGCCGAGCGCCTGGACCGCCTGGTGATGGAAGGAGTTGACCTTGAGCGCGGGTCCGCCGAGGACAGCTCGCAGCCGGCTGTGGGACGCGGTCTCGACGCGGTGGGTGGTGACGCTGCCGTGCTCGGGCTGGCGGTGGTTCAGGCGGTCTCCGACGACATCGGGGAGATGCTGGTGAAGCGTCCCGCCCCGAGCGACGTTCAGGACCTGCATCCCGCGGCAGATCCCGAGGATCGGCAGGCCACGCCGGTCGGCGGCCTTGACCAGGGCCAACTCGACGGCGTCCACCCGCGGCTCGGTGGGGCCAAGCTCGGGATGCGGCTCCTCGCCGTAGATGCTCGGCTGCAGGTCGGGGCCACCCGGCAGGCACACGCCGTCGACCCGGTCGAGCAGCGCCGCGATTGCATCAGGGCGCAACAGCGGCACGATCACCGGGATGCCGCCGGCGCGCTCGATCGCCTCGGGATACAACGTGGCCAGGGCCACCTCGAGCTTGGGCGGCTCGCCCTGGGGCCGCGCGACGACGTCCTCAGGCCGGCGAAGCTCGGAGGTGGTGACCGCGATCAGGGGACGAGCGTGCATATGGACATATATTTCGGCCGCCGGCGGCCGGACTCCATATCCATCGGGCCAAACATCCGTCCAGGCGGTTCGCCCGGAAAACAGGAGTGTTGCGGTGGCGTCGGACGGTTTGCCCGTTGCCAGCGTTCTACGTACGCGACAACGCTCCCTGCGAACCGCCGCTTCTACGGCGGCTTCGGGGGCGCGACCCGGCTCAGGCGGCGGCGTCGGGCTCGTCGTCCCCGATCAGCCCTCGGGCCGCGGCCCAGTGCGTCACCTCGTGGCGCGAGGTGAGCTGGAGCTTGCGCAGCACCGCTCCGACGTGCGACTCGACCGTCCGCGGGCTGATCTCGAGCCGGACCCCGATCCGCTTGTATGAATAGCCCCGGGCCAGGTGGTGCAGGACCTCGCGCTCCCGCGGTGTCAACGACTCCAGGCTGGCGTCGTGGCTCGAACACGGGCGCTCCGGGGCGGAGAACTCTTGGAGCACGAACGCGGCCAGCCGGGGGCTGAAGTACGCATCGCCGGCCGCCACGCGCTCGATCGCCGCCACCAGCTCGGCCGCGTCGATCGTCTTGGTCACGTACCCGAGCGCCCCGGCGCGGATCATCGGCACCACGTCCTCGGCCGCATCGGAGACCGACAGCGCGAGCACGCGGGGCGGATGCTCGGTCCCGTTCAGGGCGCGGAGCACGGCCACCCCACCACCGTCTGGGATGTGCACGTCGAGCAGAACCACGTCTGGCGAGGTGGCGTCGATCGTGGCGATCGCCTCGGCCGGCGCCGCGGCCTCCCCGACCACGTCGCAGTGGGCCTGGAGCTCGGCGCGTACCCCGGCCCGGAACAGATGGTGATCGTCGACCACCACGACCCGCAGGCGCGGCGGGCTCGCGGGATCCCCGGAAACATTCATCTGTGTCCCCTACGCGCCTGCACGCGCAGCGTCACCTCGGTGCCCTCGCCGCAAACCGAGTCGACCGTGGCCTGCCCGCCGGCGAACGCCATCCGCCCGACGATCGCATCGCGGATGCCCCGTCGCTCGGCCGGCACCGCGGCCGGATCGAACCCCGGGCCCTCGTCGCGGATGAACAGCTCGACCCGGCCGTCCGGCGCGACCTGGCAGAACACGAACACGGGCGCACCGCCGGCGTGCCGGGCCGCATTGCGCAGCGCCTCGCGCGCCGCCGCGACCAGCTCCTCGCAGGCTGCGTCAAGCGCACGGTCCCCGATCGCGGTGAACTCGATCGTCATGTCGTGCTCGTCCTCGACGCCGGCCACCGCGTCGCGCAGCGCCGCCACCAGGGTGTCGCTGACCAACTCGGCTTCGCCGGCCATCCAGGCCCGCAGAGCGTGCTCTTGGCGCCGGGCCAGGCGCGCCACCGCCACAGGATCGTGTGCCTGTCGCTGGACCAATGCGAGGGTCTGGAGAACCGAGTCATGCAGGTGGGCGGCAAAGCGCTGGCGCTCGCGATCGTGGGCGGTACCGGCCTTGTCGCGACCGAGGCGCAGGGAAGCGCCGATCGCCACCGGGATGCCGAGCACGAGCGCGACTCCGCCGGCGACGAGCAGGAGCGCGATCAGTTGCAGGAGGGAGTAGGCAGCAAACAGTCGGCCGATCAAGCCGTAGGCCAGGAACGCCGCCCAGCCGACCAGCGCCACCCCGGCGACCGCTCGCCACGGGATCCCGCCCTGACCGTGTTGGGGCTCGGTCATCTGCTTCCACGGCGCGCGCTGGCGCGGCGCGAGGCCGAGCCATATCCGCACCGCGTCGGCGATCAACACCATGCCGGCCGCCGTGGCGGCCAGGATCGCGACAAGCGGAAGCAGAGCCCACCAGCCCGCGGGCAGCAGCGAGGCGGCAACCGATCCCGGAGTGGCCGTGGTGGCCCGAACGGCCCACAGCCCGAACCACAGCGCCACCAGGCTCAGCAGCAGGCCGAACACGATCCAACCCCGGCTGCCGCGTACCACGCCCAGCGCCTGCGGCACGAGCACGCACGCTCCCAGCAGCACGGCGACGGTCGCCAGAAGGAGGGTGATCGGGACCGCCCCGCCATCGAGCGCGATCGCCATCCCGCCCAGGGCAAGCAGCCCGGCCACGCCGGTCAGCTGCCAAGAGCGATCGGTCAGCCGGCGCTTCATCGCGCCCCGGAACGCGGTCGTGCTCATCCCGGCCGCCCCGCAGCGACCGCGCATGGCCCCGGCATGTCTTGGGCGACCACCTGCTGTGAGCGGACCTCGGCGGTATGTCGCGCGCGCCAGGAGCGCAGTTCGTAGCTCGCGTTACGCTTGGACAGCCCCCGCACGTCGGGGCGCGGCTCCGGGTAGACCGGATACCCCGGCCAGTTCGGACTGGCGTCGGGGTCGACGGTGTCCGGGTAGTCGCGCACGTACAGACTGCCGCCAGCGGAGGTCAAGTGAAGCTTCAGCACGGGCCCGGGTGCCGGCGATGCCAGGCGGCGGCTGCCGGAACGACCCGGGAGATAGTCGCCGAACACCGCCACGCCCGGCGCCGGGCTTCGCCCGGCCAGGAGCGACGCCACCTCGCTCCAGAACGGCTGCACCGAATACCTCAGCGTGACGTGGACGCAGCGATCGTGAGGGAGGGCCACGATAGTCCGCCGGACGCCGCCTTGGACCCGCACGTTCAGCGTGCCTGTGGCGGGCAGGTCGGTTCGGCGCAGGTCGACCAGGAGGGTGCCCAGGCCCGCGCGGAAGGTGGCCACGCCGCCCGGAGCAAGCGCGCGCGGTGCAATTGTGACGGGGCCCGGGTTGGTCGAGAGCTGCACCCCGCTCGCCGCCACCGCGACGGCGGGGAGCGCGATGCCGGCTATGGGCAAAAGCGCCCATGCCGGGCCGAACCGTGGCCAGCTGACGAGCACGGCCAGGAGAGTGGCCGCCGCCAGGGCGACCGCGACCCAGCCGAATCCGAACAGGGTGGCGGTGGCGGCGAGAGCCGCGAGCGTGGCCAGGCCAAGGCACGTGGCGCATGCCTTGGCGAGCGGCACCAGCCAACCCGAAGAGCCCTCGCCCGGCGCTTCGCCCTCCTGGGGAATGATCAGCCAGCAGGCCAGATAGACGAGCATTCCGACTCCGGCGATCAGCCCACCGACGACGAATGCGGCCCGGATCCAGGCGGGGTGGATTCCCCGGCCCCGCGCGAGTCCGCCGCACACCCCTCCCAGCCAGCGGTCGCTGCGGCTTCGGAAGAGCAGCCCGAGAGGCTGCTCGGTCGGGAAGGTCGTCATCGAGCGCCATTTTCCGCGCTCGCGGCGCCCGATGCCAGGCGTGATGCCCCGGACGAAGGTCCGGGATGTCACGGACCGGTCAGTCTGATGACCGGTCCGCGCGAGTTACCGGGTCAGGCCGGCTTGGCGGCCCTGCGACCGGCCAACCAGCCGGCCATCGCGCCGAGCAGCCCGCCCACGCTGAGCAGCGTTGCGCTGCGCATCGGCTTGCGCTGCGCCTTGGAGGCGACCCCGCGGACCGAGTGCCGGACTGTCGCCTTGGTGGCCTTCTTTCCAACCGTACGGCCGAGACTCTTCATCGATGCCTCCGTTGTCGGGGGACCGCCTGTTCGTCTACCCGCCTGGACCGGATGGACACGTCCCCCGTTTGAGTGGCCATGCGGGCGCCGATTAGGATTGCCTGACCCTCAGGGGTTTGCGGCCGGGATGCACAGCGGAGGAGCGGGCGAGGTCGATGCGCACACGAGAGAGGGACGGGGTCGATGGCGACAGCCGAGGCTGAGCGCCAGGTCGTGGTGTTCTCGCTGCGTGGCGAGCACTACGGGCTGCCCATCACCTCGGTGCGCGAGATCATCCGCTACGTCGCGCCGAGTGCCACGGCAACTGCCCGGGGCGTCATCCGGGGCATGATCATCCTCCGAGAGCGGACGTTGCCGATCGTCGATCTCTCGAGCCGGCTCGGACAACAGCTGGAGGTGGGCACCGGGACGCGCATCCTCGTGCTCGAGGTCTCGGGCGGGGCGCTCGGGCTGATCGTGGACGGCGTGGACGGGATCCTGCCGATCGCGGCCGAGCGAGTCGAGCCGCTGCCCGGCGCCGCCGGCGACGAGGGGTTCGGCGACGAGGTCGCGGCGGTCGGCGATCGCCTGATCGTGCTGATCGATCCCGAGCGTGCCTTCGGCGACCTGCTGCCGCGCAAGCCGCCGCCGGCGCGCCGGCCCCGGGCGGCCCCAGCCCGGCCGCGCGCATCCTCGTGATGAGGGGCCGAATACGTCGTAGTGTCGTCGCGGCGCGGTTCTCGGTCATCGCTGCGCTCGCGGTGGCGCTGGTGGGCGTCGGTGGCGCGGCGGGCGCTCGGTCTGGCGGTTCCGCCACGCCGCCCGCGGCGAAGCCCATCCAGCCCCGCAACGAGATCGTGGCCGAGATCGACGCGGAGGCCCACCTCACCGCCCTGTCGCTTCCGGCTGACGCGGTGCGCTCGGACCGCGAGCCCGCAGGGGACGGCGGGACGCTCGCCCACCCGCTCTCCGGTGCGCCGGCCACGCCGAACGTGATCGATGACCACCACTGGTGGGTGCTGACCGAGTCGCCGTCGTCAGTTCTGGCGTACGTGCAGGCGCACCCTCCGCGGGGTGGCCGACCCGGGCTCGGCGGGGGGAGCGCGGGTGGCGGCAGGCCGAGCGTGACCGGCATCGGGTTCACGTGGCCGGCGATCCCTCGCCGGCTCAGCACGCGTTGGCTCTTGATCGAGGCGGTGCGACTCGCCGACGGGTCGACCGGCGTGCGCGCCGACAGCGAGGTCGTGTGGATCAAGCCGCCCCCCGCCTCGGAGCACATCCCGGCGGGGTCTCGGCGACTGGTGCTTGTCACGAAGCGCTTCGGCCGTCTCATCCAGGGTCCCCTCACCGTGACGGCGCCCGGCGCCATCCACCGCGTGGTCAGACTGCTGAACGCGCTGCCGGCGGCGCAGCCGGGTGTGTTCGCCTGCCCGGCCGATTCGGGCTCGCGCATCCGGCTTGCGTTCTACGGCGGTGCGCGTGCCGGCCCACGGCCACTCGCGGTGGCGGTGGTCGACCCGGACGGGTGCGGCCTCGTGACCCTGACCATCCGGGGTCACCGTGAGCCTGCGCTGGCCGGCGGTGCCACGCTGGCCCGGCGCCTCATCCACGCGCTCGGCGTCGAGGTCGATACGGGTGCGATGAGTTAGGACCGGCGCGCCGGTCGTAAGGTATGACCGCACCGCGAACGGAGGAGTTGGACATGCCCGAGCACACGACGGGAACGCGCGAGGAGTGGCAGGCGGCACGCGCCGAACTGGCCAAGCTCGAGGGCGAGTACGCCGAGCTTGAGCGCAAGGTGACCGAGCAACGCCGGCAGCTGCCCTGGGTGCCGGTGGAGAAGGAGTACGTCTTCGACACCGAGGACGGGAAGAAGACGCTCGCCGACCTGTTCGACGGGCGCTCGCAGCTCCTGGCCTACAACATCATGTACGGGCCCGACTACGAGGCGGGCGCCTGCCCCGGGTGCACGAGCCTCGGCGACGAGCTCGACGGCCCCCGCCTGCACCTGAGCCACCGCGACGTGACGTTGATCTGCTTCTCCCGGGCGCCGATCGACCGCCTGATCGCCTACAAGCAGCGGATGGGCTGGCAGTTCCCATACGTCTCGACCTACGGGATCGACTTCCCGTTCGACTTCGACCTGGCCCTCAGCCCCGAGCAGGCGCGCGAGGTGCCGCAGATCCAGGAGATGGTCGCCAACCCACCCGATTGGCTCGAGGATTGGTCGCGTCAGGTCGGCGCCAAGCTGGAGGACGGCCTGCGCGAAGCGCCGAGCTTCATCGCCTTCGCGCGCGAGAACGGCACCGTCTACCACACCTACACGGTGTCAGCGCCCGACCCGTTCGTCGCGCCGTACCACGCGTTCCTCGAGCAGCGCACGCCGAAGGGTGGAGGGGAGGACTTCCTCGTCTGGCGCAAGGACGAGTACCCCGACTGACAACGGGCGATCAGGTCATGCGTGCCCCGCGATCGCGTGGGGCACGTAGGGCTCTTCCAGGCGTTCGATCTCGTCGGAGCTGAGCGAGAGCTGCTCGGCGGCCAGCGCGTCCGCCAGGTGCTCGGCCTTGGTGGCTCCGACGATCGGCGCGGTCACCCCGGGCCTGTGCAGCAGCCAGGCGAGCGCCACCTGTTGCGGCGGATTGCCGCGCTCGCCGGCCACCTCCGCGAGGCGATCGACCACGTCGAAGTCGACCTCGGGCTTGTACAGGTTGTCGCCGAACGCATCGGTCTGGGCGCGCGTGGTCAGCCGCTCGCCCTCCCGGGTGCGGTTGCCGGCCAGCACCCCGCGGGCCAGCGGGCTCCACGGGATGACCCCCACGCCCTGGTCAAGGCACTGGGGAATCATCTCGCGCTCCTCCTCGCGGTAGATCAGGTTGTAGTGGTTCTGCATCGAGACGAACCGCGTGGGCGCGAGGTGCTGAGCCTTGGCGAACTGCCAGGCGAACATGCTGCTCGCCCCGATGTAGCGCGCCTTCCCCGCGGTCACGACGTCGTGCAGCGCCTGCATCGTCTCCTCGATCGGCGTATTCCGGTCAAAGCGATGGATCTGGTAGAGGTCCACGTAGTCGAGTCCGAGCCGTCCGAGTGAGGCGTCGATCGAGGCCATGATGTGCTTGCGCGAGAGCCCGGCGCCGTTCTCGCCCGGCATGGTTCGCCCGTTCACCTTGGTGGCCACGACGTACTCCTCGCGCATCCCGAACAGCTTGCTGAGCAAGCGGCCGGTGAGCACCTCGCTCTCTCCTCCGTTGTAGACGTCGGCGGTGTCGAAGAAGTTGATCCCGCCCTCCACCGCGCGGCGCACGATCGGCTCGGCGTCGCCTTCGTCGAGCGTCCACGGCCGGCTCTCGTGCTTGCCGTAGCTCATCATCCCCAGGCAGATGCGCGAGACGCGCAAGCCGGTCCGGCCAAGGTTCACGTAGTCCACGTCGTCTTACGCTCCTGTTCGCTGTTTTCGGTCCGGCCAGACACGCTACCGTCGGGCCGGTGGAGGTTCGCTCGTCGTTCCCGATCGTGTACGTCGATGACGTTCCCGCCTCGGTGCGGTTCTATCGCGACCTGCTCGGGTTCGAAGAGATGTACCGGTTCCCGGACACCGACGAGCCCGGCTACATGGCCCTGCGTCTGGACGACGGCAAGATTGGGCTGAGCAGCGCGGATTTCCCCGGCATCCACGGTAAGCCGCAACGTCCGGTCACCGGCCGCCCGTTCGAGCTGTGCCTCGAGGTGGCGGACGTCGACGGGTTCGTGTCAGGCCTGCGCGCGGCCAAGGTCACCGTGCTGGCCGAGCCGGCCGATCAGGTGTGGGGTGAGCGGGTGGCCTACGTCGAGGACCCCGACGGAAACCCGGTGCACATCCGCGGCCCGGCCGCCGACGTCACCTGATCGCGAGTCACCCGAGTCCCCGCGTCATCCAAGCCTCCCGATCCGGGCGATCAGGAACTCGAGGAACCGATCGGCGTCGATGCCGACCGCGGCGTGGCAGTTCGGCTCCCAGCCCATGTTCCCACGCAGGTCGACGTGGGTGCGGCCACGAGATGGCTCGGGGCCGGTGTCGACCAGCGCGCCGCAGTGATGGGTGGTGAGCAGCGTGCCGTCGATCACGTGCGCCATCGCCACGGCATCGTGCACGGGCGCCCCGTCCCAGCCGTAGCGGCGTTGGTGAAAGCGGGAGTAGAACGTGTACAGATCGGCCACCAGCTTGCCGGCGGTCCCGGCCGCGGCCAGCCGCTCGGCGTGGGCCGGCGTCATCAGCGCCTGGTGGGTGACGTCCAGGCCGACCATCGTGACGTCCACGCCGCTCTGGAAGACCCGCTGGGCGGCCTCGGGATCGACCCAGATGTTGAACTCGGCGGCCGGCGTCGTGTTGCCCTCGCCGATCGCGCCGCCCATCAGCACGATGCGCTCGAGTTGTGACTCGAGACCCGGATACCGCGCCATGAACAGCGCGATGTTCGTGAGCGGACCGGTCGGGACGAGCGTGACCGGCTCGGGGCTCTCGGCGACGGCCTGCGCGATCCAGTCGATCGCATGCATCGGCTCGGGGAGGCGCGACGGCCCCGGCAGGTCCGGTCCGTCGAGTCCGGTCTCCCCGTGCACCTCGCCGGCCGTGCGGGGCTCGCGGACCAGCGGGCGAGGCGCACCCGCGGCGACCGAGACATCGCTGCGGTCGACGTGATCCAGGACGCGAATCGCGTTCGCGGTCGTCTTCTCGAGCGTCTGGTTACCCGCCACCGTGGTGACGCCGAGCAGGTTGATCTCGGGGCTGGCCAGCGCGAGCAGCAGCGCGATCGCGTCGTCGTGACCGGGATCGCAGTCCAGGATGACCGCCGTCATGCGCCCAGCATGACATCCCGGTCAGCGGACCGCGTGCCGTCAGGGCGGTACGGTCCGCCCATCAGCCATGAGGTAACCGAAACGGCCGTCCCGGCTCGGCCGACCGCCGTCGTGCCAGCGACCACCACCTGGGAGGAGTTCCCGACGCTCTGGTCGGTGCTCAGCAACGAGGTCTGGGTGCCTGCGTGCCAACGGCATCCAACGCGGCTGCCGCAACGTGATGCTGTACCTCGACGACGTGCCGCACGTCGAGGTTGGGGTCGAACTGACCCAGCCGTGTCCGCTCACCGGCCGGGTGGTGGCCTCGAGCCTCCCCGGCGGAACGGTGGCGATGACCGTCCACCGCGGGTCGTACGACGGTCTGGGCGCGGCTCACGGCGCGGTGAGAACGTGGTGCCGCGAGCGCGGCCTTGAGCGCGCCGGGCCATGGTGGGAGGTGTACGGGCCGCACAGCGACGATCCCAGCGAGGTGTGGACCGAGGTCTACTACCTACTCACGCCCGCGCGCCACTAGAGGACGAACGGGATAAGCATCTTCGTGGCGTGCCGGTAGGCCGGGTATGCCGTCGGGAACGTCGCGATCAGGTCCTTCTCTTCCACCGACGCGCAGTAATAGAAGTAGGCGCACAGCACCACGCCGATGATCAGCCCGAGCAGATCGGTGGCCAGCGCCGTACCGACCAGGCCGAGGATCAACCCCGAGTAGATCGGGTGGCGGACGAACCGGTAGGGGCCTGAGGTGACCAGCTCGGGCTGCGCCCTCTGGGTCATCGGCATTCCCCAGTTCCGGCCGAGGTGAACGCGCGCCCACACGGCGAGGGCGAGCCCCGAGGCGAACACGACGGCCCCGATGGCCTCGAGCACCGGGCTGTGAACGGCGAGGCTGCCGCCGCGGAACACGCGGACCAGGACGAACACCGCCAGGGCGGTCGCACCGGTCAGCGGGATCCGGCGCCTGCCGCGGATGCTCTCCTTAGCGCGGAAGGCGGACGCGAGCCAATAGATCCAGAAGACGGCCCAAGTGATGCCGATGGCGGCTTGGAATCTGTGCATCGTCGATCGGGACGCTACGCCGCGTGCGTCAGGCTGTCATCAACCCACGGGTGGATCTCCGGGTGGATTCGTGGCGGTAGGCTGTCGCGCCTAACTCGATGGGCGATCCGACGGCTTACGATCCGACGTCTCTGGCAGGCGTGCCGGCGTCCGCACGGGAGCGGCTCGACCAGAATCGCGAGGGGCTGTTCACGAGCGACCTGTCGGTCAGCGAGTTCCTGCTGATCACGCACGCCGGCTTCGACCCACTGGGCCTGGTCGTCGGGTCGAGCATCTACCACATCGGCGTTCAGGTCTCGGGGTTCCGGAAGAACCAGGAGCTGACCGTCGCCTCGCAGGCGATGTACGAGGCTCGCGAGCTCGCGATGACCCGGATGGAGGAGGAGGCCGACCAGCTCGGCGCCGACGGCGTCGTCGGGGTCCGCCTCGATGTCGGTCGCTATGAATGGGGTCACGATCTCGCGGAGTTCATCGCGATCGGCACCGCGGTGAAACACCGAAAGGGCGAGCTTCACCGCGCACCCACCGGCCGTCCGTTCACCAGTGACCTCTCCGGACAGGATTTCTGGCTCCTGTTGCGGACGGGTCACCGACCAGTGGGACTGGTGATGGGCAGCTGCGTGTACCACGTAGCGCATCAGGGCGTGCTGCAGTCGTTGGGACAGGTGGGTCGGAACGTCGAGCTGACCAATTTCACCCAGGGCCTGTACGACGCGCGCGAGCTCGCGATGACCCGGATGCAATCGGAGGCCAGGGAGCTCAAGGCAACCGGGATGGTCGGGGTGCAGCTGCGCGAGAGCAGTCACGGCTGGGGAAGTCACACGATCGAGTTCTTCGCCGTCGGTACCGCGATCGTCCCGATCGAGGGCCACGTCCCCGGCGAATCTCCGCTGCCGGTGCTGGACCTGTCGAAGTGAGTGGGACCGCGTCCGAGAGTGACCGCTCGCCGGCCTCCGGAGCCGCGCCATTTCTCTCCACGCTGAGTGTGGCCGAGTTTGCGTTCGCGACCGAGGCGCAGGTTGAGCCACTCACCGCGGTGCACGGCTGTCAGGTCAGGTGGATCTCACAGTCGTTACCGGTGCCCGACTTACCCCGCCGGGTCACCCGGTTAACGCCGGCCGAGGTGACGCCGGTCGGCAAGCTCGACACCGAGATCGCCTACGTGCGGCGCGAGGTGCTCGGTCAGCTCGCTCGTCAAGCGACGGCGGTCGGCGCCGACGGCGTGGTCGGCATCCGCCAGCTCCCGGGCGTGATCGACTGGGAGGACACATCAGGCGCACTCGGACGCCGCGCCCGGTCTCCGGGGCGCGGCTCGCCGCCATACCTGGTTCGCGGCCTGGAGTACCAACTGATCGGCACGGCAGTGCGCGACCCGGCAGATCGATCCGCGCACCCCAGACTGAGCACACTGTCGGCGGCCGACACGTGGAAGCTCCGTCGCAAGGGCTGGCGGGCGGTCGGGGTCGCCGCCGCCTGCTCGTACCAGTTCTGCATCGGCGGCGGGCTTTGGTCGGGTTCCGTCGCGAGCGAGGTCGAGCAGGCCACCGCCGTCTGGAGCCAGGCCAGACGGGTCGCCTTCGATCGGATGAGAAAAGAGGCGAGCGCCCTCGGGGCAGGCGGCATCGTCGGCGTTGACATGCAGGTCGAGCATCGCCACTTCGAATGGGAGAAGGGCGGCTGGCATCTGGCCGGCCTGCTCGTCGGCGTCAATCTGATCGGTACGGCGATTGTCCGCGCCCCCGTTCCTGACGAGGGTCTCGGCCGGGTGGACACGATCATCTCGCTGCGATGAGTGCTCGCACCCCATCGCCGAACCCGCCACCGTTCACCTCGGATCTCTCGGTCGACGAGCTGATCCTGCTCGACGACGCCGGCTGGGAGCCGCTCGAGATCGTATGCGGCGACTGCACCTACAACCCGGGTCGCCAGGCCTCCTCCCGGGCCCGCAGCAAGGAGCTGAACTGGATCACCGGCGGACTGACCAGCGGGCAGGCGCTCGCGGTGCGAAGGATGCGCGAGAACGCCGCCACGGCTGGGGGCGATGGCGTCGTCGGCGTCCGACTCGAGATCGTCGATGACGAGCTACGGGGATGGGGCGACCCCAAGCACTTCACCGCGCTCGGCACTGGCCGTCCGACGGCGCGGCGCGCGGTCCCGCCGCCGGCGCGAACCATTCACGTGCCACCTCTCGGGACAGGAAGCGTTCCTGCTCATGTCCGCCGGCTACGAACCGCTCGGGCTCGTGTTTGGCATCAGCGTCTACCACTCCAGGACCGAATACCGCCGCCGGCGCGACTTTTCCGAGATGGGCGCCCTCACCGACGCCTTCAGCACCGCCCGCGAGCTCGCGATCGGGCGCATGCAGGCCCAGGCGGCGCCCCTCAAGGCCCGCGGCATCGTCGGCGTAAGCATCGACATGAAGATCACCACCGGTCCCACGGTTCGCTTCGCCGCCGTCGGGACCGCGATCACACCGGGCAAGGACGGACCCAAGCCGCCAGACCCGCGCGTCGCCGTCAGTCTCGTCGACCTGTTCCCGGGCCGTGGGGCCGGTTGAGCTAGAACGGTGGCGCGTAGTAGCTCATGTACATCGAGAGGCGCTCGTCCCGCCTGAAGAGCGGGCCGAACGGGTCGCTCGGGCCGGCGCTGAAGGCGTTCGCGTTGTAAGCGAGGTCAGCGGGAACGGGGTCGTACGCGACGCCGGCCACACCAGGATCTCCACCGGTGATGACCCCGATCCAGTAGTCGCCGGGCTCCAGCAACAACAGCCCAGATGGATTCTGAGGCGTCCGCAGTCGAGGCAGCTTCAGGGTGTACCAACCGGCCGGCGCCGTGGAGGGATATGTGATCGCGGCGGTCGTGGCGAGCAACGACCCTGGCACGCCGCCATCGTCGGCATAGATGACTCCCTCGAGCAGCTGCTGTCCCGCCACGCCCGTCGGCTGCAGATACACGTTGATGTCTTGCGCATGGCCCTCGGTGGGAAGCGAATAGCGCGTCACCTGTTTTGCGTCGGCCTCCAGACCCACGGACTGGGCGCCGATCTCCGGCTCCCCGACCTCGGTCAGACAGGGCTGGAACTCGGCTCCGACCGGCGCGCTGAACGCGAGCGGGGCACCAAGGGCGATGCCGTCGACCTTCCAGGTGAGGCTGTAGCCGCCGGGGCCCTGCGTCGGCACACAGCCGGCGAGCGCGAGTCGGAAGCCGAAGCGATCCGTCGGCGTGAGCGGATAGGCCGTGCAGAAGCTCTGCTGAGGCCCGGCGATACACAGCTGAGCGACGTCGGCCGTGCTCTCGGTCGCCACGCCAGTGACGAAGTCGAAGCTCCGCACCGACTGCCCGCTGACGTTTGAGGTGATGTCCTCCGTCAGGACGGCCAGGCAGTACGCGCTGGACACCGGTGGCTGGCCCTGCGCGGCGCACCTGTAGGTGCTCTGCGCGCCGGGGACAAGCGAGTAGGAGAGCTCGGCATTGTTCGATTGCGTCGCGACCTGACCCCGGTGGTCGGAGATCATCGTCCCGCCGCAGCCGTCGGTGGTGGTCCACGCGGTCCCACGCACGGTCGCCGCGGCATAGCGGCCCACGGTCCTGAACTTGCCGTGCGCGCTGCCGTGCAGTAGGCGCAGGACGTTCGGATTGGCCGCCGCGCGTGACGCCGCGGGGCGACTCCCCGCAGCACACGTGCGACTCGCTGCCCGACCGCGCGCAAGGGCCAGCGTGGTCAGGCCCGAGCGGTCCTGGGTGACGACGAAGGCACCGCCGGCGAACGAGCCAGACTGCGTGCGAGCCCGGCCCGCATCGGCGGTCACGATCCTGACCTTGCCCCGACTGGCATCGACCGTCGATCCAACCGGTATGGCCAGGCGCCGGGTGACCACGGTGAAATGGTGTGCGCGAGCCGGTTGGACGCGCACGATGCCCGAAACCCGAGACACGACCACGGTCCGGGCCAGCCTCGGTTTGACCGTGCTCGCCGCCCACGCAGTGGGTGCCAGGGCTAGCCCGGCAACCAAAAGCACAGCAGCGAGAAGCTCTTTGCGCAGCCGTCCCACATCAATCGGTCCCGTCCCCACGCTATCGACAGCACACGACCGGCGGGAAAAACCTTCTGGAGGGCTAGGATTCGCTGCAGCTCCGGCCGAGCGCCTGTCGTCCCCGAGACGATGAGTCCGGGAGCGAAAGGGATGTGTATGGATGGATACGCGGTGGCACATGTCGACGAGATCGGGGAGCTGGACGACGGCCGCGCGCCGATGCGCGCCGTGCGCCATCACTTCGGCATCACGTCTTTCGGTGTGAACGCTTGGATAGCCCGTGAGGCGGGAGCTCGGGTCATCAACGAGCACGACGAGTCTGAGCCGGATTCCCAGGAGGAGCTGTATCTCGTGCTACGCGGGCGCGCATCCTTCGAGGTCGACGGTGAACGGTTAGACGCGCCCGCCGGGACGTTCGTCTTTGTGCGCCCCGGCGTCAAACGTACAGCGTTCGGAGAGGAGCCCGGTACGACGATCATCGCGGTGGGCGGTGTTCCCGGAGAGCCGTACGAGCCTGGAGGGTGGGAGCTGTTTGCGCCAGTGCGGCCACTCTATGAGGCGGGCGATTACGCTGAGGCGGCGGATCGAGGACGCGAGCTGTTGGCGGGCGACCCACCGTACGCCGACCTGTTCTACAACGTCGCCTGCTGCGAAAGCCTCGCCGGCCAGAAGGACCAGGCCATCGCGCACCTTCGGCGCGCGATCGAGCTCTCGGAGCGGACCCGCGCGTTCCTTGAAGGCGATTCCGACCTCGATCCGATCCGGCAGGACCCCGCCTTCAAGGAACTGCTTGCGGGGTGACTTCGGCTATCGAAAGACGCCGTGGCTGGGGCCGTTGTTCCGCTACGGTTGATCGCGTGACGATCCAACGCATGGATCACGTGGGCATCGTGGTCGACGACCTCGGCGCCGCGACGGCGTTCTTCGTCGAGCTCGGACTCAAGCTGCAGGGCGATGGGTCGGTCGAAGGCGATTGGGTGGACCGCGTGGTGGGTCTTGAGGGCGTCCGCTCGGAGATCGCGATGTTGGAGACCCCTGATGGCCACGGACGGCTCGAGCTGTCGAAGTTTCACGCCCCGTCGGGCCCGGGTGGCGACCGGCACGCGCCGGCGAACACTCCGGGCATTCGCCATGTCACATTCGCAGTCGACGATATCGACGCCGCCGTCGCCAGCGTGCAGGCGCGCGGCGGGGAGCTGGTTGGCGAGGTGGAGAACTACCGAGACATCTATCGGCTCTGCTATGTCCGCGGCCCGGAGGGGATCATCGTCGAGCTAGCGGAGCGGATCGGCTGAGGGGTCCGGCCGGCCGCCAACCGCCGCGCCAGCGTCAGTGGTCGTGCCGGGGCAGATGCCTCTAACGCGACACCCGCCAGGCCCCCGAGGTCCGCGCCGAGATCAGTGCCTGAGTGGGGGTCGTCCCTCACTGCCGTGGCGGTCTTGGGCGATCAGTCCGAGAATCCGTCGCAGCGTGGCGAGGTCCTCGCCGTCGAGCTTCGCGAGAGGCGGTGGCGGGCTTGCCAGGATGTCGTTGGCGGTTCGGGCGAGCGATTTTCCCTTGCGTGTCGCTTCGACGATCTTCGCGCGCCGGTCGGTGGGGTGCGGCCGGCGGCGGACGATGCCCTGTGACTCGAGCTCATCGACGAGGACGGTGACGTTGGGCGGGTCGATGTTGAGCGCAGAGGCAAGCTCCTTCATCGACATCGGCCGGCGGGCGACGTAGCGGACGGCTCGGGCGCGGCTGAAGCTCATTCCGAGCGCCTCTGTGACCTTGCCTCGGCGCTCGTGGTCGAGCACCAGGTCGGACATCATGAGCCACACCTCCTGCGCGGTCGCGTCCGCGCCGGGGGCGGACTGCGCTCTCGGCTGGCGTGCGGTCATTCCAGCTCCAGCCTACGCGGCAAGGGCCTCGGGGTTGAGCTCCACCGCGGCGCGCTGCGCTGAGGCGCGGGCGCGGGCGCTCGTCGCGATCAGGCCGAGCACCAGCACCGCCAGGCCCCAGCTCGCCAAGAGCCACCAGGCCGGGTGACTCGCGGTCGGCAGGCCCGCGTGTGTCGAGCCAGCGACGCTCGATGCGACGACTGCCCCGACGATGGCGACGCCGAGCGTCTGGCCGACCTGTCGGGAGGTTGTGGCGATCGCGGCAGCGACACCGGCCTGGGCGCGCGGCATTCCGGACACGGCAGCATTTGTGATGGGTGCGTTGACGAACCCGAACCCGACGCCGAAGACGGCGTAGGAGGCGATCAGCCACCCAAGCGGGGTCTCCCGGTCAAGGCCGGTCAACATCACGCATCCGACGGCGAGGCCAGTGCCCGCGATCGCCAGCGGGATGCGAGGACCAGCGCGACCGACCAGCCGGCCGGACAACGGAGACATCACGACGGTCATGATCGCCATCGGAACGGTCGCCAGCCCGGCGTCGACCGGCGAGAGCCCACGCACCTGCTGCAGGTAGAGGGTGTTCAGGAACAGGAACCCGCCGAACGTGGCGAATGCCGCCACCGAGATCACGATCGACGAGGAGAACGGAGCCGACCGGAAGAACCGCAGATCGATCAACGGCTCAGCACGCCGGGGCTCGTAGAGCGCGAGCGCCACGAGCGCGAGCGCGGCGAGCACGAGCGCGACGACGACCACCGGCGAGGCCCAACCCAGCACCGGCGCTTCGATGATCCCGAACGTCAGCGACGCCAAGAGCACCAGCACCAGCGCTTGGCCGACCGGATCGAACCGGCGCGGTGCCGGCGCACGTGACTCCGGGACGAACCGCAGCGTCAAGCCGATCGCGGTCATTCCGAGCGGGATGTTGATGAGGAAGATCGTGCGCCAACCGACCGCCGAGACCAGCGCGCCGCCCACGACCGGTCCCAGCGCCATCGAGACGCCGAAGATCGCGCCCCACACCCCCACCGCCTGTGCCCGCTCCCGCGGCCTGGTGAATGTGTTCGTGACGATCGACATGGCGACCGGGTTCAGCATCGACGCGCCGACTCCCTGCAGCGCCCGGAACGCGACGAGCGCTCCGACCGTCGGCGCCAGGCTGCACATCAGCGACGCCGCCGCGAACACCGAGAGCCCGACGACGAACACGCGCCTTCGCCCGATCCGGTCCGCGAGCGATCCGGCGAACATGAGCAGGCTCGCCATCACGACCGTGTACGCGTCGACCGTCCACTGAAGCCCGGAGATGTCGGCGTGAAAGTCGGTGGCGATCACCGGGAGCGCGACGTTGACCGCCGTGATGTCGAGTCCGACGAGCAGCAAGCTCATCGAGCAGACGAGTAGAACTCGGACCTTTCCCGTTGACCGAAGTAGTTCTGAATTCATAATAATTATGAATCTATCACCTTATTTCCTGTTGCGCAAGGAATCAGGCCCTTCCGTACTCGAGCGCTGCTTGCTTCTACGGACGGTCGTGCGGGAAGACCCTGATGCGAGTCGGGGCTGGGAGCCGTAGCGTCATGCGTGGGTCGTGGTCCTGAGAGGAGCCGTGATGAGTGCGCAGCGTATGAGCAATGCCGATGCAGCTTGGCTGCACATGGACCGGCCGACGAACCTGATGGTCGTCAACGCGCTGCTCTGGTTCGACGAGCCCATCGAGGCCGACCGCGTCAAAGAGATCTTGCGATCGCGTCTCGTCGAGCCGTTCCCACGGTTTCGCCAGCTGGTCAAAGAGCCGCGCTTGGGGGTCGGGGTCCCATCCTGGGAGGATGATCCGGACTTTGACCTCGATCTTCATGTCCACCACCTCGCGGTTCCGGCGCCCGGTGATAAGCGCGCGCTCGAGGAGCTAGTCAGCGACCTGGCCTCGAGACCGCTGGATCGCGACAAGGCGCTCTGGGATTGGTACCTCGTCGACGGCTTTGGCGAGGGGATGGCGATGATCGTGCGCATCCACCACTGCATTGCCGATGGGATCGCCCTCTCGCGCGTGCTGCTGTCGCTGACCGATACGCACGCCGACGCCGGGATCGCACCGCCGCGCAACGGCACCGGGCGGGGTCTGTTCGGCTCGATCGCCGCGCCGGTCAAGTCCGGCGCGCATCTTGCCCAGGCCGGCGTCCACGAGGGCATCGAGATCCTCACCCATCCGACCTCCGAGCTGCCGGCGCTCGCGTCACGCGGGACGGCCGACGCGGTGACGCTGGCGAAGCTGCTCCTGACCGGGTCTGACGCGAAGACCGTCCTGAGCGCCAAGCCCAGGGTCGCGCGCCGCGTGACGTGGTCAGAACGGATCCCGCTTGACGACCTCAAAGCGATCGGCCACGCGACCGGCACGACCGTCAACGACGTCCTGACCACGGCCATGACCGGCGCCTTGCGCCGCTACCTGCTCGGCCGCGACAGCCTTGTCGATGAGATCCGCACGACGGTTCCCTTCAACCTGCGACCGCTCGACGAGCCGCTTCCGCGCGAACTGGGCAACCGCTTCGGCCTCGTGTACCTCACGCTACCCGTGGGGATCGCCGACCCAGCCGAACGCCTCGCCGAGGTGCATCGCCGGATGGACGCGATCAAGCACTCACGCGAAGGCGGCCTCTCGTACGGGATCCTCGAAGCGGTCGGACGGACCCCGCACCAGATCGAACAAAGCCTGCTCGACGTGTTCACGCAGAAGACCACCGCGGTGCTGTCCAACACCCCGGGCCCGCGCGAGCCGGTCTATTTCGCGGGCAGCAAGATCGCCGGCGTGGTCCCCTGGGTCCCGGCCGCGGGAACGATCGGCATGGGCATCGACATGATGAGCTACAACGGCGGTGTGATTGTCAGCCTCCAGGTCGATGCCGGCCTCATCCCCGACCCGGACACGATCCTCACCGACTACGAACGCGAAGTTGAGGCGCTCCGCAAACTCGCCGCTCCCGGCCGCCGGACCCAGCCGGCCGCGCACCGGTAGCACCCGGCCGAGGACGGCCAAACCACGGGCTGCCGGGTCGTCCGATCAGGCGGCCGGATGCTCGCGGTGCAGCCGCTCGAGCACGGTGGCCGAGTCGGGATCGCGCGCGAGCACGAGCTGGCGCATGACGTCCGTATCGAGTCGCGGCGGGGTGGTTGCGTCAAAGAACGCCTCGAGCGTGCGCGCGAAGCGCAGCGGGTCATCGAGGTGGGGAAAATGCCCCCCGTCGTCGATCAGCTCGAGCACGCTGCCAGGCATGGCCTCGTGCGTCGGTTGCGCGTGCTCGACCGGGATGATCCGATCACGGCGGCCCCAGACGATCAACGTTGGCAGCATCGATGCCAGGTAGAGGCGGTCAGACGCGTTTATCCGCTGGCCCCTCTGGTCGATCACAGCCCGCAGCGTGTGAATGAAGGCGCTTCGCGCCTCCGCGTTGGAGAGCGATTGATAGCCCCGGGCCATCTCGGTCAGATCTGGTCCCGTCCGCAAGCCGATCCGCCCGAGCGCCCGCGGAATAACCGAGGCGACCTCCAGCACACGAGGGTGCGTGAGCAGCGGCAATACGAACTCAGATCCAGGCAATGTCGCCGCGCGCAGCAGGGCGTGGACCTCCTCGCCAAGACCGCCGCTCGCCACGAGCACGAGCCTCTCACAGCGCTCCGGGAACTGGTAGGCGAACTGCATCGCGATTCCGCCACCAAGCGAATGACCGACGACGCTTGCCCGCTCGATGCCCACGCCGACCAGTAGGTCGCGAATACCAGAAGCGTGCGCCCCGAGTGAGTAGTCGCCACGCGGCTTGGCGGAGTCGCCGTGGCCGAGCAGGTCGGGCGCAACGACCGTGTGGGTCTCAGCCAACAGCTCAACGACCCGGTCCCACTGCGACGCGCGCCCAGCAACGCCGTGGATCAAGACCACGGCCGGCCCCCGGCCGGCGATATTGAAGTACACGCGATGCCCGTGCAGCGAAACGTCGACGCGCTCGATCGCCGGTACTGCCCCGATGCGTTCACGGCCTGTGATCGCGGGCTCCGCCGGACGACTTTCGGGAATCGAGTTCATCGCGTCGGTCGCGTGTGGTTGAGAGCGACGGGAGGGCGGTCGCACGCGGCCCTCCCGTGCTGGTGAGGTCGCTCGACTCCTAGCTAGAGCGCTCGGACGTTCGCGGCGGCCGGGCCCTTCTGGCCCTGCTCGGGGTCATAGCTGACCTTCGCGCCCTCGGCGAGCGACTTGAAGCCGTTGCCTTGGATCGCGGTGTGGTGAACGAACAGGTCCTTGCCCGAGTCATCGGGCGTGATGAATCCAAAGCCCTTTTCGTCGTTGAACCACTTCACGGTTCCTGTTGCCATCGTCTTCCCTCCGGGTATGTGCACTGCGAGACGCGGAGGGTGCTGATGCGCAACGACTGCGAAAACGCGGGGCACTGCATTTGGTCGAGACGAACGCTCGACCCGTAGGACCAGTCTATCGCTCCAGTGAGTCCGAACGCCGTACCCGTCTGCTACCTGCCGCGCCGTTCAAAGAAGGCGGCGTCCTCCCGGCCCAGCTCGGTCGATGGCGGTCGGCCTGCCCAGTGCTCGGCTGCGATCGCCGCCCAGTCGCCACCGGCGCGCAACTCGCCGAGCAGGGACAGCATCTGCACCTCCATGCGCCGTAGCAGCAGTGTCGCTGGCGGAAACGTCAGGCGCTGCATCACCGAGAACCACGGTGAGCGCGGCGGATAACCCAGCTCGAGGGTGCGCCAGACATAACCGGGGTCGATCTTGCGGGACCCCTCCGCCAGAAACCACTCGCTCGCCGTCGCCAGGTGGTCCAGGAGAGCTACGGGATCGTATGACTCGGCGTCGCCGAGATACCCCAGCCGCGCCAGGGCGCCGTGAACCGCGTCCGGATCGGCGTCGACAACCGCACGCATGACATCCCGCTCGCCCTCCAGGTACTCGCGGTCAAGGTTGCGCTGCAGCCCGAAGTCGAGCAGGCCGACGCGGCCGTCCGCGCACAGGATGCAGTTATCGGGGTGTGGATCGCCGGCGGCGATGTGCTCGCGCCAGACGAGGCCGAAGAAGAAACGGCACACGGTCTCGCCGATGCGGTCGCGTTCTGCCTGGTCGAGGCGTGCGATCTCGGCGAACCCCAGGCCATCGATGTACTCGGTTACGAGCACGCGTCGCGTCGAGAGATCCGTGTGGACGAGCGGCACGCGAATGTGAGGATGCCCCCGGAAGAGCCGCGCGAGTAGGCGCTGGTGCTGAGCCTCGATCTCGTAGTCGAGTTCATCGGCAATGCGCTCGCGCACCTCGCTGAGCACCGCCCGCGCGTCGGAACCTGGCGCGAGCCGCTGGAGGATCGGACTCACGAGCCCGACGTTGCGCAGGTCGCCGGCGATCGTGTCGCCGATGTCAGACCGCTGAACTTTCACCGCGACTTCATCGCCCTCGCGCGTGCGCGCCCGGTGAACCTGACCGAGGGAGGCGATCGCGAATGGCTGCTCGTCGAACGCGGCGAACACGTCCTGCACGCGGTCGTCGAGATCCTGCTCGATCACGCCTCGCACGCGACGCCACGCGAGCGGCTCCCGATCCTCACGCAACGAGCCCAACGGACGCGCCATGCCCTCACCCTCCGGCGTTCGCTCCAACTGGACCATCGACAGCAACTGCGTGATCTTCGCCCCGGCGGCACCCATCCGCCGCAGCTGCGCACCAAGCTCCTCCGCCAGCCCGACCGTACGCGCCTTGCCGCCGCCGACCGATCCCTCGTCACCCGAGCGCTTTGCCATCCGATCTCCTAGCCCGGGCCGCGGATGTGCCGCGAGCCGCAGGGCGGCGTTTGTTGCCGTCGATGTGATCCGGGGGAATGGGCGATCCTGGACTCGAACCAGGGACCTCTTCCTTATCAGGAAAACCTTTTGTCCCCTCCAGTCCCCCCAACGCGCACTTAATCCCTGCAAACCCTTGCGACGGCGCCAGCGGAAGGGGACTGGAGGGGACTGGAGAGGACAAGCTGGTGGCCCCATGGTGGCCCCACGACCGCCGTTCGAGGGCATGGTGTCGTATGTCGCGGACGCGGACATCACGCCGACGATACGGTCACGCCCGGACGCTGGGGGAGCGTGCTGCTGCGCGCCTGCATGATCGCGTCGACCGCGGGGAGCCTCGGTGCGTGGTCGAGCTCGTCCATCACGGCACGCCCGAGTAGGCAGCACCGAAATTTAGGGTCGTGTCGCGATGGCGCGTGTACGGAGTACCCGGCGGCTCGAGCGTATAGGCACGGCGCGTGCGCCCCCGCCCCGAGCAGATTCCGCAACCAGGGTGGGTGGAGGGTTCAATGCCACGTCTCGGATACGTAGCTATCAAGCGTGACCTTCCCGCGATCGATCCCGGCGAGGTGCCGCAGCCGCGCTCGGAGCTGGATGTCCGCCGCAAACGGTTTTGCGTCCGCTTCGCGGTCAAATGTCCGCGCCTCCCGCGGGCCGCCACCGCCCCGCGGGTCGCCGCTGACCCTTCAACTGACCTTGCCGGACTTGGGTTCGCGTTGTTCGATATCCACGGCTCTGCCGAGTTCTCGCCATGCCGCCTCGACCGCTTCGCTTGTCTTTCTACCGCAACGCCGGCGGGGCTGGGGAGAAACCGGCGCCGCTGGCGGTGATCTGACGGCCAACCAGTCGTCGAGGGCATCGCGTGAGATCCGCGGGGAGCGGCCGACATGCCCAGCGACGGGGAGCTCACCACCGCGGACCGCGCGCAGAATTGTCTTCACCGCGACCTGGGCGTACTCCGCCGCCTGGGCCGCCGTCATCAGCGGACTAGCCGACAAGTGCGCCTCCAGCGCGGCGACCCTCGCCTCCAGGCCGTGGAGATAGGCAGCGAGCGGCCCCAGCGAGCGGTCTGCAGGTCCGTGGCCGGGAGCCTCGAGCAGGCTGAGCCTGGCCGTGTTGCCGATCTCGGTCATCACCGGTGGCGGCCAGGTGGTCCATTGCCACCAAGCGGCGTGCCGGCGGCCGGCCAGCCCCTCGATCTGCTGGCGATCCTGCCTGGCCACGCCTACCCACGCCACGCTGTCTTCTCCTCCAGTTCCCGTTGCGGGTTCCACTCGTCTGCCGGTCCGCCAGCTCGTGCAGATGGTCCGCGCGCTGCACGGTCTCGGTTTCGAGCCGGTGAAGCGCCCCCCATGGACCAACTTGCAGTACTTCCGGGCGCGCGATCGCCTCCGCGCGTCGGGTTAGGGCTCGCCGCCGCGCCTCATGCTCCTCAAGGGGGCCGCGACGCCGCGTTCCTTCGCCCCGTACGCCCCTTATGGGCGTGTCGGCGGCAGGTTATGGGAACAGCGCTTCGACCTCAGAGAGTGGCCTCGAGGTAGCCACTCTTCACGTCGCACTGGGCTGGATCTGGGACTTGGAAGTGCCGGCTGCGCGAGGATGCCTGCCAACTGCACGAGTTGCGTGTGAGCGGCCACCGTGACGCCCGTCGGGGCCCTATGCGAAGCGCCGCCAGTGGAGCTCCCAGTTGTCAGTTGCGAGGTCGTGGCCTGACCGTTGGCGTCCCAGAGGCGCACCGTGCCGTCGTTCCCGGCGCTGGCCAGCCGATGCCCATTGGGCGAGAACGCCCGCGGCCCTCACCCGGTCGGTGTGGCCCTCCAGGTTGGCCGTGAGCCCGCCGCTGGCCGCATCCCACAACCGCACCGTGCCGTCGCCGCCGGCGCTGGCCAGCCGATGCCGATCGGGCGAAATCGCCAACCCCGGTCACCTCGCCGGTGTGGCCCTCCAGGACGCGAGTGAGCGCGGTGGGGCGCTCGGTAAATCCCCACAGCGTCGCCGGGTAACAGCCCGGCGGCAGGGAGGCCAAGGCCTTGGTTATCGGTCAGCGCGCTGGGCTGGTGCCGGCGGCTGGCCAGGGTCGCGGCGAGGTCGCCTGGCGTCGGCTGGTGTGCGAAAGGTTGACCTACCGCCTCAACAGGCGCAGCAGCCATGCGATCGCCGGGTGATCCGGGGTACAGCTCGGCGGCTTGGTGTGAGTGTGACTCGGCCGCGTAGGGTGCCGCTGCGAAAGCACCGCTGCGCGAGGTACGCGAGGTCGCACCCGAGTGCGATTGCTTCGTCGCCGTGTCGCGCGCGCCGCCTGTGGGGACGTTGGTCGCCGGCAGCGGCGGCGGAGGCGAGTTCGCCGCGCGGCCCCGGGGGTGAGAACCGTGTTGGTTCGTCGTCGAGCGACTGGGGCCGCGGGTCGAGGACCGGGTCAGCGCATGATGCCGGTGTGCCCGAGCGAGTAGCGGCCGGGCTGTGGCCACACACACAACCCGTGTGGCCCCTCCCCGACCGGGATCCGCGCGAGCAGCCTCCCCGTCCGGGTGTCGATCGCGTATACCGAGGCGTCGTAGCGCCCTGAGAGCCACAGCACCCGACCGGACGCGGACACGTTGCCCATATCCGGGCTGCCGCCTGGGATCAGCCACGTCTTCACCACCCGCCGCGTGGCGAAGCTGACCACCGAGACGGCGCCCTCCGAGCGGTCGGACACGTACAGGAAGCGAGCGTCTCGGCTCGGGTAGAGCCCGTGCGCGCCAGCGCCCGTCTTCAGGAACCCGATCCGGCGGAAGTTGCGCGCGGAGATCTCCCACACGCCCCCGTAATCCAGATCGGCGACGTAAAACACGCGCCCGTCCGGGGAGAGCTTGACGTCCTGTGGCGAGGCGCCGGTGGCGAGCGACACGGTCCCGACCACGCGTTCGGCGCCGACGTCGACCACGATCATCGCGGAGGCGAACTCGCAGCTCACTAGCATGTACCGGCCGTTGGCGGTGTAGTCGGCGTGGTTGACGCCGGCGCACTGCGGCACGCGCAGCGACCGGTGCAGCTTCATCGTGCGCGCGTCGCGAAAGTCGATCCGCCGCACGCGCTCGGCCATGATCACCGCATAACGGCCATCGGGAGTGAAATACATGTTGTACGGGTCCTCGACCGGGATCGACCGGCCCGGGACGCCGTTCACGGGGTTGATCGGCGTCAGGCTGTTGCCGTCGTCGTTCGTGACCCACAACGTCCGCAGGTCGTACGACGGGACCACGTGCTGCGGGAGCGCACCGACTGCGAACTGGCGAACGATCCGGAACGTGTGCGGGTCGATCTCGTCGACCGTGTCGCTCACACTGTTGGGGACGTAGATCAGCGGCCGGTCGTCACGGACGACCGCAGACACGTCTCCGGGCGCGTCCGCGGCGTACACGTTGTTCGGGTCCGTTATCGCCCAGGCCGGCCTCTGCGGAAGGGCCATCTTGTCGGGGTGCGTGGGCGTTGTCCGCGTCGTCGACGAGCTCGTCCTATGACTGCCGCCGCATGCGCTCTCCGCGATCAGCGCGACCAGCAGGATCACGGCCACGCGCGCCGCACGGCCCCTCATGCCGTCCCCGCGCTCGGCCGCAACACGTACAGACGACGACTCAACACCCCGTCGGCCTCGCGACCGCCGGCGAGCATCACCTCGCCACCGATCGCCGCGACCCCGGTGTCGGAGAGCGCGACCGGCAGCCGGCCAGCGGGCCGAACCCGGCCGCTCACCGGGTCGATTGCCACGATAGCCGAGGACTGGCTTCCCTGGTCCGAGCCGCGGCCGCCGATCACGTACACGCGCCCGCCCAGCGCGGCCGCAGCCGCATGCGTGACGGCGTGGGGAAGCAGGCCGATCTCCCGGACCCGCCCATCGGCTGGATCGAACGAGTAGATCTCGCGCGTGGCGGTGTCGCCGTTCGTGCCGCCGGCGACGATCAGCCGTCCGCCGATCGCTGCCACCGCCGCGTAGCGCACCGGATGCGGAAGACGGGCCACGACCTTCCCCGCCCCGGACCCCGACCACGCGACGATCGTGTCAAGCGGCTCCACGCCCGTATAGCCCCCGACCACGTACACGGTCCTGCCGACCACCCCGGCCGCAACGTCGGAAGCGCCGACCGGAAGGTGCCCCGCGACGGTCGCTCGCCCGGTCCGGTCCGGTCCGGTCCTACGGCGAGGATGTCACTGTAGGACGGCTCCCCGCCCCCGAGCAGGTACACCGTGCCGCCGAGCGACGCGCCCGCTGCATCGTGCACCGCATACGGCAGCGTTCCGACTCGCGCGCTGCCGCCCGGACCGGCGAGCACAATATCCGCGACCGACGCCGTGGCCTGGTCGAGACCTCCCATCAACAGCAACCGACCACCCACCGCGACCGTAGCGGGAAATTGGACGCCAGCCGGCAGCAACCCTTCCGGCCGGGCGACCAGCGATACGACCGCGGCCAGACCCGCGGTCCGCCGATGGACAGGGCGACGAGAGACGTCCCGTTGAGTCGTCGGTCCCTTCGACGCCGACCCGCAACCAACCAGTAGCACCACAGCGCCGATCACGGACAGCAAGAAACATCGCGCCTTCAATCGCACAAGCACCCGCGGACAGATCTGCGCGGTGGCGAGGAGGCACCCGTCGGGGAGAGCGGGACGGGTGGCTCGCCGGAGACGCGAATCTGGAACCTCGCCAACGCGCCGGATTCGGCCGCTTACCCGTCCACCACGTCGCAGCGAACGCCGCGTTCGCACCGCCCGCGCCATCCGTAACAGCCGCAGACCCAAAGCGAGACTGCTCAACGCCCGACCGGGACCGGGATGGCCCCTCCTTCGCCTTTACGCCGCGCTGTCGCGCTGATTGCGGTGGGCTACCTCGACGGCGTCGGCATCGCCGACCGCCCATGCAAGCCGTTCCACCAGCTGCGCCCGAAAATGTTCACTGCCGAAATCAGCGACGTTGATTCGCTCGGTATGCATCACTACATCACTCAACCCGTCGGCAGTCACACTGATCTGCGGCACCACGCCCTCCTGTGTTGCTGAAAATCTCCAGAGGCCCCCCGCCGGCCCTCACTCCGACCGTAGCAAGCTGTCCCGACCGATGGTCCACCGCCGATGGCTACACAGCCAACGCGCAACTTCTGCGGCGGGCCATCCCCCAACGATAAGGGGTTATCGACCATTGAGTCGCCGCCCTCCGTCAGCTGAATTCTCAGCGGCCCGGCGGGCCGTTTGACCATTCCGGGACGGTTTGCGCGATGATGGCGGCATGAATGGCCTTCGCTCGGCGCTCCTCGTCGTGCTCGTCGTCGCCGCAGCCGCTCTTAGCGCATGCGGGAGTTCGAGCACCTCCTCGTCATCGTCGACCTCGACGACGGCGACGTCCACCACCGCCGGCTCCGCAAGCGGCGTCGCCGCCGCCAAGCAGAAGTGCCTCGACGCCACGAAGAAGATCCAGAACTCAACCGCCCGGTCGACCGCGGAACACGCCTGCGATCAGATCACCACAAGCAACGCGAACGTGAACACCGCGCTCAGCAAGGCAAAGCAGGCCTGCCTCACCGCGGCAGCGAAGATCCCGATCGCGTCGCTCAAGCAGGCTGCCCAGGCGCAGTGCAACAAGATCACGGCGCAGTAGCGCCGGCGCGGACCGCCCGCCCGCTGCAAAGCCAGCCGTCGGCAGGTTCAGGGGCCGGGGGCCAGCAGACGTCGCCGGCGGCGATCGATCGGCCACAACTCGCGGACGCCCAGAACGCGCGCTCCGACCGCCGCGCCTAGCGAGCCTCCCATCCCCGCCTGCATACTGCGGAATATCGCGCGTGGCGGTAAATGTGCGCACGTGCATGTTGGCTGGCGCGCGAGCGCGCCGATGTCGGGCGGATACCATGCCTTGTCGTTGACCGACGGCGTGCCTGTCCGGAGCATGAAGCAGCTCTTCGAGCTTGCGTTGCAACTCGAGCCGCCGTGACACGTGGTGAGCAGCGATTTCGACTTCGCAAGCCGACGAGTCGATCTGCGCGCGGGTTTTCGGGCCGGTTCACGGTCCCCTGCCCGCAATGCGGGCGCTCCTGCCAGGCCGTTTAATGTACCGAGCGCACGTGGCGCCAGCCGGACGTGATGGCGTTCGAGGCGTTCGTCACGGCGCGACTGCCGTCAGGCCATGGTCCAGAGCACGGAGACCTAGCATTGACGCCGTCCTGGGCAAGCGATCACGTCTCGCTCCGGGCCCTGGTCCGCGATCGAAACCAGGATCACCTTGGCGACACGTCCGCTCACCCCAGTTCGCGCGTCACGCCCGTCCCACAGGCAGGCGGCGCGCGTAGCGCGCGAGGTTGAGCACGCAAGCTAGCTCGCGCTCGGTGACCGCGAGCATGCCCAGGGTAACGTCAAGCTCATCGGCGACCTGCTGAGCGGTGAGCGCTCCCTCCACGCCGAGGCGGCCGTTGACGCGAGCCAGCGCGACGACGGCGCCCGCCGCCCACGCCTCCGGCCTACCGTGACGGATGACACCAAGCCGAGCGGCGTCGCCGAGCACCTGCCACGCGGCCTGGGCGTACGCCTGTCCGAAGCGGCGGGTGCAATACGAAGCGGCCAGCGCCGCGGCGCGCTCGCCGGGCCCGCGATGGTGCCTCAGCGACGGTGATCGGCCGCTCACCGGCTCGACTATAGGCGACCGCCGGAAGCCCTCGCCCCACCGTGCGTCCGCCGCTTTGCAGGGCTATTCGACATCACGATCATTATCGAGGGCAGACTATCCTCCGGTGGCCGAGCATCGGAGCGACATGCAGGCACGGACCCGAAGGAAACTGCCTCGCCGCCGCAATCGCGGTCAGACCGCGACGCGACGTACTCGACGAATGTCCGATGCCAGGCGACGTGCAGGATTGGATTGCTTTGGTAGGGTCGCACACGGTGAGCCTGAGGTCAGGCTTGGGGGCACAAGAGGGGGTAGCACCAACGGCCGACCGCCGGTGCCTCCCCGCTATCCGGACGGAAGCCCGGGGCCGCTGCGGAACGTGCTTGACAACTGAGCCGCGTTCGAGACCGACCTGCCACGTGGCGATGCCGCACCCGTGGCTTGGCGCGGGGCACCCTGGCTGGGGTGGGTTTGCGTCGTGCTCGAGCTCGACGAGCTCGACATCGCAACGCTGCTGACGAGCGAGCTCGTGACCAACGCAGTGGTGCACGGGCAACGGCAGATATATACGCGCTCCGCGCCGGCTTCGAGCCGGTAGCCCCGCGATGCACACGCGCGCATGTAGGTCCTCGAGGTTCTCCTCTAGGTCCTGCCCAGTAGGGATCAACGCGGGGAGCTGGGCAGCAAGTTCAACCTCGATGCGCTAAGGCGTCTCGACCGCCGTCGGTCAGACGCCACTCGCGTTCATCTGTTCCGGCGTCGTTGTGGCGCTGCTCGACCCACCCGCGGTCAAGCAGTTGCCGCAGACGGTCTCCCAGGCCGCCGGCGAGGGTCTCATGGGCGCCGGAGATGACCAGGGCGCGACAGATGCTTGCGCGCGCGATCCAGCCGAAGTGGCTGATCAACCACAACTCGCGGAGCAGTTCTTGGTCGCTCGCCGGGACTGCTCTCGGGGCGTGTCGAGTTGGCCGGCCCGATGCTTCCGGCTCGTGCCGGCCAGATCGCTTCGCCGAGCTCACGGCCCCAGGGATGCATCGACGACGAATCCGTCAGCCACAGCCATCTTTCGGGGGCACAGATACAGCGGTCCGACGCTCCGAGCGTGCTTTGCGCAGGACATCGCGGACGCCGCTCCTATCCGTTGCGCAGGCCTGCGGCGAGCTCTTGCGAAAGATGACGTGTCCCGTTTGACCCGTGGGCTGTGAAGGTGGTCGGTCTTCCGCGTCGAACGGCATGAGCTGAGGCGCGCGCGGTGTCGGCCGCGCGGCCGGTCATTCGAATAGTGCTCATGCACGCGAGCGTGCACCCCGTCGGATGAAAATCGTCGAGACTCGACCGGTCCGTGCTGAAGGTCGTCGTCCTCAGTGGTGCCGTTGAGCCCGCGAATAGTGGGACCTGGGAGCTCGTGTGGTACCCCGTACTGTGCTACGAGCACGCGAAGCAGACTCTGAATGGTTTGGGCTCCCCGCGGACGAATCGTCGTTCGATTCGGAGGGAGCAGGCATGAAGCGGTTGCTGGAGCGCTGCGCGGCGCTCGATGTGCACAAGAAGCAGGTGACGGTCTGTGTGCGGCTGCTCGGTGGTGGGGCGAGGTCGAGGAGCTGATGGCGGAGTTCTCGACGATGGCTTCGCAGCTGCTCGCGTTGCGCGACTGGTTGAAGCAGCTCGGCGTCACTCACGTCGCGGCTTGGAGGAACATCTCGCCGCCGACCGAGAGCCCGAGCCCGCCGATCCGTCCGTGGTGCACGTCGGTCTGGCGTTGCAGGAATGCGGTTGCGGCGAGCAGGTCCCTGTCGCCGGACCAGCCGTACATGTTGCGGTCGCCTTGGCTTTGCCCTTCGCCGCGGCGGTCGAAGACGAGCACGCCGTAGCCGTGACGGATCAGCATCCGCGCGTGCTCTTGGACCGAGGGCGAGCGTCCGGGGGAGACGATCACCGCGGCGCCGTTGCGCGACGGGACATACCAACCGGCGAGCTTGAGCCGATCGCTGGTCGTGAGATCGAGACCAACATCACCGCTACAAGCGTATCCACCATCAACTCTCACCCGTCGTGGACCGACCAACGGGGTCCGGTCACCCCCTCCGCGCGAGTCGCGGTGGTTGGATCTCGCGTCGAGGTTTTCCGCCGCGACGCGGGGCCGCACAATCCATCAGAGGAGTAGTACCGAGTTGACGGAGAAGCTCGCCAACAAGCCCAACAGCTCGGGCAAGCCCACGGCCAGACCGAGGCGAGCCCCCTCACGGCGAAATCTCCAGGGCGCGCTTACCTCAGCCGCCTGCAAGAGGGCGAATGCGATCGGCTCGCAGACTTGCTGCGCGCGGAGCGCGAGCTGGCGACGGCTGACGAGAGTAGTGCGAGGACCGGCAGGCGCCAGGCGATCATAAGTGGTCGTCGTCGTGAGGCCGCTGGCGAGCAGGACGGAACCCGGTCGTATCGGGGCGCGCAGTCCAATCGACTCGCACTCGTGCGCACGGCGCTGTTGCCGTCCATAGAGCGCTCAGCTCATTCGCGCGGTTCGTACTTAAATGAAACGTTCAGGCGCACGCGGTAGCTCGTCACCTTGCCCTCCTCGATCGTGACGTCGAAGCGGTGGGCCTCGCCGATACGCAGGTCTCGCAAAGTCTTCGCGGCGGTCTCGATCGCGTTGCGGGCGGCTGCCTCCCACGATTCGCTACTGACGCCAACCAACTCGGTTACGCGGTAGACGCTCTCAGCCATCCTCATGCTCCTTGTTTGATTTGGGCCGCCCCCGTTTCCGTGGACACAGGGTTGACTTGACTGGCGAGGAAGTTACAAGCCGGCGCGGACAGTAGTCGCGCCTGTTGCAATGTTGGCAACCCGCAGGGTTGTCAAAGTCTTGTGGGCAACATGGATGTTGTCCACAAGACGTCATTTCAACAGGCGTCGCTCTCGCGGCAGCGTTGCGGACTTCGAGCGGGCAGCCGCCGGCGCTCACCGACGACCGCCCGCCCGCGACACTCAAGCGACCGTGCGGGCGCCGACTGATCGTGGTGCGTCCGCGACTTTCGCCTCCTTCCGAGACGGTCGGCCCGCGTCGCGCGTGGTCGCGCTGGGTAGAGGCCTCCGCTGCTTATTCGTGCCCGCGCGGCGCTACTGGTCGGCGCCGTTGTGGATGATCACCGCTTGCCCTTGACCACCGCCGACGCAGAGCGCGGCGATGCCGCGTGCTGAGTCGCGGCGGCGCATCTCGTGCACAAGGGTGACGAGGATCCGGCCGCCGCTGGCTCCGATCGGGTGCCCGAGGGCGATCGCGCCACCATGGGGGTTGATCCGTTCGGGCTCGATGTCCAGTTCCCTGAGCACGGCAAGTGACTGCGCTGCGAACGCCTCGTTGAGCTCGAAGAGATCGACCTCGCCGAGCTCAATCCCGGCCCTCGCGAGCGCTTTGCGAACCGCGGGCACCGGACCGATGCCCATGATCTTCGGCTCGACCCCTACCGAGGCGTAGCTCTCGACCGTCCCGAACGGCTGCAGGCCTCGCTCATTGGCCTTGCTCGCCGACATCACGACGATCGCCGCCGCCCCGTCATTGATACCCGAGGAGTTCCCTGCGGTCACCGTGCCACCGTCGCGGCGAAATGCCGCACGCAGCTTCCCGAGCGTGTCGCCGTCCTCCCCGACCGCGAGCCTCGTCACTGTCCACCAGCCGTGTGGCACCCTTCGCGGGCACCGCGATCGCCACGATCTCGTCTGCGAAGGCTCCCTCGGCGCCAGCGCGCTCGGCCTTCTGCTGGCTGCGGGCGGCGAACTCGTCCTGCTCCTCCCGGCTGATGCCGTATTGCTCGGCGAGGTTCTCCGCGGTGATGCCCATGTGGATCGCGTTGAACGCATCCCAGAGGCCGTCGTGGACCATCGAGTCGATCAGCTCGGCATCACCCATTCGCGCGCCGAAGCGCCCGGAGGGGATCGGATACGGAGCGCGTGTCATGTTCTCCATCCCGCCCGCTACGACTGTGTGCACGTCACCCGCGCGGATCATCTGCGAGGCGATCGCGACCGCCTTCAGGCCCGATCCACAGACCATGTTGATCGTCGTCGCGGGCACCTCCTTCGGGATCCCCGCGCCGATCGCGACCTGGCGCGCCGGGTTCTGTCCGAGCCCCGCCTGCAAGACGCAGCCGAGCACGACCTCGTCCACTTCCTCGCCGGCGATCTCTACACGCTCAAGCGCGGCGCGGACAGCGTGCGCGCCGAGGTCCGTCGCGGCGACATCCTTGAACTGCCCACCGAAGCTACCCACCGGCGTCCGCACCGCGCTCACGATCACAGCATCTTCCATCACAGCCTCCTCGGCCAACCGCAAACTCGATTCGTCTCAGGCCGATCCAGCATACGCTCGATCCCTGGCTTCGCCGCGACCGCGGATCGCGCGCGACGCTGTCGCACGGGTCATCACGGAACCGGTTCATGAGGAGCACGCCCAGCGTCGCGCCACCCAGCAAGCGCTCCGCCGGCGTCGCTAGTACCAGTCCCCGCGACGGTGTCGGTCATGGCGGCCCTACTAGGGCTGTCGGCCGCGGGTGTGCTCGTGATCTTGCTCGCCGCGCCGGCGTGGCGGCGGGCGAGCGCACGCCACCGCTCGACGGTGGATAACGGGATAACCGAACAGCAGACACGCGAGAACGCCGCGCCGCTGAAGACGCCCATCCTGTCTGGTCACGCACTCACGAGCGCAACCGGAGATAACGAGTGTGAGCGGTCCCGTGCAGACGGTCGCCAGCGACGGCGCGACTCGAAGCTTCTGCACGACGCACTCGGCCAACGTCGTCGGCGAGCTGCCTCGAGCGGAGGTAGCGCGCCTGCTCTCAGCCGGTCCGACCTCCGGCGGCGGGCAGGCGGTGCGCGTAGCGCGAGAGGTCGAGCACGCGCTCGAGCTCTCGTTCAGTGACCGCGAGCGTACCCAGGGTCACGTCAAGTTCGTCGGCGACCTGCTGAGCGGTGAGCGCTCTATCGGCGCCGAGCAGGCCGCTAACGCGAGCCAGCGCGACGATGGCGCCCGCCGCCCACGCCTCCGGCCGGCCACGGCGGATGACACCACGCGTCGGCGAGCATCTGCCAGGCGGCTTGGGCGTAGGCCCGTCCGAGGCGGCGGGTGCAGTAAGAGGCGGCCAGCGCGGCGGCGCGCTCGCCGGGCGCGCGATGGTCGCTCAGCGACGGCGGTTGGGCGCTCACCGGCGTGAATATAGGCGACCGCCGGGAGCCCTTGCCTCACGGCGTTTATGGCCCGACTCTCCATAACTCCATAACAGCCTTCGAAATATCTCGATCCGCCGGACTATTCGACGTAACGACCATTAGTAAGCGGCGGTCTACGCCGTCCCGTTGGGCAGCCTGGTTCGAGCTTGGAGTACGGCTTAATCAGCTCAGAGTGCGTGCGGTTCGAGTCGCGAGCAGTCCGGTAGGAGCCTGCCTGGCACGGAGCCGAGCTAGTAGATGGCCGAGGCCAAGACGCCCGCCACGTCGCGAGTCGACACGATTCCGGACGGTAGGCCGGAACGCGCGACGACGACCACATGGCTCGTAGCGTGCTCGACCATCAGGCGGCGACCCGCTCGAGCGGGCTGGATTGCGTGCAGCAACTGGCGGACGCCACGGGCGGGTCCGGCAGCGTGTGTGGCACGGGTCTCATGTCAACGCTGACGGCGTGCTTCCCCGCTGGGTGCGAGAGCCTGCGTGAGCCCGTCCTCCGCGTAGGCCCGTGAAGGCCGGTGTTCGTTGACCCGAGAACGCGTGGGTCGTGCTCGACCCTTTCGTGAAGCAGCGGCTGATGTACCGCTGGCCTGCGCACACGGGTTCGCCCGTGCAGACGACGATCAGCTCCGGCCCTTCCGGGTGAAGCCCCAACAAAAGTTGCGCTCACGCCCGCCTAACCCGAAGTTCCCCTCAATAACCGGGGCCTGATATGGGGAACCGTCTGTGGCTGCTGGGGTTTTCGCTTCTCTGTGGGTGTCAGCGAGCACCGGAACGACTGCCGCATCCTCGGGTATGAGCCAGAGCGCGCGAACGCCGGCGGACGCCTCGGCTGAGTGTTGCCACGGGCCGAATCGAGAAGCGAGGGTTGGACGCAAGGGTTGTCCGGGTCGCGGTCAGACATGCGTGAGTCCTGATCTGATGTCGGAAGTCCACCTCGCTGATGAAGTCGGGCTCTGGGCGACGTCGGCGCCGGCAACGGTTCGAGTTAGCAGCGACGCGGCTGCTGCGTCAGCGGCGGCGGTATGTATTGCCGCTGCGTGGACGGGCATCTTTGCAGCGCGGTCCTCGCACGGCGGATTACTCGCCATTGCAGCTCTTGCTGTGACGCGGCGACGGTAGTCCCGGCGCAAGATCAACTGTTGCCGGCAGTTTGGATTGCGTTGATCGCCGACGTGACGCTCACCACTGGCGCAGCTCCGCCGCCCGACGTCGAGCTCTGACAGCTGACGCCGGCAGTGCCCGACAGGCCCGCTGCCTGCAGCGGGATTGAGCCGCTGCTCGTCGTGCCCGCCGTCCCGGTGGTGTCGATCGTGACCGCACGGGCCGCGGTGTTGGAGCCGACGGTCAATGTGCAGCTAACACTTACGTGCTGAACGACGCTCGTGCTGGTAACCGTCACCGTCGGGTTGGCGAACGCCAGGTACGACGCGCCGCTGGGGAGCGAGACAGTCGTCACGCTGGTCGGCGAGGTCGCTGTCGTCGCAACCGATGCGCTGTTGTTGCTGGTTCCGAACTCGAAGGGAAGCGCCGGGTTGCACTTGACCTTCCCGACCTGTTCGATCGTGCCGATCGCGCTGCCCGCCGCGCATGTTTCCCCGACCCGGGCTTGGACTTGCTCGGCGTTGATCCGGTGGATCCCCACCGTGTTCTTGGCGATCTTGTTGTACGAGACTGCGTTGTCGCGGATCTTGCTGTTCGTGACGGCGCCCTTGGCCAGCTGCGCAGTGCCGACGCTGCCGTTGGGGATTTGTGTGGCGGCATAGCCGACACCGCCGAGCGACATGAACAGCGCCGCGGCCGACATGACGGCCGCCGGTGACGGCCGGCGGCGGATGAGCGAATAGATTCGCATCTCGGATTACCTCCCCTGCCGACGTGGGCCTCTCCCCTCACAACACGCGTCGCGCTCAGAAGTCGCGACCGTCTGACGAGCGCCGACCGCCGCACCACAGCCGGGCGCCCAGGACAATCAGAGTCCTCTGATCTCTTGCCGCGCGCCGGATGGGGAACGCTCCCGCAGCTCAAGACCCCTCCGGACTTCGCTACGCGGACCCATCTTGCGACTTGAACGACGGCTGCTGCAACGGGACGACCATGAGCTGACGGCACTGTGCTCCTCCCGCTGATTGCGATAGTGGCGCGGACACTCGCCGTCAACACCGAAGCGCTGGCGTCAACAGTTTGCTCGTAGTCGCCGTCGCGGGGGCCCAGCAAGCGCCCGGCGCCGCTGACGAGGCTGTCGCCTTCGTGGGCAAAGCAGCCACGCCGAGCGCTTCGAAGGCGCTCTTGCGCTCCCGGTCGGGTAGGCCGAGCGCCTCGCGACGCTCGGCCCCCCTCAGAACCAGGCCGTGCCCGTTTCCGAGCACCCGGCTCAAGCAAGCCCCTCAGGCTCGTAGGCGGGCAGAAGTTGCAGGCGACTGCGGTGATGGCAGTCGGCGTGTATGAGACGGGGTTCGCGGTCGTCCGGCGTGTCATCCTCCCGGATGGCGATCTTGATGATCGTCTTGCGGGTGGTCGTCAGCCACGTCTCCCACTCGCGTGGGTTCTGCGGCTGGTGTTCGTCGGGCAGGAGCGTATCCCCGCAGATCGGGCAGTGACCGTCCTGGGCTTTGAGGAGCCACCGGCTGGTCTTGTCGATCGGCAGGGGTTTCTTGCGCTGACGTTTGGCCCAGTACTCGGTCAGGGCGGGATCGTCGGGTGACGCCGCGCCCATCACGATCTGGTGTCGGACGACATCGACCACCTCGTGCACGCTGCTCGGGTTCCGCATCAAGCGGCGACCCTGGCGGTCTGCTGGCAGGCACGTTGCCTACACATTGCAGGCGCTCACAGACCGTTGGTAGCGCCCACCGGCACCAGGTCCGTAGTCGGGAGCACGAGTCACCCAGAGGTGCAGGACGTCGGGTACCGTGCGTGAAGCGATGGCGGTGGAGCAGATGTCGAGGCGGGCCCGTTGGCGCGCGATCGGGGTGATCGGTGGCGTTATCGCGTTGGCGGTGGCGCTCGGCTGGGTCGTGGAGGGTGCCGGCGCCAGGAGTGTTGGGTCTAGGCAGTTGCTGGCAGTCCAGGCCGCATCGTTGGTGCAGGAGGGCCAGGACCTGGTCTGGCAGGTCGAGCTCACGCAGCCGTTCTCCCCGGGCGCGTTGCGCCGCGACGGCCGATCGGTGTGTCTGTTGCTCGGGCGGGCGGCGAACGGGTCGGTGGTCTCGCGGGTTTGTCTGGCGGGTCCTCGGACGGGAGCGCGCTCTCCCCAGCTGATCTACGTGCCGCTGACGGGGCCGGCGCCCGGTCGGGGCAGCGCGATCGCCGCGGCGGTCACGCGCCCCAGTGCCCGCGAGCTGACGGCGAGCTTCCTTCCCGGCAGCATTGGGCTGCGGTATCGGTCGCTGCGCTGGCAGGTGATTAGCACTCTCGCGGTGCCGGGATGCGTGCCCGCGGTCCCCGGCCAGACCGGCTGCGCGACGCTGTTCCCAGCAACGCCCGCGCTGGTGCGTCTGCACACTCCGCGGCTGGTCGGCTGCGAGCCCGCCGGCCCCGATTGGGTGTTTGACGGCCCGGCGAACAAGCGCGAGATCGCGCTCACGTTCGACGACGGCCCCTGGTGGGAGCCCCCGGCCTCGCAGTTCGTCAGCTTGCTGGCCCGGGAGCACGCACCAGCGACGTTCTTTGAGGTCGGCGAGCACATCGCCACCTACGATCCGCACGGTACGGTCGAGCGGGAGATGCTGGCCGACGGGGACATGATCGGCGATCACACCTGGAGCCACCCCGATCTTCTTGGGCTGTCGGTGGCGGGGCAGCGAGACCAGATCGCGCGCGCCGCGACGGCGATCCGCAACGCGACCGGCGGGTTTCAGCCCTGCCTGTTTCGCCCCCCCGACGGCACAGCCGATACAGCGCTCTTGGCGCTGGCGCGCTCGATGGGATTCGCCACGATCCAGTGGGACGTCGACCCCCGCGACTGGGCCCTTCCCGGCACCAGCGCGATCGTCAACAACGTGATCGCCCACGCCCACGACGGCGCGATCGTGGAAGAGCACTTCGGCGGCGGCCCACGCTACGAGACGCTCGACGCGCTGGCGCAAGAGATCGCCGAATTACGAGCCAAAGGCTACCAACTGGTGACCCTGACACAGATGCTCGGCTATAAGCTCGTGTATCGCTGAATCGGCACATGGCCCACGGCGCCACGGTGTCGCCCACAAGACCGGGAGGATCCTCGACTGCGACCAGGGTCGTTGGCACAGCCCGGAGAGGACCGCTGGAACGTCGCCCTTGCTATACCGCGGCGTTCAGTCCACCGGACCCGAATGCGATCGTCGCGCCTGCCGGTGCGGCGTGATCGCATGCGTGGCAAAGGACTCGCGCTGGTTCCCGTCGCCCGACCACACCAAAGCGCTCGCGTCCTCGGGGGCGGCCGGACAACGAAAGGGATCGTCAACGTCGACGACCCGCCGCTCGTGAATTCGGCCGGGCGACTCGCCGAGGGCGGATTGCTTGATAGCGACCGGGACGGCGTCGCGCTTGGGTTGCTCGCGGCCCTCATCACGCCTTCAGCGGTCACATCGGGGCGCAGCCCCTCAGCATGGGGCGTCCAGTTGATCTGTAAGCCCCTCGCCGGGCGGGACCCGATGGATATGGTCGTCGAGTTCCAGTGCTGCGCGGCCCAGTCCCCGACGCCATTGGCGATCCTCCGCCCGGACGGACTCGCCGCTTATGGCTGGCGGGTGAGCTACTCAAGCGTGACTCCGATCATCTACGGCCTACGGGTCCGTAGACGAGCCGTGATCGAGCGGCGGCCAGTCTGGAAGCCGACGGATGTTCTCTGCTGCCCGACCCGGGGTGACGCAGTATTGGTCCGTCCGTTGGGACCGCTATGGCTGGGACGTTCACCGCGTCCCCCGGTCAGGCTATTAACGACACTCAGGTAGCGCGGAGGGATCATATGATCGGAGCCGCGCGCCTCGACGCTGTCGCTCTGCGGTCTCGTGAGCTCCGTGATGACTAGGAGTGTGCTCTTGTCGGGTGGCTACGCGGGCGGGACCCAAGATTGCGACTGCCGCGCCTCGTGGTCCGCCGGCGCCGCGCTTGCGAAATCGCGCGTAGGCGTGGGTGAACGGCTGGGGATCGGACGATCGCAATTGGTCCTCCGCTGCCCACGGCGGGCGAGCGTTCGGCGACGTTCCGATCACCGTGGCCGAGGGTCACAAGCCGGGTAGTCGAGGTCTCGCCGCCGGACAGTCCCGCCGACTCTGCGTAGGCAGCTGCAGCTGCGGGGTTCCGCACGCCGAAATGCTGGCCCTGCAATCGGCGACTGGCGCGACCACGTCGCGCTGGCACGAGCGACTGTCACGTGACCGCCGTTGTTCGACACCAGCAGCTTCAGGGCCGAGTGTCTGGTGGCCGCTTGAGCGGCAAAGGTCGCACCAGCCCGCGGTCTCCGTCGATCCCCGTTCAGTCCAGCGCTACGCAAGCGTGGTGACGGGCGAGGCCGCTAGCTCGCACCGAGATCCGCCCGCGGCCGGATCCCAGAGCACGGACCGAGCGGCGTTATGCGTGGCGGCGACCGCCAGCAAGTCGGCTCGCTCCTTGAGCGCGTGGCCGACGTGCCCCTTGATCCAATGCCAGCGAACCTGCTCGTGGTCTGACGCTGCTGCATCGAGCTGGACCCAGATCCCCTTGTTCTTGACCGGGTCGCCCGAAGCCGTCATCCAGTCCCTGCGCTTCCAGCCGGCCATCCAGGCGGTCATGCCGTCGTGCACGTAACGCGAGTCGGTCACGATGCAGGCCCGCGACCCGGGTGGCAACGCGCGCAAGCCCTCCAGCGCGGCGATCATCTCCATGTACGTTGTTCGTCGTGTGGGCCAGCCGTCCGCTGTACTCCTCGACAACCCCATCCTCCCAGCAGACCAGGGCAGCCCACCCGCCAGGCCCGGGATTGCGTTGGCATGCGCCATCAGTCCGAACCAGCACCTCGCCCGGCGCGGCTTGCGGGAGGTGGCCCGGTAGTGACGTGCATCGACGACGCGGGCTGATGGCCATCTGCGGGATTCAACTAACCCAGAACCCGGAAAGCCGCTGGGCGGCCCAGCTGGACAGGTGCCTGCTTCGAGCGTCGAGCCTGGCGAAAGCGGGCAGGTCAAACTCGAGCAGCGGCAGAGCAACAAACGAGCGCCAGTGGCTCGGCCATAGAGGACTGCTCCTGTCCGTAAACAACACCCGACTGGGGCTGGCGCCGGCTCAGGATCCTGGCCGCCTCCGGGAGGCAGCCGAACTCTCCGAGCACCGGTCCGCGTTGTAGGTCCGCAAAGGCGGGAGCGGGGTCCGGGTTGCCGGCGGTCTCGCTGGTTATGCGTTTGTCGTACACGGTCGCTAGTGGTTCATCCTTCAAGTTCGTTGTATCGGGTAGGTTCCCTGCTTGTGGCCTCGAAGTCCTTGCCGACAGGTTCGGCGAGGATGGAGGTTGGCGATGGGTGTCATCAAGCAGATCGAGGTGTCAGTAGAGGATCGGCTGGAGTTGGAGCGGATCGTGCGCGCGGTCAGCTCTGAGGTGCGGATGGTCGAGCGTGCGCGGATCGTGCTTGCGGCGGCGGAGGGGTTGAAGGGCGTGGAGATCGCCGAGCGGGTGGGGTGCTCTGAGCCGACGGTGGTGAAGTGGCGCGGGCGCTATGCCGAGCGCGGAATCGAGGGACTGAAAGACGCGCCGCGGTCGGGGGCGCCGTTGACGCACGGCCCGGAGACGAGGGCATTGTTGATCGCGAAGGCGTGCACCCGGCCGGAGCCGACTGCGGAGGGCGCTAGGCGGGAGCGGTGGACCTATGAGGAGTTGGGAGCGGAGGTGGGGATGTCCGCGTCCCAAGCGCACGTGATCCTTCAGCGGGCGGAGATAAAGCCGCATCGGACCGAGTACTGGATGATGACCGACTACTCGCGGCCGGAGTTCGAGGAGCGCCTGGGCGAGATCTGCGGCTTGTACATCGATCCGCCGGAGAACGTGCTGGTCGTCTCGATCGATGAGAAGACCGGGATCCAGGCCAAGGCGCCGACCAAGCCCGACCAACCACCCCAGCCGGGCAAGCCCGCGCGGCGCGAGCACGAGTACACCAGAAACGGCACCCAGTGCCTGTTCGCGTGTCTCAACGTGCAGGAGGGTGACGTTTTGGCGATGCCGTCCAAGACCCGCAACCGGTGGGACCTGATCCGCTTCCTCGATCACCTTGACGACGAGATCCCAGTCGTCGAGGGTCGGGAGATCGTGGCGATCACCGACAACCTCTCGACCCGCGGCACCGAGGAAGTCGAGCAATGGCTGACCGACCATCCGCGGTGGAGCTTTCAGTTCACCCCCAAGCACGCCTCGTGGCTCAACCAGATCGAGATCTTCTTCTCGATCCTCTGGCGACGCCTGCTAAAGCACGGCATCTTCACCAGCGAAGCCGACCTCGCCTGCCAGATGCTCGCGTTCGTCGAGACCTACAACCAGACCGCCAACCCGTTCAAGTGGACATACACCGGCAAGGTCCTCGAAGCGTAGAAAAGTAAGTAACTCAATCAACTAACAGGATGAACCACTAGCTCCATTAGAGGCGCCCAAAAACCGGCGCAGCGAACTCGTTTAGGGCGCTACGCGAAAATCATGGCTGGAAACACGGCTCGTAGCAGAGTATCGTCGGGGTGCCGCTGAAGAGGGGCCAGTGGGGTTGCCGCCGTGCTCTTTCGTGGGCGGCAACCTTTTGACTTTGGCGAGGAAGGGGTGCAAGTGGGAACTGGCGATCCGGAGACTTCCGAGCGCGGCCCTCGGCGTCTCGGGGTGGTCGCGACGGTGGTCGCTCTCGTGCTCGTGGCGATCTACCTCGTGTTCGTCGCCCTTCAGTGGGGTCACACCAACGCGATCGAGATGACCTGGTCGCGTCGCGAAGAGTTGCTCACGGGACTGCAGGCTCTAGCGCTCACGGCCATTGGTGCGCTGCTCGGGACGACGGTTCAACGGCAGGTGACCCGACAGGTCGAGGATCGCGCCAGCCGCGCCGAATCGCTTGCCAGTCGCAACGCCAAGGATGCTGAGAAGGGGCGGGCGCTGCAGCGGAGCATCGAGACGCGGCGGTTGGGCCCAGCTGTTGATGAACACGACGTTGCTAGGGGCACCAGCGGTGACCGGCGTCGCGACGAGCTCGCGGAGCTGGCGGAGCTGGCACGCAGTTATGACCAGGAAGGGACCTGAGCGCGTGGAGCAGATCCGGATCCTGTTCCTGGCTGCCAGCCCGACGGATCTGCCGCGTGTCAGAGTTGAGGCGGAATTCAAGCACATCGAAGAAGAGCTTCGACCGCTCGCAGCTCGGAAATCGATTCGATTGCCGATTTGTCCCTGCGGTCGGCCGAGCTGATCTTCTGCGACAGCTGCTCAAGCTTCGGCCGCACCTGGTCCACTTCAGCGGGCACGGGAGCGATGAAGATCAGCTGATCCTGGAGAGCCCTACCGGACTGTCCGAAGCGGTGAGCGCCGAGGAACTCGAGAAGGTGTTCACCCTAATTCCAGCTGAGTACCGGCCTACGATCGTGGTACTCAGCGCCTGCTATTCGCAGATCCAGGCCGAAGCGATCACCCGCGTGATCGATTGTGCGGTCGGGATGAGCCAGGAGATTCGCGACTCGGCGGCGTTGGCCTTCGCTCAGGGTTTCTACCTCGCCATCGGCAGGGGGCTTGCGGTCGACCAGGCTCTCGAGGCAGGACGGATCGCGATGCCGGGCAGCACCGAAGTTCGTCAGATGCCTCGCCTCCACGTCAGGGAGGGCGCGGACCTGTCTACCAGCCAGCTGGTCGGCGGCGGGCCCGTCAGTCGTTTCCCGCGCGAGCTTCACATCAACCGCGCCGAGCAACTCGAGCGCTTCCGCGGAATGCTCGCGGCGGGCGAGCCACGGGTGCTGATCGTCACGGCTGAGGGGAACATGGGCAAGAGCCGGCTGATTGCCGCGATGGCGCGCGAGGCGGCGGACCACCTCGTCGGTTACACCGACCTGACCCGTAGCGCCGGGACGCCCGAGATCGTTCTTCGCCGCCTTGCGCGGGGTCTAGGCATCGCGGCAAGCGAGGAGCGAGCCGTCGTTCCCAACTCGATCAGCGAGGCATCGCCAGGTAGTGTCCAGCCGGATCCCCGGGCGCTGGCCGTGCGACACATCCAGATGGAGGATGTCACGCGCCGGCTGGTGGCTGCTACCGAGGCGGCCGCCAAGGAAACCGGGCGGCGGGCGGTCCTCCTACTCGATGGCTTCGATGAGACGTCGGGCGAGCTCGTGACATGGATCGACGAAACACTCATTCCCGCAGTACTTCGGTCCGAGCAGATCGTGTGTGTCGTCGCTGGTCGAGCGGAACCGACAGTCGAGATCGCCCTTCATCTGGTCGGAAAAGAACGCCTTGAGAACTTCGGCGAGAACGACGTCCGTGAGGTTCTCGAGCAACTGCGGCTCGACACGTCGGCCGCCGTCGTCCGCACCGCATGGATCGCCACTCAAAACGGCCACCCGTTCCTCACCGTTCAGACACTCGAGCGGCTCTGGCGCCATGCGGTTGGAGCGCTGAACTAGGAACAGTCGTGAAGTGGGTGACATCGTGACGGCGGATGGGCTTGCACTCGAAACGGTCTGGAGCGCCACCCTGTCGGCGCTGGAGAGCCACGACATGTCCGTTGCGGATGCGGTCGTCCGGGTCGCGTCGGTCCATTGGTTCGATGAGGCGATGTTGGGAGCCCTGTGCGAGGTGACTCCTTTCCCGTCGAAGGTACTCGAAGCTGAGGAAAAATCATCGCTTCTGGACCCTGACCTCCTGATCGTTGCGCTCGAATCGCTCCCATTCGTCGAGCCATACGGCAATGAGCGGTATCGACTTCACGCCCATGTTCGAGCTGCAGCCCTTTCGCAGTTGGGCGAGCGAGATCCTGTCTTCCTTCTTGGCATGAGCGAAGCCGTCGCCGATCATCTCGGCAAGCGTGACCAACTCGACTTCGACGAGGCGCTCGAGCACATCTTTCACCTGCTTGTCGCTCGTCCGGAGGAAGGCGCCAACCTCGTCCATACGTTCTTCGCCAACGTCGCCGCGGCCGCCTACACCGATCGTCTCATGACCTACGTGACCGAACTACGGGATACCCACCGGCTCTCGGAGCAGCTCGTCGAGCGCAGCATCGTCTGGTCAGTGTGGGCCGCAGGCATCGCGTGCGACTACAAGCGCGCGGCGCATCTTGCCGAGCGGGGGCTCGGCCGGGTTCCCCAGGACTCCGACATCGCACACGAGCTCACGCTTCAGCTCGCGCATGCAAGCTGGAGGCAAGGGGATCGATCGCGTGCGGCGGACCTGGCGCGTGCGCTCGCCGCACGTCGGCCTGAGACGATCTGGGAGGTCCGAGCGCTGCTGCTTCTCGGAGATCTCGCCGAGCTCGTCGATGAGGCACTCGCCAACTATGGACGAGCCTTGAGCCGCTTCGCAGGCGAGCCTGCGAGTCCTCTCCGCGAACGGTTTGAACTCGACCCCACCCGGTGGTCGGTCAGCGAAGTGGAGACCGACTACGACGCGACCGCTGAGCCCCTGGCGGACGAAGCTGTCCTCGGCGACGCTGATACGAGCCCAGCGAATGAGATGTACGTCTGCTATACCGACCGCGACGAGATCGCGCTGATCTCTCCTGACCCGATGATCACCGCGGCGTGGATTGGGATCGGCAACGCCGAAGGTCGGGCGGCGCGAATCGGAGCTGCCATACAGTGGCTCGATCTCGCAAGAGCACTCTGCAGCGTCCTCGACGACACGGATGGCTTTCAACGTGTTCACGGGACGCAGCAGCGCCTGCTCGCGCGACATGGGGACATTGGGCACATTTTCGAGCTTATGCAGGTTCAAGAACAGATTCTCGTCTGGGCGCAGGCGACCGGCTCACGTCCGCTCGAGGTGCAGACACTCCTGGATCTCGCGTCCGCGAGCCACAGCCAAGGGCGCCTCGACGAGGCCCGGGCCCGCTACCAGCAGGCAGCCGAGGTCGCAGAGGAATTGGAGGATCCCTTCTCGAGAGCGATCGCCGCTGAGGGCCTAGCCCGGATTGCCGTCGCCGACGGAGGCTTCGATGAGGCCGATCGGCAGCTCGACACCGCCGCCGCCTTGTACGAATCGGTGAGCGTCGAGGACGCTCGCCGGCTGGACTTTGCCGTTGGAGATCGGTGGGTCGCCGCGAGGCAGCCCGATAAAGCGAAGCAGGCGTTCGAGCGCGTTCTCGAGTGGGCGTCAAGTGGCGATCATGCCGACGAAGAGGCAATCGCACGGACAGCTCTCGCACAGGTTGCACGCTCTGGCTTCAATCTCATTGAAGCTGAGCAGCAGCTCCGGAAAGCGGCAGCGCTACGTGGTCGCCTCGATCCGATCAGGGAGCTCGAGACCCTCGCGGAACTCGCCACCGTTCTCCGCCTCGAGGAACAGGACCAAGAAGCGGAAGCGGTCGAGGCGAGCATCGAGTCACGGGCCACTGAGTTGTCGCTCGAAAGCGTGCTCGCCCAGCACCTCTACTATCGCGCGGAAACTGCGGCGCGTCGCGGCGATCTGAAAGCGGCCCGAATCGGCTACGACCGATCACTGACCCGATTTGAGGGGCTGCAAGATGAGCAGGGGGCTTTCAACAGCCTGCTCGGCCTCTCGTGGGCCTCGAGCGAAGGAGGGGATTCCGCAACTGCGATCGCCACCGCGAGACGAGCTGCGGACATCGCGACGGCAGCCGGGCGCCGCGATTGGGAGTACCCAGCTCTCCAAGCGATGGGCACGGCACTTGTTGATGGAGGGTCCGTGGAAGAAGCAATCGACGTACTGAAGAGGGCACATCAGCTACAGCCCGACGATCCTTTGGCCTCGACGAACATCGGCTGGGCCTACCTCCGCGCCGACCGCTTTGCGGAATCGATCGAGTGGTCACGGCGGGCGCTCGAGCTGGAACCCGCCGACGAATTCCCCTACCGCAACATCGGCCATGCCCTGCTCGGGCTCGGCCGCCTAGACGAAGCGAAGGCGGCCTACGCTCGCGCGATTGCGGGCCGCTTCGGCGACGATACGTTTCGCAACACACTCGCCGAACTCGACCTCCTCGCCCGCCGCCACCCCGGCCTCTCAGGCCTCGACGAGGTCGTGGCCTGGTTCCAACGCGAGCAGGAGCGTCTCGACACCGCTGCTCCGCGAGACTATTCAGGCCAGAGCTGACCGGAACTGCTCCACAGGCGGACGATCCACAATTTGGGGGCTGGGCGTGATCGAGCGCCTGTCGATATTCCATCAAGATCCTGCTACCCAAGCCGCTGTCGGAACCGCCGAGCGAGATGGGTTGGCACCTTCATCCCGAGGTCCAGGGACAAAGAGATTGTCCGGCTCGTCGTGGAAATCCACAATGGCGGCGGTCCGAGTGTGAATAGTTACACTGTGACGGCTCGTCCAACCTCGGGCGTTCATGTGTAACTGTCAACTTGACGGTTACGAGATCGTGTTCGACCCTGACGGCGTTGGTGGCGAGGACGCGGTAGCCTCCACCTTGGCGGAACCTTGGCTGGGCCTCGAGCATCCCGGGGAGGTATACCCAGAAGTTGTGGATGCGGGTGAAGAGGAAGGCGGCGTACCTTCCCGGTTGCTGAAGACCGAAGCCGGCGTTGGCCGGCAGGAAGGCACGCCATGTCAGATGTTCGCAGGCTCCCTGTCGGGGAGGACAACGAAGACGGTCGGGTCACGCTTGATGATCTCGCGCGGGAGGGTGCTCGCCGGATGATCGCGGCGGCGCTCGAGGCCGAGGTTGACGAGTACGTCGGTTCGTTCGTGGAGGAGGTTGATGAGGACGGCAAGCGGCTGGTGGTCCGGAACGGTCGCGCGCGGGAGCGGCGCGTCACGGTCGGCGCCGGGACGGTGCCGATCCGGGCGCCGCGCGTGAACGACAAGCGCGTGGACGAGGAGACCGGCGAGCGCAAGCGGTTCAGCTCGCGGATCCTGCCGGCGTACGCCCGGCGGTCGCCGAAGGTGACCGAGGTGCTGCCGATCCTGTACCTGCACGGGCTCTCGACGGGCGACTTCGCGCCGGCGCTGCGGGATCTGCTCGGCGAGGACGCCTCGGGGTTGTCGCCCAGCTCGATCCAGCGGCTCACCGAGCAGTGGCAGGCTGAGCACGCCGCGTTCCGCACGCGGGAGCTGCGGTTTCACCGCTACGCCTACCTGTTCGTCGACGGAGTGAACGTCAGCGTCCGCCTCGGCGAGGATCCCAAGCTGTGTCTGTTGGTGGTGATCGGTGTTCGAGAGGACGGGCAGAAGGAGCTGCTCGCGGTCGAGGACGGCTACCGCGAGAGCGAAGACTCATGGGCGGCCGTGTTCCACGATCTTCGCGACCGCGGGCTGAACGAGCCGAAGCTCGTGACCGGCGACGGCGCGCTGGGCGCGTGGGCCGCGCTGCGCAACGTGTTCCCCGGCGCGCGAGAGCAGCGTTGCTGGGTTCACAAGACAGCGAACGTGCTCGACGCGCTCCCCAAGCGGCTCCAGCCGCGGGCCAAGACGCTGCTGCACGAGATGGCGGAGGCGCCCTCGCGGGCGGACGCTCGCAAGGCACTGGAGCGCTTCCGCGCCGAGTTCGACGCCAAGTACCCCAAGGCGGTCGCGAAGCTCGACAAGGACTGGGACGCGCTCACCGCGTTCTACGACTTCCCTGCCGAGCACTGGCGGCACCTACGCACCACAAACCCGATCGAGAGCAGCTTCGCGACCGTCAAGCTCCGCACCAAGGTCACCAAGGGCGCCGGCTCCAAGAAGGCCGCGCTGGCAATGGCCTACAAGCTCCTGGACGCCGCCCAGGAGCGCTGGCGGCGGTTCAACGGCCACGAGCTCGTCACCGACGTGCTCGCCGGCGTGAAGTTCAAGGACGGAGTGAAGGTCACAGACGACGACACCACGACGACGGACGAGGAGGTCGCCGCCTGATGCTTCACCTTCTCATCCACAACTCTTGACAATTGCTCCATCCCGGGTGCGATTCACCGAGGGCACGTCTCGCCTGAGATCCAGCGTTGACGTTGAGGTAGATCACCTCCGGACGGGCGCTGCCGCAATCGCAGGGACGAGCAGAAGAACCGGCGATAGTGCTTGTGCTGCCTCTTGGGGCGAGGCCCGGCAGTCTGCTCGACCGGCGCCATAGTGCTGGAGCCACCAAGCATTGCGGAAGTCCGGCCAGTCCGGACGGGGCGCTGGTTCCGGAACGGACGCCGCGACCTCGTGGCCCGGCTGGGTCGCTACCTACCGCTCGCAGAGCGAAGCGGCCACGGCGCGAACGTGGCTGCCCTGAGTCGTAGTCCAGCAGCGCGACACCGGCGGGTCGCGTGCTGCATTCACGCGCTGCCGCTCGTCGACCCTGACGATCCCTTTCGTTGTCCGACCGCCATCGATGCAACGAGCGCTTCGGTGTGACCAGGCCACCGGGACTAGCGCGAGTGCTTCGCCACGCACTCAGTCGTCTCGCGACACCTGGCGGACGGCTGCTTCAGCCGGGCGATGCACAAGCCGAGTCGCTCGAAACCGACGTCACCCGCCGCCTACTGCTTTGTTGCGCATCGGACTACTGGTTTGCGCGGAACGCGATTGTGCCGCGGCAGCGAGCCGGACGAGTCCTTTCGCTCTGCGACCACCCGCCCTCGAAGTAGTGCTCTGGCGACGAAACGCAACTCCGCGACGACGGGGTGCTAACCACCGACGAGCAAGCAGACGCCCTCGGGCGCGTCGGAATCAGTTCTGCCTTCACGGCCGCATCCGGCCGGTGCGGCGGCGGCGTGATCCCAAAGACGAAGACCAGAAGTGTTCGACCTTGCAGCGCGATGTCACAGGGCTTGCGTGTCGCCGGAAAGCCCATATGCTCGGGCTCGCCAGAGCAATTGTCAAGAGTTGTGGATGAGAAGGTGAAGCATCAGGCGGCGACCTCCTCGTCCGTCGTCGTGGTGTGTTCGTCTGTGACCTTCACTCCGTCCTTGAACTTCACGCCGGCGAGCACGTCGGTGACGAGCTCGTGGCCGTTGAACCGCCGCCAGCGCTCCTGGGCGGCGTCCAGGAGCTTGTAGGCCATTGCCAGCGCGGCCTTCTTGGAGCCGGCGCCCTTGGTGACCTTGGTGCGGAGCTTGACGGTCGCGAAGCTGCTCTCGATCGGGTTTGTGGTGCGTAGGTGCCGCCAGTGCTCGGCAGGGAAGTCGTAGAACGCGGTGAGCGCGTCCCAGTCCTTGTCGAGCTTCGCGACCGCCTTGGGGTACTTGGCGTCGAACTCGGCGCGGAAGCGCTCCAGTGCCTTGCGAGCGTCCGCCCGCGAGGGCGCCTCCGCCATCTCGTGCAGCAGCGTCTTGGCCCGCGGCTGGAGCCGCTTGGGGAGCGCGTCGAGCACGTTCGCTGTCTTGTGAACCCAGCAACGCTGCTCTCGCGCGCCGGGGAACACGTTGCGCAGCGCGGCCCACGCGCCCAGCGCGCCGTCGCCGGTCACGAGCTTCGGCTCGTTCAGCCCGCGGTCGCGAAGATCGTGGAACACGGCCGCCCATGAGTCTTCGCTCTCGCGGTAGCCGTCCTCGACCGCGAGCAGCTCCTTCTGCCCGTCCTCTCGAACACCGATCACCACCAACAGACACAGCTTGGGATCCTCGCCGAGGCGGACGCTGACGTTCACTCCGTCGACGAACAGGTAGGCGTAGCGGTGAAACCGCAGCTCCCGCGTGCGGAACGCGGCGTGCTCAGCCTGCCACTGCTCGGTGAGCCGCTGGATCGAGCTGGGCGACAACCCCGAGGCGTCCTCGCCGAGCAGATCCCGCAGCGCCGGCGCGAAGTCGCCCGTCGAGAGCCCGTGCAGGTACAGGATCGGCAGCACCTCGGTCACCTTCGGCGACCGCCGGGCGTACGCCGGCAGGATCCGCGAGCTGAACCGCTTGCGCTCGCCGGTCTCCTCGTCCACGCGCTTGTCGTTCACGCGCGGCGCCCGGATCGGCACCGTCCCGGCGCCGACCGTGACGCGCCGCTCCCGCGCGCGACCGTTCCGGACCACCAGCCGCTTGCCGTCCTCATCAACCTCCTCCACGAACGAACCGACGTACTCGTCAACCTCGGCCTCGAGCGCCGCCGCGATCATCCGGCGAGCACCCTCCCGCGCGAGATCATCAAGCGTGACCCGACCGTCTTCGTTGTCCTCCCCGACAGGGAGCCTGCGAACATCTGACATGGCGTGCCTTCCTGCCGGCCAACGCCGGCTTCGGTCTTCAGCAACCGGGAAGGTACGCCGCCTTCCTCTTCACCCGCATCCACAACTTCTGGGTATACCTCGGCTCGCCAGCTGGGCAACCGAAGCCGAGGCCTTGATCGTAGGGCGAATGACACGGTGACCGCACGCGGTTACTGTCGGTTGGGAGCGGTATCGTCGCCGGCGATGTCTGTCGTTGATCGTGTGCAGGAGCGCCGAAGGGCGGCTGCGCTGGCGCGTCACTATCGCGATCACGAGGCTCTCTCGACCGCGGAGATCGCCCGTCGACTGGGACGCGCGGAGGCCACCGTGAAGGCGTACCTGTACGACCCATCTGAGCGTAACAAAAGACCCAGGTGCTCATGACAGACCGCGTTAGCGAGCGACGCCGCGCCGCGCAACTCGCGCGCCACTACCGCGACCAGGAGGGCGTATCGATCGCCGAGATCGGTCGCCGGCTGGGGCGCGCAGAGGGCACCGTGAAGGCCTATCTCTACGATCCGATCGGCGATAAGGCGTGCGAGGTCAAGGCGCGCTACCGGGGCGTCTGCCGGGGCTGCGGCGCGCCGACCAGCGCGCGCAATGGCAAGGGCGACGCGTACGCCTATTGCAAGCGCTGCCGTCCCGGGGCGATCGAGCGGCAATGGACCCGAGAGCGGAGCCGTGAGGCGATGCGCGCCTGGCGAGCGCGCTACGGGGCTGCGCCGTCCTCCTACGACTGGTCGCGCACCCACGCACGCCGGCGCGGCGGCGAAGCGCTCAAACGACTACAGGCCGGAGAATGGCCCGCGCCGTCCACCGTGATCGATCTGTACGGGAGCTGGGCGGTGGGCGTCGCCGACGCCTTCGGCGGCGCCTGAACGCATGGGCATCGATCGCCGTCTGTGAACAGGACCGCTCAAGCGCTTCTGCGTATTCCAGAGCAACAGCGGCGTCCAGCCGATCGCCGGCCAGCGTGGTGGCCGCCGACTTGAAGGAACGTGGGTATTGATTCCGATCACCGACGCCGGTCACCGCGCCAGATGTGGCTATCGGTGCGGCGATGAAGGAGCCACGCGAGACAGCGAGCACGCACGGCCCCGTTACGCCTTAAGCGGCCACGCCGCCGGCGTGGCTCCTCTCCGATGCAAGGGGTAGTACCGCTCGGCCGCGCGCGCCGATCGTTCAGCTGGCGGAGCAGGCGCCCGTGGCGGTGAGGGCGCGCCTTGCGACGCGTCCTTTGGGGAAGCGACCGTGTGCGTCGTGGCGGCGCGATCCGCATGTGCGGATCGCACACTGTTGTTGGCTGGGGCCTCTAAGGACCTGGTAAGTGTTACTCATGGTTTCCGACGAAGATGCCGACGGGACGAGTAGGGGCTGGACTGGACACAGTCTGGGCACATCATCTGGTGAGTCCACGGGCGAGGCCTCGCCCGTGGACGCATCGGGTCCCGTCCCGGCGAATCCTGAGTTCCGCGGGCTCCCGACGAATTACGGGGGACTCCGCATGCATGGATCCTCTCACCGCGCTGCTGGCCAACCAGGCGGTGATGGCAATCGGGGCAAACAGCGGGCGTGGACGCACAGATCCGCGTTCTCGACGCTGGCCGCTGCGTGAGCGGCGTCAACTCGACGCTCAGATGATCGGCCGTCTACTTTTCAGCAGGGAGCGTCCGATCAGACGGTCAGCCGCGATTCGTGGGGTCGCTAGGCGACGCGCCATCGGCTCGCTGCGCCAACGCCACTACCGTGCATCGTGGGCGAGGCTCCTTATCGCTACCCTCGGGTGTGGCCGACGGACGACGGGATCAAGCTGTTCAACCCGGCGACTGCGCTGCGCACGGATAGCGCGAGACCGAAACCAAGATCTGGAACCCGTGGACCACACTAACCTGGAAGCGCCGATAGTGGGCTGACTCGGGGAGGTGGGAACGTCCTCCCGGGCCGTAAGAATGCGGGTTCCTGACGCCTGCAGTCTCGACCCAGGAGGACACCCAGTTGGTGAAGCCAGCGGCTCGGCTGAGAACAGTAGAAGTGACGGCGGACGGCGAGGGTTTGGTCTCGCACGCGGGGGTGGCGCTGGTGGTCGAGTTGGCCGACCGTTCGGGGTTGACGGACGCGTTGTCGGCCGCGTTGGCGGACACGCGGGAGCGGCGTTCGGCGCACGATCCCGGCCGGGTGGTCCGGGACGTGGCGGTGATGCTCGTCGACGGCGGCGACTGCGTGACCGACATGGCCGCGTTTGAGGGGCAGGAGCGGCTGTTCGGGGCTCGTGCGTCGGAGACGACGACGCACCGGGTGCTCAAATCGGTCGACGAGTCGTCGCTGGCCCGGGTCCGGACGGCGCGGGCTCAAGCTCGGGCGCGGGTGTGGGATGCGGGCGCACGCCCCGACACGATCACGCTGCACATCGACGCGACCCTGCTGACCGCGCATTCCGATAAGGAGCTGGCGGCGGGCAACTACAAGCACGGGTACGGGTTCCATCCGCTCGGCTGCTGGCTGGATGAGACCGGCGAAGCTTTGGCCGCGATCCTCCGGCCCGGGAATGCCGGGTCGAACACCGCCGAGGATCACTTCACGGTGCTGGGCATGGCGCTCACGCAGCTCCCCGCCGAGGACCTCGATCGGGAGATCCTCGTCAGGACGGATATCGGCGGGTGCACGCACGCGTTCACCAATGACTGCCGTGAAGCTGGGATCCGTTTCTCGGTCGGTTACGAGCTGACCGAGACGGTCCGCCAGGCGATCCTCGAACTGCCCGAATCCGCGTGGGTGCAGGCGATCGACGCCGACGGCAAGGATCGCAAGGGTGCGTGGGTCGCGGACCTGACCGACTATCTCGACCTGTCCGCCTGGCCCGAGGGCTCGAGGCTGATCGTCCGCCGCGAGCGTCCACACCCCGGCGCGCAGTTCACGATCTTCGACGAGCACGGCCACCGTTACACGTGCTTCCTCACCGACCAGGACGGCAACGACATCGCCACGTTGGAGTTGCATCACCGCGGCCGCGCCCGGGTGGAGGACTCGATCCGCGCCGGGAAGGACACCGGCATGCGCAACCTCCCGCACTACGCCTTCGAGCACAACCAGACCTGGCTGGAGATCTCGCTGATCGCCCAAGACCTGCTCGCCTGGACCAGGCTGATCTGCCTCGACGGCGAGCTCGCCAAGGCCGAACCCAAGCGCCTTCGCCAACGGCTGCTGCACATCGCCGCCAAGCTCGTCCGCCACGGCCGGCGCGCCCAGCTCAAGCTCGACCGCGACTGGCCCTGGTCCCGGGCGCTCGCCGCCGGGTTCACGCGCCTGCGCTCCAACCCCGCGCTCTGCTGAACACCGGCCGCACCTCAAGCCGGAACCCTCGACGACCACGACGCCACGCCGACCCGCTGCCGCCTGCCCGCAAACGACAGCCCCACCTGTCATCAGGACACGCCGGACGTCCCGGCAGGCCCGGTCCGCGTCGACACCCGGCCCGCACCACGAACTCACACCCCGAAAACCAAACGGCAGTCACCACTCACGCGATAACGGCGCTTCGAGGCTAACAGTGCACCGTGCACCGTATGGACCGGGTCGTCCGTATCGAAAGCGAACCTTCGGCTGGCTGAGCACCGGCCGGCCAGCACGGGCTTATGAATTGCGTAAGTCGTGCGTCACGGCGCGCGCAAATTTGGCTGTGCGGACGATAGGTAACGCAGCAACAACAAACCGCCCCCCTCGTCGCGAACGACCGGACGCAGGGCCGAAACGAGACAGAGGTATACCCAGAAGTTGTGGATGCGGGTGAAGAGGAAGGCGGCGTACCTTCCCGGTTGCTGAAGACCGAAGCCGGCGTTGGCCGGCAGGAAGGCACGCCATGTCAGATGTTCGCAGGCTCCCTGTCGGGGAGGACAACGAAGACGGTCGGGTCACGCTTGATGATCTCGCGCGGGAGGGTGCTCGCCGGATGATCGCGGCGGCGCTCGAGGCCGAGGTTGACGAGTACGTCGGTTCGTTCGTGGAGGAGGTTGATGAGGACGGCAAGCGGCTGGTGGTCCGGAACGGTCGCGCGCGGGAGCGGCGCGTCACGGTCGGCGCCGGGACGGTGCCGATCCGGGCGCCGCGCGTGAACGACAAGCGCGTGGACGAGGAGACCGGCGAGCGCAAGCGGTTCAGCTCGCGGATCCTGCCGGCGTACGCCCGGCGGTCGCCGAAGGTGACCGAGGTGCTGCCGATCCTGTACCTGCACGGGCTCTCGACGGGCGACTTCGCGCCGGCGCTGCGGGATCTGCTCGGCGAGGACGCCTCGGGGTTGTCGCCCAGCTCGATCCAGCGGCTCACCGAGCAGTGGCAGGCTGAGCACGCCGCGTTCCGCACGCGGGAGCTGCGGTTTCACCGCTACGCCTACCTGTTCGTCGACGGAGTGAACGTCAGCGTCCGCCTCGGCGAGGATCCCAAGCTGTGTCTGTTGGTGGTGATCGGTGTTCGAGAGGACGGGCAGAAGGAGCTGCTCGCGGTCGAGGACGGCTACCGCGAGAGCGAAGACTCATGGGCGGCCGTGTTCCACGATCTTCGCGACCGCGGGCTGAACGAGCCGAAGCTCGTGACCGGCGACGGCGCGCTGGGCGCGTGGGCCGCGCTGCGCAACGTGTTCCCCGGCGCGCGAGAGCAGCGTTGCTGGGTTCACAAGACAGCGAACGTGCTCGACGCGCTCCCCAAGCGGCTCCAGCCGCGGGCCAAGACGCTGCTGCACGAGATGGCGGAGGCGCCCTCGCGGGCGGACGCTCGCAAGGCACTGGAGCGCTTCCGCGCCGAGTTCGACGCCAAGTACCCCAAGGCGGTCGCGAAGCTCGACAAGGACTGGGACGCGCTCACCGCGTTCTACGACTTCCCTGCCGAGCACTGGCGGCACCTACGCACCACAAACCCGATCGAGAGCAGCTTCGCGACCGTCAAGCTCCGCACCAAGGTCACCAAGGGCGCCGGCTCCAAGAAGGCCGCGCTGGCAATGGCCTACAAGCTCCTGGACGCCGCCCAGGAGCGCTGGCGGCGGTTCAACGGCCACGAGCTCGTCACCGACGTGCTCGCCGGCGTGAAGTTCAAGGACGGAGTGAAGGTCACAGACGAACACACCACGACGACGGACGAGGAGGTCGCCGCCTGATGCTTCACCTTCTCATCCACAACTCTTGACAATTGCTCACGAGACATAACCTCCCATGAGCAGCTCCAATCCCGATAACACCCTCACCAGCGCCGAGATCGAGTACCTCAACAAGCTGGAGACGATCGTGCAACGCGGTCTCGACACCGACCTCGAGCTCGCAAACGCGTTGGCCGACCTCAGCGACGCAACGCTCTACCGTGCCACCCACCCGACGTTCGAGGCCTACCTGCGCGACCGGTGGGGCATTCGCCACTCGCCCGATTGTCAGCTCAGCCAGGCCGCTGAGCTCACAGAGCCACCGCCCAGCGATCAGCCGGGCGAGTCCACGCCCGAGCCGTGCCCGACGCTCGGGCCGCTCGGCGACTCGGAAGCCGGCGAGCTGCTTGCGCGGCTGGGTTGGCTGCTAACCCATTCAACCGGCGCGATCGCGGACGTTGCGCACCACCTCGAGACTCGCGCCGCCGACCTTGACGACGACGCTCGCGAGCAACTGCGAGACGACGTGCTCGCCCTCCACGACGAGCTCGCCACGCTCAACGCGCTCCTCGAACCAGTCGATTGGGATGCCGAACACGGGCGTCTGCTCGCCGGCCAGATCCCACCGTTCGGGAATGATCCCGATGACGAACGGGACCAGTGAGGGCGACCGCGACCCATACAACCGGCACCCGCCACAGTTGCGCGGAGGCGCCCACGCCTCCTTTCGGAGGTGAGCCCCGCGAGGTCGCGCGCGCCTGCTCTCCTGCGCATCACTGCTTGCGCTCAGCCTCCTCCTCGGCGACCTTCGTCGCCTTCTCGGCCAACGCGTAGCCCTGGTCGCCGATCGCCCGGAGTTGCGCGGCGAGCGCGCGCACCGGGTACTGGTTGTCGTCGGCGGCCATCGTCGCGCGCAACAGCGCGGCTTCGCGGACGAACTGAGAGACGCTTGAGCCTTGGCGTTTGCCGCTTCCTGGATGAGCTGCATTCCCACCGCCACCGGGCGGTGTTGGGACTGAGAAGCCGCCGCGGTGGCAACTCTCGGTGCGGGCGGCACCGCACGATTCCAAAGGGCGGACGTCGCGCTTTCGTCTCCGCCGGTAATGCGATTGATCCGTGGCCTCGACCTCGGGGTCCAGCGCGCCCGAGTCCAGTTGCGCGCGAGTTTGGAGTGCGTCAGGTTCCGCGCGGTCTGCGGCGGTAGGTGACGTCCTGCCGCGTGTGTGGCGCGGGTTTGGTCTCTTGACCGGCGCGTTGCCAAGCGCCGCGCGGCGGTCGGATGTTCAGGAGGCCGTAGGTCGGTCCAGCACGTCCGAGCAACTGGGCTAGGGGTTGCGAAGTCCTTACGCAACTCTTCGCGGCTACTAGAGCAACGGTGCCGATACATGGACAGGTGTTCGAGACGGTCTCCGGACCGCTCGCGGGCCATTGGCACCCCGAGACGGCAGACCGTCTGGCGGACCTCTGCGGGCAGCACGCCGGCAGCTGGCCCACCGCCACGCACGACGGCAAGTGCCGGTATATCCACTCGGTCGGGGTTTCAACCACAGTCGCCTTTCGAGGCGAACTTCCTGAACCCAGATCCACCGGGCGGTGCGGCCCAGCGGATTGTGCCAGCAGAGGAATGATCCAATGAGTAAGACAAGTGCCGTATGTACGACTGCAGCGGGCCGTGGACGTTCTCACGACAGCGAGATGGCGGCGTCGCATGGCTTTCGCGCCTGCCCGGCCGGCGAGAAGAACGACCGGGATCCCGCGATCGCACGGGCAGTGGAGCGGGCCAAGTCGGGGGACAACGACGCCATCCGCTTCCTCTACCTCCGCTACAAGGACAACGTCTACGGCTACGTGCTGAGCATCCTGCGCGATGCGCACGACGCCGAGGACGTCACCCAGACCGTGTTCATAAAGCTGATCTCGGTGATCCACAGGTACGAGCCTCGCCACGTTCCGTTCACCGCGTGGATCCTCAAGGTTGCGCGCAACGTGGCGATCGATTCGCTGCGCCAGCGGCGTCCGCTGCCCTGCGAAGAGGTCATCGAGCGCTGGCGTCCGGCTGACGACTTGAACCACGACCGCCGGCGGGGACTCGAGCAGGCGCTCGAGACGCTGACCGAGGAGCACCGCGAAGTGATCATGCTGCGCCATTTGGTAGGCCTATCCCCGGGAGAGATCGCCGACCGCATGGGCCGCACCGAGTCCTCGATCCACGGGCTGCATCACCGCGCGCGCCTGGCCCTGCGCCGCGAACTGATCCGGGCGGAGTGCGCACCGACCACCCGCTGGCCAACCGCGTCGGCCGCGTAGCGCCCGACTGGAGGCCTACGGTCCGACGCTCGGTGGCGCGTCGGCCGAAAAGGTCCAGTGGATGTCTGGAGTGCCGGGCTGGCGGATTCTGACGGAATAGCTGCCGCCTGTGAGGGGGTCCCGAGGTATGAGGATTACCGCATGGTCAGCGCTCAGGATGTAACGCGCGTTCGGCCCGTAGACCGGATCGGACGAGTGATAAGTGTGCTTGTCGACGACGCAGAGTCTGCCATTGGCGTTGGATTCGGTACCCGTCGGACCGGTGACGCTGGCGGTGAGGGCCCGAGCGGGATCCCTTGGGAGCATGATGATCAACGGTAGGCCAACCGGGGGGCCCTGTTGCCAACCGCAAGTCTCAAGCGGGTCTGGGCGCTCGCCACCGAAGGCGAGCAAATCGGTCGTGACGCCAGGTCCCGGAAACCGGATCGGTGCAGTTGCCGCCGGTTGGTTGTAGTTGAGACCCTGAATTACATCGAGCCCGGCGTCGCCCGTACTGGGAGCGTCGGCTAACGCTACCTGCCGGAGTTGAGCCCGCAGCACACCGATGGCGTGGAACGGCGCGGTGAGCCACTCGTTGACGGCCTGGAGGGGGCTGAAGGCTGCGCCCCGGACGAGGTCGCTATACCCGGCCTCGGCTGCTCCGTCAGTGCTGAAATACGGACTAGCCGGATTCTCGGTGTGCGCGGACTGGTACTGACCCGTGAAGTACTGTGAGGGAGTACTCGCCAGGTAGGTGAGGTGACGCTGAAGACCTACATCCCAGGCAGGGTGATCGCTCACGGCAGGCAAGCCAGCGGCCGCGCGATAACGGTTGATCGTAGCCAGCCAGTCCGGCACAGCACGGCTCGCCTGAAGTCGACGGCCAACTGCTTTGCTCTGGGCGCGACCCCTCGAAAGCGTAAGGCGCGAGCCTCCCGCGACGCGAGTGGCGAAACGCGGCGACGCTGATGCGTCGGAGCTTGACGAAAGGCTGAGCGCGAGTCCCAGCAAGCCAGCGGCCGTCGCGACTCCACAACCGTGGATCCCTGCGAACCTTGCGCACCGCAGCACAAGCCGCCTCGCCAAAATGGCGAAGACGACGAGCCGGCCGACGCCAGCCGCTTGACCAGTGTTGAGAGCGACCCTGTGGCGGAGAGCCGTGGCGACGTACCCGGGGTCGCCCGGCCCACCGTGAGCGCGAATCATCATCTAGGACCTATCGGCCCGTCCTGATTCGTTGTGCGCATTGCCTCCGGTTTTGCCCAGCCATTCGTCCAGGCTCTCGCAGTGCTCTAAGAAATGGATCGAGCCGTCCTGGGCGGCTGAAGCCAGGTATCCGGCCACTCTGGAGCCTCAGATTCGCCTGATGCTGCGATCGTTCCTCGCGATCAAAGCGAGTCGTCCGGCGCAGCTGGCCGAACCGGGCGGTGAGCCGAGCCGAATCCAAGCGCCTCCTCCTGTCACCCTCGACACGCTGATCGCCACCGTAGCGCCCCAGCTCAACGCCGCAGCGAAGTTCAGGCCTGCTTCCCCGGCGCATCCAGACCACGGGGAATGACCAACATGCGCGACCGCATCACCGCCATCGGCGGCAGGCTGGCCGTTGATTCGAGGCCTTCGCACGGAACGCGGGTACACGGCAGCGTGCCGTGCCCCTGGCCGGGCGCAGCCGGCGAGTGAGCGCGCCCAGGACCGCGCCCGAGGGTCTTTCGGCACCGGCGAGACCGGTTCGACTAATTCGTCCGCTGTCCGCCACGCGGCACATGCGCGGCGTCACCGCGCAGGCCACAAGCAGGTGCAAGCATTCCTCGAGCCCGAGATCTACGAAGCCGTTCTCACCATCTAACGCACGCCGGCCCGGACGAGCCACCGACAGCTACGCCTGGTCGACAACGATCAGTCAGCTGACGGGGGACGACTCCGTGCTGGTGCCAGCCCCCAACGGCCTTGTGGCGGGCCGGCCAGTGGGCACGACTTCGCTTTCAGCGGTGCTGCTCCTCATTGGCCAGTAACTCGATCTCCCGGCCTAACCCCCGGGTCTCGACCGCGAAGACCGAAGATCTGAGAGGACGGCGAGAGGAACTCCAGCACAACTGGTCAGGGCTTTCCGTCTGCGGGCCGGGGTTCGCCTCAGCTGATTTGAACGGGTGTGCCGGGTAGTCGGTTTAGGCCGATGGTCTGTACGAGCCAGTCGATCGCGTCGTTGGACAGGCGGATGCATCCGTGACTGCGAGCGGTGCCGACCGGGTCCTGGAGGCTCGCCCCTCCTCGGCCGTGAATCGCGACTGTTCCGTCGCCGCCGTCGAACTGTTGCAGTACATCGCTGTGGGCGGTGAGCTCGAGGACCCAGCTGCCCAGGAAAGCGTCGGGATGCGACGGTATCGCCCACCAGACGGCGAAGAGGCCGTCAGGGCTCGGCGTGCTGGGTTTTCCGACCACGACCGACACGGTGCGCACGGCCTTCGCTGCCCGGAATAGGGTCAGCGCACGCCGGGCGGTGGAGATCACGACGCGCCACGGGGTCCGCTCAAGGACGACCTTGTTGGCGTTGATCCAGCCGGTTGACCCGTTGGGTCGCCATGGAAGCCGCACCGGCAGCCAGCACCGGCTATCGGCAGCTCGGGCACGGGCGGTGACGAGCAGCCACGGGGCCTCCGTACGCGTGACCCAGCGGGTGATGTGCATGCTCCTGCCGGGCAGGGAGGAGAAGACTGCTGTCGGTGCTTCGATACCAACGCGCCAGGCGACCGCATTCGTGGGTTCACCGACGACGGCGCGCCCCAGCACGTGCGAGCAGGCGGTATCCGTGGCGGCGGCCGCGGCCTGGACGGGTAGCACGGGCACGCACACGAGCACAAGAACAACGCTGAGCAAGATCCATCGCGCAGCTCGCATCCCCGGGAACCTTAACCGGTGGGGTTTACCGGTGGGGTGTACGCCACTCTAAGAGAGGTGCCCGCGCCCTCCCGCTGCCCGCGGATCCGGGGTATGCTGCCCCAAGACAGATCGGTCATTCTGCGTCGAGGCGGGTGGACCGAGATGGGAGGTAGGTTGCCGTGTCGGGCCGTATGAATGACAGCGGCGGTTGGTCAACGAGCGGTATTCGGTCGTTGCGTGCGAGCTTCGCGTTGCTAACGCGTCGCCGAGCGTGGCGCGTGCCGGTTCTCCTGGGGATGGCGTTGGGGGTGCTCCTGCTGCAGGCCGCTTCTGCCGGCGCAGTCTTTCGTCCCGGGCACCCCCCGGGGGCACCACCACAGGTACGGGCCGACACCCAGCTGGTGATGTCCGGCACGGGACCCGGCCAGGCGGTCAGGGGGTTCATCGCCGACTCCACCAACCCCTTCGACCCAGTCGGCACCGTCTATCCCACGAGCAACCCGACCACCGGCTTCACCCAGAAGGACGAGGGCTTCGCCGGCATCATCCACGCTCGTCCGCCCGCCGGCGGCGCCGAGCTCAGCCTCTACTGCATCGACATCTTAACCGCTACGTATGGCGGAATCGGGTACGTCCTGGGCACGTGGAACGCCTCCAACGTCCCCAACGTGGACTACGTAGCGCGGCTGCTCAATGAGTACTACCCGAACAAGAACGAACCCGCCGCGCTGACCGATCTCAACCAGAGGGCCGCCGCCGTGCAGGCGGCCATCTGGTACTTCACCGACCGCTACGTGCTGAACACCTCTGACCCGCTGCATGCCACCGTGGCCGCCATCGTGGCCCACATCCAACACGCGGGGCCGCTGCCCCAGCCGTCACCGCCCAGCCTCACCATCACCCCGCCGTCCGTGAGCGGTCCCGCCGGTAGCGTGCTCGGACCGTTCACGGTCAACACCAACAGCGGCCGCCACCACCACTTCCGGAGCGCCCCGGACGCCACAGTCACCGCCACGGGCGGCGATATGTTCTCGGACTCGGCAGGGACCGTCCCGATCCTTAATGGAACCGCGGTGCCGTCCGGCACGAAGATTTGGGTGCGTTCCACGGGTCCCTCCATCGTGGTTCTCGAGGCCACGGCGGAGGCTGTCGTCCCCAGCGGCAACGTCTACCTCTACGACGGCCACACCAGCGGCGTCAGCGACGCGCAACACCTGATCCTGGCCAAGACGGGCACCTTGAAAACCACCGTCGAAGCCAAGGCCGAGTTTCTGCCCCCCGGCTCGCTCGTCGTCAAGAAGACGATCACCGGTCCCGCGGCCGGATCGCAAGCACGCGTCGTCATCCACGTGGCCTGCGACGATGGCGTCGCCAGGGACGACTTCACCATCCCCCCGCGTACGCCCGCGGGCACCAAATCGAAGACCTACGAACCGATCCCGGCCGGAACGACGTGTACCGTCACCGAGACCAACAACGGCAGCGTCGTTGGCACTAACGTAGTGGTGATCGGGGCCGGACAGGAGGCAACCATCCCGTCCGGCGGAACCGCGACGGTGGAAGTCAAGGATATCTACTACCACGTCGGCTCGCTGCTCGTGAGGAAGACGATCGCCGGTCCGGCGGCGGGTCAGCAGGGGCAGATCACGATCCACTCCGAGTGCAATGGCAAGGCCCTGACCCCGGACTTTGTGATCCCCGCCGGGACTCCCGCGGGTGACCACACGATGCAATACGATCACATCCGTGTCCCAGCCAAATGCACGGTCACCGAGACCGTCGACGGACACACCAGCACGGTGTCGGTCGACGTCGTCGGAAGCGGGCAGACGGTGTCCGTCCCGACCGGTGACATCGCCGAGGCTGACATCAGCGATACCTACGGACTCGCCCCCGGCCAGCTCGAGGTGACGAAGTCCATAGCCGGCCCGCTTGCCGGGCAACAGGGGCCGATCACGATCCACACGGTCTGCAACGGCACCGCCCTTTCGCCTGACCTCGTCATCCCGGCGGGGGCCACAGGCGACCACTCGCAGATGTACTCGAATATCCCCACCCCGGCGAGCTGCGTGGTCACCGAGACTGTGGACGGGGCTACCAGCACCGTTTCGGTAGTTGTCACCGGCAGCCCGCGCACGGTCACGATCCCCGCGGGCGGCTCTGGGGCCGCCCACATCACCGACACCTACGGGTCGGCTCCAGGCTCCCTGCTGATCACGAAGACGGTCGCCGGTCCGTTCGCGGGCCACCAGGGGCCGGTCACGATCCACGTGGTCTGCGACGGCGTCGCCTTGTCGCCGGACTTCGTGGTTGCCGCGGCGACCCCCGCGGGTAACGTGTCGCGGAGTTTCGACGGCATCCCAGCTGGCTCGGTGTGCACCGTCACGGAGACCGCGGACGGCGCCACCGCGACGTTCGCGGCGGCGCTGTCGGGCAATCACCAGAACGTGACCGTCCCGGCGGGCAAGGTGGTACCGGTGAACCTGATCGACGTCTACACGCGCTCGCCCGCCCTCGTGCCAGAGGTACTGCCCCCGGGCCCGTTCGGCTCACTGAAAGTGACCAAGACCATCGCTGGACCGGCCGCCCGCGAGCACGGTCGTATCTCGATCCTCGTGGCCTGTGGCGGCCTGCTCCACACGTACGCCTTCCTCATCCCGGCCCGCACCGGTCCGGGATCTGTGTCGCGCTTCTTCCCCGACCTCCCGGCCGGATCCCGGTGCACCGTGACCGAGACGACAAACGGCCACACCAGTACCGTGGCCGTGGCAGCGACCAGCAAACGAAATAAGGTGACCATACACGCCAATCGCAGAGCCACCGTTCATCTCACGGACACGTTCTTCGGTGTCCGGCCGGTGGCGGTCACGGGCTAACGGGAGCGCAGTCGAAGCTGGGCTGCCCGATTCCAGCGATGTGACCGGGTCGGGGCGTTCATCCCGTCCGGGTGATGCCGTCGCCAGCCGCATCGGTGAACCTAAATCCGAAGCGATCCGCACAGGGACGGCCGACAACACGTATGGAGGACAGCCCCATGAACGATGCCGCTGTCGACGAGTTCGGGTCCGTTGACTATCTGGTCGTCGACTTTCCGGCCGACAACGCCGATTTCTTGGGTGCGATGGCCGCGGAGCTGTCCGCTCTGGTCGGGCGTGGCGTGGTTCGCGTGCTCGACTTGCTGATTCTCAAGAGGGACCTCGACGGGTCGGTGGAGGTCTCTCGCTACCCCGGTCAGCTGCCCCAAAGCCTCTTGCAAGCGCTCGGGGAGCACAGCCTCACGATTGATCGCCTCAGCGACCGGTACGTTTGACTTCACAGCGGTTCCTCCTTCGATCTTGCCGGATCACCCGCCACGCTCCCACCAGGAGCGGACGGGCCGGAGGGACCGCCGTCACCTCAAACTTCTACGAGCCCCGGGACAACCTCGCGATTCAGGCGATCGGCAAGCAAGCGCCCCGGCGTTGTCGCTCTCGCGACCGAACACGCATCAGCTCGAGCGCTCATGTTTCTTCCCAGTTGGACGATGTTCGATAGTGACATCGGCGGCGGGGACGAGACGCTTGCTTTCTCGGAGGAGGGGGGACCCTGGCTCGTCGGTTGCTCGGCTCCAGTTCTTAAGGCACCGCTGCCGCTTGGGACGGAGTGTGAAGAGCGCGCCCGCGACCGCTGCGGGCGCCTGCTCCGCCAGTTGAAGCAGCGCAGCCGTCGATCGATGCGACGCCACCGCTCTGCCATGGAAGCAGCCACGATTTAGAACTGGCAGCGCCACCGCTGGCTGCCGCAACCGGACAATCTCGGCAGCGCCGCACGTCGCGCAGCCCGGCCGCTTGGGTCTGAGAGCCGTCGCCGAGGCGGCGTCAGCGACGTCAGCGGCGGCGGGCACCCCACCGCGGAAGCGAGCGCCGCGTGTGCGTCGAGGTCGCCCTGGCCAGAACGCGGAATTTCGCCGAAGCGCTCGTCCACCCGCGCACCAGCCGTCGACGCATGCGATCGTCCGATTGCGTGGCCAGCCCGGGCGGCACTTGTCGAACGGAAGGAAAGCGGTTAGACCTTTCCCATGGCGGTAGTCGGAATCGCGCGAGAGGAGGAGGTTGAGCGCCTGCTCGCGGCGGGGCGGGCAGCAGCCGACGGGCATGGGTCGGTCATTTTCCTTGCCGGCCCGAACGGAAGCGGCAAGACGTTCGTACTGGATCAGTTCGTTGCCGGGCTCGGCGACGCGACCCTGGACGTGGTGCGCGTGGCGTGCTACGTGACGGGCGGCGGCGCCAACCCGCTCGGACCGTTCATCGAGGGCCTCCGCGCCCTCACCAACGAGGATCGCCGTGGCCCAAGGGCGAAGCGCATCGTCGAGATCCTCGGCAAGTTGGCACCGCTGTTGGAAGTCATTCCCGTGGGCGGGCCGATCGCGAGTAAGGCCGTGCAGGTAGGGGCTGGCGTGTATGCCGCCACTCGCCAGGAGGAGCCGCACAACGAACTAGCCAGTGACGTCGCGAACGTGTTCCAGCGTGCCGCCCTGGAGACGCCCCTGGCCGTGATCGTCGACGACGCCCACTGGATCGACCCCTCCTCGACGGAGGTGATCGTGCGATTGTCGGCCACCGCGCCGGCGCACCCGTTGCTCCTCGTCGTCGCTTACGACACGAATCGCGTCGAGGACCGCCATCCGCTCGTCCTCGTGCGGGCGGAAACCGTTGGACGAGGACTTGCCTCCGAGCTCGCGCTGGCGGACCTGAGCGTCGACAGCGTCCGGACCTTCCTCCTGGACCGCTACGGATCGGTGCCGGGAGGCCGGCTGGCGGAGTGGTTGCACGACCGCACCGGCGGCAATCCGCGCTTCCTTACGCAGTTCCTCGATCGGCTCGAGGAAGTGGGAATCCTCTCCCGTGAGGGCGAGGCCTGGAAGCTCAACGGCTCGATCGACGGCGAGCCGGGAGCCTGGTCGGTGGGCGGAAGGCTCGCTCAGAGCGAGACGCCACGCAACCTGCTCGAGCTCCTGCGGCCCCGTATCGCAGCCCTTGACGAGGACGAGTTCTCCCTGCTCCAAACCGGAGCCGTGCAGGGTCGCCGTTTTCTCTCTACGGTGCTCGTACGGTTGCTCGACCGCGAGGAGGACGAAATCCTCGCGCGGCTCCGCACGATTGTGCGGCGCCGGCGCCTGATCGAAGCCGAGGGCGTCGAGGGATGGTGGAGCGAGCGATCGGCGCAGTACACGTTCGACCCCGGCCTGCTCCAGGAACTGCTCTATCACGAGGGTTACAAGGACCCGTACCTGCGCCGCCGAAGCCACGCCGCCGTTGCGGGCGCGCTCGAGTCGCTCATCGCCGATCACCGTCCGCCGCCGCGCCACGCGCTGCTCGAGATCGCCTCGCATTACGAGCAGGCCGGCAAGCCGCTCGAAGCGGCCGCGAAGCTGGTCGAGGTCGCCGAGTCGACCTTCGCGGAAGGCGCAGACAGAGAGACCGGAATACACGCGACCCGGGCTCTCGCGCTGCTCAGGAAGGTCGCGCCACAGCAACTCACCGCTGACGCTGACACCAACGCGCGGCGGCTGCTGGCCCGCGCGATCCTCCTCCTGCTGATCCCCGGCGAGTTGAGCTGGACCGCCTACGCTGCATCCGCCGAGGGAGAGCGGCTCATCGAGCTCGCAGAGGAAGGCGAGCGCGTGGCCACGGAGCTCGGCGATGAAAAGCTGCGCGCGAACGCGCTCTATGCGAAGGCATACGCACAGACGATCTGCGGCAATCTCGAGGAGGCACTCCCGCTGTATCAGGACGCGCTAGAGGCGGCCCGCGCGGCCGAGGACCCGCTCGCGGAGTTCTCAACCCTCGTCACATATGGCCACCAGCTCGACAGCGTCGACCTCCACCGGGTTTGAAGTTGCTTGAAGAGGCGCACGACCTACTGCTCGGCGACGCGCTGACCAGTCAGCTTGACGAGCGGCAGCGCGCCAGCCAGATGGCGCTGATCGAGTCGAGGCTCGGCGTGGCCGCGTTCGACCTTGGGCGCTACGGCGAGGCACTCGACCTTCTCGCCCGCAGCTCGGTTGCGCTCCGCGAGTTCCGGAACCATGACGAGCGCGCCTGGTCCCTGGTCTTCCTGGCACAGGTCCACACGGCAGTCGGACTCTACGAGGCCGGCGAAGCCACGATCCGAGACGCGCTCGGCCTCTTCGCCGATGACCCTCGCCCCCTCGGCGTGCGCGGCTATCTCTATTCGCTGCTCGGCCGCCTCTACCTCGAATGGGATCCGCCGAAGCTCGACGCTGCCCACGAGGCGCTACTGCGCGCGCGCGAGGAGGCGAGAAAGTCCGGCCATCGGACAGTGATGCCATTCGCCGAGATCTTCTGGGCCGCCCTTCTCTTCGCCGAGGGCACGCCCGAGAAGCTGCGAGAGGCCGACGATGTGCTCGCCACAGTCACGTCTTTCGGCTGGGAGCGCAGCGAGATCAGTGCCCGCTCGCTCAGGGCCCGCATCGCGCTCGCCCAGGGCCGCACCGGTCCCGCGCTCAAACTCAGCACGCAAGCGGTCACGCCGCTCGAGAAGCGCGGCGGCGTCGTCCCCACGGTACGCGCCGAGGAGATCTACTTCACCCACGCGCGCGCACTCGAGGCCGCCAACCAAGAACGTGCGGAGCACTACTTCGACGAGGCCGCGCGCGTCGTGCGCGGAAAGATTGACTCGTTGCAGGATCCAGCGCAGCGCGACTCATACCGCCGGCGCGTACGGGTCTCGCGCGAGATCCTCGACGCGCGCCCCGGCGGCCCCTGAATCCGAACGATCGCTGTCGGGCCGATCAAGCCGATTGGGTCGTGATGCCGCTTGACCACGTGACGCGTTCGCCGACGGCTTGCGACCCGAACCGGAACACCGGAATCGCATTCGTCGACGGCTGGTGCTCGGGCGGACCAGCGCTTCGGCGACATTCCAGGCGCCGCCAGCCCAGCTCTCGCCCGAGCTGTGCTCCGCCACGAAACCAGCAGGAAAGTCGGCGTGACCTCAGGCGTGAGGCTGGCAGCGCGCGCCAAGCCGCACTTGATGCGCATGTGCTCACGAGGCCAATCGGCTTGACACCGTCGGTGCCGAGATGCGAGCATGCGACAGCCGTAAGGGGGTAGTCCAGCGTGGCGCAGATCAGCATCAATGGCTACACGTTCGATCCGGTCGCTCAGGCGAAGGACCTCAAAGCGGCCCGTCTCGATTCGGTCGATACGTCCGAATCGAACTACGTCCTGATCCAGACCAACGGCCCGCTCGAGGACGAGCAGAAGGCCGTTCTCAAGAAGGCGGGCGCCACGATCCTCGAGTACATCGCGGACGACACGTACCTCTGCCGCTATCCGCCCGCGAACCTACGCCCGATTCGCGCGCTCCCGTTCGTCGTCTGGGCGGGCGTCTACATGCCCGGTCTCAAGATCGCCCCTTCGTTACGGCGTTTCGCACCCGCGCCGGCCGCGGCCGCGTTGCCGATGCTCGGCGCGCCTTCGGCTTCGCGAGAGGTGCACCAGGTCGACCTGGTTCTCCACGACGGCGCCAACGTGCGCTCGCGGCAACTCAAGGGGCAGATCGCCGCGGCGGCGCGAGTGAACGCGAGGGATCTCGACGTGGGCCGCAAGAAGATCCGCGTCGGAGTCCAGGAGCGCTACCTCGACGACCTTGCGGCCATCGATCAGGTCCGCACGATCGAAGATGTCCCCGTGCGGCGGTTGTTCAACAACGTCGCCGGCCCGATCATCCATGCGCAGGTCGTGGTCAACGGAACCGCGTACCAGGGGAAGGGACAGGTAGTTGCCGTCGGCGACACCGGCTTCGACAAGGGCTCGAAGACGAACGTGCACCCCGCGTTCACGGGTCGTGTCGCAAAGCTCTACGCCCTCGGCAGAACGAGCCCGTCAAAGGTCGACGACCCGGACGGACACGGCACCCATGTCTGCGGTTCCGTTCTCGGGAACGGCAATTCCCCCTCGATGGGCGGGGCGATCAGGGGTACGGCGCCCCAGGCGACGCTCGTGGTGCAGTCGCTGCTCGACTCCGGCGGAGGACTCGGCGGGATTCCGGCCGACCTGCACAACCTGTTCACGCCCCCGTACACCAACGACAAGGCCCGTGTGCACACGAACTCGTGGGGCGCGACGCAGCCCGGCCTCCCGTACGACGCCAGCGCCAACGAGATCGACGACACGGTCTGGAACCACCAGGATCTGGTGATCTGCTTCGCGGCCGGCAACGACGGCATCGACGCCGACAGCAACGGCGTCGTCGACCTCAAGTCGGTCGGCTCTCAGTCCGCAGCGAAGAACTGCATCACGGTTGGTGCCAGCGAAAGCCTTCGCCCGAGGATCAAGCCCAAGTTCGTCACGTACGGCGACGTCCGCCCGAGCTCCTTTCCGGCGAACCCGCTGAAGTCGGATCCGATGGCGAACGACGCAGCCGGGATGGCCGCATTCAGCTGTCGAGGGCCCACACAGGAGGGACGGATCAAGCCCGATGTCGTCGCGCCCGGGACGAGCATCCTGTCCACGCACTCTCGCGCCGCAGCCGCCGCGCAAACCTTGTTCGGGACGTCCTCGGATCCCATGTTCTTCTTCGACACCGGGACGAGCATGGCCACCCCTCTCACCGCCGGCTGCGCCGCGGTCTTGCGCGAGACCCTTGTACGCAACGGAACCCCGAATCCGAGCGCGGCGCTGATCAAGGCGCTCCTCATCAACGGAGCTGTCGAGCTTGTCGGGCAGTACAACCCCTCCGAGGCCGGTGTGTCGCCAAACAACAACTCCGGTTGGGGTCTCGTCGACCTCGCCGGCTCGGTGATCATCGCCGGCCCGAACCCGAACGCCGGATTCGGCGATGGCGGGCCGCTAAAGCAGGGGCAGTCCAGCAGCGTCGACGTGAAAGTGCCGAAGGGGAAGCAGGGCCAGAAGACAGTCAAAGGTGCCGGGCCGACCGGCATCACACCCACATTGAAGGTCACGCTCGTCTGGAGCGATCCTCCGGGCGCCGCGCTCCAGAATGACCTCGACCTGATCGTCCGCGCCCAGAATGGTCAGGAGCGGCACGGCAACATGGGAACGGGAAAAGGGTTCGATCGCGTCAACAACGTCGAGCAGGTCGTCTGGACGAACATCCCTCCCGGCGATGCCAAGATCACCGTCCGAGCCTTCCGGATCACGCAATTCCCACAGCCTTATGCCTACGCGTGGCGGCTCAGTTGAGCGTCTCTGATCGCTAGCTCGGTGATTCCGCCGATTAGGCACAGACCGTTGGGTCGACCGAGCTGGTGGTTCAGCCTGATCGCGGCAGCCTCGAATCCGAGCTCACCTGTTCCCGCACGCGCGAGACGGACATGCGGAGACCCCGCCGCTCAGGTCTCGGTGCGCCCGCCCTCTTTGCGGCGAACGATCGGATTCATGTTCTCCCGGGTGCTGAGCTTGCTTACGCTTTGGCGACGGAGCACTGCTCCGCCAGCTCCTGCGCTGGCCATTCCTTTGCCACACGAAACGAGTCGCGGCGTGTGATGAGCAAGTGCCATCGAAATGTCGATCAACCTAATTGTGAGAAGCGCCGTCTCGTCCGTGCCCGGAGCCTGCCTAGCTTCAGGTGCTCTGCACGTTTAGCGCCGCGCCGATCGTGTGAGCGATCGTCCGCTACCGAGACGTCAGCCGCGACATCGTAGGGGTCGACGATCAGGATCCGAACCACCGGGTACAGCGCGTAGCGCCGAACTCGGCCTTTTCGGCGGCGTACTCGAGTGAGGGATCGTGGCGGTCGGCGGCTGGGGACTCGCCACGAAGGAAGTTGACCTCGACCTTGCTGACGAGCCCGCCGCCGAACTCGGCGTAGCAGACGCCCGACGCCTCGTATGGCGCCGGTGGGTCTTCACCGGAGATTTCCGCCGCGATGTCGTCGGCGACGACTCGCGCGGCCGCCTCCGCGAAGATCCCCGCCTTGGGGACGGTCCGTGGCCCGGTGCACACGTCGCCGAGGGCGTACACGTGGGGAAATGCGGTCCGAAGGTTGGCTTGGTCGACCGGCACCCAGCCGTTGACCGCCAGGCCAGACGCCGCGAGCGGCTCGGGCGCGCGGTGCACCGGGATGCCAACGAACAGGTCGTAGGCGAGCGTTTCACCGGTAGCCAGCCGCGCCATGTGGGCGTTCGGCTCGAGGCTGGTCACGAGATGCTGGGGAAGCTCCTCGATCCCGCGCGAGGCCAGCCCGTCGCGGAACATCTGCGACACCGGGCCGGTCACCGGCACGGGGCGCTGCATCGGGAACGTCGTCGCCATCTCCACGGCCTCGCGAATTCCCCGTTGCGTAAAGTGCTCATGCAGGAGAAACGGCCCCTCGAACGGCGCGGGCGGACACTTGAACGGCTGCCCGAGCACCGAGACGAGCACGCGTCCGCCCTGGAACTCGGTAAGCGCATCGCGCAGGCGCTCTGCACCGGCGAGCGAGTAGTACTCGTAGCCGTCCTCCTCGAAGCCTGGCGTGGCCGCCATGTCGTAGTCCGCACCCATTGCCACGACCAAGAAGTCGGCGTCGTGGCTGCCGACATCGGTCTTTACCCGCCGCGCCACGGGGTCGATGCCAACCACCGTCTCCTGGCGGAACTCGACCCCGTCCTTGGCAATGTCGCGGTACGGCAAACCCACCTCGTCGGCCGACTGGCGGCCGAGCATCACCTCGAGCTTGGAGAAGCCAAAAAAGAACGAGTCGTTTCGGTCGAGCAACGTGACATCGACCGCGTCGGAGGCGACTTCCGAGAGGCGCGTCGCCAGTTCAAGGCCCCCGAAGCCCGCACCCAAGATCAGCACGTGTCGCTTCATGGCGCGATCCTACTCGGCGCTCTACCGTCCAACAGATTGTCGGCCCGCGATTTCGCTGCCCGGGATCACCGTCCGTCGTGACGGTTCGGACTATCGCTTTTCCCCTCGGACCAGGCATCGATGGTGGCCGGGCTGCGCGACGTCGGGGCCTTACTGGCCGACGAACGCGCTCGTACGCGGGCGGACAGGTTGCGGGCGCAGATGTTCGCAGCCAAGCAGACCGTGGCCGACTCGCTGGTGCGCTATCCCGGCGATCGTCGCGTCGATGCCAGCTTGCTGTGGGCGTTTATCCGTGTGCGCTGGTGGAGGCTTGACGCCGACATCGTGTTCACGATCGGCCGTAGGCGCGACGAGCTGTGGGTACCCGGGGGTGGCGTGCGCCGCGATCAGTGCGACACCTTCTACGGCGGCACGCAATGGCTGCCGCTCGCCGGATGGCTGGGCTGTGTCGCTTTTGCCGGCGTGTTGGGCCGGCGCCTGACGCGAGGAATTGACGGACACCAGAAGGCTTGCGTAGCGGGCCGCCGGAGGCCCGCTTGGAGTCCTGCGACATCTTGGGCATGGCAGCGGCGGCGAGTCAACCGCAAGCCACGGGGACCGCTGGCGGCGTTCCCGCTCAGTCCGATCGGGGCGGTTCGTCGTCGTTCGGAGGATGCGGCCGGTGTGGCGGGCGCCCGTCCGGCCGCGGTTGGCGTGTGCTCGAGGGTTCGCCGCCCATGGCGCGCGGCTTGGACCAGCTCGGGCGAGCCGGAGGGAGGTCGGCGACGGTCGTGATCTCGGCTATGCCGCTGCCGCGACTCGGTCGCGACCGTTGCGCTTTGCTTGGTAGAGCGCGGCGTCGGCCCGCTGGAGCAGCCGCTGTTCAGACTCGGTGCCGTCCCAGGCCGCGAGACCCACCGAGCAGCTGTATGGCACCGGGGTGCGAGTCGGAGGCGCCCGATCACCGTCGCCGCGTCGCGCTCTGTGCAGGCGGGCATCAGGAGCGCGAACTCGTCGCCGCCGATCCGCGCGAGTACGTCCTCGGCGCGCAGTACTTCGCTCCAGCGACGCGCGGTGTCGATCAGCAGCGAGTCTCCCTGGGCGTGACCTCGCTGGTCGTTGATGTCCTTGAAGTTGTCGATGTCGATCACGGCCAGGCTGAGAGGCTCGCCGCTCCGGCTCGCGTGCGCGAGGCCGCGGTGGAGCTCAAGCTCCCACGCTCGTCGGTTGGGCAGGCCGGTCAGCGCGTCGGTGTGAGCCATGCTGTGCAACTGGTCCAGCAGCCGGTCGCGCTCTAGGTGCTGGTCGCGGACGTGCGTAACGAGCGCTTGGACGGTCGCGCCGATAAGTCCGGATACGGCGATGAACAGGATGGCCGCTCGCCAGGCCCCGGGTGGGTCATCGGCAGGCCCGCCGATGATGAGCGGCAGCACGAACACGATCGTGATCGCCGTCAGCATGCACCACAGCTGCCGTCGCGTTCCGCACAGCCCGATCCAGAACACGCAAAGCAGCGCGACCGGCGCGACCCCTGACGGCCCACCAGCGACGCGCAGGAGCGCAACGACGATCAGGTAGCCGAAGGCGAGGGCAGGACGCGCCGTGGCGGGCAGTCGCTCCCACGGCGCAAACGCGGCGAACACCGCGATCACCGCCGTCAAGAGCGCGGCCGCGATCAGAGGACCAAGGTGCCAACGTCCCGGCGGCAGCCACAGCAGCGCGAACGGCAACAGCGCCGCCGCGATCGAGGGCAGCAGGAACTGCCGCCGTTGGCTCTCAGCCCGGGCGCTCATCTCAAGCTACATCGGCACCCTCAAGGCAGAGCGATAGCACTCGCGCCCACAGTCAGCGCGCGTCCCAGCACGGCTTGAGAAAGACGCACAGCCGCCGTCTCGGGGGCCGCTGGGGGTGCTCTCGGCAGAACCCGGGGCGGGACTACCTCCAGAGCCCTAGCGCGGTCTGGGCCGGTTTCGCCGTCCGAGCTCCAGCCGCGGCAAGCAGGCTCGAGCCGACTCACGATGGAATTCGAGAACCGCTCCTCGTGCCGGAGTCGCTTCGCGCCGGTGAACTCGATCGACCTCGCCGTCCCATCACGGCGGTGAGCTAACCCCGCCGGCCGACGTCCCTGTCGGCCGGGCGGGGCGAGATTACGGAGGTCACTACTACACCCGTGATCGGAGACCTCGCGTCCGGCCTTGAGCCTAAAGACGTACACGCGGCCAACGTTACGGTCCGATCGCTGACGCAAGAGCCGTCGATGTCCGGGGCGAGCTTGTTCATCTGGCTCCACGCCGGTGCCGAGTCCTTCCCCGGTCGCGCGGCCGCGGGGACTAGTGTCCTGTTGGTTTAATTTGTTTGCAGCTAGGGTAGGGGCTGGGCATGCCTACTCCTACCGCTGTTGCAATCGAGTTGTCGGATGATGAGCGTGCGCGTTTGGAGAGTTGGTCGCGCCGGCGAATGACCGCGCAGGCGCTGGCGTTGCGGTCGAGGATCGTGCTCGCGGCGGCCGATGGTGTGTCGAACTCGGAGATCGCCGAGCAGTTGGGAATTTCGCGCCCGACGGTCACGAAGTGGCGCAATCGGTTCGGCGAGTCGCGCCTTGAAGGGCTGTTGGACGAGCCGCGGCCGGGGCGGCCGCGGACGGTCACCGATGAGCAGGTCGAGACGATCGTGATCACCACGCTCGAGAGCAAGCCCAAGGACGCGACGCACTGGTCGACGGTCGCTGGCTGCGCATCTGGGGGTCAGCCAGGACTCGGTGTGGCGCACCTGGCAGGCGTTCGGGCTCCAGCCACACCGCCAAGAGAAGTTCAAGCTCTCGACCGACCCGCAGTTCGTCGAGAAGGTCTACGACATCTGCGGCCTGTACCTGAATCCGCCCGAGCGCGCGGTCGTGTTGTGCGTGGATGAGAAGAGTCAGATCCAAGCACTGGATCGCACCCAGCCGATCCTGCCGATGCTGCCCGGCATACCGCAGCGCGCGACCCACGACTACAAGCGGCACGGCACCTCCAGCCTCTACGCGGCGCTCGATCTCACGACCGGCAAGGTGATCGGCCAGCTGCACAACCGTCACCGCGCGATCGAGTTCCACAAGTTCCTGCAGACGATCGACCAGCAAGTCCCCAAGCACCTCGACGTGCACCTCGTGCTCGACAACAGCTCGACCCACAAGACCCCCAAGATCCAACGATGGCTGGCCGCCCACCCACGCTTTCACCTGCACTTCACCCCCACCAGCAGCAGCTGGATCAACCTCGTCGAGCGCTGGTTCGCCGAGCTGACCAACAAGCAGCTCAAACGCGCCGCACACCGCTCCGTCCGTGCGCTCAACGCCGACATCCGCGCGTGGATCGAAACCTGGAACGAGAACCCCCGACCGTACGTGTGGACCAAGCCCGCGGAACGGATCCTGGAATCGATCGCCAGATACTGCCAACGAATCAACCAAACGGCACACTAGGGGCATCTTGTCGGTCTGACGCGTACGATCAGATCATGACCACGACGCAAGGAATCATCGACTCAATCGACAGCCGACTTCGTCGACTCGATGAAGAGATCAAGACGCTGACCGACGCGCGTACCGCGCTCGACGGCCGCGACTCTCCGACAATCACGCGGCGTCGACGCACAGCCAGCCCGACGGTCGCTCCTCGGAGCGCGCGAGACACGCGTGCCGCGGCAGAGCCAGTGGCAAGGCCCTCAAGCGACGGTTCCCGTCCAGCGCCTCAGAAAGCGCGTGGCCCAGCCAAGCGCCCGCCCCGCCAGAAGCGCGGGGTGCAGGTTCTGTCCGCGGCACAGATCGAGCGCCTCCTGTCGCAGAACGGAGAGCTGACCACCTCGGCGCTCACCAAGCGGACTAACGGGAACCGCGATCAAATACTCACCCTCCTGCGCGAACTGGAGAAAGCCGGTCGCATTCGCAGAACGGGACAGCGTCGCGCCACGCGATGGCACGCGATCACAGACGAGGAGCGCATCGAGAGGCGCGCTGCCGAGCTCGCAGCCCGACGCAAAACAGCAGCCTGAAGCGCCCGGGGCCACAGATGTGGCGCACCACCACGCCGTCCCGCGGGCGTAAATCTCCCACGCCACCGGACTCGCGTCCGGAGACGAGCGCTCGCTCTCGGATTACCGCCGCTGTTCCAGACGCACAACGCAAAGCTCTCCGTGCTCCTCGAAGCATGCGAGGGCATGTCGGTCTGAGACTCCGCCCCCTGCCCGGGATCGCATTCATCCTTCTGCATCTTCCGGTGGAGCAAGCCCTACAGCGACGACGGAGTCGTCAATATCAGATGCCGGTAGGCACCTCCTTCTGCACGGAGCAAGCCCGGCCTTTAGGAGTCTGAGGCAGGAGCGGCGTCGCCCGCTCATATGATCGGCTGGCTCGCGCGCGCTCCTTCTGGGCGAGGAGGAGGGACACGATCCGGCTTCAGCCGAAAGCTTGCTGTGGTGTGCAGGCGGTACTCCAGGCGAGTTAGCGACCTTCGCGTCGTCAGGTCACGGCGCCCGACAGCAGGATCGCGGGCTTCCGCCCCGCCCGGCGTGGCTAGCGCGTTGGTGGCGCCTAGGCTGCGTGACCGAGCAGTCCTATGGCGCTCGTGACGAGTTCGGCGTTGTTTGGCGCGATACGACCGTCCGGCAGCACGAGAACATCCTCAAGGCCGATGCGCACGTCATGTCCGGCTGCCGCACCGGCCGCGATGATCGGCCAGGTGCCCTCGCCGCAGCCATGCCACAGCTGCGGCACTCCTTCTGGAACAAGCTCGGCGATCGCAAGTCGGGCCGCAATCCGCGCGCATTGCGGGACCGACCCGGGTGCCGGCAAGATGCTCGTCCGGCGGCGTGAGCAGATCTACGTTTGGTTGGCTCGAGCGAGATTACGATCGGGTCGGATGGCTGACCGCGCGGATCTCGAGTTCACCTATTCGCTGATCGATCGCATCTTCCGGCTCAGTCTGGGAGAGCTCGCGGACTTCAGTGGCGCCAAGTACGACGGTGATTTCTCCTTGAGCCTCGAGGAGGCGCAGCGGCGCAAGCAGGAGTATGTGGCCCAGCAGATCGGCATCGGGCCCGGTCGCCGGGTGCTCGATATCGGCTGCGGGTGGGGGCCGCTGTTGAATTTCATCCGCGACCGTGGCGGCACCGGGGTCGGCGTCACGTTGTCCTCTGCGCAGGTGGCGGCCTGTCGGCGGCACGGTCTCGACGTCCACCTCTTCGACGCGCGGCAGGTCACCCGCGACAGCTTCGGCTCGTTCGACGCCGTGGCGAGCGTCGGTGGCCTTGAGCATTTCTGCTCACCAGACGATTACGTAGCCGGGCGCCAGGAACAGATCTATCGCGGAGTGTTCGCCCGGATCGCGAGCGTGCTGCCCGACGACGGCCGGCTCTATCTCCAGACGATGGTCTGGGGACCCAACATGATCCCGGCGGAGCAGATCGACATCGACGCCCTCCGCGCGCTCCCTGAACGAGACTCCGACGCGTGGGTCCTGGCGCTCCTGGGGCGCCAGTTTCCCGGGTCCTGGCTTCCCCACGGTCAGGAGCAGATCATCCGCAGCGCCGAACCGCACTTCCGTCTGCTGTCAAGTATGAGTGGCCGGGTCGACTAAATCGAAACCATCAGCCAGTGGAACCGGCGGATCGGGGCGCGAAGTCTCAGAAAGACGCTGTTCAAGCTCCAGCTCCTCCCGCGCTGGCTCACCAGCTCCGACTTCCGGCTCGCGTTCACCTCCGGCGTGAGCGCCAACAAGGTCTGCTTCGAGCGGGAACTGCTCGAGCACTACCGGCTCGTGTTTCAAAAACAGCCATGAGAACAGGCGTGGGATCCCCGCAGCGCCAAACGGGGAGGTCCAACCAGTCAGAACCAGTCCGCAGGCGAAGAGCAGCTCCCTCCTTCGTGGCGTCGGCGGTGAACCGTGCTTCATCGAGAGGCAGCGGGACTGGAAGCCGCGCCACTGTCGGACACCTGCCCTCGCGCCCAGGTCGGGTGCTCCACAGTCCTGGGAGCCCGTTCTGCAATGCGCGCGAAACCGCGTCCGTCGCGGACGATCGCTTCCACGCGAGCGACCCGGCGCACCGCGCGATTGGAATGGCGACGAAGGGGTATTCCGCCGCGCCGACGTGGCGCGAGTGCTCTGCCACGGACCCATGCGTCTCGCCACCCGACGCGGACTACTGGATCCTCCCGGCCGTGCGATCGTCGACCGGCTCGAGACCGCGTCGGCGATCCGCGCTGCTGCTCTCGGTGGGGATGCAATAGCGGGCCCGAGCGCAAGCCGGCATACGAAGCAATAGTCGGCGCTGGGCGCCAGCCATCACTGCTCTCGGGTATTAGCGATCGTCAGCTCCCCGTCGACGGCGCTGTGCGTATGCCACGCGAGCGCTCGTGCGAGGCGGGGCCACCGGACGATCGCCTTGCGCGGAACACGATCGCCAGGCGTCCGGACTGCGTCGCTGGTGCTTTTGCGGCAATGAGGGCCGGCCGATTCGCAGGCCCAGCGGGCGATCGCAAGCAGCTCAGCTGCGCCGGCCACTGGGAATCCAGGCGGTCAGCTGCGCGTTCCTCGCCAGCCGTACGACACCGGGGAGCAGCCGCTTGACCAGGGTACCGATCACCCGCGCCGAACTGGTGCTCGAGTCCGCCGCTCCGCCCGACCCTCAGGACGCGCGCGAACGTATGGCCCGGCGGTCCCGATCGCGATCATCAAGCCCCGCGACTCGGCCCCGCGGACGCCGCCCGCCCCTGAACACCCCGGCCGACGTAGCCACGCCACACCCACCAACAAGCGAGGCGAACGTCCAGGCGCCCATCGGGCAGTTCCCTCGGCACACGGCGGACGATGTTCTCGGAGCATGGCGCCTACGTGGCAGCGGCGCGAACCAAGGAGCGCTTTTTCGCCTAACAGGTATCGCCCGTGGCCCCATTGTGGCCCCACGGAACACCCCGACCGTGCCGACCCTCCAGCAGCCAGATCCTAGAAAATTGCTTAAATGCAGCGAAATCCTGGATTCCAGCGAGTGGGCGATCCAGGACTCGAACCTGGGACCTCTTCCTTATCAGGAAAACCTTTTGTCCCCTCCAGTCGTCCCCAACTCGAACTTAATCCCTGCAAACGCGTGCAACAGCATGATCGGAAGACGACTAGACGACTGGGCGCTACAACCTGGTGGCCCCATCGTGGCCCCACGACCGCGGTTCGAGGGCAGGGTGTCGTATGGCCCGGAAGCGGACATTATGCCGACGATACGGTCAAGCCCGGACGCTCGCGAGGCGGGCCGCTGCGCGCCTGCATGATCGCGTCGACCGCCGCGAGCCGCGGCGCGTAGTCGAGCTCGTCCATCACGTGACCCGCAGGTGTCGATGGGGGGCGCTTTCAACCGCCAGTCGAGCGCAGCGACCTCGGTGTGGGCCTGAATCCTGTTTGCGCGCTTCACTCCTGGTCATGCGGGGAGCCAGGAACCGGCGCCCCGCCGGCGCTCGCTCGTTCACGTGTCTCGACGTACTCACAGCCGGCGAGGCATTTGGCAGCGATCCGAGGTCACGCCCGAGCTTGATGACGAAAATGGTCGCGACACAAGCCGTTGGGAAAGCGCGCGGCGCCTGGGGCGTCCATCCAGTCCAGTTGTCGGCTGTTACTTTCGTGCGCCAGAGCCCGGCGTGCGCTTTGCCGTTGAACGAGAGCTCCGGGCGCGGGTCGCGTTTGTTGAGCGGCTTGACCGGGTGGCGCTGCTCGTACCGTCTGCACGCGCTGCGGCCTGGGTTGACGAGCGTCGTGTTGAACGGGTCGGGGTAACGGCGGCACGAAGCTTGTCGAAGTCCTTGAGCACGTTGCGGTTAGTCTTTTTCGCGTCGCGTCGTAGTGCCTGCATCGCCTTGGTCACGTCCTTGTAGGCGTCTTGGGCGCCGCGGCCCAGGTCCTTGCCCAGTAGCTGAAGCGCCTCGCTGGCATCATCGAGGTGCTTTTCGAAGCGGGCGATCTGACGCTCGGCCTCGCGCCGCGTGGCAGTCGAACGAGACGGAGGGGTGCGGGAGCTTGAGCGCGCGGGAGATGTGCCGGCACGTGACCGAGTGGTCGGTGTGCGCACCGCGGATTTCTTGGCTGCTGGCATAGGGACTCCTAATCGCGAGGTTGAGCTAGACGAGCCTAAAGCTTCGCGCAAACAAGGCATGCTTGCCAACCCATATCCACCCCGTTGGTGGAAGACCGCGTTGCGCGCGCGTAGGCGCACGCTTGGGCTGTCACCGTCGCTGTTTTCACGACGACCTCACACACCGATCCTCACCCCAACGGCTCAAGCCGCAGTCGGCTGTCTCGTCCGTCGATAGATCCGCGCACCCGACAGGTAGGTAGCGGAACTTCTCGACGATCGAGCACTCATCGAGCACGCCCGCCGAGTTCCACACCACCCCGGCACACCCTGCACCCGGCGCCTTCAGATCGAGCGGTCACTTTATCGACCGCCCCTATTGGCGCGAATGCGCGAGCAGAACCGCGGCTCTCCGAGTGCCCACACGGACCGCCTCTCATCGCCGCACCGCCGCCGATCCCACCCCACCGAGCGGTGGGCGCCGCGACACGCGCGCTGGCTGTTTCAGTTGTTGTTGGCGTTGACGGCGGCCTTGAGGCCAGCGCCGGCGGTGAACTTCGGTGCGGTCGCGGCTTTGATCTCGAGCTCGGCACCGGTACCCGGGTGGCGGCCGGTACGAGCAGCCCGCTGGACGGTCGAGAACTTGCCAAATCCGGGGATCGTGACCTCCCCACCCGTAGTCAGCGTGTTGGTGACCGTCGTCAGCATCGAGTCGATCACCTTGGCTGCGTCGTCGCGCGCGAGGCCGCTGTCCTCGGCGGCGATCTCGATCAGCTCGGTCTTGTTCATCGCTGTCTCATCTCCCGTCGCTCGGCGAGGCACATGAGCCACGCAGCGTACGGGCAGCGGCGGACACCTCCGCCCGATCACGCCGAATCCAGCGGTTACGTACCGGACCTTGGCCGGCCAGCGGCCGGCGTCGCAGATGTATGAAACGGCTTTCGCGTCTGCGCACCCGGCTAGAGTCAGCGACTGTGGCGAAGCGAAACGGCGCGACACGCAACTCGTCGGGACCGCGGGCGCGCTCCCGACGCCATCGCAGGTCGCGAACCCCCGGCCGGCCCCGGCTTGGTGAGCAGCTCGAGCGGACCGAGACGCAACGGCTGGCGGACATCGATTGGATCGAATGGGGCGGTGAGCTGATCTGGGTCGCCGGCTACACGTCAGGGGGCGCGCCTTACGGACTGCGGGTCTGTGACTTCAACCGCGCGGACCTCGAGGCCATGGGGCTGGACGTCGAGGCGCTGGCCGACGCCGGGCTGCTAGCGACCGCATCATCCTCGATCGAGGAACCGACCGACTGGCTCTGGGACGACGACGTTCCATTCTGAACTGGTGAGCGCCACCAGCGCTGCACCAGCCCGCGGGCCGTGAACGAGCCGGGGCCTGGGGAGCAGAGGAGCTGGCACTCACCGGACAAGGGCCACTGTCTTTCGACCGTTGGCTTTACATCTGCTGCTACGAATCGCGAGGTCGGACCAGGCGGCCTTGTCGCTACGCTCGCTGGCATCCACCGAGCGAAGGAGCATGGGTAGTCGCCAGTGGCCACGGAGTTAGTTCAGTTGGAAGCCTTACTGCTCGGCGGCCCGATCGCGGCGTCACTCGCCCGAACCGCTCGCCGCCCCCCGCTTCCGCTCTGATCGGAGGCGCAGCACTGGGATACTCGGCCAGATGACGCCTTTCGTCACGGCTGGCGCCGGATTCCTGCTGGCGGTCCTGTGGTTCGATCTCATGTTTGACGTCCAGGCGCTCTTTCACCGCGGCCGCGAGCTCCCGGAGGACACCCTCGCGTCGATCGCCGGCTACTACCGGCGCGTGACCACGACCGCGCGGCCGATGAATCGCTTGGTTGCCGCAGTCATGCTGGCCACGATCGGGGCGATCATCGTCCAAATCGTGCGCGGAGATCGACCGCAATGGGTGGGGTGGGTATCGCTCGTCCTGGCTGGCGTGGCGATCCTCCTCGCGGCACTCCGTACGGTGCCCGCCGCGGTGCGACTCGGCGGTCGGACTGACTCGTGTAGACAGCAGAGCGAACTTGCGGAATCGATCGGCCGCGATCACGTCTTATGCGCCGCCGCCATCGTCGCCCTTGTCGCAATCGAGCTGTCGTTCGCCTGAGGACCCGTCTGCCGCTCATGCGTTCCGGGAGCAACACGGGCGCCCGAGAGAGTGTGGTTGGGCTTGGAAAGCCGCTGCAGGCCTAGCGTTGCAGGGCGCGGTCGACGCGGAATAGGATCGGTGGATGGCGAGGTACGACCTGGCCGGGAAGGTCGCGTGGTGACCGGCGGCGCGCGCGGCATCGGCTTTGCCACGGGCCGCGCGCTCGTCACGCGCGGCGCGTCCGTGGTGGTCGTCGACCTCGATGCTGAAGCAGCGCCGGCTGCCGCTTCGATCGAACAGGGGCGGTGACGGCTCGCTCCTGCTTCTTTTGGATCGCGGTAGCGCGTGGGCAGTAGCGCTGGGCGGGTATCGCCCGGCTCTCAAAGGAGCGAGCCATGTCTTCTGCTCAGCCGTTGGTCGACGCTGCCGGTCGACGCCGTTCGCCGGCGACGATGCCCGGGTTCCGCACCGGGATCGCCCCCGCGGGGGTAACCGGGCATCGTCGCGGGTGAGCGGCGGTGACCAGCTACGTCCAGCAGCACGGATTCCATGAATCCTCCCTCGAGGGATAGGTTGACAATCCGCTGCTATTCCACCTCTGCAGCCACGTGGCGTCCCAGAAGATCTCGATGGCCACGACGCAGCGAGAGCATCACCCGTGGTGTCCGCGCATACCAGGGCCGGGCGCCAGCGGGGAGTGGTGCGCGTCGCGCGAGGAAAGTGAGAGTGACGCGGCCGGCGGTGGCGCTGCTGAACGCGACGGTGTTGGTCGACTTTGCCGCAGTGCCCAGCGGAAGCGCAAGTCGGCCATCCTCCACGCGAGACAGATTGGGCGGGCGCCTGAAGACCGAGCACGTCAGCCAGTCACGAAGCGACGCAACCGACGCCCTAACTGGCCGGGCTCAGGATCACGACCGGGATCTCGCGCTTGGTGCGCTGCTGGTAGACCGCGTATTCGTCGTACATCTCGACCAGCCGTGGCCAAAGCCGCTGCTTCTCCTCAGGCGTAGCCTGGCGGGCGACGACCGCCCGGCGCTCGGATCCGACCTGCACGGTCGTGCTCGGACTGGACATCAGGTTCAGGAACCAGGCCGGCATCGCGTCCGAGCCCCCGCGCGAGCCGACGATCACCAGATCGGCGCCGTCCCTCAGGTACAGCACCGGGGTCGTGCGCGCCCGTCCTGTCTTACGCCCGAGATGGTCGAGCAGCAGCACCGGCGCCCGTTTGACCTTGCCGCCCAGCCGACCACCGGTAAGGCGGTACACGCGCACGTTCAGATCGACGAACGTCTTGACGAGCTTGAACTGCAGCGAGCCGGGCGGAGGGATGGGTGGGCTGGCCATCGCCCGCGGGAGCCTACCCGACGCCCTTCCGCGCAGTGGGTTATCCATTTCAGTCAGGTGTCCGCGCCGCCTCACTCCCGCGTACTTGCGGGTCGTCGCGGTGGGTGCCTCTGCAGCGAGGTGGGAAAGTCTCAGCGGCGCGGGCATGTCCTGCCAAGGGGCCCCTACAAGCGCAGGTAATCGAGCCCGGACGTTGGCCGACGATGTGCGACCTGAGTCAAATAGATAGCCCATTCCGGGCGAACGGGGTCTGCTCAGCGATGACCTATGAGGTCTTCCCGGGCGTGAGCGCTTGAGTGCTCTGCACAAGAACCGCGCGCCTGTGCGCGACGGTGGGGCCCTGGTCCTCGGCGGCTCGGCTGCCGGGAAGGTCGACGCGCTTGACCGGGTCGCCAGCTCGGGGCAGGATCCTCAGAGCGCGATCGCGACGTGCTTGATCTCGTGCGCGCCGCGCACGCGCTGCCGCGAGGTCGCCTGCGGCGTGGAGGTGCTGATCGACCGCCTCGCGCGCGATCTGGCTTCGGCGCATTTGACACCGGGGATGACCAGGAGATCCGGGATCAGATTCCCCCAGGCCGGCCGCACGACGACCCTCGCCTTGCGACTGCTCCGAAATGTCAGAAGGAGCGGCTGGGCGTCAGCGTGTGCGGGCGGCTCAGGCGGCGAGTGGCGGCTTCTGGAGTGAGCGGCTGAGGTCTTGGCGCAGCTCGTGTGGGGAGTCGCTTGTGATGGCGTCGAGGCCAACCGGCAGGAGCGGGGCGAGGATCGCGGCGTGGTTGATCGTGCCGGTCGTGACGCTGAGCCCGGAGGCTCGGAGGTTTGCAACCAGCGCGCGAGAGAGGAGGAAGTGCTCGACGCATATGCCGTGCAGGCCGACGTGGCGTCCCCAAGCGGCGAGCGCGTGTATGCGGTAGTCGGCGATGATCACCAGCCGCGCCCGGAAGCCGAGCTCGGCGGCGAGCTCGCAAGCACCGGACCAGAAGCTGATGACCTCGGTCCGCTCCCGCGCTGGGTGGTCGCGAAGACGCTCGCAGACGGCTCGCGCGGTGCGGCGTGCGAGGGCTGGGTCGGCGTGCGCTTTGACCTCGAGCTGGAGCGTCGCGCCGGGCGGCGCGAGGTCGAGCAGTTCGTCGAGCAGCAGCGGACGCTCGTCGCTTACAGTGCCGTCGCGGTTGCGCAGCCGCCCCGCGCGGATCTCCGCCGCGGTGCGCTGATGCGCCCAGCCGGATACGGTGGTGCCGAGGTCGAGCAGCGGGTCGTGCAGCAGCACGAGCTCGCCGTCGGAGGTCAGGCAGCAGTCCGTCTCGAGGCCGTCGACGGGCTGCTGGATTGTGCGGTGGAGCGCCGCGAGCGACGAGTCAGGGCCGTACGCGCGGCCGAGGCGGTGGGCGTATAGCGCCGGGAGCACCCCAACAACTCTCGCGACACAGGCGCGCTCTCTCGTTACGAGCCTGCAACCGTCTTGTGAACAGGTTGTGCAGAACGCCGGTCCCCGGGAGCCACTACCTATGCGATCAGTTGGCCGATGATGCGGGCGTGGCCGTCGACCTCCACGTCGACGAGCGACTCGACGCGCGAGAAGCCGGCAATCTCAGCAAGCCGCGCCAGGCCGGCGTCCCCGAACCCCCAGTAAACGAAGTCGTCGCGCGCGTAAACCTCCCCGGGCTCCGACACACGGATCGCGGGGCCGTTTCGATCTTCCGGGCCGACGCCGTAGGTCTCGACCAGCACCGTGCCGCCATCCACCGTTTGCCCACGCAGCACGCGCAGCAGCCCGAGTGGGTTCTCGACCCTGTGCAGGATGCCGAAGCAGTAGACGAGATCGAAGCGCTCCTCGAGCCCGTCGAGCGCGAACGCGTCCATCCGCCGGTACTCGACGCCCGAGCCGAGCAATCGATGAATGGCGCGGAGGCCCTCCCCGCCCTCCAGCTCGACGCCCCACCGGGAGGCGACCCAGAGCCGATACTGCTCGTTGTCCACCGCCACGACCCGCTCGGCCCCTCGGCGCTCGGCGAGGAAGGCATAGAAGCCGTCGAAGCAGCCGACATCGAGCACGCTCATCCCGGCGAAGTCCTCGGGGAGCGCGCAGACGCGGTAGCGATGGTCGCGCGCGGCGCCGGGCGTGTAGATGCCCTCAGCGCGGTTCAGCGCGAACGTGTGAAACCAGAACGGCACCGCGTCGAGAGTCGCGCGAGCGAGGACCGGGTCGACCTCGATCGCCAGCAGGTCAGCCACCTGCCGCTCAGCCTCCGTCACGACGAACCGCTCCCGCGCGCCATCCCGCGCCGACCCCGTCCTCCCCATCTACACACCTCCTCTCGGCGAGTTCCTCCGGGCACCGCCCGACCCTGTCGGCGGACGTCGCGCGAGGGATGTTCTGTCGTCGATCAGCGCTCGGGCCTGCCCACCCGTGACGCTCGGCAGGCGAGCGGGATCGCTAGACCAGCTGGACGTTGACGGCCTTGGGGCCCTTCTCCCCGGCCTCAGCCTCGAAGGAAACCTTCGCGCCCTCCGCGAGCGAGCGATAGCCCCCGCCGACGATCGCCGAGTGGTGAACGAACAGATCCTTTGACTGATCGTCGGGAGTGATAAACCCGAAGCCCTTCTCGTCGCTAAACCACTTCACCGTTCCAGTAGCCATTGTGTCCCCTCTCGCGTCGTTACGTGCTGCGAACGCCGAGATTGCACAAATCAAGCTACGAGCGCCGGCACTGCATGCGTCGGGCAAGCTGCCCAACCTGACCAAACGACCATACCAGCCCACCCGCCCAACCATCGCGCGGACCCTACCGGATCATCGGCTTGTTGCACAGCCTGCCAGCGCCCGCATCGGTTTTCGCGCGAAGCGGCAGCGCGGCGTCTTCATCCGCTGGCTCGAGCGCGGAGGAACGGGCGGCGGGGGGATTGGGAAGATGAAGCGCCGTGACGTCGTCCGACCACAGTCAAGCTGCGCTGGATCGTCGACTCCTGGCGGCAGCGAACACATTACGCGGTCCGGTCGATCCTGCGGATATCAAGGCGTATGTCTTCCCGCTGCTCTTCTTCAAGCGTATCTCCGACACATGGCGCTCGGAGCATGAGCGCGCGCTCGATGCCTTCGGCGGCAACGAGGAGCTTGCCGCCCACCCCGACAACGCCACCCCTGATCGTCTCGAGCGTCACCACGAGCAGGGCGCCGCCGCGGCCCACCGTGAGCCCTCGCGGCTCTGGCGGCGGTGGTGTTCCTTCACGATGCGAGCCTAGGCGCGGCGCGGACGCGGGCCAATAGAATCATCGTGATGGAGGGCTCCAGCGAGGTTCGGAGCTGGCTTCGTTGCTACCGCTGCTGGTCCCAGAACCTCGAGGTGCAGGTGCACTACGAGGGGATACACCGGATCGACGCGGACACCGGCGAGCGGGGCGAGGTCATCGACGAGATGCAAGAGGCTGTGGTCCAGTGCGTGGACTGCATGCACGACCAACCCCATCTCGGGTTCCATAATGGGCGCATCGAGCCGGTCGAGGACAGCTGGGAGCGGATGATCGCCGGCGCGCCGTGGGTCGCGTCGTGCACCGTGACCGTCGATGCCGAGGACGTTGAGACGTGCTCAGGCCCTGACGCCGGGGACGCGCTCTCCCACGCCTCGTTCGGCGAGCACGGAACGCGCGAGTTCTTCACCCACGTTCGCTTCCACAAGCACGACGAGAACCGAATCGTTGTCCACCTGCTTGTCGAGCTCTACGCGCGTTCTGGCGAGGAGGCGACCGAGGTGCTCGAGGCGGCGGCGCGCGGCCCGCTGGCGATCACGTCGCTCGCGGAGGAGTCGCGCCCGCCGGCGGCGACCGGCGGCGACCAGCACTGATGGCGGTTCGGACCCTGGTGGGGTCTCGCGGCGGCCGCGACGTGAGTCGACAACCAACCGAGCACGCCGATCGATACCGTCAGGCAGGGGTCGGTGGAGAGTTCGCGACCGCCACTACGACGGACAAGCGCCCGGATCGCCGCTGTCGACGGCGGCAACCAAGCGCAGCCTGGTCGGTGCCGCCTGCATCAGAACCCGCTCGGGCGCTACCGCTTCGATAACCCCGGCGCCCCGTCGGGGCGGGCGATCTCATCGACCAACAACAGGCTCGCCCGAACGGTGCCGGGCCACGACTCAGATTCTGGCTACGCAACCCCTAGAGCCCGAGACTTGCAGCACGGTGAGCGCCACGACCGTCGGCCGGAGCGCCTACCGGCCGCTCAAGAGTTCCGCACCCGGCGCGGCCGTCGCCTGACCCGGTTTTCCGCACCAACTCTCTCTCAGACCCTTTGTAACCGCGGCGTGTGTTGTGTCGATCGTCGTGCGCCGGCGCGCCGGCCGCTGATCACCCGACCCGCGCCCGGTCCCTGACGATGCGAAGGTTGCTCGTCCGCGCCTCAAGTCGATCCATCGCCAAGGCAACGTCATCTGGGCGCGGTTCGGTCGACCAGCGATTGCCGACCCGCCGGACCTCGCCGCGTCGCTCTAGATCGTGTAGCCGGGCGATTGTCTTGTCGTTGTTAAGGCCCGCCGCTCGGGCAGCCATCGCACTCGAGAACGAGCCGGGCATCTTGCGCAGTGCCGCCCGGAGGCGATCCGGGCGCCGTTCGGTCCGCGGCTCGCCGGCGCGCGGCTTCGGCAGCGAGAGCGGCTTGGCAGCGGCGGGAGCGGGTTCCGGCGCGGGCTCGGGCTTGCGTCCGACCGGCGGATCATCCCCGAAGCGAGCTCGGCAGCCGCCGCACAAAACGACCGGCCCACGCTCGGCCGAGCGGACGATTGCGAACCGACGCGATGCGCGACCGGAGTGGCAGACGGCACAGCGGCGTCCGGCGCATTCTATCTCGGTCAGGTCTTCCGCATTCATCAGCTTCTACCTACCATATCGTCGCGGCGGCGGAACGCCCACTGAACGCGACTGGCGACGAGCGATCGGTGGCGCTGACACTCTCCCGCGGCGGCAGGGTGCGCACGCGCTCACGTTTGATCTCAGTCCCTCCGGGTCGTCTGAGTCACTTCCGGGCGCGTCGTGCAAGGTCAACTCGTGGCAGCGGTCCGTGCGCGACGTCCGTCTCGGCCTCGCCGTGATGGAGCCGCGGCACCTTGACGCCGGCGCCCGTAACGCGCCCCCGCACCGCTATGCGCCAGCGGTGGCATGACACCGAGGATCGCTCGTTCGTGACGCGCCAGTCGATCGGGGGCGAGAAGTGACATCGAGCGTCGCGACGCGAGTCGCGGTTGCTCGAACCGCCGTGCCATTCGTCCCTCATTGCAACGGCGGCTGGCGAGGGGGAAAGCGAGCGGGATCGATCCCTGAGCGGTTCTCGGGCTGGCGGCCTGACGCTTCTCGCTCCTGTCGGCCGGTCGGTCGGTCTGACCGGACATTGGTTGTGTCGCCCGTCGCCGCCCCCAGCGTATCGAGCATGCCGACCGAACTTTTGCCGTTACGGTTCGCGTGGTAAGCCGCGCGCTGCCGACCATGTAGCCCACATCAAGAGCGCGGCCAACGTCGAGCTGGTTCTCTTCGACGAGGTCGGGCCACTTCGATCGAGTGATCGCCGGGAGCGGGCGTGATCCGCATTGAGGACTCCGCCAGCGGGGCGGCCCAGTCGTGCGGCGCAAGCCGGTTGACCTTCGCGCGCGAGGGAGCACCCACTCGAACAGAAGCCCGAGTCGATCGATCGATATCATCGCTGGTGTCGTGCAGTCCTCAGCCGGCGTAGCGACGCCGGCAACGGGAATGGGTTCTCTAGTACCGTCCTCACGGACGGCGACGTCCCGATCGGCACCGGCGATTTCGAGACCACTCCCGTAGCCGCCCGAGCTGCCGAGGACGACAGCCCGTTCTGCGCCACTAACGAAACAGACCCATGGTCAGAGGAATCCCGAGTGGCAAAGCAACGTAAACGGCCGGCTCGCACCCGACGCGACAGGAAAGACGGACCGACCTCTGGTCGGCGCAAGCCCTGCCCATACTGTCGTGAGAAGATCGACCAAGTCGACTACAAGGACATCTCCGCGCTACGCCGCTTCATCTCCGAGCGCGGCAAGATCCGCTCGCGCAGGATCACGGGAGCGTGCCGCCGCCATCAGAGCCAGGTCGCGCGCGCAGTCAAGCGCGCGCGCGAGCTTGCGCTGTTGCCGTACGTCGCCGAGGGCGCGAACGAGCGCTGGGAACGCGGCGAGCGGTCCGGTCGTGGCTCGCGCCGAGACCGGTAGCGGACCGCAGCGAACAGCGACCCGCGAGCTCGACGCGCCCAGCGAGCCGCGGAACCCACGGCCTCGGCACGAGCCGAAACCCCAAAAACGCCGGGATCGGCATCTAGCTCACGGAGCCCGGGGTTCGACGTCGCCGACCGCGCCACGGCATGCCCCAGCGCCGACCCCTCTATCGACCTGCCGCTGATCTGGAGTTTCCTGGCGCCCGAGGGTCGAGGCAACTCCCTCACCGCGTATGGGCCGGTAACTACCGAGCAGTCGCTGCGTGCGCGTGTGCTGGCGTTGTTCCTGTGCGCCGCACTCGCCGTCTATGCCGACCACGAAGGAATGGACTAGGTCAAGCGCGAGGCGATCGCGGGGCTGGCGCGCGCGTCAGCCGACTGACCGGAACCGGCCATGAATCCAGCGGCCAGCATGCGCGCCAGTCGTGATCCCGCTACCGCAACCGGACGGCTCGCACTGCCCGTCACCGGCCCCGGGAGCTATTGCCGACCAGCTCGCTTCTGCCCATACGAGCGAACCGAATGCGGATTATCGAACGTGGATTATGGAATTGCTCGGCGCGCGCTGACTACCCGCCGGCACCTGAGGCGCCGTGCTCCCGCGGGATGATGATCACTCCGTCGGCCGGATAAACGATCGATTCGTGCTGCTCATCCCACCGCACGCGGTAGTGCTCGTGGTCTCCTGATCCGAGCAGCTCGATGATTTCTCCGCGGCGCGACGGCTTGCCGTGCACTCCGCGTGTCTCAATCCAATCGCCGATGTGCGCGTTCGGTTCTTGGCCCGTGGACATTCGTGACCTCCTGTTCTTTAGGCGCCTGGCAGGCGACGCGCCTCGCGCGGTCGGGCATCTACTTGAGGGTTGTGGCCAGTCGCGGCGACGTACAGCCCGCGCCTTGAGCGCCGTTATGTTTGTCTCTCGTATGGTGGGATACTGTCAATGCCATCGGTGACGCAGCGGGACGCAACGCTCTTGCGAGGTCAGGGTTTCCGCGGCGGCGCGGCTGGCACCCGTGGCGCAGGAGCCCGGGCTGGTGGACCAGCGGTCCCCGCCGATGCCGCCGGGACCACCAATGGCGGCGACCCCTGGTGCCGGTGTCGGCGTCGTCTGGTTCGATCAGGCGCAGGCCGACCAGTCGTCCGCGGTCATACACTCGCTCGATCGCGTAGCCGTTTAGCTCCAGCTCGCTGATCACCGCCGCTGGGCAGTCAAGCCCAGGCGCGCGCAGCGCGGCATGCGACACCGGCTGCTCACCAGCACGACGCGGCTGCTCAAGCGCCACACGATGCTGAGTCTCAACGAGCGTCACCGAACCGATTATCGAGCGTGTTATGACGCCAGCGCGTGCTCTACGGCCCTACGCGACGGTCTGTTCCGCGCTGTAGCTCGACAAGAGCTCCGGCAGGGTCATTTCGGGGGGATTGTTCAGATCAACGCCGGTGCAATCCGCCAGCCGGCGCTTAAACCACATGTCGAACTCGTCCTGAGACCCCGAGAACATCGCCAACGCGTTCGCGAAGTCGCTGGTCTCCATATAGGCGACTAAAGCATCGGCGCCCGCGACGCCGGCTAGGAACCAAACCTCTTTGGTGATGCCGATGAGCTCTTCCGAGCGTGCGTAGTCGCCCTTCCGTGACGCTTCAAGCTCGCGCATGAACTCACGCGCGTCGTTGCCGCGGCCTGGCTGGAGCGGGAGCACCAAACAGATCTGCTCCATGCCACCTCCTTCACGATTCGGGTACGCCCTGGGAAGACCATCTCACGACTGGCGGCCTGGCGCAAGGAACCTTCAGGCACCCGTTTAGCGTTGCCGTGGGTCCCAGCGTTACACCACCTCATCCGACTTGACTTCGTCGGATCGAGCGCGTCGAAGTGCTGCTGCGCGGCCGCGAGTTCCTCGCGAGCCGTCGCGAGGGCGTCCGTCACCTCGTCAGCCCTGCTGCCGGACGGTTCAGCCATGGCCTTCGCCTGCAACATCGACACCAGCGCCCACGAGCACGCGGCCAGCGCCCGCCCCAGCGGCGACTGCTCGGCGGCTCTGAGCGGACGCAGCGGCCATGCCAGCTGCGCCGCCTGCCGGTGCAGCACACCCACGAAGCCCGGTCCCTCAGCGCCGGAAGCCCTGAAAGCTTGGGCGGCGGACGAGCGCCAGGCGCTCGCCGGCCTTGATGCCGGGCTCGAGCATTCGCCCCTCGGCGAGCATCCCGAGGCCGATCGCGGCTCCGAACAGCGCGTTGGCCAGCATTGCAGCAAGAACGCTGTCTCCGCCGACCGCGGGCGCCTGCTCGGCGAGATCGCGCTCAGATGGCACCTCCGCGTACACGCCAAGCGCAGCGAGCGCGGCCGAGATCTCCGACGATGTGGGGAGGCGCTGATCCATCAGGGCGTGTCGCAGGCTATCCGAGCATGGTCCGACGGCGCGAGGCGGGACCTATCCTGGCCGCGACCGGATAACGGCGACTAACGCTTAGCGTTGGATTTCGCAGGCTTGTGGTCGGAACCCCGTTCGGGCGCGCCGCACTACGACGGGGATCTCGCGCAGCGACACGGCGCGGCCGCCTGGGTGATCGCCGACGATCGGCCGCTTGTGCGCGCGCTCGATCGCATTCGTGAGCCAGAAGCGGGTGGAGGCCACTGGACCAGTCTCTGGCTATTGGCAGGCCCGCGCGATCTCGTGGTGGAAGTGCTCTCGCCCGGCGGCTCTTACTCGCAGCTGCACGAGAGGACGCTGGGATGGCTTCAGGCAGGCGCGCGTGTGGTCCTCGTCGCCGACCCAGCGAGCCGGCGCATCCTTGACTGCTCGAGCGGCTTGAGGAGCTGTCTGAAGCGCTCGCGACCCCGATTTGCCAGCGGTCTTGAGAGTCCTTGCTTGCAATGCGAGCGTCTCGCCGCGCGGATCACCCCTCGCGGTGGGACTACGCCGTGGCCTGAAGCTGCGCCTCCAGCCGCTGCAGCGCCGCGATCCGCGCTTCGAGCGGCGGGTGCGTGGAGAACAGGTTGGCGACCGTCTGCTTGGTCTTCGGCGGGAAGATGTAGAAGGCCGCGAGCTCGCCGGACGCGGCGCGCAGGTCCCGTTGCGGGATCTGCTGCATGTTGCCGCTGATCTTCATTAGCGCCGAGACCAGCGCGCTGGGGCGCCCGGTGATGATCGCCGAGCCGCGGGCGGCTGCGAACTCGCGGTAGCGCGAGAGCGCCTGGATCAGCACGAACGAGATCACGTAGACGGCCGCCGAGACGAGGATCACGACGAAGAAGCCGGGCCCGTTGTCGTCGTCGTCGCCGCCGAGTCCACCGCCGAACCAGAAGCCGATCTGCACGATGAACGAGGCGATCGATGCGAAGAAGCTGGCGATCGTTATCACCATCACGTCGCGGTTCGCCACGTGGGTCAGCTCGTGGCCCATCACGCCCTCGAGCTCGGAAGGAGAGAGGAGCTCCAACAGGCCGGTCGTCGCGCACACGGTGGCCGTCCGCGGCGAGCGGCCGACCGCGAACGCGTTCGGCATTGCCGTCTGCGCGATCGCGACCCGAGGCTTGGGGAGGTTCGCCTGGATGCAGAGCCGCTCGATCAGGCCGTGCAGCTCGGGCGCCTGCTGTGGCTCACCTCGTGCGCGCCCATCGAGGCCAGCGCGATCTTGTCCGAGGTGAAGAACTGGATCCCGAACAGCACCGCCGCGATCACCGCGATCGTGACCGCGCCGGCTCCCGCGGCGAACAGCACGCCGATCAGGACGGCGTAAACCAGCCCGAGCAGGAACAGCGTCAGCAGCATCCGGGCCTGGAGCCCGGTGTCGCGGCCGAATGATCTCGAACGTGCCATGGTCTGGGAGAAGACTAGGGACTGGAAGTCCAGTCAGAAATATGTTGGCATCGACACCTAAACGCTCGACCCGGCGGCCGTGGCGCTCCTGACCGTCTCGGTGGCGGACCGCCTGGGCCGACGCGCCGTGTCGGCGCCAACGCTGCGATCTTCGCGCAGGATCACTGGTCGCCGGGATCGCGCCCGACGCGACGGTCCTCAACGCGCCACGCGCCGTGCACAGGGTTCCGCTCGCGATCTGACTAAGTGGTCGTCTTCTCAAGTGCGTTGACGGGTTCGGTCATGCGGCGAGCTGAAGTCGCGGGGTGGGCTGCTCGAGTCGCTCGAGGAGCCGGTGGAGGTCTTGGCGGGTGAACTTCCACTCGAACGGTTGGGCGATCTGCTCGTAGTGCCGGCCGAACGCCAGCAGCGTTCGCTCGAGGGTGTCGAGATCGGGGAAGTTGTTGGGTTGCAGCACCTTGCGTTGCGCGACCGAGAAGTAGATCTCGGCTTGGTTGAGCCAGCTGGCGTGCACCGGCGTATGAACCAGGGTCAGGTTCGGCCAAGCGCCTTGGAGGCGGTCGATCGAGCGCTGGCCGCGGTGCGCGCTGCCGTTGTCGACGATCAGGAACACGCGCTGCGCCTTGCTATAGGGCTCCTGGGTCATGAACTGCTCGACCAGTTGATCGAACGGGACGATCCCGTCCTTCGGGGCGCAGCGATCGAACAGCCTCGCGCGGCGAACGTCCCAGGCGGCGAGGTAGCAGAGCGCACCCTTGCGCTCGTACTCATGCTCGACCAGCTGGCCAGCGGGCGTTAGGACGGTCGGATGCTTGCGTGCACGGGCTTGGATTGATGGCTTCTCATCCGCGCACACGACGAAATCGCCAGGCTCGAGCAGCTGCCCCTCCCACCGGCCCTCGTACAGATCCAGCACCCGGCCGGCCTTCTCGGCGAACTCCGGGTCCCGCGGAAAGATCCACGAGCGGTAGCTCCACGGGCGGATCGCGTCCTCCGCAAGCCAGCGCCAGATCGTGATCGCCGCGATCGTCGCGACGATGCCCCGCTTGACCGCCTCGCGCGCGAGCTCAGCGCTGGACCAGCGCGAGAGCGGAACGCCCTGTTCGGCCGGCAGCTCGCACGCCAGCGCCTTGACCTCGGCCACTTGCGCCGGGGGAAAAACGCCGCGGCCGACCCGGCCGCGGTCTCTCTTCGAGACCTTGCAGCCCTTCCTCGCAGAACCGTTTTCGCCACGTCGACACGGCCTGGCGCGACTGGTCCAATCGCTCGGCGATCTCCGTGTTCGAGTGCCCCTCGGCCGCCAGCAAGATTGCCTTCGCCCGCACCACATCGCGGTACGCGCCCGAGTACGCCGCCGCGCGCCGCTCAAGCTCGCGCCGCTCCTCATCGCTCAAGACCACCTGGTGCGGAGAGATCTGCGCCATCACCACCAGGATTCGCCGCCAGCGTTATGACTCCTTCAAACTCGCCGCGTATTTCGGAAGACGACCACTAAGCAACCCGGAGATCGGGTGCGGCTACGTCCCTGACCGCGACCAGCTGCTCGGGGATCGCGAGCAGCGGTATGAGCTGACGTCGGCTATCAGGGCGCGCGTGCACGCGGGCTCGCCAACGCGCGTTAGTACTCATAACCCAGTGGGGGTTCGAGGTCCTCGGCCTTGAGCGGCTCAAACTCCGCCCGGCCCTCTGAAGTCTCGATCCGGGGCTGACAGGGGGACCCGTCTGAGAGAGCGGCGCTCTCCGCGCCAGTGTCCCGGGATGAGCCTTTCCGGGTCATCGGTGCGAAGTCCGCGCCGCGGTCGTGCCAGATTCGCCCCATTTCAATCTTTCTGAAAGTAGGTGCATCGCGCTGGTGGCCGCCGCTGCCGTGACTTTCGGTCCGGGGTGGGGTTATGTTCACCTGTGTCTGCGATCGGCAAGCTGGCTCGCTACCGCGAGATCTCGTTGCTCGGCTCGGGAGCCACGGCCACGGTCGTGCTGGCCGAGGACGCGACCCTGGGGCGGTTGGTGGCGCTCAAGCGTGTGCATCCGCTCGGGGATGCGGGTCGGCATTCGCGGGTGCGTCGCGAAGCGCTGATCGGCGCCGGGCTGAGTCATCCCAATCTTGTCTCGGTCTACGACGTGCTGGCTGGCGATGATGGCGCGCCGGTGATCGTGATGGAGTATGTGGAGGGCGAGACGCTGCGTAACGCACTGCAGCGCGGGGCAGGGTTTGCCGTTGGCGAGGCTGTGCGCGTGATCGGGGGTGTGGGCGCCGGGCTTGATGCGATTCACCGGCGTGGGGTCGTGCATCGCGATGTGAAGCCGGCGAATATCCTGCTCGGGACCAACGGAGCGATCAAGCTGGCCGATTTGGGGATCGCGTCAGCCGCCGATCGCACGCGGATCACGATGGACGGGGCGGTGCTGGGGACGTTTAGCTACATGGCCCCCGAGCAGCTTGAGGGCGACCGGCCGACGACCGCGATCGACGTGTACGCGCTGGCGGCGGTTGCGTTTGAGGTGCTTTCCGGGCGCAAGGCCCGCCTGGAGCGCAATCCGCTCGCGCTGGCTCACGCGCTCGCGACACGGCCGCCGCCCGATCTGCGCGAGGCGTGGCCGCAGGCACCCCGAGCCGCGGTCGAGCTGCTCGCTCGCGGGCTATCGCGCGAGCCGGACCGGCGGCCCCGTTCGGCCGGGGAGCTGGCCGGCCGCCTGCGCGCGGCCTTAGAGGCTCACACGACGAGGCCGGTTCGAGGCTCGCCGGGCGCCCGCAGCGGCGGGCTGACAGCTCAACCCCGGTCCGCGCCGCTCCAGACCTTCTACGAGCACGAGCTCGCTGACGCGCCCGGCGGGCAGCGCCAGACACCACCCGGCGAGGGCGCCGCGCGGGCCAACCGACGCATCGAGGCCAGGGCAGCGCGGCCATCGTCCCCGTCCACGGGAGCGAAGTCGGCCGCCGGCCAACCACGAGGTCCCCAACCGCTTGCCATCACCACCGGCACCCCCGCGTCAGCCCAGCGTCGAGCGGATGCCGCGACCGCGGCCGCGAGCGAGGCTGCTGCCAGCCAATCCGCCTCCCGCGCCGACGAGCGACATCCCGTGCAGAGCGCAGGGCTCACACCGGTCGCGTGGCACCGCGGGTCCCCGCGAAAGCCGGTCCTCGTCGCGATCGCGATCTCGTTCGTGGCGGCAGCCGTGCTGCTCGCCGTTCTCATCAACGCACGACCGTCGCCACGACCAGCCAGCAGGCCGCAGCACCACTCGTCCTCACCGGGCGCCCGCCCCCGCACGACCACAACGACCAACAAGGCGTCCCACGCCCCCACAGACCCGAACAGAGCGACCCCCGCCAGGCCACCGGCAGCGACCGGCGCAACCCCAACCGACACAGCCCCACCACCCCGGGCCACCCGCCCACCGGCAAGCGCCACCACCCCGCCGCCAGCGATCCCAGCGCCGACGAGTCGAGCGGGCTCACCGCCGGCCACCAAGTCCGCCACCGCGCCCGCAAGCCCCACCGGCGGCAGTCCAGTGGCAGCCGTCGAGTCGTTCTACACCCTCGCCGCCGCCCACCGATACAGCGAGGCGTGGGCGCTCGCGGACCCCACCTTCCGCGCCCAGCTCGGCGGCTACGACAGCTTCCAAGCCGGACAGGCCCACACCCGCTCAATCACGTTCAACGCGGCGCACCTACTCAACCGATCCACCGCAACAGCAACCGTCGCCATCCAGACGACCTCCACCCACACCAACGGGACCCAGCACTGCACCGGCACCGTCGACCTCGTGTCCAACCCAGCGTCAGCGGCATGGCTGCTGCACCTCATCCACATCAACTGCACCTAACCGCCGACACGGGCCAGGGAGCTCATCAACCACGATGGCTCGGCGCACACCAGCTCGAATGCACGCGACCGCCGCAACCCATCGACGCACAGCTCCTGCCGAGCACCTCACCCCACACCCCGTCCCGCGGGACTCCGCGCAGCGGCAGGGTCACTCCTCACGGTCGGCCTGCTCGCCCGCGTTGAGCGTCGCCTACCGCCCACAACAAGCGCTCCAACAGCAGCGCTCGAAAATGCTCGCTATCGAGGTCACCGACGCCGATCCGCTCGCTCAGCAACACACTGTCAGTCACGCTATCGGCCATCACGACGACCCGAGGCACGCGCCCTCCCTCGTTCCGAGACGTCCACGCTGCCTGCCGGATAACCCCGTCCAGTAGCGACCGCAGCATCCCCTCCGGCTGGTCCGAACAGCCGCCCACATCGAACAGCACCAAGCCGCCGTCGAAGCTCACCCCGACATGCCGCAAACCGCCCCCCACCATCGCAAGATACGATACGAGCGGCCATCACACAAATGCGGGCTATCGCGCGTTGAGATCGCGGCGCACGGTGTCCCGGTTGAAGCCTGCCGCCTCAAGCTGGCGCACGATCATGCCCACGTGCTTCTGGCTGAGGTTCTGTTTGCCGTGACCGGGAACAGTGATGACGACGCCGGATTCATGGCGAAAGCGCCGATGGCTCGTCGCCTTGCCGCCGAGTTCGGCAAAGCCGTGATCGGTTAGCCAGGCCGCGAGCGCTCTACGGGTGACCGTGCTCATAAGCGCGCGTCATCGAGCGGCTCGACGATAGTCGCTTCGCGACTTGACCGTCCGGGTGCGCCACGTGTCGCGGCGAGCGCCGACGCTGAGCGCAGCACTCGTTTCGCTGCGTCGGTGACTAGCGCGAAGCTCGGCGCCATCGGGGGCGCCGACGTGAGGCCGGTGGATCAGGGGCTTCGGTCTCCAGCAGGCGCACGCCGATCTGCCGGCCGTGCTCGTAGACGCGCTCGATCACGTACCCGTTGAGTTCGAGCTCGCCGATGACAACGGCCGGGAAGTCGATTCCGCCCGCGCGCAGCTGGTCGAGCGTCACCGGCTGCTGGCCGGCGCTCCGTAGTCGCTCGAGCATCCGCAGTTGTTGGGTTTCAGCGAGCGCCATCGACAGGCTTCCTCGCCCCATTCTCCCGGGGCGAGCGGAAAGGAGTCGATCAACGGTAGAGAATCGACCCTGTCGACGGTCGCGGGTGAGGGCCCGCTCCCCGTGTCGAAGGCACTCACCCTCATCGACCAACCACCACCTTGCGTAGATCGATCCGATAGCTGCGGTTCTGGACCGGCGCGAACTACGATTGGGCGTGCCTAGCCGAGGATCCGTCCTAACGTCGGCACTTGATCGAGGAGCCCGACATGGCCAGAAGCGGAAGCCAGGAGCGAACGAAAGGCGCGAGCCAGCAAGCCCAGGGGGCGGCTCAAGGAGGCGATCGGCGCGCTGACGGGCAATCGCCGCCAGGCGAAGCAGGGCCGCGCCGGGTCGCGTCGGTAGAAGTGGTGTGACGAGCGCCTGGTAGGTCGAGGCCCGCGAGGGTCGGCCACCGTGGCGCCGAACTCGTCGGCTGTTACCACAGTCGACGTGAATGGAGACACCACGATGGCCGATGGTCAGAGCATGATGACGGTTGCCGATGTCGTCGCGCAGGTCCGCGACGGGCGGCTTGAGGATTTCGTGAGGGAGGCGGTCGCGATCGTCGCCCGCGAGCTGATGGAAGCCGAGATCAGCGCGGAGGTTGGTGCTGGGCTTGGCGAGGTCGTGCCGGAGACCCGGCTGACACATCGAAACGGGTATCGGCCGCGGGCGTGGGAGACCAGGGTCGGGGAGATCGAGTTGCTGATCCCGAAGAAACGCTCGGGCAGCTCGTACTTCCCGAGCTTCCTGGAGCCGCGCCGGCGCTCGGAGCAGGCGATCATCGCGGTCGTTTTGGAGGCGTACGTGAACGGCGTCTCGACCCGGAAGGTCGACCGCCTGGTTGAGCAGCTGGGGATCGACGGGATGACCAAGGACCGGGTCTCGGCGCTCTGCCGGGCGTTGGACGAGCAGGTCGAGCTGTTCCGCCAGCGACCGCTTGAGGGCGCCTACCCCTACCTGTGGTTAGACGCCAAACAGGTCAAGGTCAGAGATCACGGCCGCGTCGTGTCCAAGGCAGTCGTCGTCGCCTACGCGGTGCACGAGTCCGGCGTGCGCGAAGTGATCGGCCTGGATGTCGGCGAGGTCGAGTCGGGCGCGTTCTGGACAGAGTTCTTGCGCTCGCTTAAGCAGCGCGGGCTCGACGGTGTGCGGCTGGCTGTGTCCGATCAGCACGAGGGGCTCAAGGGCGCGATCGCCCGCGTGCTCGGCTGCCCATGGCAACGCTGCACGGTCCACTTCACGCGCGACATGGTCATGCACTGCCGCCGCGATCAGCGCGGGCTCGTCGCCGCAGCACTCAGGGAGATCTTCAACGCCGAGGGATACGAGCAGGCCAAGGACAGGGTCACGCACGTACTCGAACGGCTCAAGGACGTGGCGCCAAAGGTGTGCGCGCTGCTCGAGGCGGCCGAGGAGGACCTGCTCGCCTTCTACCGGCTGCCGCCCGAGCACTGGACCAAGCTGCGGTCCACGAATCCGTTGGAGCGGGTCAACAAGGAGATCGGACGCCGGACCGACGTCGTCGGGATCTTCCCCAACGACGCCGCCGTGATCCGCTTGGTCGGTGCGCTGCTCTCAGAACAGAACGACGAGTGGCTGGTGCAGCGCCGCTACCTGTCGGTCGAGTCGATGGCGCTGATCCTGGCCGAGCCCACCCAGCCCGAGCGGGCCCAGGTCGAGCAGGAGGTACCCGGTCTCACCGCCGCCTGAACCGCGATCGGGCCATCTGGCCCCGATCCAGGACCGCAGCCGCGAACCGCGGCGCGTCCCGAGCCGTTCTGCGGCCCTCGGACAGACGCACGCGACCGATAGCCACCCCCAAATCCAGGCGCGCACGCGCGTGTCGGCGCTCGCCCTCGCCCCCAGGGCTCGCCCAGGGGCTCGCCCCTCGGTCTCGGTCTCACGCCAACACGCGCGTATTCCCTCCCCGCACCAGGCAACGAGGAGGTGAGCACCCTCATCCCGGTCTGAGCCGCCACACTCGCCGACGAGCTCTACCCGTCACACCACAACATCCGACTTGACTCGTGCCGATCAAGCCCGCGGCCGGCTGCGCGAGCGCTGGGGGCACCTCAAGGACGTCTGCACCGGTAAAGACCCTCGCCCGACCCGGGCCCGCGGCGGCGGCAAGAAAGAAGCCAATCTGCAAGTGAGAAATCACAACGCTGGTCACCGGGCGCCGGCACACCACCGAAGCAGCCACACGCTGCCATCACGAGCCACGAGATACTGCAATCGGGTCGCCGCGCGGCGAGGTGCGGTCAGGCCACTACAAGCACGTCGCATGGCGCAAGCTGCGCGACACGCTCGGCGACCGGGCCGTGCAGCGTACGAGCGACGAAATCGCCGCCGCGACGACCCACGATAATCAAATCGGCGGCCACCTCGCGTGCGACATCGATGAGCACGACCGCCGGATCGCCTACCGCCGAGCGACCCTGAACCGCCGCGTCCTCCCGGGCCGCCAAGAGCTCGCCCGCTTCCGCGAGGAGCAAGTCCGTATCCACTGCTCGAACAACCAGCTCGGTGCCGAGCCCCGCGGAACGCACCTCCGGCGCGACGGCGACGACCACGACCGTTGGCCGCTCGACGGCGAGCCGACGGACACGCTGCACCCCTCGCCGCGCGCTTTCCGAGCCGTCATACCCGAGCACAATGGTGAAGGTCTCGCGGGCGTCGCTCACGTCAATGCGCTCGATCGTGCCCGCCGCTCGCCCAATGAGTCAGCACTTCTCCCCTCCGTTGCCGTTGAGGCTGAGCTGCTCAGAGCCCGTCGGAGCCGAATACGTCCACCCACGCGAGCACGCGACTCGTCTCGCCTAGGTAGATAGCGACATCTCGCGAGCGGTGCCGCTCGCTGCATCGCCGAGCTTCGGCATCCCGCACGGCGGCCGCGACGATCGCAAGCTCCTTTCGACTGATGTCAGCCTGGACTCGCACAGATACCCCCTCGACAACGAAGTGGACCGTCGTGTCGTACATCGTCTGCGGCGACGGCCGGCGCACCTCGACCTCGAAGCCAGCACCGCTCAAAGCCTCCTGCAGAGCAGCAGCGAAGCGGGCATCAGCGCCCGTGCGGTTATCGACGACGACGCGCGTCGCAGCAACCTAGCAAGTCATCCGGGAAGTACACGGAACGACATTCCGGATGCACACGTCGTCGATCTTGCGGTCGGCGTGCGATCGTTCGTGGCCCCGACCTTACGGCCGGCGTCGCCGTGCCGGCAGGTGTCGTCCTTCTGACCGGCTCCCTCAGCCGCTAACGGCGGATCGGCGCGCAAACGAGCCTGCGATCCCGAGGAGGTCCGCTGTGCCGTAGGCGACATGAACGTCTCGCGCCACAGGCCTGAAAGGCCCTGCTCGGCATTGCGGACATTATCGAGCGTGAAAATGTGAAGACCGCTGCGGTCCCCTTTGGGCGGCGGTGGCGAAGGTGGCCGAGTTATTCGTCGTCGGTAGAGACGATCCCGGCCGATACGGGAACCGAGAACATGCGCTGCGCGAGCTCCTCGTCGGGTTCCTCGCGCGACGAGCAGCCGGGCGGCTCAGGGCAACGAGCCGACGGCGCGCCCTTTGCATCGACGGCAGCGCGCCCTTTGCTCGGGCCAGCGGCCGGGCGCGTAAGTCGATGCTCGCTGGCTTGGCGGCGACCGTGATCTCTTCACCGGTCGCCGGGTTGCGGCCTTTGCGTGGCTTCTGGGCCGGCTTCACCCGGACCGTCAACTGCACTAGCCCGCCGATCCGCACCTTCTGAGCGTTCCCGAGCTCCTCGAGCACGACCTCATCGAGCGCCGCGAGCGCGCGCTTGGCGTCGCTCTTGCTGAGGTGCGTGCGCTCGGCGACGGCGGTCACGAGCTGCGCCTGTGTTAGTGGCAAGGCAGTCCCTCCAAGGTTCGAAGCTCAGAATCGGGGTCGGCGAATTCAACCTGGCATCGCGGGCGGACGGCCAGCCCTCGAGCCAGGCCCGAGAACCTGCCGGGCGCGTCGATTTGGAAGGCTGGCCGGCGCGTGATCCCGGATGCATCCGCGGGCGTGTGATTCTCAAGTAGCGGGCGATGCCCGCCGGTGTCGCCCTACTCGACGAGGACCCTGGGGGTCGGGGCTCGGGAGCGAACGAGTGGAAGCTCCCGAGGGATGCTGTCATCCGGTGTCTTCACAATCCGGGTTCGATGCTTATGCGATCGCCGACACTGAGGGGCGGATGGTCGCGCAGTCGCTCGGACTGCCCGCTGGTCTCCTCGCCCGATCACGCGCTCGATGCACTGGAAGCGATCTGCGACGTGAACCGCTTGCCACTGGTTCGGGCGCTCGCGGCCGCCAGCGGCGGGGGGCGCGGGTGATCGCTCTGGTCTCGGGGAGGGTCGCGGTCCGTCGCGGCGATCACGTGGTCATCGACTGCGGCGGCGTCGGCTACCGGCTATCGGTCTCGACGCAGACGCTCCGGCACGTCCCGGCGGTCGGGCTCGACGTGGTGATGCACGCCCACATGGTCGTCCGCGACGACGCGCTGCTGCTCTACGGCTTTGCCAGTGAGGAGGAGCGCGAGCTGTTCCTGATGCTCCTGGGAGTGCAGTCGGTTGGGCCGAAGGTCGCGCTCGCCGTGCTCTCGGCGGGGCCGCCCCGGGACCTGGTCGCGGCGCTCGCGGCCGGCGACGCCGCGCGGTTTCAGGCCGTGCCCGGGATCGGCAAGCGGACCGCGGAGCGACTGATCGTGGAGTTGCGCGAGAAGGTCGGAGGCTCGGTGCCCGAGCAGGCGATCTCGATCGCGCGTCTGGACGGTCCACGGGCGCTCGCCCGGGAGGGGCTGATCGGCCTCGGCTACAGCGTCCGGGAGGCCGATGAGCTGCTCGACGCGGCGGTCGGCGAGCGGCCCGAGGACCTGATCGCGAGCGCGCTCAGAACGGCGCGCCAATGATCCCGGTCAGCGACACGCCGACTCCGCGGATCCAGGCTCCGGAGCCGCTTGCGGACGACGAGCTCGACCGCTCGCTGCGTCCCCGGAGGCTCGAGGACTTCGTCGGCCAAGAGGCACTCAAGGACCAACTGGCGGTATCGATCGCGGCGGCGGTCAGCCGCGGCGAGGCGCTCGACCACGTACTGCTCGCGGGGCCACCCGGCCTGGGCAAGACCTCGCTCGCGCAGATCCTCGCCGCCGAGCTCGGCGTGCCGTTCGTGCAGACCGCCGGCCCCGCGCTCGAGCGCAAGGGCGACATCGCCGCGTTCCTGACCGCGCTCGAGCCGCGGACGATCTTCTTCGTCGATGAGATCCACCGGCTCCCGCGGGCGCTCGAGGAGACCTTCTATCCGGCGATGGAGGACAGCTGCCTGCCGATCACGGTCGGGCAGGGCGCCGGCGCCCGAGTGGTCACGCTCCCGCTCCCTCCGTTCACGCTGATCGGGGCGACCACCAGGGCCGGGCTGATCACCACCCCGCTGCGCGACCGCTTCGGGATCCAGCACCGCCTCGAGCATTACGATGTCGACGAACTAGCGACGATCGTCCGCCGCTCCGCCAGGCTGCTCGAGGTGGCGATCGAGAACGGCGGGGCGCGCGCCATCGCAGAGCGCAGCCGCGGCACCCCGCGAGTGGCTAACCGGCTGCTCAAACGGGTCCGCGACTACGCCGAGGTCCGCGGCGACGGGGTCGTCAGCGCCCGTGTGGCGGCGGCCGCCCTCGATCTCCTCGAGGTCGACCACGAAGGCCTCGATCGCCTGGACCGGGAGATCCTGCGGGCGATCTGCGACAAGTTTGACGGCGGCCCGGTCGGGCTCTCCACCCTCGCGGTCGTGGTCGGAGAGGAACAGGACACGATCGAGGACGTCTACGAGCCCTACCTTTTGCAACGCGGGCTGATCCAACGCACCCCCCGCGGCCGCGCCGCCACCAAACGCGCTTTCGCGCACCTGGGGCTCGACCAGCCGGGGCCGCTAGCGCTCATCTAAGGCTGGGTGTCCTCAGAATGTCCGTGGGCCGCTACTTCATCTCAGCCCACATCCGACAACAGCGATCGCCTCGCTCAGGCGAACGAGAAGACACCCGGATACACGCGCAGGTAATGATCTGCCCAGCATGCGATCACCCGGGCCGCGTGGCGGCGACGTCGATACGGTCCTCGTCCCCCGATGCTCATCGGCACCCTAATCGGCCGTCGCCGCGTGCGACTGATGACGCTGGCTGACTCGCCACACCGGTAGCCGAAGCGGACACGCGGGGTTCCGGCAGCAACGGCGCGAGAATGGTCGCTAAGGAGTCGTAGACAAACAACTCGGTAAATTGGGGTGGGTATGTGGAACGCTCATTGACCGTGTGGCCTGATGATGTAGTTCCACTCGGGATGGAACTCGTGACCGTGGATGTTCACGGTCTTGAACTCGGCGTCTGTGATCTTGATCTTGTCGGGGTAGGCGCCGTCGTCGAGCCGAGCGTAGACCTCAAGGCCGGTGCTGGTCGTGGTCCCGGCGATGAGGTTGATGATCGTTTCCAGCGAGACGAGCGGCTTGCCGCGCCAGTTCATCGTTATGAACGAGAACAGGCGGTGCTCGATTTTGTTCCACTTCGAGGTACCAGGCGGGAAGTGGCAGACCTCGATTTCGAGCTCGGTCTCGTCGGCGAGTTTCTGCAGCTCGACTTTCCACAGCCTCGGGCGGTTGCCGTTGGAGCCGCCGCAGTCGGCGGTGATCGTCAGCCGCGGGGCGTGCGGGTAGCGCTCAGAGCCGAGGTACTGCCACCAACTGCGGATCGAGTTGACCGCGAACTGGGCGGTGTCGTGATCGATGCCGACGCTGACGTAGCCCTCATCCAAGCGCATGTCGTAGACGCCGTAGGGGATCGCTTTGCCGAGCTGCTTGTCCTTGAAGTCGTGGACGCGGACCCGCTCGGGCTCGCCCTTCGGGCGCCATTCGCGCCCTGCGTTCTTGAAATCGCCGACGAGCTCCTTCTTCTTGGTATCCACGCTGATCACCGGCCAGCCCGTCGCGACCGCCGCCTTGGCGGTCTTATTGATGTGCGCAAACTGAGCGTCGCGGTCGGGATGAGACGCCCCTTCCTTGGTCTTCACGTTGGCCTGCAGCGAATAGCCGAGCAGCCGCATGAACGTCGCGACCGACGTGAAGTGCACTTCGTGGCCCATCTCGCCGAGCCCGCCGGCGATCTGCCGCACGCTCTTCGCCGTCCACCGAAGAAGCGACTCGGGATCGCCCCGCGAGTCCTCATCGACCAGGCGCTCGATGTCATCGAGGATCGCCGGGTCGCTCTCAAGCAACGACCGACGGCCGCCACCAGGACGACGCACCCGTCCCGGGTCAAGCCTCTCACCCGACTCCAGCTCGGCGATCCCCTTACGGATCGTGTCGATCGCCATCCCCGTCGCGCGCGCCGTCGCGGTGACCCCACCCCAGCCCGCTGCACGCGCCTCACTCGCAGCCCACAACCGGCGCTGTCGCTCGTTCAACTCCGGCGCCATCGACCTGAACCGTTCACCGATCGCGGCTTCATCGATCACGCCTCCCAAGTTCTACATAGACACCACAAAACCTGCTGAGTTGTTTTTCTACGAGCCCTAAGCGTCCATCTCAGACGCGGTTGGCCGCTGGTGCGGACGAGTGCCGCTGGTCCGGACGCGCGTCGACCGGCAAGGTCGCTGTTGGTCCCCAGGCCGCAATGCTCCAGGCGCGGCCGCTGGCGCTCTGGTGCGGGGACTTGACTTCCGAGCGCTCGCCGACCAGTTCCCTCAGCACACGGCGGACCGGGTTCTCGGAGCCGGCGCCCACCCGACGGCGGCGCGAAACCAGGAGCGCTTTAGTCAAGTCGGATGTTGTGGTGTGACGGGTAGAGCTCGTCGGCGAGTGTGGCGGCTCAGACCGGGATGAGGGTGCTCACCTCCTCGTTGCCTGGTGCGGGGAGGGAATACGCGTGTGTTGGTGTGAGACCGAGACCGAGGGGCGAGCCCCTGGGCGAGCCCTGAGGGCGAGGGCGAGCGCCGACACGCGCGTGCGCGCCTGGATTTGGGGGGTGCTATCGGTCGCGTGCGTCTGTCCGAGGGCCGCAGAACGGCTCGGGACGCGCCGCGGTTCGCGGCTGCGGTCCTGGATCGGGGCCAGATGGCCCGATCGCGGTTCAGGCGGCGGTGAGACCGGGTACCTCCTGCTCGACCTGGGCCCGCTCGGGCTGGGTGAGCTCGGCCAGGATCAGCGCCATCGACTCGACCGACAGGTAGCGGCGCTGCACCAGCCACTCGTCGTTCTGTTCTGAGAGCAGCGCACCGACCAAGCGGATCACGGCGGCGTCGTTGGGGAAGATCCCGACGACGTCGGTCCGGCGTCCGATCTCCTTGTTGACCCGCTCCAACGGATTCGTGGACCGCAGCTTGGTCCAGTGCTCGGGCGGCAGCCGGTAGAAGGCGAGCAGGTCCTCCTCGGCCGCCTCGAGCAGCGCGCACACCTTCGGCGCCACGTCCTTGAGCCGTTCGAGTACGTGCGTGACCCTGTCCTTGGCCTGCTCGTATCCCTCGGCGTTGAAGATCTCCCTGAGCGCTGCGGCGACGAGCCCGCGCTGATCGCGGCGGCAGTGCATGACCATGTCGCGCGTGAAGTGGACTGTGCAGCGTTGCCATGGGCAGCCGAGCACGCGGGCGATCGCGCCCTTGAGCCCCTCGTGCTGATCGGACACAGCCAGCCGCACACCGTCGAGCCCGCGCTGCTTAAGCGAGCGCAAGAACTCTGTCCAGAACGCGCCCGACTCGACCTCGCCGACATCCAGGCCGATCACTTCGCGCACGCCGGACTCGTGCACCGCGTAGGCGACGACGACTGCCTTGGACACGACGCGGCCGTGATCTCTGACCTTGACCTGTTTGGCGTCTAACCACAGGTAGGGGTAGGCGCCCTCAAGCGGTCGCTGGCGGAACAGCTCGACCTGCTCGTCCAACGCCCGGCAGAGCGCCGAGACCCGGTCCTTGGTCATCCCGTCGATCCCCAGCTGCTCAACGAGGCGGTCGACCTTCCGGGTCGAGACGCCGTTCACGTACGCCTCCAAAACGACCGCGATGATCGCCTGCTCCGAGCGCCGGCGCGGCTCCAGGAAGCTCGGGAAGTACGAGCTGCCCGAGCGTTTCTTCGGGATCAGCAACTCGATCTCCCCGACCCTGGTCTCCCACGCCCGCGGCCGATACCCGTTTCGATGTGTCAGCCGGGTCTCCGGCACGACCTCGCCAAGCCCAGCACCAACCTCCGCGCTGATCTCGGCTTCCATCAGCTCGCGGGCGACGATCGCGACCGCCTCCCTCACGAAATCCTCAAGCCGCCCGTCGCGGACCTGCGCGACGACATCGGCAACCGTCGTCATGCTCTGACCATCGGCCATCGTGGTGTCTCCATTCACGTCGACTGCGGTAACAGCCGACGAGTTCGGCGCCGCGATGGCCGACCCTCGCGGGCCTCGACCTACCAGGCGCTCGTCACACCACTTCTACCGACGCGACCCGCGACGCCGATTTTTAGCGCACTCCGCGATCCTCCGCACCGCCACCGCGTCGGCCCGCGCCCGGCGTCAACCCCCTCGACCACAGACCGCTGCACACGACCGGGCCGGACTACCATCCCGCACCCCCGGATCCCGCAAAGCCAGGATCGGGTCAGCGACACCAACAAGTGCCCGGGAGCTACGCGTCCGAGGGGTCGTGCGCAAGCATGCCGGACCGGGATCGCTTCGCCACCTGCGCGTCCCGCGGACGAGCGCTTCCATCGCCTCGGCAGCTACCTGAGCGCCGCTGCTGCTCTCGGGGCCAGCTGACTCGACGCGGAAGCCGCGAACCACGCGGGGAGGATCTCCGGGGCGCCTGAGGCTTCGTGAATGCCGAAGTCCGTTGCGTGCTTTCCGACGCGCCTTGTCACTCGGCAAATCATTCCTCGCTCATCGCGTGTCGGATCCCGATCGCGAAGCGGAACGCCGCCACCGGCGGCCTCGCCCGGCACGCGCTCAGCGTCCACAGCGGGTGTGTCGGAGTCGTGGAATTCGCGGCGCGCCGCTACCGCATCGCCAAGCAGCGGTGCTGATTGGGTTGCTCAGTGTTCGGAGAGGAGGGCGGGTGATCCATGGGTGGGAAGCGACCGCGCCGATTGCGGTTGGTCGAGTTTGGGAACCCAGCGCGGACGATTGGCAGTGATTCAGCCGTTGTTCGGGCAAATGGGCGCGATGCGGCCGGGGTGGGGTCTCGGCGGTCGGTGCGCTGAGCGATTGGGGGCAGGCGGAATGGATACCGAAGCAGACCGCAGGACAGATTTCGTCCGGGGGCTCGACGCTGGTGTGGGGGAGGTTGCTGAGGCGGCGCGTGTTCTGGCTGGGCGCGTGCCGGGGCCGCTGCGTGGCTGGCCGAGCTGGCCTACAACTATCATTGGTCCTGGACGCGGGGCGGTCCGGAGCTGTTTGAGCGGATCGATCCTCGGCGTTGGGCGCGGTGTGAGGCCAATCCGGTGAGGATGTTGGAGGAGGTCTCGCCGAGCGGGCTCGAGCGGCTGGCCGGCGATCGGGATTTTCTTGAGCGCTTGGAAGCGGTGAGCGGCGAGGTGCGGCGGGATCTGGCGCGTCCGTGGCGTACGGGTGTGGCCGGTCGTGAGCATCCGGTGGCTTTCTTCTGCGCTGAGTATGCGGTGCATCAGTCGCTGCCGGTGTATTCGGGCGGGCTTGGGGTGCTGGCCGGCGACATGCTGAAGGCGGCGTCGGACTTGGCGGTTCCGATGGTTGGGGTGGGGCTGATGTATCGCCACGGGTATTTCCGCCAGCGGATCGCCGGTGACGGCTATCAGCATGAGTATTGGGTGGAGAGCGACCCGGAGCGACTGCCGGCGGCGCGGCTGCGTGACGAGGATGGCGGGCTATTGACGATCGGGGTTCCGATCGCCGGCCGCCAGGTCGGCTGTCAGGTGTGGCGGGTGAACGTCGGCCGGGTGGGTTTGCTGCTGCTGGATGCCGACGTGGACGGGAATGATCCGGTAGATCGGTTCATCACCTCTCGTTTGTATGTGGGTGACCCGCAGGTGCGGCTGGCCCAGTATGCGTTGCTGGGGATTGGTGGTGTTCGGGTGCTGCGCCGGCTCGGGATTGACCCCGCGGTCGTGCACCTCAACGAGGGCCACGCTGCCTTCGCGGCCCTGGAGCTCCTCCACGACGAGCTGGTGACGGGCGCCGGCGGTGCCGGGGATGCCTTGGAGCAGGCGCGGCGCAAGACCGTGTTCACCACGCATACGCCGGTGCCGGCCGGCAACGACACCTACTCTGCAGCGCAGATCAGCGAGATGCTCGCCGACGTCGCGGGGGAGGTCGGCGTGGAGATCGGGGAGCTGCTTGCCCGGGGACGCACGAACCCGGACGACGAATGGGAGCCGTTCGGTGTGACCCAGTTCGCTCTGCGCTCGAGCCGCAGAGCGAATGGCGTCGCCGCCCGCCATGGCGAGGTGGCTCGGGAGATGTGGCGCGGGCTGTGGCCCGATCAGCCCGTCGAGCAGGTTCCGATCGATGTGGTCACCAACGGTGTTCACATCCCGAGCTGGCTTGGCGATCCGATGCGCGGCCTGCTCGACCGCCACTTCGTTCCGGGCTGGCTCGAGCGGGTCGAGGATCCGTCGGTCTGGGATGCGATCCGGCGCATCTCCGACGTCGAGCTGTGGTCAGCGCGCCGGCGCCAGCGCGAGCAGCTGGTCGAGTTGGTTCGTACCCGCAGCGTCACCGAGGGCCTGGCCCGGGGACAGGCTGCCTACCTCGCGCGGGCGGCCGCCGAGCTGCTCTCGCCTGACGTGTTGACGATCGGGTTTGCCCGACGCGTGGCGACGTATAAGCGTCTTGATCTCTTGATGGCCGACGTGGAGCGGATGCTGGCCCTGCTCGGCTCGGCGTCTTGCCCGATGCAGCTCGTGATCGCAGGAAAGGCCCACCCCAAGGATGAGGAGGCCAAGCGGACGGTCTGTCGGCTGTTCGAGTATCGCGACCACCCCGGTTTCGCCGGCCGCATCGTGTTCCTCGAGGACTACGACCTACGCCTCGGTGCCGCGCTGACGGCGGGCTGCGATCTGTGGGTGAACCTTCCCCGGCCGCCGCTGGAGGCGTCAGGGACGTCGGGCATGAAGTCAGCGATCAACGGCGGGCTGCAGCTCTCGGTCCTCGACGGCTGGTGGCCGGAAGCCTACGACGACAGGATTGGATGGGCCATCGACGGCACGGTCGAGGCCGACCTCGCCAGCCAGGACGCCCGCCACGCGGATCGGCTCTACTCGCTGCTCGAAGATCACATCGCGCCGCTGTACTACACACGTGAGAACGGGCTGCCCGTCGGATGGCTGCAGATGATCCGACAGTCAATGGTGCGATGCGGCCCCCGTTTCAGCGCCGGACGAATGCTTTCAGACTACCTCAGCCGCATGTACCCCGACGAGGCGACGCTGGCGAGCTTTGAGACCGACTCACCACCTCAGCCCGGCATCGTCCTCGCCGAACGCCTCGCCGCCTAACGTGTAGGGCGCGAGCGGTCATCGGCAAGGTCTGTAGCGTTCACTGGGGTGTCCGGATCGGCGGCTCGTGAAGTTGACCGCGCACGTCAACCCTGCGGAGAAGAACGGGCCGGGTCAGCGCGCGGAAGGAAGACGTCGACATCAAGGTTCGGCCTCTGACGGTGCGGAAGTCCTTGTGGAGCGTGACCGTTCTACCCTGTGGCCGACGGCCCGATTTGTGCCATTACAACTCGCCATCAACAACTGCAGCCAGATCTGGAACTTCTCCTGCGCGGATAGCATCCGCTTACGCCGGGGGCGCGACTCGGACATGGCCATAGCCTCCTGTTCGAGACTCCCAGGCCCCCGGACCACATTGCGTGATTATCGCCCGGATTCCGGACACGCAGTCCGACGCAAGACAGCCGTGCTCGTCCGCGGGCGCGGACCGTCGCCCGATCGTGACGAACGGTCGTCTTTGAGGACCTCGACGCTTCGTCTCAGGTGCCATCACGAGGCTGCACCCCGAGTGCAGTGACTGGCACACTGGCTTGCCGGGCACCGCCGGCGATGAGCAATTAGTGCGGCGGCTGGGATGAAGGACCGACCTGTACGATCGCCGTTCTGTCCCTCACGCCCAGGATGAAATGCGCCGTGATTGACCGCTTGCGTGAACAGATCCAACACCGCCTTGACCAGATCATGAGCGAGGCCGACCGGCTGCGAAGGGCGCTCGCCGCGCTTGATCCCCGATCGTCATCCCCACCGGCCCGGAACGATCGCGAACAAGCCGGCCGGGCACGCGCGCAGGCGCGGTCCGGTGCGCCCGGGTCGAAGGCTTCCCCGACCCGGGGCGCAAGCAGCGGGCGAACTCGAGCGGTGACGCCCGCGCTCGGCGGGTCGGCCACCCGGGGACGCCCGGCGCGGCGTAGCGCCGATCCGGCGGTGGCGTCCTCTGTCCGGACGGCGCCCGGTGCGACACGGGCCGCGGTGCTCGCGGCGCTCGCCGGCGGCGAGCCGATGACAGCCGGTGAGCTGGCCGAGAAGAGCGGCTTGCCGCGCGCCACCGTCGCGAGCACGTTGTCGAGGCTGGCCCGCAGCGGCGAGGTGCAGAAGGCCGAGCGAGGCTACCGGCTCAAGGCCGCCGACGCGTTGACCGAGCCGGCTAATGGTGCGATCACCGCCACGACCGCCGTCGCGCCGACCGAGCCAACGAGCACTACCGCCACCGACACCCCCCCCGGCGAGTCAGCCGACACCGCTGCTGGCGAGACACCCGAGACCACCAGCACCACGGCCGCCGAGACGCCCGCGGGCGAGACGGCTCACGCGGCCGCGCGCGCCAAGCCCGGCAACGTCGACAGTGCCTGATCCCAACCCTCAGTAAACGTGGCGAGAGCGGCTGACGCTCAGCACCGCGAGCCGCGCAGACCGATCCGCCAGCCGGACGCACGAGCGCGGGACGGGCAGCTGATCCGAAACCGCCGCCGGCCGCTCAGCGCATCAACCGAACCAAGCCGAAGGACCCGTGTAGCCGCGATGGCTCCTCTCGGTCGCACGGCCCGAGCTTGCCACCGGCGGTGAACCGCGTCTCGGTGACCGCTCCTCCATCCCTGCCGTGGCAAGGATCAACTCCGCCCCGCCGAAGCGGCCCGCGATCGCCGCGTGAAGCCGATACAAGAGTTCCTGAACCCGCGCTCCGTCCCGCGGATCAGCGCGCGCGAACTCGTCCACGGGCGCCAGGATGGCATCGTGGTCCACCCCGCCTGAGGCTCCCCGCGTGCGGGCAAACGCCGCGAAGCCGTCGCCAAGAAGAGCCTGGAGGCCCTCCTCCTCCCGATCAGACTGTGGCAGCACACGATCTCGGACGAGTTCAACCACCCGCGCAACCGTCGCAGCGCGCTGCGCGTTCGAGAGGCTTGACGACGCTCGTGCCGCAACCGGAATCCGCTCGATCTCCTCCAACAGCGTCACGTACTCCGAAAAAGCATCGGTCATCTCCAACTCCTCAAGCTCGCACAGCGACCTCCTCCCAGTCTCGCAGACACCGCGCGACGGTCAACCCCAACGCCTCGCCCAGCTCAGACGTCCCCGGCCAAAGGACACCCGACCGGGCCGCCGGACTCCCCGAGCCACCGCGCGTCAAGGCGCCCACCGCCTCGAGCTGGCCGGCCAGCCAACCCGGCGCCTCATCCGCTGCCTGCCGGCAGCAGTCGGTTATCCGCCACCGAGGGCTGCGAGCGCTTCGGCGCTCCCGCGCGGGAGCACGCCGCCACTACACCCTGCAGCAGTGAGTCCGAGTGTGCTGGCAGCCACGCCGCAGCTGCTCGACCCAGCGGCTACCTAGTGTCGTGAGTCATTGATTCGTCCGCGGTATCGGGCGATTGATTCAAGGATTTGGTCTGCGGTCTTGGTCCAGACGAACGGTCGTGGGTTGTGGTTCCAGGTTTCGATCCAGGCGCGGATGTCGGCGTTGAGTTGACGAACCGAGCGGTGTGCGCCACGGCGGAGCTTCTTGTTGGTGAGTTCGGCGAACCACCGCTCGACGAGGTTTAGCCAGGAGGAGCTGGTCGGCGTGAAGTGCACGACGAACCGGGGATGGGCCGCGAGCCAGCGCTGGATCGCTGGGGTCTTGTGGGTGGAGGCGTTGTCGAGGATCAGGTGCACGTCGAGGTCGGCCGGGACCTCTCGGTCGAGTGTGGCCAGGAACTTCTTGAACTCGATCGCGCGGTGGCGGGAGTGCAGCGTGCCGATGACCTTGCCGGACGCGATATCCAGCGCCGCGTACAGGCTCGAGGTGCCCGAGCGCTTGTAGTCATGCGTCGCGCGCTCCGGGGTACCGGGAAGCATCGGCAGGATCGGCGCGGTGCGGTCAAGCGCCTGGATCTGGCTCTTCTCGACTACCCGAACGCAGTAGATAACCCGGCGGATGGTCGCCGGTGGGGACCGGGATCGAGTGGCGGATCGTGACATCGTCCTCGCCGATCAGGACCTCGCGGACGACGAGCCGGATGATCTGCTGGCGCTGCTCGACGGTCAGGCTCTCGGCGTTGGTCGAGAGGCGGGCACGGAAGCCTTCGAGCTTCTCGGTGAGCTTGAGGTAGGTCTCGGCGTCGTGCAACTCGGCGTCCAGGGCGTCGAGCTGAGCTTGCAGGGCGGTCTCGCGTTTGCGCAGCTCGGGCGTGCGGGCGCGAAGCTCCTCGAGCGTGATCAGCTGCTCCTGGTAGCCGTCCAGCAGCCGCCTGAGCGCGGTCTGGGCACGCGTGAGGTCGCGCTCGAGCGCGTCCCGACGCCCAGTGGCAGGGTGCGTCGCGCGCATCGTTTCAAGCCGCCGGTCGATCTCGGCCTGGATCAGCGTCGGGTCCTCCAGCAGTCCGAGAACTCGGGTCCAGACGAGCTCGTCGATCTCGGCCAGACGGACCGGCCGGTTGTCACAGACACGCCCTTCGGGCCGGCGGTGGCCGTCGGTGCCCGAGCAGCGGTAGTACTCGCGCAGCATCCCGTTCGGGCTGCGGGTCGAGCAGCGGTAGTAGGCATAGCCGCAATGGCGGCATACGAGGATCCCCTGCAGCAGCGACGGGCGCTTGGTGTTGCGCGGCGAGATGCGCCGGTTGCGCTCGAGCCGCTGCCCGGCGAGCTCGAACTGCTCGGCGGTCACGAGCGCCGGCACCGAGATCTGCTTCCACTGCTCCGGCGCGACACCCTCGCGCGAGATCCGGGCAGAGCGCTGCCCGCGCAGTCGCGCCAGGCGCGTCCCCCGGACGGGCGCGCCGGTCGCGTGCGTCTTGCCGTAGGCGGCCTGCCCGGCATACGCCGGGTTGCGGAGCATCCCCCAGATCGTGGCGTTGTTCCAGCCGGTCCTGCCGGTCCTGGTCGGCACGCCCTGTTCTGAGAGCCACCGGGCGATCTTGGCGATCGACTCGCCGCCCTCGAGGTAACGGCGGAAGATCTCGCGCACGACCGGCGCCTCGGTCTCGTCGATCTCGAAGAACGCGTCCGCGTGCTCGGAGCGCTTCACGTACCGGTAGCCGTAGGGCGCGCGCGCCATGACCGACACCGCTCCCGCCCGGGCGCGATGCAGCTTGCCGCGGCGACAGCGCTCGGCGATCTGCGCCCGCTGTCGCGGTAGGGACAGCCCTTCGGTCGGGGCGGGACCTGCGTCCACACCGCCTCGGGCTGCCCCCCGCACAGATCCCAGCGTGCAGGACTACCGCACTGGGCTCCTGCCTTGGGTAAGAGCGTGAAATCGCTGCTCGGGCCAGGGACGCAGAACGCGAGGTGGAGGTAGCCATCGGTCGGCGAGGCGCGACATCCGCTCCCAGGTCAGCGTGGTGCGTTGGCTGCGGTGCCGTAGGGCTCGAAACCAGTACCACTCTGCCTGGCGGCGGAAGGCGTGTAGCGCCTTGCTGTTGTCGGGCACCGCGTAGTACTGATAGTGCCCGCGCAGGACGCTGGCCAGCCAGCGCCCCTGTTCTGGGATGGGCAGGTGCTGGCGTCGCTCGATCCCGTCCTTGAGGGCGTTGAGCTTGGCTGGCACCCGTTTCGAGTCGGTGATCCGCTTGAGCTTGAAGCGTCCGCTCCTGGCCTTCCCGCAGATGTGCGTGAAGCCAAGAAAGCGGAACGTCTCAGGCTTGCCGAGGCCACGCGCCACTCGTCGCTCAGCAGCGAATCTGCCGAACTCGATCAGCCGCGTCTTCTCGTCCGCCAGCTCCAGGTTGAACCTCGCGAGCCTGTCACCCAGGTCAGCCCAGAACCGCTCCGCGTCAGCCCGGTGCTCGAAGCACACCACGGCGTCGTCGGCGAAACGCACGATGACCACGTCACCGCGCGCATGCCGGCGCCGCCACTGGTGGGCCCATAGGTCAAAGACATAGTGCGCGTAGACGTTGGCTAGCAGGGGCGAAATCGAAGCCCCTTGCGGAACGCCCTCGTCGAACGCTGTCCACGACCCGTTCTCGATGACCCCCGCGGCCAGCCACTTCTGGATCAGCCGCAGGACCCTTCTATCCGCGATCCGGTGCTCAACAAACCGCTCCAGCCATTGATGGTCAAGGCGGGAGAAGTAGTCCCGGAAATCCAGGTCGAGCACCCAGTTCACACGTCTCATCTTGATTGCGGCTCCGAGCGCGTCCAACGCGTCATGCGGTGAGCGCCCGGGCCGAAACCCGTACGAGAACCCGAGGAAGTCCGCCTCATACACGGCACCCAGTACCTCGGCCACCGCCCGCTGGAGGATCTTGTCCTCCAGCGCGGCGATCCCGAGCGGCCTTTGCCGCCGCCGGGTAGCCGGAGGGAATCTCACCCTCCGGCCCCCACAGATCCGCACGTGAGCCTCTCGACTCATACGGCTCGTGCCGTCCAGCTATTGGGGCGGTGCGCAGTACCGCCAGTGCACGAACAGCTCGGGTTCCCTTGACCGGACCCCGCGCAACCACGTCCGCGCTCGAGGACCACTGCGCTCCAGCCGCTTGTACTTCCACCGCGCCCATCGCACCAGATGGAGGTCGATGCGATGACAGAGTGGGGTGACCGCGTCCGGATAGAACGCGGCGTAGTACGCAAGCCAACCCCGCATCACAGGGTTGACCTCCTCTGCGAGGTCGTCGAGGGTCAGGTTCACGCGCCGATGAAGCCGCCAGGACGCTGCCCGACGACTCATCGCCGTCAGCTTGCCCGGAGAGACAGCCGGAAGGAAGCCCGTGAAGGTCACCCCCCGGCTCTTGTTCGCCGTCTTCCGGGGCCGGAACATGTAGCCGCAGAACGTGAACGAGACATGCTCGTACGTCCCTCGGCGGTTGCTGTCCTTGCAATACACGATCCTCGTCTTGTCGGGATGAAGCTCCAACCCGACCTCAGCGAGCCGACAGGCGACCGCGTCCCGCACAAAGCGGGCTTGGCGTTCGCTGACGCAATGGATCACCGCATCGTCTGCAAAGCGCTCAAACGCGACGGCCGGGAACTCCCTGACCATCCACGCATCAAGCCCGTAATGCAGAAACAAGTTGGCGAGGACAGGGGAAATCGGGCTGCCTTGCGGCGTGCCCTTGACCCGCTGGACCAGCGTCCCGTCGGGCCTTTGCATCGGGGCCTTCAGCCAGCGCTCCACATACATCACGACCCATTTCTGGTCGCTGTGGTGCACGACCGCCCTCAGCATCAGCTCCCACGGAACCGAATCAAAGAAGGCTCGGATGTCGAGATCGACAACCCAGTCCGTCTTGAAACACCGCTCCCGGCAGACCG
>CAWJDF010000001.1:0-180488 GCA_963841535.1 uncultured Solirubrobacterales bacterium | reverse complement strand
ACGTCCTCCGGAGCGTGCGTCTGTAGGCCATAGCGAAAGCACCCGCATCCTCCGGAAGCGACATATGAGATTTGCACGGCTCCTGCGCGACGGGCTACGTCACGCCGCTGACCACGCGCAGGAACGGCCTCATGGTCTCGGCCAACTCGACCGGATGATCCAGGTAGGCGAAATGGGTGCCAAATGTGGTCGTGATCTCGATTCCCAGGCGCCTGGCGAGCCCGCTGGCCGCCTGTGCAAAGTACGGCAAGCTCTGGTCGCCGAGGAGCAGCTGGATCGGCGTCGCGATCCTCGCCAAAGTCGCCTCGTCAGGGAGGTAGGTCGCGAAGGCACCCCGCTCGACCTCGAGATAGGTGTCGGCGCCGGCGAGCACCCGCTCGCGCAGCTCGGGATCGAGGCCTTCCCAGTTCGCGTCGCCGGCAACAAAGCGGTAGAAGCGCTCAATCGCCTCCCGCGGGCCGCCGGAGCGCATGCCGTCGGCGACTGCTGCGCCGACTGTCCGCTTGACCTCGTCAGGGTTGTCAAAGAGCGACCAGAATGCCGGCTCATGGAGGATCGCGCCGCTCACCACTCGCGGATGGCGGAGCACAAGGCAAAGCGCAATCACCCCCGCGAGCGAGGTGCCAAAGACCACCGCAGGCGACAAGCCGAGCGCCTCGAGCAGCGCCGCGGCGTCGTCCGCCTGCTCCTCGGCCGAAGTCGCAGCCCAGCCCGAGGGTCGGGGACTCCGCCCGTTGCCTCGCCGGTCATAGGTGACGACCGTGAACTCGTCAGCCAGCAGTTTGGCGAGCCGCTCGAAGTGCCCGGCGTCGCCGGTTGCGCCCATGATCAGCAGCACCGGGGGCCCAGCGCCTCGGACCTCGTGATAAAGCTCGGTGCCGTTGACCTCGAGCACATGATCAGACTATGGGATCGCCCTCTATCCATTCTCCAAGCTGAGCTGGGTTGGTCGAACCAGGACTCGGACGCCAATGAAAGGGCCGGACATCGTAGGACTTCGACGGGTGGCCGCTGCGCGCGTTCAATGTCGTTGCGAGCGTCGGCTCGTCCACGATAGGCGGCCGCCACGGATGATGTGCAGCGCTCCGGGTGTCCACGCGGGCGCTGCTGCTCAGCCAGGCGTTGCGCAAGCAACGGCTTGACCGTGTGGCCGATGGTCTTGAGCAACGGGGGAAGCATGGCCTGCTCGGTCGCCCCGACTGTCGCTCGCAGATCGTGGAGCGGAAGCGAGCGTACCTTGCGGCTGAGGACAGCTACCCAAGGAGAGGGGTGTCAGCACGCATTGCCGGGTAGTCGCCCCACGGCCGGCCTGCGATCTGCGCCCATTGCGTGGCCGTGTTCACATGGACGCCAAGCAGGTCGGCCACGATCGCGGCCGGGAGTCGCCCAGCGAGCTGCAGCAGCGCTACGTGCCGGGCGTCGCTGCAGTCAACGCCAATGCGCTTCATGCGGCGACTGAGCACCTGCTCACCGATCGGTCGGCCCGGCGCGCCGCCCGGGAATACCCACCGTGGCCGCCGAATCGTTGGCGGTGGCTGCTCCGCGATGTCGGCGATCAGCTTGCGGAAATCGTTGGCGACCGGCTCGGGCATGCTCACCGCGGTGTCACCGAACCGGATCGCGACGGCCTCTCCGTCGAGCGCGACGTCGGCGGCGGTGAGGCGCGCAACGCGGCTGACCGGCTGCGCGAACACGGCGACCAGGACGCTCGCGACGCGGTCGCGAGGCGATAGCTCAGGGTCGTGGAGCAGCCGCTGAGCAAGCTCGGCCAGTTCCTCGGCGATGATCGGTGGCGAGGGGCCGCCGCGCCACCCGGCGGGGAAGTCGAGCTTCGGCATCAGCTTCTGCGCCATCGCCCAGCGCGCGAAGGACCTCGCGATGTAACGGTCGGCGCGGTCGCCAGCCAGCCAAGCGTCGACATCCGCCTGGCCGCATTCCTCAAGCCGCCGACCCCGGTCGACCAGCCACTGCAGGAACGCGGCGGCGCTTCGCATCTCCACCTTTGCCCGGCTCAGCACGCCGTCGTTGAGCAGCGCCCGCTGGCTCTTGCGCCGGTAGCGGCGCAGCACGACCCAGTGCGCGAAAGTCCGCAGCGGCGGCGCCTCATCGCCCTGCGCGGCCAGGAGCTCCTCTGTCCACCGCTCGAGCCGAGCCAGCGCAGGATCCCGCGTGGGTAGTGCGCCAGTCGCGACGAGGAGATGCTCCAAGCGCCGGACCGCGGGGTTCGACGCGTGGCGATCGAGCATCTCGTGGGTGCACGGGAGTCTCGCCGCGAGCGATCTGACCGAGTAGCGGGATCGCGCTGCTGTGGCCAAGCCACTTCATCATGTCCTTCGGTGAGCGGGCCGCGCTGAGCTCGTCAAATAGGCCGTCGAGCCCGACGGCAGCACGTTGCGGTTGCGCTCCGAGCAGCTCTGTGAGGCGGTCGTGAAGCACGCAACGTCCACACAGGCCGCGTGCGTAAGGCGCGGCCTCCTGACCACACCGTCCGCAGACGTTGTGAGCGGGCACGCCGGCGCACTCACGGCAGACCGGCTCCTCGTAGCCGGGGTAGCGCATCAGCCGCCGGGTCTCGCCGCACTCGGGGCAGCATCCTTTGGCCGCCAGGGCGCGGGCATAGCAGGTGCCGCAGACCGGCCCCTCCGGCCAGTGCGCCGCCGGCCGTCGCGCGCGGCCGCAGTGCGCGCATTCCTGCGGTCTCACCGGCGCGCACGCGCTGCACAGCATCCGCCCACGTCGCTCCCCGCGGCACGGGCGCACCTTCCCGCACTTCTCGCACCTGACGGTCGGCCCGGTCCAGCAGATCGCGCACAGGTCCGGGTCGCCGTCGACAGCGAGGCGGACGATCGCGCGCACCCGCCCGCACCGACCGCAGGTCCCGACCGGCCGCTGGTAGCAGCGCTGGCACCGCGGTCGTCCTCGGCGGGTCCGGCTGATCGTCAAATCGCCGCAAACTTCGCACGGCTCAGGCGAGCCTCGCCCGCAGTGCGAGCACTGCGCCTGCTCGCCCGCAGCCGGGATCGCGGCCGGCTGGCCACAGGTCGCGCACCTGGTGTGCGGTCGCTCGCGGCACTCCGAGCAGATCCGCTTCTGGGTCCGGTAGCTGCGGTTCACGCCGCACACCGCGCACCGCTCGACCGGCCTAACGTAGGTGAGGCGGTGGCACGCGGGGCACACCGGCTGACCGTTCTGATCGCGCGTCGCCCGGTGCTCGAGCTTGCCGCAGCGCGAGCACACCTCCGCCGGCCGGCGTCGCTTCAGGCAGCCGTTGCAGACCTTGCCGCCTGGCACCCCTCGAGCCAGTGGCTTCTCCTGACCGCAGTCAAGACAGCGAGGCAACGAAAGCTTTTCGACACCCGCGGCGATCAGCTCACTGATCAATCGGGCGAGCGGCGCCGGCGCGTTTGAGTCACCATCCACGAGCGCCGTCGGATGCTCGACCAGATACTCCGTGATCATGCTCCTCGACCGGGTTCTCGACGTCACCCGCAGGATCGCTCCGTGCGCCACCGCCGCGTCGACGTGCGGCACCGCGGCCACGACCGCGTCGACCGCGCGCAGGATTGCTCGCTCGCCGCTGCCCTCCCGGCCTCGAGGCGCCGCCGAGGACGCCTCGCCGGCGCGCCTCACGCGCCCGCGCTTTTGTCCGGATCCACGATCCGGGCGCGGACCGGGCGCAACCCCTCCCGCACCTTCCGCGACGCCTTCTCCTCCGGCGAGCCCGCCGCCTTGCGCTGCTGGCGGCGCTCGACGACCGGCTCGAGCAGATCGCCAACCCCGCAATCGAGCACATCGCACAACGCCGCCAACGTGTAGACGTTCAGCCGCTCGGGCTGCTGCGTCACCAGCCGATAGACCTGCTCGCGGGAGAGCTCGACGCCGCGCTCGGCCAGCGGCACGATCAGATCCGTTGTCGAGAACATGCCGCGCATCGCCATCACCTCCCGCAGATGCCAGCGCACCCCCATCTTGCGGGTCACGACCCCACCCCGAACGCTCCGCGCAGCGCCTCGGCCAGCACGCGGTTCTTGTAATCGTCAGACACGCCCGTGTAGATCGCCGTCGTCGCCGCATACGCGTGACCGACCTGGTCGGTCACGAACCGCTCCGGAAACCCAGCCTCAATCAGATGCGTCACATACGAATGGCGCAACGAGTGCAAATCCAACTCCTCCGGCAACCCGGCGCCCTCGCGATAGCTCGCGAACCGGGCGTTGACCTGCCGCGCGGACATCCGTGCACGTCGCTCGGTCACCCACACCGCCGGATGGCGCCCCGGATCGAACCCGCCACGAACCTCCTCGACGTACTGGCGCAGCGCCGCCACCGCCCAATCATGCACGGAGAGCACCGTCCGGCGCTTCGGCGGGCTCCCGCGCGACGCCTTTCCCCAACGAACATGCAGCGCCCCGTAGGTGCCGAACTCCGGCGCCCGCGCGTTGCGATGCAAGTCCGCGAGATCGAGCATCACCGCCTCCCGGCGGCGTAGCCCCCACGCGTACACCACCTTGAACAGCGTCGCATCGCGGAACGCTGCCAGCGTCCCCTTCTTGCCGCTCTCAGCGACGTGGTCGACCTGATCGTCGGCATAGTCGAAGAACCGCTGCAGCTCATCGCGGGTCAGCGCGCGCCGCCCGGGGCGGCCCTCGAACTCGCTCACATGCACCGCCGTGTTCCACTCGTGGCAGATCAAACCCGGCGCCCGCCCGAACCGCTGCTCGCACTCCTCCACCCACCCATACCGCGGATCGCAGACGAACTCGCCGAACAGCCCCAGCACGTGGTGGTAACCGCGGATCGTCGAATGCGCCAACCCGGACGAGCGCAACAACGTCGTGAACCCCTCGACATCCTGCGCCCGCCACGACCACGGATACTCGTTCGTGAACTCACCGAACCGGCGCACCAGCCGCTCGCGCCCGCCGATCGTCACCTCGTTCAGCATCCGGCTGCGCTGCTGCGCGGACCAGCCGGCCAGCATCCCGTCAAACACCGCCCGCGGCGGATCCAGCTGCGCGACCCCCTGAGCGAGGACCAGATGCGCGGCTCCGACGGCATCCACGCGACTACCCACAGACCAAACCAATGTCCGAACTCACCGCAACAATGTTGCATCTGCTCCGGACACGTCCACCGAAACCACCTCCAAGCAGGAGAAACCTGCCGCGCATTCGAACCACACCGATGACACTGATCACGCCGCACTCAGCGCCCATCGCACCCGGCGGACGCGCTCAATGTTGCATCCGGCGCGATAGCGCCCGGTTCCAGCGGATCCAAGTCGCGCCGCTGGTCGTTCTCTATGAGCGCCTCGACGAGCAGGTCTGCCGACTCATCGTTGTCGCCAGAGAGCGCTGAACGCACGATGGCCGGGATCTCGGCCAGCCCTGCCTTGAGCGCCGCCCGATATCTGCGCTCCCCGGCAATCGAGCTCGAGCCCACCGCCGGCGGTCTCGCGGACACGAATCGGCTGCAGACAGCCGTGCCGGCGGATCGTCTCAGCCAGGTGATCCAACTGGGCGTCATCGGCAACCTCGCCGCGCGGATTGAAGCCCTCCGGGATAACGATCCCGGACAGCGGCACATGCCGCAGTTGCGCCGTCGACGCCTCCACAGCCGCCGCGGCGGCCTCGGGCTCTTGGGCGGTGGTGGTGGCCATGTGGCCCTCCTTGTGGGTCGTAGCCCCGCCGGGTGCGGGGCCGATCCCCGACTGAAACGCACGCCCGGATGGCGTGCGAACATCGGGCGGGGTCGGACCCGCGGTCGGCGCCGCTACTCGACCCGTTCCAGCTGCACGAACGACGAGTCGTCCAGTCGCACTCTCGCTTCGCAGCCGAGCGTCTGCAATGACTCGATCAGTTGCTCGGCGTGGTCATACGCGCACGCCCGCGGGTTCTCGACTGGGTCCAGCTGCTCATGCCGATGCTCGCTGGTGCGTATCTGAGGCTGGTGCCCCACCGGTCCCAGGAGCAGGTGCGTCGCGATCGTGGTCGTTCGGGGATGACCGACATAGGTTGAGATCAGCTCGAGCGCCAATCCGTGCTCAGGCAGCACCGTGGACACGGTCAACACCATCCCACCGCCCTGCCAGGCATAGGTGCTGTGGGCCTCGCACGGCCGCTCGTCAATCAGCACCTGGAGAGGGATCTCACCGCGCAAGTTCGGCATCGGCGCTGACGGTAGCGACCGGCCAGGCGGTCATGCGAGCGACCGGTACCCGTCTGATCGCCGTCGCCTCTCACATGCCCGCGGCCGCGAGCTCATGCACGTTGACCGCTCGCGCCGCGTCCGCCGGCCATCCCACCGCGGCCAGGACATCGACGAGCTGCTGGCTAAGCTCGCCCACCCGAACAGCTATCTGGCGGCGCTCCTCGCAAATCAACTGGTGATCGGCGAAGGCGCGATGAATGGTCCAGTGAGCCTCCTGCAGCACCGGGAGCACAGCCGTCTCCGCGTCGAAATCGTCGCCACCGCCGCTCATCGCGTCGCCCATGACTTCGGCAATCACGCTCGTGCCGGACGAGATTGTCCGCCCGTCGGTCTTGTCGTACAGCAGCGCGATCGCGTCCGGGTGAAGCCCAGACCAAAGCCAGCGGTTGGCTCCAGCGAGCCGGCGACTCACCTCGTTGAGTCGCACGACGAGTCCGTTGTCCTCCTCGAAGAGCGAAGCGAGTTCGCCGGCGACAGCCCGTGCCCGAGTCGGCACGAACCGACTGTCGTGACGCCCCTTGTTCACCGTGCGATTTCGAACGCCGCCGCCAGGCGGTCGCGAAGTTCGATGAACGCGGGGCCCTTCGTATCGGTTGACCCCTCTTAACCGGCTAAAGGTGCCCGAAGGAACCGAAAGGCCTGACTCAGGGGGAGCTGAACACCCTGAGACCCCAGTAGGACAATCCAGGTGAGCGGATCAGCGGCTGCGCGCGAAGCGAGGAGCGGAGCGACGACCGGAGCGCGTAGCCGCTTGCGCGCCTCCGGGGTGCCATCCTTGCCGGCTCCGCCCGCGCTCGGGCCGATACCCGGAATCAGCGCAACTCAGGTGCGCTGAGTCCGGCCGCGAGATGCGCGTCGCATCGGCAAGGCAGGAGCGGCATGTTCCGCCGGCTGGACTCGCCGAGGTGCTCAACGTTGATCGCGCCGCAGTGGTGCTGCCGCGCTAACTCATATGCTCGTCGAGGAGGAGCGGTCACGCGAGCGCGGCGAGCGGCCGACAAGGGAGGGGCGGGGGCCCGTTTGGTGGGGCGTGCGGACGGGGTGGAGATCGCTGGCTGAAGGTGGGCGTCGGAGGTCGTCCGTTGTGACGCCGAGAGAAGTTATGCTTGGCGGTGGCAGGCACGCCTGCCAGATCCGAGCCTCGTCAGCCCGGCGCTGGAGAGGTGACGAGGACAAGAGCGGCTCAGCCCTCGCGTGATGACATCGCTGCCGTCGTTGATTCTTTACGGTGGCCGGACGCCGGGACAGTGCCACCGGAGAGGAACACGATGTCGCACGACAAGCTGAAGGCGGCGATCCGTGAGCGGATGGCCCGGACTGGTGAACCGTACTCGGTCTCACGGCGGGCGGTGCTGAGCGAGCGCGGGGCCTCCGCAGGTGAGGATCCGCAGCCTAGCCCCCGCTGGTTCGAGTTACGTTATGACGCGAACGGCCTAAACGGGCTGACCGCGTTCTTGGACGGCGTGTTCTCCCTCGGCCGGCCGAAATCGGGGGTGGAGGTCGATAGCGACGAGATCCGCGTGCGGGGGGCGGGCTTCGACCAGCGGATTCCGCGCGCATCGATAAGCACCGCGCAGCGGTGGGAGGGCAACCTGCACGGGACCTCGGGCGTGCACGTGACGCGAGGTCAGCTGCTGGTCAATGGCGCCTCCAGCGGGCTGGTCAAACTGACGCTCGATCCGCCCTGCCACACCCCCCGCACGCTGAACACCATGTTCGTAAGGGAGACGGTTCGGGAGGTCGTGGTCAGCCTCCTTGATCCCGACGGGTTCATTGACGCGATCGCCGACGCGCATCAGGGTCGGGTTCGTCAGCCAGACGAAGCGGGCGGCTGAGCGATCCAGCCCTGGCGCCGGCTGACGGCTACCGCGGCCTGAACGGTCTCGGGGGAGTCGCAGGGCGGTCGCAAGAGGCTGCTCTCATCTGAGAACGCACAATTCCGGCCCGCATGGTGCCGATCGCCAGCAAGTCGGGCCGACCGCGATCCGACCACGTTCGGACGCCCCGGCAATGCACCGGCAGCGCGTGAATGCGCGTGGTCTCCCGAAGCCAGGACTCGCCGATCGAGCGCTCAACGATCTCGCTCGTCGCCATGAGCGCGACGGACCACACGGCGCCTGCCACCGGCCGGTGTGCGCGCCCTGCCTGCCGCGCAAAGCTGGTCTGCGCCCGACGTCGCCGAGATACGCGTGCGACGAGAAGCGCGGGTCCCCGCCAGCCGCGGTCATCGGACACGGGTCTGACTGCGCCCACGCCTGGAGCGGGCGTCGACGCGACGACGCTCCACGGGCCTCCGTGTCTCGTTCCCGAGGAATGGCGGTTTCGCGTCGAGCGGTGGCTGCGGGGGCACAGATGCGTCCTAGCCCTCGACGCTTCAGATGCCCTACCACGCAGCAAGGTCGATGGCCGAGCGGCAGGTTCAGCAAGCGGTAGGTCCATCGACAAGGGGGAGTCTGGCCGGTCTAGTTCGGGACCTCGAGCTCTGCCCAGACCTGATAACCGTGGCTCCGCCGCTCGGTTCCCCACGTCGCGGCGAGCTGCTCGACCACCTTCAGCCCCAGTCCGCCCAGCTCGATCGGCCGGTCGGCAATTTCCGCGCTCTGACCCGAGGCGCCGGGATCAAGAACAGCGATCCGGAACCGTCCGTCCCGGCTGATGCGCACGGTCAAGAACTCGTCCTCGGCGCACAGCGAGTGGCGGACCGCGTTCGTGACCAGCTCACTCGCTACGAGTACGGCATCGTCGAGCGTGCCGTCCAAGTCGCGAAGATTCCTCATTTTCTCGCGCACCGCCGCCGGGGCGAGTTCGTCGCAGAGCACGCTCATGTGCAGCAGGTCTGCCACATCGCAGTGGTACCCCAATTGCCGGAGTCGTATGAGCGCGGGAGCGACATCGGCGCCGGAGTGGCGTGGCGCTGGCGGCGCCGATCGGCGGATCTGCTATCGGCGAGGTACATGCCGAGTGCCGGCGGGTGGCGATTGATCGGCCGGCGTTGACCCGGGCGCAAGCCGGAGTGCGGCTCGCTCATCCGCGCCGAGCGCGAGCTGCTCGATGAGGGCCTCCAACTGCTCGACGCCGCCGCCTACGCCGGATCAACCTCCGAAGGGCCTCGACCAACACGTCTTCCGGCGGCATGGCGACTCCTGGCCCCGAGGTTGTCCGGAGCCGCGGAGTGCCGCATCCCGTGCGCGGCGGCCAGGCACGGTGGGTTCCGAACGAGGTGATCCGGAAGCTAGGGAACCAACTGCCCGGCCGCGCCTCGACCGATGCTCGTCGCGAGGGCGACTTCTTGGCTGTCGTCATCGTCGATCATTCGGCGGGCCGTCACGTCGAAGCTCATCCGGGTAGCGACGCCATAACGTTGATCGGCTGACGCCGAGTGCTTTGGCGATGTCCTGGCTGCGGATGCCGGCGCGGGCGGCCTCGGTGATCAGACGGCGAAGCTCTTCGTCCTGGCGGTCGTGTGCTGCGCGCAGTTCCCGAAGAGCTCGCGGGTCCACGAACGCTGTGATAGCCACGACCGGCTCGCACCTAACCGCCGTCCGGCCAGAAATGCGAGTGCAGCCCCGCGATATCGACCGTTCGCCGCACCGCCTCGCTGACGTGCGGGTCGATGTCCAGCCGCCAGCCGTCAGAGCGCGAGTCGGCGAGGGCGGTGATCAGCTCCCGAAACCCGCTGCTGTCGATGAAGTCGAGCTCGGCAAGATCCAGGCGGACGTCACAGTCCGCCTTCCGCAGCTGTCTGAGGCGATCCCGGAGCATTCCGGCTACGGCCAGATCCAGCTCCCCGCTCAGGACAAGCCGCACCTTATCGGGATCGTCGAATACCTCCCGCATCTGGAAGTCGACGGTCTCGTGGAACGAGTCAGTCATCGCGCGCCATCTGCGACGACCGCCGACCGCTCACCGCCCGACATTGCTGCTCGCGCCGCGATGAACGCGTTAGTCGTCGCGCCTCGATGCCGATCGACTCCCGCCTCGAGCAAACGCGCCGTGGCGATCGCGTCGCGCCACGCGCGGCCGGGTGAAAAGGTGCGCTCGGCAACCGGCTCCGTAGACATTGCAGCTCCTCTGAAAGCTCCCGTAAGAGTCTCAAGATGAGACGCGCACGTCAAGCTAAGAGTCGCGATAGAACGCCGGTCCTCGAACCACACGAGCCGCAGGTCCGCGCCGATCGCGATCGCTCCCGCGTCCGCCGGAAGGAAGCCTAAGCGCCGCCTCAAGCCGGGTCTCAGCGAGAGCTGAGCGTCGCCACGACGATTTCGGGGCGTTCTTTAGCGCAGTCTGCGAGTGACCGAGCCCGGCGGAGTGGGCGGATCCGCCCGCCCGGGCCCGCCGCTTGCCAGCTGCGATCCGCCGGGCGAGAATCTGAGCGTGACGTCAGGACGGACGGCGAGCGTTTGGGAGCGGCGTGCCTGGGCCGCGGGCATCGTCTTCGTCGTTGCGTTGCTGGCCGAAGGGGTGATCTCGGCAGGCCTCCCGATCAACCAGGACGACTCCGCCGCCAAGATCGCTCGCCAGCTGCAGGATCACCGGCATACGGTGCTGGTCGCCGCGTACCTCTCGGCGGTCTATGCCGTGGCCTTCGTGATCTACCTGGCCAAGCTGCACGACCTCCTGCGCCGCGTGAGCCCGCCTCCGGGCACCCTGCACTCATTGGTGCTGATCGGTGGTGTACTGCTCGTGGCCCTCCACGGGGTCAGCGACATCGGGATCTACGGCCTGCTCGGCGGGAAGATCGCGACCTACGCGGCACATCATGACCAAGGACTCTCCTACACCCTCTACGTCTTGACGTTCGCGCTCGACAGCGTGGGAGACGTCTTCGGGAGCGTCTTCTTGATCGCGACAGGACTCCTGCTCCTCCGAACTCGAGTGCTCCCGCACTGGCTTGGCTGGATCGCCGTCACCGGCGGCACGTTCCTGTTCGTGCAGGGCTTCGGCCTCGGCGGCGTCATCGGGACCTACGGCTTGGTACTCGACCTCATCGGCTTTGTGCTCTTCCTGATCTTCGTCCTGCTCAGCAGCGTGATCTTGCTAAGAGACCGAGCCTTCGCTCACTCGACATAGGGCGCGAAGTGCCGGAAGGCGGCCCCCATCGTCTGTGACGACCTGGTGGCGTGACCGTGCGACGGCGAGCCGACCCGGTGCTAGGCCGGAGCGGGAGTCGGTCCTGCGTCGTGTGCGCGGCTGGTGAGGCGGGAGGTGAGCTCGACGCGGCTACGTGCGCCTGTTTTGGCGAAGATCGACTTGAGGTGGTCCTGGACGGTGTGGGGGGAGATGAAGAGCGTCTGGGCGAGCTCCTTCGTGGCGAGTCCGTCGAGGATGAGAGCGACCAGTTGGCGCTCGCGGCGTGTCAGGTCGTAGGTGTTGGAGAGGAGGTCGAAGATCTCGGCGGAGGAGGAGCCGCGAATAGTGATGGCCAGGTGGCCGCGGTCGGCGCCTTCGAGCGGCGCACCCTCGATCGTCGCCCAGCGGCCTGTAGACGTTCGCATGCGGACGGAAGCGGGCAGCGCCGTGATGGCCTCGCGGGGTCTGAGCATCCTGGCTGCGATCTCGTAGACGGCAGGCGGCGCCATCTTGGGGCTCTCTCCGGCCCCCAGCTCGGCCTGCCAACCGGCGAAGGCTGCTGTCCAGCTCCTCGGCCGCAGGTTTGCGTCGAGGATCAGCGTCGCGGGAGCCAGCGGTTTCTCTTCGGGGAGCTCGGTGTGCCAGCCTTGGGGCAGGCTTCGGCGCAGGAGCGTGCCAAGAATGGGCGCCAGCTCGTGCAGGAGCTCCACGTGGCGTTCGTCAAAGGGGGGTTCGTCGCTATCGCGCATGAACTCGACGCTGCCCCAGCACCCGTTGCGGTCGCAGCACACCGTCATCAGCTCGTCGCCGACTCCGTAGGGTTGCAGGCATTCGCGCCAGCGCCTGCTGCGTGCGAGATCACCGTCCGTCGCCGTACTCAGTGCGACACTCGCGCGGGGGCCGACGACGAGCTGCGGCTTGCTGGTGATGTCCCCGTGCTCTTCCAGCGCCGCGATTCGCGGCAGTTCCGGCCAGAGATCAAATTCGGCGATCCCGCCCATCGCGAGCGCGCTGCGGGGGTCGGTGCGGGGCCAGCACCACCGCTCAAAGCCAACCGCTGGACGTAACGCCGCTATCGCCTCGATCTGCGCCTCCTCCGGATCGAGACCGGTCTCCGCGAGGGCATGAAGCCGCTCGTGCAGCCGGCGACGCACCCGCTCTTGCATGGCCGGGAGAGTAGACGGTCGCGCCTCGGTGTTGAACCCCAGTTTCCTGGGATTGTCGGGCCGCCGACGACTCGGCAGGATCCTCCGCCACGTCAAGTGAGGAGGAATCAATGGAAGGCTTCACCGTGCGCCGGATCGACGAGCTGCCTGCGATCAACCACGGCGCGGTTAGGCTCGCCGCCGACGAGCTGGGCATCCGGTCATTCGGTCTGCAGGTGCTCGACCTGCCGGGGAGATTCGCCGACTACCCCGAGCACGATCACGCGGACGACGGACAGGAGGAGGTCTACGTCGTGCTCGAAGGCTCGGCCGAGTTCGAAGTCGCGGGCGAGCGGCTTTCGGCCACCCCCGGCACGATGCTACGCGTCGGTCCGGAGTCAAGGCGCAGCCTCATTGCCGGGCCGGACGGAGTGCGCGTGCTTGCGATCGGCTGCGCCCCGGGCGGGACTTACCAGCGGCCGGAGGCGTTCCGCGTGGGGGCGCACGCGTGACCGCCGCCGCTGCCATGCCCGAGGCGCAGGTCGTGACGAGCGCAGAGCCACTCTGGTTCCTCGGCACGCTCATCCGGCCGAAGCTGATGGGCGAGCAGACGGGCGGGCGGTTCGCGCTGTGGGAGGGCACGCTGCCGCGCGGCGCTGCGCCGCCTCTGCATACCCACCCCCAGGACGAGACCTTCTACGTGCTTGAGGGCGAGCTCACGTTGTGGGCCGTCGAGCCGGAGCTGGCACAGGATCGCGGCTGGGTCGAAACGCACGCGCGACCCTGCGGCGTCGGCGGCGTCGCCTTCGTGCCGGGCGGCACGCCCCACACCTTCCGCGTCGAGTCCGACACGGCACGGTTGCTGTTCCTGTCCACCCCGAGCGGGATCGATGACTACGTCCGCGCGCTTGCCGAACCGGCTCAATGGCCGTGGCTGCAGCCGCCCGCCGACGGGCCGCGCGTCCCCACCGACTTGTTGGAGGCCGTCGAGCATGAGCACGACGTCGCCCGTCTTTCACCGCCGCCACCGCCGGCCGACCCAAAGGAGGAAAAATGAACCGCTCACAGGTAGTCAACGCTGAACCAGCCGTGGCCGTCCGATCCGACGAGGGCCTCTCCGTGCGTTGGGGACCGGCCGGCACCGTCCGGATCGTCGCCGGCATCGATACCACCGACGGCTCGTTCAGCGTCGTCGAGAGCACCGAGGAGCCGGGCAGCGCCGCGCCGCTACACGTCCACCACGGTGAGGCCGAGGCGTTCTACATCCTCGAGGGCGAGATCGAGCTGACGTGCGGCGAGCAAACCCTCACCGCGGCAGCAGGTGACTTCGTCTACACCCCCAAGGACGTGCCGCACAAGTACCGCGTCCTTGGCGAGCAGCCAGCGCGGGTGCTGCTGCTCTTCTCGCGGCCCGGGTTCGAGTCATTCTTCGCCGAAGCCGGCACCGCACTCGACCAGCCGCCCGCGCGCCCGCCCGACCCCAAGCAGTTCCGGCGGATCGTCGAGAAGTACGACATGGAGCTCCTCGAGACGCCTGGACACTGATGACCCGATCCGGATACTGCCGGGACCAGAGCCAAACGGACCCTTCTCCTATCCGCGCATTGCGAGGAAGTCGGTGCCGCGGTGGTTGCGTCTCGGGACTGCTGTAAATAGCCGGGTGGGTGCTGTCAGAGAGACGGCGTAGGTTCCCTCAAGTCCTGCAAGACGATGAAGGAGGCCTACGCCGTGAGACGCACCGTACCGCCGTCGGCGGAGATACAGGCTGATATCGACCGGCTGCTTGCGAAGGGGATGGTCGATGATCCGCAAAAGATGCTTGGGGACCTCGCCCGGCTTGGTGCCCGGCTGATCATCCAGCGAGCGGTCGAGGAGGAGTTCGACAGCTGGCTCAGGCGTGCTCGTTATGAGCGTCGTCCTGAGCGTGAGCGCGGGCTGAGGAACTACGACTCCGGGCTGCGCAACGGGTTCCGGCCACGGCATCTGCAGACCGGGGAGGGTGAGCTTGAGATCCAGATCCCGCAGGCCCGCCACACCACCGTGCCGTTCGTGTCCAAGCTGTTCCCGAAGTGGCATTGCAAGCGGCTGTTCCGCACCGACCCGCTCAAGACGTTGGTGATCGGCGGGTTCGTCAGGGGCTTGTCCATGCGTGACATCGAGTCGCTGTGTGAGGAGGTCGGTCTCGGGACGATCTCGCGCTCGACAGTCGCGAGGATCTGCGCCGAGCTGCACGAGCGCTTCGAAGCGTTCAAACAACGATCGCTCTACGACACCAACCTGGTGGTGTTGTTCCTCGACGCGATCTATCTACCGGTCCGGCCGACAGGTCCTAAGGCGTGATCTGCGCCTGGGGAATCGACGAAAACGGCCACCGAGCCTTGGTTGCGGTGCAGCTCGGCGCCCGCGAGTCAAAAGAGGACTGGCTCGAGCTCGGGCGCGATCTCACGACCCGCGGGCTCGCGGCACCACGGCTAATCGTCGCCGACGGCGCCCCCGGACTCATTTCAGCTGTCGAGGAGCTCTGGCCCCGCGCTGACCGGCAGCACTGCTGCGTTCACCGCCTACGCAACCTGCTCGCGAAGCTCCCCAAGGCAGAGCAAGATCGGGTCCGTTTCAACTACTGGTCGGCGCTCACCGACGCCACCGGTGTCAAGGACGGCAAGCTCCGGCTTCAGAGCCTGATCTCAGAGCTCGAGCATCGCGGCTACGAATCAGCCGCCCGATGCCTGGCCGAGGACCTCGACGCCCTCCTCGTGCATCTCCGCTACCCGCTGCGTCACCGCGAACGATGGCGCTCAACGAACCTGCTCGAGCGCTCACTCGGAGAGGTCCCCCGGCGCACCAAAGTGATGGGCCGCTTCCCCGGCGAGAGCAGCTGCCTCTCGCTCGTGTTCGCCGTGCTCGACCTATTCATCACCCACGCCAGCAACGGAGCGACGTTCACCGACGTCGACCGCCAACACCTCTACCGAATCAAATACCGACAGCTCGACCCAGACACCCTCGACGAGGAGACAACCGCCGCTTAGACTCGCCCGGGAACCTCAAAGCCGCAGCGAATTTACAGCGGTTAGGAGACGCAACCGCCGCGGTCGAGCTACTCGTCGTGGATCCAGACCAGGTGCCTCGGGACCGATCGCTCCGCGCCACTAAGCTGCGCTAAGCCCGAGAGGTCGCTGCCGCATCCGCCTAACGGGGTCATGGGAGCGGCGTAGCTGCTCTCGATGGAAGGCGGCACCGCCGCCTCGGCGCAGGCATCACTGCTTCACCCGGCGGAGCAGGCGCCAGCGGTCGTGGAAAGCGCTCTCTCCTCAACTCGTCCCGTCGCGACAGCGGGGCGAGCCGGCTGGACCGTGCTCCGGTTCTGGGAGCATGAGGATGCGGCGGCGGCTGCCCCTATGAGCCCTGAGCGGTAGGCCGGGCGCGTCCTCGCGAGGGCGTGGTCGAGGAGTGCGTTTATTGCGGCAACGACGGCGAAGGTGACGACTAGTGGTTCATCCTTCAAGTTCGTTGTATCGGGTAGGTTCCCTGCTTGTGGCCTCGAAGTCCTTGCCGACAGGTTCGGCGAGGATGGAGGTTGGCGATGGGTGTCATCAAGCAGATCGAGGTGTCAGTAGAGGATCGGCTGGAGTTGGAGCGGATCGTGCGCGCGGTCAGCTCTGAGGTGCGGATGGTCGAGCGTGCGCGGATCGTGCTTGCGGCGGCGGAGGGGTTGAAGGGCGTGGAGATCGCCGAGCGGGTGGGGTGCTCTGAGCCGACGGTGGTGAAGTGGCGCGGGCGCTATGCCGAGCGCGGAATCGAGGGACTGAAAGACGCGCCGCGGTCGGGGGCGCCGTTGACGCACGGCCCGGAGACGAGGGCATTGTTGATCGCGAAGGCGTGCACCCGGCCGGAGCCGACTGCGGAGGGCGCTAGGCGGGAGCGGTGGACCTATGAGGAGTTGGGAGCGGAGGTGGGGATGTCCGCGTCCCAAGCGCACGTGATCCTTCAGCGGGCGGAGATAAAGCCGCATCGGACCGAGTACTGGATGATGACCGACTACTCGCGGCCGGAGTTCGAGGAGCGCCTGGGCGAGATCTGCGGCTTGTACATCGATCCGCCGGAGAACGTGCTGGTCGTCTCGATCGATGAGAAGACCGGGATCCAGGCCAAGGCGCCGACCAAGCCCGACCAACCACCCCAGCCGGGCAAGCCCGCGCGGCGCGAGCACGAGTACACCAGAAACGGCACCCAGTGCCTGTTCGCGTGTCTCAACGTGCAGGAGGGTGACGTTTTGGCGATGCCGTCCAAGACCCGCAACCGGTGGGACCTGATCCGCTTCCTCGATCACCTTGACGACGAGATCCCAGTCGTCGAGGGTCGGGAGATCGTGGCGATCACCGACAACCTCTCGACCCGCGGCACCGAGGAAGTCGAGCAATGGCTGACCGACCATCCGCGGTGGAGCTTTCAGTTCACCCCCAAGCACGCCTCGTGGCTCAACCAGATCGAGATCTTCTTCTCGATCCTCTGGCGACGCCTGCTAAAGCACGGCATCTTCACCAGCGAAGCCGACCTCGCCTGCCAGATGCTCGCGTTCGTCGAGACCTACAACCAGACCGCCAACCCGTTCAAGTGGACATACACCGGCAAGGTCCTCGAAGCGTAGAAAAGTAAGTAACTCAATCAACTAACAGGATGAACCACTAGTCCCGCGCCCGTCGACGCCACAAGCGCTGCGGTAGCCAGCCCAAAGATCGCGACCTCCAGCGACGCTCGCACGCCCTCCGGTGTCCGCCGACTCGACCGCGGCGCCATCAGGATCCCCAGACGGCCGCAATCAGGATGGGCCGCCGACGCCGAGGACCAACTTCGCGGCCCAGCTTGCGTGGTCGTGAAAGCCCCAGTAGCCGACTGCGGCGAGCACGGCCAGCTCGACTAGGAACCGAGCCGTGTCGTTGATCCCTTCAAAGAATTTCCCACGGTCTTCACCCGCATTTTAGAATCGCTGGTGAGGGCAGCGGCCGCCGAGGGCCGCTCAGGAACGTACCGAAGGAGGTACTGCTGTGGTTCAGTTTCGCGAACTTGACGATCGCGTTGCGTTCGCCAACCAACTTGGCGAATCGACAGGGCCGATGGTGTTCATGAACACTTTCCATGTCGCGCCGGAGGACGTGGACGGCTTTATGGAGGCGTGGAAGGCAGACGGCGAGTTCATGAATCGGCAGCCGGGCCTCCGCTCGACACAGCTTCATCGCGGGATCGCTGGCAGCACGACATTCGTCAATGTCGTCGAGTGGGATTCGGTTGAAGCCTTCCGAGCGGCGGTGACGCAGCCGGAGTTCCAGGCCAGCCTGTCGCGCTATCCGGATAGCTCGGTGGCTTCGCCGCACATCTTCATGAAAGTCGTTGTTCCTGGTATCTGCGGAGACTGACATGAGCACGATCACAGTAGAAACCGGTGCATCGTCGAGGCGGACGAGCGGCGAGTATTGGGCGCTGCGCTCGGCGGGCGCGGTGTATGTGGTGGCGTGGGTGGCGGGACTCCTGGTCGCGCCCTCCGCGCCGAGTCAGACCGACCCGGCCGCAAAGGTGCAGGCATTTTTCGCGATTCACGATTCGGTGACGCTGATCCAGGCTCTGCTGGTGCATTGCGTCGCGGGCGTGGCGTTCGCGGTCTTTGTCGTGGCGCTAGCGCGGTCCCGGCTCGTGCCGCGATCTGGTCCTGCCAGATCGCTGCTACTGATCACGGGGTTGGCGGCTGCCGCCGTGTCACTGATCCAAGTCGGTCTCGAGGTCGCTATCAACCGACATGTCGCCGGCAGCGGTAGCGCGGCAACCACAGCGTCCCTCTTCCACACGGTCAACACCGCCGACACCGTGAAGCTCGTACTGTTGGGTGTTGCCGTGGCGGCTGCCACGCGAGCGATGGAAGACGCCGGCGCCATAAAGACATGGATGCGGAGGCTCGGTTACGCGCTGCTTCCCATTCTCGTCATCGGCGGCCTTGCGTTCGTGGTGCACTCCGGCGCCCTGTCCGCCATCCTCGACCTGTCACTGCTCCTTCTGCTGGTGTGGGTCGGAGCGATCTCGGTACGAGCGCCTCGGCTCGACGAGAGGGTCAGCGTGTCCCCATAGTCATGCCAGATCACTGTCGGATCGAATCGCGAACGAGCAGACAGAGCGCCAGCGCGTCCGCGAGGTGAGCGTCGACTGCGGCTGCCGAAGGCCGTGGACAGTCCGAGGTGAGCGCGTGGTTACCGCTCTACTCACCACGGGATTCGCGTCGGCACCCTCGGAACTCGCAGGACGAGCGTAGGGAACACCGTAGTCATTCTCGCGATGGCGGTCAGGGCACCGGCGACCGCGACGCGCGCGAGTTGTGCAGAGCCGCGAACCGGACACTCCGCGCTCCCGAGCACGCTCCGAATCGTCGCCCTGAAGTATTGGAAGGTGAAGCCTGCGAGCAGCATTGCGAAACCACTGATCCGGCCCTTCCACTTGTTGTCATGCGCTCAGTTTGTCCACTCCAGGTCTCCTGCGGTGTAGTGGGGCGTATTGCCGCCGCTTGTCAGCCGATGCAAGAGCGTGGTGAACGCGACGCGGACAGGGCGAGGAGTCGCTGCCACGGCGGTGGGAGAGCGTGGGTCGCGGCGTCTGGGGTGTGCGTAGTCGGCTCCGGTTGAGTCGTCATCGGGCGCTCTCGGAAAGGATCGGGGCATCGCGCCTGAAACCCCAGAACGTGCAGTAGACCCCGAGGAACAGCTCCCACAAAATCTCCGGGATGCTCAGGACCCCTTGCAGTGCGTGCAGCGTGCTACTCGGTTGGTTGCCGGTGAACATCACGGCCGTCCCGGTCACGATGATCAGCGGTCCGCCAACGAGCCCGAGCCACGTTGCAGGTCGCGGCACCAGGCCCGAGCGGTACATCAGGTAGCCGAGGATCAGCCCGTTCCCCCAGCCGACGACCCAGCCCGGGCCGAGGAGGAATGTCCAGTCCTTGATCGCCGCAAGCGTGTAGGCGACCGTCCCCTCAGCCGGACCTGCAACCTGGTTGCGCAACGTGATGATGCCAAGCATGCAGAGGATGCCGACGAGGATGAATGTGCACTCGACCAGCCGCGCGGTCACGTAGCCGAGCGCCAGCTCCTCATTCAGACGTCTGACGATCGGGAAGATCACGACGGCGGTGCCGATGTTCGCGATGATCAGCAGCAGCTCCAGCAGAGCCGCGAGCAAGACCTGGTTGTCGTGCCCAGCACCCGCGATGTAGCTCACCGGATGTCGGAGCACGGTCTCGTAAAGCGCCAGCGCTGGGATCGACGTGACGAACGTGATGAGGTAGAGCACGCCGAACCAACGCGCCCGCTTCTGATCGAGAGACACCCCGTTGGACCCTTCCTCCCGTTGATGGCGATCAGGCGAATTCCCACACCGCCAGCTCGACCGGGTAGAACGCGAACCTAACGCCAACGGACCCTGCGTTTCAATCAGATTCGGGGCGAGCGGCGATTCGAAGGTCAGGACGCTGACCGTGCTTGCTCGCGATTGCGGTGGTGCCCGCGGGCACTGCGGAGGGCGCGGTCGTGGCGCTGATCTCGTTCGTCGACGAGGGCCGCGTCCAAGAACCTGCTCCTCGCCACCAGCGTGACCAGCGAGGCCGTGGCTGCCGCCGAGGATGGCGAGCGTCCTGCCGGCCGCCCGGAGGAGGGACGCAACCGAGGCCGGCCAGGTGCGCGCGGCCTTGCAAGACGGGTCTCGCGCCGGAAGTCGCGCCGCGTTTCGTGCGTAGCGGGGGACAGCGGAGCAGTCCTCCGCGGCAGGGGCGATCCACACCCGGGGCGCGGGTCCTCTTTGGCACTCACGCCCGTCGGTGCGGCCGTTAGCTGGTGGTGGTGGGGCGGGCGTGTCCCCACTTGCGGTTCGCGAGTCCGTCGGCGAGTTGCTGGCCGGTTCCGATTCCGGAGACGATGCCGAGGATGCCGCCGGGGCCGTGGCCGACGCCGAGCGCGGCGGCCAGGGCGATGATGGCAAGCATGGCGGTGCCGTTTGCCAGGTTGAGCCGGTTGGCGAGCTTCGGGGTCGAGTTGCGGCGGGCCCAGTCGCCGGGAAGAGCGGCGAGAGTGGAGAGGCTGAGCGCGATGAAAAAGGCGGCGGTGAACATTTGGTTTCCCTTCGGAGGGGATTGGCTGATGGTGTGATGCTCCATCCGGGCCGCCACGGCCGCATCGGCTCTAGGACGTGTTCCGCACCGGTCATCCGTCGCGACCTCGGCGCGACGGATGACGTAGGGCTCGGTCTCGGGTCCGCCGAATGACGAGTTGACCGTTCGGCTCTGACGCATGCAATCATTGGGGTGGGGCCGGTTGTCTGATCATCGGGGTGCGGTTGGTTGTGATTATTCGGGCTGGAGCCGTAGCTGCGGGAGCAGCAGATCGTGGGGTCGCGTTGACGCGCGCGCTGCGCTGGGCGGCTGGGTGCCTGCTGTTCGCGGCGGTCTATTACGCCGCGGTGCAGGGGGGTTACGCGGTCAAGTTGACCGGGGCGATCTCGGCAGTGTGGCCGCCCGTGGGGCTGGCGGCTGGCGTGCTGTATCTCGCAGGGTTGCGGTGGTGGCCCGGGGTTGTGCTTGGGAACCTGATCGCGACCGACAGCACGCTCCCAAGTGTGACGATCATCGGTCAGACCGCGGGCAACCTGGCCGAGGTTCTTTTGATCGCGATTCTCTTGCGTAGGTTGCTCGGCAGCGGTGCGACGGTCGACCGGCTCGATCGGGTGCCGCGGATGCTCCTCGCGATCGCGGTTGGGACCGCGGTGAGTGCGCTGGTTGGCAATCTGTCGCTGCTTGCCGGTGGTGTGATCCAGTGGCGCGCGGTGCCAACTACGTTCAGGACATGGTGGCTGGGCGACTCGTGCGGAGCGCTCGTTCTCCTGCCGTTGATCCTGGCGTGGGCACGGCCGCCAGACCCGGCGTGGGGCCGCTCCTGGGAGGTCGCGGCAATGATCTGTGCGGTCCTGGGGCTTAGCGCTCTGGGGCTCTCGGGGCATCAACCGCTGACGTATCTCGTTTTCCCCGCTCTGATCTGGGCGGCGCTGCGCTTCGGGACGCAGGGCGGCACGCTCGCGGTCGTGCTGGCGGTCGCTGTGACCGTGTGGCGGACCGCGCATCACATCGGTCCGTTCGTGCAGCACTCGATTACTGAGAGCGTGCTGAGCACGCAGCTGTTTGTCGCCGTGGCTGCGCTCACGACTCTGTGTCTGGCGGCGATCGTGACCGAGCGCCGGCGCGGAGCCGTGGAGCTCCTCGAAGCGCGGAGGCGCACGGCGGAGCGTGGCGCACTTGAGCGCCAACGCATCGCGCGCGATTTACATGACTCCGTCTCGCAAACGTTGTTCTCGATGACGCTGCACGCCCGCGCCGCGCAGCGGGCGATGGCAGGCGCTGGTGGGGTCAGCGACGGTGGCAGGCACGAGCTCGGCCAGGTCGTCGATCTCTCGCGCAGCGCGCTGGCCGAGATGCGCTCGCTGATCTTCGAGCTGCGGCCTGAGGGCCTGGCCGACGAGGGGCTGGTGGCGGCGATCCGCAAGCATGCTGCCGTGCTTTCCGGCCGCGAGGGCATCCTGATCGGGGTTCAAGGGCCCGCCGATCGGTTGCCGCTAACGGCGGGCGCGGAGGAGAACCTGTACAGGATCGTCCAGGAGGGACTCGCCAACGTGATCAAGCACGCCCGGGCCGACAACGCTTCGGTGACGATCACGAGCACCGGCGCCGAGGTGAGCATCCAGATCGCGGACGACGGACGCGGGTTTGTCCCGCCGGCTGTCAGCTCTGGGCACATGGGGCTGCAGTCGATCAATGACCGCGCACGGGAGTTGGGCGGGACGGTCTCGATCCACAACGCCGCTGGCGGCGGTACACGTGTTGTCGTTGTGGTGCCGGCCGTGGCGCCGGAAGTCACCGACGATGTCTGAGCCGGCGCCGATCAGACTGCTGATCGTCGATGACCACAAGGTGGTTCGCGAAGGCCTCAGGAGCTTCCTTGGGACCGAGCCTGGGATCGAGGTCGTTGGCGAGGCGGCCGACGGGCGCCAGGCGCTGGACCGGGTGATGTCGCTCGGCGCGGAGGGGCTGAGGCCGGACGTCGTGCTTATGGATCTAGAGATGCAACCCGTTGACGGAATCGAGGCGACGCGGGAGATCCGCTCCCGCTATCCCGAGGTCGAGGTCGTGGCGGTGACCTCGTTCGTGGAAGAGGACCGCGTCCACGCCGCCCTCGATGCCGGCGCCGCCGGTTATCTGCTCAAGGACGCCGACGCCGACGAGCTCGATAGCTGCGATTCGCGCCGCGCACCACGGCGAGCTGACGCTCGACCCTGCCCTGGCGAGACGGCTGATGGCGTCCCTCCGCGCGCGCCGGGACCCATCCCCGGCGGATGAGCTCACCCCGCGTGAGCGGGAGATCCTCGCGCTGGTCGCCCGCGGCAACTCCAACCAAGAGATCGCCGCCGAGCTCGTAATCAGCGAACGCACCGCCCGAACCCACGTCTCAAACATCCTGCGCAAGCTCGACCTGCGCTCCCGCACACAGGCCGCCCTGTGGGCGAGAGAGCACGGCCTCGCGCCACCGGACTCGACGGGCGCTGACCCGTGAAGCGAGAGCCATCCGAGCTTGAGCTCGACCGAGAACAGATGCGAGCGGTCGCTCAGGTCCAGCGCTGGCATGACTTCAAAGCCCACCTCGGCGCCTACCTGCTCATCAACGCTGCTCTCATCATCATTTGGGCGGCGACGGGCGGCGGAACGTTCTGGCCCGGAATCTCGCTGGCGGCCTGGGGCCTCGGACTGTCCTCCCAGCATTTCCTGAACTCCTTCGCGCCGATCACACCCGAGCGCGTCCGCCACGAGCTACACCGCAGCCGCGACAAATGACGTAGGCGCCCTGCGCATTTGTCGCGGCTAAGTGCCGTCGAGAGACCGATGTCCGACGGGCACCGTCCAACGACTATCTCCGCATCGCTCGCAACCATCTTTCGAGGAGGAGATATGTCAGCCACCACCATCACCCAGACCACGACAATGAGCCCCAAGCGCAGCTTCCGCCGCCGCTACACCGTCGCCCAGGGGACGGCATACCAAGTGTGGGGCCTGATCAGCGGCTCCGCGCTTCTGGCCCTGGCCACGCAGCTGAAGACCGGTGCCGGCGCCACCGCCCTGATGATCGTCGGGTTCGTCACCGTGTACCTCAACTGCCATGCCCTCGCTCACTACGTCGCGGGCCGCGCGGTCGGTCTTCGCTTCCGTGGTTACGGCGTCCGCGGCACCGACCACCCCGAGGTCTACCCGCCCGGAATCCGCCAGCTCATGCAGGCCGCCCCGTTCTACGTGACGCTGTCCACTAAGGAGAGCCGCGAGCAGGCAAGCCGACGGGCCAAGGCGACCTACTACGCCGCCGGCGAGACCTCGACCGCGATCTGCTCGATCGCTTACGCGGCAATCGCCGCAGCCGCGAACATCCCCGGTGGCCAGCTGCTCCTCGTCGGGATGATCGTCTTCAACGTCGTCTCGACGATCGTCACCACCCGCAACCCCACCGGCGACTACGGCAAGGCGCTTCGCGCGCTGCGCAGCTGACAGCCACAGGAACTCCCGTTCATGGGCTCCCGGCGATAGCCGGGAGCCCTTTCTATGCGACGGCCCGGACGCTGCTGATCCGGGCACCGCGATCGGTGGACGCTCGGACCCTTCGGCTATCACGGGCTACCGAAAACAGGTGGCTGGCCAGGCTCCGGTCCCGAACCCGCTCGTCGCCAACCGCGACCCTGGACACCGAGCGACCGAACGAGCCGACGACCGCCGTGCTTGCCGCGCGGAGCGGGATTCTTCGTGAGCAAGGCCAAAGTACCGGCGGTTCAGACAAGCAGGTTTGCTCCACCCAGTCCGCCTTGGGCCCCCGCGGGGGTAAGGCTAGTTTGCGGGCAGCGGCGTCTGCTGGTGGAGAACGAGCTCCCACGTTCCGCCGCGGCGTCGGTAGACACTGCTGATCGCCGCCTTGTACGGTGTTTGATCAGCACGTTCGGCGTCGACGGTGTAGACCAGTGCGGCGACTTCGTCTCCGAGACGAACGGCCCGCGGATGCTCGATTGTGAAGCGTCGCCACGGACCCGTGTCAGCCACCCCAGCCAGAACGGCGTCGCGGTCCGCTACCCCCCACCCGGGGAAGACGTGGATGGCATCGGCAGCTAGGTGCGTGGAGTAGCGGTCGCCGTCTCCGGCGGCTCGCCAGAAATCCTCCTCAATCGCAAGCAGCTCATCGGAAGCATCCATGCTCTAGAGCTACCCGGGGGCGTATCGATCACTCCCACCTCCCGCGCATCGCGGGTCGGGGATGTCGACGAGTCGCCTCGAGGCGTGTAGTGACGGAAGAGCGGGTCTGTGGGAGTCGCTCGCCGCGGGTGCCACCGTGGCAGGATTCCGGTAATGGATCTGGTTCGTGATGGTGCTGTACTGGCGTACGACGACGCTGGAAGTGGTTACCCGCCCCTTGTGCTCGTGCATGGCGCGGCGTGTAATCGGCGTTTTTGGTGTCAGCAGGTCCCGCGCTTCTCCTCTGCTCATAGGGTCGTCGCGGTGGACCTTCGCGGCCATGGCGAGAGCGATGCCCCCTCGGAGCGCTACACCGTGCGTCTATTCGCCGAGGACCTCGCGTCGACGTGCACGCAGCTGGGGATTGAGAGCCCGGTGGCGGTCGGCCATAGCCTCGGTGGGCTGGTCGCGCTCGATCTTGCCTCCGCCTACCCGAGCCAGGTTGGCGCTGCGGTGTTGATCGACTCGCCGCTTCTGCCTCGTGGCGACCGGGCTGAGGTTGTGCGTGCGCTGGTCGCCGAGCTCCGCGGGCGTGATCCGGACTCGGCTCTTCGCGACTACTTTGGGCGTCTGTTTGGCGCTTATGACGATGCTGCTATCAGGTCGTGGATCCTCGATCAGGCCCTGGTGACCGAGCCGCACGTGACGAGCTCACTCTGGGAGGAGTCTCTTGTCAGCTGGAACGACGAAGCGGCCTTGCGCGCGTGTCGGGTGCCCCTGCTCTACATCGACGCCGGCACGCCGAACGCCGACTTGGTGCGCGCCGTCGAGCTATGTCCGGGGCTGATGATCGCCAGGACGATCGGCTCTGGGCATTTCAGCCCACTCATGGTCCCGGAGCAGGTGAACGCTGTGCTCGAGCGTTTCCTCACCCTGCCACTTGGTGAATGAGGTGGAGGATTGACGAATCCGTCGGGCGCGCCGGGCTGCGCTCAAAAAACCCTCGCGGCCCGGCCGGGAGCGCCCGAGCCCGCTGCGCGATACCGCGCGAGGAGCAAAGCAAGGCTGAGGCTCCGTCGCGACTTGGTCCTGCTAGTCGCGATTATGTGAGGTCGGTCTGAGGGTGTAAACGACGTCCACGAGCGGCCTTTGGGGCGCCTCGGTTGAGGCAGTATCTGAGGCTGTCGGTGATGTCAACGACGTCAGTGAGGGCTGCGCGGGCCGGGTCCGTCCGCGGGGCGTTCTATGTTGGGTTGTGTCATGGATGACGCTGACGTTGATGGGATGCGACGGGGGTTTGTGGCTCGCCGGGTGCGGATGCCGTCAAGCGGGGTTGAGTCGTGGACGGTGGTCGGGCCAGATGCTCGACCGGTGCCGCTGGTTGATGAGTTCCTTGGTTGGTTGACGGGGATCGAGCGTTCGCCGAACACGGTCGAGGCGTATGCGCGGGATCTGGCGGCGTTCTGGTCGTTTCTGGCTGGGCGTGGCGTGGCGTGGGATCGGGTGTCGGTGGCGGAGTTGGGCGAGTTCGCTGCGTGGGCGCGGCGGCCGGCGGAGAACGTGGTGGTGATCAGCGAGCTGGCGGCGAAGCGGTCTGCGCGGACGGTGAACCGGATGTTGACGGCGGTGATGGCGTTCTATGAGTTCCAGGGTCGGCGGGGTAGTTCGCTGGCCAGGGATCTGGTGGTGCAGACGCGCGGCGGACGGGGCGGCTATAAGCCGTTTCTGCATGGCATCGCTGGTGCCAAGCCGCGGGGGCGGGCGGTGCGGTTGCCTGAGCGGCAGCGGCTGCCGGGGACGTTGAGTTTGGAGCGGGTGGCGGCGGTGATCGACTGCCAGCAGCGGTTGCGTGATCGGTTCTTGTTCGCGCTGCTTGCGTCGACGGGGATGCGGGTCGGTCAGGCGTTGGGGCTGCGTCACGAGGATCTCGTCTCGTGGGAGCGGCGGATCGAGATCGTGCCGCGCGAGGACGATCGTGGCCGGGCGCGATCGAAGGGCGGCGCGCGGGGGTCGGTGCCGGTGCCGGGCGAGCTGATCCGGCTGTGGTCTGACTACATGCACGAGGAGTACGGCGCGGTTGAGTCGGACTTCGTGTTCGTGAACTTGTGGGGCGGCGAGCGCGGCCGGCCGTTGAGCTATGCGGCGGTCAACGAGCTAGTGATGCGTACCAGGGAGCTGGTCGGGTTTCACTTCACCGCGCACATGCTGCGGCACACGTTCGCGACGTTGGCGTATCGCGACGGGGTGGCGCTTGAGGTGATCGGGGCGGTGCTGACGCACCGCTCGCGGTCCTCGACGCTGATCTATACGCATCTGACGGCGGAGGATCTGCGGGCGGTGTTGGCCGAGCGCGGGGTGCTGGACCGGGTGGCGGACCTGCTGACATGAGCGCACGCCAACTGCGAGCGGTCGATGGTGGGCGCGCCCCGGATGGTTGGGAGCAGCTATGGGTGCTTGATCGGTGGCCGCTGCGGGCGCTGCCTCACAGCGATCTGCACAGCAGCAGCAGCAGCGGGGCGATTGTGTTCTCGGGGCTTGCGCAGCCGTGGTTGCAGGAGGCGGCCAAGCGCTGGATGAGGGTCCGGCTGTTGTCGGGCACGGCGCCGATCTCGCTGCGCCACTACGTTGAGCACCTGCAGGCGTTCAGCGGCTGGCTTTGCGAGCGGGCGCCCGCGGCCGGGTCGCCGGCGGTGATCACGCGGCAGCTGTTGGAGGACTACCTGCTCGCGGTTCGCTCGAGCGGTCTGGCGTCGGCGACGAAGAACCAGCGGGTGGGGGTGCTGCGCGCGTTTTTGGATGAGCAGCGTGAGGATGGGCTGTCGGGGTTGCCGGTCACGGCGGTGATCTATGCCGGTGAGCTGCCGAAGATCGGGCGGTGGCTGCCGCGGGGGATCGAGCCGGGGGTGTTTGAGCAGTTCATCGACCCGGCCAATCTGGCGCTGCTCTCCTCAGAGCAGCATCGCACGGTGATCTTGTTGCTGGCGTTCACCGGGCTGCGGGTGTCGAGCATCGTCACGCTGCCCCGCGACGCGCTGCAGATCGGTTCGGATAACCACCCGTATCTGCGTTATCTGAACGTGAAGCTGGGGCGCGAGGCGGTGATCCCGATCGGGCCGGCGCTGTGCGAGCAGCTGCGCCGCCAGGAGCGCTTGCTGGAGGAGAGCTATGGCGCGGCGGGCACGAGGTTCTTGTTGCCCTCGCGCAGGCGTCGTGACGGCAGCGTGATCGGTGGCCAGGAGCATCTCGATGTGAGCACGGTCCGCCAGCTGGTCAAGCGGTACGTGCGCAGGGCCGAGATCCGTGACAGCCGGGCGCGGTTGGCTGTCTGGGTTCACCCGCACCGGTTCCGGCATTACCTCGGCTCGAGCATGGTCAATGAGGGGGTGCCGCTGCCGGTGATCCAGCGGGTGCTCGATCACGCTTCGATCGCGATGACCGCCCGCTACGCGTATCTCGACGACGCGACGGTCAGGCAGGAGATCATGAGCTTTCACGAGCGGGTGAACATCCGCGGTGAGCGGATCGCGCTGCCCGCCGATGGGCCGTTCGGTGAGGCGGCGTGGATGAAGGAGCGGATCGCGCGCGCCAAGCAGGCGCTGCCGAACGGCTACTGCGGGCTGCCGCTGGTGCAGTCATGCCCGCACCCGAACGCGTGCCTGAGCTGCGACAACTTCCTCACCGACGGCTCGTTCCGCCATGTCCACGAGCGCCAGCTCGCCCATACCCAGGCGCTGCGCGACCGCGTCAAGGAGAGCGAGAACGTGCGGCTGGTCGAGCTGCTGGAAGCAGACGAGCGTGCCCTGCGGCGGATCCTCGAAGGCCTTGACGCGATCGCGGTCGACGACGCCGACCGCGCCGAGCACTCCGGGGTCGACGTGGTCGTGCTGGCTGCCCGCCGGCAGGCCAAGACCGAGGATCCCAAGCCGTGAGCGACAGGCGCGCAGACGCGCTGCGTGACGCAGCCTCAGCCCGTTCGCTTGTGGTCCTGCAGCGAGCCCGCCGCGCGATCAGAGAGCTCGAGCGGCGGGGCGCGACGATCAGCTTTCAGGCGGTCGCCGCCGAGGCGGGCGTCAGCCGCGCGTTCCTCTACGGCCACGCCGAGCTGCGCGCCGCGATCGAGCAGCTCCGCGCCCAGCCCCGGCGCATCCCCTCGCGACTGCCTGCACATGAGCGCGCAAGCGAGGAGTCGCTCCGCACCCGGCTGCGCGGCATGCTTGAGGAGAACAAGCGCCTGCGGGCCGAGAACGCCCAGCTACGCGACGAGCTCGAGCTCGCGCACGGCGAGGTGCGCGAGCTCAAGCTCGCCGGCCGCCACGGGAGCGCGAAGTGAGCGAGTGGCCCGCGCCCGTCGCCGAGCAGGCGCTTCATGGCCCGGCGGGCGAGTTCGTGCTGCGCACCGAGCCGCACTCAGAAGCCCACCCGATGGCGCTGCTGGTGCAGTTCCTGGTCGCATTCGGGTGCGCCTGTGGCCGCGGCGGCCACTACCACGTCGAGGCCGACTCCCACTACCCGAACGAGTTTGCCGTGCTGGTCGGCCCTTCATCGCGGGGCCGCAAGGGATCAGCCTGGGGTCACGTCCGGCGGCTACTCGAAGACGTCGATCAGACCTTCCCCCGCTGCCTGGTCGGCGGCCTGAGCTCCGGGGAGGGTCTGATCGCCCAGGTTCGCGACCCGGCCGCCGGCGAAGATGCGCCCGCGAGCGCTGACAAGCGCCGACTGGTGATCGAGCAAGAGTTCGCGCAGGTGCTCAAGGTGCTGGCGCGCGAAGGCAACACCCTGTCGGCGATCGTCCGCCAGGCGTGGGACGGCGAGCCGCTTCAGACGATCGTTCGCAACGACCCACTCCGCGCGACCGGCGCGCACATCGCGATCCTCGGTCACATCACCCGCGACGAGTTGCTGCGCTACCTGACCGCGACCGAACTCGCGAACGGGTTCGCCAACCGCTACCTGGTGATCGCCGTGCAGCGCTCGAAACTTCTGCCGTTCGGCAGCGCGCTCGATCAAGAACGCCTCGCCGACACCCGCGACACCGTCCGCCTGGCGCTGCGCTTCGCCGCCCAGCACCGGCCGATCAGCTTCGACGACGCCGCCCGGGAGCGGTGGGTCGATGCCTACCGCGAGCTGACGGCCGACCGGCCCGGCCTGGTCGGCGCCGCGACCGCCCGCGCCGAGGCGCACACCGTCCGCCTGGCGTTGATCTACGCGCTGCTCGACTGCTCCGAGCGGATCTGCCTCGAGCACCTCGAGGCCGCCCTGGCCGTGTGGCGCTACAGCACCGCCTCCGCGCACTGGATCTTCGGCGACGCGCTCGGCGACCCGACCGCCGACGAGCTGTGGTCGGCCGCGAAGGAGCGCCCCGCCGGCCTCACCCGCACCGAGGTCTCCGAACTGTTCAGCCGCAACAAGAAGCGCCGCGAGATCGAGCGCGCCCTCGGCGTGCTCGAGGACGCGGGGCGGCTACGCCGCGAAACCCGCCAGGCCGAGCGCGGCCGCTGCGCCGAGGTGTGGATCCCCGTGCTCACCCCCGCCGCCTGACACCGGCCACCCCGTCGCATTCCGCGACGTCTCGCGCGCGCGACGAGCTCAAGCAGCAGACACGGGACCCCGTGTGTTCCTTAGATCGGATTGGCGACAGGCTCCCCCTGCCTCGACTTCGGCAGCGCACAGCGCGTGACCGCCGGGCAGTCAAGGGAGCCGCGTCAGCGGCGCGCGAAGCGCGGGCCGAAGGCCCGACCTTGACGGCTCCGTGGCACGCGCGACCATCATGCCGAGTCGTGGCAAGGGGATCTCGCCGAACCACTTCATTCGTCTATTTCGTACGTCGTCGGCGCGTCCCGCGTTGACCCTCACGCTCGACAGTCGCAGACATGTCCACCACGTCAAACCCCAACAACCGCGCGGTGTGACATCCCCGACCTCACATAATCGCGAACAGCGCGTTCGCCGCAGTCGGCAGATCGGTCGCGTCCGGATGATGCGATATACGCCCCTCGATGTGTGCGGATCCCTCCGAGCTGCGGGTCGAGCCGGCTGTCGGTGGCTACACGCTGGTCGGCCCGGAGCAGACGATCGGAGTGGTCAACGAGTTCCTGTCCTACCTCACTGATCGGAACTACTCGCGTCAGACGGTCCGCGCGTACGCGTTTGACCTCCTGCACTTCTTCCGGTGGCTTTCAGTCGACGGGCTCGTGCTGGAGAACGTGAACACCGACACGCTGCTGCGCTACCTCGCCACGTGTCGCACGACGCTGCTGCCCCACCAGCAGGGCGCGAACGTTTACTCGATCCGGGACGGCCGCAACACCGGCTATGCCGCGCGGACGATCAACCGCCGCCTGGCCGCACTTTCGGCGCTGTTCACCTTCCGGAGCCTTCGCGATCCCGCGGCCGTCAACCCGGTGCCGCGCGGTCGGGAGGCCCGCCAGACGGCGCGGGGTGAGCGGGCCGGGCTGCTCGGCCATCTGGCGCAATCGGCGCCGCGCTCGCGGCTGCGGGTGCGTGAGCCGGGTCGACTCCCGCGCGGCCTGGGTGGGGCGGAGACGGCGGCGCTGCTCGGAAGCTTCCGTACCGTGCGCGACCGCGCTATCGCAGGGCTGATGCTGTTCTCCGGACTGCGCAGCTGCGAGATCCTCAGCCTGAACGTCCAGGACGTCGACATCGCGCGAGGCTGGGTCCGCGTGCTCGGCAAGGGCAACAAGGAGCGGCGCGTGCCTGTCGATCGCGAGGTCGCGGCGTTGATCCAGAGCTACCTGTTGACGGAGCGTCCGCAGACCGACAGCCGGGCGCTGTTCATCGCGGCCAAGGGCCCAACTCGCGGCCAGCCCCTGACTCCGGCGGGGTTACGGACCATCTTTCGCTACCACCGCAGCCGCGCTCGGGTGCCGGCGGGGCATCCGCACGCGTTGCGCCACACGTTCGGGACCGCGCTGGCCGAGGCGGGGGTCGACCTGGCCGTGCTGCAGGCGCTGATGGGCCATGAACACGTCGACTCGGCCGCCGCTTACATCCATCTCGCGCCGCAGCACGTGCGGCGCGCCTACGATGCCGCCCGAGCCCGCCAGCAGACCTGACCCGGCCAGCGATTTGATCGCGGCGTTCGTCGGGCACTTGCGCGCCACCGGCCGCGCCACTGACCGGCACTACGAGCGAGCCGCAGAATGCTTCTTCGAGCGCTGGCCCGAGCCGGCGCTGTGGGCCGCCGAGCCGCTCGAGGTCCGGCTTGCCGCGAGGACCCGGACCAGGATGCTGGTGACGTTCCTGATGCTGCACGGGCATCTTCGGCCGGGCTATGACTACCTCATCGCGCGCAAGTTCATCTCGCTCTGGCGAGAGCTGGCCGCGAGCCCGCTGCGCGACGACATCCAGCGGTTCGTTGCGGCCACCCGCGAGCTCGGGTTCGCCGACGCCGTCGCCCGCGGCGCGGGCAGCCTCGTCGCGGCGCGCCTACTGATCCAGACCGTCAAGCCGCTCGCGGAGCTGACCGCCGAGGATCTCGATGAGTTCGAGGTCGCTCTCGGCGAGCGGGACGAGCGCACCCACAGGCCGTCTGTTCATTACCGGCGGGTTCTGTTCACCACACGCTCCACCCTCTACCACCTCGGGATCCTTGATCGCCCGCCGGTGCTCCGCCCGCCCCGCGAGCGCCAGACCTTCGAGACGCGTCTGGCCACGGCCGGGATTCCGGCGGGGATCCTCCCGAGCTTCGTCGCCTACGTCGAGCGGCTCCAAGCTACGCACGCGTATTCGACCATTTCGGGCGCGGTGACCCATCTGGGGTGCTTCGGGCGGCACCTCGCAGCGGTCGATCCTGGGATCAAGAGCCTTGTCGAACTCGATCGCCGCCGGCACATCGAGACCTACCTGGTCGCGAACGCGCGGGCGACCCGAGCGACTGACGGCGCGCCGATCTCGATCGAGGAACAACGCCAGCGGATCATCACGATCAACTGCTTCCTGAACGACGTCGGCCTATGGGGATGGCCCGAGGCGCCGCCACGCCGCCTGGTGTTCCCAAAGGACATCCCGCGGCGCCCGCAGCCCCTGCCGCGCTACCTGCCTGTTGACCAGGACCGCCGACTCACCGACGCGCTCCGACAATCGCCGAGAACCCTCGCCGCGCACGCGCTGCTACTCGCCCGCGCGACCGGCATCCGGATCGGGGAGCTCATCGACCTCGAGCTCGACTGCGTGCACGAGATCTCCGGACAAGGCGCCTGGCTCAAGGTGCCACTGGGCAAGCTCAAGACGGAGCGGATGGTCCCGCTCGACGAGGACACCGTCGCGATCGTCGACCGGATCGTCGAGGTCCGCTCACCCGGCCGGCCGCTTCTCCATCCCCGGCACGGTCGGCGGGTCGAGTTCCTGCTCACCCACCACGGCAAGCGACTCACCAACTACACGCTCCGACGCGAGCTCCAACGCGCCGCCACCGAAGCCGGCCTGAGTCCGATAGTGCCCCACCAGCTTCGGCACACATATGCGACCGCGCTCGTCAACGCCGGCGTGAGCCTCCAGGCGCTGATGGCGCTGCTGGGGCACAGCAGCGCCGAGATGAGCCTTCGCTACGGCCGCCTGTTCGACCAGACCGTCCGCGCCGACTACGAGCGCGCGCTCGCGCTCGCCAAGGAACGCCTCGGGCCCGTCCTCCCCGGCGCTCCAACCCACGAACCGGGTGGTGACTGGCGCGAACTCCCGCTGTTGAAGTCGCGGCTCGCCGGCGGGTACTGCCTGCGGACAGCCGCGCAGGGCGTCTGCGCATACACCAACATCTGCGAGCACTGCCCCAACTTCCGCTCCGAGCCTGGGATGCTCGCCGTGCTCTCAGCCCAGCGGGCCGACGCGGAGCAACGCGCCGAAGACGCGAAGCGTCGCGGCTGGTCGGACGAAGCCACCCGCCACACCACCCTCGTCGACCGCCTCGACGCCATCATCGCCAAGTCGACGGCAGCGTGACCGCGAAGCAGTCGCCTCGACGACAGGGCCGGTTCACGCCCGCTAAGGGCTCGTAGATAAATAACCCAGCAGGTTCTGCGCGGGCTGCGTAGAACTTTGGGGTGTGATCGATGAGTTCGCGATAGGTGAACGGTTCAGGTCGATGGCGCCGGAGTTGAATGAGCGTCAGCGCCGGTTGTGGGCTGCGAGCGAGGCGCGTGCTGCGGGCCGGGGTGGGATTACGGCGACGGCGCGCGCGACCGGGATGGCGATTGACACGATCCGTAAGGGGATCGCCGAGTTGGAGTCTGGTGAGCGGCTTGATCCCGGCCGCGTCCGTCGTCGGGGTGGTGGTCGCAAGTCGTTGCTGGAGCGCGACCCGGCGATCCTTGATGACATCGAGCGGCTGGTCGATGCGGACTCGCGTGGGGATCCGGAGTCGCTGCTGCGTTGGACGGCGAAGAGCGTGCGGCAGATCGCCGCCGCGTTGCGTGAGATGGGTCATGAGGTGCACTTCACTTCGGTCGCGACGTTCATGCGGCTGTTGGGGTACTCGTTGCAGGCCAACGTGAAGACCAAGGAAGGCGCGTCGCATCCCGATCGTGACGCGCAGTTTGCGCACATCAATCAGACCGCCACGGCGGCGGTCGCGGCGGGGTGGCCGGTGATCTCGGTGGATACCAAGAAGAAGGAGCTGGTCGGCGAGTTCAAGAACCCGGGGCGCGAATGGCGCCTCAAAGGGCAGCCGGAGCGGGTCCGCGTCCATGACTTCAAGGACAAGGAGCTCGGCAAGGCAATCCCCTACGGCGTGTATGACCTCAAGCTCGACGAGGGGTACGTCAATGTCGGGATCGATCATGACACTGCTCAGTTTGCGGTCAGCTCGATCCGCAGCTGGTGGCAGCACCTCGGCTCTGAGCGCTATCCGAACGTTCCGCGGCTGACGATTACCGCTGACTGCGGCGGTTCGAACGGCAACCGGACGAGGCTGTGGAAGATCGAGCTGCAGAGGCTCGCCGACGAGACCGAGCTCGAGATCGAGGTCTGCCACTTCCCGCCGGGCACCTCAAAGTGGAACAAAATCGAGCATCGCCTGTTCTCGTTCATCACGATGAACTGGCGCGGCAAGCCGCTGGTCTCGCTGGAGACCATCATCAACCTCATCGCCAGCACCACGAACAGCAGCGGACTCGAGGTCTACGCCCGCCTCGACGAGAGCACCTACCCGGACAAGATCAAGGTCACAAATGCTGAGCTCAAAGCCGTGAACATCGACAGCCGCGAGTTTCACCCTGAGTGGAACTACATCATCAGACCGCACGGTCGCTGACCACCCCGGTCGGCAACTCACGACACGCCATCTACTATGTTATTTATCTACAGTCCCTAAGCGCGTTCGCCCAAGAAGATCTCCGCCAGCCGCTGGCGAACCCGCAGGAACTCGCGGCCTCGGAGCTTCCCGTCCCGAGATTGGCCGGTTAACCACAGAGCCGCGGCGAAGTCATAGATTGTGCCTCCGCGCCGGCACGCGCCGAAGCAGTACCAGCTCCCGTCGTCGTACAGCTGGAGGCTGGGGTGACGATCGTCGTGGAACGGGCAATGGACCTTCCCCACCCGATCTGGTTCGCGCCCTGCCAGCACGCGCACGTATTGCTCAGCTGGGATCGCGAGCAGGTTCCTGTCGAGCGGATGCTGGAGCTCGCGAACCCGCGGTCGTCCGGCCGGACGCGGTCGGCTCGGTGGGCTTGGCAGCGCGTCGATCAGTTCGACGAGGTCGTAGCGCCTCGCTGGATCGAGTCCCAGCAGCCGTACGCTCTGCCGCGGCTTGTATTTCCAGTTCCACGATCCAGGCGGTCTCAGTAGGCGGCTCGCGTCGACTGCCGCCGAGTCAGCACCGAGGCGGTGGGCGAGCCGCCGATTAGCGCGCTCGACCTCCAGTACTCCGGCCGGCGAGTTCAGCGCCCAGTAGCAGTGAAGGCGGCCCTCGCCGCCCGACGCGACCGTCGCCGTGGCCGGGAACTGGAATCCGCTCAGCCGCTCCTGCGCATCTGATGTGTCGATCTCGACGAATGCGAGGTGGCAGTGTCCGATCGCATCACGCCCGCCGGCCCGGCGGTCCCGCAAAGCAACGCCGACGTAGACGTCAGTCACCAGAGCGAGACGCCGGATGATGATTCCGGCGGCGCGTGCGCAGCTCGCAGCGGGGATGAACTCGCGGCCCATCCCGCCGCCGCGGAGGCGAAAGCGGATCTCCATTAGCCTTCGGCCGGGCTCCGGTCCGGCGAGCAGCCGGAGGTACCGCTGCAGGTCGTCGGGTGCGGGAGTCGGCGCCCATCGAGTGGCAAGCGCGGTCATTCGGCCGCCTCGGGCGTCTTGGCGATAATCCACTCGAACTCCCCGTGGACTGTCGGCACTTGGTCGGGATGCCGGGCGCTCCACGCGGCGAGCTGCTCATAGGTCAGCTCGCCACGGCGCATCGCAGCGATCCGCTCCGGACCGCTGAGCTGCCAGAGCGACCGCAGCCGAGCGGCACGCTCTCGCTGCGCGCGCTCGAACTGCTCGAAGAAGGTTGAGGGTGATTGGGGTTGCTTAGGCATGGGCGTGTGACGTGGGTCGGGGGCTCGCTGAGCCCTGTACGCCGGCGCCCGCGGCACCCACCCCAGTGACCCTCCATCCCGCCTCGGACTCTGGTCGCGTTCCCGCGAGCGCGGGGCGCCGGCGAGAATGGGCGAGGGCGAGTCCCCGACCCACATAACCAATGGTCATTCCACGAGCGCCCGGCGGAGCGCCGGCGGTATGTCCGCCGGCGCTCGCTACGCGATCAGCTCCCGTTCCCGTCATGGGCGTCATCGCCGTTGCTGTCGGGCTGGGTGCCATTGGGACGACCACCGAACTGCACACGGCCGACGACGTGGTGGCGACCGCGTCGGGTTCCGTTGTCATCCCACTCGCGGTAAACGAGGCGGCCGGTGACCGCGATGGCTCGTCCCTTGGTCAGATATTTCGCGCACGCTTCGGCCTGAGCACCGAAGGTGGCGACGTCGATGAACATCGGCTGACCTGGCTGGTCATTGACCGCGAGGCGCAGCTGGCAGACCTTGCGGTCCTCGTCGAGCTCCTTGAGGATGGGGTCGGAGGTGAGGTTTCCGACCAGGGTGACCGAATTGACAGGGGGTGCTGAGGCGCTCATCTGGGATTCCCTCCTTGGGGATCGGATGGTTGACGCAGCCGGTGGCGCCGGCGTGGCGGCCGAGCGGAACCGAGCGCAGCGAGGGGAAGGGAGCCTTTGCGACCTTGAAGCGATTGGCCCGCCGCCGGCGCATAATCGGCGCACGCAACCAGCCGTGTCCCCAAGAGCGGAGACCGTTGACGGCGCTCCAGAGCGCGGCCCGTTCGCTCCTCGAATGTCATCGTTCCGGAGTCGCCCAAGTCTCGAGAAACGCCGCGACCGCCAACGCCGCGCAGATCGAAGCGGCGATCGGAAGTAGCTGCCGACGATTGCATCGCCCGCGCGCTACGAGGAGCCAGCTTGCCGGCCCGGCGGTGATCGCGTAGAGCTCCAGCGGGAGGTGCGGGAGGTACGGGACGAGCGCCAAGCGGTAGGCGCCAAGCGCCGCTCCCGCTGGCAGCACGTTCGTCGCAAGGCTCACCAGGGCAGCCGCGTGGACGAGCCTCCGCCCAGTACGTGACCGCTCGGCGCCGAAGGCCGCCGGAACGAGCGGCCAGGCTGTCGCTCGGATGTTCGTCGCCAGGAGCGAAGTGAACGTTTCTAGGCCCGGGGCGTTCGCGACACGAAGGCGCGCATGCAGGTCAACTGCCAGCGCGTGTTCCGCGAACCATCGCGCTGCCGGGATCGCTGCGCAGGCGCAGGCCATGGTGAGGAGCGATGCCCAGCCGAGGGCGTACGCAGCGGTGAGACGCTTGGCCAGGTCAGGTGCATGCAGTGGGGGAACGGCGTCAGTTGGGTCGGCCGGTTGGTTGACGCGCGGGGTCACCGTGTCAGCTCGCCGGGTACCAGCTCGACACGACGTAGCCGCTGCGCTCGTGAACGACCGTTGCCCAAGTGACATGGCTCGTGGCCGGCAGGCCGAGGTATGGCCCTGTGCCGCTCGTGAGTTCGTTGGTCACGATGGCCCACCGGCCGCGCTCCTGCCCCTCGCCGCGCGTCATCGCAACCAGCGTGCCGGTGTTGGTCACGCTGTACCGCGCGAGGACCTGGCGACGGGCCCGCATGTTCAGTGCCTGTCTGCGCGCTTGTCCGATCGAAATCGCCGTGAGCTGTTGAGCCCGCTCCAGAAGTCCTGCCGCGGTCCAGTTGGTGTAGAGCTGCGCGAATCGGGCAAGGGCAGCCTGCGGTGTCGATATCCCATGCAGTCCCGCCGACGACGGCATGTGGACCTTTGGACCGTCATCTTCCATCGCGTTGGGCGCAGCAGCTGACTTGTTGGCGCGGACTGCCGCGGGCGAGACGCCGACGCGAACTCGCCGGAAGGGATCGTGGATGCCGCAGCCCGGGAGCAGCGCGGCACAGACGACCGACAGCAGCAGTCGCCGGCGGTGGCTCATCAGCAGCCGTACCCGTATATGGGGCCTTGAGGGATGCCGGCCGGACCGCCAAGGGCTTGGATGAGTTGACTGATGTTGCTTCCACACCACGTGCTGTGGCAGCCCGCATCTCCGGAGCTGCATGCCTGATCGGGGATCGTCACCTGAGCCATCGGCTGATCGCCATTGCCGCTTGCCCAGCCGATCTCTATGCAGCCGGTGAATGTCGCGATGCGTTCGCCGGCTTGCACCTGCTGACCGACGGCGACGGTCGGGATGATCCCCTCGGCGATGTAGACGTAGCGACCGCGGTCGGGACCGTCCACGAGCTGATAGACGACGGCGCCGCCGTGACCACCGGAGCATGAGAACGGTCCCCACCCGGCGTTAGACGACTCGGAGTAAGTGACGGTCGCGTCGCCGAGCGCGGCAATCGGCCCCGTTCCCGCGTAGTCGACTCCCATGTCGATCCGGTTCGGGTAGATGCTTGTCGAAGCCCGAAACGGGTTCGTATAGCCGCCTGGTTGCAAGCTCGTTGCGAGCAGCTGGGAACAGCTGCCCTGCGCTGCCGTCAGCGTCGCGGGGGGAGCCTGTAGCTCTCCGGTAGCACTGCCAGCACCGGGGTTGGCTGCCTTGGTGACAGTCACTCCGTATCGGGTGCCCCATCCGTTTTGGCTTGCCCGTCCCAGCCAGTCATACGTGTCGATATGCGCGCCCTTGATCGCGCCGCCGGTGTCGCCCGCGATGAATGCGGCGTGGGTCCCAAACGGGTTGGGCCACACGTGGTAGAACGCCAACGGGTGCAGCACGCTCGGATCAATCGCAATCTCGAGCATCGGCTGGCCGGCGGTCAGGTCAATTCCGTAGGCGGTCACGCCTGAGCCGTTAAGCTGATTCCATGGCGGGCCGTAGGCGGTCTCCTCGAACCCCGCGTGGCCACTCGCGTTGAGCTTGTTCTGGGGATCGCTCATGCACTGGCTGCCAGTGCCGGCGATCAGGCTGACCACCGCAACTACTGCGATCACAGGCAGCGCAACGATCACGCCGAGAGTGGCGGCCGACCACTGAGCGAGTCTCACGCCGCACTCCGCGGATGGTGGTGTTGGGCCAGTTCCTCGATGGCAGCCCAGGCATCGCCCCCGACGCGATCGAGCACTTCTCGACGCAGCGGCTGGTCGTGGTCGGGTTCGGAGGTCGCCACCCAATACTCGGCGGCGCCCGCGCGGATCTCGATAAGCCCTCGCCCGCGGCGGCCGTTGCAGAAGAACGCCTCGGCGTACTCGCCCTTGATCGTCTTGAGCTGGTTGATTGTGTGCGCCTCCTCGTTGCTGAGCCCGAGCGCCCGCTGGATGTCGGCCGTTTGGCCATCTAGTGGTTCATCCTGTTAGTTGATTGAGTTACTTACTTTTCTACGCTTCGAGGACCTTGCCGGTGTATGTCCACTTGAACGGGTTGGCGGTCTGGTTGTAGGTCTCGACGAACGCGAGCATCTGGCAGGCGAGGTCGGCTTCGCTGGTGAAGATGCCGTGCTTTAGCAGGCGTCGCCAGAGGATCGAGAAGAAGATCTCGATCTGGTTGAGCCACGAGGCGTGCTTGGGGGTGAACTGAAAGCTCCACCGCGGATGGTCGGTCAGCCATTGCTCGACTTCCTCGGTGCCGCGGGTCGAGAGGTTGTCGGTGATCGCCACGATCTCCCGACCCTCGACGACTGGGATCTCGTCGTCAAGGTGATCGAGGAAGCGGATCAGGTCCCACCGGTTGCGGGTCTTGGACGGCATCGCCAAAACGTCACCCTCCTGCACGTTGAGACACGCGAACAGGCACTGGGTGCCGTTTCTGGTGTACTCGTGCTCGCGCCGCGCGGGCTTGCCCGGCTGGGGTGGTTGGTCGGGCTTGGTCGGCGCCTTGGCCTGGATCCCGGTCTTCTCATCGATCGAGACGACCAGCACGTTCTCCGGCGGATCGATGTACAAGCCGCAGATCTCGCCCAGGCGCTCCTCGAACTCCGGCCGCGAGTAGTCGCTCATCATCCAGTACTCGGTCCGATGCGGCTTTATCTCCGCCCGCTGAAGGATCACGTGCGCTTGGGACGCGGACATCCCCACCTCCGCTCCCAACTCCTCATAGGTCCACCGCTCCCGCCTAGCGCCCTCCGCAGTCGGCTCCGGCCGGGTGCACGCCTTCGCGATCAACAATGCCCTCGTCTCCGGGCCGTGCGTCAACGGCGCCCCCGACCGCGGCGCGTCTTTCAGTCCCTCGATTCCGCGCTCGACATAGCGCCCGCGCCACTTCACCACCGTCGGCTCAGAGCACCCCACCCGCTCGGCGATCTCCACGCCCTTCAACCCCTCCGCCGCCGCAAGCACGATCCGCGCACGCTCGACCATCCGCACCTCAGAGCTGACCGCGCGCACGATCCGCTCCAACTCCAGCCGATCCTCTACTGACACCTCGATCTGCTTGATGACACCCATCGCCAACCTCCATCCTCGCCGAACCTGTCGGCAAGGACTTCGAGGCCACAAGCAGGGAACCTACCCGATACAACGAACTTGAAGGATGAACCACTAGCTGTCCGAGCAGCAGTTGGATGGACGATTGCGACACCAGCGCCTCGCCCTCCGGGTGCTGCAGGAAGTCGTCGAGCTTCTGACTGATCGCAACCAGGAATAGCCGGTTGTGGCGGGAGCGTCGGGCCTGCTCGTTGATCCATCGGCCGGTGGATCGCCGCTCCAGCATCTTCCATCCCTCGTCGACGACGAGGAACGTGCGTCCACCCCACGGCCCGCGGTGCGCGTGAAGGTTGCGTGTGCGCTGGGCGCGGCGCGCGAGGTGCTCGACGATCGCAAACATCGCGGCACCGGCGCGGGCATCGCCGACAGCGCGGGTGTCGAAGATCACCAAGGGGGAGTCCTCCGGAATGGATGTCGGGCGATCCGCCAAGTAGGCGCCCGCGCCATCGCCGGTGTAGTCGTGAAGACCTTCCGCCAGCTGTGCAAGATGGCTCGCCAGATCGACATTGCCGTCCGAGCGCGCCTCGTCCGAGCGGCGGTAGAGCTCCTCCTGGAGGAGCATCTCTCGCGGCTGCTCGCCGGTCAGTTGGCAGCGCCGGTAGACCGCGCGGATCGCCAGCGACAGCTGTGAGTGATCGCGTGGCTCGATGTCGTACGTACCGTCGGCCTGCGGGCGGCCTAGGAAGAACGAGTGGAGCGCGAGTAGGTACTCGAGCTTCTCAGGCGGTAGATGGCGCACGTCGGCCACGTCCCAAGGATTGATCGCCTCCTCGGAGCCCGTGCCGAGATTGACCACGGCGGCGTCGGGAACAAGCGAGGCTAGAAACTCGTAGTGGCCAGCGCGATCGATCACCCCTCCCTCCGCGCCCTGCGCGACGATCCGGGCGAGGATCAGGTTGGTGCTCATCGTCTTGCCGCCGCCGGACTTTCCGGCGATCACCATCAAGTGGTTCTCATGGGCCGGGTCGAACGGGTCTAGCCGCTCGAGCGTGCGGCCCGGTCTCGCCCAGCCGAGCGGAATGCCAGTCGGACTGCCGCAGCGAGCTGCGACTAACGGCATTGTGTCGGCGAGGTTCGTGCTGACGTATTTCCGGCGGATGCGGAGCGGGTCGATCCCGAGCGGCCAGGTGGCACGCCACGCCTCGAGTTGCGCGAACGCGGGGTGGTGAAGGCGCGCGTCGGTGCGTGATAGCAGATCACGTTCGAGCTCGTGTGCGTGCCGGCTCAACACCGTCGAGTTCGCCTCGGGGTGACGAAGCGCCAGCACGATTGCGACCTCGTACACGCCCGCTCCCGCGGATGCTGCCAGCTCGGCGGTCAGCTGCGCGGCTTCCTGCTCGCGTTCGTTGGCTTCGGGATCGGGCGGGCGGAGACGCATCTCGCGAGCCCGCTGTACGCCCCAGATCCGTCGGTATCGCTGCCTGGCTCGTTGACGTTCAGTGGCACGCCGCCCCGCCCGCCAATGCACGGCGAGCGTGAACGGATATGGAGACTGCATCAGGTAGAGCAGCCAGCCGAGCCAGGTATGGTCCGGCACCGAGCTGACCGCGCGACAGTGAACCGCTGAGTCACCGACGACGAGATGGGAGCGCGCTCGGTTGTCAACTTCAGACCGGCAGAGCTTCTCCTTGATCCTTCGCGCGCCTGCCGCCGCTAGGTCGCCGTTCACTGAAGGCTCGGCCAGAAGCTCGGCTACGTCAGTTAGTGGCTCATCGACGGCTGGGTTGATGTGCCCGTAGAGGACGCTGGCCAGCTGGGTCCCGTCAAGCGCCGCAGGCGCGAGCTCGAGCGAATGGAGATGGGCGCTGATGGACGCCACGTGCGCTTCGTGCTCATCGATCGCGCGACGTAGCGCAGCATCGGTGATTGCCCGCGGGCGAAGCGTTCCGCGGGCGGGATGCCACGGAACAACGAGCAAATGCCTCAGCTCCGTACCAGCCAGGCGAAGCGAGTGCTCGACGATGCCGTCAGCGCTGGCTAGCGCGAGCGCCTCGAGCGCTGTGCCACGGTCAACGAGGTTGTCCTTTTCGAGCTGGGCGCGAGTCTGCAGGACCTGTTGGTGGAGCTCGCCGACCAGCGCTCCTGTGTCTAGCGGCTCAGCCTGCGTTATGAGCTGGAGCGATTGGCGATCGGGAAGCTTCGCGGCAAGTTCGCCGATGGCGCCACCTGCCCGCTCAAGCTGCCCGGAGCTCATCCGCAACGGCGCGAGCGCGCGGAGCTCGAGCACGCGTACGAGCGTCGCGTCATCCAACACCACGAGTCCGTCGGACGTGATGGTGGTCACCGGTAACAGTGCCCCAGCACGCGATCGCCTGTGGCGGCCCCTCATACGGTCACCTCCTTCTGGTCCTCGTTGAACAACAGCTCTTGCGACGCCTCGGACTTCGCGCTGATCCGCAGCGGCCGTACACGGTCCGCGCCCGGCTCGTGCACATGCGAGCGGACGAGCCAGTGAATGAAGTCACGCGCGAGCCGCAGGAGGCTTGGCCTTCCGGACTCCGAGAAGTAGATGAGCGCTGCCGGCCCGCCCACGAGCAGGGTGAACAGGCTGATTGCCGGCTGAGCCGGCAGTGTCAGCAGCCGGCATACGCCGTATACGGCTCCGCCCAGCATCAGCAATCCGATCCACTGGGCGAACGAGAAGCCCGCCAACTTCGGAGGCTCATCCAGCCGCCTGTATGTCGGATGGATCATTTGGAGTCCTCAGTCGACGAGGGCTTCGGTCGGATTGGCCGGCGTTTCCGCGACTGACGCGGGCGCGAGCGCGGTTCCGTCAGTGGACGTTGGGCGCCCGACGCGGACACGCGATCGCCGACCGGCCGGCGAGCTGGGCCATCCGGGGTCGGCGCACCGGAGCGGCCGGCGCCTCCTGCGGCAGGACGCAGCTGCGAGGGAGCTGCGCCGCCGAGCGCCTGACGAGAGCTTCCGCTGTCCTCCCGGGTGCCCGCGCCGCGACGCGCGCTCGGCACACCAGCGTCGCCGACTCCGCCACCACTGGGAGCGCCGGCGCTGCGGGCACCTGCGTCGGAGCCCCGCGTGCCGGACGACCGCGGATCGGCTTGTCGACTCGCTCGGCCGGCAGAGCGGACGTTCTCCAGGATTGTCCCTCCGGTCGCCCGGCGTACTCGGAGGCTTCCCGGCTCGCGCACCGCTGCGGAGACTGCAGCGGGCGTAGCGGCCGCCACGGCGCTGGCGCGTGCAACACGACGGCCGATCCTGCTTCTGCCAACGTGGCTCTGACTCGCGCGGTCGCGAACGTTCTGCCAGCTCGTGGCAAGACCCTGGCGATTACGGAGCATCAGTGGGGCCGCCGCCGTGTGAAGCTGGCGTCCGCTCACCCTTGCTGCGCCCGCAACTAGACCGCCGGCGGGCATCCCCAACGCCCCACTAACGTGCGACATCGCTGCGCCGGCAGTCCCGGCACCGGCCAGCAACGCCGTACGCGCCTGCTGCGCGCGAGCGAGCGCATGGCTTCTCCCCGCGGCGCCAGCGCCGCCACCGCCTCCACCGCCGACTCCCTCGGCTGACAGCAGCCCACGAGCCCGCACCAGGCCGATTAGGAAGAACGGCCAGCGGAAGGCGATGAAAAAGGTCAGGAGCCCGGCGAAGAACCCGACGAGGCGAGTCCCGATCGCCGCGGGAGTGCCAATGTGTGTGATGTCGGCGCTGATCGCGCCGGCGACCGCGAAGATCAGACACCACCCGATCGGGATCATGGCTGCCGCCACCACCAGCCCCATCAGAAGCCGCCAGGCACCGTGGAGTTCTGCGATCGGATAGCCGGCAAGCGCGAGCGGCCCGGCCACGAAAAGAATGGCGAAGACCGCGAGGATGCCGACCTTGATGATGAAAAGCCCGGCGGCGAGGAAGATCGCCGCGATCACCAAGAGCGCCACGAGCGGTCCGGTTACGCCGAACGCCACCCCGCCCGCGAACATCAGAGTCAGGGCCCGCTGCAGTCCGTGGTCGATCCCGGCGAATGACAGGAGCGCGTTTGTCGTCACGTTCACCGCGGCAACCGCGTTTCGGAACCCCCACGGGAAGAGCAGCAGCCCGGTCGCGGCGGTGACGAGACGAACCAGCGACTCGGCAGGGTGATGGACGCCTCCGGTAACCCCTGACGCGGTGTACCTCGCTGTCGCGACCGCCAGCGTGACCGGCAGGAACGCGACGGCGACGGCGGTTGTGTCCCGCTCGAGGTGCGCCATCGTCGGCCACTGAACCGGATCCGCCGGGTCAGGCAGCGCGATTAGCCACCGCAGCGCGTTCTGCGGCGCGTGCTTCAGCCAGTCTGGGAGCAGCGCGCCGGCGAGGACGTTGAACAGGTCCTTCGCCAGCGTCTTCAAGATGCCGCTGATCGAGATCCCGAACAGGCCGAACGGGATGTGCAGAGTGAAACCGCCACTGCCATGCATCGCGTGGCTAGCTGCGATCGCCGGAGCTGCGAAGACGAGCATGGAGGCCGTCGCAACCACGCACATCGAGGCCACCCGCCGACGTCGGAGCCGGCCGATGCGACACATGCAAACTGGCACGTCCCGCGTCACTTGCTGATGCCACCCAGGCCGACGATGATGGCCGCGCCGATGCCGGCCTTGATCGCGATGTCATGAGCGCGGGTATGCCCCATCGCGAACAGCAGCCCGACGACGGCGATCGAGAGCACAATGAACGTCGCGACGAGCCACTTCACGTTGTCCGTGAGCGACGACACGAACGTGTCGATTCCGCCAATGGCGCCGGTCTTCGACGTCAAGCCGGCGGCCTGAAGCGCGTGGGCGGCATTGCCGGCGCAGACACCCAGCAGGGCGAGGGCGCCAAGCACGAGCGCCATATTCAGCAGTAGGTCAGCGGCGCGAGGATGTCTCGTTCTCATCTGTCGGCTCCTTGAGCTAGGTGGGTGGTGGTCCTGGAAGCGACCCGGTCGGCGATGGCGGAAGGGCCGGGGTAGCGGAAGAGCTAACGGCAGCAGGCGATCTCGCCTGCGGCTGGGCAGGTGCAGCTGACACGACCGCGGGCGGCGGGGAACTACTCGGAGCTGCATGCTGTCCGCGCGCGGCCGGCTGTGGTTGTGCTGGCCTGGCGTCTTCTGCCGTCAGTAGTCGCGCGCGTCGCCGCGGGAGCTTCCGTCGCCGAACTGGACGGGGGCGCACCACACGTTTGCGCGCACGAGACGCGCGGGTGCGGTCCGTTGGACTCTTGACGGGCGCGGACCGCGGCGGAGTCGCGACACCTTCAGGCCGCGGATTGCGGGCCTCGTGGAGACCAGCGACGGCGCCGATAATCGCGACGAATAAGCCGGCCGCGATTAGCGCAAGAGCGCCTGCAGCTCGAACCGCACGCCTCCTTGTCGGCCAACTCCGTTCGACTCTCCCCCGGCCGTCGCGGCCGTGTTCAGGCCGTTCCGTCCCGGCTGCGACCCCTGCCGGCGGATGCCGCAACGCGTCAATGTCGAGCGACCCGGCAGGGAGATCTGCCGTCGTCGGACTCACAGTGGAGCTCCCCTCCCCTTGCGAAAGAATCGGGAGCTCCTGCCGATCCTCCCAGTCGTCGACCATCGGCGCGGTGGCCGCGATTTGAGACGCTGCTTCGAGGGTCATCGCCCGGTCGGCCTTGTTCTCGTTCCTTTCGCCGGGCGACGGCAGTGGCGGCCGAGGCACCTGGCGGTGACTCGAGACCGGCTGGTTCTCGGGGTGTTGCCCCACCACGAGCGTGATCAGCTGCGCGCGCTGAACGGGGCTGTCGGCCGAAGGCTCATGAGCGAGCACGAGGCCGTGCTGGTCAGCTTCGCCCGTCTCGCAGCCCTCGACGGCGGGCCGCAGCTCGAGCTCTCGGAGCCGGTCGATCGCATGGACGGCGGCTAAGCCCGTGAGATCTTCGAGCAGAAGCTCTCGCCGGCGCAGTGAGGCGGTGGCAGACACTGCCCCTTAAGCGACCACGCTCGCGCTTTGCGACAAAGGACCGCCCTCGCCGGGGTGCGTCGCGAGCAGCGCAGAGGCCACCGTGGACCCTGGACGTCACTTCTAGGAAGATTCACCTGTGGACAGGGAGATTCCTGGCTGGCTCATCGCGCCGCCGCAGCAGCAGCCGTTGCCGCCGGCCAGTACGGCATCGCAAACGCTTCCGTTCGCCGATTTATTGTGGGAGGACTTCGAGCGGCTGTGTCTTCGCCTGGCGCGCCTAGACGGGACGCCGGCGCACGTTCAGCTATACGGTGTGCGCGGGCAAGATCAGAGTGGGATTGACATCTACAGCCGAGCGCGCGACGGATCGTATACGGTGTACCAGTGCAAGCGATATAGGCGCTTACGCCCCGCGGATATCGCGGGGGCAGTCGAGACCTTTCTTGGGCGCGGGTGGGCTCGACGTGCGCGTCGATTTGTCCTGTGTACGGCGAGCAGCCTATCGGCGACCACGCTCGCCGACGAGGTCGAGCGGCAGGCGCGTCTGTTGGCGGCGGCGGACCCGTCTGTCGAGTTCGTCATCTGGGATTGCGAAGGGCTGGCGGCCGAGCTCAAACAGCATCCAGAGATCGTCCGAGATTTCTTCGGGCAGCCCTGGGTTGAGCGATTCATCCCTCGCTCGGCATGGGCGGCCCCGCGACCACAGCAGCTGCCCCCACCCCCGCTCGGATTCGTCAACCGCGACACTGAGCTCGAGCGGCTGACCGCGCTTGTGCAAACGAGGCACAGCGAGGGTGGGCCGCTAGTTATCGTGTTGAGCGGCGGCCATGGTGTCGGCAAGTCCGCGATCAGTCGGCAGTGGGCGCACGCTTACAGGGACCTGTTCAGCGACGGACAGCTATATGCCGATTTCAGCGAATTGCGCTATCGAGGCGGTGCCAGCAGCGGGGACGTGCTTGCTCGATTTCTGCGAGCACTCGGCATCCATAACGAGGACATCCCCGTGGAGCTCGGCGAACGCTCCGCCCTATTCCGCTCGAGCGCGGCTGGCAAGCGGTTGCTAATCGTCCTCGACGACGTCGACTACGCGGCTCAGGTTACGCCACTGGTACCGAACGCTGGGCAATCAGCCGTTCTCGTCACCAGCAGGGATCCGCTCGCGGAGCTGCTACGAGAGGGGTCGTCTCGACTGCATCTCAGTCCGCTTGAGCCGCAACCAGCTCGTGAGCTGCTCGCTCGCATGGTGGACCGGGAGCGGCTCGACGCCGAGCCCGAAGCAGTCGAGCGGCTCGTTGGGATCTGTGCAGGGCTTCCCGTCGCCTTGCGCGTCTGTGGTGCCCTCCTCGCTGCCCACGACCGCCGGCCGGCGAGCTGGCTGGTTGATGAACTCAATCCTGAAGCTGAGCGGTTGAAGCGGTTGGGCCTACCTCGGGAGCGATCGCTCCAAGTGGTCTTCGACGAGGCATACGCACGGTTGACGGGCGATGGGGCATCCGCGTACAGACGGCTTGGATTGCACCCTGGCCCAAGCTTTGGTCGACCAGCCGCCGCTGCTATCTCGAACCTCTCGATTACTCGAGCTAGCGCGGCGCTCGATGAACTTGTCGAGGCGCAACTGCTCGAAGAGACGAGCGGGGGCTTTCGCTTCCATGACCTTCTACGACTCCACGCTCGCATGACTTGCGAGCGTATCGAGACCGCGACCGAACGTCTGGAGGCGCTCGATCGGGCGGTTCAGTTTTACCTGCGGGCTGCGCAAAGGATGGACCACGCAATGATCGCCGACCGCCTCCGGCTCACTGATGGCCCGCCGTCTCCCGGCCTTGGTGAACCGGTGTTCGGCACTGCCAGCGAGGCATTCGAGTGGTTTGAGCGCGAACGCACGAACCTGGTCAATGCGCTGCGCGTCGCGTACGAACACGAATGGGACGAGGTGGGCTGGAAAATGGGTGAGGCGCTCTTTCTCGCGTATCACAACCACAAGCATTTCGACGAAGCGCGCGAGGTGCACCAACTCGCCACCAACTCGGCGGCGCGTCTCGGGCATGTCGACGCCGAGGCACGAACGCGTAGCCAGCTCGGGCGTGCGCTACTCGACCTCGGTGAGCTCGAGGCAGCTGCTCGGGAAGCTCGCGGCCGCCGAGCGACTGATGCAGGCGTCCCCAAACCGTGCGCTCGCGGCGTCAATTATTGAGTGGACAGGGGTCCTCGAAACCGCTCGCGGCGACTACTCGGAGGCGATCGCTGCGTTCAAACGTGCTCGCGCAATCTTCCAGGAGGTCGGGGAGACCCGTGGCGTTGCGCTTCAGGACTATCACTTAGGCCGGTCGCTCGATCTTGCCGGGCGGCACCGGGAGGCTGTAGCGCGGCTCCAGCAGGCCGCCGAGGGCATCGACCGCGCTTCCGATTCGTTGACGCTCGGCCGGGTTCTGCTCCGTCTCGGCGAGGCTTATCGCTCGCTCGGTGAGGTTGATCGCGCCACTCCAATTCTGGAGGAGGCGACGGCGCTGATGCACGACATCGGCGCGAGTTTCTACGAGGCGCTCGCGCGCGAATCGCTCGCGGGGGTCGCCCGGAGCACGGGCGCGGAGTCCTTAGCACGTGAGCATTTGCTTGAGGCGCTTGCGATCTACACACAGCTGCGTAGCCCTCGAGCGGACCGGGTCAGTCTCCTCCTTGCGGCCACAGGCACGTGAGGTGCACATCGATCGCGCGCGTGCCGATGACGACGACGAACGATGACTCGATCGCGAAATTCAGCGCATCTTCAACGAACAGAGCGTATGCCGCCGCGGCGATCACTCCCAGGTCTACGGCGGGAGTCACATGCGCACGCAGTAACGGTCCGTCACGGAATCTGAGCAAGTGTCCTCCGCCGTCGGCCGCGGCGGCGATGCGGCAGCCGGGATACTGCGCAAGGACGGAGGCAGCCCATCGAACAACGTCGGCTCGTGGAGCGATGCATTCCTCCCGATCCGAGCGCGTGACGACGGCCGCGCTCTCACGAAGTCCGCGCTGTGATTCGCTCTCTTTGGCGACGAGGAACCGGCCGGTTCGCAGCTGTGCCTCCAATGGCTCGAGGCACGCGGGGAATCGCTCCACGGCGAGGATTGGACAATCGTCGCCTGCGAATGACCTTCGCTCGATAACCACGAGATGCGTCGTGGGGAGTTGCCCGTCGGGGCGAGGAACTGGGACTGGCAACACCCGGGGGCGTGTCTGTGGCGGCTCGAGCTTCATCATCGAGTAGATCGCGGCTTGTAGACGCTCAAGCGCGCGGCCCTCGTTTGAGAACACTCGAGCAAGCAACCCTTGGTAGCGCGTCTCGTCGCGAGCCGCCGAGACGAGCGACTCCATGCGGTGGCGCAGTCCGCTATCGGCTCCGAGCCTTGGTAGGCGCTTTCCAAGTTCAGCGAGCGGCGTGTTCTGATCCAGTTCCTCGTCACCGAACGCGCCCGTCATCAGCGGGACGCCGAGTGCGGCGCCGTACAGGCACACGGAGCCGTGGTCGCAGATCATTCCGTCGGCGGCGATCACAGCAGCGCGCCAGCCCTCTCGCACCGGCATCAGGCGCAAGCCCGATTCGAGCGCACGACGAAGCCAGAGGCGAACTTGCCAGCTGCCGTGCCCAACCCATATGTTGGGGTGAAGGATGAGTGCGACCACATAGTCGTCCTGCGGCAGCACTCCCAACAGTTGGGCTGGCAGCTCAGGACGCTGCGCGAGCAGCGCATGAGGGCCCCAGGTCGAGGAGATGACCACCAGCTTTTGATCCTGCGAAACGCCCAGTGCGGCGCGGTACCGGTCGCGGTCAATGAGACTGGCGCGGAGCCGATCGAGGCATGGGTCACCGACGACTACGGGCCGCACACCGTGATCGATGCTCTCTTGCCACTGCCCCCGCTGTTCTGCGTGGGTCAGGGCGACAGCCACCTCGTCGCTCACGTCATCGGCGGCGAACGGTTCGCCTGGAAGGGGCAAGCTGATCGTCTTGGAGAAGCCAGGGCCGTGTGGGAGGATCAACAGTGGCGAGCGCAGCTCGTGGAGGCCTCCGTAGTGACTCGCGCTGATCGCGAGGTCGAACCTATGAGCGGTCGCCTGGTCCCACGGCAGTAGACATCCGCCGACCTCCCGTACGAACTCCGCCACGCCTGCTTCGTACGCCGAGCTCTCGCCATTCACGGTAAAGACCACCTGCACCCGCTGGTCTTCGAGTAGTTCGGGAAGGATGTCAAAGAGCCACGTCAGAGTCGTCAGGGTTCTGACGACCACAAGCACATGTCGGCTCGGCTGCAGTGTGCCCCACTTCTCGGACTCCGGGCCGACGACTGTGCGAACCCAGTTGTCGCCGTGCGAAACCGGCTCCAGGTTCGCATCGACGGTCGACGCCAGCAGCGAGTCCATCGAGGTGGGTCCCGGCTGAGCCCCGCCGTTTGGCGACCGCACCAACCGACTGGACGGGCCGTCCTCGTTGGGCTCTCCTCGAGGTTTTCTCATGGCGGTCGCGTGTGGGTCCGGTAGGCGGACCCCTCAGTATAGGACATTAACGCGCCTATAATGGCCCACTTAGAGCCTAAAAGTTGCCCATGATGTCGCCGCGGGAGACGTCGACCAGACTTCGAGGCCCGGAAAAAGCCTGCTCGGGTCTGCGCGCGCGTGCGAATGCCGGCCGCGCGTTTGTGCGCGGCCGGCGATTGCGTGACGCCCGGTTGCTTAGGCCGCTACCGGTGAGCGGGGCCGGCGCCCGGTCCCGCGAGACTCAGCCGGATCGGTCGTATCGGGCGCTGCGGTGTTCGTAGCGCCCACGAAGTCGGCTGGCTGCACGCCCCCGGCGACTGCCTGGGCGGCAAGCAGGACTTGGTCCCCCTCGTCCTGGGCGATCATCCTGTTCGGTTGCCGCATGTCGAGATGCGGCGACGGGGTCCGAAGCCAGGTCCGTACCAAGGCGGGGGGGTAGGCCACAGACAGGGTGCACGTGATCGCGTAAAGCCAGTCGATCCTGTCGTCGAAGCGCGAGGCCCGATCGCTGCCGGGCTGCGTTTTCCATCGTCTGACCGTCCTTATTGTCGCTCCCGCGGCTTCGGCGATGTCCTTCTCTCGCAGTCCGAACTTGCCGCGGAGCTCTGGCACCAATTCGCGCGCCGACCCTGTGCCAGCGCTCAAGCGGATGGAAGGGATGATCCCAACTCACCTCCTTTCGAGGCTAAGCCTCGGCGAACCGCCGGTTGACCATGGCTCGTGTGGGCCGTATTTCAGGCGCGCAGCCTCCTCGTGCGCCGATGCGCAAGGCCCAGGCATCCGTGCGGAACATAGCAGTCGGGCATTTAGAATGCATCCTAGTGTCCTATAAATGTCCAGAATCACGGACGAATTTGGGCGTTTAGATGTCTGTAACGATCCGCATCAGCACGTGTAAGCCAGTCAAGATCCGATCGTTCGGTTGCCGCAACGCAGGAGAACATGAAGGTGGCGCAGCTTCAGCCAACTACAGTCTTTCGACTCCGCCGCCTGACCCTCGAGATCGTCGACTTGCAGCACCGGGTCGTCGAGGGCCTGGATGGGCGTAGGCATCTCACGCAGCGACAGAGCTCGTACGAGGGGCCGTACAACGGCATCGGTGACCTCGCTCCAGATTTCGCCTACAACGACCGCCGCACGGCGGCGGCTGCGTTCAGGCTTCTGATTCCCCGCGCGTGGAAGGGGTCATTCTTCGAGATCGAGCTCGCCGATGTTTCCTACGTCGACGCGAACCTCTCAAGCCTTACCCCGAGGCTCGTCGCGGCTGCTCTTCGAGACGACGGCGGAATTGGTCTGATGCGCCTACCGTTCGGAGGCACCCCCGCCCCGTACGAGTTCGTGATCGTCAACCACGACGCCCTCGCCGAGTCCGTCGTTACCATTCGCCGGTGGCGGAGAAGCTTCGTCCCCGCCACGCGCCAAGCGAGTTCTCGGACCGTCAAGCCGGTCGGACGCTCGTAGCCCGATTCCGTCCGCAGTCGTGCCGCTCGGGTGTTGGAGGGGCGACTGGGACATGGGTTGCGTAGCGCAAGCTGACCGTAGTCGTTGCTCGCCCGCGTGTCGAGCGATCGGGACCGCTCGATGCGATTCTCCGCGAATCCGATCGACCGTTCGGTGCGCTTCTCCTAAACGCACAAGACTGCGCTGGGTCGACGAGCGCTCGCTCGCTGCGCGGGGCCGGGGAGGTGACGCGTTCGTCTGCGAGAGCTGCGCTCCTAGCCGGCTAAACCTCCATCCCCGAGCGTCCCGTCGACTCGGTCGTGTCCGCGGGCCCCGGGATCATCAGCCAATGCAGGATTGGATCGTTGCGCTGATTGGAGTTGGAGGCACCCTCGGTGGCACAGGCCTCGGCTACCGCGGCGCCCGTGCGATCAACCGCGACGATCGAGCAGCCGCGCTGCGCGAGCAGATGCGAACTGCGGTGGCGGATTACTTCGGGCTCCTGGTCGTTTCAGTCGCAGAGCTGAGGGACCTGCCGCCTGCCAAGGAGCCAAACGCCCTAGACCAAGCCGTTGACAAGCTACGCGGCGAGCAAGGAGCGTGGATCGCGCGGCGGCGCGCTGAGTATCGGCTGACAGGGGATCGTTACCGCCAGATCGCGTCGCAACTGGCGGTCGCGGCGGTGAAGCTGCGAACGCTCCCGTTGCCTCCCGACGTTCGGTCGGCCGTAGACGCAGGTAACGACTACGTCGAGCGTCTCGGCGAGGACCGGACGCCAGATCTGACGGAAGAGTGGGCTGAGATTCACGAGCAGATGACCAAATCGCTCGGATCCCTCGAGGCACAGCCGAGACGTCGTCCGATGGAGCGGCTCAGCTGCGACGGCAACCGACACGCTAAGCGTTGAGCACCACCGCCCGATCGCGGACCGACTCCCGCCCGGACCGACGAGGGAACCGTCCTCGGCGAGTCTGGCGGGCAGGCACTACCGGGGCGACTTGCGATCACTGCGAAAGCCAGTGTCGGTGAGACCGCCTTGGAAGTAGTCCTCGTTGAGCAGGTAGACGAGCTCGAAGGGGTTCGCGTCGTTGTAGCGCAGCCGATTGCCATCGATGAAGTGCGCCTCGGCCAGCCCCGCTTCGCGGACGTGCTGCCGGATCCGATCGATGGAGACGTGCTCCAAGTGTCCTCGTTCAGCGATGGAACGCAGCCGGCGACGCAGCCGTCCGTCAGTCCCCGCCCGCTCAGCCAACCGCTCGGCTCCGTCGCCGGCCAACGGCAGGTAACGCTCGATCGCTTCGACCCACTCTGGAATGCGTTGCTGCAGGGCGGGCGTCTCGCGGAACAGCAGCTCGAAATTCGGCTGTGAGAGCGAGACAATGCCCTCCTCGGTGACGACGAGATCAAAGTAGTCGTCGAGCGCGAATACGGGCCCGCCGATCCGCGTGAGCGTATTCCCGAGCAGCCCGAACATACGACCTGGCCTAGCGATGCTGCGGGGGTTTGATTTGCGCACGAACGCGACCGAGGCCTCGTCGAGCTGCATATGGACGGCGTAGAGCAGGAGCGCCCGTCGTGGCAGAGACTGCGCGTTGATGATCTGAAGGGGAGCCGTAGGAAGCACGAGCGTGGCGAGCGGCGAGTCGGCAACCAGGTCTGGATCTGAGGCGACAAGCGCCTCTTCCTCTTCAAGCTGCATATCGGGCGTGTACTCACGAAGCTCGCGTTCGAGGATCCGCTCGACGGTGTATTCGCAAGCTGCCCGTAGATGCTCGGCGACACTCTGCGCGACTCGAACCTCGCCGCCGGCGAAGCCGTCGCGTTGTTTCCAGACGACGATGAGTGAGAACTCGTCCGGGATCTCAAGCGCCGCGAACTCGATTGGTGGCTCAGCTGGCATCGGTAGCCCGTTTTGTATAGCTCACGAACAGCCGTTCCGTCATTCGAACTGCGTGAACCTGCTGCCCACGCTTGACCGGTGCTCGGGCAAGCAGAAAACCGCTCCAACCGTCACCGACCTCGATGGCGAACAGCCTCCAGCCGAACAGGTAGAGCGTCGGGTTAATCTGCACGAGGCTTGAGCGCATGAAGATCACGCCGACGATGAGCAGAAAAAGCGCATAGGCGATGACGTCGCGCACGCTGGGTTCCGCCACGGTGACAAAAGGCAGAAGGTAGGTCGCGAGGTATCCCGCGACCTCGCCACCACGATCCTCGACCGTTCGTGCGACCCAAGCGCTCGCAGTGACTTCGCGAAAGCGCAGCAGGACCGCTGCCCCTGCCGCCAGTCCACAAGCCGCGAGCACGCCGCAGGCGATGATCAGCCTCGAGTTCTGAAAGCGGATAGCGAGGATGGCGAACAGCGGCGCGTAGGAGCAGAAGAAGAGCGCGAGCTCCACTGTCAGGTCGGTAATCGACTCCATCCATCCACGTTCGTCGCCGTTCATCTGCCTAGCCTACGTAGGCCCCGCCAGCTCTGGGGTAGCGTCTGCGTGAGAGGCCCCGACTCGCGTGGCGCGCCGCGCAGACGGACGCTTGACGAGCCACCTCGAATCCGTTCCTCGTCGCTCTAACGACCGAGCTAACCGCCCTTCGCTTGAAAGCACAAAGGCTCTCGCGCAAACCTTCCGTCATACCGAACGTCCGAATCGTTCGACCAGTTGTGCGCGGGGAGACCACCTCCGTGTCGCATTGCGGCACCCGCCAGAGAATGCCCTGTCAAGAGGAGCGGGGCGCACGGGCGATCACGCACTACTCGCCGCGCTGGTTCGTGACATCGACGAATCCCGCGCGGAGATAGTCGGCGAGCACCGCCGTATGGTCGCTGGGCAAGGCGACGGCGCAGTATTTCTCGGCGCGGCTCAGTGCCACATAGGCGATGCGGAGCTCCTCATCTTCCTCCTGAGAGATCTGGTCTCCGCGCAGACGGTTCGACCACAGTTCCCCTTGGGTCTGTCCGCGAGTGCGCGCTTCGCCGACCAGGAGAACCGCTCCATGGGATTCGCCCTTCACGGCATGGACGGTCAGGCCCTCCAACGGCACTCGGGGCGGAGCGAAGCACGCCACGGCGGAGACCTGCGCGTGAGCCGCGCCGGCCTTCAGATGGCCCGAGGGCGGCACTGCCGGCGGGTCTGCAAGGGCGGTAACGACGTCCTTGGTTGCCTCGCGCGCGCCCACGATCCAGTCCCTGAGGGTCATGTCGAGAGCGGGAAGCGCGTCGAGGAGCACCATCGAAGCCTCGCGAATGAGCCACCGGCTCTCATGGTCGAGGTGGCCAAGCGGCATATTCCACGCGAATCGGGCAAGCAGCCGGTCGACGTCGGTGATCGCTTCCCGATGCAGGGTACGGCCGCTGCGGAGAAGCGCAGCAGCCTGCGCCAACGTCGTGACTGCGGCCTGACAGGCGACCGGTAGGAATCCGTTGATCTCATGCCGCAGCTCATGGCGACGAGCAAGGACAACGGCCTCGCCGAGGTCGATGCCGTGGTGTCCCAACCGCTCGCGGAACAGCTCAACAGCGTGAACCGGCCGATCGCGCTCGTAGAGCAGGACCTCAGGTGGGATGCCAAGATCTTTGTTACGTCCGACGGCCTCGTCGGGTTGGGTCCGGCCGGCAAAGCGGCACGTGACATTGCAGATCGCCTGGCTCGACCGGAAGTTCTGAGTCAGGGGGAGCCGGACGAGGCCGGCGCCGTTGGCCAAGGCTGCGCACTTTGCCGGTGCGGCTCCCTGGAAACCGTAGATCGACTGTTCCAGATCGCCGATGAGGATGAGCGACCGGAGCTCACCAGTCTGCTGGATGAGCTCGACGCATCGGAGCTGAACGTCACTCGTGTCCTGCGCCTCGTCGACGACGAGTTCGGTAAAGCGCCGCGCCACGTGGGCGGCGATGTTGGGGTACTGGCTCAGAACAAGGCGGGCGTAGTGGAGGGCGTCGGACATGGACGCGATCCCGCGGCGCGCAAGTCCAGCCTTGATGCGCTCGGCCTGCGCTCGACCGTGTTCGAGCGCCGTCTCGGGTGTTCGGCCTCGCGGAACGCCGTATCGAGCAACCAATGCGCCCCCCTGGTCGAAGCAGAAACCGTCCAGCGGCATCCAGATCCTGTCGTCGCCGAGGCGAACCTTGGGCCAGTCCCAATCCTTGCCGATGACGACCGGAGCGCCTTGGCAGGACATGACGAGATGCCCGAAGGGGTAGTAGACGTAGCTGAGAAGGAAGTTGTGAAGCGTCCCCAGGAAGTGTTCGGGCCCGAGCACCACTCCCAGCTCGTGGGTGGCGACGCCGCTGATCTGTTCCACCGCGACGTTGGTGTACGACGCGACGGCGATCCGCGCTTCCGGTTCGGTCACGGCTTTCCAGGCAACGCGGACTCCAGCAGTCCTCGTCTTGCCGCTTCCCGGGCACGCAAGGAGAAAGAAGTCGCCGGGATGCTCGATGACGGCCCGCTGCTGGCCGGAGACGAACTCGCGATCTGCGAGCTTGGCTTCGATTTGCTGCCGAACCGAGCTATTGGCCTGGGCCGGCACCGGTCGTCCACTCCACCGCGTGTTGCAGGTACGACGGAATCGCCAAGCGTTCTCCGGCGGAGAGGAGATGAGCCAGGCTCTGCGCAAACGGACCCTTCGTGTTCGCGACCTTCTCCAGGAACGTCGTCGCCTGCTCTTCCGGGGCCTTATCGCGGAGCTCGGTCTTAAGGGTGACAGCGACTCGCGGTTTGATTGGCGCCAGGGCCTTGAGGCTGAGGTTCAGGTTGCCTTCTGCGATCAGATCCCACTCCAGGGTGCGGCGAGAGAGAAAGACGGCGACGTTTTCGAGATTGCGCTCCCTCAGCTTTCGGGCCGTTGCGGAGAGGGCGTCGTCGCCCCCCTCCAGCTCAGGGTCGTCAGGGGCATCGCCGTCTGAGACGATGGCGCAGCGATACGGAAGTCGATCAGTCGCGAACAGGTCGGCAAACGGCGCAAATGACAACCCGCCGACGTTCACGACCGTGACCCCGTACTCCGCCAGCGGTCGGCCCATCTGTGCGGCGACCGCGGGCACCAGCAGTTGCTCGGCGACGCCCTCGACCAAGATCACTCCCCGAGCGAAAAGAAGGGCGGCCTTGGTCACGTCGAGAAAGCGCCCGAGATGATCGAGCCGTTCTGGAGCGAGATTGAACTGCCGAGGGCTGCGGGCGACGATCTTGCGGGTGCCGGGATCTCGGGACAGGATCGTGGCCCGCTCGACTCCGGCTGACGACGCGAAGTTCGGTGAGTGACTCGTGACGATCACCTGCTCGCCCGGCGCTGCTTGCGAGTGCAGGTACCTCATGAGCAGGTCCTGGAGCTGGGGATGAAGATGGGCCTCGGGTTCTTCGACCAGGAGCACATGGAGGGCCGCATCGGTCTGATGGGTGATGCTCGCCAGAAGAGCGGCCATGTAGAGCAGGTTGTTGAAGCCCAGTCCGTTCTGGTCCATTTCGAGCGGCACCTGGTCGCCGACCCTGGCTCGGAGGTTGGCGATGATCCGTTCGAACACCGGATCGCTGAACGCCAAGTCGGTCTTCTGGGCGTAGAGCTGGCCGACCATGGCGTTCAAGCGCTGCTGCGTCTCCCGCTCAGCCTGCTTGATCGCGCCGACGTCGCGGAGGTCTTTGTTGGCGGCCTCAACCTTGCCTTGGACCTCTTCGCGATCCGAGTGCCCTTGCGGAGCCAACGCCGCCAGGAAGGGGACGAGTCGGTTATCCCGTCCGGGACGGAGATCAGCGGCAGCGTCCCGGAGCGGGTGAAGGTAGGTGTAGGTCGCGGCCTCTCGCGCCCATTGTTCGACCTCGGGGTGCTGGCTGTCGCCACCGAACCACTCGAGAGCGACACGTCCGGAAGGCAAGAGCCTCGCCTTCAGCCGTAGGCGCGCAATTCCGTCTCCAAGGCTGGGGGACAAGCAGGTGACCATCCTGGCCTGCGCGGGAGCGTCCAGGTCGGCGAAGACCGCCTCCAGTTCGAAGGTGTCGGCCACCGCGGCGCCGGCACCGCCGTGGTCGAAGTCCTCCACGCTGGCCCACCGGCGATACCGACCGCCGTTCTGAGGAGGCAGAAGCAGGCGTATTGCATCGATTAGATTGGACTTTCCCGCGTTGTTCTCGCCGAGGACTACCGCCAACGGACTGGCCAGTGAGATTTCGCAGTCGAGGTTTCGAAACCCGCGGCAGATGATCTTTGCGAGCCTCATCGGTGAGGAAGTCCAGAGCGCAGGAGGTGGACGCGGTCGGGGAGCGAGGGCATGATCGAGGCGCACGATACGTACGGAACTGGACGTCCGACAAGGGGGCCAGGCGGGCCGTACGCTCGCAGTGTCAGCACGAGAACAGTCGCCGTCGCACGATAAGAGATAGCGCCGGCGTGGCTCGCGGACCATGGATAGCGCGCTTGCGTGATGACGTCGTGATCCTCCCGAGTCGAATGCTCGCGAAGCCTCTCCTGAAACGCGGCGGCATGATCCCGCCAAAGCGCGTCGAGGACGTGTACGGACGGCTCGCCGCGGCGCTACCAGGATGACGAGCAGCGGCACGATCGCTCGGCGCCGGCGGGTGGCGCACACCGATCGATGAGCTTGACCGTGTCGACAATGCAATGGCACGTCGCGAAGCGAGAAGGACCGTCAAACCGGTCGCAACGCCGGCACGGGGCGGCGCCATTGCGTACGTGGCATAGCAGTGACGCCATCACGAGGGATCGCGCGATCGCATTCACGCCGCCGATGTCGGGCCAAGACAGATGCCGGACCGGTCCGCTTGCTCGCTTCCGGCTAGCACCGCGTCGTCGCGAGATTACGTTTGGTCGCCAAGGCGAAAGCCGGCGCGACTTGGGGTGCGGAACGAAAGCAATAGCTCCGCGGATCGCGGGGAATGCCGGACCACCGCTACCCGAACGGTCGAGTCACAGTCGCGGCCAGGAGTGCTGCTGAGCATGGAAAGAGAAGCGGACGTCGCGCGCGGCGGATTGTCGCCTACGGCCTCCCGCAGCCGCCGCATCGCCGGGGATACTCCGCGTGCATGACTGCACCGACGCACCGCCAGCCGCGGGTCCCTGTGTGGCTCCTGTTGAGCTTCGTGTGCCTCTTGAGCGCCGGGTGCGACTACCCCACCACGACGACCACCAAATCGGTCGCTCCTCGAAGCACGACCTCGGCTCCAGCTACGACGAGCGTGGCCGTGACCGATCAGTCACCCGTTGCAGCCTATGGGTCGGCGTTCTCGGCAGTCGTTGCAGTGGTGATCGCGCTGTCAGGCACCTTCTCGTTCCTGCGTCGACCACGACTGACCCTGAGGCACACGCCGGAAGCGATCCCGGAGGACATCGCGCTTGCGGCGAACGCGCGTGGTGGTGGCGAATCCGGGTTGTCAACGCCAATCGCTCATTCGGACTCTTCGTGCCGAGGACCGCTCAAGGCGTGGAGGTCTTCGTAACGAGCCTGCGGCGCATATGCGACGAGGACGGCAACGAGATCCAGCCCGGTGACCCGCTCGACGCACCGGTGGTGAGCGGTTGTCGTATCCCATGGACGATCCCGCATAAAGACAAGACCGCCGATCCCGACGGTATCGCCCCGGCGAACATCCCCGCCGGCACCTTTCGGTATCTGAGCGCGATCGGCCCTCGCCGCGCCACGACCATTGAGGAGGGGAAGGGAGAGCTCGTCTGCGCGCTCAAGCTGAAACCCGGACCGACGCAGGACCGGTACGACCTAGACTGGCGGCCGGGAACATGGGAAGCACACGTTCTTGTTTCGCAGATGACGTGCGCGCTAGCCGTTGGCGAATGATAATCACCGTCGCGCCAGGGCCATTCGGCAGTGACACCGAACCGAGAAACGCGATCAAAATCAAATCTTACTCGCGCCCATTCGTAGCGCCCCCGACGGTTCTAGCGGCGCAGACCGCCATGCCCGGTGGTCAAACCGTCAAGCTCGATGGTTGCCGGTTATTCCGAGTCGACCCGCACGTACCGTGCGCTTCCCGGTTTCATGATTGGCGGGCGGGCGGGCGGGCGAGCTCGCTTCGTGGGATCCTGCCCACATGGCCAGTTCATGGCTTCTCGATGCCGCTGACCGCCCGTGGGCGCGAGCGACCATGCCTGCCTTTCATTTGCGCCCAGCCGGCGCGCTACAAGGGCCGGAACTACCCGGCCGACCTGCCGACCGTCGAGGAGATCATCGCGGTGATGTTCCGCGCCGGTGACCGAACAGCGGAGTTGCGGAACCCGTGCACTCATCGTGCGCCTCTCTGGCGCGTCGGTGCATATTCCCATCGTCCACGTGCTCAACACCCACTGTTCTCCTCATCCGTCATGGCCTAGAGAACTGATGACCGTGAGGGGGGACTCCCGACAGATCCACGCACGCGCCAACCGCCTTGGAGATTTCTCGTGATCCCTGGGGAGAAAACCGTGATCGCGGGCAGCGCTACCCCTGTTGGAAACGCATACATTGCGATATAGGAACTAGTCACCTCGGCTGCACTCAGCGCAGACGGACGAGCCCCATCGTCCACGGGAAAGGCGAGCGAACCTCCACGACGTCGCCGTATTGGGACAGCAGTGCAATGAGATCGCGCTTTCCCCAGTGGTTGACGTGGCCTGGGGTGTTGCCTAGGTCCCTCAGGTAGGCGCCTCGCGCGACGTTGAGCCATCGCCAGGCCGGCTCTCGCGGCACGGTCACAAGAAGATATGCCCGTGCGACCCGGGCCATCTCGGCGAGAAGCGCCGCCGGGCTCGGAACATGCTCGAGAACCTCAATCGCCGTAACAAGGTCGAAATCTTGGTCTGGCCATGGGAGCTCGCGGGCTGGGTCAGGGACCGCGACAAACTCAAGGTTCGCGCGCTGCCGTCGCTCCCAAATTGCCTGTAGCGCGGGATCGGGCAAGTCGACGCCCACGACGAGCCCTTCCCCGAGCCAACTGGCCCATTGGTGGGTCAACACTCCTTCCCCGCAGCCGACGTCTAAGACCGAACGCGGGCTCGCCTTTAGGAAAAGTCGACTGAGGGTTCGCTCGAACGCGCTCATTAGGCGGCGCACCACTGGGTTAACACTTCCGTAAAGGTCCTGATCGGAGTCGTCCGCCTTGATTCGGAGGTTCGCATCGATTGCCTCAAGCGTGGCGAGAAAGTCGTTGCTGGCAATGGCTTGACGCAGGACCTCCTCGACGGTTGCACCGTGTTTGCGCGCGATGACGCGAAGCTGATTCGCTTGGTCTTCTGGCAGCGCGACAGGAGCTATATGGCGGACCGAGGGCCGCCTACCCGATTCAATCTCTAACGCTCGCTCTAGCTGCCCGACGATGGCGTCGAGTCCCTCGGATGACTGGATGGCAAGTCTGTCGGCCAAAGTCGGCGAGAAGCGCGCTACGAAGGCGTAGTCGACCTCGTGCCACACGGGCAGTATGAGCTTCCGACCCGTACCCACCTCTCTCGCGGTCAGGCCGTCGAGCTCTCGCTGAGGCCATTGCTTCGCGAAGAAATGCGGGCTCAGGATGACTACGCCAAACCGCGTCTCCGCGAGTCCACGGTCAATCGTCTCGCGCAGGCGATCACCGAGTACCAGCTCGAACTCATCAAACCAGACCGCCCACCCGCGGTCTCGGAGCCTCACGGCCAGCGGCCGGGCGATGGCGGTCTTGTCCTCGCTCGCGTGGCTTATGAAGAGATCGGCGGGCAATTAGGCCTCCACATTGTCGCGTGCAGGCCGCGGCAAGTTAAGAGACCCTAGCCACCGGGTTGCGCACACAAGCGTCCAGACGAGTTGATGGGAGTACCACCCTAATTGACGAGCTTGCGCCCCTGGGGCTACCGCCGCCAGGACGGCGCAGCCGCCTCGCCGCGTCGTGGGCCCGCTGCCCCGGTGCGACGACCACTCATGAGGTGAGGGCGTCGGCCCCGCCGGGTCTGCCAAATCGTGCGAGCGTCAGGTTCCCGGCTCCCCACTCCGCGGCGACGGCCAGGCGCGCCGAGCCTACGTCATCTCCTATGAGGACGCTGCGGCTCCGCTGCGTTACGTCCCTAACGGCTAACGAAACTACTGCCGACTCGGATGCGCGCGGCGAGCGCTGAACCATTTGAACGAGGACCCGGCTGACGCGCACGAAGAAACCATCCCTCGATTTCGAAAGCTCTCTGACAAAGTCACCTATTCGAGCGTCGATGCTCCTAGTTCCACCTTCGACAAGCCAAAGGAGCTCTTCTACCGCCAGGGCGCTCACGACCCATAGCGCAAACCGTGCCCTCTCGCTGTCACACGCGTACTCGTGTCGTGCCTCCGAAGCAAGCGCTGAGATGGCCTCCGCCTGAGCGGACAGTCGACCAATGCTGTCCACCTCCAACCAGGGAATGGCACTGCGATCGAGCTGATCCGCGATCACGTCCAAGTCAGACCACTGATTGTGCCGCCCGTTTCCGCAGATCTTCCGCTCCGCCTCCCGAAGGACCAGACTCATCGGCGCTGGGCTTGGCTTGCCCTTCTCGCCGATCGGGCGGCCCTGATAGTACATACCGACTAGCCCGTGAAACTCCAGGACCTCCGCCGTCGAAATCACATCCGGCCACGCGTCCCTGCCGATTGCCACGTCGGCTCTTGCGGCCTCGCGAACGAGGTCGTGGTGGTCACGCAAAGTTTCAGCTGCGACAGACCGCCAGAAGTCCCCGCTCGTCAACCTCCCGTTCCCCAGGCCGAGGTCGTTCAATCGGAATACCAGCTCGGCGCCGGATCGGCGACGTCTAGGCTCATCATCGCGGAGGAGGCGGACCACGCCGGCCAGTGCGCCCCGGCTCACCTCTTCGCGAACCTCGGGACCGACCTGCCCTAGCGCCAAAAGAAGCTCTTGGCCTTCCGCGGTGTACCGACCCCGTGCGGCGTAAAGGGTTAGCAGCGCTCCCAGGCGGCGGGTTGTCCGCGGTCCGGGTATGACACTCCGAAACATCCGAAGAACAAAGCCAGCGCCGGAGACCAATCGCTTGTCACGGTACGGTCTGAGCTCCTTTAACAGCGCGTTCATTACGTCGTCGGCGCCCTCTGGGTAGCTCCGGGCCTTAATCTGAAGCGCTATGAGACTGACAACGTCCCATTCTTGCTCGACAATCCGCGGTGACAGTTCCTCCACTAGGCCCTCAGCGCTTTGCTTCCGGTAGGCGAGATGTTCCCCAGCGAAGAACTCTAGGAACGTTCGGTGTGTGAAGCCAAAGAGATCCTCGCCGGCGGCCGTGCTCCCGCGATCCGTGAACACCCACGCGCGGCCGCGACAGAAGGTGACGAAATCCTCTGCTGCTGCGCGAGCCTGGTCCATATTGCCAAAGCGCCGCTGGCCAAGATATTGCGCCGTGCGTGCGACAGCCTGACGGTGAGTCACCCCGCTTGCGAGTCTCGGTGTGGTAAACAGCCACCACGCGAGTTCTCGTAGAGCTGGCCGGATGTGCTCGGCGAAGGGTAGGACGACGTCGATGCCCCGTTCCTTATCCCATGTGGAGAAGAGGAGCGTCGCGCAACGATCATAGACGTCGGGCAGGTTATGGGGGATTGACCCGGGACCGCGATAGAGCGTCGCTAGCAGGCCCAACAGTAAAGGGCTCCTGCGGAGTTCCCCGGCGACCGTACTATCGCGGAGGAACTGGTCGACGTGCCGTTCACGATCGGCCGGCGGTTCCTCCGCCCTTCGGATCGCGAACCAGTTAGTTGCGTATCGAGAGATGCGAGCCTCGTCGAAGTCCTCAAGGTGAACGACGTCGAAGACCGCCTCGTCCAGCGGCGCTTCTTCATACCCAATCAGCCGGGAGGTCACGAGGACAGGAGTGGTGACGTAGCGTCGGCAGAAACTCTCGATTGCGTTACGGACGTCTTGGCGGCGCGATGTGTCAAGCAGTTCGTCGAGACCGTCGAACACCACGAGCAGGCGACCGCGCGACAGAAGCCAGTCGAACCCTCCGGCGGGCACGTCAAGCTGCATGCTGTTGCGAGCCCAGGCGGTGAACTGGTCCGTGAACGAAGCTGTGCCCAGCGGATCAGAGGCGGAGAAACGGCGCAATTCGACGAACCAAGGAGCTGGACGTTCGGCCTGCTCGCCGCGTCTGCGCGTGTCAGAGCCGAGATCGAAGCAGACCCGTGTACCGAGTGTGGACTTCCCGGCGCCTGGGTTGCCGAGCACCACTCGTCTAGTGATGGTGTGCTTGAACTCACCGAATTCGATTTCCCCCTGATCCCGGAGACCGGTTCGGCGGGCGAGGCGGGGCACGACAAAGAGACGATCGATTGGTACCCGCTCACGGCCGAGCAGGTTCGGGGGCTCGATCTTGCTGGCTCGTGCGGCGACCTCCCGCCGGATTTGATCCTCAAAGCCTCGATAGGCCTCAGGGGCGGGGCCCTGAGCGGCGGCCCGCGCGAGCCGCTCGATCACGTCTAGGCGCGCCTCTACGATTTGGTGCCTCGCGACGGACTGCGCCTCGTGGGCAGAAAGCACGTCGTCACGCACTGCTCTCTTCAGAATGGTGACCGCGTTGTCCGCGAGGACATCAAAGACGGCGCCGATGTCGACTACAGTGCCAGGCACGCCCTCTCGTTCGGCAAACGCTTCCCACGTCGCCGCGAACGCGACTCCTATTTCCGTGACCGATGGATCCTGGGGGTCGAGTCGAAACATGAACAGGTCCTGAAGCAGTGTCCGGACGTCGAGAGATGTGAGAAAGCGGCTCCACACGTCCGGTGGGCAGGCAGCGTCGACGTGCAGCTCAGACAGTCCCTTTGCCGCCTTTCGAATCGCGCGATTTGTGGCGTTGTCGCCTCTGACGACGTAGGACGCGGCGCCACGATAAAGCGGCTTGAGGGCCAGCTCAAACAGTGTGGCCGAGAGGAGATCAGCACCTACGGTTTCGGCGAGCATCCGAGGAACGTATCGGAGGCGTCGGAGAGAACCAAGGCCCGGCGCGTCATCGTCGGAACCCACTCACCAGCCCTCGCTGGGGCGATCGCCACCAGGACCTCATGGAGGGCAGGTAGGCGGGTTCAATGCTCCCTCGGCTCGAGCAGGGGTGCGTTGACGTCCGCCTCGAGCTCGTTCGCGGATGAACTGCTCGGCGGGCTGTTTGTCGAGTTGGGACCACTCCAGGTCGGCGCGCGGATCAGGTCCGTTCACATCGAGCAGATCATCCTCGAGGTCGTCTACAAAGCCATCATGCAGCGAGCTGCTCAGCACGAATGAGCTGGTCGGGAGCTAGGAGCCGAGATCGCGGCGCGGTGCTTATGGTCCTGGACGAGCCCGGCCGGGGGGGCGCCACGACCGCCCACCTCGCGACATCTGGGTTGGCATGGCCGGAGCGATCACTTTCACGATCGGCAGCCGCTGAGTTCTATGATCGCTGTGGAGGCAGGGAGCAGTCCGCCGTGCCGCCACGCGATCGCATTGCCACGAACTGGCTTGTGAACGCAGTCCGCCGGCCGGATGGCTGGATCGATGGCATTCCGATCCGCGCGCTGCCCGCGCCTCGCTCTATCGCACCATCGAGTCCTGCCCCGGAAGATCGACCCCTGCTTGACGCGCCGCCAGGTCAATGAATTCTCGCGTCGCTGTCTCGAACTCGACCATCGCGCGCCTCGCTGTCCCGGTCGCATAGCTGCGGTCCTCGAGGCGCCAGTTGGTCGTCGCGCCGAACACCTTCAGGCTGAGCTCTACACAAGAAGAGAACGCGGTCGTGAGCTCGTGTTCGCTGCCTAGGCGGATCGCCAGGCGCCCTTTGAGCACGTCGAGCCTGCGGCCGGCCTGCTTCAACTGCTCGGTCTTTTCCGCGTTGCCGAGGTCGTCATAGATGTCACGGTGAATCTGGTCGGAGCGGTTGAGTGCGATCGCAGCCTCGTCGAGAAGCTGTCGCACCTCGCGAAGATCTTCTCGCTGGCGTTCGACCCGCTGCTCCTCAGCGTCCAGAGCCGGTGCTGGCGGCGCCGCGCCCGTTGACCATGTTTGCTCCAGCGTCGCAGCTCGTGGATCGTTTGGCAGCGCCTCGGCAATCATCTTGATGATGATGCGCGGATGCTCGTCGGTGGCACCAGCGTTGAGGAACTCCTGCGCCTTCATGCGAACCGCGTGTACGGGGTCTCCGGGCCCCGCATCCATCCCTTCGTACATACCGGTGAATCGGCTGAGCCACGTTCGGGCGGAGTCGGACTCGCGCAGAGCGACCCATGGTGTCTCCGACCACGGACGAGACTCGCGTTCAATGGCCTCTCGGGTCCGTTCGCTCGCGGCGAGCGAACGGACGATAGGCTCGCTGCCTTCCGGGTCGACTGGCGCTTGCGGCTCGCGCGAGAGCGCGCGAACCAGCTCCTGCGCAACGACGGGAATCCCCTTCGTGGTCGAGACTCCAACGCGGCCAGCGAGTGTGGGCGCAACGTCCGCAAGATACTGCTGGTCGATCCCATGCCAGACCGGCAAGATGACCTTCGAACCCGTCGCCGCCTCCTTGGCTGCGAGCCCCTCTAACTCCTCTCTTGGCCAACGCTTCGCAAAGAAGGCCCGGCTCAGGACCACGACACCGAAGCGGCTGGAGGCAAGCCCAGCGTTGATGCTCTCGGTCAACCGGTCGCCGACGGTCAGCTCGTACTCGTCGAGCCAGACCCTCCATCCCGCCGAAGCAAGTGCCTCGGCAATTGGTCGAGCGACGTCCTCTTTGTCCTCCGACGCGTGAGAGATAAATATGTCATGACCCTGCCCGTCAGTTCGTGTGGAGGGTGCGGCGCTGGCACTTGATGGGCTCACCCCTGCGTCCGCATCGTCGGAGGGCACGCTCTGCAGCTGGAGCCGTGGCCATCCGAGTTGCGGGTTCTGCCGTAGTTCGGTCGCGCGCTGCCGGAGGTAGTCATCAATCGTGTTGGCATGCCAGTAGCGGACGATGCCCTCATCGACACCTCGCAGCCAATCATCGTTCGGCCCCCCGCTCGCGTTGTCAAAGAACGGGGCCTCGCGCAAGACGATCTCCTCGAGCGCGTGCGGGTTAGCGCCTGTCGCTTCTGCAATCGCTACCACATCGTCCCTCGCGACCGTCGGATTCTCGTCATTTGTCCCGAACCGCTCAATCGCCACCCGTAGTACTCGCGCGAACCCATCGAGCAGCGGCGTACCCGCGTCGGTGCATCGCAGCCCGAACAGGGACAAGACCACCCGGTCAGGATTGTGATCCATCCAACCGAGCGGCCTCGGCATCCGAAAGGTGATATCGCTCACGGGAGTCGGTCTTCCAAGGTGCACAAGTTTGCGTGTTAGGGCCCTCGTCGTTGGCCACAAACCGGTCGCCTGAAACTCTCCGGCAATCAGCTCCAACAACTCCGACTGCTGCGAGGCCCACGCCTTGAAGTCCGGAGGCAGAAAGTCGATGCTCGCGAGATCCGCCATACAGTGGATGGTAGTGTCGCGACCCAACGGAAATGGCACGCTTATCGGGGAGGGTCAGACTGCACCAGACGGATGGATCCATAGGGCCCACCGTCAGCACTCCAAGCTGGCACCGCCGCCGCTCCTTAGGCCATAGTCCGCTCCAGGATGACGTTCCCGGGACCGTGAGAGTGAGTCGAGGCCAAGTCGGCTCGGATGATCGTGTTCGGGGTCTCTGTAACGCTGTTGATCGTCGCGCTCATCCGGACGGTGATTCATCTGGGTTCCGTACTGGTGGGCCTCGAGCCGTGGTCTCACCGCCTGGCGATGTAGCGCGACTCCTTTGGCGACGTTCGGACGTCAGCCACGAGTGGGACAGGCTTGAGCGACGGTCGACCCTCCAGTCCGCGACGTTCCGTCCGGCCGATCAATTGGCCGCGTCGAGAACGGACGCTTGTCCCGGCTCCAAGAGGTCGTCGGCGTCCCAACTCGGGTTGGACTATTTGATGCCGGCATGCATACCAAGGGACACGTCCAGCACATCGGCACCGTCCTCGGCGTGGAGGTGAGGCGGCCCGAGGCTGATGCAGCCTGAGCCGTGCTTCGCCGGAACGGTCTCCTGAGACCGCGCTAGTCCGCGCCGGTTGGGAACGGGAGACGGTTCCAGGCGGCATCGAGGATCGGGTTCTTCGGGGTCGCGAGTTCGGGCAGCGCATTCTCGAGGGAGCAATTGTCAAGAGTTGTGGATGAGAAGGTGAAGCATCAGGCGGCGACCTTCTCGTCCGTCGTCGTGGTGTCGTCGTCTGTGACCTTGATGCCGTCCTTGAACTTCACGCCTGCGAGCACATCGGTGACGAGCTCGTGGCCGTTGAACCGCCGCCAGCGCTCCTGGGCGGCGTCGAGCAGCTTGTAGGCCATCGCGAGCGCGGCTTTCTTGGAGCCGGCGCCCTTGGTGACCTTGGTGCGGAGCTTGACGGTCGCGAAGCTGCTCTCGATCGGGTTCGTCGTCCTGAGGTGCCGCCAGTGCTCGGCGGGGAAGTCGTAGAACGCGGTGAGCGCGTCCCAGTCCTTGTCGAGCTTCGCGACCGCCTTGGGGTACTTGGCGTCGAACTCGGAGCGGAAGCGCTCCAGCGCCTTGCGAGCGTCCGCGCGGGAGGGCGCCTCGGCCATCTCGTGCAGCAGGCTCTTGGCCCTGGGCTGCAGCCGCTTCGGGAGCGCGTCGAGGACATTCGCAGTCTTGTGAACCCAGCAGCGTTGCTCCCTGGCGCCGGGGAATACGTCGCGCAGCGCCGCCCACGCGCCGAGCGCCCCGTCGCCAGTCACCAGCTTCGGCTCGTTGAGCCCGCGGTCGCGCAGATCGCGGAACACGGCCGCCCACGAGTCCTCGCTCTCGCGGTAGCCGTCCTCGACCGCGAGCAGCTCCTTCTCGCCGTCCTCACGCACGCCGATCACGACAAGCAGGCACAGCTTGGGATCCTCGCCGAGGCGCACGCTGACGTTCACGCCGTCGACGAACAGGTACGCGTAGCGGTGAAAGCGCAGCTCCCGGGTGCGGAACGCGGCGTGCTCTGCTTGCCACTGCTCGGTCAGCCGCTGGATCGAGCTGGGCGACAGCCCCGACGCGTCCTCGCCCAGCAAGTCTCTGAGGGCGGGCCCGAAGTCGCCGGTCGAGAGCCCGTGCAGGTACAGGATCGGCAGCACCTCGGTCACCTTCGGCGACCGCCGGGCGTACGCCGGCAGGATCCGCGAGCTGAACCGCTTGCGCTTCCCGGTCTCCTCCTCGACGCGCTTGTCGTTCACCCGCGGCGCCCGGACCGGAACCGTCCCCGAGCCGACCGTCACGCGCCGCTCCCGCGCCCGACCATTGCGGACCACCAGCCGCTTGCCGTCCTCATCGACCTCGTCCACGAACGCGCCGACGTACTCGTCGACCTCGGCCTCGAGCGCGGCCGCGATCATCCGACGCGCTCCCTCGCGAGCGAGATCATCGAGCGTGACCCGACCCTCGTTGTCCTCCCCGACGGGGAGCCTGCGAACATCTGACATGGCGTGCCTTCCTGCCGGCCATCGCCGGCTTCGGTCTTCATCAACCGGGAAGGTACGCCGCCTTCCTCTTCACACGCATCCACAACTTCTGGGTATAGCTCTTCTCGAGGTTCCAGGTTCGACGGTCGGGATCGTGGAGGACGGTGGTCAGCGGCTCGGGCCCGCCGACGGTGCAAAGAACGTCGATGAGCCGCTCGAGCGCTCGCACCGAGGAGACGCTCGTCGGGATCGTGGGCTCCGGAAGGAACTCCGCTATGAACGGGCTGTTCGCTACCCAGTAGGGCTCGAGCGTCGCGACGATCGCGATCCGAGGACGATCGGCTGGGATTTCTGCGAACGCTGGATGGCCGTCGGCGAGCAGCTCGTGGGTTCGGGCAACCTGCTTGTAGGCCTTTCCGAGCGAGCGGTGGATGTCCTGCTTGAGCCTGTTGCCGCCCATCCGCGAGAGATGGCTCATGCGCGTCGACTTCACCTCGACGAGCACGACGAGCTCATCGAGGATGACGAACCAATCGACCGACAGCTGGTCATCGTCATAGCGGATCTCCGGCAGCACGGTCGCGTTCGGGATCAGCCGCAGCTGCCGGCCGACATAGTCCTGACATACCAGGCCTATGTCGCGTGTGAAAGCGTTTGCCTGCTCTGCGTCGAGCGCCTCGACAGCCGCGTAGTACACGGCTGACGGGGACAGGCGCTGGAAGACCAAGTGCGGCTGCGGGGCGATGTGGCGACCGTCCGGGAGCGTTACAACGGCCGGCTGACGAGCGGATTGAACTCGTGATGGCGCAGCCGCAGATCGGCCTGCTCGGCGTGGCGTGCCGCCTCGCGGATCTGCTCGAAGTTCGCCAGGAACTGCCGCTCGAAGACATGGCGGACGATGTCGACTGGGAAGTGCCGGTCGATCGCGTGCACCCCTTCGCGAAGCGCTGGCCAGTCTGGATCGAAGAATCCAGTGTTTGCCTGAGTGCTAGTGGCGAGCACGAATCCGGCGACGACGAACTGCTCCAGGGAGCATCCGAGCACGCGCTCGATTAGCGCGCGGTCGAGAATCTCGGTCTCAAGCTCCTCGACCGTGTCGAACAGCGCTCCCAGACGGCTGATCTCCTCAAAATGAGACTGCTGATAGGAGAACTGCTCGTAGGAGGTGCGCACCAGGAACGCGCCGACGGTCTCGCTGGTTTCCGCGGGCTGGTGCGCGAGCGGCGTGTCGAGCGCATTGTAGGCCTGGCAGATCTCGAGCACGTCCCTGTCGCTGACGCCTGGCGTGCGATGCTCGTTGCCTGCGACGATGCTCGCCTTGGCCGCGGCGGCGATCGTCCACGGCAGCCGCACCCGGTCAGCCGTCCATGCCGCCTGCTCGAACAGCTGGACCGACGTATGGGCTAGGGCGATCAGCAGGTCGCTCGGTCGGTGGCGCCGAACCCGCTGCATAAAGTCCGCGTAGCTGGGTGGGCGCCAGCCGATCAATCTACGCCCCGGCACGCCCGCATACTCGCGTGCCGCTACGGAATGTCGGCGACGCCGGTCTCAGACCAGAACGCATACTCGGTCGCCAGTCGGAGTAGCACGCGCAGCGCATGATCGTCCGCGCGCTCGAGATCACCGACCTCCGGGAGGGCGGCACAGACGCGTGACCACCACTCGCCGGTGCCCTCGAGCACCCGATCGGCGCCCGGCCGCGACTCGGGCAGCTCCGCCCATGGGATCTGGCGTGGAGACTCGTGCACCAGCTCGGCGAGCTGCTGTGGAGTCTCGATCTCGTTGAGGGGGTCGGCCGCCGCGAGTGCAGCTCCCGCGAGCATCTTGGCCGCGTCGGCGACTGGGGCAGTGGGCTCTCCGGGGGCAAGCTCGCGCACGCGTGATGCGAGTAGCCCTTGCGCGTGCGAGAAGGCGTCTGCGAGGACGCGTGCGCGCGACGGCCGCTGGCTGTACATGCCGCCGACGATCCCGCGGCGTCCGAGGATGTTCTCGCACTGCTCGATGAGGATCACTACCCGCGTCGAGCCGGCGCTCCGGGTCTCGTTGCGGATCATCTTCAACGCCTGCATGTAGCCGATTCCCAGCTCGGCTGCGCGCGCCCGCGCGCGGCGCTGCTCGCTTCGGTTGGGCTTGCGACGATCAGACACCAATGCTCCTTTCACGCAACGTCCCACGCCCGTCGCAAAGGGCAAATGGTCTTCTCGTCGCGGCACGTCCATGACGGTTTTCCGCTTGAGGGCTCGTGAGCGTGGGCCCGGCCCAACGGAGCGCTTTCGCCAGCGCAAACCCAGTGTAGAGAACCGGCGCACGAGCGCCTTCAAGCCTTAGCCGCGCGGGGCGCGTGTTGGCCTTGAAGACGAACGCCTACCCCTCTCTGTCAACGTCCGGTGAGACGCTCACCATCGAGGTATCTATGAACCTTGAGGGCGAGAACGGAGAACGCCGGAATGTTGGAGACGAGTCGGAATGGAGCTGGGCAGGCGGATGAGGCTGCCGCCGGCCACGAAGACCAGCGCGGCGTAGCCGGGCTGGGGTTCGGGGCTGGCGGGCGCGCCGCGCCGGCGGGGGTCCCTGACCCCGAGCTGGTCGAGCAGGCCAAGCGCCGGTCGTTCTCGGCGAAGTACAAGCTGGAGATCCTGGCCAAGGCCGACGCGTGCACCAGGCCGGGTGAGGTTGGCGAGCTGTTGCGCCGTGAGGGCTTGTACACATCGCATTTGACGTACTGGCGCAAGCAGGTCCGCGATGGCGCGTTGAAGGAGCTCGGCAAGTCGCGGGGGCGCAAGCCGGTCGACCGACGTGACCAGGAGATCGCGCAGCTGAAGCACAAGCTCGAGCGCTCCGAGGCCGAGCTGGCGAAGATGAAGCGGGTCGTGGAGATCCAGGGAAACGTCTCAGCGCTGCTGGAAGAGATGCTCGGATCGGGCAGCGCCGAGAGCAGCACCGAGCGATGATCGCGGCCACGGTCGAGGAACTCACGCCGATCATCGGTACCCGGCCCGCATGTCGGGCGTTGGGCGCGTCGCCGGCGACCGTCTACCGCCGTCGCCGGCCGACCGAGCCTGGGACGCCCATGCCGCGGCCGACGCCCGAGCGGGCGCTGAGCGAGCCCGAGCGCCAGCAGGTGCTTGAGGTGTTGCACTCCGAGCGGTTCGTCGATGTCTCGCCGGAGGAGACGTGGGCGACGCTGCTGGACGAGGGCACGTACCTGTGCTCGACGCGGACGATGTACCGGATCCTCGCCGCCAAGCATGGCGGCGTGCGGGAGCGGCGCGACCAACTCACCCACCCGGCGTATGCGAAGCCCGAGCTGCTCGCGCAGCGGCCGAACGAGCTATGGAGCTGGGACGTGAGCAAGCTCAAGGGACCGGCGAAGTGGACCTGGTTCTACCTGTACGTGATTCTCGACGTGTTCAGCCGCTACGTCGTCGGCTGGACGGTCCAGTACCGGGAGAACGGGCAGCTCGCCAAGGCGCTGATCGAGCAGGCGACCGACCAGCAGAAGATCACGCCCAAGATCCTGACGCTGCACGCCGACCGCGGCGCGCCGCAGCGCGCCAAGCCGGTGGCTTTCCTCTTGGCAGATCTCGGGATCACGAAAACGCACAGTCGCCCGTACACCTCGAGCGACAACCCCTACTCGGAGTCGAACTTCAAGACGCTGAAGTACCGGCCCCAGTTCCCCGCCCGGTTCGACTCGATCGAGCACGCGCGCCAGCACTGCCGCGCGTTCTTCGACTGGTACAACCAGGCGCACCGCCACTCGGGCATCGGCCTGATGACTCCGGCTGCCGTCCACCACGGCCACGCTCAACAGCTGCACACCGCCCGCGCCGACGTCCTCGCAGGAGCCTACGCACGCACGCCCGAGCGGTTCGTCCGCAAGCCACCGGCCCCGCCGGAACTTCCAACCGCCGCATGGATCAACAAGCCGAAGGAGGTCACACCCGCTCACTAAATCCGAACGCGAGGCGTCTCACCGAGCTTGACAGGCTCCGTACCTCGGCTTCGGTACGCCAGTGTCGCGACAGGTCGCCACTCTCGAGGCGGAGGCCGGACGGCTGCTCTCCCCAAGCGGACGCGCGCGGGCGTTCGTGCTGGATCGATTGCCGGTGCCGTCGTGCTCATCGGGACTACCGCGGCTTCGAAGCTGGGAGCCGGTGGCCGCCGATGCGAGCACGCGACACCGTCGGCCTACTGCAGATGTCTATGTAATCCTTCGCTCATGAAGCTTCCGCGGTTCGAGTCGGAGTACGACGCCTCCACGCTGCCCAAGATCGACGGCAGTCCGCTGTCAAACTCGGACCTGACAGCGCGGGCGGAGGCGATGGCGCAATGGCAGAGGGTCGAGGGCTCTCAACAGACCTTGATATTGGATGCGGTTCAGAGCTTCTACCTCGCGAAGCGCTTCCACCAGATCGTGCTGCCGTTTGACGGCTTTACCAATGCCGTCGCTTGTTCGGCCCTGGAGGTCGTGAGCACAACTCTCTGGCGTCTGGCGGTGATCACAGTTGCCACAGTGAACGACGCAGGCAAGGGCGGTCGTACGCGCTCGCTTCCCCACACACTGGACAGTCTAAGTAGGCTGCTCGATCGCGTGACAGACCAGGATGTCAGCGGTGAGAAGGCTGGCATCCAAGATCTCAAGTCCTCTGTCAACGCCGATTCGGTCGTGTCATTGAAGTACCTACGACATCTGCGGAATAAGTGGGCGGGGCACGCTTCGCTTGATCGTTCGTTCGACGATTGGGCCGATGCTGACACCGTGATCTCGTTGCCGCTCATCGAGGACGCGTTGGTGCGACTTGTGAACGCGCACCAGCGCTTTGCTGAGATGGTCGCCGCAAGCGAGGTGCTGAAAAAGATCGCGGACAAACCGACCGGGTCGATGCCTACCGAGCTACCGGTCACGGTTCCGATGGAAGTTGCCTGGGGTTCGGTTACCCCACTCGCGTTTCTTATCCGCGATTGGGCGGGCCGAGCAGCCCAAGCTCTCGTTGACCAGCTGCAAGCGCCTCCGGGGTACGGATCGAAGCAGGACACCGATTGGCGACCGGGCTCTGAACATGATCGACGACGCCGCTCCATCGACGAAGCTGTGCTGCGGTTCATGAACAACCCGCCACCTGACGCTGCCAAGGGATGAAGCGCAGACCAGCCGAGTTTGGTCCCCTCCGCGACCTGACTCGCCGGTCGCCTAGACAGTCCTCGCCTCGGCGAAGGAGACACGTGGCGGACGATCGCTTCCGTCTCTCCGTTGCTCCGGAGAGTCGCCAGCGCTTTGGGCGACCGAACGTAATCTCGCGATGACGCGGTGCTAGCTGGTCGCGAGTAAGCGGACCGGTCGCGCACTCGCCATCGCTCCCGGGTCTGCATCGTAAATGCAATCGCGCGGCGTCTCGTGAGGGCGTCACTGCTTTGCCACGGAAGGAACTGCCTGTTCCGGCGGCGCGCGACCGCACGAGGTCGACAGACGACCACGAGACCCGCCGGCGTCGGGCTTCGCGAGTGGAGCGCCTCCGATCAGCGCAAGACATGCCTCGTGACGACGTTCGTCACCGCGCCGGTCCACGGCCAACCGTTCTGAGCCGAGACGACCGCCCGGATCTTGTAGGTGAAGTTCGCAGCGTTCGGTGGGAGCGTGACGTCGGTGTTCCAAACGCCGTCGCGGCGTGTGCGCACCAGCACGTCGAACGGCGCCCATCCTTCGGGATAGCCAGCGACGCGGTACTGCAGCTGGATCAGGACCCCGCGGGGCGGGATGTAGCCGCCAAGTACCTGCCCGGACAGGCGGAGCTTGTGCCCGGCTCTGGCGATCTTGCTTGCGCTGAGCGTGCCTCGGCTTTCGACGCGCACACTGGTTGACGCCGATGCGCCGCGCAAGGTGCTCGATCCCGGGAACGAGAACGTGATGATGCGCGACGGTCCCGGCTTGATTCGGTACGTGAACCGGCCACGCGAATCCGTCCGGACCACCCCTGCCCGCTGCGGCGTCCAGTCCGGCGCCTGCGCAGTGACCTCGAGCCAGGCGCGCGCGATCGGCTCGCCGTCAGCCGTCTCGAGGAGCAGCTTGACGCTGGCGTTCTGACCGTACACGAGCGCTACCGGCACGCGAGACTGCGGCACCGTGACCGTCGAGCAGCGGCGCTTGACCTTCGCCGGCGCCCGCTGGTACATGCCCAGCGCAGTCGTCGGGCGCAGCCGCGTGTGCCGCACCGTGCAGCGCCTGACGAGGGCGGCTGCCGGGCCTGCATGGAGCTGCGTGACGATGCGAAGCGGCAGTGTGACCGAGTCAGCGACGCCGGCCACGCTGTTGGTGATCGTCGTCTGGTTTCCGACCGCGTCCGAGACAATTGCGCGCAACGGATGATTGCCATCCAGGATGCTCCCGTCGTCCGGAACCTTGGCGGTCAGGTTCCCCGAGGCCGAGTCGTAGCCGGTGCTCAGAGACTGCCAACCGGAGGGTCCTTGGATCTCGATTTGACCCCCTGCGACGCCCGATTGGCCGTCCCCCACCGTGACGCTGACCTGAGCCGGGTTGTTGGGATCCGGTGGATCGAAGTAGCCGGTTGGCGGCGTGTTGTCGATCAGGAAGTTCCACGCCTGGCTCTGCGACCAGTTCCCGGCCTGGTCCTGCGCCGCGCAGATGAGCTGGCCACCGGGCGGCTGGATGGACACCTGCGTCTGCCCGCCCTGGTAAACGGTCGTCTGACCGTTGATCGCGCACGAGATCAGAGCAATTGGCGCGAGCCCAGGATGGTCCTGACCTGCAACCTGGATCGACTGTGCCGAGCCGTACCAGCGGCCCTGAGCCGGTCCGTTGGCGTACGAGAGGGTGGGCGGAGTCGAGTCGAGGTGCAGCGTGTATGTAGTGGTCTGGCTCCACGTGCCGGCGTTGGTCTGGGCGCTGCAGCTAACCGTGTTCGCACCGTCCGCCGTTGCTATGACTGTGGCCTCGCTTCCGGGTGTCCACGCTGCGCTCGCGCCATTTAGCGAGCACGAGATCCCGGCGATCCCGCTCAGCGGCTGCTGCTCGCCGGCGTCGACGGTGAGCGTTTGGGCGCCCCGTAGCCAGGCCGTCGGAGAAGGTCCGCGAAAGCTCACCGACGGGGTCTGGAAGTCGAGGTTGACCGTCGCGCTGGCGCCGCCACTCGCGCCCCAGTTGCCGGCGTTGTCGGCGGCATTGCAGGTGACGACGTTCGACCCCTGTTTGCTGACCGTCATCGTGTCGCTCGAGGCGCCAGCGTGCCATCCATCTGTGCAGCTAACGCCCTGTACTCCAGAACTCGCATCTGATGCGGTCCAGATGACCTGCTGAGGCATGTCGTACCAGTGACTGGGGGACGGCGCCGACGCAACTCGGATTGAGGGAGGGGTGTTGTCGACCTGCAGGAGCATCCCGGCACCGGTGGGGTCGCTGCCCATACCGGCAGGATTGTTCGCCTGCACGTGCAGGTAGTAGTCGCCGTCGGGGAGCGCCGCGATGTTCGGGTACCAGGTGTATCCCGGCCGCGGCACGCACGGTGCTGGCAGGGTGAAGTTTGGCCCCACGTTGTGCTGATCGGACTCGACCCAGCCGCCCTCGGTATTGGTGATTACCGCCTGCAGGATGCAGACGCCCGCCGGATCAGTGGCGTTGTAGGCGACATACCAACCGGCGGCCGGCGCGACGCTCGCGCTGATCCAACCGCCATGGTTGACGAGCGTCCCGTAGAACGTCGGGACCGAGGGAGGTGCCGGCTCGTCGACGAGGATGTCCGCACGACCGACGTTTACCGAGCCGGCTGGTCCGAAGAAGGAGAGCGAGTCGTTCGCCTTGCAGCTCGACGAGTGGCACCAGATCGCGAACCCGATCTCGCTCGCGTGGTTGACGCCGACATAGTTCGCTGCCGGGTTCTGCGTCTCGCAGCCCGTGGCGTCACAGCCGGGCTCGCCCGGATCGCCACTTCCGTCCTCGCTGGTGGCCCAGTGCGACACCCAACCGTCGAGGGCCGTGTAAATGCCGCTCTCGCTCAGTCCGACGATGCTCGTGCCGGGCGGCGCGTGAAACCACCATCCAGCTCCGTTGCCGCCGGGGGTGCTCGCGATTGACCAAGCCTGTAGTCCTTCGCCTGAGCCCTGGCTGCCGTTGGCGCAGCTCTGGCCCTCGGCCATCGTCTGCCAGCTCTCGCCGAACGTCATCGCGTTGTTCACGTTGCCGTAGCCGGCGTCGCAGACGCCCACCACGTATGTCCCGTCTGCGGCCGCGGCCGCGGGCACACCCATGACGATCGCCGCCGCTATTGCGGCTGCCGTCGCGATCGGGCGTGCGTGCGTGCGTATTTTGATAGCTCCAGGCATCCGTACCTTGGCTCTCGGCGATCTACTGGCAGTTCACCGTCACATCGAAGGCGAGGCCATCGACCGGCGTGGCGGTTCCCGCTCCAACATCCTCGATGTGCACGTCATAAACGTTGAACGTGCCCGACTCTTTCGTGGCATAGGCCACGGGCACATGGCCGGCGGCGTAGCCGGGCGGCCCCTCCGGGTTGACCTCGATTGCTCCAACGGTTCCGGTGCACGCTCCGCCGGCGGTGACGGTGTATTGCCCCACGGCGTCGTAGCGGACCGAGACGTTGCGCCCGGAGCTAACGCTGGCGTTGCCAGCAGACGTCGCAATCACTCCCCACGCGCTGGCCGCGGCGGGTCCTTGCGGCCCCTGCGACCCCTGCGGACCGGCGGGGCCCCGGTGGCTCCAGGCGATGCCCGTCTGCCCGCGGCGACAGCGCGACTTCTGAACGTGGAGGACGCGCGTGCGGTTGTCGATACACCCGTGGATCGAGTTCGACTTGCCGGCTGCGAACGCGTACCCGCCTCCGGCGAGCATGGCGCAAACAACTGCCAAGAGCAGAACCTTCGAGGCGCGGGGGAAATGTCTCATTTGGGGGGATCCTTTCTGCGGGCTCGTGGTCACGGCGGAGGTGGCCCACCCGGCGGGGCGGGACCGCTTTGGGTATCAGACCTCGAGTTGCTCGCGCTTCCGCTAGCGCTAGCCGAGGCGCTCACGGGCGCGGGCGGCGAGCTCGAGGCAGCATCTCGCGCCGTATGGGCGGAACTGCCCGACGTCGCGTGGTACGCGACTGGCGCAGGCGCGGCGGTGTTCTGGCTCGGCGCCGGCGGCGGCTTTGTGGTTGTCGTGACGGCGGGCGCAGAAGATTGTGTCGGGGTCGACCGCGATGTCGTCGTCGGCGCGCGGAGGGGCAGCGGAGTCGCCTTCGCAACCGTAGTGGTCGGCGGCGCAGCCGCGTTGACTGCCGCAGCCGCGGCCGCGTGAGCACGTCGTGAGTGAATCCCCACCGCGCGGGCGTGCTGGTGAGTAGGACGCGTCGGCGCCGGGCTGGCGCTGACAGCGTGTAGGGCAGCTCCGGCCGTCACGACGGCCGTTGTTGCAGCAAGCTTGGCGGCGAGCGCCGCTCCGCCGCCACCTCCGACGGGCGCAGCCTTCCGAATGCGGGTGACGATCTCATTGGAACGGACGACCGAAGGGTGAACGACCGCACCGTGGTAGAGGCGGGCGAGCGCGCCGGCTGCCGTAGCTGGCAGCGATGCAATGGGAACGAGCGGGAGGATGGCCGACCGAACCCCGAGAATCGCCTGACGCTGTTCGGAGCGGCATCGCTGGCAACGGCGGAGGTGCAAGCGGAGCGATAGCGGCATGACTCCGGTCCTCTGCCACTCCAGGACCTCCTGCCGGCGATGGCTGCAGAGGGCGCCGGGTGCGATCGCCAAGGCTGCGAAGCGGCGGAGCCGGATGCCGACGCGATCGAGCGTGCGTTTAACCTCGCTCCTAGGCAGGGACAGGGCGTCAGCGATTCGTCGCGGCGTCCAGTCGTAGTCAGGATCGAAATGGAGATAGGCGATCTTCCGGTCCTCCTCGCTTAGCTCGGCCAGGAACTCGTGCAACAGGTCCCGCGCCTCGTGCTCGAGCACGCGGTGGTCGAGGCTCTCGCTCGAGGCGATCGTCCCGGAAAGCGAAGACGTAATCCGGAACGCGGCTGACTTGGCGAGATCCAACGCGTCGTGGCGGAGGCCTTCGTGCACGAATCGTGCGAGCTCCATCTCGCTTCCGAAGGTTCGCTTCAGCGCATCGACGCTGATGTCTCCATAGGCGTTCTCAAGCTCGGCGCGCGGAATCGTCGGAAAGTCGCGCGCCTTGGCGGCGATCACCGTGGCTCGCATTCGATCGAGCTGCACGGCGACCTCGTCCCGAGTTAGCTGCGCCCGCGTAACCCCCATCGGATTCAGCCCCCTAAACCCTTCTGCGGGCGGCGCAACACCCCGAGGGCTTCCGTGTTTCCCAGCGAAGGCCGCCATCAGCCCATTAAGCGAGCCAGCGGCCGTTTTGCGACAAAGTAGAGCATCCATTCCACCCCAGACGGCCTGATGGCCGCCGCCATACCTGGCGGAAAAGGATGCTACTACCGAAATCTGGCTAATTGAAGCCGTCGCCGATGCGGGGAACCTCCACCCTTGTCGGCGGCGAGCGTTGCCCGACGAATTGCCGCGCGCGGTCGACGGTCTTCCGGAAACCGCCTAAGAGTGGGACAGAAGGCCTCATCGCAACGCGTTCGTCGCGGGAGCCGACGCGGGGACTCGAACCCGCACCCCACTTGGGCCATTCGTCTTGATAAGCGGACGATCGCTAATGACGGCCTGCAACCGATGCTTGCGTTTGTCGCCCTTTTGTCGCCCTCGGATGCTTTCGGGGACTAATTCGGACGACGAAAAAAGGGCCAATTAGCTCGCCTTTTCTAAATCGGGGAGACAGGATTTGAACCTGCGACCGCCCGGCCCCCAGCCGGGTGCGCTACCAGACTGCGCTACTCCCCGTGATGTGATCGAGTCCGATTCTACGCGCAACCTCAGAGCGGGCGACGGGGGTCGAACCCGTTCCTAGAGCTTGGAAGGCTCCCGTGCAACCGTTAACACCTCGCCCGCGGCTGTCGGGCTGATGGTAGCCGGGGTCCTCGTCAGGCGACCGGCCGGCGAGCCTCCGTCGGCACCTGCCCGCCCTCGGTCAGGTCGGCGGGCGGCCAGGGGCCGAACCAGTTGTCGAGCCCGCCGTCGAGGGTCACAACGGATCCGGATAGCGCTGCCCCGAGGGGGGTCGCGAGGAGTGCGACTAGCCAGCCGTACTCCTCGAGGCTGCCCAGACGCTGAAGCGGCACGGTGGCGGCAGCGGTCCGCCACAGCTCGGCCGGATACTTGCGAAGCGACTCGGTGTCGAATCGCCCGATCGCGACCGCGATCACCGCGATGCCGTGCAGGCCGTAGGTCGCCGCGAACTCTCGGGTCATCGCTTCCACGGCCGCCCGCGCCGCGCCGGTGTGTGCCATCGCCGGCATTCCGTGATGGGGCGAGACCGTCACGTTGATGATCGTCCCGGCGCCGGCCTCGCGCATGACGAGCTCATACGCCGCCTTGCACATCGCCAGAGTCCCGTCGACGTTCAGCCGCTGGACGGCCCGCCAGCCCTTGGTCGCGAGTTCCTCCGCCGGGACCATGTACTGGCCCCCGGCGTTGTTCAGCACGACGTCGAGGCGGCCAAACCGTTCGAGCGCGGTCGCGACGATCTGCTGGGCGCCGGCCCGATCCCGGATATCGCCCGCCACCCACGAGCAACGCTGTCCCAGCTCGGCGGCTGCGGCCTCAAGCACCTCGGCCCGGCGGCCTGCGATCAGCACGTGTGCGCCGCAGCGCGCCAGCTCGGCCGCGGCGGCCTTGCCGAGGTTGGTCCCGCCGCCGGTGACGATCGCGACACGTCCCTCCAGTGCGCCGTCGACGAAGACGCGCGACGCCTCCACGGCTACTCCCCGAGCACCTTGATCACGAGCCGCTTGGACCGCCGGCCGTCGAACTCGCAGTAGAAGATCTGCTGCCACGGGCCGAGGTCGAGCTCGCCGTCGGTCACCGGCACGATCACCTGATGGTGCACGAGCAGGTTCTTCAGGTGCGCGTCGCCGTTGTCCTCCCCGCCGCGGTGGTGCCGGTAATCGCCGGGATCCGGCAGCAGCGCGCGCGCGACGTCATTGGCCGGCTCCTTCCAGCTCGGCGGCGCCACCTTGTCGAGCCACTCGAGCGTGTCCGCCTGGAGACCCGGCTCGTCGTCGTTGATCCACACCGCGGCCGTGATGTGCATCGCGCACACCAGCGCCATGCCCTCGCTGATGCCGGCGTCCCGCACCGCGTCGGCCACGTCCTCGGTGATCCGCACGAACTCCCGGCGCTGTTCGGTGTTGAACGTCCGGTAGACCGTGTGGGACTTCAAGCAGGGGAGCCGGGATTCGAACCCGGATTCACGGTTTTGGAGACCGCGCGCATGACCATTAACTCACTCCCCTGGGCATCCGCGATGGTACCGGGATAGGCACTTCAGACGTCCGCCGCGCCAGGGAACATATGCTCCCATGTGGCCAGGACGAAGCGGCATGCCGATGCTTGAGCGGATCGTCAGCGGGGAGAGTCAGCGGTATGCGGGCGGAGGGACTCGAACCCCCATGGGCTAAGCCCACCGGCACCTAAAGCCGGCGCGTCTGACCAAATTTCGCCACGCCCGCGACGCTCTGACTCCAGAAGTCTACGAGCAGGCGGCACCGGGTCACGTCTTTCTCCAGTGAGATAATCGAACACATGTTCGACTTCATGGTGAGAGATGCGACCTGCGCGTGAGATCAGCCGCGTGTTAGAGCTCGTCGCAGCGGGAATGAGCGATTCGGAGATATCGCGATGCACGGGGATCCCGCGTCGGACCGTCCTCGATTGGCGTCATGGCAGACGCCCCGTCATCGCCCCGTGGCAATGCAGCGATGGACCAGTTCGTGGGGCCGAAGACGTGACGGCGCAGGCACACCGCCGTAAGCGAACCTTCGCACGTCGCGACAGCAATTTGTAAGGTCCCGGCATGGCCATACAGCGGTCCGTGACGCCGGGCTACGCGGTCGTGTTCCCGAACCGCGAGAAGGCGGCCAGCAAGCTGATGAAGGCGGTGGTGGCGCTGGTCCTGCTCGTCTCGGTGGGGTTGCTGCTGATCGTCACGATCGGCGGGTGGTCGCAGCTGGAGGGGATGAAGCCGATCAACTTCTTCGTCTGCATCGTGTACCTGATCATCGCGTTCTACATCTTCGTGAGGTGGGCGCGAGGCATGCTGCCGATCGCCGCCGGTCTGGCCATCCTGGTGCTGATGATCGCGGTCGTGGCGGGGCTGGGGCTGGCGGGGACGAGCTGGTTTGACCGCAGCCACACTGGGTTCGCCCACGCCAAGTCGCTGGGGGGCGGGCAGGGACTGACCGCCGACACGCTCGGCACCGTGGTGCTGCTGCTGATTCCGGTCCAGGTCCTCCTGATCCTGGTCGCCCTGCGGGCATTCGCGCAAGGATGGAACGTCGAGCAGGAGGTCCCGATCGACGAAGCCCGCAAGCGCGGCTACAACCCGCCGGAACCTCGATCCGGCGAGCCGGCGACCGCCTGACAGCGGAAACTCGTTGCGCCCCGGCGCAGGCGGGCGCGCGACCCCAGGTGCGGCGGGTGGGACTCGAACCCACACGTCCCGAAGGACAGTGCCTTTTGAGGGCACCGCGTCAGCCGATTGCGCCACCGCCGCGCTCGCCGGCAGTTTAGTGGTGCCGTCGCGCGCCCACAGGCGCAGGAGGCTCCCGAGCGGCCGGCTCAGCCGACGATCAGCGCCACCAGTTCGTCGATCAGCGGCCCGGGCGCCGCCACCGTGCCGGCGGGCTCGTCCTCGGTGGCCGCCAGGTCGCGCACCTCCAGCCCGGCCCGCAATGCGATGAGTCCGCCGGCGGCGACATCCCACGGATTCAGGCCGCGCTCGTAGTAGGCGTCGAAGCGGCCGTAGGCGCACCAGCAGAGGTCGAGCGCGGCGGCTCCGACTCGGCGGATGTCCCGTACGCGAGGCAGCACGCGGGTGAGGACGTCGGCCTGACGGGCGCGCACTTTGGTGTCGTAGCCAAAGCCGGTGGCGACCATGGCCACGCCGAGCGACTCGGCCCGCCTGCCCGGCTCGATCGGCTCGCCGTTGAGCATCGCCGCACCCGACCGAGTTGCCTCGAAGCATTCGTCGCGGCTCGGGTCGAGCACGACGCCGGCGACGACGCCGGAAAGATCCTCGCAGGCGACGCTGACCGCGTAGGCGGGAATTCCGAACAGATAGTTGATCGTCCCGTCGAGCGGATCGACCACCCAGCGAAGCTCACCGCCCTCGGACTCGCCGCCTTCCTCGGCGAGGATCGAGTCGCCGGGCCGACGCTCGGCCAGCACGGACCGGATCGCCGACTCGGCGGCCAGGTCCGCGTCGGATACAAGGTCGGTGGGCGTGCTCTTGGACCGGACCCCGCTGGCGCGTTCGCCGAAGCGCTGGCGCAGCTCGGACGCCGCCGCCTCGGCGGCGTCCCGGGCGACGGAGAGGAGCTGTCGTTCCTCGTCGGGACTCATGCCGTCCGGTTTCTATCGGATCGCACGGCCCGGGACGGCGTCACGCCGACGTGACGCCGGGTCGGCGCTGCGATCATCCACCCGGATGCGACCGCTCGAGACGACCGCGACGCTGGCGGCCCTCGAGCGGCGCGGTCCGGGCACCGACGCAGAGCGCCGCGCGGCGCGCCGGCTGGCTCGCGATCTCACCGCGGCTGGCTACCGGGTCACGGTCGAGCCGTTCTGGTGTCGGCCGAACTGGGCCCTGGCGCACGCGTGGCACGTCGCGCTGGCGCTTGCCGGAAGCCTCCTCTCGGTGAGCCACCCGACCGTAGGGGCGGCGCTGCTCGGCGCGGCTCTGCTCTCGGTGCTCGCCGACGGGCTCACCGGGGTCTCCCCCGGCCGGCGGCTCACGCCGGAGCGGGCCAGCCAGAACGTGGTGGCGCGGGCGCGGGAGGACCGGGCCGGCGGGCAAACGCGTGGGTCGGAAGGAGCCGGCGGGCAAACGCGCGGGTCGGACGGGACGGAGGACGAGGCCACGACCCTGATCATCACGGCCAACTACGACGCCGGACGGACCGCCCTGGTCTACCGTGACGCGCTACGCCGACCCGCCGCGGCGGTCCGGCGCGCAATGGGCCCTCTCGCTCTCGGGTGGCTGGCATGGCTGTCGCTCGCGATCACATTGTCGCTGGCGATCGGCGTCATCCGCTCGACCGAGCACCACCCCTCGCACACGCTCGGCGTGCTCCAGCTGCCGCCCACGGTAGTGCTCGCGCTGGCGCTGGCCCTGCTGCTCGAGGCGGCCGCGGCCGGCTACGGACCGGCCGCGAACGACAACGCCACCGGGGCCGCGGTGGCGGTCGCGCTGACCAACGCGCTCAAAGCCGGACCGCCGCGGAAACTCCCCCTGGAGCTGGTCCTCCAGGGCGCCGGCGAAGGCCACGAGATCGGGATGCAGCGATATCTGCGCCGCCGCCGGCGTGAGAACCCGCGCGCCGGCACGATCGTCGTCGGCATCGCCCCCTGCGGCGCGGGCAACATCCAGCACTGGCTGAGCGACGGCCGGCTGATCCCGCTGCGCTACTCCCGCACGCTCCGGGAGCTCTGCACCCGGATCCAAACCGTCCCCGGCCACCGCGGACGCGGGGCCACGCCCGCCCTCCCAGCCCGGGCCCGCGGTCTCCCGGCCATCGCCATCGGGTGCCTCGACGACCTCGGCCTGCCGCCCCGCTCGCATCAGGCCAAAGACGTCACCAGCAACATCGACCAGGCCGCCCTCGACCGTGCCCTCGAGTTCGCGCTGATCCTGGTCGACGAGATCGATGCGTCGCTGGCGCCCGCCACGCCGGCGGCTACACCGGCGTGACCGGATTGCGCTTGTCCGGCCACTCGCGATGCTTGCCGGCGGCAAGGGCAAACCGGCGGACGAGCTCGGAGCGCAGATCCTCGGGCTGGATGACCGCGTCGATCACCAGCTCCGAGGCCAGGTGGAGGATGTCGATGTCCTCGGCGTACTCACGCCGCAACTCCTCGGTCCGCGCGGCCCGCTCATCCGAGTCCTCGATCGCCTGCAACTGGTTGTAGTAGACCGCGTTGATCGCGGCCGAGGGACCCATGACCGCGATCGAGGCGGTCGGCAGCGCGAGGCAGCAGTCGGGGTCGAAGGCCGGCCCGGCCATCGCGTACAGGCCGGCGCCGTAGGCCTTGCGCACGATCACCGAGATCTTCGGCACGTTGGCCTCGGAGACCGCGCTGATCATCTTGGCCCCGTGGCGGATGATCCCCTCGCGCTCCACCTGCGTCCCGATCATGAAGCCCGGCACGTCGGCCAGGAACAGCAGCGGGATGTTGAACGCGTTGCAGGTCCAGATGAACCGGGCGCACTTGTCGGCCGAGTCGACGAACAGCACGCCGCCCTTGACCTTGGGCTGGTTGGCGACGATCCCGACGACCCGGCCGTCGAGCCGGGCGTAACCGACGATCACCTCGCGCGCCCACCTGGCGTGAATCTCCAAGAACGACCCACCATCAACCACGCAGTCGATCAGCGAGCGCATGTCGAACGGCTTGTTCTCATCGGCCGGGATCAGCTCGCGGATCGATTGCCCGGAACCAGAACCGGAGGGCACCGCCGGCGGGGCGGCCGGCGGCTCGCCCACGAACGACGACGGGAAGTAGCTCAGGTAGCGACGGGCGAAATCGATGCCCTCTTCGTCGGTCCCCACCAACGCGTGCCCGACCCCCGACCGCGACGTGTGCATCCGCGCGCCGCCCATCTCCTCGAGCGTGACCTTCTCGCCGATCACCATCTCGGCCATGCGCGGCGAGCCGAGGTACATCGACGCATTGCCGTCGCGCATGATCACGATGTCGCAGAACGCCGGGATGTACGCGCCGCCCGCGGCGCTCGGGCCGAACAGCACGCACACCTGCGGCACTATGCCTGACAGCCGGACCTGGTTGAAGAAGATCCGGCCCGCGCCGCGCCGGCCGGGGAACATCTGCACCTGCTGGTTGATCCGGGCGCCGGCCGAGTCGACGAGATAGATCAAAGGCACGCGCAACGCCAGCGCCCGCTCCTGGAGCCGCACTATCTTCTCGACTGTCCGCGGCGCCCACGATCCCGCCTTCACCGTTGGGTCATTCGCCATGACCGCTACGGGAGCCCCAGAGACAGTCCCGAGCCCGGTGACCACGCCCTCGGCGCCGAGGCCGTCCTCCTGCCAGCCGGCGAGCAGCCCCTCCTCGGCGAACGAGTCGGGGTCGAGTAACCGAGCCACGCGCTCGCGTACCGGCAGCTTGCCCTGGGCCACCGCCTTCTCACGGTGGCGCTCGGGACCGCCGTCCAATGCGCGGCCAACCGCCTCCGACAACGGATCGCCCCGCTCCAGCCCGGTCATGAGGGCTGCCACTCCACCGGCCCGGCCAGCAGCACGTGGCTTCCCAGCGGCCGCCCCAGCACATCCCGGACCGAACGCGACGCCTCGAGCAGCAAGACCAGATCCACACCGGTGGCGATCCCCATCTCGTGCAGCATCGACACCAGGTCCTCGGTGGCGATGTTGCCGGTCGCGCCCGCCGGTACCGGGCACCCGCCGAGCTCACCGAAGCTCGACTCGAAGCTCTCCACCCCCGCCTCCAAGGCGGCCAGCACGTTCGCCAACCCCTGCCCCCGCGTGTTGTGGAAGTGAGCGGTCAGCTCGACCCCAGGCAAGCGCGAGCGGGCGGCCTCAAAGAACTCCCGCACCTGCACCGGGTTGGCCATCCCGGTCGTGTCGCCGAACCCCACCTCCACGGCGCCCGCGTCCGCCAGAGCAGCGGCAACGTCCAGGACCCGACCCACCGGGACATGCCCCTCATAGGGACAGCCGAACGACGTGGAGATCACGCCCTCGCAGCGCAGCCCCTCGTCAATCGCCCGCGCGAACGTCCGCCCCAGCCCGGTCAGCGACTCCGCCACCGAGCGCCCCACATTTCGACGATTGTGTGTTTCGGACGCCGACAGGAAGCCGTTGATCTCCTCGAACCGATCCCGCAGCGGCAGCGCACGCTCCAGCCCCCGCTCGTTCGGGATCAGGACGCTCACCGACACCGCCTCGGGCAAATTCACCGCCGAGAGCACCTCCGAGGCGTCGGCCAGCTGCGGGATCACGTCTGGCCGGACGAAGCTCGTGATCTCGATGCGCTGCAGGCCGGTGGCGCCGAGCAGCTCGATCAGACGCACCTTGTCCGCGGTCGGGATCACCTCGGGCTCGTTCTGGAAGCCGTCGCGAGGCCCCACCTCGCGGACCCGTACCCGTGTCGGCAGCTCGCTCATCGATCCCGATTCTATGAACGCGCTAGGGTGCGCCGCCGATGAGCGGCTCGCTGGAGGTGGGAATGGAGGCCACGCACGACTTCGAGGTCGACGGACGCCTGCTCACCGACGTGGGCGGCACGCTCTCGACCGAGGTGCTCTCGACGCCGGGAATGATCGGGATGATGGAGCGCACCTCGGCCATGCTGGTCCGTCCCGCCCTACAAGCGGGCACGGCGACGGTGGGCTTCGAGGTCAACGTAAGGCACGTCGGCTCGGCCAAGAAGGGGGATCGCTGCAGGGTGCACTCACGGCTCGAGGAGATCGTGGACGGGCGGAAGCTCCGGTTCAAAGTGGAGGTCACGGCCGAGGACGGACGGACAATCGGCGTCGGCCGCCACGAACGACGGATCATCGACGCCGGAACAGGGCCCACCGGATGAGCCCCGACGGCGACGCGAACCGCGACGCAAACGCGAACGGCGACGCAAACGCGAACCGCGACGCGAACGCGAACGCGAACGGCGTCTGCATCGTCGGCGGGACCGGGGCGCTCGGATTCGGGCTCGCCCTACGACTCGGACGGGCGGGAGTTCCGATCGTGATCGGCTCGCGCGACGAGCAGCGCGCGCAGGAGGCGGCCAAGCGCGCTTCGGACGTCGTTCCCGAGTGCGCGGGGCGGCAGAACCAGGAGGCGGTTGAGGGCGCGGAGATCGTGATCCTCAGTGTGCCGTTCCGCAGTCAGTCCGAGACGTTGACGAACCTGAAGGGCGTCCTCAAACCCGATCAGCTGCTCGTCGATGCGACCGTCCCACTGGCGGCTGCGGTCAGCGGCAAGGCCACCCGGACGCTGGGGGTCTGGCAGGGATCGGCCGCCCAACAGGCGCAGGAGATGGCACCCGAGGGAGTCCGCGTTGTCTCGGCCTTTCACACCGTCAGCGCCGCACTCCTAACCGACCTCGACCACCAACTCGACGAGGACGTCTTGATCTGCGGTGACCGGCGTGAGGACAAGGCAAAGGTCGCCGAGATCGTGAACGCCATCGAGGGACTCAGACCAGTCGACTGCGGACCGCTCGAGATGGCCCGGATCGTCGAGCAGCTGACCCCGCTCATCATCTCGATCAACGTGCGCAACAAGGTCCGGGCCGGGATCAAGATCACGGGCCTGTGAGCGGTCCGGTCGTGGTCCTGGCCGGGGGGACCGGCGGGGCGAAGCTCGCCCGCGGCATGCTCGACGCGGTGGGCGGCGACTCGCTGAGCGTCATCGCGAATACCGGAGATGACATCGAGATCTACGGCGCGTACGTGTCGCCGGATCCGGACCTCGTGACGTTCTGGCTCGCCGACCGGATCGACGAGCGCGGCTGGGGCCTCGCCGGCGACACGTTCCACGTGATGGACGGCCTGAGAGCGATCAACGTCGAAGTCTGGTTCAACCTGGGCGATCAGGACCTCGCAATCGGACTCGAGCGGGCGCGCCGGCTCCAGCAGGGCGAGCGACTGACCACCGCGCACATCGACATCGCAAGAGCGCTGAACGTCCCCTCCACCGTCCTCCCCATGTGCGACGAGCCCGTCCGCACCCGGGTCATGGCGAATGACCGCTGGTGGCCGTTTCAGGAGTACATGATCAGGGCCGGGGGCGCGACGGCCGGCGCCGCCCCGGTGCAAGACGTCGACGTCCGCGGAGCCCGGAACGCCCGCCCCACCCCCGAGGTCCTGAGCGCGATCGCCAACGCGCGGGCGATCGTGATCGGCCCGTCGAACCCGGTCATCTCGATCGGCCCGATCCTCGCCGTCGACGGCATCAGAAAAGCGCTCACGGAAGCCAAGGCGCCCGTGGTCGCGGTCAGCCCGCTCGTGAAGGGTCAGGTGGTCAAGGGACCGACCGGCGCGTTCATGGACTTCGCTGGCCTCCCGGTCTCAGCCGACGGGATCGCCGAGTACTACGACGGGTTGATCGACGGCCTCGTGGCCGACGAGCGAACCGAGCAGACGCCCGTGCTCGAGACCGACGTGCTGATGGCGACCGCGGAAGACCGCCGCCGGGTCGCCGAGGAGACCCTGAGGTTCGCATTGGCGCTCGGATAGCGTTTCCTGGGCATGCGAACCGCGGCCATCCTCCCGATCAAGAGCTTCGCCGAGGCCAAGCAGCGCCTGCGCGAGGACTTGGCCGCACACGACCGGCGCGCGCTGGTCGAGGCGATGTTCGCCGACGCGCTCGTCGCCCTCGGCCGGGTCCCGAGCCTCGAGCGGATCGTCGTGGTGAGCGGCGACCGCGTGGCCCAGCGGATCGCCGGCGGCTACGGTGCGAACGTCGTCGAGGACGACGAGCGCGGACACAACACGGCCGCCGCACAGGGCATCCGCGCCGTGCTCGAGGACGGGATCGAACGAGCCCTGCTGGTCCCCGGCGACTGCCCCCTGCTCTCCCCGGCCGACCTGGACGCCCTGCTCACCCACCCGACCGGCGAGCGCTCGGCCCTGATCGTCCCCGACCGCCACGGCACCGGGACCAACGCGCTGCTGCTCACTCCACCCGATGTGCTGGCCCCGAGCTTCGGTCCCGACAGCCGCCGCCGGCACATGGCCGACGCAAGCGCGGCCGGCGTCCCCGCCGAGGTCGTGGAACTCGACTCGCTGGCCCTCGACGTGGACACGCTCGACGACCTCGAGGCGCTGCGACGGACGCTCGAGCGAACGCACGGCGGGGCAGCCCACACGCGGGGCATGCTCAACCAACTGATGCGAGCGCGGGCCTGACTACACAGCCGTGCTGACCGCCACCGCGCTCGAGAGCCTGCCCGAGGTCACCCCCGGCGACGACCTCGCCGAGTTGATCGCGCAGGCGCTCACCCAAAACCACGAAGCGATCGAGCCCGGCGACGTCCTCGTGATCGCGCACAAGATCGTCTCCAAGGCCGAGGGCAGGATCCGCCGCCTGGCAGACGTCGAGCCGGGCGACAAAGCCGTGCAACTCGCGCGCGATCTGAACAAAGATCCCCGCCACGTCCAGATCATCCTCGACGAATCGCAGACGGTGCTCCGCGCCACCCGCGGAGTGCTGATCTGCGTGACCCATCACGGGTTCGTGTGCGCCAACGCGGGCGTCGACGCCTCCAACGTCCCCGGCGAGGACACCGTGGTCCTACTCCCCCACGACCCCGACCAATCGGCCCGCGCCCTGAGAGCCGCCCTGAACCACCGCCTCGCCACGGAGACAGCGCCGGCGATCATCATCACCGACTCGTTCGGCCGCGCGTGGCGCCACGGGCAGGTCGACATCGCGATCGGCTGCGCGGGCGTTCAGCCCATCGACGACTGGCGCGGCCGCACCGACGCCACGAAACGGGAGCTGAAGGCCACGGCCATCGCGGTGGCCGACGAGTTGGCAGCCGCGGCGGACCTGGCCCGCACGAAGGACGGAGCGCTGCCGCTAGTCCTGGTCCGCGGCGCCAACCGCCACGTCACCGCCGACGACGGACCCGGCGCCGCGGCTCTGATCCGCCCGGAGGCGGAGGACCTGTTCCGATAGGAGCGCCCGGGCTCGCGCGGGCGGTCGCGTCGCAACGAGGACCGCGCTCAGGACCACGGCGACGCCGATCAGCTGCACGCCGCTCGGCGACTCGCCCAGGATCAGCGCCGCCAGCGCGACCGACGCGACCGGCTGAACCGCCAGGATCAGCGAGGTGATCGCCGCGGGCAGCCGCGGCAGCGATGTGCCGATCAGCAGCCATCCGATCACCTGCGAGGTCAACGCGAGGACGATCAACCAGCCGACGCCCGGCCAGCCCGGGGCCAGGTCCGCGTCTCCCACGACCAGCCCCGCCAAGATGCAGGCCACGGTCGCCACCGCCGTGGCATCGAACAGGGGACCGGCGACTCGCCGCAGATCAGACCCGCCTCGCCGCAGGAGCAACAGGAAGCCCACGTAGGCCACCCCGGCCCCCAGGCCGAACACAGCGCCCCGCAGCGGAGCCCGCCCGTACGCGCCGTGCTGGAGCGCGCCCGAGATCAGGACCACGCCCACCAGCGCGATCGGTAGCGCCGCCAGCACCCGCCGCCCGGGCCGCTCGGACAACACCGCCCACGCCACCAGCGGCACCAGCACGATCTGAATGTTGGCCAGCACGGTGGCCAGTCCGGCGCCGACGTCCTCGATCGAGTGGTGCCAGAGGATCAGGTCGGCGGCGAAGAACAGGCCGGCTGCTACGAGCACTCGGCGCGAAGCCCACGGCCGCGGCCCGAAGCGCCGGTCCTCGAGCCACGCCAGCACCCCGAGCACGGGCACGGCGAACAGGCAGCGGAAGATCGCCGCGGTCGACGGCGAGGCGTGGCTCAGGCGCACGAGGATGCTCGAGAACGCGATCGTCGCCGCGCCCAGGAACCCACAGCAGCGGACGATCCGTCCATCAGCCAGCCAACGCTCCACCAAACCCACAGTAGACCGCGACGGAGCGACAGCGTGTCCAGGCTTACGCCCGCGTGGGGGCCCCGATGGCGTGGAACCCGCCGTCCACGTGCACGATCTCGCCGCTGATGCCCCGCGCGTAATCGGAGAGGAGGAAGCAGATCGTGTCGGCCACCGGCCCCGGGTCCTCGACGTCCCATCCCAAAGGGGCTTGCTCGCGCCACAGCGAAGCGAGCTGCTCGAAGCCGGGGATCCCGCGCGCCGCGACCGTCCCCAACGGCCCGGCCGAGACCAGGTTGGCCCGGATCCCGCGCGCACCCAGGTCTCGGGCCAGGTAGCGCGACACCGACTCGAGCGCCGCCTTGGCCACCCCCATCCAGTCGTAAATCGGCCACGCCACGGTGGCGTCGAAGTCCATCCCGACAATGCTCGAGCCCGTATCCATCAGCGGCTCGACCGACGCGGCCAGCGCCTTGAAGGAGAACGCGCTCGTCTGGAAGGCCGCGCCGGCGCTCTCGGCCGGAGCGGTCATGAACCGCCCGCCGAGCGCATCCTCCGGCGCGAACGCGATCGCGTGCAGGACCCCGTCGACGCCTCCCCAGCGAGAGCGCAGCGACTCGGTCAAGGCCGAGAGATCGTCGGGCTCGTTCACGTCCAACTCCAGAACGTCCACCTCGGTGGAGAGACGCGCAGCCGCACGCTCGGTCATCCGGCGCGCCCGCCCGAAGCTCGTCAACACGATCGAGGCTCCCTCCTCCAGCGCCCGCGACGCCGCATGCCACGCGATCGAATCCTTGGTGATCACCCCGGTGATCACTAGCCGCTTGCCCTCGAGGATCACGACACGCGGCCGCTGCCCAGCGTCCACAGCGCGTAGGCCAGGCGCTCGCGCGTCTGCGCGGGCTCGACCAGCTCGTCGACGAACCCGGACGCAGCGGCCGTCTCGGCCCGCAGGTGCTCGGCAAAGTACTCGTCGGCCAGCCGCTCACGCATCGACTCGACGTCGTCGGCGGCCAGCAGCTCACGGCGGTGGACGACCCCGACCGCACCGCGGGCGCTCATGATCCCGAGCTCGGCATCGGGCCAGGCCAGCACCAGGTCCGCCCCCAGGTCGCGCGAGTTCATCGTGATGTACGCGCCACCGTAGGACTTGCGCAGCACGACGGTGAGCTTGGGAACCCGGGCGGCGGCGAACGCCCGCACCAGCGACGCGCCGTGCCGGATCACCCCGGCTCGCTCCTGCTTCGAACCCGGCATGAATCCCGGCGTATCGACCACCGCGATCAGCGGGATTCCGAACGAGTTGCAGAACGACACGAACCGCGCGGCCTTCTCGGAGCTCTCGGCATCCAAGACACCCGCCAGGTGATGCGGCTGGTTGGCGACGATCCCCACCGGACGCCCCTCGATCCGGGCGAGCACAGTGACCACGTTGCGCGCCCAGCGCGGGCACAGCTCGAGCATCGACCCGGCGTCGACGATCCCACGCAGGGCATCCCGCACGTCATACACGCGCCGCGGCTCGGTCGGAACCACCGCACCCGGATCGGGGATCTCGGGCCCGAGCGCATCGGCCACGGGCAGCGGCGACCCCGCCGTCGACGGCAGGTAGGCCAGCAGGTCGCGGACCCTCGTCGCCGCAGCGCGCTCGTCGCGCTCGACCAGATGGCAGACGCCGTTCTGCTCGTGCACGCGATGGCCGCCGAGCTCGATCGCGTCGATCTCCTCGCCCAGCGCCTCTCGGACCACGCCCGGTCCGGTGAGGAACATCGCGGCGTCCTCGGTCATGATGATCAGGTCGGTCAGGGCCGGGGAGTAGGCGCCTCCGCCGGCCGAGGCGCCCGAGACCACCGAGATCTGGGGCACCACCCCGGTAAGCGCCACCGTCTCCCGGAAGATCCGCCCGTAGCCGGCCAGCGCCGCTGTGCCCTCCTGCATCCGGGCGCCGCCCGACTCGACGAAGCCCACCACCGGTATCTGCGCGCGCGCCGCAGTCTCGAGCACCCGCACGATCGTGTCCGCGTGGCGCTCCCCGAGCGAGCCGCCGAGGTACGTGCCGTCCTCGGCGTAGCAGGCGATCGGCCGGCCGTCCACGCACCCGGTGGCGCCCAGCACGCCGTCACCGGGTATCGCACGCGCACCGAGTCGCGGCGAGACGACCCGCGAGCGCAGCGGCTGGACGGTGCCGGGATCGCACAGCGCCTCGAGCCGCTCGAGAGGATCGAGCCGCCGGGCCGATTCGCGAACCAGGGTCGCGCTCACGACTTCGGCCCCCGGAAGACCAGCGCCACGTTGTGACCGCCGAACGCGAACGAGTTCGAAAGTGCCACCGGCGGGCGCCCGTTGGACAGCACCAGCGGGCGAGCCTCGCCCGGGACGTAGTCGAGGTCGCAGTCGGGGTCGGGCACCTCGTAGCCGACGGTGGGCGGGATGACGCGAGTGGCGAGCGTCTTGACGGTGGCCACCGCCTCGACGGCGCCGGCCGCCCCGAGCAGGTGCCCGGTGGCCGACTTGGTCGAGGAGATCGGCACTCGATACGCCTGCTCCTCGCCGAGCGCCCGCTTGATCGCCGCGGTCTCGGCCGCGTCGTTGAGCTGGGTGGAGGTCCCGTGGGCGTTGATGTAGTCGATCTGCTCCGGGGCCACCCCGGCATCCGAGAGCGCGAGCTCGATCGCCCGCGTGGCGGCCTCGCCGCTCGGCTCGGGTGCGGTCAGGTGGTACGCGTCGGAGGTCGAGCCGTATCCGGAGACCTCGCCCAACACGTTGGCGCCGCGCGCGGCGGCCGCCTCGGCTTCCTCGAACACCAGCACACCGGCCCCCTCGCCCATCACGAAGCCGTCACGCCGGGCGTCGAACGGCCGCGATATCCCGGTGGGCGACAGCGCCTGCATGGAGTTGAAGCTGCCGAAGCCGAACGGGGTCAGCGTGGCCTCGGCGCCGCCCACGACGACCGCGTCGGCGTCGTCGTACTGGATCATGCGCAGGGCGCAGCCGATGGCGTGAGCGCCGCTCGAGCAGGCGGACACCACGCTGAACATCTGCCCCTTCAGGCCGTACTTCATCGAGACCGCTGCGGCGGCGGCGTTGGGCATCTGCGCCGGGATCCCGAGCGGGGACATCCGGGCCGGTCCACGATCGCGCAGCACGTCGTGCTGAAGCTCGATCGTCTGGATCCCGCCGATCCCGGTAGACACGATGCAGCCAACCCGCAGGGGATCAAACGGCAGCCCGCCGTCCCAGCCGGCGTCGGCGATCGCCTCGGCCGAGGCGACCAGCGCGAGCTGGGAGAAGCGATCCAGGCGGCGGACCTCCTTGACCGACAGGAGCTCACTCGGCTCGAAGTCGGTGCAGGCGCCGGCGCCGTCGAGGATGCCGCACTCGCCGGCCGCCCACCGCTCGAACAGCGCGTCCGCGCCGACGCCGAGCGGCGTGACCGCGCCCAGCCCGGTGATGACGACCCGGCGCTTCACTCCGCCCGAGTGACGATCAGGTCGATCGCGTCGCCAACGGTCTTGAGCTCCTTCATGTCCTCGCCCTTGAGGACCACGCCGTAGTCATCCTCGACCACCTGCGCGAGCTCGACCAGGTCCAGCGAGTCGATGTCGAGCTCCTCGAAGGTGGACTCCCGGCTGATCTGATCGGCGTCGGGGCCGAAGCTGGCGAGGGTCTCGACGACTCGCGTCTCGACCTGTTCTGCAGTAACGGTTGCCATGAATCGTCCTTTCTTTCAGTCGTCAGTGGTTCTCATGCGGCCAGCCCGCCATCGACCGTGAGCACCGCTCCGGTCACGTAGCCGGCCTCGTCGGATGTCAAAAAGCGCACGCACGCGGCGACCTCCTCGGGGGTGCCGAGACGCCTGGCCGGGATCGCATCGAGCAGGTCCTTCGAGGCGCCCCCGATGAACTCGGTGTCGATCAAGCCCGGGGCCACCGCGTTCACGGTCACCCCGCGCCGCGCCACCTCGACGGCCGAGGTCTTGGTCAGCGCGATCAGGCCGGCCTTGGCCGCGGAGTAGTTGGCCTGGCCCGGGTTCGCCCGCAGCGCGGCGATCGAGGAGATGTTGACGATCCGCCCCGAGCGCGCGCGGATCATCGGCCGCAGCGCGCGACGGGTCAGGCGGAAGGCGGCGCTCAAATTGGTCTGCAGCACGTCGTCCCACTCCTCGTCGCCGAGCGACGGGGTGAGGTCGTCGCGGCTGATGCCGGCGTTGTTGACCAGGGCCAGCACCGGCGCGTCGAAGTGCGACTCGAGCGAGCCGAACAGGTCGTCGGCGGCGCCACGGTCGGCGACGTCGGCCTCGAGCGCGACCGCCTGCCCGCCGGAGCGCTCGATCTCGCCCACCACCGCCTCGGCACCGGAGCGATCGGAGCGGTAGTTGACCCCGACCCGCCAGCCGTCGGCGGCCAGCGAACGCGCGATCGCCGCGCCGATGCCCCGCGAGGCGCCGGTCACGAGCGCGCTGCCCTCGCGGACACGCGCCGGCTCAGACATCGTCCAAGCCTCCCCATTCGACCACGCCGGCGCCCCAGGTGAATCCGGCCCCGAACGCGCTCAGCAGCACGCGGGCACCCGGGTGCAGTCGGCCTTCGCGCTCGGCCGCGGCGAGTCCCAGCGGCAGGGTGGCCGCCGAGGAGTTGCCGAGGTTCTCGATGACATCCACTACGCGCTCGGACGGGAGTTGAAGCTTTTCCGCCAGCGCGCGCAGAATCCTGCCGTTGGCCTGGTGGTAGACGAACAGATCGATGTCCTCGAGCGACAGGCCGGCGCCCTCGACGGCCGCCACCGTCGCCTCGCCCATGCGCGCCACCGCGTGCCGGTAGACCTCGGGCCCGTCCATGCGCAGCTTGCGGTCGGCGTGGTCGATGTGGATCGCGGGCGCACCCGAGCCGTCCGCCCCGAGGATGATCGGCCCGATCGCCCCGACCTCGCCCGCCGCAGGCCCGAGCACCACGGCGCCGGCGCCGTCGCCGAACAGCGGCGCGGTCCGCTTGTCTTCCCAGTCGACGATCCGCGTGGTGAAGTCGGCTCCGATCAGCAGCACGCGCTCGGCCCGGCCGGTCTCGATCTGGGCCGCGCCCAGCGAGAGGCCGGACAGGAAGCCGGTGCACGCGGCACCGAGGTCGATCGCTCCGGCCCGGTCGGCGCCCACCGCGTGCGCCACCACCGGGGCGGCGTTCGGCATCAGCTCATCCTGAGTCAGCGTGGCCACCAGCACCAGATCGATGTCCGCGGGATCGACCCCGGCGCGGCCCATCGCGGCGGCGCCCGCGCGGGCGGCGAACTCCGAGAGTCGCTCATCAGGGGCGGCGACCGGGCGCGTCCGGATCCCGGTACGGGACACGATCCAGTCCTCGCTGACCCCGAGCCGCTCGGCCAGCTCGGCCGTGGTCACCCGCGCGGACGGCACCTCGACGGCAACCGACAGAATCGCGGGCCGCGGCGGTTCGTGCTCCGACCACGCAGCCTGGCCGAGCGCATGGGCGCGCGTGTCAATCCCTCGGGCGTCAAGCATGGGCCAGCTCCACGTCGCGCAGCGTTCGCTTGACCAGCCCGGTGAGCACCTTGCCCGGTCCCACCTCGACGTACCGCTCGGCTCCGAGCTCGCGCATCGCGAGCAGGGTCTCGCGCCAGCGCACCGGCATGGTCAGCGCCTGGGCGAGCTGAGCGCGCACGTCCTCGAACGGAGCGGCCGTCACGGCGGACAGAACAGTGACGCCTCGGGGTGACAGAACCTCGACCCGCTCCAGAGCAGCCGTGAACTCGGGCACCGCCTCGGCCATCATCGGCGAGTGGAAGGCGCCGGTCACCGGCAGCTCCACGGCGCGCAGCCCCAGTTCCGTCGCGGCGGCCTCGGCGCCGGGAAACCCGCGCCGATCGCCGGACAGAACCACCTGCTGCGGAGAGTTGTCATTGGCCAGAGCCAGCGCATGCGCCTCGGCCAGCTCGCGGGCGTGCTCGGCGGCGCCGCGCCCCATCAGCGCGAGCATCCCGCCCTCGCCGGCCCGCTCGCCGGACTCCTGCATCAGCTTGCCGCGCAGGGCCACGAGCTCGAGGCCATCCCGCTCGTCCAGATAGCCGCCCGCGACCAGCCCGGCCAGCTCGCCGAGCGAGTGACCGGCCATGAACTCGCCGGCCGGGCGCCCGAGCGCCTCCCAGCCGGCCAGGCTGGCGCAGAAGATTGCGGGCTGGGCAAACCGCGTCCCCTCCTCGGCGCGGGCGAACGGGTCCTCGCCGACGATCTGCTCGGCTAGTGAAAGCAGATCCGGTCGCACTTCGGCGACCGTGTCGCGCATCTCGGGGGTTTGGCTGCCTTGACCTGGAAACAGGATCGCGCTGACGGCCATTCTGCTATCACCCTACGCGGCAGCCCGGGTCCGGATACACGGGCTATGCGGACTTCCCCCCGAACGGGGGGAGCCCCGTTTGCCCCCTCCTGTGAGCATCCCGAACCCTACCCAGACCTCCGCAGCGCTGGTCACCGGCGCGTCCGCCGGGATCGGCAGCGAGATCGCCAAGCTCCTGGCCGCGCGCGGCCACGCGCTCGTGCTCGTGGCCCGGCGCAAGGACCGTCTGACCGCGCTCGCGGACGAGCTCTCAGAGCAGTACGGCGTCCGCGTCGAGACGATCTCCGCCGACCTGGGTAAGCCGACGCCGCGGGGCAAGATCCGGGCCCGGATCGAGGAGCTCGGCCTCGAGGTCGAGATCCTCGTCAACAACGCCGGCTTCGCCACCGGGGGGCCCTTCCACGAGGCCGACCCGGAGCGCGAGCTCGAGCAGGTGCGCGTCCTGGTCGAGGCGCCGGTGGCGCTGACCTCGGCCTTCCTGCCGGGGATGATCGAGCGCGGCCGCGGAGCGATCCTGAACATCGCCTCCACCGCCGGCATGCAGCCGATGCCCTACTCGGCCGGCTACTCCGCGGCCAAGGCGTACATGCTGACCTTCTCCGAAGCGCTCCACCAGGAGGCGCGCGGCCACGGTGTGACCGTCACCGCGCTCGCCCCCGGCCCGGTCGAGACGGAGTTTTGGCAGATCGCCGGCTGGGAGACCTCGAGCGGCAAGTCGTTCGAGCGGGCGGTGCCGGGAACGCTGATCTCGCCTGCGCAGGCGGCCCGGGCGGGCGTCGAGGGCCTCGAGCACGACGAACGGGTGGTCGTGCCGGGCCTGCCGATCCGCGCCGCGATGCTGGCCAGCCGGTACATCCCGCACGCGCTCAAGCTGCCGGCGATGGAGCGGTTCATGCGTCCGCGCGACAACGATTAGGGGCCGCCTGCGGCGGCATCCGTGGGGCCAGGTGCCCCATCCGGACAGGGATCGCTAACCCAATAGCCCGATCCGCTGGGCCCGGCGCACGGCCTCGGCCCGGTTGCGCGCGCGCAGCTTGCGGTACAGCACGCTGGTGTGCTCCTTGACCGTGTGCGGAGACAGGTACAGCGCCTCGGCGATCTCGCGGTTGGTCGAGCCGCGGGCGATCAGGTCGAGCACCTCGCGCTCCCGCTCGGTGAGCAGCGGCGCCGGCTGCTCGGCCTTGGGCGGGAACGCGGTCATCCCGAGCCCGACCCGGCGCACGGCCGCGGCAACCCGGGCCGCATCCCAGTCCTTGGACACGAACCCGGACGCGCCGGCCGCCCGCGCCGCCGCCGGCGACATCCGGCCGGCGCCCGAGATCAAGAGCACGCGCGTCGCCGGCGAGGCCTCGCGCAGGGCCGCGGACAATTCGGCCCCCGACTCGCCGGCCAGGAACAGGTCGACCAGCGCCACCTGTGGCTTGTGCGCCCGGGCCACCGCGATCGCCTCGGCGCCGGTGCGCGCCTGGAAGAACCGCTCGACCCAGGGCTGCTCGCCCAGCAGCACCCGGAAGCCCCAGTGGACCACGTCGTGGTCGTCGACCACGAGCACCCGCAACCTGGGATCGTCCATCACTCCACTTCCTGCTTGAGCGGGACGACCAGGCGCACCCGCCAGCCATCGCCGTCGACCGGCCCCGACTCCACCGCCCCGCCCTGTTGCAGCGCCTCGAAGGCGGCCAGGCGCAGACCCATGCCCGGGTCGCTTTCGCCCGTCCGCGCGCCGTCGTTGCGCACCTCGAGCATGAAGTCGTCCTCGTCGCGCGCGACGGTCACCTCGACGCGCGTCGGGTCGGCGTGCTTGGCGATGTTGCGCAGCGCCTCGGCCAGCACCGACTGGGCCAGCGGCTCGAAATCGGCCGGCACGCTCGACTCACCGTGCCAATCGACCTCCACGACCATCCCCGGCGACTTCCTGACCCGCTCGAGCTCGGCCGCCAGCGTCGTGCCGGTCTCGGGGGCCAGCGGCGCGAGCGGCCGCTCGAGCGCGCGGCGCAGGTCGGCCAGCGCCTCCTGCATCTCGATCCGGCAGCGCTCGCGCTCCTCGCGGTCGAGCGGCTGCTCGGCGCCCAGCACGAGCGACACGCCGAACAGGCGCTGGAGCACGCTCTCGTGAATCTCGCGGGCCAGATCCAGGCGTTCGCCGAGCCGGCGCATGCGCTCCTGCTGGCGGGTCACGTTGCGCGCCGCGGCCACCAGCGCGGCCGTCTTGCCGAGCGTCCACAGCAGGTGGCGCTCGCCGTCGGAGAGCTCGAACCGCCCACCGCCGCGATCGGCGCAGATCACGCCATAGGCGTAGCCGCCCGCGCTGAGCGGCGTGCACACCAGCGTGGTCACCCCGAGCAGCTGGGCGTATGCCGGCGGAACCGCCTCCTCGATCCCCTCCGAGACCACGACCACCTTGTCCTCGAGCAGGGCGCGCTGGGCGATCGGCGTGTTGACCAGCGTCGGCCGCAGCCCCGAGAGCTGGGCGAACGGGATCCCGTGGGATCCGATCGCGCGCACCCGCCGGCGGGTCGTGTCGGCCATGAAGACGGCCGCCCGGCGCATCGTGGTCAGGCGGCAGATGGCCTCGCAGATGCGGTCGTAGAACTCGGTCGGCGAGGTGCCCAGGTCGATGTCGGCCAGCAACTCGACGAACACCTCGAGCGGCTCGACGCCGGCGAACAGCGACGGTGGCGGAGAAGCGATGGGCTGCTCGAGGCTCACGTCACGTCAACGTCACGCCGCCACCGGCGGCTCGTACCGCCGGCGGATCTCATACAGCGTGCTTCGCTCGGCCGCCGGGCGCCCGGCGCGATGGGCGGCGGCGATCAGGTCCCGGGGCTCCAGCATGACCCCGTGGTAGCTGCCGGCCATGCGCGAGATCGACTCCTCCATGAGCGTGCCGCCTAGGTCGTTGACGCCCCAGCGCAGCGACTCGGTGGCCGCGTCGAGCCCCATCTTGACCCAGCTCGCCTGCAGATTTCGCACCGTCCGCCCGAGCGCCAGGCGGAACGCCGCGGTGTGCTTGAGGTTCTCCTCCCGCGTGATCTCCTCCACTCCATGGGTGCGTCCGAGCAGCGTGTGGAACGGGATGAACGACAGCGGCACGAACTCGGTGAAGCCGCCCGTGCGCTCCTGAAGCTCGCGCACCACCCGCATGTGCTCGGCCAGCTCCCAGGGCTCCTCGACGTGTCCGAACATCACGGTCACGGTCGAGCGGATGCCCTCGGCGTGCGAGGCCTCGATGATCTCGACCCAACGCGCGACCGGCAGCTTGTTGGGCGAGATGCGCTGGCGCACGCCGTCGTGTAGGACCTCGGCGGCGGTGCCCGGCGTGGAGCCCAGCCCCGCCTCGCGTAGCCGGTCGAACACCGCGCGCGGCGAGAGACCGCTGACGTCGCACATGTGCGCGACCTCCATCGGCGAGTACGCGTGCAGGTGGATCTGTGGCGCCACGCGCTTCGCAACCCGGAGCCACTTCTCGTAGTCCTCCAGCCCCCAGTCGGGATGGATGCCCGACTGCATGCAGATCTCGGTGGCGCCGAACTCGACGGCCTCGTGGATCCGCCGGACGAACTCCTCCTCGGAGTGCTCGTAAGCGTCGGGCGACCGCCGCGACTGCCCGAAGCCGCAGAACGCGCAACCGACCGTGCAGATGTTCGAGACGTTGATGTTGCGGTTGACCACGAACGTGACGGTGTCGCCGGCCAGCGAGGCGCGCAGTTCGTCGGCCGCGGCGCGCATGTCCTCGATCACCGCGGGGCGGCGCTCGGCGAACAGCGCGGTCAGCTCTTCGGCGGTGAGCGCAAGCCCGTCTCGCGCTCGCTCGACCGCCCGGGGCGCCGCATCGTCGGCCACCCGCAGATCGACCGTGCGCCCCGACCCCTGCCGCGGGATGAAGGACCAGTAGCGCGCCTTGATCACGTCCATCACCGGGCGCGAGATCCACTCTGGGTCGATGTACTCGGGGTAGACGCACAGGCGCTCGGACAGAGCGAGCCCGTCCGCGCGCAGGCGCTTTCGCACCTCGCTCGGCGATGGGAAGGGATGCTCGGGCGAGATGTGATCGCCGTTGGCGCTCAGCCCGCCCAGGTCGGTGGCGCCCGCCCGCACCAGCTCGATCCACCAGTCGCTCAAATTCGGGGGCACCTGGATGCCGACTCCCGGCATCAGCCTCCGGGCCTCGGCGACCAGGCGCTTCATGTCCTCGAGGCCGATCTCGCAGGCCCAGGCCGGCGCGTCGAGCTGGGGCCCGTCCCACATCCCGGTGCGCCAGTACTCACGGGTCGCCGCGTCGGCGATCTGGGCCGGTTCGCGCCCGTAGTACTTCTCGTGCGGGACGTAGTTCTGGAGGATCACCTCCTGGATGTGGCCGTAGCGCCCGTGCAGCTCGGCCAGCTTCTCCAGCGACGCGATCCGCTCGTCCTCGGTCTCGCCGATCCCGACCAGGATCCCGCTCGTGAACGGGATCTTCAGCTCGCCCGCCGCCGCGATCGTCTCGAGCCGGACCGCGGGATTCTTGGTCGGAGAGCCCTGGTGGACGACCAGATCCGGGTTGATCGACTCGAGCATGAGGCCCTGGGAGGCCGTCACCTCGCGCAGGCGCGCCAGGTCCTCGCGGCCCAGCACGCCCAGGTTCGTGTGCGGGAGCAGGCCCCGCTCGAGCGCCCGCTCGCAGGCCCACACCACGTAAGAGGTGAAATCCGCGTGGCCGCAATCCCGTAGACGGGAAGCGACCTCGGCATTCACCTCGGGCATCTCGCCGGTGAGCACGAGCAATTCCTTGACGTGGTGGCGCGAGACGGCCCGGTCGAGCATCTCGATCACCTCGTCCGGCGAGTAGAGATGCGCCCGGTGAGTCGCGAACGCGCAGTACTTGCAGTAGCAGCGACAGGTTCGCGACAGCGACAGCGTGAGGTTGCGACTGAACGTGACCCGGCGGCGCATGCGCGCGGCCCATTCTACGAACCGCATATCCTGGCCCGGCTCCATGGGCCGAACTATGCTCGCCAGGCTGACGCTGTGCTGCGTCCTGGCCGCGATCGCCGCAGGCTGCGGCTCGAGCGGCTCGGGCGACTCGACCACCCGCACGAGCACGCCCGTCCGCAGCTCCACGCTGATCCTCGACTTCACCCCAAATGCGGTGCACGCTGGCATCTACGAGGCGCTGGCCCGCGGCTACGACAGGGCTGCCGGTGTTCGCCTGCACGTGATCGCCCCCACCGCCTCGACCGACTCGACCAAGCTGCTCGAGACCGGCAAGGTCCAGTTCGCGATCCTGGACATTCACGACCTCGCCATCGCCCGGGAGCGCGGCCAGGACGTCGTGGGGATCATGGCGATCGTCGAGCGGCCGCTCTCCGCGGTGATCGCGGCTCCGGGCGTCCGATCGCCGAAGGCGCTCCAGGGGAAGACCGTGGGGGTCACGGGCCTGCCGAGCGACACCGCCGTCCTGCGGTCGGTGGTAGCGGGTGCAGGCGGCGACCCCGCCAAGGTGCAGACGATCACGATCGGGTTCAACGCGGTGGCCGACCTGCTGGCCGGCCGCGTGGCCGGCGCCACGGCCTTCTGGAACGACGAAGGGCAGGCGATCCAGAGCAAGCGGCCCGGCTTTCACATCTTCCGGGTTGACGACTACGGCGCGCCGGCCTATCCGGAGCTCGTCCTGTGCGCTACCGCGACCACCCTCCGGCGCGCTCCGGGACTGGCCCACGGGGTCGTCGCTGCGTTGACGCGCGGGTACATGTACACGCTTCTGCACCCTCAGCAGAGCGCGGAGGACCTCGAGCGCCAGGTTCCCGGGCTCGATCCGAGCCTGGTGCGGGCGCAGCTGAAAGGGTTGCTCCCGGCGTTCCATGCCGCCGACGGCCGCATCGGGGAGCTGAGCGTCGCGACCCTGCGCACGTGGGCTCGATGGGAGGCGCGGTTCGGCATCGTCACCCGCGCGCCCGACGTCGCGCAGACGTTCGTTCCGAATTTCGCCGCACGCGTTTCGGCCCAGCAGACGGGCTGACTCGCCAGAATGCGCCCATGAGGACGAGGACCGGGCTCGTCGCAGGGGTGCTGGCCGTGGTCGCGGCGGGCGCGGTCGGGGTCGCGGTTGGCGTCGCGCTGCTGTTGACCCACATCGTCGACCTCCGTAGGAACGCTAACGCCACCCTGCGCGCCGAGAACTACCTCGAGGCGACGATCGGCGTCGAGCGCCTCGTGGTCGACGCCGAGACCGGCCTGCGCGGCTACGTGATCACCGGCCAGCCTACGTTTCTGGCGCCCGAGCGCACGGCCTCGGCGCAGCTGCTCCCTGCGGCCGGCGCGCTGCGGCGAGCCGCCGCCAGCGACGGCTCATACGTGGCACAGGCCGCCGCGCTGGCAGCGTCCGCCCGCTCCTACCTGAGCACCTACGTCCCGCGCGTCATCCAGCAGGTGCGCACCGACCCGGCGGCGGCGAAGTCCGAGGCCACGACCGTGCTCGGCAAGCGGCTGGTCGACGGGATCCGCCAGCAGACGGCTCGTCTCGAACATTCGATTTCGGCCAGCCAGGCCAGTCGGCAGCGCGCCGCCCGCGCATCGGCCGACAACGCCGTCGCGGTCGGGATCGTGGTCCTGATCGCGCTCACTGCCCTCACGGTCGCCCTGGGAGGGATCCTCGGCCGCCTGGTCATCGGACGGGAGCGGGCACGGGAACGGGCATCGTTCCTGGCCGAGGCGAGCGCGCGGCTCGACCGGCCCGTCAGCTCACGCGAGGTGCTCGACACCTTCGTGGGCCTGGTCGTCGAGCGCGGCAACCAACTCTGCCTCGCCGAGGAGCTTGCCGCCGGGGAGTCGCGGCCGGAAGGCCAGCCCGGGCGCGCCCGGGCCGGCGACGCCGCGCTCGAGGCGGCCGCCGGCTCCCCAGAGGCGCAGGACGCCTGGAACCAGGTCCGGCGGACCGCCGAGACCCGTGCAAGGACCGCCGCCCAGGCCACCGACACCGATGCCGGCGAGCACCGGGTGCACCTTCTGACCGTGGCCGGCGTGGCCCGCGGCAGCCTGGTGACTCGCGTGCTGGTGGCGCGACGCGGACGCGACTGGCGGCCCGAGGAGAACGAGGAGCTGATCGGGCTGACCGAGCGGCTGGCGCTCGCGCTCCACGCGCGGGCGCTGTATGCGCGCACCGAGTCGCTCTACCGCGCCAGCGAGCAGACCGCGATCACGCTCCAGCGGAGCCTGCTACCCGGCGAGATTCCCGACGTCCCGTCGTGCGAGGTGGCGATCCGCTTCGCCCCGGCCGGCGCGGGCGACCTGGTCGGGGGCGACTTCTACGACATGTTCCCCGTCGGGTCCAATCACTGGGCGGTGGTGATCGGCGACGTGTGCGGCAAGGGCCCGGGAGCGGCGGCCGTCACCGCGATGGCACGCTGGACCCTGCGCAGCCTGGCCGGCGCGGTCCGCTCACCCGCGGAGGTGCTGCGTGTCGTCAACGACACGATGCTCCGCCAGGCCCTCGAGCGGCGATTCATCACGATTCTCAACGCGCTGCTCGACGTCCGCGGCCCCGACGCCCGGGTCACGGTCGCGTGCGGCGGACACCCGCCCGCGATCCTCGTGGGTCCGGACGGCGGGCCGGAGAGCGTGGCCTCCTGGGGCGATCTGCTCGGGGTGTGGCCCGACGTCCGGCTCCAGCAAGCGGCGCTCCGTCTGCGGCCCGGCCAGAGCCTCGTGCTGTACACCGACGGGGTCACGGACCGGGGACCCGGTGTCGACGGTTCGGCCGAGCAAGCGCTGCGGAGCCTGGCCGGCGAGCCGAGCGCGAACGCGCTCGCCGACGCGCTGCTCGACGAGGCCGGGCGCCGGAACGGCGCACCCCAGGACGACGTGGCGATCGTCGCTGTGCGCTTCGTCCCGGAAGACGATGGCATCGGCGGCAGACCCGGGTTGACCGTCGGCACGGCCGCCGCATAGGCTGCGCCCCCGGGGACCAGACGGCGGTGCGCCGAAAGGAGCGTGGAGATCGTGAAAGCTCGAGTGATCGGCGCGTTGGCCGTCGTGACCGCCTGGGTGGCGGTAATCGCCGCCGCAAACGCTGCCGCCACGCCCCGACCGGCCGCCGGCCCGGCTCCGGCCGGCACGGCTCCCGGCAGCGAGAGCCACTTCGACCTCGCCCGCAAGGACTGCGTGGGCACCGCGCGCAACACCTCCTCCAAGGTCTGGTTCACGGTGGCCAACGGCGTGCTGTCGGATACCTACTGGCCCACGGTCGACGCCACGAACGTCCACACCCTCCAGTACCTGGTCACCGACGGGCACAGTTTCACCGACCTCCAGACACGCGACATGACTTACAAGGTCATCCCGGATTTCACGGGCATGAGCTGCACGATCGTCGCGTCGAACTCGGCTCACCACTACAGCATCACCACCACGTACATCGCCGATGCCGCGCGTAACGCGGTGCTCATGCGCACGCGGTTCAAGGGCCCCCGCGGCGATCAGTTGTACGTCCGGCTCGACCCGCTGGCCGGCGGCACCGGTGGCGGCGGCTCGCAGAACGCCGGTCCGAACTCCGCACTGCTGACCAGCAAGGGCGTGCCGGTGGCGTTCAACACGAACACGGTCACCAACGCGAGCAACCGCGATTACGCGGTGGCCACGTACATGGCGCTCGAGTCCTCGAACGGGTTCTCGAACGCGAGCGTCGGCTACGCGGACAGCGCCAGCGACGGCCTGACCATGCTCGACTCCGCCCACTCGCTCACCTCGTACGACTCAGCGCCAGACGGCCACGTGACCCTCACCGCCGGCCTCGCGCTTCCGCACGACCACACCGTCGACCTGGCGCTGGGCTTCGGCACCACGCAGAACCAGGCCCTGTCAACGGCCGGCGCCTGGCTGGGGCAGCGCTTCGACGACGCCTGGTCGCGCTACGAGGCACAGTGGCTGCGCTACGACAACGGGCTTCGCCGTCCCTCGTTCAGGCTCGGCGCCGCCGCCGTACGCGAGTACTACGAGTCGGTCAACGTGGTGAAGGCGAGCGAGGACAAGACCTTCGACGGCGCGATCGCGGCCGGTCTCGCCTCCCCGTGGGGCCAGGCCGTCCCCGCCGGCACCGCCCCCACCGGTCAGCCCATGTACTTCGGCTCCTACCGCGAGGTGTTCGCGCGGGACCTCTACGAGGCGTTCGCCGGGCTGCTCGTCGCCGGCGACGTCCGGACCGCCCGGGACGCCACCCTGTTCCTGTTCGACCGCCAGCAGCAAGCCGACGGCTCGATGCCACGCAACTCGCTGGAGAACGGCAAGCCCGCCCCGGACACCGGCGGCCTCCAGCTGGACGAGACCTCATATCCGATCCTGATGGCCTGGCGGTCGGGTCTGGCGCGTGACTCGAGCCTCTACCAGAACCACGTGATTCCGGCCGCCGACTTCCTCGTGGCCCATGGCCCCTCGGACGGCGTCGAGCGCTGGGAGGAGCAGTCCGGCTACTCACCGTCGACGATCGCCGCCGAAATCGCCGGCCTTACCGCCGCCGCGCACATCGCCCGGGTCAACGGCGATCCACTCCACGCGGATATCTACCAGGCGACCGCCGACGACTTCGCCCGCAACATCAAGGGCTGGACCGTGACGACCACCGGGCCCTACGGGACGGGCCGCTACTTCATCCGGCTTTCGAAGACCGGCGATCCCAACGCCGCGATCACCTACAACCTTGGCAACGGAAGCGTCGACGCCGATCAGCGCGCGATCGTCGATCAGGGCTTCCTCGAGCTGGTCCGCCTCGGCGTGCTGCCGGCGAGCGATCCTGACGTCCAGGCGTCGCTGACCGTGATCGACGCCACGATCGAGCGCTCCACGCCACGCGGCTCGGGCTTCTATCGGTACGGCACGAGCCAGACCGGGTCCGAGGATGGCTATGGCGACTGCTATGAGCCCGATCCGACCAACTGCTTCCCGACCGGGAAGCCCTGGCCGAGCTTCAACCCGGGCACCATGACGAACAACGTGGGCTCGGGCCACCTGTGGCCCGTGCTCGGCGGCGAGCGAGGCGAATACGACGTCGCCGCCGGCCAGCGCGGGAACCCAACCGGCTTCCTCACCGCGATGCGCAACATGACCTCGGGCCAGGGCCTCGAGCCCGAGCAGGCCTGGGAGAACCCGGGGAACTTCCCGCCCGATCCGTTCGGCACCGATCCAACGATCGCCTCGATCGGCTACGTGGACGGCAAGCCGGCCGGCTCGGCCAGCCCGCTCACCTGGGCGCAGTCCGAGTACGCGCGCCTCGCGCTCGCGATCAGCACGGGGCGCAACCTCGAGACGCCCGGGATCGTCACCCGTCGCTACGTCACGCGCGGCATGCCCGGAACGCTGCCGCTGACGATCACCTCACCCTCGGACCACCAGATCATCGACACCTCGACCGTGACCGTGACGGGCACGACTGCCGCCGGAGCGCAGGTCGTGGTCGAGGCCGTCGGCGGCGCCGGCGGAGCCGCGACCGTCCGCTCCACGACGGCCGGCTCGTCCGGGGACTGGTCGGTTACGGTCCCCACCGGGCTCGGAGGGACCACGATCACGGCCACGGCCACGCTTCGACGCAGCACGGGTTACCGCCAGGTGTCGGTGGACAACGTGATGCTCCCGGGAACCAAGGTGCTCGACGTGGCCGATCCCAGCGGCGTCGACAACGGACCGGACGACAACGGACCGGGAACGTACGCCTACCCCGGCAACTCCGTGTTCGTGCCCGGCGCCTTCGATCTGACCCACCTGCGGGTCAGCCAGACCGGAACACAGGTGTACATCCAGGCCACCATCCGCAACCTGGTCAACACGTTCGGCAGCGGCTTTGGCGCCCAGTTGCTCGACGTCTACGTGCACGACCCGGGCGTGGCGAGCACCTCCAGTCAGTCCGCGTACTCGAACATGAACTACGGCATCGCTCCGTCGAGCGCCTGGACCGAGCGGGTCGAGGCGCAGGGATTCGCGTCGCCGATCTGGGTGGATGCCTCCGGCGCCTCGCGCGGTAGCGCGCAATTGGTGGTCGACGACGCCAGCGGAACCGCCCTGCTGATCCTGCCCCAGTCGACCTTCGGCACACCCGGGACCGGATGGGTGTTCACCGTGGCGCTGACCGGCCAGGGCTCCGGCCAGCCGCCGGATCGAGATTTCACCTCGTCGGCCGGCGACTTCACCTTCGGCGTGTGCCGGCCCGGCGTGTCCAGTCCGATCTGCGCTCTGGATCCGAACTCGGTGCCAAAGGTGATGGACACGATCCCGCCCGCCGGAGTCGATCAGGCCACCGAGCTCGACCCGACACAGGGCCCGGTCCAGCTGCAGGGAGTCAGTCCGTAGGAGCGCTCTCAAGGAGCCGCGCCAGGACCGCCGCCCCCTCGCGCGCCATCCGCGAGCGCGGGATGACCAGGTCGAACCCGGCCTCCTCGGCCTGGGCGCGCACGTCGACCTCGACGTGGGAGTAGAACGCGAGCGTCTTGACCGGGCGCGATCGGATCAAGGCGGTGAGGAGCGCGATACGCGCGCCGGCGTCCGTGGTCAAATCGACGACGAGTGCGTCGGCGCTCGGCAGCTCTCGGTCCAGCCCGGCTTGGTCTGAGACCAGCACGGTCTCGTGGCCGGCGCCTGTGAGCGCGCCGAGCACGTTCGAGCCGAACAGCAGGTCGGGGATGAACGCGACGACTCGCGCCATGTCGGTGTCGGCCCCCGGCTACTGGGCGCGGATCTGGCGAAACTCCTGGCGCACCGACTCCGGCCGCCCCCACATCGGGTTGATCTCAACACGCCCGGTGCGCGACTCCCGAAGGGCCAGCTCGCCCTCGATCCCGGCCTCGTCGAGCAGCTTGAGCGCCGTGTGGACGGCGGGAACCGCGGCGGCGTGCCCGAACCGGTGGGCCACCAGCAGCCGCCAGTGCCACTCGCTCCTGGAGTACGGCTGTGCGTTGCAGGTGACGAGCAGGACCGCCGCGTCGACGTAGCGGCGCTCGTCGAAGATCCGCAGGTCGAACTCGAGGTCGGTCCAGTCGTCGGGGAGCGAGTCGACGATCTGCTGGAAGGTGTCCGCGAGGGCCATCTACCCTCGAAGCCTAGCGAGAGTAACCGCATCCGGCTCCGGGCCACAGCCCGGCGTCCGCCCGGGCTACTACCCGAAGAACTGCAGGTAGAGCAGGAACACGTTGAGCCCGGTGATCAGGACCGCGCAGCCCCAAGCCAGCACCTCGGTGTGCAGGCGATTGACATGCGTGCCCATCACGTCGCGGCGGCTGGTGAGGATCACGAGTGGGATCAGGGCGAACGGGATGCCGAATGAGAGCACGACCTGGCTCAGCACGAGCGCGTCGGTCGGGTTCACGCCCAGCGCGAGGACCACGAGCGCGGGGATCATCGTGACGATCCGGCGGACGTAGAGGGAGATCCGTACGTTGATGAACCCGGCCATCACGACCTGGCCCGCGTAGGTGCCGACGCTCGAAGAGGACGCGCCGGAGGCGAGCAGCGCGATCGCGAACGCGAGCGCGGCGCCGCCGCCGACGAGGTTCCCGAAGCCGGCATGGGCGCCCTGGATCGTGTCGATGCCGGTGACGCCGCTGCCATGGAAGAGTTGGGCAGCAACGGCGAGCATGCTCATGTTGATCAACCCCGCGATTCCTAGCGCGATGATCACGTCGGTGCGCTCGAAGCGGAGCACACGCGCACGCTCTCGGTCATCGCGGAGCGGCATCCGGTCCTGGGTGAGCGCGGAGTGGAGGTAGATGGCGTGCGGCATCACCGTCGCGCCGATGATCCCGACCGCGAGGTACAGCGACTCGGCGCCGCCGAGGTGCGGGATAAGACCGCTGGCCACACCGGACGCGGACGGGCCGATGTTGAAGGTCTCGTAGATGAAGCCGAGGAAGATGATCCCCAGGAGTCCGGTGATCGCGATCTCGAACCGGCGAAAGCCGTGCACGCGCAGCTCGAGAAGGCCGAAGGCTATGAACCCGGTCATCACGCCGGCGATCAGCAGCGGAACGTGGAAGAGCAGATTCAGGGCCAGCGCGGCGCCCAGGAACTCGGCGATGTCCGTCGACATCGTGATGAGCTCCGCCTGCACCCACATACCCCGTGACATCCAGCGCGGGTAATGGGCACGGAAGCTCTCTGGAAGGTTCCGGCCGGTGACGATCCCGAGCTTGGCCGACAGGTACTGGATCAGCATCGCCATCAGGTTCGCCAGCACGACGACCCACAGCAGCATGAATCCGAACTTGGCCCCGCCCTGAAGGTTCGTGGCGAAGTTGCCGGGGTCGACGTAGGCGATCGAGGCGACGAAGGCCGGCCCGAGCATTGCCAGCGTCGCGCGCAGGCGGCCCTTGGCCAGAAGCTCCTCGAGCGGGCTGCGGACCGCGCCGCCCTCGCGCAGCGCGACCGACGCGCCGTCGACCGTGGCGCCCTCGAGCACGGGCTCGGGGATCGAGCCGGGCGGCGGCGTCACCGGCTCACCTCGACCCGCATGGCCCGGGCGAGCGCGCCACCCAGCACCTGCATGTGGTCGCCGAAGCGGACGAACAGCGGGCCGTCGAACGGCTGCTTGTCGACCACCTCGAGCGTGTCGCCGGGCGCGATCCCGCGCTCGGCCAGAAAGCGCAGCATCTCGGGGTCGGAGTCGGACACCCGCGCGAACGTCCCCCGCGCGCCGACCTCGAGTGCCTGGAGGCTCTGGGTGGCCCCCTCCTCGATCGTCAGCTCCCGGGTCGGGATCGGGTCGCCGTGCGGATCGTGGGTGGGATTGCCCAGCTTGGCGGCGATCAGCTCCTCGAGCTCCTCGGAAAGCACATGCTCGAGCACTTCGGCCTCCTGGTGGACCCGGTCCCAGGGGACGCCGAGCGTCTCGACCAGATACAGCTCGAGCAGGCGGTGATGGCGCATGACCTCGAGGGCGACGCGCCGGCCGTCGTCGGTCAGCGACACGCCGCGATAGGGCTGGTGCTCGACCAGCCCGAGCTCGCCGAGGCGCTTGACCATGCCCGAGGCCGAGGCCGGCGTGACGCCGAGCCGGTCGGCCAGCGCGTTGGTGCTGACCGCTTCGCCGTCGCGGCGTTCGAGCGCGTAGATCGCCTTCGCGTAGTCCTGGACCGCGGGAGAGCGGACCGAAGTGGAATCCCTCGTTGCCATGATTGAAATTATGGTAGGCCTAAATTTGATTTTTGCAAGGGGCATACAGCGCGGGCGCAGCCGATTTGGACTTGTTCGCGCGATGCCTATCCTGTTTCCAGATGACCTCGATCGACACCCTGGCGGCCGACTACCGCACGATCACCGAAGGTTGCGGCATGCTCGACCGCTCCGAGCGCGGCAAGCTCGCGCTCACAGGCGCCGACGCGGCCACGTTCCTCCAGGGCCAGGTGTCCAACGACGTCGAGGGCCTCGCCCCGGGCGCCGGCTGCTACGCCGCATTCCTCACGCCCAAGGGCAAGATGCTCGGCGACCTCCGGATCCTCGCCACCGAGGACGAGTTGCTCCTGGACACCGAGCGGGTCGCGCTTCAGGCGCTGTTCAACATGATCAGACGCTTCAGCCTCGGCTACCAGGTCGAGCTACACAAGCGCACGCTCGAGCGAGGGCTGCTGTCGCTGATCGGATCCGAGGCGCCCGGTCTGGCCGGCGCCGGGGCTTTGGGCGCCGACGAGCACGCGCATGGCCTGATCGAGGTTGCCGGGACCGCCTTCTCGGCGCGGGCGATCCGCACGGACGTCGGCGTTGATCTTCTCTGCGACGCGTCCGACGCCGACGCGCTGCGGACCGCGCTCGAAGAGGCGGGTGCTGTCCCGGTGGGCGAGGCGGCGGCCGAATGCCTGCGGGTGGAGCGCGGCCGGCCGCGCTACGGGATCGATCTCGATGAGACCGTGATCCCTCAGGAGGCCGGGCTGAACGAGCGCGCGGTGTCGTTCACCAAGGGCTGCTACGTGGGCCAGGAGACCGTCGCCCGGCTGTATTACCGCGGCAAGCCGAACCGGCAGCTGCGGGGGCTGCGCCTGTCGGCACCGGTCGAGTCCGGCGAGGAGCTCGAGTTTGAGGGCCGGGTCGTCGGACGGGTCGCCAGCGTGGCTCAGTCGCCCCGATTCGGCCCGATCGCGCTGGCGCTGGTGCGCCGCGAGGCCCCGCCCGGTGTCACCCTCTCGGTTGGCGACGCGGTCACCGCGCAAGTCGCAGAGCTGCCGTTTCGCTGAACGGCCGCTCCGACGACTCGAGTACGAGCTCGGGTATGTCCGGATGCGAATCGAGGTACGTGGCGATGATCCGCAGCTCGTCGATCTCGTCCGGCGGAACGTGGGCTCCTAGCTCTCCCGCGCGGCTCTCGCGCCTGAGCGCGGTCTGATTGCGTTCCTCCAGCGCCTCGCTGTCCGGCGGCGCGGGCCCCCAGTCGACAAGCCGCCCAGCGGCGATCCAGAACGCGTCCCGGCGCGCCGCGTCGACCGGGTGGGAGGCAAGGATCAGCTTCGCCCGTACGTGGGTGGCCTCGAGCGCGCCGCCCAGGCGCTCGAGGATCATCCCGAGGCGGCGCAGGCGCCGGCGCAGCCAGGCGGCGCGCTCGTAGTGCTGTTTGACCGAGGCGTCATGCATCTGACGTCGCACGTGCGCCAGCAGCCTTTCGCGCCCGTCCGTCTCGGTGGTGAACAGCCGCAGCGCCTCGTCCAGCCGGCGCCGGTAGAGGTTCGGGTCCAGATCCCCCAGGCACGGGGACAGGCAGCGCCCCATCTGACCGTACGCCGACGGGTGCTCGCGCAGCTGCAGGCGCCGGCCGCAGTGACGTAAACCGAACAGCGAATCGAGCTGCTCGACCAGCTCGTGGGCCAGGCGCCGGCCTCGGAGCGGTCCGATCGTGACCGCGTGTCCGGCGGCGGGTTCGGAGGCCACCTCCAGGATCGGGAACGGGATGTCGAGCCGGCAGCGGATGTAGCAAAGCCGGTCATCCCGTCTGGCCAGACGGATGTTCCCCGGCGGCCGGTGGCGCTTGATCAGCCGGTTCTCGAGCACCAGCGCCCCGAGCTCCGAGTTCGTGCTCTGGTAATCCACGACCGTGGCCTGGACCGTCCAGTCGGCCGGAACGCTCGAGGGCGCGAAGTGGGCGCGGGCGCGGCTGCGAATCGAGATCGACTTGCCGACGTACAGGACCCGCCCCTCGTCGTCGCGGAACAGGTACACGCCGGGGTCCTTGGGGAGGTCGGCGAAGTCGAGCTGCGGCGGTGGGGTGAGTGCCGGGGTGCGCCGCTTGCGCGCCGCGGCGCGCCGGCGCCGGCCGGTGATCGCGACGGCGTCGGCGATCGTCAGGGCGTTCGCGCACAGCCGCGGGAACAGGGCGCACAGCACGCGCGCGCAGGTCTCCGCGTCGGCCAAGGCCCGGTGCGCGGTGTCGACCTCGATTCCCAGGGCGTCGGCCAGCACGCCCAGTCCGCGACGGCGCTGCAGAGGCAGCAGCTTGCGAGCCAGCGCCGCGGTGCAAAGGACAGGCGGGTTCGGCCACTCGAGGCCGATCAGCTCGAAGGCGCCCCTCAACACGCGCCGATCGAACGGCGCGTTATGGGCGACGAGCACCCGGCCGTTCAGGAGCTCCTGCAGGGGCGGCAGGACCTCCTCCAGCCCGGGGGCGTCGGCCAGCATCTCCTGCGTGATCCCCGTGAAGCGCTGGATGCCGCGTCCGAGCGGCCGGCTGCAGCGCACCAGCGAGGACCAGCGATCGTGCAGCTCGCCGCCGCCGACCAGCACCGCGCCCACCTCGGTCATCTCGCAGGCGTCCCCGGCCAGCCCGTTGGTCTCGGTGTCGACCACGAGGAACTCCGCCGTGGCGATCGCCTGTTCGAGCAAGGTCACGACTGCGTGATACGCGCCGCACCGGACGGCAAGAAAGCAGGATTGCAGTCCTGCGCGGCGCGTCTGTCTCGATGACCGGGCCCCAGGGTAGGATCGGCCAACATCCTCGGGAAGGAGGTGAAGTGACCACTACCGCACCTGACCTCGACAAGCTGCGTGAACTCGACGAGGGCACTCGCCGTGCGTGGATGACCTACAACGAGCGCCTTCGGAACCTCGCAGGCGACGAGTACGAGCGCATCGAGAGCGACTCGTGGACGGAGCTCCAGCGCGAGCTGCGGCGCCTCGAGCGCCGTCGGACGTCGCTGACGCAGAACTCCACCTGAACCCCCGTTCGCGACGCCGGCGCCTGTCGTCTCGCCACCGGCCGTCGCGTCGCGACTGCCTTCCTGCCTCCCCGCGCACGCAAGTTGACACCAATTGGTGTTGCGTTCCTGCGCGTGGGTATTACGCTCGCTAGGGTTCGCCCCCGAACCGGGACGCCGGCGTCCCCGCCGGTCTCGCAAGGAGGACTCGAGAATGTGCAGGAGGACGACGATCGGGATGCTCGCCGTCAGCGCCCTTGCCGTCTCGGCCTGCGGTGCGAGCTCCGAGGGCGCCACCACGCCCCGGCCGCCGGCGCCGGTCAATCTGACCGTCTACATCGACAACAGCCGCGTGTCGGTGTCGCCGAGCACCGTGGGCGCGGGACCTGTGGCGTTCATCATCACCAACCAGGCCAGCCAGGCCGAGTCACTGGCGATCCTTGCCGCCGGGAGCGCGGCGGGCCAGGCGCTGGCGAATACGGGTCCGATCAACCCCCAGGCCACCGCCCAGGTCACGGTCAACTTCTCCCCCGGCCGATACTCGCTGTCGACCGGTGGCGGGAACGACAGCCCCGGTGCCTCGATTCGGGCCGCCTCGCTGAGCGTGGGCAAGACCCGCGCGAACAGCAACGACCAGCTGCTGCAGCCGTAGGGCTCGACGACGGGGACCCGGCCGGCCGCCCCCTCACATTGCTTGTGTGCAATACTTGCGTGCGTGCAAGCAACTGAAACCGCTGACCTCACCGCCCCCTCCGAGGACACCCAGCTGGCGGGCGATCTCTACGCCCTGATCGTATTTGTGCACAAGAACTGCAATGCGGATCTGTTCGAGGCCCTCGGCGCGCTCGAGCTCACGCTGACCCAGGTCAAGCTCCTGCACCACCTCGAAGACCAGCCGCGCGAGCTGACCCTGAAAGAGGCCGCTGAGCTGGTGCACGTGTCGCTGCCCGCCGCGAGCCGCATGGTCGACGACCTGGTCCGGCGCGGGTTCGCCCATCGGCGCGAGGACGAGGAAGACCGCCGCATGAAGCGGGTTTGCCTGACCGACGGCGGACGCACCGTGATCCGGCGCCTGAACTCCGCCCGCCTGAGCGGGCTCGAGCAGTTCACCAAGACGTTGACCACCCCCGAGCGACGTTCGCTGGCCGGCGCGCTGTCCCGGCTGCTCGAGCGCGAGGACGTCGCCGCCTGCCGCCCGGAGGCATTCACTCCATGACCGAACGCCTGCTCGCCCACCGCCACCGCCTGATCACCGATGAGAACAGCAAATGGTGGACGCTGGCCGCGATGTGCTTCGCGCTGTTCATGCTGATGCTCGACAACACGGTCGTGAACGTTGCGCTGCCGTCGATCCAGCGCGACCTGCATGCCTCGCTGGCCGCGCTCGAGTGGACGGTCAACGCCTACACGCTGACGCTCGCGGTGCTGCTCGTGACCGGCGGGCGCCTCGGCGACATCTTCGGCCGCAGGCGGATGTTCCTGTTCGGCGTGACGGTGTTCGCTCTGTCCAGCCTGGCGATCGGCTTCGCGCCCAGTGACGGCTTCCTCGTCGCCTTCCGGGCCGTTCAGGGCGTCGGCGCGGCGTTCATGATGCCCGCCACGCTCTCGATCATCACCCAGGCCTTCCCGCCCGAGCAGCGCGGGACCGCGATCGGGACCTGGGCCGGGGTGAGCGCGCTGGCGCTGGCCATCGGGCCCGTCGTCGGCGGCTTCCTCACCCAGGATGTGAGCTGGCGGGCGATCTTCTTCATCAACCCGCCGATCGCGGTCGGCGCGATCGCGGTGACGCTGTTCGCCGCGCGCGAGTCGCGCGACGAGACCGTCGACAAGACGATCGACTACGCCGGAATCGCGTCGCTGACGATTGGGCTGACCGCGCTCGTGCTCGCGCTCGTCGAGAGCAACAGCTGGCACTGGGGCTCGGCGCGGGTCATCTCGCTGTTCGTGGTGGCGGTCGTTTCGCTCACCGCGTTCGTGATGATCGAGCGGCGGGTCAGGGTCCCCATGGTCGACTTCGCGTTCTTCCGCTCGCGCACGTCGCTCGGCGCGAACATCGTCGCGTTCCTGATCTCGTTCGCGATGTTCGCCCAGTTCTTCTTCCTGACCCTTTACCTGCAGAACGTCTTGCACTACTCACCGCTCGAGACCGGCGTGCGCTTCCTGCCCTCGACGGTGATGATCATCCTCGTGGCCCCGATCGCCGGCCGGCTGGCCGATCGGGTCGGCTCGCGTCCGCTGATGACGATCGGGCTGGCGATCGTCGCGGTCTCGATGCTGATCGAGTCGCGACTCAGCGTCCACAGCGGCTATGGCCTGCTGCTCCCCGGCTTCGTGCTGATGGGCCTCGGCATGGGGCTCGTGATGTCGCCGATGAGCACCGCCGCGATGAACGCGGTCGACCGCACCAAGGCCGGCGCAGCCTCCGGCGTCCTGGCCATGAACCGAATGGTCGGCAGCACCTTTGGCGTGGCGGTCATGGGCGCGCTGGTCACCACGATCGGCGGCTCGCAGATCGACTCGAGCCTCCCCCACATCGCCGCGGCGACGCGCCAGAAGATCGTCGACGCGCTGGGCAGCGGGGCCTCGTTCGGTGGCCATGCCCCGGCGCGGATCGTCGCGGCGGCCAACGACGCCTTCGTCTCCGCGCTCAGCACGGGGCTGCTGGTCGGCGCGATCGTGACCGTGTGCGGCGCGGTCGTGGCCTGGACGCTGATCGCTCGGAAGATCAGGCAACCCGCGCCGGCAGCGGCCGCCGCGCCCGAGGGCGAGAACGCCCCCACCGAGATCACCCTGGTCTGAGAGCGCTCACAATCGCCGGATTGCGTTGAACGCTGTAACCGGGCGCCCATGATGTGCCCTCCGGGAGCTACACCCGAGTAGCATCCGGGGGCGGGAGGGGACCTAATCTGACCCCGACCGCAAGGAAGGTGCAGCCCGAGTGGCCGTTGACTCAAGCCAAGTCGCACACGTCGAGACCGAGCCCGGCGAGCTCCCGCGGACGATGGCCGCCTGGGTGATTCGCGAGGAGCGCCAGGGCGAGCCGACCGACGCCTTCCAGATCGAGGAGATCGAGGTGCCCGAACCCGGGGCGTTCGAGGTGATCGTGCGCGTGATGGCGGCCGGTGTGAACTTCAACAACGTGTGGGCGGCACTCGGCGAGCCCGTGTCGGTCTTCCGATACCACCCCGACGAGGACCACCACATCGGCGGTTCGGACGCCTCCGGTGTCGTCTGGAAGGTGGGTCAGGGGGTCACCCGCTGGAAGCCCGGCGACGAGGTCGTGATGCACTGCAACCAGGCCTCATACGAGGATCCCGAGGTGCACGGGCTCGATCCCCTCGCCGCGCCCTCGCAGCGGATCTGGGGCTACGAGACGACCTGGGGCTCGTTCGCCCAGTTCTGCAAGGTCCAGGCCCAGCAGCTCTTGCCCAAGCCGGCCCATCTGGCCTGGGAGGAGGCCGCGGCCTATGGCCTGACCTACTTCACCGCCTACCGGATGCTGATGGATCGCTGCAACCTCCAGGCCGCGCACCGCGTGCTCATCTGGGGCGCCGCCGGCGGTCTCGGCGTGTTTGCCACCCAGCTTTGTGCGCTGACCGGCGCCGATGCGGTTGGCGTTGTGTCCAGTGAGGAGAAGGGTCAGCTGATCAAGCAGCTCGGCGCGATCGACTACATCAACCGCGCCGAGTTCGCCGGCATGATGCGCCGGGGCGACGAGACCGTCGAGGAGGAGCGGGCCCGTTTCAAGGAGTCGCGGCGGTTCTGCAAGGCGGTCGAGGCGATCCTGGGAGAGCCGCCCGACATCGTGTTCGAGCACGTCGGCAAGGCCACCTTCCCCACTTCGGTGCTCGTGGTCAGGCCGTTCGGCAAGGTCGTGATCTGTGGCGCGACGTCGGGTTACCAGCTCGACTTCGACGTGCGCTACCTGTGGATGCGCCAGAAGCAGATCATCGGCTCGCATTTCGCCAACGCCTGGGAGGCGACCAAGGCCAACCAGCTGATCGAGGAGTCAAAGGTGCGACCGGTCCTGTGGCAGACGATGGGATTCGAGAAGGTGGCCGAGGCGCACCAGCTTCTGCGCGACAACCGGCACCTCGGCAAGATCGCGATCCTGGTCGGCGCCACCGAGGAGGGCCAGGGCAAGACGGGCGAGGGGCTTGGCGCGATCCGAGCCGAGGTGGGCGCCTGATGGCCGGCGGCGTGGTCCACATCGACTGGTACTGCACGGTGCTCCGCCAGGAGGCGTTTGCCGCCGAGGTCGCGTACGTGGCCCCGCTCGCGCTGCGCTACGGCGCCACCCAGTATGCGGTGCACCGCTCGCGCGACGACCGCTACAAGGTCAGCCAGATGGCCTGGTTCGAGACCAAGCAGGACTGGTATCGGTACTGGGAGGGGATCGAGATGGTCGAGTTCCGTCGCAGGAACATGGGTCACTACCAGATCCCCATCAGCTACGTCTTCTACGACGAGCTGGTGGCCGGCGCGCTCGGCCCCGAGGTCCCGACCGCCGAGGCCGAGCCGGAGCCCGCCCCGGCGGCGCCCGCACCGTCGGCTGTTGGCTGAGCGGTTGACCGGGTAACTGGCGCCCATTGCGGCGCGCCACCGATGCGGCGCGCAGCGCAAGATCCTATGCTTTCGCAGCCATGACTCGCGCGCACAAGATCGCCAACCTGATCGGCGTCTCGGTCCCCCCGATCGGCCTGATCGCGGCGATCGTGCTGCTCTGGAACCGGGCCATCGGGCCGCTCGAGCTCGCCCTCATGGTCAGCCTGTACGTGGTGACCTGTCTTGGCGTGACCCTTGGGTATCACCGGATGTTCACCCACCGCGCGTTTGAGTCCAGCCGCGTCTTCCGGGCCATCATCGCCGTCCTTGGATCGATGGCGGTGGAGGGCTCCGTCATCACCTGGGTGGCGGACCATCGCAAGCACCACACGTTCACCGATCAGGAGGGCGACCCGCACTCGCCGCACCTCGCCGGGCCCGGCTTCTGGGGCGCGGTCAGGGGGCTCTGGCACGCCCATGTCGGCTGGCTGTTCGAGACCGTCGGCGCGGCCGACCGGGAGCGATTCGCGTCCGACCTGCTCAAGGACCGCGTGCTGCGCGTGATCGACAAGCTGTTCTTCGTGTGGGCGGGCGTGAGCTTCGCGATCCCGTTCGCCCTGGGCTGGCTGATCGGCGGCGGTCTCGGCGCGGCGCTCACCGCGCTCCTGTGGGGCGGCCTGGTGCGGGTGTTCCTGCTCCACCACGTCACCTGGTCGATCAACTCGGTCTGCCACTTCTTCGGGCGCAAGCGGTTCGCGATCGAGGACGAGTCGCGCAACGTGTTCTGGCTGGCGCCACTCTCGATGGGCGAGGCCTGGCACCACAACCATCACGCGTTCCCCACCTCCGCCTTCCACGGCCTGAGCCCCTGGGAGCGCATCGCCGATCCCACCGGGCTGCTCATCTCCGTGCTCGAGAAGCTCGGCATCGTCTGGAACGTCGTGCGGGTCAGCCCCGAGCGCCAGAAGGACAAGGCGCTCCCCCGCGGCGTCTAGCCGCCCCTCCCCGCCCCCGCCCCCGAACGGGAAGTTTCCGCCATTAACGACACACGTGCGCGCTAATGGACGGATTCTGCCCGCTGGAGAGGCAGGATCCGTCAATAGCGAATGAGCCGGCCACCAATGACGGAAATTTCCCGTTGGGGATCCCGGACCATGGGCCGGGGCCGGGGCCGGGGCCGGGGCCGGCGAGGGCGGGCGGAGGCGCTAGCCGGCCTCGAGCGGGGCCATGGTCAGGCCGGCGCTGTTGAGCTGCTCCCAGTACTGCTCGGCCTCGTCGCGCGGCCCGCTCCAGACGATCGCCAGCCCGGTCTTGTGGATCTGGTCGGCCAGCCGGTAGCCCTGCGCGAGGCTCACTCCCGGGATCACCCGCGACAGCGTCTCCGCGACGTGATCGAACGTGTTGTGCTCGTCGTTGAGGACCACCACGCGCCACAGTTCGCCCAGACCGCTGCCGGGTCCGCCTACACGCGGCAGCTCCACCGTCTGCGACATCTGGCCAGCATAGCTGCGCCATGCGTCCTCAGGAGGACCTGACGGCCTCCGCGCGCTTGCGCCAGTAACGCTCCAGGCCGGCGTAGAGCTGCTCGGGTGGCGCGGCCTGCTCGTAGGCCGCGGCGGTGTCGGAATCGACGTATTGCGCGATCTCCTCCCGCACACCGGCCACGAACGCGTCCACCCCCTGAGCGCGGGCACGCCCCGCCCAGTCGTCGAGCCGCTCCGACAGCTCTGCGAGCTGGTCGTCCACGTCCTCGCCGACGCCGAAGTGCGTCATGACCAGCCGGCGCGGCTTCCACGCAGTGATCAGCTCGATCGAGGCATGCCATTTCTCGACATCGATGTCGGGCGGCGGGCTGGGCGGGATGGTCAGCTCCGCGCCGGCGATCCGCACGCCGCCCACGTCGCCCACGAACGCGGTCCTTTCGTGCAGGAACGAGACGTGGTGCGAGGCGTGGCCCGGCGTGTAGGCGACCTCGAACGCGCCGCCAAAGAGGCTCTCGCCACCGTTCAACACGCGGACGTTCTGCTCCGGGACCGGGACCATGTCGCCCCACAGCCGGTCCATGTCTTCGCCGTAGAGCTGGCGGGCACTGTCCAGCAGACGCGCGGGGTCGATCAGGTGGCGGGCGCCGCGATCGTGCACGTACACCTCGAGATCTGGCCAGCGCTCAACCAGCGACCCGCTGGCGCCGGCGTGATCGAGGTGGATGTGGGTGAGCAGCAGAGCGCGAGGGCGCTCACCGCCGAGGCCTTCGAGCAGCGTCTCCAGGCACGACGTCGGACCCGGATCGATTACGACGTCGCCGACCAGCCACGCCCCGATCACGTGCGGGCGGCCGAGGTGCATGACGTCGATCAGCCGCATCTCGGCCATCGCGCGTGCCTATCGCGCCTCGGGGTCGGCCTCAGCCTCGGGGTCGGCCTCATCCGCCGGCGGCTCGACCACCGGCAGGACCGCGGTCGGCTCGACGTCCGGATCCCCCGGGTCCCCCGGATCACCGGTGTCCGCCGGCACCTCGTCCGGCAGGGCGTCCTCGACGGGCACCTCGATCGGGGCGGGCTCGGCGCGCGCGTCCTCCTCGGGGAGCGGCGGCACCGCATCGAGACCAGGCAGTCCGGCACCGCCTGCCGCGCCGGCGTCGGGCGGGAACCGGTCCGCGGCCGAATCGGTCAGCGTCACCAGCTCACGCGCCAGCTCGCGCGTGTCCTCCACTATCCGTTGGCGCTCGGCCCAGATGCGATCGGTCTCCGCGTCGAGCTCCCGGACCCGCTCCTCGGCGCTCGAGATGATCTGCGCCGCCTCCTGCCGGGCCACCTCGAGCCGGTCCTCGGCCTCGCTCCGTGATTGAGCCGTGACCCGGGAAGCCGTTTCGTGGGCACGCTGGAGGATGCCCGAGACCTCCTCCCCCACGCGCTCGAGCGCGCGGCGAACCGCCGCCTCGGGAGAGCGGGTGGCCTGCAACTCGGCCACCAGCTGGCTGGTCCTCTGCACGTACGCGTCGACGGTGTCGCGGTCGTAGCCCCGCAGCACGACGGGAAAGTCGACGTCGGCCACGACCGGCACGGGGTCGTCGGGCAGCGTGGCCAGGGGCGCGGTGATCTCCTGCATCAGCGCGTGTTCGGTGGAGGCTGAGCTTTGATCGGGCATGTCTCCCACGTTACCGCCTACCCGGTTGCGTCAGCCCAAGCCAGCACAAAACGATCACTCATACAATCCGCAGCCCATGCCGGAAACGCCATCCCCCCGCCTCCCCGAGCCCGACCGGCCCTGGATGATGCGCACGTACGCCGGTCACTCCGACGCCAAGCGCTCCAACGAGCTGTACCGCCGCAACCTCGAGAAGGGCCAGACCGGCCTGTCGATCGCCTTCGACCTGCCCACCCAGACCGGCTACGACCCCGACCACGAGCTCGCGAGAGGCGAGGTCGGCAAGGTCGGCGTCTCGATCGCCCACGAGGGCGACATGGCCACGCTGCTCGACGGCATCCCGCTCGATCAGATGAACACGTCGATGACGATCAACGCCACCGCCCCATGGCTGCTGGCGCTTTACATCGTCGCCGCCGACGCCCAGGGCGTGCCGGAGGACAAGCTCCAGGGCACCACCCAGAACGACATTCTCAAGGAGTACCTGAGCCGCGGCACCTACGCGTTCCCGCCGGGGCCGAGCATGCGGCTGATCGCGGACACGATCGCCTACACCGTGGAGCACATCCCGAAGTGGAACCCGATCAACATCTGCTCCTACCACCTCCAGGAGGCCGGGGCCACGCCCGTCCAGGAGATCGCCTTCACGATGTGCAACGCGATCGCGGTGCTCGACGCGGTGCGCCAGCGCGTGCCGAGCGAGCTCATGGACAGCGTGTTCGGACGCATCTCGTTCTTCGTCAACGCCGGCGTGCGCTTCATCGAGGAGCACGCGAAGCTCCGGGCGATGGCCGTGCTGTGGGACGAGCTGGGCCGCGAGCGCTACGGCGTGGAGGACGAGAAGCACCGGCGCCTGCGCTACGGCGTGCAGGTCAACTCGCTCGGCCTGACCGAGGCCCAGCCGGAGAACAACGTGTACCGCATCGCGCTCGAGGCGCTGGCCGTGACCCTGGGTCGCAACGCGCGGGCCCGGGCCATCCAGCTGCCGGCCTGGAACGAGGCGCTCGGCCTCCCCCGCCCCTGGGATCAGCAGTGGTCGCTCCGGCTCCAGCAGATCCTGGCCTACGAGACCGACGTACTCGAGTATCCGGACATCTTCGAGGGCTCAAAGGTCATGGACGGGCTGGTCGCCGAGCTGCTCGAGGGCGCCCGCGAGGAGATACGCCACGTGTCAGAACTGGGCGGCGCGGTCGAGGCGGTGGACTACATGAAGGCGGCGCTGGTCGAGTCGCACCGCAAGCGCTGGCAGCGGATCGAATCGGGCGAGCAGGTCGCGGTGGGCATGAACCGCTTCACGACCAGCGAGCCCTCGCCGCTCACGGCCGACGCCGACGGCGGGATCCTGGTCGTCGATCCCGAGGTCGAGGCCGAGCAGCGCGCGGCGCTCGAGCGGTGGCGAGCCGAGCGCGACCAGAGCGCTGTTGACAGCACCCTCCAAGAACTCGCCCGCATCGCGAGAGACGAGACCGAGAACATCATGCCCGCGACGATCGCCGCGGCCCGCGCCGGTGCGACCACCGGCGAGTGGTCCCAGACGCTACGTGAGGTGTTCGGCGAGTACCGCGCCCCGACCGGCGTGAGCGAGGCCGCCGCGGTCGCCAGCGAGGAGGTCTTAGAGCTCCGGACCGAGGTCGAGCGCCTCAGCGAGAGGCTGGGACGGCGCCTCAAGTTCCTGGTCGGCAAGCCCGGCCTGGACGGCCACTCCAACGGCGCCGAGCAGATCGCCGTCCGCGCCCGCGACGCCGGCATGGACGTCGTCTACGAAGGCATCCGCCTGACCCCGGCCCAGATCGCCAACTCGGCCGCCCAGGAGGGCGTGCACGTGATCGGCCTGTCGATCCTGTCCGGCTCGCACCGCGAGCTGATCCCCTCGGTGATCGACGCGTTGCGCGAGGCCGGCGTGGAGGACGTGCCGGTGGTGGTCGGCGGGATCATCCCCGAGGCCGACGCCGAGGCCCTGCGGGAGGCCGGGATCGCCGCCGTGTATACGCCCAAGGACTGGCACCTGAACGGGATGATGCGCGACATCATCGAGCTGGTCGCGGAGCGGCACGGCATCAACACCGCCGCCGTCGGGGCTTGACCCAGACCGCCCGGGCAAGCGGCCGCGACCTCGGGGCAAGACTTCGCGAGCGCGACCTGAGCGCCGCGCCCGCCGCGCTCAACCTGATCGAGAGCCGCGCCCCCGACGCCCGAGCACAGGCGGAAGAGCTGCTGGCCGAGGTCTCTCCGGCCGCCCTCTGTCACGACGCCCCCGGGCACATCGTCGGCGTCACCGGGCCGCCCGGCGTCGGCAAGTCCTCGCTCCTCAGTCGCCTGGTCGCCGAATGGCGAAGCCGCGGCCGCTCGGTCGCCGTGCTCGCGGTCGACCCGAGCTCCCGGCGATCGGGCGGAAGTCTCCTGGGTGACCGGGCCCGGATCGATGTCGACCCGCGCGACCGCCACGTGTTCATCCGCTCCACCGCCGCCGGCGACCGCCTCGGCGGCCTGGCCCCGGCCACGCGGAGCGCCGCCGCGGCACTCGCCGCCGCGTTCGACGTGGTCGTGATCGAGACGGTCGGGGTCGGTCAGTCCGAGGTCGAGGTGGCCGACGTGGCCGACACGGTGGCGGTCGTCGTACAGCCCGCCTCGGGCGACGTGCTCCAGTTCCTCAAGGCCGGGATCATGGAGGTGCCCGACGTGCTCGTCCTGACCAAGGCCGATCTCGCCGCCGCCGCTCGACGCGCGATCGCCGACCTCACGGCTGCGCTGACCACGCTCAGCGCCGCGGATACGAAGCTCTGTCCTGTCTCTTCCGTGCCACCCCCGACCGGGATCGCCGAGCTTGCCGACGCCCTCGACGCCCACCGGGCCGGTCTCGATCTGTCCGCGCGCCGGCTCCAGGCGCGCCGCCGGCACGCGCTCGACGAGTTCGCCGCCGAGCACGGCCAGCGCGGTGTGCGCGCGCTCGGAGGACGGCTGGCAGCCGAGCAGTGGCTCGCCGGTCAGGACCCGGGGCTCGATGTCGCCTCGCTCGAGCGCGCCCTCGAGACACGCGCGCGAGAGAGTGGTCGGGCATGAGGAGCGGGAGCGCATGAGGAGCATGCGCCGGCGGTTTGCCAGTGGCCCGCGGCGGATCGTGCTCCCCGGTGACCCGCTGATCGACGCCGAGACCGCGCTGCGGGCGTGGCGCGACTCGGATCTCGAGCCCCTCGTAGCAGCCTGCCAGGACCCCGAGATCTCACGCTGGACGCGCGTGCCCTATCCATACGGCAGCGCCGACGCGCGCGCGTATCTGCTCCAGCGCCACGACAGCCTCCACGCGGGCATCGCCGCCCCGTTCGCGATCGTGTCATCCGACGATCGCGACCGTCTGCTCGGCTCGATCTCGCTGATGCGCTTCTCCTGGCAGCACGCCCGCGCCGAGGTCGGCTACTGGCTGGCCAACGAGGCCCGCGGGCATGGGCACACCACGCGCGCAGTGCGCCTGGTCACCGCGTGGGGGTTCCGGAGCCTGGGGCTCCAGCGGATCGACCTCATGGCCGCCACCGAGAACCCCGCCTCCCAGCGCGTGGCCGAACGCTGCGGGTTCACACGCGAGGCCGTCCTGCGGTCCTACCTGCGGGGCAAGGACGGGCGCCAGGACATGGTGGCGTTCGGGCTGCTGGCCAGGGAAGTCAGAGCCTGACCACCACGGTCGGCTACGCTCTGTAGTTCGATGCCACTCGAACCACTGAAAGACGGACACGGACGGCTGATCGGCGACCTGCGCGTGTCGGTCACCGACCGCTGCAACTTCCGCTGCCAGTACTGCATGCCGGCGGAGGGCCTGCCGTGGCTCGACCGCGAGGAAATCCTCACGTTCGAGGAAATCGCCCGGCTGGTCGGGCTGTTCGGGGCCATGGGGGTGCACGACGTACGGCTGACCGGCGGCGAGCCGCTGGTCCGCCGTGATTTCCCGCGACTGGCCGGGATGCTCGCCGACATCGAAGACGTCCACGACCTGAGCGTGACCACCAACGGCTACCTGCTCGAGCGCGACGCCGACGCTCTGGTCGGCGCCGGCGTCAACCGCTTCAACGTGTCGATCGACTCGCTCCAGCGCGACCGGTTCTTCGAGTTGACCCGGCGCAACGCGCTGCCCCAGGTCCTCCGTGGGTTGGAGGAGCTCGCGCAGTACCCCGAGGCCCATCCGATCAAGATCAACGCTGTGGCGATACGCGACTTCACGGAGGAGGAGGCGATCCCGTTCGCCGAGTTTGCGCGCCGCACCCCCTACGAGGTGCGCTTCATCGAGTTCATGCCGCTCGACGCCGACCACGCGTGGACGGCTGACCAGGTGCTGACCGGCGCTGAGATCCGGGCCGCGATCGACGCGGTCTACCCGCTCGAGCCCGAGCCCCGGGAGCCGCACGCGACCGCCCGCGTGTACCGCTTCGCCGATGGCCGAGGGAGGATCGGGTTCATCAACCCGGTATCCGAGCCGTTCTGCGGCGACTGCAACCGAGTCCGTCTCACCGCGGACGGCCGCCTGAGGACCTGCCTGTTCTCGCTGAACGAGACCGACCTGCGCACCCCGATGCGCGCGGGTGCCGGCGACGCCGACCTCGAGCAGATAATCCGCGACGCGGTGTGGCTCAAGGAGCTCAAGCACCACGTTGGCGAGCCCGGGTTCATCCAGCCGGCCCGCAGCATGTCCGCCATCGGCGGCTGATCGCCCCCCGCAAGGTCGGGATAAGGTGCGAGCGTCGGTTAACGCTTTCGCAAGAATTTACTGAGCATCATGTAGGGCGCAGATGCTGCTGCTGATGCTGTTCGCCCTGATCGCCGGTGCGGGGACGGCCATCACGCCGTGCGTCCTGCCGGTGCTGCCGGCGCTGCTCGCGTCGAGCGCCACTGGTGGCCGGCGGCGTCCCATCGGCATCGTGATCGGGCTCGCGTTCACGTTCACGATCGCGATCGTGCTGCTCGCCGAGTTGGTCAACGGTGTCGGGCTGGCCAGCGGCGCGGCGAGGACACTCGCGATCGTCGTCCTGATCGGCTTTGGCATCGCGCTGCTGGTTCCCGACCTCACCGCCCGGGTGGAGGCGCCGCTCTCGCGACTGGGTCGCTTCGGTCCCAAATCTCGCGGCACGGGCTTCTGGTCCGGGCTCGGGGTTGGCGCCGCACTCGGGTTCGTGTGCGCTCCGTGCGCTGGGCCGATCCTGGCCGCGGTCACCTCGGTCAGCGCCTCGAGCGGCGCCAACGCTCGCGTGGTCCTCGTCGCGATCTCCTATTCGGTCGGCCTGTCCACGGTGCTGCTCGTCTACGCGTTCGCCGGACGCGCGGTGATCGACCGGATCCGCCGCGTCGGCCGCGGTCCCTCGGTCAACCGCGCCCTCGGCGTCGTGCTGCTGGCCACCGGCGTGCTGATGGTGTTCAACGTAGACGTCCGATTCGAGGAGGCGCTCGCCAAGAACACCAGCCTGCCGGCGATCCTGGTCGATCCCGCCCGCTCGCTGGAGAACTCGAACGCGGTCCAGAAGCGCCTGGCCTCGCTCCGCCCGGCCTCGCGCTTCGCGACCGCCCAGAAGGAGGCCGCGGCTAAGCCGGTGCCCACCGCGGCCGAGCGCGAGGTGGCGATTCCGGGCGTGAAGACCCCCTCGCTCCCCGTCCTGGGCACGGCGCCCGAGTTCGCCGACACACAGGACTGGTTCAACACCCCGGGCAACCGCCCCCTGAGCTTGGCCGGGCTGCGCGGCCACGTCGTGCTGCTCGACTTCTGGACGTACACGTGCATCAACTGCCTGCGCACGCTGCCGTTCCTCAAGGGGCTATACGCGCAATACCACAAATACGGCCTGGAGATCGTCGGCGTCGAGACGCCCGAGTTCACCTTCGAGCAGGAGGCGGGCAACGTCTCGCAGGCGATCCGCTCAGACGGAATCCGCTATCCGGTCGTTCAGGACAACAAGTACGGCACCTGGAACGCCTGGCAGAACCAGTACTGGCCGGCCGAGTACCTGATCGACGCCAAGGGCCAGGTCCGGCACGTCCAGTTCGGGGAGGGCGACTACAAGCAGAGCGAGGCGGCTGTCCGCGCGCTGCTGGCCGACGCCGGAGCGCGCACCCTGCCGACGCCGATGACCGCGAGCGCGATCATGGTCTCGGCCGGCCTCGGGACCCCCGAGACCTATCTGGACACTCAGCGACAGCACGGCTTCCTCGAGTCGCTGCGCCCCGGCCTCCGCCAGTACCCCGGCGTGACGGGCAGCCTCGGACTCAACCACTTCGCGCTGAAGGGCGCCTGGAACGCGTCGTCCCAGTCGATCACCGCGGAGGGCTCGGGCGCGGCGATCACCGGCACGGTCCAGGCGGCCAAGGTCTACCTGGTGCTGACCTCGCAGGGCAACGTCCCCCGCCGGGGACGCGTGCTGCTCGACGGCCGGCCGTTGCCGAGCGCCCACGCGGGCGCGGACGTCAAGAACGGCGTGTTCACCGTCACCGGCCAGCGGCTCTACTCGCTGATCTCGTTCCCGAACGCGCAGCAGTTCACGTTCACGGTCCAGCTGCCGCCGGGGGTCACCGCTTACGACTTCACGTTCGGCTAACCGGACCTGTCAGTACGGAGGCAGCGCCTCTGCGCGACGCCGATCGAGCATCGCTGAGGCCAGCAACAGATCGTCGGGCGAGTCGACGTCGAACAGCTCGTCCGGATCGTCGACCTCGAGCAAAACCGGCTCGAGGGCGGCCACGGCGTCCGTGACCCGTCCGGTCCCGTCGCGCGCCGCGTCTGCCAGCAGGTCGAGCGCCCGCGGCTGATAGCACCCGAGCAGCGGCTGCATGCGCTCCTGCGCGCAGGCCACCACCGCCGGCGCGCGACCCGCATCGGCCTTGACCAGGCGCCGGATCAGCTCCGGCGTGACGAACGGCAGGTCCCCCGCACATATCAGTACCGGCCGTCCGCCGGCCAGGGCGAGCGCCTGGGCGATCCCGGTCAGCGGATGGCGTGGGCTCTCCGGCTCGATCCACACGGCCACACCGGGCAGTCGTGGAAGCCTTGTGCCGGTCTTGGCCATGATCGCCACCCGGGTAAGCACCTGCTGGACCGCTTCCACCGGATAGCAGATCAATGGCTTGCCCTGCAGTTCCACGATGGCCTTCTCGCCACCGATGCGCAGGCCGCGGCCGCCGGCCAGAATCGCGCCCACCGGCTTGGATCGCAGCCGCATCAGACCCCGTTGCCGTGGTCACTCACACGGGGATCGTAGAATCAGTCCGATGGAGGGCTCAACCTCTGTTCGGAGCTGGCTCCGTTGCTACCGCTGCTGGTCGCAGAACCTCGAGGTGCAGGTGCACTACGAGGGCATCCACCGGATCGATCCCGAGACCGGAGAGCGGGGCGAGGTCGTGGACGAAATGCAGGAGGCGGTCGTCCAGTGCCTGGAGTGCATGCACGACCAGCCGCATCTGGGCTTTCACAACGGCCGCGTGGAGCCGATCGAGGACCGCTGGGAGCGGATGATCGCCGGCACGCCCTGGGTCGCGTCGTGCACGGTCACGGTCGACGCCGACGATGTCGAGACCTGCTCGGGGCCCGAGGCCGGTGACGCCCTCTCCTACGCCGCGTTCGGCGACCACGGGACGCGGGAGTTCTTCACCCACGTCCGCTTCCACAAGCACGACGACGACCGGATCGTGGTCCATCTCCTGGTTGAGCTGTACGCGCGCTCGGCGGAGGAGGCGACCGAGGTGCTCGAGGACGCCGCCCGCGGCACGCTGGCGATCACCTCGCTTGCCGAGGAATCGCGTCCGCCCGCATCGACGGGCGGCGGTGGCGACGGACCACACTGACCCGGTCGTAGATCTCCATTACGATCAGCGCGAGCGCCACCGGCACGGTCGCCGGCAGCTCCGAGATGACCAGGAACAGCAGGTCGAACACGCCGGCGATGGCGAGCGTGAGCAGCGCCGCCGAGGATTGCCGGCGCCAGTGCGTCGCCAGCACCGCCCCCAGCAACGCGGCCACGAACAGGTCCCCGTAGCCCATCGACACCGTGCCGAAGATCTCCGCCTGAAGCTGCGGGAGCCCGGCCGTCGGATGCGCGGCGACCAGCGCTGCGTTCGGGGACTGGAGGAGGTCGGACACGACAAGCCAGACGTCGGCGGCGGCCATGAGCACGATCCCGGCCTTGAGCCAGCCCGGCGGGGTGACCGCAGCCAGCAGAACGCCCAGCGTCACGCAGCTCAAGGCCGAGAGCAGCGCGCCGGACGCCTCGCCCACCAGGGTGCTCTTGTCGAGCCAGGCGAGCAGGAACAACGGGATGGCCAGCAGCGCCGCCGGCGCCCGTGCGCCGCGCATCGCCCAGCCGAGCGCGGCCGCGGCCAGGATCGGCACCGCGATCAGCGCCAGCCAGGTCAGCCCGGTGGCGGTGTCCGACACGTAGCGGATCGCGAACACCACGACCACGATCGAGCCGATCGGCACGAGCGCCCAGCCTCGACCGCGGAAGCGCTCCATCCAGGCCGGCCGCGCCACCGGCCGCGGCGCAGCGACCACCGCCGCCTGAAGCGCAAGTAGGCCGGCGTCCGACGGTATGAAGGCCAGGGCCACGCCCGTCAGGGTACGCGGCCCCTATGAGAACTGACGAAGAGCCCTGACTATGCGCCCAGCCGGCTCTCGAGCTGCTCGAGCTGCGCCCGGAGCTCGGAGGGCAGCCTGTCGCCGAACTTGCCGTAGTGCTCGTGCATCTGCGGCAGCTGCTCGATCCAGGCCTCTGGATCGACCTCGAGCAGCTTCTTGACCGCCTCGGGATCGATGTCGAGTCCGGTGGTGTCGATGCCGCCCTCGCCGACCGGCGGGACCAGCCCGATCGCGGTGTCGTTCGCTGCGGCCGTGCCTTCGAGACGGCGGAAGATCCAAGCCAGCGGACGGCAGTTCTCGCCGAAGCCGGGCCACAGGAACTTGCCGTCGTCGTCCTTGCGGAACCAGTTGACGTAGAAGATACGTGGCAACTGGGCCCCTTCGCGCCGGCCGACGTTCAGCCAGTGCTGGAAGTAGTCGGCCATGTTGTAGCCGCAGAAGGGCAGCATGGCCATCGGGTCGAAGCGCAGCTCGCCGACGTTGCCGGTGGCCGCGGCGGTCTTCTCCGACGACATCGTCGACCCCAGGAACACCCCGTGCTCCCAATCGCGGGCCTCGTAGACGAGCGGCACGACGGTGGCCCGCCGGCCGCCGAACAGCATCGCGTCGATCGGCACGCCGGCCGGATCGTCCCATTGCGGGTCGATGGACGGGCACCGCGCGATCTGCACCGTGAAGCGGGCGTTCGGGTGCGCCGCGGGCTTGTCGGAGTCCGGGGTCCAGTCGTCGCCCCGCCAGTCGGTCAGGTGGGCCGGGGGATCGCCCATCCCCTCCCACCAGATGTCGCCGTCGTCGGTCCTGGCGCAGTTGGTGAACACCACGTCCTGCTCGAGCATCTCCAGCGCGTTCGGGTTGGTCTTCTGGCTCGTCCCGGGCGCGACCCCGAAGAACCCAGCCTCGGGGTTGACGGCGTACAGCCGGCCGTCGGAGCCGAACTTCATCCACGCGATGTCGTCGCCGATCGTCTCGACCTTCCAGCCGGGCAGCGTCGGGATCATCATTGACAGGTTGGTCTTGCCGCACGCACTCGGGAACGCGCCGGCGATGTACTTGCTCTCGCCCTCGGGCGAGGTCAGCTTGAGGATCAGCATGTGCTCGGCCAGCCAGCCCTCGTCGCGCGCCATCACCGAGGCGATCCGCAGCGCGAAGCACTTCTTGCCAAGCAATGCGTTACCGCCGTAACCCGATCCGAACGACCAGATCTCGCGGGTCTCGGGGAAGTGCACGATGTACTTGTTGTCCGCGTTGCACGGCCATGGGACGTCCTGCTCACCCTCGGCCAGAGGAGCTCCCACCGAGTGCAGGCAGGGAACGAAGTCCCCGTCGTCGCCGAGCTCGTCCAGCGCCTCCTGCCCCATCCGGGTCATGATCCGCATCGAGGCGGCCACGTAGGCCGAATCGGTGAGCTGCACGCCGATGTAGGAGATCGGCGACCCTATCGGCCCCATCGAGAACGGCACGACGTACATCGTGCGGCCGCGCATCGCGCCTTGGAACAGCCCGGTGAGCGCCTCACGCATCTCCTCGGGATCCGTCCAGTTGTTTGTCGGCCCAGCGTCTTCCTCCTCGAGCGAGCAGATGAACGTCCGATCCTCGACCCGCGCCACGTCAGCGGGGTCTGACAGAGCCAGGTACGAGTTCGGCCGCTTCTCGTCGGAGAGCTCCTCGAAGGTTCCCGCGGCAATCAGCGTCTGCGCGAGCTGGTCGTACTCCTCATCCGAGCCGTCGCACCAGTGGATCTCGTCGGGCTGAGTCAGCGCCGCGATTTCCTCAACCCAGTCATTCAGACGGGGATGGCTGGAGTTGGCTTGGTGCATCGGGGCAGTATGGGCCATTTGGTTTGATCGACTCCTAGGGTCAAACGTCTCGGTGGGTCCTCAACGTCTCGGTGGGTCCCCAAGCCTACCCGGGCCACGGCGAATATGGCCCGGTGATAGCCGAAATCCGCTTCGGACAACTACTTCACTCGACGTTCGACTCGGCCGACCGGCTGCCCACTCCCTCTCCCCCGGCATCCCGCCGCGGAACCAGGACCAGGCGCTTGAACTCGGCCACCAGAAGCCCATCCTGGTTGAGCACTCGGGTGTGTACCCGCACGGTCCCGCGGTCGGGCTTGGACTGTGACGGACGCACCTCGAGGACCTCGGACTCACAGAACAGGGTGTCCCCGTGGAACACCGGTGCGGGGTGCTTGAGCTCCTCGGTGGCGAGGTTCGCGATCGCTTTGCCGCTGACGTCCGACACGCTCATCCCGAGCGCCAGCGAATACACCAGCGGCCCCACCACTACGTTTCGCCCCTGTTGGGACTGGGCGGCGTAAATGTCATTGATGTGCAAGGGGTGGTGGTTCATGGTGATGAGGCAGAACAGGTGATCGTCGGCCTCGGTGACCGTCTTGGCCGGCCAGTGCTTGTAGACGGCGCCCACCTCGAACTCCTCCAGGTAGCGCCCGTAGGGGTGAGCGCCACTGGCCTCGCGGACGGTCTGATCAGTGTCGACTTGGTTCATGCGGCGGAGAATGTCAGGTGGCGCAACCGTATGCGCGCCTCGGAATGTCCAACCCATCTAACCTGCCGCCCCATGCGAAACCCTCGTGACTTTGCCAAGCCGCTGGCCATCGGCGCCCCCGCGCCGGTGCTCGACATCCCGTTCAGGCCCTCGCGGATGATCCACTTCCTGGACTTCTCCAACGAGAAGATGGTGGCCAAGGTGCCCGACATCGCGCCGACCGTGGACATCCTGCTGGGCAACCTCGAGGATGCGGTGCCGGTCGACCGCAAGGAGGCCGCACGCGCGGGCCTTGTGCGCGTCGGCAAGGAGATCGACCTCGGCGAGACCCAACTGTGGACGCGGGTCAACAGCCTGGAGTCACCGTGGGTGCTCGACGACATCACCACCGTGGTGAGCGAGATCGGTCACAAACTCGACGTGATGATGATCCCCAAGGTCGAGGGCGCATGGGACATTCACTACGTGGACCGCCTGCTCGCGCAACTCGAGGCCAAGGCCGGGCTGGAGCGCCCGATCCTGATCCACGCGATCCTCGAGACCGGCCTCGGCGTGGTCAACCTCGAGGAGATCGCCACCGCCAGCCCGCGTATGCAGGGGATGAGCTTTGGCCCGGCCGACCTGGCCGCGTCGCGGCGCATGAAGACGACCAGGGTCGGCGGCGGGCACCCCGGCTATCGAGTCATCAACGACCCCAACCCGCACAACCCGGAGGGTGTCCGCGAGACCGCCCAGCAGGACCCCTGGCACTACTCGATCGCCCGCATGGTCGACGCGTGCACCTCGGCCGGGCTTCTTCCCTTCTACGGGCCCTACGGGGACATCCGCGACGTGCAGGGATGCGAGACCCAGTTCCGCGCCGCGTTCCTGCTCGGCTGCGTCGGCGCCTGGTCGCTGCACCCGGCGCAGATCGAGATCGCCAAGAAGGTGTTCAGCCCCGACCCGGAGGAGGTCAAGTTCGCCAAGAAGGTGCTCGAGGCGATTCCCGACGGGCGCGGCGTCCACATGATCGACGGCAAGATGCAGGACGACGCCACCTGGAAGCAGTGCAAGGTGATGGTTACGCTGGCCGAGATGCTTGCCCAAAAGGACCCGGAGCTGGCCCGGATGTACGGGTTCGAGCCCGCGGCGGCCGCGTAGGATCGAAAGGGGGCGCGACATGCGGATTTCGGCCAAGGCGGACTACGCGGTGCGGGCTGCGGTCGAGCTCGCGGCTGCCTCCGACGACAAGCCGGTCAAGGCCGAGCGGATCGCCACCGCCCAGGACATCCCGCTGAACTTCCTCGAGAACATCCTCGGCGAGCTGCGCCACGCCGGGATCGTGCGCAGCCACCGGGGGGCCGAGGGCGGCTTCCGCCTGGCCAAGCCGGCCACCCAGCTGACCGTGGCCGACGTGATCCGGGCGGTCGAAGGACCGCTGGCCAGCGTGCGGGGCGGGCCGCCCGAGGACGCCGCCTACCCGGGCGCGGCCACCGCGCTTCCCCGCGTGTGGATCGCGGTCAGGGCCAACCTGCGCAAGGTGGTCGAGCACGTGACGCTGGCAGACGTGGCCGGAGGCAAGCTGCCCGCGGCAATCGACCGGTTGGCCGAGGACCCAGAGGCCTGGGTCACGCGGTGAGCGCGGCCTCCTCGCCGGCCACGGCCGCCTCCGACGGATCGCCCAACACGGTGGCGCGGGCGGGCGGACGGACGTACACGATGTCGCCCTCCTTGATCTCGAGCTCCTCGGCCTGACCTCGCGTCAGCTGGACGCGGGCGGCGTCGCCGCCGTTGAGCTCGAGCTCGACCCGCACCTCGAAACCGAGGTGCACCACCCGCTTGACCATCGCCTCGATCAGCCCCGAGTCCGCGGTAAGCGAGATGGTGACGTCGTGCGGGCGGACGAGCTTGCCGTCGACCGTGCTGACCGGCCCGAGGAAGCCCATCACGAACGGACTGGCCGGTTTGTCGTAGACCTCGCGCGGCGCACCGACCTGCTCGATCTCGCCCTTGTTCATGACGGCGATGCTGTCGGCGACCTCCATCGCCTCCTCCTGATCGTGCGTCACCAGAACGGTGGTCACGCCCTGCTCGTCGTGCAGCCGCCGCAGCCAGCGCCGCAACTCGGCCCTTACGTTGGCATCCAGGGCGCCGAACGGCTCGTCCAGCAGCAGCACCTGCGGCTGGACGGCCAGCGCGCGGGCCAGCGCCATACGCTGGCGCTGTCCGCCGGAGAGCTGGTGGGGCCGCTGTCCGGCCCATTGGGTGAGGCCCACCAGCGCCAGGAGTTCCTCGACCTTCGCCCGGACGTCGGCCGGCTTGCGCTTGCGGATCTTGAGGCCGAAAGCCACGTTGCCCGACACGGTCATGTGGGCGAACGCGGCGTAGTGCTGGAAGACGAACCCGATGCCGCGGTCCTGCGGACGCGCGCGCGTCACGTCGTTGCCGGCGATCCGCACCACGCCGTCGTCGGGCTGCTCGAGCCCGGCGATGATCCGCAGCAGGGTCGACTTGCCCGAGCCGCTTGGCCCGAGCAGCGCGGTCAGCCCGCCTTCGGGCACCTCGAGCGAGACGTCCTCGAGCGCCACGAAGTCACCGAAGCGCTTGGAGATGCCTTCTACCTCAATCCTCACCGAGCGTCCTTTGTCCTCGAGCCGAACATCGTCATCAACAGCAACACGGCAATCGACAGCACCGCCAATTCCGTCGCCGCCGCGTACACGCTGGTCGTCACCTGACCCCCGACCTGCTCGTCGCGTTGGAAGATCAGCAGCGGCAGCGTGAGCGTCGAGCCGGCGACGTTCGAGGAGACGACGAGCACCGCGCCGATCTCGCCAAGCGCCCGCGCCGTGGTCAGCACGACGCCGTAGGCCACACCCCAGCGGATGCTCGGCAGCGTCACGCGCCAGAACGTCTGCCAGGACGACGCGCCGAGCGTGGCCGCCGCCTGCTCCTGCTCGTCGCCCACCTCGGCCAGCACCGGCGCGACCTCGCGCACCACGAACGGCAGGGATACGAACACGGTGGCGATGAGCATCCCCGGGACCGCATAGATGATCCGGATCCCGTTGTTGAGGAATACGTCGCCGAACCACCCGCCCTGGCCGTAGACGAGGATCAGGGCGAGCCCGATGATCACCGGCGAGACAACGAAGGGCAGGTCGATCATCGCGTCCAGGATGGCCTTGCCGGCGCGGGGCGCCTTCCCGCGCACCAGGACCATCGCCGCGCCGACACCGAAGATCGCGTTGAGCGGCACCGCGATAACGGCCAGCAGGATCGTCAGCCAGAGCGCGCTGACCGCGGCGGGCGTCGTCATGAACCCCCACGCGGTGCCCACCCCGTGCTCGAACGTGCGCCAGAACACCACCGCGACCGGCAGCAGCAGCAACAACGTGAGGTAGAGCAGCGCGACCGCACGGAGCGACAGCGTGGTGCGGCGGCTAATGGCCAACGCGGGCCCCGATCCAGCGAAGGATGAACAGCACGATCAACGCGACGAGCATCAGGACGACCGACAGGGCGGCGGCCGACTGCTCGGCGCCGCTCTCGATGTCGGCGTAGATGACGATCGAGGCGATCTGCACCTTGCCGGCGATCAGCGCCAACGAGCCGAACTCGCCGATTGACCGGGCGAACGCGAGCGCTGCGCCCGAGAAGATCGCAGGCCTCAGAGCCGGCAGGATGATCCGTCGGAACGTGACGGCATTCGAGGCGCCCAGCGAGGCCGACGCCTCCTCGACCTCCTGGTCGAGCTCAATCAGGACCGGCTGCACCGAGCGCACCACGAACGGCAGCGTCACGAACAGGAGCGCCACCAGCACCGCGCCGCGGGTGTACGCGAGGTGGATGCCGACCGGGCTGCCCGGACCGTACAGGGCGATCAGCGTCAAGCCGGCGACGATCGTGGGCAGCGCGAACGGCAGATCGATCAGCGCGTTGACGAATCGCTTGCCCGGGAAAGTGTCGCGGACGAGCACCCAGGCGACCAGCGTGCCCATTACCGCCCCGATCGCGGCCACGATCAGCGACGCCGTCATGGTGATCAAGAGCGCCCGTATGACCAGCGTGTTGTTGATCGAGTCCAAGAACGTGCCGAGTCCCTCGGACACCGCCTTGGCCACCACCGCAGCCAGCGGGATCAGCACGAACACACTCAGGTACAGCATGGCGATGCCGAGCCCGAGGCCACCGCCGATCGCGCCGGTCCGCGCCCCCGCCATGCGGCGGGGACGCGGGGCCAACGGCGTCGCCGCACCCGGCCGCGCGGCGTGGATGTCAGTCGCCACCGGCGCTCACCTCACTCAGCTGGAGGTCGGTACCCCGGCGGCCTGCTCGATCTTGGTGATCGACCCGTCGGACGGATCGAAGAACGTCTTGGACACCTTGGTCCAGCCGCCCAGGTAGTCGATCGTGAACAGCTGCGGCGGGGTCGGGAACTTGCTGGCGAACTTGCTCGCCACCGACTGGAGCACCGGGCGGTAGCCCTGCTGCGCCCAGATCGTCTGTCCCGCGGCCGACCACTGCCAGTTGAGGAACGCCTGGGCCTGCCTTGAGTGCGAGCTCTTCGTCGTGACCGCGATCGGCGTCTGGATCAGGAGCGTCTGCTTCGGATAAACGAGCTGGATCGCTTCGCCGGCCTTTTGGGCCGCCAGTGCGTCGGACTCGTAATCGAGCAGCACGTCGCCCTTGCCGCCGGTGAACGTCTGCAGGGCGGCGCTCGCGGCCGAGTCCTGCACGCTGACGTTCTTGGTCAGCAGCGTCTTGAGGTAGTCCAGGGCCTGCGCCGGGGTCTTGCCCTCCTTGAGCTCAGCGCCGTAGCCGGCCAGGATGTTCCACCGTGCGCTCCCGGAGGTGGACGGGTTCGGCGTGATCACGTCGACGCCGGGCTTGACCAGGTCATCCCAGCCGGTGATGTGCTTGGGGTTGCCCTTGCGGACGACCAGCACCACGACCGAGTCGCTCGAGAAGCCCTTAGCGGGATTGGCATCCCAGTTGGTGGCCACGATCCCGTCCTTGACCAAGCGGGTCATGTCGGGCGTGGTCGAGAACGCCACCACGTCCGCCGGCTGGCCCGAGTCGACCGCGCGGCTCTGCGAACCCGACGCGGCGAATGACTGGCCGAAGCCGACGCCCTTGCCGGTCGAGGTCTGCGCGAACGCCGTGGTCAGCGCGTCGTAGGCCTTCTTCGGGGTCGAGTATGCGACCAGCTGAAGCTGGGTCCCGCTCTTCGAGGATGCGTTGCTGCCGGTCGCGTTGCTTGCCGAGTCAGAGGAGCCACCGCAGCCGGCTACCGCCGCTCCCAGCCCCGCTGTGGACAGGAGTGCGAGCGCGGTAAGCCGACGTGATCGTGTTCTCATTCAGGAAACCCCCTGGTGGCGACGTGTTCACGGGTCAGGCGTACCGGAGCGGAAGATTACTCCACTTACTTCATCGACATTACCAGAGTAATCAGATTAGTCTGGTTCGAGGCGCCCACGACCCAGGAGCCGTGATCGATTTTGGCCCCGGGCATAGGGGGACCAAATCGATCAAACCCCCCCGTGCGAGTCCGGTTTCCGCGGGGGGCACGCGGTGCGACCGGCGGCTGCGGAAAGCTACGCCACCGTAGCCCCAGGTTCCCATCGGCGGCCTGCTTCGCTACCCTCCGGCGCCCCATGCGGTTCTTCGAGTACGAGTCGCGGGCGATCGTGGCAAAGGCGGGCATCCCGGTCACCCGGCACGGCTTCGCCAAGACGGTCGACGAGGCACGCGCGATCGCCGAGGACATCGGCGGGCCGGTGGTCATCAAGTCCCAGGTCCTGAGTGGCGGCCGGATGAAGGCCGGCGGGGTCAAGTTCGCCGACACGCCCGACGAGGCCGCGCGCCACGCCGAGCACATTCTCGACCTCGAGATCGGCGGCCACATCCCGCGCGGCGTGCTGGTCGACTCGCGCGCGGCGGTCAAGCACGAGTACTACGCCGGCGTGGTGTGGGACGGGATCCGCAAGCGGCCGGTGATGCTGTTCTCGGACATGGGCGGGATCGACATCGAGGAGGTGGCCGAGCAGCACCCCGACCACGTGGCGCGCCGGCACTTCTCGACCACCCGCCCGTTCTCGGACTGGCAGGCCAAGCAGCTGATCGCGTCGATCGGCGTGACGGGTGGCGCACTCAACCGGCTGACCCCGATCGTGGCCCGGCTCGCCCGCCTGTTCCTGCAGTACGACATGACGCTGGCCGAGATCAACCCCCTGGGCGAGACCGAGGATGGGAAGTTCATCGCGCTGGACGCCCACATGGACATGGAGAACGAGGCCCGGCCCAGGCAGAAGGCCCTTCTGCACGAGTTGGGGGTCGGCGACGAGGAGACGCGGCTGGCCCGCGAGCCAACTCCGTTCGAGCTCGCCGGCGAGCAGGTCGACGCCCAGGATCACCGCGGCGTGGCCGGCAACGTGACCGAGTTCGACGGCAACCTGGGCCTGGTCATCGGCGCCGGCGGCGGGTCGCTCACGCTGTTCGACGCGGTTCGCGCCCACGGCGGCGACCCGGCCAACTACTGCGAGATCGGCGGCAATCCCAGCGTCCGCAAGGCCTGCGGGCTGGCCAAGCTCGTCCTCCAGAAGCCGGGCGTGGACAAGATCGCCGTGATGATGTCGATCGTCTCCAACACCCGGGTCGACATCGTGGCCCGGGGCGTGATCAAGGCCTGCGTCGAGCTCGGCTACGACCCAGCCGAGAAGATCGCGATCTTCCGCATCCCGGGCGCGTGGGAGGAGGAGGGCTTCAAGATCCTCAGGAAGTACGGCGTCGAATACGCCGATCGCAGCGTGTCGCTGCACGAGGCGGCGCGACGAGCAGTCGTGAAGATCCAGGGCGCCGCAGGAAACGGCGCCGGCCCGTCCGGCGGCGAGTTCCGCCAGACGGCGGCCGAGCTCGGCGCGGAGACGGACGTCTAAGGCAGCCATGTCCATCCTGATCGACGAGCACACCACGTTCATCGTGCAGGGCATCACCGGCCGCGAGGCCGTGAACCTCACGCGCGAGTGCCTGGACTACGGCAAGGGTGCCCAGGTCGTCGGCGGTGTCACCCCCGGCCGGCTCGGGCGCGACGTGCACGGCGTGCCGGTGTTCGACACGGTGGCGCAGGCGGTCGAGCACCACGGCTCGCTGATCGACGGCTCGGTCGTCACGGTCCCGCCCGCGTTCACCAAGGACGCCGTGTTCGAAGCGATCGAGAACGGGATCAAGCTCGTGGTGATCGTCACCGAGCGCATCCCGCGCGGCGACGTGGCTCAGATGGTGGAGCTCGCGACGGAGCGCGGTGCGCGCATCATCGGGCCCAACTGCCTGGGGATCATCGTCCCCGACGTGATCAAGATGGGCGGCATCGGCGGCCCGGCCAAGGACGCCGCCAAGTCCTACAGCCCCGGCCCGGTCGGGGTGATCTCGCGCTCCGGCGGGATGACCACCGAGATGTCATCGACCTTGACCGCGGCCGGGCTCGGCCAGTCGACCGCGGTGTCGATCGGCGGCGACGCGATCATCGGCTCGACGTACGCCGAGCTCATGCCGCTGTTCGAGGGCGATACCCAGACCGAGGCGATCGTGATCTACACCGAGCCCGGAGGCCGGATGGAGGCCGAGCTGGCCCGGTGGGTCACCGAGAACGACTCGCGTCTACCGATCGTCGCGTTCATGGCCGGGCGCTTCATGGACGAGATGCCGGGCATGAGCTTCGGCCACGCCGGCACGATCGTCGAGGGCAAGGAGGACACCGCCACCGAGAAGATCGCGCGGCTGGCAGAGGCCGGGATCGTGGTGGCCGAGGAGATCTCGGAGATCCCACGGATCGTCAAGGACCGGATCGGAGCGGCAGCCGTATGAGCGAGGCGCTGTTCATCGCGGTCGAGGTCGACGAGCCCGTGGCCAGCGACCCGGAGCTCGCCGCCAAGCTCGAGGAGGTCTGCCCGGTTGACATCTTCCGGGCCGGCGAGGGCGGCGTCGAGATCGTCGAGAGCAACCTCGACGAGTGCGTGCTGTGCGAGCTGTGCATCAACGCGGCGCCCGCCGGCACGGTCCGCGTGGTCAAGCTCTATTCGGGCGAGCGCCTCCCGGCTTAGGACCCGGCCGCAGGAACGAGCCTGCGGCGCGCCGCCGCGCTCAGCGGCCGATAGGTCTCGCCGGATCGATCCAGATACCACGCCTGCACTCCCTCACCTGGCTCGGGGATGCCGGCCTCCCGCAGCCGCTCCGTGCGCGGCCTGAACCAGGTGGTCACCGGGATGCTCTCGACCACGTGCACGACGGCCGGACGCTCCTCGGGAGGGAGCGCCGCCAGCGCCTGGCTGAGGTCCCGCGCTTTGAGGACGGCTCCGTAGCGCAGGGTGACCGCGGCGACCGCGAGCGCCGCTCTTTCGCCCTCCGAGGCGACGCCGTAGGCGAGCGTGAGGTCGACGGCGGGAATGCCCCCCAGCGCGTCGCGAATCGGCGTCGAGAACACCGGGCCCTGCGCCGTGCGGATCACGTCCCCGACGCCGTCCACCCGCCAGTAGTCGCCGTCGGCGTCGCGCCGGAACAGGTCGCCGGTCGCGACCCAGGCGTCGTCGGCGGCGAACAGCGAGCGCAGCGGCGTGATGCTGAGCAGGTCCGTCGGGCTGACCCGGGCCAGGAGCATCCCGACCTCGCCCACGCCGCATTGCCGGGCGAATCCGTCGCGATCGAGCACCAGCCCCTGCACCTCCAGGTCGTACTGGGCGATCCGCACCTCGGCGCTGCCTGGCAGCGGGCGCCCCATCGCACCGTGCTTGGATCCTCGCAGGTTGACCAGGATCGCCCCCGCCTCGGTGGACGCGTAGAACTCGACCACGCGCGCCGGCCGGAAGCGTCGCTCCACCCGCTCCCACAGCCCGCGTGGCATGCCCGAGCCGATGAACAAGCGCAGCGGATGGTGGCGCTCCCCGATTTGCGCCGGGGCCTCGACGACGTCGTCGAGCAGCGTCCAGGTGTAAGAGGCCACGGTCACCCCGTAGCGCCGCACCTCTTCCCAGAACGTCGAGACGTCGAACTCGCGCGCCATGGCCAGTCGCGCGCCGCCCACGATCGCGCCGCCGATGCTCATCATGAGCCCCGAGGGGTGGTGGATCGGGGTCACGCTGTAGAGCGTGTCGGCCCGGGTAAGGGCAGCCGACGATGCGGTTCCGAACGCCGACTGCGCCCACCGGCGGTTGGTGATCCGGCTCATCCGCGTGCTCTCGCCTTCGCCGCTGAACACGATGAAGGCCTCCTCGCCGGCGCGGCCTGGATTCGCGCGGTACCAGCGGGGCAGCTTGACCGCAGTCGGATCGATCCGCTCCATGTCGATGACGCCCTGGGTGCCGAGGTCGCGCGGGCCCCCGCCGCCGCCGAGCACGAAGGTGTGCACGATGCCCAGGCCGGCGGCCAGGTGCGCGCGCTCAGGGTCGGCGATGATCCGCTCGACCTGCCCCAGCTTGGCCTCGCGGGCGAGGTCGCCATCGGGGCGCAACAGCACGGCCACCGCGCCGATCCGGCTGATCGCCACGACGAGCGCCAGCGCACTCGGTCGCGGGCCCATCAGTACCCCGACGTGCTCTCCCTGGCGCACCCCGATCGAGATCAACCCGCGGACCACGTTGTCGATCCGCTCGCCCACCTCGCGCGCGTCGTAGGCGCGATCCTGGAACAGGAAGAACACATCGTCGGGCGCCCGGCGCCGGCGCTCCTCGACCACCAGCCCGAGCGAGATCCGTGTCCTCGGCTGGATCTGCTCCAGCCGCGCCAGCCGGGGCAGCTGTGCCGCCGCCTCGCGGCCCAACTCGCGCACGCCGCGCACCGCTCGGCCGCCCGCGCCGACGGCGTCGCGAGCGATTCCGGCCCCCACCCCCGCGGCCAATTCGACGCCGTAGCCGATGCGGTTGCGGACCCGTGGCGTCAGCTCGGTCGTGCCGTCGTCGGGAACCCGGGTGAGGTTCGCGGGCGTCTCCTCGTCTCCGGCCAGCCAGTGGGTCCACCCGGCCACGGTCGGCCAGGTCACCTCGCGAGCCGACGAGCCCACCACCAGCCCGAAGTGACCGGCGTTCAGGGACAGCTCATGGACATCGGCCCGCGGCGCCGCCTGGCGGATCGCGCGCACGCCCGCGGCCGGGGCGATCTCGTCCACGGTCCCCACCACGGCCAGAATGGGAAGGGCGAGATCGGCCAGGCTGAGCAGCCGGTCGGCGATCACGAAACCACCCTCCAGCATCCGGTTCGAGGCCACGAACTGCTTCACGAACTCGGCCAGTGCCGGACCGGGCCAGGCCACCCAGCCCTCCCCTTCCAGGAAGCGTCGCTGGCGCTCGCGCGGCAGTAGCGCCTCGCGGTCGTGGAGCTGGAGCAGGAACTCGAGCCGGTTGCGCACCGATTTGACCGGATCGAGCAGGCGAAATCCGTACCGGCTGAACCAGGGCGGGACCCCTCCCCCGCGGAACGCGAAAGCGATCACCTCGGCGAGCTCGACCGCCACCTGTTCGGGCAACCCGAGCGGCATCCCCAGGCGCGTGTCGACCGGGCTCCCGAACGTGACGAGCGACGCGAGCCCGTCGTTGCGCCGGTAGGCGGCCGCCTGGTAGCAGAACATGCCCCCCTGCGAGTAACCGGCGAGATGGACATCGCGCCCGGTGTGCTCCCGCACGCGGTCGATCGCGTCTGAGACCGCCAGCACGTGGTCCGCCAACGTCCGCTCGAGCCCGCCCCGCTCGCGCTCGGGCGCGCCGAAGTCGATCACCCACGGAGCGACCGCGTTCTCCTGGAGGATCCCGACGGCGCTGGTCGTGGGCGAGACGTCGTAGATCTCGGCGGCCAGCATGAGCGGCGGGACGAGCAGCATCTGGGGCCCGGCGGTGCTGGCCGCGTCCGGGTAGTAGCGCCGCAGCCGGAAGACCCGCTGCTCGTCGGTGACCTCGTACGGCGACGGCTCGTCCTCGGTGGTCAGACCGCCGAAGCGCGCGACCTCGAGCGCGTTCTGCGCGGCCGCTCCGATCCTGCCCACGGGTGCGGTGATCGTCTTCGGCAGAAGCGACATCGGCCGGCACATCTTCTCGGAACGGGCGAGGCCGTGCCGGTGGGAGGTATCGTCCGCCTCCCTTGAGCGTGGAGCTCCGCATCCGCGACGCGCGGCCCGACGACGTCCAGCTCATCTTCGGCTGGATCGTCGAGCTCGCCGAGTACGAGCGGGCACCCGATCAGGTGAGAGGAACGCCGGAGCTGCTCGAGAAGGCGCTGTTCGGACAGCGACCATCGGCCGAAGGCCTGATCGCCGAGACGCGCGCCGACGGAAAGCCATGGGAGCCGGCCGGCTTCGCGGTATTCCACTGCACCTTCTCGACCTGGGAGTGCCGACCCGGGATCTGGCTCGAGGACCTGTACGTCCCGCTGGCACAGCGGCGCGCCGGCGTCGGCGCCGCGCTGATCGCGCAGCTGGCCCGGATCGCCGTGGAACGGGGTTACACACGCCTGGAGTGGGCCGCGCTCGACTGGAACCGATTGGCGCTCGACTTCTACGACAAGCTCGGGGCCACGCGCCTGGACGAATGGAAGATCCACCGGCTCGACGGCAACGCGCTCGCGCGGGTAGCCACCGGCGTCGCATCGGGTGACTGATGGGGACCTCCGCCGCGGAAGCAGTTCCGCTGCGGACGGTCGCGCTCCACTGGACGCGGATCGGCGTCACCGGGTTCGGCGGACCGCCCACGCACATCGCGCTGCTCCGCCGCCTGGTGGTCGATCAGCGCCAGTGGGTCGACCAGCGCGAGTTCGAGGATGCGCTGGCCGCGTGCAACCTCCTACCGGGCCCTGCCTCCACCCAGCTCGCGATCTTCCTGGCGCGTCGGATCGGCGGTCCGCGGGGCGCCGTGATCGGCGGCCTCGGCTTCATCGTCCCGGCGGTGGTCCTCATCATCGCGCTGTCCGCCCTGTTCTTCGGAGAGACCCCGCCCACCTGGGTGCGCGGCGCCGGGGCCGGGGCGGGCGCCGCGGTGGCCGCTGTCGCGGTCCGCGCGGGCGTCGACCTGGCCCGGCCCAGCCTCGACCGGACTCCGAGCCGCGGACGGTGGCTCGGCTACGCCGTGCTCGGAGCGGCCGCCGGGGCGCTGGTCGGTCGCTACCTGGTGCTGGTGCTGCTGGCCTGCGGCCTGCTCGAGTTGGGAGTTGCCGGCGGCATGATCGACCGGGGGCGCGCGCACTCCTGGCTGCTGATCGCGACGCCGGCGGTCGTGGCGGGAGCCGGTGGTCTCGGCGCGGTGGCCTGGGTGGCCTTCAAGGTGGGCGCGCTGTCCTACGGCGGGGGCTTCGTGATCATCCCGCTGATGCAGGGCGACGCCGTGCACACCTATCACTGGATGACCTCGGCTCAGTTCCTCGACGCCGTGGCGCTCGGGCAGGTGACGCCCGGGCCCGTCGTCGCCACGGTGGCCGCGGTGGGCTACGCCGCGCGCGGTATTGGGGGCGCAGCGCTGGCCGCAGTCGTGGCCTTCACGCCGTCATTTGCCTTCGTGCTGATCGGCGGAGGCCGATTCGAGCGGATCCGCAGCAGCTCCCGCGCGCAGGCGTTCCTCGCCGGCGCCGGCCCGGCCGCCATCGGCGCCATCCTGGGCGCGGCGATCCCCCTTGCCGCGGCCCTGCGCGAGGGGTGGCAGCTCGCGGTGCTCGGCGCGGCTGCGATCGCGCTGCTGATCGCCCGCCGGGGCATCGTCGTGACACTGCTCGGCGCGGGCGTGGTGGGGGTGGCGGCCGCCCTGGCGGGCGCCCCGGTGCCCCTGTGAGCCTCGCCGCGTGGCCCTACCCTTGTGAGTAGGCGTCCGGGATCGAACGCGCAGACCACCTCGACGAGAGGAGCCAGCGATGCAAGACGAGGCCAAGAGCGCGGTTCAGGGAATCGACCCCGAGGAACTCGACCAGGTGGCCGAGCACCTCGACGACCCGGTTCCCGACACTGCCCCGCCCACGGCGAAGCCCGGCGGTCCGCTGCGCTTCGCTCGCATGACCGGGTCCTCGATCGCCGGTCGCGACGCGGCCGGGTGGGTGACGGATTTTCTCAACGCTGCGTACTACCGCCGGCCCGCGGACGATCGCGAGGTCGATGACCTGCGCCTGGCCTTCGCGATCCTGACCACCTACTGGTACCGGCGCGACTCGCCACGCCGTCTGCGGGTGACCGACCTGTCCGCATTCCACCGCGCCTACGGAAGCCACCGGTTCGACACCAAGCTGTCGGGACGCGGGCTCGTCAACCGGGAGCAACTGCTGGAGGGGGCGACGGAGCTGCTGGGCGACTGGTTCCCGTACGCCTACGCCGACGACGGGCGCCGGGCCTGGGGCATCGCCTTCCCGGACGCCTCGGAGCGGGACGCCTACGACCCGGGACGCCGCCTCGCCCTGGCCCGGCTCGGCAAGCTCACTCCAGAGTCGGCCCCGCCCGAGCGCCAGATGTGGCACACCTACCCGCCCGTCGAGATGCCGTCGGTGAAGGGCGTGGTGTCCGCGCTCACGCGGCCGGAGACCTGGCCCGACTACGCCAGCGAGCTGGGACGCTTCACCCCGCTGCGCGCGGGCGGCCTGGCGGGGCAGACGTTCGAGATCGAGGTCGCGGCGGGCACCGAGTCCGGCCGGCCGATCTTCACCCGGGGCTACGTCACGATCACCCAGCTGGTGACGCCCGAGAACCCCGACGCGCTCGGCAGGTATTTCGATGAGCTGGAGGCCGGCCTGGCGCGCCACGGCGAGGGCGAGCCGCGGGCCGTGCCCGAGGGCGGCCAGCCGGTCGTCGGCTTCGACCTCACCACCCACGAGGGCCACTTCATGGGCGCGGGCCACAACCGGCTGATCCTGTACACGCACGAGGGGCGGGTGTGGGTGCGGGCCGCCGGCACCTGGGATCCGATGCCCTGGCACGTCGAGCAGTCCTACCGCCGGGCCGGGCAGACGGCGCAGCACGCGTTCTGGGGCCTCGGCGACGTGGCCCGGCTGAGCATGCTGCATCAGCTCGCCCTGCAGATTCGATGAACGCCGTCGTGATCGGCGCCGGCCCCAACGGCCTGGCCGCGGCCATTCGGCTGGCGGAGGCGGGGCATCCGGTGACCGTGCTGGAGGCCGCCGACCGGGCGGGCGGCGCGGTGCGAACCGACGAGTTGACGCTGCCCGGCTTTCGCCACGACACGTTCTCCTCGGTGTATCCGGCCGGCGCCGCGTCGCCCGTGTTCGCGCGCATGCCGCTCGAGCGCCACGGGTTGCGCTGGGTCCACCCGGGGGCCTGCTACGCGCATCCGCTGGGAAACGGACGCGCGGTGGCGCTGTATCGCGAGCTGGACGCCACCGAGGCCAGCCTCGACTCGGTCCGCGCCGGCGACGGGAAGCGCTGGCGGGAGTTCGTCGAGCCGATGCTTAGAGGGTTCGAGGCGATTCGCGCGACGATGCTGGCGCCGTTCCCGCCGGTCGCGGGGGCGCTGCGCTTGCTCGGCGCGCTCGGACCGGTAGGCGCGGTGCGCTTCGCCGGCCTGCTCCCGGGCTCGGCGCAGGGGCTGGGGCGGCGGCTGTTCGAGGGGAGCGGCTCGCGGGCGTGGCTCTATGGATCGGCCGGGCACGGCGACGTCCCCCCCACCGGCGCCGGCAGTGCGGTGGCGGTCACCTACCTGAATCTGATGGGCCACGCGGTCGGCTGGCCGAGCCCGGCCGGCGGGGCAGAGCGCCTGACCGAGGCGTTGGTGGGCTATCTGCGCGAGCTGGGTGGCGAGGCGCGCACGCGGGCTGCGGTCGAGGCGATCGAGTCGGCGCACGGGCGCGTCAGCGGCGTGCGCACGGCCGGCGGCGAGCGTCTCCCGGCCGAGGTCGTGATCGCCACCGTGATGCCCCACGCGCTGGTGGCGCTAGCGGGCGAGGCGCTGGCCAGGCCGTACCGCGCGCTGCTCTGCCGCTACCGCTACGGGCCGGCCACGGTCAAGGTCGACTGGGCTCTCGACGGACCCATCCCCTGGGAGGCGCCCGAGCCCCACCGCGCCGGCACCGTCCACGTCGCCGGCGGCGAGGACGAGCTAGTGCGGAGCATCGCGGAGAGTCAGGACCGGCTGCCCGAGCGGCCGTTCCTGCTGCTGGGTCAACAGTCGCTGGCGGATCCCTCGCGCGCACCCGAGGGCAAGCACACCGCCTGGGCCTACACGCACGGCCCGCGGCGGGGGATTGATTGGAGCGCCCAGCTCGACGCGCACGTGGAGCGGATCGAGGCGCAGGTGGAGCGATTCGCGCCGGGCTTCGGGGAGCTCATCCTCGCCCGCCACGTGCTCGGGCCCGCCGAGCTACAGCGACGCGACCAGAACCTGGTGGGCGGCGACGTCGGCGGCGGGAGCTACCTCTTGCGCCAAGTCGTGTTCCGCCCCGTTCCGGGCCTGTCGCCCTACCGCACGCCGCTGCGCGGCTTGTATCTGGGGAGCGCCGCCGCGTTCCCCGGTGGCGCGGTCCACGGCGTGCCGGGCGACGCCGCCGCGCGTGCCGCGCTGGCCGACGCGACGTCACGCCGGATCGGCGCCCGGCCGGGCCGCTGAACCACGTCGGCGAAACCCGCCACCGTGACGTCTTCGCGCCACCGCTCGCCCGCACCTTCCGCCCGGCCGAACCACCACCTCGCCCGCACCTTCCGCCCGGCCGCGCCACCACACACATAGAAAGACCCCGCTGGGCGGGGTCTTTCCGTAGGAGGCCTATAAGCCGGATTCTGTCGAGAGCAACCATCCATCTGAGCGGCCTACCCGGACCTTGGCGGGTCACCTGCGAACGGTCCTGCTTGGCCTAGCATCGGGTGGGGTTTACCTCGGCCGCCGCGTCACCGCGACGCCGGTGCGCTCTTACCGCACCATTTCACCCTTACCGGCCTGGAGCTCTGCAGCGGCCCCAGGCTTAGGCGGTGTCGTTTCTGTGGCACTTTCCCGCGGGTTTCCCCGGGTCGGCGTTACCGACCACCCTTCCCTGTGATGTCCGGACTTTCCTCGAAGGCTCATCACCTCCGCGACTGCTCAGCCTCCAACGACAAGCATAGCCCTGCGGCCCGCCTGAGGTGCACGCGAGCCACCGCGAGGGCCCGGCCGGGCGCCCGGCCGAGCCCTCGCGGCGAATCCAGCGCCCGGGCCGTCCGCCGGCGAACCTAGGCCGCCGCGATTAGTGCATGGTCGATCCACACGTCGCGCAGCGGCCCCCGATCGCGCGCGCCTGCGCCGCATACTCCGGCTTCATCTCCGCCCCGCACACCGGACAGGCCACACTCTGATGCCCGTCCAGTGCCTCCCACAGGGCGGCGATGAGTTCGTCCAGCGTGCCCTCGTCACGCAGCGGATCGCGCGGCGATGGGGGCGCCATGACCGCGCACGCGGTCACGTCAGGCTCCTCATCAATCCAACCACCCTCCCCAGCACCCGAACCTCGCGGCTGCGGATCGGCTCCATCGCATCGTTCTCCGGTTGCAGCCGGACGTGGTCGGCCTCCTGGAAGAACCGCTTGACGGTCGCCTCCTCCCCCACCAGCGCCACCACGATCTCCCCGTCCTGCGCGGTGTCTTGCGGCCGCACCACGACCAGGTCGCCCTCGAGGATGCCCGCGTCCTTCATCGAGTCGCCGCGTACGCGCAGGAGGTACTCGCCGTCCTCGCCACCGGCGACCCCCGGCGTCTGCACGTAGTCCTCGATGTTCTCCTCGGCCAGGATCGGCTGGCCGGCGGCCACCTGCCCCACCAGCGGCAGCCCGGGTCGCACCAGGCTGCGCACGCCGGCGGCCGCGCGATCGAGCAGCTCGATCGCGCGCGGCTTGGAGGGATCGCGCCGGAGCAGGCCGATTCGCTCCAGGTTGGCCAGATGGGCATGGACCGTCGAGGACGACGCCAGACCGACCGCCTTGCCGATGTCGCGCACGGTGGGCGGATAGCCGTACTTGGCCGAGTAGCGCTTGATGAAATCGAAGATCTCTTGCTGACGTTTGGTCAGGTCCACCATCAGTCCGCTCCTTGCTCGTTTGGCTCGGCGATCTGGAGACAGTCGAACATGTGTTCGGAACTGTAGCGCGGGCTTAGGACGGACTCAATCAACCCTCTGGTCCGCGAGCCCGGCGATCGCGTCCTCGCCGCCGGAGCCCACCTCGGACCAGCCCTGCAACGAACCGGGCGGGGCTATACTGGCCGCCTCCAGCGCCTGTGGCGGAATTGGTAGACGCGCAAGGTTGAGGGCCTTGTGGACTTTATGGTCCGTGGAGGTTCGAGTCCTCTCGGGCGCACTGGAAAAGCCCTGCATAGCGGGGCTTTCTTTATGGTCGGAGCCTCTCCGCGGTTCCGTCCGGCATTGGACGTACTGTTGCCACGTGGCAAATACGTCCATCAGTACGTCCATCTGGCAACACCGGTGGACGTACTCGTCAGCCGCCGTGGTCCCCGGCGTGAGCGTCAGCTTCCACCGGGGCGGCTGGGAGGTGCGCTGGCGCGACGAAGCCGGCCGACGGCGCGCGCGGAGGTTCGCGTCCAAAGAAGGTGCACGCGCGTTCGACGAGGCGCTCGCCGAGGTCTCCCCCGCCGCTCGACGCAGCGAGACCGCCAAGCACGGCCGCGGCGGCGCCGTCTACTCGTATCGCACCGCAGAAGGGCTCCGTTGGCGCTTTGTCTATCGGCGCAGCGATGGGACCCAGACGTCGAAGCGCGGCTTCCTCAGCGAGCGTGCCGCGCGAGACGCTCGCAGGCGACTAATCGAGCAGGTGGAGCGCGGCGAGGTGCGCCACACGAAAGAGACCTTCGGTGCGTACTGGGAGCGCTGGCTCGCCCGGCGGAAGCCATATCTCGAGCCAGGCACGTGGGCGGGATACGAGATCAACGGCCGCAGGCGGCTCCTGCCCGCGTTCGGTCGCCACCCGCTGGGTGCACTCTCCGTCGACGCCATCCGCGATTTCGTCGCTGAACTCGCCGAGGCGGTCGAGGCGGGCGACCTGGCGGTCAAGACGGTCAACAACGCCCTCGGAACCCTCGTCGTGTGCTTGAACGACGCCGTCGACGACGGACTGATCGCGACGAACCCCGCGCTGCGGGTCCAGCGGCTACCGCCGGCGCACATCGAGCGCGATTACCTGCGCCTGGACGAGATCCCTCGCTACCTGGACGCGTGCTCCGAGGTCTACCGGCCACTGGCCGAGCTCCTGATCGGCAGCGGGCTGCGTATCTCCGAGGCCCTTGGTCTACGCCTTGGCGATCTCGAGCTGGAGGCCACCGGCGGGATGATCGTCGTGTATCGCTCGCGGAAGAAGGACGGCGTCGGATCGACCAAGTCGGACCGCTTCCGGTCGGTTGAGATCGGCCCGGGGCTTTGCGCGGTCCTTCGCGATCAGGTCGCGCGCCGGGCGGAGTTGGCCTCCGGTGGCCGCGGTGACGACTTCCTGTTCGTGATGCCGGTGCGCACCGTCAAGCGGGCGCCTGGCCGCTGGGAAAGTGCCGGGCTCGCCCGGCCGCTCGACCGGAACACGATCTCGCGCGACTGGCACAAGCAGGCCCTGGAGGACGCTGCGCTGCGTGACATGCCTCTACACGCCCTGCGGCATACCGCGGCAGCGGCATGGTTAGCGGCTGGCAATTCGCTGATGTACGTCCAGCGCCAGCTTGGCCACGCCGACATCAACACCACCGAGCGCTACTACGGCCACCTGGAGCGCCACGTTCTCGCCGCAGGTGCGGTAGCCACCGAGGAGGCGATCGCCCGGGCGGCCGGCACCTGGTCTAGAACAGCGGTTCCTGTCCACTCCGTCTAGGACGTCCAGGAGGTTCACCGTGGCTCGGGCTTCGCGGTGCCGCGGTGTTGGTCCCAGGTGAGCGTTCGCCGCCCTCACCGCCACCAGGTAGCCAGCCCGCCCGTGCCTCGGTGAGCCACCGCTCAATGTCCTCCGGCACAAACCGGAGCGGACCGTCGACGCCACCGATCCGCACCGACGGGATCCGGCCGGATTTCGCCGCCTCATAGACCCAGGCCCGGGACACCGCCAACCGCCGCGCGAGGTCGTTCGGCTTCAGCAGGTTGAAGGTGGTCTCCATCCATCGGGTTAAGAGATCGACGAGCCGCTTGGCGACAGGTTTCTTGGCGTTGCCAGAGCGGCTCAAACCGAGGCCGCACCTTTGGTGCAAATGCGTGTCTTTCGTTCGACGGTCCGAAGATCGATCCCGATGCGCCCCGATACGGGCCCGTACGCAGCGAGGCCCAGCGCGACCGTCGCTGGACCGGAGCATGTCCGCTTGGCGGATAGCATCGTTCTGCACGGACGGCGATCGCTCACGATGGACCTCGGAGGAACGCGCGCGCGAGGAACGGGCGCAGGCAGTGCGGAATGAGGAGGACCGGGCGAAGGGGCCGGAGGAGCGCCTCGAGGAGACGCTTCGTCTGAGCCGGCTGGTCGCCGAGCTCCAGCAGGGAGCCACGCGCGATGTTTCGGGCCGATGAGCTGCTCGTCGCGCTAACCCGCGCCGACATCCAGTGGATGATCATCGGCGGATCGCGGTCGGCGTACACGGACACGTTCGCCGACCTGCGAGCCGAAGCGGGGGCGCACCGTAGTCAAAGACGACGGAAGCTGCGAGCTGACGGCTCGCAGCTGTTTGGCATTCGGCGATCCGTCGTGTAACACCGAACAAGAGAGCAACGCAGCAGAGAAAGGGCCTGGATGCCGCAGGACAGCGACGACGGCGCAGAGCCCGCTGGCGAACCGATCATCGAGCAGCGCGAGGGCGAGCTGCTCGCCCAGCTCGAGCGGGCGCAGCGCAAGGCCGGCGGCGAGCTGGAAGCCCGCCGGCTGACGGCCGAGCTGCTCGCTCCCTACTGGAGCTACTCGCTGCGCATCGTCCGCTGGAAGCTGCACGGGCTGGCCATCCCAGAGGCGGACGTCGAGGACGTAGCCGCCGAGGTGCTCGAGCGGATGGTGCGCGCCCTGGAGAACACGACGCAGTTCACCAAGCCGCTGAAGTACGTGGTGCTCGACAACATCGGCTGGGCGTGCGGCGACTTTCGGCGCCTGCGCAACCGTCGAGGTCGCGAGAGCCTGCGCGCGCCGGACGAGCTCGGGCCGCCGATCTCCGCGACCGGGCGCAAGCGCAGCACCGTGAGCGGAGGCCGGGAGCCGCTCGGCTCGGGGGATGGCGACCCCGGCGGCGAGGGACTGACGGCCCAGGCGCGGACGTTTGGCGAGCGGGTCGCGGCGCTGCACGGTCGGGACCGGGAGATCGTGACGCGAAGGTTCTTCGCGGCAGCGTCGCCGGCCGACATCGCCTCGGAGCTCGAGATGAGCCGCGGCGCCCTGGACACGGCGACTCATCGTGCCCTTCGAAAGGTTCTGGCCAGCGAGCCGCTGGCGGATGTAAGAAACGCGCGCGCGCGACCGGAAGGAGAAGCAGCATGAGCGCCTTTGAGTCCTCTGACCCGCGATGGCTGGCGCACGCCGACGAGCGCTCGCTCGAGTTGGTGCGCCACGAGCTGGTGATCAACTGTGACGACCGCCGCGAGCCGGTGATCGACGAGCTGCTGCGCCGGGGAGCGCACGTGATCGCCGCCGAGGCGGCTCGGGCCGGCCGCGCGCGCGGCCTGTCGTCCCGGCAGATCCTCAGCGCTGGCGAGGAAGCGACGGCGACGCTGGCTATGCGGGTGCGCTCGCCGGAGCCGCTGCCGCTCGTCACGCCGCTGGCCCGCGAGCTCGTCGGCGCCGTGATCGCGGCGCGGACGCCAGAGCCGAACCGCCCGCCCCGGCTGGTCTGGCGCACGCCCGAGCTGGATGAGGTTGGTGAGCGGCAGCCACCCGCGCCTTCGCGGCGCGCGTCGCCGCCGTCCGCGGCTTGGATCGCCGCCCAGGTGCGCCGCGAAGCACGGCGCGGTGAGATCACCCCCAACGACCCGCGGACGTCATGAGCAACGCGTTCGAGCAGGCGTTCACGATCGCGCTGGACGACCTCAACAACGACCGGCTGGGCGACCCGAAGGACTATCTCGCCATGGTCCCGCGCGCCCGGCACGAAGAGTTCATCGGCATGCTGACGGCTGCCATGGGGGAGCGTGGGCCGATCGCCGGCGCCGACGAGCTTTCCGCCGAGGGGCACCGGCGCGCGCTGGCTGCGGTGGCGCTGGTGCAGGGCAGCAGCGGCCCGTGTGGCGTGCTGCCCGGCGCACTGATCACGCTGCGCCGCGCGCGGGGGATCGAGCGCGACGCGGTGCTGGATCACGTCGCCGCCGAGTTTGAGATCGGCCCGAACGGGCGGCCGGCGCTGCGGCGCTTCTACCACCGTCTCGAGACGGGCACGCTGCTGGGCTCGAAGGTGTCACACCGGCTGCTGCGCAGCGTTGCCGCCCGCATCGGCGCCAACGGGGATGACTTCATCGCGGCGATCCAGCCGACTGGCGAGCGCGCGCGGCTGGTCGGAGCACGCGCGATGGGCCGCTCGGCGGGTCGCGGTCGCGTGCCCGGCCGGGGCCCCGTCTCCGAGATACGAGAGACCGGGCCTGATCCCGACGTCGAGCTGGTCGAGCGGCTGTTCTGCGGCGGCCCCGATGCCTGAGCGGACGGTCGATTCAGTTCCCTCGGCGCCCGTCGGACCCGAAGCGGCGGCGATCGAGCTGCTCCGTGAGTTCGAGGCCCGCTTCGACGTACAGGACGTCCCACCGGTGCCGGTGGAGCGGATCGCGGAGTCGCAGCTGGGGCTGCTGATCGAGGAGATCGACGACATCCGCTCGCTCCCCAATGCGCCGATCGACCAGGGGGCGCTGTCGGGCCTGCTCGACGCGGACGCCCGGACGATTTGGCTGGACCGCGCGGAGGCGCACCGCAGCCGCGGCCGGCGGCGGTTCACGATTGCCCACGAGTGTGGGCACTGGGTGCTGCACGTGATGGGCAGCGGCCTGCTGGTCTGTCACGAGGCAGAAGTCGAGAGCGCGGCAGACCAGGGGCTGCGCCGGCGCGAGGCCGAAGCCAACGCGTTCGCCCAGGCGCTGCTGATGCCCGAGCTCCTCGTCCACCAGCACGCGCGGAGCACGGGGTGCAACCTGGCGGTGCTGGCCGAGCGCTTCGACGTGTCGGTCGCGGCGATCCGGCTGCGGCTGCTGAAGCTGGGGCTCCTGCCCGCGTGGATGGCCACCGTCCCAATCGTTCATCACGGTGGCGGCGGGCGTTGAGGATCGTTCACCTCGCCGACACGCATCTCGGCTTCCGCCAGCTGAATCACGTCGACGCCTCGGGGCGTAACGTGCGCGAACAGGACGTCTACCGCGTGTTCGAGCAGGCGATCGCGACCGCGATGGAGCTCCGGCCTGATGCCGTGATCCACGCCGGCGATCTGTTTGATTCCTACCACCCGGTTTCGGCGGCATTGCGCGTTGCCCTGGACGGGTTTGCGCGGCTGCGGGAGGCCGCAATTCCGGTGGTACTGATCGCGGGCAACCACTCCACGCCGCGGACGGCGGCGGTCGAGCACGTGTTTGCCGTGCTCGAGCGCTTCGGCGGTGTGCGCGTTGTGTATGACCAGCCGCGCACGGTGCGGATCGGCGGGCTCGCCGTGCACGCGATCCCCCACGACAACGATCCGGAGCGACTGACGACGGCGCTGCGCGCGGCGCGCCCCGATGCTGACGCCAGGTTCAACGTCGCGGTGGCCCACATCGGCGTGGAGATCCTCGGGCATGTCGTCGGGGCCGAGGCGGGAGCGGTGAGCGTGACCGGCGAGGCGCTCGAGGAAGCGGCGGCTGGATTCGACTATGTCGCGCTCGGTCACCTGCACACCTTCGCGCCGGTCCGCGGCAACGTCGCCTATGCGGGCTCGCTGGAGCGCCTGTCATGGGCCGACAACGCCAAGGTCAAGGGGATCGTCGAGGTCGACCTTGCCGCCGGCAGCGACTCGGCAGAGTACCTGCGGCTGCACACCGTGCCAGCGCGGACGCAGATCACCCTCGATCCGATCGACGGGGCCGAGACCGAGCAGCTGACCGAAGCGATCGTCGCACGGGCCGAGCAGTTGGGGACCGAGACCCTGCGCGGCTCACTGGTCCGGCTGATCGTCTACGACGTGACGCCGGCGGCGTGGAGCGCGATCGACGGCAGAGCGGTGGCCCGCGCGTTTTCGGAGTGCCTGCACTTCGAGCGCCAGGCCGTGTTCGTCGGCCAGAGCACCCAAACGCAAAGCGCCCCGGAGCTGCACGAGTTCCTGTTGCAGTGGCCGGGCGCCCAGCGGCCGGATATCGACAGTGGCGAGTTCGTCGCCCGCGCCGAGCGTTTTCTGGCGCTGGCCGACGAGGAGCTGGCGGGCCGGGAGAGCCGCAACGGATGAAGCTGCTCTCGGTCCGCGGCAAGAACTTCCGGTCGTTCGCCCGCCTGGAGCTCGATCTGAACGTCGACGGGCTGGTGGCGTTCGTCGGGCCCAATGGAGCCGGGAAAAGCTCGATCTTCTCGGCCATCGAGTGGGCGCTGTACGGGCAGCGCGGACGTGGCTCGCTCCCGGTGCGGCGCGACGGCGCCGGAACCGGTGAGGAATGCTGGGTTGAGGTCGAGTTCGAGGTCGGCGGTCGCTCCTACCGCGTCCGGCGCGTGGACGGCAAGGACGCGAGACTGATCGATATCGCCACCCGAGAGAAGCTGGCGAGCGGCCGCGGGGACACGACCCGTCAGCTCGGGGTGCTGCTGGGACTCAACCGCGACATGTTCCGCGGCACGTTCTACGCCAAGCAGAAGGAGGTCCAGGCGCTCGATTCAGACAACGACGCCAGACGGCGAGAACAGGTGGAGCTGCTGTTGGGGATCGAGCGTCTGCGCCGCGCCGCCAATCACGCATTCGCCGCCGCGCGCGATCAGGAGCGGGCCGTTGAGGCGCTGCAGTCGACCGCGTCGGACGTCGATGCGCTCAGCGACGCACTCGAGCAGGCCGAGCGGGAGGCGCAGGCGCGCGCGCCCGAGGTCAAGGCGGCCGAGCAGGCGGTCCAGGCGGCAAAGGAGGCGCGCGATCAGGCGATCGATGCGCTCAAGCGGGCGCAGGCCCTCGATCGCGAGTACCAGGTCCGCAGCGCGGCGCATCGCGAGGCCAAGCGGGCGGCACAGGCCGAGATAGCCGCGCGGGACGCGCTGGGCGAGCAGCTGAGGGCCGCCGAGGCGGCCGCCGTCGAGCTGGACACGCTCACCCCCGCCGCCTCCCTGGTCGATGAGCTGGCCGGGCGGGAACGCGACGCCGACCGCCGGCGCGACACCCACGAGCAGGCCGAGCGGTTGCGCGAGGGGCAGCGCACCGCACTCCAGACCGCGGCGCGCCATGCTGACCGGATCGCCGAGCTGCAGACCAGGCTGGGGGCCGTGCTGGCGGCGGCGAACCTGAGCGGGGCGTTCGAGGACGGTGAGACGGATTCGGATCCGGCAGACCGGCTGGCCGACCGGCTCGAGGCGGTGCAGGGTGACCTCGAGCTCGCGCGCGCCGGGCAGGAGGTGTTGGGCGATCGCCGCCGCGCCGTCGAGGCGCGGGCGCGCGATCGGCACGCGCAGGTCGATCTGGTGCGGCGCGCCTGCGCACTGGACGCGCAAGTGGCCGAGCTCGCGGGCGCTGAGAGCGATGCCGACGCGACGCTCGATCGCTGGCACGGCACGCAGGCGAGGGCCACACAACTGCGGGAGGCGATCAACCATGACAGCGCGCATCGCGATGCGGTGCTCGCCGGCGACGCCGAGGCGGCGTGCCCGACGTGCAAGCGCCCATATGCCGAGGGCGAGCGCGCGACCATCGCGGCGCAGTTCGAGGCCGACTTGATGGCCGCCCGGGAGCTGCTCGCCGACACCGAGAACGAACTTGGCGAGCTCGCCGAGCGGCGGAGTGCGACCGAAGCGCGCGCGCGGCGCGAGCGAGCGCTCGCCGCCGAGCGCCAGGCGCTCGGCGACCTGTCCTGCCTGCCGACGCTCGATGAGCTCGAGGAACAGCTGACCGGGTACGACCAGCAGCTCGCCGAGATCGCCGCCGAGCAGGGGCGTTTCAGGGAACGCCGCGAGGACCTGGAGGCGCAGATGCCTGTCCTGCGCGATCAACTGCGGTCGGTACGTGCCCAGCAGCGCACGATCAACGAGGTGCGCACCCGGCTCGAGAGCGCCGAGCGCGAGGCGCAGCTGTTCGCCGAGCAGCTCGCCGGCGTACCGGCGAACGGCTATGACCCGCCGGCGCACGCCACGCTCAAGCGTCAGCTCGCCCAGGCGAGAGACGCGAGTCAGCGCTGCGCCGCGTTGCGGGCCAAGAGCGACGGGATCGAGCTGCTGCGCCGGCGCCTAGCCGACCAGGACGCCCGGGCGAGCGAGGCGCTCGCCGAGGAGGAGCGGTTCGCCGCGGCACTCGCCGAGGTGCCGACCGACGAGCAAGCCGTGCCGACCGCCCAGGAGCGGTGCGAGGAGGCCAACCGCGCGATCGACGACGCGCACGAGCAGCTGATGCTCGCCGGCCGCAAGACGTCGGCCGACTCCGAGATGGTCGCGGCCGCGCGCGCAGGCCTGCGCGAAGCCCACCGCCAGCGCGCGCAGCTCGCCGACGAGCGCAGCGAGTTGCGGATGTGCCGCGAGGTCGCTGACGCGCTCGCTGCCTACCGCGAGGCGGTCTCGCGCCGCACGCGACCACAGCTCGAGCAGGAGACGGCACTGCTGCTCAGCCAGACTACCCGCGGGCGTTACAGCACCGTGCAACTGTCCGACGGCTACCACCTCCAGATCGCCGATGGGCGCCAGCTGTATCCGGTGCGACGTTTCTCCGGGGGCGAGCAGGATCTGGCAGCACTGTGCCTGCGGCTGGCGCTGTCGCGGATGCTGGCCCGCCAGCGGGGTGCCGAGACGGGGTTCGTGCTGCTCGACGAGGTGTTCGGCAGCCAGGACCCCGATCGCCGACGAGCGCTGCTGGAGCAGCTGCATGCCCTGGTTGACCGTGAGTTCCGCCAGGTGTTCGTGATCTCCCACACCGACGATGTTGTGGACCTGTGCGATCTGAGCGTGACCGTGGCGCTGGACGCCAACGGCGTCAGTACCGCGAGCGGACCGCGTCGATGAGCCGAGCGAGGTTCGACCACAGCCCGCGCCTGGCCCGTCTGCGCGCGCTGATGGCGCCGGTGGCGCCGACCGCGGCTCGGTGATCGAGGGCGAGCGCCTGCCCGAGGTCGCCCGCCAGGTCCGCGAGGCGCTGCTGCACGAGGACGCCGACGGCCGCCTGACCCGCTCGGCGCTGCTCGCGGGTGCGCGTGAGCGCCAAGACGCTCAGCGGCCCGCCACCCGGCCCAGCAGGCCCGCGCCGGCCAGCGCGTAGAGGGTGGCCTGGCGGCTGGCGTCGAAGCGCTCGGCGATCGCGCGGAAACCGAGGCCGGACGACACGGCCTGGACGAGTGCGGGCCGGGGTAGGAGCAGCTCGGCGGCAAAGGCGTTGGCCTCGACCTCGATCCGATCCTCCGGGACTTCGTGACGCAACGTGGCGTGCCCGAGCTCGTGCGCGACGGTGAATCGCTGGCGGACCGGCGGATCACGGCTCGGAACCTCGATCACGGTCCCGTCGCGCAGCAGGCCCGCGTGGTCGAAGGCCGCGACGGTGACGGCCAGGCCGGCCGCGCGGGCGATCGCGAACACGTCGACGGGCACGCCGGCGCCATGGCTGCGCCACAGCCGGACGGCGGCGGCGCGCGCCACCGGCGTGTCGGGCACTCGACGCGGTTCGATGAACGTCTCGACGGGCACCAGCTCCCCGGCTCCCTCGGGGGTGGTGCAGAACGGGCAGGGGTCCTCGACCGTGTAGCGACCTTCGTGATCGGCTTGGTCGCTGGGGCCGGTGCCGGCGGGTCCGCCGTCCAGGCGGGCGCGGCAGTCGCAGCAGATCAGCTCGAGCGGCTCGGGGTCATAGGCGTCCTCGGCGACGAGCGCTTCGTCGGCGCCGCATTCGGGGCATTCGCCCACGAGCTCGAAGTCGCTGCGCAGCGGCGAGCGTGCCCCGCAGACCCGGCAGACGGCAACGGTCACAGCCCTCTCAGCTCGCGTTCGACCTCATCGACATACTCGCTCGCCTTGTCGGCCGCCGGCTGAGGCGAGCGCCGAGCGCCGACGCGCCGGGTTCGTGTTCCCTGCCGGCGCGCGAACACGGTGGCGGAGGGTATGTCGCTGCCGGCGTGTTTCTCGGCCAGCCGGTACATGGCGTCGCGCACGCGATCGGTCCAACCGATGCGCAGGGTGTGCAGAAGCTGCGCCATCTTACGTGCCGGGAGCATCGCGAGCAGGTTGAGCTGGTCGGCCTGCAGCCGGACGGCCCAGCGCGGTTCCTCCAGGACCGTAGCGAGTGCGACGCCGGTGGCCCGCGAACCGCGGGTGAGGATCGAGCCCAGCGACTGCCATTCGGAGATCGGGTCGTCATGGACCAGGGTGAGGTAGGCCGCGAGTCGCTGCGCGGCGCGGGTGCGCGCTGCGAGCCGGGGATCGTTCTCGGAGAGGACCCACGGACCGACCGGCAGATGCTCGGGCGGAATCCCGTGGCCGGCGTTGGCCGTGGTGAGCAGCGAGTGCAGGTCGCGCCGCGATTCGGGCATGAGCGCGCTGAGGCGCCGTTCGAGCCGCTCGGGCGCGACAGTGCCGGCGAGCCTGGTCTGGACGATCGCGGGGTAGCCGAGCGTCGCGATCGGGAGGACGAGGTCCCACTCGGTTGCCTGCTCGACGCTGCTCGCGAGCGGGACGACTGTGGCGGTGTCCGCGTTGATCGCCGTGATGACCGCCAGGACGAGCTCCGCGTCGGCGTCGTGCGGGTGCCGGATGCTCCACACCTCCCCCGAGGTAGGTGCGGGCTCCGGGGCGTCGGCGAACAGCGAGGCCTCGAGGTTGACGGCGTCGCGCCAGTGCGGTCGGATGCCGGGCGGGCCGGCCGCGCGGTCGCAGGCGCCGGGCGGTGTGAGGTCAGAGTTCATGGTCATCCCCAAACAGAACTGTGATAGTGGCAGCAAGGATCTCGTGGAGATCCTCGCCGTTACTGAGGCCGCTGATCACCGCTGCGATCCTGTCTCGATCGGCTGACACGGTGCCTGGCGCGCAGCCGAGGTGCTCGGCGATCTCGCGCAGGGTGTACTGCTCGCACAGGAGCTTGAGAACCTCGAGCTGACGATCGGTCAGCGCGCGGATCACTTGTTGAGCGATGTCGGCGTACTCGTCGACGGGCAGGGCGGGCGGATCGCTCATCGGCACCCCCGCGCGGTCCGCGGCGTAATGGCGGTCGGCGAGCGTCGCCTCGTCGGGAAGCTCCTCGAGGCTCGGATCCAGCGCGTAGGCGACGACGAGTCCGCGCGCCAACTGGTCAAGGGTGAGTCCGCGGGCGCTGCGTTCGAGCATCTCGTAGACATAGCGCTCGAGCTCGTCGGGTCCGATGAACTGGGTCTGCTTCCTGGCGTCGGGCTTCTCCTCCAGCGTTGTCAGGCCGACGGCCCAGACGAGCGACTTCAGCTCGGGGTCGCGGTCGGAGAACATCGCCTGGGCTGGGCGTGCGGTGAGCGTCCACCAGGTCGCACCGCGGTCGGAAGCGGGCACCATCACCATGAAGCGATCGGGTTTGGAGCGGAGCACCGCGTCGAGGCGTTCGAACAGGCGAGCGGAAAGCTCGGGGCGGTGCTGGTCGACGGCGTATTGGTAGAGGTCGCCGGCGGCGAGTCGGCGCAGGTGAGCGACGGAGCCGGCCTGGTCGATCATGTTGGCCAGCCGGCCGCCGTGCAGGCGCTTGGCGTACCAGTCGTTGCGGATCGCCTCCGGAGTGTCAGTGAGCCAGTGGATCTTCCCTCTGGGATAGCGCGCGACCACGTCGGTGAGGAGGGCCAGCACGGCTGGATCGGACACGGCGCGGGGACCGCCCAGGCCCTGGAGTTCCAGCAGGCGCTCGTCGGTGAGTGGCTCGGTCATCGCTGTACCTACCGTCGGGCGGCGGCCAGATCTCACGCCGGAGTTCCTGCCCGGCGCGCCGCGCGGACCTGTTCGATGATCGCCGCCCGCTGCTGGCAGGCGCAACCGGCCGTGGCGGCCCGGCGCTGCCGGAGCGCGTTGGACGGACCCAGCAGCACGTCGTACTGGACGAAGTTGGGCAGCTCGGCGTCGGTGCCGGCGGCGATGGCAACCAGGCGCCCGACGCCGAGGCAGGCGGCCTGCTGGCTAACGAACGGGATCGAGGGCATGTAGTCGCCGGCGTCGGCGTCGCTGAGCCCGGCAGCGCGGAGCAGTCCGCAGATCGGGGTGCCGCGCTGGGCGGTGAGGAGCGCTCGGGCGTGCGCGTCGGGCGCGCTGGCGATGATCTCCTCGTCGATGACGAGCTCGCCGGGCGCCCGCGCCAGCTCCGCGGGGATGCCGAGGGCGACGAGCGCGTCGATCGGCGAGGGCCCGCTCGGCGGGGGCAGCATGCACGCCAGGCACGGCCCTCCGGGTCGGGTGTCGCGCAGTCCGACTACCGTGTCTCCGGTGGCGGCGTCGATCAGGCGATCGGCCTGGATCCGCTGCGCGTCGCGCCGAGCCGGATGGTTGTCCAGGCCGGCCAGGACGATCGGGGTCCACGGAAGCTGCTGTTGGTCGATGCGGTTGATCGCGGTGGCGATGTCGTCGCTGTGGGGATGGTGGCGCCACCCGGCCAGCGCCCGCTCGGCGAGGATCACCTTCGGGGTCGCGCCGGTGATGTCCGCGCTGGTGCCGAGCGAGTAGGTGCCGAGGTTCTCGGCCCCGTAGACCTGGCGGTCGATCAGCACCGCCGCGCCGTGATCGGCCAGCCCGCCGAGGATCAGCGCGTGCGCCGAGCCGATCGCGCCGATCCCGGCGAGGGTGAGGATCGGCTCCCAGCCGGCGTCCGGGAGCGGAGCGCGGTCGAGGTCGCCGCCGAGCGTGACCGGGCAGAAGTCGAGGCGCTGGTGGCGTACGCAGTGCTCGGCGCGGATCGCGGCGGCCTGCTTGAACGCCTCGGCGGCCGCGAGCGAGGCGGCGAACACGATGCCAAGCATCGTCGGGCGCCGTCCCTGGCCGGGCAGCTCCCGCCGGGACAGGTGGGCACCGTGAGCGTCGGGCACGAGGCAGATCTGGCCGGGCGCGGCGCCGATCGCGATCCGGGTGGCGGAGCGACCGGGTGCGCCGATGGCGAGGGGACGCTCGGGCCGGATCTGATTGGCGACGTGCTCAAGCTGCTCCACTTGGGTCCGGCTGAGCCGGTCGGGATCGAGCGAAACGGCTCCGGGTCCGCGCTGCAGGGTCGTGATCAGCACCTCAGCGCACGGCATGGCGCCCGGCAGCCGTGGGTCGATGGCCACGTGGACGGCGGCGTGGGCGAGGCGCTGCTCGAGCTCGGATTCGCTGGCCCGGGCCGCCCGGGCAGCGAGGCGCACGGTGCGTGAGTCATCGCGCTTCATGGACACCCTCCTCGTCGAACGTCACGGCGATCGTCGCGGTGGCGGCGGCGGTCAGGGTGAAGGCGTCGGCGACGCGCCAGCGACCGCCCTGGTAGCGCCACCAGCCCCAGGCTTTGGGATCGTGCGCGGGTCGCCGGTAGTAGGGGATCACGGCGGATGTGAAGCCCTCGACTGAGAACCCGTGGGCAAGGTCGGTGCGTGACAGGCCGGCGGGCCCGCGGTGGGAGTGGATTTGGGCGAGCGCGACGAGATCGCGTTCGCTGAGGAACCGCAGGAGCCGGGAGATGGCGCGGGCGCTGAGGGCGAGGCGTCCCCGGTGGCGCTCCACGCCCCGGGTGCCCGCGAACGCGACGGCCGTCGCGGTGTCGCCGCCGCGTGGAGCGGCGAGGAACAGGCCGGTTTCGACGTCTAGCGCGCCGTAGCTGGTGACGTGCGTCTGCACGAGGTCGGCGATGGAGATGGGAATGCGGGGTGTGCTCATGCTCTGAACCGTCCCTGGTAGTGGGGGCTGTTGAGATCGCGCTGGATCTCGCCCACGACGGCGAGGAAGGGATTGCCCTCGCCGCGCCAGGCGTGCGATGTGCGGGCCCAGTCGGGGTGAATCGCAAAGCCCTCGGCGCTGATTGGTTTGCACATGTCGAGTGCGGTGGGCCGATAGCCGGGGGTCAGCGGCCACGCCGCGGGGTCGGTGATCGGGCCGCCGAGGGATGTGGCGAACTTGATCGACGGGGGCGCGCCCGGGTATACGCTCCAGCCGAGGCGGGCGTAGTACGTCTCTCCCGGGTCGCTCGCCGGGTGCAGTTCCGCCCACCAAACGGCGGTGTCGCCGTTGGCGGGGGCGTGCAGCTGGCCGCCGCGCTCGGCGAGGAACGCGGCGGCGACGACGGCGTCGGAGACGAGGGTCAGCTCGCTCTCGCGGTCGAGGGTCATCCCTGGACGAGGTCCTTGACCAGCGTCAGGCGCAGGTCGTCGTGCTCGCCCGCGACCGCGCCGATGGTCTCGCCGTCCTCGAGGCGGCGGTCATCGTGGCGATCGTCGGTCAGGTAGTAGACAGTGCCCGGCTCTTCGTGGACCCCGAAATGGTCCATGGCCGCGACCCGGACCACGCCGATCGTCTCGTCGCGGGCGTAGCGGTGATGGAAGGGATCCCGCGTGGAGAGCGGGAAGGTGACCTTGGTCTCAACGGTCTTGGTGTGCTGCTCTGTGGCCTGCATAGGCAATCTCCTTTCTCGGTGGGCTCTCGGCCCGTTGTTATGCGCTGTACTTGCGCTACACGGGAGATCGCGACTCTGCGTTCAATGGGTCGACGCTTGCGGGTTCCGCTTCGTGTTGCCAACGTGCGAAGGGCGCACCCTGTCGCCGTACGTCGACATCTTGTGATTGTCAACGTACGGCGACATGTTAGACTTGTCGACGTACGCCGACACCTTTCCAATGTCAACGTACGTCGACCGCATGTACACCACGATCAAATCCATTCGTGATCTCGCCGCGACGGCGCGCGGCTGCCGCCAGCGTCTGCGCCTCAGCCAAGCGGAGCTGGCCAATCGAGCGGGCGTCTCGCGCGCGTGGCTGAGCGAGTTCGAGGCGGGCAAGCCGACCGCCGAGCTTGGTCTGGTGATCCGGCTGCTCGACGCGCTCGGGCTGCGCCTCGCGGTCGACGACGGGGATCCTGAGCCCGAGGATCGTTCTGGCTCGACCGCGCCCGTCGACCTGGACGCCCTGCTCGACGACTACCGTGAGCCGTGACCGACTCACTCGTGGTCGTGCTCGAGGACCTCGTCGCGGGGCAGCTGACGCGACTGCCGGGCGGACGGGTGCGATTCGACTACGACCCCGCCTACCAGCGGCGGGCGACGCCGACGCCCCTGTCGTTGTCGATGCCGGTGCAGGTGGCGTCGCATGCCGACCAAGCGATCAGTCCGTGGCTGTGGGGCCTGCTGCCCGACAACGACGCGGTCCTGCAGCGTTGGGCGCGCGAGTTTCACGCGTCGGCCTCCTCCCCGTTCTCGATGCTGGCGACGCCGGTCGGTGAGGACTGCGCGGGGGCGGTCCGCTTCGCGACGCCCGCGGAGCTTGGTCGTGTGCTCGGGCGCCAGGGAGACGTGACCTGGCTGACCGAAGAGGAGATCGCCCAGCGGCTGCGCGAGCTGCGCCAGGACGCGACCGCGTGGCTGGGACGATCGTTCACCGGCCAGTTCAGCCTGGCCGGCGCCCAGGCCAAGACCGCGCTGCTGTTCGAGGACGGGCGGTGGGGCGTGCCCTCGGGCGCGACGCCGACCACGCGAATCCTCAAGCCGGCGGTGAGCGGGCTGGATGACCACGACCTCAACGAGCATCTGTGTCTCGATGCTGCCCGGCGCGCCGGACTGATCGCCGCCCGGACGACGGTCGCCCGCTTCGCGGAGGAGACGGCGGTCGTAGTCACCCGCTATGACCGCGTGCTTGACGATGGGCGGATCGTCCGCGTGCACCAGGAGGATCTCTGTCAGGCGCTCGGTGTCCCTCCCAGCCGCAAGTACCAGAACGAGGGAGGCCCGACCCCCGCCCAGATCGCGCGGTTGCTGCGCACGGCGATGCTGCCGCGGACCGCCGAGCAGGCGGTCTGGCGGTTCGCCGACGCGCTGATCTGGAACTGGCTGATCGCCGGCACCGACGCCCACGCGAAGAATTACTCGTTGTTGCTAGCCGGAGATCAGGGGCGCCTCGCGCCGCTCTACGACGTCGCCTCCGCCTTGCCCTACGGCACCGACGAGCACCGGCTGCGGTTCGCGATGAAGATCGGCGGAAGCTACGAGGTCCACATCCGCCGCAACCCGTGGCCGCGGACCGCCCGGGACCTCGGACTCGACGGCGAGGCGGTCGTCGAACGCGCCCGCGAGCTCGCGGGCATCGCGCCCGGCGCGTTTGCAGACGCCGCGAGCGCCCCAGAGGTGGCGTCGCTCGATCGCGGTCTCCCGGGCAGGCTGGTCGAGCTCGTCTCCGAGCGGGCCAGTCGCTGCATCGACGCGATCGAGTCCAGCCGCTCGGTCAGTTAGGAGGTCAGGGAGAGTCGCAGCGTGGCACCCGCGGATCGATGTTCGGCGCGTTGGTGGCTCCCAGTGATCCTCGTAGAAGTAATCGCGCTGCTCGAACTCGCGCAGCCGACGGAACACGAGCTCGACGAGCGCCCCCACGCTGATCGGCGGTTTACGTCCGTGACGCTCTGAGTAAGACTCGGCCATCTTGGAATTCTCGATGAGAGTTGCGGGTGATCGCCGACGCGAGGCACGAATGCAGGCAGGGCTGGCCGGCGGTCAAGGGCACTCACCGGTAAGCACGCCCTTGAGGGGGCCCGGCGGCGCCGGTTGATACGTACGGCCCTGAAATCCACCGCGGCTACTCTCAGCTGGTGACCGCATTCGCGCTATAAAGATCGTCCCGCCGCCGCTCTCGCGGGGGCGCTCGTCGGACGCACGGTGATCGACGCCACCTGCGATGGCGAGGGCGTTGACGATGTTCGCCTCTTGCTCGACGATGGCACAGCGGTCCAGATCGACGCGGACCTCGGCAGCGATCCCGAATCACTGGTGCTCTCCGAACAACTCGGCCGAGCGCCGTGGCCGCGCCTGCGCGTGCTCGTGGGCGGCAGCGAACTCTGGCCGTTAAGCCCGCGGTGATCCGCACCCCGCACCGCCCAGTCACGGCTGGCGTGGCAACACCCGTGGCAACATCCATCCCGTCCAATGCGTCCATCCCGTCCACGGAACGCCGCAATTTGGACGATTCAGACGCCGGCAAACTCATCTACGCGGGCCGTCCAAGGTTGAGGGCCTTGTGGACTTTATGGTCCGTGGAGGTTCGAGTCCTCTCGGGCGCACTGGAAAAGCCCTGCATAGCGGGGCTTTCTTTATGGCGGAGGCGAACCGCAGTTCCGTCCGGCGGTGGACGTATTTGCCACGTGGCAAATACTGGGGTGGTCGCCTGAGAGTATGGGGCGATGGTCCCTGGGTTGGGATTGGCGTTGGGCTCGGCTTTGGGCACGAACGTCGCGTTTCTGTTCAAGCAGCGTGGTGCGGTGTTGGCGCCTGCGGTGCGGGCGCGTCATCCGCTGCGCAGCGCTGTGGGCTTGTTCCGTTCTCGCTGGTTCTCGCTGGGGTGGGGGTGGCGGCGGTTGCGTGGGGGCTTCACGTCGGTGCGCTTGCGCTCGCGCCGCTGTCGGTTGTGCAGGCCGTGCTCTCGGGCGGGTTGGTGTTTCTTGCCGTGTTCGCCGACGCTACTTCGGCTTTCACCTCGGCCGTCGGCAGTGGGCCGGGCTGATCGTGACGGCGTTCGGGCTCGCGGTGATTGCGGTCACGGGCGGAGCGCACACCAGCGCCGTCCGTCACTACTCGCTGGCGGCCCTGATTGCGGTTGAGTGCGGTGTTCTGGCGCTTGGTGCCGCGCTGATCCGGATCTCGATGCGTGGCAGTCTCGGCCCGGCCACCCAGGGACTGTTGCTTGGGGTTGCGGCCGGGGTGCTGTTCGGGGTATCCGACATCGCCCTGAAGTACCTGACCGAGGCTTTGCACGGGGGGTGGCGTGGGATCGTGAGCCAGTGGACTTTGGCGGCGCTGGTGGCTTCGGTGCTGGCGTTCTATGCCTCGGCTCGCGCGCTTCAGCTGGCTCCCGGCGTGGCCGTGATCGCGTTCACCTCGGTGGCCGCGAACCTTGCCGCGATCATGGGCGGCATTCTCGTGTTCCGCGACCCGATCGGGATCGGTGCGCCAGCGATCGTCGGCCGGGTGATCGCCTTCGCGCTCGTGATCGCCGGAGCGGCACTCATGCCCGCCCCACTGAGAGCCAGTCGGGCGCCGGGGAGCTAGCGGAGACTCTCGCCGGGCTCGATTGCGGCGTCCGCGCAAGGCGCCCAGCGTATGCGCATCTCGCCTGCGCGGTATTCGCTGGCGCCCGCCGGGGCGCGCCCCGCCCGGTCCTAAGATTGTTGACTGCGAGACACCGAGGGGAGACGAGGAGGCTTTGGCGATGACCGAGCACCAGCAGAACGCCAGTTGGAACGTCGCCGAATGGCACGGCAAGATGCTCATCGATCGTGACGGCGAGAAGATCGGCAAGCTGCAGGACGTCTACGTCGACGTCGAGAACGACGAGCCGCAGTTCGCCACCGTCAAGGAGGGCTTCATCGACCGCCACTTGACCTTTGTGCCGCTGGGCGGGATCACGGTAGGTCCCGATGACCTGCAGGTCGCGGTGACCAAGGGGCAGATCAAGTCCGCGCCGAACATCGAGCAGCACGGCGAGGAACTCTCCCAGGCCGACGAGTCGGCGCTCTACCACCACTTCGAGCTCAACTACACCCCGCCCAACACCGAGAGCGGACGCCGACTCGCCCGGCGATGACCCCTGAGCGCCACGACCGACACGCGGCCGGCGACCACCGCCCCACTCGGCAATGAAGCCCATGTCCACCCGGGATCTGGACGATCTGCGAGCACAGGCTCAGCACGCCCGCCAGCGCTACCAGCTCTACAAGGCCAAGGTCTACGGACCCCGCGCCACCAGCCTGGCCCGCCTGCGCGAGCTCGAACGCGCTACGAGCAGGCAGAAGCGCGTCTTCGCGCCGCAGAGGCCGAGGGGCGGCGCGCTCGCACTACGGACGAAAGTGCGCCCGGTCCGAGCTGACGGCTCAGTCCCCGCCGGCCGCTGCGCGTCGCGGGCCCGGTTCGATGCGCTCGGCGGCCGGCCAGACGCGGTACGAGAAACGTGTACACCGCCCACTGGGGACCAGCTTGGCTCAGACGAGGACGCTCGCCGTCGCCGAGGGCGCCGTGAACGTGCAGTACGTCGGGCTCCTGACAACCCGGATTGGTCCACAGCGCGACCGACAGCACGCACATAGGGCCGCGACCTTCAAGACGAACAAGACGAGACCGCCCGAGGCGATCGCATCCCAGTCAAGATTCGGGCTCCGCACCGTCGCGAACGGACCGGGCGTGAACTAGCGACTCGGGCTACATGATCCCGCTCATGTCGGGCATCGCGCCGCCCCTACCAAGCCCACGCGGACTCACGCCTGAATCGCGGGTGTATCGTGACCGGTGAGGTCATGCCCTGGCTCGCCGACACCGACGTGGGCGCGGCGCGCGGGTTCGCCCGGGAGCTGTTCGGAGCCCGCACGGTGCCCGAGCTGCGACGCCGGGCGCTGTCGGGCCTCGCGGAGCTCGTGCCCGCAGACGTGCTGATGTGGGATCGGGTCGAGCTCGCCACCGGGGTCGTGCGACACGAGACGATCCCCGCCGATGCCGAGCCGCCGGGTGCGTTCGCGGCAATCGTGGGCGATTCGGCGGGTCATCCGCTGCTGTCGGCGCATACCGCCCGAAGGCGTCCGGCGCTGCGCATGTCAGAGGCCACTGAGCCCCGCCACCTGTTCCACAGCGAGCTGTACGGCGATCTGCTCCACCCGTCGGGCGTCGAGTACTGCATCACCATCGGCGTTCGCGCGGAGCGTCGAGAGATGGTGGTCGCGGGGCTCGGCCGGCGCGAGCGCCAGTTCTCAGAGCGCGATCGCGACGTGCTCGATCTGGTGCGGCCCGTCCTCGAAGCAGCGCTGCAGGATGCCGGGGCGCGCGAACGGCTTGTCCGCGCGCTCGCCGCCGACCCGCCGCCGGGCACCGCCGTCGTGCTGCTCGACGGCTACGGTGAGATCGAGCACTCGAGTCTCGACGCCGAGCGGTGGCTGGCCGAGCATTTCGGTGCTGCCGAGCACGCCGGCTGGCTGCCCGGGGCCGTCGCCGCGTGGCTCGCTCTGCCGCCGCGTCCGCCGCTCGTCAGCGTCCGGGACGGGCGGCGTCTCACCGTCCAGTTGCTCCCCGGCGATCCGCACGCGCTACTGGTCGAGGAGGAGGTCGCGAGCTTCCGGCCCGACGCGCTCGATCGCCTTGGTCTGACCCCGCGCGAGACAGAGGTGCTCTGTGCCGCGCTCGCGATCAAGGACGAGGCGGACATCGCGTGGGAGCTATGCCTCAGCCTGCACGCGGTCCGAGACCGGCTCGCACACCTGGAAGCCAAACTCGGCGTACACACCGCCGCCGACGCAGTCAACCGGGCGCTCCGCGAGAGCAGCTAGACAGCCGGGCATGTAGGCGGGTCGCTCGCGGCCGGCTCAGCTCTACCACCATTACGGGCTCAACAGACCCCGCCCAACACCGAGAGCGGATGCCGACTCGCCCGCCGCCGACTTCCACACCCGTGCTTGCGCTTACGGCGGTGGGGCCGCGTTGGAGTCGCGCGCTTGCGAGTCACCGTGCCAGTCGAAGCACAGGACGGTGGCGTCGTCGCGCAGCTTCCCGCCACATGCGTGTACGACGGCCTGTGTCAGCTGTTGGACGGCCTCCCGCGGATGCAGGTGTCGACAAGCTGTCAAGAAGGACGGGATGTCCACCGTTGCTGCGTTGCGCTCGAGCATGCCGTCTGTGAGAAAGACGAGCCGATCACCCGCCTCCAGGGCTATCTCTTGCACGCGATAATCCCCCGTCATCGGTAGGGCAAACGGCGGATCAGCGTGGAGGCTAATCTCCTCGGCCCGACCGTCACGAACCCGAAGCGGTGGCGGATGTCCTGCGTTAATCATCCGCGCGGTCCCCGAAGTCAAATCGACTCGCACGAGCTGCCCAGTTACGAACACATGGCTAGGCGAGTATCCCGAGAGGGCCTCGTAGGCCAGCCGGCCCTGCTCGGCAAGACCGACACCACGGCGGCGTGCGTTGCGGAGCGCTCCGACCAGCACCGTGGCCAGCAATGCCGACTGGAGGGTGTGCCCCATCGCGTCAGTCATCGAGAGATGCAAAATGTCGCGCTCGAGGCTGAAGTCAAACGTGTCGCCGGCCACGTCTCCAGCGGGTTCTAACCAACCCGCGAGCGTGAACTGTCCAGCCTCGCAGGTGTAGGAGCCCGGAAGCAGCCGGTGCTGGATCTCCGCCTCCAGCGACAGCGGCACCGAACGCTGCCCCCAATCAAACAGATCTGTAAACCGGCGGTTAGCGATCACGATGTACGCGAGGGCGTGCGCCGCGCCCGCGACGCTGGCAATCGTCTGCTCGTCGGGCCGCTCATCGAGCCACAACTCCAGGACGCCAACGGCCTCGCCCCGACTGGACACCGGGGCGAATAACCAGGCGCCACCGTTCTCAGCGAGGACCTCGACCTTCTGCTTCGCCAGGGCCTGACCCTGAGGCGTTCCAACCAGAGGCACCCTCTCAGCGCGCTCACGCGCTAGGGCGCCCTTCGCGTCGCCCCGAGCCACGTGACTCAGGCGCACGAGCGCGCGGCCGCTGAAGTCAGCGATCAAGAAACTGATTTCACGCGCAGCGAGACTCTCGGCCAGCGCAGCGCCGATGACCTCAGCGGCCGCGATCGGCGGGGCAGCATCCACCGCGGCGAGCAGTGCACTCAGATTCAACGCAGAACGCCGCTCACTCATTCCCGATTCCCCGAGCCGCCCGTGTTGTCACGACCGTGGTCTAGCAGACACCGTCATCCACGACAATGCGGCGCGCGGCCGGGCAAGCGCTCGCGCGATCCCGATCGAACGTCGGGTGCTGTGTCTCGGACATGGGCTCGACCTCCGCTTTGGCGCGGCGCGGGGAAGGCGCGGACGGCGCTGAGATGCACGTTTGAACACAAGGTCTCCCCGAGTGGGCGTGGTGACCGAAGAGGCTCGCGGCGCTTTGGATTCGCATAGAGTCCGTCGTGCGATGCGGGCCGTTGTGATCACCAAGCACGGGGGGCCCGAGGTCCTGCAGGTCCAAGAGCGGCCCGACCCGCGGGTGGGACCCGGTGAGGTTCGGATCGCGGTCAAGGCGGCGGGTATCAACTTTGCCGACACGCTTGCCCGAACCGGGCTGTACCCGGACTCGCCGAAGGTGCCCTGCGTCGTCGGCTATGAGGTGGCGGGTGAAGTGGAGTCGGTCGGGTCCGGGGTCGAGTCGGTCAAGCCGGGTGATCGGGTGCTCGCCGGTACGCGCTTCAACGGCCAGGCAGAGCTCGTCGCGGTGCGGGAGAACATGGTCTACAAGTTGCCCGAGCAGCTGTCCTTCGAGGAGGGCGCAGCGTTCCCCGTCAACTACGCGACCGCCCAAGCGGGACTTGTCGTGATGGGAGGCCTCAAGATGGGCGAGCGGGTGCTGATCCACGCTGCGGCCGGCGGGGTAGGAATCGCGGCCACGCAGATCGCCAAGCGCATCGGCGCTGAGGTGTACGGCACCGCGTCGGCGTCCAAACACGACGCGATCCGCGAGCAGGGAGTCGACCACCCGATCGACTACCGCAGCCAGGACTTCGCCGAGGAGGTGCGCCGGCTCACACACGGCGAGGGGATTGATGTCGCCTTCGACGCACTTGGTCCGTCGAGCTTTCGCAAGGACTATCGGTTACTCCGCCAAGGGGGGCGGCTGATCATGTACGGAGCCTCGGAGGTTCAGACCGGCGAAAGACGGAGCGTACCGGCCGCGATGCGGACCCTTGCCAAGAGCCCATTCTCGTCGATGCCGTGGTGGAAGGGGCTAGGGGTGATGAGCGAAAACAAGGGCGTGTTCGGCCTCAACATGCTTTCCTGGTGGGATGCCGAGGGAAGCCTCGACCGCGTGATTGAGCCGTTGTTATCGGGGCTCCAAGAGGGGAACCTGAAGCCAGTCGTCGCCGAGTCGTTCTCATTCGACCGAGCGCCCGACGCGCACCGCTTCATCGCCGAACGGCGCAACGTCGGCAAGGTCGTCCTAGTCCCCTAACAGCGCCAAAGCGTCGGCCGCTGGGCCGCTCGTCGCCCGCGGCTTGACGATCACGAAATGCCGCCAAACTCGGCCGGTCGCCTGCGTGCGGCCGGAGGTCGGCCCGACCCGCCCCGTCGGCCGCACTCGCGGACGTCCTGGCAACGTCGCGATTCTCGCCGCGCTCATCGCCGTCCGCCCGGAGCAGCTGAGAATCGATATCGGCAGCTCGGGATGCGTCGACGGGCGCACCCCCGCCCGTCGACGCACCAGCATGCCCCCGAGTTCTGCCCTTGCCCCTGTCCTCGTATCGGCAATTCGTCCAGGAAGCTTTAGTAGGAATTATCAGAGTTGGCGAACATGCCGAGCCGGTCGACGCCTCCCGATCCGGCGATCCGCGAGGCGATGATGCTGATGTCAGCCGACTGGAATCCCGACCGTCGAGGGACGCGCCTGTAAACGATGGGCGGCACCAGCAGGACCGGCGCGGAGCCCGATGACTCGTCATTTCATGGCGTTGATCAAGCGCCGTAGCAAGTGGGGCCTCGCATACTCGAACTTGACTGCCCGAACTCGTCGCTTCCTCCAAGTCACCGTAACCCGCAAAGACTGCGTGCCACGGAGTGGAACTAGCCGAGTTAGCAACCGAGGCATTAGTCATCCTCCTGGTCGCGCCGGTGCGCCTCTGTGATGGGATGGCTCCCGACGCCGCCGAGCTGGTTCCGTAGCCCAGCGCAGTGACGGAGTCGCGCGATACGCGTCCGCAGGTGGCCACATCGGTTGAGCATGGGCTGTGCAGGACTGGACGCATCGCCTGAATCGGATGAACCGCTGGGTCATCAGCAACCTTGGTCAGCATGGTCCGGGCGACCGGGTCGCGTGAGACCCGGGAGGTCTGCTCGACAGCGCAGCGGTTGCGTCCCGCGGAACGAACGGAGCGACGTCGACGGAGTCCGCGCTGAGTTGCGTGCACTGACGAAACCAGGACTGACGCTTGGCGTGGCGGCCTCCCTGCTACTCGCCGACGCCGCGACCCGCGGCGTTGATCCAAGATCGACACTGAAGCGGCACGGAGCACGCGCGCTCGGGGTCATTGCGTCGTCGCGACGCCGCGCTCGTCCGCATCGTGCCACTTCGCATCAAGCGTCCGACGCCTCCTCCGTCGCCGAAGAGCGATGGCCCGGCCCGCGCTGTCGGAAGAACGAAAGCAGTCGTGCGGACTCTGGCAGGCAGACTCCTGCCAGTGGAGCGAACCCGAAAGCCTGACCGTGGCGGTCTCGAAGCCGCCCCAGGGGTATTCAGCCGGGTCGGGCCGCGCAACATGGCCGCGCGTCCTCTTGTGATTCTCTGGCGGATAGTCGTCACCGTCGACATCGCCGCCGACGACGCTTGAAACGTTGACGATCTGTGCAGAGCGCGTTGACCGCGCTGCGCGCACGTCTATACGCTGCTGTCCGATCCGGGCGTCGCGTCCCGGCAACAAGGTCAGCAGTAGGAGAGTGCGATGGGTAAGGCGAAGCTTGCCATTGTGGGCGCAGTCGTGGCGCTCGTGGCCGCGGTTGCACTTCCGGCTACCGCAGGAACCGGCGACATCACCGGCTATCCGACCAAGATCGCTACGGTCGATCTGAGCGGCTACAAACTGCAGACGTTCTATCCGCTGGGAACGAATGCCGTTAACACCTTCGATCAAAATTACCTGAGCAGCAACCACGTATCGGCGGTTGGCGTCAAGGGGCCCGGAAAGGGGCTGGTGTTCAAGTCGAAGTACATCGCGATGCCGGTAGGCCACAAGCTGCTGATGGTCACGTGGTATCTAGCGAAGGGGACCATCACCGACGTGTTCGTCATGAACTTCGCGACAGGAATCGTGTCCGACGTAGCCCCGAACAAGAAGCCACAGAGCCTGGGAACAGTCAAGATCCTCAAGGCCGGACCTCACGCCATTCCCTAGCCCAGCCTGAGCCGGGTCGCGCGTGCGGGCCGCGGCTGGCCTGCTCCCCGCACCGCGGCCCGTCCCAGCAAGCCGGGGCGCCGACGTTATCGACTCCGATCGATCCGCCGGCGCCGGGTCTACTACTTCGAACCGACCACCCTCCTCCCCATGCGGGTTCTATGACGCGGCGGCCTCGGTCCGGCGCGACTGCTTGCCTCGCGCCGGCGCGGCATCGGACGATTGCAAAGGCGCCCCAGCGATGGCCACGACCACGACTCGCGGCGTGAGCACCTTGCCACGAGGGCAATCGGCGGACGCCGGCCGGCTCGGACGAGTGCGGTTATCCCCGCGGTCCACGATCGCGCGGCAGATGTCGTATTCGCATGGCTCTTGCCGGTCAGGGCGCAGGCTTGAGGCCGCTGGTGGCGGGATCATCGGCGCGTGCCGCTGGTCAACGGTGTGGATGATCTCGGTGTTGTCGATCCCGCGCAGATACGTCGAGGTGATCCCGAGATGGGCATGTTGGATATGCGGGTGATATGGCAGTGCGGCCAATGATCCCGTAGTGGCCCTGGTCGCGCCGTGTCTCGTGCTGGTTGTGGCTACGCGGTGGGCGCGAAGGGAAGGTCGGCGTAGCCGACCGAGCGAAGCGCCTACCGCGTGCGCGCCGTCCGGCGGGGGCACGATGGTTCGGCTCGGTCCTGTCGTCTTCGGGGAAGGAGCGCTGCTGTGAGTTTCGTGCCTTGCGTGGAGCGGGTGTTCGAGGGGTCGGAGTTGCGGGCGATCACGCTGGGGCATCCGCTGGTGGATGCGTATTTGGAGTTCGTCGGCGTGCGTGGTGCTGTGAACACGTGGCTGGCGACTGCGTATGACTTGAAGGTGTTCTTCGAGGTGATCGGCGGCAAGGAGCCGGCGGAGGTGACGTCGGCTGACGTGTTCGCGTTTCTGGGCCAGCAGCGCACGCCCCGGCACGAGAAGGTGGTGCGGATCGAGGACGGGGAGGGCGGGCTGTCGGCGAGGACGATCGCCCGGCGGTTGTCGAGCATTGCGGGCCTGTTCGAGTATCTGATGGTTCGCGGCGATGCTGGCGTTGATCGCAATCCGGTGCCGCGCGGGCTGGCGGGTCGGCGGGCCGGGCAGCGTGGCCGGGGTGGGGTGCGGCTGGTGCGCCGGCCGAGGACGCTGCCCAGGATCCTCTCGCCGGGCGAGGTCGAGCAGCTTCTGTGCGGGCTGCGCACACAGCGGGACCGGGCGGTCGTGCTGGCGATGCTGCTCGCGGGCTTGCGGCGCTGCGAGGTGCTGGGTCTGCGGCTACAGGACATCAACCCGGGTGAGCAGCGGCTGTTCGTCGCCTCCGGGAAGGGCGGCCGGGAGCGGATCGTGCCGGTCTCGGGCCGGTTCTTCGAGGCACTGGGCGAGTATCTGGAGAGCGAGCGTCCCCTCGAGGTGTTGACCGACGCGTGCTTCGTGGTGTTGAAGGGCCCGCGGCGTGGGATGCAGTTGACCGCGGCCGGGTTGGATGAGGTGATCGACGGGGTCCGTGAGCGGGCCGGGCTTGCGCGGTTGACGTGTCACATGCTCAGGCACACGTGCTTCACGCGGCTGCGGGAGCAGGGGATGTCGTTGGAGGCGCTGCAGGCACAGGCCGGGCACGCGTCGATCGAGTCCACCCGGATGTATCTGCACCTCGCGAATGATTGGCTGGTGGGCGAGTACATGCGGGCGGCGGAGGCGATCGAGGCGCAGGCTGATCCGACCGAGACCGACGGGGAGGCGGCATAGGTGGCCCGCTTGCTTGAGCGTGACCCGGAGGTGGAGCGGCTGATCGTGGCGTTCCATGCTGATCTTGTCGCGACTGGGCAGTTCGCCGAGAGCGAGGTGATCTCGCCGGCGCGCGCGTTCCTGCTGCGCGTCGGCGGCGCGTCGGGCTGGGCGCAGCTGCCAACTGAGGAGCAGTCGCGGTGGCTTGAGGGGCGCGAGAGTCGCGTCGTGCTGTGGATGATGGTGGCTGGGCACGCACCAGCTAGGCCAGAGTTGTTGGTGCGCGGCCATCAGCGGATCGGCAAGGTGGCTGCGTGGGTTCACCGCGACTTCCATCCGCGGTTTATGCAAGTGGCCGACGACATCGGCTTCGATGGCAAGTCGGCCGAGCTGCAGTGGTGGGCGGTCGCGAAGGTCGCGGCGGTCGCGGGCGTGCCGCCGGACACGCTCAGCAGAGCGAAATTCGAGACAGCCCGCGACCAGCTGATCGACGCGATGCTGCGCCTGGGCCCGCGTTCCGGGCATCGCACGCTGAGTATCAGGCTGTTCGGGGCGGAGGCGACGCTCTATCACGCCGGGGTGATCGACGGTCAGCCGCGCAAGCGCAAGGAGAACCAGGCCGAGCTGCGCGCGCGGCAGTGGGCGAGCGTTCCCGCCAGGCTGGCGGAGACGCTACAGGGCTATGTGGAGCAGATGCGAGTCACGCTGCGCCCGTCGTCGGTGCCGCACGTGGAGGCACGCTGCGCGAGTTCGCGCTGTGGCTCAGAGCCCGGGCGCCCGACGTGCAAGCAGTCCGCGATCTTCGCCGCTCACATATCGAGCGTTACAAGCGGCACCTCGCCGAGCGCCCCAACCGGCGCGGGCAGAGGTGCTCGAAGCGGACGATCGCGGGCGCGCTTGGCACGCTGCGGATCTGCCTGGAGCGGCTCGGCGAGTGGGGCGGCGAGGACGCGCCGGTGCGGACGCTGATGTTTCCTGGCGATGTGCCCAAGCTCGATGACCCGCTGCCGAGGTTCATCGATGATGGTGCCGCGAAGAAGCTGATCGAGGCCGCCCGCGCAACCGATGACCCGTTCGCGCGGCTGGTGGTCGAGTTCCTCGCGCGGACCGGCATGCGTCGCGGCGAGCTCCTGAACTTGACAGTCGAGGCGGTCGTGCAGATCGGCTCCGCCTACTGGCTGCACGTGCCGCTCGGGAAGCTCCGAACCGACCGCTACATCCCCCTACATCCGCAGCTCAAGGAGCTGCTCGACGAGTGGATCGCCCGGCGTCCCGCCACCCTCAGAGAGCCGTGGCTGTTCATGGAGCACGGACGACGGATCGGCAATGACCGCGTGCGCAAGGCGATCCTCAAGGTCGCCCGTGAGGCCGGCCTTGACGGCGTGACCCCGCACCAGCTGCGGCACACGCTGGCTACGCAGGCGATCAACCGCGGCATGTCACTTGAGGCGATCGCGGCGCTGCTCGGCCACAAGTCGATGCGGATGACGATGGTCTACGCCAGGATCTCCAACCGCACCGTCGCCAACGAATACTTCAAAGTCTCCGAGCAAGTCGAGGCGCTCTACGACGCCCCGAAGGAGCTGCCTGCGACCGCGGAGGGCGCCGAGATGCGCAAGCTCCGCGCCGAAATGCACCGGCGGATGCTCGGCAACGGCTACTGCGCCCGCCCCGTCGGGCTGGACTGTCACTTCGAATCGATCTGCGAATCGTGCACGTACTTCCAGACCACG